>CAVVKO010000003.1:0-2194199 GCA_963749025.1 uncultured Acidobacteriota bacterium | reverse complement strand
CCTTGGGCAGTTGATTTTGTGATTTATTTGGCCACGGAGACACGGAGCACGGAGGGACCGGGGCGAAAGAAAGATGCCGGCGCTGCCCTTCGAGGCTCAGGGTAAAAAGACCGCGGCCCGCCACGGCGGGCAGGCTGCTACATTTACACCTTTACATCTTTCGGAGGATGGTCAGTTGGAAGAGGTGGCGGTCGATGTAGCCCAGGCGGTGATACAGATCGATGGCGCGCTGGTTTGCGGGAGCGGACGTGCAGGTAGGGCGTTTCGCCGCGTGTGATGATTCGCAGCATGATTTCAACCATGAGACTGGTGGCGTAGCCGTGGCCGAGGTGGTCGGGATGGGTGCAGACGGCGCTGACTTCGGTGAAGCCGGGAGCGCGCATGCGTTCGCCGGCCATGGCCGCGAGGTCGGCCTTCGCTGCTGCGGATGCCGATGAAGTCGCCGAGCTCGTGCGTACGCAGGGCGAAAGGGCCGGGCTTGGTGAGCGTGGCGAGCGCGAGCATTTCGGGGGCGTCCGCGGCGGTGAGCGCGACGAAATCGCGGGCGGGCGGCGGGAAGCTCGTGGGCGTCCAGATCATTTGCAGCATGGGCGCGCATTCGACGAGCTGCCAGTGCGGCGCGAGATGATCGCCGGCGGCGCTTCCAGGCAGACGGCTGCGATTTCGCCGGCGGCGAAAAGTTCAGCGAGCGATGCGTAGGCGGCGCGCGTGGGCGCTTCGAACGCCGCGATCCCGGGCCAATCGCCGCGGGGAATCTGCGGGCGAGCGCGGAAATTTCGGCGAGATAGGATTGGCGCGTGGTGAGCGCGGTCCACACGGGATTGTCGAGGACGTGCGGTTGCTGTTGCGGATGCGCTTGCGCGTTCATGCAAAAAGATTAACGCCGTTCCGCGCGGCGATGCCATCCGATTTTTGCGCGCGAAGTTGGGGCAGGCGCGCCAATTTGGATGCGCGCGCGAGATGCGTGAAGTTTTTTCGCCACGGAGACACAGAGGCACAGAGAAATCATTGAATGAAAATCGGAGCGAGAAGCCCCACCCTTAGCAACGAAGGGTGGGGCACCCCACGCGGTGATTTATAGCCGAGGTCCAACCTCACGCTGCGGATGTGGCGCGATTCCATTTACACCTGAAGCCAACCCGCCCGCCTAAAGGCGGCCGCTACGAAGACCAAAGCGCCGGGACGAAAAATTCGTCCCGGCGCGGCCGACCGCGCTGCGGTGTGGCAGCGCGGGTGCGACGTTAGAACGGCATGTACCTCTCGGTGACGGTGAAGATCTGGTTTTTCTTTAGCGTAGTTACTTCATAGAAATCCATCAATGAGCCCACGCTGTTGTTGAGCGTTCCTTCCCAGGTCGCGAAGGGATCGCAAGGGGCCGGGCCACCAAGTTGGGGAATTTCAAGAGCTACGAAATAATAGCCCCACAGAAGTCGGAGTCGGAGGCCCCACATCCTGGAGAATTACACCGCTCTGAGAATCCTCAGTGTAAGCCACGGCGGCATCAAACGTTCCACCGTAGTTCTCTTCATAAGGGGAACCGGAAGGGGGAACGAAGTTTCCATATCGGATCAGGTAGGCGTCTTTGGTCTCGCCAGAGTTGTTCTTGAGGGCCATGATCATCTTGGCATAGGGATTCGCGCCTCCGACGATGGAGATCGTTTGGGTCAGAGTCCATGCTCCGTCGCTGGTGGTCCGCTCGATTTTCACCATCGTGGCGGTGTGCGTGACCGTGGTCGGCGCGTTCCAGTTCCCGCTGTCCCCGTCTCCTGCCTAGTCCCAATACTCTGTGGCGGCGTTGGTTACGTCGCAGATGCCGTAGCCTTCAAAGGCGGGGGAGCCCTCGGGGATGAGTTGTTCGGTGCCCGAAGGGCTTTGAAACTCGGCGATGTTGCCATTCACGGTCACACAGAACTGCAGGTATTCCTGCCGGTTCCGGCGGTGAAAGTGTAGGTGCAAGTGTCCGTGGCGTCGGGGCTGGCGTTGCTTCTTGTCTTAAGCTGCGACCTATCGGCGGCTGGCACGGGCACCGTCGCCGGCTGGTCGGGATCGTAGTGCCCGATCCGAGGGGCCGGTTTTGAGGCATCCCGCTGTGCCAGAGCGGATCCTGCCGACAAGCCAAATGCTACGACACCTGCTAGTGCGAAGGCCCAAATCCTTGCTTTCATGTGGTTCTCCTTTTTGTGTTTGAACGAGTAGCGCCAGTCCGAAATGGCAGGACGGACCGGCCCCGGAGCACGGCAGCGGGATTGCCCCGGAGGATGCACTCGAATTGCCATATTGCGCAAACCTGGAAACGCGCATGGGCCGAGTCTGCCGGAGGGTCGCGGCGGGATCAATGTACGGAGTCGGGATTCTCGCTGACTTTTGGCTGAGCAGGTAAACATCTAACGGACAAAGGGTTACACCTAGATTGGGAGGCGGGCCCGGTGAACATGGCCTGGATTCCCGGGCCCGCTCATGAGCTGCCGTCGGGGGCGATCAAAGCGTGATTGCCGGAGCGAAAAAGGCGCACGGGAGTGAGGCCACCTGCCGACGTGTATGCAGCGGAATTGCGAAGAACGGTAAGAAAGTGCTCACCGGAGGCAGCAAGCTGATGCCAGACGAAGAGAGGTCCCACGCTGCGCTCGGGATGACGATGTTGGGGTATGCGGCGATGGGATCTGGCTGAGCCGGGATGACAATCGCTTTCTGCGCGACGATTGTCGTGCTCGTTGACGTTGTGTTCAAGTCCCCACCCTTAAAAACGAAGGGTGGGGCACCCAGAACCCTATGAGGGGCAAAGATGGCGCGAGCGTGCAGCGCCGGGACGAATGATTCGTCCCGGCGCTACGGCCGATGGGCTGCGGCCCGCGTAACGGATTACGCGCGGGGCGAAGTTAGAACGAGATGTAACGGTCGGTTACGGTGGCGGTCTGTTCTTTCTTCAACGATCAAATAGTAGTAAGCGATTAGCGAGCCGGGTCCGTCGGTGATCGTTCCTTCATAAGTCGCGCCCGTGCGTCGCAAGGATCAGGGCCGTCAATAGTGGCAACTTCCGAATTTACCATGCAGTAGGCGGAGTCGCGTTGCCTCTGAAGGACCAAACCATAGGAACCAGGATAGTTGGCAATCGGGAGGTTACCCCATGCGGCGTCCTAGGATCCGTCGTAGTTCTCCTCGTATGGGGAACCGCTATAGGGAACGGCGTTGCCAAAGCGCACGAGTACGGCGTCTTTGGCGATAGCCGAATTGTTCTTGAGAGCCATGGCAATCTTGGCGTAGGGGTTGGTGCCCGCGCTGAAGTGATCGTCTGGGTCAGAGTCCAAGCTCCGTCGCTGGTGGTCCGCTCAATCTTGACGGAAGTTGCAGTGGACGTGACCTTGGTTGACGCGTTCCAGTTTCCGCTATCGGTATAGGCATAGTCATAATACTGTGTGTCGCTGTTGGTTATGTCACAGATGCCGTAGCCTTCATAGGGAGCGCTGCCGTTGGGGCTGAATTGTTCGACGCCCGAGGGGTTTTGAAACTCCACGATGTTGCCGTTTACGGACACGCAAAACTGCAGGTAGGTGATGCCGGTGCCGGAGGTGAATTTGTAGGTGCAAGTCTCGGTGGCGTCGGGACTGAGAGTTGCGGTCTTTTTTTGTGCCGCGCATCGAGGGCTGCTGGCGTCGGGCTCCGCCCGCTTTGGCGTTAGTGCGCCTGCGTAGGAACGTTTGAACTTTCCGCTGAGCCAGAGTGGATACAGCGACAACAAGGCAAATGCCGCGAGAGACACGAGGGGAAGGGCCCGGGTAAATACTTTCATGTTTTTTCTCCTTTTTGTTTCGAATAGCGCAACCCTTGGGGAGCGTGACGCGGAATTGCGCTGGCGGCTGCACTCGAGTTGCATCTTGCGCGAACCTGGAAGGTCGCATGGGCGGAGTCTGCCGCAGAGTCGTGGCAGGAGCAATGGACAGCGACCGAATTCTTGCTGACTTCTGGCTGACCAGATATATGCCTGAAAGATGGAGGGTTACGCATGCGATTGATCGCGTCGCGGCAAATTGGACTTGGATTACACCGGGTCGAGCGTGGGCTGACGCCCCGGGCGATCGGAGTGTGATTGTCGGAGCCAAAAGGCGCCTCGGAGACGGAGGCCGCGAGTCGGCGTGTATGCAACGGAATTGCGAAGAATGGTAATTGAGTCCACATCCCGGGCGACCAAGGTGACGCCAGACGGAGGACCGATAAATAGCTGCGCTCCCTTAAGCTGAGCCCCAGGACAGGCACGAGGCATCCAACAGAGCGACGATGGTTAGGCCTAGCACACGTTGTTTTCAATTTCCCATCCTTAGAACGAAAGGTGGGCACCGCGATTCGCGGATGATTCGACGTGCGGCGCGAACCTAAGAAAGATGCCGAGCCCGCCACGGCGGGAAGGCTGCCGACCGCTGCGATACATTTAGACCTTTAACCTTCGAGGCAGCATGGAACAACGCCGGGGCGAATTACTTGCCCCGGCGCTGTGGGCGTCCGATCCGTATATGGCCCGCGCAACGATTTCGCCGCGCGATGTTGAGAGTTAGAACGAATGTACCTGCTGGTGACCGTTACGGTCTGTTCTTTGTTGAAATCCAAACCGTACCAATACACCACGGAGCCGTTCTCGTTGTAGATCGTTGCTACGTAATTCGAAGGTGAGCACGGCGTGGGGCCGTCAAAACCGGTGATGGCAAACCCTTCGCGAGAATACTCGGCGGTAGGCGGTGTGGAATTCCCCACGTTCTGGAGCATGAACCCGTAGGGCCAGAGGCGCTGGTGTCAAACGAAGTGTAGCCCCATGCGCTATCGTTCTATCCATCGTAGTTTTCGGCGTAATTGTCCACGGTAGCGGCATCACCGGCAACGACTTGGCATAGCGCATGAGAGAGGCGCTCTTGGTTTCGCCGGAATTGTTCTTGAGCGCCATGGCGATCTTGGCATACGGGTTGGGTCCCGGCATGGAGGTGATCGTCTGGGTCAGAGTCCACGCGCCGTCGCTGGTGGTCCGCGCGATTTTTACCGGCGTTGCGGTGTGCGAAACTGTTGTCGGCGCGTTCCAGTTCCCGCTGTCGGCGTAGGCGTAATCGTAATAGCCGATGCTGGTGCTTCCGTCACAGATGCCGTAGCCTTCGTACGAGCCGGCCTGATCAATTTGCTCGATGCCGGCAGGAGCCTGGAACTCGACGATGTTGCCGTTGACGGTTACGCAAAACTTCAAGTAAGTCTCGCCGCTGCCGGAAGTGAAAGTGTAGGTGCAAGTTTCGGTTGCGTCCCCATGCACCGCGTCGCTTTTTACCTTGGCTTTAGCGGCCCCTGTGGCATTGGGGTTGGCCGCCCTGGCCCCGCCATTCTTCGTGGGGCCCTGCAATCTTTGGGCGGGTGTGGATACGGCAAACAACAGCGCGAATGCCGCGAGACATCCTAACGAAAGTTTTCTGGAATTGAGTTTCACGTCTTTCTCCTTTTTATTTTTGCTTACGCCAACCCGTCGCGCCCTCTGATTTGCGTCGAGAGCCGGAACGGGGCCTTCGGCCGCACCGAAGTGCAAGCCGGCATGAGACTAAAGTTCAAAACGTGATGTACCGGCTGGTCATGGAGACCGTCTGGTTCTTGTTTATGTTGAAGGTCCACTCGTACATGATGGAGTCGTCCACGCCGGTGACCGGCGAGGTTTGAAACTCGAAAGAATCGCAAGCCCCTGGCCAGACAGCGGTGTCCTGCGCGAAGCCTTCCTGCGGGGGGAAGGAAGCGGAAGCCGGAGTGGGAGGCCCGACTTTCTGGAGCATCAGGCCGTGCTCCGGAGAGACGGCGTTGCTGTACGGAACGTAGGAAAATCCGCTCTGGTTCGTGCCGTCGCCGTTTTCCACGAAGTCGGTGTCAGCCTGCGCGGCGTTTCCGGGATCGGAATCGGCGTAGCGGTAGATGGCGATGCCCTTGGTTACCGCGGAATTATTCTTTAGCGTCATCAGAATCTTGGCGTAAGGGTTGGTGCCTGCGACCGAGGTGATCGTCTGGGTCAGAGTGAAGACTCCGTCGCTGGTGGTGCGTTCGATCTTGACGGCGGTTGCCGTCTGCGAAAGCTTGACCGGTGCGTTCCAGTTCCCGCTGTCGATATAGGCGTAATCGAAATAGCCGTTTTCCGGAACCGCGTCGCAGAAGCCGTAGCCCTCGGCAATGCCGCCCTGGTTGATCTGCTCGACGCCCTCCGGGCTTTCAAATTCGACGATATTGCCGTTTACGCTGACGCAGAACTGCAGGTAAGTGGCGCCGCTGCCGGAAGTGAATTGGTAGGTGCAACCGGTGGTGGCGTCGGGACTGGAGGCATCGCTGTGCGGCATTTGCTGCCTCGCGCCGCGGGAGGCGTTGCCGATGGCGGCCTTTTCCGGATGCGCCTGGAAGAGAGTTTCAGGTCTCTGAGCCGGTGTGGATACCGCGAACAACAACCCCAACGCCGCGAGACAAGCGAGCGCGAGGTTCCTGGTTTTCGATTTCACGTCTTTCTCCTTTTTGCTTTTAGGTGACGCCGGGTCTTCGTTGCCGCCGGCGTTCGCGAAAGACCCGAGGGATCGCACGAGGGTTGCGGGCGCAATGCCGCAATGCAAAATCCTGTGAGTCGCTGGTGCGGGAGTCTGCCTTAGACAGGAACAGGGGTCAATGTACGGCGTCCGACTTGTATCTGAACTCTAGCTGTACGGATAAGTACGGGAGAAGTAAAGGGTTGCGGGCAAAATTCACGTCGCGGTCGCGCAATTTTCGGCGGATTTCGAGAGGGCCGCGCGAAGCCTGACCGCGCCAGGCCCCCGCGCGAGTCCGAGCTGGATCAAAGGCGGCAAATGCGTATGCAGAAGTGTTGCGAAGGGCGGCAATTCCTTGCATATATGCACCAATAATGTGCACACCATCAGCGGGCTGGCTCTGCCGAACGGGCCGAGCCCGAATCGGTTTTGTAGCCGGACGGATGCCAAGATGCCGCCCCCGCCACGGCCGGCAGGCCCGGCGCGGCGGGCAGGCGGACGAGCGCGACGCTACGCTTAAACCTGAAACGAGAAACGCAGACGCGCCTTCGGCGAGCGGCGCTGCACCGACGCGCTAGAACGAGATGTATCTGTCGGTGACGGTGAACGTCTGGCCCTTGTTCACTTGGACGGCATAAAAATAGATGATTGAGCCGACGTTGTCGTAAATCGCTGAGCTGGGGTGGACGACGCAGGCGTTCGATGGTCCGTCAGAAGCGCCGTAGGCAGCCCCAAAGCGCTCGAATATCAACGCGGTGGCCGGAGTCGGATTCCCCATATTCTGGAGCATCAAACCATAGGGAGTGTCGCTGGTTAATGCCTCGTAACCCCACGCGCTATCGCCCGTGCCATCGTAGTTCTCCTTGTAAACACCCACGGAACCAGCGTCGTCGGGAAGTGCGAGGGCGTATCGGTACAAGAACGCATTCTTGGCCACGCCCGAATTATTCTTGAGCGCCATGACGATCTTGGCGTAGGGGTTGGGTCCGGCGGACGAAGTGATGGTTTGGGTGAGAGTCCAGAGACCATCGCTGGTGCTGCGCTCGATTTTGACCATGGTTGCCGTGTGCGAAAGCGTGGTGGGCGCGTTCCAGTTCGCGCTGACCCCGCCCGCGGCATAGTCGTAATACCCGAGCTCGGTGCTGGTGTCGCAGATGCCGTAGCCTTCATAGGGAGGGCCCTGGGCAATTTGTTCGACGCCCGCGGGACTCTGGAACTCGATGATGTTGCCGTTTACGGTGACGCAAAACTGCAGGTACGTTTGGCCGCTGCCGGAGGTGAATTGGTAAGTGCAAATTGGGATGTCGGGCCTAACCGCGTCGCTTTTTGCTTTTTGCGGCGTGGCGTTCGGCTCCGATGCGTTGCCGGGCGGAGGCGGAATCCGGCGAGTGGCAATTCCCTGATCGGCAGCCGACTCATCCTGCTGAGCAAGAGCGGAGCCAGCAAAGAAAGTGAGGAGTCCGAAACACAGCAGAGGCAAGGCCCACATTTTAAGTTTCACGTTTCCTCCTAGCGCGAGTCGAAGGCTGCCGCGCCCGCCACGGCACAACGAGAGATGCCGCGCTAAAGACCGCGGCGCTACATTTAAACCTAAGGCGCGAACCGTTCAGAACGAGATGTATCTGTCGGTGACGGTGACGCTCTTTTCCTTGGCCAATGTCATGGCATAAAGCATCATGGCGGAGCCGAGGCCATCCCGTATGGTAGGGCTCGCATGGATGAAGCACGGGTTTGTTGGACCGAGATCGCCGGCATAAGCAAACGCGTCGGCTTCGTACAAAGTAATGGGAGCCGGAGTGGGATTGCCCAGCTTCTGGAGCATCAAACCGTAGGGAGTGTCGCTGGTTAACGCGGCGTAACCCCATGCGCCGTTGTTGTCCCCATCGTAATTCTCAGCGAAGTTGTCTTCCATGGCAGCGGCGTCGGGAACGGGGTCGGCGTAGCGGTAGAGGTAAATGATTTTGTTCACGCTGGAATTGTTCTTGAGCTCCATGACAATCTTGGCATAGGGGTTGGGGCCGGCGGACGAGGTGATGGTCTGGGTCAGAGTCCAGAGGCCATCGCTGGTCGTGCGCTCGATTTTCACCGAAGTTGCAGTCTGCGAAAGCTTGACTGGCGCGCCCCAGTTGCCGCTGTCCGCGTAGGCATAGTCGTAATACCCGGTGTTTGGAGTCTGGTCGCAGATCCCATAGCCTTCGTGTGCGCCGCCCTGGTCAAGCTGTTCGACGCCGGCCGGGCTTTGAAACTGGACAATGTTGCCGTTGACGGAAACACAAAACTGCAGGTAGGTTTGGCCGCTGCCGGAAGTGAATTGGTACGAGCAGGTTTGCGTCGCGTCAGGACTCGCGTGGTTTTCAGCCTGCGATTTTCCGGCGGCGGATCCTTCCCTGCCAGCGGCCCTGGCCGAGTGATCCTGGGACTGCAGCTGAGCATTTTGAGCCGAAGCCGACGCGGCGAAAAGCAAGGTAAACGCGGCGAGAATTGCGGGCGATAAGATCTTGCGCTTGAGCATCCCTGGTCTCCTTTGATTTCGAGACGGTCAGAACGAGAGGTACCTGCTCGTGACCGAAACGGTCTGTTCCTTTTTCAGGGAAACGGACCACAGATACATGGTGCGGCCATCGGCATTTAGTAACGGCGATTCAACGAGGGTAAACGGATCACACGCGTTGGTCGGAATGCTGTTCAACGCATAGCCTGCACGCTCGTACCCTACGGAAGTGGGAGTGGGATTCCCCACATCCTGAATCATCAAACCGTAGTCGTCAGTGTTGCCATACCCGAGGTAGCCCCAGGCGCTATCGAGTGTGCCGTCGAAGTCTTCGTTGTAGCTGGTATCCGTATCGGCGGCCTGCCCGGGATCCGCATCGGCATAGCGAAACAAGTAGGCAAATTTGGAGGAGGAAGAATTATTCTTGAGGGCCATTAGAACCTTGGCAGCGGGGCTCATCCCAGGCATGGAAGTGATGGTCTGGGTAAGAGTCCAGAGACCATCGGAAGTGGTGCGCTCGATTTTGACCATGGTCGCGGTGTGTGTAACGGTGGTCGGCGCTTTCCAGTTTCCGCTGTCGCCGTTATCCGCATAGTCGTAATAAGAGGTCTCGGTGGACAGGTCGCAGATGCCGTAGCCCTCGCCGGCGTCTCCCTGGCGTATCTGTTCTATGTTCAGCGGACTTTGAAACTCAACGATGTTGCCGTTGACGGTCACGCAAAACTGCAGGTAAGTGGCGGTGCTACCGGAAGTGAAAGTGTAGGTGCAAGTGCTGGAGTGGTCGGAGCCGACGGCTTCACTCTTCATTTGCTGCTGCGTTTTGCCGGCGGTGGTTTCGCTGCCGTTGGACGGCTGGGCTTGAGGAGGTTTGCTGGGCAATGGAATCGGGCGAGCCGGAGAAGCTTGGTCCGGTGCTACCTCCCCCTCCTGAGCAAGGGCGGAGTCGGCGAAGGAAGTGATAAGTCCGAAACACAGTAGAGGCAAGGCCCACATTTTAAGTTTCACGATTCCTCCTTTTGTAAGTCGAAGGCTGCCGCGCCCGCCACGGCGGACAGGCCCGCCACGGCGGGCAGGCTGCTATATTTAAGCCCTTAGAGCAGCGTCGGGACAACGATTTGTCGCCCCGGGGCTATTTACGATCGTCTGCGTAAACGGGCTCGATGCGCGACGTTGAAACCTAGAACGACATGTAGCGGCCGGTCACGGAGACGGATTGTTTTTCGTTCAGGTTGAGATCCCAAAAATAGTAAATGGAACCGTCCACGTCGGTTTCAAGTACGGCGCCTCCGCCAGCGCATGGTTTAGGTCCGTTGTGAGTGTCCAATACGCTACCAAAGCGGGTCTTAAGCGCAGAGACCGGATTAGGATTCCCGATAGTCTGGAACATCAAACCGTTGAAATAGTAAACCCAACCCCATGCGCTGTCCCCGCCCGCGGCGAATTCTTCGTTGAAATTGGTATCTGTGTCAGCCGGATTTCCGGGATCTACATCGGCAAAGCGAATCAGGTAGGCCTCTTTCATGATCGACGAATTATTCTTGAGGGCCATGAGAACTCTGGCAGAGGGGTTGGTCCCGGGGACGGAAGTGATCGTCTGAGTGAGAGTCCACAGGCCATCGATCGTGGTGCGCTCGATTTTGACCATGCTCGCGGTGTGCGCAACGGTGGTCGGCGCCTGCCAGTTTCCACTGTCACCCTCGTCTGCATAGTCCCAATACTGGGCACCCTGGTCTACGTCGCATATTCCGTAGCCCTCGGCGATGCCGCCCTGGCGGATTTGGTCAACATTCACAGGACTTTGAAATTCGGCGATGTTGCCGTTCACGGTGACGCAAAACTGAAGGTAACTGGGGCCGCTGCCGGAGGTGAAAGTGTAGGTGCAATCGCTAGTATTGTCGGAACCAACGGCCTCGCTTTTCATTTGCTGCTGCGTTTGGGCGGAGGAGGATGCACCCCTGTTGAACGAGTTGGCCTGGCGCGGCAGAGGCAAACGCAGGGGCTGAGTGGCAGCACCCTGATCCGGAGCGGCCTGCTCTTCCTGGGCAAGAGCGGACCCGGCGAACAACGCGACCAGTCCGAAACACAGTAGAGGCAAGGCCCACATTTTAAGTTTCACGATTCCTCCTTTTGTAAGTCGAAGGCTGCCGCGGCCCGCCACGGCACGAAGAAAGATGCCGCGCTAAAGGCCGCGGCGCTACATTTAAACCTAAGGCGCGAGCCGTTCAGAACGCGATGTATCTTTCGTTGAAGGTGACGGTCTTTCCTCCGTTCAATTGGAAAACATACAAATACACGGGGGAGCCCGTGGCGTCGAATATCGATCCCACAAATTCGGTGAAGTAGTTGCAGGGATCCGGGCCGGTATTCGCGTCAATGGCGAAGCCTTCGCGGTCAAATGGAATCGTATCCGGAGTGCGGTTTCCGACATTCTGGATGAACAAACCATGGGGAGAGTCGCCGGCAACCGATTTGTAACCCCAGGCGCTGTCGGTATCTCCATCGTAGTTCTCAACGGAGGTGCCATCGTCCGGAAGGGTGTTGACAAAGCGCAAGACGGCGACGAACTTGGTCCCGCTGCTGGCATTGTTCTTGATCGCCATGGTGATCTTGGCATAGGGATTGGTTCCGGCGGAGGAGGTGATGGTCTGCGTCAAGGTCCACAGGCCGTCCTTGGTGGTGCGCTCGATTTTTACCGCCGCAGCGGTGTGCGAAACGGTGGTCGGAGCGTCCCAGTTCGAGCTGGCCGTGTTTGCGTAGTCGTAGTACGAGACGCCTGGATCTACGTCACAGACACCGTAGCCTTCGCGCGGCGAACCCGCCTCGTCAATGTGCTCGATGCCCTCGGGACTCTGAAACTCGACGATGTTGCCGTTCACGGTCACGCAGAACTGCAGATAGGTTTGGCCGCTGCCGGAGGTAAATTTATAGGTGCAGGTTTCCGTTGCGTCGGGACTCGCGGCGTCACGCATGAATTCTTCCTGCGATTTGTCGGCTGAACCATTGCGGTGAAGGAGCTTCGCGCGGGCGAGCGGATCGGCGATGAGGTGGTGCAATCGCGGATCCGGCGCGGATCCTTCGTCTTCCTGAGCGAGAGTGCAACCTGCGAACACGGTGAACATTGCGAGGCATGCGAGCCATAGGACCGTCAGTTTAAAGTTGAGCGTGAGCATCACGTCGTCCTCCCTTGATCTCGAAATCATCGGCCTTCCTAAAAGGCCGGAAGTTACAGCACGGCTCGCTGCGACGGCGCATGCTCCGCGGCGAGCAGGCCGGCGCCGGCCTTCAAAACGCGATATATCTGCCGGTCACGGAGACAGATTGTTGTTTGGTTAAATCGAATGACCAATAATAAAGAGTGGTGCCGTCTGTGTCGGTTATCGGAGATCCATAAAAGCCAAGCGGATTGCAAGGGAGCGCGACGGCGGTCTCTCCCAGACCTTCAGAGAAAACGTGCACGCTGGCGGGCACCGGATTACCTACTCTCTGGAACATCAAACCGTACGGAGGATTGGTGTCGTCGCCGCTCGGAACGTAGCCCCACACGCTGTCCAGAGTTGCGTCGAAGTTTTCCGAGTAGTTGGTGTCCGTATCGGCGCTGTTTCCGGGATCCACATCGGCAAAACGCACCAGGTTCGCGCTCTTGCTCTCGCTCGAGTTATTTTTGAGAGCCATTAGGACTTTGGCATACGGGTTCGTCCCAGGTGTCGAGGTGATCGTCTGCGTGAGAGTCCACAAGCCGTCGCTGGTGGTGCGCTCGATTTTGACCATGGTCGCGGTGCTGGTAATCGTGACTGGGCTGTCCCAGTTCCCGCTGTCGCCATAATCGGCATAGTCGTAATACTGGATGTCCGTGCTCAGGTCGCAAATGCCATAGCCCTCGCCGAATTCTCCCTGGCGAATTTGTTCGACGCCCGAAGGGCTTTGAAATTGGGTGATGTTGCCATTCAAGGTGACGCAAAACTGCAGATACGTAATGCCGCTCCCGGAGGCGAAGACGTAGGTGCAATCGCTCGTTGTGTTGGGACTCGCCGCCTCGCTTTTTGCTTTTTGCTGCATGCTGCTTGCTGCGTTGCCGTCGTCGGGCTTGGCCAGGGGCTCGACCGGGAACTGGCGCCCGCGAGAGGGAGCGCCCTGATACGCAGCCGCTTCATTTTGCTGCGCGAGAGCGGATCCGACGAACAAGGTGGATAAAGCGAGACATACCAGTGCTAGCACCCGGACTTTTGGTTTCACGGCTTGCTCCTTAACCCTTCGGATAGCAGTCACACGTATCGCTTGCGTAAGCCTGGAACGCGGGGTTCGTCGCGTAGATATCTCAAATTCTGGCTACTTTGGCAATAGAGAGATGGTGAAATTTAGGTGAAGATTGGGTGAAGGCCCACGTCGCTCATTCGGGGGTATTTACTTCTCGTTGTGCGGTTTCGTAGCGGCCGCCTTCAGGCGGGCGGGTTCCGTTCGCGTCAGCAGAACCAAAACCGCCGACCTAAAGGTCGCCGCTACAAAACCGGGACTCTCGATCGCGAGCAAAATCACTTCGCACTATGGTTTGGGTTCGGCTTTCTCTTTCTTTGGCGCGGCGGCGGGCATGGACTTGTGTCCCCAGAAATCGGGATCGGCCTTGGCCAGACCTTCGTCCATGTAGCTAATCGCCGGATTGATGGCGAACATGTTGGTCTGCGTCTCGACAATCGCGGCGGCGGAAAGTTCGTTGAGTTTTTTCAGCCCGTCGGCGCCCAGAGCATCCATGAATTTAGGGCCGTCGGCGAAGGCGGTGTCAATTTCCGACAACGATTTCCGGGGAGTGATGACCAGAAAAGCGGGAGTCGCGCCGCCGTCCACGAGCTGATACATGGCCCAGTGCGAGTCGGGCATGCCTTTGGCGTAGGCATCCTTCACGAGTTTCACCGCGGCGTTCCAATCTTCTTCGTGGCCCGGCTTTATGCTGAAAGCTTCCAGCTCGAAGTAGCGAATGCCGGCGAGGCCGCTGTTTTGGTTGTAGCTCTGGTCCGGGCGGTAAACCCAGACGCTCTCTCCGTAGGATTCGAGCAGCTCGCCATCGGCGACCGAAGCGCGGTCCAGCGCGGCAGACATGGTGGGATTTTTCTGCTGGCTCTGGACGTCTTTTTCCCAGGCGGCGAATGATTCGTAGCCGGTGAAGAAGAGCGAGCGCGATTTTCCGGTCATGGAATCCATGCCGACGTAATAGCTCTGCGATTTCGCGCCGCTCATGGCCTTCACGAACATGCTTTCGGTTCGCGCGTGCGGCGACCCGCTTTTCCCCGGCTTCAGGAATTCGCGGACGATGGTGAGCACCGGAGGCGGCGCGTGCATGCCTTCGGATTTATCCTGCGCCGCGGCCGTTCCCGCCGCGCCAAACACAAGCGACAAACCAAGCAAGAAGCTAGACAGTCTTTTCATGGACGCCGACCTCCTCGGCAGTGAATGCGGTTGAAATGTGATTGAGTGAAGGAGCCGAACGCGGTCAAACTTCCCAGGAAATGCGAGACACGCGCGTAACGCCGCAGAGGTTAGCGAAGCAGCAAGGCGAAGTCAAGCAAAGGCGAGCGCCCGCTTGCATTTCGTGAATCCACACCTGTTGATACGCCGTAGAGTGGCGGCACGTAGGCAGCCATTTGGCATCTGTGGAAAACGGAATAGGATTCGGGCGTAAAACACAGAGACAGCCCACGATAATCGCGGGCGCCCTTCTCCAAATCCCCGAACGAATCAATCTCTACGGCAGTCGAATCTTGAACAACACGCCGGCGCTGTCTTCACCGCCGAATCTCGTGGTGCCGTACAAGTTTCCCTTGTGGTCCAGCACCGGGCTGCTGAACAAAAAATAGCCATCCGAGCCGCCGGTGAAGGTGTAGAGCAACGTGTACTTCCATACTCCCTTCGTCTCTTTCAGCTCGAAGACCGTTCCATCGGTATTCGCTCCATCGCAGTGCGTCGTTGCGTAGATAAGGCTCGCCGAAGGGACCAGAATATTCCGGAAGCTCCCCGAAATCCCCCAGCCCGCCAAGTCGTACAACGCGGTAAACGTCCAGGCGCCATCTACCTGGCTCATCTTGAAAATCGTCCCGCCGCCGTCCTCGCCGCCTAGACCGCCGTCGGTTGTGGCGCCGTACAGATTGCCTGCATGATCCAACACGATTCCGGCGTACGCGGTCCCTCCGTCGCCCAGGAGTTCAAATTGGTGAATAATATTTTCGGTCCATCCCGATGACGATGGCACCAGCTGATACACGTTCCCGTACCCGTACGTTCCGCCGATCGAGGTCGTACCATAGAGATTTCCCGTTTTGTCCATCGCAACGCCCGACACCGGATTCGCGCCATCGCCCACCGCGCCGAAGCTATAGAGGACCTCTTCCGGCCAGGGCGCGCTTCCATTCTTTGGGTGCACCAGCTCGAACACTGTGCCGTTCCCGCGCGCGCCGCCGGCGAATGTGGTGCCGTAAAGATTGGTTGACGCGTCATGCGTCAACGCCGCGCCCGGCGCGCTCCCATCGGCGCCACCGGTGAAGCTGTACAGCACAGTCTCTATCCCCGCGAAAGTAAGTTTGAAAACAGTCCCGGCTCCGTGCGCGCCGCCCGCCGAAGTTGTGCCGTAGAGCGCGCCGTCCAGGAACAGCAGCGAGGCCGTCGGCGTGGACCCGTCCGCTTCGCCGGTGAAGCTGTAGAGCACGGTCACCGCCCCGGTCGAACTCATTTCGTACACGTCTCCGGCTCCGTACTGGCCTCCCGAGCTCGCGGTCCCGTAGAAGTTCCCTTCCGTACCGAGCACCAGCCCGGCCTGCGGATTTCCTCCGTCTGAGCCGCCGGTGAATGTGTGAACCACGCTGAAGGTTTGTGATTGTGCGCTCGGGCTCGCGAACGCCACGAGCGCCATCGCGAATGCAAGCATCAAGCTACGCCGGAGCGGTGTTCCAGTCTGAGACCTCATTTTAGGCAGTGTCCTTTTGGTTTGAGTTAGCTAAATCTCACTCAGCACGGCTGGGATGCCAAAGCCGAGATCAACATCAGTTGAGCAAGTATCGATCATTGTCACGCCGGAATACAAGTATTAATCGAGATTGATCGTCCTACACAAACTGACGGAGGAGGAGCGCGCGGTGCTGAACAGCCTTTGACCTAACCTTCGACATACGACAATTAATGTGCCTTCTTCGAGACGCGCGCGATCAACTCGTCCAATCTCGAAAGCAAGAGCTTTAGGACGGGAGACTTGTTGGACTTTTTGTAGCCGAGGACCAGCTCGACGGTCGGCGCGTCTCCCTTTAGAGGGCGGCTCGTTATGGACGAAGGGAGAAAGTTCTGCGCGTAGGCAGGTAACAACCCGACGCCGCGGGTCGAGGCAATTAAGGACATTCCCATGGTGACGTGGTCCGCCTCGTGAGCCGGCGTGATTTTAATTCTGGAGCGCTTCAGGTAATTGTCGATCACCCCGCGCAGCACGGGAGCCGTGCCCGAAACGATCACGAATGTCTCGCCGACCAGATCCTGAACGCTGATAGCTTTGAGCGCAGCGAGGCGGTGGTCACTAGGCAAGACAACTACGAGGGGCTCCTTGACGAGAAGGCGGAACGCCAAGTCCGGCATTCCTTGTTCCCGTCGAAGAAAAGCCACATCGATTTTTCCTTTCGAAAGAGCGTCCGCGAGCAGCGGAGAGTATTGACTCGATATCATCACGTCGATGTTAGGGAGTTCGTCGTGCAAGATCTTCATGGCTTCGGGCATCCAGGTGAGTTCGTGGCCAGTAAGGAAGCCCATTACGAAGCACGGTTTTGCCGGATGGGCGACACGGCGAGCAGCCGCGCCTGCCGCCTCGACCTGCGAAAGCACGGAGCGGGCGTGATCGAGAAAGGCTCGGCCTGCGGGTGTCAATTCGACGCCGCGAGCGCGGCGCGTCAGGAGTTCGGCACCAACCTCGTCTTCAAGATCTCGAATCTGGCGACTCAACGAAGGCTGTGAGGTGTGCAGTTTTCGCGCTGCCGCCACCGTGAGACTTCCCGCTTCCGCCACGGCAACGAAGTACCGAAGATGTCGTAATTCCATTCCCGCTCCCATGCCTATGAGGCATCGCTGCCAGCTTAACAAAGTATGTTTCCACGGCGCTACCGATACCTACCTGCGCAATCCAATGGAGGGATATGAGCTGTTTGGAAGCGGCGGCTTTGGCGCAGGCTAACCAAGATCAGCGCGCAAGGAGGATTTATGTACGTCGTAACAGGTGCCACAGGAAATACAGGGAGTATCGTAGCCGACGCTCTTCTTGCAGCAGGAAAAAAAGTGCGCGTCATAGGGCGTGACGCAAAGCGGCTCGAGCGATTCACGCAAAAAGGAGCGGAAGCGTTTGTCGCAGATGCAGCAGACGCCGCGGCCATCACCGACGCATTTTCCGGAGCGGAGGCCGCCTATCTGATGATCCCGCCATTTCAGGGCCGTGCGGGCGATGCGCTCGTATCCGCCGTTAAGAAAAACACACCGAAACACGCTGTGGTCCTGAGCAGCTACGGCGCGGACAAACCGGACAGAACCGGACCCATACTCGGGCTCCGCAATCTCGAGAAGAAACTCGAGGGCGTCGCTGGATTGAACGCGCTCTATCTGCGGGCCGGCTACTTCATGGAAAACCTTCTGCCTCAGGTCTGGGTCATCAATAATTTCGGATCGATGGGTGGCCCGGTGCGAGCCGATCTGCCGATGCCCATGATCGCTACGCACGATGTAGGAGTGGCGGCAGCCGAGGCGCTGCTGAAATTGAACTTCACCGGGAACAAAACCCGCGAATTACAAGGGCCCCGCGACGTCACGTACACCGAGGCAGCGCGGATCATAGGCGGAGCGATTGGCAAGCCCGGCCTAATCTATCAGCAGTTGCCGGAAGCGCAGCTAAAGCCCGCTCTCCAACAGGTGGGCATGCCTCCCGACCACGCCGACCTCCTGCTCGAACTGGCCGAAGCCCTGAATACAAATTATATGAGGATGCTCGAGCCGCGTTCGTCCGCGAACAGCACTCCGACGACGATCGAGACGTTCATCGCTGAAACATTCGTCCCAGCCTATCGGGGCAAGGCGGCCGCGTAGCGAGCGTCGTCTTTCTCCAACATACTTTGAAAGCATTCTTCGGCCGAGAAGGGAGAAATGAAATGAACCGGACGATTGAACAGAAGAATAAAGAGCTTGCGCTCAAGGCCTTCGACACGCTCTTCAATAAGCGCGACTACGCGGCGGCTGAACGATATTGGTCGCCGGAGTACATTCAACATAGCGCACACATTGAAGCGGGTCGTGAAGGCCTCTTCAATCTTATTAAGAGCCTTCCGCCGACGCTTAGGTATGAGCCAGGAACAGTCGTGGCCGAAGGGGATGTTGTCATCTTGCACGGGCGCTTCTCGGATTTCGGCCTGCCGGTGAACTGGATTGCGGCGGACATCGTTCGCATCAAGGATGGCGTTCTGGTCGAGCATTGGGATGTGATCCAAGACGAGGCCACACAAGAACAGTCGAAGAGTAAAGCTCCCATGTTCGGGGATACGTTCCCGACCCACGTTTGAAAAGCAGCAAGTTTCGACGAGTAGGTTTACCGATGACCGGCTCGAACTCCATCTTTCACCAACATACTTCGAAAGCATCGCTCTTCAGCCTACAAAGTATCTTTCGATGTGCGACGAAGGGCTATCGGCCGCATCCGATGGGGTGAACTTGGCATGCGGCGGGCGAGCGAAAAAATTGCAATCATGCCTGGCAAGCATATGCCGAGTTCGAGGAGAACGACAATGACAAAGCAACTGGAAGGAAAGGTGGCACTCGTTACGGGCGGCTCGCGCGGCATTGGCGCCGCCATCGCCAAGCGTCTGGCCGCGGACGGAGCGAACGTGGCCATCACCTACGCGAAAGGCGCCGAAGCGGCCGCGTCGGTCGTCGAGGAGATTGGACGCACCGGGCGAAAGGCGATCGCAATTCAGGCGGACGCTGCGGATGCCGACGCCGTCGTAGCTGCGGTAGAAGATACTGTGGAGGCATTGGGCCGGCTCGACATTCTTGTGAACAACGCCGGCACGGCCATTCCGAAGGCGTTCGAGGAGACCAGCCTGGAAGAGATGGATCGCGTGCTCAACATCAACGTCCGCGGCGTATTCGTGGCGACGCAGGCGGCGCTGAAGCACATGAAGAGCGGGAGTCGCATCATCATGATCGGCTCGGCCGTAGGTGAGCGCGTCGCGGCTCCCGGGCTTGTGCCGTACGCCGGCACGAAGGGAGCCGTCAAGATGTTCACTCAAGCGCTGGCCCGAGAGATCGGGAGCCGGGGCATCACGGTCAACAATGTGCAACCGGGTCCGATCGACACGGATTTGAATCCCGCCGCGGGCGAATGGGCGGTTCCGCAGAAGGCCGCCACGGCGCTCGACCGTTACGGGCGTGTGGATGAGATCGCCGCGATGGTGGCGTTTGTCGCCGGTCCGGAGTCCTCGTACATTACCGGGGCGAATCTTACCGTGGATGGCGGAATGAATGCGTGAACCGGCGCACGCGCTCAGTCCATGGGCCTGAATGACAGGCAAGGGAGAGGACGATGACCACACTTCAAAACAAAACTGCGCTTGTGACGGGCGCGTCAAGAGGAATCGGCCGTGCGACGGCAGTAGCCCTGGCTGAAGCCGGCGCGCACGTCCTGGTTCATTATGGCCGCTCCGCACAGGAAGCGGAATCTCTGGTCGGCAGCATCCGCGCAAACGGGGGGCGCGCGGATGCGATCCAAGCGGACCTGGGAACTCCTGAGGGCGCGACGCTATTGGCTAAGGAAGTTCGCGCGATCGTTGGCGAGCGATTGGATGCGCTGGTGTTGAATGCCGGAATCAGCAAGTCCGCAACCATCCGAGACCATACGGTGGAAGACTTCGACATCCTTTTCGCGACGAATGTGCGCGGCCCGTTTTTTCTAGTGCAGCAGCTTCTGCCTGTCCTCGGTGAAGGCTCGAACATTATTGCGATCTCTTCTCTCGGAGCTCGCGCCGTACCTGGCACGCCCGATTTGGACAAGCCTTCGCTGCTTGCTTACTCGGCGACGAAAGGAGCGCTGGAGACACTGGTCAAGAACTGGGCCGCGATTCTCGGCCCACGGGGCATTCGCGTCAATGCAATCGCACCCGGCGTGATCGATACCGATATGTCCAATTTCACGAAAACCGAGGTGGGACGGAATGCCGCGCTCGGAATGCAGGCCTTGAAACGAATCGGCAAACCGGAAGACGTTGCCGATGTAGTCGCCTTCCTGGCCTCAGACGCTGCCCGCTGGATCACGGGAGCGAGTATCCCGGTCGATGGCGGCTCGAAGCTCTGAGGCAGGTTATCTCCCAAGCGCGAAGAGTGCCGCGCTAAAGTCCGCGGCGCTAATTCAAATCCTGAAAGCGCGAGCCGTCTGCTTCGCGGGTTGCCAGGCACGATCTGTCGCGGGATTATTGAATACAGGACGCCGACCCATCGCTGAGAAAGCCCCCGCCGGTCAGGAGCTACGAAATCCCTCTGGAAGACGCGCCATTAGTTAAGTTTGAGTGCGGGCATGCGTTTTTTTGAAATTTACTCAAATACGAAGTATGATCGGCGCATGGACACGCCGAAACCACGTATGCCCAGGTTGGCTACCGTTTGTTGCGCGCTCCTCGGTATTGCGGCGTGGATTGCTGTCCTGACTCGTCCTCACACAACTCTTCCCTTCTATTTTGGGTTCGGGTTCCTGGCGATTGTCCTCGGCGTTTGGTTTCGGAATCGCCGAAACGCCTAAGCGCCAAATCCAAGGTTGGCAATCCGACTGGTCAGTTTCTGGTGCTAAACAGCGCCATCCTTGCCTGCATCAATGAAAACGTAGTTGCGTCCTTCCGCCGGGTCTCGAACGTCCCTGATTCGGGACCGTCGCAATGTGCCCTAAGGATTAACACTGTGCAAAAGTGAACAAAAGTTTTTCCGTTCCGGGTGCAACCTAAAAAACCCGGGGGCGCCAATGGCTACCAAAACTCCAAGGATTCTACTGATCGTTAGGAGCCCAATGGGCGTGTCGTTCTTGACGGCGCGCTTGAAGGATTCGGCCTGCGAGGTTCAATTTGCCTCCTCTTGCTACGAAGCAAAAGCGCTGGTCAGCAACCATGGGTTCGATCTGGTGCTTGGCGAATTCGGATTGCGAGACGATAGTTCGAGTTCGCTCGCAGCTGCACTCACGGGGTCGAGCACGACTTTGGTCTACGCCTATCCGGTGGAGGCCGGTTGCTGGTGGTTGCCGGCGGTCAAGAATGGCGAATTATGCTGGGGCTCCCAGGCGATGCGGCCCAGCGAATTCATCGATTTCCTCGACGACACCCTCAGAGAGATAAAATCCCGCCAGCCTGCGACTGCGGAAGAATCTCAAGCCGCCAGCGCGTGAGGAGCCGGATAACCGGGCACGTCCGGTAAGCGCGTTGATCAGGAGCTAGCGGGTTCAAAAAGTGCTTGGGAGTGTAATGTAAAACCGCATACTCTAAACGCCGATGCCGCGGTACTTTCAGTTCGGTTGGTTCATTTTCTACTTAGCCTATTGCGGTTTCTTGATTTGGTGCTGGGCCACATGGATTACGTCGAAGCCGAAAGCGTTACAGAACTGGCGGGCCGCCGCGCTTCTTGCAGGGATGCTCTTCGCCGCGATTTCCGTGGCACTGAGCGTGTTTCTGTATGTCCACGCAATGTACACCGGCGGCTATCCCCGCGCCAGCCACACGGCGGGCAGGCCAAAGACCGCGGCGCTAGATTAAAATCTTAAGAGTGCACACGCGCGATTCCGGATCGCCGGGCATGTTCCCGAAGGCTAGGCGCAACTTTTATTCCGGCAAGACGATGGCCTCGTCTCGAGGGATGGCGTCGTATGTGGCCCGGTCAATCTTCAAGTGCGCCATGACCAGTTCGGGCGGCGTGTGCGTCAGCCATTCGGTGAATGAAAGGTCCTGATAGTAGGGGCTCTTGAACATCTCGAGGAAGACCAGATCCGAATCGCCGGTGTTCTCGATGTAGTGCAGCAGCGTTTTTTCAACATAGCCGACGTCGCCCGCCTGAAAGTCCATGGTGCGCGCCTTGTTGCCGGTGGACACCACCGTCATTCTTCCCTTGCCGGAGATGAAGTACTGCCATTCGTCGGCGTTGGGGTGCCAGTGCAGTTCGCGCAGCCCTCCCGCGTGAACGGTGACCATGGCCATCGAGGTTGTGGTGACCTTGAACTTGGTCGAATCAACGATGCGCACCTCTCCGCCTTTGGTGCGCTTGGTCGGAGGCATGTCCATGGTGCGAAAAGCGAAATCGCGCGGCGATTTCGGAAGCGTTCCCGCGGCAACTTTCTGGTCGTTCTCCAGCGATCCCGGAACATGCAGTCTGGAAGATGAACAACTCTTCCTTGGGCAGATTTTTGAAAGCTTCCTGGGGAACGCCGAAGTTCTTGGCCAGGACCGAGCGCGGGAGGTGCGCCATGGCGTCGCTCAGCAGCACCGTTTCCGATTCCGAAAAATTCCCGTCGTCGAAAACCAGCATGAATTCGCAGCCGTCGGGCCCGAGACCCTGGATCGAGTGCGGAACACCGCTGGGGAAAAACCACAGATCGTATTTGTTTGTGTCGGCGACAAAACTTTTTCCGTCCAAATCTATAGCGGTGATACGCGCCGAGCCGTAGAGCATGATGGCCCATTCCGCCGCGGAGTGCCAATGCAGCTCACGAACACCTCCGGCCGTGAGCCTCATGTTTACGCCGGCCAAAGTCTTCGAGACGGCCAATTCGCGAACGGTGACCTCGCGCGACCATCCGCCTTCGTAAGTTCGCTTGTTCGCAAAGGAGAAGGGATATTTGAATGTTTGAACCAAACTCTTGGAATCCGTGGAAGGCGGCCAGATGGAATCCGGATTCTGCGCGTCGAGGCCGGGATTCGCCGGGCCAGGATCGCTCTTGCTCCGATCGCCCGCGGGCTTTTGGGTCTTGGTCTGCTCTTGCGCGGCTGCTGCGCCACTAACGGCGAGAGCTCCGACTGCCGCACCCAGGGCCGCCGAGCCAACTCCCAGGAATCCGCGCCGCGACAATTGTTCTTTCGTCTCCTCAGTTTCCATTTTTTCTTCTCCTTGGCGTAAAACAGAATTCAACCGGGATTTCCGATTTGGCCCTCCCGGATGAGCACACTTATACACCCGACTTCCTTCCGAGTGAACCAGATTGCCCTGGTCGCACATAATCAGGACTAGGGGATTTCAGCTCAGGTCTGGGATTATTGCTGGAGCAAGATTGATGCTGTTCCCGTTCCATTTATATTTGTCACGGGCGGGTGGCAGATCCTTCTGCCCCGCACGGCAGTCCAATCAGGTCACGGATGAAATTTGGAGGGTGCGGCATCCTTTGCGCGTTTGGCAAAGGGTGCGTGGTTTGCGGACGTTGATCGGGGCCGAAGACTCCGAAGTCAAAACCCGCACGCTTCTGAGAACCGAAGGATGCGGCACCCGCAAATTCCAAGGCGGTTCGCTTGGGCGCAAAAGGCTCGGCTCCCGGCGCGAACGCCGCTTCTGTTGTCCTGCCGGATCGATTGCAGTATCTTCTTCTCCCGTGGAACACCAATTCACCTGCCCATATTGTGGAGAAGAAATTTCGATGGTGTTGGACTTGTCCGTGGGCCGCCAGACCTATATTGAAGACTGCGAGGTATGCTGCAAACCAATCGAGATCAGCTTTACCGTAGAAGACGACGAAGTCGCCCGCTTCGATGCCAAGGCCCTCGGCTAAAGGTTCACTTGTCCGTTAGCGCGTTAATCAGGAGTTGAGGACAAGTGCCGCAGAATTTCACCGGCAACACCGGCGCGTATTCCCAGAGCAAAAGTAAATCAAGGCTGGGCCTTCCCGTTAGCCGGCTGGTTGACTTCGCGTTCGGAGCGCACCTAAGATGTGCGCCAATGGCGGAGCCCCGGCTACTCATCGGTCGCACGATTTCGCACTACCGGATCACAGAAAAACTTGGTGGCGGCGGGATGGGTGTGGTGTACAAAGCCGAGGATACGCGCCTCCACCGGTTCGTGGCCCTGAAATTCCTGCCGGAAGAATTTGCCGAAGAACGCGAGGCGCTCGTTCGCTTCCGGCGAGAGGCGCAGGCGGCTTCCGCTCTGAACCATCCGCACATCTGCACGATTTACGACATCGGCGAAGAAGACGGGCACGTGTTTATCGCCATGGAATTGCTGGAAGGCCAGACGCTGCAAAGCAGGATTGGCGGACGGCCGTTGCCGCTCGAAACATTTCTCGATTTCAGTTTGCAGATAACAGATGCCCTGGACGCGGCGCACAAAAAAGGAATTGTGCATCGGGACCTGAAACCTTCGAACATTTTCGTGACCAACCGCGGCGACGCCAAGCTACTCGATTTTGGGTTGGCGAAGCAGGCTCGCACTGACGTGCTAGCCACCGCCGACGCGGCTACGGTTACGAACCCGGTCACCATCCAAGGGCAGATCCTCGGGACGGTGGCCTATATGTCCCCGGAACAAGCACAGGGCAATGAGGCCGACCCGCGCAGCGATATTTTCTCTCTGGGCGCGGTGCTGTACGAGATGGCCACCGGCTTGCGCGCGTTCAACGGAGGATCCTCCGCCGAGTTGATGGCTGAAATTTTGCGGGAGAAGCCAAAATCGGCGAAACGCCTGAACCCGGAACTTCCCGACGAGTTGCCGCGCATCATTGACAAAGCTCTGGAAAAAGACCGGGCCGACCGATACCAATCCGCAAACGATTTGATGATTGACCTGCGGCGGCTCAAGCGGGAATCCTCGCACACAGGAATGAATGCAGCAACGCTTCCCGCAGGCTCCGCACGGCGAGGATCAAGATGGATTTGGATGGCGGCGACTGGGGCCGCGATTCTGTTGGTCGTTTTGATCGTGGCGCTGCACACACCCGCTCCCGTTTTCAATCCCCTCAAATCCGAACAAATCACTTTTTCCAGCGAGCTTAAAGACGGTCCGATCGTGACGGACGGGACGCGCATCTATTTTCAGAGCCAAGGCCATCCGGTAGAAATGTCGGTGAGCGGCGGACAGACGGCTCCGCTGCGGGCATCCGTTTCCGGGATGAGAATGCTGGACATTTCCCCGGGTGCGTCTGAAATGCTGGCGTTGAAACCTGATCTGAATGACGAAAGCGGCCGAGGTTCGCTGTGGTTGGTTCCGGTTCTGGGGGGCTATCCGAGAGCGCTGGGGAGCCAACTGGCGCGCGATGCGCATTGGTCGTCCGACGGGCGCTTGATTGTGTATGCCGAACTGAATTCCGTTTTTGTGAGCAACGGAGAGGGCGGGAACTTAAGAAAGATATGGGACGCCCCGGGCCAGGTTGATGCCCCATATTTTTCGCCCGATTCCCGGCGCATTCGAGTGACCGTCACAGCAGAAAACAAGCAGGCCAAGATTTGGGAATTGAATGCTGACGGTAGCTCGACACACGAGCTCGCTCTCGATTGGCCGGACAATGCCGACCTGGAGGACGGACAGTGGACCCCGGATGGGAAGGTTTTCATTTTTCTGTCGCAACGCGAGGGCCTGACAAACATTTACAAACTCATCGGGCCGCCCTGGTTCGAGTTCTGGAAAAAACCAACCGCGATGCGCCTGACGACGGGAGAGATTGATGTTCTGGCAGCGACGCCCATGCGCGATGGCGCGGGATTGTTTGTCGTGGGACGAATCTCCCAGGGCGCGATGCGCGTATTTGATCCGGCGCAAAAGAGGTTCGTGCCCTTTTTGGATGGCTTGGCTGCATCGGTGTTCAGCATCTCACGCGACAAAAAATGGATGGTTTACGCCGACTATCCCCGCCATTTTCTTTGGCGCAGCAAACTGGATGGAAGCGAGAAGCTGCAATTAACGAACTTCTATGCGAGCTTTCCGCAATGGTCGCCGGATGGTAAGCAGATTGTATTTTCCGATTGGAATCAGCTTTACCTGGTATCGGCTGATGGGGGCATCGCGGAAAAGCTGATCCCCAACCCCAGAAGCGAAGTGGCCCCAACCTGGTGTCCGGACGGGAAATCGATCGCGTTTAATGATTATCCCTTACCCGGGAAGATTACCGGAATCAGAATTCTAGATCTCGCCAGCAGGAAAATATCCGTAATGCCGGGCTCGGAGGCCTATTACGCGCCGTCATGGTCGCCCGACGGGAAACACATGGTGGCGGTGGCGCAGAATCCGTCGCGCGCGGTGGTGTACTCAGCGGAGTCCGGCACTTGGAAGGACCTGAAGACATTTGATACTCCCTGGGGACTGTGGGTTTGGGCGAATGACAGCAAATCTGTTTACATCGTCATGAAAGAAGCGGCGCCCGGGGCCGAGCCTGGAATTTATCGTTTGGCGATCGCGGACGGAAAGTGGAATCTGATCGCCAAATTCGATGGCCTCACCATCAGTTCCAATGGATTGGACCAATTCCCGAGCCTAACCGCGGACGGCCAGCCCGCCATGATGAACGACACGAGCGTGGTTCAGATCTACGCGGCAAGGTGGAACTAGACTTCCACGCCTGAGGAGTTCGGCCGCGCTCCGGGATTATTGCTGCAGCAAGATTGATACGGTTCCCGTTCCACTTATATTTGTCACGGCGAGATCGAGCTTGCCGTCGCCGTTGAAATCCCCCGCGACAAACTGATATGGCGTGCCTCCCACCGCATAAGGCGAACCCGATGCCTGTGTGAACGTGCCATCGCCATTGCCAAGGAGCAGCGTGATTGTGCCGTCTGCGGAGTTTGCTATTGCCAGATCCAGCTTCCCATCGTTATTGAAATCGGCTGCGACGATCGCGACAGGCCCATTTCCCACCGGGATAGTCATTGGTGTCCCAAACGTCCCATCGCCATTGCCCAGCAGGATTATCACTGCGCCGCCATTGGAGTCGGTCACCGCGAGATCCAGCTTCCCATCGCCGTTAAAGTCGCCTGTCACGATTGCGGAGAGGTAGTTGCCGAGAAGAATTGGAGAACCACTTCCCTGTGTGAATGTGCCGTCTCCATTGCCAAGCGATACGGCGAGTCCGGAAGCAGGGTACATGGCCGTCCCACCACTGGCCACAACCGCGTCCAGCTTTCCGTCTGCATTGAAATCTCCGACCGCCACGCCCTGGGGGAATCCGCTGGCGTAAAGATCTCCTGCCGTGTTGAACGCGCCCTTCCCGTATCCGAGGACAACGGGCGATACGCCGGAGATTTGGTTCGTGATGGCAAGATCGAGACTCCCGTCCGCATTGAAATCCGCCGCTTCCATACTGGAGATCGGCTGGCCAAGCGTGTACGCGAAATCCGCCGACGAAAAGACGAAGGTGCCATCCCCTTTCCCGAACAGAATAACTGCGGCCTCGTTCTCGCCCTCATCGAGAGCGAATCCGAGATGGCCACTATTGTTGAAATCACCCACGGCGATGTTGCCGACATAGGGCGAAGCAGCGTCATCGTATGGCGGGCTCGGCACCGGCATTGGAGAAGCACTAGTCGGTGCAAATGTGCCGTCACCGTTCCCGAGGAACACAAACACTCTGACGGCGCTTGTGATTACAAGATCCGTCTTGCCATCCTCATTGAAATCGCCCGTGGCGACCCCATTCGGCTCGGGAATTACCAACGGCGAATTCGCCGCCGCCGCGAAACTGACTGAGGCTTGGGGCGCGGCCACTTGGAAATAGATCACGTTGGACTGCACGGCGGACCCTGGATTCGCCACCGTCACTGTGGCTGTCCCTGCATTCGCAACGGACGCTGCTGGAACCGTCGCGGTGAGATGCTCGGTGTCCACAAACGTTGTCGCGAGCGGCGCGCGATTGAAGTTAACTACAGCTCCGGAAACGAAGCCCGTTCCGCTGACTTTCAGCGTGAAGTCTGAATTGCCCGGTGAAACTGCTGTGGGTACAAGCGGCTGGTTCACGAATGGCAGCGGATTCCCCACCGGCCCAGTCGGTGTAATTTCGACGCTCAAAAAACCGTTGACCGCAGCTGCGCCGGTCGCGTCCGTTACCGTGGCCTCGAAATACCATGTTCCGGCGCCGGTCGGCGTTCCACCAATGGCCCCCGAGGTCGAGCCTAACGTCAATCCGTCGGGCACTCCGCCACCCACCTCATATCCGGTCTCAATGGGACCGTTGTACACACTCCATTGAAACGGAGGGGTGCCGCCAATGGGCACGATCGTTTGGCTATAGGCCGCGCCCACCGATCCGTTGGCAAGCGACTGAAATGGAATTTGAAGGTAAGGGTTCACAGTGATTACCAACGAAGCGCTCTTCGTCGGGTCTGCCAGGGACGTGGCCTTCAGCGTCACTTCCAGGGCGCCGCCGAGATTGGGTACCGGGGGATTATACGTAATAGAGGACGCCGTCCCATTGCTGAGAGAGCCCCCACCAGTCAGGAGCCACGAGACCCCTTTGGAAGACGCGTCATTCGTTACGGTTGCGGTGATCACGGTGGTCTGGCCCTGATCCATCGCCAGCGTCAAAGGAGATAGAGTCACCGAAATCGGCCGCGAGGAACTTGAACACCCAGCCACAAGCATCGCCGTCGTTACTGCTAACAGCGCCATCCAGCACACCGGCACGCGAAACATGGCCCCTCCGCCAATATTTTCTCTGAGAGCAAGGAGTATGGCACAGTTATCACTCTGCTACGGGAATATGTTGGAATGGCGATGGCGACTTAATCGCTCGGGAATCTCGGACAATAAGCCGGATGACCGAACGTGCCCCGGGGCGACATGCGCAAATTGGGTTCCCAAGCGAGCGCACGAGGGCGGGACGGGCCCGCCCCTTTGCGCAACCTGTACTTCGACTCAGGTAAGCAACGGACGTTGGCGGGCCACCTTAACGCACGGCGCTGAATCCGTGCGCCTCATCCAGTTGATCGAAGAACGCACCCAACAACCTGCCGTTGTTTTTTATACGAGCCACCTCTGCGCCGCTGGCTCCCGGCACATCAATCTCGCCGAAGAAGCCGTTGGCGTAAACGAAGCCGTGGGACACCATGCTTGCATCGTAGTACAGGCCTGCCACTTCGCCTGAGTCATTGACGCCGACAGCTTGGGTTAGAGTTGATGTGGACGGGTAATCCAGACTGGTGAAAACACCGCCGATCAGAATGAAGCCGTGGTCGTTGTTGCTGGCGTCGACCCATGCCCCTACGATCTCCCCCGAATTGTTGATGCCCGCGGCCTCCGTGGTTACGGCGCCGGGATAATCGAAGGAGGAGTAAACACCACCGGTGAGCAGGAAACCGTGGACATTGCCGCCTCCATCGCTGTAAAACCCGACCACGTCGCCGGCGTCATCAATGTCATAAGCTGCGCCATTTCCGAAGCCGGGATAATCGATGTTAGTGAAGGTCCCGGCAACGTCGAGGAATGCGTGCTCGTTGGAACTCGCGTCCGTATAGAATCCGACAATTTGACCGGAGGCGTTGATCGCGATTGCGTTGGTTTCAACTGCGCCAGGGTAATTCAACTCACTGAACCGCCCGTTCTTGAAGGTGAATCCACTGTTGGGGTACACCGACAGGTTGTAGTTGAAAACACCCACTTCGGTTGTGTCATTGAAGTCGAAGGCTATCGAGAAGGCTGCGCCGGGATAATCCACGCTGGCGAAGTAGTACAGGACCGGGGGCTGGTGGACCACCGAACTCGAGATTTCGCCCGCTCGAGCCGCTGTCCGCGCCGCGCGAGGGCGTACAAGGTTTTCAAGACTATTTGGCCCGAGTACCGCGCGTCCCAGATGTGGAGTACCCCTGCTTATAGTTGTTTGGCTTTCTTGCGCCTCGACATCGCGACAAGCGCCGAATAATCCAAGGGCCAACGCAAACAGCAAAATTACTTTCATGAGCTTGCTCATTTTCTCTCCTCTTCGTAAGGGAATTAGCGTTAGCGGCGGGTCTGGTCAAGAGTGGTGTGCCGTGTGGGGAAAATCGGCAATCTTGCCCGACCACGTTGGGAACGGTGGGCGGATTATCACTCAGTTAGTTTCCGGATTCAATAGACGGATGGTGACAGTCCGTTATATGACGGTGATGAAGATGGCGTCGTCCGTAGGGGCACGGCATGCGCGTTTCTTGCGTCCCGATCTGCCTTCGGGACCGTGCCCGGCGATCCGCGAAGCGAGGGAACCGGCACCCGCAAATTCCAAGGCGGTTCGCTTGGGCGTAGAAGACTCGGCCACCCGCCCGCACCGCCGCTCATCGAAAAACCCGCTTGCGCGCGCAACTGTCCACGTATTCGCATGGAATTAGCGATCCGCCGGCCACAGGTTAACCATTTCCCTTTCAGGGCGATAACAAGAGGCAGCGGAAGCTGAGCTATTTCGAGCCGGGGTGACAAAGTTACACCTTAGGTGGGACGCGAAACGCTTTCGCCACGAACTGTTTGAGCGCCTCGGGGTTGCGAAATACGTAGAGGTCAGCATTCGCTGCGTGGTTCGCGATCGCGGCCATCAGGAACGGAAGGCTTTGCCGCCGATACGCCGCAAGCCACCGCCAGAAATCAGCGCGCTCGCGCGATCGTCGTATTGTTCGCCAAGCACAGCGGACGAACGAGAAGTCCAACAAAATGATGGTGTCCGCCGCGCGGAGCCGGACCTTAACCGCGTCATACGGCCCCAGGTCGCCGTCCATGATCCATCCTTCCTTCGCGATAAGCCTTTCCTGGACCGCGACCCACTCATCGCGGGGAGTTGCGGCAAGCCCTGGCCGCCAGAAAATCTTGTCGAGCTCGATCACGGGAAGCCCGGTGATCTCGCCCAAGCGCGCCGCGAGAGTAGATTTCCCTGACGCCCCACGACCTAGGATGACCACGCGTTTCATATTCTTCAATGTACCCTACTCGCCGCTCCGGCCGATGGTGTCACGCGCTAACGCCGGGCAGCTGAGTTCATGCAAGCCGGATAACAGATTCCTTGATGTGACGCGCGGCCGGGAAACAACTGGCTCGCCGATTTTTTCGACTGAAGAGGCGACGCGCAGAAAAGAAGACCGACGAACACCGCGGGTAGTTCCTTCATGGGCGCTCCCAGGTTGCTAAGTCCGGGAAACTATGACAAACGCGAACATTTGAAGTGGCACTCTATTTCCGCGTTAACCAGGAATTAGTCAGATGCCAACCTCCTCCTGTTTGTCGCGCCACGAGAAAGCGGCCACCCCCGCTATTCCGACAATCAATGAGCTTGCATAATGGTCCCAAGCCGGTCCGACCGGAATAATGAATTGTCTCAGGAACACCAGTAAATGGATTGAGCTTGCTGCGATTGCCCATTGCCTGGCCCAGGACTTATCCTTCCAGATACCCCACAAGGCTATTCCAGACAGCGCGGCCATAGCGGAATAAAACAGCGGTCCGAGGAGTAAGCTTTGCAAAAGCGTGCGTGAGCGGGGGTGAAGAATTTCGCGCGCGACATTTCCCAATCCTGTGAGGATTGTCAGCACGAAAACCCAGCCCATGAAACTTCGATAGTCGGCGGGCCATTTCCACTTTCGCTGTCTGGGGTACCACCGCACTCTGGGCGGGTCCGCGTACGGGGACGATTCGTCAGCGGAAAATTTGAAGGGGTTCACAATCGGATTCTGACACGGAAATTAAAACTGTGCAGCAAGTACGGTGGCCCAGGCTTGCCGCTGTCGCGTGCGGCGAAATCTTCGGCTGCCAGAGCTGTCACTCGCTTTGCGCGGTGACCACGAACTTCCGGGTTTTCTTGTCGGGGAAGAGAAACTCGTACTCTTGCTGCGATTCGTACGTGGACTTGTGCTCGTCCTTGACCAGCTTGGCTTTGTAATCGCCTAGCGCCAGCAAGAATCCATTGTCGCCGGTAGACAACTGGTATTTCTTTCCGGCGATGATCACATCCAACTGCTGCCCAAAGGAGCTGGCTGCCGGCAGGCGGTACGAGGAAGCGACGTGCACATTGATCGAGTACTCGTCCGGCGCCGGCGCAGCCGGGGCGAGCGTGGCGAACAGCAGAACAAACAGTGCGGCCCTCTTCATAGTTCCCTCCCTTGATTCACAGTCACTTCAAAATCTGATGCGGTTCGCGTGGACGCAAATGGCTTGCCCACCCGCCACTTCCTCAGTCGATGCGGCGGATAGCGGGGCCATCCTTGTGTCCCGGAGTTCGCGCACCATGATCGCGCAATATCGCTGCGGCGCGATCGGCAGGTTGCTCCGCGGATGTTCGGACAATTATTACCGCGCCGCCCTGTTTGATGTGATTGGCGTAAAATTCTTGCTCGCCGATGTAGTTTGCCTGTTCGCCGGAAAGGTCGCGCGCTTCGCTTTTTTCGAGCGGGCCACCGGCACCGAACAAACGCGTGATCCAGTTACGATGGGGTTCGTGGGGCGTTGTGGACGCTTCGCCCGGCGTGTTTGCCGTCCGCGCGTCTTGGTCGATGTCGCTGATCACTTCGACTTGTTCGCCCATGATGCCTGCTGACTCCAGATCCGCAACAGCTGCCTCCGCATCTCCGTAACTATCGAGAATTCCGACGATCACGTATTGCATAGTTCGGACCTCCCTACATGGGCACCCATCTTAGTGTAAATGTATGCTCACAGGTGCTGATGGATGATGTCACTCGCTTTGCGCGGTGACCACGAACTTCCTGGTTTTCTTATCCGGGAAGAGAAACTCATAATATTGCATCGACTCGTAGGGCGTCTTGTGCTCGTCCTTGAGCAACTTGGCCTTGTAGTCGCCTAGCCCCAGCAAGTATCCATTGGTTACCGCGGTCAACTGATATTTCTTTGCGCCGATGACCACGTCCAGCTGTTGCCCCGAGGAAGTGTTGTACGAGGAAGTCACATGGACGTTGATCGAGTACTCGTCCGGTGGCGTTGCTGCCGGGGCGAGCGTGGCGAACAGCAGAACGAATAGTGCGGCCCTCTTCATAGTTTCCTCCGTTGATTCCCTGTCGTTGGTGCGCACCCTGTGTTGTGAAACATGGCTACGCCTTGTAAGACGCGAAGAGAGAGATGACGGGTACTGCGACAGCTCCGGATGCGTACGCATGAGTCAGGTGTGCGGGCGGAGTGGACACGGCCAAACGCGCCGCGAACATCTAGACGAGAGCGACTTCGCGATCGAAGTGCGGTTTCTTTTCGGCACGGAGCTTTAGAGCCACGCCGCAGGCTGCGGCGATACGTTCAAGCATGGCAAGTGAATGCCCGGTGTATTCCGCATCTTCGAGACGGGCGATTACGGATTGCGTGGTGCCGACCCTCTTAGCCAGCTCCGATTGCGTGAAACCAGCATCCTCCCGCATCTCGCGGACCAACAATGCCAAATCGATTTGCTGCAAGGTCCGGGCGAAAGTCTTCCGGTAGGTCGCGCTCTTGCGCGAACGCTGCTCAACAATTTGGGTGTGCTGATCGCGTTTCATTCGCCCCACTCCTTGGAAATCGCTTCGCGGTCCTTTGGCGAGCCGGGATAGCGGTTCCGGTACTTCAACCAAAGCCTGCGAAGCTGCTCGGCTCGAGTGATTTCGCTCGTCGGCGTCTGTTCCGTTTTCTTTTGGAAGCCCGAAGTGATCACGATGAGCATTCCACGCTGGTAAAAGAACAGCACTCGGAAAATCCTGTCGAATTGTTTGACCCGAAGCTCGAAAACATCATTCGTGAGCTTCTTCACGAACTTTCCCTGCATTCGATTGCCATAAATTCGCAGCCGCTCGATGAATGCGTCGATTCGAGCGGCGGCCTTGTCGTCCAGCGAGTCCAGGAACTCGCGAGCCGGGACTCGTCCGTTCGGCAACTCCGCGAACTCAATGGTGAATTCAGCCTCCACCTTGAGCTGCCCTCTCTCTCTGCGCAGGTGATTATAGCAATTTTGCTATAACCGAGTCAATGCGACGAACACCAAACGCGCCGCGGAAACGTGGCAGCATCCGATGCCTGTCGCTCGGATTGGATTCAGATCGGATTGTCATTTCTTTTGCGTGGGCGCAGGCAAGAACGAGACAAACGTTTGACTTGTGCATAACAAGCTTCGGGGCGGGCACACCTATCGTAATCGCTGGCTTCACACTTTCAATTGCGATAGGAGAAAACCGAAATGGAAGAAACAAATGGTCGAAAGAATCGGGAGGTAAATCGCAGGTCATTTCTAAAGAAGGGAGCGCTGGTCGGCGGAGCGGCTGCCATCGGAGCAGGACTGTTGAGCCGCGGAATGCCTACCTTCGCTCAAAGCGCGAGCGCAAGCACGGAACCAAATTCGGCGCCTCTTACCGCCGGAGACATCGCCATCCTGCGATTCCTGGCGGCGGCCGAGATTATCGAAAGCGATCTGTGGGTTCAGTACGCGGAACTCGGCGGCATCGGCACGAATCCTCCGATCGAGGTGGACCCGACGCAATCGATGAACAACTATCAGGTCGCTCTCTCGAACCTCGATGGCGACGGCCCGCAATATATTTCCAGCAATACTATCGACGAAATCAGCCACGCAACTTTCCTGAACGCGTACCTGGAGTCCAAGGGCGCGGACCCGGTGAACTTCGACGAATTCCAAACGCTGCAAGGCAGCACGGCCACGGGCGCGCAGAATATCGGACGCCTCACCAACCTGATGCAGCTCAACGTCGATACCAGCTGGTTCGTGCGCTACCGCAGCGCGACCAATCCTGATTTCGGCGCCACGTTCCCGCAGGCCATCACTCTGAATAACGTGACCGCGATTCCGCGCAACAACAGCGATTTCGACGGCGCCACCAACCCGAATTTTCCCGGCAACGATCACATCCAGGCCATCGCCAACGTGGCCGGCTTTCATTTCGCTTACATCGAACAGGGCGGATCGAGTCTCTATCAGACGCTCAGCCGGAAAGTCAGCAGCCTGGAAGTGCTGAAAATCACGCTGGGAATTGGCGGAGACGAAGTTGCGCACTTTCTGGAATGGGTCGATTTCGCCGGCAATGGAGTGCAAGCCCCGGTGGCGCCGTTCAAGGACCACATCTCCGGACTGAAATTTCCCAATTTTTTCAGCCCGCTCAATCCATCGATTCAGCCCAGCCTGATTTTTCCGGTTCCCTGCGAATTCATCAGCTCGAAGTTGCCGCATTGCGCGGTAATTCGGCCGACGGATGACAAATTCGCGGGCGCCCGGGCGACGATTGCATCGTTCACCGCCGATGGACTATTCACCGGGCAGTCGCCGAAGTTCCTCCAGACCGTGAAGCAACTGGCGGAACAGGCGGACGCCGCCACGCGCGAGTCGTAAGCGGCGGAACGCGCGTGCCGCAGGAGTCCTGGCCGGTGGCACGCGCGTGCGAGAAGTAGTCCGCGGAAAAGCTCGTGCTGCGCGTGCCGTAACAGCGAAACGCGCGCGTTGCATGGGATGGTCCCGCGCTTCCTCCCGACGAGAGGGGATGCGCGGGACTATTTTTTTGTTAAGACCCGCAACCACTGGACCAATGGCAGGCGAGCTGCACACGATGATCAGGAAAGCACCGCGGCGATTGGCTTATGAATGGAAACACAATGAGAAGTAAGGCGGTTGTAGCTCAGTCATTTTGTCGGGTGGCAGAAAACCGGGCCAAGTGCCGCCCGATTTCTGTGCACTCTCGCTCCGAGCACAGAGTTGAGGGGAAAGGCGGAATTTGCTCAATGAATCGTGCTTTGGTTGCAAAAGCCTCTTTGGTTCTCGCCTTGAATTTCCTTTTGGCCGCGGCAGTGCCATTGTTGCGGGCTCAGGCGGATCAATGGGACAAACATATGAAATCGGGCGGCAAAGCCTATGCGGGCGGCATGAACCAAAAGTATTATCACGGATGGGGCAACGCCGGCCCAAACCCCGAGTTTTCGAAAGCCGAGGAAGAATTTCTCGCTGCGCTGGCGCAGGCCCAGACATTTCCGGCCGGAGATATGCGCACGGCAGAAACGCTGGGCGCACTGGCGAGTGTGTACATGGAAGAAGGCAAATTTGCCGACGCCGAAAGCCGGGGAAACCAGGCCATTGCCATGATGGAAGCATCCGCCAAGCCTGACGATATGCGGCTAGGCCACGGCTTAATTCACTTGGCACTGATTTACGACGCGGAAGGAAAAACCGAGCAAGCTGCTCCGATATGGCAGCGATCGCTCGGCATCCTGAAGAAATCGGGAGGAGTGGATCCCGACGACATGCGGAATTTGAATTTCCACGCTGACTTTGGGAACTTCACCCCCGCCGCCAATGCGCAGATTTACCAATACATTCTCGATCTCAACGAGTCCACAGGCATCTCGGACACTGATTTGCGGAACGAGCTGGGGCGTTTGGCGAGAACGCAGCGAGGCGCGGATGCGGAACAGCACTACCTGCGCGTGCTGGAAATCGACAAGAAGCTCTACGGCCCGGACGGCATCAAGACCGGCGGAGACCAGGAAGCGCTCGGCAAGCTTTTCTTGGCTGAAGGGAAATATGCAGCGGCGTTGCCGCAGTTGCAGCACAGCCTGGAAATCATGCAGGCGAAACCGGCCCCGGAACACGAATCAAAAATAAATAAGGGATTCGATGCTGCCCATTTGGGCCGTCTGGATAGAGACCTGGCGCAAGCCTACGCCGGCGCAGGAAAAGATGCGGAAGCCGAAGAAATTTACAAGCGGCTCATATCCATGGATGAGGCGGACTCCTCGGGAGACAAAGTGCTCCACGATATGAATCTGGGCGGCGATTTGACCGGTTTAGCCGGAGTGTACCGGCATGAACGCCGCTACGACGAAGCCTTGGAAACCATCAAGCGATCGGAGGCGATTGGCGACGAAATCACGAATTCGAAATTCGAGAAATCAAGAGAGAAAGCAGGCTTTGGCGGTCCATCCGTTTGGTTTTGGCTGAGCCAGAACGAACTTGCGGAGATCTATCGTGAAACAGGCGATAGCGCCGCGGCTGAGCCTATCTTCGAGAGCTCTCTGGAAATGACGCAGCACATGCATTTGGTGCCGGGGCATCCCAAGCTGGCGCAGATGCTTGGCAACTACGCGACTTTGCTGCGAGACGGCGGAAAATATGAGCAAGCCGAAGCTCTCTACAAACGCTCGCTGGAGGTTTGGGCCAAATGCACGTATCCGGAAAACGCCGACGCTGCCGAGACCCTTACGAATTACGCTGCGTTGTTGCGGAAAATGAAACGGCCGGCGGAAGCCGAACCGCTCGAAGCGCGCGCGTCCGCAATGCTCACGAAGGTTGACGCGTCAAACCCAATCAAGTGACGCCGCATCCGTTTGCGTACAAAGAAAGATAACTGCGGCAAATCACAGTGCCGGCACAAGCGCGCGCGAGAAGTGGTCCGCGGAAAGCTCGCGCTGCGCGTGCCGTATCCAACGAAACGCGCGCGTTGCATGGGATGGTCCCGCGCTTCCTCCCGACGAGAGGGGACGCGCGGGACTTTTTCCAGTGTGGGAGCTGGTCAATCTACGGTGATACGAGTACCCAAGGTTTTTCCGGTTACCTCCGCGATGGGGGTTCCGACGCCGACGGCATCGAAGCTGTTGGGCCAGAGTTTGAAATCGAAGTGGCCTGTGTAAGTTTTGCAGTCGTCGGAAACCGTATCCTTTTCGTCCACGGTGAAGATGTTTGAGACGCTGCCGTCCGAGCCAAACATCAGGCCGATATGGTGGAGCTTGACGGTGCCGTGTCCCAGGCTCTTCCAGACTCCGAAGCAGATGTTTCCGCCCGTGGGGGGCATAAACGCGTTTTCAAATTCGGTTCCATCCGCGTGCCACATCTTAAAGGATTCGAGGAACGGGAATGGAACCGGAGGAAAAATAGGAGCGCCGGTTTCGGTCTCAGCGGTGTAATTCAGATGCCACAAACCCACAATGTCAGAAGTCCCGTGTGATTCGTCGCCCTCTTGCTGGCCGGCCGCCTGAGGGCTGACGAACGGGATCGCAGGGGCCGCTCCCGTTTTGGACGGAACGGCGCAACCGCCGGCTTTTGCGCCGCCGGCTGCAAACAGCATCCCCAACACCGTTATTGCGGCAATAGAGAAAAACCGACTGCTCCAACAAACCCGGAACATATTCTTTCGATTCATTAGTTTTCTCCTTCGAGATTTGGTCTGAATTTGTTTGCGCGTCATCCCCGGCGTCCAGGAGCTGCCGAGTGGAAACGTTCGGGCACTATGGGGAAAGACGGGCTGCGGCACAATGCGCGGCAACTCACTTTTTGTTCAATTCTTGGTCATCAGCTAACGCTAGCGTGCGTAAGGGTTTATCGGTAAGTACCTGGAAGGTTTTGGAATTGACCGTAGCTTTTGCGGTCTGCTAGCATCACCGCACTTCCTCAGATACTTGTGAGAGTGGCTAAATGCCTCCTTCGGCCGACAAGTCGGAACGAACATCGGACGCCAACTTTCACCGAGTGGCCTTCGACCGTTTTGAACTGGACCTGCGCTCCGGAGAATTGCGCAAGGACGGACGAAGAATCCGGTTGCAGGCGCAGCCTTTTCAGTTGTTGGCGATGTTGATCGAGAATGCCGGAGAGGTAGTGACGCGGGACGAAGTGTGTCGCGCCCTTTGGCAGACGGACACCTTTGTTGACTTCGATCACAGTGTGGCCGCCGCAGTGAACAAGATTCGCGAGGCACTCGGCGATTCGGCGGAAAACCCGCGGTTCGTAGAGACGCTGCCGAAGCGGGGCTATCGATTCATCGGAAAGGTCAAACCGGAAGCGCCGGTGGTAATGGCGATTGCGAAGCCGCCGCAATCTGTGGAACTTACGGCCGTCCCCACAGCAAAGTCATGGAGCGGCGGCAAGAAATGGACATGGGGCTTGGCCGGGGTAGCGGTGGTAGTGGCCGCTGCGGTTCTATTTATCTGGCTGGCGCGCAAACCTGACAATTCCCGGCTCGATTCGCATTTGAACTCCCAGCCGATGACGACGGTTCCGTTCACCTCGTATCCGGGACAGGAAACAACGCCCTCGTTTTCGCCGGATGGTTCGCGGATCGCTTTTTCCTGGGACGACGGCAAAGGCAATGGCGCGGGAAAGCCGGAGTTTGACTTGTATGTAAAAGCAATTGGAAGCGAAACGTTGCTGCGGTTGACCAAGCATCCTTCCGATTGGATCAGTTCGGCATGGTCACCCGACGGTACTCAGATTGCCTTTCATCGGTTGGCTGCGGACGACAATGGCATTTATGTTGTCCCAGCGCTGGGAGGACCTGAACGCAGATTAATCGCCACGCACACACCGTACGATGTTGCTGCTCCCATCAACTGGTCGCCGGACGGAAAATGGATCGGGTATGCCGACACACAAATTGGCCGGCCCGGCGACCGCGCGTACCTGCTCAACGTCGAGACTCTGGAAACTCACGAGTTTCCGCATGACCCGGCCTGCCTTCACGAAGGAGACTTGACCTTCTCGCATAGTGGACAGGTACTGGCGATGGTGTGCGCTCATAACACTGCTGAGTTCGAGTACTTGATCACCGACCTGCAGGGAAAATCCAGAAGATTACTGACTACGCGTCACGAATATCCCGTTGGACTGACTTGGAGCGCGGATGATCAGTCTCTGATTGTGGCGGCGGTTAATGCAAACCGCGACGCAGTCTATGAAATTCGGGTGAGCGATGGCGAAGTACACAAACTTCCGGGCGTGGCGGGACAATGGCCTGCGATCAGCAACGATGGGCGCAAACTCGCAATCAGTGCGGCGGACAACCACCTGAGCATTTGGAGAAAGGACCTGCAGCATCCCGAAGTTCCTAGCGTGCAGATGTACAGCTCCACGCGACCACAAAGTGCCGCCGAATATTCGCCTGACGGCAAAAGTGTGGCCTTCGATTCCGAGCGGTCCGGGACGTGGAGCGTTTGGATGGCCGACAGCGAGGGGAGCAACCTGGTACAAATTTCGCGGGAAGAACCAGCGTTGTATCCGCGCTGGTCGCCGGATTCCAAGAAAATTGTGTTCCAGATGTTCGACAAGGCCAGTGGATCTTGGGGCGTATACATCGCGGATATTTCCGATCGCGTCGCGCACAAACTAAAAACCAATGTCCACGTGCTGGAATTTCCGTACTGGTCGCACGATGGAAAGTGGATCTATTTTGTGGGTTACGACGGGAACGGTCATCAGGTGTACCGCTGCCCCGCGGAGGGAGGTGACGCGACTCTTCTTTTGGGATCGATGGATACGCTGGCTGCGATCGAATCCTTTGACGGAAAGCATCTGTACGTCACGGACGGGTCTATCATGATGCTTGCACCGGATCGTCCTGAAGCCGCGCCGCAGAAAGTTCCGCAAATGCCCGATGTCCCTGATTTGACCGGGTGGGCGGTCGTGGCTGAAGGAATCTATTGCAGCCCACTCGACAATCCGCGAAGCATCAGCTTTTACGATTTCGCGACGAAACATACGCGGGAGCTGTTCAAAGTGGACAAGGATCTGGACGCGGGCATGTCTATTTCCCCCGACGGGCGCTATATGCTGTACTCCCAAATTGACGAGAGCAACGCCGGCATCATGCTCGTAGATCATTTTCGCTAACCGATCCTGCCATCCTAGAGGTTTGCCTCGTAGGGCACGCTTCTTTCTCTGCACGCTTCTTTCTCTGCACGCTTCTTTCTCTCACGCTTCTTTCTCTGCACGCTTCTCTTCTTCGGCAAACTCAAGTGCCGATAGCCGGATGACCGGAGACTCATCCGCGGCGCGAGTTCCAATCGTGTCGCGTTTTGTGGGCGCGGGGATTTAGAATGCGCGGCATGAGGAAAGTAGTGCTGGGCCTCGGCGTCAGCATTGACGGGTATATCGCCCGCCCGAATGGCGCGGTGGATTTTCTGTTCATGCCCAAGGATTATTCGATGGGGCCGTCCATGGCCGCCATGGACGTCGCCCTCTTGGGGCGCAAAACGTATGACGCCGCGCTCGCGATGGGCGGCTCGGCCGGGTTCAGCGGATATGCCATGAAATTCTACGTTTTCTCGCGCGCGCAGCCCGCAGGTGAACGCGGCGGCGTGACGTTCGTCAACGAATCGCCGACCGAGTTCGTGAAGAAGCTGCGCCAGAGCAAGGGCAAAAACATTTGGCTTATGGGCGGCGGCGAGCTCGCGCGCGAATTCTTGAAAGAAGATCTCGTGGATGAACTCTACATGGGAGTGGTCCCCGTGCTTCTCGGCGAAGGCATCCCGCTCTTCCCTGGCGGCTTCCCGCAGCGCAATTTTTCGCTGCTCGAAAACAAAACCTTCTCGAAAGGTTTGATTTCGCTCAGGTACGAACGAGCCCGCCCGCAGCCAAAGGGCCGGCGCAGCACAAAACCTAAGTAACTGCGTCTTTCGATGTGACGAGGACTAGTGGGCCTGGAAGACGAAAAATCCCCGGGCGACGTTAGGGGCTTCCTGTATCTGGAAGATCGTGTAGATTTTCACTTTCTTGCCATCGACCTTTTTCTGCGCCGCCATATAGTAGACGGTGATCTTCGTCCCGATTGGCAGATCCGAGGGCTTCAGCGGGTGCTGTGTTTTATCTTTCCACCGCGCCATGTAATTACTGTCGATGACGCCGACAAAGCTCTCCGTCTTATTGTGCGCGGCATCCGTAAATGTCAACGTCACTTCGCGCGATGAATCGTCTACTTTGGATACAGTCCCCGTGAACATGTCATGTGCGTAGTTCGGAGGATAGTATCCGTTCGGCGCGGTTCCATGCTGCGGTCCTCCGAAGACTTGGTCCCCCATGGGGAGACCAAACGCAATTATTAGGGCCAGCCGACGTGAGGTGCAAGAAACCTTAAACCGCACTTGTCACACCTCCAACTAGCCGGATTCTAATACAAGAGGAAAACTAGTTGGAAGATTTGTCGAAACACAAAGCAGCCGGCGCTGCGTCAAATCAAGGGGGTGGCGCGCTCGAGGCACGATAGAATTGCGTCGGCGACGGACACGGAGGGAGCGGCAAACATCTTGCGTGTCGTCGCTCTGCGGGGGGAATCGCGAAAGGTTGCGGAACAACACTTCCCGATATTGCGATTACCGCGACCAACGAAACACAATGCCGGCGCCGACCAACAAATTGTTTTGGTGATCGTTCGTGGAGTTCGAAAAGTTAGTCAGGTAATAATCGATCTGAATGGCGCGCACGGCGAACCGGGAGGTCAGCGGCACATCAATGCCGCCACCCAGGCGAACAGCAAACGCAAACCCCTCGCCTACTCCGGCCACTCCGCCTCCGGCGTGCGCGGCGCCCAACAGCGCTTGCGCAAAGGGCTGGGGCTTATGTTTTCCTTCCAGCCAAGGTTGCGGAAGATTGTAACGTGCTCCGGCCAAATACGAAGTTAGGGTCAACGAGCTTCCGGCAGTCGGCGCATTGCCCGCGTAGCCGGCGCTGAAGTCGATAACCGCGGACCAAGGGCCGTGAAAATTCCAGGAGCCCGAAAGGCTGCCGCCATTGAGGCCAAAACAGCCGCACTGCCCGGGACCCGCGTTGGTGTGCACCCACTGGTAAGTCGCGGCAGCGTCTCCGCGGTACGACTCCTGGGCCACTGCCGCCGATGTTCCTGCGAATAATAAAATAATTGCCAGAACCAACGATCGCATTCGCAATTCTCCTCAGGCGCGCTTCATTTAATCCGACGGCACGGAAACGCTGACTGCAACGTTGCTGATCACCGCCTGCTCGAAAGAGCCTCCGGTGGACGCGGTGAAAAAGAGATAAGCCACGGGTGGAAGCGTCACGCTCCCGGACATCACCTGCACGCCGTCAAGGGTCACGGTCATTTGCCCCTGGATAATGGATATGGTGTAGTCGTGTGAAATTGACATGCCGACCGCGGCCAGCGCCGGAATGTTGGTGTTGACGTTGAACCAGGGATTCTCGAATAGTCCGGCGTCGCTTCTTCCCACGCCTACATAGGGAACCGTTGGGTCGCCGGAGTTGTGATAAGTGTCAAAACCGAATAGGCTGCCTGGAATTCCGCTCGCGCCTAATCCCATGCCCGGTGTCCCTAAGCTCGTCGGGGTCGCTCCAAGCGACGGATCGCCAAAAACCACGGTAAAGCCGTCGGCCGGAGGATTACTCGGGTTGCTGAGAGTCATGGTAAAGCTGAGCTGGACGTCGCCCGTGGAGATGAGGTCAGGCCACACAATTTCGCCCAACTGGTCGTTCGCCGCAGCGGTCAGTTGGAAGCTGCATCCCGATTCGGCCATTGCATCGTCAAGCGCGGACCAATTCGTGTCGCAGAGATCTCCCGGACTAGACAGAGGTCCTACAAAGAGACCTGCGGAGACGCTGACCACAGACGTGGTGGTTCCGTTGCTTACCACAACGTAAAGAACCGAGCCCGAATCCGTAAGAGCCGCATCATTTTGAGTGTAGGTCGAGCCGGTAGCTCCGGGTATGGCAGTGAACGTGGAACTGCCGGGCGCGGCTTCGTACCATTGATAGGTCAACGGAAGATCGGAAACCGCCGTGACCTGGTACGTCGCGTTCGCGCCCACATCGACGTATTGGGTGACAGGTTGCTGGGTGATCTGAATTCCATCGCCAACGGCGAGCGTCGCGGGCTGGGAAACTGCTTGCCCATAATTGTTGGTTACCACGACGTAGTAGGCATCCTGATCGTTGCTGGTTGTGGTATCCGCGCTTGGCACGGTGTAACTCGCGGCATTGGCTCCCGATATCAAAACTCCCGTCGTTTCTCCGGCCGGAATCACATACCACTGATAAAGAAGCGTGGGCGTGCCGGAAGCCACGACCGTAAACGATGTGGTACCTCCCGGTGCAACCGTTTCACCAACGGGCTGAGTAATGATCGTCGGCGCGGCATTGCCAGCCGTCACGGTTAGTGTTGCCGCGGTGCTGGTCAGCGGAGCTCCCGCGCAGGAATCCGTCACCGTCGCGAAGTACTGATCGCCGTTATAGGTCGTGTCCACAGCGGGCGTGATGTAGGTGCTGGATGTTGCGCCGGGGAGCGCTGTTCCGGAAGTGGCGCCGGAAGCGATTTGGTACCACTGATAGGTGAACGGGCTCAGGCCTTGCGCCGCCACTGAAAACATGGCCGTCTGCGTCGGAAGGACCGTAAGATTCGCGGGGTTCGACGTGATCGTCGATCCCACCGCTACCACGGCGATATTCGAAGTCACGCTTCCCGCGGCATTCGTGACCGTGACGCTGTAATTTCCTGCATTACCCGCAGCCGCCACCGGAATGGTGTAGCTCGAACTCGTAGCTTCCGGAATCGGCGTGCCGTTCAGGCTCCATTGATAGCTGGCCGCGTACGTAGCCGTCACCGTGAGCACGATGCTTGACCCAGTGCAAACGTGCTCGCTAGCAGGTTGAGTGACAATCACCGGAGCGCTGATCGACGCCGTCGTTGTGACAAACACCGATGGTTCGTCCACGCTCGTGGCGGTGATGGTGTAGCTGCCCACAGCAGTTGGCGAAGTCCATACGTTGCCGCTGAACGTCCCCGCGCTCGCGCTCCAGGTTAAGTTGTTCGTCACGCCACCGCTTGCCGTGGCAGTAAAAGTAATCAGGCCGGGCGCGAAGGTCTGGTTCGCCGGCGAAATCGGCGTAATCGTCACGCTCGTTGGGGTGACCAAACATGTGGTGGAGGCAACGTTCCCTTCGGAGTCCTTAACCGTCAGCGTGTAGGTTTTGGCGGAAGTCAGCAGTGGAGTCGGATAGGACCCGCCGCTCACGGCCGACGCCGTGATATCGGAACTCCCAACGCCCATCGAACCGATGACACCCGTTCCGCCCGAGAACGTAGGAACCAGGTTCACCGACGAGTTATAAGGAGGCGTTGACGAACTCGGAACCAGACTCTTGGCTAGCGGCAGCTGCACGGTTAGCGTTGCCGGCATGCTTGTTACTGTCCCGACCGCATTCGACACGGTCACCGTGAAAACCGAACCACTATCGCCTATCACAGTTGCAGGCGTCGTGTAGCTGCTTGAGGTGGCGCCGTTGATGGCCACTCCGTTCTCGTACCACTGGTAGGTCAGGGTTGCGGCACCCGTCGCCGTTACGCTGAACGTCGCGGTCTGCCCAGCCTCAACCGTCAGACTGGCCGGCTGCGTGATGATCGTCGGAGGCAATGGCCGGGCACCCTGAAAGCCGCCCTGGCACGCGCACATACTCAGCAGAACGAGGAATGCAGCCAGACCGCTCGCCCCACGAACAATGACTCGATATTCGAAGACGGAATGGTCCTCAACGCGGCTGGCAGCGCGGCGCCCGGTGGGGCGGCTTGGCGCCGCATCTTCCGCCGCTACAAAAGTCGCGGGAATACCGAGAAGGCCGCGAAAACAGACCAGCAAAATACCCTGAGCACGTCGCCACGCGCGTAACACGATGGGAATCCCCCCATCTGACTATATCCAGGTTTAAGGGACTCCCCTGGGACTTCGGCCCGGAACGGCCCCAATTAGCTAATAGTTCTTAGGTTCGCCTGATGCCGTGGCCTGGCTCTGTGAAAATAGGTCGCTCGAAGACCGTCCCGCGCCCACGAAAAACGGGGTGGAACAAAAACGCGCGTCACTCCGCTCGGGATGGCGCTGCCGTGGGATTCTGCGCCTGGGCGAGATAGAATTGACGCGCCTTTGTATTCGTGCGGAGGGAGCGGCAAACATGAATCGCAGACGGTGGATGGCGGCGGTGCTGGGCGCGGCGACGGGCGTTGTGCTGCTGTGGTCGCTGCGAGGATTCGCTCCCGCGGTTCACGCGGATCAGCGCGCGGAGATCACGCGGCTCGCGGAGCTGATGCAATGGAAGCCCGGGACAATCGTGGCGGACATCGGCGCGGGCGACGGCAGCTACACCTTCGTCGCCGCGGAAATCGTGGGACCTTCCGGGCACGTTTACGCCACTGAAATCGACCAGGCCAAACTGAAAGAACTGCGCGCGCAAGTGGCCAAGCGAAAACTCGACAATGTTACCGTAGTCGAAAGCGCGGCGGATGACACCAAGCTCCTGCCCGAATGTTGCGACGCGATATATTTGCGGCACGTCTATCACCACATCACGCAGCCGGTGGAATTCGATCGCATCCTGGTGCGCTCGCTCAAACCGGGCGCGCGACTGGCCATCATCGACTTTCCTCCGATGGCGAATTCCGCCGTGCCCGAAGGCGTGCCGAAGAATCGCGGCGGCCACGGCATCCCCGAGAAAATTATGGTGGACGAGTTGACTTCCGCGGGTTTGCAGGTGGAGAAGACGATCAGCGATTGGTCCGGCCGCGATTATTGCGTCATCTTCGTGAAGAAAAGCCAGTAGCTCCGTGCGCCGGAAGTTGCTGGGGGCGACCTGATGAGCTCAACAGATGTGAAGCCCGCTTGGACCCGCTAGACCATCACTGACATTGGCCCAGGAAGCACCATCGTCATGTGACACGTAAAGGTATCCGGACCAATCGACCACAGCGATCATTGAATCTCGGGTCGCAATGCAGTTGGTGTCCGCTTTGCCGTGGATCCATTCCGGCATGCCTCCGCCTAAAGGCTGCAGCGGACCGTCGCTGTCGATCGGGCGTCGATAAACTGCGCCTTGCGGCGCAAAAGGGTCTGTGGATGCTGCCACGAAAATGTCGTTTCTTCCAAAAGCAACGGCGGAGCAATGATGGGCGTGAAGTCCCCGCTGTTCGATGGTCCACGTCGCTCCCGCATCGCGACTCATGCAAAAACCCACTGCCGCCGCTGCGATTACGATATCGGGCCGGGTTGGATGCGCGCAAACCTGATGAACGTCACTATCGATATCGATAGTGGGCCGCCAGGTTAAGCCGGCGTCGGTGGATCGCGGAATTCCGCCGACGTGGACGTTGGCCAGAAGCACGCCGCCATCGCATGTCGCCGCCATGGAACGAATTCCAAGCGGCGGGCCCACACGCTTGCCGTCGACGATAGCCGATCCTGCGTACCACGTGTCGCGTCCCGCTACGGCGTCAAAGCCCGTCAGGCGCTGTTGCGCGCCGTCCGGATCAACACGCAGGATTTGTGCGTCGTCGGTTCCCACAAATACAACACCTCCAATTGGTACGCAGCAGGAAAGGTCGAATTCGCTTTTTGCTATCTCAGTCCATTGGCCGTCAGCGGATCGCCGGCAGAGCGAATGCCCGCCAACAATTGCGAGCACTCCTCCATGTTCATCGGCCACCAGGCTGCGAACCGATTGATCGCCGAGTTCTTGACGGACCGTTTTCCCAGCGACGCAGAATAGCCCGTTGCTCCACGTGGCTACCAGAATTGAGGGCGTTGGCATCAAAGCGGATCCTATTGGCGTAAAGGATTGTGAATCATTCGAAGTGGCCGTGCAACGATCGATCGGGATTCTGCATAAATTCAAAATCCGCGCCCTTGAGTACGAAGGCTGCCCGCCGCGGCGGGCGCGCAGTGATTTAACTGCGAGGGGCGTGCGCGATTTTGCTTTTCGTTATCGTCCCGAGCGCAGCGAGGGATCTGCTTTTGTTTTGGTGCGCGCACACACAGGTACTGCAGATCCCTCGTCGGCCATAAGACGGCCTCAGTCGGGACGACACGCGTGGTAGGCGGTGAAATTTCGCTGACACTTGTTCCGGGCACGGTCCGCTGCGGCGGATGCCCCTGCGGAAACATCGCACCGCGGCAGGTCATCGACTGGCCCGCCGCGGCGGATGCCACTACGGATCGAACGCCACCGCCGCTACGGGCAAGTGGTTGCGACGACCGTAAACACGGTGTTGGGCGTGAGCGAATCGCCGAGCGCGGCTCCTTCCGATATGCCGCAGTTGCCGTCGGTGATTGTATTGTTGGTGATGGTGTTGCTTCCGGCGCTGCCGCCATCGTTGACGGACAGCCCGGTCGTAGCGCCGCTGACGTTATTGGATTGCACCACGTTTCCGGTGCTGGGACCCTCATTCGCGGTCAACATCACACCGAAATTCCCGCCGCTGATTTTGTTGCTGGTGATTTTCAGGCCGGTGCCGGAGTCCGCATCGACTCCCGCATTCGAAGCGCCCGAAATTGTGTTGGATGAAACGGACATGGACGCGCACTGCTCGAGGAAGATCCCGTTGGTGCCGCCGGTGATGGTGTTGGAGCTGATGGTCGCGACTCCGGCGCTGACGTTGACGCCCTGATCGCTGAAGCCGTGAATGCTGTTGTTGGTCACCTTCACCGTGCCGCCTTCGATGTCAATCGCCGCTCCGGTGAAAGAATCGCAACTGCTGTTGGTGACGTTGCGCACCACCGTATCCATGATGGTGCCGTTCGATCCCTCGTAGGCGATTCCGAACGACGGGTCGCCCGAAGTCGAGCACATGCCGCCCGTGCCGTCCACCACCATGTTGGTGATGGTCACAATCCCGACGGCGTTCTGCACGTCCACTTGCGCCGCGATGGGTCCGGCGTTCGAAGATGTGCCGTTCGGCGCAAGTCCGGCGCCCGGCACGGTGACCACCGCTGCGTCTCCCGTCCCGCTGACGATACCTTCGATCTTCACGCCCTGCGTGATGGTGAGCTGCTCGGGATAGGTTCCCGGGCAAACTTCAATCGTGGCGTTGGCCGGAACGGCCGAGATGGCGGACTGGATGGTCGGGAAATTCACCAGCGAAGTCTTGCACCCGCCCACTTGCACCGTCTTCGCATTTGTTTTCGATGGCGGCGGCGTGACTACCACCGAGCTCCACCAGAATTCGAAATCCGTGGAAGTTTCGACGCCGGGGCCGCCATTGTTGTTTGCGTTGAAAACAAAGATGGGCACGGAGTCGGCTGGGTTGCCGTCAAAGGTCAAATACTGGAAAGTGATTTGGTAGTTGCCGGTGATTTGCCAGAGCGGTTCGCTGGGATTGCCGGTGGTGATGCCGAGCGCGCCCTTCGTCGTGGTGGGATTGATGAAGCCTGTGGTGAGAAAACTGCTCGCGGTTCCTGTGTACGGCTGCACTTGCATCAACAGCGCGGTTTGCGTGCTGACCGGATTGCCGGTGTATCCGGAGGTGAAGGTCCAGTTCGCGGTGGAGAGCCAGATGGCCAGGCCGCTCGAAGAACTGTAGCCTTGAAACGCCATGTTCGAAGTGGAGATGGAGCCTTCCGCCACGTTGGCGACGGTGTTGAGTCCCCAGTAAAGCGTGGAATAGTCTGCGGGCGTGAACCCCGAGTAGAAGAAAGTTTCGCCGCCGGGCTCGCCGCTGGCCTGTCCGGTGGAATCGTTGGAGCTGAAGGTTACGCCGCCCGGCGGCGGATAGCCCATGGTGTAGGTGGTGGAAGCCTGCATGATCATGCCGGCCGCGAGAAAAGCAATCAACAACGACACCGCATATTTCTTCATGGATGTTCTCCTCTTCGAAGTGAAATGTGTTTGCGTGAATCGCCGGGGCCGAGGGGTATGTTGCTTTCACCAGACACTCGCGCGGAATTCCGGGGCGCTGGCACATCCGTGGCTACTGATTTTCTAGCACGCAATGAATCACGTTGCTCGCAGCCCCGCGGGGACGTCATGGGGCCGCTGAGTTGGCGGGAGTCTGCACTCGCCCCGCCCGCGGTGTCAAGAGCGAGGCTGTGCAAAACGACGGCGGGAACCGGCGCGGTCGCCTGCCTCGGACATAAATCACCGGGGAGGGTGCCCCACCCTTCGCACTCAAGGGTGGGGCTCTTGAATTTGCGCCCAATTCCCCACCCTTAAAACCGAAGGGTGGGGCACCCGGCGCAGTGATTTGTCTCCGAGGTGCGCGCACAATCCAGCCTCGACGCACCGAGCGGTTTCGTAGCGGCCGCCTTTAGGCGGGCGGTTTTGCTTTTCGTTGTCATTCCGAGCCTGCCTGCCGGCAGGCGGGCGCAGCGAGGAATCTGCTTTTGTTTTGGTGCGCGCATACACCGGCACAGCAGATCCCTCGTCGGCCATAAGGCGGCCTCTGTCGGGATGACACGCGCGGAGTGGCGCAGCGCTACTGATGGGGAATTTTTTTGCCCAGGGTGAAATCGACGAGGCCGTCGCGGTAGTCGATTTTTATGTCCATCATGAAGAGCATGCGAAAGCCGAGAATCCCGGAAAGTTCCGTGCCGATGGAATTGCTCATGGCATCGAGGCTGAAGGTGATCAGGTCTTCGCGATCTTGCCGGAAATTTGAGAACTGAAGATTCGCTTTGTGCGCCACGTAAACTTTCTTCACCTCGCCGCTGATGCCCTTGATGGTGTCGAGGTCATCGCCACTGATCTTGGTCACCTGTTTCGCGGCTTCCGGCGTGATGCTGTTGTCGAACGCTCCGGTGTCGATCAGAAAGAGCATGGGCAGCGATTTATTGACGCGCGTGGGAATCAGCAGCATGTGGCCGAAGCGGAACACGCGCGTGTAATCCTTCAGCGCCGGAGCGATGTAGCGATCGTGCAGCTGGACCGCCTCGTCCGGCTCGGATTCGAGCGTGGCAGGCGCGGCGGCTTCATCGGGATAGGGCGGCAATTGCGAGAGCTTGAATTTGTCGTTGGGAAAATCGATGTCCACGAGATAACTGGCGAAAACATCCGCGCCGATCAGGCCGTCATCGCCAATTACGGACGCGCGATTTATGACGTCCACGTAGCATCCGTGAAACTCCAGATCGCCGATCTGTATGGAATCCGCGAAGCCGATGTAGCTGGACACGCCTCCTTTGTCGCCGATTCCTTTCGTTTCCATCTCAAAGACTTTTTTCACCCCGGCCTTCTCCGCGATTTTCCGGTCGATCAGGATTCCACCGGCGCCGGTATCGAGCATTAATTTCGCGGACGCGCCGTTGAACTTCACTCGCAGGCCGTAACCGCGAATGTGCACGGGATCTTCGCGCAGAATTTCGAGCGGCGTCTCCGTGGCGCTGAGCTTGGTGGTCAGCCGGCAATGCGCGCCAGGTTTCGCGATCTCGTCCTCGAGAACGGAAAGCTCGTGTTCCAGGCCGGTGTGTTCTTCGGCGTCGTCATTCGTCTGGCGGCTCAGATAATCCTTCAGGAATTTCAGGCGCTCGGCGCGCGTGAGCGTGTCCATGTAATCGCGCTCGATATCAGGATCGTCGGGATCGAGCTTGTAGGCTTGCTTCAGAGCGTCGGCGGCTCTCTTGCGATTGGACGTGGCGTAATAGATTTGCGCCAGGCCCAGGTATTCGCGCGCGTCCACGTCGCAAGCCATCAGCGGTTTCAAGTAGGCTTCCTCCGCCTCGCTGAATTTTCCCTGGCGGAAATAGACTTCGCCGAGAGCGACGATGGCCGGAGGCTTGTCCGGCGTAAGCGCGACGCCTTTCAGCGCGGCGGTGTAGGCGTCCGCTGGTTTTTCCAGCTTCAAATAAACTCGCGCGAGCCCGGCGTAGGCCGCGGCCACCTCGGCTGCTGCGTCCGTGTTTGCGGCGCCTGTCGCGGTGGTGCGCGTGCTGCCCGCGGTAATTATCGCGTTGTAGTCCCCGAGCGCTTCGTTGAATTTCCCCGTGCGATATAAATCGAGCGCGGCGGCGAGCGCCGGCGGAGGTATGGTTTTCGTGACGGTGCACGTCACAGTCTTCGGCTTCTCGTCGGCGGACTTCTTCGCCGCATCCTGCGCCCGCAAAGGCGGCGCTGCGCCGACGACGCCCGCAACGAGCGCGCCGAGCAGCAATAGTCGTGTCACGATTCGGAGCATGAGCACCTGCGCGTGAGGATTTGCCGACGCCGGATTCTCTCCGGTAGTTCCTTCTCTGTCAATTACTCAGATCAGTCAGATGCCGGTGGGTTTCACTTGCGGCTGAGGAAGTACAAATCGTATTGGCCGCCGCGGCGAACGTAGGCCACGGACGATAGGTCGCGAGCAATGTCGTAGGCGTTTCCGTTGTAATCCTGGGGAAAAGCGAACGGCAACCTGGCGACAACCTGCGACGCGCCGGTCAGCTTGCCGTCGCGCCACGGCTGGCGATGAATGGTCACCGCGGTCGGCGTCGAGGTTGTATAAAAAAAGGACCGCCCGTCGGGCGTGAATTTCGCGATGAAGCTTCCCACACCCGGCAACAGATCGGAGCACTGATGGGTTTCGAGTGAATACTCGGCGATGCTCGAATAATTGATCAGCAAATATTTTCCACCCGGGGCCGCGTCGCTTACCGGACTGCAATCGGAAGGCAAACGCTCTGTGTGCAAGGTCTCGGCGTCCACTTTCCAAATGACTCCCTTTCCGGAGCTCGGCAGATCGCTCACATAAAAAAAGTCCGCGTCCAGCGGCCAGGCAGTCCACGCGATCGTGGGCCAGGCAATTTCGATGCGGCGAAGATTAGTGCCGTCGGTATTGATTATGAACGGCACATCCCGGTCCAAACCTTCGGATAGAACGAAGCGTTTTTCGTCCGGAGACCAATCGCCTGTGTTTACTACCTCGGCCGTCACGAGTTTCAATTTGTTGTTGCCGTCGATGTCGCTGACCCAAAGCTCCTGGCGATTGGGCTCCGGCGTGGCGACGTACATCAAGCGCTTTCCGCTCGGGGAAATGGCGGGCTGGATGACCTGTTCTGAAACAACGTCGTGCGATTCCTTCGATTGCAGATTGTAAACCGTCAGAAATCCCGAGTTTCGTCCGTTGACGAAGAAAATCCCCTTTCCCGAGGGATCTGCCAGCGGATAGGAATCCGGCCCGGGCCCGAACGTGACTTGTTCCGTCGAGCGGTTGCCGAGATCGTATTCCCAGAGGTTTGTGATTCCCTTCACCGTGCGGCTTACCAGCAGCGATTCCCCGGGCGTTCCCCAGGACGCGCAAAAAATGTCGCCTTCCGTAGTTCCGAGGTCTTCTGCCTGATGACTCGCGAGATTGAGTTTGAAGATTTTGAATTTCGTCGTATTTGCGACCGCTAAATTAACACCCATGTTGTTCGAAGCGAGAATCATGAGATTTTTGCCGTCCGGAAACGGCAGGATTTCCAGGGGAAGATACCCGGAGGCTTCGAAATTGTAGATGGCCTCCTCGGCCTGGCTGGATTTGTCCGCGCGAAATATTCCGGATTGGCGAAGCTTCAGGTAAAAGAAAGACTCGTCGTCAACGGATGGCACCAGGCTCACCCCGGCCAGCACGCGCCTGGATGCGCCGCCGAGCGTGGGAACGGACCAGACTTCGTCCACGTCCATGGTCTTTTCATAGTAAATGTGCGTCCCATCGGAAGCGAAAGAGTCGATTTTTTTGTTCTGATCGTCATTCGTAATCTGCAGCGGATCGCCGCCGGAAGTCAGCATCACGAATACCTGATTGGTGCCGTTCACGGGAGAAACGAAAGTCACGGCGTGGCCGTCGGGCGAAAGCTTCACGTAGTCCATCAGCTTGTGCCAGTGGCTGATGGCGGTCACGCCCGCATTCGAAGCGTGCCGGCCGCGAAACCGGTAGGCAGCGAACGCCGCGCCGAGCAGGATTACACACAGCGCCGCGATCAAGTATTTCTTTCCCGCGGAACCAGCGCCGGCGGCTTGCGCCGGAATCATCGTCGCAGAAGCGCGCGCCGAAGAAGAATCATGCGGCGCGGCGGCTGTGGAACCGGAATCTAGAGTTCGTCCCGAGCCCGCATCGCGGCGCAAGCGCTTCAGGTCCGCGCGCATTTCCGCGGCGGACTGATAACGCATCTCGCGGTCTTTTTCGAGCGCTTTATTGATCGTGTCTTCGAGCTTGGGTGGCACGTCCGGGTTCAACCGCACAGCTGCGGCCGGCGCGCGATTCAGAATTGCTTCGGTGATGACGCCGGACGTCTCGCCGCGAAACGGCAGCGCGCCGGTAGCCATTTCGTAGAGCACCACGCCGAACGAAAACAGGTCGGTGCGCGCGTCGAGCTCCTTGCCGCGCACCTGCTCGGGCGACATGTACGCGACCGTCCCGATGGCCGCGCCCGGGCTGGTGAGATCCGACGCGCTCACTCCCGGCGTCACGTCCTGAGTGGCGCTCTGGCCCATCCTGACGCGCGTCTGCTTGGCTAGTCCGAAGTCGAGAATCTTGGCGTGGCCGCGCTCGGTGACGAAAATGTTCGCGGGCTTGATGTCGCGGTGAACGATCCCTTTGGCGTGCGCGGCGTCCAGAGCATCCGCGATTTCAACGCTCAGGTCGAGCAGCAGCTCGAGATCCAGCGGACGGCTTGCGATGGTGTGCTTGAGCGTCTTGCCTTCGAGCAGCTCCATCACGATGTAGGCTTGCCCGTTTTCTTCACCAATGTCGTAGATGGTGCAAATGTTCGGATGGTTCAGGCCGGAGGCGGCCTGGGCCTCGCGCCGGAATCGTTCGAGGGCTTGCGCGTCGCTCGAGAGATCGTCAGGCAGGAACTTCAGCGCTACGAACCGGTGGAGCGCGGTGTCTTCCGCGCGGTAAACAACGCCCATGCCTCCGCCGCCGAGTTTTTCGAGCACCCGATAGCGCGAGATGGTCTTGCCGAGGTTGGATTGGGGGTCAGGCACTCGGCGAAATCTTAGTGCCCGCTCCCCGGCAAGTCAATGCAAGCCGGAACTGCAATGCTTTTTGAGGTTGGCCGCTCGCGGCGTGCCGCGCGTGTGCATGTTGCCTTTGTGGCGACGCCTCCGCGAACTGCTTGCGACAAAACCGGCCGGGCGGTGTTTAATTTTACCAGGGGGCGCACTTCGCGTGGGCCCGTTGCGGCACAACGCACTTTAACTTTTACATCGAGGGAGATTCCGAATGAAAACGTTGGTGAAGATTTCGCTGCTCGCAGCATTATTTTCGTTCTTGGTCGCGCTGGGCACGTCGAACCTGCTGGCCGCGCCCCATCATCCGCATTACCTGCACGCGCTTTCCGATTTGCGTTTCGCCCGAGCGCTCTTGCAACGTCCCGACGGCGGCGCGCTGCGCCAGCAGGAGAGCGAAGCGATCCACAGCATCGATGAAGCCATCCGCGAAATCAAGGCGGCCTCGATTGACGATGGAAAGAGCCTGGAGGATCACGAGCCCGTCGATGCGCACTTGGCGTGGCCCGGACGCCTGCACAAGGCTCGCGAAGTGATCGACCGCGCCATCAACGATTGCAGCAAGGAAGAAGACGACCCGCATACGCGCGGTTTGCAGATGCGCATTCTCGAACATCTGCACCACGCCAAGGCCCACGTGGACGAAGCCATCGCCATCGTGCACTAGCCTGCGGTTAGAGCACGAAATTTTAATTTGTACGAGATCGTGCTAATTTCGCGATTTAGCACGATCTCGTGCAAACCACGTTTTCGCCCGCGTTTTTGTTGTCATCCCAAGCGTTATTCCGAAGGTGTCATCCCGCGCATCCCGACTGAGGCCGACGAGGGATCTGCTGTGCCTGTCTTTCCGCGCACCAAAGAAAATCAGATTCCTCGTCGCCGGCAGTGCCTGGCGCAGATGCCGGCAAAACTAGAACGAGATGTATCTGTCCGTCACGGTGAAGGTCTCGTTTTTCGTGAGTTCGGGAACGTAAAGATACATGATGGAGCCAACACCGTTGTAAATAGTAGTGCTCGCGCTGAGGTCACACGGGTTTGACGGGCCGGAAGTGGTGTCAATGGCAAACCCTTCGCGATCGTATATGTACACATTGGCCGGCAAGGGATTCGTAATATTCTGAAGCATCAAACCATAGGGAGAATCGCTGCCGAAGGCCTCGTAGCCCCAGGCGCTTTCGTCGGTTCCGTCGTAGTTCTCCGCGTAGTCACCGATGGATTCGGCGTTATCGGGATCGGCGTTGGCATAGCGATACAGGTAGACAGCCTTGCCCAAGCTTGAATTGTTCTTGAGCGCCATGACAATCTTGGCGAACGGGTTCGTTCCGGAAGCTGAAGTAATTGTCTGGGTCAGAGTCCATGCGCCGTCCCCGGTGGTGCGTTCGATCTTTACCATCGTTGCGGTGTGCGAAACCGTGGTAGGCGCGCCCCAGTTGCCGCTGTCTCCGTTTCCCGCGTAGTCGTAGTATCCGATCAGGGTGGTCCGGTCACAGATGCCATAGCCTTCAAAAGGAGGGCCCTGGGCAAGCTGTTCGACACCCAAGGGGCTTTGAAATTCGACGATGTTGCCGTTCACCGACACGCAAAACTGCAAGTATGTGGTGCCGCTGCCGGAGGTGAACTCGTAGGTGCAAGTTGTGGTGGCCTCGGGACTGACCGCGTTCGCTTTTGTCTGCGATTTGGCGCCCTCAGCCTTGGCCGCGGGCGCGTGGCGCGGAATCGGGAATTTCTGTGCCTGCGTGGATAGTGCAAAAATCGAAGCGAACATTGCGAGACATGCCAGCGAAAGCGTCCTGGTCTTGAGTATCACGTCGTTCTCCTTTGATTCTGAGATCGTCGGCCCTCCATGGAAGGCCGGAAACTTGCAGCACAGTTCAGTGCGGCGGCCCGTGCTCCCCTCGGAGCAGGCCGGCACCCGGACTTTCAGAACGAGAGGTACCTGCCGGTGACAGAAACCGACTGCTCCTTGTTTAATGCAACGAGCCAAAGGTAGAGGATGGCACCGTCCGCGTCGGTGATCGGCGATCCGGCGCTCGACGTCGCGTCACAAGGATCCGTGGGAACCAGGTTGAGCGCGAAGCCGGCGCGCAAATACGGCACAGAAGCCGGGACCGGATTCCCCACATCCTGGTACATCAAACCGGCATACGCGTCGTAACCCCACGCGCTATCGTAGGTGCCATCGAAGTTTTCCAGAAAGCTGGTGTCCGTCTCGGCAGCTGCTCCGGGATCGGCATCGGCCCAGCGAAACACGAAGGCTTCTTTGGCCGAAGAGGAATTGTTCTTGAGCGCCATCAGAACCTTGGCATAGGGCGGCGTCCCTGCGACCGAGGTAATCGTCTGGGTCAGCGTCCAGAGGCCATCGCTCGTGGTCCTCGCGATCTTGACCATGCTGGCTGTGTGCGTAACCGTGGTCGACGCTTTCCAGTTCCCGCTGTCGCCGTTGTCCGCAAAATCGTAATACCCGACGTCCGTGCTCATATCGCAGATGCCGTAGCCTTCGCCGATGGAGCCCTGGCGTATTTGTTCAATCCCCACCGGGCTTTGAAACTCGGCGATGTTGCCGTCCACGGTCACGCAAAACTGCAGGTAGGTGACCTTGGACCCGGAAGTGAAAGTGTAGGTGCAACTGTTTGTATGGTCGGAACCCACCGCCTCGCTCTTCATTTGTTCCTGAGTCTTGCCGGGAGCCGACTCGCTGCCGTTGATTGGCTTCGGCTGCCGGAACTGCGGGGGAATCTGGAGCTGGCGGGCGGGAGTTCCCTGATCCGAGGATGCCTGATCCTCCTGAGCCAGAGCGGATCCGGCAAACAAGGTAAAGACTCCCAGACATGCTAGGGCAACCAACTTGGTCGTGAGCTTCACATCCTTCTCCTTCGAGCTTGAAGTTAGCGGCAACGCACAGCCGTGCTGCAATCAAAGCGGCGGGGTCGTCACGCGGATATATCAAATTGTGGCTACATAGGCAATACAGGGAGGGTGAGTTTTTGGTGAAGTTTAGGTGAAGGCCTAAGCCTCTGATAGACCACACCTTGCGCCACGCGCGTGTCATCCCGACAGAGGCTGCCTTGTGGCCGACGAGGGATCTGCTGTGCCTGTGTATGCGCGCACCAGGCTAAGGCAGGTTCCTCCTCGCCTGCGCTCCTCGGAATGACAACGAATAGAGACAACGGGGTAAATGCGGCGCGACCAGGGTTGCGCTTCACCGGCCACGGTCCGCCGCGGCGGACGCCCCTACGGAAACATGCGTCGTTTTGCAGGGCGTGTTATTTCGAGGTGTAGGCGACGAAGAGGTTCGACACGGACTGATTGTAGGAATACGCGTAGCCTTTGCCGTCGGGCGTCACTCTTACGCAAAAAATGGACGTGACACCCGCGGGATCTCCCGGCGCGAGCGTGGCCACGAGTTGCCGTTTCCCCGCGGCGATTTCGATGCGATACAACAAACCGTGCGAATGTTGGTCCTCGTAAACGTAAATCGCGCGTCCGTCGGCTGACCACGCGGCCCAATTGTCCTGTGTCTCCATTCCCGGAACGGCCCGCGGTTCCCCACCGGCGAGCGAGTAGAACCAGGCCTTCCCATTCACGTCGCGCGCAAAAATAAATTTCCCGTCCGGCGAAACGAGGTCGGTACGAAATCTCTGCGGATCGACGAAGATCGGAGGAGTAACCGCGCGCGCCGCGCCGCCGTTCCAATCCTGCAAGTACATGCGCCAGTCGGTCCCGTTGTCACCCGCGAAATAAATTTCTTTCCCTCCCGGCATCCACCCCTGCGACGAATACGTTTTGATTCCGCTCGCCGGCAATTCCCGCGGATTACCCGCTCCGGTGGGCAGCATCACGAGCCGCGCCGGATCGTATAGCAGCGAGAGCACCCAGTTTCCATCCCGCGAAAACACCGGCATGTAACCGATGCCCAGCCTCACGGCCGGAGAGCCGTCCGTTTTTCGCATGTACGAAACGGGAAGAGTTCCCTGCGCTTCGCCGAATCCGCCGAAGGCCAGATTCTGCGCGTCCGGCGAAAGGCTCGAGGCGCTGGAACTATCAAGCCACGAAAGTCCGCGTTCGCTCGAATCCTTCGGTCCTCGAAATCGCATTTCCGTTCGCCAAATTTCCTTGGAGAGAAGCACGTGCCCGTCGCGCGAGATATCGTGAAGCCGCAGCGTGCCGGGCAGATTCAGAATCACGCGTTCCTTGCTCGCGAGATTCATGGAAAAAATCGTGTCGGCCCAGCCCTGGTTCAGGCTGGCAGCGAACCACACTTCATTTCCCTGCGGCACCCACGCAAGTCCCTCCACGCTGATGTACATTTCCGGCGTGCGCGCGATCTGCTTCCCGTTGCGGTCAATGATGTTCACCCAACCCAAGTCGCCGGAGCCCGTGGGATATTCCACGAAGGCGATTTTGTCTCCGCGCGGGGACATGCGCACGGTGTCAAGCCAGTGGTTAGACTGGAAGAGCACTTTCCCGATGGGCCATTCCACCTGGAATTTTCCGCCCAGATCGCGGACCACCGCCATCTCGTCGCTGTCCCGGCTTCCGTCCGCGGCCACCACGTCGTCCGCGATCTGGCGCGGCGCGCCGCCGGAAAGTGGAACAAGCGCCATGGTTCCCTTGCAATGGCCGGTCGCGAGGTCAGCGCAACCGAGGGAAACGGCCATCTGCGAAGAGGTGACGGCAAAGAGCGCCGAATTGTTCAGCCCCAGTTGCCGCGATTCGGGACTTCCGGGAGTCATCGAGTAAACCTGAACTGGCTGTCCGCCCCAGGCCGCCGCGTAATAAACCGTCTGGCCGTCGGCAGCGAAGCGCGCGCCGTAAATCAGTCCGCGCTCGAACGTGAGCTGCTGGTAAGTAAACTCGCGCGGCGCATTCAGCGTGTGGCCCAGAATGTATCCGGCCACGCAGGCGAGCACGAGCGCGATCACGCCCGTCGCGCCGAGAAGCAGACGCCGCTTCATCAGTTTCGATGCCGCGGCCTTCGACTTGGCCTCGGCTTCCGCATCGGCCTCTGCGGTTGCTGTTGCCGCCATGGCGCTGCGCTCCGCCCCGCGTGCCGCCGAACTTCCCGAAAGCGAATCGAGCGCGAAGGCTAAGTCGCGCGCGGACTGAAATCGCTCGGCGGGATTTTTTTCCAGGCAGTGGTGAACCACGCGATCCACCGCGGGCGGAATTTTCTTGTCTTCGCTCGATAGGTCCGGCGGATCTTCTTTCAGGATTGCCGCCATGGTGTCGGCGGAGGAATCGCGCTGGAACGCGCGGTGTCCCGAAAGCATTTCGTAGAGAATGGTGCCCAGCGAGAAAATGTCCGAGCGCGCATCGGCGGGCTGCCCGCGCACCTGCTCCGGCGACATGTAGCCGAACGTGCCGAGCACCACTCCCGGCTGGGTGTGCGACGGATCGGACGCATGCGAGAGCGGCTCGTTCGTGCGCGTGGACGCTTGCGTTTCGCCGAACGCGACATCGTCGCCTCGCTGCACTAATTTCGCCAGGCCGAAATCGAGAATCTTCACGCGGCCATCGCTGGTGAGGAAAATGTTTGCCGGCTTCAGATCGCGGTGGACGATTCCCTTCTCGTGCGCCGCGGCCACACCGCGCGCGGTTTGCGACGCGATCTCGAGCGCCTTGCGCACCGGAATCGGCCCTTGCTGCATGCGCTCGCGCAGCGTCTCGCCTTCGAGCAGCTCCATCACCAGGAACGGGCCGCCGTCGTGCGTGCCGATGTCGTAGATCGCCAGAATGTTCGGGTGATTGAGCGCGCTGACCGCGCGCGCCTCCTGCTCGAAGCGCCGCAGATGTTCCGCGTCGGGAGAAAGCGTCGCAGGCAAAACTTTTATGGCCACGTCGCGTTGCAGGCGCGTGTCGCGCGCGCGATACACTTCGCCCATCCCGCCCGCGCCAATCTTCGCCGCGATCTCGTACGGTCCCAGTTTCGCGCCAGTTGCCAGAGACATAAGTGGCCGGGATTATACCTTCGATTGCACGCGAAGCAGCACCGTTCGCTTAAGAGGGGAGTAACGGATTGTGGCGGGACTCGCGGAGCGTGCTAAGCGAAGCTTATAAGTGGTGCACCACCGGACCTTTGACTTTGAGACGGGATTCCGAGCTCCTCAGCAAGTTGAATCCACGAGCCTTGATGCCAACCTTGCGGAGATAGCTGATAAGGTCCAGCGACTCTCCCACAATTTTCTCGTCTACCTGAGGATTTTTCTTGGCAATCGCACGAACGCGCTGTTTCTTAGATTTCTTTTTCATCGCGTCCCTTCCTTTTCTTACTCTATCGGAACTAACAGATCCCAAGTATGCAACGCCCCTTTCGCACGAATCGTTCCGAGATAGTTTTCTAGGAGCTCATAGTAGTTGTCCAGAGCTATTTTTATCTCCGGCTCTTCGTCTATATCCTCGATTCGCAATTTCAAGTCCCGTTTCAGGACCTGCATTGATATTCCCCGACCATGACTATACCATCTGTCAGTGTCGCAAAGTCTGTTGCCGATTTCCAGTGCTCGTTGCTTTCGCATCTTGGCGGTTACTAGTCGCTTCTTAGTTTTTGTTCGCTTCCAATTTTTGAACTTGTATCTAACGAGCCAAGCTTTTAAGAGCTCGACCGAAAGTTTAGTTGCTTGCTCGTAACTAAAAAGCTCGGCAGCATCAAAATTCTGCACGAAAAATGCAACCTCTGCCGACGTAAGTGTTCCGTTCTTCGATTTTTCGACCAATTCTTTGTACTTGGCCAAGTAGCCGAGAGCAGGAATGAGGCCTTCTCGACCGTCGCGCCTTTCGACTTGTGGATCAATTGGCCCGAGGGTCGAAAAGTAGTTCATCCAGATTTCATCACCGGACATCACCAGGACGGTCCCCGCCGACATCGCTTGATTCGGAACCATATACGAAATCCACGAATAGTGCTCACGAAAGGTATTAGCGATCCGTTCGGCGGTCTCGATATAACCACCGGGAGTTTGAAGAACAACGGTCAGCCGTTTTCGCCGTGGACCTTGCTTCACTCGATATTCGATAGCATGTCGTATGATGCGGTCTACCGGAGGTTGGAGCGGACCCCACCATGTCAAAACATGGGAATCCATTTCTTTTTCCAATTCGGTCGCATTTTTCTTGAGCTGCTCGTTGACGAGTACGTTGGCAGATCGGTGCGAAGTTTTCGTCGCCATGTTATTCGATTACTTTTCACTCCATCTGGCCTGGGCAGCTTTCCGCGCGGCGGTACTGCGTTCTTTCGGAGTCATGGTTTCCAAGCGCCTCTTTCCGCCCTTCTTGCCACCCTTTCGACCGAGCTCAGCCATTAACAGCGAGATCTGGGCCCTTGTAGGTGGCCGTATATCATCAACACTGGAATGTGTCGAGAGATTTATTAAGTGATCATTCAGTGCATCCGCGTCTGTCGGCCGTTTCGGGCGCTTAGACGCTTTTGGCATACGAATATAATGCCATGCTAAAGCGGCATTGGCAAGAGCCCGGCGTCGCATCGCTGAAAAACAAAAAAAAGGGCGCCCCGGATGATCGGGAGCGCCCCTTTCCAGGCGCCGTAATTCGAGCGCCTGCAAAACGCCAATTCTTCGTTGCTGCCGGCGGCCATACGCCATCGGGCCGTCATCTCTCTATTCGCGCATCCCCTTTGCCCTGCTCCACTTAGGAGCAGGTACCCTAGTACTACGAAACCCCGTCACTCGAGTACTGAAAGAATGTGACTTTTACCCTAGTGTGTCCCCCGGCCCCCCTTGCTACTTTAATTCTTCGGACAGGTATCTCGACAAGGTATCTCAACCAGGGGAACAAGGACGCATGAGCGACTCGATCAACTTCAATTTTGATAATCCGGAAGCGGGGCAAAATTCAGACGCCGCGCAGAACTCCGGCAGCGCGGAATATATTTCCGAAGGTCTCGCGGCAGAGCTTACCGATGCGTTGAGCGCGAACAATTCCGCCGCCGAGCCGGGCGCCTGCGCATCATCCGCATCCGAAACCCGCGCAACTGAAACCAACGAAGTTGCCGGACCGCTCGCGGGTTTGCTGCGCGCGATTGGAGCGCCGCTCCATTCGACGGTGAAGCCCGACGCGCGACTGGAATCATCGAGCGCCTCTGCTGCGTCAGGAGCCCCCGCGCCGAAAGCCGAAGAGCGCCGTCGCCGGCGCCGCGCGCTGATTTCCGCGCCGGTTCGCGTGCGTGGCGTGAACGTCACACACGGCGGCCCGGACGAAATCTCCACCACCGTGGACGTTTCGCGCATCGGCCTGTTGTTCGTCAGCTCGCTCGATTGCTACAGCCGCGCCATGGAAGTGATGGTGACGTTTCCTTACAGCAGCGCGCCGCAAGTCTTGCATGCGGAACAGGCCGGCCGCGTGATGCGCGTGCACCAACGCGCCGACGGCCGCTATGCGGTGGCCATCGCGCTGGGCCTCGGCGTCGGCGAAGATCTCGTCGATTCCTGCGGGCGCAAATTGAATGACGATTGCGTGAAAGTTGCGGAGCCTGTAACGCAGGCGGCGCAATCGAAGAAGCCCGTCGTGCTGGCGGTGGACGCCGACCCGGCGTTGCGCGCCTCTCTGAAATGCTATCTGCAGAACGAAGGCTACGAAGTGGTTGCCGTGGCCACCAGCGACGAAGCGCTCGAGATGCTGAAAATGCACACGCCCGCGCTCGTGATCGCGGAAGTCGAAGGCGAAGGCTTCCCCGGATTCAACATCTGCGGCCACGTGAAATCGAACCCGCGCCTGCAGCATATTCCGGTGGTCCTGATTACGCGCTCGGCCTACCCCAGCGATTACTCCAATGCGCATTCGATTGGCGCCGTCGTCTGTATGGCCAAACCCTTCAAGCAGGAACGCCTCGGCCACGTCGTGCGCTTGCTCGCGCCATTGCCGAAACACGCCGCTGCGAAATTGGCCGCGCCCGTCGGAGATCCGACCCGTCGCCATAGCAATGGCAGCGCAAAGCCGAACGGCAACGGCCACCGCAACGCAAACGGCGGCAACGGCAACGCCAACACGAACGCTAACGCAAACGGCAAGCGCTTCCAGTTCCGCCGCTTCGGCAAAAATTAATCGAGTTCTCTCAGGCAGGCCGCATGCGCGAAGGCAATAGACCGCCTTCGCCGCATCCCGGTTCAAAGTTCGCGATTAGAACAGTCCCCTCGCGTTTATTTTCAATAAGCTAGAGCATGTTCTAATTTTGCGGGTTCGCGATTAGAAACGCGCGTGGAGCGCCCGGAGAAGAAGGCGCGGCGAAACCACTCCGCGCTCCTCGCTGCATGGGTTCGCAATCCCCCACCTGTCCTTGTTGCCAGTGTTAACGACGAAGGCGCACATTCCGCGCAGCACAACCCGCTCGCGCGCCACTGCGCCTAAAATATGCGCATGAGTGAAGTTCCCACATCAGGGAGACCAGGCGGGACGATCGCTGGAACTGTTGGCAACGATTCAGGCGCCGCCAATTCCAGCAAAAGCGGCGACCCGACGCTTCGCAATCGCTCAGGGCCAGAGCTCGGCGCTGCGAAACCGTCTGCTGCCACGCCCAGCCTCGACGACGCGCCCGCGCAAGCCATGGTCAAATGCCCGAAATGCGGGAGCAACGTTCGCGAGGTCGCGCGCTTCTGCCGCCGCTGCCATATGACGATGCGCTACACCTGCCCGTCCTGCGGGCACGACCAGCGCCAGGGCGGGAAGTGCGAAAAATGCGGCATCAATTTTATAAAGTATATCGGCGCAGTCGTCACCGTGAAGAAAGCCGAAGCCGACACCGCTCACGAACGCCTCGAACGCCGCGCCGACCTGCTGAAACACATCCTGTCGATCCCGCTAACCGGCGGCCTCTCGCTCATCAAACTCCTCTTCAAGCAAGCAAAGCGCGACTGAACAGGCGCTGTAATCACAGAGCGGAATTCTTCGGGTCGTTCGGTTGAATTCGATTCAAGGCATGCTCCCGAACATACAGACGAATCGAAAGCCGATCCTCGTAGAAATCCGGTAATTCGATCTTTAAGCTGGAGAAGGACTCAGAACGCTCCACGAACTGCTCCAAAATATGACGCAAAATAGCGTCGTGAAATGCCCTTCTGCCGATATCCGGCCACTTCTTTCGCGAGAAGGTACGTCTCGCCGACTTGCGCTAGCATCCCAACGTCATTGGCAGCTAGAAACATATCGGTTGCCAGGACGGCTGTCCGTTTGTTGCCATTTTGAAATGGATGGTTGGCGATCAACGAGCGGAATAGCGCTGCGGCTTTCTGCATTATCGAAGGATACGCTTCTTGACCGCCGGCAGTTTGAAACGGAATCGCGGCCGCCGATTCCAGTAGGTTTCGGTCCCGCACTTCTCCAGCGAAGACCGGCTCAGAACCGGGAAAAATCTTCAGCACAGGCTCGTCATGGAGGTACTGAATAAAGGCCGCACTCAGGCCAAAGACGGAAGGCTCATTCTCTCGCAAGCTTTTCTAGCGCCGGAAAATACATTGCAGCAACCATCACAAGTACTCGATCTAGTTGAAAGCCAGACTCCTGCAGTCTTGCCTCGATAACAGGCGTGTACACGAGAATATTGTTTTTAAGTTCTTTGCCGGCTTGAAGAAGCTCTTCGGACACGATGTATTTCTCCGCCGCGAATTCGATGCTCTTAGGATTATACCAGATGAGACGACTGCCTCGGGTCACTCTTGCCGTCCGATCTCACGAATGATTGAAATAGCGCGAGGGCGGAAACAAACCCGTGCGGGAGAATTCGCGGCCGGCGGCGCGTTTCACCTCCGCGACCCAATAATCGAACGTGCCTTCAGCCACGCCGACGAGCGCGATGGCGCGGCGATACTCGATCGAGTGCAGAAAATAAATTTCGAAGAGCTTGAGCCTTCCCTTCCATTCCGCGCGTTTCAGCGCGTGCCGCCCGATGCGCTGGAAGTCCGCGATGTATTCGCAGGCACGCGCGCGCTCCGGACGCCACTGGTAACTCGACGAAGGCGTTTCCAGATCGAGCGCGCGCACCTGGCCGGTGGAATCCACGAGCCACTCGCTCAGGCTGCGATAACGCGCGTGGCAGCTGTCGAATATTTCTCGAGCCTTCATGCCTCTCCTCGCGCGGCCTGCGCCCGGATGCTGCAACGCGGCCCGCGCCGCTCGTTTCCGTTTTTATTTTTTAGCTTCAAACCGGCAACTGTGGACGCCTAGCCGCGTCGCAGGCTCGCGGTGAAGGTGTTCATTCGCGACCCGCAACCGGTGTCCCGCGTTCCGTAGAGAGAAAATTCCACCCGCTCCCCGCAGTGTTTTCCGCCGCTGCCCCTTTTGTGTGATCTGCGTTCTCTATGTTCTCTGCTTCCTTGCCTCCGTGCTTCCTTGCTTCCGTGCTCGAGAGAATCCCTCGTCGGCCAAAAACCAGCTTCGCTCGGGATGACGATGCTCGTCGCATCGTCAGTTATCCTTCGCCGGATCGTTCCCACCCGGCAAGAGCGCGCGAATCTCCCACGCGCGATCATCCACGCGCTCGATTTCCTCTGTCACCGCATCGAGGCAAGTATGAAAACATTCGCGCCATCCGACGAGATACCCGCGCGCGTATTCCGTAGCTAGGCGTTCGCGCTCGCGATGCGCGCGCTGCATCTGAAAAACTTCAGCGCACTCGATCCCCGGAGAGAGCATGGCCACGCGCCAGCGATAGCTGAATTCGCGCAACGCGCGCAGCATCCAATGCAGCGGCGCAGGATAATAAATTCCCAGCCGGCGTCGCGGCTCGTACCAGGCCATGTGATATCCCGCGGGGACGATTCCTCCGTGCCCCACTTCCCTGCGCAATCCTGCGAAAACTTTTACGTTCATGTTCATGCGCGCCGGACCTCCGGGCCGGTGCCCACGGCGAGCTCGCGGCGCACGGCTTCGTCGCGTTCGGCGCGCAACAACTGCTGGCGCAAGCGCAGCTCCCAAAGAAGATATCGTTCGATGTTTTGCGGCGGGTTCGGATTTTGATTTTGATTGTAGTTTTGGTTGTGATTTCGGTTTCGATTTTGATTCGCGTTTTGCCTTTGACCTAAACCGGAATGATTTTGATTTTGAAAGTGATTTCGGTTTTGATTTTGGTTTTGTTTTCCACCGAAGCTGTGAATTTGTCTCTGCGCGTCTCTTTCTTTTTCTCTTGTTCTTACTAAAGATGAACTACCCATCCCCTCCGCAAGTTGTTCACGCGGTTGATTTTGATGCGTATTTGCCCCGCAATTTTGCGTACCCCACCCCGCAGAATTGCGTACACCCTCCGCATATTTGCGGCCCCCCTGTGGAAATTTTTTGGCCTTCATGATGCGTATGCTGACCCGGCTTTCGACCACCGTGGTCTCGATATACCCCTGTTTTCGCAGCGTGCTCAGCCAACGCTCGAGCGTCCGCCGGTTAAAGCCGGTCTCGTCCTCGATCTCCCGGTAACGCACCGGCGCGCCTCCCAGAACGAAGCCAACTTCCCCGGATTGATGCGTTTGCCGCAGCACCAGCCACCCGTACAGCCAGATGGCCGCGCCCATGCGTGCGTAATGGCGCTCCTCGAACAGGACGCCTCGCAGCCCGGTGCTGTAGTCTTTTCCGCGCATGCGTTCAGCAATGCCCGCAATACGGGATAAGCACTCTTACAAATCCGGTCGGATCCGCCTCCGAAACCCGCAGCCTTTCAATGATTTCCACCGGACGCCGCACTCCGCATATTCCGCACAATTGCTGGCCGCTCATGCCCATGTAAGGCGGGCGATTTGCTCGGCGCAGTTTGCGCTTGAAATAGAAGTGCTGCCGCCGGACGCGTTCATTCTGCCGATGCTGCGGATCGGCCCGCCACTGGCGCATGTAATCGCGCTTGCGCCCGCGCGCCCCTGCACTCGCCAGCGCCGCCCGGCGCATGGCCTCCTCGTCCCGCTCCGTGGTTCCCTGTGCGACCTCTTCCGGTTTTCGACCCATGGCCCCTCCCCTCGCTCATCCGCTCAAGCGTGAACCTAGGTAAAATCCCGGATGCAGCGCGCGCAAACCTGCGAGAATTGCGGCTGCTTCCGGCTGGCGTTATGCGTTTTGTCTCCGTGCTTTGTCCGTAGTCTCCCTAAAACGGCCCTGTGCGAAACTTGTGGAAAATTTCGCTAAAATTTCGCTTTGTGTACTTGCGCGCCACGTATTTTACTTGTTACTTTCTCCCTCGCTTCGCCCGTTCCTCAGCGAGGCAAAAAACTCGGGAGCTTTCATGAACCACTCCAAGTTGCCGCTCGAATATCTGCTCACGTCGTCACAGGCCGGCCTCGAAGGATTCGAACTCGGCCGCCTGGACAAAATTGCGCATCTGCGAAAACAGCTGCGAGGTCTGGTGGACCAGTGGGTCGAGGCCGAGATCGAAGCGGAACTCGCCCGCTGGCTCCTCGAATGCCAGCGCGCGCAGGAGGCCGCGACAGGCTCGCAGTCGCGCGAAATTTCCTTCCCCCTTCCCGGAGCAGCCATCGCCGCCGCCTTTCTGCCACTTGCCGGAACTGGCTTGGCTGCTGCGCCGCCATCGCACGCTTCTTCAGCGTCACGCAAGCGGTTCGCGGCGAAGTCTGCCGGCGTCGGCTCGGCGCTCGCACCGCGGAATGCGCGGCTGCATCCGCGTCAGCAGGTGCGTCCGCGAACGTGTCAGCATCGGCGCCTCCGCTCACCCGCGTCTGAAGAGGCGCAAGGTTCGCTGAATTTTCTCGAACAGCACATGCTCTCCGAGACCGAAGCGCTCGGCCCCCAACCTCACGCGCAACACTCGTGGTCAAGCGCCCGCGAAGCCAGCGAGCCAGCGGAATCGTCCGCGTTCCCCGCTCGCAACCAGTGCAACCTCTTGCCCGCTGCGGCACCCCTTCGCGCGCCACCGCCTCAGCTCGCGCACCGTCGCAGTCGCCGCCTCCCGCCATGATGTGAAAGCGCCCGGCGACTGCATCACCGGGAGCTTCTCCGATTCCTTCGCCGCCGCGGCTCCTCATTTCGTGTTGTCCTCCATCGCAACCTTCCTGCACGCTCCACAATCAACTTGCCGTAGCAAAAAATTCGCCGAACAACTTCTGCCCGGGCTCATGCGACCCGTAGCCGGTTCCGTTATCGTGGTGGCAGTCGTTGTATTGGCCGTCGCTGCCGTGACCGCTGTCTTCGCCGCCCGCATTCGGCCCTTGGCCAGAACCTCTGCCGCCCGCGCGTTCTACGACCAACTTCTCACCACCCACGCCACGTCCTGCTTCGTCCCGCTCTCTCCACACAATTTCGCGCGCCCCACGTCGAACCCGTCGCCGTCATCGCCAGATGCGTAGCACCCGATCTGTAGGGGTGCTTGGATTGCTCCACTCCGGCTCGTCTCTGCCCACGCCGTTGTCGCCCGTCTCGGCGTTGTCGTTGCCTTGCTCCACTCCCGCTGTGGTCTCCGCACCCAACCGCCCGTGCCGATGTCCGCCGTCGTCGTTCGTCTTGGCGCTGGTCGCGCACCTTGCTGCTGTCGCCGCACGCCCCTCGTCGTTGTCGCCCGTCTCGCTCCATACCCGTCGCAACCTTCCGCCAAATCGCGCCCACGCTTCGCTCAGATTGTCGGGCAACGTTCAACCCGGCTGACGTCGGCCAATGCACCGCCCTCGTTGCGTACCGGCGGCCTTCAGAGCTCGCTCGCCGCAGCGGGCCGGCGGCTTTGCCCTTGCTCGCAATCCCGCCAGCTCCGAACGCAGGCGCTCGCTCTGAACGCGACGCCCAGCGTTTCACGCTTGCACTCCCGCGCGTCCACATTCGATTTGCCTCGATCACACGATCCCTCGCCTCCGCCGTATCCGCTCTCCATGCCAAGCCCCTTGCTCGGAATGTCGGCCAACGCGCCGCCCGGCTTCCGTGGCGGCGGCCTTCAGAGCTTGCGTCGCTCGCAGTAGCGTCGGCTCCGAACGCAGGCGCTCGCTCTGGACGAGACGCCCCGCGTCTCACGCTTGCACTCCCGCGCGTCCACATTCGATTTGCCTCGATCACGCGGTCCCTCGCCTCCGCCGTATCCGCTCTCCATGCCAAGCCCCTTGCTCGGAATGTCGGCCAACGCGCCGCCCCGCTTCCGTAGCGGCGGCCTTCAGAGCTTGCTCGCCGCAGCGGGCCGGCGCAGTTGCCTTGCTGGCAGTAGCGTCAACTCCGAACGCAGGCGCTCGCTCTGAACGCGACGCCCCGCCCAAATCCTCGCCGAAGACCTTCATTCCAGATCGCCCAACCATCGCCTCCTTCCCGCATCCGCGATGACCAACTCGTCGCACCTCATCCATTTCGCTCAACGCCCATGCCCGCACCAAGCGGCTGCGGCTCCAGCCGTCGGCGCTGGCGTCGCACTCTTGCTCGCCTTGCCGGCAACGCCGTCCGCTCGTCCCTGCATCAGCTTCGCCTTCGTTCTCGTCATCTCCGTCGTGCTCCTCCCCGCGGTCCGCCTGCACGATGAACCGCACCTCCGCAAGTGCCGCGACACGAGCCTGGACGGCAGCGCGCTTTCTGCCCACCGGAAAAGCTCCAACAACCAAGCCAGTAACTATTCCCTCGCGCATATCCTCCAACCACTTCCGCGTCGGTTTTCCGCCTCCGCACCATCCAACAACCAAACGTAGATGAATCCGCCCGCGCTTCGAAGTTCCGTCAACTCCTCTTCTCGCAACCTCAAACGTAAGTATGTATTCCGTGGTGGAGCGGAATGCGGGTCGATCTTCAGTTTTTAGAATTGGGGCGCAATTGTGGAACGCCGTGCGAGCGCTTCTTCGTCATTCGTCGAGTGACGAACGATGATTCGTAGAGAAAGCGCGCAAGTTGCGATGTGATGCAACTATCTTTCCGCCGATCAACAAAGAGCGTTGCGATCACGCCATCGAACTCATGGTGGCATGGCAGAGCGTGACGAGGGATGTGGAACGTCGCGAGCGGATTCCTCTAAATTACGAGCAGACGGCACTGTCCCGAGCGGATTCTATAAACTACGAGATGGTTGCATCGACGGACCTGCCGGACGTTCTGCCTCGGTTAGGTTCGACTGGGGAAGCGGTGAAGGAGAATGCTTCGAGGGTCTGCCTTTTATTTGCGCAGCACCGCGTAATCAAGCGCACCATTCATTTTGTTTTCGATAGCGCACCGACAAAGTGAACGCTGGAAATTTGTCTGCGGCTCGAGTGGTTTCTTCCACAATTGACCTGAATCCTGTTTCCTTTTGGGCCACGTTTTCGCGGAGGCCCCAATCAATGTGCCGACAAAGCCGGCAACCCTTAGGACGGAAAAAAACTTCTGCACACCTTATCGGAACCTCAGGAGACAGATTTACGCGGGGGCCACGGTTCGAGAAGCTGTTCCTTGCGGTAAATCAGAACGTTGATATCGAAGGGGGCCAGATCGATACTGTGGCCGTGCGTAATTGCGTCAGTGGGACAAGCCTCGACGCAATAGCCACAAAAAATGCAGCGAGAGTAATCGATGTTGTATACCTTAGCGTAGCGCTCACCGGCAGAGATTCGCGCAGCTTCCGTATTTTCAGCGGCTTCGATGTAAATGCAGTTGGCGGGACAAGCCGCAGCGCAAAGAAAGCAGCCCACGCACTTCTCAAGGCCGTTTTCATCGCGCTGCAAAACGTGGATACCGCGATAGCGCGCCTGAACGCTCGCGGGAACATCCGGATAACTTTCCGTCGTGGGCTTGCGAAACATCGTGCGCAAGGTGACGCTGAAGCCTTTGTACAGGGTGAGAAAGGTTTCGCCGACTTCTCTGACGATCGATGCCATCACATTTGACTTTAGCAGACTTGCCAGCTACAGACAATTCGCTTGCCGCGAGATAGGTTCGCTCTTGGGCGTGCAGTTCGTTTGGTCGATTTCGTTCAACGTCTACTCGCCGGGCGGCGAGACAGGCGGCTTCTCCGACAATTTGCCTTTGCCGGCAATCGCGGCGATGATTTGGCGGCCGTGGAACCGGCCGTTTTCGATGAAAATCTCCGAGGTGTGTTTTCCGCCGACGATCACGCCCGCGAGATAAATTCCCGGCACGTTGCTCTCGAGCGTTTCAGGATTGACGTCCGGCTTCAGCGATTCGCGATCTAGCTTAATTCCCTGCAGTTCGAGAAAGTCAAAATCCGGATGATAACCGGTCAACGCGAAAACCTGCACTGCAGGGATACTTTGCTCCCCGCCGCGGTTTTTCACCCACACTTTCTCGGGCTCAATGCGTAGCACCTGAGTGTTGAACAGCGCCCGAATTTCCCCGGCGCGGATGCGGTTTTCAATGTCAGGCTTGACCCAGTACTTCAGGCTCCTGCCCATCTCCGAATCGCGGTGAACGAGCGTGACGCGAGCTCCCGAACGAAATAAATCAAGCGCGGCCTCAGCGGCCGAATTTCTTCCGCCGATGACGACGACGTCCTGGTTCCAAAAGGGATGCGCTTCGGCGAAGTAATGCGAGACGTGCGGCAAATCCTCGCCCGGAATCCCCAGCAGGTTGGGCAAATCGTAGTAGCCGGTGGCCAGGATTATTTTGCGCGCGTGGTATTCGAGCGCGGCGCCGCCCTCATCGCGCGCGTGAACGATAAACGCGCCGTCGTGCCCGGAAACACGCTCGACTCGCTCGTATTGGCGCACTTCGACGCCGTAATGCTCGACCGCACGGCGATAATATTTCAGTGCTTCGCCGCGCGTGGGCTTTCCGCCGGAGATAGTCATGGGCAAGTCACCGATTTCCATGCGTTCCGGCGTGGTGAAGAAAAGCAAATTGATGGGGTAGTGGAAAAGCGAGTTGCACAGGCAGCCTTTATCGATTACAAGCGGTTGCATTCCTTCGCGCTTGGCTTCGATCGCGCAGGCGAGTCCGGTCGGTCCCGCGCCGATACAAATTACGTCAAACGAATTCTTCATGCCAATAGTGTGCGCTGACGGGCGATGGAATTTCAACTCCCTCATGCAGTTTCGGCCGCGCTCGTCTTCTACACAGTCGGCAGCAGCGCGTTGGTGAGCTCCGCCGCAAAGGCGTCCAGCTCTGCGAGCCGGGCGGGCGTGACTTCCAGCTTCTCTTTCTTCCACACGAAAAAAGCGCGGCCGTCTCTCCGGATTCGCACGCCGAAATTTCCTCCGATGAGATACGCGGGTTGGCCGTAAACGTCGAATCTGTTCGAGGCAACGGGCGCAAGCAGCGCCGCGCAATTCCCTTTTCGCACGCCGACGTAATTCGCATACATCGGAAAAGCCACGATTTCAAATTCGCTTTTGCGGAGGCGCTCGAGGATCGAAATTTGCTGCGCAGTCAGGTCCATCAAGAGAAAGAATAACAGTTCATGCCCCGCCGGTTCACACTCCACACGGAGCCGTGACAGGAGACGCCCGGCCTCAGCGTGCGATAGCCTTGGGCAGATTCCAATGCTGCCATACGCTGATGACGCGAAGCAAAAAACAAACCAAGCCGCCGAAGATAGCGGCCAGCGTGGGCGGCACGCGCAGTTTTGTGGCCGTCACCATGACCACTGCACCCGCCATGGCTGCGGTCGCATAAATATCTGCACGAAGAACGTTGGGAACCCGCGTTAGCAAAACATCGCGCACAGTTCCCCCGCCGACACCTGTGATCGTGCCCAGAAGGACGGCGATAAACGGATGCATTTTATATACAAGCGCCTTCTCCGTACCGGCGACAGCGAACAACGCGAGGGCCGCAGCATCGAGCGTAATGATCACCCCAGCCGGAATTTGCCGAATGTAGGGATGCAGAAAAAACACGATGGCACCGCCAACGAAAGCTGTCGCGGTATACCGCCAGTCGCGGAGGGATGCCGGCGGAACCGCGCCGATCAAGACATCGCGGATAATTCCTCCTACAAGCGCGGTTGCAAACGCCAGCACCATCACGCCCAGTAGATCAAGGTTAGCGGCCACCGCCGCGAGGCCGCCTTCCACAGCAAACAGTAGCGTTCCAGCCAAGTCGACCGAGAGCAACAGCTTATTGGAGTCGGTATTCATAAACGCAGCGGCAAGAATAAGACCTAGAGCGCAGCAAACACAAGCTGGAAGCAAACGGTTCGTTATGGAACCGTGTGCCGCACGGCGCCCCTTTTCTCTCCGCTTGACCTCAGCGCTACGAGAGGTCGAAACTGTTTCTCGTTCATGGCACTGAAGAGAGGTCTCTAATGCATGCGGCTGTGCTGCACACGCTCGGAAAACCACCGCGCTTCGAAGAGTTCCCCGATCCAACTCCTGCGGATGGCGAAGTCCTCGTTCACGTGCTTGCCGCCGCCCTGAAACCAGTAGACAAGCAAATGGCAAGCGGCTCGCATTACGGCAGCCCGCGCAAGCTCCCGGCGATTTGCGGTACGGACGGCGTCGGGCGCCTCAACGATGGCAGCCGAGTTTTCTTTGCCGCAGCTCGGCGGCCGCACGGAGCAATGGCGCAGAAGAGCGTCGCGCCACGAACATGGTGTTTTCCTGTTCCCGCCGCGATCGACGACATCACCGCAGCAGCGCTGGTGAATCCCGGCATGTCTGCCTGGCTAACGCTCACCGGCCGCGCGCAGATTGAGCCGGGCGAGAGCGTCTTGATCCTGGGCGCTACCGGAATCACTGGCACATTCGCGGTACAAATTGCCAAGCTGCGCGGCGCAGGACGCATCATCGCCGCCGGACGCAACGAGCAAGCGCTGAGCGCGCTTCGCAATCTCGGCGCCGACGCGACAATCCAACTCGATAAGCCGGGGCAGGACCTCACCGAGGCATTCGTCCGCGAAGCCGGCGACACTGGTTTCAATCTCATCGTCGACTATTTGTGGGGGCCTCCCACCGAAGCTCTGCTCGCCGCCATAACGCGCGCAGACATGAACGCCAAGTCGTCGAGAATTCGCCTCGTCGAAGTTGGCGAGAGCGCAGGCCCGAGCATTTCGCTGAACGCCGCCGCGCTGCGCAGTTCGGGCTTGGAGATTCTCGGGGCCGGCACGGGTTCGGTCCCGTCGCGCGATGTGATACTTGACGCCTACAATCAGCTGATGGACCTTGCCACCGGTGGCCGTCTGCACATCGATACGCAACGCGTGCCGCTCTCCGAAGTGGAGGACGCCTGGGAGCGCCAAGTTCGCCAAAGAGTTGTGCTGATTCCGTAACAAGATCGAAGCCGCTAATGCCGCCCGCGACCGCGAGGAATTGCGATGAAAGCCGGTGTTGAATCTTACAAAATAACGTCTCAACATTACGACGCTGCATACGCCGCGAAGCAAGACCTCGTCGATCTGCCTTTTTACCTCGATTTGGCCAGGAAGTCCGGCGGGCCAGTTCTCGAAATCGCCTGCGGGACTGGCCGCGTCCTGCTGCAGATAGCCCGCGAGGGCGTTTCGATCACCGGCGTGGACAATTCCCGGCCCATGCTGCGAGTCTTGAGAGCGCGGGTGAAAACCGAGCCTCCCAAAATTCAGCGGAAGATCACCCTGCGTGAAGGCGACATGCGCGACTTTCGTCTGCACAAGAAGTATCCGCTCATCATTATTCCGTTTCGCCCCATGCAACATATGTATACGGTGAAAGATCAGCTCCAAGCGCTTGCGACCGCGGCATCTCACCTGCAAAAGGGCGGTACGCTCGCCTTCGATGTTTTCTATCCGAAGTTTAAAGTGATGGACGAAGGCATCGGCCAGGAAGTCCTCGACCTGGAATGGCCGGCGGATTCCGATTCCGTGGTGCGGCGCTACTTCCGAAAAGACTCCGTGGACAAAATCAATCAAGTCTTCGGGTTCACTTTTATATTCAGGACCTACGCGGCTGGCAAAGTCGTGCGCGAGGAACTCGAACCATTCAGGCTGTCGTATTACACCTATCCGCACCTCCAGGCGCTCTTCGCTCTCGCCGGCCTCGAACCATTCGCAGAATATGGATCATTCGCAATGACGCCTCTCGACAACTCCGCCGATCAAATGATTTTCCTCCTGAAGAAGGCAAAATCGAGCCGCCGCAGCCGCTGAGCTCCGCCAAAAGCCGCCACCCTTCAATGCGACGCAAAAGCTAATAGTGATTCGATAGCACGGATCGGATATCCGTCTTTTACGAAAGAGTGAATGGTAAGTTTGGATGAGGTGACATCCGGCATGTCCTTACCCTCTCCGAAGACTGTACTTCGCATCGTAATCAATTTCTGCCTGGTCGGCGCGGGCGTCTGCGCGATTGCGAACGCCAGCCGGGTGGGCGCTGGCCACGGCCGCGTCAACTGGGTTCACGATCTCACCATTTTCCTTTTCTTCGGGCTGGTGGCTTTCGCGCTCTTTTTCTTCGAATACCAGTTCGTTCAGGGGATTACCAAGCTCGACCTCAACCTTACGCTTGGATATGTACAGTCGTTCGGCTGCTTGCTGTTGCTTCTCTGCGGCATGTGGGGCGTTTATTACAACGATGGAAAAGGCTCATGGCAAACCTCTAACTCAGAATTTCCGGACAACATTCTTCTCAGCATCTACGTCTTAGGGCACGTCATATTCGTGACAAATGTGGTTTGGAGCTACGCTCGCGAGACTCACGCCCGATGACGCTCCCTTCAGCCGTTGATAAACCCGCCACGACATTCGGCTGGCCGCGCTCCCCCGTCAAACTTTTCGGCATAACCGCAGCCTTCTTTTTGCTGATGGGAATGATCTTCATGATCTCCGGCCTCTTCAACGCGCAGATGCCTGTGCTCCAAAACGGCAAGGTTACGCGCGTCAGCGCCGGCTATTTGTGGCTGCCGGTCGCGTTGCCCTTCGCCTCCTTCGCGCTGATTTACGGCTGGCTCGAACTCGCGCTTGAACGAGTCTTCGACGAATCCGCCACGCGCGTTCATTTTGTTTGCACTCTCTTCGCCGTGATGGAGGCCATTCGAGTGTATTTTTCGTGGGCCACCACGACCACCAGCATGTATCCCGAGGAACTCACCAGCAAGAATTTCAGCGGGGTAATTGCGTTTCTGATTTTGTCCATTGCCACTTTTATTTGGAATTTGTTGACCAGCAAGCCCCGGCGCCCTGCCGCGATTGGAACACCAGGAATTCCGAGAGGCCTCATGAGCCAAGCGCAGGGTCCAGTTTCCAGCAGCACGCTTCGTTGGATGCTGATTGCGGGCGCGGCTGTCATCATAGGCGGCGCCATTGCCGGCTCCTTGTCGTTGCATTTATTTTCCGGGGGTAACCCTCGTCACGCCGCTCCGCAGTTGGCGGCAAGCAGTCGCTCGCAGACGATCCCTATGAAATGGGAATTCACCGCATCTGGCCCGATCAGCGCATCTCTGGCGCTCGCCGATGACGGCACTGTCTACGCCGCCACGGAAGATGGCTTCCTCTACGCCGTAGACGCTTCCGGCAAGCAGCAATGGAAATTCAACGCCGGCCCCATGGTGGCATCGCCGGTACTCGGAGCCGACGGCACGATCTACGTGACAAACGAAGACCAGCTCATTTTTGCCGTCAGCCACGCAGGCGCCGAGCGATGGGTGAACGGTGGCGGGCCCTACGCGGCCAAAGACATGGGCTCGATAACTGCCGCCATCGACCAGTCGCGCCTCTACACTCCCTGGCGCGGCCCGCTGCGCGCCATCCGCTTGGCCGACGGGCGCTTCGATTGGCCCACAGGTTACGGCTTTCAGCACGGCGGTTCCGTTGCCATGCTTCCCGATGCCATCGTCGTTTACTCCGGCGTCGGCAGAATGGACGCGGCGGATTCTACCGGACGAACGCAGTGGGAATATCCGGTGATGAATCCTCCGGTGACAGTGGACATGATCACCAAAACCGGCGGACGTATCCCGTCCGGAAATTTTTGGCTGGATTCAGCGATGGCCATAGCAGACGACAGCACGATTTACGTCTGCGCCACAGACTCACGCCTGGTTGCGATTAATGGCGCTGACGGGCACTTCAAGTGGGAATTCAAAACGAAAACCCATGTCGCGAACCATGCTTCTCCCGTGATCGCTGCGGACGGCACGATATATTTTGCCAGTGGCGACGGCACACTCTACGCCCTGCTCTCCGATGGCACCCAAAAATGGGCCCTGGATTTGGCCGGCGGCGCTATCTCGGCAGCGCCCATCCTCGCGGAGGACGAAACGATTTACGTCGTGACTCCCACCGGACTTGTGGCCGCGTCTCCCGAAGGCAAATTGCTCGCGCAAAGCTCCGCGGGCGCAGGTGGCGATTCCTCTCCCACGCTCGGCGCCGACGGAACAATTTACGTCGCTTCACGGGCAGGCAAAATCACGGCCTTCTCCGGAACGCACGGCGGCCTGCAAAACAGCGCCTGGCCGAAATTTCAGGCCGGACCCGCCAACAGCGGCCGCGCCCGCCGCTTCTGAACGCAACAGGGCTATCCGCACAACCCAGCCGCTCGCCCGTAATGAGCCTCGTCATCGCCACGACCGGCGGCGGAAATCTCTCGCTCATGAGGTTATTCAAGTAGCGAACACCGCGTTATCGACTGTTGGCGGGGCGGTTCCTTGCCCTCGTAGCGGCCGCCTTTAGGCGGGCGGGTTTTCTATCGATTCAAATTCAAAAACGCCGACCTGAGGGTCGCCGCTACGAAATCAGAGAGCCCGGCCTTCGCGCCAAAGGCGAAAGTCCGGGCCACCCCACGAATCGGTTTACGCGGACGCGGGGATCGCCGCGCCTTTAAAGAACGCCAGCAAATCGGCGTTGATTTGGTCTGCATTGGTCGTGGGCATGCCGTGCGGATAGCCCTTATAGACCTTCAGCGTTGCGTGCTTCAGTATTTCCGCGGACCGGGGACCTGCCGCCGCGATGGGCACAATCTGATCGTCATCGCCGTGTAATACCAGCATGGGGATATCAATCTTCTTCAGGTCTTCGGTGAAGTCAGTCTCGGAAAACGCCTTGATGCAGTCGTAGTGTGCTTTCATTCCGCCCAGCATCCCCTGGAGCCACCAATGCTGCCGGATGCCCTCGGAAATCTTCGCACCGGGACGGTTGTACCCGTAAAACGGGAGTGTGATGTCGATGTAGAACTGCGGCCGGTTAGCCGCGAGCGCGGTTCGCAGGCCATCGAAAACCGATATTGGCGCACCGAGCGGGTTCTTCTCGGTCTTGAGCATGAGCGGCGGCACCGCGCTGATGAGTACGCCCTTGGCCACGCGTTTGGAACCGTGGCGCCCCAGATAACGTGCGACTTCACCACCGCCGGTCGAATGCCCCACCATAATTGCATCCTTGATATCGAGCGCATCGAATAGCTGGGACAAATCATCCGCGTACGTATCCATATCATTCCCGTCCCAGGTCTGGCTGGAACGCCCATGCCCACGGCGGTCGTGCGCGATCACACGATACCCAAGCTTCCCAAAGTACAGCATCTGCCCGTCCCAGTCGTCCGCGCTGAGCGGCCAGCCATGGCTGAATACAATCGGTTGCCCTTTTCCCCAATCCTTGTAAAAAATCTCGACTCCGTCTTTCAGTGTGATTGTCGGCATGTTGCCTCCTTCGGTTTTGTGGTTTTCTTGAGGAGATCCGTCGCCCGCATTGTAACGCAATCGTCAGCAGCGGAACTGGAATAAACTAATTTCGGAAGGTGTGAGGGAAGTTCGTGCTAGTTGAATTGCAAGATTTCGCGAAGTGCTGCCGCAAAGTCACCGGCAAGAAAAATTGATTGCAATTTACCGCGTGGGACCTTCAAAGTAAAAATCGGTTATTTCCACGGTTTCTTTCCCGCCGGGCTCGTATCTCCATTGCCTTACAGCTTCCATCGCGGCCCCGGCCAGCAAAGGGTTTCCTCCTACCACGCGCGCTTTCTTCACGCTGCCATCCGCCGCAATGGTCACTTCAATTTTCACAATGCCCTTGAGCTGATACATCCGCGCGATGTCCGGATATCTTGGATCTACTTTCGTTTTGACTTTTCGGGTGGTCGCTTGCTGCGTGACTTCCTGTGAAGAGGCGACAGGCTCCAAACACACTCCGCCCACTAGAAGAACTGCAATCCCTAAACTGATGAGTGCCGCCCGCACCTTCACGCTGTCCTCCTGACCCAGGATGGAAGACTCCGGCAGCATATGTGCAAGACCCGTTCCATTTCGGGACACGCCTTCTGCAAACCCGAGAGGAGCGCTACCACTGTGATTGTAAACGGGATACATAGAGACAGGACTGGCCGCCAACCTGATCTCAGATTCTCAACGAAGGGGGTGTCCGTCTGTTTGGTCTCACGGTGAGACGATTTCCGAGGGCCCCTGAGACGCTGCATGTAGCGCACAGAGTACGCCGACCCGCCCGGCGGCTGTTTACTCTCAAAAGCCCGTGCCGCTCTAGCTCAACGCTTGCTCGAGCAGGCCGCCGGTCCCGGCGATCGTTTTGATTTGATCGTCGGTCAGTCCATACCGTTTTTTCAGATACTCGGGATCGTTATAGCTCAGCCAGACTTTCCCATCCGCGTCCTGCCACGCGAGGGCTTTCAGCGGCAGATCAATGGCTGCCGTGGAAGCCGCCAGCATCACCGGAGTTCCCGCCTTCGGATTCCCGAAAACCAACAATTGCGTCGGCGGCATTGTGAGCCCGGCCTTCTCCGCTTCGCCGCTGTGATCCACGCGCACAAAAATTTTGACGCCCTTCGCCTTCAGCGCTGCCTCCACGCGGTCGAGCGTGTCCGGCACGGAATATTTGCTGGCCTTGCTGATGATTCCTTCTCCTGTTTTCATCGAACTATGCTCCTTCCCATTTGTGCCGGGCGCGGCCTGCTGCGCCTTCGTCGTGCCCAGATAGAACGCCATGGTCAATCCCGCCACCGCAAGTATTACCGCGAGCGCAATCGCCAAAATGGATGGCCGCCCCACCACCAGCGATCCTTGATTAAGCGCCCGCACGTAGCGCACATGGTGCCATGAAGCCAAAATATCAATCAGCACGCCCAGCACGACCAAGCCCACGCCCAGCGGGAGCGACAACGCCGAAGGTGGCGAGGCTGTTCCCACATGCAACGTCTCCAGCTCTCGAAGAAAAAGCCCGAAGCGCGCAACCACGAAACCAAAAGCCATCAGCGCAAGACTCGTTCGTATCCACGCGAGGTAGGTGCGCTCTTCGGCGAGGTAAACTCGCGGATCGCGGCTGATATCGTCCGGCGCCATAATAAATGTCCTTCGCTCCACGCGTCCGAAAAGCGCAAGGATAGCACCCTCGGTCAACGCAGTTTGTTAAAAAATCTCGCGGTCCGGTTGTTCGCTCTCCGTTTGCGGTATAGTGCCGAAAGTAAGCTTCGCCAAAAGGAGGTAACCATCGATGCCTTCGATTCTCCGCTCGCGCTCAACCTTCAGCCGCAGGGATGTGTTAAGAGCGAGTGCTCTCGCCGCAATTCCGCTCGCCCGCCCATCTATTCTCCGTATATCCCGCGATGACCAGCCCATCGCCGCGAACGGCGACACCAATCCCTACCCCATTCCATGGCTCGACAAAAATGGAAGCCACAATCAACCGGCCGGCCCGAATCTCGAGCCTTCGCACATTTACCATTTCAAAGGCCGCGTCGCCCGCTGCAGCACCTTCACCGGAATGGGCACCGACAACAAGGGCAATCGCATCCCGTTCGGAAGCCCCACTACCGATTACGGAGTAATGCTCGGCGATTACTGGGCCGCTCGTACTACGCAACACGGCACGTTTACCCACATTTGACTTACGCTCTTCCAGGGGCAGGTTGCCCCTGCGAATCAAATCCACGATTTCCATCCGCCGATTTCGCCCAATGGATTCTACTGGGCCGTTCCCGTTCCCGATGGCGGCTTGAAAATTTCCGACGACGGAAACATGTTCACGCTTGAAATGCGCGACGTCCCCGTAGTCGATCAGCCCAAATGGCCCGCGCTCGACGCGGCAGCAACTCCGGCCCGCATGTACTTCAAGATGGTTTGGAAATCAACCGCTGATCCCGTCCTTTACGAAGACACCGCCAAGCATTTCCGTTTCACCGGCTCACGCGCGACGTGCCAGATGGAAGCCAAGGTCGAAGTTCCCTCCATCGGCTTTTCGTGGAAATCGGACCCGCTCGATACTTCGAACGCAGCGTTCGCCATCCTCGGCGACGAGGTCAACGGCCGCTACTACGACAGCTGAGCGGACAGAAGAAGCAGCATCCGTACACAATTGATTTGCGCAACCCGGCTCTTTTCTCCTGGAGGTGTCGCTATTTCACTTTCCTCCAAACCACGTCTTCGTTATTTCTCCGGTCGATCAGCGCATCCACTTTGCCGTTATCGCCATGTCGAAAAACGATGCGCCCCTCCACTCCCTTGCGGAAAAATACGTCCGGCGCTTCCGGCACGAGCAGCTCTTTCGGACGCTCGCCGCGCTGCCGGTATAGCTGATGTCCGTCCTTTGAAATCTCGAGCGTCACCGTAGGTGCGAGCTCGTAAGTTCCGGCATACTCTGGGTATTTAGCTATGTCCGCCCATCCAGGTGCCGGGTCCTCGTAGTAGCGGAATGCCTGCCCCGCAACGATTTGCCAATCTCCGTTGCGCCGAAGCCAGGTATCGGTCTCGTGATACCGCGCCGTCAGGTTCTGGCCGTAGATCGCCTCCTTCTCGTCGAGGTCATAGCTCAGGATCGCCACGTCTCCTTCAATTCGGCTTTGCACCTTCCCTATCGCAATGCTCCCCGTAAAGCCCTTCGGCAACGGCGTGATATCGGCAACCAGCGCCGCTTTGTCCATGTTCCGGCCTTTTTCGTCGAAGAACATGCAGTCCTCGGCGTAATATTTTTTCGCCGGCGTTTGATCGCCCGCGGGAAGAGCGTCAAACAATTCCTGCGTCCGGCGCACGAGCTCTTCTTGGGTGATGCCGGCCCTCGGCTTGCACGAAATCAGCGATACCAACGCGAAACCCACTACGAAAATTGCAGCAATCGTTTTCACCATAAAGTTCTCCCGGCACTTCTCTCTGCGGACCTTCCGCCGCACTCGTTTAGGTTACCCATTCGCCATTCCTGTCCTTCCGTACCATCGCCCGATCGCGTTTTGCTGCCTGAAACTATAGCTTGCGGCTCACGCGCCGCGGGTTCCGAGTCGTGGCCAAACGTAATTGGGACCTCCAAGCAGTACAAGGTGGAACATGAATCCATTCGCTCGCATCTCGGTCAGCTGGGATCTTATGAAAACCAGCCTCGCGCTTCTGCGCTCTGACGCTGAACTGATCATTCTCCCATTCGTCTCCACTCTCTGCTCGGCGCTGGCCTTCGCCGCCTTGCTCGGCTGCTATATTTCCGCCTACGGTTGGGACATCCACGTCGTCCATTTCGGCCGGCGAGCTATCGTCACCAGCCCGCATCCGGCGCAGCTCTACTTCGCCTTGTTTCTCTATTACGTCGCCAACTTCTTCGTTGTCATCTTTTGCAACGTGGCGCTCGTAGGCGTCGCCAATAGCCGCATGTGCGGAGGCACCTGGACACTCCGCGACGGCCTCTCCCTCGCCTGGGCTCGCCGCTTGACTATTCTCAAGTGGGCCACCTTTGCCGCCACTGTTGGCATTATCCTGCGCACCCTGGAAGAACGCGCCGGCTTCATCGGGCGCATCGTCATCGGTCTCATCGGCTTGGCCTGGTCCTTGGCATGTTTCTTCGTCGTCCCCGTTCTCGCCTTCGAGGATCTCTCGCCACTCGACGCTCTCAAGCGCTCCGCCGCCCTTTTTCGCAAGACCTGGGGCGAAAACGTCGTCGCCGGTGTCAGCTTCTCGATTCTATTCATGATTCCTATGCTGGCGGGCATAGGCGTTTGGTTCGTCGTCGCGAGCTCTCTTCCTCGCGCGGCCTTCATTCCCTCGATCGTTGCTCTTATTCTCTATTTCCAACTCATCGTCGCAGCCGCAGCCGCCGCCTCGTCCATCTTCAATCTCGCTATCTATCGTTACGCCCTCACAGGAAAAGAACACGGCGGCTTCACCGCCGACCAATTCAACTCCGCCTGGCTCCCCAAGCCCTAGCGGCCGCAATTGACACGCGGCGCTGCCGGAGCTTAGCATTGGCTGTGGCCCGCATTATTTCCGCGCGGGCAATTGGCCCATCGCCATGCCGACATCCAAACTCTTCACGCCGCGCGAAGCTGCACAGGTGCTTGGAATCAGCTATCCCACGCTGAAGCAGTGGATCTATAAGAAGAAAATTCGCACGGCGAAGACGGCGGGAGGTCATCACCGCATCCCCGAAAAAGAAGTTGACCGCTTCCTCTATCGCGCCAGCGAAACCGGCGAAGTCTCCGAACGTCGTACCAACTTTCGCCGCATCAGCGGCCGCAATCAGCTTGTGGGTCGCGTCACGGACATCAAAATCAGCGGCCTCGTGGCGCAAGTGACCCTCTCGATTGGCGGCCAGCACATCACCTCCCTGATCACCGCCGACGCCGTTCGCGAACTACGCCTGAAAAATGGTCAGACCGTCGCCGCTCTGGTGAAGTCAACCGAAGTTATGATCATCCGCCTGTAGCCCCTCTTTCACCCCGATTGCATCGCAAGCCGCGCTGAGCCTCTGCGGATTGCCGCAGCCTTCCTAATCGTATTAAATCGGTTTGACATATCCATATAACTTGCGTAAATTCGTCGGGCTATCACTGTGGAATGAGCGGAGCCCCGGTCCAACCGAAGGAAAATATTAGGAGATCCAATGAAATCCCTCTCGATTGTCATCATAGCTCTGTACGGTCTTCTTGGCGCCGCCGACATCGCACGGGCCCAAGCCACCACCGATTCAGCAAATTTCTCCTCCACCCGGACTGCGGTGTTCACTCCTTCAGCCAAAACGGAATCGCGCCTTTCCGGCGTAGTCCGCGACCAAGCCGGCTCAGCCCTCCGCGACGTCGCCGTGACAATCAAGAACCTCGATACCGGTGAATCGCGCACAGTCGCCACCGACCGCGCCGGGCGCTATGAGGCCTCCGATCTCCCCACCGGCCGCTTCGAGATTCGCGCTGCAAAACCCGGCTTCGCCGATAAAACCCGCTCGGGTATCAATTTGACGGCCGGCCAGGGCGCCACCGCCGATATCAAGATGCAGCCGAAGACCCCCGATCCCTGCACCAACCCTCGCGAGTTCGCCACCACCGATTGCACCCTCACCTGGCACGGCGTCACGGTGTACGGCGCCTATGACATCGGCGTCGGCTGGGTCAGCCACGGCCTGCCGGTAAGCGGCTACAACTACGAGGGCGAGTCTCTGGTGAACCGAAACGGCAATCATTCTCGATTCCTCGTCGCACCAAACAACCTGCAGCAGACGGGTCTGGGCATCAAGGGCAAGGAAGAGTTTCTCCCTGGCTGGTCCGTTGTGTTCAACGCTTCCACTGGCATCAATCCGAATTCTGGCCTGCTCGCCAATGCGCCAGCCACCAACATCGTCAACAACGGCCTTCCCAGGGCCAGCTATTCGGAAGCCATCGACGGCGCGCGCGCGGGCCAACCCTTCAATGACGAAATCTACGCCGGTGTATCGTCCACGGTTTTCGGCACGCTGACCTTCGGCCGGCAGCGCTCCCTCGGCACTGATGCGATGCTCCAATACGATCCGGCCAACGGCAGCTATGCCTTTTCCTACATCGGGTATAACGGCACGATGGCCGGCGGCGGCGACACCGACGACAGCCGCTGGGACGATGCCCTGAAGTATCGCATCGCCTACGGCCCGATCCATTTCGGCGGAATGTATAAATTCGTCAGTGGCTCCGGCGGCTGCTACTCCAACTCCAACATGTGGACTGCCGACAACTGCACGCCGGTGGCGCCGCATAACAACGCCTACGGCTTCGACCTCGGCGGCGAGCACGGCAAGTTTTCCGCCGACGCCGTGTACCAGCATTACAACCAGGCCATCAGCGTACTAAATCCTTTGCTCGGGCCTCAGAGCCTGTCGGCGCCATATCAATCCACCGTAAACAGCATCAACACAAACCAGGTCACCGGACCCAATCTGATCGACCCGAACGGCACCGTCTATGGCATCGTCACCGACAACAACGCCTTCATGGTCGCCGCCAAGTACAAGTGGGACCCCTTCAAGTTTTTTGCAGGATACGAATACATCTGGCAGAACAACCCTTCCAATCCGCTGGGCGTCGGCGCCTCGGATCAGGGCGGCTATATCATGAGCGGCGTCGAAAACACCAATCTTGATTCTGAGAAGTTGGTGCAGATCTGGTGGACGGGCGTGAAGTACACCTACCGCAGCAGAACCGATTTCACCGCGGCATGGTATCAGCAGCGGCAGAACGACTTCCGTGTTCCGCCGGAGTGCTCGGCCTCAGCCGGTTTCCGCGCTTCGTGCGCGGGCACCCTCAACGAGACGTCGCTCTATGTGGACCATCACTTCACCAAGCGTTTCGACGATTTCGCCGGAATTGCGTATTCCTACGTGGACGGCGGCCTGGACATCGCCATACCCCACGGCCCCGGCGTCCCCTTCTACCACCACAGCAACCTAGCTCCAACAATCGGTGCCCGCTTCGCCTTCTGATCCTTTCCGCGGCGGGCTCAATCGCAAGCCCACGTGGGCAACGGAAGCGCAATTGCAGCTATCTCCGGAAGCGTGCCGGACTTATCCGCTTGAGCCGGCAGCTTTAACCAGGTGTTGTGTTTCCAGTTGATAATGCCCGCAGCGCGTGGCATCGTGAGTCGCTCGATTCGCAATCCTCGGACCGGAGGCTCTGCCCCGTGACCCGTCATATGAGAACGCTTCTCTTACTTCTGATCCTCTGTTTCGCCAATGTGGCCTTTGCCCAACAGCCGCCGGTGAATTCTCCGTTGCTCGATCATCTGGCTGGGAAGTGGCTGCTCCAGGGCACCATTGCAGGCCAAAACATCACACATGACGTCAACGCCGAGTGGGTTCTGGATCATCATTACTTGGCCATTCACGAAGTTTCGCGCGAGAAGAACGCCAAAGGCGAACCCCAATATCAGGCCACCATCTACATTGCGTGGAACGAATCCACGAAGGAATACGCCTGCGTTTGGCTCGATGTTTATGGTGGCTTGACCACGGAATCCATCGGCGTCGCAAGCCCCAACGAAAACGATCTGCTTTTTGTTTTCAAGGATGAAAAGAGCAACATCACATTCAAAAACGATTTCGTCTATGACCCGAAATCAAAAACTTGGGAGTGGCGCATGGATAATATTGCTAACGGCGTTGCCAAACCCTTCGCACGTGTGAAACTTACCCCCAACTAACCTACCAATCCCGCCACAAAACGAATCGATGGGAGTTCGTTCGGCGCGACCGATGTGCACAGACGCGCCGAACGCGAAGAAATCCACCAATGAAGATCCGGCTTAGCTGTCGGTTGCACCGCCTTCCCGAGTTTCCCTCTCAGGAGATGGCGGTGCAAGGCGGGGCAGCTTGTATCAGAAGGAGAAATACTTTCCGGTCACCGAGACAGCTTGTTCCTTGTTGAGGTTTTCAACGATCCAAAGATACACAATTGACCCGTCGGTGTTGGCCAGCGGTGCCACAAATTCATCTCCGGGAGCGCAAGGTTCTGGGCCGTCAGGAGTGTCCTGGACATACCCGTTGTACGCGTACGGCACGGAAGACGGAACCGGGTTCCCGACCTTCTGGAACATCATGCCATACGAAGGGGCGCCCGAATCGCTCCCGTCGTATGACGGAACGTATCCCCAGGCGCTGCTTCCGGACGAATCGAAACTTTCGAGAAATCCATCCGGTTCCATGTCAGTGTCGGAAGCTTTTCCAGGATCCACATCCGCATAGCGCATCAGGAACGCTTCCTTGGGCGTCGCAGAATTATTCTTGAGCTCCATCAAAACCTTGGCGGAAGGGTTTGGTCCGGGAGAATTGGTGATCGTCTGAGTTAACACCCAAAGGCCGTCGCTGGTGGTGCGCGAGATCTTCACCATGCTCGCTGTTTTCGAAACCAGGACTGGCGCGTCCCAGTTGCCGGAATCTCCCATGTCGGCGTAGTCGTAATAAGCGACATCTCCGGCAGTGAGGTCGCAAATTCCATAGCCTTCTGAGAACCCGCCCTGTCGAATTTGTTCCACTCCCGCGGGACTCTGAAACTCCACGATATTGCCGTTCACCGTCACGCAAAACTGCAAGTACGTGGTGCCGCTTCCGGACGTGAATGTGTAGGCGCAAGTGTTTGTTTCGGGGTTGACTGCTTCACCTTTTAGCTGCCGCTGCGATTTGCGCGCTGTGGCGGCGTTCGATGGCTTGGCATGGCGAAGACCGTCCAGCATTTTTTGGAGTTTCGGATCGGCAGCGGACGCTGATTCATCCTCTTGAGCGAACGCGGGTCCGGCAAACATCATAAACACTGCGAGACATACCAGCGGGGTCCAGAGTTTGAGTTTCATGTGCTTCTCCTCTTGAGCTTGAGTAGTGCGGCCCCAAAATGAAGGGCCGGCGACCTTGCGGCACCCCCATGGATCTCACCACTCACGTTGCCAAAATGCTAGATCCTCAAGGATGCGTCGGTCGCAGTCTGCCTCGGAGAATATTAAGTGTCAATGTACGACATGCGACTTCTTGGTGAGCGCAGGGCGAACAGCTAATCGGAAGAATCGTAAAGAGTTATCGCGTCGAAAATCGAGCTCACACCGGGGAATCCGCGCTGGATGCGCATTGCCGGCGAGGTCAGCGAATATCCGGAAATCCTACGCGGCGGAAGAGGAAATCGAGCCGGACTCGATCTCGCGCAATATTCTGCGCAGGGCTGCGGCGAGTTCTTCCCGGCTGACGTGGCTCTTGCGGAACTGCACACGCACGTGGAACGATTCGTCTTCGGCGCGATAATCAAACTGAAACGGACGCGGCCTCGAATCCGAAGCGGAATCTTCCTTGCGGGCCTTGCGCGCTTCGTCGCGCGTCAAGCCGCCCTGCGCGATGCGGCTGACCATTTCGTGCATCTTCTTTTCGTTGGGCTGCCGCGCCACCTGCAGCAAAATGGACTTCGTAAGCAGCCCGCGCTCAATGCAATCCTTGCGCACGTCGTCGGGAATCACAGTAAGCGTCATCGTTTCCGTCACAGACGAGCGCGCCCGCCCGATTTTCCGCGCGATATCGTCGTGCGTGTAATCGAAATGCGTGGCCAGGCGCTGCAGTCCGTCCGCTTCCTCAAACGGGGTCAAGTCCTTGCGCTGAAGGTTTTCGATCAATCCCAGTTCGAGCGTTTCCGCATCGTCCGCAATCTTTTCGATGCACGGCAGTTCATGCAGGCCCGCCGCTTTCGAAGCGTGATAGCGCCGCTCACCCGAAATAATGTAGTAGGTGTCTTCTCGTGGAACGAAGCGCACGAGCAGCGGTTCGAGCACGCCTTTTTCCCGGATGGAATCCGTTAGTTCGCGGAGTTCGCCGAGCGCTTTGCGCGGCTGGTCCGGATTCGGCCGTATCTTGTCGAGCGGAATCATGCGCCCGACCGACGCGCCACTAAAACTTGTTAGCGCTTCTACGTAGTGCGCGTCATGCCGCATCTTGAGAGTGACGGGCAACCCGATCCGCTTGGACACGGTGCAATACCTCCTGAGCGAGCTTTTTGTATTCCTCCGCGCCCGAAGACTTCGGCGCGAACGAAAAAACGGTTTCCTTGTACGCCGGGCTCTCTTCCAGCCGGACGTTCTTGCTGATGCGCGTCTTGAACAGCGCATCGCCGAACACGGCGCGAATCTGTTCGTGCGTGTCGCGGGAAATATTTGTGCGCTTGTCGAAAAGCGTGATCACCACGCCCAGCACCTTCAAATCCGGGTTGGGCCGCGCGCGGATTCGCGCGTACGTTTCCAGAAGATCGTCCGTCCCTTCAATCGCGAAATATGCGGCTTGAATCGGCACGAGCAGATGCGTGGAAGCAACGAGCGCATTCACCGTCAGAATGCCCAGCGCCGGAGGCGTATCCAGCACGATGAAATCGTAATCTTTCAAGATGCCCGAGAGCGCGTCTTTCAGCTTGTAAGGCGCGTCGAACTGCCCCGCGAGCTGTTGCTCGAGCCGCGCCAGCGCCAGTTTTCCCGGCGCCACGAAGAGGTAAGGGTCTTTCGAAGGGCGAATAATTTTCGACATCTCCGCCGGATGTTCGGCGAAAAGGTCGTACATCGACGTTTGGATGTCCGACGATTCGAAGAACGCTATCGTGGCGTTCGATTGCGGATCCAGATCGATGAGAAGAGTTTTCTTTTTCTTCAGGGCTAGCGCGGCAGCGAGGTTGATCGACGTGGTGGTCTTCCCCACGCCGCCTTTTTGATTGGCAACCGCAATGACAAAGGCCAAGCTTTGCCCCCGCTACTCTTGCTGCAACCGTGGGCCCATATATGGAGGTGCTCGCCCCCGGTCACACTACAAGTAGGCCCACTCTACCTATTTGGCCCCGCGCTGTGCAAGCGAAAAATGCGCTCCTCCGCGGATGCTACGGCGTCCTCCTGATATACTCGGGCGCGTCTCCGAAAGGCAAAAGCGAACGCAATGGCAACTCCGCCCACCAACGTGCCGCTCGTCGCCGCCACGCAGCCCGCGCCTGACCGAAGGCTTCTCGCGCCTTGGTGGCACACCATCGTTCTCGTGCTCTTCGTCCTTGCCACCGCTGTTCTTCAGACGCACTCCGCCTCCCATCTCGCAAACCGCCGCATCTCGAGCCGCGTCGGACTGTACTCGTTCATGATCTGCTTCGAGCTTGCGCTTCTGGCTTACGTTTGGTTCCTCGGGGTGCGCCGCAGTGGCACAAAATTCGTGGACGTCATCGGCGGAAAATGGACGCGCGCGGCGGACGCCTGGCGCGACATCGGCATCGCGTTCGTGTTCTGGATGATCGTCATCTTTTTCCTCGGGCTCGCAGGCACCATCCTCGGCAAAAATACGCAGGTCCAAAAAATGGTGCTGGAGCTGATGCCACGCAGCACGCTCGAAATGATTCTGTGGGTCGTGATGTCCATCTCCGCCGGATTTTGCGAGGAGTTTACTTTCCGCGGCTATCTGCAGAAACAGTTTTTCGCCGCGACCGGCAGCAACGCGGTGGCGATTGCGGCGCAGGCAATTGTGTTCGGCGCGGCGCACGGCTACCAGGGCGTGAAGGGCATGATCACCATCACGATGTACGGCGCGCTCTTCGGCATCCTCGCCATGATGCGGAAGAGTCTGCGGCCGGGAATGATCCAGCACGCCATGCAGGACGCGTGCGTTCCTTTCTTCCTCAAGCTCGCGACATACCTTCAAAAGCTGCCTCATTAATCTGGGTAAATTTAATCTTGGCGATTTTTTTTCTGCGCGGATTTTGCGGCCGGCCTGCTGCGATGCGGGGACGCGCGATCGCAAGCCTACATTTTGTAGCGGCCGAGGTCTTCGTCGTTGAGGTTCTCGAGCCACTTGCGCAATTCCTCGCTCGAGCTTTTTTCGGAGATGGCGCCGGTCTTCTGCGAATGCTTCAGAACTTGATCCTCGACAAAAATCGGGCAATCGAGGCGCAGCGCGAGCGCCAGCGCGTCACTGGGCCGCGAATCCATGGACATCATCTGCCCGTCACGCTCCATCCAAATCAGAGCGTAGAACGTATCGTCCTTCAAATCCGAGACCACAACCTTGTGCACATGAACGTTCAATCCGGTGAGAACATTTTTGAGCAGGTCGTGCGTCATGGGGCGAGGCGTTTGGACTTTTTCAATTTCGAGGGCGATGGCATTGGCTTCGTGCATGCCGACCCAGATGGGCAGAACTCCGTTACCGGAAGTTTCTTTCAAAACAACTACAGGCATGTTCGTCACGGGATCCATCATCAGACCTCGGATCTTGACTTCGAGCTCCATACGGCCTCCCGTGGTCCCTAGAGAATGTGCTCGCCGGTGAAACTATTCGGTCCGGCGCGTGTCACCCTCACTAAAACGTATTCTCCCAGAAGATTCTCGCGCGTAGAAGTGAAATTTATAATGCGGTTGCTGGTTGAGCGTCCAGCCCACTGCCCGCGAGCGGCGTGGCGCGCGTCCACCAGCACTTCGTAGGTTTCGCCGACGAGTTTTTCGTTGCGCGCAATCTGAATCTGGCGCTGGTGCTCGTTCAAAACTGCAAGACGGCGGCTTTTTTCCGCTTCGGGAATGGCGTCCGCCATGTCGCGTGCGGAAGTATTGGGACGCGGTGAATAAGTGAACGAGAAAACTGCGTCGTACTGCACGGCGTCGAGTAGCGTGAGCGTCTCATCGAAGTCCGCTTCGGTCTCGCCGGGAAATCCGACGATAATATCGCTCGTGATGCTGATAGGCCGGCGCGCCGCACGGATAAACTCGATCTTGCTCAAGTACTCTTCGCGGGTGTAGGTGCGGAGCATGGCGCGCAGGATGGGCGTGGAGCCCGATTGCACCGGCAAGTGAACGTGATCGCAGAGCGCGGGCGTTTCGTCGATGGCATCTACAATCTCTCGATGGAAATCATTGGGATGCGAAGTGGTGAAGCGCACGCGACGAATTCCCGGCACGGCGGCTACCGCGCGCAGCAGGTCAACAAATTTCCGCGCGCGCGGCGAAGGATCGCGGTAGGAGTTCACCGTCTGACCGAGCAACTGGATTTCGGTGTAGCCCGCATCGGCCAGGCGTTTCGCTTCGGCGAGGACGGCATCGCTCGCGCGGCTGCGCTCGGGTCCGCGCGTGTGCGGCACAACGCAGTAGCTGCAGGAATAATCGCAGCCTTCGATGATGGTGATGTAGGCACGAATGAGATTGTCGCGGCGGGTGAGTTCGGTTTCGAAAGTTTCGTCGGTGTCCAGATCGAGGCCGGTGACGCGCTTGCCGCCGGATTCGAGTTGCTCGAGCAGCTCGGGAAGCTTGCGGTAGCTCGCCGAACCGCACACCAGGCTGACCCACGGCGCGCGCTCGAAAATTTCCTCGCCTTCCTGTTGCGCGAGACATCCCAGGACGCCGATCACTTTTCCGTCAGCCACCGTTTTCCAATCGCCCAGGCGCGCGAAGACTTTTTGCGCAGCTCGTTCGCGGATGCTGCAGGTGTTGTAAAGCACGAGGTCGGCTTGGGCCGGATTTTCGACCGCGCGATAGCCGCGCCCGAGAAGCAGGCCCGAAACTTTTTCGCTGTCGTGGTCGTTCATCTGGCAGCCAAACGTTTCGAGGTAGAAGGATTTCCCCGCGTCGGGCGACACGGCCAGACCGGCTGCGCCTAATTCCGGGACGCCGCGATTTTCGCTCTTGTTTGACCCTGGCGCGAGCTGCGAAGCCGCAGGAACGAAGGAATGCAGGTGCCCGTGCCTTGGGGCTGGCGGCGCGGGCGCAGCCGTACGTGCAGCAGAAGTCGGGGTGCCGGCGAGCGACTCAATCCCAACGTCGAAAGTTTTACTCATGGCCTTGCCCGCATCTTAGCACATGCAACTTCGACCACAGATGAACACAGATAAGATCCGAGAAGAATTGAAAAGGCAAAGTCCGAAATTTTGGCGATTAGGGCGGGTCCGGCTGTTGGATTCAAAGGGGTTAAGGTGGATTCTAATAATCGGGATTGGCGATTAGAAAAGGATAGTGGCGAGTGGTTAGTGGCGAGTGACGAGTGCTGGAGCGAGGACGCTCGCCGGCCAGAGAGCAGTGTCCGTGTCACGCGTGACCTGCGGTCCGAGATCCGTGCTCCGCAAAAAGGGCGAGGATTCGCGTGGTCCGGCGAAGGCGTCCGAGACGCGAGGCCCATCACTTGCTCTTCCTCGTTGCGCATATCACTTCCCTTTCCGGGGGTTAAGACTCCCCGATTTTCACACTAGCACAATGCGGGATCGTTTTTCTATTGTGGAAACTACTTACGAGAGTAACTTCAAGAAAAGATGACAGCTAAGGTGGGAGATTTGTGTGGACGCGAGCGTTGCGGGGAAATACGTATGCGGAAAGTGGTATTTTGGTCGCGTGACGGGGCGAGAGGAGATGAGCGCGGAGCGCAAGCGTGCGGGGTTGTGTGCCGACTGCAAGCACGCGCGGCGGATTGAGTCGGATCGCGGAGCGGTGTTTTATTTGTGTGGGTTGTCGGCGACGGATGCGAGGTATCCGAAGTATCCGGCGTTGCCGGTGATTCGGTGTGCAGGGTACGCGCCAGAAGATTGAGGATGAATGTTGGAGCGCGGCACGAACTCGACTACATGCTGCGATACAGGCGGCACAAGTAGGGAGGAAAGGCTGCCGCGCCCGCCACGGCGGGCAGGCTTAAAGACCGCGGCTCTACATTTAACCTTAGAACCAGGTCTTGCGGCGGTAGTCGCGGTAGGCGTCGCCGAACTTGGCTTCGAGGACGCGAGCCTCGATTCGCGCGCGCCGCACTTGTAGCGGCACGAGTACCAACGCCAAAAGCAACGGCACCCACCAAGGTGAGGACAGGGAAAGCGTGATTCCGAGGATCAGCACGCCGCCGAACAAATAGATCGGATTTCCTATTTTCGAGTAAATACCATGAGTGACAAGGCCACGGGCTTCTGCACGAGGAGTGAAATAATCGCGGAGCTCCAGCCGCGCGACAAGCCAACAAGAGAGAGCCGTCGCTGCGCTCGGGATGACACTCGCACGTTTTTAGGTGGCATGCCTAAGGGGCGGGTGGAGGAGGAACCGGGCCGGACCAGTGGGCGTCGCGGAATTGCCAGCGGCCTTCGCGATATTGCACGACGCCGGTGAAGTATCCGTTCTCCTCGACGCGGTGGCCATCGGCCCACACTTGGAGCTCGTGAAACGGGGCGGCTACGACGGCGAGATCGGGAGCGAGCGGGTCCACGCGCAAATCGTCGCCCCATTTGAGTTCGATCTGTTTGATGGCCTGCGCGACCTGCTGAATTCCTGCGGCGGCGTCCGCGCCATTTGCGAAGGCGATTTTGCCGTCGACGGCCATGAAGAAGGCGGGCGTGTCGGCAAAATACTTGCGCCAGGCTAACGGGCCGTCTTGCGTGACGTCGTGGGCTACGTCGCGCATGAAGGCTCGGACGCTTTCCTGCACGGCTGCCGCTCGCTCGGGAGTCAGGGATTGTGCGTCGGCGGGCACCGAGTGTTGTGCGCTACATCCCGCCGCTGCCAGCACGGAGAGCAGAAGAGAGTACAGCACGATGCGCAAGGTTGGTCCTTTCATGGCCGCAATGTACCACAGGGAGGAAGGATTGCCGCGCCCGCCACGGCGGGCAGGCTTGAAGGCCGCGGCCTGTCTGCCGACAGGCAGGCGCTACATTTAAACCTTGAGCCCCGGATGGGGGACATTGCTAGAATGTTCAACGGACAAATCAACCTGGAGGAATTATGGCGAAAACAGTAGAAGTGGAAATCACGTTTACCGACCGCACGTCCGGGCCGGGCACGTCCGCGGGAAAATCGATCGTCACGGCAGGAAGCCTGGCGGTGGGAATCAGCCGCGGCGTGCGCGAAATTATGAAGAAGATGGACCGTAAGCAGCGCTTCGACGCGGCCAAGCACGGAATCAACGTGTCGGCGAAGCTGACGGAAGACGAGAGCGCGGAAGCAGCGAAAGCTTAGAGCTCGCAGCTCACAACCCGAGAGATCCCTCGCTTCGCTCGGGATGACAGCGCGTTGAGTGGGGGCGCGATCCGAGGATGCCGCGGAGCATTCGCGCATCGGTGGCGAGTGCGTCGCGACGAGCCCGGGAGCGGCATGCCGTCCCCCTACGAAGGCGGGCGCGGGGCGAAAACGCTGCGATTGCGTGACGAAGGCAGAGCTGGCGCGATTGCGTGATCAGAGCAAAGCTGCCGCGGTGAAGGCCGCGGCGCTACATTTAAACCTACGGCGAAACCGGCGAATCGTTGTTAAGATGCGCGGCATGCGTACTCCTACCCTTCCCAGCGTAATTGCTACAGTGATGCTTGCGATTTTTTGCTTCGCTGCTTCCGGAACTCCCCCTTTGTACACGGCGCGCGGTGAAGTTCGCGCGGACGCTCGAGATTCGATCGCGAGTGATGAGGTGTACTGGTCGGTGCAGACGAGCGGGATCGATACGAACCTGCGAGGCGTAAGCGCAGCGGCGATATCGGAGGCGGTTGCGGGGCGGCACTCCGCACATTCCTCTGATGAGGATCATGTCGCGGTGTGGACTTGCGGCTCGAACGGAGTGGTCCTGCTTTCGAAGGACAGCGGCAAGACGTGGAAACGGCTGCACGTTGCCGGGGGAGATGGTCTGGATTTTCGCGGCATTGTGGCCTTCGACGAGACGACGGCTTACGTGATGTCGAGCGGAGAGGGAGACAAATCACGAATCTACAAAACAATTGATGGCGGCCAAAACTGGAAGCTGCAATACACGGACACGCGCAAGGCGTTTTTTCTGGATGCGTTGGTCTGCGACCGGGATTGCTACGCGCTGGGCGACCCTGTTGACGGCAAGTTCGTCGTGGTGCGCGGGCAGAACGGAGAGAACTGGAAGGAACTCCCGAGCGACGCGATGCCCGCGGCGCTTTCTGGAGAAGGCGCCTTCGCCGCGAGCGGAACGGCACTGGTGATGGACAATGATGGAGATTTATATTTCGGAACGGGCGGGGCGAAAGCGGCGCGCGTGTTTCATTCGCCGGACTTCGGCAAGACCTGGACGGTGATGGAGACGCCGATCGCGAGCGGCAACGCATCGTCCGGAATATTTTCGATCGCGATGTATGCCTCATCGCTCGTGGCCGTCGGCGGAGATTACAAAGAGCCGAAGCGCACGGATCGCGTGGCGGCCTATTCGCAGGACGACGGCAAGACCTGGACTCTCGCAGCGCAACAGCCCGGCGGCTATCGTTCTGGGGCGGCGATGCTCTATGGGGCCATGCTGGCGGTGGGACCTACGGGTGAAGAAATGTCGCGGGATCTCGGCGCGCACTGGAAACGGATCGGATCGCTCGATCTGAACGCGGCCTTCGTTCTGGACATTTACAACGGATGGGCGGTGGGGGCGAACGGCACGGTCGCGCGCCTGGTGAATCACATGGAGTATCAGATTCGGAACGACGGCCGGCCGGACGATTCCTCACCGGCATACTCCGCTTCGAAAAAATGATGGGCGCACGTCTGCAGGGGATGAAATGAAAGGTGCGAAGCGCAAGCGGCAAGATGCTTCACCACCGCCCCTGGAACGGGTCATGAGTTTTTTGAAGGACACGCGGGGAGCGCTGACGTGGACGACGGCAGCGATGGCCAGGGAGCTCGGAATCGGCGTCCCGGAGGCCAAGCGTGTGCTGGCGGTGATGCAACTGCAGGGATACGTGAAACGAAACTCCGCGACGGACCAATGGATCACGACGCTCGCAGGCGAGACCGTTTCCGGGTCGAAGAAGCCGCGGTTCACCTCCGAGAACGTGGAGCAAGCACTCGAAGATCTGCGCGAGCGAATCAAGAATGCCAACAAGGACTCCGGCGCGGAATTTAAGGTGAGCGATGCCGTGGCGTTTGGCGATTTTCTGGAGGATTCCGTGGGGCACGGCGCGCGGGCGCAAGCTGCCGACGTGGGCATCCAGTTGGTACGACGAAAGGCCGATGCCGGCGCCGACCGAAGCTCGGCGCGGGAACGCGAGGCACGAAAAGCGTTCCTGAAAGAGCTGCGCGGGAACGCGACGATGCTGCACGTGCGAGAGTATGAAGAGTGGATGTCGGCGAGGTCGCACCAAAAGCTGCTGTAGGAGCTGCGAGCTGGGCGCGCGTGGTCAGCGCGGAGTGGGGGCAGAGGTTGGCGTGGGCCAGCGGCGGTCGATGTGGGCCAGGATTTTTTCGGCGACGATGATGGCGTCCTCGATGGCGAAAACAAATGCGGGGCTGTTGCGCATGGCGTCAGGCTGAGACGCGACTTTTCTGGCGGCGAGGATGCTGGCGGCGATGAGTACGGCCATTTTGCGGCGCTCGTCCATGGGGGCAGGATAGCACTTTCGCTTTTTGTTCGCCAATGAAAATTCGCGATCGTGGATGCGAGTCGGCGTGGAAATCAAAACGCAAAACCGTCCGCCTGAAGGCGGCCGCTACGAAGGCAAAACAATAAAGAGCCAGCCGGATGACACGGCCTTCCGTTGAATGACCGGCCTAAGCGGAGTCGGCGAAGGGCTCTATGAATTTGTGCTCGCGTGGGTCGAAGATCAGATAGGCGCCCGGAGTGGTGGTGGCCAGTGCGATGAGGCGCTTCTTAGCTTGATGAAGGTCGTCGACTGTTTCGACCCAGACTGCGTCTTCGCCGGAAAGCTTGCGAAAAATATCGTAGGTAGTATCCATGACGAGTTCTCCCAGGGAACCGCCGGAGACTTCCGATTGAGGTGATTGTCCGCGCGGCGAATCTCCAAGTCAAGACGAAAGCCGGGCCGGAAGGTATAATCGCGCGATGAAAACACAGGCGGAGAAGGCGGAGCTGCTTCGAAAACTGCACCACGGGCCGGAGATTCTGGTGCTGGCGAATGTGAACGATTGCGCGGGCGCGAGGATCGTTGAAGAGGCTGGCTTTCCGGCGATTGCTACTTCGAGCGCGGGCGTGGCGTTTTCGCTGGGGTATGCCGATGGGCAGCGCGTACCGCGCGAAGAGATGCTGGCGGCGGTGAAGCGGATTTGCCGGTGCGTCGCGGTGCCGGTGACGGCGGACTTGGAGAGCGGGTACGACGACGCGGCGAAGACGACGACGGGAATGATTGAGGCCGGAGCGGTGGGGCTGAATCTGGAGGACGTGGAGTATGGGCCGGGAGGATCCGAGCGGCTGATGGGAATTTCGAAGCAGGTGGAGAAAATCGCGACGGTGCGGCGGACGGGCGACGCGCTCGGCGTGAAGGTGGTGATCAACGCGCGGACGGATTTGTATCTGGCGGAAATTGGCGAGGCGGCGACGCGATTCGAGAAGTCGTGCGAGCGGCTGAGAGCTTACATCGCGGCGGGAGCGGACTGCGTGTTTGTGCCGGGAATCGTGGACGAAAATTTGATTGGCCGGTTCGTCCAGGCGCTGAAATTTCCGCTGAATATTCTGGCGGCACCTAATTCGTCGACGATCAAGCGTTTGCAGGAGCTGGGCGTGGCGCGGGTGAGCCTGGGCTCGTCAATTATGAAGGCGACGATGGGATTGACGCGGCGGATCGTGCAGGAAGTGCGCGACAAGGGGACGTACGAAAACATGGCGCAGGGCGCGTTTACCTGGGCAGAGGCGAATCGGTTGTTTGAGAAGTAGCAAAGTTTGCGGCGCTGAAAGTTCGACGGCGAGGATTGCGCGGGTGAACAAGCGCAAAAGGAATGCGCTGCGCGCGGCCTGTTTATGTCGGAGCTAAAGCTCCGCCCCCCTAAAGAGAGACCCGAAACGGCATTGCGTGTGTGGCGCGTCTTGTGTGACGCAGCCTGGACACGGCTTGCCGTGTTCCTACCGAAAAACGAAACGAAGAACGCCGACCTGAAGGTCGCCGCTACAAAACCGCCATGAACGTGCGATCCAGTGCGTGGGGCAATCTGCGTAACGCGGCACCGGGCACGGCATGCCGTGCCCCTACGAAAAGAGGAGAGAGCCCTCGCCACGCTCGGGATGATGTTCACAGTGAAGGAAGGCTGACTAGGAAGCTTTCTCTTGGGCGTAGACGACGTACTCGGCGTAGGGGCCTTTGAAGTCTTCGATGCGGCCGGCGTCGAATTGCCAGATGCGCGTGGCGACTTCGTCGATTACATCGTGGTCGTGGGTGACGAAGAGCACGGTGCCGTCATATTTCTGCAGCGAGAAATTCAAGGCGTTGATGGATTCGAGGTCGAGGTGATTGGTCGGCTCGTCGAGCACGAGCACGTTGGGCTTTTGCAGCATGAGGCGGCAAAAGATCAGGCGCGCGGATTCGCCGCCTGAAAGCGCGTGCGTGGGCTTGAGGGCATCCTCGCCGCTGAAAAGCATCTGGCCGAGCAAGCCGCGCAATTCCTCCTGCGTGGCATCGGGCTTGAACTGATGCAGCCACTCGATGGCGGTAGTTCCCTTCACGATGGAATCGCTGTGATCCTGCGCGAAGTAGCCGACGGCGACGTTGTGTCCCCACGCGACGGTGCCGCCATCGATGGGAAACTGGCGGTCCACGTCGTCGATAAATCCGGTGGCATTGCGGATGAGCGACTTCAGCAAAGTGGTTTTCCCGGTGCCGTTGCGGCCCATGAGGGCGATTTTCTCGCGGCGCTCGACGGCGGCCGAAAACGGTTTGAAGACTTTCACGCCATCGTATGATTTCGCGATGCTCTTGATCTCGAGCGGGTGGCGGCCGGAGTGCTGGTCCATTTGGAAGCGAATGAAGGGGCGCGCGATATTGGATTTGGCCAGGACGGAAGTTTGCAGACGCTCGACTTCCTTCTTGCGCGAGGTGGCCTGGGCCGAGCGGGTGCCGGCGGAAAAACGCGCGATGAAGTCATTGAGCTGCGCGATTTTCTTTTCGCGCTGGGCGTTTTCGGATTCGATGCGCGAGCGAATGGAGGTCTTGGCGAGGACCATGTCGTCGTAGCCGCCGTTGTACATGATGACGGTTTGGTAGTCGATGTCGGCGGTGTGGGTGCAAACGCTGTTGAGGAAATGGCGGTCGTGCGAGATGACGATCAGCACACCTTCGTATTCGCAAAGATAATCCTGCAGCCAGTGGACGGAATCGAGGTCAAGGTGGTTGGTAGGCTCGTCCAAGAGCAGTACTTGAGGAGTGCCGAATAGCGCCTGGGCCAAAAGGACGCGAACTTTCTGGCCGCCTTGTAGTTCGCTCATCTTGCGCTCGTGCAGATCGCTTTCGAGACCCAGGCCATCGAGAAGGATGGCTGCGTCAGCCTCAGCCGTGTAACCGCCCTCTTCGCCGACGATGGCTTCGAGATCGGCAAGGCGCATGCCGTCTTTGTCCGTAAGCGAATCGTGTGGCTTGGCGTGGAGCGCGTCGCGCTCGACGAGAGCCTTCCACAGCGGGGCGTTGCCCATGATGACAGCGTCAATCACACGGAATTCGTCAAAGGCAAACTGATCCTGGCTTAAAACGCCGAGCTTCTTGGGGCGCGTGACGTCGCCTTTGGAAGGGTCGATTTCGCCGGTCAAAATCTTCATGAGCGTGGACTTCCCTGCCCCGTTCGGCCCGGTGATGGCGTAACGCCGCCCGGCGAAGAAGGTGCAGGTGACCTCATCGAACAGAATTCTGGCGCCGAAGCGCATCGAGATGTTGTTAACGGAGAGCAAGGAACCTTAATTGTACCGCAGAATGGCTGCGAGCGCTTGCGAAAGAGGGCGGTTTTCCAGCGGAGCCAACAACTTTAGAGTTGACGTGCGTGTGCGGCTGTCAATAGGCGGCCTCGTTTACCTTCGCGCGACCGAAGGCACTAATCTAATTGCTACGTTGCACAACAATTACTAGAATTATCGTTGAGCATAAGCTTCCCTCAGGAAAATAGAATTGAAAGATTTATCTTCAGGCCGGGGTAAACCTGACTTTGAAGCGCTTTTCCAAGCGGCGCCGGGTTTATTTTTGGTGTTGACGTGCGACCTCAAGATCGTCGCGGTCAGCGACGCCTACTTGCGCGCGACGATGACCCGGCGCGAGCAGATTCTCGGTGAGGGAATCTTCGAGGTATTTCCCGACAATCCGAACGATCCAGCCGCTACAGGTGTGCACAACCTGCGCACTTCGCTGGAACGCGTGTTGCAGAATCGTGTGGCGGACACCATGGAGATTCAGAAATACGATATTCCGAAGCCGGAGGCAGAGGGCGGCGGGTTCGAGGAAAGATATTGGAGCCCGTATAACATGCCGGTCCTCGGCCCGGAAAAAGAAGTTTCCTACATCATCCACCGCGTCGAGGACGTCACCGAGTTCGTGCGCCTCAAACAGCAGCGAGCTGACCAACAGAAACACACCGAAGAATTGCGCGCGCGGACCAAGCAGATGGAAGTGCAGGCGCGTTTGCGCGTCAACGAGGCGCAGGAAGCGACGCGGCGATTGGCGGCCGCGAATGAAGAATCCTCGCATCTGGCTGCGCGGGGGAGCCGCGCGCGCGAGGAATTCGACAGTTTCTTCAATCTCTCCGTGGACATGCTTTGTATCGCGGGCACCAACGGGTTCTTCAAGCGGCTTAACCCCGCCTGGCAAACGAAACTAGGATATTCGATCGAAGAGCTAACGGCTGCGCCCTTCGTTGATTTTGTGCATCCGGACGATCGTGAAGCAACGATTCAAGAAGTGGAAAAGCTGTCCCAGGGCTTGAACACGATAAGCTTCGAGAACCGATATCGCTGCAGGGACGGTTCGTATCGACGGGTTTCATGGAATGCCACGCCTTTCGTCGAGCGGCAGCTGATCTACGCCGTGGGGCGCGATGTAACGCAGCTAAGAGAATCCGAGCAAGCATTGCGCCGAAGTGAAGAGCGCTTCCGCCTGTTGGTGGAAAATGTGGTGGACTACGCAATTCTGATGCTGGATACCGAGGGCCGGGTGACAAGTTGGAACGCCGGCGCCCAGCGGATAAAAGGCTACACCGCGGAAGAAATCCTGGGCAAGCATTTCTCCCAATTCTACGAGCCGGCCGACATCGAGGCTGGAAAACCGCAATCTGAACTGAAGGTGGCAGCACAGATTGGCCGGGTGCTAGACGAAGGCTGGCGCGTACGGAAGGATGGGTCCAAATTCTGGGCCAGTGTCCTGATCACCGCACTTCGCGACGAACAAGGAACGCTGCACGGGTATGCAAAACTGACTCGGGACATGACGCAGTACAAGATGGCCCAGGAAGCGCTGATGCGGGCGAAGGAAGCTGCCGAGCAATCCAACAAGTTCAAGGACCAGTTTCTCTCGACCATGAGCCACGAATTGCGAACTCCTCTCAATGCGGTGTTGGGCTTCTCGGACCTGCTGAACGAAGAGCGTTATGGTCCGCTTAACGACCGGCAGCGGCGCTACGTGGGGCACATTCACACGGGCGGAAAGCACCTTTTGAGGCTGATCAACGACATCCTGGATCTCTCCAAGATAGAAGCGGGCCGGTTGCACCTGGCGATCGAAATCGTGTCGGTCAATACGTGCATGTCAGAGGCCGTGGATTGCTTGCGCCCGCTATCAGACAAGAAATGCCAGACGATAGTGGTGAATCCGTCAGCAGGGCTTAGCGTCCGAGCGGACTCCATGAGATTCAAACAAATATTGCTAAACCTGCTGGGGAATGCGGTGAAGTTCACGCCCGACGGCGGGAAAATCGAATTGACTGCGCGGCGGACCGGAGAGGTTATCCAAGTCGAAGTGCGGGACTCCGGGCCGGGCATTCCGCCCGAAGAGCAGAAGCGCATCTTCGAAGCTTTCTACCGGCTGCGACAAACCGGCAAGACTACGGAGGGTACAGGCCTCGGACTAGCCATCACACAGCGCTTGGTGGAGCTGCATGGCGGCAGCCTGGGGCTCGAGAGTCAGCCAGGTGCGGGAAGCTGCTTTTATTTTACCTTGCCGCTAGTCCCGACGGTTGAGTCTGAAAATGGCCGGAAAGTGGAATCGAGGCCACATTCTGGCGGATCGCCGCGAATTCTCGTGATCGAGGATGATTCCGGAGCGGCGCATCTGATTCACTCGCAACTGACCTCCGCCGGGTACGAGGTAGTTCTGTGCGACAAGGCGCAACGTGCGCTGGAGCTAGCGGCCGAGAAGCAGCCGAGCGCGATCACTCTGGACGTCATCATGAAGCCGGTGAGCGGCTGGGAAATCTTGTCGAAATTGAAGACTGATCCGCGGACCGCGGCGATTCCGGTCATCATCGTGACGGTCGTCGACCAGCCCAGCACCGGAGCACTGCTTGGCGCGGACGATTACATCGTAAAACCAGTGGACAAACCCACGCTGCTGAGAGCCATCGAGCGGTGCCTAAATAAGCGCAGGTCGACGGCAGGAGGGCGGCCGATTTTGTTAGTCGAGGACGACACGCCGACTCGGGAACTTGTCGCCGAATTTCTGACTCAAAACGGCTATGTGGTGGCGACGGCATGCGATGGCGCAGAGGCCCGGGTTGCGGTAGCGACGTCTCCGCCCGAACTTATCATCCTGGACCTAATTTTACCGAAGGTGAGCGGGTTCGAGTTGCTCGCCGAATGGCGCGCGAACGTTCGCACAGCCGAGATACCTGCGTTCGTACTCACAAGCAAGGATCTGACGTTGCAAGAGAAGGACTACATCCGCGCGAACGCAGGGATGCTCTTCCAGAAGCAGGAGCCGTGGCAGGACGCCATGATCAAGGAGTTGCAGCGCGCCCTAGCTCCAGTACTTGCAGGAAAATCATGAAGCATCGCGTTCTGGTGGTCGAAGATAATCCGGCCAATAGCGAGCTTCTTTGCGACTGGCTGGAAGCGGAAGGATTCGAGGCAGTGCCGGTTGAGAATTTGGAACAGGCGCGTACCGCATTCAAGAGTCAGCCTCCGGACGCGGTCTTGCTGGACGTGCAACTGAGCGCGGAGGATGGGTTATCGCTGGCGGCGTGGATACGCAATGAACCGGCGGTGCATAGTACGCCGGTGATCGCAGTGACGGCACACGCGATGGTGACGGATCAGGAGCGAGTGATCCGGGCCGGCTGCGATGCGTGCATTTCGAAGCCGGTGGATTTCAGAGTGCTGCGCGTAGAGCTTAGGCGATGGTTGGAACACGCCGCGAAGTTACAGCACGGCGATGTGAACCACGCGGAAATTTCAACACCGAAGGGCTGAGTGGGATGCGAGGGAGAACAGCGTGCCGAGCCGAGTCCTAGTCGTTGACGATGACCCTCTCGTCTGCGAGCTGATTCAGGAAGTCCTGAAGGCAGCGGAGATGGAAACAACCACGACGACCAATAGCCGGCAGGCGGTGACCTCTCTCGATTTGGAGAAATTCCAGGCGGTCTTTTTGGACATGAACATGCCGCATCCGGACGGAGTGGAGCTAACCCGGCATATCCGGGCATCCAGCTTGAATCAAACCACGCTGATTGTGATGATCACAGCGGAGGACGACCGGGCCATTCTGGGGAGGGCGTTCGAGGCCGGTGCGAATTTCTTTTTGTACAAACCCCTGGATCGGCACGGGATCCTGCGGTTGATGCGCGTGGCCGATGGGGCCATCCAGCGCGAGTTGCGGCGCTTCGAGCGCGTGAAGGTAAGTCGCAAAGTATCGATCGGGTGCAATCAAGAACAGTTGAACGGCACGACGCTGGATATAAGCCTGGGGGGGATGTTCGTGCAAACGTCGCGAGCGCTTGCGATGGGCTCGAGCGTACACATACGATTGGAGCTGAAGCCCGGGGCGCCGGCGTTAAACTTGGCTGCTCGCGTCGTAAGGATAGTGGGAACCGACTGCATGGGCCTGCAATTTGGCGACAACGGGTCAGGCGCGGCCAAGAGATTGCAGGAGTTTCTGCTGCCGCTGATTCTGGCCACGAAGATCGTTGAGAAGAAGTCCAGTGGGGCCAAATCGTAAAAACAGCGAGTACAGATAGCCATTAGCTGAAACTGAATACGGCTCGATTTTTCGCTCGCGTCTTTCGCCCAGCAATGAAATCCTATGGTGGGCCCGTCCTATAGCAGTACTCTCAGCGGATTGATGCGACCACCCGAGTGACTGAAGATAGTTCCGTGTAATGAGGAATGATGATTGCCGCTCAAGAGCGCGTACAGGTGTTAGTGGCCGACGATTCGGCCGTCTACCGGAAGCTTGTGGAGCAAGCTTTCTCCGAAACCGACTATTCCATACGGTTTGCGAGAAGCGGCCAGGAGGCTATCGAGCTCTTCAGTAAGCATGAATTCTCGTTGGTCATTACAGACTGGATGATGCCGGATTTGACGGGCATCGAGGTTTGCCAGCGAATCCGAGAAAATTCCAAAGGCACCTACACTTACATCATCCTGCTCACGAGCATTTCCGAGAAAGAAAATGTGGTCAAAGGGCTCGCGGCGGGGGCGGACGACTACCTGACGAAGCCGTTCGATCCGGAGGAATTGCTGGCACGCACGGGAGTAGGCCGAAGGATCGTGGATCTGCACCGACAGATTGAGACCAAAAATCGTTTGCTGGAAGAACTGGCTCTGACGGATTCGTTGACGGGCGTGCCGAACCGGCGCGCGATTGAAGAGTGGGGCGCGCGCCAACTGAGCGGAGCGGCGCGGCATGGATTTCCCTTTTGGGTGGTGATGGCGGATTTGGATGACTTCAAGCGGGTGAACGATTCGGCCGGGCACGAAGCGGGAAACGCCGTGCTCAAGAGATTCGCCGAAATCCTGAAATCGAATTCGAGGCGCTCGGACATTTGCGGGCGGATCGGCGGCGAGGAATTTCTCTTCGTGCTGACTCACGCGGAAAGATCGAATGTGGAAGTCCTGATCGAACACATTCGCAAGCAATTTGGAGAGGAAGAGTTTTCGTTCGGCGGTCGTTCGATTAAAGTGACAGCGAGTTTTGGCGTGTCCGGGTTTCGCGGGAAGATTGCGCCAGAATTCAGCCACCTGGTGCACCAAGCGGACGTGGCTCTTTACAAGGCGAAGAACCGCGGGCGCAACCGGGTCGAGTTCGCCGACGGGGAAATGCTCGACGCTGAAATCGACAGCGTCGCATCTCGCCTTTCATGACGCCAGCGGGTTCAACTTCCAGGAAACTGACGACCCATCAAAAAGCTGTGCTGATTCAAGTGCTGTTGACCTTCCCCGATCAACAGGTTGGCATCTGCCATACTCTCTCGGCCGATGACGCTCTTGCGTATGCGCAGGATTTTCTTGCGATCTTTAAGGCGATTGGGTGGAGAGTGACTGAGCCGGAGGCGCGGGAAATCCCCGCGGGAAGCTCCGCTGGCCTGGCGCTTGTTTTCAGCAAAGCGGGAAGCCTGCCGCCTGCTGCGGAAGCGTTGCGCGATGCGCTGCGGATTTATGAGATTGATGCCGAGATACTGTGCGATCCGTTTGGCAACATAGCGCCAGGCAGTTTCGTCGTCGCCGTCGGCTCGCCCGCGCAAGAATAAATATCGCGATTCCCTGCCGATGAAATCCTGGAAGGCCGAGCGGACATTCTATTTCGCCCTACTCGACGTGAGCGTCGAAGACTCCCGTTTCCACCTGACCAGCACGCTTGATCTCCACGAAGATGCGATATTCGCCGGGCTGCGGGAACCCGTAGGGGAACGAGAATTCCGGCGGGATTGGGCCGGAAGGTGCGGAGGACATCGCCATACTGGCGGGCATGGTTGACGTGGAATCGGTCAGTCCCGCTTGCGCCATTTCGAGCGAAGCCATCGAAACCGAACCTGAGGGATGAACGTGCGCGAAGACGCTCAGGTCCGAACGCACAAATTCCGCGTGGCCGGCCATGCCCATGTATGGCTGCATGTCCTGCGCGGGCTTGCCGTCTTTGTCCAGGATCTCGAATTTAAAATCCATGGCGGCGTTGGCTTTGAGCGGGGTGCTGTGCCGCCAAACTATTGTGCCTCCGTCTCCCAGCTTCGAAACCGCCGTCGCTTGTTCCGCGGAAGCGTTCGTGAGCGGCGCGCCGGACCAGGAAGAATCGTCACCCGTCATGGGCGTGCCGCTGATCTGCGGAAGATCGACCGTGCCGACGAGCGTCCAGGGGAACCCGCGTTCATCGACGACATCGGCGAAAACTTGATAACGGCCGGCGGGCATGTTGGGCAAATCCTCAGCGAACGCGCCGCCATGGAGAAGATTGGGATGAAGATGCCACATGCGATCCATCCCTGGAAGCGAGATGAGAAAGAGATGCATCAGGTGATTGTGGTCGGGGACGACCTGGCCCATGTTGATGCGTTCGGCCCAGCGCGGGTGTTCGCTCCGGGCGCGAATGATCAGGCGGTTTCCGTTTTCGAGCGTGGTTTCAGCCGTCGGTGGCTTGTAAAACGTGACGCGGCGCTGGTAGTCCCAATCTTCCGACTTCCACCACGATTTTCCGAGATACAGAATTGCGACGACGAGAATAATTGAGACGACGATTACGATTCTTGCGCGGCGAACATTGGACGGGCCGGGAACTTCGCCCGCGGGAAGGCTGGCTTCGCGCGCTGCGGCTCCGGCGATGGAAATTATTCCGATGGCGAGAAACAACATGAGACCAAATAGAACTCCGGCCAGCTTTTTATCCATGGGGAAGGTGCGTTGGGCAAAAGAAGCCACTGGGACGGCGAGTTCACCTTTGCCTTTTTCGCCGTCGGCCATGACGCGCACCTGCAAAGCGCCGGATTCCATCAGCCAAAGGCTGCCCGAAAAAAACTGCGGATCGTCTTTCGAGACCTTCGCGAGATCGGGCGTGGGCGGAAAGCTCGAGCCCGGGCCGGTCAAACGCAGAGGAACGATTTGAATCGAATTGACGCCGGGAGATTCGCAGCGCACCTGAATCTCAGCCACGCCAGGGATCACTTGCGGCATGCGCACGGTGACAAACAGGTGGTACGGGCCCGCGTCGCCTTCGTAATAAACGTCGGGACTGCCCACGTGCGCCAAAACCGGAAGGCTGACGACGAGGAGCACCAGCACGATCAAGAACACGCGCGATGGGATTTTGGATCTGAACTGCATCCTCATCGGCGTATGCGGCGCATCCACTCGCCCCAGGAAACGCCGATGCGCGTCATGAGCACGGCCACGCCCAACGCGATGGCCATGCGCAGCCAAAACTGGCCGAAGGAATGCTCCGTGGGTACCCAGACGTTGCGCACCCAGGGAGACGTGGACGGGATGAAGTAAGGATAATTGTTGGTGGCGAAAATCCGGTTATGGGATTCGGGCGACATCAGAAAATCGGCGAACGGCCATTGCACGGCGACGAAAGTCACGAGGAAGGCGGCGCCGAGCGTCGCGGCCTGCGCCCAACGGCCCCACTTGCCGATGCGCCGGCGCACGAGATCAAAAACAATCGCCGGGACAATCAACAACAACGGAAAATCCGTGGCAATCAGGTGCGTCACGTTCTGATAGACCGGGCCGAGCTTCGGTTGCGCTGGTATCAGAGGAAATCCCCAGGTAAAGCAGAGATGAACCGCGGTGAACATGGCGGTCATAATTGTGGCGGCCCAGCGATTTCCGGAAACCCAGGCCACCGTCCCCATCCAGATCGGCGCGGCCAGCATCACGACGATATAAAACTGCGCGCCGTGCATGAAGATGCGATTGGTGTATTCCTGCGCGATGCCGACGGTCATCCCCATCAGAAAAATCATGGCGAAGAACAGAACGCGTTCAAGCTTGTCGCGATAGGCGCCATGCGCGCGGTTCATCTCCGCCAGAACCATTACCAAAGTGCCGAAGCGGATTGCGATCATGCCCAAAGCAAGCAGGACGTGCGGCGGGCTCAAGATTTTTACGTCCAGGCCGTAAGAGTTGTGCCACCAATTATCGAATGGCGCGGAGACGAGCATAGCCGCTCCGCCCCAGGCACAGATGAAAGCTCCGAGCGGACCGCGAAATCCCCACATCGATACGGAAGCGTCGCGCAGCGGAGATTCTTTCTGGAATGTGGTGGAAAGAATGACGTAGCCGCAGGAAATCCCGGCGAGTATGCCGGACATATAAATGAGCATGTGGGCGGGCGTCCAGAAAGTGTCGCGTCCGACAGCTTCGTGCCAGGAGATGTCCCACGCGCTGCCAACAACCGCGCAGATGACCGAAAGGATGGCGCACCAGATGTACCAGGGAATGGAGAGCGTCGCGGCCGAAGCTCGTTCGGCGCTCGACGAATGGATTCGCGATTCCAGAGAAATTGTCTCTGACATCCTGCGGTGCTCCTCGCCAGAATTTCCACGCGAGATTGCGGTTTTCGAATCTCGCGTATTACAGTTTACACCACTGCCTTGTTTGCAGCGAGCCAGCTGAGGTTCGCTCGTCGCGCTTGAAAAATATTCAGGATCGAGGCTTACGCTCGAAAATAGACATGCCATTTGCGGTGATGTAGACTTTTTTCTGCTCAGTACGAGAAGCCCCCTATTTCCCGCGGGTGAGGTCCTCGATGGCCAAAGTCACAAAGCTCAATGTAAATGGAAGCGTTCGCGTAATCGATGCGGACGCGCAAACGAGTCTGCTGAGCATTTTGCGCGATCAGCTCGATTTGACCGGGACCAAGTACGGCTGCGGCGAAGGCCAATGCGGCGCGTGCACGGTGCTGATTGACGGAGTTGCTAAGCGCTCGTGCAGAACTTCAGTTGGCCTTGTGGGCGAAAATCCGGTTACGACAATCGAGGGGCTCGAAAAAGACGGGAGACTACACCCCTTGCAGCAAGCTTTTCTGGACGAGGGCGCGATGCAATGCGCCTATTGCACTTCCGGGATGATTATGTCGGCGGCTTCGCTGCTGAAAACAAATCCGAGCCCGTCGACCCGGGAGATTTCGCAGTTTATGGCAGGCAACATCTGCCGATGCGGAACTTATAACCGCATCGTGGCTGCGATTCAAAAGGCAGCCACGATGCAGGAGTCGCACTCATGACGGAACGCGTGAAGTTTTCGTTTCAAAATGAGTTGGAATTGGAACGATACGAAATTGCTGCGCCTCCTACCTATCGCTTCGAGACTGACCGGCGCGATTTCTTTAAATTTCTCGGCGGCGGACTTCTGGTGGTGCTGACTGCGAAAAACATGCCGGGCGCGCAGGAATCGGGCGCGGGAAGGCGCCGCCAAGGCGGAGAATCTTTGCCCAAGGAAATCTCAGCCTGGTTGCACGTGGGCGACGACGGGGTGGTGACCGTGTACACGGGCAAAGTGGAAGTGGGACAGAACATCCGCACATCGCTCAGTCAAGGTGTTGCCGAAGAATTGCACTTCCCCATCGACAAAATTCAATTGGTGATGGGTGACACGCGGCTGACGCCATTCGACATGGGCACGTTTGGGAGCCGCACGACTCCGACCATGAATTTGCAGCTGCGCAAGGTGGCTGCGGCCGCTTGCGATTCGCTGATTGGGTTGGCGGCGGCGCACTGGCAGATAAACCGCAGCGGACTGGTCGCGGCAAACGGGAAAATTACCGATCCGAAGACGCGACGCTCCGTTGATTACGCCTACCTCGTCAAAGGCAAGCAACTGACTGAGGATCTTCCTGCGGAAGATCCGCTGATTCCTCCTGCGCAGTGGAAGATTGCCGGGCAATCGGCGCCGAAAATCGATGGGCGGCAGTTTGTCACCGGCAAGCATCGGTACCCGTCGGATCAGATGTTGCCAGAAATGCTCCATGGCAAGATTTTGCGGCCGGCTGCATTTGAAGCGACGCTCACGTCCATTGACACACACGAAGCAGAACAGATTCCGGGCGTCGTGATTGTTCACGACGGCAATTTCATCGGGGTTGCCGCACCCAGCCAGGAACTCGCGGCTAGCGCGATTGCTGCGATTCACGCGGAATGGAAATCGGAGCCGCAATTATCGAGCAAGGAGCTGTTTGAGTACTTAAAAAAATCCGCCGACAAGGCCGAAGATCCATACGAGACGGGATCAGTGGGCAAGGCTTTCGCCGCGGCGAACCTACGTTTGCAGCAGACTTACACGGTCTCTTATATCGCTCACGCGCCGCTCGAGCCTCGCGCGGCTTTGGCGCAATGGTCGAGCGATGGACTGACAGTATGGACCGGCACGCAGCGCCCCTTCGGCGTGCAGAGCGAGCTGGCTAGCGCGTTCAAAATCCCCGAAGACCAGGTTCGCGTACTGATGCCGGACATGGGTTCGGGCTACGGCGGAAAGCATACTGGCGAAACTGCAATCGAGGCGGCACGGCTGGCTCGCGCGGCAAAACGGCCGGTGAAAGTGACATGGACTCGCGAAGAGGAATTTACGTGGGCATATTTCAGGCCGGCCGGGGTGATTGATGTTACAGCCGGGCTCGATAAAAACGGCATGATCACCGCGTGGGAGTTTCACAACTACAACTCCGGCGGATCCGGGATTCGCACGTATTACGAGATCCCGAATCAGCGCATTGCATTTCATCCGGTGGACTCGCCGCTGCGCCAGGGCTCGTATCGCGGACTCGCGGCCACGGCCAACCATTTCGCGCGCGAGTCGTTCATGGACGAGCTCGCTCATGCGGCGAAGACGGACCCGCTCGAATTTCGGCTGAAGAATCTGAAGGACGAGCGATTGCGCGCGGTGTTCGAAGCTGCGGCAAGGAAATTTGGCTGGGGACGCGCCAAGACCACCGAGGGCCAGGGCTTCGGAATGGGCGGCGGATTCGAGAAGGGTGGGAACGTGGCCACGTGCGCCGAAGTGAGCGTCGATCGAAAATCCGGAGAGGTGAAGGTCGTGCGCGTGGTGACCGCGTTCGAATGCGGCGCCGTCGTGAATCCGGACGGGCTGCGCAATCAGATCGAAGGGGCCAACATCATGGGGCTCGGAGGAGCGCTCTTCGAGGCCATCGAATTCGAGAACGGGCGCATTCTGAACGCGCGCTTCTCGAAGTATCGCGTGCCGCGATTCAGCGACGTTCCGGCCATCGAGGTCGTGCTTCTCGATCGCAAGGATATTCCTCCGGCGGGCGCGGGCGAAACGCCCATCGTGGGGTTGGCTCCCGCCATCGGCAACGCTATCTTCGATGCAACCGGAGTACGGCTCCGCTCGATGCCCATGGTCCCGAACGGATTGCAGGCAACCTAAGAAAGAAAATAGTTCACATCCGAAATCTCCCGCGCGTAATCCAATGGCTTCGCGTTAGGATCATTCATCTTTTGCGTCGAAAGGTGCGATGAGCGCTGCGGCCGAAACTCTGCCTCTGGAAATTTGGCGTCCCAAAGCCAACCCTTGGCTTATCGCGGTGGTGGTGTCGCTGGCGGCGTTTATGGAAGTGCTGGACACGGCGATCGCGAACGTGGCGCTGCCGCACATCGCAGGGAACCTGGGCGCGAGTAACGATCAAAGCACATGGGTGCTGACCTCCTATCTGGTTGCGAATGCGATCGTGCTGCCGATTAGCGGCTGGCTGGTGACGATCTTCGGCCGCAAGCACTTTTTCATGGTCTGCATGGCGATCTTCACGGTGAGTTCTTTGCTCTGCGGAATCGCGCCCAGCCTTTCTCTTCTGCTGGTCTTTCGCGTGATGCAGGGAGCCGGCGGAGGCGGCTTGCAACCCATGGTGCAGGCTATTCTCGCGGATACGTTTCCGCCGGAGAAGCGCGGGCTGGCGTTTTCGCTCTACGGCATCACGGCGGTTTGCGCGCCAGCGATTGGGCCGACGTTGGGCGGCTGGCTTACGGACAGTTATTCCTGGCGCTGGATTTTCTTCATCAATTTGCCGGTGGGCATCGTCACCCTGTTCCTGGTTTACAAGCTGGTGGAAGATCCGCCGTATTTGAAGCGCGTCGCGAAGGGCGGCATCAAACTCGACTACATCGGATTTGCGTTGCTGGCGCTGGGGGTAGGCGCGCTGCAAATCATGCTGGATAAAGGCCAGGAAGACGACTGGTTCGGCTCGCATTTCATCGTGACGCTCGCGGTGATTACGGTGGTGTGCCTCACCACACTCGTTTTCTACGAGTGGTTTCACAAAGACCCGATCGTGGATGTTCGCCTTTTCCAGAATAGAAATTTTGCCACCGCGAACATGATGATGTTCACGGTGGGCGCGATGGCCTTCGCTACGACCGTGCTGATGCCGCAATTCCTTCAGACGCTGATGGGATACACGGCCCAATCCGCGGGCATGGTGCTATCGGCTGCAGCTTTGCTGCTGCTCGTAGAACTTCCGATTGTTGGCCGGCTTACTTCGAAATTCCAGCTGCGATACCTGATCGCCACCGGCTGGTTCCTCTTGACGATCGGCATGTTCGTTTCGGTGAGGCAATTCAATCAGGAGATGAGTTTCGGGCATGCTACGTGGCTGCGCATCGTGCAATACCTCCCGCTCGGATTTGTATTCGTGCCCGCTACGACCGCGGCCTACATCGGCATCAAGCAGGAGAAAAGCAACGCCGTCGCGGGACTGGTGAATTTCACGCGCAACATCGGCTCGAGCGTGGGCACTTCGTTTGTAACAACGATCATCGCGAGGCGTTCGCAAGTTCACCAAGCCTTTCTGACGGACCACATCAATCCGGGAAATCCACAATTCCAGAATGCGCTGAACGGGCTGACGCAACAGCTCGCCCGCGCGGGGCTCAGCATGCATGAAGCGCAGAGACAGGCTCTGGCAAGACTTTATGCCGGAGTGCAAGCCCAAGCCGCGACCTTGTCGTATATCGATACGTATTGGATTCTGGCGGCCGGCTGCGCCTTCATGTTTTTCTTTTCGTTCCTTCTGGTGAAGAACGACCCGCGCCCGGGACGCGCTGTTTCACTACATTAGCGCTATTTCCGTTGTGCCCTTTTGAACATCATCTAAATTCTCGGTTTTGGCGAATCGTTTGACCCTCCTTTATGCGTGTGCTACGGTGTTTGTGGTTAGTTTTTTAAACTTTTTCTGGGGGTACATCATTTCTGGCCTGGCACTGATATTTCTTGCCAGCCCGCTTACGTTGCTGGAGCAAACGGGCTGGGTAGCGCGCGCTGTCCTCGGTATCTTACTTGTCCTGTCTGTATTCTCCTGGGCAATCATCCTTCAAAAATCGCGCCTTTTCGGGCAAATCGAACCGCAAACCAAAAAATTCCTGCAAATGTTCCGCGCCGGCAAGGGACTTCCCGATCCAAACACTTTGCGAGCGGGAGCGGGCGGAACTCCGCTTGTAGTTGTGTATCAAGCGGGCTACCGCGAACTCGAAGCGCAACTCGGGGCCGGCGGGCGCGCAGGAGCTGCGGCGACTCCGACGAAAGTGCGGAATGCGCACGCGGTCGGAGTCGAAATGCAGGTGGCTGCGGGAGAGGAAGTTCGCCGTCTTGAAAAATGGATGCCCTGGCTAGCGACCACGGGCTCCGTATCGCCTTTCATCGGACTTTTCGGCACCGTGTGGGGCGTGATGGACGCGTTTTCGGGATTGGGAGACGCGGGCAGCGCGAGCTTGCGCGCGGTCGCTCCCGGAATCGCGGAAGCTTTAATTACAACTGCCGCGGGACTCTTCGCCGCAATCCCCGCGGTCATCGCATACAACTACTACGTCGGGGGCATTCGCTCCCTGGCCGCACGCATGGATAGCTTCGCTTCGGAGTTCGTGGCGAAAATCGAAACCCTGTACAGCGCATAAGAAGACCGCCATGCCACAAATTCAGCGGGAAACCGGCACCACACTTTCAGAAATCAACATGGTGCCGTTTATCGACGTCGTGCTGGTGCTGCTGATCATTTTCATGATTACGGCACCGATTCTACAGTCGGGGATCGAAGTGGACGTCCCGAAAACGAAGACAGTGAAAGAGCTGACGGAAGTTCGGATGGTAGTGACCATCGATCGAGCGCAGCGCGTGTATCTGAACGACAAACCGGTCAACATTCACGACATTGGGCAACAGGTCGTTTCGCAATCGCACAATCTGAAGCAGCAGGCGGTTTACATCCGGTGCGACGAGACGGTGCCCTTCGGCAGTTGGGCTACGGTGGTGGATGCCTTGCGGCAATCCGGGATACAAAATATCAGCGTGGTGACGCAGCCGCTCAGCGAGCGTTCACAGATTCAATGAAATGACGGCAATCGCGCAAACTCGGACAGCGGTCGATTTAGGGCAGCCGCTCGGTTCCTACCTCGCGGGCTCAGTGGTGTTTCATCTTGCGCTCGTTGGATTTCTTATCGCGTCCGGCTACACCCATCACGAGGAATCGTGGGGAGGGCCGGGCGGCGCGATTTCAGTGGGAGTGGTGGGCAGCCTTCCGGCAATTCCGATGCCGCGGCCGGAAGTCGAGACGCCAAGCCGGGTGGTGGACGAATCGAAAGGATTGTACAAAGCTGAGCCCGTGCCGAAAGTGCAGCCGCCGCCGGACGCTACACCCATTCCTAAATTCGAACGCAACAAGCCGCCGAAGTATGTGACGCGCCCGTCGAAGACCTTGGAGAATCCCACGCCGCCACCACCCAACGCAGTTCCCTACGGCGGAGGCGGCACGCCCACCGTTCCCTATTCATCGTTTGCAATGGGGCCGGGGACGGCGACGCAGGGCGGAATCGGGTTCAACGGCATCGGGGGCGGAAATTTCGGTGATCGCTTTTCGTGGTACGTGGAGGCGGTGCAGCGGCGGGTCAGCGGAACATGGTTGCAATCGACTGTGGATCCAAGGATCCAGTACGCCCCGCGCGTCGTGGCCACGTTCGATATTATGCGGGACGGAAGCATCACGAATATACAGATCACCAAATCGAGCGGAAACGCGTCGGTGGATACGTCGGCAGTTCGCGCGATTCGTGACGCGAGCCCGCTCGATCGACTTCCGGCGGGGTATTCGGGATCCAAGGTGGGCGTGGAGTTCTGGTTTGATTTCAAGCGGTAAGCTGGAATTGAGAAAGACAAAATAACATGAAACGAAAAATCGTAATCTTCGGGGCAGTTGCAGTTGCACTCGCGTTCGCTGTGTTGCCAGGCGCTGGAACGGCTTCGGCTCAGGACTGGTTCAAGACCGGAACGGGACTGGGAGTGTCGAAGGCGCGGGTCGCGGTGCCGGAATTTGCGTTGCGCGCTACTGCTCCGCCGGCGCTCGAAAAGACATTTCACGACGTACTTTGGTCAGACCTGGATTACTGCGGCATCCTTGAGCTGGTCAGCCCGAGTTTTTATCCCACGCAAACTCCCAGCCAGCCAAGCGAGCTGAAACCGGGGGATTGGTCGAATGCGCCGGCAAGTGCGTACATGGTGGCGTACGGCAATCTTTCGGTGGACGGCGCGAACCTAGCGGTCGCGGGATTTTTGACCGACGTGCACAACCCCAACGCGCCTGTTGCGTTGCAAAAAATCTATCGCGGCGCGGCCACGGACGCCGACGCGCGGCGCCTGGCACATCTATTTGCCGACGACATCGTCGGACTGCTCGGAGGCGGCTTGCCGGGCATCGCGCAGACGCAGATTGCATACGTGAGCACCAAAAGCGGCAACAAGGAAATCTGGGCCATGGACTATGACGGCGCAAACCAGCACCAGTTGACGCATCTGAAGTCCATTTCGCTTACGCCGCGCTGGTCGCCGGATGCGACGCGCATCGCGTTTACGTGTTACGTGCCGTTTCGTGGAGTTACGTCGCCGCAAATCTGCATTTATTCGACCGCTTCGAACCGGCTGATTTCCTTCCCGCGCTATCGAGGATCGAACAGCTCTCCCGCGTTCTCGCCGGACGGATCGCAAATTGCGTTCATGTCCAGCCAGGCCGGCGATCCGGAAATCTACGTGGCCGATTCCGGCGGCGGGAACCTCCACCGAATTACTTTTGCCGCGGGGGTGAACACATCGCCGGCATGGAATCCAAAAACCGGCAAGCAGATTGTTTTCGTGAGCGACCGCGGCGGCGAGCCGGTCCTCTACCTTGCGAACTCCGACGGGTCCAATGTGGAAAAACTGGACCTGCCGGACATGGGTTATAGCGTGGATCCGTCGTGGTCACCCAATGGGCAACTCCTCGCATTTTGTTGGAGACGCCCGAGCGGCAATTTCGATCTATATGTAATGGACATTGTCAGCCGGCAACTTGTGGAGCTCACGCGCGACGCCGGACGCAACGAGCGGCCGAGTTGGGCGCCGGACGGACGCCACATCGTTTTCGAGTCCACGCGCACCGGCGTCCGGCAGATATGGTCCATGCTCGCGGATGGAAGCCAGCCGCGGCAATTGACCTACGAAGGCCAGAACGAGTCGCCGAATTGGTCGCCGCGCTAGCAAGTCCGGAAAGGGTGGCGGCAAGATTTCGTAATCGGGCCCTGGTAAAGCAAGGAGCAGGATAAATAAATATAGCGGCGTTTCCGGTAAGCCCTCCTCGGAACGCCGAAGGGAGACGATCGATGCAGGACAGTAGATTCAGGAAGTTCGCATTATTGTTTGGAGTGGTAGCATTTCTAACTTTCGCCGGCGGTTGTAAGAAGCAGGTGGCATCCACACCACCCGCTCAGGCCCCCCCGCAGCCGTCCGCACAACCCACCGTTACGCTGAACGCTTCGCCGTCGTCGGTGAAGAGCGGCGACACAGTCACGCTGAGTTGGACGTCCACGGACGCGACTGATCTGGATATCGAGCCGGGCGTTGGCAAGGTGGCCGTGCAGGGTTCCACGCCTGTGAATCCTACAGACTCGACCACGTACACCGTCACCGCCACGGGACCTGGAGGCAGCGCGACGGCAAGCGCACGCGTTACCGTGGGCGCGGCGCCGGCGGAAGCTCCGCCTTCGACAAATCGCAGCCTCAGCGAATTGTTCGAGCAGAATGTGAGAGATGCGTTCTTCGACTTCAACAAGTCCGATATCCGGGGTGACGCGAGAGAGAATCTGGCGAAGACGGCGGAATTCTTGCGCTCCTATCCGCAGATTCGTGTGACGATTGAGGGCCACTGCGACGAACGTGGCTCGACCGAATATAATATCGGACTCGGCGAACGCCGCGCGCAAGCCGCCAAGAATTATTTGATCTCGCTCGGCATCAGCGCCGAAAGGATGGACACGGTGAGCTGGGGCAAAGAGCGGCCGTTCTGCGATGAGCACACGGAACAGTGCTGGCAAGAGAACCGGCGTGCCCATTTTGTAGCGGCTCACTAAAATAGGCGAACAACTGCCATTTCGAAATCGCGAAGCGGCTCTGGCCCATGCGCCACGGGCCGCTCCGCGCGAACGAATGATAAGGAGGCACTTCTTTGCGCACACGATGGATCGTGCTCATGCTCGCAGCGGTACTCGTCGGCGCTCTCGGCGGTGCGATGCTTACTCCCACGCCCGCCGGCGCGGTGTCGAAAGAAATGATTCAGTTGCAGCAGCAGGTTTCGCAGTTGCTGCAGGGCCAGCAGGATCTGCGCAGCGCTGTTGATTCGAACAATGCCACGCTGCGGACGCTGATCCAGCAGTCCATGGATTCTGTCAACCAGATGAACAGCCAGATGGGCGTCCTGCAAAAGAGCGTTCAGGAATCGAACGCCAACGCCAGCTCGCGCATTGACACCATCAGCACGCAGACGCAGGGACTGTCCGACAATGTCCAGGACATCCAGGCGCGCGTGGGAAAGCTGGCACAACAGATGAACGACATTCAGGGACTGCTGCAGACCATCGACGGAAGGCTCGCGAACGGCGGCGCGCCGCCGGTGACACCGAGCGCGGGCGCGGCGCCGCCGCAAGGAAGCGCACCGGCATACTCAGCGCAGCCGCAGCCAAGCAGCGAGAGCGCCGTCCCGGCCATGGCTCCTATCGCCGCCGATACGCTTTACCAGAACGCCTTGCGCGATTTCAGCACCGGAAAGTACGATCTCTCGCGGCAGGAATTTGGCGACTACATCAAAAACTTCCCGGCGAACGACCTGGCCTCGAATGCGCAGTTTTATCTCGGCGAAATTTCTTACGCGCAGGGAAGTTATCAGGATGCGATCGGGCAATACGAAATCGTGATCAGCAATTATCCCAAGAGTTTCAAGCTGCGCGCCGCCGGGCTCAAGAAAGCGTTCGCGGAACTTGAGTTGGGCATGAAGGCCAGCGGCACACGAGACCTTCGCGAAATCGTCCGGCGCTTCCCGGGCTCGGACGAAGCGCGCCGAGCGCAGGCTAAGCTGAAAGAAATCGGCGCCGCCCCGACTGCGCGCCCAGCCGCACACTAATATAAACGCGGGCTGCCTGTCAGAGTGGCGGCCGCCGAATTACTTACTATATTTTTCGTAAAATGTATTTGTAAAAAGCCCGATTGGATCGTAGGTTTTTTTCGCGGCGAAGACCGCATCGATCCCCGGATAGGCCCTGCGAAGCTGCTGCTCCGAGTAAAAGAGCTGATAGGGCAGATAGAAAGTGCCGTCGAGGCTTAGGCTGAGATCGATCAAGTCTCTTGTAGTTTTCTGCACGGTTCGGCTATCGGTGTCGTTTAGCTTCTGATTAAAATACAACACAAGCGCGAACATATCTTGCTTGGCATACGGCAAAGCCGTAATTGTGTCCTCGTGAACAATCCGGATGGTCACGTTCAGAAGATTGGCGCCATTTTTGCTGACAATCTTTCTCAGTTCGTCCACGAAGGTCGGCATTTTCCCCTGAGGGATGAAATACTCTTGCAGAATGTCAGTATCTTTCAGCCGATTCTTCAAGTAATTCATAGAGTCATACATTTCTTCATTTCGCGAGACCAGACAACCCTCTTCCCGGCTCATCGTCGCGTTGCGTGATATGCACGGATGTACCCGAGGCCCCAAATATTTCTCGACTTGCCAACGCGTCCATCTCCCCGCGCTCCCTGTTTTCGAGAAGTTGATAATGAAGCGGTCAAGCCAGGCGTAGCCCGGCGGCCGGAGGGGTGGCGGAGCTGACGCAAAATCTGTCCTTTCGAATGTGTGAAAAGCTACTTCCCTAAGGTACGATCCGGGCGCGATCGAGATCCTGCCGTATGCCAACCCGTAGCGAGGGTTGCCGGCGACATTCTTGGCATAAAAGTCGGGGAAGTCACGGTAGTCCATGTACTTGGTTTTCCATTCGTATATTTCGTTGTTTACGACGTCGAGATCGGCGTCCAGAATCACACCGAAAAGACCATAACCTCCGAGAACGAGCCTAAAAAGATCAGGGTTCTCTGTGGGACTCGCAGCCTTGATTTCGCCATTGCTGAGCATTATACGAATGGACCGAACGGTAGGGGCGACTTGGCCCGGGTCATGTGCGATGCCGTGCGCGTTAACGCTCAGTGCTCCACCAACTGTGAAGATATTGATGGACTGCATGGCCTTGACAGCGAGACCTTCCTGGTCAAGTTGGCGTTGAATCTGCGCCCAGGTCGCTCCGCTTTGGACGTTCAGGATTTTGTGTTCCTTGTCCAAGGTCACACGGTTAAGAGCTCTCATGTCAAGAACGAGCCCGTCGTGAACAAAAGATTGACCACCCATACTATGGCGCTGACCCGCAACCGTTACTTTGATATGGTTTTCTCGCGCGAAGAGGAGTGCGCTTCGAATGTCGTCTATCGACGCAATCTGCACGACGCCATAGATAGCGGTCTTATTTAGACAACTGGCATCGTTGATGGTCCCGCCCAACTGTAAAAATGCGGGCCGTGGTGCTCCGGTCGTTGTCGCGATTATCGTGGGTTTGGCTTGATCCGCCGTATAGGGGTAGATGAAATTACATTCCTTGGGACCTGATGGCGGAGCGGCATATTCAAATATTTTCCTAGCCGCCGTCAGAATGAAGCAGGCGGCAACCAAAAAGCCAGTTAGAAGGAGCTTTCGGCGGGTTGAGTTAACTCTCGGCATTTGGCTGACGAATTGCTACATTTCGCGGGAGAGTATATAAGAATCTCACTTGATAATGAGCAGCGCTGAGAACATATTGGCGTTGCGGAGATAACTATAAGGAACGCCTTTCTATGAGATATGACTTCCTCGTCGAAACCTACGAAACCGAACGAATCAAAGTTGTGAGCACGTGGAGCGAGTTCAGGGACGAGGATATGCCCGTGCGTCCCCGAGAGGGCGACCCGCGCGGGCGGAGCGTTCACGAGCAAATGGTGCATCAGTGCGTGAGCGAAGACCTCTGGCTGCGTACCATGCTGGACATCGACGTGAACGCGCCTCCGCTGCCCAAACCGGAAACACGGCTCGAATTCATCAAGCGCTATACCGAGGACAGCGGAAAACGGCTGGCGGTATTTCGCGGGAAGGATGAGGCGTGGTGGGAAGGCGAAACGACATTTTTTGACGTGAAGCGGACGCGCGCATGGGTGATGCTGCGGCGCATCGCGCACACGTCCCACCACCGCGGCCAACAAATCGCAATGCTGCGCATGCTGGGGCACGATCTGCACAGCAACTACGGCCCCACCGCTGACACCGGCGGATTGATGCAGAATCACGCGCCGACCATTTACGCCTATTCGAATCTGGAATCTCTGCTACTGGGCGAAACGGAGGGCGGCAAGAAATCGCCGTTGCCGGGGGGTGGCGCAAAACCAGTCACAGAGCGGCCCGGCTCGTAGTAACAGAGTCTGGGGAATTCCCGAGCCGCACGCGCAGATACTGTGTTGAAATCCTTCCCCTAATTACGCGCGAAGATTGTCAGCCTGCCAGTTTCGAACCATCTTCTTGATCGTTTTGCGGTCGGTCAGATTGTCGGCCAGAACCTTGCGCGTAAGCTCCGCGATCTCCGCATCGCTCGCGAATCGCAGGGAGACGAGCTGGGCTACGCTAAGCTCCGCGATGCGGGCGCGCAAGTCCGGCGGCAGCAACCCCTGCAGGCGCAACTGCATTTCCAGGCGAATGACGCGGTCCTGGACGGTCAGCGCAAACAGGCGTCCGTAAAGGGCCATCAGAATCAAAGCAACGGCAAGGAGGAAAGAAATTACCGTGTATGCGGACAGGTTCGCCCAAACGCGGAAGATCGACGAAACAAGGTTAATCCCGAGAATCGGAAGGACTACGAGGTGAAAGGCCGGGACGATCTTGGTGTGGTTTTCGAAATTCTGGGCCATGGGTTAAGCTCCGAAAATGCTTAGATGTGAGACAGCGTGGATTCTAGCAGATTGGAGCTGCTTTCATCGTCGCGCCGGCCCGCAGATCACTTTTTCGCGCCCACACGGCTGAGTTCAGATATACTCGCGGCATATAACAAACTTTCGAGACAGGCGGGCAAAATGTCAGTAAACAAAGTGATTCTCGTGGGCCGGCTCGGCCGCGATCCGGAAACGCGCTATACCTCAGGCGGACAAGCTGTCGCGAATTTTTCCGTCGCCACCGATGAAACCTATAAGGACAAGAGCGGGGAGAGGCAGAAGCGCACCGAGTGGCATAAGATCGTGGTGTGGGCCAAGCAAGCGGAGATCGCGCAACAGTATCTGAAGAAGGGTTCGCTTGTGTACATCGAGGGCAGGATTCAGTCGCGCGAATGGCAGGACAAAGAAGGCCAGAAGCGCACCAGCTACGAAATCGTGGCGACCAATTTCAGGATGCTTGGCAGCCGCGCGGAAGGCGCCGCGGCGGGAGCAGGAGCCGGGGCAGGTGCAAGCCATGGCGGCGGACAAGGGCGTCACGCGGACCCGGACATGGAAGGCGGTCCGATGGTGGACGAGCCGGCAACTTCAGGCCCTGAGATTTCCGACGAAGACATTCCTTTTTAGCCGCACGCGTTACCTCGCGACAAAACTGCACCTGGATGACAGCATGGGCGGCAGTGGCAGCGTGGATGCGCGCAATTCTCAGAGCTAGCGCTGCTGATCGTCTTTTTTGCGCTGCTCGTCGAGGCGATGCACGAAATCTTCGAACTTGGGCTTCTGCTCCGGCGTGAGGATTGCTCGAATTCGGTCCCGTGACTGTTCCCGAATCTGTTCGTGCTGCGGTTCAATGGTGGAATAGAGGGTGCGCCATTGAGCGCGCGTGTCGTCCACAATCCCGGTCAACTGCTTCTGCTGATCCGGCGTCAGTTCCAACTGCTGCGTGAGATCCGCGATGATCTGGGTCTTCGTGGGAGGACCCACGGGAGTCTGCTTTCCCCAAACGCGCTCGCCCCACACATGATTTCCCAGACCGCCGAGCAACGCGCCCAGCAAAAACACCACCAGCACTAGAATTGCAGCTTCGCTTCGCTTTTTAGTATTTTCCATGGTCTGTTTCCACCAACATCCTTAGGACCTCGTCCCGGCTCGCGGGCGGCCTTGTGGGATCGGCGAAGAGGTCGTGCGATTCGGTAGCCGACACGAATGCAACGTTCGAAACTGACGCGGACCGGTTGTGCCGGCTTGCGTCGAAGGTGACCAGAACCGCGAGCGCGAGCGTTGCCGTCGCTGCAAAGCGCCAAGCCACTGAAATGACGGGCAGCCAGATGGATTTCTCTTCGCGCCGGCGATCCATCTCGGCGCGAATCCGTGCCATCACCGCGCGTGAAAAACCCGGGCCCGGATCAGGCGCCGCCTCGGCGATGTGCAGCAGCCGCGTTCCTGCAGCTGCCTCTTCCAGTGCATCCCCGCAGGCCGCGCAGTTTTCCACGTGCTTCGCCAGCTTTTCCGCATCGGTACCGCTGAGTTCCCCGCTGAGATGGTCTTCCAACAACACCTCGAACTCCGTACATGCGCCCTTGTTATATTCCGCTTCCATGGCTCTTTTGCCTTCCTTTCGCCGTGGGACGATCTGGATCTGGACCCAGACGGCGTCGGTAAACGTCCATCAAACGAGCACGCGCGCGGAACAATCGCACTTTCACCGTGTTGACGTTGAGACTGAGAATCTCTGACAACTCTTGCACCGAAAATCCTTCCACTTCTTTCAGAACGAGCAATTGCCGGTCCTGCTCCGGTATTTCGCCGAGCAAATGCTCCAGCATATCTCGCGCTTCGGCCCGCTGAATTGGGCTTTCAGGCGGACGATCGGCGGAAACCACGCCGTCAAGCCGCGATACCTGCTCTTCGGATAGGTCCGCCTCATAAACCAGGGGCCGAACTTTCTTCTTCCGTAAGTAGTCCCAGCATTCGTTCACCGTGATCTTGTAGAGCCAGGTCGAGAAAGCCGCGCGCAGATCAAAACGTTTCAGCGAAACAAACACCTTCAGGAAGACCTGCTGCGCGACATCTTCCACATCTTCGCGACGCCGTAAAATCCCGTTCACCAGCCCGAATACCCGCTGCTGGTGGCGACGTATCAGCTCTTCAAAGGCAGCCTCTTCGCCGCTTTGCGCCAGACGCACGAGTTCCGCGTCTTCCTCCCGCTTGCGCTGTCGCCCCACCGGGAGCGCGATCGCGGAGGCGCTGGCTGCCATACTCTTTGGGACGTCTGCCATAGGAATTTGGTTACGTTCAAAAAGTGCCCGATTTCCCGGCCGTATTACCGCTTAGGGCCTCAATGCCTCTGTTGGTTAGACGACTGACCCCTGGTCAGGATTCGCAGGTTTGCGCTAGTTTCGTCTTGTCGGAGTAACTGGTTCATGCAACAATACCCGCCATGATAATCGGAGATCGTATACGCCTGCTACGCGAAACAAAGAAACTTTCCCAGGGTGACATCGAGAAGCGCACTGGGCTTCTTCGCTGCTACATCTCGCGCGTCGAGAACGGCCACACCGTCCCGGCGATCGAGACTCTGGAAAAGCTGGCGCGAGCCATGGAAGTCCCGCTCTACCAGCTATTCTATGATGGCGAGGAACCTCCCGTCCTGCCGAATCTTCCGAAACGGAAATCGGCGGACGATATCGCCTGGGGGAGCACGGGAAAAGAGGCGCGCTTGCTGGGCCGCTTCCGCCGGTTGCTGAGTCGAGTTGACGAAGGCGATCGCCGGCTTTTGCTTTATATGGCCCAGAAAATGGCCAACCGCTAAGTCGCTCTCACGACGGGAAACACAGACGGTTCCTTCGCTATTCCCACTCGATGGTGCTGGGCGGCTTGGAACTAATGTCGTAAACCACCCGGTTGACGCCAGGGACTTCGTTTACGATTCTGGTCGAGATTCGTTCGAGCACTTCGTGCGGCAAGCGAGACCAATCGGCGGTCATCGCGTCTTGAGAATCGACCACGCGAACCGCGATGGTGTTTCCATAAGTCCTACCGTCGCCCATAACTCCCACGCTTCTGACCGGCAACAAAACCGCGAACGCCTGCCACACCTTCTCGTATAGCTCCGCACGCCGGATTTCTTCCACCACCACTGCGTCCGCCGCACGCAACGTTTCGAGTTTTTCGCGTGTTACTTCACCGAGCAGCCGCACAGCCAGGCCGGGCCCCGGAAACGGCTGCTTGACCAGAATTTCCTCGGGCAAACCGAGCTCGCGTCCGATCAGCCGCACTTCGTCTTTGAACAAACCGCGCAGGGGTTCGATCAGGGCGAAGGGCATGTCCGCGGGCAATCCACCCACGTTGTGATGAGATTTAATCACCGCCGACGGACCTTTCACCGAAACGGATTCGATCACATCAGGGTACAGAGTGCCTTGCACCAGGAACTTCACCGGAGGGCCGTCCGATGCTGCCGCGAGCTTTATCGCTTCCTCCGCAAAGACGGCGATAAATTCCGCGCCGATTCGTTTGCGCTTTTCTTCGGGATCCTCGATTCCCTTCAGCCGTCCGAGGAAGCGCTCGGAGGCATCGACGCCGATGACGTTCAAGCCCAGGCGCGCGCGGAGCAATTCGAGTGTTTCGCGAAATTCATCGCGCCGCAGCAAGCCTGTGTCCACGAAGACATTGGTCAGGCGCGTGCCCATCGCGCGATGGACCAGCGCTGCGGCCACTGCCGAATCAACTCCGCCACTCAGTGCACAGATGGCCCGGGAGCCTTCGGATTCCTTGCGGATGGCTTCGACACTAGCGGAAATAAATCCTGCGCGGTTCCAGTTTTTCTTTGCACCGCAAATGGCGAAGACGAAATTTTGGAGGATGTCCGTGCCGCGATCGGTGTGGTTCACTTCGGGATGAAATTCCACACCGTAGAATTTCCTTTCGCGATTCTCGACTGCCGCGATGGCGTTGTCCGTACGCCCGGTCACCGAGAAACCCTCCGGGAGCCCAGCCACATGGTCGCCGTGGCTGTTCCAGATTTTGAGGTGATTGGGCAGGCCTAGGAAAAGCGTCGAGTCCTTTTCGATATCGAGTTGCGCCGGGCCGTATTCGCGGCGCTCGGCACGCTCCACCTTGCCGCCGAGAGTGTGCGTGAGCCAATGCATGCCGTAGCAAATTCCCAGAACCGGCACGCCGAGCTGGAGCACCTTGGGGTCGCATACCGGAGCGGTTGGGTCGTAAACGGAACTGGGCCCGCCGGAGAGAACGAAGCCCGCGGGCTCGAGCGCGCGCATTTCTTCCAGACTGGCGGTGCACGGCAGAATCGCAGAGAAAACTTGCTGCTCGCGGATGCGCCGCGCGATCAGTTGCGTGTATTGGCCGCCGAAATCCAAAACGACAATTCCGTGTCGCGTGCTCACCATCCCTCCCGCGTGTTCGCGATTCTCCTGCGCATCGGACCTGCCTGGGGCGGCGCCGCTATTCGGTGTCATCTACGCTCCTCGAGTTTTCCACGCTCATCTCAGAACGATGTTCACCAGTTTCTTGGGGACCACCACCGTCTTTACCACCTGTTTGCCGTCGATCAAAACGGAAATGCGCGGATCGTTGAGCGCGCGATCCAGAGTTTCATCGTCGTTGAAGCCGTCGTCAACGAGAATCTTCCCGCGCAGGCGTCCGTTAATCTGGATAATCACCTCAAACTGCTCTTCGCGCGCCAAATCGTCGCGATACGCGGGCCATTTCGCTGCGCTGAGTCCGGTCGAATGCCCGAGCATCTCCCAAAGTTCCTCGGCGATGTGCGGAGCCAAAGGCGAAAGCATGAGCACGAGGATTTCCAGGACGCCCTTCAGGATCGCTGGATTGAGATCGACGTCCAGCGGCTCGGCGGCATGCAGCTCGTTGAACAGCTGCATGATGAGCGCGACAGAAGTGTTGAAGTGCCAGCGCACTTCGAAATCATTCGTCACGCGCTTCAGCGTCTGATGAGCCTTGCGCACCAGCGTCTTTTCCTTGGCGGTCGCCGCGGCCAGATCGATTTTCGCGCCGGGGTCCGCGTGGATTCCGCGAAGGCGTTCGGCTTGCTTCGCCACGAGACGATACACCTTATTCAGGAACCGCGAGCAGCCTTCGATTCCCTGCTCGTCCCATTCCAGATCTTTTTCGGGCGGAGCTGCGAAGAGCATGTACATGCGGCCCGTATCGCAGCCGTATTTTTCGGCAATTTCGATCGCGCCGACCACGTTGCCCTTCGACTTCGACATCTTCGCGCCGTCCTTCAAAACCATTCCCTGCGAGAAGAGCCGCTTGATGGGTTCGCTGTGATCGACGAGGCCCATCTCACGCATGACCTTGCAGAAAAAGCGGGAATAGATCAAATGCAGGATGGCGTGCTCGACCCCGCCGATATATCGATCGATCTGAAACCAGTAACGCACCTTTTCCGGGTCAAAGGGCGCGCGATCGTTTTTGGGATCCGTGTAGCGGTAAAAATACCAGGAGGAATCGACGAACGTGTCCATGGTGTCGGTCTCGCGCCGCGCTGGACCGCCACATTTCGGACACTTCGTATTGACGAATTCGGGCGCACCCGCGAGCGGCGACTGACCTTCACCCGTGAGCGTTACGTTCTCCGGCAGCCGCACCGGCAATTGGTCGTCCGGCACCGGTACGATGCCGTCTTTTTCGCAATAAATTACCGGGATCGGCGTGCCCCAATAACGCTGCCGCGAAATGCCCCAGTCTTTCAATCGGTAGGTCGTCTCGGCATGGCCGAAATTCTTGGCCTCGGCGTCCGCCGGCATTTTTTCGAGCGCCTGCTCGGACGTAAGTCCGGTATAGGGCCCAGAATCCACCAGACGCCCATGCTCCGTGAATGCCGCGTTCATGCGATCGAGTTGCAGCTGCGGTCCGGTCTTCGGCTGCACCACAATCTCGACCGGCAGATGGTATTTTTCCGCGAATTCGTAGTCGCGCTGGTCGTGCGCGGGAACGCACATCACCGCGCCCGTCCCATATTCCGCAAGGACGAAGTTCGCCACCCACACCGGCACTTTCTCGCCTGAAAAAGGGTTCACTGCAAATCGCCCGGTGAAGAAACCTTCTTTCGTGGCCGTCGCGATGTCCGCCGCTTTAACGCTCATCTTTCGCATTGCCTTCAGGCGCTCTTCCATCGCGTTACTTCCCGGCACACCCGCAATCAACTCGGGAAGGCTCCGATGCTGCGGCGACAGCAGAAGGGCGGAAACGCCGTAGATCGTGTCAACGCGCGTAGTGAAAATCTCGAGAGGCGCTCTCGTCAGATCGGAAACCGCAAACTGCACGCGCGCGCCCTGAGATTTCCCGATCCAATTCTTCTGTTGCACAAGAACGCGCTCAGGCCAACTCCCCGCGAGTTCGTCGATGCCTTCCAAGAGGGCGTCTGCATATTTCGTGATCTTCAGAAACCACTGTTCGATTTCCTTGGCCTCCACCTGCGTGGTGTCGTGCTGCCAGCAGAAACCGTCGATGACTTGCTCGTTCGCAAGCACGGTCTCGCACTGCGGACACCAATTCACGCGGCTGCGCTTGCGGTAGGCCAGCCCGCGCTCGAGCATGCGGAGGAAAAACCACTGATTCCAGCGGTAGTATTCCGGCTCGCACGTCGAGATTTCGCGGTCCCAGTCGTAGCTGAAGCCGAAGCGGTTGCACACTGCTTTCATCTGTACGATGTTTGAGTTCGTCCACTCGCGCGGAGCGATGCCACGCTTGATAGCGGCGTTCTCCGCCGGCAATCCAAAGGCGTCCCAGCCCATGGGGTGCAAAACGTTGAATCCGGACATTCGCTTGTAACGCGCTACGGCGTCGCCAATCGTGTAGTTGCGCATGTGGCCCATGTGCAGCGTGCCCGAAGGATAGGGCAGCATTTCGAGCGAGTAGTATTTCTGGCGCGAAGTATCGCCGTCGATGGCGCGAAACGCGTTCCGCTCGTTCCACACTTTTTGCCACTTCGCTTCAATCTGCTGTGGATCGTACTCGCTCAATTTATCTTCCTCGCCTTTTTTTCCTGGCAATCTTGACGCGGCGTAGTTTCGGGGTTGCCACTTTTCGCTTGATTCCCTTCTTCCGGCGCGGTTTCATTCCGTCGCGCGCGACGTTCGCAGGCACGACTCGCCCCAACAACTTCCAAAGCACAGCCACGTTTCGGCGATCGTCGCCAGGCTTGTCGATCGGCGTTTCGAGAATGAACGCGCGGCCCGCCAGAAGCGGATGATTTAGAATCCGCTCAAACGCCTCCAGCCCGATTTTGCCTTGCCCCACGTGTTCGTGGCGATCCACGCGCGAGCCTAGAAGCGTCTTCGAATCGTTCACGTGCACTACGGGCACACGCTCGAGTCCCACGGTGCGGTCAATCGCCTGCAGCGTTGCATCCAGGCCCGCACTGGTGCGAATGTCCCATCCGGCGGCGAAGGTGTGCGCGGTATCGATGCACACTCCGAGCGGTAGATCAGTCGTGGCATCGAGCACTGCTTTCAGTTCCTCGAAGCGCGACCCGAGCGACGTGCCCTGCCCAGCCGTGTTTTCCAGCAGAATTTGCAGGCTGCCGAGCTTCAAGCCGCGCGCCGCTTGCCTCAAACCTTGCGAAATCGAGGACACCGCGGCATCCGTCCCGTTTTCGCGCGAGCACCCCGGATGCGCCACCAGGAAATCAGCGCCCAGCGCGAGAGCGCGGACAATCTCCTGATGAAAGGCCTGCATCGAGCGAGTGCGCAGAACCGGATTCGGCGAAGCCAGATTGATCAGATAATTGTCGTGGACAACGAGTGGGCCCAGGCCCAGCACTTTGCGCCGGTCGCGAAACCGAAGCGCATCAGCTTCCGAAATCCTCGAAGGCCCGCGCACCCACATCCGCGGGCTGGAGGAAAATATCTGCAGCGCGTTGGCGCCCAGGCCATGGGCAATTTCCAGCGCGCCGGAGATGTCTCCTGCTATGGAGGTGTGAATTCCGATGCGTATGCTGCCGTCTTTCCAGGCGGGAATTTCAGGGGGTGCAGGGGCTTCCGGACGATACTCGTCAGCGGCGTCAAAAGTGAGATTGATACTGTGGTTTTCTTCCGCCATTCCCTCAGGGTATCCGGATGCCAAGGAGGCCGTAGACTGCGGAAAGCTGCCCCAAGCAGCGTCGCGCGAATCTAGCTAAACAACGATTGTAACGGAAAGCGGCGAGTTCCGCAAACGTCTCCCGAAAATCGCGGATGCGGCAACTTTTGTTTATTTCGCGGGTTTATCACGCGTATGCCGGAACGTTAGTCGGGCATTGCTCCGCAAAACAGATCGTGCTCTGATTGTATGTTGCGAATCGAGCGGCATCCGCGTCTTTGGACGTCATTCTTGAAGTCAAAAAGAAAATTCGGGCTGATTATGTTAGTGGTGTGCGCGCTTCAGGCGCTCGCGCTTCCCGCCAGCGGACAAGATCTCGTCGAGCAAAAGCTGCGCATCCCGGCGCACGGGGCCGGCCGCGAAGGCCTTGAAGCCGTCATGGTTCGCCCCAATGACTCACGCCCTCATCCCCTTGCCTTGCTCAATCATGGCACTCCAAGGGAAGCAAATGAACGCCGAAAAATGACGCCGTGGGAGATGCTGCCGCAGGCCAGGGAGTTTGCGCGCCGTGGTTGGACCACCGTAATCGTCATGCGCCGCGGATATGGGGATTCGGGCGGCGATTTTTCCGAGGATGCCGACCCATGTGGCCGCCGCCCGGATTTCTACCGTTCCGGCGTACAATCGGCGAACGATCTGCGCGCCGCCATCGCCTACCTCTCCAAGCTTCCTGAAGTTGACCCGACTCGCATCATCAGCGTAGGGCGTTCCACGGGCGGGTTCGCTACCGTGGCCCTCACTGCAAATCCTCCGCCGGGTCTGGTCGCCGCAATCAGTTTTGCCGGCGGCCGTGGTTCGCCGGCGAAGGACAAAGTGTGCGACCCGGACGATCTGATCGATGCTTTCCGAGAGTTCGGCAAAAAGTCGCGCGTACCGATGCTCTGGGTTTACGCGCAAAATGACCATTATTTTTCGCCGCGGCTGGCTGCGAAGTTTTACCAAGCCTTCACGCAAGCGGGAGGAAGGGCCACATTTGTCAGTGCCAATCCATTCAGGTCGGACGGCCACGAACTATTTTCACTGGGAGGAATCAAAATTTGGCCCGCAATAGTCGATGACTTCCTGAAAAGCCAAAACCTCGTCCTCCGCCAAACGTTGTTGAATTCGCCGGAACCGCCCGCCGTTGCTCCGCCGGCTCAGCTATCCGCGAGCGGGCTTGCCGACTTTCGCCGCTTTCTCACTTACCCGGCGCACCGCGCGTTTGCGGTTTCCCCCAGTGGACAATTCGGCTACACCTTCGGATTTCGTACGGAGAAGGACGCCACGCGAACGGCCGAAGATCGCTGCAATAGCGCAGCGGGCAAGACCGAACGCTGCACGCTTTACATGGTGGACGACGACATCATGTCCAAACAGTCTAGCCGCTAGATTTGTCTCTCGTGGATGGCGGCTCAGAGCGCGTGCGCGAACATGGAACTATGGGACGACTACGTCAAAATACTCAACAGTGATGCTTTCCAGGATCGCGCGCATCTTCGGGAAATAAATCTTCCCGTGTGGAGACGATTGATGAGCTTCGAGCGCAGCACGATCGCGATACTGCTCGTGGACAACGTAGGATCGAGGATTAGTCGGAGACTTCAGAAGCGAATAGAGCAGGCAGCCCGGTTCTTTCTCGCGCATGATGCTGCGCAGTTCGATGAAGAGGGACTCGAACTCCTGCTCGTGCCCCTCTTTTGCAGTAACTATCTTTAATCCTCCTACCAGCATTGCATGTGTCTCCGATTCGAACTACCGTTTGGTTATCTAGGACAAGGCCGCAGCGGAGCTCGCACCGTAGAAACTGAACCATGGCTTGGCGGCCACCAGTTTCGAATTCACATTGTTGATGTTTTTCACGCCCTGGTCTGCGAGCCAATCCTCGAGCGCCTTGGCGCCCTGCTTGGCGTACACCGGAATGCCGTCCTTCCACGTGGCGCGGCCGCAGAGAACGCCGGAAAAATTCACGCCCGATTCGCCCGCAAGCTCCAGCGTCTCGGCGAAGACGTCATTGTTCACGCCCGCAGAAAGATAAATGAACGGCTTCTTCGCCGCAGCGGCGGCTTTGCGGAAGTGCTCTTTGGCCTGGTCACGCGTGTACACGGACTCGCCCTTGCAGGCCTTCGACTCGGCCACGAACGCCATGTTCACCGGTACCTCGACCTTCAGCACGTCCACCGCATATTGCGGTTTTGAAAATTCTTCCATGCTGCGCGTGACGATTTCGGGCTTCTTCTTCGCGAACCCCGCGCCCTTCTCGTCGCCACCCTCTTCGTAGCCCACAAATTCCAGGAAAAACGGAATATCAGCAGCGGTACATTCACCGCCAATGCGCTCGACCCAGGCGTGCTTGATATCGTTGATTTCCGCAGAATCGAAGGGCGTGTAGTACAGCAGAATCTTGATGCAGTCGGCTCCCGCAGCGGCCAAACGCCGGACGGACCAGATGTCCAGCAGATCCGGCAGACGCCCGGGACGCGTGTTGTCGTAGCCGCTGTTTTCATAGGCCAGCAGCAAGCCCGCATTTTTCGCCCGGACTTTCGCCGCTGGCAGACCGTATTCTGGATCGAGAAGAATCGCGCTCGCGTGCGGCGTCAAAACGCGCACCACGGTGGTCTTGAACTCCTCCATCATTTGCGCGCTCACATCTTTCTTGTCGATTCCTTTTTCCTTGGCGATGGCGCTTTTCAGCGAGCCGCGCTGGTCCATGGCCGCCGCGGCGATCACGCCGCGCGCATCCGACACCGCTTTCATGCCCTTCTGCTTGCCTGGCATAATTTTCATTTGCCCTCCGAAAATATTACGAATGAGATTCGCGGCATTTTAGCATCCCGGCGGATTATAGGAAGAGGATTTGGTGGTCGCGGCAGGCCGGCTTGATCAAACGGGCCAAGTCGTCGAGCAATGAAGATCCGTAAGCAGCGAGCCACGGCACGGGCGACAACGACCTTTCCTGCAGGCCGCGATGAGGATACAAGGCATCGAGCAAAATACGCTCGTGGCGGTTGAGCACTCCGCTCCGCAAATTCTCGGCACGCCCCGCCTTACCCTTCAGTTTCAGCAACTGGTGCAGCATTTTGCGCTCGGCGGAATCAAGCGCGCCAATCAGCGTGCGGTCGAGTTTTTTGAGCGGGTTGCGGTACGCCTTGATCAGTCGACGCAACGCTTTTTCGTCGGCTTCGAAGCGGCGCGCGATCGCTCGCGGCAGCGATTTCTGCTCCATGCGCGCACGGAGTCGCTGGCGTCCCCGAAGCACCTCGCTTACCTCGAGCCCATATTTGGCGAGCAGCCGCGCCACGCGCGATTCCACAATCGTGAAGCTTGCGCGCGGAAGCATCGCCGGCATGCGCCCGAGAATTTTCGCGTACACGACTTGCGCTTGGGCCATATACGCGATTTCGGCCGGCCCGCCGATGTAAGCCGCGGTGGGCAGGAGCGTATCCTGAACCACAGGGCGCAGGAGCACGTTGGGCGTAAAATTCTCAGGAGTTTTCTCGATTGCGACGCGCAGCTCCTCCAGCGAAAACGACTTGCTGCCCGCGAGGAATTTTCCGTTGCGACTGCGAAGCGGCTGGCGGCGGCCGTCCACATTGTAGAAAAGCAGCGTGGATCCACCCGTGACTTTCACTTGCGCGTGGAATCCGCTGCGGTCGAGTTCCTTCGACCGCGCTACGAGCGCGTCGCGCAGGCGGTCTGCTTCATCGAGCGCACGCCGATAGACCCCCGCGGACAAGTGGTGCAGGCGCGTGTCGAGCGGGTCAAAAAGAATAATTCCCCGGCCAGCAAGGAGCCGCGCCATCAACTTTCCGAAGGCAGAACCAAACGTCTCTTCCGGCGCATACGATTCGCGCAACGCGCGCGCCATTTCTTCCCCGAATGATCCTTCCAGGCTTGCAGCAGCTTTCGCCACTAGAGCCACAATCGCGGCTCCGAGCTTGATTTCACCCACGCGCCGCCCAGCCTCGGCCTCGATCTCGGGCAATTCGAACTCGGCGAGCCCCTGTGAGGTGTTCCAACTGACGTGATTGATTTCCGCAATGTCGTGGTCTTCAGTCGCGAGCCAGAAGATCGGCACAGCTTCGGTGCCGCTACGCGTGGCCTCTTCCGCCACTCGCGCCGCGGAAATGCCCTTGTAGAGACTGAATGCCGGGCCGCTGAAAAGACCCACCTGCTGCCCGGTAACGATCGCGGCCGCGCCATTGGCCAGCCGGTCGAGATTGGCCATCGTCGCGGAGTCCGCGCCAAATGTGCGATTCTGCTCACGCAAAACTTCAACCACTCCGCGCCGGACGGGCGCATCGAGCTTGATTTCGCGCGCGGCTGCGGCAATACCGGCTCCCGTTGGCGGATGCGCGAAGTAACGCCCGACGCGCGAAAAATCCTCCAGAAAATTCAGAAATAATTTTGTTGTATGCGGGATTTCGCGGAAGGAGAGACAGTGCGACTCCATGGACGAACTCATGATACACGCGCCTCGCAGCGGCAGCAACCAGCCGCCGCGGACGAGCATCCTAGTGAGCGCTTGGTTTTCATTGGTCCGCGTTGCTTATTTCGGTAGTAAACTCGCCATTCCGATGGACGCGCGCAAAATCATTCTGTTAGCTGGCGTCTTCGCCCTGGCTACCGGCGCTGCGCGGATGGCGGGACAATCTGCCTCTTCGGCTCCGCCCACTCCCGCAAACGCCGGAGCACAAATCCAATCATCCGCTAGTTCGCGCCCGGCCGAGATTCAGCAAACAAAGCCAGCCCCGACGATGCAGCCGCTGCGCTCTACCGCGCGGCTCGTTCAAGTCAGTGTCATCGTGCACGACAAACATGGCGACCCCATCGCCGGGCTGACCAAAGACGACTTCGTAGTTTTGGATGAAAAGAAACCGCAGGCGATTCAAATCTTTTCCGTGCAGACCAACCAGCCTGCCAACACGCAGGTGCAAGACTTGCCTCCCGACACTTTCACGAACCGCATGGAAGCGCGAGGGGGCGCTCCGCCCAACGTCACCGTAATTCTTCTTGACGCGCTGAATACTAGCTTCATGGATAAGGCCTTCGTCCGAAAACGATTGGTGAAATACCTTCAGACTATTCAGCCGCAGGATCGCATCGCGCTGTATGTGCTTGGGACACGCCTTCGCGTCCTGCACGATTTCACCAGCGACGCATCCAGCCTCCTCGCATCGCTCCAGAAGTTCAAAGACGATAGCGCGCCGGAAATTGACCTTTCAGTCCTCGATCTGTCGGGGACTCCTTGGAAGAGGCTCGGCGGCCGCATGACGGATGACATGGAGAGGATGCAGGGTGCACAAAACGTTGTCCAAATCACCGTGGAGGCTTTGCGAGAGATCGCGGACCACCTAGGGGCGCTTCCGGGGCGCAAAAACTTGATCTGGCTCTCAGGCAGTTTTCCGTTCAGCATCTCACCGGCTAGCCTCCGGACCGGAGTTTATGGACAGCCTATCGTTTTCTCCACACAGATCGAAATGGCGGCGCGCGCGCTAAGCGACGCCAATGTGGCGATTTATCCCGTAGATGCGCGCGGACTCATCGATCTCGGCCCGGATAGCTTGAACGTTGGTGTGGGCGGGAATCCGTTCCGTGTTCCCAGCACCGATGAATCCGGGACCATGCAGATACTCGCGGACCGAACCGGCGGGCGAGCCTATTACAACACGAACGATATCATGGGCTCGATCCGCCAGGCCGTTGACGATTCTCGGCTCACCTACGAGCTTGGATTCGTTCCCGAAGGCATCCAGTGGGACGGAAGCTTTCACAAAATACGCGTAACTGTTAAGCGTCCGGACGCTCAAGTCCGCGCTCGCAAAGGATATTTCGCCATTGCCGAACCAAAGGAAGCGCCGCTGACGCATCTACAGCTTATTGCCCAGACGGCGATGAGTCCTATGGAAGCCACCGCGATTGAAATGACGGTAAAAGCCACGCCCGGTGAAGCGGAGCAAGGAAATACGCTGAAAATGGAATTGGCATTTGACATGGGCCAATTCGGATTCCGCCAGGAAAACGGCTACTGGATCGGGGCCGTGGACACCGCTTTCGTTGAAATTGACGAGACCGGCAAAATTGTAGCGTCAACCGTGCAACCGTTCCCTCTTCACCTTAACAACGAGACCTACGAGCGGCTCCTGAAAGAGGGCCTCACCTACACGAAGGAAATGCTAATGGTGCCGGGCGCCGCGCAGGTCCGCGTGATCCTGCGCGACACTTCGACCGGCAAGATCGGCTCGGTGAACATTCCCCTGGCGCAGTACTTCCCCGCAAGGTCGAACTAGACCGCTAATGCTTTTGTCGTGCACTGGCACTTATTTCAGTAGTAAACTCCTTGCCCGATGAGCGGGCGAAAAACCATTCTATTAACTATGGTGGGGCTCGCGCTGGCCCTAGGCGCCAGTCGCGCCTGGACGGCAGGCCAAACTAGCTCAAGTCCATCGGTGCCCACGAATTCTCAGGCGCCAAGCCAATCCTCCGTCAGTCCGCACGCGGTGCAAAATCCACAATCGAGCCCACATTCGACTGCTCAGCCGCTGCGCGCTACCACGCGGCTCGTTCAAGTTAGCGTCGTCGTCCACGACAAGCACGGCAACCCCATCACAGGTCTCACGAAGGACGATTTCGTAGTTTTGGATGACAAAAAACCTCAGGCAATTCAGGTTTTCTCCATGCGCACTAATGATGTACCGACGACCGCTCCTCCGTCCCTTCCGTCGGGCACATACACGAACCGTATCCAGCAACGCGCGGGCGTGCCCACGAGTGTTAGCGTGATTCTGTTCGATGGTCTTAACACGGAGTTCGCCGATCAGGCGTACGCCAAGCAGCAAGTGGTGAAGTTCCTGAGGACGCAGATCCAGCCTCAGGATCGCGTGGCGATTTTTTCGCTGGGCCGCGATCTTCGCGTCCTTCACGATTTCACCACCGACGCTTCGAGTTTGCTCGCAGCCCTGAATGCCTACGCTGGAAAAAAGGAACCCGAGCTAGCCGCTTCTGCACCACAGGTTTCGGACAATCCCAATCCGGGCGTAAGAGCGTTTCTGGACAATGCTTATCAGCACGAAGCTAATTTCTTTGTCGCAGATCGTGTCCACCGGACCGTGGACGCTCTGACGCAAATCGCAAACCACGTAGGCACCTTGCCCGGGCGCAAGAATTTGATTTGGGTCTCCGGAAGCTTTCCTTTCAGTATCGGATACGAAAATGTCGAGCCCACGCCCACTGACGCTAAAGAACTCTTCGCGAATGACATTGAAATCGCCGCGCGAGCTTTGAACAACGCGAATCTCATCGTCTACCCGGTGGATGCGCGCGGACTCATGACGTTCGACCTTGGGGCTGACGCTTCCCGCACACTTCCAGGCCAGGCCAGCCAAAGATTCCATCCCCCTAGCACTTCGAATTTCGACACCATGAACACTCTGGCGCAGAGCACGGGCGGGCGCGCTTTTTACAACACCAACGATATTTTCGGAGCGATACGAGAGGCCATCGACGATTCGCGCGTGACCTACGAGCTGGGATATTATCCGGCCGGAATAAATTGGAACGGAAGCTTTCACGAGATCAAAGTCGAGGTGAAGCGCTCGGGCACGCACGTCCGCGCTCGAAAGGGATATTTTGCTCTACCGGAGCCGAAACTGACGCCCCAGAGCCGGCAAACGGTCATTGCGTCCACAGCAACGAGCCCGCTCGAGGCCACTGGAATCGGCATCACCATTCATGCCCAGCCAATCGGCGCCAGCAGCGAGAGAAAATTGCACACGGTGCTCGCCTTCGATCCCCACGAATTCAATTTTGAGATTAGAAACGAAAAATGGGCTGCGACGGTGGACACGGTCTATCTCCAATTGGATGACCAACACAAGATCGTCGATGCTCTCGACCAAACATTTCACTTGGATCTCCTGCCCGCCACCTACGAACGGTTCTTGAAAATCGGGATCACCAACACGAAGGACGTGGCAATCCAGCCGAAGGCAATTCAATTGCGCGTGATTCTGCGAGACGCTTCGAACGGTAATATTGGCTCAGTGGATGTTCCCCTAGCGCAGTACTTCCCTGCGAAGTCGAACTAAGCGGACTGAATGGAGTGCGAAGTGACCTGCGTGAGCATGGTGTCGATTTCGAGCTTGGCCGAGTCGTCAACCTCGAGCAGCGGTGGGCGCGGCGGGCCGCCGAAAAAGCCCAAGCGGTCGAGAGCGTATTTCAGGCCGGCGATTCCGTACTGTGGCCCGAGCATCTTTGCCGGAGCGATGAGTTTTTGCGCGAGCGAGTGGGCCTTCTCCCGATCTCCGGACCGCGCCGACTCATAGATTTCGACGCACAAATCCGGAAACGCGCATGCCAGCGCCAGAATAGCGCCAACCGCACCTGCCTCAAGCGATTCGTACAGCGTGGAAGCCGATCCGACGAGCGTCTGAAAGTCTTTCGGCGCTCTGCGGACGATGTCGGTTACGCCTGGCACGTTGCCCGAGCTGTCTTTCATCCCGAGAATGTTGGGATGCTGCGCCACACGCGCGATGAGCGGCGCTTCGACGGTGACGTGCGTAAAGAGCGGTATGGAATAAATGAGGATGGGAATGCGTGCGGCGTCCGCCACGCGAAGATAGTGCGCGGCCAGCGCGCTTTCGGACATCGCCGGCTTATAAAAGCTCGGAGTGCGGACGAGGGCGACGGCGTAGCCGAGCGCAGCGGCTTTATTCGTGTGCTCGATCGTTTCCGCGGTCGATTCAGCGCCGGTTCCTGCGATCAGACTTTTTCCCGGCGCGGCCGCGTCTTTCGCTGTCTCCCAGATACGATAGACTTCCTCCCACCGCAGCAAGACTGATTCGCTGGTGGAGCCATTAATCACGTAGCCCGCGAGGCCCGTTCCGTTGTAGCGCGCGATATTTTCCCGCAGGCGCCCGAGCGCATGGCTGCCGTCCGGCGCAAAAGGCGTGGTCAGCGGAGAAAAGATGCCGTGAAGCTTCATCGCGATATTGTAGTCTAACTTCGTTCGTTCGGAGCGGCGGAAGCGGCGTTCTTCCGGCGGTGTAAATCCTGGAGCGCGGCAACGTCCACTTTGTGTCCAGCCATCGCACGAATACCTCGGGCTGCGGCGCTGGCGGCGGAGAGTGTGGTGATGCACGGAATGTTGTAACGTATCGCCGCGCGCCGTATCGATTTTTCGTCGTAGAAAGATTCGCGGCCGAGCGGCGTATTGATCACGAGGTCCACTTTGCCCGTCTTAATCAGATCCACGATATTCGGCCGACCCTCATTCACTTTGTAAACCGTTTCCACTTCGATGCCCGCGCTGGCCAGCACTGCCGCTGTGCCGCGCGTGGCCACAACTTTCAGTCCGGCGGCTAGAAGATCTTGCACCACGAAAGCGACGTGGCGCTTGTCGTGATCGTTGACGCTGAGGAATACCGTGCCCTTCAGCGGCAATCGCTGCCCAGCCGCAAGTTGGGCCTTGGCAAACGCGAGTCCGAATTCGGAAGCGATGCCCATCACTTCGCCAGTCGAACGCATCTCCGGGCCGAGAATCGTATCGACGCCGCGGAATTTATTGAACGGGAAAACGGGCGATTTCACCGCGTAGAAATTGCGCACGGCGAGTTCCTTCACGCCGTTCGTTTCGATGTAGGGCAGATGCAAATCGCGTAGTTTACGTCCTGTCATCAAGCGCGCGGCAACTTTCGCGAGCGGCACGCCTGTCGCTTTGCTAACGTAAGGAACGGTGCGCGACGCGCGCGGGTTCACTTCCAGCACGTATACCGTGTCGCGTTGGATGGCATATTGCACGTTCATCAGACCCACCACATGCAGGGCGCGTGCGAGACGGCAAGTGTAGTCGCGAATACGTTCGAGTACTGACGGCTTCAGCGTCACCGACGGAAGCACGCAGGACGAATCGCCGGAGTGAATACCGGCTTCTTCGATGTGCTCCATGATGCCGGCGATCACAACGTCATCTCCATCGGCCAGCGCGTCCACATCCACTTCCGTCGCGTCCTCAAGAAATTGATCGATCAGGATCGGGCGCTTGGCGTCGGTTGCGCCGCCGATCTGCGCCGCTTGCGCCACATAATCTTCGACAGTCTTCAGATCGTAGGCAATCACCATCGCGCGGCCGCCCAGAACGTAACTTGGCCGCACCAGCACCGGCAGCCCGATTTCGGACGCAAGTTTGGCGGCTTCCTGCGGAGCGAGCGCCGTCCCATTGCGCGGCTGCGGAATTTTCAACTCGTTGAGCAATTGGCCGAACCGGCGGCGATCTTCGGCCAGGTCAATCGATTCCGGGTCGGTGCCGATAATCCGTGCGCCGTTCTTCTTAAGTTCCAGCGCTAGGTTGAGGGGCGTCTGCCCACCGAATTGCACGATCACGCCCTGAGGCTTTTCGCGGTCAAGAATGGCAAGAACGTCTTCCAATGTGAGCGGCTCAAAATACAGGCGGTCGGAGGTGTCGTAGTCCGTCGAAACCGTTTCGGGATTGCAGTTCACCATCACGGTTTCGTAGCCGTCTTCTTTCAGCGCAAAGGCAGCGTGGCAGCAACAATAATCGAACTCGATTCCCTGTCCGATGCGATTGGGTCCGCTGCCAAGGATCACGACTTTGGGGCGGTCGATGGCGCCGGATTCGTCTTCCTCCTCGTACGTCGAATAAAGATACGGCGTGAAGGATTCGAATTCGGCCGCGCAAGTATCAACGCGCTTGAAGACAGGCGTTACACCGAGCTCGTGGCGGCGCGTGCGCACCGCTTCGGCCGTCGTGTTCCAGAGTTTGCCGAGCTCGGCATCACTTGCACCCGAGCGTTTGGCCTCGAGAAGCAACTCAGGAGACACTTCCTTCAGCGAGCTGGCAGCGACACGTCGATCCACCGCAACCATTTCTTCCATCTGGCGAATGAACCAGGGATCGATTTTCGTCAGCGAACAAACCTCTTCGCCGGTCATGCCGCGCTCGAGCGCCTCGAAGAGCCAGTGGATGCGGTCCGGCCCCGGCACGTGGAGTTTTTCGCGCAGCAGTGCAGTCGTCACGTCGGCCGGAGCGCGCCATGGCGTGTGCGGCTCGAGCGAGCGGATTCCCTTGCACAGCGCTTCCTGAAACGTGCGCCCGATGGCCATCACTTCGCCAACCGACTTCATTTGCGTCGAGAGTGTGGTATCGCTTCCCGGAAATTTCTCGAATTGCCATTTGGGAATTTTCGCCACGACATAATCAATCGTAGGCTCGAACGAACACGGTGTTTTCTTGGTGATGTCGTTGGGGATTTCATCGAGAGTCATGCCCACCGCGAGTTTTGCGGCAATTTTGGCGATGGGAAACCCGGTGGCCTTGCTCGCGAGAGCCGAACTTCGCGAGACGCGCGGGTTCATCTCGATCACCACCATGCGGCCGGTCTGCGGGTCGATGGCGAACTGAATGTTGGAGCCGCCCGTTTCCACTCCCACTTCGCGAATGATGGCAGCCGCCGCATCTCGCATGCGCTGATATTCCTTGTCGGTCAAAGTCTGCGCGGGCGCAACCGTGATGGAGTCGCCCGTGTGGATGCCCATGGGATCGAAGTTCTCGATCGAGCAGATGACCACGAAGTTGTCGCGGAAATCGCGCATCACTTCGAGTTCAAATTCTTTCCAGCCGAGCACGGATTCCTCGATGAGCGCCTGATGGACGGGGCTGGCATCGAGAGCGCGCGCAATCAGGTCTGCGAATTCCTCGCGATTGTAGGCAATCGATCCGCCCGTGCCTCCAAGCGTGAACGATGGACGAATCACCACCGGATATCCGAGCGCATCGGCCAGGCGCACCGCATCCGGCACCGTGGTGACGACCTCAGACGCGGGAACTTCAAGTCCAATCTTGCGGCATGCGTCTTTAAAGAGCAGGCGATCTTCAGCGATCTTAATCGAGCGCAGCGACGCGCCAATCAGCTTCACATTATATTTCTCAAGAATTCCCGCCTCGGCGAGTTCCACGGCGAGATTAAGGCCAGTCTGTCCACCTACAGTTGGAAGCAGCGCGTCGGGACGCTCCGCTGCAATGATGGCTTCCAGATATTCCTTCGCCAGCGGCTCGATGTATGTGCGATCCGCGGTTTCAGGATCGGTCATGATCGTCGCCGGGTTCGAATTGACCAGAACGACCTCGTAGCCCTCCGAACGCAGCGCCTTGCAGGCCTGTGTGCCGGAGTAGTCGAACTCGCACGCCTGCCCGATGATTATCGGCCCCGAGCCGATGATCAGAATTTTCTTGATGTCAGTGCGTTTCGGCATTCTTCTCCGTCACGACGTGCCCTGCTCCATCAGTGCGATGAAATCATCGAACAGGTAGCGCGCATCATGCGGGCCGGGCGAGGCCTCCGGATGATATTGAACGCTGAACAAAGGCAGCGAGCGGTGGCGCATGCCCTCATTCGTGTGGTCGTTCAGGTTCAAGTGCGTGACTTCGACGTCGCTCGACGGCAGCGAATCGGGGTCCACGCAAAAGCCGTGATTCTGCGCGGTGATTTCCACTTTCTGCGTCCGCAGATTCTTCACCGGATGGTTCGAGCCGTGATGTCCGAATTTCAGTTTGAACGTGCGCCCACCCAGCGCGAGGCCGCAGAGCTGATGTCCGAGGCAGATCCCGAAAATCGGTACGCGGCCGAGCAGCTTGCGAATGTTTGAGACAGCGTAGCCAATGGGCTCAGGATCGCCGGGCCCGTTCGAGAGGAATACTCCGTGCGGCTTGAGCGCGAGCACGTCTTCGGCGGAAGTCTGCGCCGGAACGACGGTGACTTCGCAGCCATGATCCACAAGCAGGCGCAAAATATTCTGCTTGATGCCGAAATCGTAGGCGACGACGCGATGGGCATTCCCGGCCTCCCGAGCGGGCATGCCGGCGATAGGCTCAGCAAGATCGATTGAGCCGCCGGACCAATCGTACTGTTTCGCACAGGTAACGCGGCTGGCAAGTTCGAGCCCAGCCATGGTCGGGAGCGCGCGAGCTTCGGCGATCAGTTTTTCGGTGGGCGTGTCGTCGGTGGCCACGACGCCTCGCAGTGCGCCCACTTCGCGAAGATGGCGCACCAGCGCGCGCGTATCCAGATCCCAGATTACTGGGACGCCATGGCGTTCAAGATATTCCTGCGCGGATTCGCTTGAGCGCCAATTCGAAGCCAGCGCCGAAAATTCGCGCACCACGAGCGCTTCGATATAGGGCTTCGAGGATTCTTCGTCGTCGAGATTCGTGCCGACGTTGCCGATGTGCGGGTAGGTCAGGCAGACGACCTGCCCGGAATAGCTGGGATCGGTGAAAACTTCCTGATAGCCGGTAAGGCTGGTATTAAAAACAACTTCGCCGCCACGTCGCGTGCGAGCGCCCGCCGCGCGGCCTTTAAAAACTCGCCCGTCTTCGAGCGCGAGGATCGCGCGACCTGCGGGGTGTTGCGCCAGTGTGTCCTCCAGAAGATTTCATCGTGATGCCGCGTTTACCGTTGATGACATTGTGAGCGAGCCGAAATGGTCCGCCGGCCAGTAGGCGAACACGGCTTTCCCGTAAATAAACGGCCGGCCAACGGGACCGAAGACGCGCGAATCATTAGAGCTATCGCGGTGGTCGCCCATCACAAAATAATTTCCCTCGGGAATCTTGATCGGGCCATAACTCGAACCGTCGAGGTAACTCGGCGGAATATACAGCTCCTTCAGTTCTTTCCCGTCCACGTACAAGCGCCCGCCGCGCATCTCGAGCGTTTCGCCCGGCAAGCCGATGACTCGCTTGATAAAGGATTTCGAGCGGTCGAGAGGGTACCAGAAAACCACCACATCGCCGCGCTCAATCGGCTCGAAGCGATAAACAAATTTGTTGATGAAAATGCGCTCCTGGTCGCTCAGAAGCGGCGTCATGCTGGTGCCCTCGACCTTCACCGGCTGGTACAAAAATATGATAATTACCAGAATAAGTCCCAGGGCCACGGCCAGATCGCGCGTCCAACTGCGCAGCTCGCGCCGCAATTGAGGCAAACGGGAGCTCTCGGGCGTGTTCGATTGTCCAGGATTGGAGAGGTCAAGCATTCGGCGCCTAATTATTTATAGCACGGCAGGGCGATGCGCGCCAAGTTTTGCAACGGGCTTCTCACGAAGGGCTCTTGATTCCGCAAATTGTCATTCGCCGAGGGCGAAATGCAGAATTGCCACGCCCGCGAGGACGGCCGTTTCGGTGCGCAAAACATTTTCGCCGAGCGAAGCTTCGGTGAATCCGGCGTGCGCCGCGGCTGCGAATTCGTCGTCGGTCCAGCCACCTTCCGGGCCAATTGCGAGTGCGGCGGTCGGTTCCGCGTAAACGGTGAGCACATCGCGGATTGGCTTCGCCTCGCGCCGCTCGGATAGCAGAATCTTGCACGCAGCGGTAACCTGCGCGAAGGCTGCTTCGGGCCGCATGGGGTTCGGTACTTCGCCCTTTCGCGCGCCGCGAAGCGTGGCGCGCAGCACTGGAGGGCGCAGCCGCCGCGCTTGTTGCGCGGATTCCGCTAGAATTCGCTCCCAGCGCGCCCAGCGCTTGCTCGCAGCAGCAAGCAAGGGTTTGTCCGTGCGAGCGGCCGCAAGCGGAATAATCTCCGTCACACCGAGTTCCGTGGCCTTTTCCAGGCACCATTCGAAGTGGTCGAATTTGACGATGGACACGAGCAGATTCAGCTGCAGAGCGGGCTCGCGCGATTCGATGGGTTCGACCAGCGCGAATTCGATGCGATTCTCGCCCCGCTTTGGCAGCGCGACGCTTTCCACACGCGCGAGCCACACGCGCTCGCCGTCGCTCAATTCATACAGCTGGCCCGGCTCGGCTCGCAGGACGCGCCCGAGATGCTCGGCCGTGTCGCCAACGAGAGTGGCTGAACTCGAATCGAACCGATCGACAAAGAAGCGGCGGCGCATCGCAGGCATTCTAACCCGACGGAGGGAATGCAACCACACATGAACGTAGATAACTGAGAGAAATGGAACGGCGAGAGCGCAGCTTTACCCGAAGATGTCTTTAACCTTGTCAAAGAAGCTCGACGAGCGCTCCGCGGGCTTGTTCTCGACTTTCATGGACTGCCCGAGCTGTTCAAGCAAGCGGCGCTGTTCGCGTGATACCTTCGACGGGATCACCACGCGGATGCTCACGTAAAGGTCGCCGCGTCCCCCGTGCGGATTCGGCAGCCCCTTGGCCTTCTTGCGGAAAATCTGGCCAGACTGAGTGCCTTCGGGGACTTCGAGGTCTTCATCACCCTGCAGCGTCGGAATTCTGACCGTCGCGCCAAGCGACGCCTGCGCGATGCTCACCGGGATCGTGCAATAAAGGTCCGCACCGCGGCGCTCAAAAAACGCGTGCTCTTTCACTTCGAGAAAAATGTAGAGATCGCCCGCAGGTCCGCCGTTCGTGCCGGGCTCGCCCTGCCCAGCCATGCGAAGCCGCGTCCCGGAATCGACGCCGGCCGGAATCCCGACCTCTAAAGTGCGCTCGCGTTCAATGCGCCCCTGCCCGCGGCACGTGGCGCACGCTTCCCGAATTGTGCGACCGGCGCCCTGGCAGGCCGGGCAAGTCCGCGTGATGGAAAAAAATCCCTGCTGGTAGGACATCTGTCCATGTCCGCCGCACGTGCGACAAGTTTCCATTCCACTGCCGTGCTTCGCTCCCGTGCCTTTGCAGGTCTCGCAAGTTTCACGGCGGGCGATGCGAATCTTGGTGTTGGCTCCCGTGGCGGCTTCTTCGAAGGTGAGCGACATGTCGTAGCGCAAATCCGCACCGCGCTGGCCTCGTGGGCCACGGCTTCCGCGCCGGCGCCCTCCGCCCAAAACTTCCTCGAACCCGAATAGGTCGCCAAGGATGTCCTGAAATTCCTCGAATATGCTGGAGTTGAAACCGGAATCAAAGCCGCGGTTATTCAGCCCGGCGGCGCCATAGCGGTCATAGACTGCGCGTTTTTGCGGATCGGAAAGGACGCTATAGGCTTCGCTCGCCTGCCGAAAATTGTGCTCGGCCTCTTCCTTTTTTTCCGGATTGCGATCCGGATGCCACTGCAACGCCAATTTGCGATAAGCGGACTTGATCTGGTCGGCCGAAGCATCGCGCGCCACGCCGAGCACTTCGTAGAAATCTTGCGAGCTCTTTGCTGCCATGGTTCCCTTGTCTTTTTAATTTCGAAGCGGGCGTTTTAGCCGCGCCTGATTCGCGTGAAATATAAATTCAGACTCAAACGATTCTCTTTCCGATGCATCGGCGGAGCTTCACGATTCGCGCGTACTTGCCACACGAACCATGGCGGGCCGCACGACTCGCCCGTGGAACGTATAACCAGATTGCAACTCGCCAACGACGGTGCCATCCGGGTGTTCTGTGGTTTCCACGCGCTCGATGGCGTGATGCAAATGCGGGTTGAATTCCTTGCCCACGGCTTCGATACGCTCCAATCCCTGCTTCGTTAGCAAGTCCGAAAGCTGGCGGCGAATCAGCTCGAAGCCTTTCTGATATTCCGCATACACGGGATCATCGCTCGCGGCCAGAGCGCGGTCGAATGCATCCAGCACCGGCAAAATACTTTCGATGAGCGACTCCACGCCGCGATGGCGATCCTGCTGCCGCTCTTTTTCCACGCGCTTGCGATAATTTTCAAAGTCCGCCTGCCTGCGAACAAGCGTGTTCATCAGCTCCTGTTTTTCGGCTTGTAATTTCTGGAGCGCATCGCCGGAAGCAGCTTCCGAAACGGGATCTACTGGCGGCGAAGCGTCCGCGTCGTTTCGCGGCACGAATTCTAACGGCGCGCGGAGCTTCTCCGCTCCGGCTGCGGCTGCGGAGCTCGATTTGTCCTTATCCTTGTGCGGCATCGAAAAAGTCAGCTCCCTTCCTCGTTCTCCGAAAATATCTGCGCCATGAACGCCACGGCCGTGATGACGCGTTCGTAGTGCATGCGCATCGGCCCCAGGATCCCAAGCGTACCCTGCACCTGGTCTTTAGATGAATACGAAGCGGAAACGAGCGCAAGATGTTTTCCGCCGTTCGAAATTTTATCCAATCCCAGCTCCACGTGAACCGGCTCGGGCGCTTCGATGCAGCCACTCAAAAGCGCGATGAGGCGGTCTTTTTCCTCAATGGCTTCGAGCAACTCGCGCAACTGCTCCTGGTTGGTGAAATCGTTGGAAGCGGCAATCATCGCCGCACCCTCAACGTAGATCTTGCGGTCCGCCCCGTCACCCAGAATGCTCGGATCGCACAGCAGCAGCGCGTCATCCGCCAGGCGGCCGTATTGCTCGCGCTCCTGTTCTAACTGCTTGCGAAGATCGGCGCGCATGGCTTCGAGCGTCCAGCCGATGTAATGCCGGTTCAGATAGTCAGCGATACGGTCGAGGTCTTCCTGGCGAAACGTGCGCTCGGGACGAATCAATTTGTCGCGTGTCTGTCCCCCGCCCGAAACCAGCACGATCAGAACGCGGCCATCCGGCAAAAGCAGAAACCGCAAATGCTCCACCACGCTACGCGCCAATGGTGGCGAAATAAAAATTCCAAGTCCGCGCGAAACAGCTGCCAGCACGTGACTCGCGCGCTCCATCACAGCTTCCGGCGTCTGCGCGGCTTCTAGTTCTCGCCGAATCCACTGGCGGTCTTCCGGACTTGCGGTCGCCTGCGCCGCCACCTGCTCCACAAAAAATCGGTAAGCTGCCGCTGTGGGAACGCGTCCCGCGGAAGTGTGCGGCTGGTAGAGCAAGCCTTGATCTTCGAGGTCGGCCATCACGTTGCGCACAGTCGCTGGGCTCAGCGGTTCGACGTGCATGCGCGCAATGCTCCGCGACGACACGGGTTCGCCCGTCTCGATGTAGGCACGCACCACGTCCGTCAGGATTTGCTGGTGGCGCTTCTGCTGTAGGATCGTCGAGCCCATTGTGTAAAGCGGTCTCACCCGGCGCCCGGCATAATTCCGGGCCTTCAACCATTATAAATCAGTCTAATAGGTGCAGCGAAGGGCGTCAACCGAGGCTCGGGCATTGTTTCCGGTCACAACGTAATGAGAGCGTTGAGTTCAATTCCCAGGGAGGCCCTCGGCGGGCTTTCAGTTCACAAAAAATGAACCCTCGGCTGATCCTGAACGCACTGCGTAAAACGTGCGCAGTATCAGCCGAGGGCTCGAAAGAGACTATGCCGGAATCTCGCCGCTCACTCCCCTACCGGGGTGGCGCCTGCGACTCCAGCCTCAGACCAGATTCGGGTGTTGTGAGTCTCCTTCAGGAAAATGCTGCCAACGATGAACGTCATGCCGGCAATTATCATCGGGTAATAAAGGCCCGCATAAATATTGCCGGTGGCCGCGACCGAGGAAAGTCCAATGAGCGGCAGCAATCCTCCAAACACTCCGTTTCCTATATGGTAAGGCAGCGAAACGGAGGTATAGCGAATCTTTGCCGGGAAAGCCTCAATCAGATAGGCAGCGATAGGACCATAAATCAGGCATACGTAGAGGACCTGCAAGAAAATCAGCAGCACCAGCATTGTTTCGTTGGGATTCGACGCCACCTTGGCAGGAACCAACGCGCCCGTCGCGTCGGTAGTCATTGCCGTGAGCGCGATTGCACCGGTTATTTTGTTGCGCGTGTGCGTTACCGAGACAATGTTGTTCCCTGCGGCGCGTTCCATGGCGTGGTAAATCGGGATGTAAGTGAGGACGGCGAGCAGGCAGCCTGCCATCATAAGCTTTTTCCGGCCTATGCGATCGGAAAGCGCTCCCACCACGGTGAAGAACGGCATGCCAATCAAGAGAGCGATGGCCACAATGATGTTGGCGGTTTTGATGTCCACTTTCAGAACCGTCTGCATGTAGAACAAAGCGTAGAACTGACCGGTGTACCACACCACGCCCTGCCCCGCCGTCGCTCCGAAGAGTGAAATCAGCACCAGCTTCAAGTTCGGCCATTTCGTGAATGCATCCTTCAGCGGTTGCGCGGAGGTCATTCCCGTGCTCTTGAGCTGAGCGAAAATGGGCGACTCCTTCATCTTCAGCCGGATGTAGAGAGAGATGGCCACGAGGATGATGGAAATCAGGAACGGAATGCGCCAGCCGTAGGCCGCGAAGTCTTCCTTCGACATCGAATTCTGCGTAACGAGAATCACGATGAGCGACACGAAAAGTCCGAGAGTTGCGGTGATCTGGATGAAGCTGGTGTAGAACCCGCGCTTGTTGTCCGGGACGTTTTCGGCCACGTAAACCACCGCGCCGCCGTATTCCCCGCCCAGAGCCAGTCCTTGCAGAACGCGGATCAAAATCAGCACGATGGGCGAGAACCAGCCAGCCGTCGCGAAGGACGGCATCAGGCCGATGGCGAACGTGGAAAGACCCATAATCGTGAGGGTGACGAGAAAGGCGTATTTGCGCCCGACCACGTCGCCGATGCGCCCGAAAAAGAGTGCGCCGAACGGCCGCACCAGAAAGCCCACGGCGAACGTGGCGAGATATGCTATCAGTGCGAATGTGTCGTGCCCGGGGGGATAGAACTTCAAGGAAAGAATGGCCGCCAAACTTCCGAAGATGTAGAAGTCATACCACTCGATCATGGTACCCACAGATGAAGCCATGATTACGCGCCAGATGCCGTACTCGGGAGTACCGGTTCCCACCCGCTGAGCGTTACTCGCCATGCGTTCCTCCGTTAAGAGCTGGATTTAGCCTTTAGAGCTTGGTCGGACCCGCTGTAGCGCACCTAACCCATTACTGTTGCTTTTCTAAAGTCGCGTTAACCGTCAAATCGGAACCCTCTGACACTGCAAGGTCCCGCTTCCACGAAGCAAACCCCGGCAACGACATCTCTATGGTGTGCGTCCCGGGAGTAAGGGCAATCCCGGATGGCGTGCTGCCCGCATATTTTCCATCCAGGGTGATTTCAGCTCCCGGTGGTGTAGAAATAAAATTGCACAGAACGGTCCCAGCAGGAACTTTCTGGGCGGAGCGAAGGGGTGGTGCGGGCGCGGCAAGCGGCGCTGAATCCGACGCCTTCTGTCCCGGCGCTACGGCGACTGGCTGCTGGGCCGGGCGCGCCTCTGAATCTGCGGCAACTGGGGTTTGCGCGGCCGGCGCAGGACTCAACGTCTCTGGCACACTGTTCGATTGTCTGCTGGCGGCGCTGGACTGCGGCGTGGGCACATCCCCAGCCAATCGAAATAACCTCGTAGATACCTTGCCGTTTGGATTTTGGATCCAGACTGTCAGGCCGTGTTTTCCTTTGCGCGCTTCGTAACTCTCGCCCACCGCCAGCGGAGCACACTTGGACCAGCGCGAATCCACTGAGCATGTAATGATGAACGAGTTCCCGTCGCTGTCCTGCACTCTCATGATGCTTTCCCCGGTCACATTCTTACTCTCATTGCAATACGCGGAGAAGTTCTGCAAATCGCAATCCTTGGGGATCGGGTTAGAATCCGCCACCGGGTGAAACTCAGCAGTCAGAACTTTGATCCGCGTCGGCGTGTACTGGGACGAATCCGCAGCTGCGCCGATGGCAGCGGCCAGAAACAATACCGCTAACAACCCGAGAGAGCGATAAGGGGAGCCCATGGTGCCTTTTCAGTCTGTGAGGCCGGGGACCGGATCTTTCAGGTGCCGCCACGGCACTGAGAGGAATCCGTCCCCGCGCCCGATAGTAACAATCGCCACCACGAACCCGTTTAGAACGTGAACACGGGCCCAAACTCGATCCGATGGTCTTGCCATTCGTTGGACGGACTTCCGGCAATAAGATAAGTGTCGCCGGGCGCGAGCCGCGAAGCGTACACCGAATACTCGGTGCCGAATGTGCACCACGGGTTGAGCTTGTAGTAGAGAGTCGCCGCAAACATCTTGCCCATCAACAAGGGCAACGGTGACAAGGTGTTGGCTGCCGGACTGTAGTTGGGGTTGGTCAAATCTCTGTGCACCACCTGGTCTTTGCCGATGTGGAGATAGAGCTGCCAGCCACCCATGCGGCCTTTCGGATCGGCGTTAACCCAGCGTGAGAGAGGCAGACCCAGGTTGAGGAATCCGCCGAACGAACGGATCGGCTTTTGCGGGGCAACCACGACCGCTCCAGCGCCGTTGGTCGCGAGCGTTGCTGCGCCGGCTGCGGCAAGCGGTCCGCCGTCAACCGTAGCGAACGTAATCGGGTTCGCCAGAAGTGTGGTGTCGGTGGCGTACGAATTCACTTGACCGCCAAGGAAGAAGCGCAGGTCGCCGCCGAAATATGCGGATCCTATCAGCGTGGCCCATCGTGTCGGCAATTGGAAGCCAGCCTGGTTGCCGTACTGCTTGCTCGAGGTTGTAAAGCCATTCGGGAAAGCTGCCTCATACTCTTCGCACAGAACTATGTTGTCAAGACACGACGCCGTCGGCGTACCGTAGTTGCTGGTTGAGACGATGGACGTGCGGTGAGAATAGAATCCAGCCCAGAAGAGTTGCGCTGACGGAACTGCTGGCGCCTTGTCGAGTTGGAACTGCAAGACCACCCTGGATTCCAACTCAGGCTTCCCGGAGTCCGCGCCCTCGCGCTCCGCTTGCCCGATTTGGCCCGGCAAACCCAATGAACCCAGCTTTTCGATTTGACCTGTGCTGGGCATCATCAGCGCAAATTCCGGAGAGATCTTGATATTCCGCGATCCGCCGATCTTGTACGTTGTGCCGAAGCGCATCTGCGGCGAACGGTCGTAGATCGTGCCATAGAATGCGCCCAGGAAAGTGGTCTCAAACAGGTTCGGGAGGACAGTTGACGAAAATATCGCCCAATCCTGTCCGCCTTCGAAGAAGAAGTCCCACTTATCCGTGGCCTCGTAGTCCACCCGCGCGTACGCCAAGCGCAGTTGGAACAAAGGGCTTCGAATCGAAGTTACGTCGCGGTTATCCACTTCGCTGAAGTTGCCTTCCCAGTCGCCTTCCACGCGGCCCGTAACCACCACCTTCGGCGAAGCGTCGGGCCACTCGAAGTTCGCGCCGATTCGCGTGGAGCGAGCCTTCAAGTGGAATTCCGGATCCTTCGTCGGGCCCGTATTCAAGATTGACGTGGAGCTGAGGAAGATCCCGACAAACGGAAAGTCGTCGCCGTTCGGCGAACTCGAATCATGTGCCGCCGAAGCCTTGATGAATCCGTAGGGCGTCATCTTCACGCCGCCGGTTTTGAACGCGGCAACGAGACCGTCCTTCGTGGGCGGGTCGATGGGAAGCGCGCGGATGGGAACGACCGCCGGAACTACTCCTGGCACCGGAGGCTTGGAGGACACAGGCTCCGCGCCTGCAACTTGTGTTTGCGGTTGCGGATTTCGCGGTTTCGGTGCCTGCTGCTGTTGTACGTCCGTTGTCGAAGCCGATACCACACCGTCGTTCGATGTTGCCGATGGCGACGGCGCAACGAATGTCGTTCCGCTTGCGGGCGCTGCGTCCGGCGTGGCAACCCCAGCTAGATCGGCAGCGCTCAAGATGCCCTTTCGGCTGAGCGCATCCACCAGAAGCTGCACTTCAGCATCCGGGGAAGCGTTTCGAATTTCGTTGGCCTCCGCTGGCGCCAGGACGCCTTTCTTCACCAGCACGTCCAACAACGCTGCGACCTTCGCGTTCGGCGCGGGAGTCGCAGTTGCCGACGCTTTTTTATCTGCGGAATCCGCCGCTTTGTCGTCTGACTTCGCGGCAGTGGCGGGAGGATTGCTTTTCGCTTTCGCGGTGTCGTCCGATCGGGCAAACGCAGTTGAAACAGGCACGCATGCGAACAGCAGAATACAAATCCATCTCGTCAGCTTCATAGAGGTTTGTGTCTCCTCGGCCGGAGCCTGGGGTTGCGATTTGCAGTCGTCCCGCCTAGCCCGAATGCGATCGCGATCTCGAAATGAAACAACTCTCCCCTTGTTTCCCCAGGTATGCTCCTGGCGGGGCGGAACTTCGCATAAATGGTTTTTGATGTCAACAAGAAATTATGGTTTTTTAACGTTGCATACATCTACCGGCAGATGGCGACGTGGCCCGTCGCTCTGTTTTCAAATTTCCTTTGCTTGGAAACCGGCTTCGGGCATCGTCCTCGCCCTCTCTGGCGAGGGTCGGCTGGATTCCAGGCCATTGCCCACGGAAATCGGGCTGCCCAGTCATACTTCCAACCAGGAATCTTGCGCTACCCCGCGTGGACCTGCTTGCGCTGGCTTACGGCGTCACCGTCTCCCCTTCTTAATTCCCGAAAAACGATCGTCGATAGTAGAGTCATCCCGCCCAACACAAGGAAGGCGCGGTGAACGCCATGAACGAATTCGGCACTATTTGAAGTATGGCGGTCGGGAATGAAAAATGCAGTTACCAGCGAGGCCGAAGCGACTCCGAAACTGATGGACATCTGCTGCATCGTGCTCGAAAAGGAGCTCGCCGCACTCGCCTGCTCCTCGTTCACATCGGCGAAGACCAGCGTGCTCATGCCCGTATATTGCAGTGAGGTGAAGAATCCGTAGCAGAAGACTTCGCCGACGATCAGCCACACCGGCGTCTTCGCGCCGATAGTCGCGAAAAGCATTATCTGCACGCCGATCAGCAGCGTGTTTGAAACCAGCACGGCGCGGTAGCCAAAGCGCTCCAGGATCCGCGGCATGGTTACCTTCAGGCTCATCGCCGCAATCGCCTGCGGCATCATCAATAGCCCGGACTGAATGGGCGTGAATCCGAGGCCCACCTGGTACAGCAACGGAAAGAGAAATGGAATTCCTCCAATGCCCAGTCGCGTCACGAAGCTCCCCGCCACTGCTGCGCGAAACGTGCGAATCCGAAATAGCGCGAGACGCAGCATCGGATGCGGCGTCCGCGCCGCATGAAATCTGTAACCCGCCAGCAGAAGGATCGAAACGCACAAAAGTCCGAGGATCGCCGCCGTGCCGAGTGTATGTTCGCCAAATACTTCGAGGACATACGAGAGCAAGCCCACGCCAGATCCGAAAAGAAGCAGTCCCGCCACATCCAAAGGATCGGTGTGCTCGCGGTAATCCGGCAGATGCCGGTACACCAGGTACAAGCCGGTCAGCCCAATCGGAATATTCACGAAGAAGATCAGCCGCCAGTGAAAGTAGCCGACGATTAGTCCGCCGGCGATCGGTCCGAGCATAGGACCAATCAAGCCGGGGATGGCCACGAAGCTCATGGCGCGCACCAGTTCGGATTTAGCGAACGTGCGCACAATAGTCAGCCGGCCGACAGGCACCATCATCGATCCGCCGCAACCTTGCAATATGCGGAACGCAACCATCAAATGAATGTTGCTCGATATCCCGCAAAGAAATGAGCCCAAGGTGAAGATTCCGATCGCTGAGGCGAACACACGGCGAGTTCCGAATCGGTCGGCCATCCAGCCGCTGATGGGAATGAAAATCGCCAGGCTGAGCGTGTAACTTGCCAGCACCGACTTCATGCTGAGCGGAGCCACGTGGAGCGCCGCCGCAATCGTCGGCACCCCAGTATTCAGAATGGTGGTGTCGAGCGACTCCATGAAGAATGCCACCGCGATCAGCCACGGCAGCAGCCGCTTGCTGGAAGCGGCCAGCGAGCGTTGCGAGGAAGGACCTTCGGTAGGACTGGGTGAGCTCACTTTGTCGCGGGCCCTAGCGTCGCGTGGCCCAGGCCATCCCGTCAGGATTGTGTCCCGCATCGACGTGCGCAACCACCTCGAGCGAGCGCAGGTCGATGACGGCAACGTAATCATCCGGAGAACACGCTACGAACGCGCGCGAGCCGTCCGGCTGTATCGCAATTCCCGCCGCGCCGCGTCCAACCGTGATTCGCTTCACCGTTTTGCGCGTCGCATAATCGATCACGGTCACCGCCGGCCCGCGCAGCGTAGAAATAAATGCCAATTTGCCATCCGTCGTGAACTTTAGCCGGTTCGCCCCGGCCACATCGGCGGCAAGCGTTTGCGTCACCTGCTTGCTTGCAGAATCGATGATCGATACAGTCCCGTCTCCGGCGTTCGCCACCCAGATTTCCCTGCCGTCAACGGAAACATCAAATCCTTCGGAGCCTGGGCCGACGCGCACCACTGTCTCATTCCAATCTCCGCCCGTAGGCCCTGGAGGCGGCCCAGCGTGGCTGCCCTCTTTGTCGATTATACTCACCGTGCCGGAACTTACATTCGTGGTCACAATTCGTTTCATGTCCGGCGAAACGTAAATCATATGCGTTCTGTTCTGCCCCGTGCCCAGGATCAAATTAATGGTCTTGGTTGTGGGATCGTAACTCCCGATCGCTTTCGCCGCCTCCGCCGTGAACCACGTTTTTCCGCCCACGAAAGTCAATCCGTGCGGCCCGCGCAACGCACCAAGATCGATCGGGGCGAGCGCCTTTTGCTCCACAAGATCGACGACCGCCAGCGTGTTATAAGCCCCGCCTCCATAGTTGGACACGTACGCCGTCTTTCCATCTTGTGACGCGATCACTTCGTGCGGATCGTGCCCCACCGGAATTCGCGCCAGCACTTGCAGCGTCGCGGGATCAACAATCGCCAGCGTCTGATCGTTCTTGGACAGAATCAGCAACGCATCCGCCGGCGTTTCCTTGATCTTAGTCGCCGATGGTCCTGCCATGACGCCCCCCAACAAAATAACAATCAGAGAATTCAGTATGATTTTCATGGCCAAAAGAATACCTCATTGTTTTGGCAGAGGCGATCAAGAATAGGCGTCATCCCGGCCGCTCCAGCATCCATACGATCGGCAATTACTCCTTCCTTGCATGCATCGGACGCATGGCATATTGTTTACGCGTTTCCTTCATCCGGTTATGAGGGATCCGCAGTCGTTAGCGTACTTCGGGGGATGAATGCGGCGATCTACGTGTGTCTCAATTCTTGCGGTCATTGCTTTGCTCGCCGCGCCCGGATTGTCGGAAGCGGTGCCGCAAGCCTCAGCGGCGAAGCCCGCGCCAGCCGCCGCAACTACCGAAATTCACCAGGCTCTTTCCACTCGCATCGTTGCCTACGACATCGACGCCAAACTCGACGCAGTAAAGCACACGATTGACGCGAACGAAACGCTAACCTATCGCAACCTTACCGGCCAGCCGCAGCAGACCTTTCCTTTCCATCTATATCTGAACGCTTTCCAGCCCCAATCCACATTTATGACCGAGGTCCGCCTGGTCGGCACGCGTGGCACGGGTCCGGATGCCGGCTGGAACGAAAAGCACGCTGGTTCAATCGACGTCACCAAGTTCGAAGCCGAGGGCGCGGGCGATTTGACCAGCAAGATGGAATTCATCCATCCGGACGATAACAATACGAACGACCGCACGGTTTTCCAGGTCACCCTGCCGAAGCCCGTGGCTCCGGGCGCTTCCGTGCAGTTCCACATTTCCTTTCACGACAAGCTTCCCGAAGTCCTCCATCGCACGGGTTACAAACGCGACTTCGTCATGGTCGGCCAGTGGTTTCCAAAAGTCGGCGTGTGGTGGAAAAACGCCTGGAACTGCCATCAGTTCCACGCCAACTCGGAATTCTTCGCCGACTTTGGAACCTTCGATGTGAAGCTCACGCTACCGCAAAACGAGATCGTCGGCGCGGGCGGCGATCTCGTCTCGAGCGCGAACAATCCCGACGGCACGAAAACCGTCACGTTCCACTCCGAAGACGTCCACGATTTCTCCTGGACCGCCAGCCCCTCCTACACCGTCGTCGAAGATTCCTGGACCGGCAGCGCCGGCACGGTGCAAATTCACTTGTTGATGTCGCCCGGCAATATGGCCACCGCCCCGCGCTACATGCAGGCAGCCAAGGGCACGCTCGATCTTTACGATAAATGGATCGGCCCCTATCCCTACGACCGCCTTACCCTGGTGGACCCGCCGCACGGTGCATCCGACGCGGGTGGAATGGAATATCCCACGCTCATCACCCTCGGCACGAACTGGAACATGCCGAAAGGCGTGCTGGTGCCTGAGGTCGTGACAAATCATGAGTTCGGCCACCAGTATTGGTACGGCATGGTGGCCACCAACGAATTCGAAGAAGCCTGGCTCGACGAGGGCATCAACAGCTACATGGAAGCGAAAACGATGGACGCGCTCTACGGGAAGGATACTTCCTCGCTCAACTTCCCCTTCGCCAAGGTCGGCGAGCGCGGCCAGTTGCGCGTCTTCTATTTGACGGTGCCGGACACCGATCCGCTCACGCACTTCGCCTGGAAGTTCCTCGACGACTCGGCCTATGGCTCCGTGACTTACGGTAAGACCGCCACGGTGTTGCTCACGCTCGAAAAAATCATCGGCGAAGACAAGATGCGCGAAGCCCTGCACGTCTATTTCCTGCGCTATCGCTTCCAGCATCCCACCGGCGAGGACTTCCTGAAAACGATCGAGGAAGTCTCCGGCCAGAACCTGCGCTGGTATTTCGATCAAGCCGTTTACGGCACCAACATCCTGGACTACGAAATCCTCGACGTGCATTCCGATCCCATCGATTGGTGGGAAAAGCAGCCGAAGAAGCCTGCGGGCAAGCAGGACGACACCGTCTATCGCAACTTCGTCACCCTCCACCGCAAGGGCGATTTCGTTTTCCCCGTGGACGTCGAAATCAAATTCGACAATGCCCCGTCGGTAATCGAACACTGGGATGGCAAGGACCGCTGGATTCGTTACGAATACGACCGCAAAGCCAAGGTTGTTTCCGCGGAGATTGATCCCACTCACGGAGTCTGGCTCGACCGCAATTTCTTCAACAACAGCTATCAGGTGGAACCCGACCAGCACGCGATTCACAAGCTATCGAACATCTGGCTGTTTGCCGCCGAATGGGCCGAGCAAATGCTGGCTTGGCTGACCTAGCGAGACGGAGAGCAAAACAAAATGGCGGAAGGTAATCCGAAAACGTTTCTCGCGGGAGCCGCTCTCGTCTGGCGCTGGCAGCGACTGGTGTGGTGGATATTCATCCTCAGCATCGTCCTGGGAACTTTCGCCACCAAGGGAATGGTGGATCGCGCCGAGCCCGCGCTCGATCACAGCCTCCAGTCCGCGCCTCGCCTGGTTCACAGCTTTGATCTAACCGCGATGGCAGAACTGGCCGGCCAGCCTGACTCCCCTATCGAAGGGCCCGGCCACTCGGCCATGCATTTCTCCCTCATCTATATGGTCTTCATGTTGTTCGCCACCGGCGGCATCCTGGTCGCCTATTATCGCGACGAGCGACCCACCACCGGCGCTTTCTTCGAGGCCTGCGGCTACCATTTCTGGCGATTTTTCCGCCTGCTGATTTATTTCGCCCTCGTGCTCATACCGATCGGCATTCTTGCAGCCATCGTTCGCGCCATTTACAGCCGTATAGCGGAAAAGTCCATCTCACCCATGCCCTCCGTGTATTTTTTCTTCGCTGCAGCCGTCGTGATTCTTTTCCTTTTGTTGGTCACGCGCCTGTGGTTTGACATGGCCCAGGTCATCGCCGTCGCCGAAGATGAAAAAAAGATGCGCCGTGCCTTGAAGATTTCGGCCGGCCTTTTGCGCCGCCATTTCGGCTTGCTCTTCTGGCTCTATTTTCGAATCAGCCTGATCGCCTGGATTATTTTCGGCGTTGGAGTTCGCATCTGGATGGTTAGCCTGCGCCCGGAATCCACGGGCCTGGCATTTGTGCTTGGGCAGCTGATCATCCTCAGCTGGATTGGGACGAGATTGTGGCAGAGAGCGAGCGAGGCGCTGTGGTATCGAAAGTATCAGGAAGCAATCGTAGCGCCGCCCGCATACTCGCCGGCGCCCGAACCGTCACCCGCTACTTACGCCACCGCCATGAACTAGCCACGCGGGACGTCACCAGATTCGGCAGCGCTTTTCTGCGGGGCGCACCATCGGAGAATTCGCGCCGCATCCCCACGCCTTCGCAAACGACGGCATGTTCGAGAGCGGCCCTCTCACGCGATACGGTCCCAGCGGATGCGAATTTGTAGCCACAATCATTCGACCATACTCCGGCCGGAAACTCCCGGCCCAGATCTGCGCGAAGGCCAGAAAGAACCGCTGATCCGCCGTGAATCCATCAATCTTCGGCGGCTCGGGCTTTCCTTCGAGCGATTTCTCAAACGCGGCATGGGCGATAGTCACACCGCCCAGATCGGCGATGCTCTCTCCTTCCACCAGCTTCCCGTTTTCATGTAGGCCCGCTTCCACTTCGAATTCGTCAAACTGCTTCGCCACGCAGTCGCCGCGCTCCTTGAAATTCTTCAGGTCTTCCGGAGTCCACCAGTTCTTCAGATTGCCCTGCGCGTCGAATTTGGCGCCTTGATCGTCGAAGCCGTGCGTCATCTCGTGCCCAATGACCGCGCCCATTCCACCGTAGTTCATCGCGTCATCGCGGTTCGCATCGTAGAAGGGCGGCTGCAATATTCCCGCCGGAAACACGATTTCGTTAATCGAAGAATTGTAATAAGCGTTCACCGTGGGCGGGGTCATGCCCCACTCCGTGCGGTCCACCGGCTTGCCGATTTTTGCCAGATCGTACGCCGCGGCGAATTCCCCACCGCGGCGAGCGTTCGCCACGTACGGTCCGCGATCCACTTTGAATGGCGAATAATCGCGCCACTTGTCCGGATAGCCGATCTTGATCGTGATGGCGTCCAGTTTCACCGCCGCCTGCTGCCGCGTGGCCGGGCTCATCCAATCGAGCGTCGCCAAATCCGCGCGCAACGCGTCCATCAAATTTTTCACCATCGCCACCGCTTTCGCCTTTGCCGCGGGCGGAAAATTCCGCTCCACGTAATAGGGCCCCAGCGCCTCGCCCAGATTCATGTCCGTGGCCTGCACGCACCGGCGCCAGCGCGGCAGCAGTTCTTTCGTCCCTTGCAGTTCCTTACCGTAAAACGCAAAGTTTTCATCCACAAATTTCGCGGAAAGCGCGGGCGCTGCAGTGTGAATCAGATGCCACCGCAGGTAGACTTTCCAATCCGCCAGTGGAACCGGGCCGAGCGAAGCATCCACCTGCTTGAAGAAATCAGGCTGCGCCAGATTCACGCTCGAAACTTCGGGCGCCCCGGCTTCCACGAAAAATTCGCCCCAGGCAAAATGCGGGGCGACTTCGCGAAGCTGCGCCACGGTCATTTTGTGGTAGGTCTTGTCCGGATCGCGCGTTTCCACCCGGGTCATCGACGCTTTCGCCAGCGTCGTTTCGATGTCCATCACCGCCTTGGCTTCGGCAGCCGCCGTGGCCTCGTCATCGCCGAGCAGCTTGAACATATTCGTCACGTGCAGCACGTATGCGGCGCGCAGCTTCACCGATTTTTCGTCGTCCTTCGTGTAGTAGTCGCGGTCGGGCATGCCCAGCCCACCCTGGCGAAGCTCCGCGATTTCCTGCGTGCTGTCTTTGTAGTCCTGCGCTGATCCAAAGCGAAAAAGCGCGCGCACTCCGTCCCGTTGCATGTGCGCAAGTTCGGCCTGCAAGCCCGCCGAATCTTTCACGGCCGCGATACGCTCGAACTCCGTCTGCAGCGGTTTTGTGCCCGCCGCTTCGATCGCGGACTCGTCCATGCAGCTCGCGTAGAAATCGCCGATCTTTTGCCAGTTCGACCCCAGCGCCGCATTCTTGTCGCCCGCCGCCTCCTCCAAAATCTTGCGCAGCGCATCCTCATTGGCGTCTCGTAGCTTGTTGAACGTGCCCCACGAAGGATACGCCGGAGGAATCGGATTGCTCTTTACCCAACCGCCGTCCGCGAACTGAAAGAAATCGTCGCAGGGCGCGACCGAGCGGTCCAGATTCGTGAGATCGAATCCGTGCCCGGCCTGATCGTCGGCGCCATCCGCCACACCACACCTTCCGCCGGAAATCTCGCCGGCGATAGTGGCCGCGCGGCCGGGTTCCGCTGTTTGCGCAGCCAGTCCTGTCGGGAATAGCAGCATCAGGATTCCTGGAACCACAAACGCCGCACCTCGAATCATCGACTTTCCTCTTTCCGGTGAAATTGAATTGTCTCGCGCGGCCATTGTGAGCGCGCGGCATAGGGGTGTCAACCCGCCGCCCTTCGCTTAGCCGCGGAAATTTCTCCGCTGAATGTTCGTATTGACAATCTATAGGAGCTAACCTATTGTCCTACAGAACGTCTATAGGAGGAGCCGTGACACAAGATCAAACCAATCTGCTGCAGGGCACTCTGGACATGATGATTCTCAAGTCTCTGGCGCTTGAGCCCATGCACGGCCTGGGTATTTCCCGCCGCATCGAGCAGATCACCAAGGGCACTTTTCAGGTCAAGCCCGGCTCGCTCTTCCCCGCCCTGCACCGCATGGAAGAGGAAGGCTGGCTCGTATCGTCCTGGGGCGAATCCGAAAACAATCGCCGCGCCAAATTTTACCGGCTCACCAAGGCCGGTCGCCGCCAACTCGACTCCGAAACCGAACGCTGGGGCCGCATCTCCGTGGCCATCGCCCGCGCGCTCGAAGCGTCTTGAGCAGGCTCGCCGGATAAGGAGACACCATCATGCCCATCCTTTCGCAAATGGCGAGCCTCTTCCGCAATATCTTCACGCGGCGGCGCAACGATCGCGAGCTCGATGATGAACTACGCTCCTACATCGACCAGCTCGCCGAAGACAAAATCCGCTCGGGCATAAATCCCGAAGAAGCCCGCCGCGCCGCGCGCATCGAACTCGGAGGCGTCGAGCAAGTAAAAGAAAACGTGCGCGAGGTTCGCGTCGGCGCCTCGCTCGATTCCATCTTGCAAGACCTCCGCTACGGCGCGCGCATGCTGCGCAAGAATCCGGGCTTCACCGCCGTCGCCGTGCTCACTCTCGCCCTCGGCATCGGCGCCAACACCGCCATGTTCAGCGTGATTAACGCCGTTCTGCTTCGTCCGCTGCCTTACACGAATCCGCAGCAGTTGCTCGTTTTACATGAGTTGACGCTAGGTGTCGGCCTTCATTCTCCTTCCTATCCCGATTTCCTCGATTGGCGCAAGCAGAGCAAAACAATGCCGCAGATGGCCGCGCTCAACAACCGCTCATTCAATCTCTCCGGAGTAGCCCAGCCGGAGAATATCAACGGCTACGCCGTGTCCCCGAATTGTCTCTCGTTGCTGGGTGTGCGCCCGATTCTCGGCCGTGATTTTCTGCCCTCGGAGGAAACTCCCGGCACCGCGCCCGTCGCCCTTCTGAGTTACGCGTTGTGGCAATCTCACTTTGGCGCGGACCCCAATGCCGTCGGGAAAAACCTCACACTCGACGGACGGACTTTCACCATCATCGGCGTCCTTCCTCCCAATCTTCGCCTCTTCGATAAGACCGACCTGCTGGCTCCCATCGGCGTCTGGGCCGGCGAAATGATGAATCGCGGAGACCGTGGAGATATGGTGGGCATCGGCCGGCTCGCCCCCGGCGCCACCTTGGCGCAGGCTCGCGCGGAAATGGGCACCATCGCCGCAAACTTGCGCAAGGAATATCCCATCAATGGCGGCGTCGACGTGAGTGTGAACACGCTGCGAGACGAACTCGTCGGTGACACCCGCCCCGCCATCCTCGTGCTCTTTGGCGCCGTGGTCTTCGTCCTCCTGATCGCCTGCGTCAACGTCGCGAATCTGTTTCTCGCCCGGGGTGCGGCACGCGCCAGGGAAATTGCCGTCCGCCAGGCCTGCGGCGCCAGCCGCCAACGCTTGGTCCGTCAAATGCTCACGGAGAGTTTTGTCCTCGCCTCTTTGGGAGGCGGCTTGGGAATCGCCCTCGGACGCCTGGGCATCCAGGGCCTGCGCCGCCTGGTTCCGCCCGCTATTCTTCAAGACGCCATCATCCGCATGGACCGCAGCGTTCTGCTCTTCAGTGCCGCCATGGTCGTGCTGGTGGCCGTCGCCTTCGGTCTTGCTCCGGCTTGGCAAGCTTCGCAGTCGCGCGTTCACGAAACGCTGAAGGAAGGCGGCCGAAGCGCCACCTCCGGCGCGCCGCAGAATCGCTTGCGTGCCGCGCTCGTGATCGTCGAGACGGCGCTCGCCCTCGTTCTTCTCGTCGGCGCCGGCCTGATGATGAAAAGCATGTACCGGCTGCTGCAGGTGAATCCCGGCTTTCGTCCCGAACGCGTGCTGATCATGGAAATCGATTTGCGTACCGCGCAATATTCCAAGCCCGAAGCAACTTTGGCTTTCTGGCATGAAGTGCTCGACCGCGTTCGCGCGCTGCCCGGCGTGGAGACGGCCGCGCTCGGCACCGTGCTGCCTCTCACCGGCGACCACAGCCGGGCCGACGTCACCCTCGAAGGCATGCCCGCCCCCGAACCAGGAAAGTTTCCGCATCCCGATTATCACTATGTAAGCGCGGGTTATCTCGACGCGCTTACCATCCCGCTCCTGCGCGGTCGCAATTTCACCACCGCCGACACCAAGACCGCCCCGCTCGTCGCCATGATCAATTCCTCTATGGCCCACCGCTTTTGGCCCAATGGCGACGCCATCGGCAAGCGGCTTCACTGGGGCCATCCGGACTGGGACTCCAAATTCCCGTGGATCACAATCGTTGGCGTCGTCGGTGACGTAAAGCTTTACGGCCTGTCCAATCCTTCGCGTCTCGAGCTGTATCTGCCTTACGAACAAGACCCCACGAGCGACATGGATTTGGTTTTGCGTTCGGGCATCGACCGGGCCAGCCTTACCTCCGCGGTTCGCGCAGCCGTCGCCGCTATCGACAAGGACCAGCCCGTCGCCAACATCAACACCATGACGCAATTGGTGGACAATTCCGTCGCAACTCCTCGCATCACCCTCATTCTCCTCGGGCTCTTTAGCGCAGTAGCTCTCGTACTCGCGGCGATTGGCACCTACGGCGTAATCGCCTATAGCGTCCAACAGCGCACGCACGAACTCGGAATCCGCCTGGCGCTGGGTGCGCAGCGGCGTGACGTTCTGCGCCTGGTCCTGGGCCACGGCATGAAACTCGCTGGCCTCGGAATCGCCATCGGCATCGCGGCCGCCTTCGGACTTACGCGCCTGATGGCCAGCCTGCTTTTTAGCACCGGCGCAGGCGATCCCATCGCATTTTCAGCGGCCTCGACAATTCTCCTGCTCGTTGCTGTCGCGGCTTGTTGCATCCCGGCGCGCCGCGCCATGCGTGTCGATCCCATGGTCGCGCTGCGCTACGAATGAAGGAGCATGAATGATCCGGCGGAGGGAAATATGCCAATGCTCGCGCGAATAAAAAGCCTGTGGCGAAATGCATTCAGCCGGCAACGGAATGATCGCGAACTCGATGCCGAGTTGCGCGGCTACATCGAACAGCTCGCCGAAGAGAAAATCCGCCAGGGAGTGAGGCCCGAAGAAGCCCGCCGCGCCGCCCGCATCGAACTCGGCGGCGTCGAGCAAGTAAAAGAAAGCGTCCGCGAAGTTCGCGCTGGCGCGTGGCTCGATTCCCTCTTGCAAGACTTGCGCTACGGCGCCCGCACGCTGCGCAAGAATCCCGGCTTCACCGCCGTCGCCGTCCTCACTCTCGCCCTCGGCATCGGCGCAAGCACATCCGTCTTCAGCTTGGTCAACACGATCTTGATCGAACCCTTGGCTTACAACCACCCGGAAAGAATCGTGCAGCCGATCCGATTAGCTCCGCCGGGCCTGAATCTGGGATACGAGGAGATCAACTGGGGCCTTCCGGAATCCCAGATCCTCATGCACGAGATAAAAAGCTTCGAGTCCGTCGGTGTTTTGAAAAATGATTCGTTCAACCTGACTGGCGCTGGCGAACCTGCGCTTCTCGACGGCGTCCGTGTCTCCGCCGGTTTTTTCTCGACCGTTGGCAAGGCCCCGGCTCTCGGCCGCACGTTTACTCTCGCAGAAGACAAACCTGGAAATGAAAACGAGGTGGTTCTCGGCTACCAGATATGGGCTGAACGCTTCGGCGCCGATCCGGGGATTATCGGTCGCACCGCGGAGTTGAATGGCGCTGCTTACACCGTCGTAGGAGTGATGCCTTCCGGTTTCGTATTTCCTCGCGCGGAAGACATGCCGGCAAGTTTCAGTTTTCCTCGCGAGACCGAGCTTTGGGTTCCTCTGGCACTGCCTGCCACAAAAGTCCACCGCTATGACCCCGACGAGCTTGCGGTGATCGCAAGGTTGAAGCCAGGAGTTACCGTCGCACAGGCTCAAGCGGAGATGAATGTCTTCGCCAGGGAACGCGAGCGCGCCTTTCCCGGAGGAGCGGGCTGGTTCAATTCACGAGTCACACCACTGGCGCGCGTCGTGGCCGGAGACACTCGCCGTCCTCTGCTGCTCATTTTGGGCGCCGTGTGTGTGGTCCTTCTTATCGCATGTTCTAACGTGGCGAGCTTGCTCCTCACGCGCTCGCTTGCTCGCAAAAAAGAGTTCACTCTTCGCGCCGCCTTGGGCGCCGGGTCCGGACGCATGATCCGTCAGTTATTTACCGAGAGTCTGGTTTTATCCCTTGTCGCAGGCGTTTTCGGGGTTCTTGTTGCGGAAGCGAGCATTCACTTCGTGAAAGTCTTCGGTCCCTCTAATATCCCTCGGCTCCGCGAAGTCAGCCTCAATCCACGAGTGGTGGCATTTGCGCTGGGCGTCGCGCTGTTAACCGGAATTCTTTTTGGCTTGGCTCCAGCCTTGCGCGCCGGCCAAACAAATCTTGCGGACTCTTTGAAAGAAGGCGGTCATCGATCCATCGGGAGTGCCGCGGGACAGAGAATTCGCAAGATTTTATTGGTATCTGAAGTCGCGCTTGCACTGGTGCTGGTAGTCGTCGCAGGCCTCTTGTCCCAAACATTTTTTCATATGCTCAGTGCGAATCCGGGTTTCAATCCTTCGCACGTTCTTACTTTCGGCCTGTCTCTCCCGAATTCGAAATATCCGGACACTCCGAGCATGGTCGTGGTGTACCGAAAGTTTCGCGCGCAATTACAATCCATTCCAGGAGTGCAAGCCGTGGGATTCGTTAAAACCGTGCCCATGGGCGGCGCCACAGACGGCAGCGGCATACGCTTCACCGAAGACCCGCCAATTGACCCGCGCAATATGCCCTATGCGAATTTCGTGGTGGGCTCGCCCGGCTTTTTCTCCGCCGTCGGAACCCCAATTTTGCGCGGAAGGGATTTTCTCGATTCTGACGTCCTGGAGTCGGCGCCTGTGGCCGTTGTCAACAGCGCGATGGCCAAAAAGTTCTGGCCCGGCCAGGACGCCGTGGGCAAACATGTCGGCCTCGGTAGCAAGGCTTTTCCGCTGATGACGGTTGTGGGAGTCGTAGCGGACATCAAACACCTGTCGTTTCGTGAAGAACCCGGCCCCGAAATTTACGTCCCGTTCGCTCAAAAGTCGTACCCATCCCTCCTGACCATGCAAGTCGTGATGCGGACGAAAACGGATCCTTCTTCTATGACCGGACTCGCTCGCGACGCCATTCATTCTGTCGATCCGGATTTGCCCCTGGCCGAGATCACAACTCTGGATGCCATTGCCGGCACGGCCATGGCCCAGCCGCGCTTTTCCGTGCTCCTGTTGGGATTCTTCGCTGCCTTCGCGCTCTTGCTCGCGTCCATTGGCCTGTACGGCGTGATTTCGTATTCCGTCGCGCAAAGGACGCAAGAAATCGGAATCCGCATCGCCTTGGGAGCCCAGCGCGCCGGCGTTTTCAAGATGATTCTTCGCGAAGGCCTTGCTCTTGCCGCTGTGGGCATTGCGCTCGGTTTTGGTTTGGCTTTGGCCACCACCCGAATCATGGCCGGCTTCCTCTATGGCGTGAGCCCAGCGGATCCCGTCACGTTTGTTGCGGTTTCTTGTGTGCTCGCGGCAGTCGCACTTCTGGCTTCGTACGTTCCCGCGCGCCGCGCCATGCGCGTCGATCCCATGATTGCGCTGCGCCACGAATGAAGATCGCTGATGCTCCGTCGCTGGAGGGAAACCATGCCAATGCTTACGCGAATGAAGAGGCTCTGGCGAAATACATTCAGTCGGCAGCGCAGCGATCGCGAACTCGATGACGAGCTCCGTTCCTACATTGATCAACTCGCCGAAGAAAAAATACGCATGGGCCTGACGCCGGAAGCCGCTCGCCGCGCCGCTCGCATCGAATTAGGCGGCATCGAACAAGTAAAAGAAAGCGTCCGCGAAGTTCGCGCCGGCGCACACCTCGATTCCCTGCTCCAAGATCTGCGCTACGGCGCGCGCATGTTGCGCAAAAATCCCGGCTTCACCGCCGTCGCCGTTCTCACGCTCGCCCTCGGCATCGGCGCCAACACCGCCATCTTCAGCATGGTCAACGGCTTTTTGCTGCGTCCCATGCCCGTCCCCCAGCCCGACCAAATCACCGCCCTCGCAATTCAGCAGAAGGACGCCCCTGTCGGCTCGTCGGGATTCTCTTATCCCGAGTTCGTCGATTACCGCAATCAGGCGGACACTTTTTCCGACGTGTTCGCCGACGGCCTCACCACCATCGATCTTCGCGCCGACGATCGCTCCGAACAATGCTTCGCGAATTACGTCTCCGGTAACTTTTTCTCTGCGCTCGAAATCCGTCCCGCTCTGGGCCGGTTCATTCTTCCGAGCGAAGCAGAAACTCCCGGCGGACAAACGCTCGTTGTCCTCGGCTACTCTTATTGGCAGAAGAGATTTCGCGGCGACCCGGCAATCATTGGTAAGCAAATCCTGATCGATGACAAGCCCGCCACCATCATCGGCGTCGTTGAAAGGCAATTCCACGGAATGTACTCGGTCTTTGAATTAGACGTCTATCTCCCCATAAGCGCCATGGTCCTCGAAGTTCCTCCGAACATTCTGTGGAACGGCCGTGACCTGCGCCGTCTCCTCGTCTTCGGACGCCTCAAGCCCGGCGTAAGTCTCGCCCACGCGCAGAGCTCGCTCGACGTAATCGCCCAGCGCCTCGCCCAGCAATATCCGGCGACCAACGCCGGAGTCACGGTCCGCGCCGTTCCAGAAAAATTGGCGCGCCCGATACCCTATGCCAACAACGCCTTCATCGCCATCTCCGGTTTATTTCTCGGTCTCGCGGGATTCGTGCTGCTGCTCGCGTGCATGAATGTCGAACACATCCTGCTCGCGCGGGGAACGGTTCGGCAGCGCGAGATGGCCGTTCGCGCCGCGTTGGGTGCGGGGCGCAAACGCCTCCTCCAGCAATTGCTCACGGAAAGTGTTCTTCTCGCGTTTCTCGGCGGCGCTGCCGGAATCGCTCTCGGAGTCTGGGCCGGTAGCTTGTCCGGCGCCATTCATCCCGCAAATCTTCCGCTGCATCTGGACGCTAGTTTCGACTGGCGCGTTTTCGCCTATGCCACCGCCTGCGCGCTCGCGACCGGAATCATCGTCGGCCTGTGGCCCGCCATGCGCGCGTCCTCGTCGGACATGAATTCGGTCCTGCACGATGGCGGACAAAACGCGTCCACGGGAACGGGGCACCTTCACACGCGCAACTTCCTCGTTGTGGCACAGGTCGCAGGCTCTCTCACGCTCCTGATTGTCGCCGGGCTTTTCGTCCGCAGCTTGCGTACGGCGCAAAGGCTCGATCTTGGCTTCGATCCTGACCACGTCCTGAACGTCACTCTCGATCCGCATCAGAACGGATACGACGAGCCGCGCACCACGGAATTTTACCGCGCGCTCGAAGCACGTGTGCGTGCCTTGCCCGGCGTTCAATCCGCCAGTCTCGCCTCGAATGTGCCCATGTCCAGCTTCCCGAAAAGCGCTCTCGTCTCCATCGACGGCCATCCGCTCACGCCCGACCGGCAGCCTCCCAAGGTTCTCTGCAACACCGTCGATCCGTCCTATTTCGAAACGATGCGCGTGAGCATTTTGCGCGGCCGCGCGTTCGCCGAATCGGACGCCGATGACGCACCGCTCGTCGCCATCGTGAATCAGGCGATGGCCGCCCGCTTCTGGCCGAACGAAGATCCCATCGGCAAGCGCTTCAGCACCAGCGGCGCCACAGGCCCCTTCGTGGAAGTAGTGGGCATCACAAAGACCGGAAAATACCAGACCATCGCCGAAGATCCGCAATCTTATTTCTACACTCCGCTAGCGCAGAATTTTGTTTCGAATCGCGCTTTGCAGATTCGCACGCTCATGGCGCCCGAATCGCTCGCAGCTTCGGTCAAAGAAGAAATCGTCCAGCTCGCGCCCGACGTGTCCATCGTGAACATGGAGACGATGAAGCAATCGCTCCAAGGCGGCTTCGGCTTTTTCGTTTTCCGTCTCGCCGCGATTCTTGCTGCGGCCATGGGCGTCATCGGACTAGTCCTCGCGGTCGTCGGAGTTTACGGCGTTGTCTCGTTCGCAACGAGCCAGCGCACGCGCGAAATCGGCATCCGCGTGGCCCTCGGCGCAAACCCGGCTAACATCTTGAATCTCGTCTTGCGCCAGGGTCTTCTGCTTGTGATTGCGGGTGTAACGGTGGGCATGATTGCGGCTTGGGCCCTCGCGCGCACTATGGGACATCTCTTGGTCGGTATCAGTCCGACCGACCCGTTGACCTACGCGAGCGTCGCCATTCTGTTGGCCGTCGTCGGCCTCGCGGCCTGCTGGATTCCCGCGCACCGCGCCATGCACGTGGATCCAATGGTCGCCCTGCGCCACGAGTGAAGCGATGACCGCCTCCGCACGGCTCTAGCCATGCCGGAAATGCGGAAATTGCGGGGCTTTAGCCCCTGAGGCCAGTCTTTTTGGAGTGAACTAATGTCCACGATTACGCGGATCAAAAGCCTTTTGCGAAATGTATTCGGCCGCCAGCGAAACGATCGCGAACTTGAGGACGAACTACGTGGCTACCTCGACCAGCTCGCCGAAGAAAAAATGCGTATGGGCCTGACGCCGGAAGCCGCTCGCCGCGCCGCTCGCATCGAACTCGGCGGCGTCGAACAAGTCAAGGAAAGCGTCCGCGAAGTCCGCGTCGGCGCATGGCTCGATTCCCTGCTGCAGGACTTGCGTTTCGGCGCCCGCATGCTGCGCAAAAATCCAGGCTTCACCGCCGTCGCCGTCCTCACCCTCGCCCTCGGCATCGGCGCCAACACCGCAATTTTCACCCTGACCTACGCCGTGATCCTGAAGAGCCTTCCCGTCCCGAATCCACAGCAACTAGTGCATTACACGTTCCGCTCGAACGGCCAGGACCTCGGCCTCTCCGGTCCCGTTTACGATGCGCTCCGCAAACATGAGGAAGTGAACCAGGACCTTCTCGCCTGGAGTTCGGTTCCCTTTGCCATTCAGGAAAACGGCGCGGTCACCAACGTTCCGGGCGCCCTCATGTCCGGCAACGGGTTCCGCGTGCTCGAACTCCAACCTTCGCTCGGCCGCGCTTTTGGCGATGCAGATGACCAGCCCGCCGGAGGCGCAAACGGTTATCAGGCCCTGCTCGGTTATGCTTACTGGAAGCAACACTTTCGCGCGAACCCGGACGTTCTCGGACGATCGCTTAGCATCAATGGAAAGCCCGTAACAGTCATCGGAGTCCTCCCTGCAGGCTTCGACGGTTTGGTCGCTGGTGAGCGCACCGATATTCTCCTGCCGCTGAGCTTTGAAGAGGTCCTCAGCGCGCCGAAATCGATTAGGCATCAAGGAGGCCGTTTCTGGCTCACAGTAATGGGAAGACTGAAACCAGATACGTCTCTTCGCACCGCCCAGGCCAACCTGCTTGCGACACTGGCGTTTGTCCGCGCAGAGGCAGACCCCACCGGCAAGTTTCTCGGCGGATACTTCGCCGCGTTTCATATCGGCGTCGAGAGTGGACGCGCCGGACGCTCCTTCCTGAGGATTGCTTATAGCCGTCCACTCATCGTGCTTGAGATCCTCGTGGGGTTGCTGCTGTTACTCTGCTGTGCGAACATCGCCCTTCTTGTCCTCGCTCGAATGAGCAGCCGGTCTCGCGAGTTTGCTGTGCGCAGCGCGCTTGGTGCGCCCAGGCGGCGCCTCTTCCGGCAGGTACTGGGCGAGGTTGCTCTGCTCGCTTTCTGCGGCTTAGTGGCGGGCGTTGCGCTCGGATGGGCGGCCGCGAAGTCTCTCGTCGCCATGCTCGCGGCTATCGGGCAGCCGCCTCCTCTTGACGTCGCGCCGCAAGCCGCTGTTCTCGCCTTCACCGCAGGAATCAGCATGCTTTCAGTTCTCGTCGCCGGAGCGTGGCCTGCGATGCGCGCGAGTCGCGCCGCTCCAATTCTCGGCGTGAAACAAAGCGCAATCGGTTCGCCATCGAGAATTGTCGGCAGATGGATCGTACCCGCGCAAGTGTCTGTCAGCATCGTGCTTCTCGCAGCCGCTTCCTTGCTCGGCGAGACATTCTTGCACTTACTGCTCGAAGATTCGGGCTTCCGCCCAGATGGCGCGGTGATGGCGGAGGTTGTCGACCCAGGTGCTAGCGAAAAACCCAATCCCACCGGGACTCGGGACGCGCAGCAGATTATCGACGCTCTTGCAAACACGCCCGGTGTGGATTGGGCGGGTGTGATGTCCACGCCGCCGCTGCACGACTGGTGGACTGTGTCGCATTACTATTCGCTCGATCGCAACGGCACGGTCCACACCGACATGCAAACCTGGGCCGAGGTTGTCAGCGCTGATTATTTTGCAGCAATTGGAACGCCCATCCTCGCGGGACACGGCTTTGGCCACGTCGATTCGAGCGGCGCTCCCGTGTGCGTCCTCAGCGCATCGGCCGCGCAGTACTTCTTCCCCAACGAACAAGCAATCGGCGGATTTGTGTATGCTGGCGGGCCCGATCCAGTTCTCGACGGAAAAGCTAAAGCGAGCTCCGAGGACACTTGTCAGGTGATCGGGGTAGCGGCAGATGCACGGTTCCAATCGCTCCGCGAACCTGCGCAACGCAGTATTTTTCACGTGATTCCGCAGAGCGATATAAGAGGGGATTTCTTCGTCGTCGTTCGCAGTCGAAGCCCGCAGCTGGCCGCGTCGGCGATCCGCGCAGCGGTTCGCAAAGCTATACCGGGAGCAGCGGAGCCGACGGTGTTCACGTTCAACGAATTGGTCGCTGCGCATTTGCGTCAGGAGCGCATGCTCATGTCGCTTTCAGCCTGCTTCGCAGGCGTAGCTTTGCTGCTGACCGCGCTCGGACTCTACGGATTGCTTTCCCGCAGCGTTGTCCTGCGCACAAAGGAAATCGGCCTGCGCCTGGCGCTTGGCGCACAGCCTCGCGACGCTGTCCTTCTTGTCTTCCGCCAAGGGATGGGACTTGTGCTTGCAGGTTGCGTGGTCGGCTTGATCGCGGCGTTCGGCGTCACAAAACTTCTGCTGAGCTTGCTCTTCGGTGCGCGTCCAAACGAACCAATCCTGCTCGCAGCAGCCGCGGCCGCATTATTTCTGGTCGCTCTCGCGGCCACCTGCATTCCAGCCTGGCGCGCAGCAAGAGTCGACCCCATGGAAGCGCTGCGCTACGAGTGATGCCCACTCAGCTCGGGTACTGAGCACGCCAGAACGCCAGAACGTACTGGTACAGGCGAACCGTGTCGTACAGGACAATCCCGATTTACACTTCCTACTGCACGTGTAATAATTCGTCCAGTTTGAGAGCTATGTAGGAGGCTTTGTGGGCGCACCCTCTCGCGTTCTTGTTTCGGCAGGATTGATTTTGGCGCTGGCCCTTCCGGCAATGGCCGGCGACGGTGTCGACAAAGACAAGGACAAAGACTCTACCGCCGCGTCTGCGCCACGCCCGAAGCCGGCCGCGATCGAAAAGAAAATCTATACGAACGAAGACGTCGAAGCCCTGGCCGCACGTTACGGCGCGTCAACTGTCGGCCAAGCCGCGCCCGAAGCTTCACCCGCGCCAGTTGCCGCGCGCCCAATTGCGAGGCCGGCAATTGCGCCGCGCACCGTGATCGTCACCTTGGCACCGGAAAAAGATCCTGCGCGATACGGCCGCGATTACGCATCGCTACAAGCCAGAATTGACGCCATCGACGCCGAGGTTGCGCAGCTCCGCAATTTCCGCGCATCGGACGCGGCCCCAGGCGCCGAAACCCCGGGCGTCACCGTCGGTCTCGACATTTACGCGCCTTGTGATGGAATTTCCACGGACAACAAGATCAATGACCTTCTCCAGCAGCGCAGCGCGCTCGAAGCGGAAATGTCAAATCTCGAGGACACCGCGCAAGCCAACGGCATTCGTCTGGGCGAGCTGCTCTCCGCGGCCAGCGCCGCACAAGCCGCAACTCCACCGCCGGCTTCGCCTGCCGCTACGCGCGAAGCGCTCGCGCAGATCGAGACGCGTCTAGCCACACTCCAGGGTGAGCAAATAGGGATTCAGCAAGCGACCACAGCCGCAGGATTCACCATCGCTCCCGAAACAAAATTTGGGGGAACGTACCAATCGAGTTACTTGAAGCGGTTAGACAATCAGGCCAGCACGCTGCAGTCGCAGCTCAGCACCGCGGAAGACGAAGCGCGCCGCAGCGGCGTCCCGCCCGCCACGCTTCCCTAATATCCCTGTGTTAACAAAGCTTTAGGCGTTGTCGATCTGCGCCCGCTGCAAGCGGTCCGAGTAGTCGATGTACAGCGTCTTCCACTCCGAATAAAAATCGAGCGCAGCCTGTCCTGATTCGCGGTGGCCGTTGCCCGTATTCTTGATTCCGCCGAACGGCAGATGCGTCTCCGCCCCGATCGTCGGCGCGTTGACGTACACGATCCCGGTTTCCAGATCCCGTTGCGCGCGGAACGCATCGTTCACGTTGCGCGTGTAAATCGCGGCAGAAAGCCCGTACTTCACGCCGTTCGCAATCTCCAGCGCTTCGTCGAACGTCCCAAACGGGATCACGCTGACCACCGGCCCAAAAATTTCTTCCTGGCAGATGCGCATCTTCGGATTGCAATCCGTAAAAATCGTCGGCTCGTGGAACCACCCTCGCGCGTACGGCCCGCTATCCAGCCGATTGCCGCCGGTGGCGAGCTTGGCGCTTTCGTCCTTCCCGATCTGGACGTAACTCATCACCGTCTTGAGTTGCTGTTCGTTGATGCACGGCCCCATCTCGGTTTTGGGATCGAGCCCGTCGCCCACGCGCAGCGATTTCGCGCGCGCCACAAACTTCTCCACGAACTCGCCGTAAACTTTCTTGTGCACCGCCACGCGGCTCGCCGCCGTGCAACGCTGCCCGGTAGTCCCGAATCCGCCCCAGATCGCGCCGTCCACGGCGAGGTCCAGATTCGCGTCGTCCATCACAATAATGATGTTCTTCCCGCCCATCTCCAGGTGGCATTTCTTGAACGTCGGCGCGCACGCCTCGCTCACAATCCGTCCCACTTCCGTCGATCCCGTAAAACTCACGAGGCCGACGTCGTCAGAATCCAGAATCGCCTTGCCCACCACCGTGCCCTTGCCAAAAACGACGTTCAGCACGCCGTGCGGCAATCCCGCTTCGGCCAACACTTGCGCCAGGTTGTAAGTGGAAAGCGGCGTGTCCTCCGCCGGCTTGATCACCACCGTGTTCCCGCAGACCAGCGCCGGCATAATCTTCCACGAAGGAATGGCCATCGGAAAATTCCACGGCGTAATCAATCCCGTGACGCCAATCGGCGTCCGCACGCACATGGCAAACTTATTCGGCAGCTCCGACGGTGTCGTCTGCCCAAACTGCCGGCGTCCTTCGCCCGCCATCAGGTACGTCATGTCGATCGCTTCCTGGACGTCCCCGCGCGTCTCCGCCAGCGCCTTGCCCATTTCGCTCGTCATGTCGCGCGCATAATCTTCCTTGCGATGAGTCAAAATCTCCGCCGCGCGAAAGAGAATTTCTCCGCGTTTCGGCGCAGGCATCAGCCGCCAGCTTTCGTACGCCGCCTTGGCCGCATCGATCGCCAGCTCCGTGTCCTCTTCGCTCGACAGCGGAAACATCCCCACCAGTTCGCTCGTGTTCGCCGGGTTGCGGTTCTCCAGCGCCTTCCCGCTGCGCGATTCCACCCATTCCCCGTTGACGAAATTCTTGAATACTTTGGGCATCACTGCCGTGGCCATGCGCGTTCCTCCGTGTGTCTGTGTTTATCCTGAAAGTTTAATGTTCCGTGTTTCCCTGTTTGAGTGCGGTAAGCCCATTCGATGCTGCGGCGATATTCGCGGATTCAGAGTAACAAGTGCCCAGCCGTCGCGTCAACGCGGCTCGCCGCATTCCGAGAGCCTCGAACGCGGCGCCGGCTCCGCTCCAAAAAAAAGCGGCGACCCGAAGGCCGCCGCCGTGAAAAGTTGGTTTTTGTGCAGCGATATCGAGCGACTAGTAGTCCGCCCGCATCCTGCGCCGTGCGATCCACGCCGCAGCGAACAGCGCCGTTCCCATCAGAATCAAATTGCCCGGCTCGGGAGTCGGCGTCGGCACGATATAATTGTTGGTTGACGCAACAGTTCCGCCCCAAGCTCCCTCAAGGAAGTTCAGACCGGAAAACTGTTCGGTAACCTGGCCGTCGCCCGCGCCCGACTGCAGGTGCAGCATTTCAACGATCAGCGGATTGATGTAGGTAATGTCGAGGTAGCCATTCAGGCCGCCCGTTCCCGGGTGCACAGGATTGCTCGGCGCGTTCAAGCTCACATGCGTGGCCGGCGCGCTCGATCCCAGGCTGCTGAAGACACCTTCAATCAGCATCTCCGGGCTCGTGATTCCAAGGCCTGCAATCTCGCCCGTCAATTTCAGCGAGCTTCCCACGCCCGAGAAATTCATGCCCTCGAAGCCCATCTTGTTGGGCCCACTGCAGCCGGATATGCAACCCCCGGTCTTGATGTTCAATTCGCCGCCCGTCACGGCGTACACGCCGTTCTTCGACGGTCCTTTGCTTCCCGGCGGCGCGTGCAATTCATAAATCGGCGCATTCGTAACCGAGAAGACGTTTCCGTATCCCGCTGTAAAGCTCACCGACCCACCCGGATGCTGGATGTGTCCCGGAATGGTAGATGACGAGAAATCGATGCCCTTGCCCTTCGGCAGCACCGACCCAGCATTTGCCGGGATCGCGCTTACTGCGACGCCCAATATCGCGACACCAAGTGCCGCTAGCAGTTTGTTCTTCATTTTGGTTTGACCTCCCAAGACCACACCCAAGTGAGTTCTCTCCGCACCCCGCGGAGACTTGTTACGCGTGCCATTCTGAAACTATCCGCGTAGCTCGTCAATACGGCGTTCACATTAGCCGTATTCCGTCACCTGTCAAAGACATTTTTTCCCCCGGATGGTCCAAAGCCTTAACCCGCTTCGCTTTTCCCTCGCCTATGATCCCTACTATCCCTACTAACTCGCTTGCGTATTGTTTTCAGCCACTTAGGCTGCCTGAAACTGCCCTGTGGAAATCTCGAACTACGATCCTAGCAGTGCGTCACTCGTGAAGTATTTGGAGTTCACAAATCTCGAATCACAAGTCACGAATCACCGTTTCTCCGTGGCATGTGGAAATCTCCGAACTACGTAGCTAGTCGCTCCTCGCGATTTGTCATTCGCAAATCGCCCTGAGCGACTTTCGCGAAGGGTCACTTGATCTTGGGACATGTGGAAATCTCTACGACTACATAGTTAGCAGTATTTTCAATCTTGAAGGCTCTTGGAGTTTCGCAGTTCACGAATCACAAGTCACGAATCACAGTTTCTCACCGGCATGTGGAAATCTCTCGACTACATATCTAGCAGGGCTCCACGGTTGCGGGTTGTCAGGGTGTTCACAAATCACGAATCACAAGTCACAAGTCACAAGTCACGGCCACTAGTGCCCCATCCTTCGCGGTTTTCGAAGGATGGGGATTCTGACGCTCGATCTTGTCGAGCTCAGCTCCGAACTCTCTCCGGGCGGCGGATTTTGTTTCACTCGTCACTCGCGATTTGCCATCCGCAAATCGCCCTGAGCGCATTCCGCGAATCTCATCATGCGCCCGAAGCAGAGGAGCCGCGCTAGCCTTTCGCCCCGATAAATCCTAACTCCTTGCGAACCTCATCGTGAAGCGCGAGATACTTAGCAGTGAATGCCGCAATTGTTTCGTCGTAAGGCACAGGTTCGTCGGCTTGCAACTTCACAAAAATTCGCCTCGTAAACTTGCTGTACGTTAAGGCCGCGACATACACATTCTTTCCGCATACGACACCGACTAGCGCTGCGGTATTGTCAAACATAGCTGCGCTCCTAAGGAAAACTTCTCCCGCATCGAGTTTTGCTTGCTTGCGCTCGGGTGATAATGGTTTGTTTTCCTCGTCCGTTTGAAATATCGAAAGGTATTTCAATAATGCGTCTTTGACTTCGCCGCTTATCTTGGTGATCTCAAACGATATGTCACGCTTCAATTCCCAGTGCTTTTGTCTGTCCCACACATCGCTTGAAATCTTCGCTTCGATCTCTTTCGTGACCGACGTCACGGCACTGACCTGGTCCACGAGCTTATTGATATCCTCGTGCGTCGCGAGATTCTCTCCTTTCTTCTTTGCGTAGCCCCCGAAGTATGATCCGAAGAAAGCGGCAATAGCGCTTAATGCCGCGATGAGTAATCCGGTCAGCAATTCCATAGCGCGGCCATTGTAATTTCGGTTGGGCTTTCCACATAGCTCTTTCCGGCCGACGTACCAGATTTAGGACAACCCTTTCATGCAAGCCCTTGAAGTCCGAGGAATTGCCAAAAAATCGAATCTCACAAAGATGCGGGTTTCTTCGACAAACCACTCCAGTCTAATGCCAAGTTATCGTCCCATTCCTTTTGCGTTTTCTCGTTTAGTGTTGTCCAAGAACTAGAAACGGCGGCGATATCGTCGACGCCGGGCGATTCAGGGAGCTCATAGAGCAATCTTGACCTTAATGCATGTAACGCGACTATTCTTCTGTAGTGCCACCGCGATTTACCATCAACTTTTAGATTTGCTACAACGTACGCAATGAGTGGAGGCACTAACGCGAGTCCCCCTGCGATACGAGGCATGCGTGCGAATACACCAAAGATTCCGGCAGCAACGCTGCACCCAAGCGCGACTGACATCAAGCCCAGCGAAAGTCGATAGTTTCCTCTAGCTTTTTTGAAGCTTCTCTCAATGACGTTTTCCAAATCGCTCTGTAGAGCCTTTTTCCTTGCAACAATTTCAGGAGAGGATTCCATCGGTCGCAGCCTCCACGCTCACTAGCAGGGCTAATAGAGCACAGATATACCCCCTCTTGTCCACTATCCAAAAAACCTCAGTTTGTTAGAGTAAAAGTAATGGAAGCTTTTGAAGTCCGCCGAGCTCACCTTTCCGAAGACCTGTCAAGGCCTCGCGATTTCGTGTTCATCGGGAAGCGCCAGCCGCAGATGCGAATGTGTTTCAGCCAGGGTTCTTCGGTCGCCTGACCATTAACGCTCTGAACGGTCTGCAAGATATAACCCATTTCCCGTGGCGCGCCCCTTCTAGCAGCACTTCCCTGGCGGGTGGCGCACCCTGCCACATCACACCGGAATTCGATTACGCCACGGATTAAATTTGAGGGTAAGCCCCAGACGGATGGAAACTGAACCCACCAGGTTTGCCTGCGTGCGGCGCGCAGAGCGTATGATCAAACTAGAGGAGCAATATCATCATGGAAGGTAAACTGCTCATAGTCCTTTCCCACGTAGAGCGGAAGCTCGGCGAAATTGAGGACCGTCTAAAAGCCGTTGAACTAGTCGTGGGTAGAATCAGAAAAGATACAATGCCAAGGAATTAGTCAACGAACCTCCAACCGGCGGTTGCCCGGCTACGTCGTACTGTAAGGGAGGGGATTTATCCCCTCCCTTTAGTGACTCCGATTCGTTCCCTACCGTTTGCGCTCGTTCATCCGCGCAAGCCTTGCTTCTGGCGCTTCCGGACTCTCTTCAAAATAAATAGGTTATGCCCCCCTTCCCCACCCAATTTCTCCCTTGACTTATGTTTACTAATGTGTTATCATGAATCGGGCGCTCATTCAGGCCCAGAAAGGAAGTTGCATGCGCAACGACACACGCGCTCGGCGCACGAAGAAGGCGGCACCTGACAATCCGCGCCTTCAGCGTCCCGGATGGGTTCGCGGGACGGAAGAGGCCCGCCCGCCGGCAGGCGGGATTGTCACCCTGCCTGCCCTGAGGGTACGGAGCGAAGGGAGCGGTTCGGGCGAAGGGCATACCGCGGCCTACAAATCCGCCTCGCGCCCCAAATCACCCGCGACTCCCACCCAATTTCACCCATTTCTAATCGTTAGTGACTTCGAATAGAAATCACTCTAACTCATTCAAAACAAAGGACGGACAATTTTCTAATCGTTACTCAGAACGCCACTTTTTGTGACGATGCGACGAGCATCGTCATCCCGAGTCGTGAGGCCGCCTTCCGGCCGACGCGCCTTGTGCGTCCCGCACGAATCAGCGGGACGAGGGACATTTCCTCCCTCTTCGCGGCCTCTTCGAGAGGTGTTATCGTTCCCCTGAGAGGAGCGACAACGATGAAAATGAGCGTGGAAACGAAAATCGTAACTTTAGCGACCGTCGTGGTGGCCGCGCTGGTCGGCTGGGGATATTTTCACCGGCCGGAATCAACTTCCCTATTCAACATGCTGAACGCCAACGTGCGTCGGTTCCTGCAGTGGCCGCTTTTCACCATGGGGACAATCCCGGTGACGCCGCTCTTCCTGATCAAGTGCGTCGTGTTCCTGATCGCGCTGTCGATTTTTTCGCGATTGCTGCGCAATTTCCTGAGCAAACGGGTGCTGACCCACACGCACATGGACCTCGGCACGCAATACGCGTTCGTCCGCGCCACCGGCTACATCGTCTTTATGCTGGGCTTGATCATCGGGCTGGACTCCACCGGGCTGAATCTGCGCAGCTTGCTGGTGGTCGGCGGTGCGCTGGGCGTCGGCATCGGATTCGGCTTGCAGAATATCGTCGCCAACTTCGTGGCCGGCATCGTGATTCTGTGGGAAGGCCCGGTGAAAGTCGGCGATATCATCGACGTCGGCACCACGCACGGCGAAGTGATTCGCATCGGCGCGCGCGGCACCTGGGTGCGCACCTATGACAACGAAGTGATCATCGTGCCCAACTCCGAGTTCATCAACAATCGCGTGCTCAACTGGACCGCCAACGACCGCACCGTGCGCATGAGCGTTCCTTTGGGCGTTTCCTACGACAGCGATCTCGACGTGGTCTGCGACACACTGATGGATATCGCCAGACGCAACGAAGATGTTCTGACCGACCCCGAGCCCGCCGTGCTCGTCACCGCCTTCGGAGACAGCAGCATCAACATCAGCCTGCGCGTTTCCACCACCATCCGCACCGACCGCACCGGCCGGCTCAAGAGCGACCTCTTCCTCGAAATTGTGCGCGTCTTCCGCGAGAAAAAAATCGAGATGCCCAACCCGCAGCGCGACATCCACGTGCGCTCGGTCGATGCGCCGTTCATGATCGCGAACGCGCCGGAAAAAGCAGCGTGAGAGAAAGGCAGTGGCGAGTGATTAGCGACGAACGATTACTGCTGATGCTGGGAAGCGGGAGTAACCGCGGCCGCGGACGTCGTGTCAGCAGCGGGCTTCGAAGTCGATGGAGGCGGAGTGGCGGGCTTGCTCGCGGGCGCTGCGCTCGCGGGAGGCGGCACGGGCTTGGGCGCGGAGACGCCGGCGATGCTCGAACCCAGGCCAAGTTTTTGCAGGCTCAGCGCGTTGAGCTTGCCGTTGGCTTCCAGGCCGTTGGCCGACTGGAATTTTTGCATCGCGGCGACGGTGTTCGAGTCCCATTTGCCGTTGGGATTGCCGTCGTAAAATCCGTTGCGCGCTAGCGCCGATTGAATTTCGGAAATGCGCGCCGGCGTCGGAGCTTTCTGGAACGACTGGCGCTTCGACGACGAGTGATGCTTCTTGCTCGAAGTTTTCTTCTTCGCGCTGGACGATTTGGTTGAAGTCGATGTCGACGAAGACGAGCTGGCCGCTTGAGGCCGCGGCGAAGCAATCGCTGCGGAGGGCGGCGCAGAAACGGAGATAACGAACGCGGAGAGTGCGAACGCGATGATCGCGGTCTTCGCTGGCGCAGCGGTCATGTGCCTATTATCTCTCAACCCTGAGCCGGCACAAGCCGCGCGTTCCACCCGAATCGCGTATGAGACAACGACGGAACACCGCTACTGCGCGGCGGGCACGGCGCCGGCCAGAAACAGCGTTAGGACGCGATCGTTGTCGCCGCGGCGCGCGACTTTGAAGAGCACGTCTTGCCCCGGCTGCAGGCGAGCCATTTCGCGCTTGTAGTCCACCATCGAATTAATCGGCGTGTGATTGATTTCGGTGATCACTTCGCCGCGCTCGAATCCGAGATCCTCGGCGAAACTGGCGGGCTCCACTTCGGACACCACAACTCCGGTAATTTTGCCCATGCCCAATTTGTGCGAGAGGTCCGGAGTCAGATCTTCGACGTGCAAACCGAGCTGGCCGGGAGTTTCTTCTTCGCCGGGCTGATCTTCATCGGCTTTGGCGGTCTGCGGGAAAATTTTCGAGCGGTCGGCGACGACAAGCGATGCGTCCTTGGATTGTTTGTCGCGGACGTAACGAACCTGCACGGACTGGCCGATGGGAGTTTGCGCGATGGGATTCACGAGATCGGCGCCGGTGTGCACGGCCTGCCCATTCACTTCGGTAATCACGTCCCCGGGCTTCAATCCGGCCTTGTCCGCGGGGCTGCCGGGCTCGACAGCTTCGATGACAATTCCGTACGGCGCGCCGAACTCCTTCAGCAGAACGGGATTATTGCTGCGCTCTTCCTGGAAAGTGATGCCGATGGAGCCGCGCGTGACTTTTCCGTTGGTGATGAGCTGATTGTAAACGTTGATGACCGTGTTCGAGGGCAGCGCGAAGCCGACGCCTTCGAATCCGCGGCCGCCGGTATAGATCGCGGTGTTGATGCCGATCACTTCGCCGACCATATTCACGAGCGGCCCGCCGGAATTTCCGGGGTTGATGGCGGCGTCGGTCTGAATGAAGCGCTGAAATTGATGGCCGAGATTCGAGCGGTCTTTCGCGCTGATGATTCCGGCGGTGACGGTGGAATTGAGTCCAAAGGGGCTGCCGAAAGCGAGGACCCAATCCCCTACCTGCACGCCGTCGGAATTTCCGAGCTTGGCCACGGGAAGATCGTGTTCCGCTTCAATTTTGATGACGGCGAGATCGGTGTCCTTGTCCGTGCCGACGACGCGCGCGCTGTAATGATTGCCATCACCATCAAGCGCGACTTGAATTTTCGTGGCTTGATCGATCACATGGTCGTTGGTGAGGATGAAACCTTTCTTGTCCACAATCACGCCGGAGCCAAGGCTGCGTTCCGCGTCCGGTGCGTTATCCGGCGAATCGAAAAAGCGATCGAAGAAATCCTGGAATGGATCGGCGCCACCGCTGAAATTTTTTGGTTTCTTGGCGCCCTTGGGTTTCTCGATTACCTGCGTGGTGGAAATGTTCACGACGGCGGGGCCGAGTTTTTTGGAAATGGCGGAGAAGCCGTTCGAGAGCGTGACCGGATCAGGAATGGCCAGGAGCGAAGCGCCGCTGGGAGATTGTCCGTGCGTGGCCATGGCGTGACCGGAGATAAGGGTGCCAAGCAGGACACCGACGCCCAGCGTGACTACCACGAGGAGGGTGGCGAAAACCTTGCGCCGCCTGACCCAGCTATACAGTTCCTGAATCTGAATCGGCATCCTCGTACTCCTTTGAGTCACGCAGAAACTGCGAATTGCGCTAGGTATCCGCGGCGCTGAGGCGGACGAACTTCAAGTATAGCACTCCTTTTAACCCGGCAAGGGAGGGAGGGTTGCGGTTTGCCCTTGTGGGCACGGCACGCATTCGCGAGCGAGTTCATCAAATGAGTGAGATGCCGGACGGGTGCGACGCAGATGTCCAGAAAACGCGGACGAATCCGCAGCAGAATGCGCGCCGAGTGGGCGACGAGGCTCTTGCTTACTCCTGATCCGTGGAAATGATGGTGTCCGTGTGCAGGACCGGTTGCAAGTCGTCGATTGTTGCGTATTCATCGACGGGAGGACCTTCCCGGACTTCAAGCTTCTTTTGCGCGCGGCGTTCGGCCTTGGTGCGCGCTTTGTCCATGCGCTTCATTTCTTTTTGGCGCTTCTTGAAAGTGGTCGTCATAAAATCTCCCCTGGGTGGATTTGGGGCGCGGGCGAAATGATCGCCGGCGCGACGAGCAAATGCTGAACTGAAATGCTGCTACCAGCGAGGCTCGCGAGGCTGACGCGCAGTCTCGCGGTAATCCTCGTTTGAAAATCTTTCGCGGCCGCCACCGCCTCCGCCACGGTTCCCGCCGCCACCAGTATTGCCGCCGCCACCACCGCTTCGCGGGCCGCGCGGTCCGCCAGCTTCCTTGGGGCGTGCTTCGTTCACTTTTAGATTGCGGCCGCCGACATCTTTTCCATCGAGAGCGGCGATGGCTTTGGCCGCTTCCGCGTCATTGACCATTTCCACAAAACCGAAGCCGCGGGCCTTGCCGGTCTCGCGGTCGGTGGCGACGTGAACGCGTGCAAGCTGGCCGAAGGGTTCGAACAACGCTCGCAAATCCGCAGCGGTAGTCTGAAAACTCATGTTGCCGACGAATAAATTCTTCATGCTATTTCTCCCAAAGCAAGTTGCCGCGCACGCTGCGTAGCGACCCTGTCATAACACGGGACATCGGGCAAGGCGAGCCGGAATCCACGCTCCGACACAGAGATAGCAGGTCGATTGCGAAGGAGCGCACTCCTATCTTAACACGTTTGCGGGAAAATGCGGCACGGGCCCTATTTGGAAGTTTGGAGCCGATTTGAAAGTTCTTGCTCCGCGTTAAGCCGGGCAAAAGACCAAACAACTTCGACTCGCACTCCGCGAAAAACGTAGGTCGCTACAGTCCACCGACAAAAAGCGCTTGCTTGCCTTACGGAACACAGCCTTCAGTTTCGGACAGGGATTAAAAAATTAGCTTGCAGAGCTTGTAGATTCCATCGACCGCAAGCTTCACCGGAACGGGCCCCACAAAGAGTGCAAATAGCCAATTCTTGAACCTGTGTACCTGAATAAACGGTGTCCATCCGGAGATTGCTTCATTCCTCGACCCTTGGCGATCAACGAGAAAAACCCACATTGTTAGCCCTATTCCCCATAAGAATAGTGTTGACCACCAGAATCCTAAATGCCCGATCGAACGCACGAAGTGGATGATACCGAATCCAATCGAGCCAACAAGGGTAATCGGCAAACATACTGACCATGTGACGAATTTCCTTCGCTGACTGTTACTCTCTAGCCTTTTTATCCTCTGTTCCCAGCTATCTCGCTCGTTCGAATGCATTTTCATAGACTCTTCGTGTAAACGATTGCGCTCTTCGATGCGATCTTCCAACGCAGCGATAGTCTCGTCTTTCCGCTTGCTTTCGGCCGCGAGGCGTGCTTTTTCCTCAGTTGCCTCGCGAAGGTTTGTGGCAGCTCTGTTGTTCTCCTCGATCAGGGCTTCTCTGACCAACTCGATATCGTGGTCTGCACTCGTGGCCCCATGCAGACGAGAGCGCAGAGCTTGATTCATTAGGACAGACGTGACCGCTTCCTCGGAGAGATCTCGGACATTTTCGAATCTCGAAAGCGACTCGAGTATTCGAACTGTTATCTCCTCCGATTTCGAGTCAAACTCATGAAATAGGAACGCGAACCGCATGCTTCGAACGATTGCCTCCTCAATGGCGGCGGTCCGAGGCAGCCATAATTGAAGGAGCTGGACTAGGGTGGTCGGGTGAACAACCACGGGAATCACGTCGGTGTCAGAACGTCTCTTATAGGCATCAAACCCCAGAAACCGATAGTCGACCGTGACTATCCAGTATTTTGCTTCGTTGGCAGATTCCACTTGGACCGGTCGCTTGTCTTTAACGAAATGCCACAGGCTGACATCGTGTAGCAGCGACTCGTAGGATTTGCGCTTTTCGGGAGGAAGCTGAAGTTCATGTTGCTGCTGAATAAGAATATCGTCTATCACTTCCTGGCTTTTCGTGTACTCCTCGGTCCGAACATTATAGAGCTCAAGCCCTTTTGATCGGATGATCGGGATGAGGTCTTCCAGATACGGGCCGAAATAATCCGCTGCTTTGAGCGGCCGACCGGCTTGCTTCGACTCCTGTATAAATTTAAGTGCAACGCCAGTAATTCCGCTCTTCATTCCAACGAGAGCAAGATTTGGTTCAAGTCGCAGATCAGAGAGAAACGTTTGGTGGGATTTTAAGACTCTTTTGAATTCGTCAACCGTGAGCGGGAATAGATATAGCTTGGCCGTGACCTTGCCGGTCAGTTTCGAGATTAAGCTCATTAAGGACGCCGCGGCTTCATTGGAAGGATTTTCGTGCAATCCTAATATTGAGAACAGGAAATTTGTGTCGACAAAGACATCGAAGGAGACATTCCGCGCGAGTGATCGACTAAGGAGATCCAAGGTATGCTGCGTGAGTTCACTGGCCTCGATGAAAAAGTAAGCGTTAAGGTGCCGGAGGATATAGGAACGTACGGCGCTATTGTTCGGGTTCATGAAGAGAACGATCGCGTTTCGAAGGTCGCTCTGCATTTCCGTGGGGTAGCCTTGCAGAAAATTCTGCAGGCTGCTTACTTTGTCCAAGTGTTTGGTTGATCCTGAAATCAGCTCGTACGTTCGCGCGCCGATTTCTCGTACGAGCGGAAACAGAACCACGCTGTTGAAGTCGCTCCAGCACTTAGCCAAATCGATCTCAGGGCATAGTTCTTGCACGTGCTTGGTGAACACGCTTTGTGCTTCTGCCTGGACCGCATCGAATTCCGTGGCACTTTTCTCAAGCACATGGACGCACTGTTCAGAAACTTTGAGCCTCCCATCGGGCAATCGGACGAGGTTTCCGGCATTACGCAGTTTGTCTACTTGCAGATCAAGACGCGCCGTGTCGGTAGAAATCGAAAAATTATTCCGGAGTACGTCGCGTAGTTCCTCCGCGCTTAGGGGGTGCCCCGCAAACCAGATTGCAGCCAATATGAACTGCCCAATGGCACGATCCCACCACCCTTCCTTATGAAGCTCAACGTGGTGGATCAGTGAAACTAATTCTGGACGAAGGCGAGGTTCCGTCATTAGCTAGGTCTCCTCTGAGCACGCATCATTACACCAAGCCTTTACCAGCATTGGTCTTATCTGTCTAGTGTCGGGTATTAGAGTTCCAGGACTTGAGCTTCGACAGATGGCGGCTCACGCGAAAGTTCACGGCGAAATTTTTGTTTTCGACTTCGCGTAAAGATGGATCTTGGCGTCGACGATTGCGGCGATGTAGCCGGAGTCGCCTAGGAATTGCATTACTTTTTTGCCGGCGCGGGCTTGCTGGGCCCAGCGGGATTTCGTGTCGGGATTTTGTTCGAGGGCGCGGAGGGGTTTGCCGTCGAATTCGAAGTCGATCTGGCGGAGACGGCGGCGCGAGGTGCGTTTTACGGGGTACGTGCGTCCGTCGAGGGTTATGGCGGGGAGACCTTCGAGCATGGATTGGCGAAAGATGGAGAGCAAGGTTTCTTCTAGTGTGGCGGGCATTGATTGAGGGTCGCGCGGGACGACACATTTTACAACGGAAGATAAATGCGAAGATGCCGGGCTAAAGCCCGGCGCTACATTCAAACCTTAAGACCCTCCAACCGTGAATGCGGCGGACGTGGAGCGGATTGTCAAAACAAGTTGGCGGGAGGAGCGGGAACGGCTAGAATGCGCGGCATGGTACTTGAGCCGTTCCGCGTTATCACGCAGCCGGGCAACCGCGAGGGACAATACATTTTGATTTTGAAGGGCGCGTTCACGTCGGCGGCGTCGCCCGTGTTTAACGAGGCGGTGTCGGGGGTGGCGGCGCCTCGGCTGATCTTGGACCTGACCGAAGTTCCCATGCTGGACTCAGTGGCGATTGGAGCGCTGGTGCGGGCGTTTGTCTCGTGCCATAAGTCGGGGCGTAAGCTGGCGCTGGTGGGGATGAATCACCGAGTCGATAATGTGCTGCGGCTGACTGGGATTGCGCCGCTGTTTGATTCGTATGCCACGATGGCTGAAGCGGAACAGGCGCTGGGATAGCGGCGGCGCGTATTGAACGGCCGAAACTGCAACAACACTACTTGCTGCGAGAGAGGCTGCGCAGCCGACCTCCTAACCTGCAGTTATCACACCGGGAACCGCGAAGCGCGTGCAATGGCGCGTCGGGCACGGTCCGCCGCGGCGGATCTTCAACGTGCCGTACCTCTACGGACGAGGCAAAGATGCCGAGCTAAAACTCGGCGCTACATTTACACCCTAAAGCCATTCCACCGGCTGAGCACGCGCGTTGCGCGATTCCCGTGATGGCGCGTCGGGCACGGTCCGCCGCGGCGGATCTTCAACGTGCCGTACCTCTACGGACGAGGCAAAGATGCCGAGCTAAAGCTCGGCGCTACATTTACACCCTAAAGCCATTCCACCGGCTGAGCACGCGCGTTGCGCGATTCCCGTGATGGCGCGTCGGGCACGGTCCGCCGCGGCGGATCTTCAACGTGCCGTACCTCTACGGACGAGGCAAAGATGCCGAGCTAAAGCTCGGCGCTACATTTACACCCTAAAGCCATTCCACCGGCTGAGCACGCGCGTTGCGCGATTCGGGTAATGGCGCGCCGGGCACGGTCCGCCACGGCGGATCTTCGACGTGCCGTGCCCCCACAAAGGCTGAGAACGACAGACCAACCCTCCAACGTCGCAGAACTCGCCGGACGCGCGGATCTTGCTCCAAGCTGTTGAATACAGGCAGAAATCAGAAGAAGTTCAGGCGCGGTACATTGACCGGCTTAGGCGTTACTTCTACACTGCCCGCGATTTGACGCTAAGACCAGACTCCAAGTAGGCGCGAATTTGCACCTTGCGACGTCGTCGCCGACGCAGGGTGCAGCCGCCCCACGCCGCGGACCCCTGGACCCCCAAGCGTGGGGCGGTTCCTGGACAGCGTGCCGGGATGCAGGAGTGCTGCTTGCATCCCGGCGCTGGCGGTTCGGTTAGTTATTCAGCTACAAGGAACGCAGGAAATTCAGAAGATCCTGCTGATCGTGTGGCGAGAGGCTGTTAAAGAGGTGAATCACCTGATTCGCCTCGGAGCCGTGGCTGGAGTGGGCCTCGATGGCATTGAGCAAGCCTCCATTTACCGGAGTTGCGCGGCCATCGTGGATGAAGAAGATGCGCTGGCCGAGCCCCCAGAGCGGAGCGGTGCGAAATTCGTCGGGCCCCGCAGCGCCTTGGGAAACATTGTCGGCAAGTCCCTGCCCCATGTGGTGCACCAACAAATCGGAGTACAACGGCGCAGCCTGATTGCTTAAGCCGGGCGTGAAGGTCGAGGCCCCGGTTTGAAGCGTTGGGGTGTGACACATGTCGCAGTGCACCTTGCTGAATACCGCCTGGCCATTCTGGAGCGATGTGAGCGGCGGATTGCCGGGAATGCCGGTGGCCGAGGCTACCGGAGGCGAGAGGAAGCGCATGAAGTTGGCAAAGGCGACAACGTCGCTGGGGATCTGCGGGCCGGAGAGGCTGAAATTTGTGGAGTCCTCGGGCATGCTGTTGTACAGGCAGGCGGCGGGAGCGTTGCCACGCTCGTTGGGAAAGAGTTCGTTGGTGACGCCGATCTCGACGTTGTAAGCCTCGCCGGCGAAAATTTCGAGCGATTTATTTTGCGCCTTCCAGCCGAAGCGGGTGATGGTGCCGTCATTGCCGCTGGTGTTGGGATGCCCGGTGATGCCGAGCATCTGCTTCACGGAAGCGTTGGCGGCCATGTTGGCGATGATGGTGGAGTCGGGGATGGCCTCGATCAGACCAGCGCCGAAGACCGGCGTGGGGATACGGTAGATTATATTGTTGGCCTGTTGCATGGCCTCAAAATTTGGCTGAGGCATGGTGCAACCGGTGGCGTCTTGCCGGCCAGCGATGGTGAAAACGTTGTGAACGCCGCCGTCGGGAGTGTTGCTCACTTTTCCGTTCGGAAGGACGAGGAAGGGGAAGCGGGCCTCGCGTACCGGGCCGTCAGCGGTGATGAACGACGGCATGATGTTCGTGGCGCCGTAATCGTTGGCGATGGCCATCTGCGGATTGGGGCCGAGGAACGGGTATTGCGATTGGCTGGGGCTGGTGCCGCCAACGCTGGGCTGCGCATGGCAACCGCCGCAGCTATTGGCGTTGAATCCGGGGCCAAGTCCGATGCCCGGCTCGTTCGGGGCACCTCCTTCGACGGAGTCGACCTGGACGAAACGCGCCAGCGCGTCCTGGAAGAACTGCGTTTGATCTGAATTGAGTGTGGAGAGTGGGGCGCCCGCTCCGACGCTGCCTGCGCGAACGCCGGGGTCTTGCGCTGCAGGACCCGGGCCGCCACTGCTGCTGCCATCACCGTTGCCATTGCCATTGCGACGTTGCGCGTGCGACAACGCCGCCGTCCCCAGTGACAATGTGACTGCCGAAACGATTACCACGGACTTGAATAACTCCATTTGCTTCCTCCTTTCGTACACCGTCAGGCCCCGTGCAGCACAGGCAGACACACCCGTAGCGCGGAGGAATTGCGGGCTAACCGCCGGGGGAGTTAACCGCGTGTGGCGGCCGGGCTGCTCTGAGCTTGCCTTCGGCAAAACTCGGAGTTGGCTACAGAGATTTGCGAGAGACCATACGTCCGGGACGGAGCGGAGTCAAGCTGGCAAGAGTACAGGAATGGTACAGGTCTAGGCTTGGCGTGCAGTCGAGGCGGGCGGCAATTGTGATCAGCCTTCGCCCGAGCCTGAATTCAAAAACCCCACCCCTTGAAAACGAAGGGTGGGGCACCCGTCCCGGTGACTTATGTTCGCGGTGGCTGCCCGATTCGAATATGGGTTTTTGACTCGGCACCCTGCTTTCTTACGAACGGGTATGCTGCGCGGAGGGTCTTGATCTCGAAAAAAATCAGGGGCGGAGCGGTCAATTTCGGCGCAGGCGGTGCGCATCACTCCTATTTTCATGGGGTTATCTGTTCAGCTTTATCTCAGCATCAATTCAGACGCGGAACATTGCATTCCCGGGCGAGGTGCGCGAACTTAGGCTCGTTCGAAGGATCGGCCCAGGTCCGGAGAGCAATCAATTGGCTGGGCTTTTTGCAAGCCAGAGGAGAAAGGCAATGCAAGCGTTTACGGGCATCGGGTTATTTGTTCTGTGGGCGGCCAAGACGGTCCGCTCGGCGGTGATCGACTTGGGAGTGGTGGTGGAGGTCCCGTTTCAATTCGTAGTGGGGACGCACACATTCCCGTCGGGAACTTACAGATTCGATGCGCTGCGCAGCCCTACGCCGGGAGTGTGCGTTCTGGCCGTGCGGGGCGAAGATGGCCGGGTGCACAAGCTGGCGGTGAGCAACCTGCTGGAAGGCCCCAAGGGAAACACCAGGTCGAAACTAGTGCTGCACCGTCGCGGGGAGCAGCATTTTCTATCGGAAGTGTGGCTCGAAGGAAGGCGGCTCGGGCTGCAGCTTTACCGTTCGCTGTACGACTCAGCTGTCAGCGAAGATGAGCCGGAAACTGAACTCGTGTTGCTGAGCAAGCCGGACAGCCGCGGGCGCAGCGTTTACGTAGTGCAGGATCTTAGCTGCGGGGCGTAACGATCGATGTCATCGGCGGGAACATTCAGACTCACGCTTGCTCCTGGCTGGCGGGTCCGCCAGGAGACCGAATTCATGCCCGAGGAGCATTACTGGCCGTTGCACTCCCCGGATGCTAGAATAGCGCATCCGCTAGACTTTCCTGGGGAGATGGCGACGCTACCTCAGATATTTCGCTTTGGCGAATTCGAGGTGGACGTGCGCGCACGTCAACTCCGCAAACAAGGCGCGAAAATACGTCTGCCCGGCCAGCCGTTCCAGGTGCTGGTGATGTTGCTCGAGGCGCCCGGGCAAGTGATCACGCGGCACGAGATTCAGCAGAAGCTGTGGCCTGCCGATACGTTCGTGGATTTTGAGCAGAGCCTGAACACATCAGTCAAAAAGCTGCGGCAGGCGCTGAGCGATTCCGCCACGGAACCGCGCTATATTGAAACCCTCCCGCGTATAGGTTACCGATTCCTGTTTCCGGTCGAAGTGGCCGGCGAAGAGCCCACAAGCCAACCAAATCAAGCCTCAGTAAACGGTGGTGAGTTCCCTCCTTCCAGCCATGACGCCCCAGGAACCAGGAGCGAAGCCCCGATCCCCCGAGATTCGTTCGCTTGGTTCCTGCGGGTGTCGCTTGGTGCGGTGGTGCTTGCAGGCATCGCCGTGGCGCTGAACGTCGCCGGAACGCGAGATCGCTTCGCGCGAATTTTCCGCGGCGAGAAAGACTCTGCTGGAGCGATAAGCGCGGCTAGCAAGCGCCGCTCGGTGGCCGTGCTGCCGCTGGAAAATCTGACGGGCGATCCGGCGCAAGAATACTTTACGGACGGCATGACGGATGAGCTGACCACGGACCTGGCGCAACTGCGCGACTTGCGAGTGATATCCCGCACTTCGGCGATGCATTACAAGGGCGCGAACAAGACGGCCCCGCAGATCGGACGGGAGCTGGGCGTGGATACTCTGGTGGAAGGATCGGTGCAACGCGATGGGAATCACGTGCGCATCCATGCGCAATTGATTGACTGCGCCACCGACCGCCACCTGTGGGCGCAGACCTACGACCGGGACATGAAGGACGTGATGGCGCTGCAGAGCGAAGCGGCGCACGAGATTGCGGAACAAATTCAAGGAACGGTGGCGCCGCAGCAATCGCCCGCGGTGCGGAGCGTGAACCCGGAAGCTTACGAGGCGTATCTGAGGGGCCGGTATTTCTGGAACAAGAGAACGACGGACGGCCTGGACAAGAGCATCGAGTACCTCGAGAAGGCCATCGCGGAAGATCCGTCCTTCGCGGCGGCGTATGCCGGGCTGGCCGACTCTTATTCCCTTCTGGGATCTGACGTGCTGCCCGCGGATGTGGCGAACTCGAAAGCTCGCGCCGCAGCGACGAAGGCGATTGAACTCGATCCTTCGATTGCGGAAGGGCACGCGGCGCTAGCGCTGGTGGAGTTTTATTACGATTGGAACTGGAAGCAATCGGAGGAAGAATTCCGGCGCGCCATCGAGCTAAACCCGAACTACGCCACGGCTCATCAGTGGTACAGCTACTTTTTGACAGCGATGGGACGTTTTCCGGAAGCGGTGGATCAAGCAAAGGAAGCGCAACAAATCGATCCTCTATCGCTTTCCATTAATACGACGCTCGCTTCGCGGTATCGCGACGTGCATGACAACGACCGGTGCGCGGAGCTGGACCGCAAGGTTCTGGAAATGGACGCTAGTTTCGTTCCGGCGCACAATTCTCTGGCCGTGCTTTACGAACTGCAGGGTTCGTGGACCCAGGCAATCGATGAGTATAAGAAAGCCGCCGAACTTTCTCCCGACAGCGTGTCCATACTCACGCAACTCGCCTATGTCTACGGGCGCGCAGGCCAAACGGAAGAGGCGCGCGAGACCATCGGAAAAATCACGCAGCTCTCGGAGCAACATTACGTTTCGTCGTTTGAACTGGCCGGCGCTTATATGGGCATCGGAGATACCAGCAAGGCGCTTACGTTGCTGGAAAATGCATACCAAAAGCGAGAAAGCCAGATGCCGTTTTTGGCACGGGACACCCGGTTTGATCGGCTGCACTCCGACCCGCGCTATCAGGAATTAGCGCGCCGCCTCGCTCTGCCGCAATAATTTCGAATTAAAATCGCTTGGAACAAGAACGGGACGCGAGCGCGGGGTTGGCGGAAGTGTGACGGAATTGTTACAATGGACGCTGGGGATACTGAATCTCCTCTGATTGGATTCGGGGCAAGACGCCCGCAGGCGGAAAAACCAACCGTATGGCTGCTCGCACTCTCTACGAAAAAATCTGGGAAGCCCACATCGTACGCGAAGAGCCGGGGCAACCCACTCTGATTTACATCGATAGACATCTCATTCATGAAGGCACATCGCCGCAGGCGTTCGCGGGACTTAAAGCCGCGGGGCGCAAAGTTCGGCAGCCACAATTGACCTTTGCGGTGATGGACCACTCAGTTTCGACGAAGAATCGCTTGCTGCCGGTGCTCGACGCCGACGCTCTCGGGCAATTCGAAGCTCTGGCGCGTAACTGCGAAGAGTACGGCGTGCATCTTTTCGACCTGCACAGCAAGAACCAAGGGATCGTACACATCATCGGGCCGGAACTGGGCATCACGCAGCCGGGGCAGACGATTGTTTGCGGCGATAGCCACACGTCCACGCACGGCGCGTTCGGGGCGCTGGCTTTCGGCATCGGCACGAGCGAAATCGAACACGTGCTGGCGACGCAGTGCCTGACGCAATTCAAATCGAAGACGATGAAGATTGAGATTCAGGGCAAGCGGCCGCGCGGGGTGACGGCGAAGGATTTTATCCTCGCGGTTATCGGCAGGATTGGAATTGCGGGCGGGACGGGATACGTTTTCGAATATATGGGCGAAGCGGTGCGCGGGCTTTCGATGGAAGGGCGCATGACGATGTGCAATATGTCGATCGAAGGCGGAGCGCGCGCGGGGATGGTTTCGCCGGATGAAACGACGTTTGCTTATCTCGAGGGGCGGCCGTTTGTTCCACGCGGGAAAGAGTTTCAGATTGCGGTGGACCATTGGAGATCGCTCGCGACGGATCCGGGCGCGAAATTCGATGAGACGCTGACGTTACATGCCAATGAGCTGGCGCCGATGGTTACCTGGGGCACGAATCCCGGCATGGTGACGCAGGTGACGGACCGCGTTCCGGATCCGGCGTCGTTTAATGATCCAGTTGACCGAGAGGCTGCGACGCGGGCGCTGGTTTACATGGATTTGAAACCGGGCACGCCGATTGAAGATATTTTGCTCGATCGTGTGTTCATCGGGTCATGCACGAATTCGCGGATCGAGGATTTGCGCGCGGCGGCGAAAGTTGTTGCCGGAAAGCACGTGTCGAAAAGCTTGAAGCAGGCGCTGGTGGTGCCGGGTTCGCGACGCGTGAAAGTCGAAGCGGAGGCCGAGGGGCTCGACAGAATTTTCCGCGACGCGGGCTTTGAATGGCGAGATGCAGGATGCAGCATGTGCATTGGCATGAATGATGACGTGCTGCTTAGCGGCGAGCGGTCGGCGAGCACTTCGAACCGGAATTTCGAGGGGCGGCAGGGCAAGGGCGGCAGAACGCATTTGGTGAGTCCAATCATGGCGGCGGCCGCGGCGATCGAAGGACACTTTGTAGATATCCGCGATTGGAAAAACGCAGACGGAGCGGAGTAGAGATGGAACCATTTATCAAACATTCCGGGATGGTGGCGCCGCTGGACCGCGTTAACGTGGATACGGACCAGATGGTGCCGAAACAGTTTCTGAAATTTTTGACGCGCGAAGGCTACGGGCGCGTGCTGTTCTATGACTGGCGCTACATGCCGGGTGAGAAACCGAACCCGGAGTTCGTGCTGAACCAACCGCGGTACAAGGGCGCGTCGGTGCTGCTGGCGCGGGCGAATTTCGGATGCGGGTCGAGCCGGGAACATGCGCCGTGGGCTATTCTGGATTACGGCTTTCGCACGATCCTGGCACCGAGCTACGCGGATATTTTTTATAACAACTGCTTCAAGAACGGAATCCTTCCGGTCACGTTATCGAACGAACAGATGGACGAGCTATTTTCGCGCACGGAAAAACAGCCTGGCTATCGGCTGACCGTGGACCTGGAACAGAATGTGGTGACGGACGAGCAGGGGCTGCGCTATTCGTTTACGATTGACCCCTTTCGCCGCGATTGCCTGCTCCGGGGACTCGACGATATCGGGCTTACGCTGGTACACGACCGGCACATCGCTGCGTTCGAAGAAAAGAATCTGCGCCTTCCGGTGATGTACGATCCCGTGGACGTGAAGTACCACCACGAAACGCGCACGCGTCAAAACTAACCTCGCTTTAGTTTTTCATCTGAACAATTCCAAAACCGCTTACGCGACGCCGTGTCGCGACCACTTATATTTTCTCGCCGGGATGGATGACGGGCTCGGGGGACTCGGGCGCGACCGGCGCAGGGCCTTTTAATTCCGCGAGCAGAATGCCGGCGAAAATGAGCGCGGCGCCGAGCAGAACGCGCCCTCCCAGATGTTCGCGGGCGAGAAGCCACGAAGTGATCGCAGCGAAAACAGGTTCGAGGCTGATGAGGATGGCCGTGTGCGTGGGAGAAGTATATTGCTGGGCCCAGGTTTGAAATGAGAAGCCGATGGCGGTTGAGCCAATCGCGGTGATCAAGATGGCGAAGACGAGAGTGCCGGACCACACGAAGCGCGGCGGTTCCCAATGCGTGGCGGCGAGAATCGGGAGGCCGATTGTGGCGAGGATCGCGGTGGTAGCCACCTGAATGACGGCGAGAGCGCCGACGGAATGCTGCTGGACATAACGGCTGATGAAAATCATGTGCACGGCGAACATCACGGCGCAGCCGAAAACAATGGGATCGCCGCGATTGAGCCCGCCGAGGCCTTCGGGCGGCACGGTGAGAAAATAAAGTCCGATGAGCGCGGAGAGAGCGCCGGACCAGATCCAGGCGTTGATCCGGCGGCGTCCAAAGACCGCGAGAAGGAGCGGAACAATCACGACGCTCGAGCCGGTGATGAACGCCGCTTTCGAGGGAGTGGTGTATTTCAGGCCGCCGGTTTGAAAGACATACGCCGTGAACATGAAGAAACCGATTTGCACGCCCGGCCAGATGGCTTTGGCGTTGAGATCGCGCAGAGAGCGCCAGAAGAAAATCGCCATCACTACGGCGGCCAGCGCGAAGCGCACGGCGATGTAAACAAAAACGGAAACGTCGGCGAGCGCGTCTTTTACGACGACGAAGGTGGCGCCCCAGATGAGAGCGCAGAAGCCGAGAGCGAGGTCAGCGCGGAGGCGTCTGGTGGACATGAAGCAGAGAGTGTAAGCGGCGCATGAAAGAGTGGCAAGGCGGGAACGCGACGCGGAAAGTCTGCTAGTGCTGCGGCTGCTGGTAAACGACGCGGCCGCCGACGATGGTCATGACCACGGGGGTTTTCATGATCTCGCGCGGGGAAATTTCGTTGAGGTCCTTGGGATAGACGACGATATCGGCGAGCATGCCCAGGGCGATCATTCCTTTGCGCTGCTCTTCGAATTCGGCGTACGCAGAGCCTATCGTGTAAGCGCGAAAGCAATCCTTCGCGCGCAATTTTTCCTGCGGCTGCCAGCCACGGCGCGGAGTACCATCCGGCAATTGGCGGGTGACGCAGGCATAAATTCCCCGCAACGGATTGATGGACTCGACGGGATAGTCCGTGCCGAAGGCGAGATGCACACCGTTCTGCTCCATGCTGTGCCAGGCGTAGGCGCCGCGCGAGCGTTCGGGGCCCAGGCGGTCGGTCGCCCAGCGGGCATCATCGAGGAGGTGCGAAGGCTGCATCGAAGCGATGACGTTGAGTTTGCCGAAACGCGCGAAATCAGTCGGGAGCGACGACTTGGGCGTGCTCGATGCGATCGCGGCGGTCGCGCGGGCCGTTTGATTCGAGCACGGCGGCGAAAGTGTCGAGCGCGATTTTGTTCGCGCGGTCGCCGATGGCGTGGAAGGCGATCTGAAATCCAGCGTTGTCGCGCTCGATGGCCATTTGCTCGAGCTGCCGAGGATCTATGCGCAGGATGCCGGAGGTGCTTGGATCGTCCGAATAAGGAGCGAGCATGGCTGCGGTGCGGGCGCCGAGCGAGCCATCCAGCAGGGCTTTAAGGGTGCCGGTCTTCAGCCAGGGGTCGCCGGGACTTCCCGGCGTGGAACTGCCGCCAGCGCGACGCATCTCTTCGAGGCGCGAAACCGGAGCCAGGAACGGCAGCCATTCGGTGACGCGGATTTCTAGCTTCCCTTCCCGCTGGATTTTTTGCAGAAGAAGAAAGTTCTCCCAGCCGAAGTTGGCATCGTCGGATAAATCCATCACGGAATTATCCTGCACGGAAGTGACGCCGAACTGCGCGGCCTCGTCCATTGCCAGCGTGAAGGCGCGGAGGCGCTGCTCGAGCGAATAGGGCGGGATGCGCGACTCTGACGAGGTCCATGGCGGCGTCTTCTTCGAGGATGCCGGTGGGCTCGCCGGATTTTGGATCGCGTTCGATGTGGCCGCCGGGGGGATCGGGCGTGGCGCGGGTGATGCCGGCGATTTGGAGGGCGCGCGAATTCACGATCGCTACGTGGCCGTCGATGCGACTGAAAAACATCGGGTTGGTGGTGGATAGCGCGTCGAGATCCTGGCGCGTGGGGAATTTCTTTGTCGGGCCAGAGCGTGTGGTCCCAGCCACGGCCGAAATCCAATCGCTGGGCTTGCGAAGTCTTTCAAGCGATCGCGGATGCGCTGCTGAAATTCGGCGAGGGATTTTGCGCCTTGAGATTCACTTCGAGCTTGGCGTAACCTGCCGGAAAGGTGAACATGCGCGTCGTTGAATCCGGGCATGGCGAACTGCCCGTGCAAATCGATTACGCGCGTGCTTGGGGCGATCCAGTCTCGTCGATGGCCGGCTGCGCTTTTGCGGGCAGGGCCGGCGGCGCTTGCGGTGTAAGCGACGGCGACGATCGATCCGTCCGCGATCGCGATGGCATGACCGGCGCACGGATGGCTTTCGTCCATGGTGTTGATGATTGCCGTTTTTGAGGACGATGATCGCGCGGGAGCGGGTGCCAGACAGATTCGGCGTCGCGGAAGGGCGATGCGCGCATTTGACTGGCGCGACCGCGCAGACGCACAACACGCTGCGACGCGCGAGAACGCCGATATGAACTGCCGTTGCATTTTAGGGTTGCACTCCGGCGAGAGCCGCGGTGATCAAAAACAGGCGCTTGAGTCCGATATCGCGGCCCGCGGGTTCGTACCATTCCGTGAGCGTGTGCGAGCCGCCGCCTTTTCCTCCGCCGCCGAATGATACGGCGGGAATGCCGAGAGAAAGAGGAATGTTGGCGTCGGTGGAGCTGCGTTCGAGGCGTGAGCGATTGCCGAGAAAGCTGTCCACGTTGCGAATCGTCTGCAAGGAGCGGCGCATTGTCCGGAAGTCTTCCCGAGGGGCGCGAGCCGAGGGAGCGGAAATCGATTGGAGCGCTTGGCTATCCGGGCGCGCTGCGGCAATTTCGTCCTGAGGCCCGCCTGCATCGCGTCGCGCAAAGCGCTTTCCATTTTGGCGACTTCGGCTTCGTCTTCGGAGCGGAGATCCACTTTCACCGCGGCGCGGGAGGGAATGGAATTGACCGAGGTGCCGCCTTCGATGACGCCGAAATTGAAAGAGCTGCGAGGATCTCCGGGAACGGTGAACGCGGAGAATTTGACGATGCCGCGCGCCAGAGCTGTGATCGGATTGGGCGCGCCGAAATCGGACCAGCTGTGGCCGCCGGGGCCGCTGATAGCAATTTCGAGGCGGTGCGACGCGATGCCTTGGGTGGTGATGTGCTCGGTGGAAGCGCCGTCAACTGCAATCACGGCCGCGAGTTGCGAGCCGTAGCTTTCGACCAACGCGCGAATTCCGCGAAGATTTCCTTCGCCTTCTTCGCCGACGTCTCCGGCAAGGACGATTGTTTTCTTCGTGCGAATGCGCGATTCGGTTAGAGCACGCGCGAGCCCGACGAGAGCGGCGAGACCGGCACCGTTATCAGAGATGCCCGGAGCGCTGAATGCGATTGCGCGTCACGCTTGACATGGACTTGGTGCCAGCGGGAAAAACGGTATCGAGATGCGCGGCGAGAAGATTACGGATGTTCAGATCCGAGCCGGGGCGTTCGCCAATTACGTTTCCAATTTTGTCCGTGCGGACTTTCAGGCCGCTGGATTCAAAGAGCTTTTTGAAGAACTCACCGCGTCGTGCTTCGTTAAATTCGGGCGCGGGAATTTCGGTGAGGCGAACCTGCTGGTCGGTGACCCAATCGGAATTTTTGCCGATCCAGTCGAGGCCGCGCGCGCAGCCGGGATCCACGGCGAGTTTCTCAATGGAATCGTCGGTGGCGCGCGAGGAAAGAGTGACCATCAAAAGAAAGATACAGGAGATGTGCGCGACTTTCACGTTTTTCGTCGCGGGAAGTTTAGCAACTAGTTGCAAAGGCAAGCAAGGCGGGAGCGCGAGCCAGGCTTTCGGCGCGCAGTCAATGTGAAGAGGCGCCGCCGCGGGAAGTGGCGGAGCCGAGGAGCGCCATGATCTCTTCCTCGGTGAGGATGCGCTCGGATTGCTTTGCGACGTTGAAAATGCGGTCCACGAGCTCGTCGGTGGCGGGAATGCCGCGCTTTTCCAGCCAGAAAATAACGTTCGAACGGCCGCTGAGCGGGCCGACTTCGATCACCTGCTCGAGACCGAAGAGATGCGAGGGCACACCGCTATAAATTGAGTTGGCCAGCTCGTGGTCGTTCTTTTTGTAGGCTTTTACGATGGCGGCGGCGTGAACGCCGGTGGCGGTGCGAAATGCGTCGCGGCCGACTACGGGATAATTCGGCGGAATCTCGGTTTGCGTGGCTTTCGCCACGGCTCGTGAATACTGCTTCAACTTCGAGAGGTCGCGGTCGATGAGGCCAAGGAGACGCAGGTTGACGAGCATGAGCTCCATCGGAGTGTTGCCGACGCGTTCACCCAGCGCAAGAGCCGCGGCGTGGACCTGGTCGGCGCCAGCGGCGATGGCTGCAAGCGAATTGGCGATGGCGAGGCCGCGGTCGTTGTGGCCGTGCCAGTCCACGCGAATTTTTTCGCCGGAGGGCTTTACGACTTTCTCGATGGCGAAATTCACGAGATTGTAAGCGCCGCGCGGAGTAGCATGGCCGACTGTGTCGCAAAGCACGATAGCGCGTGCGCCGGAACGAATCGCGGTGGAGTAAAGCGTGATGACGGTGGCGGGATCGGTGCGAATGGTGTCCTCGGTGACGTACATCACGGGGAGTCCGGCGGAGGCGGCGAATTTTACGGCTTCTTCGGTGGTGCGCTGGAGGTGATCGACCGTCCAATCTTCGACGAGGCGACGGATGGGGCTCGAACCGAGAAATGTGGCTGCTTCGATGGGCGATCCCCACGTGCTCGGAAATCTCGATGATGGGCCTGGATATCCTTTTTGTGAGTGCGAGCAGCGCAGTTGGGGCGGATTTTCATGTGCGCGCTGACGATTTCGCGGGCGAGGGCTTCCGTGTCAGCGAAAGCGCGAGGGCCGGCGCCGGGCAGGCCGATGTTGACGGTCTCTATGCCGAGCGATTCCATCAAGTGCAGGATTTCGATTTTTTCAGCGATGCTCGGATCGTGGACCGAAGGATTCTGCAGGCCGTCGCGGAGCGTTTCGTCGTTGAGCATCACGCGGCGGCCAACCGGGATTTCGGCGCCGGTGTAGGTGTTCCAATCGTGGATGAGTTCGTTTTTCATGCGGCGCGAGAAATTCTTCAGTAGCGCAGCGTGTAGCTGTGGGGCGGCTGCGAACGGTCGGGCGTATAGAGTGTTTTGCAAAATTCGCAGCGATATACTTCGACTTTGGCGCCAACGAGAGCTTCGATTTCCTTGGGGTAGTCGTACCAGCGTTTCAGATGGCCGCAGCAGAGTTTTCCTTTTGCGTCTTTCTCATCGCAGGCGCGCTGGGTGGCTTTCTTCGGTTTTACTTTGGGCGCTTCGGGTGCAGCGGGCTCGGCGGCAACGGCGGCTGGCGCAGCGGCCGGCGCAGCTGGCGGCGCCGGGGTTTCTGGGGCGGTTGCGTCTGGCATTCTATAACTCCTTGGGCGACGCCTGATGAAACAGACTCAAGATGCCCGGCTTAAGGCCCCGGCGCTACATTCAAGTCCTAACCCCTTGCCTATATCCGGTCGCGGCGGAAGATCACACCGCGCGCTCCGCGTTTACCTGCCAGGGCCGCGAGGCGGCGCTTCCAACTCGGCGCGAACAATGAATCGACGAACGCGCCCGCAGCGACGGCCAACTCTTGAGTGTAACCGAACCACCACGACTTCGCGATACGCGGCAGACGGTCCACATCAATATATTTTACTTGAACCATTTCCAGCAGTCCAAGGCGCGAATGCGTGCGTCCCCATCCGCTCGCGCCCGGGCCGCCGTGCGGAGCTTCGCAGATGCCGTAATAACTCGCGACGTCGTTGACCATGACGGAACCCGCATGCACGCGGGAAGCGACTTCCCTACCCCGACGCGAATCGCCGGTCCAAACGCTCGCGCTCAGGCCGAAGGGCGAATCGTTCGCAAGTTTGATGGCTTCCCCGGCGGAGGCAACGGGCTGAATCGCAATCACCGGGCCGAAAGTTTCCTCGCGCATGAGCTGCATGGAGTGATCGACGTGAGTGACCACCGCGGGCTCGACGAAGTTTGAGCCCAGATCGGGGCGACGATTTCCACCGGTGAGAATTTTTGCGCCACGCTCGACGGCCTCGCGCAATTGCTGCTCGACCCTTTCGAGCTGCCGCAGGCGAATCATGGGGCCGATTTCGGCGTCGGGATCGGTGGCAGGGCCGAGGCGGAGCTTTTTTGTTTTCTCGACGCAGAGTTGGGTGAAATGTTCCGCGACCGGCTGTTCGACGTAGATGCGCTCAACCGAAAGGCAGGCCTGGCCGCAATTCGTGAAGCCGCCCCACACGGCGGCGCTTGAGGCGATATCGAGATTGGCATCGGCGAGAACGATCATGGCGTCCTTGCCGCCGAGTTCGAGCACCGAGGGAATGAGCTTTCGTCCGCAGGATTCGGCGATACGCCGGCCGGTGGCGACGCTGCCGGTGAAAAATACTTTGTCGGGGCCGGCGTCGATTATCGCGGCGCCCAGGTCGCCAGCGCCTTGCAGAATTTGAACGAGACCTGCGGGAAATCCGGCTTGTTCGACGAGCTCGCCGACGAGCGCACCGGTCCCGGGGGTAAGCTCGGACGGTTTCAGCAGAACTGCATTGCCGGTGACGAGGGCCGGAACGAGCTGCGCTATCGGAATCGAAAAAGGATAATTCCACGGAGAAATGATGGCTACGACACCCTGGGGATGGAATTCGATCCGGCCCGATTTTGCCTTTAGCGCGAGATTGTGATGTGGGACGCGTTCGGGGCGAAGCCAGCGCGGAGCCTGGCGCGCGAGAAAGTCGGTGGCATCGAGCGCCAGAAGAATCTCCGCGAAGATGGCTTCCACGCGCGGCTTTCCGGTCTCGCGCGAGATGACGTCCGCAATTTCCTCACGGCGGGCGTAGATGGCATCGCGGAGACGCCGGAGCATGGCGCAGCGTTCGGCGAGCGGGCGCGCGGACCATTCCTGCTGAGCGGCTCGTGCGCGTTCTAAGATGTTGGTGAGGTCACTCGAACGCGTGGCCTCGAAACGCGCGAGGACTTGGTTGGTAGCCGGATCGATCGAGTCAATGAATGCCGCCGTAGAAGGAGCGAGCGCGGCGAGCGAGTGTGGGCTTACAGCCATACTTTTCGCGATTGTACCCGATTATGCGGACTTGGCCGGCGATTTCTGGCGGCGCCGGGAGGCTGTGGACGCGAGCGAATCCGCAGGGTCGGGATAATCGAGCGCGACAAGGTAGAGGCCTTCGGGCGGGACGGTGGGACCGGAGCGGGAACGGTCGCGCGATTCGAAAATCTCGGCTATGGCGGCGGGTTCGAGATGGCCTTTGCCGACGTCGAGAAGCGTGCCGACGATCTTGCGTACCATGTAACGAAGGAATGAGCGGCCGCGCACGACGTAGTGAATTTCGTCGCTCTCTGGCGAGCGAATGATTTCGGAGGAATGAATCAGGCGCATCATGTCGCGTTCAGCGTCGTCTTCTTCGGAACCGGAGGACGCAGCGAAGGAAGTGAAATCGTGCTCGCCTTCGAAATGCCGGGCGGCGACGGCCATGGCGGCTTCGTCGAGCGGCCAGGGATAGTGATAGGCGCGGCCATAATCAAACGGCGGCAAAACTGGGCCGCGATAGATGCGGTAACGATAGGTCTTGGCCTGAGCGAGCCAGCGCGCGTGAAAATCAGGGCCGACTTCTTCCGCGGCAACAATGCGAATGGCGGGAGGCAAAAGCGCGTTGAGCGCGCGCTGAAATTCGGCAGCGGAGAGCGCAGAGCCAGTTTTGAAATGCGCGACCTGACCGAGTGCGTGGACTCCGGCATCGGTGCGGCTAGCACCGTAAACGACGATGTTCTCCTGTGTGATCTGGCGCGCGGCGTCGCTGATGGCGCCCTGAATCGTGGGCAGGCCGGGCTGGAGTTGCCAACCGTGGAAGGCGGCGCCGTCGTAGGCGATGGTGAGCTTGATGTTGCGCATGAGCTGAGGAGATTATCGCATGCGCGGCTGCAAGAATTGCAACGAGCGCTATTCCCTGCCGGCTTCTCGCGGACTATGGCTTGGGATGCGCGGCGAAGAAGGTCCACATCAGGTCGGTCGCGGGAACGTCGTTGCCACTTATTTTTAAGCCGGGCCACATGTGGTGGCCTCCCTGGATGGCGTAGAGCGCGACGCCTGTCCCATTCTTGCAGCCAGAATAAAAGTCAGTGTGGACAGCAGCGGTCTCCGCGTGCTCCGGAGTAATTTTGCAACCATCTTCCTTGACCCAGAACGCGACGGTATCGGCGACCGAAGTATCCGAGCGTTTTGAGCCCATTTGAAAAGGGGTTGAGCCGCCGTCGAAGGGGACAAGACGGTCGGCCGTGCCGTGAAAGACGAGCAGGGCAACCGGATTCGCAGGATGGCAAAGAAGATCCTGAGCGCCTTCGACGGGCGAAATCGCGGCAAACCGATCACTCATTTCGCAGGCGAGGCGGTAGGACATCATGGCGCCATTGGAGATTCCGGTGACGAAAACGCGCTTGGAATCGATGGAGTATTCGCCTTCTAGCTTGGCGAGCAGCGCGCGGAAGAAAGCCACATCGTCCACTTTTTGTTCCATCGCAGACCCGCAGCAGGCGCCGGAGTTCCAGGTAGGGACGCGGCCGATTCCACTGGGATAAACGGCAAGAAACATTTCCTTGTCAGCTTTCGTGCTCATGCCCGACATGCGCTCGGCGCTTTCAGCACTTTGTGTGGCGCCGTGAAGGACGAAGACTAGCGGGAGAATCGCCTTGCCATCGTAGGAACGAGGGACGTGAACGAAATAGTTTCGCGTGCGGCCGTCGATCTCGAGGATGCCGTACTTGTCACCGCTTTGCCCGAATGCTCGAAGCACGAATCGACCGAACCTGAGTGGGCCGAGCATGAGCCCGAACAAGAGCACAAAGAACAAAAACAAAAGGACGTGGCGACGACGATTCCTCATCACGTTTCCTCGCTGAACGATGGCTTTAAGGCCTGACTATAAAACACGAAATTGGATTGAAAGTTTCCGCGAACAGCACCACATTCTACGAGCAATTTTAGCGAATCCGAAGAAACGGAGGCCAAGTGGTCTTCAAGATGGTACGCGAGTGAGTTACGAGTGGGTGCGGAGGAAGCGGGAACCGGGGCGAGTGGGCGGACCGCCGGCGCGGCAGAGCGGGCATTCGTCAGGCTCGTGACTTGGGACGTCCATTTCCAGCAGCGCACGCGCCGGCACATTGAGTTCGAGGCGGCCGCCGCTGCGATCAATCAATGCGCCCGCAGCGACGACGAGCCCGCCTTCCTGTTCCACCACGCCGATGGTTTCGCGAGTGGAGCCACCCGTGGTCCAAACGTCTTCAATGACGAGGACGCGCTCGCCAGGCTTGATTTCGAAGCCGCGGCGGAGCGCCATTTGGCCGGAACGATCGCGTTCGACGAAGAGCGAGCGCACGCCGAGGGCGCGTGCGACTTCATAGCCAACCAGGATGCCGCCGAGCGCCGGAGAGACGACGCAAGCGACGGAGTGTTCCTTGAAAAGTTCGGCAAGAGCGCGGCCGAGCTGTTCGGCGTGTTGCGGATGCTCGAGGACGAGCGCGCACTGGATGTACGTGCCGCTGTGGCGTCCGCTGGAGAGTTCGAAATGCCCCGTGCGGATGGCACCCACCTGTTCGAGAAGTTTGAGAATTTCGCCGCGTGTCATGGCATTTGCCACGGACGCCCGCATAATGGCCAAGCGTCCCGGACAGTAATGGCGCATAGCCTAAAGGCGGAGACGAAAAGTGTCAATGTAAAGCTATCGCTGCGAAATTGACACAAGGGTGAGGGTCGGATATTCTCGAAGATCGAAATAGACTACTTAAGGAGTATTGAATGGCTCAGGGTACGCCCGTAAAGCACAAGAAGAAGACGAAGTCGGTGTTGAAGAATATCCGGCAAGCGGAACACAGGCAGGCGATCAATCGCATGAATCGCACGCGGGTGCGCACAGCTATCCGCCGGATGCGCACGGCGCTTTCCTCCGGCGATGCGGCCGGCGCGGAAAAGCTCGCGTCCGCAACATTTTCTGAAGTGGATAAGGCCATCCGCAAGCGCACGCTTTCGGAGAATACGGCGAACCGGTACAAGTCGCGTTTGACACTGGCGTTGAACGCTCTGAAGGCAAAGAAAAAGGCGTAACCGGCCGAAGTATTTTGCAGTTTTAGGCGCTCCGATGTTTGGAGCGCCTATTTTTTTGTGCGCACGGGCCAGACTGTCAAAGTCCTAATCACAAAAAATCGCGCGGGCAAAAAAAAGGGCACGACCTTTTGGATCGTGCCCGGCAAAAGAGAGACGGAAACTTACTCCGGTATGGGAGCGCTCTCCGGCATTTGGAGCTTGGCTTTGGCAAGTGCGCGGACGATATTGACCTCGACCGCCTGCTCAGAAGTGTTGCGCACAGTCGCGAGTTCGCTCACCAGAAGATACTTTGCACGCTCGAGCATCTTCTTTTCGCGGAATGAAAGCGGCTTGGTACGGCTGAGTGCAACGAGGCCCTTTAGAACGGTAGCAACCTCCATCAGCGAACCCGTCCGCATGCGGTCCGAATTTTCCTTGAAACGGTGTTTCCAATCATGGTGAGAAGCAGAACGGCCTTTTTCGAGGAACGCGAGAACCGCGCCTGCCTGCGTGTTACGAATAATTGGCCGCAGACCGACGCAATCGACGTTGGATTGTGGGACCATAACTTTCAGGCCGCTCGAAACGATTTTCAACATGTAATATCGTTCCGATCTGCCATTCAAATAACCATAACTAATCTGTTCGATAACCCCTACACCATGGTTCGGATACACGACTTTTTCGCCTAGCTTAAATTCCATAGGTGGAAAGCCCCTCCCCGAAGAGCATGTTGAAATTTTAGGCACATGCTATGACAACGTCAAGCTATTCCGATGACTTCCAACCAGATGACCGTGGGCCAGAAATGCATGATTTTGAACAGATTGGCCCCGAAATTGCCCTATAATTGTGCTCGTGCTTATTTTGGCGCTTGACACTTCTTCCCCCGCAGGAAGCCTGGCAGTTCTTCGCGATGAGAAAGTAATCGGTGTTGTGAGCACGATGGCGGAAGAGACGTACTCTTCGCGGATGTTTCGCCATTTAGAATTTCTTCTGCAGGAACTTTCGCTCAAGCTCGATCAATTCGATTTGTTCGCGGTGGATGCGGGGCCGGGATCGTTCACTGGGTTGCGCGTAGGCCTCACTGCGGCAAAAGGATGGGCGGAGGTTTACAAAAAGCCCGTTGCCGGAATTAGCGGACTCGCCGCCATCGCCGCGCAATCTCATTCGTCGGCTCCGATACTTGTACCGGTATTGGACGCGCGCCGCGGGCAGGTCTACTTCGGCATTTATCGACGGCAGAATGATGTGTTAGCACTCGACGGCGAGGAGTGCGTGATGAGCCCCGAAGAGTTTTTCGAGGCGGTCCGGGCGCGCGTGGGAGACGCAGAGTTCACGATTGTTTCGCCGACGCCGGAGGTATTCGCGGAGACGCTGTCTCGTCTTGAGACGGCTCGCGCACGTCCAAGCGTTGCGAGAATCGAGCAAGTTTCGGCTGCACTCGCACCGTGGATTGGGCTTCTCGCCTTTCGTCGCGCGCAACGAAACGAACTCTCGGATGCGCTAACGCTCGATGCCAATTACGTTCGTCGCACGGATGCGGAAGTTCAGTGGAAAAGGCTGCCAGGATCGTGAAGACGATCCGCCGGATGGAAGAGCGCGATGTCGAATCGATCCTCGCGATTCAAGCCGCGTGTCCGGAAATTGCGCAGTGGACGGCGTGGGATTACGACCGCGTGGCGCGCGGCGAGATGGCGGGATGGACGGCGGAGGAAGAATCGAAGGTTACTGGCTTTATAGTGGCGCGCCGGGTGGCAAACGAAATCGAGATATTGAATTTTGCTGTGCATCCCGCCGAGCAACGGCATGGAATAGGCGCGGCGCTCTTGGAAGGGACGATTGCGTGGGGCAAATCGTTCAGCGCGGTGCAGGTGATTTTGGAAGTGCGCGCATCCAATGCGGCCGCCCTGCGATTTTACGAGAAACACAAGTTTCGCATGGCCGGCAGGAGAGCGCGTTATTACGACTCGCCAAGGGAAGATGCACTGCTGCTGAACGCTCCGCTTTCGTAAGAACAGAAGAGCACCAGGCGCGGCAGAGCAACTTCGCGCAGCAGGATTATTTTCCACACTAGATCTCTTAGACTATTGGCTTCCGGAGGCGAATTATGGTAATTGTTACAGTCATGTGAACGCACGTTCCAACCTGGAGGGAAGGATGCCGATCACGACATACGATATCCGGCAGGTCCTACTGCAAAATGACCAGGAATTCAGAAAGCTCGCCGAAGAACACTCCCGCTGTGAATCCCAACTCGAGCAACTCGTGAAGCAGTCTTACTGGAATGTGGAAGATCTGGCGCTCGAAGTCTCCCTGAAAAAAATCAAGCTGCGCCTGAAAGATCAGATGGAGATAATTGTGGCGCGGTATCGCCAGAACGGCTTACAGCACCACGTTCAGCAGAATTTGGCGCACCGCTAAGCGCCCAGCAGTCCGCTCACTTCTGTCGTACAATACCCGTGCATTCGGAGCTTGCCGCGCCGCATTGTCCGGCGCCAGCAGAGATTTCCTCATCGCGCGATGGTAAAAGACGCATACAAATTTGCTTTGCCCCCGCTCGTTGCCGGAGCCGCGTGCCTGATTCCCGGCTGGAGATGGCCGGCCGCGATATTGATATTTCTGGGATTATTCGTATTTTATTTTTTTCGCGATCCGGAGCGGACCATTCCTTCCGAACCTGGGAGCGTGGTCTCTCCCGCCGACGGCCGCGTGGTGCAGATTGTCGATGAGCCCCTCGACACGGTGATGGGCCACCGCATCAGTATTTTTCTTTCCATCTGGGACGTGCACGTGCAACGCGCACCGGTGGCGGGGCGCATCGCGAAGGTGGTATATCAACCCGGACGCTTTTATGCCGCGCTGCGCGCCGCAGCCTCGGTGGAAAACGAGCAGAATATTATTTACGTGCATGCTCAGACGGGCACGTTGGTCTTCAAACAAATCGCCGGAGCGATTGCACGCCGCGTGATATGCTGGAAGCACGAGGGCGAAATGGTTTCGCTCGGCGAGCGCGTGGGCTTGATTCGATTCGGCTCGCGCGTGGATGTCTGGCTGCCACTGGAAGCTGAAGTCCAGGTGCGGCGCGGACAGACAGTAAAAGGCGGCGAAAGCATACTGGCAAAATGGAATTTAACGGCATAGATCCAATCGGACCCGAAGAAGAGCCACGGCGTCCCTTCCGCAATCACCGCCTTCGGCGCGGTGTCTACCTGCTTCCCAGCGCATTCACTGTAGCGAATATGCTTTGCGGTTATTACGCGGTGCTGGCGACGCTCGATGGCCGTATCGCTGATTTCGACAACGCTGCCTGCGCCATTGGAATCGCCTACCTTTTCGATGCTGTGGATGGGCGCATCGCGCGCGCAATGAAAACGGAGAGCGCGTTTGGGCGCGAGTTCGATTCATTGGCGGATATCGTCAGCTTCGGAATTGCGCCGGCATGTCTTGCGTACGCCTGGGGCGTTCGCGCTTTTGCCGCGGCCAACGCGCCAGAGTTCCTGCATCTGGTGCCGCTCGGCTGGGTGATTGGCTTCTTCTTCGTGGCCTGCTGCGGATGGCGTCTGGCTCGATTCAATATTCAGGGCATGGCGCCCGGCAGCAACCGGTACTTCGTCGGGCTGCCCACTCCTGCAGCCGCCGGGATGATCGCATCTATGGTGCACTTTCGCGGCGGCGAACCGATTTCAGACGTCCGCTGGTCCATGCTCTGGCTGCTGCTGTTGGTTGTGCTGGGCGTGCTGATGTCGAGCACGTTGCGATTTTACAGTTTCAAAGATATTCAATGGACCAGGCGGCGGCCTTCCCTTGCGATTATTCTGCTGGCGCTGCTGGTTGCTGCAGTTGTCAAACTTTCAGGCCCCACCCTGCTTCTGTTAACCGGCGGATACACGGCACACGGACCCATCATGCAATTGATCCGCTTCGTGCGCCATCGCACGGCTTCGCGGCCGGCTTAGACTTATGCCAAAGGCAACGCGAGACTCCACCGGCGTCGCAATCGTCGGCGCTTCTTCGCTGCGCGGCAAAGAATTGAAGCTGGTTCTCGAAGATTCCAGTTTTCCGGCGAGCGAGATCATTTTGCTCGACGAGCCCGCGGTGGCCGGAACGCTGACCGAAGCTGGCGGCGAACCTACCTTCATCCGCGCGCTTGACGAAGACAGCTTCGAGCACGCGCGTTTCGCGTTTTTTGCCGGTAGCCCCGAGGACGCGGAGCGAAACTGGCTCGCGGCGAAACGCTCTGGCGCGACGGTAATTGATTTGACCGGAGCTATCGCCACTTCGGGACACGCGACCACATGGATTCCGTTGCTTGCGCCAGTGCTTCCACCGCGACCGGGATCAAGCGAAAATAGCTCCGACAAGTTGAATCCGTATTCTTCTCCTGCGCCGGGCGTAATCATCGCTTGCACGTTGGCGGCGGGGCTCGCGCACTTTTCGCCGCTGCGCATCGTGGTGATGCTCTTTCCACCGGTTTCCGAGCGTGATCAAGCGGGCGTTGATGAACTTGAGAATCAGGCGCGGAATTTACTGACTTTCCGCCCCATCGAGCAGACTGTGTTTGACGCGCAGGTGGCGTTCAATCTGCTCGCGGGTTACGGCCAAGAATCCAAGCCGCGGCTGGCGGACGTGCGCGCAGCGATCGCTCGCGACACCGCGCATTATCTGGCGGGACGCGCGCCTGTTCCGGCGATTCAATTGGTGCAAGCGCCCGTTTTCTACGGGTATGCTTTCGCGGCCTATGCCGAATTCAACTCCCCGCAAACGCCCGCGCAACTCGAGACCGCGCTGGGAGATCTCGGAGTGAAGATTGCGGCTCCGGGCGATCTGCCGCCGACGAACGTCAGCGTCGCAGGCGAAGGCGAGATTCATCTGGCAAGAGTCGAGCGTGACGCCAGCGTCGCGAACGGCATGTGGTTTTGGGGCGCCGTCGATAATCTGCGGCTGGCGGCGACGAACGCGGTGCGTATCGCGGAGGACCTGCTTGAAAAATCTCCTACGTGAAAAAAGCCGCGCAGCAGGCGTGGCTGCCTTGCTCGTTGCGCTCGCGACGGCCGGCTGCGGCTATCACGTCGCCGGACGCGCGGCGAATTTTCCGTCCGAGTGGAAGACGATCGCGGTGCCTGCGTTTAAGAACGACACGGCCAGTTACCGCATCGAGCAGCGGCTCACCGAGGCGGTTATCCGCCAGTTCATCGAGCGGACGAAATACCGGATCGTGCAGGACACCGAATCCGCCGACGGCGTTCTGCACGGCGAAGTGTTGACGATCGAAACGAATCCGGTGCTTTTCAACGCCACGACCGGCCAGGTGACCACCATGCTCATCACCGTTCACATCAAAGTGCTGCTGGTTGACAACAAAACGCAGAAACCCGTGTACAAGAATGACGACATGGTCTTTCGCGACGAATACCAGATTTCCACGGACGTGCAGAGTTTCTTTGAGGAGCAGAGTCCCGCGCTCGGCCGAATGTCGCGTGATATGGCTTCACAAGTGGTATCGAATATAGTGGAGAGCTTCTGATGCCGGCGACCTCGTCTGAAAAACTGATCGAGCGACTGGCGGCCGCGAAGCCGGTTGCGGCGATCGTCCTGGAAGGCACCGACCCGTATCTTCGCGAAATGTGCCGCAAAAAGATCGTGGAGGCTTGCGTCCCGGAAGCGGCGCGAGATTGGGCGGTGACGCGGATTTCTGCTCGAGACTCGGGCTGGGACGAAGTGCTGCAACGCGCGGAGACCATGCCTATGCTCGCACCGCGGCAGGTGATCATAGTCGATGGCGCGGAATCGCTCGAAGAAATCGGGGATGATGCGCGCGAGAAAATCGTAGAAGCGCTCGAAGAATATTTCGATTCGCCGGCGCCGTTTACCGTTCTGTTGCTGGAAGCGGCCGCGCTCGACAAGCGCCAGAAGTTCTACAAACTTCTGGCCGATAAGGCGCTCATCGTCCAACTCACGATCGGGGACGAATCCGCAGCGTCGCTTGCCGTGCAAATGGCCAAGGACTGCGGCGTGGAAATCGAGCGCGGGGCGGCGGCGATGCTCGCGGAGATTTTGAACAGCGAGCCCGCGCGCATCCGCATCGAAATTGACAAGCTCGCCGCCTACGCGCAGGGCAGCGGGCGCATTACTTCCGCTGATGTGGAAGAACTTGTAGTCGCGGCGCGCAAGAATACCGTTTGGCAGCTCGCCGACATGCTGGCTACGCGGAAACGCAATGCCGCTCTCGCGTTTCTCGATAATCTCTTGCGCGAGGGCGAGCAGCCTATTGGTCTCGTTGGCGCGCTGGCGTGGATGTACAGAAAATTGATCGAAGCCCGCGAATTGCCGCCCGGAACCAACGGTTTTCAAGCCGCGAGGCAATTGGGCATGCGGCCTGACGCTGCCGAAACTGCCGTGCGTCAGGCGCACCGGATTCCGAGGAAGGATTTACTCGCGGGCCTGGTGGCGCTGGCCGAAGCGGACAGCCAGTTGAAATCCTCGAACCCGAATCCGCGTGCGCTGATGGAGTTTCTGATCGTACGGCTGACTTCGGCCGGCGCTTCCGCGGCAACTTCCTCGTCTTAGATCGACGAATTCAGATTCCCCGTTGCTTAGCGAAGTTCCCTACTTCTTCGGCTTCAGAATGCGTTCAATCTGACTGAGGTGGTTGAGATCGTGGCCGGCGAACATGCGAGCGATGTGTTCGATGGATTCTTCGCCGCGTTCGGAATGCATGCCGGAATGCTTCCACTGCTCCGGGGTGAGGGATTTCAGAAGCGCAAGATTTGTTTCGCGCAAAACACGAAACTGTTCGAGCGCTTTTCGCGCGTCGCGCTTGCCGTAATGGAGCGCGATGACCCAGGCGTCCTGATCGAACGCGTGAATTGCCGAACCAGGCGCGCCAAGTACTAGCCGCATTCTCCATGCGCCGACTATTTCCGTGTCTGCAATGTGCGCGAGGATTTCCGCGACCGACCATTTGTCCGGCGCCGGACGCTTGTGCAACTTTGCCGCAGGCACTCCTTTCAGTAGGCGCTCGATTTTCTTCGCCGTGGCGGCCTGAATTTTCAGGGGCTGTTGGCCTTCGGTGTGACTCAACATGCGCTGGATGTATTGCTGCGGAGTTTCGTTCATGTTTTCTGCCTCTCTTTCAAGTCGGTCGCCCCGGAGCTATTTTAGGCACACGAGCCATCTAAGAAAAGCGAAGGAGGGTGCGAAGAGGCGCGGTTTTCGGAACCAAATTGGCTCCTGCTAAAACTGGCTAGGCCATGTGTGATCCCGTTGCCCCATTGACCGCCGGTCTGGACATCGTACTAACCGCCATATTTCAGGTTATGGAAACCGAAGATACGGAAGGCGGCAGAGTGGGTGGCAAGCGCCTTAAAATTAGAGAACTTGCTGAGATGCTGAAGCGGCCACTGTGGTCAAAGTGGAGACCCGCATCGAAGCACCGAGGCTGATAGGCCAGACGATGGCACTAAAAGCGACAGACATTCATCCGGCCAAACCGGAAGAACAGGAACTCGCGCGCAAACGCGAGGAGCAAGCGGCGATCGAGTCGGAGCTTGCCGAGCGCGAACTCCGGTCTGCAAACTTGCGCGCAGAGATGGGTGCGTTCGAGCGCCAATACCTTCACTTCGTGGGGCTGCGCTATGCCGAGCTCGACGAATTGAAAGCCGAAATCGCCGAGCGGCTGGCGGCAGAGCAGCCCTCTAACGAGCGCGCCCAGCGGGCCGCGCGTGACGCGCGTGGGCGTGCGGATGAAACGAAATCCAGTGCCGGCGATCAAACTGTGGAAGACCCGAAAGCGTTCGAGTCTTCGCCGGAAATGAAAAGGCTCTATCGCGAGGTAGCCAAGCGCGTGCATCCCGATCTCACCTCCGACCGCGAAGACCGGACCAAGCGCCAGCTCTTGATGGCGGAAGCGAACGAAGCGTACGAACGCGGAGACGAGTCCAAGCTTACAAGGATTCTGACGGAGTACGAGCACAGCCCCGAGGCGGTGCAAGGCGAAGGGCCCGGCGCGGAATTGATCCGCGTAATCCGGCGGATCAGCCAGGCTCGCGGACGCCTGGCGGAGATCGAAGCGGAGTTGCAGGAGCTTCTGCGTTCGGATCTGTACCAGTTGAAATCGCGGCTGGATGAGGCGCAAAGGCACGGGCGCGATGTTTTGAAGGAAATGGTTGAAAAGGTCGAAGAGCAGATCGCGCAAGCGAAACGCCGGCTGGAAGATTCGGCGGGGCGCGATCGCTAAGCAATGCCATTGAATGGATGATCGTTGAGATGAAGATCCACTGATGGAAACGCGCGAAAAATCGGAGACACGCGAGATTGTTCCGGCGGGGCCGCAAGGCCTGGCGGTGCGGTCGGCCGCGCTCGTGGCGCGCGGATTGCGCGATCTGGCGCGCGATTCGAATTGGCTTATCAAGAAAATTTTCGCCGGGCGCACGCCCGCTCTTGCGATTTCCTCGGCCGGACAAGTCTGCGCGATTTCCAGGCACTTTCAGCCGCGAGCGCCATACGGGCCGCGCGACGGTGCGCAGCGGGTGGTGCTTTACGATATCGAAACGGCCTACGCGATGTTCGCGCTCGCGGTTCCGAACGAATTGGGCGCTTCTTCGAAGGATTTACCCGCGACGTTCGCGTGGTCGCCAACCGGGCGGTATCTGACCGCGGCGTGGGGTGCGTGGCAGCCGGCGCTGCACTGCTTTGATGTGCACGGCAAGATGCTGCGTGGCACGTTCGGCGAATTCGCGGTGGTTCCGCGGTGCCTGGCGTGGTCCGGCACGGAGAGATTTTTCGCTGCGGCAAGCTCGGGCGGAAAGAAAGCGTCGCTGCGGCTGTGGCAAACCGCCGATGAAGCGTCATCCAGTGCCGCGCCACTTTCGGGAGCTCCCGCCACCACGATTGGCGCGCCGGACTGGCTTGAGCGCCAGACGTATGAGGCTGAATTCGGCGAAGAAGGCGCACTGGCGGGCTACGGACGGACGGCCTTCAGTCCCGACGAAAAATTGCTCGCGAGCGTGATCGAAATACACGGCGACTGGGCCGACGATTTCATCGCATTTCTCGACGTGCCAACGTTGCAAAAGCGGGAAGCATTTCAGGCGCAAGGCCACATCACCGATCTCACATGGGCGCCAGACGGGCAGCAGATTGTTTACTGCGCGGCGGGCCAGGCGTACCGGCTTGCAGCAAGCACGATGAATCTTGATCCATTGCCTTTTGGCGCGGAGTTGTGCGCTTGCCATCCTCATTTGCCGCTGTGCGTCTGCTACAGCTCGTGGCTGAAGAATTCGGCGAAGGGGCGGCTATTTCTCGTGGACCTAAATCGTCTGGAAGTTTTTGACGAATACGCGGCGGACGGGATTGTGGATCTGCGGTGGAGCGCCGATGGGTCGAAGGCTTACGCGGTGACGCAGGATGGAATGGCCTACATTTACGAGCCGCCGCTGATTTAGGCGCGCGCCCGACTACGCGAGCGGGAGATTCGCCGCGGGGTCAAGCGTGGCGTCTTCGAACTGGCCGCAGAGAAACCGCGGATATCCGGCGGCTGCAATCATCGCGGCGTTGTCGGTCGAAAGCGCACGACTGGGGAAAAACACTTCTAGGCCACGGCGCGTTCCTTCCGCTTCAAACGTCCCGCGCAGTTCGCGGTTCGCGGCCACTCCCCCGGACACAAGCACGGAGCGCACACTGTTTTTTTCGGCTGCGGCGAGCGTGCGGTTGATGAGATCTTCTACTACAGCGCGCTGGAAACTCGCGGCGAGATCGAGCGTGGCCGGGCTCGAAAGCTGGCGGAGCGCGTCGGCTGTTCGTTCTCCGCGGCCGAGCGCGTGTTGCCGCGCATCGATTTCGGGCTGAAGCTCGGGATGGCGGCGGAGATGGTAAAGGACAGCCGTCTTGAGTCCGCTGAAACTGAAATCGAACACATTTCCCTTCATCTTGGGTTCGCCGAATCGAATCGCCTTCGGATTTCCGTGAATGGCCAGCTGGTCGATGATGGGCCCTCCTGGATATCCGAGCGCGAGCATTCGCGCAACCTTGTCGTAGGCCTCGCCGGCGGCATCGTCGCGTGTGCCGCCAATCCGCGCGTAGGAGAAACGCGCTGCTCCATTTGTGGATTCAGATTTCACGAGATAAATAATCGTGTGCCCGCCGGAAACAATCAGGCAAATTGCCGGAAGTGAAACGGTGCGCCCAGCTGCGTGCGCTTCGAGAAAAACGGCGTGAACGTGACCTTCCAGATGATTTACTGCAATGAGCGGCTTCGCGAGAGAGAGCGAGAGGACCTTACCATACGTCACACCAACAAGAAGAGCGCCAATCAAGCCGGGCCCCTGCGTCACGGCCACGGCGTCGAGGTCGGACAGCGTGACTTGGGCTTGCTGGAGGGCTTCGCGCACCACCGGAACGATCTGGCGAAGATGCTCGCGCGAGGCCAACTCCGGAACCACGCCGCCATACTCGCGGTGAATCGCGACCTGCGAGGACACAATGCTCGAAAGAATCCGGCGGCCCCCGGCAACAACGGCCGCCGCCGTTTCGTCGCACGAAGATTCGATGCCCAGGATTAGATTTTCGCGCATGCTCACTCTTTGCCTCGCGAGACAGCTGGAGTCATTATGTTAGCATGGAGTCCGGAGTCGGCCCGCGCGTGTGCGAGCCGCGAAGAAATTGCAGTATTGGAGTGTGAGCGATTCTCGCTCACTCGTTAGGATGAACCTGAGGCCATGAGCCAAGAGCGCAAGCGCGTACGCAAGGCAGTCCTGCCCGTGGCGGGACTCGGGACTCGCTTCCTTCCCGCGACGAAAGCACAGCCCAAGGAAATGCTGCCGGTGGTGGACAAGCCGCTGATTCAGTATGCGGTGGAGGAGTGCATCGCGTCCGGGATCGAAAATATTATTTTCGTCACCGGCCGCGGCAAGAACGCCATCGAAGACCATTTCGATTCCGCTCCTGAGTTGGAGCATTTTCTGGAGGAGCGCGGCAAGCCTCAGCAGGCGGAGATGGTGCGGGAGATCAGCGGCGGGCTGCATTTCAGTTACACGCGACAGAGCGAAGCGCAGGGCCTGGGCCACGCAGTTCTCTGTGCGCGCGAACTGGTCGGCGACGAGCCATTTGCGGTGCTGCTTGGCGACGTGATCATGGATGGAGCGATTCCCGCCACGCGCTCGCTCGTCGAAATCTGGGAAGCTACGGGCCAGGGCGCCATCACGGTCCAGAAGGTCGAACGCGCCCGGCTGCACCTCTACGGCGTAATTGCCGCGAGCCCCGGGAACCAGCCGCGATGGGGTGACCGGCTGCTGCGTGTGACCGATCTCGTAGAGAAGCCGGAAGCTGATAAGGCACCATCGAACTTGGGCGTCACCGGACGTTACGTCCTGCCGCCGGAAATTTTCGATTACCTCGAGAAGACGACGCCGGGGTCGGGAGGCGAAATCCAGCTTACGGACGCGCTCCAGACACTGGCGCACGGTCCGGGGCTTTGGGCGCACGTATTCGAAGGAAAAACGCACGACGCAGGAGACAAGCTCGGCTTTCTGAAGGCCACCGTGGAATTCGCGTTGAAGGATGCAAAGCTAGGCCCGGATTTTCGGGATTATTTGCGAGAGCTAAAACTTTGACGCCTGGATTATAATCAGGAAGTAACCACCTCGTTTCTTTACTCTCCTAGCTACCACTTGGAACCCAGCCTCAAACATATTAGACTTGTTGGGATCGTTCCGCATGGGTGCTCTGCCTTCAATCAAACTCACGAAGCGCCATTTTTCGCTGCTTCTGCTTCTCTTTTTGCTCGGCCGGCAAGTGCGGTCGCAAGAGAGTCCCCAAGCCACCATACCGGAGCAGAGAAATTCGGACGCGCTCACGTATCTAAGTCAGGTGCTTGAAAAGTATGCGCATGCAGACTCGTATCATCTGGAATCCATCGAACAAACGCACGTAAAGAACGAGTTCCACCAAAGTTCAACTAAGAAAATCACAACTGCCATCGTGGGCCGGAATAATCAATACCGGTTTGAGATTCGTAGCGATACCGGAATCGGCGTGCAGGTATCCGACGGCAAGACCGAATGGATCTACTATCCCCCATTTCAGCAGTACACTGAGCAACCGACTCCTGAAGCTGGGCCAAGGCGCATCCAATCGCCGACCGCAAGCGGCTTGTCCGCGCTCATGGGGGCTCAAAGGGCTGCAAAAGCGGTTGCCCAACAGCTGAAGTTGATTCGCACCGCGACGTACGGACACGACGAGATCGTCGTGGTAAACGGACAAAATATATCTTGCACGGTAGTAGAAACGGAGGGCGAATTTCCCGAGAGCTCGAAGCACCTCACCATCAAGCATACTTTTTGGATCGACAGCCAATCCAAGGTGATCCGAAAACTCACGTCGCGCCAGGACGGCGCAGCGTTTCCAAGTCGGCCGGACCTCAACGTTCAAATTGAGCAAGAGGAGGTCTTCACGACCGCCGAACTTAATCCTCCGTCCTTCCCAAATGGTACCTTCACTTTCACGCCGCCCGTCGAAGCAACTCTCGTCAAAGAATTTGAGGACCCCGCGAGTGCCGCAATCCGTTTGTTGGTCGGCAAGCAGGTTCCGGGAGTTAATCTCGCCGCCGCGGACGGAAAAGAAATCTCGTTGGAATCGTTCCGAGGCAAGATCGTGCTGCTCGATTTCTGGGCCACCTGGTGCGTACCGTGCTTGGAATCCCTCCCGGCCGTTGAGAGGTTCTATCGCGAAACACGGGACAAAGACCTGGTGATACTAAGCGTGGATGAAGATGAAGAGCCCCGGAAGGCCGCCCAGTTTTGGAAATCTCACAATGAGCCCTGGCAAAATTACCACGGCAGCGACCAAGCTATGAAACAGTTTCCGGTACATGGTATTCCGTACTTCGTCCTAATCGATCGTTCCGGGAAGGTTGTCTTCTCCCACGCAGGCCTAGACGAAGCCGGATTGCGTGCCGCCTTAGCCGATTTAGCATCCCGCCCGGCACAATGATCGGCGGCGGCGCCGTGATTACTTTCTTTTCTTAGTTCCCTTCTCTGAAGACGATTTCGACTCGCTGGATTTCGATTCGGAGGATTTTGATTCCGTGGATTTGGAGTCGCCCGATTTTGATTCGGTGGATTTCGAATCGCCGGAGCTTCCCTCAGACTTTGAGGAGCCGTCTCCGGACTTTTCGCCCGAAGACGGACCGGAATTCTTCTTGGCGTAGTCGGTCACGTACCAGCCGGAGCCTTTGAATTGAATCGCGGCGGAGGAAATCATGCGAGTAGCTTTGGCCCCGCACTTCGGGCATTTTTTCGTCGTCGAGGCCGTGTGGCCTTCAATTTTCTCGAATTGGTGGCCGCACTTCTCGCACTTGTATTCGTATAAAGGCAACGAGAACTCCTCCCGGACAATCAGCAAATATAAAATATAACATGCTTGCGGGTTCGCGCGAGGGTCTGCAACAGAACTGCGACCGCGCGTGTGCTAGACTGGCGCTTCAGTGGTGCACGGCCAACCGATGGCTAAACCCAAAAACAAAGAAGCCGGCGCAGGCTGCCTGTACGTGGTCGCGACGCCGATCGGCAACCTCGAGGACATTTCTCTGCGAGCGTTGCGCGTGCTGAAGGAAGCCGACGTAATCGCTTGCGAGGACACGCGGCAGACGATGAAGCTCCTGACGCACTTCGACATTCAGAAGAAGCTAGTGAGTTATCACGAGCACAACGAAATCACGCGCGCGCCTGAAATCGTGATCGAGCTTGAACAGGGCGCGCAAGTAGCGCTCGTGAGCGACGCGGGTACTCCTGCGATATCCGATCCGGGACACCGGCTCGTGAGCCTGTGTCTGCGCCACGGCATCGCGGTGGTGCCGGTCCCGGGTGCGTCCGCGTTTGTCGCAGCATTGGCGGCTTCAGGGATGGCAATCGAGGAGTTTACTTTCATCGGATTTCTGCCGTCGCGGCAGACCGAGCGGAGGAAGGCGCTGCGCGGGCTTGCTACCGAACCACGCACGCTCGTTCTATACGAGGCGCCCCATCGGCTACTCGATACGCTCGAAGATGCGTTTGAAATTCTAGGCAATCGTCCCGCGGTGGTCGCACGCGAAGTTACAAAAATCTATGAGGAGTTTTTGCGCGGACATCTCGAGGATCTGTTGGCGGCCGCGCGCAAGAAAGCGCCGCGGGGCGAAATCACGCTGCTGATTGCGCCATCGGACGGCGCGCCTCAGCACGGTGTTGCGGCGGAAGAGGCGCATCTGTCCGTGCCCATGGCCCGGCGCGTCGAAGAGATCGTGAAGGAACGCGGAGTGGACAGCAAGGCCGCACTGAAGCAGGCGGCGCGAGAGCGTGGAATTACCCGCCGGGAAGCCTACAAGCAACTCCTCATCACGCGAGACGAGTGATCGCCTCTCAAATTCCTAATCGGCCGATTGTGCTGTGATGTTTGCGAAAAACGCGTCCACGCTGTCGAGAATTTCGGCAGCGGAGTGCGCGTGATGAACGGCGTAGCGAAGTTCGGCGCCATTGCGAACTCCGTGCGTGAAAAGACTCGCGAACTGCTTCATTTTGCCGACAGCGTCCGGCATTTCAGCGGCAATCAGGCTGCGGAAATAATCGGACAGCAAACGATAGCGGTCTGCCTCGGTCGGCTCGTCGTAACTTCCCGTTGAAATGTAATCCGCGATTTGGCTGAAAATCCACGGGTTCGACGAAGCCGCGCGTCCGATCATCACCGCGTCGCAGCCGGTTTCGTCGATCATGCGCACGGCGTCCTGGGGCGTGTGAATGTCGCCATTCCCAATCACCGGAATGCGCACAGCTTCCTTCACCGCGCGAATGATGCTCCAGTTCGCGGAACCGGCGTAGCCCTGCATGCGCGTGCGCGGATGAATCGCGATGGCTTCGACGCCGATTTGCTCGGCCATGCGCGCCACGTCCACCGCGACGATGTTGTTTTCATCCCAGCCTGAACGAATCTTGATGGTGAGCGGGATGCTGACCGCCGCGCGAACTTTGCGCAGAAGCGTTTCGAGGTGAGGCAAATCGCGCAGCAATCCCGAGCCGCCGCACTTCACGACCTTCTTCACCGGGCACCCGAGATTGATATCCACGTGATCGAAACCGAGGTCTTCGGTGAGCGCCGCGGCGGAAGCCATCACTTCAGGGTCGGAGCCGAAAATTTGCGCGGCGATGGGATGCTCGTCCTCGCCAAAGTACAAATAGTGGAGCGTGCGGGCGGAATTCCGCGTCAACCCTTCGGCGCTGGTGAACTCGGTCATGATCAGGCCGCATCCGCCCAGCGAGCGAATCACGCGGCGAAATACGGTGTCGGTGACGCCGGCCATGGGCGCAAGGATCGTCGCCGGACGAATCGCAAGTTCACGAATTTTGATTTCAGAGGGGAACATTTTTCGCGTTACAACAGCTTCTCTCTTGCCGGCGCGCTGTCGGCGTCCGACTCTACTGCGCCGGAGCCAGGCCCGCTCACGGCAGCAGCGGCGGCAGCCATTGCGAGCGGTTTCGTCGGGGCCGCACTTAGGTGCAAGAGCAAAGCATCCTTCGAGCCGGCAAAGAAGTTCTCGATGACCTGCCCGACTGCTTGCGTTCTCGCCGCTTCGGCGCTCAAATTCGGGCGATAGACGTAGGCGCGGCCTGCTCTTCGGCGTTGGACTACGCCCTTGCGCGCAAGGCGGTCCATGATCGTCATTATCGTGGTGTAAGCGCGTGGGCGTCGCGCGGCCAAGCCGTCGCGAATTTCGCGCACGGTACCTTCGCCCATGGGCCAGAGAGTGTTCATGCAGTCGAGCTCGAGAGGAGCGAGATCAAGGAGCGCGCGTCGCGGGGAAGGAGCTTTTGCTTCAGTCATTACCAGCCGCACCTATCACTCATTTTTGACCTTTTAACGACGCGGCAGAAGCGGCCGTGGTTTGGCTCGTGACCGGTTGCCCGGCGGTTGTGTCGCCAGGATCCGCGTTCGGCTCGACGTAGAACCTATCGATGCGCAAAAGAGCTCGACGCAGCGAAGGGTTGCGAGTGGTCCATTCTTCGCCGGATGACGCAGCATCCAGCGTGGCCCGCATCGCACCCATCTTTGAATCCATGTCGTCGAGAAAATGCAGCGCGACGGCTTCACGGATTTGCGGCAGCGATGGCGAGCCGAACTCGTAGGAGCCGTGGTGACTCAGGATCATATGTTCGACGAGCACCGCGAGCGGCGCGGGAAAATCCGGAATCGCGCGGATCTTATCGCGCACGAGCCCGGTGCCGATCGTGATGTGGCCGAGCAGACGCCCCTGGGTGGTGTAATCAATTCCGCGGACGTAGGAAAGCTCGTCAATTTTTCCGATATCGTGCAGGACGATGCCGGCAAGCAGCAAGTCCGCGTCAAGCTCGGAATAGTGCGCGGCAACCCCGCGGCCAAGGCCGATGAGACTCACGATATGCTCGAGCAATCCCCCGATGAAAGCGTGATGCATGGTCATCGCCGCGGGCGCGCGCTTCAGCTTCGGCACGATCGCGGGATCCTCCACTACGCTCTCGAGCAGGCGCTTGAGCCAGGGATTCTTCATGGCCGCCACGGCGTTGCGCAAATCCGCGTAAAGCTTTTCGACGTCGTATCGCGAGTGCGCCAGAAAATCGGCGATGTCGTAGTCGCGCTCGACGGCGGGAACGATCTGCTCGAGCGTCAATTCCTTCTGGCCGTTGTAAAGCTTTACGCGGCCGCGGACGTGCACTACATCGTCGCGTTCGAAAGTGACCGCGATGACCTCGAAGTTATCCCACATTTTCGCGGCGATCCTGCCGGTGCGATCCGCAAGATCGAGCTCGAGCCAGGATTTTCCGCTGCGGACCGAGGTGCGCACTTCCTTCTCGCGAACGAGAAACAGCGAGGCCACTCCCTGCCCGTCCTGGAGGTCGGAAATATAGTGAGTCTTCACGAAGGCGTGCCACCGTTCAAATTGGGCTTCGGGATTTTTTTCTTGGTCTTCTTCTTTTCGGCGGCGTCGGGCGTAGGCGCCACTTCCTGAATGATGCTCGCTCCCGCAACGGCTGCGGAATCCGCGTAGCCCGGCTTGGTCATCACGTAGCTTTGCTCGCGCAATTGGGCCAGGTATTCGCGCATGGTCGGCTGCATCTTCTGCATGTAGAGACGGTTCATAATTTCGCTCTCTACCTTATCCAGCGGCTGCAAGCCGGCCTCATAGTGCGCTTCCACCTTCAGCACTTCAAATCCAGTTTTCGTCTGAATCACGTCGGTCATCTGGCCCTTGTCCATCTTGAAAACCACATCTTCGAGTTGCTTCGAAAGCTGGCCGCGTTCGAACGTCCCCAGGTAGCCGCCGTCCTTCGCCGTGCTGCCTTCCGAAAAGCGCTTGGCCATTTCGTTGAAGTCTTCGCCTTTCACCACGCGGTTGCGCAAATCATCGGCTTTCCTCTCGATCGAGGCCATCTCCTCCGGGCTTTTGCCCTCCGTACTCAGGAAAATTTCAGCCAGCACAACCTGCTCCGGGCGGACGAACTCCTGCTGATGCGCATCGTAATACTTCTTCACGTCTTCGCTGGGGATGTTGATGTGCGAGCCGACTTCGCGTCGAATCACTTCCTGCGTCAAAAGACCATTGCGAATCTGGTTCTTGTAATCTTCCCAGCCGATTCCTTCTTCTTCGACCTTCTTCTCGAGCTCTTCCATGCTGCCGATTTTATTCTGCTTGCGCACCTCATCGAGCCGTTTGATTACATCGGTCTCAACGCTGATGGCCATGTCCTTGGCGCGCTCAACCAGGAGCGATTGGTCGATCAGATCGCGCAGCAAGTCCTTCTGCCGGTCTTTGTATTGCTCCTCAAGTTTTTCGGGCGGGCAACCCTGGCAATCGTGCAGAATCTCTTCGTGAAGCTCCTGATCGGCCTTCTGCAGGTCGGAAAGCGTGATGATGTCGTTGTTCACGCGCGCAACAATTTCTTCGACCACCGTGCCTTTGGTCTGCGCGCCGAGCTTCGAAGGAATTAGGAGCGCCGCAATCAGGGCAAAGGCCACAAACACGCAATGCAAAAAGAAAATTCGATTTTTCATGGGCTCACTCGAACTCGGATTTTATCCCTACGATTGTAGTTGTAGCAATACGTTTCTTGCCGCGGCCATTGCGCCGCCTTTTTCTCCGCGCCAATCGAACCACAACACGCCCGAAGGATCCAGGCGCATGCCTTTGCGCTTGCGAATCATCTTCACCAGGCGATCGGGGCCGAGCGGCGTGTCATCGTAAAACTTGATGGCCACTTGATCGCCGCGCCGGTCGATTGAAGCCACCAGCAATTTCTCCGCCAGCGCTTTCAGCACGGCGTAATCGAGCAGGTTCTCGACGGAGGCCGGCGGAGGGCCGAAGCGGTCTTCAAGTTCCCGGCGCACTTCCACGCGCTCTTCTTCCGATGCGACGCCCGCGATACGCTTGTAGATCCTCAGGCGCAGGTTCTCACTCTCGATGTACTCAGATGGGATGCGGATTTCCTGTCCAAGGTTGAGTGTGGCTCGCCGCTCGGGTGCCACCGCTTCCCCTTTTCGCGCGGAGACGGCGCGCTCCATCATCTGGCAGTACATGTCGAATCCCACGGCTTCGATGTGCCCATGCTGCTCGCGCCCGAGAAGGTTTCCGGCCCCACGCAACTCAAGGTCGAGTGCCGCGATTCGGAATCCGGCGCCAAGGTCGCTGAATTCTTTGAGCGCCGCAAGACGCTGGCGTGCGATGGACGTGAGCGTGGTGTCTGTGGGAACAAGAAGGTAGGCGTACGCTCGTTGATTCGACCGCCCCACGCGGCCGCGAAGCTGGTACAACTCAGAGAGCCCGAATCGGTCGGCGCGATTGATCACGATGGTGTTGGCGCGCGGAATGTCCAATCCGTTTTCGATTATGGTCGTTGAAACCAAAATGTCTGCCTCATCGCGCACAAACTTCAGCATCACTTTTTCCAACTCTGCTTCGCGCATCTGGCCGTGGCCCACCACCACGCGCGCCTTCGGCACCAGCCGCTTCACGAGCGCGGCCAGCGAATCGATGGACTCGACGCGATTGTGAACGAAGAAGACCTGGCCGTCGCGCGCGAGTTCTTCTTCAATCACGCGCTGGACCAGCGTCTCGCTGAACGGCGCGACCGTCGTTTGAATCGCGAGGCGGTCTTTCGGCGGTGTTTCGATAACGCTCATGTCGCGCAAACCTACCAGCGACATGTGCAAGGTGCGCGGAATTGGCGTCGCGGACATGGTCAGCACATCCACGTTCTTGCGCATCTCTTTCAAGCGTTCCTTGTGTGCCACACCGAAGCGCTGTTCCTCGTCCACCACCAGCAAACCGAGATCCTGAAACTTGACGTCCTTGGATAAGAGGCGATGCGTACCGATCAGGATGTCCACTTTCCCTGCCTCTGCTTCTTCCAGTACTTTTTTTTGCTCCCGCTCGGTACGGAATCGGCTCAGCATTTCGACGCGCACCGGAAACGCGGCGAAGCGGCGCTTGAACGTCTGGTAATGCTGGAAGGCGAGCACGGTCGTCGGCGCCAGCACGGCGACTTGTTTCGAATCCTCAATCGCCTTGAACGCGGCGCGCATGGCGACTTCGGTCTTGCCGTAGCCGACGTCGCCGCAGAGCAAACGGTCCATCGGCAGCGGCGATTCCATGTCGCGCTTCACATCTTCGATGGCGCGCTGCTGGTCCGGAGTCTCCTCGAATTCGAATGCGTCGTCGAACTCGTGCGTCCAATTCGTGTCGGGTGGGAACGCGTGGCCGGGTGCGGTTTTGCGTTCGGCGTACAGCGCGAGCAGTTGCTCCGCCATATCATCGACTGATTTTCGCACGCGCGTCTTGCGCGCTTCCCAAATCGTGGTTCCCAGGCGGTCGAGCGCGGGCTCGACTCCCCCGAGCGACTGATATTTCTGGATCAGGTCGAGCCGAGCCAGCGGCACGTAAAGTTTGGCGTCACCCGCGTAGCGCAGCAGCATGAACTCGCCGTTCGCGCCCTCGATAGCAACCTGCCGCAAACCTTCGAATTGGCCGATGCCGTGATCCACGTGGACCACGAAGTCGCCAGGTTTGAGGTCCGAAAAATCGCTGAAGAAGCTTGCCGTTTTCGGTCGAGCGCGCGAACGCTGCGAGGGCGGCGGAAGCGTCTCGAAAAGATCCGCGTTGCCGTAGAGAACGAGTTTCGCGTCGGGGAATACGACGCCTTCGCCGAGCGGCGCCTTAGTCAGAACGATCGCCGGACCTGCTGCTCCGGTTCCCTCTTCCGCGAGCCGCGTCACCGTGGTGTCTTCTTCCAGCTCGCCCATGCGGTAGGGCAATTCGAATTCGTGGCAGATATCGGCGAAGCGTTCGAGTTCGCCCGTGCTCGCCGCGGAGACCATTACGTGATCACCTCCGGCAATTCGTCCACGCACTTCGGCCACGAACGCGGCAACGTCTCCGTGATAACGCGTCGTCGGCTGAGTGCGCAGGATGCGCTCCGGCGCGCCGGGCTGTGTCGGTTCGTGGGTCAAGCTTAGATGCTCGATGGCTAGACGAGGGGCGCGCCGCAACGCGTAGGCCCATTCATCGCTAGTGAAAATATATGCACCCGGCGGCTCTGCAGCCACGTCGTCAGCTTCGTCAAAGCCCTCCTGCAGCCGCTCGCGATATTTTTCGGCAGCCACAGCGACGAGCGACGGCTCGTCTTCGATGAGCAGGGGATCAGGCCCCAGATCGAGCAAATTCGATTTCCGCTCTTCACGCGGGACCTCTCGGAATTCCCAACCGGGATAGAAGCCTTCCGGCGGGGCGTCGTCCACACGGCCGGATCCCGCGGCCGCTCGCATGCGGGCCAGAACCTCCGTGTGCCGCGGAAATTCCGTGAGCGGCATCAGCGTGGCGCGCTCAACCGGATTCGTGGAACGCTGCGTATTGGGATCAAACGCACGAATGGACTCGATCGTGTCGCCGAGAAGTTCCACGCGAATCGGCTGCGGCGCTTCCGGAGAGAAAATATCGATGATGCCACCGCGCACGGAATATTGCCCCGGCATCTCGCAGGTGACTTGCTTGTCGTAACCCGCGCTGGAGAGAAATTCGAGAAGCTCCTCGTGCGGAATCGATTGATCGCGCGATATCGTGCGCGCCAGCTCGCCGTAAAATTCCGGCTCGCGCAAACGCCAGAGCGCCGCCTGGATCGGCGCGATCAGCAAATCCGCTTCGCCCAGAGCGAAGCGCCAGAGCGCCACCGCGCGATCTTCCGAAATTTCGGCGTGCGGCGACCGCGATTCATAGGGCAGCACATCGTAGGCGGGCAAGTGCGCCACACGGTGGCCGGGTTTGCCCGTGACCGCGCGATAGAAATAGCGCACCGGCTCGAGTAGAAATTCAGCCCGCTGATTTGATTCCACGATCAGGATGGTGGGCCGGCCAAGCGCGGCTGCGGCCAGCGGAACGACGATCGATTTTGCGGAATCGGTGAGTCCGGCCAGACGCACTTCGCCCGCGCTGCGGCGAAGCGCTTCGAACGCTTCCTCGGCTTCGGGCCTGCGGGCCACGCGCGCGAGAAGCTCGGACACCAGAGATAGAATCATGCGCGAAGTTGTTGGATACGATCGAGCAAGCGAGAGGTTGAATGGCCCGGCTCGAGCGGAATGCGCGTCACCCGGCCTCCCGCAGCTTTCAAGGCGTCTTCACCTTCGAACGCATTTTTTTGCACACCGGATTGCCCGCCCATTGCGAGAACGTCGGGCAAGAGCTGCGCTATGAATTTGCCCGGCGTTTGTTCGTCGTGAAGGACTGCCACGGAATCCACGGCCGCGAGGGCTGCAAGGATCTCGGCACGCTCCGCGGCAGGCGTAATCGGCCGCTTCGATCCTTTTTCGGAAAGCACCCGAGCGTCGCTCCAAACTCCGACGATGAGTACATCACCGAGGCCGCGAGCTTGCTCCAATAAACGAATGTGCCCGGGATGCAGCAGATCAAAAGCGCCTGTGGTATAGACTACGCGCTTCCCGTTGCGTTTCCATTCGCGACGTTGGAGAATCAGCTGATCTTGCGAAACGACTGCCAATCCTCTCCCCCTCCTGCCACAATACGACGTCTCGAACGTTCAATTCTACCATGCGCGCAGGAATTGCCGCGGAACGCGCGGGTGCGCCCACTGTGAGTGCGCGAAGCGCGATAAAGCCCTGGGAACTCGTGCTGGCCCTCGCCGGACTCGTGTGCCTGATCGTCGGAGCGCGCTGGATTCGCAGCGGAGAATTGCCACAGCAAAAAATTGTTCTCCATGAAGGCGGCTGCCATGTGCCGATCACGATTTTCAATCCTCGCATCACGAATGAGCCGCCCGGAACCGTGATTCTGCTCCACGGATTGGCCGCCAACACCCGGCTGATGATGTATTTGGCCTCGGAATTCGCCGGCCACGGCCTGCAGGTTTACGCGCTCGACTTCCCAGGACACGGAAAGAACACAGATCCGTTTTCCTTTGCCGCCGCTGGGCAGTGCGCGACGGCCGTTGTGGCAGCTTTGAGCCGCAGCGGAGAAATCGATCCGAAGAAAACGATCCTCGTAGGCCATTCGATGGGCGCTGCCATTGCGATCGGGATGGCGGATCGCATTCCAGTGGCCGGCACCATCGCCATTTCTCCCGCGCCGATGGAGCTGCCGCAGCGCATGCCCTCAAATCTTCTCGTATTCAGCGCGCAATACGATCTCGCCCCATTGCGCCGGCAGGCTCAGGCGCTCTTGCAGGCGGCCGGAGGCAATCGCTCGGCGCCGGAAGATTTTGCGCAGCAGCGCGCTTTCGATTTGCGATACGCCGACGGAGCCACTCACACCAGCCTCATTTTTGACCGCAGCGTCGCGCATCAATCCGAGCAATGGATCATGCAGTCGCTCTTTCCGCAGATTCCTCCCAAGACGCTGGCGCTCGATCTCGATCTTGCGCCGTATGCGACTGCGAACCGCGGACGCCATCGATTAGCCGGATCCATTCTCGGTTTGGTCGGCATTCTGCTCTTGTTTCCAATTTGCACCACGTTCGCGGCGAGGCTCGCGCGCTCGCCTGGCACCGAGTTGCCTCCCGCTCATCCGCCGTACTCGCTCGTCCTCGCGGAGGTCGCCGTGTGTGCGCTTGCCGGCGTTCTGGTCCTCACACTCGGAGTACCGCTAAGGTTCCTTCATATGTTCACGGCTGACTATCTTGCATCTCTGCTGTTGATTGTCGGCGCGGGATTGCTGTTTTTGAACCGGCGATACGCAAGAGAAAATTGGTCGCTCGATCCGGCGCTACTGTCTGCGGCTGTTCTCGGGTTCGCGACGTTTCTGGCCATCGGCGCCTGGCTCAACTGGCAACTCGACGACGCCTGGCTCAACGCGCCGCGCTGGCTGCGCTTTGTCGCCCTGATCCCCGTGACTTACATTTTTTGTTTCGCCGAAGAAGTCGTGCTCGGGCCGGTGCAATCCGGAGCCGCACGCGCGCTGCGCTTTGCGATGTTTCTAGCACTGCGGCTGGAGATTTTCCTCGCCTGCGCGCTGGCATACTACAAACTCATGAGCGGGCAGGTGCTCATCGTCTTGCTCTTCGTTTTTCTTGCAGCATTTTCTATTCTGCAAAGGCTTGCTGCCGATGGCTTGCGGCGGCGGATTGGCTCGGCGACGGCGGCTGCTTTGTTTAGTGCTATACTCGCGTCCTGGTTTATTGCGAGTGTGTTTCCGCTAACTTAATTAGGCCACAATAAAGGGGCCATGAAAGATATCGCCATTGTAGGCGGCGGGCCTGCTGGTGCGCTATGCGGCGAGCGGCTGGCAAGCGCCGGTTTTCATGTCACGATTTTCGACGAGCGGCTCGCGTGGGAAAAACCTTGTGGCGGCGGGTTGACCCACAAAGCCATCGAAACGTATCCCTTCCTGCTCGATTCGCCTCATCCCAAGAAAATCGTCCGCACGGCGGAGCTGATTTCCAGCCGCGGGCATCGCGCGTGCTTCGAGATGAGCCACCCGATCGTAATTTACGCGCGCAAGGTGCTTAACGGCCTTCTGCTCGAACGCGCGGTCGCGGCCGGCTGCACCGCGATCTGTTCTCGCGTCACCGACGTGAATACGCATGGCGCGCGAGTTCGTCTCGTGGCCAGCGGCGAAGAGCGAACCTCGGATTTTGTCGTGCTTGCAGCAGGGGCGCGCAATCAACTGCTTCCGGAAACCACGCCGCTGGGCTCCCAGGATCTGGAAATGACGCTCGGCTACTTTGTCCCCACCGAGGAAGACATCATCAAGATAAAATTCCTGAAAGAATTCGAGGGCTATTTATGGTCCTTCCCGCGCGCCGACCATCTTTCGGTGGGCATCTGCGCACGGATGGGACAAACTTCGAGCCAGCAGCTGCGCCGCCACCTCGACGCGTTCGTGGTGGAAGAAAAAATTCCTACTGCCGGAGCGCAGTTGTATAGCCACGTGCTTCCTTCGCCCCAAGCCAAAACCATTCGCGATCGGCGTATCGTTGGCCGGAACTGGGCTATGGCCGGCGACGCTGCTGCCACGGTTGATCCCATCACGGGTGAAGGCCTTTTCTACGCCATGCGCTCGGGCGATCTGCTGGCTCAAGCGCTCGCGGAAGGCAATCCGCAGGAATATCCCGAGCGTCTTCGCGCGGCGTTTTCCGCGGACCTGGAATTTGCCGCAAATATCGCCAAGAAGGTTTTCCGCGGAAACTTCGTGGGCGGCGCGATTACCACCCGGATGGTCCAGCTTCTGAATTATTCGCCCGCGTTCCGCGATCTGGTTCGCGACGTCTTCAGCGGCTCGCAGGATTATCGCACTCTGAAAAAACGCCTATGGAACCAGCTCGGGATCACCATCGCGGAATTCACGCGCAGCTTCCTCGATCCCCGTACCATCGTGCGCGCCTCCGGTCCAGCCGGCGAACGCGAAACTTCGTAATGTCATGCGGCAGCCACGGCCAGAAGCCTTTGAACGAACCACAGCCGCGCATCGGCCTCGAAGCCACGATCGAGAAAGTCGTCCCGCACGCATGGACCCTCGCCGCTTTCGATCCTCAGCTTCCCGCAGTACTCTCCACGCCAGCCATGATCGGCATGATGGAAGTGGCCGCGGCCCAAGCCGTGGTCCCGGAATTGCCGCCGGGCGCGATCACGGTCGGAACGCGAATCGAAGTGGACCACTTGAAAGCCGTGCCCGAAGGCGCCACCGTAGGCGCGTCCGCGAAGCTCGTAAAGCACGAAGGACGATTTCTCGTGTTCGAAGTGGAGGCTCGCTCAGGCCAGCATGTTATCGGCCGCGGACGAGTGTTTCGCGCGATTGTCGAGCCGCGCAGCTTCACCGCCAAGGCAACCAAGCACAGCGAGAAGTGACCAGCGGCAGCATCCGCCATACTCCATCCCCTCTACTCACAGTAGCTCGCCAAATGCTTGAGCGCACATCCTGCGGCGTGCTAACCTTCATTTAATCCGTGTAGCTCGAGTGGCGGAACTGGCAGACGCGCCGGACTCAAAATCCGGTGGCCGCAAGGCCGTGTGGGTTCGATTCCCTCCTCGAGCACCAGATCTCGCGCCGATCGCATCCGGCGGTTGGTTTACTCCGGCGATGCCACGCCGCCATTTTTATGCGATTCGAAGCGGCGTTCGGAAGATAGTAGGGCACGCCCGTTCTGGGGTCCACTTCGGGAAAGGCAGAAAACGCCATGGGACAGCCTGAAAACAGAAGAAGTGAACGAGTGATCGTGGACGTACCTATCGCGATCCGCGGAGAATCGTCCGACCATCGTCCGTTCCAGGAAGAAACGTTCACCGTAACGGTTAGCGCTCACGGTGCGCTGGTCATGTTGGGAACGAAAGTCGCCGTGGGGCAAAAAGTGACGCTGCTGAATCCGGCAAATTGGGACGAGCGCGAAGCCAAAGTCGCCTTCATGGGACGCGAGCATGCCGGCCTGGCGCAAGTGGCCATCGAGTTCACAAACGCAGCGCCGGAATTCTGGCCCATTAGTTCCCCGCCGCAAAGTTGGAACGCTCCAAAAACCTTCGGCAACCACTAGGTTCGTGGCAATACATTCGCGGATTGTGAATCGGCATCTTGCGCTCGCGGCGATCGCGCGGCATTAGTTCTCGCGCCCGCGGATCAGCCGAATCGCCTCCGGAAGGGCGGCATCAGCTCCATTGGAGCCGGCGGCAGTATCCGCTTCGTTTTCCTTCGCCTCGGAGTTCCCTTCTCCAGGCGCGAGAAACAGATTCGATTCCACGCCGTGCTGTTTGGTATAGAGCTCGTAATAGCGGCCGCCGGCGGCGTAGAGCGATTCATGCGTGCCGCGTTGAACGATTCGTCCGGCTTCGATCACCAGGATCTGATCGGCGCGCCTTACGGTGGACAAGCGGTGCGCGATCACGAAAGTGGTTCGCCCACGCATCAAGTAGCGCAACCCCTCCTGAATGAAGGCCTCGGATTCGGAATCGAGGCTCGAGGTGGCTTCGTCCAAAATTAAAATGCGCGGGTCGGCAAGTATCGCCCGGGCAATCGAGACGCGTTGCCGCTGGCCTCCCGAAAGTTTCACGCCGCGCTCGCCGACAATCGTGTCGTATTTTTTCTCCAACGCCTCGGCAAACTCGTCCACGCGCGCAATCCGGCAGGCCGCGAGAATTTCTTTCTCGCTCGCGTCCGGCCGCGAAAAAGCGACGTTTTCGCGAATCGTGCCGTCGAACAAAAACGTCTCTTGCAGCACAACGCCCAGCTGCGTCCGATAGGAATCGAGCTTCACCGTCGCCAGATCTATCCCGTCAACCAACACGCGCCCGCTCGTAGGCACGTAAAATGCAGCGATGAGACCGATCACCGTCGATTTCCCCGCGCCCGATGGTCCCACGAGCGCCGTCACCGTGCCGGGTTCGGATTCAAAGTTAATGTCGAACAGCACCGGTTTGCCCGCGTCGTAGGCGAAGTTCACATCTTCAAAGACCACCTTGCCGCGAATGCGATCGAGCCTTTCGGTTCGCCCGGAGTCGTCGTCCTCCGGATGTTCGTTCAGCACCTCGCGCGTGCGTTCGAGGCCAGCCAGCGCTTCGGTGATCTGCGGGCCGATCCCCACAATCTGAAACACCGGCGCAACCAGCATGCCTAGAAAAAGAGTGAATTCCAGGAAAGTGCCGAGCGTCATCGTCCCGGCGAGAATATGCCGCGTGCCGAGATACATGATCGACGCGCTGATCAGTCCCATCAAGGTCGTGGCGGAAAGACTCATCAGGGAAGTTGCCGTCAGCGTTTTCAAAACGTTGTCGAGAAGGCGTTGCACTCCGGCGCCGAACACCTTCTCTTCCCGCTCCTCTGCGTGATAGCCCTTCACCACGCGAACGCCGCCCAGCGACTCGGTCAGCCGTCCGGTGACTTCCGCATTAATCTTGGGCCGCGCGCGAAAAATCGGACGTATCGTTTTGAACGCGCGATTCAGCCCCACGCCGAAAATCACCAGGACCACCGCGGCCACACTGGTCATACTCGCGCTGATTCGCAACAGAACGAAGAGCGCGAGGATCGCGGTCATGATTCCACCGACAAATTCAATTAAGCCCGTGCCGATCAGATTCCGCACGCCTTCAACATCGCTCATGATGCGCGAGACCAGCACCCCCGTTTTGTTCGAATCGTAGAACGAAACCGGAAGACGCCCAATGTGCGCCTGCACTTTGATGCGCAGCTCGGTGATCATCCGCTGTGACGATTTTGAAAGGAGTTGCGTTAGCGCATACGACGTCAGGCCTTGCAGGATGGTGGCCCCGACCACTGCAGCGACAATCACCCCGAGCAGATTCGTTTGTTTCTTGTTGATGACGTCGTCCACAAGATATTTTGACGACGCGGGAAGAACCAGGCCCGACACGCGATTGATCGCCATCAACAAAAAGCCCAGCGCGAGGATCCCGCGCCGCGGTTTCAGCAGCGCCAGGACATCCGGCAGCTGACTCCAATCAAATTTCTGCTTTCCCGGCTTCTTCTCCGCCGTGGTCGCTCTCCTCATCTCTTTCATCGCGCCGGATGTGCCGGACACACCTGCGCTCGCTGCGATCGCCGCTCCCGCTCTCTTATCTGTGGCCATAGATAGTTAGGACTACTCTCTTAGATGCTGAGCCTATCTGGAAGACTCTACACTGTGCGCGCGCGCGGTCAATAGAGAGCTGCGAGGCCTAATTTATCTCTAGCGCACTCTCGTTCGCGCGTTGTTTCGCAAGATGCCTTGGTGGTAGACTTTTTCCCATGCCAAAGAAAAAGAAGACACGCAAACCAAAAGCCGCACCCAGAAGAAAAAGGATTTCGAAGAAGAAAGTGGCGAGCGCCAAAAAGAAGTCGTTGCCCAAGAAGAAGCCCGCTCGCGCGAAGCGGTCAGCTAGCCGAAGTGGGGCGACGCCCGCCGGACGAACCAGTGAAGTAAATACCGGGATGTTTTCGCTCGGACGCCGAGGCCTCGGCCCCGGCGCCGGCGGCCAATCCGGCGACAACCAGGGCTTGTCGCGCAAGGAAGACGTGGATTCCGAGAGCGTCGAAGAGCTTGCCGAAGAGGGGCAGGACTTCGAGGCTGAAGTTGTCAGCGGCGTGGAGAACGCTCCGGACGCCGATCAGGGCGAGGTGAGAACGAGAGAGGTTCCCGAAGACGACGTTCCCGAAGAATACGACAAGCAGTGAAGGATTGACCCGCATTCCTAGGTAATTTGAGAAAACGAGGATGGACTATGGCAAATGATTCGCACCAAAGAGCTGCTGAATTTCACGAACTCGCCGCGCACGCACACCGTGCCGCGATGGCGAGCCACGGAAAGGCAGATCATCAAAGCGGGCACGAGCATTCCAGGCAAGCTATGGAACACGCCAACAAAGCCTTCCAGTTGTCGCAAGAAGCCTATCGGGAATCCGCAAGAATAGCAGGTAAATCGTAACGAGACGCGTCCTTTCAAATCGAACCGTTGGATCTCACCCTGGGCGCGAACTTTGGACCGAACAAAACTTTCGGGGATCAACCGCGGGAATTGCCGCTGCCGCCCGAAGGCAGAAGGTCCGTCAGAACGGTTTCAATCTGTTCCATGGCTTCATCCACTCGCTGCAGCCGTTCACTCCGGTCATCTAGAGACGCCGAGTATCCAATCAGAATCAGCGCTTGGCGAATGTCGCGATTGAGCTCGGCCACCAGCGCCATGCGTTCTCTCGCTTTCACAAGCTCATACTTTCGACCATTTTCAGCGAGGTAAAACGTCAAGAGCATCGCCCCCAGAACGCCGATGATCAGGTTATTGAGGATGGTCGCAGCGATGGAGATTCCTAGCTTCTGGAGTCCGATGTCAACGGCGTAGCCCACCAGGCAAAGTACGGTGCCCGTCAGAAACGCGGGCATGTTCCGATCAATCGCTTTCCAAATGAACCCCAAGCTTCGCGCTACCATCGAACTCCTCCGAAAGGCGGTATCAGTATATGCCAATCGGGGGGCAGCTGAACCTTGGCGTCATCGCCTATGGGAGCGTGGAGAACGAGACGGCACCGCGCGCTGCAAAGATCGTGGGCAGATTTCCACTCTCTCCGCAGTTTGCGTCCGTGCGAGCGGGTAGCCTCGATAAGGATTTCGCGTAAAGTCGGGCCTAATCTGCGGCGGCGCCGGCCGTGACCTCTTCGCGCACTACCTCTGCGGTCGATACCGACTGCTTGCCGCGCTCGATCTCGATGCGTCCCTTGAAGAACGCGCCATCCTCGATGCTGATGCGCGAGGTGATGACGTCGCCCGTCACCGAGCCATCCTTCTTGATTTCCACGCGGTCCGTGGCGCGGACATTGCCATGCACTTTGCCGTACACCACTACTTCGCGCGCGATGACTTCCGAATTCAGCTGCCCCGTCCGTCCCACGGTCAGGCGTTGGCCCTGAAGCGCAACCGGGCCTTCCACCTTGCCGTCAACCTGCAAGTCTTCTTCGCCGGAGATTTTGCCCTTGACCTCGATGCTTTCTCCCAGACACGCGACATTGCGCGCGGAAGGTGCGCTCGGGCGCGTTCCATAGTTTGCAGCCGAAGATGCGGCCGGAGACACCGGAGGTGCTGGCGTCGGAGAGTAGCTTGGAACTTCATTTTGCTGCTTGGTCCACATAGTTCCTCCCTGGTTCGATGGATCGAAAGCGTGGAATCGGCCCCACGTTAAGTACACTCTAGGCGTGTGTTCCAAACCGGGGCAACGCCGAAGAAGTACCGGCTTGCTTACTTCGGAACCTGACCATCCGTACAGGTGCGCAGTGACGAAATTTTGGCGCACGCGACGACGAACCCTGCATCCACAATTTCCCCGCCAGTCCCACAACGTGTCCGGCGAGGAGTTGCTTTTCCACCGCTTATGCATTTATAACCTTCATAGCATTAGTTCGATCCGTTCGATGTAGTCAAATGGAGGCCGTATCCATGGCATACAGAATCGGATTCATCCTGCCGGCGCTGCTGCTCTCGAGCGCAGCCTTCGGCCAATCAAGCCCCAGTACATCGCAGAATGCGCGCCCACAAGACGCGCAAGCAGCGCATGCAGACATCGTGAACGGCGCGGGAGCAAAGATCGGCACGGCCACTCTAGTTCAAACGGACGCGGGAGTGCGCATTGATCTGGATGTAACGCAATTGCCTCCGGGCACGCACGCCGTACACGTTCATACCGTCGGAAAATGCGAAGGGCCGGACTTCAAATCTGCCGGAGGGCATTTCAATCCCACGGGGAAAAAGCACGGCAAGGACAATCCGGAAGGCCCCCACGCGGGCGACCTCCCCAATTTCGAGGTCGGCGCGGACGGCCGCGCCACCGCGTCGGTCACGGATGCAAACGTGACCCTGGGCCCGGGAGCGAATTCACTCTTCCAGCCGGGCGGCACAGCCATCGTGATCCATCAGGGGCCGGACGATTACAAAACCGATCCAGCCGGAAACTCTGGTGCGCGAATCGCCTGCGGCGTTGTGCAACGGTAGGGACGCAACTGGCGGGCTTTCGTCAGTTTGGTAAGAAAGCTTGCCATCGACGAAGGCGCGTGTCAGAAACTATCGAGCGCGCTCTTCTCGTCGGGAAAGTCGTTGAACACCTGGTGCAGGTTGGTCAGCCGCAGAACCTCGGAAGCGCGCGGATTCAGCTCTACAGCGCGAAGCTCCGCTCCATTGCGTCGAGCGGTGTAAAGGCTGCGCACGAGCTGCCCGATTCCCGAACTGTCGAGGTAGGACACATCGCGGAAATTCAGCAGCACCTTGGTGCGCCCTTCCCTAAAGAGGTCCAAGAGTAGTTCGTGAATTGCTTCGCCTTCGGTATAAGTGAATCCGCCGCGGACATCCACTACGGTGACGTCCCCTAATTGGCGTGTATTTGCGCTGAAATTCAATCAGTCCCCCTGAGGACTCGGAGCATTTATAATACCGTGCCTCCGAGGATTCGCGAAATCGAGCGATGCAGGACTATGAGGGAAGTTCAGCGAGCCACGAATCGAGGATCTTGAGTTGGTCTGCGGGAACGTCCACAAATGCGACACCCATTCCCATCCCCGGCTGAACGTATATAATCTTGCCTTGGCACTCGAAGAGGCCCTGGTCGCGTGATATGCGGAGTTCGAGCGCGGTGCCTTCCGGCAGCGTGATCAATACGTCCACATAGCAGCCTTTGCGGCTGAGTTCGGAAATGCGGCCGGGAATGCGGGTATCACTAACGGGCTCGCGCAGTACCACAGTCGCAATCAGCGAGAAGCGCGGGACCTCCCGCTTTTCGGGATATGGACCGCCGGCATGATTCATGCGCGTACCTGAGAACGCTCCCAGACAATTGATTCTGACTTGCCCCAGATTGGCATAAGTGGAGCCTTGAGGGCCAGCCTCCAAGTCACAAATGACGCCTAAAATGAACCCTTGTTCCCAATTTAGAAATGGGGTTACGCGAAATCCCTAAAAACCGCGTACTATCGAAAGTTGAGGATTCTTGCTTCGTATTGTAAGCAAACCCGCTGAAGGTTATCCGGCAAGCGCTTTACAACCAGCATCGCGCTGGCATGGAATTATCAAATTAGTTGATTCACTGGACTGTTAGCTTTACTCTCGGTTTCATTGCACCCGGTAAAGAACGTCATCCATATCGATTTGCTCATGCAGACAGTTATGAATACATTGCACAGTTCACGAAATCCTATGACACCGGGAGATCATCTTAGGGAGCTTCGAAACCGTCTAGGGGTCACTACCCGCGAAGTGGAGGAACTTAGCCGCAGGATCGCGGAGGACCGGAAGAACGAGGAGTTCCACATCTCCAACGCCTGGCTGACGCAGCTCGAAAACAAGAACTCCGTTCCCAGCATTTACAAGCTATTTAGTCTCAGCGTCATCTACCGGGCAAAATTCACCGATCTTCTCAGCGTTTTCGGAGTCGTGCTCGAAGACAGTGTCCGCTATCATTCGGAATTGCCGCTCCAGAATACCCACCTGGCTTCGATCGAGGTCCCCGACCGCGAAAAGACGACACGCTTTCCGGTCCGTTTCGACCGCGGCTTCCGCGTGGAAACGACCAGCCTGATTTCGCGGATGGTCGAGGTGTGGGGCGAGGTCCCCATCGCGTTGATTCAAAGGCTGGACGTACGCAATTGCCAGTACGGGTATATTGGCATGGACGATAACACCATGAATCCGCTGCTGCGGCCGGGATCCTTCATTCAAATCGACAGTCATATGAAGCGCATCCGAAATTCGGGATGGCGCACGGAACTCGACCGGCCGATTTACTTCGTGGAGTTGCGGGATGGATATGCCTGTGCTTGGTGCGAGTTGCGCGGATCGAATCTTCTGCTGGTCCCGCACCCGCTTTCGGGCTGTGCCATACGTGAGTTCGCGCAGCCGGGCGAAGCGGAAATCGTTGGACAGGTCAGCGCGGTGGCCATGCGTCTGGTTTCCGTGGCAAACGGACATCCAGACGAGATTCCCAAACCGCCAGGGCGATCTTGATGTTCGAGCACAGGAAATCACTGGCGAGCGGATCGCTCGCTGCCGGAACCGCCACGCGGTAAGGCTCCAGATTTTTCCAGGCGGCGATCAAATCGCCCGGCGCCGTATGCGTGGATTCCACATAGAAATCGAGCTGCCGGACTAAATCCTCCAGAGAAGATTCAAAAAGCTCGTGGAAAACCTCGCGGTGGCAATCCGCCAGCGCCTCGCAGGCCACAATTTCCGTGAAACGCGAGGCCAGCCCGTCGTGATAATACAAGCCGTTGTTGTAGTCGCGCGTGGAGGCGAGGTAAATCAGGCGCTCGAGCGCTCCCGGCATCTGCGAAAGCGTGCGATGCCGCAGATCGTCTGCCGCCGTTTGCACATCCGCACGCTTGAGCGAAAAATCCATATAGCGTCTCTACACTGCCTCTGAGCCGCGTGCGGGATCGTCGAGCGGCCGAAGCGGCTCGGTTTTCAGAAATGCGAGAGATTCCTCGGAAATCATACACACCCGGGCTGCTGCCGCCGTTGCAGTCTCCAGCATCCGCGGTGCGGCATATGGCCCGCGCAACCGAAAGACAATTTGAAGAACGCTGCAGGTCGCCAGAAGCGCCACAAAATTCAACCCCAGGGCGATCTCCTTCCGCAGGCTCAGGTGCGGATAGACTCGGGCCTGCGTCCGGTGGAGACGCATGAGTCTCACGAACGAGCTCCGAAGGCGCCCTACCCACGCGATAGCAATCCTCTTTCGCTCTCGCAAAAAGGCCCGCTGAACTCCCGGCGGCGCGACGCGCGTGACGTACTCGAGATCCCGGGTCGCAAAGATCCGCTCCACCAAATCCCTGGGCAGAAGCCCCAGTTGAACCATGTCCAATGTCTGTCGCGCTTCCACGAGGTTTTGCGCACTCCCTTCCACCGGAGGATTGGCACGACGGGCGAGCAGCACGAGAATTCCGAGCAGCCCTCCGCCGACCAGCAACGAAAGTATCAATGCAATCACGACTGGGCCGTCCTCTTGAAGTTGCTCCGCACTTCGTCAAGCGCCGCGCGCGTGCCCCGGGCCAAAGCCTCGTAGTCCGCTTTGCCCGCGGGAGGCTTCGCAACCGGATTCGGTTCATACGACCACAACGCGACAGTCCAAACGGAAAGCGCCCCCAGATAGGAAGTGCTTTGGATGACTTTCCACGCGGGGCTAAACTGAACTCCGAAAAGCAGACGCAGCGTGAGGCTGATAAGGCTTATGGATACGTAGAGTCCGAATCCGACCATCATTCCCTTCATGTTTCTCCCGATCGCGATCCGATAGTAAAAAATCAAGAAAGCTATCACAAACAATGCCAGCGCCTGGGCCATGCGCAAATCCCTTTCCAGCTCCGCGCTGTTCTTCGCCGGCATCCATTCACGCAAAAAGAAAGAGTGCAGAAATACGGCAAAGAAAATCGCCGCAAAAACTGCCACCGCCGCCCATCTGGCAAATCGCGCCGGCCCGGGATGCGGGGCCAGAACGTGCCGGATAACCTCCAGGATCACCCCGCAACCGACCGCCAACGTAATTATCTGTGCATTCCAGTAAGCCTTACGATACCACAAAGGAAACATCTGCGCCCCGATATAAAGGAAAATCGAGACCCCCAGCACGGTCGCAATGTAGGAGTAAAAAAGCGGGTACTTGCCGAAAAATCCCCCGCGAATCGCTTGGACGAGAATCACCGCCTCCAGTAAGATTCCCAGCCACCAAACAATAAGGGTCATCGTGCGTGGGCGCTCGCGCTAAATCCTAGCACAAGTCAAAGGGGGGAGAAGCCTAGTTCTCCCCCCTTCTACTGACCCATAAAGAATAACTCCTTAGCTGGGGTACGGTATCGGCTCGGTGGGAGGCTGAGTCCCGTCAATCATCCATCCGCCCCCACTGACCATCTGAGCCTTTGCTGTGGGCACCGCCAGCAGGGCAACCGCAACTAGAAACAACCACGCAATCTTTTTTCCGTTCATGTCGTTCTCCTCGAAGCAGATTGGCTTTGGGCCGGGTGCAATCTAGGCGAGAAGAACGTCGGTTCTGTGGTTCAGTCGGAAACTGCTCAGCATACGAAGCAACGGAGATTTACCACTCGGCGCCGTGCGTGCGACTCCGTTACTCGGATGGAAACGCTGTGGAAATTACGTATAGAAATTGAATTCGCGTCGCTGTATTTTTCTATTAGGCGATCACAATCGAAATCTTATGGTCAACACCAATGAGAACGTGCCGATGCCTACTCCGCAGATAGCGGAACTAGCGCCCGAGCACATTCGAGCGAACCTCCAGCACCTGGACCGCCGTCAATGGTGGTTATGGTCCACCACCGTCGCAGTCATCCTGCTGCTCACCCTCGCAGTGGCGACGTTTACCTTCCCTGCCCTGCTGAACCGCGAGCAAAACACTTATTCTTTCTTTCTAAATCAGGCCGTGCGTTCGCTGGTCGGAATTGTTCTGCTTTTCAGTGTTTACCTTGTTTACCAGCAATACTTGCTTTCGCGGCTGCGTCGCCAACTTGCCGAACAGGTTCAGTCGCTGGCAAAAGTCCAAAGCCTGGCCTCGGAGGTCTATAAGCTCGCCGCTCTCGATCAGTTGACCGGCCTATATAACCGCCGCTCGGGTGAACAGCGTCTCGCGCAGGAAATCAGCCGCGCGCAGCGCCACGGGCGTCCCTTGACTGTCCTTTTAATGGACCTCGATGGTCTGAAGCAGATCAACGACAGCCACGGGCACGCCGCCGGCGACATGGCCATCAAAGGATTTGCAGGGCGTCTGCAGCGCGCCATCCGCGGCTCGGATCTTGCTGTGCGTCTTGGAGGAGACGAATTCATGGCCATCCTTCCGGAGTGCCGCTCGGAAGAAGTCGGCCGTGTTCTGTCGCGAGTGGAAGGCTTCGAGTTCGATATCAATGACGAGAAGGTCCGCCTGCGTTTCTCTCGTGGCTGGACCGACTATCGGCTGGGCGAGACGCCGCAACAACTGCTTGACCGCGCCGATCAGGCGCTTTACGCAGACAAACGTGCCGGAAAGCAGGGCCAGCCCGCAATCTTGCAGACCCAGGTTCCACATCCCGTGATGTAGATAAGCACGTCATTTCTAGTTCCAGTTTCGATCTCTGCAGAATTTCTCGCCATCTCTCTTTTTAGTGCATTCCGCCGTAAAAGACGCTTACCCGCAGAGGCCTTCCGAAGAATGTTCTTGTCAGGAACACTTCGCGAAAAATCTCTTGCGCCTCCGGGGAGTGACTCGTAAGATACGCCCCAGTTACAGGAATGACACTATGCCCAAAGAAAAACCGAAGGTAAATATCGGCGAAGTTATCCGGTCCTACCGGAGCGACCGAGGCCTCTCGCAAGGCGACATTGAGCGCCGCACCGGACTTCTGCGTTGCTATCTTTCGCGCGTCGAGAACGGACACACCGTTCCGTCGCTGGAAACCCTGGCTAAGATCGCCGAGGCCATGGAAATCTCCTTGGCGGATTTTTTCCCTGGCAGCGACACGCCGCAAGACCGCGAAACCCGCAAGATGCTCGGCGAGCTTTCCGAAGAAGAGATTCGCTTCCTCGCCGACATCAAGAAATATTCCACCACGCTCTCCGACGACGACAAGAAGCTGGTCCTGGCGATGATCCGCAAAATGGCCACCATTATTCCGCCGGTTCGCAGCGGCAAGGTCAATGGCGGCGCCGCGCGTCGCCCGGAATACTAAACTCCGATCTCGACGAGCACAGTCACATAATCGTATCGCCCGGCTAGCGCATTGGTGCGCCAGTTCGATACAATAGAAATTCCATGACAAAGAAGCGGCACCAGACAGTCGGCGTCAAGGTCGGCAAAATTCAGGTGGGCGGAGGCGCGCCCGTCGTCGTTCAGTCCATGACCAACACGGACACCGCCAACATCGCGTCCACCACACAGCAGTGCTTCGAACTCGCGCAAGCGGGCTCGGAACTTGTCCGCATCACCGTGAACGTGCCAGAAGCTGCCGCCGCGGTGCCGGAAATCAAGAAACGCCTGCTCGACGCGGGCTGCGACGTTCCCATCATCGGCGATTTTCATTACAACGGCCACGTGCTGCTGACGAAATATCCCGACTGCGCCGCGCGCGCTCGACAAGTACCGCATCAATCCCGGCAATGTGGGCCACGGCCAGCGCCGCGACGAACAGTTCGCCACCATCTGCAAAGTCGCGCGCGACAATGGCAAACCGGTTCGCATCGGCGTGAATGGCGGCTCGCTCAATCAGGAACTCGTCATGCGCAAGATGCAGGAGAATACCGACCGCGACCTCGGCAAAACTTCCGAGGAAATCATCAACGAGTGCATGGTGCTCTCCGCGCTGGAATCCACCGAACTCGCGCTCGAGTGCGGCTTGCGCAAGGACCAGATCATCATCTCCTGCAAAGTTTCGCGCCCGCGCGATCTGATCGCGATTTATCGCGACCTCGCACGAAAAACCGATCAGCCGCTGCATCTCGGCCTCACCGAAGCGGGCATGGGCGCCAAGGGGCTTGTGTGGTCCGCCGCCTCCATGGGGATTCTGCTCGACGAAGGCATTGGCGACACCGTCCGCGTTTCGCTCGACGCCGCGTCCCGGCGGCGACCGCCGCGAGGAAGTTTACGCCGCTTGCGAACTGCTGCAATCGCTCGGCCTGCGCACTTTCGCGCCCAGCGTGACGGCGTGTCCCGGCTGCGGCCGCACCACCAGCACCACGTTTCAGGAGCTTGCCGAAAGCATCCAGGGTTACATTCGCGACAAAATGCCGGAGTGGAAGCGCTATTACGAAGGCGTCGAGGAATTGAAGCTCGCGGTGATGGGCTGCATCGTAAATGGCCCCGGCGAATCGAAAGCCGCCAATATCGGCATCAGCCTGCCGGGTACCGGCGAAGCTCCGCGCTGCCCCGTTTACATCGACGGCCAGCACTTCACCACGCTGGAAGGCAATTACGACGAACTCTCCGCCGCCTTTCAAACTCTGCTCGACGATTACGTCGATACGAAATACCACAAGCGCGAAACGCCCCTACCCGCCACCTCCGCTCCCGCGTCGCCTTCGGCCCGCGAAAAATCCGCGCTGCGCGTCATCGCCTGAGTCTCTCGCTCAGCCGGATCTCTCAAACCGCAATCTCGCCAAAATGCCTTCAGCGTCCTAGCGAATTACTGAGTCCAGTGGAGATGATAGTTCCCGGTTGCGTCTTCGAGCGTGACCCGCAGCAACCATTCGCCCTTGATGGACTTAATCCCATCCGTATTCATGCTTCCGTGCTCGGTAATGCCCACCTTTGACCGCACAGCACCGGTTGGGTCGATTAATTCCCACCGAATTCGGCCACGTTGAATTTCTGCAGCCACGTTCAGATGTACCGTGCCGGAGGACTTATCGAGGCTGAATTTATACTCCTGCACATCCGTTTTGTTCGTGAAGGTTTCGTCTTTTTTGAGCTCGTCCGACGCCGCAGCAACCGCAGAGCGAGTGGCAAACGGGTTTGACCTATCCGCGGATGCCGCTCCTGCGATGCTCAAGAAAACCACTCCAAGCACCACAACAGTTTTATTCATCTTGTTACTCCTTTCATTCATGCCGCAGTGCGGTGAGCGGATCCACACTCATCGCACGTCGCGCGGGTATGTAGCACGCTGCCATAGCTACAATCACGAGCAGTGCGCCAACAGTTGCAAAGGTAATTGCATCCGTAGCTTTCACACCGAAGAGCAGGCTGGCCATCAGCCGCGTCAGCGCCATCCCCGCCACAACGCCCACCACAATGCCTGCGAGCGTCGCGCGGATTCCCTGCTGCAACACCAGCCGCAAAATATCTCGGTGTTGCGCTCCCAGTGCCACGCGGATGCCGATTTCGCGCGTTCGCTGCATCACGGTAAATGAGAGCAAGCCGTATAAACCAATCATGGCAAGCACCAGGGCTAGCCCCGCGAAGCTGCCGATCAGGTATGACGGGTAGCGGCGCAAAAAAACCGCCGGAGTCTGGTTTGTGATTTCATCCATGGATTGTGGCTGGATCAGTGGAAGCTGCTTGTCCATCTCATGCAGCGCCGCCTGCGCCGAGCCCACGAATGCGGCGGGATCTCCGGCAGTTCGGAGCATATATGTAAGGTAGGTCGAAGGGCCCTGATCGTTTGGATAGTAAATAATCGGACTCGGCGGGCCGGCTAGATCATCCTGCACCACATTTCCCGCAACTCCCACTATCTCGCGGAACGGCTCCTTGGCATTGAACGTGAATCGTATGCGCTTGCCCACGGGCTCTTCATTGGCGAGGTACTTGTTTACGAAAGCTTGATTCACGATCAACGCCGCGGGCGCGTCGTGGGTGTCGGCAGCCTCGCTGAACAACCGTCCGCGGATAAGCGGGACCTTTAGCGTCGGAAAATATCCTGGAGTTACCGTGATGATGTCGCATTCATCTTCTTGCCCAGCCGCGGTTGGCCGGCCTTCCACCAGGAAGCGTATCGTGCCGCCGCTCCCTCCGATCGGAACCGCGCTTGTCACCGCAACGCTCTGCACTCCCGGCATGTTGCGAAGCCGATCTGAGTATTGATGTTCAAACTGGATCGCGGCCGGACTATTAAAGGGATAATTCTTGTCGCTTGGGTAGGAAGAATCCGGAAGATTCACGGAAAAAGTAAGCAAATGTTCCGGGTCGAATCCCGGATTTTGATGCAGCAGCGCGTGAAGGCTCTGCAGCATCAGCCCGGCGCCCACGAGCAGCACCAGCGATATCGCGATTTCGGCAACGACGAATGCGTCCCGCAGTCGCGCGTGTGCCCCGCTCGTGCCTCCGCGTGACTCGTCCTTCAGAGCGTCGCCCGCTCCCGTTTGTGACACAGCTACCGCGGGCGCCAATCCGAATAGGACCGCGGTAATAACCGTCACCCCCGCAAGGAAAGCTAGTATCGGAAGATTCGTCCCGGCGTCGCGCAGATTTGGCAGCGCTTGCAGCACGGTATTCGGAATCGCGGCCACCAGCATGCTGACGCCCCACTGCGCAAAAAGAAATCCGGCGGCAGCTCCCACGGAAGCAAGCAGCAAGCTTTCCGTAAGCAGTTGCGCGAACAATTGCCGCCGGCTCGCTCCCACCGCGGCCCGGATGGCAAATTCCCTCCGGCGTCCCACCGAGCGCGTCATCATCAGATTGGCCACGTTGGCGCACGCGATCAGCAGCACGAAGCCCACGGCCCCGAGAAGTATCAGGAGCAGCGGCTGAATTTTGCCCACGATTTTGTATCGGATGCTTCGCATGGCGACGAATACTGAACCGTCATATTGCGGATATTCGCGGGCCAGCTGCGCGGTGATGCCGTCCATCTCCGCCTGTGCTTGTTTCATGCTCACGCCGGGCGCGAGCCGGCCGAAAACAGTCAACCAGCGCAAGCTCCTGCGCGTTGCGGCGTCGGTTCCCGGATGCAGCGGAACCCAGATCGGATTGTTGCCCGGCACAAATTGGAAGTCGCGCGGCAAGACGCCGACGATTGTGACCGGTTTATTGTCCAACTGGATCGTGCGTCCGATAACATTCGGGTCGCCGCCGAAATCGCTGCGCCAATATCCGTTTGTCAGGATCGCCACGTGCGGCCCATCGGGCGTGTCCTCGCCCTCCCGGAACACCCGGCCCAGCGCCGGCTGAACTCCTAACGTCGAAAAAAAGTTCCCTTTCACCTCCGTGGAGAACACATTCTTGGGATCGCCGTTTCCCGCCAGGGTGTAGGCGCCGAAGCTATAGGCCGTCAGCGACTGAAAACTCTTGGCCATCTTCTGCCAGTCGAGAAAATCGGGATTCGAGCTGTTCGAGTTTGCGGCTTCGTTATCTTTCATTTGCAGCCGCCCTTCACCCATCGTCACCAGCCGATCCGGCTGGTCATAGGGCAGCGGCCGTAGCAGCGCGGAGTAAACCACGGAGAAAATCGCGGTGTTCGCGCCGATTCCCAGAGCGAGCGTCAGCACGGTGACTGCGGTGAAGCCAGGGCTCTTCGCCAGCATGCGCATCCCGAACCGCAGATTCTGCCAAAGCCGGCCCATAGCTACACCCTCCGCTTGGCAATTCCGACCGCAACTTCGCTGCCAAGCTTCCCTCGCAGCAAATATCTATTTTTCATGGTTTTACGCAGCGGCCGCATCTCCGCACGCGCGGCAAGGTGACCGTACGTGGGACTCCCCGTCGCCCAATCGAACACTACGCGTTCTCAAATGCCGGAACCGTTCATCAGCACTACGCGCCAGCCGTCCGGATCCTCGATCGTCAATCCTTTCTCTTTCCAGTACGGGTTCGCTGGATGCACCCCACGGTATCCCATTGCCGAGAGCCGAGATGCAATCCGCTCAATCGCTTCCGCGTTCGCAATGTAGAGCACCAGCAAATTGTCTCGGCTGGGCGCCGGACACGCGCTTCCCTGCGAATGCTGCGTGAACTCCAGATGATATTCGTTGCCGGGCAATCCGAGTAAAACGCCGGCGTAGCCTTCGTGCTCCTGAAACGATCCGATGATTTTCAGTCCCAGCCCTTCGGAATAAAACCGGACAACTTCGTCGAGTTTATCCGTGGGGCGTGCGACGCGCACTTGCGTCACGGGCATGTCCGCCGGCCATTTATCCGCCATTGCTATCTCCTCCGCGTTCCTCGGTTCTCTTCTTGCCAGCCCCAGGCGCACTGGATAGACTGGCCTCGATTTCGGCTTTCCGACGGCGTCTAGGCTACGCCAGTTTTCTCCCGATTGTCTCGATGGACGAAAACACCACATCCCCGGCGTCTCTCGCCGAACGCAACTGGCAACGTGGCTTCTGGAGCCTGATCGTCACCCAGTTCCAGAACGCTTTCAACGACAACGCCATCAAGTTCCTGGTCATTTACATCATTTTCGCCCTGAATTTCGGCCAGAAGCAGCGCGATTTTCTCGTGCTCGTTGTCGGCGCGCTCTTCGCTCTCCCTTTCATATTTTTCTCGCTCACTGGCGGATACTTCGCCGATCGCTACAGCAAACGCAGCGTGGTGATCGGTACAAAGCTGATGGAAATTCTGGTCGTGGGCGTGGCTATCGTGGGACTGGCTATGCACAACCTGCCCATCGAGTGCGCCGCCGTCTTCCTAATCAGCACGCAATCTGCGCTCTTCGGCCCCTCGAAATATGGGCTGCTCCCGGAACTTTTGCCCGAGCGCCGCCTTTCCTGGGGTAACGGAATTCTCGAGCTCGGCACGTTCGTCGGCAGCATCTCCGCGGTGATGGCCGCAGGTTTTTTGGCCGAAAAGTTCCGCGGTCGTGAAGGCATTGCCGGAGTGGTCCTGCTGGGCTGCACCTTCGTAGGCTTGGCGACGAGCTTCGGCATCTCGCGTGTACCCGCTGCGGACCCCACAAAGAAATTCCGCTGGAATCCGTTCGGCGACCTTCGCATTCAGATGAAAACGATTCTGGCCGACCGCGTCCTCAGCTGGGCCGTCTGGGGCAACACGTACCTTTGGTTTCTCGCCGCGCTGCTGCAATTCACCATCGTTGTTTACGGTCACGACGTCCTGCACGTGGACGACGCGCACATCAGCTATCTCCAAGCCGCGGTCGGAATCGGCATCGGAGTCGGCAGCTTCGTCGCCGGGTATCTTTCCGGCGGCAAAATCGAATACGGCCTGATCCCGCTCGGTGCCGTCGGCATGACCGTCTTCGGTGCGCTGCTTTATAATCCCGGCCACACGCTTCAGAGCGCGGCAGCGCATCTCGCGTTGCTCGGATTTTTCGGCGGGTTTTTTGCCGTGCCGCTCAACGCTCTAATCCAGCATCGGCCGCGCCCGGAAGAAAAAGGCGGCGTGATTGCCGCCGCGAATTTGCTTTCCTTCGTTGGCATTTTCCTTGCCGCGGGCGCTTATAACCTCTTCTCCAGCGCGCTGCACCAGACCGCGCGCGGAATTTTCCTCGATGGCGCCATCCTCACTTTGGTGATGACCACCTACTCGATTTATCTGTTGCCCGATTCGCTTCTGCGCCTCGTCCTCTGGATGGCCACGCATTCCGTTTATCGCATTCGCGTCGAAGGCCGCGACAACATCCCCGAATCCGGCGGCGCGCTCTTCGTCGCGAACCACATGTCTCTTGTCGACGCGCTTCTGCTCATCGCTTCCACCGATCGCCACATCCGCTTTCTCATCTTCAAAGACATCTACGACCTTCCGTTCATCAAGCCTTTCGCCAAAATGCTGCGCGCGATTCCGATTTCCTCGCAGCTTCGTCCGCGCGACATGATCCATTCCCTGCGCGAAGCCAGCGAGGCCATCAAAAAAGGCGAAGTCGTCTGCATTTTCGCCGAAGGGCAAATCACGCGCATCGGCCAGATGCTTCCCTTCCGCCGCGGCTTCGAACGCATCATGAAAGACGTGGACGCGCCCATCGTGCCGGTGAATCTCGATGGCGTATGGGGCAGCATTTTCAGCTTCGAGCGCGGCCGCTTCATCTGGAAATTGCCGCGCTCGATTCCCTACCCCGTCACGGTAAGTTTCGGCAAGCCCATGCCGCCCGACGCCACGCCCTTTGAAGTCCGCGAAGCCGTGCAGGAATTGCAGACCGACGCGTACCGCCATCACAAAGCGCGCCTGCACACGCTTCACCGCTCGCTCATCCGCACCGCACACCGCTATCCATTCCGCTTCGCCATGGGCGACAAGCGGCGTCCGCGAATGAAATGGGGCGGCGCGTTGCTGAGTTCGATTTTTCTCGCGCGCCGGTTGCGAAACGTGTGGGCCGGGCAGGAGATGGTCGGCATCCTGCTGCCGCCGTCGGTCCCGGGCGCGCTCGTGAATTTCGCCGCCATGCTCGCGGGCAAAATTCCCGTGAACCTGAATTACACTTCGTCTGACGAAACGCTCGCGTCATGCGCCGAACAGTGCAAGATCGAAACCGTTATCACCACAAAGCTTCTGCTCGAAAGAATTCCATTAACGGTCCCGGGAAAGACGATCCTGCTCGAAGAAGCCGCCGCCGCTCCAGGCCTCGGCGAGAGAATCGCAGCGCTGCTGCTCTGGTTCCTTCCAAGCGCTTTGCTCGAGCGCGCCCTTACGAGCGGAAAAGCAAAAACACTCGACGATCTCGCCACCGTGATTTTTTCCAGCGGCAGCACCGGCGAGCCCAAGGGCGTGATGCTGACGCATTACAACATCGCCTCCAACATCGAGCAGATGGGGCAGACGTTCATGCTCGATCGCGGCGACGTGCTTCTCGGCGTGCTGCCGTTCTTTCATTCGTTCGGCTTCACCGTAACGCTCTGGCTGCCCGCCGTGCTCGGCGTCGGCGTGGCCTACCATCCGAGCCCACTTGATCTCACTGCCGTCGGCGAACTCGTCCGCGATTACCTGCGTCACCTTCCTCCTCGCGACGCCCACTTTCCTGCAGCAGTATACTCGACGCATCTCGCCGGAAGATTTCGGCAGCCTGCAATTCGTCGTGGTCGGCGCGGAAAAATTGCCCGAGCGCCTCGCCCTCGCCTTCGAGGACCGTTTCGGCATTCGCCCTCTCGAAGGCTACGGCTGCACGGAATGTTCGCCGGTGGTGGCAGTCAACACGCGCGATTTTCGCGCCCCGGGATTCCGCCAGGTGGGCGCCAAGCGCGGACGCATCGGCCATCCGCTGCCGGGCATCAGCGTGCGCATCGTGGACCCGGAAACGCGCGCGCGTCTTTCCGTCGGCACGCCCGGTCTGATGCTCGTGCGCGGGCCAAATGTGATGAAGGGCTATCTCGGCAAGCCCGAGAAAACTGCAGAAGTTTTGCACGACGGCTGGTACGTCACCGGCGACATCGCCACCGAAGACGAAGACGGCTTCCTCACCATCACCGACCGCTTGAGCCGCTTCAGCAAGATCGGCGGCGAAATGGTGCCGCACATCAAGATCGAAGATAAACTGCACGAGCTCGCTGAGACCGTCGAAAAGCGCTTCGTCGTCGCCGGCGTCCCCGACGGAAAAAAGGGCGAGCGCCTCGTCGTGCTCCACACCCTCGCGCCCGAGGAATTGAAGCCCATCCTCGAAAAATTGGCCGGGGCCGGCCTGCCGAATCTGTGGACGCCTCGCCCCAACCAATTCTTTTTCGTCGAGGAACTCCCGCAGCTCGGGACCGGCAAACTCGACCTGCGCCGCGTCCATGAACTTGCCGTCGAGTTCTCTCCGTCGGCACAGTCGTAGCACGACAAAGAGACCTATCGCCCGGCCTCGCATTTCACCAGAGGCCGCAAACCATTCAGAGTGAAAATCTGCCTGCTCGCCGCCTTTCAATTGCTTGGACTTGATCTACGCACTAAGCTCCTTCCGCTAGAGCACGACCGAAGTCACGAGGGAGTTGCGCCGATGCTTGAAACAATCCTGAAGCGTTTTGAAGAACCCGACGAAATACGCACGTTCGAAAAAGGAAGATTCGAACTCGTTCGCATCGGCGGCATGACCATCGGCCGAGCCACCTACGAGCCCGGATGGAAGTGGTCCCTTCACGTCGGGCCTGGCGTGGGCGCAACGCGCTGCAACGTTGAGCACGTTGGCCTGGTGCTCTCCGGCTGCGCCACGGCTGCAATGGAAGACGGCACGATCCACGAACTCCGCGCCGGCATGCTCTTCTCCATTCCGCCCGGGCCCCCCGGCCACGATAGTTGGGTGGTGGGTGATGTGCCGTATGTCTCGCTACATTTCCTCGGGGCCGACCACTACGCAAGCAAGGCCTAGCGCCGCAAAAAGAGGCCATCGCCGTTAGAAAATCGCATTTCAAGTGCCGCTGCAAACCATTCGGCATAATTATTACGCCGCTCGCTGCCTTTTCGTTGCTATTCATTCGCACCATCGCCTACACTCGCGACGCTGGAGAACTTTCGGAATGAAGACGTACAAACACAATTCGTTGCCTTGGCAAGCGGCAAAGACGCTGCGCTGCGATTGTGGCCGAATGGCTTCCAGTCCCTCACGCTGACGTCGATCTCGTAGTAATCGTGCTTTGCCAATCAACGATTTCTCGATCATTTGCGATTGAACTGGGTAGCGTATAGCCCTGCGGCGTTTTTGGAGTAATTCTCCGTCCGCCGCGCTTGCGTTCCCCGTTCGGCAAGAGCTTTCTTACGCCACATCCGAAGGGACGGGTGTGCCAACCGAAGCGTCAAGATCGGCGCTTCTAGAAAGGAGCCAGGCACATGAGCGTTCACGTGAAAAACGGCACGCCGCTGCAGCGTGAGCCTCTCTGCGAGACGTGCGTTCACTCGCACATTCAAAAAGGTTATCGCGAGAGCGAGTGGCTCGTGTTCTGCCAGCTCACCTATCCGACCTACCGCGTTCCGTTCCGCGTGCGCGAGTGCTCGGGTTACACAGAAATGAAGCGGCAGACGCTCAAGCAGATGGAAGAAATCGCTTGGCCGCTCACGGGCGCGGGAATCAACCGCCGCGTCGGCTTCGTCCCGGCAAGCGATGTCGAAGACAAAGCCGAGCGAGTCGAGTTGATTTTGTCTGAATACGAAGAGTAACGGTCCTCCCGACAGTTTTGGCGGACCACAAGCCGAAGCGTGAATCGATCGGCGCGGAATCCTCGAGCGAGGGAAGCGGTGAGTCTCCCGCCCCTCGACAGGAAGGCAGCAGGTTTCCGCGCCGTCGCTGCCATTACCCTCAGGGCGCCTGCAAGCGCCCGAGGGCACGCGACTGCGAGGACGGTGAACTATCGTTCTAAACCCTAAACATCAACCCGGGCAGCGCCGCAGCGCGCTAATTCAGGCGTTGCGGCTCAGTCCGGCCGTCGCTCTCAACTGCTGCTCAGGCTGTAAATCAGCAGCGCGAGAACGAGCAACGTGATCCCCACGTACATCCAGTCCTTTTCCATCGCAAACCCGATCACAGAGAACGCGACACGCACAACGGGAGTCGCGATCAGCAGCAACAATCCGAGCTGAATTATTCCGCGCGCATGCAGCCCGATGGCATCGTGGACAATGTCGCGCGCATATCTCAGGTCCGCTGGCTCTCCTTGAAATACCTTGTAATCCGGCTTCGTCCCGCCGTACTCCATCACGTAGCGAACGCCACCTGCGAGCACCCACGCCGCCGCAAGAATCACGCCGGTGCGCAGAAGTCTCCCGATCACGGTTTCAAACTGCCGGTCGCCCCATGCCTGTCCCAATGTCATTAGCTAAAAGTTTCCTTTCACGCCTTTGAAAATCATTTCCACCGCTAGTGCCGCGATCACCACGCTGAAAACCGTTCGCAGTGTGCGCACTTTCGCATGAGGCAGAATGCGCGCGCCTATCAGCGCCCCGGCCAGCACGCCCAGCATCACCGGCATGGCGATTCCCGGGTCAATGTATCCTCGATGCAAATAAATTCCCGCGCTCGCCGCCGCAGTCACGCCAATCATGAAATTGCTGGTTGTCGTCGAGACCTTGAACGGAATGCGCATGGCTTGGTCCATGGCCAGCACTTTCACCGCACCCGAGCCAATTCCCAAAAGTCCTGAAAGAATTCCCGCGAGATACATCAGCCCGAACCCGGTGGGAACGTTGCGAACGTGATAAGACTTTTCCCCTCGCGCCGTCGGATAGCTCCCGTCCATTTTCAAAAGTGTGGCGTAGTGGTCGGGCGGCTCATCGGCCGAAGGATCCTTGGGAGGCTTGTTCGCCATGTACGCGGAATAAAGAAGCACCACTCCAAAAATTATCGCAATTGCCGAAGTGGGCGTGCTCACCGCAAGGTATGCTCCGGTCAGGGCGCCCATGGTGGTGGCGACTTCCAGAAACATTCCCACGCGAATATTCGAGTAGCCTTCCTTCAAGTACGCGGCTGCTGCGCCCGATGAGGTCGCAATCACCGAGACGAGCGACGCTCCGATGGCATAACGAATATCCACCCCAAACGCCAGCGTGAGCAGCGGCACGATCACCACTCCGCCGCCTAGCCCCGTCAGCGCGCCGAGCAGCCCCGCCACCAACGATCCAATCGCAATCAGAATTGTGAATTCGAAAGTGGTCACTGTGGGGTGAAGTTCCTGCGCCTAAAACACCGAAAGCTTCACGTGCAGGAATTTCTTCGGATCCTTCCGAAAATCGTTGATCATCAGGCGGAGATCGCTCGAAAGCCCGGTCATGTTGTCGTAAAGAGCCGGATCGGAGAAAAATTTCCCCGCCGTGCCTTGATTGGAATTGAGTTTGGCAGAAGCGTCGCGAACGTTCGCCGAAGCGTCGCGTAAATTATTGTAGAGCGCATCATCATTGGTGAGCTTGCCGAGCGTGCCCTTGCCCGCGTTCACGCCGTCCATCAGCCCGTTCGCTTTGTCCGCAAAGGTCTTCACGCTGTCATACATACTGGGATCGTAAACCAGCTTGCCGACGGTTCCCTTTTGCTGCTGCACCGCGACCACCACATCATCCAAATGTCCGAGCGTCGCGTCGGCCTTGTTGTAAAGCTCATCCGACGAAGTCAGTTTGCCAATCGTGCCTTGGCCTTGCTGGATCGAGGTCGCCATGGCGTCGAGCTTGGCCGCCGTCGCATTCAGATGGTTGTAGAACGATGGATCGTTCATGAACAACCCGATCGAGCCTTGCCCGTTCTGTACTTTATCGACGATTCCCCGCAGGTCGTCGGAGAGCGTGCCTAGGTTTTGCATTAATTCCGCGCCGCGCTCGACCAATGCTTTCATGGCCGCTTCCTCTTTGCCCGGAATGATGCCGTTGTTAGGAATTACGGTGCCGGTAATCCCGCGCGATACGGTGACGTAGCGATTGCCGAGCAATCCTTCCGTGATCAGACTCGCGTTCGAATCCGTGCGAATGTCTTCCTGAAATTTTTTGTCGATGCGCAGAGTCAGCTCGATATTGTGCATGCTGTCCTGCGGATGCGGCGTAAGGCGGATGTTCTCCACGTTTCCGATCTCCACGCCGTCCAGGCGCACGGGCGCGCCCTTGGTGACGCCTTCGACTTCGGGCAAGTAAGTAGTGAGCCGGTATTTCGGGCCCAGAATGCCCGCACCGGTAACATAAAAGATGCCCACGGCCAGAATGAACAATCCCGCGAGCACGAAGAGCCCCACCCGCAGTTCCGTCCACGTCAATTGCTTGCGTTGAGCCATCGCCTTCCCTCCTCGGAAATTCTATTCCGCCGAAGCCAGAAACTCTTTCAGATACTCGTCGGACGAATGCAACAGCTCATCCGCCGGTCCTTCGAAATAAATCTTGCCGCCGCGCAGCACGATCACGTTCGTCGGCGGAAACTCGGAATTGTCCGCGCCGGGTGCCGCTGCAACGCCGCCGGCATTCGCGGCAGTTGCGTCAGCGGACCCCTGCGGCGCTCGTGCGCCATGCGTATTTTCGCGAACGATGTGCCCCGTCGCTTTGTCGAAGCGGAAGTTGGCCAGCCCGAAAGCGTCCTGAACGCGCTGGGTAGCCAGCAGCGAGGTGACTCCCTGCGAATCGCGCCCGCGCAGTATCAGCGAAATGATTGTTTGGCACGTCACTGGATCGAGTCCCGCAGTCGGCGAATCGTAAAAGACAATGGGGGGGCTATCCACCAGTGCGCGCGCGATGGAAACGCGGCGCCGCATCCCGCCGGAAAGCTCTCCGGGATATTTCTCGATGGATGGTTCCATTTCCACGAACCGCAGCGCTTCGTGGACGTGCGTTTCGATTTCCGATTCCTCTACATTCTCTTCGTCCATGCGGAACGAAACATTTTCCGCCACGGTCATGGAATCAAAGAGCGCGCCTTCCTGAAACACAAATCCGATGTGGCGCCGGAAATTCAGAAGTTCCTTTTCCGGCATGTCGCCCACGTCCTGGCCCATCACCGTAACGCGCCCGCCGTCAGGCCGCAGAAGTCCGGCCGCCAACTTCATGATGAGAGTTTTTCCCGAGCCGCCTTCACCAAGCAGGACCTTGGTTTCGCCCGGCCAAACGTCGAAGGAAATTCCCTGCAGGACGTCCGTTTCATCAAACCCGATGCGCACATCCTTGAAGGAGATGAGCGGCTCGCCCGGGACGGTCTGGCTGTACTTTTCGCGTGAGGCGGCCGGCGGGACGTCGCGCGTCATGCCCAGATTATAGATGCAAATGTTCTGCGGGCGGAACAAAACCGCGGTGGCACCATCCCTGGCGAGCCGCCATACCGCAGCAAGCGTTAGGTGAGCCTATTTCAGATACATCCAAAGCAGCAATTTGGTTAGGAACGTATCTACAACGATGACCATTACCGAAGAAATCACGACGGCAGACGTCGTCGCGCGTCCCACGCCCTGCGTTCCGCCTCTCACGCGCAAGCCCATAAAACACCCAACCGTCGCGATAATAAACGCGAAAACGAAGGGCTTCGCGAAGCCCTGGACCAGGTCGCCGAAAACAAGCGCCTGAATCGCGCGCGTCCAAAACTGCACCGCTCCCAGCCGCAATGTGAAATAGGCAACCAGGAATCCGCCGCAAAGTCCTACGAAATCGAAAATTGCAGTCAGCAGGGGGATCATCAACACGGTGGCGAGCACTCGCGGGGTCATCAGTTTGCGGATGGGGTCGGTGCCCAGCGCACGCATCGCGTCCACTTGTTCGGTGACCACCATCGAACCCAGTTCCGACGCCATGCCCGACGCGTTCCTTCCCGCAACGAGCAGGGCAGTAATCGCCGGTCCCAACTCGCGCACCAGCGCCAGCGCCACGGCATCGCCCGTCAGCGCCGTCTCGCCGAAGCGCTCGAACTGCGCCGCGGTTTGCAGCACCATCACGCCCCCGATGAAAAATCCGGCCAGCGCGATGATGGGCAACGAGCCGACGCCGATGATGTCCATTTGTTCAACCGTGTCCACCCAATATCGCGGAGGCGTGAAGATATTCTTGAGGGATTGGACGGAAAGTTCCGCGTAGTCCTGCACTACCAGGACTTGGCGCTTGATCGCGTCCCCGAGAACCGACGGGACGGACTGCGGTTCTTTATCTTCTGGCATCGTGTGTGGCCGCAACCATCGCGCTGGTCGAGGTCAAGTCCTGTGAAGCCTAACTGCCGATGCGTGCCGCGTCAAGCGAACATCCGCGTGCAAGATGTCTGGCTTCTGGCGCGGCTCGCGAACTCACGCGGCTTTACGCACGCCGGAGCGTCCGGTAGAATCTTTCATCCGCGCCGCTCGCCCAGGGTTTCGCTCAGGCCAGCCCGCGGCTTCCAAAAAATGCTGCGATTCGTCACCGCCGGAGAGTCTCACGGCCAGGCCTTGCTGGCGTGGATTTCCGGACTTCCGGCTGGCGTTGCAGTGGATCAGGAATTTATTCAGCGTGAGCTGCACCGGCGGCAGTTGGGCTATGGACGCGGCGCCCGCCAGCGCATCGAGAAAGACCAGGCGGAGATTTTCGCCGGCGTGCGCCACGGGAAAACAATCGGCGCGCCGATCGCGCTGCGGATTGAAAATCGCGACTGGAAGAATTGGGAGAAAGCGCTGCCGGTGGAAGATGCGGAAGGCGCGGAAGATGCCCAGCGTCTGCTCACTGCGCCGCGTCCAGGCCATGCCGATCTGGCCGGCGCGCTTAAGTTCAATTTCCACGACGCGCGCTACATTCTCGAGCGGGCGTCGGCGCGCGAGACCGCCGCGCGTGTTGCCATAGGCGCATTTGCAAAATTGTTTTTGCGTGAGTTTGGCGCGACCGTGCTGAGCCACACAATCGCCGTCGGGCATGCGCGCCTCGGCCGCGAAGCCCACTGGGAAGAAATTAAGGCGGTGTGCGAGAATCTGGAATCGCCGCTGCGCTGCGTGGATTCCGCGGTGGAAGCGCTGATGAAAGCGGAAGTAGACTACGCGCTCAAAGCAGGCGACTCCGTCGGCGGGATTTTCGAAGTGGTTGCGCGCGGGATTCCGCCGGGCCTCGGAAGCCACGCGCAGTGGGACGAAAAGCTTGACGCCAAGCTCGCTCGCGCCATCATGTCGATTCAGGCAGTGAAGGCCGCCGAGATCGGGACGGGGGTTGCGAACGCCACCAGCCATGGCTCGGAAGTGCAGGACGAAATTCGGTACGACACCGCGCGCAAGAGATTCGAACGTTTGTCGAATCGCGCCGGGGGCCTCGAAGGTGGAATCACGAACGGCAGCGACGTCGTCGTGCGCGGATATCTGAAGCCGATTTCGACTCTGCGGCGGCCATTGCTCACTGCCGACATGAAAACGAAAGAAGAAGTCAAAGCCGCGTACGAGCGCTCGGATGTATGCGTGGTTCCGGCCGGCGGCGTGATTGGCGAGGCCATGGTCGCCGTAGAATTGGCCGGGGCGTTTATGGAAAAATTCGGCGGCGATTCGATCGAAGAAACGCGCCGCAATTTCGCGGGATTCCAGAAACAACTGGACGAGTTTTAGAGTTCATTGTTTTAGAGAAACGCAGAAGGACAGCGCAGCGAAGATGATTCATCCCATCGTGAAATACGGCGACCCGGTGCTCGAGACGCCCACCAAACACGTCGAAAAATTCGACGAAGATTTGCAGAAGCTCGTCACTGACATGTTCGAATCCATGTACGCCGCCTCAGGCGTGGGTCTCGCCGCGCCGCAGATCGGTCTGAGCCTGCGCGTCACCGTGATCGACGTGAGCAACGGAAAGAATCCCGAGGCCAAGCTCGTTTGCGCCAATCCCGAAATTATTCACGCCGAAGGCGAGCAGCGCGAAGAAGAAGGCTGCCTTTCGGTACCGGGTTTTCGCGCGTACGTGGCGCGGCCGCAATACGTCACCATTCGCGCGAACGACGCCGCCGGGAAAGAATTCGAAATGCGCGGCGAAGGATTGCTGGCGCGCGCCTTTTGCCATGAAATCGATCACCTCAACGGAGTCCTCTTCATAAATCACCTCAGCATGCTCAAGCGCGACATGATCAAGCGCAAAATTCGCAAGATGAAGAAAGCCGGCGAGTGGTAGGCCTCACGTGCCGCTGAGAATCGTTTTCTGCGGCACGGCGGATTTTGCGCTGCCGTCGCTGCGCCATTTGGCCGCGCAACCTGATTTCCAAATCGTGGGAGTCGTTACGCAACCCGACCGGCCTCGCGGGCGTGGACACACGACGGCCAGCCCGCCGGTGAAGGACGCAGCAGTCGCCGCAGGTCTGGCCGTGTTTCAGCCGCAGAAAATCAAAAGCGACGAAGCGCTCGAATATTTCCAGCGCCTGGCGCCGGATATCGTGACAATCATCGCTTACGGGCAAATCATTCCGCGGCGCCTAATCGAACTTCCGCGCCTCGGCTGGATCAATCTCCACGGCTCGCTCTTGCCGAAATACCGCGGTGCGGCGCCAATCCATCGAGCCATTCTCAACGGCGAAACACGCACCGGCCTGACCACCATGCGCATCGACGCCGGCCTCGACACCGGCCCGATGTTGCTGAAGCACGAAACCGAAATCGGCCCGGACGAAACCGCGCCGGAACTGTACGCGAGGCTCTCCGAAGCAGGCGCGCCTTTGCTCGCGGAAACTTTGCGCGGAATCGAGCGCGGCACGCTCGCGGCAATCCCGCAGGATAATGCGCAGGCGACATTCGCTCCGCCGCTGAAAAAAGAAGAGGGCCGGATCGATTGGTCGCTTCCAGCGCAGCAAATCTACAACCAGATTCGCGGTTTGCAGCCGTGGCCCGGCACCTTCACTTCATTCCGCGGAAAACATTGCGTGATCTGGGGACGCCCGGCGGATCTCGCGCCGTCACAACAGCCGCCCGGAGCAATCGCCTTGCTCGGAGACAACGTCATCGTGGCCTGCGGCGAAGGTTCTGCGCTGAGAATCGAATTCGTGCAACTCGAAGGCCGCAAGCGCGTCACCGCTCGCGAATTCGCCAACGGCGCGCGCCTCGTGCCCAGCGACCGCTTCGGCAGCTAGCCGTTGACTCCTTTCTCTGAATTCGGGATTCTACTTTTCTGGTTTCCGGTTTTCTCTGATTTCATGGGATGCCATCTGAATGTGGACGCAAGCCCTCGAACAAAACGGATATGCGGTTATTCCCGATGTTTTGGACGCACGAGACCTCATGCAAGTGATCGAAGCTCTTTCACCGGTATCTCGATCCGGCAAAGCTGGCATTCGACACATTCTTACATGCCCCGCTGTATCCGCTCTCGCTTCGGATTCCCGGCTTCTCGCGATTGCTCAGAAGATTCTCGGTGACGGCGCATTTCCGTTTCACGCGACGCTCTTCGACAAATCACCGCGCGCGAACTGGCTCGTTGCCTGGCATCAAGACACCGCTCTGCCGCTTCGACAGCGTCGGGAGATTCCGGGCTGGGGCCCTTGGTCTGTCAAACATGGCGTAGTCTATTCTCATGCTCCCGCCAGCGCGCTTGAACGCGTCCTCGCGCTTCGCGCGCACCTCGATGACTCAACCATTGGCAATGGGCCTCTTCGCGTTCTTCCTGGAACGCATTTGGCGGGCATTCTTTCGGACGATACAATTCATCGACTCGCGTCCGAAGTGGAGGCGGTCGCTTGTCTCGTCCCAGCAGGAGGAATTGTCGCGATGAGGCCAGCGATAGTCCACGCATCGTCGAAATCGCAGTCGCAAGTTCCCAGACGCGTCCTACACATTGAATATGCGGCGGCTCACATGATTGCCGACGGACTTGAGCTTGCAATTGCCTAAACAGCGGTCGAGACTGTTTTTGAGTCGATAAATGGCGATCTCAAGCGCACGTCGAATCGCATTTGAAGTGCTGCGGCGCGTCGAAGCGGAAGGCGCATACGCGAGCGACGTCCTGCATGCCGAGCTCAGCGGCAGCGTGAAGCCGGAAGACGCGGCGCTTGCGACGGAGCTGACGCTCGGAGTGCTGCGCCGGCGCGCTCTGCTCGATTTTCTTCTCGAGCGCCAATTGAAGAAACCCGTTGCGCGTCTCGATCTTGCCGTGGCGACAGCTCTTCGCATGGGTCTCTACCAGCTTCGATTTCTCGAGCGAATACCCGCGCGGGCCGCGGTGAACGAATCCGTCGAGTTGGTGAAGCGGGCGCGAAAGGCATCCGCAGCGCCGCTCGTGAATGCGGTCCTGCGACGCCTCGCTCCTGATGCGAAAACGCCCGCTGACAAATTTCTGCCCAATGGTCTGGCGTCGGCTGAGCGGCTGGCGGTTCTGCATTCGCATCCCGCGTGGATGGTCGAGCGTTGGCTGGCTCGCGCGGGCGAGCGGCAAACCGTCTCTCTGCTCGAAGCGAACAATCGGACGCCGCGGCTGAGTTGTGCGCTGCACGACCTCGCGCGCAGCGAAGAAATTCTCGGCAGCTTACAAAGAACCGGACTGCACGCCGAGCCGGGGCGATTGCTGAAAGCGGCATTTGCGGTGAGCGGCGGAAGTCCGACGCGCACGGCTGCATTTCGCGCGGGGGATATTTCGGTGCAGGACGAGGCTTCGCAGGCGATCCCTCTGCTTCTCGACGTGCAGCGCGGCGATCGCGTGCTCGATCTGTGCGCAGCGCCAGGAGGAAAGACGCCGCCTCTCGCTCGTGCCGCGGGAAAACAGGGATTGGTCATCGCCGCGGACCGCCACGCCCACCGCCTGCGAGCGATGCGCGAGCAATTCACTCGCCTCGGTCTGGAGGGCGCGCATCTCGTCGAGCTTGACGCTACGAAGCCGCTTCCCCTCCGCACACAGTTCAATCGCATCCTCGTGGATGCACCTTGTTCGGGCACGGGAACGCTCGCGCGGCACCCCGAAATCCGCTGGCGGCTGCAACCGGAACAACTGCGCGAATTTCACAACCTTCAAACGTCCCTGCTCGAAGCGGCGCTTGAACGCCTCGCTCCGGGAGGCAGGCTCGTGTACTCCACGTGCTCGCTTGAGCCCGAGGAAAACGAAACCGTTGTGTCCGAAGTGCTCGATCGAAATCAGTCCATCCTTCGCGTGAGCAAAACCGCAGCCGCTCGTTCGATTGCCCCGCATCTCGTCCCCGGCGTCGACGCACCGGACCTCTTCGACGATTCCGCGCAATTCCGCACCACGCCCGGCACCTACCAGACCGACGGATTCTTCGCCGCACTGTTAGAAAAAAGTGAAGGACGCAAATCCCCGCGTTGAAGGCGCCGCATCCACATGCTAGGCTCATGAATCGGGGAACGTATCGATGACGCTTAGGGACCGCCTCAATTGGGTATTCCGCATGGCACTGCTGGCTTTCATACTGGCATCGGTGGCGTTCCTGAGCGCGCTCACGGCCATGCGTTTCGCCATTCAAGGCCGCGAAGTTGCGGTGCCCGACGTTGTCGGGAAGTCAGCGGTCGAAGCGCAGCAAATTTTGCAGGGTCGCGGGGTGGGCATCAAGGTGGAAGACCGTATTTACAATCCACTGCCGCTCGATGTCGTCGTGCGCCAAAGCCCTCCACCCGGAACGCGCGTGAAGACCGGTCAGTACGCTCACGTGATGCTGAGCCTCGGGCCGCAGAAGGCCACCATCCCTCCGCTCGTGGATCGCAGCCTGCGAGCGGCGCGCATTGAATTGTTGCGCGGCGGACTGCAATTGGGAGAAGTCTCGAGCGTGAATCTGCCGACCTCAGAGGACGACGTGGTAATCGAGCAGGAACCCGCCCCTGGCACCTCCGACGTTACAAGCCCGCATGTCGACTTGCTGGTATCGCTCGGCGCGCGACCTCCCGCGTACGTAATGCCGGAACTTGTCGGACTGCCTCTTGGGGAAGCCGAATCAAAGTTGAACGGTTCGGGCCTGAAGGTGGCCAAGTTGACGTTCTCGTCTTTCCCGGGCACGCTGCATGGAACAGTCGCGGTGCAAACGCCTTTGCGCGGCGCGCGCGTGGACCCCAGCAGCATGATCGAATTGCAACTCGCGGAATAGTCCCCGAGCGCTTGTGCTAGAATCCGCTTGCAACGCATGACTTACGCACGCATCGAAATTGCGCCGTCGATCCTGGCCTCGAATTTTGCGCGGCTGGGCGAAGAAGTCCGCATGGTGGAAGAGGCGGGCGCAGACGTAATCCACGTGGACGTGATGGACGGCCACTTCGTGCCCAACATCTCCATCGGAATACCGGTAGTCGTCTCACTTCGCAAGGCAACCCGTTTGCCCCTCGATGTGCATCTGATGATCGAACGCCCAGAGGAATATATCGAGGAGTTCGTCCGCGCCGGCGCGACTCGCATCCTGGTGCACGAGGAAGCGACGGTGCATCTGGATCGCGCGCTCGCGATGATTCGCGAAGGCGGAGCTGAGGCCGGAGCAGTGATCAATCCGGCCACGCCGGTCGCCATGCTCGGCGAGGTTCTCGACAAGGTGGACACGGTACTCGTGATGTCCGTTAATCCGGGATTCGGCGGGCAGAAATTTATTCCCGGGGCGATTGAGAAAATTCGGCAGTTGAATCAGTGGCGCTCGCGCTATAATGGCGCGTTCCGGATTGAAGTGGATGGGGGAGTGGATCAGGAAAACATCTCCGAGCTTGCCCAGGCCGGAGCGAACACTTTCGTTGCGGGAACTTCGATTTTTGGCGCGAGCGATCCGGCCGGCGCCACTCGCAAGCTGCGCAAGCTTGCCAGCGAAGCGCTGAGCCAAAAAGTTTGAGAGACTTAGATCCGGAGGTCGGTTCCAAGGGTGTGATGGCAGGAAACTTCAAGCAGACGCGATTCGCTCTTTTCGCCACCGCGGGTATTTCTCTCCTTCTGTGGGTGTGCCCCGCAGCGACCGCACAACAGCCTGCGGACGGTTCGCCTCAAACGGCTCAGCCTGCAAATGGCGCTCCACAAACCGCGAATGGCGCGCCGCAAACCGCCCAGCCCGCGCCGAAGGCGAGCAAGAAGGCTCCGTCCACCTCGAAGAAATCCAAGAAAAAGCAAGCGCCCGCGCCTATCGACACTTCGGCCGAGCCCGATAAAGTCCTCTACGATCGCGCGCAAAAGGATCTGAAGGGCGGCCGCTACACCGAAGGACGCCTCGCACTGCAGACTCTGATCAACACTTATCCGGACAGCGAGTACCTGGCCAAAGCGAAACTCGCCGTCGCTGATTCCTATTACAAAGAGGGCGGCACCTCCAGCACCACGCAGGCGATCCAGGAGTACAAAGACTTCATCACGTTTTTCCCTTTTCTCGACGAAGCGGCCTACGCGCAGATGCAGGTCGGCATGGCGCATTTCCGCATGATGGAAAAAGCCGACCGCGACTCCACGCAAGCGCAGGCTGCCGAGGACGAGTTCCAAGCATTCATATTGAAATACCCGCAGAGCCCGCTACTTCCCAAGGCCGAACAATATCTACGCGAAGTGCAGGAAGTTCTGGCGGACGCCGAATACCGGATCGGACGCTATTACTACACGAAAACGGATTATCGCGCCGCAGCCGCGCGCCTGCTGGAAGTCACCGATCGTTATCCCCTTTACAGCGGGACGGACGAGGCTCTTTGGATGCTCGGCAACGTTTACGCGAGGGCCAAGCTGGTCTCGAAAAACGAAGACGACAAGAACCACTGGGGAGATCTGGCGGCCAAGTGTTACGACCGGATTCTTGAGGATTATCCTTTGTCGAAACGAGCAGTGGACGCCAAAGCGCGCCTGCAGTCCATGGGCATGCCGGTTCCCGCTGCCGATCCCGATGCCTACATGCGCATGAAGAACGATCAGATGTATGCCAAGCAGCACCATCAGAGCCTGGCAATCAAAATGCCGATGGAGATGCTGAAGTCCAATCCCGACGTTTCCACCGCAGCGCGTAGTGGGACGCCGCAGTTGAATCCGCCGAATGACGCCGTCTCGGCGACGGATGTTTTGCGCCCCGGCGCCGCAGGACCGTCTTTCACAGTGACGGGAACTGGCTCGGCGTCAGACCCTGGCGCAAGCTCGGGCGGCGATGCCGCGCCAGTGGAGGCGGTTCCACAGTCATCGACGGCCCCGACAGACGCGCCGGGCGCCAGCACCGGATTCCAGATCATCGCAGCACCCAACGATCCCAACGCTTCACCCGCGCCTGGCACGACGGCGGCACCGCCTACGGAAGGAACGTCCGGCGCGTCCGCAAACTCAGTTCCAGTCATCAATCCGACTCCCGTGGAGTCGAAGCCTTCCGCCGCCGATTCCGGCGCTGTAGCGCCTTCCCCTGCGTCAGGAACGGGTACGCCTGCCAACGGCGCTCCCGTCACGTCTTCGGGCAGCGCGGGCGAGTCCACCTCGACTGCATCGCAGGGTGGAAGCACCGTTCCGGCCGCTGGTTCCGCCGCGGCAGCGAAGCCGGCCAAAGCCGCTCAAGCCTCCCCGGCCGACCCCAAGCAAGAGTCCACCAGCAAGAAAAAGAAGGGCGTCAAGAAGCTGATTCCCTGGTAGCCCCTGTTTACTCCCTGCTAACAACTGTAGCACCCCTGTACTTCGAGTTTGTTGACGCCCGCGCTTGGGAATGCTGCAATAGTCGAGGCGTAAAGGGTTGGCGTGTCTCCGTGTGGACGTGCCTCGCCGGGGGAATACAGTGCCCAGGGTTCTGGTAGCAGACGACAACGCAAACATCCAGAAAATGGTCGTGCTGGCGCTTGAAGAGCGCGGCATCGACGTCGTCGCTGTTGGCAATGGCGAAGCCGCCGTACGCAAGCTCCCCGATGCAAATCCAGATCTCGTGCTCGCCGACGTTTTCATGCCCGTGCGCAACGGCTACGAAGTTTGCGAATTCGTAAAAAAGGACTCGCGGTTCTCGCACATTCCCGTAATTTTGCTCGTCGGCGCGTTCGATCCGCTCGACGAAAAAGAAGCCCGCCGCGTAGGTGCTGATGGCGTTCTGAAGAAGCCCTTCGTTCCGCCCGACCCGCTCATCGCCATGGTCATGTCAGCGCTGGAAAAGAATCCCCGGGTTGCCGCGGAGTTGGCCAAAGCAAAGGAAATCAAGGCCGCGCCGCCGCCACCGATTGAAGTACTTGAGGCTCCTCTGCGTTCCGAGCCCAAGCCTTTGCCCGACTATCCTGAGCCGACGCCCGAAGAAGCCGCCGCGATTTACGGCTTCGGAAAAGGCGTCCGCGCTCTGGCCGGAGACGACGAAGAAGAGCAAGAGGAAAAGGAAACGCCGAAGTCCCGGAAATCCAAGCCTGCTAGCGCGCCGAAGCCCTCCATTACGAGCGTAGCGGACGATGACGAATTCGACAGCGCGGCCACCGCGAGCGATTGGCGCCGCGGCGCCGCTGACTTTGAGGTCCCGGAAAACGTGGCGCAGGATCTCCCCATCGACGTCGTGGATCCCAACATTTTCCCGTCCGAAAAAGATGTGCCTCCGAGGCACGTCCGCGAGGAAGAACAAACAGAAGTCGAAGCTGTGTCGCCACCCGCGAATGCGCATTCCTGGGCCGACGCCGTCCAGCAATCAGAAACAATCGAGAAAGCGACGGACGAAGCGCCCACAGGTATTTTTGGCGAAACGTCCGCTGTCGAGAGCTCGCAAGACATTCCGCGCGCCACGTGGCTCTCGGAGTCCGACGACCCGCCCGCACCGTCTGTGGCGCAGGAGCCCGCCCCCCAGCAGGAGGCGAGCCCGATTGTGAGCCAGGTCGCGAGCCAGGTATCGCACGACGAACCAAAACCCGAGACGCGCCCATCGCCCGGCATCGCTCCGCGAGCCTCAGAGTGGATGGACATGATGGCCCCGCCACCCTCCGAATATCCGGACGGCGGATGGATGTCCAACCTGTCAGCTCCTCATGCGGAAACAGCCGCGCCACCGGCTGAAGAAAAAATTATGCAGACTGCCCACATCGAAGCGGCAACCAGCGTCGAAGAGACCGCAGCCGCCGAGATTGCGCAGGCGCGCGAGCAAGCTCAAGAAGCGGAATCGCGAGCCGATGAGAACAAGCGAGTTTTCTCGGATGCTCCCGTATTCGGAGGTTCGTCTTATCACTTTGCTTCTGAATCACAGGGATCCGATTCCTTCGCGGAAGAACCTGCTCCCGAGTCGGCCGCCACTGAAGCACGCGATTCCGGTCACGAGCTTATGGTTGCGCCGGCAGACGCCCCACGACGCCAAGACGGCGACTCCTGGCACGCGGCTTCCGAGCCCTTGCTCGTGGATGAAGAGCACAGCCAGCCGTCTGACTATGCGCCCGCGCAGGATCCGCCGCAGCCCGCCGAAGAACATGCTGCGGTGTCCGACCCCGCGCCTCCAGAGCACGTGGAGCCTTCCGTATTCGAGCCCGTGCAGCCGGAAAGAGTGTTCGAAGAATTCGAGCGCATTCCGACGCTGCCCCCGCCGAACCGCGAAGCTCTCATGCAGATTCCGTTCCTTTCGCCGCCTCCTCCTGAGCCGCCCAAGCCGACGCTTGCGCTGAACGAATCCGAGCCGACGACGACTGACACGAACGTGGAAGACGTGGTACGCAAGGTGCTCGAAAAGCTTCAGCCACATCTCCAGGAACTCTTCTCCCAGGGCGTAAAGCCTCTGGTCGAGAACCTCGTCCACTCCGAGCTCTCGAAAAAAGATAAGTAGCCGTCTTCGTCTCCTCGAAATGATTCTTGCGAATCCCCGGCCACATTTGACGCCGCCGTCTGCCGCCCCTTATATTGATTGTTTCACTTCACCAGCAAATTCAAGAACGTAGGACCAATGCCGAGAGAAATACCCAAGGCTTATGAGCCGCAGGAAATTGAAGAGCGCTGGGCCCAGGCCTGGTTTGACGAGAACCTTTTCCGCGCCGAGAATTCCGGCACGCCCGGCGGCCCCACATTTTCCATCGCGCTTCCCCCGCCCAACGTTACCGGCTCGATCCACATCGGCCACATGCTCGAGCACACCCAGATTGACATGCTGGTGCGCTGGCATCGCATGCGTGGCGAGCGCACGCTCTGGCTTCCTGGGATGGATCATGCCGGCATTGCTACGCAATTCGTGGTCGAGCGCATGCTGGCGAAGGAAGGTGTCACGCGCCAGTCTCTAGGACGCGAAGAATTCGAGCGGCGCGTGTGGAAATGGAAGGCGGAAAGCGGCGGCGTCATCAAGGGCCAGATGATTCGCCTGGGCGCGTCATGCGATTGGACGCGCGAGCGCTTCACCCTCGAACCCGCGCTCTATCGCGCCGTGCTCGAGGCCTTTCTGCGCCTCTACCGCGACGGTCTGATTTATCGCGGGCGCTACATGGTCAATTGGTGCCCACGCTGCCTTACGGCCATCAGCGACCTCGAGGTCGTCCACAACGAGCGCACCGGCAATCTCTGGTACATACGCTACCCCGTCGTCGGCGCTTCGGACGCAAAGCAGGAGTACCTCGTCGTCGCCACTACGCGCCCTGAAACGATGCTGGGAGATACGGCCGTCGCCGTGCATCCGGACGACGAGCGCTACAAACACCTCGTCGACGAAAAAGTGATGCTGCCGCTGATGAATCGCGAAATCCCCATCATCGCGGACACTTACGTTGACCGCGAATTCGGCACCGGTGTCGTCAAGATTACGCCTGCGCACGACCCGAACGACTTTGAAGTCGGCAAGCGCCATCACCTGGCCGAAATCGATGTAATGACCGACGACGCGCATATGAGCGACGCCGCCGGAAAATACGCGGGCCTCGACCGCTTCGTCGCGCGCGCACGCATCATCGCCGACCTCGAAGAACTCAAGCTGATGGACCACATCACGGAACACACGCATTCCGTCGGCACCTGCGATCGCTGCAAGGCCATTGTCGAGCCGCGGCTTTCCACGCAATGGTTCATGAAGATGAAGCCGCTCGCCGAGCCGTCATCGAAGGCGGTTCTCGAAGGCCTGATCGAAGTCGTGCCCGATAACCAGCGGACCATCCTGCTGCAATGGTTTGAAAATATTCGCGACTGGTGCATCTCGCGCCAGCTCTGGTGGGGCCACCGCATTCCCATCTGGCATTGCGCCGATTGCAAGGAGATGGTTCCCGCGCTCGATTCGCGCGTGGAAATCGTGGAAGGCCACGCGCGCGCTGCAAGCCCGCCGGTAAAATGCCCGAAATGTGGCAGCGCAAAACTTACGCAGGACAAGGACGTCCTCGACACCTGGTTCAGCTCCGGCCTCTGGCCGTTTTCAACCCTCGGCTGGCCGGACAACACTGAGGACCTGCGTACGTTCTATCCCACAAGCCTGCTCATCAGCGGCTACGACATCCTGTTTTTCTGGGACGCGCGAATGATCATGATGGGCCTGCACCTCAGCGGAACCCGCTTCGATAGCGCCGGCCGCGAGGTCCACGCCACCACTTCTGCAGGCGATATGAAATCTACGATTCCCTTCCGCCGCTTGTACCTGCACTCGCTCGTGCGCACCGCCGAAGGCGCCAAAATGTCCAAGACCAAGGGCACTGGTGTCGACCCGCTCGAACTCACGCAGAAATTCGGCACCGACGCTCTGCGCTACATGCTCGCCAGCATGTCCGCTCCCGGTACCGACATCGCGCTAAGCGAAGACCGCATCCTTGGCGCCCGCGCTTTCGCCAACAAAATCTGGAACGCCGCACGCTTCCTGTTCATGAACCTCGAAAAGGCCGAAGCCTCCGCCGGCATCACGCTCGAAGAAATTGCCGCTCCGGATGTTCGCGCCCAGGCGCCCTATTCCTTGAAGGGTGACGGCGGATTGGTGCATCGCTGGATCTTTTCCCAGCTGGCGTCGGTCGCGGCGCAAGTCAACGACGCCCTCCAGAATTTCCGCTTCCACGAGGCCTCACAGGCGGCTTACCAGTTTTTCTGGGGCGATTTTTGCGATTGGTACATCGAGTGGGTGAAGCCACAGCTCTCCGACCCCGACCGCGAAATCGCCGTCGCCGCCTGGCGCAACATTTTCGCTGCACTCGAAGCCGCGCTGCGCTTGCTCCATCCCGTCATGCCCTTCCTCACCGAAGAGTTGTGGCACAAACTCCCGCAACGCGAAGGCGCGCGGTCTATTGCCTTGGATAATTTTCCCGAGCCGCTCAAGAAATGGGCGGACAACGACGCCGACAAAGAGATGACGGCTCTGCAGGAAATCATCACCGCCGCCCGGAATATCCGTGCCGAGATGAAGGTCGATCAGAAAAAAAAGGTCGCTGCCGACTTTTCATCGACCGATCCCGCGGTGCGCAAGCTCGTCGAGCGGAATCTTGAACCAGTGTTGCGTCTGGCATCGCTTTCGGCACTCCCGATTTCCGCAGAGCGCCTCGACCCGGCGGGGGCCGCGGTTCGCTCTACCGCGCAATTCGATCTGCGCATAGCCTACGGCGAGGCAGTCGACAAGCAAGCCGAAATCGCGCGGCTTACGAAAGAAATCGAGCGCCTAGCCAAGGACATCGAATCAAAAAAGACGCGTCTAGCTGACGAGTCCTTCCTCAGCAAAGCCCCGGCCAAAATCGTCGACGACCTCCGCGCCACCCTATCTGCCCGCCAAATCGAGCACCAAAAGCTCCTCGACCGCCTCACTCAGTTGACATAGCCCACCTCTTCGGGAGTGGCTATAATCTCGAATCCATGTCATCGCCTAGCACAGGCAATCTTAGCGGCTTCGCCGTCGCCCTAACCGCGCTAATGATTGCCGCGCCACCCGTCCGCGCGCAGTCGTCGAACAGCAACGTGACGCCGGATTGGTGTAAATCACTCCCACGCCCGCAATACCAGCATCTGGAGCGCGTGCCGTCAACCGACCCTTGGTTCGAAGTTTACAAAGTCGCGCCGGGAGTGTTTGCGATTTACGAGCCTCATCAATTTGAGGAAGTGATCTCCTTCCTGATTCTGGGCGACAAACGTGCCGTGCTCTTCGATACCGGACTCGGCATCGGCGACATCAAGCGCGTAGTTGATTCGCTTACCACTTTGCCCATCGTTGTCCTCAATTCACACACGCACAATGACCACGTTGGCGACAACTGGGAATTTACCGAAGTCTATGGAATGGATACTGACTTTACTCGGCTCAACGCAAAGGGGTCGAGCGCCGACGCGCAGGCTGAACTCGCTCCCGGGTCGCTCTGCGGCCGGTTGCCCGCGGGATTTGAAGCCAAGTCGTACTCCACGCGGCCTTTTCAAATCACGCACTGGCTTCACGATGGCGACACGATAAATCTTGGTGGTCGCGTGCTCAAAATAATTTCGACGCCCGGGCATACTCCGGATTCGATTTGTCTTCTGGACCGCAAGAACGGCCTCCTGTTTACGGGAGATAATTTCTACGCGGGACCAATCTGGCTTTACCGGCCGGAAACGGATCTCGATGCTTACGTTCATTCCGTTGAGCGCATCGCAGCGCTAGCGCCTCAAGTTCACCTCCTACTCCCATCTCACAACGTCCCCGTAGACGATCCTTCGCAGTTGCCGCTGTTGGAAGTCGCGATCAAGAAGGTGCGCGCTGGAAAAGTGCAGCCGGTCCCCGTGGGCGACGGGAAGGTCCAGTACCGCGTTGATGGATTCGTCTTTCTGAAGGCCGCACCAAGGTAAGAGTGCCTCGCTTCCAGTTCCCCGCCGTTCTCAGTAGTGCTGGCAGCACGGCTCTTTTCGAGTGACGTCCCTGTCTGCGTGCAAACGTCATTTCCATGAACAAATGAAGGCGCGACGGCGTATCTTGCCTTGGAACCCAGCAGCCGTGATTGTCGGAGCGACACCTTTGGAGGGGCTGAATTGACTCGGCGATTCCGTAGCATCACTCTCGTTCTGCTAGCCGCCGCCGTTCTTTGTGCAGTCGCTTGGTTTATGCTCCGCGCAATGCCGGCCATCGAAGTTGGCACGGGAGTTGTGAGCCACACGCTATGCTCCGCAGCATTCGTTTCCGGCCTGGATCCCGATCAGGTTTACGCAGAAACCGTCAAGCCGATTCCCGGAGAGGGTGCGCTCTCAAAGCGCCTCAAATACGTTGTGGACCGGGAGCATCGCGAAGTCCGGGTTACTTGGGCAGGGATCATCCATAGCCGCGCTGTTTATCGCGACGGATTCGGCTGCATCATCCTGCACGGCGATGATTCGAACGACGCGGGCATCGGCCCTTCTCCGGCCCGCGAGATGGCGACCCCGTCAGCGCCCCCTGTGGAAAGCCTGCTCGACGCGCAACCACGCAATCCCAAACTCGAAGCGGCGCTCGATCGCGCGTTCGCGGAACCGAGCGGCCCGCCCTATCGTTGGGTCAAAGCGATCGTCGTTCTTCACAACGGAAAGCTTGTCGCCGAACGCTACGCCCCTGGCTACGCCTTCGACACGCCGATTCTCGGTTACTCTCTGGCCAAATCGGTGACCAACGCGCTCCTCGGAATTCTCGTTCGGCAGAAAAAGCTGTCCGTCGAACAGCGTGCGCCCGTAGCCGAATGGGGCAATCCTTCCGACCCGCGCCACGCCATCACGATCGAGGAGCTCATGCGCATGACCTCCGGCCTCGCCCTCGACGAATCTGACTCTGGCACTGATCCCGTCTCGCGCATGTTGTTTCTGGAATCAGACATGGCGGCCTTCGCCGAACGCGCTCGACTCAAGGCCGCTCCCGGCACTACGTGGGAATATACCAGCGGCAACACTCTGATTCTTTCGCGAATCATCCGCGATGCGGTCGGCGGAAACGCTCAGGACGTCGCCAACTTCGCGCGCGAGGAGCTTTTCGAGCCGCTAGGAATCACCACCGCAACAATCGAATTCGACGCCACCGGCACTCCCATAGGCTGCACCAACATACTCGCCTCCGCGCGCGACTGGGCGCGTTTCGGCACGCTTTATCTGAATGATGGCGTCGTAAACGGCCGTCGCATTTTGCCGGAAGGGTGGGTGAATTACTCAGCCGCGCCCACGCTCGGCAACGATTACGGGGCCGGCTTCTGGACTAATCACGGTTCTCACGGCGACGCCGCAGACCGCATCCAGGCCGGCATGCCCGAGGATTCCTTCTACGGCTCCGGCAACCTCGGGCAGCGCGTCGTTATCATTTCCTCAGAAGGACTGGTAATCGTGCGCCTCGGATTAACCCACAGCCCCGGCTTCGACATGCGCGGCCTTCTGCATCTCGTTGCCGACACCTCCGCCGCCCTTAAAACCCCGTAGCTCAGCCTCACCCACCTCCGGTCAGCTTGTAGCCGCGCCCGCGCTCAAGTATCCTTCCCAATCCCCCATGGCCACGAAACGAATGGCGAATTTGCCGGGCATAACCGACCGGCGCATTGACGCGCTGCTCACGCTGCTCGCCGAAAACTCCACCATCGTCATCAGCGGCGCGAAAATCGCCAAGGAAATCGGCGTTACGCGCCAGCAGGTCTGGCGCTGGATCGAAAAATTGCGCGAGCTCGGCGTGCGCGTTAAGGGCCACCCGCACACCGGCTATCACATCGAGCGCCCTGCCGGACATTCTGGTCCCGCAACTCCTGAGCCATCGCCTCTTCGGCACGCCTTTCGCCCGGCGCATCTACCATTTCTTCAAAGTGGATTCCACGAACACGGTCGCCATGCAGCTTGGCGAACAAGGCGAGCCCCACGGCACCGTAGTGCTCGCCGAAGAACAGACCGCCGGACGCGGCCGCGCCGGTCGCAAATGGCTGTCGGAAAAATCCGCGGGAATTCATTGCACCGTGCTGCTGCGCCCGCAAATTCCTCCGGCACACGCACCGCTGCTCACGCTCGTCGCCGGCCTTGCCGCGCGCGACGCCGCCGCCGAAGAGCTCGACGTCGCTCCCCGACATCCGCTGGCCCAACGATCTGCTCGTGGGCGGAAAAAAATTCGCCGGCATCCTCACCGAGATGCACGCCGAGCCCGACCGCATGCACTACGCCGTCGTCGGAATCGGCATCAACGTGAACCAGACGAAAATGCCCGCCGAACTTGCGGACAAATCGCCACCTCGCTGCGCATCGAAACCGGCAAGGTCCATTCGCGCCTCGAACGTGCTGGTTCGCTTGCTGCGCCACCTCGACCGCTACTACAATCAATTCCTCGCCGAGGGCGCGTGTGCCGATCGTCCGGCGCTTCGCCGAAGTGTCGAGCTATTTTCGAGGGAAGCGCGTGCGCATCACCACGGCGGCCGAAACGTTCACCGGCACAACAGCGGGCCTCGAGCCGAGCGGCGTGCTGCGCGTGATGCGCGACGATGGCGGCGGAATCGAGCCCGTGCTTTCGGGCGACGTCGCGGAGGCTTCCTGATGCTTTTGACGCTCGATGTTGGCAATACCAACACGGTGCTCGGCGTCTTCCGTGGCAAGGAACTCGTCGCTCACTGGCGGCTCACCACCGCGCGCGACCAAACCATCGACGAATACGGTATCCTCACGCGCGATCTTTTCACCCTCGCAGGACTCGAGCCGCGCGAAATCGGCGGCGTCATCATCAGTTCAGTCGTGCCGCCGCTCAATTCCACCCTCGCGGGAATGGCCGAGCGCTATTTCGGCAAGAAGGCGCTGTTTGTCGAGCCCGGAATCAAGACGGGAATGGCGGTGCAGTACGATAACCCGCAGGAAGTGGGCGCGGACCGCATCGTCAACAGCGTCGCTGCGTTCGAGAAGTATGGCGGCCCGTGCATCGTCGTGGATTTCGGCACCGCGATCAATTTCGACGCCGTCTCCGCGCGCGGCGAATACATGGGCGGAGTGCTTGCGCCCGGAATCGGAATCTCCTCCGAAGCGCTTTTCGCCCGCGCGGCGCGACTCTTTCGTGTCGAAATCAAGGATCCCGGAAAAATCATCGGCACGAATACCGCCGCCTCCATGCAAGCCGGACTTTTTTACGGCTACACCGATCTCGTTGACGGTATTCTCGACCGCATGAAAAAAGCGATGGGCGCAAGCACAAAAGTGATTGCCACGGGCGGACAAGCCTCGCTGATCGGCTCCGCGTCCCGCCACATCGAAACCATCGACGAATTTCTGACGCTCGAAGGCTTGCGGATTATCTGGGACCGCAATCAGGACGGCGCGCCGGATCGCGGCGTCGCGCAGAAAAAAGCGCAGCAGCCTGCGGCGCGCACGAAAAACTAGGCCCGCGCTGTCTCCATGGAATCCTTCAACTACTTCAATTATTTCACCGAAATCGAGGACTACTTCTGGCGCAAGCGTGGCGCGCATCTGCTCGTTTCGCCGCTCGATTGGGCCATTGTCGAGACCTGGCAGAAAGCCGGCATCCCGCATTACAGCCGTGCTGAAAGGCATCGATCGCGCGTTTGAAAGCTGGTCGCGTTCGCGGCGTGCCGCGGGCGGGCGCCAGCTAAAGAGCCTCGCATATTGCGTGGACGCCGTCCTCGACGCCGCCGAAGAAGCCGCGGAAGCTGCCGCGGGCACCGGACCCGAAATCAAGCGCTCGCAATCGGCTGCGGAGCCTTTTTCGCGCGACGAGCTGCGCAAATACCTCGAACGCAATGCCGCGCGTCTGCGAGCCGCAGCCGAAAAACGCCGCGCTACTCATGCGCCTCTCGCCGCGCGCCTCGACGAAACTGCCGCACGCCTCGACGAATCCTTACCGCTGATCGCTTCTCCCGGCGCGCTGGACCTCGAAGACCTCGAGCGCCGGCTGACCGTGCTTGAAGAAAAGTTGTCGGCGGCGCTTTCCTCCGAGGCAGATGAAGAAGCGCTGCTCCTGGTCCGGCGTGAAATGGATCGCTCGCTGGCCCCTTACCGGCGTAAGATGTCCGCGGCGCAACTGGCGCAACTCGAGCGGCAATACACGCAGAAACGGCTTTTCGAACATTTCGATGTGCCGCGACTAAGCCTGTTTTATCTGACGTAACGAACCCGAGTCTGTACCCACACAGCGAATTTCATGCCACCCATGGACGTCACAATCGAAAAATTGGTTTACGGCGGCGATGGCCTTGCGCATCACGAGGGCACGACCGTTTTCGTTCCCTTCGTGTTGCCCGCGGAACGCGTGGAAGTAGCCGCCGTCGAGCAAAAAAAGAAATTCGTGCGCGCGCGCGTGGAAAAAATGCTGGCGCCTTCGCCGCAGCGCACGCTGCCGCCGTGTCCGCATTTCGGCGTGTGCGGCGGCTGCAATTACCAGCACATTACCTACGAAGCGCAGCTTACGTACAAAACGGAAATCCTGCGCGAGACACTGCGGCGTATCGGGCGCGTGGAATGGACCGGAGAAATCACGGCCCACGCGTCGCCACCCTGGGGTTATCGCAATCGTGCACAGTGGAAGATTCGCCCGGCGCCGGAATCAGTGGCGGAAGCGGAGACGGGCGCGACCGGCGCAAGCGCGAAGGCCGCTCCGAACCTCCAGATCGGATACTTTCGCGCGAATTCCACGGCTCTATGCGCCGTAGAAGACTGCCAGATTCTCTCGCCCCTGCTGCTCAAAACGCTCCTCGCCTTGCGCGGCGCGCTGGCATCCGGCGCGCTCCCGCGCGAATTGCGCGAGATCGAAGTTTTCTCGAACGAGGGCGCCGATGAAAGCGCGTCATCGAGCGATTCGAAGCTACTTCTGACCGCCACATTCGCCGGCTTCCCTTCCCGCATCGCCGAGCACGCCGAAACCATGCGCCGCATCGTCCCGGAAGCGGCAAGCTTGCTTTTTCACGATCCGAGCCACGACCGTATGGAACTCGTCGGGCCGGGCTACATCGAGACTGAAGTCTCCGGCGCGTCGTACCGGGTGGGACACTTTTCATTTTTTCAGGTCAATCGCTTCCTCGCGGCAGCTCTTCTGCGCGCCGCCGTTGCCCGAGGAAGAAACCGGGCGTCTCGCTCTCGATCTCTTCGCAGGCGTGGGATTGTTTTCCGTCCCACTCGCGCGGCGATTCGAGCGCGTCGTCGCCGTGGAATCAAATCCCGCCGCGGCGCGCGACCTCGAAACGAATGTCCGTGGGCGCAACACGATTGAGGTTCGCGCAGCTGACGTCGAGCGCTTTCTCGAGCGTAGCAAAGAGCGTCCCGACCTGGTCGTGCTCGACCCACCGCGTGCCGGCCTCGAGCCCGGCAGCGTCGCTCGCCTTGCGCGTCTCCAGCCCGCGCGCATCACTTACGTCTCATGCGAGCCACCCACGCTCGCGCGCGATCTCGCCGCGTTCAAAGAAGCGGGCTACGATTGCGCCGAAATTCAACTGTTCGATCTCTTTCCGCAGACGTTTCACATGGAGGCGGTCGTTCGTTTGCGCCGTCGCGAATGAAATTACCTGCGCTCTGGATCGCCGCGTCTTTCGCGGCGGGCATCGCGCTCGCCAGCCGGTGGCCCGCGTCGCCGAAAGTGTGGGCGGGGGCAGTCGCAACGGCCATTCTGGTCGCCGGAATCCTGGCGTGGCGTGATTTCGCCGCCCCCGCGTGGGTTCTCGCGCTGGCCGCCTGGCTCGCCCTCGGCGGATTCGCGACCGCCGTCGAACGCGACGCCATCCCCGCGAATCACGTCACGCGACTCATCGCTGAAGGCCGCCTCGACACCACCGTGCCGCTCCGTTGGCGTGGCCGCCTGCGCGAAGACCCGCTCCTTCTGCCCTGGGGCCGCCGCTATCAAATCGATCTCGAACAAGTGGAATCCGCCGGAACGTTTCTCCCTGCCGCCGGCGGCCTTCGTGCTAAATTTCTTTGCCGGCCACGCGCGCCGCTGATCCGCCGCAAGGACTCCGCGCCGGCGACCGCGTCGAAGCCCTCGTGAAAGCGCGCCCGCCTCGCGATTATCTCGATCCCGGCGCGTTTGACGTTCACGGCTACCTCGCGCGCCAAAAAATCGATCTGGTCGGCTCGTTGCGCAGCGGCGAGCTGCTGCAATTGATCGACCGTCCGCCCCCGACCTTCCAGCAACGTCTCGCGCGAGCCCGTGGCGATCTTCTCGCGCGCATCGATTCCCTGTTCGCAGCGCATCCCGACCGCGCCGCGCGTGCTGCGCGCCATGCTGCTCGGCGACCGCAGCTTCGTGGATTCCGATGTCGTGCTTCGCTTCCAGAAGACGTCCGCGTATCACGTCCTCGTCGTCGCCGGGCTGCACGTGGGCGCGCTGGTCATCTTTCTCTACTGGCTCGGGCGCCGCCTGCATTTTTCCGCGGCAGCGATCGCTCTCATGACCCTTGTCACCCTCGCAGGCTACGTCGGCATCGTCCAGGACCGCCCGCCGATTCTGCGCGCGGCGCTCATCGCCGCGTTTTATTTGTGCGCGCGCCCGCTGTTCCGCCGCATCGAACTGCTCAACACCTTGTCGCTTGCCGCGCTCGTGATCCTTGCTGTGGAAGCCTTCTTCGCTCTCCGATTCAAGCTTCCAACTTTCATTTCTCGCCGCCGGAGTCATCGCCGCCCTCGCCCTCCCTTGGATGGACCGCACCAGCGCGCCCTATCGCGTCAGGCTTGCGGCACCTCGGTGACGTCACCCGCGACGCCGCGCATCCGCCGAAAATCGCGCAATTCCGAATCGAAATGCGCGCCGCGGCGAACTGGCTGGCTCAGCGCCTTCCCCAGCGCTTAGCTCCGCGAGCCGCAACCGTCCTGGCGGCGCCCGTGCTCGTGGGCTTGCGTCTCTGGGAGATTTTGCTGCTGTCCGTCGTAATTCAGTGGGGCATGCTTCCGCTTCTCGCCCAGGATTTCCACCGCGTCAGCCTCGCCGGGCCTCTAAGCAACATTCCCGCGGTTATACTCACCGGCCTCATCGTGCCGCTCGGTTTTTTGACTCTGCTCGCCGCGCTACTATGGACCAGGCTCGCGCTCGTTCTGGCAAAGGCTCTCAGCCTCTGCGCCGGGCTTTTGCTTTCCACCGTCGCGTGGTTCAGCGGCTGGCCGCGGCTCTCGTACAGAATCCCCGATCCACCCGCATGGCTCATGCTCGCATTCTTCGCCGCGTTCTTTTGTCTCGCGGCCTGCGCGCGAGCCGTCGCTGCACGCCGCGCCAATCCCGCCGCGCGCCGGCAATTGCCTCCGCCCGTTCGTCCGCTCGAATGGATTTCCGCCGCCGCGCTTGCAGTGCTTACCGTTCTCGTCGCCGCGCATCCGTTTGCGCCTACTCTCGAACGCGGCAAACTCGAAGTGAATGTCCTCGACGTTGGCCAGGGCGATTCCATTTTCACCGCCTTCCCCGATGGCCGCACCATGCTAGTCGATGGCGGTGGCCAACCCGGCTCCGAGTCCATCGGAGGCTATCACCCGGGAAACGACGTCGGCGAGGAAGTCGTCTCGCCCTATCTCTGGTCGCGCGGGCTGAAGCGGCTCGACGTTGTTGCGCTCACCCACGCGCATCACGATCACCTCGATGGGTTGCGCAGCGTGCTGGCCAATTTTCGCGTGAAGGAATTGTGGGTCGGCCGCGACGAGGAAACGCCCGCCTTCACCGCTCTGCTTGCCGAGGCGCGCTCGCACGGCGTCGCTATCGTTCAAAAAGAGCGCGGCGGCGAATTCAATTGGGACGGCGTGGAAGGCAACATTCTGTGGCCCGCGGATGTCTCCGCCGTGCCGCAAGCCGCCAACGATAATTCGCTCGTCGTCCGGCTCAGCGACGGCGCCGTGCGGTTTCTACTGCCGGGCGATATCGAGAAGCGCGTGGAAGGAGAGCTAGTAAACGAACACGCGCCCCTCGCCGCCGATTTCCTGAAGGTTCCCCATCACGGCAGCAAGACCTCCTCCGTCGACGCGTTTGTCGCGGCCGTAGCTCCCCGCGTGGCCGTGGTTTCCGTGGGCGAAGGAAATCAATTTGGGCATCCGGTCGAAGAAGTCGTCGAGCGCTACGCGCGCGCCGGTGTGCGATTCTTGCGCACGGATCGCGATGGCGAAGTCACCGCGCTGACGGACGGACACACCCTCTCTGTCCACACTTTTGCGGAATTACACCCTCAGTGAAGGAAAAACAGCTGGCGCTATCCCGCCGCTTCCAATGCAATTATTCGGCTTCTTCTTCGGCAGAAGCAGTCGCAGAGGATTCATTGCCCTTCAGGTATTCGGCGATCACTTTTCGCGCCTCTTTGGCTCGCGGCTCCAGCGCGTAAACTTCCACGCCGTGCGTGCCTTCGGGCGCGTCCCGCACCGGAAACGGATCCGAAGAACCGGAGCCCGGCGAGCTGATCCCCGCGCTTTCCAGCAGGCCGCGAATCACCATCGCTTCGGAAGTTGTGGCGGCGGTATGCACGACGACAACGCGTTCCGCAGAGTTCTCAGTCATCGGGCAATCTCCTAGAAGATTCTCACGAAACACTGTTCCCGAGTACTATTGCGCCCTTTATCGCCGAAGTCCATACTGGATTTGTTGCATCCACAGGCCCACGATGGAAAGCATCCACAATAGCAAGACGTTTCAACCCACGCAGGAGCAAATTGACGACGAAAGCCGTCGCATTCGCAGGCTGCGTATTCTAGTTCAATTAACTCTCGAATCCATCGCCGCGGGCGACCTGACCCCCGAAGAGGCGTCGGGAATGATCGCGGCTACGCGTCGCGTGGCGCTCGAAATGTTTCCCGGGAAAGAACGTGCGTTCGATCTTCTCTACCGGCCCAAATTCCAGCGCGTGATGCACGCCGTCTATCGCTTGCAGTAATCCTTCCGTTCCCCTTCGTTTGCAAGTTCTCAGAATCTCTTCAGAATCCGTATCGCCTTCGCACCCACATTCGCAGCCAGACGATAGCTAACCCGCCCAGCGTCCCGATCAGCGCTTTGTATTCCCGATTGCGGCGATACTGCTCCCACGAGAACGGTTTTTCAGCCTTCTCCGGCGAATGAGGCTGCCCCGCGCTGAAAATATTCGGGAAGAAGAGAGGCACCTGCGCGGCATATTCCTCGAACGCCCCGTCAAACCGTTCACCCAAATCTTCTTCCTCATTCCGCATCACCGGATAATAGAAAACGACGAAATAGACGCCAACCAGCAGCCCGGCCCACAGCGAGTGCCCGGCAATGATGAAACCGATCGCCAGAACCGCGCTGCCAAGATAAAGCGGATTCCTCGTACGCGCATAAATGCCCGACGTAGCCAGCTCCGCATTCTTGCGCAAATGCCCGGACGCCGCCGTGCGAATCGCCAGCCCAAACGCGGCCACCGCCGCGCCCATGGCGATCCAGTGCGGCGTGGGAGACGCCAGCGCCAAATAAATCAACGCCACCGGATAGCCGATGCGCACGCGCCAGCGCATCCAGAATTTTCTCGGAGTGCTCACGAACGCAAGCCCACGCGCCGCTCGACTGCTTCCATCACTTGGTCGGCTGTAATCGATAACATCGCCGGCGAGTAGGACGCGCCGCGCCCGTAGGTCGTTTCGCTGAATCGCGGATTTCGCACCACGATGTCCGCCGCCGAATACGGGCCGTTGCGCGATGGATCCGTAGGTCCGTAGAGCCCGATCACCGGCGCGCCAACCGCGGACGCCAGATGCAGCGGCCCAGTATCCGCCGAAATCACAAAACTCGCGCGTCGCAGCAGCGCCATCAGCGGCCCCAACTCGAGCGCAATCGCAACCGGCCTGGGCTCGCCCGCGGCCGCAATTACTTCTTGCGCCAAATCATTCTCGCCCGGGCCGACGCTGATCACGCCCCTCCATCCGTGCCGCTCCGCAAGCCTGCGATGCAACTCGCCATAGCGCTCCGCGGGCCAGCACTTCGAGCGCCAGCCTCCGCCCGGATTCAACACGAAAAATTCCTGCAGATTATGTGCGGAAAGATCGCGCGAAACACGTTCATCATCTTCCGGCAAAATGGCGAGCGGAAATCGCGGTGTGCCTTTTCGCGCGCCCGCATGTTCCGCGAGCGTCAGGTTGTGGTCCACCTTGTGCGGTCCCCGCGGATTTATGCGCTCGGTGTAGCACAATGCAGCGATCCCTTCGCGCGCGTAACTGCTCTGAAATCCGATTCGCCGGGGCGCTCCGGACGAAAACGCCAGCAACGCCGATTTGTAAAGCCCCTGAAAATCAATCGCGCAGGTGTATTTCGCCGAACGCAGTCCTCGCACCGTTGTTAATATCCCCCCCGCGCTCCCGCGATCGGCAGAAATCACGTTGCTCAGATCCGGATTCCCTTCGAGCAAACGCCGCCACTTTGGTTCGACAATCCAGTCTATCCGCGCCCCGGGAAAAGCATCGCGAAGCGCGGAAGCGGCAGGAAGCGTATGCACGATATCGCCGAGCGAGCCCAGCCGCACAAGCAAAAATCGCGGATCGGTTCCGGCGACCGGCCGTTGTGCCGCGTCAACCATCGTTCTGGCGGCGCAACCGCGAGAGAAGGTCGCGGGTCGAATGGCGCTTCGGGTCGCCCACGATCGCGACGCGAATCCCCAGCAGCGCCGCGAGCTCCCGCTCAGGGACAGTCTCCACCGTGTAATCCGTTCCCTTGGCGTGCACGTCGGGCTGAAATTCGCGCAGCAGCGACTTCACATCGAGCTCGTCAAAAATCACGACGTAGTCCACCGCGGCAAGAGCGGCCACCAGTGCCGCTCGCGCACGCTCGGTGAGAATCGGCCGCCCCTCGCCTTTCAATTTGCGCGTGCTGGCATCCGAATTGATGCCTACTACGAGCACATCGCCCTCCGCGCGCCCCGCCTGCAGATAACGCACGTGGCCCGCGTGCAGCAAATCGAAAACGCCATTCGCGAAAACAATTTTGCGGCCCGCGCGACGGTGTTCCTCAAGAATGTCGTGCAGTCCTTCGCGTGAAAGTATTTTTTCGCGGGTATCCATGCAAGGTCAGCGCTGTGCCGTCGCTTCGCGGCGCAGGGTGGCCTCGAGCTCCGCGCGCGTCACGGTGGCCGTCCGCCGCTTCATCACCACGATTCCCCCGGCATAATTCGCAAGATGCGCTGCTTCGAGATAGGACGCGCCCGCAGCCAGCGCGAGTGTGAACGCGGCAATCACCGTGTCGCCCGCCCCGGTCACGTCTACCGGCGCGTCCGAACCATATATCGGAATCTGCCGCAGCTCGCCCGCGTTTTTCTCGCCGCTCTCGAAAACGGCCATGCCGTCCTTGCCGCGCGTCACCACCAGCGCCTCGAGATCAAGATCTCGCAGCGCGCGCTGCCCCAGCTCTTCGAGTTTGCGCGTGTCCGTGCCGATGTTCGCATGATAGGCCGCTTCAAGTTCCGGCTCATTCGGCGTTGCGGCGGTGATGCCCGCTCCGGCGTATTCAAGCAGCCGATAACGCGAATCGAGCGTCACGCGTTTCACGCCCAGTTTGCGAACCAGCGCCGGCGAAGCCGCACCGAGGCCGTAATCCGAGACGAGTACCGCTCCCGCGCGGCGCGAGATCCCCCGCGCCTTTCGCGCAATCGCTTCCTGAATGTCCTCAGGTAAATTCCTGTGCGGCTCGCGGTCCACGCGCAGCACTTGCTGTTCGGTCGTATGCGTCCAACCGGCAAGGTACCGCGTTTTCGTTGTCGTCACCCAGTCGCGCGAGCGAAGAATCCCCGAAACGTTTACGCGCTTGTGCCGGAAATAGTCGAGCAGCGTGCGCCCGCCCTCATCGTCTCCCACTACGCCGACGGGCAACACGCGCGCGCCAAGATCGGCAATGTTGTTCACCGCGTTCGCCGCGCCGCCGGGATACGCCTCACTCCGGCGATGCCGCAAGATCAACACCGGGGCCTCGCGCGAAATGCGCGAAATTTCGCCGGACACGAATTCGTCGAGAACGAAATCGCCCACTACGCAAATCGTCTGCCGCGGAAACGCAGCCACGATATCGAGCAGGCGCGTAAGGTCCACCGTTGCGTCAGCCGCCCGTTTGGCAGAATGACGAATCGCGCGCCCTGCCGGCCCAGACTTTGAACGCCGCGCCGCTCTGATGCGCCCAGGACTCAGAACTTTCTCCTTTGTCGCTCGTCTGCGAGCGTCCGCGCCGCGACCGTGCCGAAAAGTATCACAGCCGCGACAACGGCAGCAATGCGCGCGAGCTTGTTTCGGCCTTTCGCAGCACCCACAATTCTCATCGCGGCGACTTCCTCGCCTTCTCCATCACCGCTCGCCAAAAATCCTCTTCGCCGTCGACGTGCAACGAAATCGTGCACACCCACAGCTCCAGCGAAAACGAAGCGCCGCTGAAATTGAAGCTGTCCTTCTCCGTACAAATCAAGCCTGTCGCACCCGCGGTTCGAGCTTGCGCCTCAATCTCCGCTATCTCCGCCGCAGAATATCGGTGATGGTCCGGAAAAAACTTGTGCCCCGCGATCTGAAATCCCCAATCGCGCAAATCCGCAATAAACGCAGACGGATTCCCGATGCCGCAGAAGGCAAAAAGCCTCTCGCCGCGCGCCTCGCGTTCGGTCAACTCCGGACGGAGGGGCGCGCGAACCGCCTCGAGCTTCGCCCGCGCATAAAAAATCGGAGCCTCGGAATCTCGGCAGATGGCGGACTCAATAGCCGGCGCATGGCTGCTCCGCGTGATCACAACGATATCAGCTCGCTCGAGCGCCGTTCGCGGCTCGCGCAAACGTCCCGCCGGCAGCACGTGACCGCCGCCGAACGGATTCGTTGCGTCAATCAAGACAATGTCCACATCGCGCGCAAGCTGCAAATGCTGAAACCCATCATCGAGGATGAACCAATTCACTCCGCGTACGGCGAGTTCGCGGCCGCGCGCGTAACGATCCGCGCCGACGCCAAAGGCCACGCGCCCCCGCAACCTTGCATTCAGTAGTTGCACCTCGTCGCTGGTCGAACTCACACCTGCCGCTCCTGAACCATCGCCCGATGGAAAGGAAGCACTCTTCCCGCGATATCCGCGCGTAAGAATCCCGACGCTCTTCCCTTCCGCCAGCAGCCGCTCAGCAATCCAGAGCACCATCGGAGTTTTTCCCGTGCCCCCAACGGTAAGATTCCCGACGCTAATCACGACGCCATCCAACCGCCGCTGCCGAAAAATTCCCCTGCGGTACCCGCGCGCGCGAAGATGGGCCACCGCACCATACGGCAGCGACAGCGGCCACAGCAGCGAATTCTTCAGCGTCATGCCGCGCTTCCTTTGCCGCGATCTTCCCCCTCGCCACGCTCCGCCGCGCCATCTTCGCGGCCGAGCGCGCCCACAATCGCTGCGATGCGTTTGAGCGAACGTTCCGTCGCGCCGCGATTCGCTTCGCATATCGCGCGCGCCGCTTTGCCCACGCGTTGGCGCATCACGCTATCTTCAATCAGCTGCACCCACACTTTTCCGAGCTGCTGCCCGTTCTTTACCTGCACTCCGGCATGAGCATCAAGAAATCCTTCCGCCATCTCGCGAAAATTCTCCATCGACGGCCCGAAAACCGGCGGCTTCGCGAACCACGCCGGCTCCAGAATGTTGTGCCCTCCCGCGGGAACAAGCGAGCCTCCCACAAATACCGCATCCGCGAGCGAATAAACGCCCGCAAGCTCTCCGATGGAATCGAGCACCAGCACGTCCGCATTTTCGTCGAACGGTCTCTCCAGGTCGAGATCGCTGCGCCGCACAACATTCCAACCGCCTGCCTTGACAATCTCCGCTGCGGCGCCAAACCGATCGGGCTTCCGCGGCGCCAGCACCAGCAGCGTCCGTCGCCATACGCGCTGGACGTAGTCGTAAGCCGCCAGCACGGCTTCCTCTTCCTCCGCCGCCACGCTACCGGCCACCAAAACCGGCCACCGCTCTTGCCGCCGAGTCTCCGCGTCAAGCCAAGCTCCGAATCGGCCGATGGCGGGAGGCTCCGCGTCATATTTCAAGTTGCCCGTCACTTCCACGCGTTCCTCGGGCGCCCCCATACTGGCCAGCCGCTTCGCGTCTTCTTCGGTTTGCGCGAGAAACAATTCCGCATCGAGTAGCGTGCGCGCGAAAAATTCGCCCACCAGAAATCGCCATTTTTCAAACCGCGCAAAGGAGCGCTCGGAAATTCGCGCATTGGCGAAAACAACCGGAATTCCGCCGCGCCGCGACTCACGCAAGAAATTCGGCCAGATTTCCGTTTCCATCACGATCACGAGAGCCGGACGAATCGTGCGCAGCGCGCGCCGCACCGGCACAATCCAGTCCAGCGGAAAATAAAAGATGCCGTCGGCGGAGGCCAATCGTTCGCGCGCCAGTCGCCGTCCGGTCTCCGTGGTCGTGGAAACGAAAATCGCTCGATCGGGAAATCGCCGCTTCAGCCCTTCGACCAGCGGCTTCGCCGCCAGCACTTCTCCCACCGAAACAGCATGCACCCAGATCGCTCTGGCTTCGGTATCCCCCTTTTCCGCGGCTCCGCCGGAACCGCCCACGCCGCCCCGCTTCGCTCGGTTGGAAATTTCCGTCGGCAGAATTCCCAGGCGTTCGCGCAGCGCCACTGAAGGCTCGCCCCGCCGCCAGCCTCGCAAAGCGAAGTACGGCGCAAGCACGAACATGCCCGCCGCCGTAATGATGCGATAGAGGAAATACATTGGGAAGGCTATGCACGGCACGCCGCGCCGCACTGCGCGAACCCCATCTTGCGCACAAACCGGGTATTATAGTGGCACCAGGCGGGAAACTTGCACAACTTCCCGCAGCATCAAAGCATCCGAAGGCGAAGGTCCCAGGGAAAGGCTGGAAATGAATCGTATTGCCACGCTCGTCGTTGCTGTTTTCCTGATGTGCACGGGCGCATTGGCGCAATCCCCTTCGCCCGACGCTGCACCCAAGACAGCCGCCACCGCCGCTCTACCGCACGACTCTCACGACGGCATCACCATCCTCGCCGATGCTTACACTGACCCGTCGCGCGGCAAGGAAAAATTCGGAAAAGCGAACCCGGTCAACGCCGGAATTCTGCCCCTCGAAGTTTTTCTAAAGAATGATTCCGACCACGCCGTCCGCATCAATCTCAGCACCATTCAACTCGAAATTCACTTTCAAGACGGAGGCCGCCAGGATGTCAATTGGCTCCGGCCTTCCGAAGCGGCTTACCTGATCGCTCACCCCGCCGGCCCATCCAATCCGCGCTCACCGCGCATGCCTGTGCCGTCTTTTCCAGGCAGCGGCGGCGACAAGAAATCGGCGAAGGTGGAGGAAATTCTGCGCCCCCTCGCGCTCGATGGCGACATCGTCCCGCCCCTGGCTACCATCCACGGCTTCCTGTACTTCGATCTGAGCAACGATATGTCGCTCGCGCGCAACGCGGTTCTCTACGTTCCCGACGCAGCGGTAATCCCCGGCGACAAAACCCTGATATTTTTTGAAGTGCCGCTCGGAAAACCGGCGGAGAAGTAAATCTTCAGATCCCCAGGCGTTCGTTTCGGTCAGCTATTTGCGGATGTAATTTCCTTTGATGTGATCTCGTACTTGAAGCTGTCCGCGTCGAGCGAGTCGAGCCGCCCGTCCGGCGTCTCCGCCTGCGGATACATCAGGAATCCCACCGGCGTGCCGCTCGATCCCGGCAGAGCGACATCATGCGCGAAGTTGTACGCCATCCAGTTCATCTCCCACGATCCAAATAGCCGCGCGCGCGCCTTTTTCACCATGTCGTCGCTGAGCGGCAGATTTCCCGGCGGCTCTTCGAGCACCACCTTCCGCACATCCGCGGGATCGACCGGCACCCAGCCATAGCTCGCAAGATAAACTTCAGCGCGGCAGTGCTGCGATTTAGTGATTTTCTCGGAGGAAGCACCCAGGCTCTTGTATCCCATCTGCGACTTCGACAAGCGTATGCCGTACACATCGCGCGCCGGAAGCCCGGCGGCACGCGCGAGCCCCACGTAGAGCGCGTTCAGATCGGCGCACTTGCCGCTCAGATCCTTGGATTCGAGCATGAATCGGATATCCCCCGTGCCGCAGCCCCGCGTCTTCGGATTCCGGAACGTGTTGTCAACAATCCACTCGTAAATTGCTCGCGCTTTCTCCACGTCCGTGTTCGCGCCCTTGGTGATCTCCATCGCCGTGCTTTTCACGATTCCGTCGGTCGGCAGCAGCTTTGTCGGCCGCAAAAAATGTTCCAGCTCCGCGGGATTCTCCTTCGGCGCCTTTCCCGGCGTGGAAAGGTCCACCGCGCAGTTCCTCGTCGAAATCCGGCTCGTCACCGTGATTACCGGCTTCACTCCCGCCGCATATTCCGCCGCAATGATTCCGAGCGAATCGGCCTTGCTGCTGTCCACCAGCTTCGCGGTACCACCCTCGACATTGAAATAATTCGAGAGCGTCTTCTGGAAGGGAGTCGGCTCGATGAGCGCCGCCGGCACCCATATGCGCGTCGGCCCCGAATATTTCAGCACTTCCACGCGCGTCGTCACCTCAAACGTGCGCCAATCGCCGGCCGCTGCGCCCTGCGCAAACAAATCCCGGGCATTCCAGAACGCTACCGCCGCGGACACCGCGCTCGCCGACCGCAGAAAATCGCGCCGATTCATCGCCCCACCTCTTCGCTTTCGATTTCCATTCGACTCCATAATCCTAAGTCACAAAGTACACCTGATTCCCCGCCCGCGCAAATCCGCTGCCCCGTAAAAACGGAACGCGCAATCGGCTCGGGCCAAAGACGGCGCCAATCATACTAGGGTCATATATTTTGCGTTCTGCTAGAATGCGCTTGGTTTTCCCGGGCGGGAGGGAGACGTCCCCATGTGCTTTTCAGCGGTAGCGAACTTTGTTGGCAGCACAGCCCTAGGTGCCGTCGGCGTCGTCACCCTCACGAAAGTGAAGCACCGCCGCGAACTTCTTTTCGCCTCCCTGCCCATCCTGTTCGCCATCCATCAGTTCATCGAAGGATTCGTCTGGCTGGGGCTCGACGGGGTTCTCTCATCCAAAGTGACCCACGACATGGGCGCGGCCTTCATGCTCTACGCCCAGGGGCTCCTCCCGTTCCTGTTACCGCTCAGCGTGTTTCTGTTCGAGCCGGACGGCAAGGGCCGCCGGCGTATGCTCCCGTTCCTTGCCGTCGGCATAGGAACGACGCTCTATATCTTGTGGGCCTTGACCGCGTACCCAACCGATATCTTCGTCAAGGGCAACAGCATCGTGTACATCAATGAAGCCACGAACAATACCGCCGTCGCGATGCTGTACGTGCTCGCAACGTGCGGTTCGCTTTTCGTGTCCAAGGAACGGCCGATGGTACTCTTCGGCTTGGCCAACCTGACGATTCTCCTCGTCGTTATGGCCTTCAAGCGCTACGCCTTCACCTCGTTGTGGTGCGCCTACGCCGCCATCGCCAGCATAATCATCCTCGCTTACTTCTGGCGCACCAGCGCGCACCGCCCCTTCCGATACGCCCTGCCCTTGTGAACGCCCATTGAACGCTCTGTACCTGAAAAGACGCCCTGCCCGGGCGCGGCCTCTTTTCTTGACGAAAACCTCGAATCCTGATACAAAAGTCAACTCTGTCTTGTTACTTCTCGCAACCCGTAGGCTCCCCATCAAGGAGTCTTCATCCGGAGGAAGAATGTCGGCAAGAACGTGGCTGTACGTACACAGGGGTGTGAGCGTCCTCCCCATGGGGGCTTTCTAATGCGCAACGTGCTCACAAGGAATGGGCCGAGTTTCTGGCGCACAGCGCTGAAATCGGCTGCCGGCGCGGTTCTGGCGCTTCTCGGAGCCGTCACGGCCTATGCCCAGCCAGTCCCGCAGGAGCCCGGCGGCGGTGGCGAAGCCAACCTGAAGCTGCCCGATCTGTCACAGGTAAATTTCCTCGGCGTGGACGGCCACAAACTCCTTCTCTTCGGCATTCTGTTCTGCATTTTCGGCTTGATTTTTGGTCTCGTGATTTACACGCGGCTGAAAAACTTGCCCGTGCACCGCGCCATGCGCGAAATCTCCGAGCTGATTTACGAGACTTGTAAGACCTACCTCATCACCCAGGGCAAATTCCTCTTGCTGCTCGAGACGTTCATCGCCGTGGTCATCGTCCTGTATTTCGGCGTCCTGTTGCACTACGAAGCAACGCGCGTCATCATCATTTTCCTCTTCAGCGTGCTCGGAATCGCCGGAAGCTACGGCGTGGCCTGGTTCGGCATCCGCGTAAATACGTTCGCGAATTCCCGCACCGCCTTCGCCGGACTTCGCGGCAAACCCTTCCCGATTTATCACATTCCGCTCGAAGCTGGCATGAGCATCGGCATGATGCTGATCAGCGTTGAACTCCTGATGATGCTTATGATCCTGCTGTTCATCCCCGGAGATTACGCCGGTCAGTGCTTCATCGGCTTCGCTATCGGTGAATCGCTCGGCGCGGCAGCCCTTCGAATTGCCGGCGGAATCTTCACCAAGATCGCCGACATCGGCTCCGACCTGATGAAAATCGTCTTCAAAATAAAAGAAGACGACGCGCGCAATCCCGGCGTCATTGCCGATTGCACCGGGGACAACGCCGGTGATTCCGTGGGCCCTACTGCCGACGGCTTCGAAACCTACGGTGTAACCGGCGTCGCTCTGATTACGTTCATCCTGCTCGGCGTAAAAAATCCCACCGTGCAGGTGCAGTTGCTCGTCTGGATTTTCGTGATGCGCATCGCCATGCTGGTCGCCAGCGCCAGCGCATACTTCATCAACGATCTCATCTCCAAGGCGCGTTTCTCCAAAGCGGACGAGATGAATTTCGAATCGCCGCTCACCTCGCTCGTCTGGATCACTTCCATCGTCTCCATCGCGCTCACCTACGCCATCTCCGCCGTCATCATCCCGGAACTCGGCGGTGACACAACGCTATGGTGGAAGCTCGCCACCATCATTTCCTGCGGAACGCTCGCGGGCGCGGTGATTCCAGAGCTCGTAAAAGTCTTCACCTCCACCGAATCGCGCCACGTTCGCGAAGTGGTCACCTCCGCGCGAGAGGGCGGCGCGTCCCTCGGAATTTTGTCCGGCTTCGTCGCCGGCAATTTCTCCGGCTATTACCTTGGGCTCGCCATGGTCGCCCTGATGTCCATCGGATATTTGGTCAGCCTGCAGGGACTCGGCGCCTTAATGATTGCCGCTCCCGTGTTCGCCTTCGGTCTCGTAGCTTTCGGTTTCCTGGGCATGGGCCCGGTAACCATCGCCGTCGATTCCTACGGCCCGGTTACCGACAACGCTCAATCGGTGTATGAACTTTCGCTCATCGAAACCATTCCCAACATCAAGCAGGAGCTCAAGAAAGACTACAACTTCGACGTGAACTTCGAACGCGCCAAGGATTTGCTCGAAGCCAATGACGGCGCCGGAAACACTTTCAAGGCCACCGCCAAGCCCGTGCTGATCGGCACCGCGGTTGTCGGCGCTACCACCATGATTTTCTCCATCATCATGGCCCTCACCAACGGCATCACCGAAAACGTCGACAAACTCTCGCTGCTGCACGCCCCGTTCTTCCTTGGATTGGTCACCGGCGGCGCCATGATTTATTGGTTTACCGGCGCGTCCACCCAGGCCGTAACCACCGGCGCGTATCGTGCCGTCGAATTCATCAAGGCCAACATCAACCTCGAAAGCTCGGAGAGAGCCTCCGTCGCCGACAGCAAAAAGGTCGTCGAAATCTGTACGAAATATGCGCAGAAAGGCATGCTCAACATTTTCATCGCCGTGTTTTTTGCCACACTCGCCTTCGCTTTCGTTGAACCTTTCTTCTTCATCGGCTACCTGATTTCCATCGCCATCTTCGGCCTCTATCAGGCAATTTTCATGGCCGATGCCGGAGCCGCATGGGACAATGCCAAGAAAATCGTCGAGGTTGAGCTCAAGCAGAAAGGCACTCCCCTGCATGACGCAACGGTTGTAGGCGACACCGTCGGCGATCCGTTCAAGGACACTTCTTCCGTCGCCTTGAATCCGGTCATCAAGTTCACGACGCTCTTCGGTTTGCTCGCGGTGGAATTAGCAGTGAAGTTGACGCTCGAAACCGGCGGCGGTATGACCCACGTTCTCGCAGCCGCATTCTTCCTGGTCTCGTACTTCTTCGTTTATCGCTCGTTCTACGGTATGCGCATCAAGACGTCGGGAGAGTAATCGCAGCGGTCACGCGGGTCGTAGCGGGCCTAACGCCAAAGCTTCGTTGTTTTAATCCGGAATACTCTGTGCCTCAGTGTCTCTGTGGCAAAGCAGTTAAGTCTTCACTAGACCAAGGAACTTCTGCGGATCGTTCGCGAATCCCGGAAACACCGCTTTCAAATCGCGGTCGCCCAGATGCTTGGAAATGATTTCACCGAGCACGCTGCGATAATCCGTGGTCACCGCAAGGTCGCGCCCCTGATTGAGCTGCCCTTCGCCCAATCCCGGCCACTTTGTATAAACTTTCCCGCCCTTGATGTCTCCGCCCATCACGAACATGCAATTCGCATGCCCGTGATCCGTGCCGCGATTCCCGTTCTCGCGCGCCGTGCGACCGAATTCCGACATGCTGACGAACACGACGTCGCCCATGCGATCGCCCATGTCCTGATGAAACGCCGCGACACCCTGCCCCAAATCGCGCAGCAAATTCGATAGTTGCCCCTGCACTCCGCCCTCATTCACGTGATGGTCCCAGCCGCCGCTATCGAGGAACGCAACTTCCAGCCCCACGTCTGCCTTGAACAGCTCCGCGATTTCCATCAGGCTCTGCCCAAATCGCCCTTTCGGATATTGAGCGCCGTTCTCCGGCTGGTATGAATCCGGTTTCAGTTTCTTGAGCTGATCAACGGCCTCGAAAGTCTCGTTGCCGACACCCCGCATCGCGCGGTCCACCGTTTGCGCGTACATGGCCTCGAATCCGCCTTCCACCGTTTGTTGCGGCCCATTCATCTTGAATTGCTTTAGGTCCGGTATCGCCACCGCCGGCGCGCTTCCCTGCAACGTGCGCGGCAAATAAGGCCCGAACGCGACTGCGCGGAACGGTGTCGCATTTTCCTCCGGCATCGTTTGCATCGCGCGATTCAGCCAGCCGTCTTCGGTCGCTTTCAGTCCCGGCGTCCCCGATTCCATGAAGTCCTGCGCGTCAAAGTGCGAACGCGAAGGATCGGGTGAGCCCACCGCCTGCACAATGGCCAGTTGGTTGTCGCGGAAAAGTGGCACGAGCGGCTGAAGACTCGGATGCAAGCCAAAAAAACCATCCAGATCAAGCGCGGCATCCGTCCCGCCCTGGCGTGGCTGCGGAATCGCGATCGTCGGGCGCATATGGTAATAGTTGGGCTCGCCAAACGGCACAACCACGTTCAGTCCATCCATGGCCCCGCGCTGAAACAGCACCACCATTTTCTTTTTGTTGGGCGCAACTGTGGACGCCACCGCCCGCTGCAAAAACGACGGTAACGATGCCAGACCGACCATCGCCACCCCGCCGCTCTTCAAAAAATATCGCCGTGAAATCTGCATCTCAACTCTCCGTAGCTACACCGACCAAGACCCTTTCTCTACCGCCGCTGGAATTCCGGCGCACCGAGTACCAGCCCGGTAATCAAGCCTTCATTCACTTGCTTCACCGGATCATCAAGGCTGGCCTGCAATATCTGCGGATCTTTCAGACGCGCGACGAGAGTATCCCTCGTTCCTTGCGCCGCCTGCCCTCCCAGAAAAACGTCGAGCGCCCGCGCAAGCGCCACGTCCGGATCGCGCAAAGCGTCGTCGCCCAGCATCGGCTTCAAATCCACCGTGGCACCCGAAAGTTTGTCCCCCGCAAACGCCAGCGCAAAATTCAGCCGGTTCAAAAGCGCGCCGGTGTTGACCCACGTCTCGGCCTTGTCTGAATATCCCGTAGGCGGCTGGCACAAAAAGAGGGGCTCGCCCATGCGCGCCACCCACTGCGCCAGCGGCAAAGTAATTGTCACTTCGGCGTTCAGCGCGCGCGCTGTGCTGGCCACCAGCTCGAACGGCGTCTTCACTTTCGCCCGGTACGTTTCCTTGGACCAGAACTCCGGCGAATAAATCATGGTCCTCAGCACGCTGCGAATGTCTCCCTGCGTTGATGAAAAGGTCGCCGCCATGCGCTCCACCAGCGCCGGCGGAGGATTGTCCGAAACAAAGTGCCGCGCCATCTCCGTGGAAATAAATTTCGCGGTATTCGGATGGTTCGCCAGCATCTTCAGCGCTTCTTCGCCGTCCTTCTCGCCGCCGTAGTTGAAGGTGTGCCCCATCACGGTCTTTTTGGCCTGTCCGTGCACGCGGTCGTCGAAAAAGAACTCGGGGTCCTTGCGCGGCTCGCGAATCGACCAGCCCGTCAGGCACTCCGCCATTTGAATTACGTCCTGCTGCGTGTAGCCGCCCTCCACTCCTACCGTGTGCAGCTCCATCACTTCGCGCCCGTAATTTTCATTCAGCCCGCGATCCTCATTCTTCTTCGGCGCGGCGCCATTTGGGCCGGAGGTCACCGGACCCGGAAACGTCCCCGGCGTCGGCGGCATGCCTCCGGTGAAGACGCCTTGATAGCGCGCCTGGCGTATGGTCTTCATCGCTTGCATGCGCTGGAACGCTACGGGATCGGCGCTCTGCCAGTTGTCCAGATAGAACAGCATCGCTGGACTTTTCGCCGTGGCCAGCAGCAAGTCCTGGAATTTCCCCATGGTGTGCGGACGAATTGTGTCGCGGACGTATCCCGTCAGCATCCACTTGTCTTCGCCTTTGTTCGCGAACACGTTGAAGTGGTTGAACCAGAAATCTTCCATCACCGCTTCGAGCTGCCGGTTGCTGTAAATCGCGCGGTCCACCTTGGCCATCGAAAGTTCGGCGACAATCCGGCCCGGCCCCTGCAGTTTCGCGAGTTGTTGTTGAGCCTTGTCCAGGTTTTCGTTTCCGGTGACGATGATCTGCGACTCGGCCTCGCGCTGCTTATCCTTCAGCTGCTGCTCGTATTCCTCTTTCGTGATGCCTTCCTTCTTCGCCGCCTGGTTCGGTTGCGGATAATCGACCAGCAGCTTTCGCGCAGGCATGTTCAGCGTGGGATATCTCTCCAGACGCTCGTCGAGCGCCGCGTCGTTGATCGAATCGGGATGCAGTTGCTGGTCAATCCATTTTTCGAGCCCCATCTGCCGTATGCGTTCCACGTCGTCCGGCCGCGGCCCGTAAGACAGCCGGTTCATCGCATGTAGAATCGCCTCGTCCTCAGTCAGCTCGGTTATGGGCAGCTTGCCCTTAAATTTCTTGTCGAGCTTAGTACTGTTCGACTGGTCGTCCGGCAGCTCGCGCAATGGAGTTGCGAGGGCATCGAGCGAATTGGCGCTATCGTTCCGAGCACTGGCATACGGCGCACCCACGCTGCACATCAATGCCACCGCGAACGCCACGCCGAGAGTCGCCGCAAGAAACCCCGCCCCGGCAGGGTCCAAACGCTTCCGAATTCGAGCTTTCTTTTTTCGCAAGGTCAACACCATGGTCATTTGGGGCAGGCAAACGCCTGGCCGTGCCTGTCTACCTTAATTTTAACCCTGCGGAGGGACAAAAGTTGCTCGCCTGAGGACGTTTCCCAGCCTAACAGTTACCCAACGAGAGAACCTGCCGAGGTTCCACCGCGCGTCCCTGCTTCCTTGCTTCCTTGCTTCCCTGCCTCCGTGCTTCCCTGCTTCCGTGCTTCCCTGCTTCGCTGCCTCCTTGCCTCCCTGCCTCCGTCTCTCACTGCAGCTTCATGGCGCTCTCCGCCGCGAACAAATCCCCATCCTTCGACTCCCGCCGCTCCACGTTGTAGGCTCCTCCCAGCAGCACCACAATGGCCGTCAGATACATCCACAGCAGCAAACCTATCGCCGCCGCCAGACCTCCATACACAGCGTCGTACGGCATCTTCCTCACGTACAATCCAAACCCGATATCCACAATCCACCAAAGCATCGTCGCCACCGCCGCGCCCGGCAGCAGATTCATAATTCCGCGATGGCCGGGGCGTCCAATCCGGTAGAGCAGCACCAGCACCACCATCGAGAGGGTGAACACCACCGCAACTTGAAACACGAAAACCACGACCTGAATCAACACCGGCAGCCCGGTCTGGTGGATTAGCCACGCACGGACTTGTTTGCCGAATACGGTCAGCGAGATTACGACGAGCGTCGGCACGATCGTCAGCACCAGCAGCACGAGCGCCCGCAAATGCATGCGCCAGTATCCCGGGTGAAGATCATCGCCCTCGATCATTCGCAAGCCTTCAATGAACCCGACCATCACCTGCGACCCGGCGATCAGCGTTCCGCCCAGCCCCAGCAAGAACCACCTCCAGGGATGCTGCCCCTTGCGCACGAAATATTGCACGACCACGTCTTCGCTGCCGGGAGGGAGAATCAGTCGCAGCCGCTCGGGGAGTTCCTTGAGCGCCGTGTGGAATGATTCCTTGCTGCTCAATACGCCCAGTACCAGAAGCAGCATCGGAAAAAAAGCGAGGAACATGTTGAAGGCAATGGCCTGGCTCAGCGTGATGCATCCGGGGAAAACTCTCCCCATTCCGCGGAACAGATTGTTGAGTAGGCGATCCATTGTCGCTGTCCGCGGGATTATACGGGCAGCGTGCCGGAATCGTGCCTACATTCTGTCGCCAAGCCATGCCCCATGCAGATTGAAACGCGCACCGCCGCACCCGGGTTTCAATTCCGTGATCGCGTTCACCGCTTTCAGCCAATCCCTGGTTTTAGTCCCGCCCCACAGGCGATTCCTAATCGTTAGTGTCTTCGAATAGAATCGCTCGTAACCCGCTGAAAATAAACCTCGATTTGATTTCTAATCGTTACTCAGAACGCCACTTATGTATTCGCCCTTCTTTCGCCAAATTGGCCTGCCTCACCCGTTCGCCATCGACGTCTGCTTTGCTTGCCGCACCGCGCCCCGCGGAGTAAACTCCTCGCTAGCTATCGCAAATCGAAAGGGTTCGCATGACCACCACGCCGAAAGTAGTCCCCACGCGCAGCGAGGAAGTTGTCCGCAAGCACAAAGAATTTATTTGGCCCTCGGTAGCGAATTATTACGAGCACCCGCTCGTCGCCGACCACGCCTCCATGCAATATTTGTGGGACATCGAAGGCAACAAGTACCTCGACTTCTTTGGCGGCATCGTGACCATCGGCGTGGGGCACTGCAATCCGAAAGTCACTTCGAAAATCAAAGCGCAGGTGGACAAGCTGCAGCACACCTCGACGCTTTTTCCCAACGAGGCCATGGTCGCGCTCGCGGAAAAGCTGGCGCAAATCACTCCGGGAAAATTGCAGAAGAGTTTCTTCACCAGTTCCGGCACGGAAGCAAACGAAGCCGCCATCCTGCTCTCGCGTATGGCCAGCCCGAGTTACGACATCGTCGCGCTGCGGCACGCCTACGCCGGCGGCTCGCAGTTGGCGAAATCCGTGACCGCGCAAGCTCCCTGGCGCAAAGCCGGAGTCATCAGCGTGGGCATCTCGCACGCCGTAAATCCTTACTGCTACCGCTGCCCGCTGCACTTGAAATATCCCGAATGCCGCGTGGCCTGCGCGAATGACGTCGAGAACCTGATCCAGACCGGTACCAGCGGCTCGATCGCCGCATTTATCGCCGAGCCCATTCAGGGCGTCGGCGGATTTATCACTCCTCCGCCGGAATATTTCAAGATCGTCTATCGCATCGTGAAAAACTACGGCGGCGCTTTCATCTCGGACGAAGTGCAGACCGGCTGGGGCCGCACCGGCAAAAAATGGTGGGGCATCGAGCAGTGGGAAGTCACCCCGGACATCATCACCTCCGCGAAGAGCATGGCCAACGGCGTTCCCGTGGGCTTGACGATCACCACAGCCGAGCTCGCCGATAAATTCCAGGGCCTGAACATCGCCACCTTCGGCGGCAACCCGGTTACCTCCGTCGCAGCACGCGCCGTAATTGAAGTGATCGAGGAAGAAAATCTCCTCGAGAACACGCACGTCGTCGGCGGCTACTTCCGTAAGAAACTCGAAGAGCTGCAGCAGAAGTATCCGCTCATCGGCGACGTTCGCGGCATGGGCATGATGCAGGCGCTCGAACTGGTGAAAGACCGCCAGACCAAAGAGCCCGCCGCGAAAGAAGCCAACCAGGTCTTGGAACGCACCCGCGCCAACGGCTTGCTCGTCGGCAAGGGCGGCCTGCTGAGCAACACCATCCGCATGGCCCCGCCGATGAACATCTCGAAGGCCGACGTGGACGAAGGCATCCGCCTTCTCGATAAATCCTTCAGCGAGGTACGAATTTAATTCTTAAGGAAATATGACTATGGCGACGGCGACTAGCGCGGCAACGCTTTGCAGGAATTACATCAACGGCAAGTGGGTGGAATCGAGGTCGGCGAAGATTGTCGAGCGGCGGAATCCGGCGAACACGGACGAAGTCGTGGCGCGCATTCCGCTTTCCTCGCGCGATGAAATGAAACAAGCCATCGACGCGGCCAAGGCCGCCTTCCCTGCCTGGCGCGACACTCCGGCTCCGAACCGCGGCAAAATACTTTTCAACGCGACGCGCATCATGCAGGAGCAAAAAGAAGATCTCGCGCGGCTGCTGACGCGCGAAGAAGGCAAAGCGCTGAAGGATTCGCTCGGCGAAGTGCAGCGCGCCATCAACATCACCGAATTCATGGCCGGCGAAGCGCGCCGCCTGAACGGCGAAACGCTGACGAGCGAGCTCCCCAAGAATTTTTCGTACACCATTCGCCAGCCGCTCGGCGTGGTTGGCGCAATCACGCCCTGGAATTTCCCGGTCGCGATTCCCGTTTGGAAAATCGCTCCGGCGCTCGTCTGCGGCAATACGGTTGTCTTCAAGCCCGCGACGCTCACTCCGCTCACGGCCATGAAGATTGCAGAAATCTTCGAACAGGCCGGTTTACCTGCCGGCGTGCTGAATCTGGTGATGGGCTCGGGACGCGAGACCGGCGACGAACTGGTGCAAAGCCCGCTCGTCCATGGACTCTCGTTCACGGGCTCGAATGAGGTCGGCTGCGCTCTTTACGCTTCGGGCGCGCAAAGACTCAAGAAAATCCAGTGCGAGATGGGCGGTAAGAATCCCGTCGTTGTTCTCGCCGATGCGGATTTGCAGCTTGCCATGGAATCCACGCTCGCGGGCGCGTTTGCTTCCACCGGGCAGCGCTGCACGGCCACGAGCCGCGTAGTGATCGAAGAAAAAGTCGCGGACCAATTCGTGGCTTCTCTCGTCGAACGCGCCAAGAAATATGCCGTCGGCGACGGGCTTGAACCCGGCATCGAGATGGGCCCGTCGGTGGACGAAGGCCAAATGCACACGGTCCTGAAGTACATCGAGATCGGCAAGAAAGAAGCCAAGCTGCTATGCGGCGGCGAGCGCCTGAGCGGCCCGAAATACGACAAGGGCTGGTTCGTCTCGCCGACTATCTTCGATCACGTGCGCTCGGACAGCTCCATCGCGCAGGAAGAAATTTTCGGCCCGGTGCTGAGTGTAATTCGCGTAAAAGACTTCGACGAAGCGCTCGCAGCGGCCAACTCCGTGCGTTACGGGCTTTCGAGCTCGATTTACTCGACCGATTCAAACAAGATTTTCGAGTTCGTGGACAAGATCGAAACCGGAATGACGCACGTCAATTCACCAACCGTCGGCGGAGAAGCGCACGTCCCGTTCGGCGGCGCCAAGGATTCCAGCGTCGGCCCGCGCGAAGTGGGCCACGCCGCCATCGATTTCTACACCGACACCAAAATCGTTTACATTGACTACACCGGCCGCAAGCGCGAATCGAGCCTCTATTAGTTTCATGACGCGACGCGCATTCTGCGGTTCCTCGATTGCGTTTCTGGTCGCAGCGAGTGTGGCGGTCAGCGCCAACGCCGTTGTTTTCGGCAGCGCCGAGACAAGGCGCATACACTGGAAGTCCGTCCCCATCGCGCAAGTGAAACTCGAGGACAAGACACCGCTCGCCTGGAACGTCTACCAGCCGGACAAAAAAAAAGAATCAAATCTCGTACTGATACTGCTGGGCCATCGCTATCTCGCGCTGGACATAAGAGCAAAGCAAGTCTTCGCGGTGCCTCTCGCCGATTTGCAGAAAACCGGCAGCGATTTTGAGAGCGACAACCCAGCGGTCCCCGCGCACCTGATTCCGACAAGCGATTGGAGCGTCCGCGACGTAGGACCCGCCGAATTGATCAAGTTAACGCTGGGAGATTACGGCCGCGTCCTCACAGTTGAAATGCCCCACCCACCAGATTTGCGCGCCTTCTACTGATTCGTGGCCCTGGTTTCGGGCTGCGGAACGTCGTTCAGGCCACGCCAGATGAGCCAAACGAGCACGCCGATCATTCCGAGCCAGCCGAGTGCGCGCACGATGGCGGCGATCTGCGTGTCGTGCTCCAGGACGCCGAGCTTGCTGAACAGATAGAACCAGTCATGAATCACGTTGTCGCCGCTGCCAACCGTCAGCAGCGGCAATTCCTGCGCCCGCGCATCCGCCATATACGTGGAAATCGGAAGGAATTGCTCAAACATGAAGAACAAGCAGAACGCGACGCCCTGCGATTGGCGATGAAAGAAAAAATACAGCGCCAGCCAGAAGGGCACGAGCAATTGCAGCATCGTTCCTCCGGCCACCATTATAAATTCGCCGAACATTCGAAAAAGCAGGTGGCCGCCCTCATGGATGGGAACGAATACGCCGTCCATCAACAAAAGAATTCCCTGCCCGCGCGCGGCTTGATACAAAAAAAGCAGGTAGAAAATAATCCACGCGACGAGCGCCGCTCGCGGAACAGGCGTCCAATCGTCTTCGAGCGTTTCGAGGAACGGCAAACGCTCAGTCCAGGATTCCGGCAGGCGCATTGCCGCTGATTATTTCATAAATCAAAAAAGCGAGGCCGGACCAGACGCCCGGTAGTTAACGCGGAGATACTCCCCGGACCCAGGGTATGCCGACGAGTCCTTCGCGCACCTGCACATCCACGATATCGCCGGCAACCACGCGATCGAAGTCGCCGCGATCCACGGGGATGCGTTCGAGGCCGTGCCCGTCACGCCAGGAAGTGACCACGAGACGGCGGTTCTGCACCGGCCCCGGCATCGAAAATTTGCTGATGACGCGGGCTTGTTCCGTGTGCGCCGGGTAGCGATCGAGCGCGCCGTTGGCAAGAAGAAGAATCGCCAGAAGCCAGGGCAGCGGAATCAGTCCGTAGTAAACGCGTTTCATGGCTTCCACTTCCGCATGGCGCAGCGCGCGCTTTTCCACCCAAATGCCCAGCCCGAGAGTGATAAAAAATAGCGCGCCGATAAAAATCAGAATTGCATCGAGCTCGAGCGCCGGATAGCGTTCACTGGCGACCACAAAAGCAATCGCGCCCAGCAGGAATATCGCGGTGCGGTTGAGCAACTGGCGGCGCAGCGAAAATTCAGCTGCCGTGGAATTCAAGCCGCAAGCTTCGCAAATGTCGGCGTCACGCTCGGCGCCGCAATTCAGGCAATGCGTCATCATTCCGCGCGCGTGCCTCCCCAAGGATTCCGATGCTATGCAGCGCCAAGCCCGGTGTCAATTCAAGCCGCTTTGCCAAACCCGCACTACAAATGTACTTAGACACCGGAAACGGCGGGAAGGATTCTATTTTACTTGCCGGACGCTGGAGGGCTGCACATCGAGGCAAACCATATTTTCGTCGCGGCCGTTGGCGAGCATGGCGCAGTCAATATCGTGGGCGCTGCGGATGGCATCAGCGGAAGTAGCGCCGGCAGCCGTGGCGCAGTGCATGGAGCCCTTGAAGGTCAAGCAGACTTCGTACTGCCGGCGCGTTTGCTCGATCGAGGACCACACCAATATCCCAACGAGCGCTGCGGCGCCGATGGCGATAATGGCGCGGATTCGATTCTTGCTGATGGCCATGGATTCCTTGAGCTCAACTCCTCGTGATTTTCTAGCCCGCGCTTTTCTCCGTACCCGCGCGGCGCTTCAATTCCTGCTGAATATGCTTTCGCAGGTGCGGCGCCAGGCCTTCGGTCTTCGAGACGTCCTGTAGATCGCGCAAAGACAGATTCGAAAGAAATGCGAGCGCTGCCGGCACAGGCGTATGCGGATGGCGGACGAGCGCCACGCGCACATTGTACTGCGTGGACCACTTGGAATGCTGCGCGATCGCGGCAATCACGCGTTCCGGCACGCCCGGCTTGGCCAGAGCTTTCAGCACCTGGCTCTCCGTGAGAAAAGCGTTGGCCAGCACGAGCTTCAGGGCTTGAGGATGTCCCTCAGCAAGCAACGCGCCGGCGACACGCGCGGGGCCTCGGCGCGCAAGCGTCAATTTTTCGCCCACGGGAAGGTGCGCGACACGCGTCAGGATCACTTCCTCGGCGAAGCGGCGGATATCGGCGGGCGCCGAAGGCAACAGGCTAAGGCGCACGAGATCGAACAAGTAAAGCTGCCGCACGAGCGGAAGCGCGATCCGTCGCGGGGTGCGCGGATGGCGCGCAACCCGCAGTCGCACGCCTTCCCTCGACGTCCACTTCCCTTCCTCCGCGACTGCACCAAGGATTTCGGCGGAGAGATCCAGGCGTTCGAGCAGGCGGGTAATGTGGGGCTCTTCAATATTCGGATTTTCGAGCAGGGCAAGAAGCGATTTTTCGTCCGCTTCGTGGATGAGGGCGTTCAAATCGTTGACCGATGCAGACCGCGCGCGCTCGAGGCGAGCGGTGGCTTCGTCATCCGGCATGAGCCTTTCGCTTCCCCAGGCGAACCGCGATCTTGGCCGCCGCTTCGGCCGGCTTCATCTGCAAGGAAATAATCCGGGCGCGCGGCGCCACGCGATGCAGCCCCTCTTGGATTGCCTCATCGAAAAACTTGCTGCGCCCGAGCGTGCCGCCGGCCTTGGCAACCGGCACTTCGCGATCTTGCATCCCAAGTTTCTCGATGACGGAGCCGGCCAGATCCACGAGCGATTGTGCCGCGCCAGCGAGAATCTCCCGGCACACGACGTCGCCTTCATCACCAAGCTCAGCCACGAGTGGAAAAATGCGCGGGAAAACATCATCGGGATTTTTCACCACGGAGTCGACAACCTGGCTCCAGTCTCGACATTGCAGCCAGTGCAACATTTTCCCAGCGAGTGCAGTGGCAGGGCCGCGCTTCTCATCCGCACGAACGACGGCTGCGAGCGCGCGCCGTCCGATATCGAATCCGCTGCCTTCGTCGCTGAACCACGGGCCGCGTCCACCAGCGCGAGCGACGTGTCCCTCTGCGTCACGTCCATAGGCGGCAGAACCAGTGCCCACGACGAGAATAACGCCTTCGCCGTCTCCCACCGCAGCCTGCAAAGTGATTTCAAGATCGCTCGTCACCGAGACGGCCGCTTCGGGAAAGCCGCGCTCAAGAAACGTGGCGATGCGTTTTGCCACGTTTGCACGCCCAGCGCCGCCAATCCCCGCACAGATTCCGCGAATGTCGCTCGATTTCAGGTGCTGGCGTTCGAGCACGAGGTCTGCGGCATCGCTGAGCGTGAACCACGCTTTCGCGTAACCCGCCCGCAACGGATTCGAGGGGCCGGCCGTGGCCTGGGACAAAACTGTGCCGTCTCCATCGACGAGGAAGCAATCCGTTTTGGTGCCTCCGCCGTCGATTCCCAGGAAGTACGATCCGGCCGCGGAAGTTCTTTTCTCTAACATTTGCCTCACCTTGCTTGACACCGCTCGAAGGGGGCGGTTAGCATCGCGCGATTCCCGTTACAACGCAATGCAAATCAGCCCAATCGACTTCGGCATTCTCGTACTGTATCTCGTGGGCATCACCGCGTTCGGAGCCCAATTTCGGCGCGGCCAGAAGACCGTGCGCGATTACTTTCTCGGCGGCCGCACGGCACCCTGGTGGGCGCTGGCATGTTCCATCGTCGCCACAGAAACTTCGACGCTCACAATTATCGGAACTCCCGCCATTGCTTATGCGGGAAACCTCGGGTTCTTGCAACTCGTATTTGGCTATCTGATCGCGAGGGTGATTCTTTGCGTGGTCCTGATACCCCAGTACTTCCAAGGGGAATTCTACACGGCTTACCAGCTACTAGAGAAGCGCTTTGGTGGGAGGATGAAGAGGGCTGCGGCGGTAGTCTTTCTGGGGACGCGGGCGCTGGCTGAGGGGGTCCGTATCTCCGCGATAGGAAAGGTGGTTAGCGTCGCGTTTGGGACTGGTGAGCGGACTTCGATCCTGATTATCGCGGTGCTGACACTCTTTTATACGTTTGAGGGCGGCATGCGCGCGGTGATTTGGACGGACGTGATTCAGTTCTTCCTGTACCTGGGCGGCTCCGTGGTGGCCTTCTTTCTGCTGCTGCACAAAATCCCCGGGGGCTGGGGCGAAGTGACGCAGGCGGCTGCGGCGGCGGGCGGGAAGCTGCGGGTGTTCGATTTCGCGTTCAGCTTGACGCAGAGCTACACGTTCTGGTCCGGGCTGATCGGCGGCACCTTCCTGACCATGGCGAGCCACGGAACCGACCAGACCATGGTGCAGCGGCTGCTGGCCGCACGCAACGAGCGCGACAGCAAGACGGCGCTGCTCGCGAGCGGCGTCATCATCCTGGTGCAGTTCACGCTGTTTCTCGTGTTGGGTGTGATGCTTTTCGTCTATGCGCAGCATTTCGCGCTGGCCGCGCCCGGCGGCGACCCGGACAAAATCTACCCTGAGTTCATCGTGCACGGAATGCCCGTGGGGCTCGCCGGGATCGTGCTTGCTTCGATCTTTGCAATCGCGATGTCAAATGCGAGCGGCTCGTTGAACTCGCTGGCATCCTCTAGCATCATGGACCTGGGCGCGCGCCGTGGTGAAGCTGCTGCCGCGCAGTCGCTCGGAAGCTCGCGGAAGTTGACGCTCGTGTGGGGCGTGGTGCTTGGTCTGCTGGGGCTCGTCCGCTGGGGGCCGGTGCTGGTGGCGGGACTCACCATCGCGTCGATTACTTATGGCGCGATGCTGGGCGTGTTTTTACTGGGTACGTGGAATCGGCGCGCGAATGAAACGGGCGCACTCGTGGGATTCGGCGTGGGGCTCGCTGCGATGGTCGTCGTCAAGTTCAAGACGCCGCTCGCTTGGACCTGGTACGTGTTCGTCGGCACCGTGATTACGTTTGCGGTGGGCTCGCTCGCGAGCATTTTTGTGCGGAGCGCGTCTGAAGCCGCTCGCGCAACCAATGGCGCGGAGCAGCAGACTTAACATTTCGAATCGTTGCGGAGCATTTCATATCAAACGGCGTCAAACCCGGAGAACGGCTCGACCTCATACGAGGCCTCGGCCCGTGGGCTGCATCGGCCATCGTCGTTGGCACGATGATAGGCACGGGGATTTTTCTGAAGCCGAGCGAAATGGCGTCGGTGGGCGGCTCGGTCAGCGTCGTCTACGCCGCATGGATCGTGGGCGGCTTGCTCTCGCTATTCGGCGCGCTGTCGTTTGCCGAACTCGGCGCGGCGATGCCGGAAGCCGGCGGGCAGTATGCGTATCTGCGCAGCGGGCTCGGGCCCGTCTGGGGATTTCTCTTTGGCTGGATGCACTCGACGGTGGGCGAATCGAGCTCCGCGGCTTCCATCGCCGCTGGGTTCGCGCGATTTTCGAGTTTCCTGATTCCAGCCATTGCCATGCCGATATTTTCGTGGCACGTCACGCTTCCGTTTGGCGGCAAGCCTTACGATTTCGTGTTCACCTGGGCGCAGCCGCTCGCGGCCGGAATGATCGCGCTCTTCACGTTTATAAATTATCTCGGCGTGCGCCTGGGCGGGCGCGTGCAGGTGGCGCTCACGATTCTAAAAATCGCGGCCGTACTGGCCATTGTGGCGGCAGGCTTCTGGTTTGGCCACGGAAGCATGTCGCACTTTCAGCCCTTCTGGCCTGCGAAAACGAGCGTGGGAACGCTCGGCGCATTTTTGGCCGCGCTCGCTGCGGCGCTGTGGGCCTACGACGGATGGGAAGACCTCAACCGCGTCGGCTCCGAGGTGCAAAATCCGGAGCGGAATATTCCACTCGCGCTTGTTGGCGGGACATTGCTCGTCGCTGCCATTTATTTGTTGTTCAGCGCGGTGTGCTTCTACGCGCTTCCGTTCGCAGCCGTTGCGGGGTCCTCGCATATCGCGTCGGATGTGGTCGCGAGCTTTGCCGGGGGCGGCGCGGCGTTCTGGATTACGCTCGCGATGATCGTCGCGGCGCTCGGCACGCTGAATTCGTCAATTCTGAGCGGCGCGCGAGTTCCCTATGCCATGGCCCGTGACGGATTATTTTTTCGCGTCACCGGAACTGTGCATCCACGGTTTCGCACGCCGGGCGGCGCGCTGATATTTCAGGGCACGCTTGCGGGATTGATGGCCCTGACCGGAACGTTCGAGGAGCTGACCTCGCTCTTCGTATTCGCGGCCTGGATTTTTTACGCGCTCTCCGTGGTCGCCATGTTCCGCCTGCGGCGAATTGCGCCAGATCTCAAGCGGCCGTACCGCACCTGGGGCTATCCGGTCGTTCCGGCGCTGTTCATCGCGGGCGCAGTCGCGCTCACGGTGAATATCTGGATTGACCGACCGGTGCGCTCTTCGATCGGCCTCGCGATGATTCTCTCCGGACTTCCCTTCTATCGCATGTGGCGCGACAAGCGACATAGCGATTCGCCATCGGCTACGAGCTGATCACAAACGGCACAAGGCGCTTGCAGACGGCGGTTGCGGAAACAAATCCGGATGGAAGAGATGCGCGAGAAGCGCGACGCCATCCGCAAGGCGCGGACCCGGCCGAGAAAAGTAGCTGTTTGCGTCAACTGCAAACACGCGCCCATCGCGGATAGCAGGCAAGTCGCTCCAAACATCGGGAAGCGGCGCGGCGCTGAATTCAGCGGCGGCGCGCACAACGCTAAAGCCGCACGGCATCACGACAATCATTTCTGCGGCGGTCGCGGCGATTTCTTCCGCGCTTACGCGAAACGAAGGTTCGCCCGCGCGTCCCAGGACATCTTCGCCTCCCGCATTCGCAACCATTTCCGGGACCCAATGCCCGCCGACGTAATACGGATCGAGCCATTCGAGGCAGAGAACGCGCGGGCGCGAACCGGAGCGCGCAACCTTGGCCGCAATCGCGGCTACTCTCTGCTCGAGTGTAAGCGCCAATGCTTGAGCTTCCCGGCGGCGCTGCGTGGCTTCGCCCGTGCGGCGAATGTCGGCCCAGACATCCGCGAGCGAATGCGGCGTAAGCGCAAGAACGCGCGGCTTTTTAGGTAATCGCGTGAGTGCGGTAGCCAAATCTTCCGGCGAAGCGGCGCAAACGTGGCAGAGGTCCTGGGTCACAATCAGATCTGGCTCGAGCGACCGCAGCAGGTCGGCGTCGACAGCATAGATGCTTTCGCCGCGCTCCACCAACTCGCGCACTTCGCGATCGATTTCATCCGAGGGAGCGTGCGGATCCACGCGCGGACGTATCAATGCGGGCTTCTTCGCGGCAGCCGCGGGGAAATCGCATTCGTGCGTCACTCCCACCACGGAATCGCCGAGTCCGAGCGCGTAGAGAATTTCCGTTGCCGAAGGCAACAAAGAACAAATTCGCATCAAGCCGCCTGGGCCATCATCGCGGTTTTATCGTAGCTTCAATCGTAGGTTCATTGATAGATGAGATATTTCGCGCGCAAGGCGCGGAATTTTGCGAGGTCGGCGTCCCAGCCCGCGATGATTTGTTTCGGGCGGTCGCCGCCGGCGAGCTGTTCCACCGTGGATTTAGATCCGAGAAGCGCGATAGTTTTGTCGACGTCGAACTTGTCCTGATACATACGGTGCAACACGTCGGCAATTTCTAGTCCCATGCGCATGGAGCCAAGCGCGCTTCGATCCACGATTTTGATCGAGATGCCGTCGCAAGGCTCGCCCGCATAGAGGCCATCGCTCGGAGTAAACCCAGTCGCACTGAAGCTCACGCCCGGAATCTTGCGGCGGTTGAGCACCCCCGCGAACGCATCCGCGTGAATCCAGGGCGCTCCCAACAATTCAAAGGGAGTTGCCGTTCCACGACCGACCGAGACGCCCCCGGCCTGCAGGATTTCGATTCCGGGATAAAGAAACGCGGCATCCACCGTGCGAAGATTTGGCGACGGCGGAATCCACCCCAGGCCTGTTTGATCGTAGCCCTCATTTCGTTTCCAGCTGCTCATCGCGACTACATGTAAGTCCGCGCCAATTTTGTTTTCCGCGTTGAACATTTGCGCGAGTTCGCCGAGCGTCATCGCATAGCGCACCGGCATCGGAAAATATCCGACAAAAGAAAGGCGGTCAGGATCGAGCATCGGCCCTTCGATGGTCTCCCCGTTGATGGGGTCCGGACGGTCGAGCACAATGAAAGCGATATGCCGTTTGGCCGCTTCTTCCATACAGTAAGCCATCGTCGTGGTGTAGGTGTAAAAGCGCACGCCAGCGTCCTGAATATCGAAGACCAGAACATCGATCCCCTTCAGCATGGCATCCGTCGGGCGTCGCGTCTCGCCGTAAAGGCTGTAAATCGGCAAGCCCGTCGCGGCGTCCTTGCTGTTCTCGATAGCAGCGTCGGCGTTCGACAAAATGCCGTGCTCCGGGCTGAAAATCGCGACGAGCTTCACGCCATCGGCATGCGCCAGTAAATCAATCGTCCGCCGCCCTTGCGAATCCACACCCGTCTGATTGGTGACCACCCCGACGTGCTTCCCGCGTAGCGGCGCATATTTCTGTTCCGCGAGCACATCGATGCCGGTTTTCGTTTGCTGGACGGCCTGCTGCGGCGCTGAAAATCGAGGCAAAGACATGGATACAGGGTAAAACGCGCTGAAAATCGCAGCCGGTAATAAAACGGCTAGAGAACGGATACGAAACACGCGCGCGGACGTTTCGTTGTACGCCATAGAACCGTGTGCTATATACAGTCGCGGGATGCGGGCGTCAACATAGAAGGCCACCGACGGTTGCCATGCGTAAACTCGGCCTTTTCGCGCTGCTCCTGCTTCTTCTCATGACAGCTTCCTCTCGCGCGCAGAAAAGTCCTGCCACAAAAGACCGGCGGCCCGTTGCCAACTCCGCGTGGGTCGAAACTACTTTGAAGAAAATGACGCTTCGCGAAAAGCTCGGCCAGATGCTGATGCCGTATTATTTCGGCGTTTTCACCTCTACCGAAAGCGCCGACTACAAACAACTGCTCCATCAAGTCGAAGAGAACGACGTGGGCGGCCTGATCCTCGGTACCATACGCGGACCGCTGGGAATCGAACGCAGCCAGGTGTACCCAAGCGCGGTCCTCACTAATGAATTGCAGAGGCGCGCGAAAATTCCTCTTCTGATCGGCGCCGACTTCGAATCCGGCACAGGGATGAGGATTGACGAAGGCACGTCCTTTCCTTCAGCCATGGCCGTGGGCGCAACGAACGATCCGAAACTCGCCTACACCATGGGGAAAGTGACCGCGCTCGAAGCGCGCGCCGCTGGCGTCCAATGGATTTTTGCGCCAGTCGCGGACGTGAATAATAATCCCGACAATCCCATCATCAACATTCGATCCTTTGGAGAAGATCCGCAGCGCGTCGCCGAATACGTCGCGCAATTCGTTCGTGGCGCGGAAGAAAATGGCGCGCTCGCCACCGCCAAGCATTTTCCCGGCCACGGCGATGTGAGCGTCGATTCGCATCTCGCTCTGGTCGCAGTCCCTGGCGACCGCGCGGAACTCGAGGGCACCGAGCTCGTTCCCTTCCGCGCAGCGATTGCCGCAGGCGTGAGTTCGATTATGCCGGGCCATCTGAGCGTTCCGGCTTTCGAGTCCGACCCGACCGTTCCCGCGACGCTTTCCAAAAGCATCTTGACTGGCCTATTGCGCGACGAAATGAAATTCAAAGGCCTGATCGTTACCGACGCGCTGGATATGGGCGGTGTCACATCGCTGTACGCGCCGGGCGAGGCCGCCGTTCGCTCGGTCGAGGCCGGCGCAGATGTGCTTTTGATGCCGCCCGTGCCCGATGCGGCGATGGCGGCCCTCGAAGAAGCAGTGAAATCCGGGCGCATTTCGGTAAAGCGCGTCGACGAATCCGTCCGCCGGATCCTGCTGGCTAAATCGCGCGTGGGACTGGACAAAGATCGCCTGGTGGACATCGAGCGAATCAGCGAAAAATTCGCGCGGCCGGAATTTGAAACGCAGGCCCAGAGCATTGGGGATCGCGGGGTGACGCTGCTGCGGGACACGCCAAACCTTCTGCCTCTCGATGCCACGCGGCCGTCGCGCGTGCTGCTCGTTTCGCTCTCCGCCGATGCGGACCCCTATCCCGGCGAAACGATCGAGCCCGAAATCCGCTGGCGCGTGGATTCGTTGAAAGCCTTGCGCGCAGACACACAATTCTCGGGCGTGAGCGCGCTCGCCCTGCCGCCGCCCGATACTTACGATGTGGCGATTGCCGCTCTATTCGTGCGCGTGGCCGACCGCAAAGGAAACGTGGGAATGCCCGAGGACCAGCGCAAGTTCGTGAACCAATTCCTGGCCACGGGCAAGCCAACGATTGTGATGTCGTTCGGCAGTCCCTATCTCGTCGAGAATTTCCCCACCGCAAAGACGTGGCTCTCTGAGTTCGCTACCAATGACGTTTCGCAGCGCGCCGCCGTCCGCGCCCTCTTTGGCCAGTCCGCCATCGGCGGAAAAATTCCGGTGACGGTTCCCGGCACGGTGAAGCGCGGAGCAGGCCTCAACGTCGCCGCGAATCCGATGACGCTCGAGCCCGCGCCCACTGCGATGTCCGCGCGCCTGCAGCCTGCATTCGACGTGCTCGACCGCGCGGTGGCGGACGGAGCATTTCCCGGCGGTGTGGTCGCCGTTGGACTGCACGATCAGCTCGTCGTGCATCCCTTCGGCACCCTCACGCGCGACGCAAAATCTCCGAAAGTAACGCCGGACACGATCTACGACATGGCCTCGCTCACGAAAGTCATCGTCACGACCACTTCCGTGATGATGCTCATCCAGCAGAAACGCCTGGACCTCGACACGCCTGTGATCCGCTATATTCCTGAGCTCGCGGCCGCGGCGAAATCCGATCCCGATCCGGCATGGCGCGCGCGCATCACCGTGCGCAATCTGCTCTTGCACGATTCCGGCCTTCCCGCGCACCGCGATTTTTACAAGGACGCTAAGGGTTACGACTCAGTTCTCGCGCGCGTGATTGCCGAGCCGCTGGTCCACGAGCCCGGCAAGCAGGTGGAGTACTCCGACCTCGGATTCATTCTCCTCGGCGAGATCGTCCAGCGGCTGACGGGCCTGACTCTCGATGCATACGCCAGGCAGCACATTTTCGCGCCGCTGGGCATGGACCATTCCACCTTCAACCCGCCGCGCGCTCTTCGCGCAAAAATTGCGCCCACGGAATTCGACGCCGATTTCCGCAAGCGCCTGCTGCAGGGCGAAGTCCACGACGAAAATTCCTGGGCCATGGGAGGCGTCGCCGGCCATGCGGGTCTTTTTTCGACTGCGGGCGATGCGGCCGTGTTCGCGCAGATGATTTTGAATGGCGGCATCTACGCCTACCATCGCCTGCTCACGCGCGCGATCATCGATCAGTTCACTGCCAGGCAGCCAATCGGCGATTCCGCACGGGCGCTCGGATGGGACGTAGCCACCCAGCCTTCTTCTTCCGGCCATGACTTTTCGCCCGGCAGTTTTGGCCATACCGGGTTCACTGGGACGTCGCTTTGGATCGATCCCGAACGCAGCCTTTTCGTCGTTTTGCTCACGAATCGCGTGAATCCCACGCGTGCGAACGAGAAAATTCGCCAGGTTCGTCCGGCGCTCCACGATGCGGTGATGGAGTCTCTGGGCCTCGCAAAACAGCCCGCCCCGGCTCGATAACTTCCAGGTCACAATGCCCTGCGGAAACGCTCGCAGCCCTGCAAACCCGGCGCTCCCTCCCGGTATAATCAATGTAGGCACTCTTAGAGGGCGCGTTGAAGCTGTCGAAAACTGAGGAGCGAAATCCGCGCTCGCGCGGGCTCGATACCAAGTCCACGCTCGGCATTCTGCGCGTCATGAATAGAGAGGACGCGCGCGTGGCGCTTGCCGTGCGGCGCGAGCTTCCGGCCATCGCGCGTGCCGTCGATGCCATCGTGAAAAGTTTGCGCGCGGGTGGCCGGCTTTTCTACGTTGGCGCGGGGACGAGCGGGCGTCTCGCGGCGATCGACGCTGCCGAATGTCCGCCGACTTTCAGCACGCCGCCGAAAATGGTGCGCGCAGTCATGGCCGGCGGCGCGCGAGCCATGCGCGGCGCTGTCGAAGGCGCCGAAGATTCCGCCGCAAATGGCGCGCGCGATCTTGCCGCAGCGAGGGTGAAGAGGGGCGACGTCGTTGTGGGCCTGGCCGCAAGCGGAACGACTCCGTACGTTCTGGGAGCCTTGAAGTTAGCGCGAAAGCGCGGCGCGGTGACGATCGGCGTCACTTCGAATCGCCGTTCGCCGCTCGCGGCTGCCGCGCGAATCGCTATCACGCCCGAGACGGGCCCGGAAGCGATTGCCGGTTCGACGCGCCTGAAAGCCGGCACGTCGCAGAAAATGGTCCTCAACCTGCTTTCTACTGCAGCGATGGTGCGGCTCGGCAGAGTTTACGGGAACTGGATGATCTACGTGGCGCTGACAAATCAGAAGTTGCGGCAAAGGGGTGCGCGGATTCTCGAAGAGGCTGCGCGCGTTTCTCCGTCGGCTGCGGAACACGCTCTGCGTCAAGCGGGACACAATTTGCCGGTCGCGCTTGTGATGCTGAAAACAGGCGCAAACTTACGCGATGCGCGGCGGCGCCTGGCTCAATCGAGCGGCAACGTGCTGCAGGCGCTTGCATCGCACGAAAAATCGCGATCTCGCGCGCGGGGCCAGGGGAAATAACATGGACCGATTCAAAATCCAAGGCGGACGCAGACTCGAAGGCACCGTCCAAATCAGCGGCGCGAAGAATGCCGCGTTGCCTTGCATGGCTGCGACGCTGCTGACGAACGAGCCCGTTTCGCTCCAAAATATTCCGCACGTTCGCGACATCATCACCATGGCCAAGCTGCTCGCGCACATGCGCTGCCGCGTCGAGAGCCCGGACCTTCCTCCGAGCGAATTCACCATTCAAGCCGAAACGGTGTCGCATCGCGAGGCGCCCTACGAACTGGTGAAAACCATGCGCGCCTCCGTGCTGACGCTCGGGCCGTTGGTGGCCCGCTTCGGCTACGCGCGCGTTTCGCTTCCTGGCGGCTGCGCTATTGGAGCGCGGCCCATCGACATCCACATCGAAGCGCTCGAAAAACTCGGCGCGCAGATTTCGATGGAGCACGGCTACGTGGAGGCGCGCGCGAAACGCCTTCGCGGCACCACGTTCCGTTTCCCCAAAATCACGGTAACTGGCACGGAAAATATTTTGACCGCCGCGGTCCTGGCCGAAGGCGAAACCATTCTCGAAAATTCCGCGCTCGAGCCCGAAGTCACCGATCTCGCCGAGCTGCTCATCAAAATGGGCGCCAAGATCGAAGGGCTTGGCACCTCCACGCTTCGCATTCAGGGAGTTCCTAAGCTGCACGGCGCCACGCACTCCATTATTCCTGACCGCATCGAGACCGGCACTTTTCTCGTCGCTGGCGCCATTACCGGAGGCGACCTCCTTCTCACGAAATGCGACCCGCACCATCTGGCGGCCGTGATCAGCAAATTCAGAGAATGCGGCGTTGAAATCAAATGCGAAGGAAACGGCGCGTTACGCGTGCGAGCCGCAAAAAAACTAGTCGCCGCCGACGTGACCACCGAGGAATATCCCGGGTTCGCCACCGACATGCAGGCGCAGTTCATGGCCCTCGCGACGCAGGCCACCGGCGTATCGCACGTCCGCGAAACAATTTTTGAGAATCGCTACCTGCACGCGAGCGAAATGATGCGCATGGGCGCGAACATCGTTGTCGACGGGAATCTCGCAGCCGTCACCGGCCCCACGCCGCTCAGCGGAGCGCCGGTCACCGCGTCCGACCTGCGCGCCAGCGCTTCGCTCGTGCTGGCCGGGCTCGTGGCCGACAACACCACGTGGATCGACCGCGTATATCACATCGACCGCGGATACGAACGCATCGAAGACAAGCTGAGCGCCATCGGCGCGAGCATCGAGCGCGTCTCCAGCCCCGGCGGCGAATAACCCTCTTTATCACCGCAAAAAAAAGGAGGCGATCCATCCGCCTCCCTTGATTTAGATTTTTCTTACGGCAGCCGTAAATCTCGACTAGGTCGCGGCTTCTGCCTTCGGTTGCTTGTCGCGCTGGTCGCGCAGGACTGCTTTGCGGCTCAGTCGAATCTTGTTCCCTTCAATCGCGAGCACCTTCACGAGAATCTGGTCGCCTTCCTTCAGTTCGTCGCGGACCGCGCGAATGCGCGCTTCGGCGATTTCGCTGATGTGCAGAATGCCGTCCGTCCCCGGGAAAATTTCGACGAAAGCGCCAAACTCCGCGATGCGAACTACCGTGCCGAGATAGGTTTTGCCCATCTCCGCCGTAGCCGTCACGTCGCGAATCATCTTCAGCGCTTCTTCCGCTGATTTTCCGCCGGAAGCGAAGACGTGGACCTTGCCGTCGTCCATCACGTCAATCTTCACGCCCGTGGCCTCGATGATCGACCGGATTTTCTTTCCGCCCGGCCCAATCAGGTCGCGAATTTTGTCCGTGGGAATGCTCAACATGAAGAGGTGCGGTGCGAAAGTGGAAATTTCCGCGCGGCCGCTCGAGAGCGTGCGGTCCATGATGTCCAAAATCTCGATACGCGCCTTGCGGGCCTGGGCCAGCGCTTCACGCATCATGCTGATGCTGACGCCGCCCACTTTGATATCCATCTGCAGCGCCGTAATTCCCTGCCGCGTTCCGGCAACTTTAAAATCCATATCGCCGTAATGATCTTCCGCGCCGGCGATGTCGGTCAGGATGGCGTATTTGTCGCCTTCCACCACCAAGCCCATCGCGATTCCGGCGCAAGCGGCCTTCAGCGGAACGCCCGCGTCCATCAACGCGAGAGAGCCGCCGCAAACGGTAGCCATCGAAGACGAGCCATTCGATTCGAGAATGTCCGAAACGCAACGGATGGCGTAGGGAAACTCCGCATCCGGCGGAAGCAGGTTTGCGAGCGCGCGCTCGGCAAGAGCGCCGTGCCCGATTTCGCGGCGGCCCGGCCCGCGCAGGAACTTCACTTCGCCGACTGAGAACGGCGGGAAGTTGTAATGCAGCATGAAGCGCTTGAAGGTGTCCTGCTCGAAGAGCAGGTCCTGCCGCTGCATATCTTCCTTCGTGCCGAGCGTGCAGGTGGAGAGAGACTGCGTTTCGCCGCGAGTGAAAAGCGCGGAGCCGTGAGCGCGCGGCAGAACCCCCGTTTCGCAAGTGATCTCGCGAACTTGGTCGAATGCGCGAGCATCGGGACGCCGGCGCCGAACCAGCATATCGTCGCGGAAAATGCGTTCGCGCAAACGCTCGAAAGCGCGAGCCGCGAGCCTCTTCTTCTCGATGTCTTCCGCCGGTATTGCAGCGTAAATTTCCGCCTTGATCGCGTCCACCAGGCCATAGCTTTCAGCCTTGGGATGTTTGGCGGTATCCATGGCGTCGCGCAGTTTGTCGCCGTATTGCTGCTGCATCTGCTTGTAAAGAGCTTCGTCGAAGGCAGGCGGGGTGGCCGTAAGCTTCGTCGGCTTTACTTTTGCATACAGCTCGCGAATGGCTGCCACAATCTTGCGGATTTCCGCGTGCCCAAATTCCAGCGCTTGCACCACCGTCTCCTCGGAAACTTCGAGCGCGCCCGATTCCACCATCACGATGGCTTCGTCCGAGCCGGCTACCACAATGTTTATTTGGCTCGTCTTTTGCTCCGCAACGGTCGGATTCACGACCAGCTTGCCTTCCAGCATGCCCACGCGAACGGCGGCGATAGGAGTGGTAAACGGAATCTTCGAAATATAGAGCGCCGCGGAAGCCGCGGTCACGCCGATCACGTCCGGATCATTTTCGCTGTCGGCGGAGAGGACCATGGAGACGATCTGCGTCTCGTTCGACCATCCTTCCGGAAAGAGCGGCCGCAGGGGCCGGTCGGTCAATCGCGACGTAAGTACTTCCTTTTCCGAGGGGCGTCCTTCGCGTTTGAAGAATCCGCCGGGAATCTTTCCCGCCGAATAGGTGTACTCGCGGTAATCCACCGTGAGGGGGAGAAAATCTTTTTCCGTGGCTTTGTTGTCCATGCAGGCCGTAGCCAGCACAACCGTATCGCCGTAACGCGCCACGATAGCGCCATGCGCTTGACGCGCCATTTTGCCCGTCTCAAACGTCAACGTGCGTCCACCTACTTCCAAACTTACTTGTTCAAACATCACTTCACATCCTTTTTGCTCCGAGTCATCGGAGGCGCTGTTTCAGATAGAGAGATCGCTCTCGGGAAATACGTCGAAGGGGGACAACCTGCGAAGGAAACGGAGCGGAATACTATCGAGCAAACGGCCTCGCGCTGCACGGTCCTGCCAGCCCGCATGTCGCCTGAAAACGCTGGTTTGTGCGGAAAGTAAAAGCGCGGCCCGAACGGCCGCTCAGGAAAACCGTGCTACTTGCGCAAGCTGAGTCGTTCCACAATCTCGCGATACCGGTTCGGGTCGCGCCGGTTCAGATAGTCCAGCAGCCGCCGGCGTTTGTTGACCATCATGATCAACCCTCGCCGTGAGGCGTGATCCTTCGCGTGGGACTTTAGGTGAGTGGTCAAATAGTTGATGCGTTCGCTCAACAATGCAATCTGCACTTCCGGTGATCCTGTGTCGCTCGTGTGCGTCCGGAATTGCTCGATCAACTGTGCCTTAGCTTCCATCAACTTTCCCCCTCGCCCTGAAACCGCCGTGCCCTGCTCTACGCTTTTTGTCTCTTCTTCGACAGTAAAAATGCTAGCACAGTCACCTTAGACCGCAAAGGGATTTTACTGTAGGTTCGGCTGTGCGCCGGCCGTTCTCGCTCTCGGATTTTGCCTCAAGTTGTCCGTTTACATTCGTCAGAGCGCCGGAGAATCGTCTCCGAGCATCGCCTTACGCACGATTTTGATTGGTGCAGGGCCCTGACGCATGAAGTCGTTGTGAAATTTCTCGAGCGAAAACGCCGCACCCTGTTTTCGTTGCATGTCGGAGCGCAGCTTGAGTATTTCGAGCTTGCCCAGCGTGTAATAAAGATACGTCGGGTCCGCCGTGCCGCGTTTCGTTTCCACCAGGCCGCCCTCTCGGGATTGATACCCCTCGTTCACGAACAAGTCCACCGCTTGATCAAATGTTATGTTGCCCGTGTGCAGCTGGATGCCGACGACAAATCGAGCGTCGCGCAAAAGCGCGTCCTGTAATTGCCCCAAGCGAATCAGCTTGGCCTCGCGTTCATCTTTCGCGCCCGTTCCCGGCTGGGCGTAGCCTTCGTCCAGCATCATCTGCTCGCAGTAATGCGCCCAGCCTTCGACGTTGGTGTTCGCGCCCAGGATCTTGCGCACTTTCGTAGGAAATTGCGGCGCCCACAAAAATTGTATGTAGTGCCCGGGATAGGCTTCGTGCACCGCCGTCGTCACAATCGTTCCGACATTAAATTCCGCCATGAATCCGGCAACTTGTTCGGGCGTGTCGTGCGCATCCGGAAGGGTGACGTTGAAGTAGGCTTCCTTGGCCACTTTCTCAAATGGTCCCGGCGTGTCCATGGAAGCAAAAGTAGTCGCGCGCATGAACGGCGGCGTCTCCTGCACTGTAGGTCGAACGTCGGAAGGGATCGTGATGATGTGCTTCGCGCCAATGAACGCGACGAGCCCATCGAACTTATCGCGGAAGCTTTGCAGCAGATGGTCCGGTGCCGGGTGGTCCAAGGCTAACTCGGCCAGTGTTTCCTTCGCTGTCTTCTGCGGTTCCAGTTCCTTGGCAATGCGGTTGAACTCCGCCTGATTCTTGTGCAAATCCGCCCAGCCGATTTCCAACAGTTGATCGAGCGGTATATCCACCATGTCGTCGTAGTGCAGCTTCTTCGCGAAAGTCTCGGCGCCAATGCGAAAGTCGCCCTTCGAGCGCGACAGCAAGTCCGACTTCAGCCATTCTTCGTAGCTTTGCAGCGCCGCGATTACACCGGCGTTTGATTTCGCAAACTGCTCTTTCACCGCCGGGTCCGTAGCGTCATGGAAAGCCGCCGGGACATCCTTCTGAAAGAAGCTGATGATCCCGGGAAGCTGCTCGAGCGCAATCTCCGTAGAGACGCGTGGCGGATTTTTCAGGTTTTCGCGCGCGGCGGCAAACACTTCCGGCGCTTGTTTTTCCTGCGCGATCACCGACCGCAGGCGCTCGTCCGGTGGCGCGAAACGGCGGCTCATGATGGTGTAAACGCTGTTGGCGATTCCGCCCGAATAATTGTCCGGATTTTTCTCCCACGGCCGGATGGTTTCCAGAGTCAGCAGCGTCCCGCGGATATTTGCGAGGACAATTTCACGGTCGGCAGTCTCCGTTTCGCTGAGGCCCTTGGGATCGAATGCCTCCACGCGTTTCTCAAAAGCGTGCAGCGCCGCTATCTCCTTTTCCACTCCGGCGCGCGAATAGTCCTGGAGTTCCGCGTCATACTGATGAAGCCCAAGAAGCGTTCCGTAGGTAGGGTTGAACTTGAAGACGTCGTCAAAGTAGGCGTCCGCCAGCGCATTCCAGCGCGCCGAGGCGTCTTCCGCGCGTGAGGCCATGATGCCGCGAGGGACCGCAATCGCCGTGAGCGCGACAGCCGCCAGACAAACCAGTGCCGTTATCTTCATGAATCGCATCTCCTGAATTTTCGCGGGGCCCGTCGCGCCCTCAAAGGCCTGCTAGGTTAACTCTTTCCGGTATGAATCAGCGAGAGGAATTCGTCGCGCGTCTGCTTGTTCTCGCGAAACGCGCCCAGCATCGCGCTCGTCGTGGCCATCGAGTTTTGTTTCTCCACGCCGCGCATCACCATGCACAAATGCCGCGCTTCGATAATCACGCCCACGCCCTCCGGGCTCAGATGGTCCTGAATCGCCTTGGCAATCTGGCTCGTCAGCCGCTCCTGAATCTGCAACCGCCGCGCGAACATATTCACCAGCCGCGCGATTTTGCTCAGTCCCACCACTTTTTTGGACGGGATGTAAGCCACGTGGCAGCGCCCGAAAAACGGCAGCAGATGGTGCTCGCACAAGCTGTAAACCTCGATGTCCTTAACCACCACCATCTCGTCGTAGCACACGCTGAACATCGCCCCGTTCAGAAGTTTTTCCGGGTCCTGCCGATAGCCGCTGGTCAAAAAGCGCAGCGCCTTCTCGAAGCGCTCCGGCGTCCGCCGCAAGCCTTCGCGGTTGGGGTCTTCCCCGATTTGCACCAGCATCTTGCGCACGAGATCAGCAATGCTCTCCGAGCCCGCCGTCTCCGGAATCACGATTTCAGTTGTCTCGCTCATGGTCTTTCGGCTCCTCACTTTGCCGCTTCCTCGAGTTCATCCACGATTTCGAAGCTGTTCTTGCTCGTTTCTTCGATTCGAACTTTTTCCAGTCGCGCCGCCGGAAAGCTTTTCAGCCGGCGAAAAATCTCGCGGCAGAGATTCTCAGTGGTTGCGACCTCTGCTCGAAACTCCGGAACCTCTTCGTTCAAGAATTTGTGATCGAAGGGCTCAATCACTTCGCGCTCGACGAACGGGTCAAGCTCGGCCAGGTTCGCGATCATTCCCGTCTCCGGGTCCACCGGCCCGGTCAGCGTCACCTCAACCACGTAATTATGCCCGTGTCCATACGGGTTGCTGCATTTGCCGTAAATTCTGCGATTTTCTTCCTCGCTTAGCTTCGGCGTGTGCAGCCGGTGCGAAGCCGAAAAACGATATCGCCGCGTCAACGAGATTTTCACGCGCGCGCTCCGTTGCCATTGGCCGCATCCACCGTACAATCGGCGAAGAGGTCGGGCGATTCGTACAGCCGCACGCGGTCCAGCTTGCCCGCGGTAATCTTCGGCGCGAGAAGTTTCCAGATCATCGCCGCAATGTTCTCGCAGGTCGGAATCTGGCCCGTGAGTTCCGGGACTTCGTAATTCAAGTGCCGATGATCCAGACGATCCATCACTTCGCGCTGCAGCACATCCTTCAGTTCCTTCAAATCGAGCACCATCCCCGTCGTGGGATCGGGCTCGCCCGCGATGGTCACTTCCAGCGCGTAATTGTGGCCGTGGCCGTGCGGATTATTGCACTTGCCGAAAACGCGGCGATTCTCCTCCGCGGACAAATTCGGGTTGTGATAAAAGTGCGCCGCGGAAAATTCGATTTTGCGTGTGATGCGGATCATTGGCCTCGCGCCGAGTAGGCCCTTCCCTTCCAAACGATCGCTCCCTGCGTGCTTTTCCACCAGGATGCGATCAGCGCCGCACAATAAACGCACAATCCCGGTATGTAATATTTGATGTAGGAAACCGGGTAGAGATTCCTGTAAAGGTCTACGCCGTAGCGAAACATGCGCCCGAAAAGCGCAGCCAGCACGAGCGCCGGCAGGAACCAGGCAGGCGTCCCTTTTCTTCCCGCAATGTAAATTACGAAAAATAAACTCATCAGGGCGATTTCAACCCACGGGAGCACATCCACAAGCTCAACGAAAACGCCCAGGGGTTTGCCGCCCATCAGCGGATAAAGATTCTTCGTCCAGCCCTGCCACATCGCGCCGAAGCTTCGATACATTCGCGTCCGGACAATCCCCATCGGCGCGGTGAAGTAAATTCCGTATCCTTCCCTCTTCACGCGACGCGCCAACGCCACATCTTCCAGAATCTGTCCGGCAATCGCCGCGTGGCCTCCCACTTTGTCGTACACCTCGCGCAGAATCATCAGGAACTGTCCGTTGGCCGCCGCTTCCGGCTGCGCCGGATCATTCACCCGCGCAAACGAAAATCGCAGCGCCAACCGGCAGTACACGAACGGAATCAGCGCGCGTTCCCAGAACGTCTCCATCTCCTGCTCGGGCGAATACGAGACCAGCACCGCGTCGTGATCCGCAGCGTCGCTCAGCGCGCGCCGCGCCGCGCCGCGCAAATGGCACGTGTCCGCGTCGGTGAAAAGCAGCCAGTCGCCCGTCGCCGCCGCCGCGCCAATCGACGCCGCATAATTCTTGCCCACCCAGCCCTCAGGGAGCGAACCCGTGCTCAAGATTTTGAGTCTTGATATGCGCGAGGCAAGCTCCGCCAGAATCGCGCCGGTGCGGTCGGTGGATTCGTCATCCACAACGATGATCTCTCCGATTTCCGGCTGCTCCGCGAGCGATTCCACCACGCGCGCAATCGAGGCTTCCTCATTTCGGGCCGGAATAATCGCGGATATCATTGGATTTTCGAATCGAGCGAGTCTGGCGTTCGAATTCGCGAATCGGCAAAGTGCTCGCTTTTAATTCGCGGATGCTCGTATTATAGGTTGCTTGGACAAAGGATTGAAACGGAAACTGAAAACAGGCCTGGTGCTCGCGTTTCTTGCGGGGCTGCTGGTCTTATTCGCGCATCCCGATTACCGCCAGGGCGAACCTAGCCTCCGCGGAAGCTCGGCCAAGGATTTCGCATTCACGCTCGACGGCAAGCCCGCGCACCTCTCCGATCTTCGCGGCAAAGTTGTTCTCTTGAATTTCTGGTTTGCTTCCTGCCCCCCCTGCATCGAGGAAGCTCCTTCGCTTAACGCGCTGCAGCACCGCATCGCGCCCATGGGCGGCACCATCCTCGGCGTCAGCGTGGATCCCACCGAGCAGGAATACGAAAGTTTCCTAAAGACTTTCAACATCAGCTACCCGAATTACCGCGATGCCTCGCACCAGATCGCGCTCGAATACGGCACCACCATGTTTCCGGACACTTACGTCATCAATCGCAGCGGCAAGCTCGACCGTAAACTCGTAGGCCCGCAGGATTGGACCAGCCCCGAGATGACCGCCTACCTCGATTCCCTCCTGAAGTCGAACTAGCGCAGCCACCTCGTCCACAGCCTCCAACCACTTCACGCCGCACTTTCTTCGTGCTAGCGTAAATCGCGAAGCATGAGTCGTGGCCAAAAATGGCAACGCGGCAAAGGGCAGAATAGATAGCAGGCTCAAGCCTTCGGAATCGATAGGAGGCGCCTTTCTAATCGCAACATCAGGGATTAGAACTCGAACTAACTCATTGAAAACAAAGGATCGCGATGTCTTCTAATCGCAACAAAAATCGAGGGGGCGTTTAGCGCATCGAATATGCATCCGCAATAAAAATGACTCAGCCAAACACAATTGAGGCCACGGCAAAGACGCCGGAGCGCGATCCTGTCTGTGGCATGGCGGTGGACCCCGCGCGCGCATCGGCAAAATTCGAGCACGTCGGAAAAACTTATTACTTCTGTTGCCAGGGTTGCGCCACGAAATTCACCGCCGACCCGCAAAAATATCTGAGCGTGAAAGCTCCGGCCTCGATACGCGGTGATGGAGCAGTCGTTTCGTCGGTTGAAATTCAACGAGCGAAAGCAACTCGCCTCGCCGCTTTTGCCGCTCCCGTGAAACCCGCCGCGTTCATTTGCCCCATGGATCCGGAAGTCAGCCAGGACCATCCAGGGCCGTGTCCGAAGTGCGGCATGGCTCTCGAGCCGTCCGTTCCCGCCGCCCCCGCAACGCGCACCGAGTACACCTGCCCCATGCATCCCCAAATTGTGCGGCCCGGTCCTGGCGCGTGCCCGATTTGCGGAATGGCACTCGAGCCGCGCACCGCCGCGATCGAAGCCGAAGAAAATCCCGAGCTCGCTTCCATGACGCGGCGGTTCTGGGCCGGCGTCGTCTTGACCGTTCCCTTGCTCGTGCTGGCCATGTCCGACCTGATTCCCGGCCAGCCGGTGCAAAATCTTCTGTCCATGCGCGCGATCGGGTGGATCGAGTTCATTCTCGCCACTCCCGTCGTGCTCTGGGGCGGCTGGCCGTTCTTCGAGCGCGGCTGGGCCTCGCTCGTAAATCGCAGCCTCAATATGTTCACGCTGATCGCACTCGGCACCGGGACCGCCTATCTCTACAGCGTGATCGCGATTTTGTTCCCGCAAATTTTCCCAGACTCTTTCAGGGTGATGGGCGGCGTGCCGGTGTATTTCGAAGCCGCCGCCGCGATTACCACGCTCGTTCTGCTCGGGCAGGTGTTGGAATTGCGCGCGCGCAGCCGCACCTCCGCCGCGATTCGCGCACTGCTCGCGCTTTCGCCCAAGACCGCGCGCCTGGTTCGCGCCGACGGCACCGAAATCGATGTTCCCGTCGAACACATCGCGCCGGGCGACTTGCTGCGCGTTCGTCCCGGCGAAAAAATGCCGGTCGATGGCGTGGTTACTGATGGCCAAAGCTCGGTCGATGAATCGCTGATGACCGGAGAACCCATCCCGGTGGAAAAAACTACCGGCGGCCGTGTGACAGGCGGAACCGTGAACGGAACCGGCACACTGGTGATGCGCGCCGAACGTGTTGGCAGCGAAACGCTTCTGGCTCAAATTGTCCGCATGGTCAGCGAAGCGCAACGCAGCCGCGCTCCAGTGCAGAAACTCGCCGACCGCGTCGCGGGTTACTTCGTTCCCGCTGTCGTTATTGTGGCTGTGGTCACGTTTGTGGTCTGGGCTTTGTTCGGCCCTCAGCCGAGAATGGCGCACGCCCTTCTGAATGCTGTCGCGGTGCTGATTATCGCGTGCCCTTGCGCCCTTGGCCTGGCCACTCCGATGGCCATCATGGTCGGCACGGGACGCGGCGCACTCGCCGGCATTCTGATAAAAAATGCCGAGGCGCTAGAGATTCTCGAAAAAGTGGACACGCTGGTGGTGGACAAGACCGGCACGTTGACCGAGGGACGCCCACGCGTCACGTCAGTTATCGCCGCCGCAGGAACGAATGAAGATCAAGTTCTCCGCGTAGCGGCCACGCTCGAACGCGCGAGCGAGCATCCGCTGGCTGCCGCCATCCTCGCCGGCGCGAAAGAGCGCGGCATCGCGCTCGGCGAAACCGTAGATTTCGAGTCGCGCACCGGGAAAGGTGTGACCGGCAAAGTTGACGCGCAGCCCGCGGGGCTCGGCAACCGCGCACTCTTTGCGGAATTAAAAATTCCACTGGGTACGCTGGATGAAAAAGCCAAGTCGCTTGAGTCCGCCGGCCAAACCGTGATGTTCGTCGCGCTCGGTAACCAGGCAATCGGGAATATCGGCGTCGCCGATCCCGTAAAATCCTCCACGCCCGAGGCCATCTCGAAACTCCAGAGCGATGGCATCCAGATCGTGATGCTCACTGGCGACAGCCGCGCGACTGCTGAAGCCGTAGCGCAAAAACTTGGAATTGCGAAAGTGCATGCCGGAGTTCTGCCCGGCCAGAAAAGCGAGATTGTGAAAGAACTGCAATCCAAAGGACACATTGTCGCCATGGCCGGCGACGGTGTGAACGACGCACCCGCGCTGGCGCAGGCGAACGTCGGCATCGCCATGGGCACCGGCACGGACGTCGCCATTGAGAGCGCCGGGATTACGCTGCTGCACGGCGATCTGCGCGGCATCGCGCGGGCCAGAACGCTGAGCCGCGCGACCATGCGCAACATTCGCGAGAATCTGTTCTTCGCCTTCGCTTACAACTCCGTGGGTGTGCCGATTGCCGCGGGCGTGCTTTATCCATTTTTCGGATTGCTGCTCAGCCCGATTCTCGCGAGCGCCGCGATGACCTTCAGCTCCGTTTCAGTCATCACCAACGCGTTGCGCCTGCGCCACACTCAACTATGAGCGAGAGCTGACTCCGTCTCCGCGCCTGCTATACTTCAGAACATGACATTCATGACTTCCACATACGAATTGCAAGAACGGCTGAAGCCGGAGCACTTCCGCGCGCTCGGAAATTTTTCGAACACCTACGGCCTGCAAAGATTCCGCTACGACGAAAAGTTGAACTTGCTGCATTTCGATTACGATGCTTCACGCCTGACCGACAATGTGGTGGAAAGCGTCCTGCGCCAGGCCAGAATCCCCGTGCTTCGCCGCCTCGAACCAGCCCCGCAGTAGAAAATCGTGGCCCATTCCCAAAAATGAGGTCAGGATCATGCCTTCCTGTCGTCGAATTCGCTCCCTCGAATAATCGGGATTGTGTGCCACATTGAACAGATGCCGCCGGGCTTATGGTTCAGACTGCGAGCCATCGGGACCCGGAATCTGAGGGTCTTGGACTTAGAGGAGGCCACAATGTTTGGATACGGGCTGGTTGGAACTTTATTGATTATCTGTTTGATCGTTTGGCTAGTGCGACGAGCCTGAGAGCGAAAACGTACTTTACTGTCAAGTTTTCAGGACTCAATTCAAACTTGCCACAGCGTGTGCCCCAGGTTCCGTCGCGAATGTAAGCTTCCATATCAGAAGTTTTCGTGAAAGGAATCTCCGGGAAGATATAATCATCGGGCTCGATGACGCGGAGATTGGCGGCTCCTGTGTGTGACAACCATCTGAATGATTTCGCAAGCATGTTCACAACTACACAGACACGCGTTTCGAGCTTTTCTACGATCGTGCTTTCATTTGATGGAAGATATGGCGGCCATGTCCTTCGTGGAGTGACTGCACACGGTAGCCCGATCGGGCCTTTGCAGTTTGACCGATTGGAAGCTTCCCTGGGCCGCCAGGTTCCGCCACATCCAGGAGGAAACATTCAATAATGGCTAAATTAACGACTGCTAAACGAAAGAAACTGCCGAAATCGGACTTCGTGGAAAAAGGCGCCAGAAAATATCCGATCCCTGACGCCGCTCACGCGCGAGATGCTTTGGCGAGAAGTTCGGGAAAGCCTGAACATGCATCCGTGGTTGCCGCAGTCAGGCGAAAATTCCCCAAGATAAAAATAACGAAAAACAAGTAACTGGCGCTTGTACCAGTTCATCATCCGGTTGAACGCTCAAGCATTTGTTATCGACACCTGGAATAAACGGCGGGCTAACGCTCAAGTTCCGGATGCTTCGCAAGCGGGCTGTTCCGTTTGCTCCGTGGGAACAACCATGGTCGTCTAAATCCCCGGGGAATTCTCCTCGACATTAGACGCGGTTTCAGCGGACGCCGCCTACATTGACAGTGGCAGCAAGAGACGAAGCGAACTCCGTACCGAATGTTTGAGTTAAGAGAAGGGGGCCGTAGCTTGGGATCCACAGCCCCCAAAGGTCGCGTTCCGTTGATTCGGCCTAGGCGAGACCGAATCATGGGGTCATCCATCCTAGCTTCCCTCTCAGAGGCAGGTGGGAACGACCCGTTTCTTCCGGTAAGTGGGCCCCTTCCTCCCCGCCTACCAGTCGATGCGGATCGTGTAGGAACGCGACCCACGGGACATCCCTATGCAAGTGAAAGCCCAAGAGCTCGAGATTGCTTCGCGCGTGTTTTCAATAGCTTGCGGCAATGTGAGGCCTTCAAGGCCCGGGGTGATGTTTCGATTCGGGAACGATGTCCCGGTTTGGCTTGCGTTCCCTGCTTCCTGCGGTTATTGGTTTCGCTCGAATCGCGCTCACTCCCTGTTGTTCGTCGCGCGCGTCTGCCGCATAATGTATCGGGCGTCGGGCGGAGAATGAAAAAGTCCTTTATCGTTGTGCTGGCGGTGATTGCGGGCCTCGCGGGTCTGGCGATTGGCATTGCGGCGGGAACATCGCGGCGCACGAACGTGCCCGGCGCGCCCATAGCTCGAACACACAAAATTGCGCCGCCGGCAATTGTAAGCGTCAAGGACAAACCAACCTCACACAGTTCGCCGGCGGAAGAGCAGCCGGAAGATTCGCAGTCGAACCAAATGCGAGTGATCCGGTTCGCGGCCAATCCGCAGCAGGCTCCCGCATTTTTGGTGCGCGCAATCGACGGAACCGTTGTTTCGACCGCAGAATGGCACGGCAAAGTCGTGCTGCTGAATTTCTGGGCCACCTGGTGCCCGCCCTGCCGCGACGAAATTCCCGAGCTGGTGGATCTGGCAGAACGCTACAAGGATCACCTGGTGGTGGTGGGAGTTTCTCTCGATGACGCGGATGAAGGGGAAGTCGCGAGATTCGCCAAGGATTTCGGAATCAACTATCCCATCGTGATGGCCAGCCGCGAAATTCTCGCCGAATACGGCGGCGTGCCGGCGCTGCCGACATTGTTCGTGGTGAGCCCTGACGGAAAAGTGGTGCAGAAACATGTGGGCTTGTATCCCACGTTCGTGTACGAAACCGAAATTCGCTCGCTGCTGGGAATGCCGGTGGACGCCAGCGTCGAAACATTTCAGGACACCGGGCAAATTTTCCTGAAGAACGCGGCCCTCGCCACCGAACTTCCCAATGTGGACTTCACCGGACTCACGCCCGAACTAAAAAAGGTCGCACTGAGGCGGCTAAATTCGGAATCATGCGATTGCGGCTGCAAGCTGACTCTCGCGCAATGCCGCATCAACGATACGTCGTGCCCGGTGAGCCAGAAGCTCGCCGCAAAAGTCGTCAAGGAAGTTGTCGCCGGCGCTCCGGATCACGCTCCGGCGTCCACCACGCCCGCTCCTGGTGAGACTGCTCCACCGGCAGCGGCTCCCCCGGCCCCCACAGCCCCTGCGGCCGACTCATCCTCAACCGTGAATCAAAACTAAAACCATGGCGATTCACGTTCGGGGGCTGGCTCCGCTGTTGCAGGTTTTCGACATGCCCACATCGATAAAGTTTTACCGCGACGTTCTCGGTTTCGAGATCGCTGCTACGTCCAATCCCGGAAGCGACAACTTCGGTTGGGCGCTGCTCAAGCTCAACGGCACAGAACTGATGCTCAATACGGCTTACGACGATGATATGAGGCCGCCGGTTCCCGATCCCGCACGCGTCGCCGCACACGACGATACAGCGATTTACTTTGGTTGCCCGGACGTGGATGCGGCCTACGCTCACCTGCTGGAGCGTGGTCTCGATGTGCAAGAGCCGAGAATCGCGCCGTACGGCATGAAACAGTTGTATGTTACCGATCCCGACGGCTACAACTTGTGCTTTCAGTGGCGGGCCGAGTAGCGAAGTTGCGCGAGGCTCGGAGGATTTATATGGCGGACGAAAACAAACGAGACGTTGAAATTTCACGGCGCGATTTCGCGCGAAACGCGGCGCTAGTGGCGGCGTCGGCGGCGTGCCTGCCGAGCGAGGTGCTGGCGCGGCCGCTCACTGCGACTCCGGCGGCGACGGAGCCGTTTTCGACTTCAGATTTCGCTCAACAGCAAACAAAACTTCCGCCGGAGAGCCAGGCGGAGGTGGAAGAGAAAATTCAAGCCATCCTGCGCACGCGCGGTGAGCGTCTTTCGGATGCGCAAAAGGCGGAGATACGCCGGTTGGTGACCGAAGGACAGGCTCCGCTCGAAAAGATGCGCGAGTTTTCGCTCGACAATGGAGACCAGCCGGGCAACGTCTTGCGCCTCTATCCCGATCCGCCGGAAACGCGGCGAACGCCGTCGCGCTAAAAGGACCATGCGATGCTGAGCGAAGACATCCTCTATTTGCCGGTGCGCGAACTCGGCAAGCACCTGCGCGAGAAGAAGTTTTCTCCGGTGGAGCTGGCCGAGAGCTATCTTGCGCGCAGCGAGCGTCTGAATTCGCAGCTCAACGCCTACGTGACCATCACGCGCGGACTCGCGCTGGAGCAGGCGCGCGCAGCAGAAAAGGAAATCACGGCAGGACACTACCGCGGGCCGTTGCACGGAATTCCCTACGCGGCGAAAGACCTGCTCGCGGTGAAAGGATATCCGACGACGTGGGGCGCGAAGCCCTACGCGAACCAGCAATTCGACTACGACGCAACGGTGATCGAACGCCTGAACAATGCAGGCGCGATTCTGATCGGCAAGGCCGCGATGATCGAGCTGGCGGGCGGAATGAATTACCGGTTTGCGTCGGCCTCGATCACCGGCGCAGCGAAAAATCCGTGGAATGAAGGCTGCTGGACCTGCGGATCTTCGAGCGGCTCGGCGGCCATAACTTCGGCGGCACTGGCTGCGTTTGCCATTGGGACGGAAACCTGGGGCTCGATTATTTGTCCCGCGGCGTTTTGCGGAATCAGCGGGCTGCGCCCGACGTTTGGGCGCGTGAGCCGCTACGGCGCGATGGCGCTGGCGTATTCGCAGGACAAAATCGGCTCGATGGGGCGCACCGCCGATGATTGCGCTCTGGTTCTCGAAGTGATCGCGGGACACGATCCACTCGACCGCAGCTCGCTTTCGCCGGAAGAAGCGGCCTTTGCGTATACCACGGCAAGTGCGCCGCCGCTGCGCATCGGCTGGCTGACAAACGCGTGGGCAAAGCCGGCGCCGGACATCGTGGCGGCCACCCAAGCCGCAGCGGATCTGCTGAAGCAGCATGGCGCGAAAATCTCCGACGCAAAACTTCCCGAAGGCCCGTACGAGGCCGCCGCGGGGACCATTGTTTCGGTCGAAGGCGTTGCGGCGTTTCGCTCGCTGCTCGATTCCGGAAAAGTGGCGGAACTGGCGGACCCGCTGGGGCAAATTAACGGATATGTGAGCGAGCAGATTTCCGCTTCCGATTACATGCAGGCGTTGCAGATTCGCGGCGTGTTTCAGAAGCGAGTGGATGCTCTCTTTGATGAGTTTGATGTGGTCATGGCCGCGTCGCTGCCGGTTGCGGCGACCACACTCGAGACAAACCTCGAAACCGGGCTGAGTTTCACCGATCCGCTGGGAGGCCTCGGAAATCTCTGCGGCTTGCCGGCCATCAGCGTGCCGTGCGGGTTTACCGCGGAAAAGCTGCCGGTGGGAATCCAATTCATGGCGCGCGCGCGCAACGATCGCGACGTGGTCGCCGCAGCTAATTTATTTCAGCAGCACTCCGACTGGCACACGAAACGACCGCCGATTTCCTGAGCGCGAAATCTCCACAAAATCCGAACGGGTTCAAGCCAGCTTGGTGCGGAGGCGCGTGTAGAGCTGCGTGCGCAGATGCATCAAGGCGGTGGCGTGAACCTGCGAGACGCGCGATTCACCGATGCCGAGAACCACGCCGACTTCCTTCATGGTGAGCTCGTCGAGGTGATACAGCGTGACCACTTCGCGCTCGCGGTCCGGCAATTCGGCCACGGCTTCGGTGAGCAGGTAGGTCATCTCAAAATTCAGCGTCTGCTGGTAGGGATCGTCGCCTTTTTTGTTCGAACTGTATCGAAGAATCTTTTGCGCGCCGGGCGCGTCACCGGAATCGTCGTGAAGGCTGCCGACGTCCAGGCCACGCAATTCTCCCAGAAGGTGCTGGAGGTCCAGGAGGCCGACTTTGAGCGCATTGGCAATTTCGAGCTCGGTGGGATTGCGTCCAAAGCGCGCCCGGCAATCGGAGATGGCTTGCGTGAGGTCGCGGGCCTGGCGCCGAAGCGTTCGCGGGCTCCAATCCACTTCGCGAAGGCTGTCCAGGATAGCTCCGCGAATGCGGAATTCGGCGTAATACTTGAATTTTACATTTTTGGCCGCGTCATATTTTCTTGCGGCATCGATCAAACCGATCACTCCGGCGTTGACGAGATCTTCGAGGAGGACTTGCGGCGGAACGCGGCGATGGATGCGCCGCGCGATGAAATGCACTTGCGGCAAATGCTGAAGAAGGAGTTGCTCGCGCTGGGCTTCATCCAAGTGTACGGCCGGGCCATGCACTTGCGGATCCGGGTGGAACAATTGTGATTGAGCGGCGACTTCGACTTTGCTTTCGAAAATCATGGCCGTTCCAGTGGGAGGGTGAACTGCAAGTATCAAGAGGGATTTCCAAGTTAGTTAAGAATTGTGAAGGAGTCAACAACAATCGATGCTGACAGATTAGAATTTGGCGAGAAAGTAAGGGGATTGTGCCGATGTGAAACTGAAATCCGACATTTTGTGCTTCGGATCGCGCTGAAGCGAGGAAATCGAGCGCACGACAAGCGGCGAATTACGGATGGGTCATTCTTTCGGGGCGGACGAGGTCGTCGAATTCTTCGGCGGTCAAGTAGCCGAGCTTGAGCGCGGCTTCGCGCAGGCTGGAGTGATCGTGATGCGCTTTATGGGCGATCTCGGCGGCTTTGTCATATCCGACTTTGGGACTGAGCGCAGTGACGAGCATGAGCGAATTTTGAACGTTCTGAGCGATGCGCTCCAAGTCGAGTTCCATGCCGGCGATACAATGCTCGGTGAAGGAGCGGCAAGCGTCGGTGAGCAAGCGGACGGAATTCAGAAAATTGTGGATCATCACGGGCTTGAAAACATTCAGCTGGAAATTGCCCTGCGAGCCGGCGAAGCCGATGGCCGCGTCGTTGCCGAAGACCTGCACGGCGACCATGGTCATGGCTTCGGACTGCGTGGGATTCACTTTGCCGGGCATGATCGAAGAACCCGGCTCGTTTTCCGGAAGCGTTAGCTCGCCGAACCCGGCGCGAGGGCCGGAAGCGAGCCAGCGAATGTCGTTGGCGATCTTCATCAGCGATCCAGCCAGAGTTTTCAGAGCACCGCTGGCGAAGACAATTTCATCGTGGGCGGAAAGCGCGGCGAATTTGTTGGGATGCGAGCGGAAAGGCAGGCCGGTGAGATCGGCGATTTTGGCGGCGGCGCGTTCGGCGAATTCGGGATGCGCGTTTAGGCCGGTGCCGACGGCGGTGCCGCCGATGGCGAGGTCGTAAAGGCCGGGCAGGACTTGCTTCAAACGAGCGACGTCCCGTGCGAGCAGGCTGACCCATCCGGACATTTCCTGGCCGACGGTTAGCGGAGTGGCGTCCATCAAGTGCGTGCGGCCGATTTTGACGACGGCTGAAAACTCGCGCGCCTTGGCGTCAATCGCGTCACGCAAGGTATTTACGGCGGGAATCAAATCTTGCGCCAGGCGGGAAGCGGCGGCGATGTGCATGGCGGTCGGGAATGTGTCATTCGAGGATTGCGACATATTCACGTCGTCGTTCGGATGAATGGGCTGCTTGCTACCCATGACGCCGCCGGCAATTTCGATGGCGCGATTCGAAATCACTTCATTCGCGTTCATGTTGGTTTGCGTTCCGCTGCCGGTCTGCCACACGTGCAGGGGAAAGTGCTCATCTAGTTTTCCGGCAGTTACTTCGTCGGCGGCCTGCACGATCAGGCGCATTTTTTCGGCGGAAAGCTTGCCGAGGTCCTTGTTCACGAGCGCGGCGGCCTTCTTGAGGATTCCAAACGCGCGAATCAACTCGGGAGGCATCACGTCGCGGCCGATATTGAAATGGACGAGCGAGCGTGCGGTCTGCGCGCCGTAGTAACGGTCGCTGGGGACTTCGATTTTCCCCATGCTGTCGGATTCGATGCGAGTCTTCGCGTTGGGAGCAGGCGACGCTTTGGCGTCCACGATCACGTCCTTCGCACGGCGATCCGGCTGGCCGGGAAATCACCGGGCTACGATTCAAGGATACTGCGGAAATGGTCGTCGCGCAGCCCCCTGTTTCCTTCCCCGCGCGGCGCAGGCGAGTCTTAATGCGGGCAAACGCGGAGGGCAGCTCGGCAAGGGACCTGTCTTGCATTTGAGCGCGAGGACGCGTGGCCAGCTGTACAGCAGCTGCACTTTCGTACAGGGTCGAACTGAGAAACGTTCGCGATACGATATTGGGGGCGGGTCGCCAATCCGGATAAAATTGGTTCAGCCAGAGAAAGCGGCGAAGGGCCTATCGGCGACGATGTTCCGGGCCTTTTCGGGGTGATGGGGCTTATCCAATGGTGGCATTCCTCAAGCGATTATTTACGCCTGGTTACAGCCGTTCCTCGGACGTGCAAGTCGAGGAGCCGCCGGACGTGTTGGCGGCCGAGCAACTAATCGCGGAAGAAGCCTTGGGAAAACAAGCGAATGTGGAGCCTCCCACCGAAGAGGAGCTGAAGGAATTCCTGATCAAGAATTTCCTGGAGGGCGAAGCGCCGGCGGAATCGTCCCTCGAATCGACGACTGAGATCGCGGGAGACCGGGAATCGGCGGACGCGGGTGGCGCGGCGCTTGCAGCTGAGTCCATGGCCTCGCCGACAAGCGAGACTTGGGAGCTATCGCTCACTGAAACGCAGCAGCTAATTCAAGCAGAGATTGCAGCGGCAGCATCGCCTGATGCGGCTGCTGAAACCACGCGAAAAATCACACCAGAGAATTCCGCCACGGCAGAAGCAGAAGCCGCGCAAGAGCGCGTGACCGAGGATGAGGAAGCGGCCGCTTCGCGCAGCCTGCCGCCTACGCTGACGGAGATACCAGAAGCCCTGCCACCGACCATCACCGAAATTCTTGCAGAGCATTTGCCAGAAGAAGCGGCGCGCAATCCCATCGTGATGCCATCGCTGGCTGACGAGGAGAGTCCAATCGAGGCCGTGAAAGTTGATTCCGCCGAGTGGGAACTCGAAGAGGCGCTGGCCGGCCACAAAGAGTGGCTGGAGACGCGCGGGCTGCTCGGGAAAAAAGCGGACCTGCGCGCCGGCAAACTCGAGGGGGTGGAGCTGATCAGCATTAACCTGCGCTACGCGGACTTGCGGGACGCCAATCTGCGGGCGGCCGATTTGCTGCTGGCGGACCTGCGCGATGCGTGCATGGTGCGCGCGAATTTGCAGGACTCGTGCCTGGTGGGCGCAAATCTGGAAGGCGCGAACCTGGAAGGCGCGTCGCTCGACAGCGCCATGGGGCTGGTGCCGCGCCAACTCGCGGGAACGAATTTGCGCGAAGCGTCCGTGCCGGAGCAGATCGCGCAGTTTGACGCATTGGCCGAATATGCGCGCGCTTCGCAGACCGCCGCGCGGTTTTTCATCGCGATGATGTCGCTGAGCTTTCTTTCGTGGCTGATGGTGTGGAAGACGAAGGATGCCCAGCTCGTCACGGATTCCGCGATCATTCCGTACCTGCATTCTTCCGCGGCTGCCGCGGCTTTGCCAACCGCCGAGTTTTATTTGATCGCGCCGGCGCTCCTGCTCGTCGTGTATCTATTGTTTCAGTATCATCTGCAACGGCTGTGGGATGCGGTGCTGGAGCTTCCCGCAGTATTTCCCGACGGGCGCGTGCTGGGAGAGAAGGGGCCGTGGATCATAACCGGGCTGCTGCGCGTGCATTTTCGCTGGATGAACCAGGATCCGCCGTCAACGCGAATGATCGAGCGCGGAATTTCGGCGCTGCTGGCGTATTGGACCGTGCCGGTGGTGCTGACGCTGGTATGGTCGCGATACCTGACGGTGCAGGAAATTCACGGCACGATGCTGCAGGAATTTCTGGTTCTGGCGGCGACCGGAACGGCGATCTACGCGACGACAAAAATCGGACGGCCGCAAGAGCGATGGACCGTTTCGCACAATAACAGGAAAGGATTGTTCGAGAGATTGCGAGCCGTGAACCCGGCCACGCCGCTGATTATTCTTTTTGTGGCGCTGACGTTTCTTTCGATCGGCACGATCAAGGGAGTGCCGCACGATCCGGATCGCGCGCCACAATTTTCTGCTGCTGATATTCGTCGCTGGGCGCCCACGGCTCTTTGGGCGCTGGGGCGTGAGCCGTACGCGGATTTGACCGAGGCGGCGATTTCGGAGAAGCCTTCGGATTGGCGCGGTGATGGAACGGAGACGAGCGAAGAGATCGCGTCCGTAAAGGGCGCGCGACTCAATGAGTCCAAATTTCGATACGCGCAGGCTTACGGGATTTTTCTGGTGAACGCGCACCTCTGGCAGTCCGATTTTCAAGGGGCGTTCCTTTCCGAAGCGGACATGCGGGGCGCCGATCTCGGCCAGGCCAAAATGCGATGGGCCGTTCTGGACCGTGCGCGTATGAATCATGCCAATCTTGACCGAGCGGACCTTACCGGCGCGAATCTGGCGCGCGTCGACTTACGCGGAGCGAATCTTTCCTATTCTTCGCTTACGAACGCGAATCTGATTGACGCGCGGCTCGAAGGCGCGACACTGTACGGCTCGCAACTTTCGTCCGCGACGCTCGTTCGCGCTAATCTCGAAAAGGCCGACCTGCGCGATGCGCATTTGGATGGCGCGAATCTGGAACATGCGGACCTGGAGCAGGCGTATTTGTGGTCGGCAAAACTTCCGGGTGCTCGTTTGCCCAACGCGCGCCTGGCGACCGCCATCTTTATCGACGCGGACCTGCGCGGAGCCGATCTGCGCGGCGCCCAATTCAACGGAACGGTGCTGAACGGCGCGAACTTGCAGGACGCGGACCTGGATGGCGCGGATTTGCGCGGCGCTCTGCAACTGAGCGCGGCGCAAGTTTGTTCGGCAAAATCGCGGCAGGGTGCGCTGCTGGACGATTCGTTTCAGGCACAAGTTGAGGCGTTGTGCGGCGGTGGCGGAGCTCACGCGCAGGCTGCTGCTGCCAGGGAATAAACTCCCGGCGCGCGCTCTTACTTCGGCTTTTCCATAGCAGGCTTTTCCACGGGCTTCTCGAAGCGGCCATCATCTACTGCAACGTTTGCCTGAATTTGCTCCCATTTGTAGATCATCGTGCCGTCGGCGCGCACGACACGCACAATGAACGGCACCTTGACCCCATTCACGGCGCGATAGTCGTCAAAATCGGTTTCCTGTGGCAGCGAACCCAGCGGACTTTCGAGCAAAGTGGATATGCAGACCAGCAATCCTGTTTGAGCGTCGAAGCAAAGCGAATCCGAAGGGCCACTCGACCGGTAGCCGGTGACGCAATTGGCATCGTGGCCGTCGACTTTTTTCGTCCTGCTGATTTCCAGGCGCGCGTAAGCTTGCGCGAGATCCAGACCCGTATTCATGGCCGCAGCTTGTTTTGCGCGAGCTAGTTCGCTGCCGCTGAGTTCTTCCACTTCTCCGTGTTCCTGCTCCCAGGCAATGGTTCCGTCGTAGCCCTGCTCGGAGTCTCCGCGAGGCCCGTGGAGTACAGTGAGGGCTTTGTCGGGAGCCTTGCGATATATTTCGATCGCCGAGTGCATATTGCGCGCGGGCATTTCGAGAATTCCCTTGTCCACACGGGACGTGATCTTGCTGATGGCCGCCGAACCTCCCAGAGCTTGCGTATATTTTTCGATGAGTTGGTCAGCGGTCGGCATCGAGGCCGCGGCGGATTCCGAACCTGCGGGCGCGGTTGCGGGTTTCTTGGATGTGTCGGCCGTATCCGGCGGCACGGACGCAGGTGCCGGTGCGACGGCCGACAGAGTTGGATCTGAAAGCGCTGGCAGGCTGGCTCCTTCAGAGGCACCGCGATGGCATGTGTAGCACGTAACCCTGGGCTCGCCACGGAAATTGTCGTTGTCGATGGCGAACATCATTTTCATCATGTCCCGCGCGCGCAGCTTTTGCTTCTTCCCGTCGTCCGCGGGGCGCTCCATGTTGTGGCAGTAGTTGCAGCGAACTCCCAGGGCAACCGTGATGTAGCGCATGGCCGGCATCAACTCGTCCGCGGGAATATCCTTCAGAACCAGGAGATTCTTGAACACCTGGCCGGCGGGCTTTACTCCCGCGGGAGCGGCCTGCGGCAGAGTCGCGTGCGACTGCGGAGAGGCGGCGGGTTCCTGCCCGGAAGCGTCCGCGACCAATTTAGGAATGCAGATAAGCGCGGCGAGGCTCAGTGCAAGAGCGATCGCGTTCGTCGATACTTTCCAAGATGACCGTTCGGTTTTCATGAATCGAGGTCCATCCTCTCTAAAGGCAGCGGGACAAATCATACAAGCGAACACCGTTTAAGCGGAATGCGAAATGTTCGGCCGACGCCGAGCTGGTACGCGAGGAGGAATTCGAGCACGTGACTTGAGCGTGGCCTCGCGGCAATTCCGAATCGAAATTTACTGCTTTGGGCTGCTCCTGGCGTCTGGTGCGATCATAAATCCTGCCGCTGAATCGCGAGATTATCGGTTAGAATGACCACCTTGGTTCAACCGCCGCAAAATATTCCCGTTCATTCGAGTTCGCGCAGCTCTATTCCTGCTTCGTTCCTTTCAAAGACTGCCATGCTGGGGATCATCGTGGTCACTTGGGCACTCGCGTATTTGCCGGCACTCGCCAGGCCGGGACTGCTCGACGACGCCGACTCGATTCACGCGGAGGCCTCGCGCGAGATGCTCTTGAATCACAACTGGGTGACGTTGTATGTGAATGGCATCCGCTATCTGGAGAAATCTCCGCTGATGTATTGGGCCGTGGCGGTGAGCTACAAAGTTTTCGGCGTGGGCGAATGGCAGACGCGTTTGCCGCTGGCGTTGGGGGTGCTGGGGCTGGGATTGTGCGCGTTTATTTTCGGGCGCCGCCATTTGAGCGAGGAGGCGGGATTTTACGCCGCGCTCGTTCTGATCACTGCTCCCGGGATTTTCGTGTACACGCGGTTTCTCATCCCGGACGTCATCGTGGCGATGTGGCTGACGCTCGGGCTTTGCTTTTTTCTGAGTGCTTACGAGCAGGAAAAGCCTTCGCGCTGGATTTGTTGGGCCTTCGCGGCAACTGTGGCTCTTAACTTACTGACGAAAAGCCTGATCGGCATTGCCTTTCCAGGGATGATCATTTTCGTTTTCCTTCTCCTCACTGGGGGCATGAAAAAACTTCTGAAGATGCACCCGGTGTCGAGCGTGCTGGTGTTTTTGATTGTGGCCGCGCCGTGGCACATCCTGGCCGCGATACGAAGTCCGGCACAGCCAAGCGGGCCCGAAAAAGGATTTCTGTGGTTCTATTTTGTGAACGAGCAGGTGCTGCGCTACCTGAACAAGCGCATCCCGCGGGACTACGACAAAGTGCCGTTGTTGTTGTTTTGGGCTTTGCTGCTCGTGTGGCTCATACCGTGGTTTGTGTTTCTCTTCCCGGCGCTAAAGCAAATTCCGCGACGCGTGCGCGAGTGGCGGGAAGGGCTGGGTGCAAGGGCGCGCGCGAACCTGTTTTTGGGCGTATGGGCGGGCGTGATTATGCTGTTCTTCAGTTTTTCCACGCGCCAGGAATACTATTCGCTTCCCGTATTGCCCGCGCTCGCGCTGCTCATCGGCGGCTGGATGCAACGGGAGCGCGAATCGGCGACCGGAAGCGGCGAGAGGCGCGCGGGAAAAATCGCGTCGACCGTGCTACTCGGGATCGGAATTCTAGGATTTGCCGCGGCAATGACAGTGCTGGCGATGACGCATCCCTTCCCGCCCGGGACGGACATCGGCGACGTGCTCGTGCCGCATCCGGGCCAATACGCGCTGTCACTTGGCCACATGGAGGATTTGACGATCGAGGCGTTTGGATTGTTTCGCACGCCGCTTTGGCTCGTAGGCTTCGCGCTGCTCATGGGGACGGGCTTGAATTGGATTTTTCGCAGGCGCGGCGCGCCGCTCAAGGGGAATCTCGCACTTACCGGGATGATGGTGGTGGTACTTTTCTGCGTACACCAGGGATTTGTAATTTTCTCGCCGGAAGTTACTTCGAAAAATATCGCGCTGAAGATTCAGAAGGAATACCAGCCGGGCGATACCATCGTCATCAACGGCAAGTACGAATTCGGCTCGACGCTGAATTATTATACGGGAATTCAGCTGCACGTTTTGAATGGGCGCGACGGGAATTTGTGGTTTGGCTCGTTCTTTCCCGGCGCTCCGGCTATTTTCGAGGACAACGAATCGTTTGCGCGGCTGTGGAACGGGCCGAACCGGGTGTTTCTTTTTACCGAGGATTATTTGAAGGACAGAGCACTGCTGGGCATCGACCCGCAGACGGTGTTCGTATTTGCGCGGCAGGGCGGCAAGGTGGTCCTGACGAATCATTCGGTGGGCCGTGCATCTGTACGCTTACAACCGTCGCCTGACAAATCACTACAAACGTTTGCGCGCGCTGCGAGGTCTGAACGGGAGTAGAATCGCGGCTGGCGTCACAAGGAGCATTTCGATGCGATTCATAGGCGTGCCGTTACTCATCGGCGGAATATGCGCGTTGTGCTTCTTCTCTCTTGTTCCCGGAACGCCGGGACACGCGCACGCTCATCCCGCGGCCGCCGCTATCGAGCCCGCTCAGCTCGGCAAGGTGAATTTTCCGACATCGTGCAATGCGCAGGCGCAGATCACAATCGAAAAGGGCGTGGCGCTGCTGCATTCCTTTCAGTACATGCGATCCGAGCAAACATTCGTGGAGTCAGCCAAGCAGGATCCACAATGCGCCATGGCGCAATGGGGCAAGGCTATGGCTCTGTATCACCAGCTATGGGATTTCCCGGGCGCGGAAACGCTGAAAGACGGTCACCAGGATATTGACGAGGCACAAAAGCTGGCTGCCGGCACCGAGCGCGAACGCGAATACATCGCCGCGGCTGCGGCTTTCTACCAGGACGATGCGAGCCTGACGCACAAGACGCGAGGCCAAGCGTATTCGTCGGCGATGGAAAAACTGCACGCGGATAATCCGAAAGATACGAACGCCGCGGCGTTCTACGCGTTGTCGTTGGTGGCCCTGGCGGAATATGACGAACAGGAATCGGCCAACCGCAAGAAGGCGCTCGCGATTTTGAATCCGTACTTTGCCAGCGATCCGGACAATCCCGGCGTGGCGCATTACATCATTCACGCGAGCGACACGCCCGAGCTCGCGCCGGAAGGGTTAGCCGCTGCGCGCCGGTACGCGCAGATTGCTCCGGATTCTTCGCACGCGTTGCACATGCCGTCGCACATTTTCACGCGATTGGGTTTGTGGCAGGAATCGATCGATTCGAACATCGCGGCCATTGCCTCCGCGTCCAAAGAGATCGAAATGCACATGGCCGAGTCGCACTACCAGACGCACGCCATGGATTTTCTGAACTACGCGTATCTGCAGAGCGGGCAGGAGACGAAGGCGCGCGGTTTGATCGCGGAGATGAAAACTGTTCCGGGCGCGAGCGAACGCGAGATCACGGAAAAGCAATCTCTGTTCGAGGCGCGCGATGCGCTGGAATTGCACCATTGGAAGGAAGCCGCGTCGCTCGGGATCCCGAAGCTACCACCGCGCGAATTGGACGTGACCTACTGGGCACGGGCCATCGGCGCGGCGCGCAGTGGCGACGTGGCGGGAGCGCGCGAAGACGTGCAAAGCCTGATCGACACGATCGCCGCGAGAGAGAGGCGCTCGAAGGACCAGGGCTACAAAGTTAATGAAGGAGAGAGCGTGGACCAGCGAGAGGCCGAAGCATGGCTGGCATACGTGGAGGGAAAAGCGGACGACGCGGTGAAGACGATGCGCGGAGCCGTCGAACGCGAAGATCTTTACCACGTTGATTCGCTGGGCATGCCGGCGCGCGAGATGCTGGCGGATTTGTTGCTCGAACTAAAACGGCCGGAAGAAGCTCTGCTAGCGTATCAGGCGGCGCTGAAAGAATCGCCGAACCGTTTCGATTCTCTTTACGGCGCGGCGCGGGCCGCAGAATCCGCCGGAAAAACGCAAGAGGCCAAGAACTATTACGCGCAGCTTTCGAAGATGGCGGCGCCGGGAGCGGACCGTCCCGAACTTCAAGAAGCAAAAACAAATTTGGCCAAGAAGTAGCGCTTCATCTTCGCCCGATAAAAAAGCGAAACTCGACCTGCACTTGTTCTGTACTCTTGTCCAGTTGTCCTGGCGTTCTCCCGCGCCGCATACTTAAGTCTGCCGATTTCAGCGATTTTTTCGAACTGTGAGCCAGGGCGCACGCGTTGCGCCTGCGGTCCGTTAGCGCCGATCGCGAGCGAAGCGGGCGGCTTCGAAAATCGGGAGGAAAAATGGCTGGCAGGCTTGGATTTCTCGTCTTCCTCGGTTTCCTTTGCGCGCTTCCCGTCTCCGCCGGAGAAACCGGCTCGTTGCGGTGCAACGTGAATGAAGATCGCGTGTGGATGTACGATTCGCTTGACAGCTTCAACGTGGCCGCGAAATTGAAATGCGGCGAGCAGGTGGAAGTCATCGCGCAGGAGAGCGGCTACGTCAAGATTCGGACGGCCGGCGGAATCGTCGGCTATGTGCCGGACAAAACGCTGCCGAATCTTCCGCCGCCGGCGGCGAAGACTCCGGGCAATAGTCAGCCGATCTCCAAAATGGTCAAGCGAACGGCGCCGGTGGAGCAGCCTGCCGCGGCAAAGGCAATCTCGGAGACGAAGACGCCGCCGCATGCAACCTTGTCGTCTTCCAATTCGGCAAAGGCGCAGCCTAAGAGCAAGCCGGCATCGCCACCAGCTCAAAGTAATCCAAAATTAGTTACGGCGAGCGCCGCCAACACGCAACGCACTCCGGCCAAGAAGGCGGCAGCGCCCGCGCCGTCCAATTCCGCACCGGCGATTTCAATTTCAACAGCTGCTCCTGTTGCTCCGAGCACGGTCGCGGTGGCGGCCAACGGATATGATTTGAACGCCAGCGTGCGACCAGCGCCAAGCCCGGCCCCGCACGCAAAGCCCGCGGCTAATCCCGACGACGAAGAGGACGCCTCAGTGAAGCCGATCGAAGACAATTCGGCCTGCCAGATTTATTTTTCGGCTTATGGCCTCTCGCCGAGCCAGTACAAATGGCTGAGCCAGAACCGCCGCAAGAGTTTCCCCGGCATTTGTCCCGCACCTTCGACGGCGATGGTGGACTTCGTCATCATCTTCACGCATGACGTGGATTTCTATAACGTCACCATGCCGACTACCGTGCATATCGACAAGAACGGCTTTTCCGATTTCACGCCGCTGACGACCGTGGATACCGCGGTCATATCGCCATCTGACGCGGATAAGAACCGGCGCGAGTATGTCTGGGTGTTTCACACCGCGAGGGGCGCGTTCGATCCAGCAAGCTTCTCGGCGAAACGGCGGCCACTGTTCTCCAAGAGCGAATCGAACGGGCTGACCGGGTCTCATGCGGGCGGCCGGACGGTCGAAGATGCGCTGAGCTTCATTGAGGGACACGGCGGCGATCGCTAAAAGGCGCTAATTCGAGCAGGCAAACTGCACGTTTCCAGGCGAGTTTCCAACCAGTCACCTGCATCCTTCTGAAGCATCAGAAAATCTGCACCTCTTTCCCGTAAACTTGCATCTATAATCAAGTATGGCTACCTCGACTGCGAGCCCGAGCATCACACCGCGCGAAATTCTTACATCCTGGGGACGGATACTCACCGGCCGTGTCCCGCTTCTTTCGATTGAAATCACTCGCGAATGCCCACTGAGCTGCCCCGGGTGCTACGCCTATGGCGACACGCACCTTTCTGGCGGAGTCACGCTGCGCGATTTGAATGACAAGCGCGGCGACGATCTGGTGAAAGGAGTTATCGACTTGGTGCGCAAGCACAAGCCGATGCACGTCTCGCTCGTAGGCGGCGAGCCGCTTGTGCGGCATCGCGAATTAGATCGCATCCTGCCCGAGCTGAGCGCCATGGGTATTTTCACGCTGGTAGTGACGAGCGCGGTGATCCCCATCCCGATGGAGTGGATGAAGATACCGCGGCTACGCGTCGCCGTGTCCGTGGACGGCCTGGCGCCGGACCACGATATTCGGCGGAAGCCTGCCACTTACGAGCGCATATTAAAGAATATCGAAGGGCGCGAGGTAAACATTCACTGGGTCATCACGCGGCAGATGCTCGAGCGTCCCGGTTACCTCGAAGAGTATGTTGCTTTCTGGAATGCGCGCCCGGAAGTGAACCGGATTTGGATCAGCCTGTACACGCCACAAATTGGCGAGCAAAGCGCCGAGATGCTGACGCGCGAGGACCGCGTAACTTTAGCGCGCGAGCTGCCCCTGTTGACGAAGCCCTATCCCAAACTTTTGATCAACGAAGGCATCGCCAAGACTTTTATCAGCCCTCCCAATAACCCCGACGAATGCCTGTTCTCGAAAATGTCGGCAAATTATTCGGCGGATTTGAAGAGCCGCGTCGAGCCTTGCGTTTTCGGCGGCACGCCGGATTGCACGCAGTGCGGCTGCGCCATCAGCAGCGGCCTGCACTGGATTCGCACGGTGAAGGTCGCCGGGCCGCTAAAAGTGCAACATTTCGTGGGGGGCTCCATCGGCGTGGGGCTGGCGGTGAACCGCCTCAGATCTGGCTCCATAATTCCCTCGCGCTGGAAAGGCAACAAGCCCAAGCCGAATCAAAACCCTGACCTGGTACAACTCCAACCCTAGCCACGATCGGCGTCCCGTTATCCTAAGAAGCAACGTTGAATCATTTGTCCTTGTCCGATCCGCGGCAAGCACCTACAGTGGTCGAGTCCGCTTGCGCCTATGACGACATAGGAGGAGTGTATGTGGAGAAGCAAGCAGACACCTGCTGGAACGCTCGTATTGAATCCCCCGCCCAGTTTTCCGCTGCCGGGCAACTCAACGATTGAAGCAGAAACAACCGGTCACGAGAACTTGAACATTGACGGCGCCATCGAAGGTCCGATTTCGCTCAGGTGCCACACCTTGACCGTGGGCCGCACCGCGAGAGTCAAGGCCGAAGTGGTCGCGCACGAAGTGATCGTGTACGGCAAGCTTTCCGGGAATCTTCGGGCAGGCAATCGAATCGAGATCAAGAAGGACGGCTCGGTAATCGGCGATCTTACCGCCGCGCGGATACTCATCGAAGACGGGGCCTACTTCAAAGGGAAAGTGCAGATCGAGAGGCGCAAGACTCCGCGCAACTAACGGCGGAGTTTTGTGGTGGGATGGACTCGGACGGCGGAAGAGCTAGCTTTCATGGCCGCCGGTTAGTTCGCGGACAATGGAGCCGACGAAGGCTTTGGCGTCCCCGAAAAGCATGAGCGTCTTATCGAGATAGTAGAGCGGATTATCGATGCCCGCGAAGCCTGGGCTCATGCTGCGTTTGATGACCATCACGGTGCGGGCCTTATCCACGTCCAGAATCGGCATGCCGTAGATGGGGCTGCTCGTGTCAGTGCGCGCGGCGGGATTGGTGACGTCGTTCGCACCGATCACGAGGGCCACGTCGGTCTGCGGGAATTCGCCGTTGATTTCGTCCATGTCGAGCAATTTGTCGTAGGGGATGTCCGCTTCGGCCAGCAGGACGTTCATGTGGCCGGGCATGCGTCCCGCGACCGGATGAATGCCAAATTTCACGTCCACGCCGCGCTTGGTAAGCGCATCATACAGCTCGCGCACTTTGTGCTGCGCTTGCGCGACAGCCATGCCGTAGCCCGGAACGATCACGACTTTATCGGCAGCGCCGAGAATTCCGGCAGCCTCTTCAGCGGTGGCGCTGCGCACGGTCCGCGTTTCCGCGGCCCCTGCGGCGGAAGCCTGCTCCTGCCCGAACGCGCCGAAGAGTACGTTTGAAAACGAGCGGTTCATGGCCTTCGACATATTCACCGAAAGAACAAAACCAGATGCGCCATCCAGCGCGCCGGCTACGATGAGCAGCTTGCTATCGAGAACGAATCCCATGGCCGCGGCGGAAAGTCCGGCGTAAGAATTCAGCAGCGAGATGACCGTGGGCATGTCCGCGCCGCCGATGGGCACGATCATCAACACGCCGAACAAAAGCGGAATTCCCACGATGAAGGGAAAAATGTGCGTGCGGTCCGGGTGCAGAACGACGAATGCAGCGAGCCCGATCGCGATGGCCAACACGCCCAGGTTGACGAGGTTCTGCCCCTTATACGTGATCGGGCGCTGGGGCAGAATTTCCTGCAGTTTTCCCGCGGCCATCAGGCTGCCGGTGAAAGTCAGCGAGCCCAGAATCACTTCCAGGCAGAGGACCGACATCATGAACCGCGGAACATTTGGCGTGCGCAGATAGAATTCCGAGGTTCCCACGAGCGTGACGCAAAGAGCGCCAAAAGCGTGGCTGAGCGCAGTTCGCTGCGGAACCGCGGTCATGTGCACCATTCCGAGCGGGACGCCGATGATCGTGCCCAGCACGAGCGCGATGGCAATCCAGTGGTAGTCCACGATTCCGCGGTTTAGAAGCGTTCCGCAGATGGCCAGCAGCATCCCAACTTCGCCGGCCCAGACGCCGTGACGCGCCGTGCTGGGGGAGCTCATCCACTTCAGCGACAGGATGAAAAGAGCCGTCGCGATGAGGTAGGTGATTTCGATAAGGATTTGGGTGGCCGGCATTGCGTTCACGGTTTCTGCGGACGGCTGGATTTGAACATCTTGAGCATGCGGTCGGTGATCATGAAGCCGCCAACCACGTTGCTCGTGGCCGCGACGATGGCGACGGTGCCGAGCACGGTGGAAAGCGTGCTCTTGTGCTCCCCCACCAGGATGATCGCGCCGACGACGGCAATGGCGTCGAGCGCGTTGGTGAGCGACATCAGCGGAGTGTGCAGCAGCGGCGAAATCCGGCGGATCACTTCGAAGCCGATGAACGCCGCGAGCATGAAAACGTACAGGTCCGTCATCAGGTCGAGCTTCATTCTTGTCTGGCCTCCTGGGCCTGAGCCACCAAAGCGGGCAAAGCGAAAAATTCACGTACGCGCGGATTGACGATTTCGCCCGCGCGCGTCACAAGAGTGCTGCGAACGATTTCATCATCCGGATTGAGCTTCAACTTTCCGTCCTGCACCAGGTACGAAAGAAACGCGGTGATGTTGCGGGCGTACATTTGGCTCGCGTGGTACGGCACGGTGCTGGCCAGGTTGAGCCAGCCGATAATCTTTACGCCGTGATCGATGACCACCTCGCCGGTTTTGGTCAGCTCGCAGTTCCCTCCCCGTTCGGACGCCAGATCGACGATGACCGAACCCGGCGCCATGCTCGCCACCATTTCGCGCGTGATGAGCACGGGCGACGTTTTGCCCGGAATCACGGCCGCGGTGATCACCACGTCGCTCTCGGCCACCACGCGGCCGAGCAACTCGCGCTGCTTGCGGTAAAATTCCTCGTCCTGCGCGCGCGCGTATCCGCCGGCATCCTGCGCGTCTTTCGCTTCGATGGGAATTTCGACGAAGCGCCCGCCCAGGCTGTGGACCTGCTCCTTCGCTGCCGGCCTCATGTCGTATGCAGAGGTAACGGCTCCGAGCCTGCGCGCCGTGGCGATAGCCTGAAGTCCGGCAACGCCGGCCCCAATCACAAAAACGCGCGCAGGAGTAATGGTGCCTGCCGCGGTCGTAAGCATGGGGAAAATTCTTGGCAGAGTGTCGGCCGCGATGAGCACAGCTTTGTAGCCGCAGATCGTGCCCATGGATGAGAGAGCGTCCATGCTCTGCGCTCGGGTGGTTCGCGGCATCAGCTCAACGGAAAAAGAAGTCACGCCGGTGGCGGCGATGTCCTGAATCGTTTCCAAGGCTCCGAGTGGGCGCAGGAACCCGACCAGAATTTGATCGCGGTGAAAAAGAGGAAGATCGGCCTTGCCAGTGCGGTCGTTCGAGCCGTAGCAGAGAACCTGGACGACGATGTCCGCGGAGCGAAACACTTCAGCTCGTTCGGGCAGCAACTTCGCACCTTTAGCCGTGTACTCCGCGTCGGGATAGCCTGCCTGCACACCTGCTCCGGCCTCCACCACGACTTCGAGACCTGCTTTCGCCAGGGTTGGAATCACGGCAGGAACCAGCGCGACACGCCCTTCGCCCGGGAAGGTCTCACGAGGAACACCTACAATCATCAACGAGCCTCCGTTTCAAACGGGACAGTCTAGCGCAATTCGTGGCACGGATGCAGTGAAACGTGCGCAGACCCGCGGCGCGAACGAACCGATTTTCGGTGGCGAGAACAGAGCGGTTCCTGCTACAAAAGCTGGCATGAAAGTTCTATTTATCGGCGGCACCGGAACCATCAGCACCGCCTGCACGAAATTGGCGGCGGAGCGCGGAATTGAGCTCACTCTTCTCAGGCGCGGCCAGCATGAAGCGTTCATTCCCTCCGGCGTGAAGACGATTACCGCCGACATTCACGACAAGGCGTCAGCAATTCGAGCGTGCCAGGGCTTGTCCTTCGATGCCGTCGTGGATTGGATCGCGTACATCCCCGCTGATATCGAACGGGACATCGAGCTTTTTCGCGGGCGCACGCGGCAATTTATTTTCATCAGCACGGCAGCCGCATACGAAAGGCCGCCCTCGAATTATCTGATCACCGAATCAACACCGCTCCGCAATCCGTACTGGGAATATGCCGGCAACAAAATTGCGTGCGAAGAGCGCTTGTGGAAAGCGCATCGCGAGGACGGATTTCCCGTGACCATCGTACGGCCTTCGCTGACGTTTGCCGACTGGACGATTCCTCTGGTCATCAACAGCTCGAAGATGCCCTACACCATCGTTGACCGCATGCTTCGCGGCCAGGAGGTCATCGTGCCGGGCGATGGTTCTTCGCTGTGGGTTATCACGCACAATAGCGATTTCGCCAAAGGGTTCGTCGGGCTGCTCGGGAACGAAAGGGCGATCGGGGAGGCGTTTCACATCACCGCGGACGAAGTAAAAACTTGGGATCAGTTCTACCGCGATGTTGCCGACGCAATTGGCGTGGAGCCGAGGATTGTGCACATCCCGACCGACTTCATCATCGCCTGCTTGCCCGATCAGCGAGGGCGGCTGCTTGGCGATAAGTCCACGAGCGTAGTGTTTTACAACAGCAAGATCAAGCGGTTCGTTCCCGAGTATCGCGCCACCACGACTTTCGCGCAGGGCATTCGCCAATCACTTGCCTGGTTTAATGCCGACCCAGCTCGAAAGCTGATCGATTCAGCTGCAAACGCGACATGGGACAAACTCATCGCCGTGTACGACGATGGAATGCGCGAAGCCAGCCGCAGTTTCCGGTAGCAGCGGACAGTTTTTCCGGGAGTTTTCGCGCTGCCCCAGGCGTCTGAGGTCAGAGGCCTTGTTTTTCACCTCTTCCCCTTTACAAAGTTGGCCAGAAGGGGCAAACTGCGCCGAAATGGCGCGGTCAGGCTCGGTTCGTAGGGGCTCCCCGGATACTGCGCCGTGTACGACGATGGAATGCGCGAAGCCAGCCGCAGTTTCCGGTAGCAGCGGACGGTTTTTCCGGGAGTTTTCGGGCTGCCCCAGGCGTCTGAGGTCAGAGGCCTTGTTTTTCACCTCTTCCCCTTTACAAAGTTGGCCAGAAGGGGCAAACTGCGCCGAAATGGCGCGGTCAGGCTCGGTTCGTAGGGGCTCCCCGGATACTGGAGATTGAGCCCAGCCAGTCTGTTCGAATCGCCACCGAATTCATAGGAGGTTTTTCATGGAAACCGCCGTCGGAGTATTTGATTCGCGTGAGCGCGCTGAACAGGCCATGAAGGAATTGCTGAACAGACAGATCCCGCAAGAGTCCATCGTGTTTTTGACTCGTTCCGAAACCGAGGCTAACTCTCTTGGCAAAGAAATCGGTACGTATGCGGGCGGTTTGGTGGGCGGCGCTGTCGGGATGACGGCCGGAGCCGTGGCCCTGGCTCTAATTCCCGGAATCGGACAGGTCTTCGCGCTCGGTGCGGGGGCCACCGTGCTGTTGGGATTTCTCGGCGCAAAAACAGGCGGGGCGGTGGGCAAGGTGGTAGGTGATGACGCTGCGCTTCCTCATCCGGCCTCTGGCGAGAACGCCCCCGAGGACGCGACGCTCTTTGTTGAGATCTTGAAGAAAGGGCGCTCGCTTATCGTCGTGCGCACGGAATTCCGCGACGTGGCGGCCGCGGCTTGCGAGGTGCTTGATCGGCTCGGACTGGCCATGCCGAAGACCGCGGATTCGACTTCGGCGAGAATGCAGACGGGGATGCGTCAAGTGGAGGGCGTGGCCATTGTGGATGTGGCGGGAAGAATTACGCTCGGCGAAGGCAATGTGATTTTGCGCGAAATCATCGCGGAGTTGCTCGCAAGCGGGCATAACAAGATCCTGTTGAATCTGAACCAAGTCGAATACGTTGACAGTTCGGGGGTGGGCGAGTTGGTGCGGAGCTTCACCACCGTTCGCAAAAATGGCGGCCACCTGAAGCTGGCCAACGTCGCTCACAAAGTGCAGCAATTGCTGGAAGCCACGCACTTGCACCGCGTGTTTGAGATTCACAAGGATGAGCACAGCGCGATTCGGTCTTTTAGTTCAGCTGCGGCGGGATAACTTCAGCGTGCGTCATTTCAACTGTATTCCCTCGAACTTGGGCTCTTGAACCCCCAGGATGGCGAGGGCCTCCTTTTGCGTGCGGACAACGTGCAGATTCGGCCGCGTATCCTGCCCCTGCAGCTCAAACATCCGCGCAATGCCGTAGATTTGAGGTGACGTCGCGACGATGCAAACAGGGACAGACGGATCCCCCAAGGCGGGCGGCGCGTTTGCGATTTCGCGGATTCCTTTGGTCGATCCCTTGAAACCGTCCACTAAGGACATATCCATAATGGCCGCGCGCGGGCGGGTCTGCGCGGCGAACCTCTCCGCCAGGCGGCAATACTTCTGGAGCATTTCGGCGGTAATCTGGCCCTCTACCCGGCAGCGCAGAATCCGGTTCGCGGAGTCGAACTCGAAGTGACCAGCCATCGGATTTTGCAAAAGCAACAGCGTCGTCCGATAATCGCACTGGTTTCCGTGGATTGCAATCGCGAGTTCCAAGGTGTGTCTCACGCACGAAATCGAAAAGCGAATCCGTGGAGAACCTTCAAGCTGTTTTTCTCGGCCTCTTGAGCCTCGAAGTCTTATCGGCGTTGCGTGAACCTTTTTCCGCGAGACTTTTCTTCAGCGCTGACATCAGGTCAATTACCGGAGCGAGCCGCTTGGCCTTGGGATGCTTTGGCGCTGCGTGACCGCTGCTCTTGCTCTTGATCAATTCCAGCACCCTGGCCTGATATTCGTCGTGGAATTGCTCGGGACGAAACGGCTCAATCAGCTCCTTCGCAAATTGCTCGGCCATCGCGATTTCCTGTTTTTTGAGATTTGTGGGATTGTTCCGCCCGTAGCCTGAAACCTCGCGAATTTCGTTTGGATAGTAAATCGTGTGCAGCACGAGGCCGCTTTGGTAAGGACGTATGATTACCGCACGCTCGCGCCGATGCAGCGTGACCTTGGCGATCGCGGCGATCTTGAGCTGCTCCATGGTTTCCAGCAGGAGCGCATATCCCCGCCGCCCGGCTTCCTCCGGAACCGAAAAATAAGAGGTCTCGAAATATATCGGATCGACCTGGTCCAGTTTTACAAACTGGAGGATTTCCATGGTCGTGGATGATGGAGGCTCAAGCTCCCTCAGTTCCGCGGGTTCAACAATCACCATTTTCCCGTCATCGGCCTCGTAGCCCAACGCGAGGTCGCGGCGCTCCACAACTTTATTGTCGTAGGAACTAATCAGTTGCTGGTGGACGCGATGGCCGTCTTCGCGGTGCACCTCATGAAATTGAATGTGCGAATAGCGCGCGGCTGAAAATAGCCGGACCGGCACGGAGACGAGTCCGAAAGATATGAAGCCTTTCCAAACGGTGGTGGCCATGGGCGCTCCTTGTTCAAGCCGCTCGAGCAGATGAAGCTCCGAGCGGACGATTCTTGTTTGATTCTCGGGAGGACGCCTAAGTTTCCAATTTAGCCTCGAAATTCTGATGGTCCTACCGGCTCCCGGATTACTTGCACAAAGCGCGAACCTTGCGTACCATCCATCAAAATTCCGCATCCCGAATGGGAAAGGAGATCCAAATGACGCGAGTACTGCGCTACTTGGTATTTTGCTCACTCTGCCTTGCGTTAGTTCCTAGTGCGCTGGCGAGCTGGGGAAGCCCCGTCTCCACCGGCGCTAACACCGGAGTCGGCAACCCGTCTTGTGCGTTCGCCTCAACCAACCTGGTCGCCTGCGCGGTCCGAACCAACAAGGCCGCAATAATGGTAAATGACTTCAACGGGACCAAGTGGGCCGGATGGAAAACTTTGGCCATGTCGGTCACTTCGGACCCCAGTTGTACAAGCAACGGCGCCGGTTCAGTGATCTGTGCCGCCACAGCTACCACCGGCGGCATGCAAGTCTCGATTTTCAACGGCACCGTGTGGAGTGCGCCCGCAACAATCGCTGGAACTCTCTACTCGGCCCCGAGTTGCGCCGAACTTCCCGCCGAATCGGTGCTCTGCGTGGCCCGCAATGCGACCGGCGCCCTGACATGGACGACGTACAACGGCACGACCTGGAAAGCGTTTGCCACCCTCGCCACGACCGCTGTCTCCGCGCCAAGCTGCACCACCGACAACAACGACGGGGCGATTTGCTCCGTATTCAGCACCGACGGCGTGACACTCGTGAATCGCTTTGCCGCAGGAAAATGGGCGAAGTTCCTCAACGTTGGCGGAATCGCCGGCGGCGAGCCCGATTGCACGTCTTTGAACTCAGCTGGCCAAGTAACGTGTTTCGCGAAAGCCTATAACTCTGGGATCTACGTAACCCTGTTTAATGGGAGTTCGTGGGTCGTCGGCGATTGGACGTCCTACGGAGCGCTCGGCGGCACGGTAAACGACAACGCGAGTTGCGCCAGTCAATCAACGGGTGAGTTAGCCTGCGGGGCGATCGGCGTTACCGACGCCGCATTCTACGCGAACGTTTACAATGGTACATCCTGGACCGGCTGGGAAAAGGTCGGCGGGAGCGGAGTCGGCTCGCCGGCGTGCGCACCGCTGGGCACCGGTAAAGTTGTATGCCTAATTATGGGACCGAGCAATAAGCTCTCCAGCACCGTTGGGCCGTAAGGAAGACAACAACAAATGAGGATCGTAGACCCGGCTAAATAAAGCGCATCGGAGAAAGTGGCGGGCCTGAGAGGAGTCGAACCTCCGACAACCTGGTTCGTAGCCAGGTGCTCTATCCAGCTGAGCTACAGGCCCGTCACTCCAGTATAGCAAAAAAATTCCCCGCGTTTAGGCTTTCGCCCGGCGGAGATTTTGGATTTGCGGCGTGCCGCTGCGTGCGATGCCCTGCCATACTGCCTTTTGAGCGGATGGAATTTGCTCCCTGGGCTTGTAATATCGGATGGTTGGATTCGTGATGGATAACGAATCAAAATGCCCGGTCAGCGGGAAGCGGAAGTACGCGAGCGAAAGCGAGGCTCTGGCGACAGCCGCACACCAGATCGCAAACACCAACGCGCCAAAGGGACTTCGAGCCTATCTATGCTCCTGGTGTGACGCGTGGCATCTGACGAAAAATACAGGAAAAGCCAGCAAGGATCGCAGGTAGCCACTCTCTCCCCGTCTCCTCTGCGGAACGAATCCTTCGAGCTTCGTGTTAGATTCAGCAGGGGCCGAATCGCCGAGGAGCCTGCTCGAGCAATGCTGGACCGCGAACGCACACCGATCAGCTGGATTGACGTTCTGCTGCTCCTGTTCCTACTGGGGCTCGCCGTTCTGCCGCCAATTCACGAGATCCACAAACAGCTCACGCTTCTGGCCATTGGAATCTTTCAACTCCTCGAAGGGCGGCTGGTCGCCTGGCAGCCCAATCGCGGCCGCGCGTACAGCGTTATCATCAAGATTCTGCTCGCCACGCTGTTGCTCGGCCATACCGGCGAAATCGGAATCAACAGCAGCTACTATCCGATCTATTACCTGGCGCTGGTCACCGCGGCAATGTATTACGGCCCGCTCGGCACGTTATTTTGGACCGCGGTCACTTCCCTGGCCTACTGCTCGTATTTGATTCCGGCCTTGCAGGAATACGAGTTCACCGAAGAAAGCGCCGCACAACTCGCGATTCGCATTCTTTTCTTCTTTCTTGCGGCCATGCTGGTGAACCGCTTCGTGGTGGAAAACCGGCGCCAGATGCACCAATATCAAGTCCTCTCCGAAACTCTAGAGGAAACCAACCGCCAATTGCGGCGCGCGGAGGCCGATGCGCGACGCTCCGAGCGCCTCGCCGCCCTAGGACAGCTTTCCGCCGGGCTCGCGCACGAAATCCGCAATCCGCTCGGCGTTATCAAAGGCTCCGCCGAAATCCTGAACAAAAAGCTTCAAAATGCTCAGCCCGTTGAAAGCGAACTCGCCGGATACATCTCTTCCGAAGTGAACCGTCTGAATTCGCTCGTCGCGCGATTCCTTGATTTTGCGCGTCCTTCACATCTGGAGCTTCAGCCGACGCGGATTTCCGTACTGATGGATCGCGCACTCGAATCTGTGCACAATCAGTTTCCCGATGCGAGAGTCCGGGTCGAGCGCAATTACGCCGCGGATCTGGCGGAAATTCTGGTTGATGGCCAGATGTGCGAGCAAGTTTTCGTGAACTTGATCACGAATGCGTACCAAGCCATGGACAGCTCGGGCGGGTTGTTGCGAGTCGAGATTTTCGCTGAATCCGCGAATGGCAGAAACGGCGTGGGGATCACGCTTGAAGATACGGGCTCGGGCGTGCCCCCCGAATTGCGCGAGCAAATCTTCAATCCATTTTTCACGTCGAAGCGAGAGGGTGTGGGCTTGGGCCTGTCCATCGTGGCCAAAATCGTGGACGACCACCGCGGATGGATTCGCCTCGAGAACGACTCTGCGCGCGGCGCCCGCTTCCACGTTTTTCTCCCCGCCTCGCCCAACGACTGATCCCTCCCGCGTCGATACAGTCTCTCTCCCGATAATACCGAGGCTGGCGAAACTAGCGGCCAAATCAGGTGACCAGCTACCGTTGAAACAGCGGTACTTGCTATTGACGTAAATTAACTTCTTGACACCTTCCGGCGGCCGCGAGCAGAATCTGGCAACTCGCCGAAGCTTTGATTTTGCTCATGCTCCCCCCGTACCTGGACGGGCTTCAGCGACCACAAACTGTAGAAATCGATCCACAGGAATTCCTTGGAGGTACGGCGATGAACCCACGCCGCGCGATTTCGGTTGCGATTGCAGCTTGCCTGCTGGCGATCTTGATGTTGGCTCCTTCCGGTTTCGCGCAGAGTTCACCTCCTCCGGTGTCATTTTTGGCAGCAAGGACTTTTGCCCCGGGTACAATCCCATCTCGGTTGCGGTGGGGGATTTCAACGGAGACGGCAAGCTCGACCTGGTGGTGGCAAGCGAAGGTTCTAGCAGCGTTCTTGGTGTTTTGAGCGGAAGAGCCCCTAGTCCGAACCAAAAATATTCTGCGAACACACAGGGAGTGCACACATGTCCTCGTCCCCAGCCCATCCCCGAAACACAGCCAGTAGCGCGGCAATAGCACAAAGCAAACCTGATTCGGCGCCTCGGCGCTCGCGGGCCAGACGGCGGAGCCTGCTCGCTCTGCTTATGGGCTTCTGCATGTTCGCCGGCGCCTTACCCGCGCGCGCCCAGTCCGTCATAGCCACTATTCCTGTCGCGAATCCGCAAGGTTTGGCAGTGAACTCGGCGACCAACCGGATCTACGTTGTGAATCAAAGCAGCGATACGGTGTCAGTGATCGATGGCGCGTCGAATACGGTCACCGCGACTATTGCTGTAGGGAACGCTCCCTTTCCCGTGGCGGTCAACCCGGTGACGAATCAGATTTACGTAGCGAACCACACTGGCAACTCTGTCTCAGTGATCGACGGCGCGTCGAATACGGTCACCGCCACTATTACTATCAGGGGCACGCTCGATGGCGTGGCGGTGAACCCGTCGACCAATCAGATTTACGTCACGAACCTTGGTGGCAACACTGTTTCGGTGATTGACGGCGCGTCGAATACGGTGACCGCCACTATTACTGTCGGGAGTTTTCCTCTCGGCGTGGCGGTGAACTTGGCGACCAATCAGATTTACGTCGCGAACCTTGGTGGCAGCTCTGTGTCAGTGGTTGACGGCACGTCGAATACGGTCACCGCTACGATTTCTGTAGGGAGCGCTCCCTTTGCCGTGGCGGTCAACCCGGTAAAGAATCAGATTTACGTCGCCAACTCCAATGTCAACACGGTGTCAGTGATCGACGGTTCGACGAATGCCGTCACCGCTACCATTCCCGTCGGGAGCCAACCCGAGGCCGTGGCGGTGAACTCGGCGACCAACCAGATTTACGTCGCGAATATAAATAGCGGTAATGTATCAGTGATCACCGGCGCGACGGATGTGGTCACCGCCACTATTCCTGTCGGGAATGCTCCATATGGCGTAGCGGTCAACGCGGTTACGAACCGGATTTACGTCGCGAATTCATCCAGCAACACTGTGTCAGTAATCAACGGTGCCAACGCAGTTCCTCAAATCAATCAGCCGCTGGTACCGGGAGTGGCCGCGCCAGGCACGGCAGGTTTGACGCTTACGGTGAATGGCACGGGATTTGTAAGCGGCTCGGTAGTGAACTGGAATGGCCAGCCGCGAACCACGACGTTCGTGAACGGCTCGCAATTAACGGCAAGCATCGCCGCGGAGGATCTCGCGGCCGCCAGCACCGCGACGGTTACGGTTTTCAGCCCCGGCCCCGGCGGCGGCACTTCCAACCCGGCGCTCTTCGAGATTACGAATGCCGCCTCGCCCGTAGCTTTTGCGCGCACGGACATCACAGCGAATCAGCTCCCGTCTGATATTGCTGTGGGGGACTTTAATGGCGACGGCTTCCTGGATATGGCGTGGACCAGCGATGCATCTAGCGGAAGTGTGACCATCTTGCTGGGCAACGGCGATGGCACTTTCCGGGTGAGTTCGCCGATTAGTACGGGCTCCTTCTCCACCTCGGTAATTACAGCGGACTTCAATGGCGATGGGAAGTTGGATCTCGCAGTCGTGAATGCAGGTTCCGGCAACGTCTCGATACTTATCGGCAACGGAGACGGCAGCTTCCAGTCTCCGGTTCCCTATGCTGTTGGGTCTGAAGCCAGTATAGCTGCCGTGGGAGATTTCAACCGCGATGGGAACCTGGATCTCGCCATTACGGACGCAGCTGGGGTTGCCATCCTTATCGGTAATGGAGACGGCAGCTTCCGGCCCGCCGTCAATTATCCCGTTGCGTCGGGAGGTTCACCGGTTTGGCCGACGGTAGCTGACTTCAATCGCGACGGAATCCCGGATCTAGCCGTGACCGCGAGCAACAACACCGTTTCGATTCTCTTCGGCAACGGCGACGGCACCTTCCAGGGCGGCGTGCCATACGCCACCGGAAACGGGCCGAACACCGTGATTGCGGCGGACCTGAATGGTGACGGTTTTCAAGACCTGACAGTTGTCAACTCCGGTGACGGCAACATTGGCGTACTATTGGGTAACGGCGACGGCACCTTCCAACCACAAGTAACCTATCCGGTTGAGTCAGGCCCCAACGGTATTGCCGTCGGAGATTTCGACGGCGATGGAAATCTGGACTTGGCAGTAGCAAACAACCTCTCCTACACCGTTTCACTTTTGCTGGGCAAGGGGGATGGGACTTTCCAGACAGGCACAATCTACGCGACGGAAATGAACCCGGGATCGCCGGTTGCTGGAGATTTCAACAACGACGGACGGCTTGACTTGGCTGTGCCTGACTTCGGATCGAGCGCAATTTCCGTGCTGCTGCAAACTCCCATGGCTACGCTTTCGAGTAACGCTCTTTCGTTCAGCCCACAGCCCTTCGGGAACACGAGCGGTGCGCAAACGGTAGGCCTGAGCAACACGGGCAGCGCGTCGCTCAATGTCTCCGCCATTTCGTTGGCCGGACCCAATACGGGCGACTTCGCGGTGACGAACACCTGCGGCACGCTACCGGCTTCATTCGCGCCCGGCGCTGGGTGCAGCATCAGCGTGACATTCACACCTTCGATGGTCACTGCCGAAAGCGCCACGATCACTGTCACGGACAATGCCGGCGGCAACTCGCAGACGATCGCCCTATCCGGCTCTGGCACCAAGGCGACGACAACTTCCGCCGTCGTCTCCTCCGAGAATCCTTCAGCCCCAGGGCAGTCAGTGACTTTCACGGTCACCGTGTCGCCGCAGTTTGCAGGCATTCCCACGGGAAATGTCGTTCTGAAGAAGGGCGCGGCCACGGTCGCGACGTTGTCGCTAGTCGGCGGCCAAGCGAGTTACACGACATCCTCTCTCGCGTTGGGTATGCCCAAGTTCACCGCCGTTTATGGAGGAGACTCGAACTTTACCGGCAGCATTTCGCCGGCGCTGACGCAGGTGGTGAAGAAGGAAGCGACGACTACGGCGGTCGCTTCTTCGCCCAATCCGTCGCCGGATGGCGAAGCCGTGACCTTCACTGCCACGGTTAGTTCCGGCTTGGGCGCGCCACCAGACGGGGAGAACATCACCTTCACCAATGGATCGGAAACTTTGGGCACTGGAACGTTATCGGGCGGCAGCGCGACGCTCACCACTTCGTTGCTCGCGGCCGGCACGCGCTCGATTAAAGCAAAGTATCCGGGCGATACCGTATTTTTGTCGAGTTCTTCAGGCGTGCTTAAGCAAGTTGTGGACAAGTACGAAACCGCAACCGCGCTGAGCACCAGCGGAAGTCCGTCGAGCTATGGGCAGAGCGTCACCTTTACCGCGAGTGTAACTTCCTCCGGTGGGAATCCGACGGGCACCGTCACATTCAAGAATGGCAGCGCCACGCTAGGAATGGCACCTCTCTCCAGCGGGACGGCCGCGTTCACCGCGTCCACGCTCACCGTTGCCACGCACACAATCACGGCCGTGTACAACGGAGACGCGAATGATGCGACGAGCACGTCGTCACCGGTAACGCAGCAGGTAACGAAAGCGGCGACGACCACGGCGTTGGCGTCGCCTCTGAACCCGTCGACCTATGGTCTGCCGGTCACCCTTGCTGTAGCGGTGACGTCCTCGACGACAGGAACGCCTACGGGGTCGGTGACGTTTAAGTCCGGGACGACGTCATTGGGCACAAAGTCGCTCAGCGGCGGAACAGCCAGTCTGACCACCACATCGCTGGCACGCGGTTCGGACACTATTACAGCAACCTACAACGGCAGCGCTGACTTCACTGCTAGCTCGGACACGCTGACACAAGTCGTGAACTGAGCCCGTCCATTCCGCTTTGCAGATGCGCCTGAACTTAAGGATTGAGCTGCACGGTTTGCGAGGAAATGACCTGGCCATCCAGCGAAACGCGCGCGGTCCACTCACCCATCAAGTTGCGCTGCTGGATCCAGGTGCCGGCGAAAGGCAGAGTTTGGGTCGCTACGGGAGCTTCGCTGGAACCTTCCTGCATGGCCAAAGTGGTCTGCGTCTGTTGATACAAATTACCGCCGGGGAGCAGGAGCTCGAGAGTTTGAACGTGAGTTCCTACCGGCACGTTCTGCCAGGAAACTTTCACTTGCACATCGCGTGTCGTGGTGGCGCTGAAGCTGGTTTCCCCATCGCAACCGGGGGCTTCCGGATCGCAAAACGAAATTGTGGCGGAGGGTGGCGTTCGTAGAGGAGTTCCTCCTCCTGAATTTACCTGGCAACTCGAGAGTCCCGCCGCCGCAATCAGGACGCCCGCAGCGAATAGAATCTCATTTCGCCAATGCCGATGGATCATTCTTAAGCGCAACATGAACTCCTCGCTAAAATGGGATGATAAAAGCATAAGCTCGCTGATCGGTGGTCGTAACATATATGCGCGACAACACTTCATCGATGGACGGGTCGCCCACAGTTCCCTTGGTGGCTCCGGTGTTGCAGGCTTCATTTTTGACGGCGGCTCCGGTTGTCAGCAGAAGTTCGTGAATCGTGCCGTCGCTGGATCCCACGTAAACATAGGTTTGGCCCGTAGACGAAATCGGCGCTGACGGGTTCGCGATGGTTGTGTTCCACAGCGATGTGAACACCGGCGTCGGCAACGAAGTGTTAATAGAAAGCGCGTGAACGGCGGTAGAGCCTGAGAAAATCACGGTGTACGGCGGCGTATTTCCCACCACGACCGGGTAGCTGACAATCGGGCCGTCTGTGGATGCGTAAGAAGCGATCGTGGCTCCGGTCGATGGATTGATCGCGTAAATGGTGCTGTTTCCCGCAGTACAAGTGCCGCCACCGGAATCACCGACGGTGCCCAGGAACAAAACGTCGCTTAAGTAGGTGAGCGTCGGCGAAGCGTCAATGTCGCCAAGGTTTGCGATTGCGGTCACGGCGCCGGTGGTCGGGTTGATCTGCCATAGGCTTGGCTGCGAAGTTCCGCAGGCACTGCGACTGGTGAGCCAGACCACGTTGTGAACGTAATCAATCAGCGGCGTCGAATTGATGATATCCAAATTTTGTGAGCCCTCGTTGGTGGTGGCGAGTGGGCCGGTAAGAGGCGACCAGGACGCGCTTGCGCCGGTATTGCCGTTCAACGCGAAAATCTGATTTGCCGATGTGGTGGTGGTGATGCGAGAGCCGAAGAAAACCTGGTCATTCGAAATGCTGGTCGCAATTGATTTCAACTGGACCGCAGGACCGCCTTGAAGTGTTACCGTACCGGTGCCGATTGGATTTGCCACCCAATCGATCACGCCGGTATCTGTGTTAACGGCGTAAACCAATCCATTCTGGTCCGTCAAATAATCGATATCTTGACCCGTGGACGAAGACGCGGCATCGATTACCGGTGAGCGAGAAGCGATGGAGCCGCCAAGCGATACGGGAACGAATTCCCGCAGGCCGGTGGCGGCGTTAACAAAAAATACGAGGTTGGTCTGCGATCCCAACGCGACAACTGTTCCGGGAATCAGCGAAGGGCTGGCGAGGTCCGTGGCAAAGGTCGCGGCAATCCATTGCGTTTCTTGCTGAGCAGCAGCTGTAGCAGCCGGCGTTGCCGAAATCTCCTCAGAATATGTCGAGCCGTTGGCTATAGGCTGGTACGAATAATAGTTCGAACTATCGCGTAAAAATACTTTGTAGAAGTAGGTTGTCCCATTTACCGGCTGTCCCGCACCCGAGCAAGTATCCGAAGCGTTATCCGTAAAACTTGTTTGTCCCGTCGCGTCATCGAAAACAACAACGCCCGTACTTACAGTGGCGCATAATCCCGGATCCATCGTGTCGGTCGGATACGACGTTTTATCTACCGGAGAACCGGTGCGCCTAAGGATAAGCACGCCTGTATAGTGTTCAGCGCCTACAGCGGTGCCGATCAGCGCGGGAATGTTCCAGTTCAGGGTCACGCTGCCGTTGCCGGGCGTTGCCGTCAGACCGGTAACGTTCTGCACGAAAGTGACGTCCAGCTCAGGCGACGTCGCGTTGCTCGCCGCCTTGGCTCCGAAGACGGTCGTGGCGCCGTCGTTGGCAGCTTGATCTTTGATAAGTTCCCCATAATTTGTGTTGCCGTTGTACCAGCCTTGGACGTCGGCGGTGATGTTGAACTGGGCGGTAGTGCTTGCGTTGGTCAGCGCGGCTGTGCCGGTGGCGGTACCTGAAGCATCTCCGCCGGCTGTGGTCCAGGCTGTGGTGCCCACGCGGTCATTCCAGGTCGCGGTGCTCGCCTGCCAAAAGCTAGAAGCGTCATAAGCACCGTAGGTCACGTTACCGGTCGGAGGTGTGGTCACGTGCAGCGTCAACGTCGCTGCCTTGATCCCGACATTTGGAATGCGGGAGAGATCAAATTCGACTATTGCATGCTGGGCTGCGCCAGTAGCCGACCCAACAGTGATTGTGTTTCCCACGTTGTTGCTGTTCGGCGATGCCTGCTTGAGCGTGGCGTCTGCACCGCGTGCCTGTGGGTCCGTGCCCGATTTCTGCAACACAATCGTCTCGCGCGCAATCACAGGCGCGGCCACTAAAAGCACCATCGCCAATGCGCACAAGGAGCTTCCCCGAACTCCAGTTCCCAAGCATTTTCTGTACATGGCCCGATTGCCTCCAGCTAAATAGTCAAAAGATTGCGACTGTCTACGAGGCCGCGACGGGACATTTCAGATTCCGCCTTGACCGGCCTACTTCACTCACGCGAGCGCCTTTTCCGTCGGCGTTCGCCAGTTTCGGCGTATTCCCAAGTGGTGAGTCTAGTTAAGCAAATAAACGACGGGCATTCGCGCGCAGTCTCATTTGCCGTTACGAATGCGTCAACAGTTGCCTCGGTCTGTGCTCGAAAATCCGGGCTGCCGGCGCGCGACTCTGCATTGGGAAATGACTCATAAGGGGCAATGGAAGCTGGCGGTTTGTCCGCAGATTGCAGTCCCGGAATGGGCTAATTCACGGTAGCATCGCATTCATGGTGAAGACGATCGCCAAGCCTTCCGTCCTGATTGTCGAAGACGAGCCGAAAATGCGGCGGCTGCTTGAGCTGCAGCTCGCTGAGGAGGGTTTCCTCGCGCAAACGGCGGGCGATGCCGAAGCAGGCCTGAAGCTCCTCAACAAGGAAAATTTCGATATCGTGGTGACGGATTTCAAGCTGCCGGGAATGAGCGGACTCGAGTTTCTTCAGGCGGTGAAGCGCGTGAACGCAAGCCTGCCCGTGATCATGATGACCGCGTTCGGAACAGTGGAATCCGCCGTAGAGGCCATGAAGGCGGGCGCGAGCGATTACGTGCTGAAGCCATTTTCGCTTGCTGAGCTTGTGCTCGTAATCCGCAAAGAGATCGACTCGCATCAACTGCGCGAAGAAAATCGCGAGCTCCGCGAAGCCCTGGGCCAGCGCTATCAGTACGACAACATCGTGGCCCAAAGCAAGCCCATGCAAGCGGTGCTGGCGCTCGTGGAGCGTGTGGCTCCCACAAATTCGACCGTGCTTTTGGGCGGCGAGAGCGGAGTGGGAAAGGACTTGATCGCGCGCGCGATTCATCAGCACTCCAATCGCGCATCAGGGCCATTCATCAAGATCAACAGCACCGCGATACCCGAGACTCTTCTCGAAAGCGAGCTTTTCGGCTACGAAAAAGGCGCGTTTTCCGGCGCCACAGCTTCGAAGCCCGGAAAATTCGAACTCGCCGATAAGGGCACTTTATTCCTGGATGAAATCGGTGACATCCCGCCCGCCATTCAAGTGAAACTGCTCCGCGTCCTGCAGGAGCGCGAATTCGAACGCCTGGGCGGGACGAAAACTTTGAAAGTGGACGTACGCCTGGTGGCCGCGACTAATCGAGATTTGCGCGCCGCCTTAGAAGAGGGCACCTTCCGCGAGGATCTTTACTACCGCCTGAACGTCGTTGCGATCGATATTCCGCCGCTGAGGGAACACAAGGAGGATATTCCGGCGCTGGCGAATTTTTTCCTCCAGAAGTTCACGCGGGAATCCGGCAAGCCGCTCAAGGGGATCACGCCGGCAGCGATGAAACTCCTGATGGATTTTCACTGGCCCGGCAACGTGCGCGAGCTCGAAAATATCATCGAGCGAGGTGTAACACTTTCCGTCGGCAGCACACTCGACGCGCCGGACATTCATCTCGATATTTCCGCGGCGCGGCCGACATCGAGCGCGGCACCCGTTTTGCCCGAAGGCATGACGCTTGAGCAGTGGGAAGACGAGACGATTCGTGAAGCTTTGCGCCGCGCCAACGGAAACAAGAGCCAGGCCGCTCGCGCGCTCGGGCTCTCTCGCAATGCGCTGCGTTATCGGCTTTCGAAAATCGGCGTCGCCGATCCGCCCGAAAAAGAATCCTGAATTCCCTGCTTTGAACTTAATTACCTTTTAAACCCAGTGGTTGAAAACCACCACGTGCGCGTGAGATCAACCGGAAGCAGCGAAACTACGAACTGCATGGGCGCCTCGGCTAGCCTCCTAACACATTCATACTAAGCTGTTTACATGTTTACTGCAGCGCGGTCGGCTTTGGCATTGGCCCTGCACTCATTAGGGCGGGGTCTTACGATTTGTCGGGTTGGCAGAGCGCTCGCGGAGGGGATGATGAAGAGATATTTGGCAATTTTAGCAGCGGTCCTGATGCTCACAAGCGCAGCTCCCGCACCCGCGCAAGAGGCGCAGCCATCGCAAGACGCCACGCCAACGCAAGACGATCAGCAGCAAGCGCAGCCCGCGCAAGACGACCAACAGACCGGACCCGCACCGCAGCAGCAAGCCGCAGAACAACCAGGCGTGGCACGCGTCAGTATGATTCGCGGAGACGTTTCCTCGCAGCGCGGTGATTCCGGCGACTGGGTTGCCGTTTCGTTGAACACGCCCATCTCGGTCGGCGATCGCATTTCCACCGGAAACAATTCTCGGGTCGAATTGCAACTCGACTTTGCCGACGTCCTTCGCCTCGGAGACAACGGGACGGCACAAATAGCAAACTTGAATCAATCCCAGGTGCAAGTTCAAGTGGGTCAAGGACTTTCAACCTACACGGTGCTGAGGGGCGCGGAGGCGACATCGGAAATTGACACGCCGAACGCGGCGATTCATCCGCTCGGTGAGGGCGATTACCGCATTCTTGTGAAGTCAGACGCGGAGACGCAAGTGATCGTTCGCAGCGGCTCGGCAGATATTTCGACGCCGCAAGGCAGCACGCGGGTCGAGCACGGGCAGATGATCACGATCCAGGGCACGGACAATCCGCAATATCGCGTCGATGTTGCGCCGCAGTCGGACGAATGGGATTCCTGGAACAACGATCGCGACAGAATGATTACGAATGCGGAAAGCGTTCAGCGGACGAACCGCTATTACACCGGCGCACAGGACCTCGACGCCTACGGCCATTGGTCGCAAGTGCCTGATTATGGGAATGTTTGGGTCCCGGCGCAGAACGCGGACTGGGCACCCTATCGCGACGGGCGCTGGGTCTGGGAACCGTATTACGGCTACACCTGGGTTTCAAACGAACCGTGGGGCTGGGCTCCGTATCACTACGGCCGCTGGTTCATGTATGACAACAACTGGGCCTGGTGGCCGGGGCCGGTGAATGCATCGCCCAACTACGATCCGGTTTGGTCTCCTGCATACGTTTCGTTTTTTGGTTTCGGCGCAGACTTGGGATACGGAATTGCGTCAGCATTCGGAAACATGTTTGGCTGGTTGGCGTGTGGACCGGGCGACTGGTTTCACCCTTGGTATGGAGGCTGGGGCGGCCGATTTGGTTACCATAACGGGGGCAATAATTTTTACCACAATGGCTGGGCACCACTCGGTCGTGACGGGGGACGCCAATTCTCGAATTTCGACGGGGCTCGCACGAACGCCCGGATACGCGGCGGCTTGAGCACGATGCGCGCAAACGAGTTCGGACGCGGCGCGGTGCCGCGCCATCAGGAGGCGATGTCGGCTGCTTCGTTCCGACAGGGGAGATCGATCACCGGCGGCGTTCCGGTGACGCCGACGCGGGCGAGCCTAAATCCGACGGGGCGTGCGGCTAGCCATTCGACCATGCGCGGCGGCGGGACGTCACAACACTTTTTCGCGAAGTCGCAACCAGCCAAGGTGACGCCGTTCCGCGAGCAAGCGTCACGAGTTGATCGCGCGATTCAATCGTCACATGCTGGCGCTGCAAGAGACACGCGAGCATCGCGGCAGACGAGCGCAACGAACCAATCGCCGCGCGCGGGCACCAGCACGCCCGCAAGTCTGCACAACAACGTTGCTCCTCGGATTCAAGGACCGACCGCGGCGACTCGCGGCAACGGTGCGAACCAGGCGCAGTCTCCGAGAACGACCGGAACAAACCGATCGAATCCGGCGGGCAATTCGCAATCGAACGCGCGTCCGGGATGGCGTACGTTTACTCCACCGACTGCAAGCACGAATCGCGCGGGCGATAGAACGCCATCGGCGAATGCGGGAACGCCCGGCAACAGAAGTGATTCTGTGCAACGATCATTCACGCCGCATACAAGCCGCCCCGGGCAAGCTTCTCCTTCTGCCGGAGGCAATTCACAGCCGGCAGCACGCGATGGATTCCGGCCGTTCACGCCGCCGTCGCGCGAATCGCAACCGTCGCGATCATATGCACCTCCGACTTCGGCCTCGCGCAGCGGGTATTCGACGACTCGCGGCAATCGGCCGGTGCTGAATCTGAACCAGCCAATCGTCAGGCCGCGGAATAGCTCATCGGGCGGAAATGGCACGTCACATGGCGGGTCAAGCCACACGAACAATGCGCCGCGCATGAATTATGGCGCGCCCAGCGGCGGCGATCGCGGCATGCCCCCGAGTAGCGGGAGTCATCACGGCGGATCTAGTGGCAGCAGCCACCACAGCGGAGGCAGCGTTCACATGGGCGGCGGGCACAGCTCGCACAGCAGCGGCTCACACGGTGGCAGCGGTTCGCACCACAGTGGAGGCGGCGGGCATTCCTCGGGCCATTCGTCGGGCCATTCCGGTGGCGGGCATCACAAACACTAGCACATGGGACATTTCTGGATAAGCATCTAAGCGCTCTGAATTGAATGAATTGTACGATTAAATAAACTCGATCGTGCAATGGTTATCTTGCCTCTAAAGCCACGACCCATAAGGATGCTCGAGAGAGCATATCCAAATCCGTACCTTAAAATTGAATTTGCGGCTGCCTATTCGCAGGTCCCTTTCGCCAGTTCACTTCGGGTGAATCCCTGTGAATTAAATCCTTGGGGGCAAGTGTGCCGTGGAGGGATGCGCCGCCCGCCATGCGTTAGGGAGCTGTTTCCGTGGGATAGACGTTGATGGTGGCGGGATCAATCTCGAATCGCAGGATCCAATCACTAGGCACATTGCGGCCGTCGAGTTTGGCGGGAGCAAATTTCCAGAGTTGCGCGGCTTTCAACGTGCGGTCGGCAAAATATGGACTTGGGCCGGGAGAATCGAGCGTTGCTGCCGTCACGCTTCCTGATTCATCCACGTGAACTTTAACGCTGACACGAACTTTGCCTTGAATCGTGTCTCTGGCCTTCTGCGGGGCTTCGGGCAGGACTTGCTGAACAACTTTGGCGCGGACAACACCGCTCGTTGATGTTGTCGCGGGCGCCGACGATCGAACTGGGTTTGGCGACGGAGGAGGATTGCTCGCGGCCGGTTTTTTCTCGCCAGAATTTCCCGAGGACTTCGCCACGGGCTGCGGGGCCGGTTTCGCCTTGGGCGCAGGAGGTGCGGCGGACAGCGGCGGTTTCGTCTCCGATTTTGGCCGTTCCTTCGCCGGTACTGCCGGCTGGACTCTTGACGGAACGGTTAGCTGAGGTTTTGGTTGAGCGTTTACCTGAACTGGCTGCTGCTGGACTGCGACCGAAGCGACCGGCGGAGATTGCGACTGATGCTTCAAAAGTCGCGACCCTGCGATGATCGCCGCTAGCACCAGAACGGCCAGCACAATCGCAGCGATGGTGCGCGGGTTTACGAACGACGTTTGCGGGTTTGTCGTTATCTGTCTTGGCGGCGTAGGCGAATTTTGTTGCAGACGCGCGGCGATGTCCGTAACACTCCAGCGCAGTTGTGGATCACGGCGCAAACAGTGGCGCGCCAAATCGAGAAGCTCCGGCGGCAGGTTTGAGGGCAGCGATGGTTCGGCTTGGTTGGTCCTCTCCCACACGGGTAAGCGCTGAGTCAACGCCTCGGCCAAGGTCATGCCCAGCGACCAAACGTCGCCCGCCGGTGAAATTCTTCCGCCAGCCGCCGCTTCGGGCGGATCGTAGGCACCGGGCTTCCCCAGGCTGCCGCCTGATTCGCCGATTTGGCAGAGTCCATCGCTCGAGATTTTCAGAAGATCACCATCCGCCATGATGTTCGCGGGTTTCAGGCGGCAGTGAACGAATCCCTTCGCGTGTACATAAGCAAGCGCCTCTACCACCGGCCCGAGGACGGCGCGCGCTTCCTCGGGCGCGAGCGGCCTGCGCGCAATCACCAAGGCCAGGTTCTCTTCGGCGTATTCCATCACTACGTAGAGCATCGGCGTGCGATCCAGCTCGCAGCGTCCCATTTCCAAGAGCCGGATCAAGTGGGGATGAGAAAGTTTCGCGGCCTGTCTCCAGCGGGCGAGTTGGCCGGCGGCCTCCGGCAAATCCGCCGGAATTAGTTTGATTGCGGCCTTGGGGACTTGCTGTCCTTCGTAGGACACCAGATAAACCGCGCTGCGTTCGTTTCCACCGACGATCTCGCCTAGACGGAATTTCCCGTCGACGACTTGGCCTACCCGTTTTGTTATGGCCTCAGTCATCTAATCCCCCTGCATCTTCGCGAATGCCAACCGGCGTTTTCCATGGAATCGAAACTGTATTGCGCGTGAGAGCGGACTCGGCGTCCTCATCTTCGTGCGGTGTACCAGGCTGGGTAGGTGCCGGTTGCGGAGGGCAGCATTTCCCGTACTCCACTCCCTCTTGCAACAATTCTGCAACACTCTGGTTTCGTCGGCGTGGGAAACTAATTTGTGCGGTGCCCTACTTAAAACCTCATTGCGCGGAGTCTTCGAGGTCCCTTCGCCAATTCACTCAGGATAATTCCCTGCGACATTCAGGCGTGAGGCAAAAGCGTGAGCCAAGCGCGTTCGCCGGTCGCTCCAGTTTAGAGGCCTAGTTCGAATCCGGCTGACCGGACGATTCCCTCTGGAGTTCCCGCCAGAAGAAAAAGCCGACGACTCCGATGGGAACGAATGTCGCCTCCTTCGGAGAGAGCCGGAGTATACACCAGGGTCCGGTGTGTTGTTACTAGGGCGAAGCAGCGATCGCGGGAGCGCTTGACCGCAGGTTACAGGGAGGTTAGCGTCAAGTAAACGCACTTTGAAGATAACGGATTGGCATATGAATTTTTCAATCGCGCCGCTGACGAGTGATGACGCCGATTACGGTGTGGCCGAAATCCGCTCGAACCTGCAGAAGATAGAACGCCGCAACCTGTGGGTGTGGGGCAACGCGGCCATCATTATCCTCAGCTTAACGGCGCTGGTGGTGTCACTGTCGGCATCGCTTTACTTGAAAGGCATCAGCACAGTCTTCGGATGGGATCTGAGCGAGGCAGTGCGTGCGCTGGTGGGGCTGGTGTTGATTTTTACCTGCCACATGATCTATCAGCACTACAGGCTGCGAACGATTCAAACTGAACTGGCGGAGCAGCAGATTCAGGCGGAGGTCTTCCGGCGGCTGGCGTTGTTTGATCCGTTGACCGGGCTTTACAACCGGCGATTCGCAGAGCAACGATTGAAGGCCGAGATCGCGCGATCGGAGCGCAGAGGGCTTTCGATGATCGTCGTGCTGCTGGATCTGAACGATTTCAAGAAGATCAACGACGGATACGGACACCGCGCGGGCGACCAGGTGCTGAAGAAATTCGCCAAGTGTTTGAGCAGTTCGACGCGCGGGTCGGATCTCGCCGTGCGGTGGGGCGGGGACGAATTCATGTTGCTCCTCCTGGATTGTGAAGTGGATCAGTTATCGATCGTTTTGGGGCGGCTCGTGGGATTAACGGTGCAAGTGGGCGGAAAAGAGTTGGCCGTATCGTTTGCCGCAGGTTGGAAGGCGTACGAGCCAGGGGATGGGTTCGAAAGCCTGATCGAAGAAGCGGATCGAAACTTGTATATCCACAAGGCGACAGTCAAGGGCCCGAGGCAACCGCAAACGGCAACCGTATAGCCGGTGTCTGAAAAAAAGGGCGCGCGGCCACGCCAAGTTCATGATCCAGGCGTTCGCAATACTGATGAGCGGAAAAAAAACGAGAAGCTCCTAGAAACTCCCTAATGCGACTTGGGTTCCTGAGCAGGAACTCCACCGTTGCTTTGAGGCTTGTCCTTGTTCCTTTCCCGATATAGATTCGCGTCGGGATAATACTTTGCAATCACCTGAAAAACGTATTCGATGGGAACCATCTCGGCAAGGTCGGCTCCTTCCACATTGCCACTCACCAATCCCAAAATCATGTTCCTGGGACGATTAAACTGGAGCACCGGCCCCAATGCAAATTCCAGAGGCATCAAGAAAACAGGCGAACCACTATTTCCAGCCACGAACTTACCGGCGATTATCCAGCTCAGCCTGTCCTTCAGCGGACCGGTTCCGCAACGCAATTTCCCGGTATCGTCGGAGACGCTCGAGACCTTTCCGAATGTGAATGCCGGATAATTTCTATTCATGTCGAACAGGTCAGGAATTAAGATCGCCGAAACTATGTTGGTCCCGATTCCTAGATGAAACTTTTCAATTTCTTCCTTGGTTGAAAAATCACTGACGGGCAACGTCTTGACGTCCTTGTTTATGATTCTTCCCAACCTTCCGTCGAAAGGGATGACCGCGACGTCTACCTTGTCATCGGTGTGGGCCAGCCAGGTCCTCTGACCGTTCAACTCCAGGGCGAAAGAATCCTGCCAAATTCCGATTCTGACGGTCAATGCACTTGGATTTGACCAAGAGCATCCGGCCCATTGGGGGTCAATAAAATGTCGGCTAGTAACGATGGCCACGTGTGAGTGTGCTGGATCACCCGTCACAGGGATGGAGATGAGAAATCCCGTTCCCACAACTTCAAAATCATCGTGCTCATATGTGAGAAATACCAGGCTCTTCTTCTTCACAGTTTCGGGATCTACCGGCAACGACGAGGGAGTTGTTTGCTGCGGAGGCGCTGAGAATACGACTGCAAGCAAGATAGCGAGGATTCCTCTCATGGTTGGAGTACGACCTATTGAATTGGACACCCTCCACTAACTCAACGTTCCCGCAGTGCGTGACGAAGGCATTGCCACGCTCACGTGACGCAAAGGCGCCCAACGCTCCTAGGAAGTATGCTAGTTGGCGATAAATCCCGCCAGGGTCATGGCGTTCACTGCTTCCGGATTTTGCATGAACGTCTGCCACACAAAGCCTGTGCGCTGGTTCTCTGCCATCAGGGCCATGATGCCCAGATCTATGCCCACCACGTCGTTGTCATACCATCCGGTCAACGGATTGAATGAATCTACGAAGCCATAGAGCTGCCATGCAGCCGGATAGTTTACTCGCATGTATCGCAGCACTTGGATGCAGTCCGTAAAGAGGAACGGAAGAGAGCCACAGGTGGCGCACGGAACGACCGTGCCGTCAATCGGACCCATCGCAGGCGGACCACCCCACGAGACGTAGCCATTGACGGAATCCGACGAAGTGATGCCCCAGAGGTTGTCAGTGTAGTCCGAGAACTCTGCGGCGAGAGAAATACAGAACAAGCGGTGCGCGGTTGTGGCCGTGATCGAATTCTGAAAATAATTCGCATACGCGTCGCTTTTATTTCGAAAATCAAACCATGCGTGCGAATACTGGTGGATGAAGAGCGGCGGACTTCCGGAAATGTAGGTCAGCCCGTCGTAAGTGATGCTTGGGCGCGCCCATGCTTGCCACGTGGCCGGCGACACTGGATTTGTAGTAGAACCAATCGCCAAGAGGTAGAGCATCATCAACTCACTATAGCTATCCCAACGAGTTGTCAGGAAACCACTCTCGGGAGTCCACCCCTGCGAAAAAGTCGTGCCGCCATTGAGCATCCACGGCCAGTTCACCCGCTCATATAATTGCGTCGCCATGCTGATAATTTCGGGATCGGTGAAATGCTGCCGGCAAGTAAGAATGCCGCACATCAAAATGCTGCTATCGATCGACGAAACTTCAGAGTCGTAAGCGCGCGCCCCGGTTGATAGGTCCACGAAGTGGTAGAAGAATCCATTTTCATTTGGAATTTCATTCAACAGGAAATTGAGCGTGGTCTTCACCAGGGCTGAGATTTCAGAGCTGTCGGCATACTGGCGGGAGTCACCGATGCAAAGGGTCGTTAGGCCGAATCCCGTCGATGCGATGCTCGACACGGTGCTGGTGTCGTTGCCAGCCGCGAGGCTCCGGTCTTTCATCAAGCCTGTGGTGGGATCTGCGCCTTGCATAAAGAAAGTGAAAGCCGCGCGCTCGATATCGTCCATCAATTGATCGTCGGTTCCGGTGAACCCAGCCGGAGGAGTGGTGCTGGGTGTGCCACCGCCGCACCCGACATCCAGCAATATGCCGCCAAGCAAAGGCGACAGCGTGGCGGCTCTGCCGAGCGCTGCGAGGACTTCGCGCCGCGTTGGTTTGTAGATCATCGTCGGTATGATGCGGAAGGGCGCGCTTCCGCTGAGTTATTCTTTTGGAGGTGTGCTGTCCGGCTTTTTCGCCACAGGTGGCTGTGGGGTCTGTAGCTTGGCCAGGGAGTCATCTACGCGCTTCTTGAAATCGCCTGCATCATCGTGGGCAAGGCCGCTGTAAGCGGTCTGGATTTGCATCTCGCAGGCTTCGTCGCCTTTCGCGTTGAGTACCACGGAGTTGACGCGCTTTCCGCCGAGCGTTCCACCGATGATGAACGAGGCGGTCATCTCAGTACTATCGATGCCCAAAATCCCGTACTTGCCCGAGTTGCGAAGGGTGTCTCTTACCGCGGACCACAGCACGGTGCATGAAACCGAATATTGTTCTTTGTGTGTCTTGCAGAACGAGGGAGTGGCGACCAGGAGTGACAGTAGTAGCACGCATGCGAATCGTTTCATGTAGCCCTCCTCTCTCATAATCCAACATTGAATAGTCCAGGACAAAAGTTTCATGAACGCGATTTCACAATCGGCAATATCACGGGCGAGCGTAGGCGAGGTTGTCGAAGTACAACCCGTCACCGTTCGTGATTTCGAAGGTTACGCGGGAACTTGCCTCGCGCCAATCCGTCCTCAGGCGGCGAAGCTCCTTCGGCTTTATGGTGAAAGACACTTCACGAGTTTCCGGCGAACGCATCGTGAGGGTCGCGTCGGAGTCGGCGTCATTGTAAACATCTACACCCATAAAGATTCGCGGCGCATAGAATTGAAATTCCGAATGCGTGGCCTTTCGATCCGCCAGGAGCAGCGTAAACGTTCCGAACTTTCCGTAGGGCGTTCCAATCTGCCACTCACCGCGGCCCCAATCCACAACACCGGAGGGATACTGCCCGAGCAATGCGGTGCCAGCTGGGAGGTGGGGATCGTCGAATGTGATGTAGGAAGGAGGGACTTGATTGCTGTTTCCTTGAATGTCCACGTCACTCGAGGTCGTATGGCGAATCGAAAGCACGCGCGTCGAATCGTCGAACGTGTAACCCTGGTGCGCGAGATCCTTGCTTCGTCTGACCGCTCTGCCGCCCACGCTCACGGAGCGAGGAACAAAATTCAAGCGCAGAACGTCGGTGGATTCAGTATCGAACGTCGAATAGGTCACGGAGCCGGCGCCATACGCAATTTTCGTGACGACCGAGAGAGAACCCAGCAAATGCGATTCATCTGCGGGCGCCCACTCCGGAACGGCCCAGAAAGCGTCCATCATGCGGCGTGGGCCATCAGCAAATTCGTCGGTGAACCACCACTGATTGCTGAAGGGAGCGTGGGCTGCGGCCGGCAAGCCTTGAAAGTAAGTGACCCAGTTGTAAGTCCTGTAGGCCGCCTCTTTGTATGCGTCATCGCCGGTCTTTGCGTAGTACAGAGCTTCCACCGCGGCGAGCCTGGCGCTGTGGCTATCGCAGCACTGGTTGGGAAGATTGCAGCAGAATGTTTTGCCGTCGCCTTGCTCGGTTGTGACGGTCGCGCCGTGCACGATATATTTCGGCCACTTGGGAGTGGTTTTCACCCATTCGATCAACCTGCGCGAATGCTCACGCCAGTCCGTGTCCTTTTCAGGATGCAGTAGGACGTAGCGCGCAAATTCGAGCGGGATGACTTGATTGACGTTTTCCATGCTGCCCGGAACATCTTCGAAATATCCGACCCAGACGTTGTTCTGCATCGGATATTTCATCAGCCAGAGCCAGGCTCCTGTGCGGACTTTTTTGTACGCGACCGTGTCGCCTTGGCCGAGGCGCATGAGCTCGTCGAATAGCATGATGGGCTCGACTACGTTCGCGGAATACGGGAACATCGCCTTTCCTCCGCGCATACTGCCGTCGCGAGCGAAACACCGGAAGGGCCAAGGAGAATTCTTTTCGTCGCCGGGCGTGAAATTCTTCACCAGCGCATTGGCACAGCGAAGCGCTTCGAGCAGATATTTCGTGTTGCCGGTCATCTCGTAAAGCCGGAGGTAGGCGTAGCCATCCTCGCCGACGACATGAGGCTCGACGTAGTCTTCGCCCAGATTGCTCCATCCCGTGTAACGCAGGCTGCCGGGATTCGCGGATGGATAGGGCACTTGGGCCCACGCGTATCCTTCCGGCGTCAAACCATTTTCCAATTCGTAGTCCGCAAAGTTCTGCAGGAATTCGAGCGTGCGTGCATCGCCGGTGTAGGGATACAGGCGCTCGACGAAGCCTTCCATCATGGCGCGCAAATATCCGGTGGAGTTGACCCAACCACGGTCAGGGATCAATTCAAATGTGGTGCGGTCAAAATCAAAGCAGCAAAAATAGTAAGGCAGCCTTTGGCGGTTGTATTGGTCCCAGAGGATGGTCCACTGCGAGAGAAAATACGCGGAGTAGGAATAGCCGGTGTCGCTGGGCATCGGCCATGGCAAGAGCTTGCCATGGCTATCCAGCGCAACAGGCCGGCCCGCGATGGAGGATTCATCGACCGTGGCAACCGCTGGAAACGAATCCTGGCCAAGATTCACCACGGCGCAGAGCAAGAGTGGAATCAAGACCGTCGATAATTTTCTGACTGTTTTCACGCGACTCGCCTGTTCGGAAGTTTTGAGCGCCTCTCGAGCGTGAGGCGAAAGGAGTGCGTCCGCCTTTTGATTTGGGGTGCGTTCCGCTTATTTGGGCTTCAGCGTTTTGACGTATTCGTAGCTCATCCCCAGGTACTTCTTTAACTCTCTTGTGTTTTTCAACAATGAGTCGGGGACGGTAGCCCAATCTTTTTTGACGACGCCATAGGAGCGGAACAAAGTCGTCTTGTATTTTTTCAGAAACGCCTCCAACGCATCGGCAGGAAGGCGGATGCCGAGAGTGCCGGTCTGATCGAGATACGTAAACATGTGGCCGTTCAGAGAGGTGTACGGGTGGGCGGCGCCTTTGCGTTCGATCCTGGGATCGGATTCAATGAGCCGGTTGTACAAATTCAATTTATCGCCCGGGATTTTGTTCTTTTTTGGCGAACCCACGGGCGGATGGTAACACACCGAAACTTCGGTAGTAAGTTCGTCTAACTGAGGTGCTCGTTTCTCTGGGCCTTCCGCTCCGAATCTCCGCACAAACCGCGTACCAATTTCCGAACTAGGATTCCTGCGCGGAACTTCCCGCTGGAGACGGGGTTACATGCTATCGTAGACGTGGGTTTACGCTCTGGCCCGGCCCCCATAGCGATAAGTTCGCAAGATTGAACCAACATACTGAGGAGAATATCGTGCATAAGCTTCGTTCCCGTTCATTTACCCCATTGCGTTTTCTGCTTGCTGTCCTCGCTATTGCGTTGTTCCTGGCGCTGCCTCGATTCGCTGCGGCGCAGGATCAAGACCAGGACCAGCAAGACCCTCCCAGCAGGGTGGCGCGCCTGAATTTCATTCAAGGCGCGGTCTCGTTCCAGCCCGCCGGCACTTCGGACTGGGTGGAAGCCAATCCTAATCGTCCGCTGACCACCGGGGACCAACTGTGGGCGGATGAAAATTCGCGCGGAGAACTTCATCTTGGCGGCGCGATTTTGCGCATCGCGAGCCAGACCGGCATTTCATTTTTGAACCTGGATGACCAGACGGTGCAGATCCAAGTGGCGCAAGGCACGGCCACCTTGCGCGTCCTGCACATGGAAGATGACTCCAACTATGAGGTCGACACGCCGAATCTTTCGTTCACGATTCTGCGTCCCGGCGAATATCGGGTGGACGTTAATGCGGACGGCAGCGCCACGTTCGTCACCGTGCTCAACGGCAACGGTGAAGTGACCGCGGGGGGCCAAGCCTACGACGTGCGCGGCGGCGTGCAATATATTTTCTCCGGTACGGATCAAATTTCCTATGACGAAGCACCGGTTCCGGTTCCCGACGATTTCGACACCTGGTACCTCGATCGCGATCGCCGCGAAGACAGTTTTGGTTCCGCGCGCTACGTCTCGCGCGACGTGATCGGCTACGAGGATCTCGATGCGAATGGAGCGTGGCGCGACGATGCCACCTATGGCCACGTGTGGATTCCGAATGGTGTCGCGGTTGGTTGGGCGCCTTACAGCCTGGGCCACTGGGCCTACGTCGCTCCGTGGGGTTGGACCTGGGTGGACGATGAGCCCTGGGGCTTCGCTCCCTTCCACTATGGCCGCTGGGCCTATGTGGGCGGCTATTGGGGATGGGTGCCGGGACCTGTTGCTGTTGTTGGTGCGGTGTACGTGCGTCCCGTTTACGCGCCGGCGCTTGTTGCGTTTGTCGGCGGAGGCGGATTCGCGGCAGGCATCGCGTTTGGCGGAGGAGCCGTGGGCGTGGCCTGGTTCCCGCTAGGCCCGCGCGATGTTTGGGTTCCCTCGTATCACATCAGCGCCGCGTACATGGAGCGAGTGAACGTCACGAACTCGGTCGCGATCAACCGAACGCAGATCACGAACGTTTACGACACCAGGGTGATCAACCGCACGAACGTAAACGTAACGAAGATCACATATATGAACGAAGGCGCTCCGGGTGCCGTGACCGCGGTTCCCAAAACTGCATTTCAAAACGGAGAACCTGTCGGGAAAGCTGCGGTGCGCATGAACGCGGCGCAAATCGAGCATCCGCAAGTTGTGCAGGCCTCGGCTATCACACCGACGCCAAAGGCTGTCGTGGGACCGAATCTTCCCGCGAGAGCTTCGGCGAGGCCGCCGGTCGCGCTGGCGAATCGAACGGTGGTCACCAAGACCGCGCCGTCTCCGCGCGCGGTTCCGGTGGGTCGCACGCAACCGCTGAGCGTGTCGAAAGGCAACGTGAGGCCCGCAGTGCAACCGGGCAAAACTGTGACGCGTGCGGCGCAACCAACCACGCCACCGGCAGCCAGACCGAACAACGCTCCGGCCAGGCCGAACAGCGCACCGGTCGCGGGCCGACCGGCACAGCCAGCGGCTCGGCCGGTATCAGCTGAGCCTGCACGCCTGCCGGAAGCGGCTCGCCCGAATACGCCGCCTGCTCGTCCTGAGACAGCGCAGCCTTCGCAGCCACCGGCGGAAGAGGCGAAGCCGGCTCGGCCGGAAACGGCAAAGCCTGCGACGCGTCCACCGGCGGAGCCCGAAGCGAAGAAGCCTGCTCCGGCGGCGAAGGAAGCAAAGCCGGCGAAGGACAAAGACAAGGACAAAGACAAGCCGAAACCGCAGTAGCTCTTTTGGCTTTCCGGCTAACGCGAACGCGGCTCCGCTTTTTCGGGGCCGCGTTTTTTTTGCTGCTCACTTGGTGGAAGGTGCTGCGGCGGCGAGCTTCCCGACTGCCTGGATGTTGATCTCGACGGTATCGCTGGCGCGCAGGACGAACGTGCTCGGATTCTTGAGTCCCCACTTGATGTAGGGCACGGAAAAATGCGCGGAGGCTTGCAGCTGATTCCCTGACGGCGGCTCGACCACGAACGAAATAGTCACGTCATGATCCTGGCCGTGAATTCGAAAGATGCCGGAAAGTTCCACCTGCGACGCGACCTGCGAATTGAGTGAGCCTTGCGCTTTGGTAGGAGTAAAGATTATTTCCGGATACTTCCGGCTCTCCAAGATTTCCTGGTGCATTTTTTTATCGCGGCCGTTGTTATCGGTGTCGCCGCTGGTGGCGTCAACGACGACCTGCCCGGTCACTTTGCCGGTGGCAAGATCGAAGTGAATCTCGCCGCTCTTGAGCTTGAACGTGCCGTGAACGGTGTGCAGTGTGGAATCGAGTGTGAACTCAATTTTAGTTTTGTCGGGATCGAGAGTGACGGCGGATTCTTGCGCGCGTGCAGCCGGAAGGACGAGAACGACACTCGCGAGCGCGAGTGCGACAAATCGAAAAAGACCGTGAGCGCGAAGCTTCGAGCGGCAGCTTGATTTACGCGCAGCCGTGACGGCTGCCGCGTTCGCTGCGCGAATCACGCTCGCAAAACCTGCCAGCCGAGACCGAGAATCTCGCTCGCCTTCAAATCATCGTGCGTAGACTCGCCCAGGTGTTGCGACATCATCTTTGCGAACAGGCTGGGCTTGCGAGCGAAGAGGCGCAGCGCCTTGCGCCGGATCCATGGGCTCTGATCCATCAGCAACAGGAGGCGCGTCATGCGCCAGGGCATTCGGGCGATTCTGCGGTGAGCGCGTTCGTAATGCGACAGATCGTTGCGCGCGAAAGCTTCGGCCAGATGCATGGCTTGGTCAAACGCAAGGCTCAGGCCTTGCCCGGCAATGCCGTCCACGGTGAATGAAGCATCGCCGACAAGCGCGACGCGCCCGCGGGCAACTGCTTGCGCTCGGCCGAGGGCGGTGACGCTCCCGATTTCTGCGCTCAGCGGACGCGCATCGCGCAAACGGCGCGCGACTTCCGGAAAACGCTCGAGCGCACGTTCGATGCGCAACTGCGGATCGTGCGAAAGAAGCGCGATGCAGACTTCGCCGGCGCCCGTGGGTGTGGCGAAAAGCTGGCAGCCCGGTCCCCAATGGACTTCGACCATATCGGTCCAAGGCGTAACAGCATAGTGCCGCGAGAATCCAAAACGTGACAAGCGCGGGCGTTGCACGCGCACGTGGGCCCATTTGCGCACGCCGGAATTTTGCCCGTCGGCTCCCACGAGCCACTTGCAACGAAATGCAGCGCCGTTAACGCGCGCGCCGTTCGCATCGAAATCCGTGACGCGCGCGCCCCAAAGGAACGACACGCCGACTTCGCAGGCGCGCTGGACCAGAAGATTGTGAAGCGCAACGCGGCGCAGGCCGAATGCTGTTCCTCTGGTGATTCTTGTGCTGGCGGAAGATGCTTCGTCGGAGAAGCGAACACCTTTGAAGGGAAAAGCGGCGCTGAGACTGAGGTCAATTCCAAGCCGGCGCAGATTCGCCACCGCTTCGGGCAGCAATCCTTCGCCGCAGGCTTTTTCGATGGGAGGTTTTCTGGAATCGGCGACCGCGACGCTGAACCCCTTCAGACTCGCCGCAATCGCCGTTGCTATTCCCGCCGGGCCGGCTCCCACCACAAGGACGTTCGAATTGTGGGTCACCGGACCCAGCCTTTCACCAGCGCAGAAGAACCAGCTCCGAACAGAAACCCGGGCCCATGGCTGCGAGGATGCTCAGCGTTCCCGGAGCGGGACGGCGATTGGTGTAAACGTCCTCGAGAACGAGCAGAACGGACGTGGAAGAAATGTTGCCGACCTTGCGCAGGCAGGCCCACGAAGCATCGAGCTGGCCATTCGTCAAGCCGAGCGCCTGAGCCGTGGCTTCGAGCACCTTCGGCCCACCCGTGTGCATGACCCAGGTCTTGATGTCGCTGCGCTTGCATCCCTGCTCCGCCAAAAACTCATCGACGTCTTTGCCCAAATGCTTCACAACCGTGTCCGGGACCTCCGGTGATAATACGATTCGGAAACCTTTTTCGGAGATGTCCCAGCCCATGACCTTTTCGGTGTGCGGGTAGAAGATGGACTTGGTCGCCAGGATTTCGGGCCCGTCGGATTTGCGATTGGAGCCGACGACAATCGTGGCCGCGGCGCCATCGCCGAAGAGAAGCGCGGAGATGAGATGCGCCATGGAAAGATCGTCGCGCTGCAGAGTGAGCGAGCACAACTCGACGGAGAGAAGTGCGGCGGCCTGGTCCGGATAGCCGTGAACGTAATCCGCGGCTCGTGCAATTCCGGCAGCGCCGGCGACGCAGCCAAGTCCAAAAATGGGGATGCGCTTGATGTTGTTCGAAAGGCCGATGCGATTCACCAGCCGCGCGTCGATCGAAGGAGCGGCGATGCCGGTCACCGAAGTGACGAAAATCGCGCTGAGTTCCTTGGGCCTGAGCCCGGCGCCGTGCAACGCCTTGCACAAAGCTTTTTCGCCGAGTTCGAGCGCGTGCTCGATCCAGGCATCGTTGGCCTGGCCCCAGGTGGTCATGCCTTCGTAGAATTCGATGGGGCGGACGAGGTAACGGCCTTCGACTTTCATGCTCTCGTCGAGCCGGTCGAGGATATCCGGATTCGGCAAACGGTGCCGCCAATCGTTCTTCAGCGCCTCCGTCAGGACCTGCTGGTCGTAGTAATGTTCTGGAAAGGCACTCGCAACGCTGGCAATCCTCATCTAGGCTCCTCGTTTTTTGGCATCTTCGCGTTGGGATGGTCTAAACGCGAGTGGAGAGCATCTCCTGCGCCGATTTACATATCATGCTAACCCCAAGTTGTCAGCAGTGTTTCTCGCAAGCTCGTCCACGCAGTTCCGGGACTCAAACTAACGTCCCTGGCAGCGATCGCGCTGCTCGGAGCTTCGAACCAAGCTGCGATATATGAATGCGGCGTACGAGACGGAAATTGCAACAAGCAGTATGCCCCAAGATGCGCTACCGTACAAACATTTCCGACAGCCAAAAGGCCGAAGGGAGGGCGAATTGAACACTATCGCCCGCACGGCGCGTGGCGCACAGGTGTGAAGCGTGGCGCGATGCGCGGTGGCCGCCGGTGAAATTGTCCGTCGGGAAATAAATTCAAACTGTGCAAAATGGAACAGATTTAGGAATTCGCGCGAGTTATAAACCCACTAAAGCCGGGGCACCGAAACCGCTTTTAGTTCAGGATTCAACAAGCGGAAGTTCCCCTTCCAGACGGATACACGACGGTTTGGTCCCCGGCACCCCTTTATTCCAGCGTGCGCGTTGGAGACCTGAATGGCCGACCGGTGGCGAGTGCGACGCGAAATGATTCCTGATCTGCTGTTCTTCGCTTACGCTTCCATCCTCGGGTTTACCGCCATCATCGGTTTCGCAATCCTGCTCGACTACGCGATTCATCACTAACCACGTTTGAAATGCCGCTCGAGGACTTTAGTGCATTGCTGGTACGCGGGGTAAACGATGAGAAACGGATAATGAAACCGCGACGATGACGAGGTATAAGCCGAAGAGTCCGCATAGCAAAAGCTTGTCACGCCTGCTCATCTGCAATTCCGGCCACGGCAGTGGCACCTTTCGGCTCTGCCAAAATGCCAAACAGATTCCCGCCACCACAGACGCGAAGGCGCAGTAGCCGAGTAAAGGTTCGGCGGAGGCAAAGGCTCGGGGAAAGGCGACAGCAGTTATCTCCAAGGCTTCGAAAGTCGATTTGAAACCAATGGCAGCCAGGAATGTCGCGAAGATGCCGTAGTAACCGAGTCTCCGGCGGGCGTCTGAGAATGCCGGCGCGTAAGAAAGCATCAGAGCAGCCATCAAACCGTGAATCGAGTTCATCACCGGAACGCGAAACACCATGAATGGCGACTTGGATCCCACCAGAACGGCATTTTCAATCGACGATCGCAATACCGTGATCGACGATGGCAGCGCGGAATAGCTCGCAGCGATGAGAACAAACGGAGCAACGTACAGCGCGCCGATCAAATAACTTTTGTACGAGTATGGCACGCCCCGCATAGTACGCCCGCCCGAAGGCAGCCGCTACAGAACCTGCGCGGCGGCGAATTTCAACGTCCCGCAAAACACGCACCCTTTGCAAACTGCGCAAAGGATGCGGCACCCGTAAATACAGGTTCAAAAGCAAAGGCAAATGAACTTCACCGTCATCTACCAGAGTGTTATCATCCGACTTCGCTGCGCGTCAAGAAAAACAAGAATGCGACCAGCATGCGGCTTGGAATTGGCTTAATGATCCGGGCGGGTGGCCGACCCTTCTGAGCCCGAGCGAACTGCTTTAGAATTTGCGGGTGCCGCATCCTTCGATTCTCAGAAGGGTGCGGGGCTTGACTTTGGATCGTTACCAGCTCGGCCGCCGTGAAGAGGAAGGTCCAAGACACGCACCCTTTGCCAACAGCGCAAAGGATGCGGCACCTCGAGATTAGGCCGGAGATCTTGTAGCGATGAAGCCAAGAACCAAGATCGTCGTTCTATTGTTCAGTCTCATCCTTCCGTACATGGGGCTCGTCTTATACCGCGCCTTCACACATCCCGAACATCCATTCCCGAAATGGTTCCTGTATACGCTGCTTTGTTATTTGCTTTTGGCCGTTATTCTGTTCACCGTCCTTAGAAGGAGAGTCTTACTAGGGGCTCCGCCGATGGGCTTGGCGGAACAAAACGCTCAGAAACTCTCAGCAGCCCGGGCGCTCCGCAGGCTCGGATACATCTGGCTAATTGGCCCAGTGCTCGGCCTCATGTCGGGCGGGTTTAAAGACGAGCCAGTTTGGGCCATAGCATTGAGTCTCTCTTGGGTCGGCTTCTTGAGCTGGGCAAGCTTCCGGGAAGCAAAGAAACTCGAAGTGAAAGCGCGTCAAAACCTCGGAGTAAAAATGTAACCGCGGAGGTTGTCTCCAGTTCCTCAGTTCCTCCATACCTTAGGATGGAGGAACTGAGGATCTCAACCCAGGCAAACGCTCAGTCTGGGTAATTCAGTTCTGATTTGGGAATGGCTTCCTCGTCCAATGGGAAGAATCTTCGTGAATTTCGTTCCCCCCGCTTCGACTTCCACTGCTTCCCGTCAAAGACTCGGAGTGTTTCCGCGCCGATCCTGTAGCCGATGTGACAGGAGGCAATGAGCGCATCTTGCGACTGGCCGGGGTTTTCGCGGATGGCTTCGGCGAGGCGTTCGACGGCGCTCTTTTGCGGCGCAACCGTGGGGCCGTCGGTGACGACGAACTCGCCGGTGCCGGCGAGATCGGGGCGCAGGGTGAGCGTAAATTCCTCGACGTAGCGGCTCTTGAAGCACTGCAGCGTGAGGACGCCGGCCTGGCGGTCGCGCGCGACGGAGAAGGCGGTATCGACGCCGCCGGCAATGTCGCTGCTGCCGCGGTAGCGCGACGTTTCGCTTTTGGCGCGATGATGCAGCGCGATCACCGTGGCTCCCAGGTTCGCGAGAGCGCGGAGATCCTGCATCACCGTGGCCATTTCCGTGGCGGAATTTTCGTCGGAGTCGTGGAAGCGAATCAGCGAATCGAAAATCAGCAGCGGACGTCGCTCGCGCGCGATGAGCAAGAGGCGCGGGTCGCCGATCGCGGGCGGAGCATCGCGCAGCCAGCCGCCCCAGATTTTCGCGCTGCCGAGCGAGTCAATACCCAGCATGGCCAGGCGCTCGCGCACCACGCCGAGCGGGTTTTCGCGGTCGAGATATAAAACGTCGGATGCGCGGCACGGCCGCTCGAGAAACGCTGCACCGTGAATCACGCTGCGCAGCAGGCTCAGGGCGAGCCAGCTTTTGTAGCTGCCCGGCTCGCCGGCGATCAGCGTGATGGAGCCTTGCGGAATGATTCCGGCGACGGTCCATTCCGCCTGCGGAACGGCGATGCTCATGGCGTCCGGGATGTCGTGCCAGGAGTGGATCAGCTGCGGCGAGGAATCGTACGCCGCAGCGTGCCGCGCGAGGTGCGACGCAGTGCCGCCCTCACCAGGTCGGGTGCCCCACCCTTCGCTCTCAAGGGTGGGGATTTGCACTGGGACGTGACGCGATGGGCCCGTCGGGCAAGGTCTTTGCTGCCGGTCCTCCTCCCATGCGTCCTGCGGCATGTACGGCGCAGTATCGTGCGCGGCGCGCAGCAGCTCGGGGTTGGCCTCAAGCTCCGAGGCGAATCTGGCCACATGGCGCGGCATCGCAGGATTTGCGTTCGGCCATGCGTTTGCGTTTCCGTTCGGCTTTTCATTCATGGTGAGGGCTCCCTTCGAGGATAAATCTCCGCCGGTCCGCGGGCGCGGCCAGCGCAAAACGCGCGAGCGCTTCGGGCGTCGCGTCCCACAGGAAATTCCAGGCGGCGAGGAAATACGTGGACACGCAGGCGAGACGCGCGAGGCGATCCCAGGCGGCGTCGCGCTCGTCAGGCATGCGCGCGCGGAGAAGTTCTTCGCCGGTGCGCCGCTGCAAGCGCTCGGTGCGGTGCAGCGCGTCGGTGTAATGCCGCAGCAGACGCGCGGACTCGTCGGCAATTCGCCACGCCGCGGCTTCGGCGCGCGTGCGTTGCCGCTGCTTGCGGCGGGCGGCGGCGGGCGATGCTCTTCGCACTGTCCCGCGCGAGCGAAACGTTGCTTTCACGCCTGCCATTTGCGCAAGCATCGCGACGGCTTCGCGGAAGTTGCACTGGCGCGCGGCCATCACCAGCGCGATGCGATCGCCGCCCTGCCCGCAGGAGAAGCAGTACCACAGCCCGTCGTGGCGCCAGGCGAACTCGGAAGGGTTCGAGCCTTTGTGCAGCACGCATTTGCTGCGCCGCGTGCGTGTGTTCACGGTGAAGCCAAGCGTTTCGAGCAGCCGCGCCATGGGCACGAGCGCGGCCGTCTCGCGCGCATCAGCGTAGCGTTGCGTGCGTGCCGCGTTCGTCGCGCGGTGCTGTGTGGAAGCCATGCGCGCAGCCTAGCCCCAAGCCGCAAAACGCATAACCCTGTATAAACTCAAAACGAATTTGAATTCTTGCCTGGGGATGGGTCAGGGGTGGCTTTTGCGGCGCTGCTTGTACGCGATGCGCCGGTCTAGTTCTTTGTCCGCGGCTTTGCGGGCGCGCGGCCAAAGCGCCAGCACGATTTTCTTGCACTCGTCGGGTTGGGTGTGGAACGGCAAGCCCGTGCGACTCCTCAGCCATTGTCGCAAGGGCTCGTGGTCAAGGATACCCGGCTTCAGGTCACCGGAGTGCTCTCCGTCTTGAGCAACGTAGGAGGGCGGCACGGCGTACGAAATCTCAGCGGCGAGGTAATCCTCGCGACGTTGCAGAGTCAGGGTGACCTGCTTGATATTGTCCGCGGTGACCCGCATGCCTTCTGCCTTGGCGATCTGCCGCCAGGTCATGCGCTCCACGCGACGCTGCCACGCGACTCGCAACGCCAGGCGGCGCAGCGCTTCGTCATCGTGCGCGCTCGGACGCCCGCGCTTCCCTCCCGTGCGAAGTTGCGCGGCTCGCGCCTGCACCGCTTCGCGGAGGGCGCCAAGTTCGTTTTTGCGCGCGAAGGAAACGAAGTGAAGTATCTGCTCGAGAAAAACCGCGCGGTGAAAATCGCCGTACACCACGCACAAATCGCGGAAATGGTCGTGCTCGTATGCGCTCGTGCTCGTGCCGGATGATTCGCTCATCCGCGCATCGTAGCAAAAAAAGAAGCCCCGGGTCTGGGGGTGCAGACCCGGGGTGGGGGTGAGGGGGCTAGGGCCGGGGAAGCTTGGGGCAACCGCGCGGGCTAGTAATTCCAGCGCCGCAGAACCAGGGTTGCCCGGAAAACCAGTTGTATTACCAGGACGATAGCCGTATCGCGCATGGCCGCCAGCCGGGCGCTCATATCCATTCCCTCCGACTCAGACATTGCTGCGAGGGGCATGGCCTCTGCCACTGCCATCGCCTCGCTCTGTGACGAAAATCTGTTGGTCGCCATCGCGCTCATGCTCGCCCCCTAGTTGATTACGTACACCGGGTTATCGTGCTCAATGGCCAGGACCATCGATTTGAAGATGTCCACGTCCCAGCTATCGGCGATGCGCAGCCGCACAATTTCGTTCGTTTCAGACAGCAAGCGCCCGCGCAGCGGCACTCGAAGGTTTCCCGCCATCACTCGGAGAATCACTGGTTGGCCCATCCAGATTGCGTAGCCACCTTCCACGGTTTCCCCCTTCCAGAAGCGACTTCCGCGTACAACTGCATCTTCGGACAGGGGTACGTGGTGGCCAATGGTACAGGGGGCTACAGTTGGTAGGAGGAAAGTACTAGCCATGCCTTCGGCGGCATTCGCCGACTTTTCTGCTATTGTAACTAGAGACGCTCGCGGCAGGCTTTGGGTCGCACCTGGACCGCGAAAATCACCCAAAATGATCGACTTCCTGAAGGAAACCCTGGCGCGGCTTTACGATGTGCGCGGCCTGATCGAATGGGGCGGGACGCTCATGGTCTGCGTCATCGTGTTCGTCGAAACCGGGATGTTCGTGGGCTTCTTCCTGCCGGGCGATTCCCTGCTGGTGACCGCGGGCGTCTTCGCCGGTGCCGGGCAGATGAAGCTGGCCTGGCTGCTTTTTCTTGTGACGCTGTGCGCCATTGCCGGAGACCAGCTGGGCTACCTGATTGGCTGGAAGGCGGGAGCGAGCCTATATAGCCGCGAGGATTCGCGCTTCTTCAAGAAGCGTCATCTGGAACGCGCGCGCGAGTTCTATGCGCGGTACGGCGGGAAGACGATTATTCTGGCGCGCTTTGTCCCTATTGTCCGCACTTTCTGCCCGCCGGTGGCGGGCGCGGCGGGGATGAGCTATCCGAAGTATCTGGCCTACGACATCGTGGGAGGAATTTGCTGGGTCTGGGGCATGGTGCTTCTGGGATACACCATCGGGCGCACCGACCCCAACATTGATAAGCACATCCACTACGTGATCGCCGCGGTGATCGTGGTCTCGCTGATGCCTGCGGCCTACCACGCCTGGAAAGTTCGCGGACACAAAACCGCGCCGCCGCTCAAGCCTGTGGAATCCGAAAAAGATTAGCGCGCAGCGAAACCCGCCAGAAATGCAAAACGGGGAGCCTGGCAGCCCCCCGTTTTACCTGTTCCGTACGCCCCGGCGATACCGAAAAGCACCGCCGGCAGCTCACACCGCAAGAGCGGTGTGTAAACGGTTTTCAAAAGTCTAGGCCCGGCGGAGTCATACTCCCTCCCGTGCACTAGCTACCACAACGCCGTTGTACGCCCGCGCTGACTCGAAGGCAAGCAGAAAATTTCAGAAAAATCCAGCGGCACGAGACGCGACATTCAAGTAGTGGCTCAATCAAACTTGTGACCTTATTAGCAGCGTGAGAGCATGGCTGCATGGGAATGGTAGCGATTAAGAAGGTCACGCTGAAAGAGCATCATCTAAGCCCGGGCCGCACCAAGCACACTCTCTCCGATAGTAATGGCTTGAGACCTTTCCCTCCGTTTGCCTCGCTAGCTATCACCCAGCAAGAAGCGGAGCCGGGCTATTACTTGATGCATATCTGCGCCAACAATCTAGGAACCGATACGTGGCACGAGACTCTAGAAGCTGCTCTCCATCAAGCTGAGTGGGAGTTTGGGGTACTACCCGAAGAGTGGTCTGACGTTCGCGAGCCTCTCTAAAATCCAAATTGCGCCACTAACGACGTTCGGAGAAGTTTGACGCGAGGAAAAGAAACGATGCGCGCGGGCTACTTCAGGAAGAGGCCTTCGCGCACTTGATCGCGGCCGACGAAAGTTTTCGACGAGCGGAATTTTCCGAAGAGGTCCAGGATTTCGCGGTTCTGAAAAACGTGCGAATGAATCGCGAGTGTGGGCGAGGTGATCAGCTCCACCGTCTGCGTATCCATAATCCGGTAACGCGAAAATCGCTCCGGCGTGCGGCTGTGGAAGAGCGAAAGCAAAGCGCCGCCGGGACGCAGCATGGCGAACAGCCGGTCCATCACGCGCGGGAGAAGCTGGGCGTCGAGATAATCGAAAAGATCCCAGGCCAGCACGCCGTGAAAATTTTCTTCGGGATACTGCAGCGCAGTCTCCAGAAACTTTTCCGCGAGCATGGCCGGCGAAACCCGCTCTCCTCCATTTCCCACCGCCGCACGGCGCAGGCTCTCTTCCTCTGCGGTCAGGAATTCTTTCCACGCGCGCAGCAAGTCCTCGGTGGAAACGCGGTATCCCTTCTCGATGAAAAAAGTGACGGTGGCCTGCCACACGGGACCCAGATCGAGAATGCGCCCTTGCTTCGCATCGCGCGGGTCGTTGACGAGCCACAAGAATTCTTTCAGCCCGTTTGAAACGCGGACGTTGGTGGAAGCGGACGCTGCCGTCGTGGCCGTTCCCGTTGGCCCAGGCTTCGACCGCGAAGGGACTGCGGGCACCGCGCTCGTCCGGGATTTTGCCACCCAACTCATCTTGGCTCTACTCGTCCTTGGCTCTACTCGTCCTTGGCTCTACTCGTCCTTGGCTCTACTCGTCCTTGGCTCTACTCGTCCTTGCCGCTCGCGGACATCACTTTGGCCGCGCTCGAACCTGTGGTTGCTCCGGCGGTCGCGCTTCGCGAATCGCCGGCGCGCAGCATTTCTACTTTTGCGTGCAAGCGCGCTCCATCTTCGATGGCGATGCGCGGCGTCACCACGCTCCCCTGCATCTTGCTCGATGCGCCCAGCCGCACGCGTTCCCCGGCTTTCAGGTTGCCGTTCACCGATCCCTCAATCACGATTTCGCGCGCTTCGATGTCCGCCTGCACGCGGCCGCTGGGGCCGACCGTCACACGAGAGTTCGCCAGGCGAATCTTCCCTAAAGCTTCGCCATCGATATACAAATCAGAGTTCCCGGAAAATTCGCCGCTGATCTTCAGCCCGGTCGAAATCGTCGTTGTTGAGCTGGCTGCGGGCGATGCGGCGGGTGCTTCGTATTTCGGCGGTTCGGCTGACACTGGCGAAGCTGTTGGTTGTGATGGCACTGGATTTACCTTTGGAGTCGTCGCGGTCTGCCCGGTCGCGTCGGGGGCCGGCGAAGACGCCTTGCCCTCCGCGGATTTATTCCACATTTGCCCCTCCCTCAGTATTGTTGCTGGACCCCCGCGCCGGGCGGCGAACGGTCCGGAGTATATGCCCGAACTATAGTACAGAGAGGCCCCGGAGTAAATCACGAGTCTCTTGAAAGATGATTATCCGGCAAGAGGCCCGGGCTGCCAGATGCGCACGCTGGCCCGCGATTTAGACGCGGAACGGGCCGGTTGCATGTCTACGGGATCATCGATCCTCAGCCAGGAGGTTTGCACGTCGGTATGGCGCATCTCCCACATCGCCTCAACGTAACCGACTGCTTCGTGAAGAAATATTTTGACGCCCGTGCGGGTGCGCCACCAGTTGTCCGGATCGTAATCCATATCGCGCGCGGCAATCACCCGAAGCTCCGTGCCGGCCGGAAGCGTGCGCTCGAAAATATAATCCGCGCGGCGCGTGTGATAATTCGAAGTCACCAGCAGAACTTTCTTCCATCCGTGCGCAGCGATGGCCTGGCTGACTGTCTCCGCCTCTTCGCGCGTGTCCTCCGCACGATGCCCCAGCGGGATGATGGCATTCGCCGGAACGCCGCGGTCTTTCAGGTCGTGTTCCATCAGCTCGGCGATGCTTGCGTACGATCGCAGATTCCGTCCACTCGCCAGAATGTGCGGCGCCATGCCCGAGCGGTAAAGCTCCGACGCGCGCGTGGCGCGGTCGCCTCCATAATTGTCGTCGCTCAGAATCACGATTACGTCGGAGACTTGCGGAGTCTCATCGACCACCCAGAATCCTCCAGCCAGACGCAGAATCGGATTGCGCACAAGGTACAGAACCACCAGGAACGCGAGAAAGAAAATTAAAAAGAGCAGGCGAAAAAATATTCCGCCGCGCTGCGCATTCCGCCGCTCCTCGGAAAGGCTTGCGAGGTTCCTCATTTTGCGGGGTCGATCTTGCGCAAACGCTCGGCGGCTTCTTCCGGGAGCGTTCCGTTGTAATAGATTTCCTTGATGCTGTAGGACTTGCTGCGCGTCTGCACGATGGGCAGAATTTCGATGTGCCAGTGGTAGTCGCCGGCGATAGTGCGCCAGTAATCGCTCAGCTCGCCCTTGGTTTGCAGCGTGTTCGGCGAAGTGTGCAGCACCATGTGGTAGCTATCGGAAAGCTGCAGCAGCCGGCGCAGCGTGCGGCCGAGCAAGCCGGCCATGTGCCGGCGGTTTTCACCCGGCAGCGGCGATTCGAACTGATGATTGTGCGTCCGCGGCATCAGCCAGATTTCGTAGGGCACGCGCGAGGCGTAGGGACAAAACGCGTAGTAGTCGCCGGCGTTGTCCACCACGCGTTTGCCCTGGCGCACTTCCTGGCGCAGAATGTCGCAAAAAACGCAGCGCTCGCGGTCGCGATACCATTCGCGGGCGGAACGCAGCTCGTACAGAATTCGCCGCGGAACGAACGTCGTCGCCGTGACTTGCGAATGCGCGTGCGGCCATTCTTCCCCCGCTTGCGGCCCCTGGTTCTTGAACACGGTGACGTACTTGAAACGCGCGTCGCGCTTCAGATCCGCGATGCGCAGCGCATAGGCTTCCAGCACACGCTCGATTTCTTCATCGCTCATCTGCGCCAGAGTGCGCGTGTGCTCCGGCGTCTCCACGATGATTTCGTGAGCGCCGATCGCTTCCATGCGGTCGTAGATGCCCTCCGCCGTACGTCCCGGGTCGCCTTCGATGCGGTAGAGCGGGCGGAAATGCGGATACACACGCGCTTGCCACGGCCCCTGCGCGGGCAAATCCAGGATCACGCGCGAGGCCCGGTGATTTTCGGGGCACAGAGGACACGGATCGGGCCGCACTTTTTCCCGTTCGGGATGTCCGGCGATGACCCAGCTTCGGGTGATGGGATCTTTGCGAAGTTCCATGGCTCGCTGGAATAGGTTCCCTGCAAAAAACAACGCGCCATCTTATTACAATGTGGCCGTGCCGCGCGCAAGAGTTATGGCGCAGTGATGTTTCTGCACGATTCGCGAAGGTAAATCCGGCGAGAGGAAACTAACGCGTGTAGTGCGTCGGCGTGGGGCCGACTTCCAGGCGGTGGCGATCCCAGATCGCGCCTTCGCGGCTGTAATTCGCCATCTCGAAGTCCTGCGTGAGTTCGAGGCAATCCGTGGGGCAGGCATCTTCGCACAGGCCGCAGAACATGCAGCGCGAAGTGTCGTAAGTGAAGGTGGTGAGAACTTTCCGGCGGGTGGCGTCATCGCGCAGCCATCCAACGACAATCAGATTCTCCGGGCAGGCCAGCGCGCACAGATTGCAGGAAATGCAGAGCGATTCGCCGGTCTCGGGATTCATGTTCAGGCGCGGAGCGCCGCGATAGCGCTCAGCCACCATCGGCCGCTCGAGCGGATACTGCTCGGTGTAAATGTTCTTGGGCGCTTGATACCGAAAGGTGAGCCACATCCCCTTGAGCAGGTCGATAAGGAAAATGCGGCGAAGAATGTCCTTCATCACCTCGTAGTGTGCCGTCCGCTCAGGGCAAAGTCAAGTCGAGACGGGAGCGGCGGACTTCAGCCACTGCTCCATCTGGTTGTGATCTACGACGCCGGCCTGCTGCATTACCACGCGGCCTCCATAGAGGACCACGAAATTGGGTATGCCGCGGACGTTGAAGCGGCCGGCAAGTTGCGGATATTTGTCCGTATCAACTTTCAGCACGATGGCCTTGCCCGCCATGTCAGCCGCGGTTCGTGCAACTTCGGGAGCAGCGACGGTGCACGGCCCGCACCACGCGGCCCAGAAATCCACGAGCACGGGAACGGGGGCGTCTTGAACGATTTCATCGAACAGCGCGTCATCGACGGCGAGCGGTTCGGCCTGCGGTGGCAACGCGGACTTACAAGCTGCGCAGCGGCCATTGCTGGATAGATATTTGGCGGGAATGCGGTTCTTTTGTCCGCAATGACTGCAGGCGCGGATTACGGGCATATGTCTCCTTCGCTGCGTTCGCGCGATCGGCCAGACCGTGATTCCCGAAGTTTACCGCAACAAATCGAGAATTCGAAACGCGCGCTGCTGCTCTTCCCCGCTCCGACTGCGAGCGAAAATAACCGCTTGACATATTCCTATATGGGAATGTATTGTGAAGGCATGGCACGCGCCACAACAACCTCGGATGCCTTCAACGCCGTCGCAGAGCCTCGCCGCCGTGAGATTTTGAATTACCTGGTATTGCGCGAGCGTCCCGTCGGGGACATCGTGGCAACTTTGCGCCTGGGGCAGCCATCCGTATCAAAGCATCTTCGCGTGTTGCGAAATGTTGGCCTCGTGCGCGTCCGGCGCGAGGGGCGGCAAAAGTTCTACCGAACCAACGCTGCGGCCATTCGTCCGCTGCACGAGTGGACTGAAACATTCGAGCGCTACTGGCAGCACCAGTTGCATCGCGTGAAAGAACGCGCCGAGGCAAATATCATCAAGGCCCGGCCCGACTCGAAATCAAAGGAGGAAGCATGAGCACAGCAACACAGAGCATTGAAGATCTGACGCTGAACATAAACGAGGAAATCCACGTCCGTGCGCCGCTGGACGTGACCTTCGCCGCGCTGCTCGAGCAGCTGGGGCCGCGCAGCGAGAGAATGGACGGCACACCGATGCCCATGAAGATCGAAGCGTGGCCGGGCGGAAGGTGGTACCGCGACCTGGGAGACGGCAACGGGCATTTCTGGGGAAATGTGCAGGCCATCAATCGCCCGACGCTGCTCGAAATCTGCGGGCCGATGTTCATGTCCTATCCCGTCGCTTCGAACGTGCAGTACCGCTTGTCCGAAGAGGAGGGCGGAACGGTGATCAAGTTCCATCACACGGCGTTCGGATTGATTACGGAGGATCACAAAAAGGGAGTCTCGACCGGCTGGAGCTCGATTCACGAGCGCGTCCGCAAGCATGCCGAGGCTTCCCGTTCGCGCCGAGCGACTTCGTAGAGAAGGAGGGACAGATGTGTCCAGCGTGCATTGCCACCATGGCGCTGATGTTGGGTAGCGTTACCGCGACGGGCGGCTTGACCGCTCTTGTGGTGAAGAAGCTACGATTGAAGCCAACGGTCGAAATAAGTTCCCTAGTCCAAATGAAAGGAGAATTCGCCAATGGCAAAGAGCACGATTGAACATCCGAAAGTTGTGTCGCAAACTGAATGGGTTGCGGCTCGCAAAGAGCTGCTACACAAAGAGAAGGAATTGACAAGGCTGCGCGATGAAATAAGCCGGCAACGCCGAGAACTCCCGTGGGAGAAGGTCGAGAAGCAATACGTGTTTGATGGCCCGAACGGCAAGGAGCCGCTCGCGGACCTCTTCGACGGCAGGAGCCAGCTCATCGTGTACCACTTTATGTTTGGCCCGGAGTGGCAAGAGGGCTGCCCGAGTTGCTCTTTCAATATGGACCATACCGACGCCGCCCTGGTGCATCTCGCGCAACGCGACGTAACGTTCCTGGCCGTTTCGCGCGCGCCCTTTCCCAAGATCGAAGCATTCAAGAAGCGGATGGGCTGGCGCTTCAAGTGGGTATCGTCGAACCAGAATGAGTTCAACCGCGATTACCACGTCTCGTTCACTAAAGACGAAATGGCCAAGGGCAAGGTGGACTACAACTACGAAATGCAAGAGTTCCCCAGCGAGGAAGCTCCCGGATTCAGCGTGTTTTACAAAGACAGTTCCGGCAATATTTTCCACACGTACTCTGCGTACGCACGCGGGACGGAGATGACAGTGGGCACATACAATTACCTCGACCTCGCGCCGAAGGGCCGCGACGAAGATAGCTTGCCCTTTACCATGGCCTGGGTTCGTCATCACGATCGCTACAATGATGGCTATCTCGCCGATGCGGCGAAACCGTACTGGCCCAAGACAGCTTCGGACTAAAAGTGGCGTTCGTGAATTCCAGCTTAAATAAGTGAATTTATAAAACCGAAAACAAAAGGAGAAAGCGAATCATGGAAACAAAACCCACGCACGAACAAGCACAGCTTCACCTGCAGATATTTGAAATGCGCCGGGAGGCACGCCTGCGGCAAGCGCGCGACTGGTTCTTCAAGAACTACATCGTGGAAAATTTGGACGACGCCATGCGCATCGCAGCGCCGGGAACGGAAAATGGCGCGTTCGCGATGATGGTGCTCAGTTATTGGGAGCAAGCTTGCACGCTGCTGAATTATGGCCTGCTCCACGATGAACTTTTCTTCCAGACCAGCGGCGAATTTTTCGGCGTTTATGAAATGGCCAAGCCCGCCATTCCTCAGTTTCGCGAAAAGTTCGTGAACAAGCTGTTCCTAGCGAACCTGGAGAAGGCTGCGCAGCGATATGAAACATGGATCGAGACGCGTTCGCCGGGGCATACCGCTGCCATGCGCCAGTTCGTAAAACAGATGCGAAGTCAGCAAGCAGCCGCGGCAAAAGCCTGATCAAGAGTCGCGATCAAGGAACCAGCGGGCCTGCGCCGCCGAATGTACACGCGCGATTCGGCGGCGCAGGCTCGCTCTGTCTTTGCCGCCGGAAACGAGCCGCATGGATCAAGACGCGGCGTAAGCGCGGCGGATGTCCTCGACCTCCAATACTTTCTTTGGAGCGCCATGCTTCGCGACCTGAATCATGGCCCAGCCCAGCTGTTCGGTGGTGATTACATACTTGGGGAAGATTCTCTGCAGCAGCGGATACAGGGGACTAGTAATCGCATAGAGTGCGCGGTACAACTTTGTCTTGGATTTGATGCCGTGCAGCGGTTGGATGTAGCCGGGGCGAAACATGTACGCAGCTTTGAAAGGCAAACGAAAGAGCGCGTTTTCGGTTTGGCCTTTCACGCGCGCCCACATGGCACGCCCTCTTTCGGTGCTGTCGGTGTTGGCGCCCGATACGTAGATGAATGTCATGTCGGGGTTGAGCTTCGCCAGGGCTTGGGCTGCCGCCTCGGTCAGGTCGTAGGTGATATGGCGATAGTCGACTTCCGTCATGCCGAGCGACGACACGCCGAGGCAGAAAAAGCAGGCGTCGTAGCCGCGCAACTGGTCCTCGATGGAGGCGTAATCGAAAAGATCCTGGCGAACAATTTCGCGGAGCTTTTGGCGCTGCCGGCCCAGCGGGCTTCGCCCGATGGCGAGGACTCCGGTGACGTCCGGATCGAGAAGGCATTCCCGCAGGACGCCTTGGCCGACCATGCCGGACGCTCCGAATAGAATGACCTTCATCTAATCCCCTTCCGCGCGACTGCAAGGCTACTACGGATGGCAATTTTGTACGAAGCGCCGTGATATTCTGGCGGCTGATGCCGGAGAACACTGTGCCTGACCAGGAATTTATGCTCGCGGCGCTCGCGGAAGCACGCGGAGCGGCGCTGAGGGGCGAAGTCCCGATCGGAGCGGTATTGGTGATCAATGGCAGCGTCGTCGCGCGCGCCGGCAACCGCACGATCGCCGATTGCGATCCCACCGCACATGCCGAAATGATCGTTCTGCGCGAAGCCGCAAAGATAATCGGAAATTATCGCCTTCTGGGCGCCGCGCTTTACGTCACGATCGAGCCTTGCGCCATGTGTGCGGGCGCGATGATTCAGGCGCGCGTTGCGCGGCTCGTGTATGGCGCGGACGATCCCAGGGCCGGCGCGGTGCGCTCCTGCTTTTCGGTTCTCGACCATCCGCAGCTCAATCATTCCGTCGAAGTCGTCGCCGGAGTCCTCGCCGAGGAATCCGCCGCGATTCTGAAGGATTTCTTTGTGGCGAGACGTTAGCGCGCCGCCACTTCGAGTCCGCGAGCGTTGGGTTGGTTTCAACCGTTGCGCGCCTAATCCCAGGTTTCGCACGCAGGTAAACTGCCGTCGTCTTGTGCTAGTCTGAGTTTGAGATTATGAGCGCTGACAAAAGGATACGAAGCAGCAATCGATTGCTCGCGAGGACGCTCGTAGCCTTTGTTTTGTGCCTCCTGGCCGCCGCTTCCCTTCCCGCCCAAACGCAGAATGCTGCGCCTGGTTCGGCGCCGCCAAGCACGCCAGGCACTTCTCCGGCGGCCGCCAGTCGTACGGATTTACTCGGGCGATTCAACGCGTCGCTCGAAGAGCTGACTTCACGCGTCTCGCCTTCCATCGTTCAGATACAAGTCACCGGCTACCGTTCGATTGAATCGAAAAATGAGGACGAGACGAGCCTGATCGGGCGCGAGCGCAGCCTGGGTTCCGGCGTGATCGTGGATCCGGACGGCTATATCATCACGAACGCGCACGTGGTGAAAGGTGCTCAACGAATTCGTGTGGTCATCTCGTCTCCCTCGACAGGCGATTCGCAAGTGGGCGCGACGCTGGGTCTGAGCGAGCATAACCCGCCGATTGATGCGAAAGTCGTGGGCATAGCGCCGACGATCGATTTGGCGCTGCTCAAGATCGAAGCCAAAGGATTGCCCGCGCTCGCCTTTGCGGATTACACGAAACTGAAAAAGGGACAGCTTGTGCTCGCCTTCGGCAATCCCGAAGGACTGGAAAATTCCGTGACTATGGGCGTGGTCAGCTCCGTCGCGCGCCAGGCTGATCCCGGCGTGCCGTCCGTTTATATCCAGACCGACGCGCCCATCAATCCGGGAAACAGCGGCGGCCCACTTGTTGATACGGATGGCGAGCTTGTGGGCATCAACACTTTTATTTTGTCGGAATCAGGCGGCAGCCAGGGGCTGGGTTTTGCCATCCCGAGCAGCGTGGTGAAATTCGTGTACGAGGAGCTGCGCAAGTACGGGCGCGTGCATCGCAGTGTTATCGGGGCGGAGCTTCAGGACATCACTCCGGATTTGGCCGCAGGCCTGGGGCTGAAACGCGAACGCGGCGTTGTGGTTTCCGACGTTGACCCCGATGGACCGGCGCAAAAATCCGGGCTTCAGATCCAGGACATCGTGCTCAGCCTGAATGGACGCTCGATCGGAAGTGTACCGCTGGCGGAGATGCTTATCTCCACGCGGCCGGCCAGCGCCATCGTCGAAGCGGAAATTTTGCGCGGAGACAAAAACCTGACCCTCGAAATCCCGGTGACCGAGCAAAAAAGTGACGTGGACCAGCTCGCCGATCTCGTCAATCCCGACAAATCGCTGGTGTCCAAGCTCGGATTTTTCGGCGTGGAAATCAACGACAAGCTCGCGGAGCAGCTCGAGGAATTGCGCGAGCCCTCGGGCGTAATCGTGGCTGCGATGGCGGCGGACCTTCTTGGATTGGAAGCGGATTTGCAGCCGGGGGACGTAATCCACGCGCTCAACGGAAAGCATATCGAGACAATCGACGGCCTACGCCAGGCGCTCAAAGCGCTGCCGCCGGGCGCTCCCGGCGTTCTGCAGATTGAGCGCGACTCCAAATACATGTACGTCACGTTTGAGATGGATTAGGAAAAATGGAACCGTGCCGCACTGTCCCAAATGTGGAGTCGAGCTTGTTTTGAAACCGGTTCCCGGCGCAATGAAGTTTCCGCAGCGATTGGAATGCCCCGAGCACAGGTACGTGATGCAGCCGGAGAAGCCTCGCTCGATTCGAATGAGATTTCATCGCGATGCGCCGAATTGGTAGGGGCCTACGGAAATTTAATTTTGGCGGAGAGGGTGGGATTTGAACCCACGAGCCCGGTTTTGCCAGGCTACCCGCTTTCGAGGCGGGCTCTTTCAACCGCTCAGACACCTCTCCGCGGCCGCAGTGCAATTAGCTTAACAAACGCGAACATGAGTAACAACTTAAGGTTCCAGTCATCCAATATGATGCGAATGCAAGATTGCGCGCGGACAAACTTACGCCATTCCAGAGCAAGGTTCGTGGTGTGGGTGCTGGTTCTGTTGGCGGGAGCGGCCACGGCGTGCGAGGGCTATTCGGTTCTGACACATGAAGCGATCGTCGATTCGGCGTGGGACGATGCGATTCGCCCCCTGCTCCTGCAGCGGTTCCCTAATTCCACGCCGGAAGAAATGAAAGTCGCGCATTCCTACGCGTATGGCGGATGCGTGATTCAGGACCTTGGCTACTACCCGTTCGGCAGTCACTTTTTCAGCGATCTCGTTCATTACGTGCGCACCGGAGATTTCGTGCAGGCTTTAATTCACGATTCGCAGGATCTGAACGAATATGCCTTCGCTCTCGGCGCACTGGCGCACTACGCCGCGGATAACCAGGGCCATCGCCTTGCGGTCAACGTATCCGTGCCTATCTTGTATCCCAAGCTTCGTCGAAAGTACGGCGACGTGGTGACCTACGACCAGAATCCCACGGCACATCTGAAAACCGAGTTTGGATTTGACGTCCTCGAAGTCGCCAAAGGCCGCTACGCATCCGACGCCTATCACGATTTCATCGGCTTCCAGGTTTCAAAGCCGCTGCTGGAAAGGGCCTTTCAGCAGACCTATTCACTGGAACTCAACGCTGTGTTTTCGGATTTTGATTTATCGGTCGCGACCTACCGCCGCAGTGTGAGCGAAGCGATTCCCGCAGCGACGCGGGCCGCCTGGCAGGCCAAGATGGACCAAATTCAAAAGGATATTCCGGGAATCACCAAAGAGAAATTTCTCTACCATATTTCGCGCGCGAGCTACAAAAAGACCTGGGCCGAAAAATACAAAGAGCCGAGTTTCGGCGTCAAGTTTCTGGCCCTTCTGTTTCGTCTCATTCCGAAAGTCGGTCCCTTCCGAGTCTTCGAATTCCGCACTCCGACGCCCGAGACCGAAAAGCTATTCGAAGCCAGCTTCAACGGGTCCCTCACCGAATACGAACATTTTCTTCGCGAAGAAAGCAACTCCGGCAGGATCGAACTGGTGAACGATAATTTCGATACCGGCACGATTACAAAGCCCGGACAGTATCCGCTCGCGGATAAGACCTTCAACGATCTATTGGACAAGCTGGACAAAAGCCATTTCGCGCAGCTTACGCCGGAGCTTCGCAGCGCACTACTCGACTACTACAGCGATCCGAATGCGTCTTTCGCCACAAAGAAAAACAAACAGGATTGGGCCAGAGTTTTGAAACAAGTGGACGACTTGAGGGCTTCCACTCCCCCTCCCACACCGGCATCAAGCGCCGCTCCGGCTTCCAAAAGCCGCTAAGGCTCGCACTGCAACCCATTTTTGCCGCGGATTCTTACTGCTTCGGAAGCGAGATTCCGCCCGTCAGCACGGTGATCGATGCCTTGGGAAGTTCATAAGCAGTCTCACGCGTGGCCGTAATCGTCGAGCGCGACGGCGGCCCATCGGGATCGGCAACGCCGGTGACCTCGCCGGGATGCCATTGATACTCGGCGCTTCCAAACGTCACACGGTTTACAGCTCCGTCGAAATATCCGCTGGCGTTCGACTTTGAATCATCAAACGCGATGCTAACGGTATGCGAATTTCCCTGGTCCTTATTCACGATCATAAGTGACCACTTCCCATCCGGACGCAACGCTGCATAAGCGGTGACCAGCACGTGCCCGGCTCCGTCCTGAATATCGCTCGCAGCGTGGAACAATTGATGCGTCCCATCGCCCGGCTGCACCCAATCGAGATTGATGAGCTGGCTCGCGAAATATTGCGAGAGAGGCTGCTCGATTTGCAAGTCCTTGCCGGTGGAAAAGAAACCAAACGAGCCGAGCGACTCGTTACAACCTCGGCCAATTCCAAGCGGCAGGTAATGAAAATAATAGACGGCATCACCTCCATTGCTGAGAAACGCTCCGACGTAATCCGCCAGCCATAGCGCGCCCCAGATGTCCACGAAAGCCTCTTCGGACTGCCAACTGATGTTCGACTCCGTGATGAATAGCGGGACGTTTGCCGGAACGCCGTCTTGCCGCCACACCTGCGCGATGTGCGTCACCAGATTCGCTTCGTCGTAAAGATTGCTCCACTGGATCTTGCACGGCTCCATGGGGTAATGCTCGAAGGAAAAGAAGGCGAGGTCGGAGAGACGCCCGTGCGATTTCAGATAGTCAATGAAGCGCGTGGTCCACGAAGTCCTTCCTTGCGCGTCCGGCCATGCTTCGATGTCTTTATTGACGCCGGTGAATATCGGGCCGCCCAGTTTCAGCGCCGGATCAACCTTGTGAAGCGCCGCCGCCCACTGCAAGTACAGCGCGGCGTAGTCTTCGGGCGGCGTGTAATGCCCGTCAGGTTCTTCGCCCATCTCGACGTACGAAATTGGATAGCCGCGCTTTTCAATATATGCAATTTCAGCGGCGGAATCTTCCGGAGTGGCGTAGAGCATCGCGATCGGAATCATCGCCGGCAGGCCGCGCGTGAAGCCGCCGGTAAAAAAAAGGTCGAAGCCCACCTGGTCGCCGGCCTTTTCGTTCAGGTCGGACGGCTCGTGCCAGGGATCAACGGACGAGCAATATGTAAACGTCTGATCCTGATCGGGGGTGTGACGAATCAAATCGTGAAACTTGCCGTCGGCGCTCGTCGTGCCCAGATAAAGTTCGTGGATGGCGTAGCCCACGCAATTTCTGGGATCGGCCGAGCCGTGTGTATCGCAGGTGTTGGATGATTGGGTCATCAGAATGCGTAGGTATTGAATCGAGACGGGCATGGAAGCGAGTTGAATCGTGGCGCTGCCGCCCTTGCCATCTTGCACCACGCCTCCCGGAAAAGTTTGCCAGGATCCGACCGTCGGTTGCTTGATCGGATTTTCGCCGGTCCAATACTGCACCAGATATTTCCTGGCATGGGGCTCGGCCCAGGCGATGCGGATGGTGGTGACATCCTGCTTGCTCGCCAGATCGAGGAAAACCCATTGGGGATGGAGCGAATCATCTTCTCCGGTGTACGCCTGCGTAAGATATGGATTGCTCTTCCAATACGTATTCGTGTCGCCGTCGGTCAAGCGCGAGTAGCCGCTCGTGTCCGTGCCGTCATCGTGGGTGACCCCGCGATGCGGTAGCGGATAGCCGTAAGAATGGCGGATGGGATCGCCGAGCGTTGCGCTGCCCGTGAAATATCCCTTGCCCGAAGGATCGCTCCAGGTGCCCACCGGATTCCAGTGCCAGGCTTCGATGTGCAGCTCGGTGTTCTGACGGTACGAGATCGTTTGCCAACCGGAAGAAAGCACCTGCTTGATCGTAGCCGACACGAACAGTTTGTCCGCGGCGCCGTAGGGCAAGCGGTCGATTCCTGCGCCTAATGCGCGAGTCGGTACAATCGAATTAGTGGAATGGCCGGGCGTGGCGTCCACGCGGATCGTCTGCCCGTGTGACGCGGGCACAAACGCAAACAGGCAAAGCACCGGGGCCAGATGTGTTAGACACAAACTAATTCGCTGCAAGGTGGCCTCTCTTCCCATTCGGACTTATCGGACTTAGCTCGGCACAAAGCGAAAGAGCCGGCGAGATTCTACGAACTCTTCTTCGCAGTCTTGGTCTTGCCCGAAATCGGACCGCCGATTTTGTTGAGCGTTTCCATGGCGCGCGATTTGTACGGACTATCAATCGAGACCGCTTCGGTAAGCACGACGCGGGCTTCGGGGATGCGCTCCATTTTCGCCAGCGTGAAACCCAGCCGGTACAAGTTGCGCGCGTAGGTGTAATTGTTCGATTTGAGCAGCGGGCTGGCGTGTTTGAACGCATCCACAGCCTGCGCGTTGCGTCCTTTAATCACGTTGACCTCGCCAAGCGACGAATACGCCAGCCCCTTCTGCACCGCGAGCTGCTGCTGCCATTGGTCGTCACTGATGTTGTCGGGCTTCTTGGATTGCGCGAGAAGATCGATCGCCTTTTGCGCGTAGGCAGCCGCTTTGTCGAGCTGCTGCCCTTGGTCGCTCCAATAATCGGAAAGCAAAAGCAGCATGGAGACATTGTTCGGGTCCGCGGCAAGAATCTTCTGCGCGGAATCCAGCATTTTCGGAGTGTTTTGCGCCTGCTGATATGCGACAGCGGCCTGCTCGCGGACGCTCGGAGCGTACGACGAATCGGGAAAGGCCGCGATGAACCGCTCGAAAAACGCGGCGCGCGCGGCAGGATCGGCAGTCTTGAAGGCCGCGTTGGCCAGCGCGTACTCCACGTAGCCGGCATCGCCCTGCACTGCCTTCAGGCTCTCGCCCTTTTGGCTCGCCCATTGATCCGGCGGAGTGCCTTCCGGCGGTGGCGAAGCCTTATAACGCGCTACAATCCCGGCAACTTTTTCTCCTTCGTCGAAAAGCTTCTTCGTGTCTCCTTGTTCGTCCGCCGCGTGGACCATGCTCACTGCCGCGGAGAGATTGTCGGGATCGAGCGCCAGCGCCTTTTCGCCGTATTCATAAACTTTGGCGTAATTTTTCTGCGCCAGGTAAGTCTGCACGTAGAGTTGATCGCCCAACAGTTCGAGATCGCCCTTGCCGTAGTCGGCCATGAACTTGTCGAGCAGCGCGACTTTGTCCGGCCCGTCGGGCGCGGCATAGATTTCCGCGAGGGCTTTGTCTTCCGGCGTTCCGGCGGCCACGGAAGTGCTTTTGCCGATTTGTGCCGCCACTGCCGTTGCGAGGCTCAGGAAGAGCGCAAACGTGACGATAAGACGCTGCATAAACACCTCCTTTTTCATGTCCGGAGTTTCTAATTTCCAGCTAGCCTTCTCGCGCCTTCGCCGGCAACGGAAAAAACCGCGGCACGCGGCGGCAATACTCCTCGTAAGCCGCGCCGAAGCGATCGCGTAATTCGTGTTCCTCGAAGGCGATGGCCATGCGCGTGAGCAGCAGCCACACGCCTGCAACGATCCACGTCACGCGCGTCCCGGCGAGCAAGCACGCCCCCACAATCGCGAGAAACGAGCCGGTGTAACGCGGGTGGCGCATGCGCGCATAAATTCCGCGGCGTTCCAGTTCCCCGCCGCCGGCAAGCTCGGTTTGCCCCACCAGCCGCGCGCTGCCCAAATCACGGCTGACGCTCCTGAAAATCCACACTTCGAAAATAAGCAGCGCGATGCCGGCGATGATTTGCCAGGCCGGCGCGCGATCGCTACGAAACAAATCGCGGCGAAAAATCACGAGCAGGATACTCACCGGCAGCCACGAAAGCAGAAGGCCGGTGGCGTAACCGGCGCTTCGATGCCGCCGCCAGTAATTCACCTGCGGGTGCATAACGAACCAATACAAAGGAATCGGGAGCTGCAGAAAAAGAACCAAGGCCGCGAGCCAGGCAAGGAACGTCACGCGCGCATCTTAATCGAAGGGTTGAATGCGGGACAATATTATTGTTCCGGCCGGCGGCGCGCGAAAACCAGACTCGCCCATCCGCACCCGGCGCCCTGCGACGCATGGGCATTGACGATTTCGGCGTTTCGATAGACGATGCACGGGGCAAAATGAGAGGTGCAAAATGCCGGTAGCCACATCGTTTGACAAACTCGAGACCGAGAAACTCAGCACGCTGATCACCCGCCATATGTTGAACGGCGAGGATGCCACGCTCGCGCGCATTTTTCTTGCGCGCGGTGCGATCGTCCCGCGGCACTCGCATCGCAGCGAACAATTCTCGATGATTCTCTCGGGAGCGCTGAAGTTTGAATTCGATGACGGCGAGACCACGCTGCGCGCCGGCGAAATTCTGCTGATTCCCGCGAATGTTCCGCACAAGGCCGTGGCTCTCGAAGATACCGTGGACATCGATTTCTTCGCTCCGCGCCGCGAAGACTGGATACGCAAAGACGACGCCTATCTCCGGCGTGGCGATCACAAGGAATAAACCAATGGATCTGGGACTGAAAGGACGCGTGGCAATCGTAGCGGCGGCCAGCAAGGGCCTGGGGCGCGCCATCGCGGAGGAATTCGCGAAAGAAGGCTGCCAGGTGGCGATCTGCGCGCGAACGGCGGCCGATCTCGAGCGTGCGGCGCAGGAAATCGAGAAGGCGCACGGTCGCAGCGTATTTCATCGCGCGCTCGATGTGACGAATGCGGACGCCGTCCGCGGATTTGTCCAAGACATCGACAAAAAATACGGGCGCATCGATATTTGCGTGACGAATGCGGGCGGGCCGCCGGCGAAGAAATTTCTGGAGATCTCGCTCGAGGACTGGCACGCGGCCGTCCAGCTCACTCTATTGAGCAACGTGTACTTCGCCCGCGAGGTGCTGCCGCGGATGCAGCGAAATCACTGGGGGCGGCTCCTCACGCTCACGTCCGTATCCGTAAAGCAGCCGATTGATGGGCTGCTGCTCTCGAATTCGCTGCGCGCGGGCGTCGCGGGGCTTGCGAAAACGCTGGCCAATGAATTCGGCGCGGATGGAATCACGGTCAACAATGTTTGCCCCGGGTACACGCTCACCGATAGGCTGGAAGAGCTCGTGGAAAAGCGAGCGAAAGACGCTGGTATATCTCGCGATCAGGCGCTGAAGAACATGAGCGCGCAGGTGCCCGCCGCCCGGCTGGGACAACCCGAGGAGCTTGCCGCGCTAGTGACGTTCCTCGCCTCTGAACGCGCCGGCTACATCAACGGCACCACCATCGCCGTGGATGGCGGACTCGTGAAAGGCCTCCTGTAGCGCTTGGCTCAAACAAATACGAAACCGAATATTACTGCGCCCCGTATTACAATAGCTGGCTTCGTAAATCCGCCATATTGTGCTCTGAGAGAGGGAGGAACGATGAATCGGATCGGTTTGTCTCTTCGCGCGTACCTGGCCGCGGGATCCTGCGCGATTTTGTTGATGGGTGCTTTGGCAATCGCCGGCGTCGTGCGCGCGGATGATCCATTTGCGCGAAGCAAGGATTACGACCTGCAGAACGTGCGGACGCACTTGTGGTTCGACATCCAGAAAAAGAGTTTCCGCGGCGAAGTGAACCAGACCGTGGCCATGGTGCGCGACAACGTGTCGCAAATTAAGCTCGATTCCGCCGACCTGAAAATCGAGAGTGTAACGCTCGACGGAAAAGAGGCGAAGTTCTCAACTGCCGACAAAGAACTGCTTGTTTCCCTTAGCCGGCCTTCGAAGCGCGGCGATCGTCACGAAATCTTCATAAAATACGAAGGCCAGAACCCTAAGAAGGGCCTCTATTTCGTGCTGCCCGATGAGAATTATCCCAAGCGCCCAGTAGAAATCTGGTCGCAGGGTGAATCAGAAGACACGCACTATTACATTCCCATTTACGATTATCCGAACGACCGCACGACCTCGGAAATGCTGCTCACCGTTCCGGGCAGTTGGCTGACGATTTCGAACGGCCAGCTAGTGAGCACCAAGGACGAAGCGAACGGCATGAAGACGTGGGACTGGAAGCAGTCCGAAACGCTGTCAACCTACCTGATCACAGTGGTCGCCGGCGAATTCGTGGAGAAGAAAGATACCTGGCGCGGAATGCCGTTGCGCTACGTGGTGCCACGCGGCGATGAGTCCAAGATTGATTCAACTTTCGTGCGCACGAAGGGAATGCTGGACGCCTTCTCGGACGCGCTCGATGTGCGCTATCCCTGGGCGCAATACGCGCAAACGTCGGTGAACGATTTTGTCGTTGGAGGCATGGAGAACACCAGCGCGACCACGCTGACGTCGCGCGGCCTGGTGAATCCGCAACTCGCGGCCGAGGAACAATTCGGCTCCGACCGGCTGGATTCGCACGAACTCGCGCACCAGTGGTTCGGCGATCTGGTGACCTGCAAGGACTGGGCCGACATCTGGCTGAACGAAGGCTTCGCAACCTATTTCGAGCATTTCTGGACCGAGAAAAAATACGGCGCGGATGACGTGGCCTACGAATTCTGGCGCGATCAGATCGGATGGTTTCGCAACTCGCGGCTATACTCGACGCCCATCATTTCGCGCGAGCTCACGGACGAGCTCGAAAATTCGGGAAACATTTACAACAAGGGCGGCTGGGTGCTGAAGATGCTGCGCACGAAACTCGGCGACCAGGATTTCTTCGGTGGCCTCCATCACTATCTCGAGGTCAACCGTGGGCAAAACGTGGTCACCGCCGATCTACAGAAGGCCGTCGAGCAAGCCACTTCCACCAACGTGGATAAATTTTTTCATCAGTGGGTATATCGCGCGGGAGCGCCGAAGTATGAAGTCAGCTACACGTATGACGATGCCGCGCACCAGGTAAAGCTCACCGTAAAACAAACTCAAAAAGTAGAGGGCATGGTCGGGCTCTTTGACATGCCGGTGGACGTTGAAGTCGCCACCACCGCTGGTCGCAAAACAACTTCGATCGAAGTGAGCAAAGCGGACGAGACGTTCAACCTCGCTGCGGATTCCGCTCCGCTCATGGTCCTCTTCGACAAAGGCGACAAAGTTCTGAAGTCAGTCGAATTCAAGCGCGACGCTCCTGCGCTGATGTATCAATTGAAAAACGGCGAAACGGTGCCCGACCGCGCTGAAGCAGCCATGGCGCTCGCGGAAATCGGCATTCGCGACAAACCCGGCGTGGTGCCCGCGCTAGGAGACGCGGCACATCACGATCCTTTCTGGGGAGTCCGCGTGGAGGCTTTGCGCACGCTCGGCAAGATCGGCGGCGCCGACGCCGAGAAAGAGATTCTCGCGGCGCTCGCTGACGACAAGTCCTGGGTCCGCGAAGTGGCCGTCGAGCAGCTCGGAAATTTCAAGGACGATGCCTCGCTCGCCCCCAAACTGACGGAAATCGCGGCGAACGACAAGGCGTATCGCGTGCGCGCAAAGGCGCTGGGTGCGCTCGGTACGATCAAAGCCCCGAACGCGTATGACACGCTCATCGCCGCCGTGAAATCAGATTCGCCCGACGATACCCTTCGCGACGCGGGACTCAGTGGGCTAGGAACGCTGGGCGACGACCGTGCCGTTCCGGTGTTGCTCGAATGGTCCGCCGTGGGCAAGCCGTTCGAGTCCCGGGGCGCGGCCATCGGTGCGCTTGCGGGACTCGACAAGAAAAACAAAGCAATCACGCAGGCGCTGATTTCGTATTTGAAAGAGCCCTATTTCGATGTGAAATTCGCGGCCCTTTTCGCGCTTGGTCGCCGTGGCGATCCGGATGCCATCCCTCCGCTCGAAGCAATGGTGAAGAGCGGCGATTTGCCCATCGGCGCCGCACCGTTCGTGGAAATGCAAATCTCGGCGCTGAAAGCACAGGTGGGTGCGGGCAAACAAATGGGCGGTGAAGCAGCCGGCCCGGCCGGTGCGGGTGCAGCCCCGGCGAATGCTCCGAACGCTCAAGCGCCGCCCGCGGCGCAACCCTCAGCCGCGGCAGCAGCCGCTGCGAACGGACCTGACGCCACGCTCGAAGCGTTGAAAAATTTGCAACAGCAAATGGAAGAGATGAACGCGCGGCTCGGGAAAATCGAATCGCAGATTGCGAAATCGAAGAAGTAATTGGACAGCGAAGGCGGCGCGTAATCAACCCGCGAGTAAAATTCGCAGGTCGCGCAGATTATTGCCGGTCGGGCCGGTAACAATCGCGTCGCCAAGTGGCTCAAAGAAATTATAAGCGTCGCAGCGGCGCGAAAAGTCCGCCGGGTCGAGTCCGCCTTCGCGCGCCCGCGCAAGCGTGTCGCCATCTGCAACGGCCCCTGCCGCCGGACTGTTCCCGTCAATGCCGTCAGTCCCAACGCTCAGCACGGCGATTTTCTTGCCGGCGATTTTCGTCACACACGTAAGCACAAAAGCTGAATTGCGGCCGCCGACTCCGTCGCCTGAAACCGGACTGCTCACTTCCCCGCCGGCGATGATCGCGACGTGCCTTCCGGGATTTTCGCTCTTGAGCGCGGCGAGCTGCGCGAGCAAATAGTCCGCGGCCTTTTCGAGTGGCCAATTGTCCGTCGAATTATCGCAGAGGCAAACGAACCCTTCGGATTCGCAAGCGTGATGTGACGCGTGCGTCAGCTCGCGCGTGCCGAGCAAGAGCTCAAAGTGCGCGCGAGCAAAAGTCGGGTCGCCGGGTTTGGGAGTTTCGCGCAGCGCGTGTCGTTCGAAGATCGCTCGAATTGACGGCGGCAGCTTCAGGAGCAGACCGTATTCGCGCGCCACGCGCTCGGCATCCTCGATCGTGGTGGGATCTGGCACAGTTGGACCGGAAGCGAGCGCGGATTCGTAACCCTCAGGAACGTCGCTGATGGCGAATGTGAGTTTCATCGAGCGCGGCGCGGCCGCAGCCAGGCGTCCGCCCTTCGTTGCCGAGAGATGTTTCCGCACGGTGTTGATTTCTTCAATCGGCGCGCCACAGGTGACGAGCGCGGCGTGCAGCTTCCGAAAATCTTCGAGCGTAATGCCCGGCTCAAGCGGCTGTTCGACCATCGCCGATCCACCGCCGGAAATCAGGAAAACGACGAGCGTCCGCTCGTCGCAGCGCGCCAGTTGATCTAGGATAGCGCGCCCCGCCGCAAAACTTTCCGCCGTCGGCAAGGGATGGCCGCCCGGAAATACTTTCCATCCGGTCAAAGCCCGACTCGCTTCCGCGGGACCAACAAGAATTCCGTCCGGTTGAAATTCAGGCGCGAGAACCACGCTTAGCCCCTCGGCCATCGCGAACGCAGCCTTGCCGAAAGCGATAGCGACTACTTCGCGAAATTTGTGGAGGTCGATAGGCGCGTGCTCTGCACGAATGACCGAGCCCTCGCGATCGAGTCTGCGAGTTAGGGTCGTGGGGATATCGATGGCCTCAAGGGTCTTGCGGAATATGCGTTGGGCCGTATCTTTCACGGTTTTCCGGGCACGCGATTATTTCAAGCCGAGCGCGTCGGCATTGAGCGCGTTCGGCGGGCGTCGCCCTTCAAATAGTGCGACGACATTGTTTGCCGCCATCACCGCCATTTTCGTACGCGTATCGACGGAAGCGCTGGCGATGTGCGGCGCGAGAATTACGTCTTTGCGCGCCAAGAGCGCCGGATGAACCTTCGGTTCGTGCTCAAAAACATCCAGTGCCGCGCCCGCAATCGTTTTGTTCTCCAGCGCTTCGGCCAGCGCCGCTTCATCCACCACCGGCCCGCGCGACGTATTGACCAGGAATGCCGTAGGCTTCATTTTGCCGAGATTTTCTTTCGAGATCAGGTGGCGCGTGTCCGGCAGCAAGGGAACGTGCAGGCTGATGAAATCCGATTCGCGGAAAAGCCGGTCGCGATCCACGAACTCCGCGTTCAATTCCTTCTCAACATGCGCGGGAGCGCGCACCGCATCGTTGTACAGCACTCGCATCTGAAAACCGTGCGCACGCCGCGCCACCCCGCGGCCGATGCGCCCGAATCCGACAATCCCCAGAGTTTTGCCCCACACGTCGCCGCCAACAAGTTGGTCGAGGTCCCAGCCCGGCCAAGTCCCCGAACGCATCCAGGCGTCCCCTTCCAGTAGCCGCCGAGCGACGGCCATCAAAAGCGTCCACGCAAAATCCGCTGTGGTATCGTCCAGCACGCCGGGGGTATTCGTCGCCACGACTTTGTGTTTTGTACAGGCCGCCACGTCAATATTGTCGTAGCCGACCGAAACCGTCGAAGCGATCCGCAATTTCGGCGCGGCCGAAAGAAGCTCTTCGTCCACCTTTTCGTTCAGTAGACAAACCAGCCCTTCTTTATCCGCCACGCGCTTCAGAAGCTCTGCGCGTGAAATCCGATCGGCCGATGTCCAGTAATCGGCCTCGCAATACTGATCGAGAATTGCGCGCGCCGCCGGAAAGAGCGGCCGCGTGGAAAGAATCTTCGGCTTGTTCACCGCGCACCTCGCAAAATCGGTTCGTGCAGGGTGAGTAGCATACACCGACTAAGCATCCGGACGCAGGTACACAGTGAATTGCGCCTCGCACCTCGTCCTGTCCGTCGTTACCAACAGGCCTTTTTGGCCGACAGGCGATAAGGTTGAAGACCGAGTGCCTAATGTCAGCGCTCGATCATCTAATCAATAGGAGGTGCGAGATGGAATCACGTCTTGATCCGCGCAAAGTCGCCCCGGACGCATACAAGGCTATGCTTGGCCTCGAAACCTACTTGGCGGGATGCGGTTTGGACAAAAAGCTGCTTGACCTGCTGAAACTCCGCGCTTCTCAAATCAACGGTTGCGCCTACTGCATCGACATGCACTGGAAAGATCTTCGTGCCGCGGGAGAAACGGAGCAGCGGCTATACGGCTTGGATGCATGGCGCGAATCTCCCTACTACACCGACCGGGAGCGCGCCGCGCTCGCGTGGACCGAATCCATTACCCTCATTGGAAAGGGCCATGTCCCCGACAGCGTTTATGAAGCAGTGCGGCGGCAGTTCGACGAAAAAGAGATTGCCGACCTCACGTTCGCAGGCGCGACAATTAACGCCTGGAATCGCCTGGCCATCGCCATGCGTTCGACGCCCGGCAGGTATCAGGCGTCAAAGCAGGTGGCCGCGAACTAAGGCCGTGCGCGACGGAAGAGCGAAACGAATGCTAAGACGCAGGCGTGTAACCGGATTGTTGTCCGGCACTAGTTCTTGAAAGCAAGCGCGGTACACTTACTGCGCTGTTGGGAGCGGAACTGTGCCTGATCCGGATGCCGAATATTCCAAGCGCCTTCAGGGGCACCTTCAGACGATCGCAGAAAAGGAACGCGCTCACATCCGGCTGGGAAATTCGAAACTCGCAGTCATCGTCGTTGCTGTGGCGCTCGTGTGGCTGTCCCTCGGCAAACATCTCTTGCCCCTCGGCTGGGTTGCAGTGCCGGTGATCGTCTACGCTGTGCTCGCGATCCTCCATGAACTCACAGTTCGCAGCCGTACCCGCGCGGAGACGGCTGCCTCGTTCTACCGTAAGGGTATTGCGCGCATCGAGGACCGCTGGGCCGGAACCGGCGAAACCGGCGAACGATTCCGCAATACCAATCACATTTACGCGGACGATCTCGATATCTTCGGGCGCGGCGGCCTGTTCGAACTGCTCTCCACGGCGCGGTTGCCGATGGGCGAGAACCGGCTTGCCGCGTGGCTTTCTTCGCCCTCCCCTACGCCGGAAATCACGGAACGGCAAAAGCTCGTCGCCGAGCTTCGTGAAAAACTCGATCTGCGCGAAGACATGGCTGTAATTGGACAAGAGCTTCGCGTCCGTCTCGATCCGGAGTCACTGACGAGTTGGTCGGAGAGTAAGGCCGGTCTGCCCTCGTCCGCATTTCGCGGGATTGCAGCACTACTCGCCATTTCGTTCGCGGTTTCCTTGTACTATCTCGTTCGAACGGGCGTCATCGTACCGGCATTGGTTGTGCTGGCAATCGCAGGAATCTTTCACTCGTGGCTTAAAAAGCGCGCCACGTCCTTCGTTGACACCTTGCATAGCAATGCCGAAGGGCTTCTTTTATTTTCGAAGCTTCTCTCTCGCCTCGAGTCCGAGCAATTCGAGTCGCCTCGCTTGGTCGGATTCATCCAGGGGCTCAAACGAACCGTTCATCCGGCTTCGGACTCGATTCGGAAATTCGCGCAGATCGTCGCCTGGATCGACGCTCGCGAAGGTCTGCTCGCGCGCTTGATCGACATTCCGTTCCTTTACACAGTGCAGGTGGCCTTTGCGGCCGAAGCGTGGCGCCGCCAGTTCGGCACACACGTACGAACCTGGATCAATATCGTCGCCGAGATGGAGGCGCTGCTCTCGCTCGCGGCGTACTCGTTCGAGCACCCGTCGGATCCCTTCCCCAAGTTCGTCGAAATAGGCGATCCTGGCGCGGTATTCGATGGCGAGGAGCTTGGACATCCACTCATCGCTTCGTCCCAATGCGTGCGAAATTCCGTTCGGCTCGATGGCGGCACGCGCGTCCTGCTCGTCAGTGGCTCGAATATGTCCGGCAAGAGCACTCTGTTGCGGACTGCTGGAATTAACGCAGTTCTCGCAATGGCTGGTGCGCCCATTCGCGGAAGTTCGTTGCGTTTGACGCCTCTTTGGATCGGCACTCGAATCCGCAGCACCGATTCACTGCAAGAGGGCCGTTCGAGTTTCTACACGGAAATTCTGCGGATTCGTGAAGTGTTCAAAGATACGGGCTCGCAAACGCCGCTCCTGTTTCTGTTCGATGAACTGCTCGAAGGTACGAATTCAAAAGACCGTCGCATTGGAGCGGAGGGTCTGATCCGCGCTCTGCTTGATCGGGGCGCCATCGGACTGGTCAGCACCCACGACCTTGCGCTCACCGCAATTACCGTGGCTCTTGCGAATCTCGTGCGCAACGTTCATTTTCAGGATTACGTCGAAGACGGCAAGATGCGTTTTGATTACAAATTGCGCGGCGGAGTCGTCGAGAAAAGCAACGCTCTCGAGCTTATGAGATTGATCGGACTAAAAGTGTGAGTTCGCTCTCAGACCGTCACGACAATTTTGCCGATATGCTCGTTTGACTCCATATACCGATGCGCTTCGGCGACCTGGCTCAGCGGAAACGTCCTGGCGATGCGTGGCTTGAACTGGCCGCTCTCCAGATGGTCGAGGACGTACTTCTCCGCTTTGGCGCGCAGCTCCGGCACCGAGACAACCTCGAAAATAGAGTACCCGCGCAAGGAAAGCCCTTTTGGAAGAGCCACAAGCAGGGGAAACGGAGTCGGCTCCATCGCCAAGCTGCCATATATGAAAATCGTTCCGCCCTGCGCAGCGGCCTGCGCGAGTAATTCCACGCCCTTGCCGCCGATAGGATCGAAGATCACTCTTGCGCCCTTGCCGCCCGTGATCTCCTGCACGCGCTTCACGAGATTTTCTTCCTGCGTGACGATCACATGATCCGCGCCGAGCGACAATAATTCGGCTTTTTTCTTCGATGTGCGCGTGGTCGCGATGCTCATCGCGCCCTGCACCTTGGCAATTTCAATCGCCGCGACGCCCACGCTGCTGCTTGCCGCCGTAATCACCACCACGTCGCCGCGCGTGATCTTTGCGTGCTGCACCAGTGCGCCGTACGCCGTCAGATACTGCATCCATATAGAAGTCCCTTCTTCGGGTGTAAGCTTTTCCGGGTAAACCGCCAACGCGTATGCCGGAACAATAGCCACCTCGCCGTGCACCCCGTATTTGTCTGCGGCGAAAGCCGGCACCGTGCTGACCTGCTTGCCAAGCAGATTTTTGTCCACGCCCGCGCCCACTGCTTCGACTACACCGGCCGCCTCATAGCCAAGTGTGCACGGCGGATGCGGCCGCACAAGGTACTTGCCCTGGCGAAAGAGAACTTCGGCGCGGTTCAAGCCGAAAGCCTGCACGCGCAGGCGCACTTCACCCGGGCCAGGTTCCGGGATGGGAAGCTCGTCGAGTCTCAAGACCTCCGGGCCGCCACATTCGTGAAAGCGGACAATCTTCGCAGTTGCAGGAGCAGTCGCAGGTCCACTTGGGTTTGCCATGTTGTCCCTCCTTATGCAGCCAAACTGAATTAGTTGGATGCGCCGCCGAGTCGCGAGATTCCAGATCTCGCTGCAGGATTCGCCGCGTCGACATTACCACTTTGTGCCCGCTCGCAGGTCACGTTGACGCCCACAGACGCATCCGTCTATAGTGACCATGGACCAGCGAGCGGCAATTTTCTCGCGCCAGCGCATGGATTCGAAGCTTCTCAACGATTTGAAAAAACTCCTCGGCCCGGACGAGGTTTTGCACCGGCCGGAGGAGCTGCTACTTTACGAATACGACGGCTCGGTCGAAGTCGCGCGCCCAACCTGCGTCGTTTTTCCGCTCACAACCGCGGATGTTGTCGGCATAGTTCAAATCGCAAACCGCCATCAGACGCCCATCGTTGGCCGCGGCGCGGGGACCGGGCTTTCCGGCGGCGCGCTCGCACGCCACGGCGGCATTCTCGTGGTTTTTTCGCGCATGAACAAAATTCTGGAAATAGATGTCGAGAATCAGCGCGCGACGGTTCAACCGGGCGTGGTAAATGCGGATTTGAGCGTCGCCGTCGCATATGCCGGACTTCATTTTGCCCCGGACCCTTCCAGCCAGAAGGCCAGTACCATTGGCGGCAATGTCTCGGAAAATTCCGGCGGCCCGCATACGCTTGCTTACGGCGTCACGACCAACCACGTTCTGGGTCTTGAGGTCGTGCTTCCGACCAGCGAGCTCGTGCGCCTCGGCAGCGCGGCGCTTGATTCGCCGGGATACGATCTCCCCGGACTTTTTGTCGGCTCCGAAGGCACGCTCGGCCTTGTAACCGAAGTGATCGTGAAGCTCACGCGCTTGCCGGAAACCGTGAAGACTCTGCTCGCGATTTTTGACACCGTGGACGACGCCACGGAAACAGTGGTCGATATCACCGCGCGCGGAATTACTCCGGCAGCGTGTGAAATGCTCGACGGATGGACCTTGCGCGCCGTGGAAGCGTACGTGCACGCGGGATTTCCGCTTGATTGCGCTGCGGTACTGCTGCTCGAAGTGGACGGCTTGCGCGAAGCCGCGGAACAGCACGCCGAGGACGTCGCCGAAGTCTGCCGCGCTCACGACGCGCGCGAAGTGCGTGTAGCGCGGGACGCGCAGGAACGCGACCTCCTTTGGAAAGGGCGCAAAAACGCGTTTGGCGCTGTAGGACGCCTTTCGCCCACCTACTACGTCCAAGACGGTGTCATCCCGCGCACGAAATTGCCCGTGACGTTGCGGCGCATCAATGAAATCGGGAAGAAATACGGCTTTGAAATCGGCAATATTTTTCACGCGGGAGACGGCAATCTGCATCCCATCATTCTTTTTGACGCGCGCGAAGAATCGCAATTCCGCCGCGCGGTGGCCACCGCCGACGAAATCATCCAGTTCTGCATCGAAATGGGCGGCTCGATTACCGGGGAGCACGGAGTCGGCATGGAAAAAGACCGGTTGATGCCGCTTCTTTTCACCGAGGCGGACCTCGATTTAATGAGCCGCGTGCGCGACGCGTTTAATCCTGCGGGCCTGCTGAATCCCGGAAAAATATTCCCCACCACGAAGGGATGCGGCGAAATCCACGTGCGGCCTTTGCCTGTGGCCGGGGCCTCACGCGCATGAACGTGGCCAGCACTGCTGCCGGTTCGCGACTTGCTGATATCGTCGGCGCTTCGCACGTCCTCACCGACCCGGCTCAACTCGCCGCCTACGAGGTCGATAGCGTAAAGCCTTCGGCAGTGGTTCAGCCCGGATCCAAGGAACAAGTCGCTGAGATTGTGAAATTCGCCGCAGCCGAAAAATTGACGGTGATCCCCACCGGCGCACGAACGAAACTCGTTATCGGTCTGCCGCCCTGGCGCTACGATCTTGCTATCGATATGACGCGGCTCGATCGTGTGGTTGCATACGACCCCGGCGACCTCACGCTCAGCGTCGAAGCAGGAATCCCACTGCGAAAGCTTGCCGCCGCGCTCGCCGAGCATCGCCAATTTCTCCCTCTCGCTGCGCCGTACTTTAATCAATCCACCATCGGCGGCACGATTGCCTCCGGAGTCGATGGCCCGCTGCGGCAGCTCTATGGAACCGCGCGCGATTACCTTCTTGGCATGGAGTTCGTTACCGGCGAAGGAGTCGCGGCCAAGAGCGGCGGACGCGTGGTGAAAAACGTAACCGGGTACGACATCCACAAATTGATGATCGGCGCGCTGGGAACTCTCGGCGTTATTACGCGTATCAACTTCAAGACGTTTCCGATGCCCGCGGCCAGCCGCGCCTTCGTGGCCGTGTTCGAAACTGCCGAGCGCGCCTGCGAGATGAGAAACCGCGTCGCCCAATCGCCGCTCGCGCCGATCACTACGGAGATTCTGAGCCCGCGCGTCGCCGACCTTTTTGCGAGCGCCGCAGCCGCGCGCATCGAACCAAATCCGCTGCCCGCAGCTCTCTTGTCGAATGCGCGCTGGACCTTCACCGCCGGCTTTGCGGGAAATGACAACGTGCTGAATCGCTACGAGTCTGCCCTCTGCCAGATAGCGGAACAATGTGGCGCTCGGGACGCCACTGTTTTGCGCGACGGTCAAGTCCCCGCCGCCTTCGGACGCAAACGCGAATTCGTTCCCATCGCGCTCGACTCGTCAGCCGCCACGACAATCTTGAAGCTCGGCGTTCTGCCTGCTCGCATCGCCGAAGCGCTCGCGAATGCCGCGAAAGCTTCCGATAGCGCAGGATTGCAATGGGCGGCGATGGCCCGCGGCGCGGGCGTAATCTATTTCGCGTTGCTCCCGGGCGAGCGCAACGAAGATTCGAAGGCCCGCATAGCGCAAGCGTCAAACCAAATTCTCGGGGCATGCGCCGCGCTCGGCGGCCACGGCACGATTCCTTGGTGCCCCGGCGAATGGAAGGACGCGCTAAAAGTGTGGGGCCTGGAACGCGCCGATTTCGCGCAGATGCGAAAAACGAAAGCCGTCTTCGATCCCGGCGGAATCCTGAGTCCCGGCAGATTCGTGGGAGGCCTCTGATCCATGTCCCAGCCCCCCGCGCAATCGCCCCCACAATCCCACGAAGACGCGAAACGCGAATTCGCCCTCACACTCAGCGGCTTTTCCGCAACCGACAAGCCCGAATACGGCGACTACTCGCGCTGCGTGCATTGCGGTCTGTGCTCGAATAATTGCCCGACCTATCGCCTGTGGGGGCACGAAGCCGATTCGCCGCGCGGACGCCTTCGCCAAATCGCGCTCGTGGATCAAGGCCGTCTCGAACTCGGCGATTCGTTCGTCACGCATATCGATCGCTGCCTCAACTGCCGCAATTGCGAAACGGTCTGTCCTTCAGGAGTCGAGTACGGGAAGGTTCTCGAGCTTGCGCGCGCGCAGATCGAACAAAATTACAAGCGTCCCTTCGCCTCGCGCATCGCGCGTGATTTCGTTTACCGTCGCCTCCTTCCCTATCCGCGAAGAATCGCCACAGCCGCGCGTTTTTTGCGTATTTATCAGAGCTCCGGCCTGGCATCGCTCGTCCGCAAAACGGGCATTCTGCGCATTCTGGGATTGCAGGAGCGAGAAAAGCTCTTGCCTCAGATCGACTCCGAATTTTTCTTCACGGAGTTGGGAAAAACTTTCCCCGCGCAAGGCACGAAGCGCGCCCGCGTCGCATTTTTCGCCGGCTGCGTGGCGCAGGTAACTTTCAGCGAGCTGAACCGCGCCACCATCCGTGTGCTGCAAGCCAATGGTTGCGAGGTGGTGGTGCCCGCGGCGCAGGTTTGCTGCGGCGCGCTCGCAGCTCACGCCGGCGTGCGCGATGTGGCGCGAAATCTCGCGCGCGCGAATTTCGACGCTTTCGCTGCGGACGATTTCGACGCCATCGTCACCAACGCCGCAGGATGCGGTTCGACACTCAAGGAATACGCGCACTTATTCCCCGAAGACGCCGCAAATCACGCGTGCGCCAAGAAGTTCTCGTCAAAAATGCGCGACGTAAGTGAGTTCCTCGCGGAACTAACTCTGGTCGCCCCCATGCGCGCGTTGCCGGTGCGCGTCACCTACCAGGATTCCTGCCATCTGGTCCACGGACAGAAAATCCGCGAAGCTCCGCGCAAACTCCTCCGCGCGATTCCTGGACTCGAATTGATCGAAATGTCCCTTTCGGATCTCTGTTGCGGCTCCGCGGGTGTTTACAACGTCACGGAGAACAAAGCCGCTCTCGAATTGCTCGAAGATAAGATGAACCGCGCGGGGCAGACCAAGGCCCAGATTATTGCCACCGCGAATCCGGGCTGCATCCTGCAGCTCCGTGCCGGCGCGGCCATACACGGCACCGGACAGGAAGTCCTGCACGTAATCGAACTCCTCGACCGCGCCACGGCCAAATCCTGAAACTTCTCGTTCGTCGAATCCGAATTTTACTGCCAAGTGGAAGAAACGGGCTTGTGGGCGGAGCGTGGTTTGGGGTTCCGCCCACAAGTACATGCTGCACTTCTTGCTCTACGGGGTGAAAACTTTCGCGAATCAGCCGTTAGTCCTCGGACGGAGGCGGAGGCGGCCCATTCTTGCGACCACCGCCATGCCCCTGCTGAATCGTGTAATCGGACGGCACCTGGAACAGCGTGGCCGCCGGTTCTTGTTTCTGAATATTGGTCACCTGAAACACCGTTTCGCCCATGCGCGGGTCGGTGCGCTTAGTCATCACCGTTATCTGCAGATCGGGCGAATACCAGCGCTCGGTCACAATCACGATCGGCTTCTCATTGCCCATCACGCCTGCCGGAATCGTGCGCGTATAGCGAGTGCCCTGCGCCGAAATTCCGCTGATCGTTTGTGTGCCGAGCGACTCGGTCACTGTTTCCTTCTTGGCCTCAGCACCCTTGCCTTCGCCGCCGGGGCCGCCCTTGCCGTCTCCGCGATGCCCGCGCATCTGATGCGCCGTCTTGGTGTCCGCTTCCAGGATGTAGTCCGTTCCCGCCACAGGATCGTTGATGAACGACACCTGCGGAGGAGTTTTGCCGGTAGCAGCCCACGGCCCGATGGCCGGCAGCGTCATGTCGCGACGCGTCCGGCCTTGTGTATCCCGTGCAATTGAACCGGTGGTGCTACGCTCGATTTTATTTCCGTCCGTCAGCGTTTGCGTGTCCTGCGTTGAAAAACTTGCCGTGAAAGGGGCGCCGGTCACCGTCTTGCCGGCGACGCCGCCTTCAAATTCAACGAAGCCCATTCCATCGAATCCCATGGGCCCGGGTCCCATCCGCTCGAACCTCACGCCACCACCCGGTGGCGGCGGAGCAGGGGCCGCTGCGGACTCAGATTGCGCACGGCTCGGGCTGCCCGCAAAAAGCAGCGCGACTGCCACCAAGGCTATGCCGAAATGCTTACGCGTGATGTTCATCGCTGTGTCCTCCCAACATGTGCATTCTCGTGCGTTCTGTTTCAAAAATCCGAACTTGAGTTCGACTGTGAAACCAACCGGATGGCCTGCGGCGTTCCATCCTCGGCCACCACGAGATCGGCTGAAACGGTATCCGCATCTCCGCCGCCGGTGATGGGCAAGCCAAATGAAACAAGCGCCGAACGCGGTAGCGTGACGCGCACGATAGCGCCTCCCTCGAGCGCAGCGGGATCGTCCGCATAAGGCACGGGGACGAAGTTCCCGGCGTATTCATCGTCACCGGTTTCGTTCAAGGATAATTCGCGCGCCGCAACGCTCGCTGTCCCAGCGTGTCCCGCCACTTCCGCAGCTGTTTCGTGCGGGTCACCCGACGCTGCATGAGTGGCCGTCACACCCGTCTTGGCCATCGGCTCCGCGGAATTCGGAGCCGGTGCGATCCGGTGGTGCAGCGCCAGCCCGATCACCAGCGCGATCCCGGCAGCAGCGCCCAACACCGCAACCTGCCACTGAACCCTGCGGCCCGTCGCGCGAACTTTCTCGCGCCGGAATTCCTGCAGCAGCGCGGCTTCCACTCGCGGAGAGGCCAGCTGGCCTGCGCTATGTTGCGCCAGGCTTCGCAGAGCGAAATCGAGCGCTTCCGCTCCCGTCAAAAGGGCCGCGCATCCGCTGCAAAACTCCGCATGCATGAGCGCTCGTTCTCGACGTGACGTCTCAAGCGTTCCCGGCCGGTCGAGGTCGTGATAAATTTCCTTGAATTCAGCGCAATGCATTCGGTTTCGTTCGTCGCTCATTCGCCCACCGCCGACGCGCGGCGCACCGGCTGGTCGTCATGCAGCTTTTCCGCCAGCAGCGCGCGAGCACGATGTAGCCTCGACCGCACCGTTCCCACCGGACAATGCAGCGCCGTTGCCGCTTCTTCGTAACTCATTTCTTCCAGCTCGCAGAGCACCACGATTTCGCGATAGTTTTCGGGCAGCGTGGCAATCGCCTGCCTCACGCGGCCCACGGTATCCAGCGATGTAAATTCATCGCGATCCACGATGAAGGGGCTCGCCCCGTTTCCATTTGACCGCTTCCCATTTCGAGCCGCCGCACAGCTCCACAAAAGCGCATCCAGCTCCTCCGCGCCTTCGGGAAGCGGGTGCGAGTATCGTTCCTGTTCCCAGCGCCGTCGCAGATGATTGCGCGCTACGCCGAAGAGAAAGCCTCCCAGCGTGCCCCGGGCCGGATCGAATCGCTTGGTATCTCGAATCAACGTCATAAAAACCTCTTGCGTCACGTCTTCAGCCACGGCCACATTGCCGCTCATATGCAGGGCAAAACGATAGATGGCCGGCTGTCGTCGCCGGTAAAGAAGCGTAAATGCTTCCTCGTCGCCGGCCATCATCCGCCGTAGCAGCACACCGTCGTCTATCGTTTCGACGCCCCTGTTCATTGCATATCTTTGGACGGCCTGCGCTGGCTCTCGTTACATATTCCGCCCGCAAGGCCAAAAAGTTCCCGCATTTCAATGGAGTATGCCATCTCCGCCCATTCTCCATCCCTGGTTTGGCTCCCCGGCCAGCTTGGCAGCCGCGCTTCCCTGGTCCGAATCCCGCTGCTTGACCAAATGCCTCATCTTCAATAACGTATGGTGCGTCTAAGCGGTCCTTTCATACATTTCGGCAATTCGCCCGCTCACGGGAGGAATCATGCAAGAGTTTGATCCACACGTCCTCGACGAAAAACCCATTCCGCCGCCGGAGGAATTCAGCAAACGCGCGCACGTCAAATCGCTCGCCGAATACCGTGAGATGTACGCGGAGGCGATTGAGAATCCCGAGGAGTTCTGGGGCAAGCAAGCCGAGAAACTCGATTGGTTCCAACCGCCGCGGAAAGTGCTCGAATGGAATTTGCCCCACGCCAAATGGTTCGTCGGCGGAAAGCTGAACGTTTCCTACAACTGCCTCGATCGCCATCTGAAAGATAACGGAAACAAGCCTGCGCTCATGTGGGAAGCCGAAGATGGCTCGACGGTTCAGTTCACCTACGCCGAGCTACACGAACGCGTCTGCAAGTTTGCGAATGTGCTGCTATCGCTCGGCGTAAAGCCGGGTGATTGCGTTGCGATTTACATGCCCATGATCCCCGAGTTGCCCATCGCCATGCTGGGCTGCGCGCGCATTGGAGCCGTGCACTCCGTCGTATTCGGTGGCTTCAGCGCGACGGCCTTGTCCGATCGCATCGCGGATTGCAAAGCCAAGATCCTTATCACCGCGGACGGCGGATATCGCCGCGGAAAGATCGTTCCGCTGAAAGATACGGCGGACGCGGCCGCGAAGCTATGTCCCACGATTCAGAAATCCATCGTGGTCCTGCGCACCAAGGAAAAAGTCGCGTGGCAGGAAGGGCGCGATCTCTGGTGGCACGAGCTCGAAGAAAAAGCCCCGAAAGAATGCCCGGCTCCGGAGCTTGATTCCGAGCACCCCCTGTACATCCTTTACACGAGCGGCACCACCGGCAAACCGAAGGGCGTGTTGCACACCTCCGCCGGCTATTTGCTGCAATGCATGTGGAGCACGCGCCTCGTTTTCGATTTGCGTGATGACGATATTTATTGGTGCACCGCGGACATCGGCTGGGTCACCGGCCACAGTTACATCGTTTACGGCCCGCTCTCGAACGGCGCGAGCATCGTCATGTACGAAGGCGCGCCCGATTTTCCGCGCCGCGACCGCTTCTGGGAGATCGTCGACCGCTACAAAGTCTCGATTTTTTACAGCTCGGCCACCGCTGTGCGCGCCTTCATGGCCTGGGGCATGGACTGGATCAAGCCGCACGACCTCAGCAGTCTGCGTGTTCTCGGCACCGTCGGCGAGCCTATCAATCCAGCCGCCTGGAAATGGTATTTCGAAGCCATTGGAAAAAATCGCTGTCCCATCGTTGACACCTGGTGGCAAACCGAAACCGGCTCTATCCTTATCTCTCCGCTGCCCGGTGCCACGCCCACAAAGCCTGGCTCGGCAACTCTTCCCATGCCGGGCATCGCCGCACGTGTCGTGAATTTGAAGGGCGAACCCGTAGGCCCCGGCGAAACGGGCTACTTGACCATTCAGAAGCCGTGGCCTTCCATGCTGCGCACGATTTATGGCGACGATGCACGCTATGCCCGCGAATACTGGGAACGCATCCCCGGCATGTATTTCGCTGGCGACGCCGCTCAATGCGATAAGGACGGCTACATCTGGGTCCTCGGCCGCGTGGACGACGTCATCAAAGTCGCCGGCCACCGCCTCAGTTCCATGGAAATCGAGAGTGTGCTGGTCAGCCATCCAGCCGTCGCGGAAGCGGCGGTGGTCGCTCGTCCTGACGAGATCAAGGGCGAAGCCATCATCTGTTTCGTCACCCTACGTTCGGGACACCAGGTCTCGAAAGAGCTCCGCTCGGCTCTGATGGACCACGTCGCAACCACAATCGGGTCTATCGCCAGGCCGTCCGAGGTGCGCTTCGCCGATCTTCTCCCAAAAACGCGCAGCGGCAAGATCATGCGCCGCCTCCTCCGAGAGGTCGCCCACAAGGGCGGCATCTCTGGCGACACCACCACGCTCGAAGACCTCTCCGTAATCGACCGCCTGGCAAAAGCCCAGGGCGAGGAGGAATAGCCGCTCTATCCGCTTGAAGAGCGACTGGGGACTCCGCCGATCCTAATTTTCTGGGGATCAAGCCTAATTCCTGTCTGAACTTTCGCCCACAGTGGTTAATGGCCCGATTTGTCCCGATCTGTCCTTGATTGCCGTTTGCCTCGGGGCTCGCGTTAGCTGATTATCGCGTTTTCCCTTTTCGCTCAGTCTGCGGATCAAAGGGATTTCTTTATGCCGCCCCCCGTCCTGGGTGGGATTTGCGGATCGCATTACAGTTGAGGGACACTTTTGTCCAGAGTTGAGGACGCGCAGGCTTGTGTATTGACGCCACTTCGGGCGTCCGGGTTCGCCTCCACTTCCGGATCGGCCGCACGGCCTATCGCGCGCAGGGGATGCGCGCACGCTATCGGCGGCGTCTCTTGCGCGCGTTTACGTCTGCGCCTATCTGCCGTCGGAAGTCGCCAGCACCATGGGCTGCCGTTAGTCGTGAGCGTTGTGACTCGGGGGACGAAGGCGGGGACCGTGGTTGGCCCGGCTTCATATTAGTCATCAGCCTTCGCTATGTGTCTTGACAATCCATAAGTTGAGGACTATTTTCGGTTCACTCTCGGAGGAGTGAACCTCCATTGGGGACCGTGATTCACCGCTGTCTTAAACTACACTGAGGAGAATGCCTTGCGAACACCATTACATGCCGAAAAAAAGAGTTTAATCTGGAGAAACGTCGTTCTTGGGACATTTGCAGCTCTCGTCCTTTGTCTATTCGCAGCGCAAATCTTTGCGCAGCCGCTCACAGGCACAACCAGACCCACGCCAAGGCCTCGCTATGACATCACCAAAGAAGTAACCATTACGGGCAGCATCAGCAGCGTGGTTAAGAGAGCTACCCCCTCAATGAAAATGATGCCTGGATCTCATCTCGTGGTAACCACGAGCTCGGGAACGGTGGACGCGAGTTTGGGAAGGTTCGCTATGAAAGGCAAGAACCCCCTCTCTTTTACCGCGGGCGAGCAGGTTCGCTTGACCGGCGTAATCCATACGACTTCGACAGGCAAGGAAGTTTTCATGGCTCGCCTCGTTCAGGCGAACGGCCACATATACAAAATCCGCAACGAACACGGTTTCGCCTACGCGCCAGCAGCGCGTAAGGACAGCGCGAAATCTGAGTCCAAGGGAGGGTCGCTATGAACCGCAGAACTCTCTGGATGGCTCTAGTCGTTACGAGCGCTCTGTTCTACGTCGGCTGCGGCTGTGGCAACGGTCTCAAGGTCGAAATTACGCAGGCCCCCACAACTGTAGTGGTAAACGCCACCTCGTCGGTCACCGCAATCGTCACGCACGATCATGCGGCTGGCGGCGTGAACTGGAGTTGCACGCCGGTCGGAACGTGCGGATCATTCAATCCCACGCAAACGGCAAGCGGCGTTGCCTCCGTGTACCTCGCTCCCGCGACTACAGGCACCGTAACGATCATTGCGACTTCCGTGGACAAACCTAGCAGAAGCGCCAGCGTGTCTGTAACCATCACTGCTTCAGCCGTGCCTTCGAGCAATTACTCGTTCTATGTCTCGGGCGAGGAAAATAACGGCGAAGGTGACAACTACGTTATCGCAGGAGTAGCAGCGATTGCTACGGATGGTTCCGGCACGGTTGTCGGCGGCGAGCAAGACTACAACGATGGCGACGGAATTACGGTCCCACAGGACAGCATCATCGGTGGGTCGCTCGCTCTAAATTCTGATGGAACCGGCACTCTGACCATAGCCACGGCCTCCGGCATCCCGGGCGCAGACGGCACGGAAACCTTCGCCGTCGTTTTCCCCAACCCTAACCACGCTCTCATCGTCCAATTCGACGGTAGCGCAACCTCCAGCGGAAGCCTGGACCTTCAGACCTCCACTGCCCAACCCGTCAGCGCATCGTTCGCCATTGTTGCGGCTGGTACGGATCCAGACTTCCTGCCCGTCGCATACGGCGGCGTGATCTCGGTGGATAGCAGCAGCAATCTCTCCGGCACGATTGACGTCAATGACGGCGGAAGCGTATCGACTGGAAATGCGATTCCCGGAGGGGCGACTTTGGGGGTGCCCGATACTTTCGGTCGTGGCACCGTCAATGGCACTACCGGCATTACCACTTCCGTTTTCTATGTTGTCGGTCCCGAAGTGCTTCGGCTCATTGATGTGGACACTACCGACACGGCTGTGGGCTCGGCCTATGGTCAAGGCTCCGGCACGTTCTCGAGTGGCTCCATCGGACAATCAGTATTCTCGATTGGGGCCAGCCTCGACGACGGCGACGTGTACGCGGGAGCAGGCGAGTTCTTTACGTTCGAGGATACCGCCCCTCCCGCCGGCTCCAGGCGTGTCCGTCCTGAGGGTGCGCCTGCCTGCACGGGAACGAGTACGTGTACTTTCGAAGGCGTCGCCGATCTGAACGATGGGTTCAACGGCGTGCTGACGACCGCGGATGACATCTCTGGCTTTTACTCGGTCGGCACGAACGGGTATGGTTCGCTGGAATTCGACGAAAGTGTCTTTGGCGATGATGTCGAGATTTTCGGGGTGTACGCTGTTGATCCGAATCTCAACATCCTCGATCCCAATGACACTTCGGACGGGCTCGGAGGGGCTCTTATCGCCGAAATGGACGAAAACCTCATCGGAACCGGCTCAATCGTTCCTCAAACGGACACCACTGTGGCCTCGTTCGCCGGCACTTACGACTTCGGGGCGCAAGGCGATACGAGTGAGGGCGACGAGTACGATTTCCTCGGCGCAGCTACCCTGGATCCCGGTACCGGCGATTTCGCTGGTAGCGGCTACGTCAGCGATCCGTTTGGCGCCCTCACTGACGACCCCAATCTTTATACTGGGGTCACTTTCACCGGAACCGCGACCCCGGACGAAGCGAACCCGGGGCGCTACACATTCAATCCGCTCAATTTGAACTTCGATTCTGACTCCGAAGACCTGACCGTCACCGCCTATCAGGCCTACGGCGGCCAGTTGTTCTGGATCGAAGTGGATGAAGAGAGCCTCTTTGGCGGGTCCTTGGAGCAGTTCCCAGGGTCGGCGTCCGACGCAAAGAAGCGAGCGAAGAACAAGAAAAAGTAAACCCAACTAAACAGTTGTGGCACGGCCGGTCCATTCCGGCCGTGCCACAATTCGTTCTTGCGGAATCTGCCGCGCGATGGTTTTAAGCGGGAATAGTCACTCGATCGCGGCCTTGCGTTTTTGACTCGTAGAGACATTTATCAGCCACCCGGAATAATTCCTCAGCAGTCGAACCATGTTCTGGAAACGCCGCGAGACCCATAGAAAACGTAATTGGTCCGAGCTTCGTCTCTCGGTGGCTTATAGATAACTTCTTGGCTTCAGTGCGCAGTTCGTTGGCTCGCTTCTCCGCGTCCTTCAGTGAGGAATCAGGCAAAATTAGCGCAAATTCCTCGCCGCCATATCGGCAAATTATGTCGCCTCCACGGAAGTGGCCTGTCAACAGTTTTGCAAATGCTTGCAAAACTGAGTCTCCTGCATCATGGCCGAAGAAATCATTGAATCGCTTGAAGTGATCTATATCCATGAACATCACGGTAAAGGGGCGATTTGTGCGTCGCGCCCGCAGGAGCTCACGCTCGAGAGACTCTTGCATGAAACGTCGGTTGTAGAGTCCGGTTAATGAATCTCGAATAGACTGGTCTTTGAGCGCTTCGCGGAGTTTCAAGCTCGCGATGGATAAGGCGATTTGTCCCGCCGCGGAACTCGCGATTCGCTGCAGAACTATCTGGAATTCTTCATTTGATCGTTTCGATTCCCGTGCGGCGCCGATCTGCAATTGTAAGACCCCGATTGTATCGCCCTGGGCTACCATCGGAACACATAGCCCGATCCCGGCGCCCAAGCTATCTTTCAGGTGATTGCATATGAGCCCGCCGGGCGAACTCGTGCTCCAATGTGGTTTCCCGCGGCGTAAGGCCCAGCAACCATCCGGCGGAAATGGCGTCAAGGGAATGCTGTGCGTTCCCCACGAGCCCGCGGATTCTAGAACATTCCGGGAAGACTTGAACACAGACAATGAGCCGGAACTTTCTGCAGAAAACAGTTTCTCCCCGAACTGAGTAACGACCGAGTAGGCTTCTTCGAGGCTCGCGCAACACTGGAGCATGTCGCTAAGTTCTATGAGCAACGCCATTTCGTTCGTGCGAGATTGCAATTCGGTTACGGAGAGCCTTAGCGTATTTCCTTGTTCCTCCTTTTCTCGCGCGGCTTTAATTGCGTCGGATATATCGCTGTACAGCGCGTACGCGCCGCGCGTTTGGCCGTCAATTATTAGCGGAACCGCGCGCACTTCTACATCTACTAGGGTTCCGTCTTTGCGCGCTCGACGCGAGCTTGCTTGCACGGATTGCCCCTCGTAAACGCGCGCTGAGAGTTCAACGAGATCCTCTGACGGATGGCCGGAAATCAGGGAGTCGAGTCTTTTACCCTCTATTTCTCTCCGCTTATAGCCAAAGAGTTCCTCGAATGCGCGATTGCACAATTCGACTCTGGCGGTCCGATCCAGCACCACGATTCCAAACGGACTATTCTCGGTTAGCGAATTTAGATATACGGTTCTTTGCTCCAGTTCTGCCCCAAGGTGTTGTCTTTCGCTAACCGCGGAACCAAGAATCAACCCGGTGGCGGATACCACCAGCATGAGCAATCCGGCTTTCGCCAGCACCCTCGGCTCCGCCGGACCGAAATGCAAAGCAGCTACAATCCCGAAATCGAGCATCAGAATTGCAATGACGGCGCGCTCAATCCCATTCCGCATCGCAACCCAAATAATGGGAACGAAACACAGGTAGAACAATTGAAAAGGTGCCAACACCCGGCCAAACATGATCCAAAGAACGCCAATTATTCCCACAGCCTGGGCAGCACCCTCGGCCACATCGAACACTTTCACCTGAGCAGCATTTATGGTTGTGGGAGATGTGGTTCGGGGCGCGAGCTTTTTCCGGACCCAGGGAAGCACATGTATCAGAAGGAACGGAGCGAAAGCCAGCAACGCGACAACGTCGCCGATGTACCAGCCGAACGCGGCGTTCCAATATTCGGACCACGTGATCGTGTGATCCAAAACTAGGGCGGTAACGCCACAAATAGTAGACCCTACTGCCGCCATGAGCACCACGGCCGTATAACGGACGACGTCCACGCGGCGACTCAAGCCCGGATTGATTTGTAAGCGCCCTCTCAAAAGAATTGCGGCGACAGCATAAAAGCCGGTCTCGCCGATGGGCGCTGCAAGTCCGCCCCACGAAATCAAGGGCTGGTGGTAGATCGCCGTGTTAGCCAGAGAATTTGCGAAAATTACCAGTAGCGCGTACCAGGGGCTCACTCCCAGCATTAGCGCGAAGACCAAGCCAGTCGCAGGGTACCAGGTCGTGAAACCTAGTTTTGACAGAAGCAGGATTTCAGGACGGTTAAGCGCGAGATACAGAACTACGAAGGCTCCGGACAGGATGCCGTAACGAAACCATAATTCCTTTCCGCCCAACGCGATGACCCTCTGGCATAGAGTTCCTTAGAGCCCGAAGCAATTCTGTTCAATTCAGTACAAGTTTCGACACCCGTAGTACACCCGCGAGCCGAAGATCTGTGGTTAAGTCTTGATTCTTTTGTCCACACACCTCAACTACTGGCGCCCTATGAACTGATGTGCTACCGTTTCTCGTGGTTGAACGTGACAAAGTCGGAAGAAGTTGCTGGAACGAAGCGGCTCCCCGCGAAAGAACCCTTTCCCAGGCCCATTTCTAATCGTTACTGCCGTCGAATAGAAATCGGCGTAACTCACACAAGACAAAGGACGGAAAATTTCCTACCCGTTACTCAGAATGCCAGATTTAGCACCATCGAAAATTGCCGATCCCCCTACGAATTTTTCGGCCGCATCATCTTTGCGGCGGCTTTGGCGACGAAACTCCGCGGCGCCACTCGCTGCGCTTCGGTCATCAAGCGATTCATAGCCCCGGAAATTACGTAGCTCTTCCCGTGCGCGAGCGCCTCCAGCCCTACTCGCGCCACTTTATCGGCAGGCTCGGGCATCCGGAACGACCGGCTCGGCTGCTCTGCCACCTGCTGAAATTCCGTAGTGGTCGGCCCGGGACAAAGCGCGCACACGCGCACGCCCAGATCGCGAACCTCCTCCGCGATTCCTTCGGCGAACAAAAGATCGAACGCCTTGGTAGCCGCGTACACGGAATTGAACGGCACCGGCTGAAAGGACGCGACCGAAGCCACGATCAAAATATCGCCATGTTTCCGCGCGACCATTTCCGGGAGATACAATCGCGTGAGCTGCACCACCGCCGAGCAATTCACTTGAATCATTTCGAGCATGCGCTCTGCGGGTATCTCGTGCACGTAGCCAAACGCGCCGAATCCCGCGTTGTTCACGAGCAGCTCCACTTCGATTCCGTTCCGGTTCGTGAACGCATAAATCTCCTCCGCCGCTTCGGAACGAATCAGGTCCGCGCTGAAAACTTCCACCTGCACGCTATACTGCGCGGAAAGTTCCGCCGCAAGTTTCTGCAGCCGGTCGGTTCGCCGCGCGGTGAGAATCAGATGCGCGCCTCCCGCGGCCAGCAATTTTGCTAGCTCCCAGCCGATGCCGGCGCTCGCGCCCGTAATCAGCGCCCATTTTCCGGCCCAGGTCTTCAGCCCATCGTTGGACACGCATTCCTCCGGTGAAAATACGAGAAAGGGGATGAAACCACAAACGGAGAGGTTACGGAAGCAACAAATCGCGCGAGATCAGAATGCTGCTTTTACGACTCGCGAAAAGCGCTCAGAATTTAAAAACGATGCCCGCGGAAACTTTCGGACTGTATTGAAAGGTGTTGAAATAGCGCGTGCCGAGCATGTCGCCTTCCACGCGCAGGGCCCAGCGCTTGTGGCCCGCGTTCAAGTCCAACCCTCCGCCGAGTTCGTACGCGAACGCGCCTTCCGTGCCGTAGGCGGTTTGCGGCGTCAGGTGCGCCGCGCCGAGCAGCGCGTGGCCAAACACCACAACTCCTCGCGGTGCGGCCCAGCAGATGCGAGGCCCTCCACCGCCGAAGAGCGACCACGAGCTCGTGCCCGCGATGTCGCCGTGCGCCGCCATCATCTCGCCTTCCACGCCGACCCAATCGCGGTAATACCAGGCTACGGAAAAATTAAAGCCATTCTGGTTCTCCTGCACTCCGGGCACTTCATAGAACCGGAGGAATGTATAGCCGACATACGCCTCCCAGCTATAGTTCTCGAACACGCCTTGAACTCCCTGCGGATCGGGCGCGGGGACGGCAGCCGGAGCAGCCATCGGGAATACTGGAGAAGGTGCCGGCGTAACTGGGGCAAGCGCGAACAGTGTCGGCGACGTCAGCGCGAGCGGAGTGTTCGGTGCAACGGGGACTTCAGCCTCAGCGCCGGGGGATGTCAGCGCGAAAGAACTCGCAGTATTTACCTGCGCTTTCGCCCCGGTAGCGAGCAGAAGGATGGCCCCGCACAAAATAGTACCGTATCGCATAGAATTATTGCCCCCGCTCTCCCATGTATGTACCTTCCATCAATTTGACCAACGAGATAAGCGGCTGTCTATAGTTATGATTTACGGTGCCGCGAGGGAATTACCACCTGTCCCAGCGTTCAGGTCGTCGCGGCGCACTGTTTCGCACGCCCCGGGGGGACCGTAGCGTAGGAGCGAGCCTTGGCTTTCACCCCGCCGCAACATTCAACCCTTGACTCCATTTTTAGTTTTGATATGATTTTTTCGCTGCTGAAACCGGCAGCGCTTATCCAGAGTGGCTGAGGGGACAGGCCCTGTGAAGCCACAGCAACCTGGTGCAACTGCCAAGGTGCTAATTCCTGCCCAAGTGGGGAGAGATAAGATCCTCGACTGACCGGGACCCCGGTCGATTGAAGATTCAACTCCCAAAGTGAAATAGAAAACGGGCGCAGTGTCCGCATACGCGGATTTTTTGCAGCCTGTAGCGGCGCATCGAGCGCTTGGTAGCGCGTGCTGCATTAATTTTTGCAGCGCGTGGCCGCCAAGGGGACACGTATAAGCCAAGCTCATCGCGCGGAGGAAATAGGATGCAGCACACTTTATCGATGCAAGCGCCCATCGCGGTGATCAAGCTGGGCGGCTCGATTTTGACGAACACGACCGCCTACAAACGCGCGGCCGTTTTTGTACGCAACCGCCACCATGCTGCGCCCGAAGAAAAGCTTGTGGTGGTGGTTTCGGCTCAGGAGGGTGCCACGGACTACCTCGAGCGTGCGGCGAAAAAAATTGCCCGCGAACCACACACGGCTGCGCTCGATCTTTTGTGGTCCACCGGCGAGATTCGTTCCGTTGCTTTGCTTGCGCTGCAATTACAAGCGCTCGGAGTGACCGCGGCTGCGCTGAACATTCACGAGACCGGGCTGAATATCCCCACGCGTGCGGAAGAAAACGCGCGCCATGTGGAACGCGTGCGTTTGAATGCGAGGCGTCTTTGCGAGGTGCTCGGAAAATATCCGGTCGCGGTCGTTCCCGGATTTTTTGCTGCCGATTCGACGAACGCGATCGTGTCGCTCGGCCGCGGAGGCTCGGACCTGACTGCGGTGCTCCTGGCGGAAGGACTCAAAGCATGCCGGTGCGAGCTGGTGAAAGATGTTCCGGGATATTTTACTAGCGACCCGCACCGCGATCCCACCGCGCCTCCTATTCCGCACCTTACATTTGAAAAGGCTCTCGAACTCGCGGACGGCGGTTGCGATCTGGTGCAACGAAATGCAATCGAAGCGGCGGCGCGCAGCGGCCTTCCCCTGGTGATTCGAAGCTTGCGCGAAAAGCGGCCCATCAGCCGCATCTCGCACCCTGAAAATCGGGAAGGCTGGGCGGATGCCGTTCCGTCGTCCGTGGGCGCGGTCTAGATTTTTCAATTTTGAGGATTTCCAAGGGACCGAGTGACGAACGCAGAAAAAGAAAAGCAAATCAGGAAAAAGGAGCAAGAAGATGAAGTTTGCAACCAAGACGATTCACGCAGGGCAACCATCGGAACCGGAAACCGGCTCGCTGATCGCGCCGATTTTCCAAACCTCGACGTACGAGCAGGACGCGCCGGGGCGGGACAAGGGCTTCAACTACTCGCGCACGAATAATCCTACACGCCAGCGCCTGGAAACGGTGCTCGCGGAACTCGAAGGCGTGCAACACGCGGCTGTGTTCGCGTCGGGCCTCGCTGCGGAAAACGCAGTGCTGCAAGCGTACCTGCGCCCAGGCGATGAAATCGTGATCCCGGTTGACGTTTACGGCGGCACCTATCGAATCTTGAACGCGGTCTTCAAACCAATTGGCGTGACTGTGAAACAGCTCGATATTTCCGATCTCGTGACGCTCGAGAGCGCCATTACCGAGCGCACGCGGCTCGTGTGGATCGAGACGCCCACGAATCCGCGCCTGCTGATCTACGACATCACGGCGGTCTGCGAGCTCGCGCATGCGCGCGGCGCGCTGGTGGTGGTGGACAACACGTTTGCGACGCCGTATTTTCAGCAGCCGTTCGAGCTGGGCGCGGATATCGTGGTTCACAGCGTGACGAAATATCTGGGTGGTCACTCGGACACAATCCAGGGCGCTGCTCTGGCCAAAGATCCGAAAGTGTTCGAGCCCATCAAGTTTCTGCAGAACGCCACCGGCGCGGTTCCCTCCCCTTTCGATTGCTGGCTGACGCTTCGCGGCCTAAAGACTCTGGAATTGAGAATGCAGCGCCATGAAGAAAACGCGGCCGCCATCGCTCACGCGCTTGACGGCAATCCGCTCGTCCGCCGCGTTTATTTTCCCGGCCTTCCGGACCATCCCGGCCACGAAATCGCGCGCAAACAAATGACCGGATTCGGCGGCATGGTTTCGTTCGAGCTCGACGGAACAATCGAAGAAGTCGTGGCTTTCGTTTCGGAGCGGCGTTACTTCACGTTGGGCGAGAGCCTGGGCGGCGTGAAGGCGCTCGTGTGCCATCCGGCAACTATGACGCACGCTTCGATCCCGGCGGAAGCCCGCGCCGAACTGGGACTCTCGGACACACTGATTCGCCTTTCACCGGGCTGCGAGAACGCCAAAGACCTGGTCGAGGATTTGCTGGAAGGCCTCGAGCAACTCGGGAGCGAACGAGCGTCGCGGAAGGTGCTGGCCGCCAGCGCAAATTCCTAGTGGCGTTTGTGCCGGGCAATGTACCGCGAGAAACGACTGAACAAATCGAACGCCGGGTGCGTATCAAAATCCGGGAGGAGTCATGAAAGACGTTCGATACGCCCTGCGACAGTTCGCCGCTTCACCGGTTTTCACCGCAACCGTTGTTTTGACTCTGGCGCTTGGAATTGGCGCGACCACGGCCATCTTCACTCTTGTCCACGCCGTCTTGTTGAACTCCCTGCCGGTTGCGAAGCCGGGCGAACTCTATCGTGTGGGAGACGTCGAGAATTGCTGCGTCAATGGCGGCCTGCAGGACGATTGGTCGCTCTTCTCCTACGACAAGTACAAAACTTTCCGTGACAACACGCAGGGATTCGTCGAGCTCGCCGCGCTTCCAGGCGGGCGGCAGCCTGGTTGGCGTGCGTCGTAGTGGGGCCAGTCAATCCGCTCAATCCATGAAAAGCGAATACGTTTCCGGAAACTACTTCGCCATGTTCGGCATTGGCCCTTACGCCGGCCGCGTTTTTACTCCCGATGACGACCGCAAGGGCGCGAGTCCCGTCACTGTCCTCAGTTATCGCGCGTGGCAACAAAAATTCGGCGCTGATCGCTCTATTGTCGGCTCGAGCGTCACGATGAACGGCCAGCCCTTCACCGTCGCCGGAATCGCGCCACCTGGTTTTTTCGGCGATCGCCTCGATAATCCGGCCGCTTTCTGGATTCCCATCGCCGACGAGCCCCTCATAAGCGGCGCCAACAGCATACTGGACTTTCCGCAGCAGGACTGGCTTGACATCATTGGCCGCATCGCGCCGGACGCCGACCCAAAGCAAATCGAAGCTCATCTGCAGGTCGAGCTCCAGCAGTGGCTCCGGAGTCCCATCGCCAAGCTACAGCCCGGCGAAGCGGCCCTGGTCTCGAAGCAAACGCTCCATCTCTCACCCGGCGGCGCGGGTGTTCAAGAGCTGCGTGAGGAATACGAATCCGGACTGCACCTTCTGATGTGGATTTCCGCGCTGGTCCTGGCCATCGCCTGCGCCAACGTCGCCAACCTCATGCTCGTCCGCGCGACGAATCGCAAACTCCAAACTTCGATTCGCGCCGCGCTCGGTGCGCCGCCCTCGCGCCAGATCCGTCAGGTATTCACGGAAAGTCTCTTGCTAGCCGCACTCGGCGGAATCGCCGGAGTTGCCCTGGCCTTTGCCGGAACGCGAATCATTCTTCACCTCGCGTTTCAAGAGTCCTACGTCGCCATTCACGCATCGCCATCAGTTGCCCGTCCTCGCCTTCACATTTTGCGTAGCCATGCTCACCGGAGTTTTGTTCGGCGTGGCCCCGGCATGGATCACCGCCAAGACCGCTCCCGCCGATGCCCTGCGCGGCTCGGGGCGTTCCACCAAGCAAAGCAGCGGCTGGACGCAAAAGTCGCTGGTCGTGGCGCAGGCATCTCTGTCACTCGTGCTACTGTCCGCCGCGGGATTACTCACGCAGAGCTTGCGTAATATGCACGCCCAGAATTTCGGATTTGAGACTCCCAATCGCTACATCGTCCACGTCGATCCGCAAATGGCCGGATACAAACCGGCTCAGCTCGACGCTCTTTACCGTCAGATTCACGAATCACTCAGCGCCATCCCGGGAATCAGCCAGGTGAGTTTTTCGCTCTATAGTCCGATGGAAGGCGACAACTGGGGTGAAACAGTTTACGTCGAGGGGCAGGCGCCCCCTCCGCCTGATTCCGATGTGAACAACGCTTCGTGGGTCCGCGTGAGCGCCGGATATTTTGAAACTCTGGGAACCAAGATCGTTCAGGGCCGATCCTTCAGCGAGGAAGATTCGCCCACCTCGCAGCGCGTGGCAGTGGTGAACCAGGCCTTCGCCAAGAGATTTTTCAAGGAAGCCAACCCGATTGGGCAGCATTTCGGCGATCTCGACATGAAACATGCCGGACAATTCGAAATCGTCGGCGTCACCGAAGACACGGAGTACCGCCAGCCGACTCGGAAAATCCCGCCGATGTTTTTTCTGCCCGCCACGCAGCGCGTGGTCTATGACGACCCGCGCTTCCTCACCTTTGAGGATCGCAACCACTATCTCGATGCCATCGAACTCAAAACGCGCGGCAGCGTCGCCGGTCTTGAGCCGCAGGTGCGCGGCGCCCTCACCGGCGTGAATCCCGACCTCGCCATCATCGATTTCACGCCGTTCGCAAATCAGGTGGACGACAACTTCACCCAGCAGGCCATGATCGCGAAGCTGACTTCACTCTTCGGATTTCTCGCCCTGCTTCTCGCGTCCGTTGGACTTTACGGCGTCACCGCCTATACCGTCGAACGCCGCACCAACGAAATCGGAATTCGCATGGCGCTGGGCGCCAGCCGGTTCCATGTTTTGAAGCTCGTCCTGCGCGGCGCGCTTCTGCAAATCGCAGTGGGGTTGGCGATCGGAATTCCGTTCACCATCGCGGCCGGCCGCGCCATGGCCGCGCAACTATTCGGCGTAAAGCCGTACGACCCGCGCATCCTGTTGCTCACCACCGCCGCGCTCGTTGTTGCTGCATTCCTCGCGGCCGTCATACCCGCTCGCCGCGCGGCCACACTCGACCCCATTCGGGCCCTACGCACCGAATGAACGGGACGGTCACTCGAATCCAGAGTTGAACAGTGCGGGGAGAAGATCCAGCGACGACATGAACGAGTTTTACGCGCTCAGGTCGCCGTACGAGCGCCCTTTTGGATGATTCTCTGGAATTCCGGGTCGTCATACAAGATTTGCAAGTCGGGGTCCTGCCTGCACCAATCCGTATTGGCATAGCCGGCTTCGACTGATCGCCGGAGCGCATCGAGTGCTTCCGGCTTCATTTTCAGCAGCCCGTAAGTGCAAGCCGCGTTGTAGAGAATGTTTGCGTCTGACGGACGCATGGCCACGGCGATCTTAACCTGCATGGCCGCCCCTTCGCGGTCACCAAAGATGGCCAAATCCGCCGCCAGCAGAATTCGAGCGCGTACGTCATCAGGAAAGTGTTCCAGTTGATCCTGGAGTACCTCCATTTCACGGCGGCGCAAGCGCTCGGCATCTTCCATGCGGCCAAGCCGCTCGAACGAATTGATGAGCGGGATGAGCGCGTTGTAATCGTTCTTGAAGACCTCGAGCGCGCTTTCGGCTAGCCGCGCAGCGTCCTCATATCTCCCGGAAGCGAAATAAGCCCTGCCGAGGACATCGTGTGCGCCTTCGCACTCGGCTTGCTGCGCAATAGCCTGTAACGCCAGTTGAATCGCCTCATCGTAATGCTGCTGGGCATAGACTATGCGGGCTCGCGCTGACAGAACTTCCGGCAAATCCGGTGAAAGCCGTTCGGCCTTGGCACAAGCATCCAGGCCGTTCTCTACATGCTTGGGATTGTGACCGCGGAATTCGTTGATCCCTCCCCAAACGTTGGCGATTCCGGCGTAAGCCAAGGCAAAGTTGTTATCCAGCTTTACCGCCTCTTGATACATGGCCAGCGCGTATTCGAATTGCCTCTGGCGCAGGTAATTCCGGCCACGCAAGTAGAAGTCATAGGCCTGCGGGTTGGCGGTCGGCTTCTTGGCGATCACTTTTTCTTCCTGCGGCGAAAGCTTGATCTCCAAGGCCTTGGCGATGCTCAGCGAAATCTCTTCCTGGATGGCGAAGACGTCTTCCATCTGGCGGTCGTACCGTTCGGCCCAAACAGAGTGGCGCGTCATGCTCTCGACAAGTTGGGTCGTAATACGCAGACGGTTGCCCGCCCGTCGAATCGAGCCTTCCAGCACGTACATGGCTCCCAGCTTCTCGCCCACCTGCGGCGCGGTGACCGGCTTATCGCGGAACGGAAGCATCTCGGAGCGCGGGAAAATTTCCAGTCGCGCGATTTTCGAAAGCTCGGTGACGATGTCTTCCGTCATCCCGTCGCGAAAATACTCATCCTCCTTCGCGCCGCTTAGATTCTCGAAGTAGAGTACAGCCACGGTCTTCTTCTTGGCTGCGGGTGCGACTGCGGGAAGGGCGGTGCTTCGAGCGGCCTCTGCACTCCGCGTCCCGGAATCGAGCCGGCCGGAGGCATCCAAGTCGCGCTTCAATCGCTTTAGATCCGCGCGAAGTTCCGCGGCAGTCTGGCATCGGAAATCACGATCCTTTTCGAGCGCCTTGGCGACCAGACGGCTTAGCTCCAAAGGCGCCTTAGGATTTATTCTTGGAAATCGGCTCCGGCGAGTCAGTCAAAATCCGATTGAAAACGATTGCTGAGGTGTTTCCCTGAAAAGGAAGGACACCTGTGGCCATCTCGTAGAGCACAACACCAAACGAAAACAGATCCGTGCGCGCATCCAACTCTTCGCCACGCGCCTGTTCAGGAGACATATACGCTACCGTGCCCAGGGTGCTCCCGGGACTCGTCAAATCCTCCGCGGAAACGCCGGCGGTCATCTGCGAATGATGATGAGCGGCAGCCGATGAGCCGTCCGCGTGGCGGGATTTAGCGTCAACCTGGGCCAAGCCGAAGTCGAGGATTTTCGCGTGATCGCGGCCGGTGACGAAAATGTTGGCGGGCTTGATGTCGCGATGAACGATGCCCTTTGCGTGCGCGGCATCGAGCGCATCGGCAATGTCAATCGCCAGCGTGAAGAAGGAAGCGAAATCCAGAGGGCGGCCGGAAATTTTGTGCTTCAAAGTCGCGCCGTCCAAATACTCCATGGCGATGAATGATTTGCCAGCGCCCTCTCCGATGTCGTAGATCGTGCAGATGTTCGGATGATTCAGCGCGGACGCCGCCTTGGCCTCGCGGCGAAATCGTTCCAAGGACTGCCGGTCTTGGGCTAAGTCCACGGGCAGGAATTTGAGAGCGACAAAGCGGTCAAGGCGGGTGTCGCCGGCTTTGTAAACGACTCCCATGCCACCGCCGCCAAGTTTTTCGACGATGCGATAGTGCGATATGGTCTGGCCGATAAGCGGGTCGTTGCTGGGCACGTGGAGAAGACATATTAGGGTGCGCCGGGAATCTAGTCAATCGAGACAAACCAGTCCGAGGCCAAGCCTCGATAAACGCGGTAAATGATATCTCCCGTAACCCGGCTTACCACGCACAACACGGCTGCCTTTTGTCGCAGCCTTTCGGAAAACGGCGTGAGTCTCTATTGCGGGTCGGGGTGCGAACCTGTCGCATTGGAGATCATGGGCACGTGATGGTGGCTCAGCAGCGTGTGCGGACCTCCGTAGATAAATTCAAGCGCGAGGTTCAGGCCCGCTTGTGCCAGGAGGTTGTAGTTGCCCGCTCGAAAACCGTCCATGGCTTCGTAACGACTCGGAAACCACAATAAGGCTGCCGCTTCCGTTCCGGCATAGGGAGCCGCGACCGCCGGAAATGAGAAAACGCGATGCCCGTCCTCGCCCCTGCGCGCTGTAACCGTTGAAATCAGGGCGTGCTTAAGCCGCGGGAGGAAACCAGTGCATTCACAACGATAAAAAATCGTATCTTCACGGAAGACCTCGGCCAGAGAATAACGCGCAGTCTGCGTGATGAGGTTGATTCCAAAGTCGCTTCCAAATCGAGCACCGTACGAGTCCCAGCCTTGTCCCCAATCTGGCGGGATGCCGGCGGTGTGCGCCTTGGACGCTGTTTCGCCTTGCGCGATTCCGGCGGTCAACGCGGAGCCCGCGAATGCGAAAGGCCCGAAAGTATCGAACGCGTAAGTCCGCAGCTTTTCGTGTTCCGTCGGGCGGTGGTACCCTAGTTCGGGTTCGACATACGCGGAGTTCGAAGAAATCGTGGGAGCTGTTTGCTGCGGCGCTTGCGTTTGACCCTGACTTGGCGTGCCGGAACCGCTCGGCGACTGGGCCTTTGCCGACGGCGGGGAAACTGCCACCAACGTCATCGCAACAGTTAGAAACACGGCTCGGCACATCTTCATCTCGCTAACCTCCCTAACTTGGATCAAAGGACGGGTGATTCAGGTAGGAATATCGTAAGCAGCGGATAGAGGCATTTCTGTTCAATAAGGAGCACTCTTCAATTTTTCCTCGGCGGAGTTCCATCCCGGAACGGCGGGACAAAGCCTGATTGACGCGATAACCTACGACCCAAGAAAGATCTGAGGAGGACTTCATGACGGAATACAAAATCAGCCGGTCGATCACAAAATCAGTTGATCTGCACACGACGCCAGGGCGAGCGTTTGATTTCCTCAGCGATCCGACCAATTGGCCGAAGTGGGCGATCGTCAATATGAAGTCGGTGAAGCCGGGTGCCGACGGGTGGTACGAGACCGAGACGCGCCAGGGAAAGGGGCAGCTCAAAATGCTGGCGAACAAAGGGTCGGGACTTCTCGATCACGTTTGGAAGGACCCGCAAGCCTCCTGGACCGTCCCCGCGCGAGTGGTTCCAAATGGCGAGGGCTGTACATTCATGATGACCTTTTTGCAGCCGCCGGTCATGAATGACGCTGAATTTGACGCGGCATCAAGAGAAGTGGACGTCGAACTCAACAAGTTGAAGGAACTCCTCGAATAACAATCCGGCCGGGACCTGTCTGAAAACGTTTCGGTCAAATTAGTGTTTCTTGAGGAATGCCCTATATGGTATAAATTTGGGCATCTTCCCGCAGAGTCCCAGGCTTTGGGGATGCGACCCCTAAACGTGTGCGTGAATAACTCTATCCAAAACGTCTTGCAACTCAGCGTTTTGGAGAGGAGCGCTGCAGCATGAAAAAGACTGGCGCGGAAATCATCTGGGAATGTCTCGAGCGTCTGGGCGTGGAGCATATTTTCGGCTATCCGGGCGGGGCCATCCTGCCGGCCTACGACGCCATGACCAAGTACAAGATCCACCACATTCTGGTGCGCCACGAACAGGGCGCGACGCACATGGCCGACGGATACGCGCGCGCCAGCGGAAAAGTGGGCGTGGCGATTGCGACGTCCGGCCCCGGCGCGACCAATATGGTCACCGGCATCGCTACCGCCATGATGGATTCGTCTCCGATCGTCTGCATTACGGGCCAAGTGGGCAGCAAGCTCATCGGAAGCGATGCCTTCCAGGAAACCGACATCACCGGCATTACCCTGCCGATTACAAAACACAATTACCTGGTCACCAGCGCGGACGAAGTGGCACCCAGCATTCGCGAAGCGTTTGAGGTCGCGCGGTCCGGGCGGCCGGGGCCTGTGCTGGTGGACATCACCAAAGACGCGCAGAACGGGTCGTGCGAGTTCGATTGGGAAGCAGCTGCGCCCGACACGCTCCGCCAAGACCTGGTTTCGCTTCCCGAACGCGAGAAACTTTCGGCGGCTATTGATTTAATCAACCACGCACAGAGGCCCGTAATTCTGGCCGGACACGGCGTGATTCTTTCGGCTGCCGAACGCGAGATCCTGGAATTTGCGGAGACTGCGGGCATCCCGGTGGCGTTGACGCTTCTCGGGCTTGGCGGATTCCCCGCGTCGCATCCATTGAACCTGGGCATGATGGGAATGCATGGCGAAGCGTGGGTAAATAAAGCCATCCAGGAATCGGACCTGCTTCTCGCGTTCGGAATGCGCTTCGATGACCGCGTGACCGGAAATCTGAAAACCTACGCACCCACGGCGAAGAAGATTCACATTGAAATCGACCGCGCCGAGATAAACAAGAACGTGCACGTGGACGTGCCGCTCGTCGGCGATCTTCGCGAGGTGCTGCGAGCGCTCCTGCCGAACGTAAAGCGAGTGGATCGGGCGGAATGGCTCGCTACCATCGCCACAGCAAAGGCGGACTCCGCCGTGCGCGACATCCAGAATCTGCCGGACAATGGACATCTCTACGCGCCGCACGTAATTAACGAGCTCTGGCGCGAGACGAATGGCGAGGCAATTGTCGTGACCGACGTGGGCCAGCACCAGATGTGGGAAGCGCAGTATTACATGCATGAAAAGCCAAGGACGCTGATCACTTCCGGTGGTCTAGGCACTATGGGTTTTGCGCTACCTGCAGCGATTGGTGCAAAATTTGCGCGGCCCGAGGCGGAAGTGTGGGTGGTGGTGGGCGACGGCGGATTTCAGATGACCATGGCCGAACTAGCGACGGTGGTGCAGGAAAAGATCGAAATCAAGATCGCTATCATTAACAATGGATTCCTCGGGATGGTCCGGCAATGGCAGGAGTTCTTCTACGACGGACGCTATTCTTCCACGCCGCTGCTGAGCCCTGATTTTGTGAAGCTCGCTGAAGCGTTCACTATTCCGGGCTACGGAGTGAGCAAGCGCGGGCAGGTGTTGCCCGCGATACGCGCGGCGCGGGAGCAACGCGGCCCTGCGCTGATCGATTTCCAAGTGGAACAGGAAGACTCCGTGTTTCCCATGGTTCCGGCGGGAGCGGATTTGCACGCGATGATCCGCAGGCCGAGCCCGCTCGTCGAGAGGGCCTCCGATGTCTGACCGGCAAGTGCTGCACGCGTTCGTTCTTTACGTCCAGAACCAACCCGGCGTGCTGAACCGCGTCGCGTCTTTATTTCGGCGCCGCGCGTACAACATCGAATCGCTGACGGTGGGACACACGGAGAAGCCGGGCGTTTCGCGGATGACGATTCTGGCCAACATCACCGAAGGGTCGGGCCAGCGCGTGGTGGCGAATCTCTACAAGCTCGTTCCTGTGCTGTCGGTCGAGGACGTGACTCGAGTTTCCACCATTTCGCGAAGCCTGACGTTGATTAAGGTGGAGGCGCACGAGGAGTCGCGCCACCGGCTGATGGAAATCGTCCGCGTGTTCCGCGCGCGGGTGGTGGACCTGGGCACAACATCGCTAATCATCGAGATCACCGGCACCGAAGAAAAGATTCTGGCTCTCGTTGACGTGCTGCGTCCGTACGGAATCCAGGAAATGGCGAGGACCGGCCAGGTAGTGATGCGGCGTGGCGCGAAGAACGCGGCCGATGCCGAATCTCGCGACGAGACTGAGACGACTCCGGAGCCCGAGGCTTCACAGTCCGTTTGACCGATCCGATTTGAAAGTGAACCAAGGAGAAGAAATGGCTACGATCTATCAGGACAACGCCGGCGACCTCGCACTCATTCAGGCGAAAAAAATCGCGATCGTTGGATACGGCTCGCAGGGCCATGCGCACGCGCTGAACCTGCGCGACAGCGGCTGCAACGTGTGCGTTGGCTTGCACGCTGAAAGCAAGTCTCGCGCGAAAGTGACTGAGGCCGGATTGACGCTGCGTTCCGTGGCGGATGCCGCGAAATGGGCCGACGTGATCATGATTCTTGTGCCGGACACCACACAGCCTGTAGTTTACGCGCGCGAAATTGCGCCGCATCTTACCGCGGGAAAGATGCTGATGTTCGCACACGGGTTCAACGTGCGCTATAAAACCATCGAGCTTCCGCGCGACATTGATGTCACCATGGTGGCGCCGAAAGCGCCGGGGCATCGCGTGCGCGAAGTATTCGTCGAAGGCGGCGGAACTCCTGCGCTGCTGGCCGTCCACCAGGACGCCACCGGCTCGGCAAAGAAACTCGCGCTTTCGTATGCTAAGGCGATTGGAGCTTCCCGAGCCGGAGTGATCGAGACGACCTTCACCGAAGAAACGGAGACGGATCTCTTCGGCGAACAGGCAGTCCTCTGCGGCGGCGTGAGCGAGCTCATCAAGGCAGGCTTTGAAACACTGGTAGAGGCCGGATACCAGCCGGAGATCGCGTATTTTGAATGCTTGCACGAACTGAAACTCATCGTGGACCTGATTTATCAGGGCGGACTCAACTACATGCGCTATTCCGTCAGCGACACGGCGGAGTACGGCGACTACACCGGCGGTCCGCAAATCGTCACCAAAGAAACTCGGCAGATTATGCGCAAAATGCTGGAGCGAATCCAAAACGGCGAGTTCGCGAGAGAATGGATCGCAGAGAATGAAGCAGGGCGCCCGAAGTTCGATGAGACGCGCCGGAAAGAACAGCGGCAGTTGATCGAGGAAGTAGGCGCGCGGCTGCGAGCCAGAATGCCGTTTTTGCATCCGGTCACCGCGCCCGCGGCGGAAACAAACACAACGAAATCCACTGCGGCAGTGAGCGCAGAATAAGTCAATCCGCAACTCCGCAGGGGATGGAACGAACGGATGGGGTTCGAACAGGCTCGCTGGGTTTGGATGAACGGCTCGATTGTGCCCTGGAAGGAAGCCACTCTGCACGTCTCCGCGCACACTCTTCATTACGGCGACGGCGTCTTCGAAGGCATCCGCTGCTACGACACTCCCCTCGGCCCCGCCGTGTTTCGATTGCGCGAGCACCTCGAACGCCTTCTGGCTTCCGCGAGATGGTTCGACATCGAACTGATTTACGGCGTGGAACAGATTGAAAGCGCGATCTGCGAGCTGATCCAGCGGAACGAATTCCGAAGCTGCTACGTCCGGCCGATCTGCTACCGCGGCAGCCACACATTGCACGTCAACCCGGGCAAATGCCCCGTGGAATTCGCAATCCTGACATGGCCGTGGGACCCTTTTCTGGGCGCGGACGGAGAAGACGCGGGCGTGCGGATTTGCGTTTCACCGTGGCGAAAAATTGATGCGAAGACCGTGCCGACGACGGCGAAGACGTGCGGGCAGTACGTCAATTCGATTTTGGCGGTGCAGGACGCGCAGCGGCGAGGATACGATGAAGCGCTGCTGCTGGACTTAAACGACGAAATCACGGAAGGTTCGGGTGAGAATATTTTCGTGGTCAAGGATGGCCGGATCATTACGAACGATTCGCGGCATTCGATTCTGCTCGGAATCACGCGTGAATCGGTTCTTGAGATTGCGAAGGACCTTGGTTACCAGACCGAAATCAGAGCGCTTGTGCTGAACGATCTTTATGGCGCGGACGAAGCGTTTTTTACCGGGACGGCGGTGGAAGTGGCGGCAATTCGAGAAGTGGAGGACCGGCGAATCGGGCGCAGCGTTCCGGGCCCGGTGACGAAGAAAATTCAGGCGGCGTATCAAGGCGCAGTTTTGGGCCAAAATCCGAGGTATTCCCGCTGGTTGCATCCGGTGTATGCCGCTACCCCGCAAGAGAAGAACCGATGAGCGCGGATAATAAGAGGAGTAGCGGCATCACGCACGGAGTGGAACGCACGCCGAACCGCGCGATGCTTCGCGCGGTAGGATTCGGCGACGCGGACTTCGAGAAGCCGATCGTCGGAATCGCGAACAGCTACAGCAACATCACTCCGTGCAACGCGGGATTGAATGAGCTGGCCACGCGCGCCGCGGAAGTTTTGCGCGAGTGCCAGGCGATGCCGCAAGTTTTCGGAACGATCACGGTGAGCGACGGGATCTCCATGGGAACCGAGGGCATGAAATATTCTCTGGTTTCGCGCGAGGTGATTGCGGACTCCATTGAGACGGTCTGCAACGCGCAACGAATGGATGGCGTTCTCGTGATCGGCGGCTGCGACAAGAACATGCCCGGCGGGATGATCGCGATCGCGCGGTTGAATATTCCGGCGGTCTTCGTTTACGGCGGCACGACCAAGCCGGGCCATTTTGCGGGAAGAGACCTCACGGTGGTCAGCGCGTTCGAGGCCGTGGGGCAGCACAGCGCGGGAAAGATCAACGACAACGAGTTGCTCGAGATCGAGCGGCATGCGTGCCCCGGAGTGGGGTCGTGCGGGGGCATGTTTACTGCGAACACGATGTCCTCAATCATCGAAGCAATGGGGCTTAGTTTGCCGTATTCGTCAACGATGACGGCGGGAGAATGGGAAAAAATCGAAAGCGCGGGGAAATCGGCCGAAGTGCTTGCGACTGCGATCCGGCGCCAGATTCTGCCGAGCCAGATTCTGACTCGCAAGGCATTCGAGAACGCCATCGCCATGGTGATGGCGACGGGCGGCTCCACGAACGCCGTGCTGCATTTGCTCGCGATCGCGAAGGCGGCGGGAGTCGCGCTATCACTCGATGATTTCGAAGCGATCCGGCCGCGCGTTCCGGTGCTTTGCGACTTGAAGCCCTCGGGCAAGTACGTAATCACGGATTTGCACGCGGCTGGCGGCATCCCGCAAGTCATGAAAATCCTTTTGGCGCACGGCGTGTTGCATGGCGATGCGCTCACAGTAACGGGAAAAACGATTGCGGAGACGCTAGAGGCAGTTCCCCCTGAGCCGCGCGCTGGGCAAGACGTGATTCATCGCTGGGAGAGTCCCGTGTACGCGCAGGGACATCTGTCGATCCTGAAGGGAAACCTTGCGACAGAAGGCGCGGTGGCCAAGATTTCAGGAGTGAAGAATCACCAGATTACGGGGCCCGCGCGAGTTTTCGAATCGGAAGAGGAGTGCCTGGCAGCAATCCTGGCAGACAAGATTCACGCGGGCGATGTTCTGGTAATCCGCTACGAAGGGCCCAAGGGGGGCCCGGGAATGCGCGAAATGCTGGCGCCGACTTCCGCGCTTATCGGCGCGGGTCTAGGCGACTCGGTGGGGCTGATCACGGACGGACGATTTTCCGGGGGCACGTACGGGATGGTGGTGGGCCACGTCGCACCGGAGGCGGCAGTTGGCGGTGGAATCGCGCTGGTGCAAGAAGGAGATTCGATCACGATCGACGCGGAAGCGCGACTATTGCAATTAAACGTTTCGACCGATGAATTCAAGCGTCGGCGTGCTGCATGGAAGCCGCCCAAGCCGCGTTATCTTTCCGGCGTGCTGGCGAAATATGTGCGATTGGTTTCCAGCAGCAGCATCGGCGCCGTGACGGATCAAGTTACTGCATAGGCATCATGGCGGGCGATAGCGCTCGAGTTAATGCCTCGGGTTAGTATGTACGGAATATTTGAAGTCCGAAGGTTTTCCTCCATTAGACCGTTGCGTTCGTCGCAGATCGCTATAAAATAAGGCTTTAGATGTTGGAAGGGTGTCTTCAGGTTTTAACCTGGCAGCGATGTGGCAGGAAGATTGCTTGGGATAAGTGCTGCAACACTAAGACTCGAGTATAGGTGTGGCTGAGCAGGTTCGGAAGCATGGCCCGCCGTCGAGCGTTCGCCCAGGATAATCGGCCATTGGCACCGACAAGCCAGGATAGCCCAGTCATGGAGTTGCAGCGTGCGGAAGCTGGTGACCGAGTGAGCGGAGAGAACCGGGGCAAGCCGAAGGTGGACCATCCGGTAATCCTCTTGATGGGTCTGCCTCGTTCCGGTACCACGTGGATTGCCAAGATGTTCGACAGCAGCCCCGATACGGTTTACTGCCACGAGGCGGACCGGGGGCTGATCCTGCGGTCCATGCCGCTGGCTCCGGACGTGTCGGAATCCGAAACATTGCAACCGATCGCCCAAGGATTTATTGATAATCTGCTGAAGATTCGGGACCCGCATGTAGTCGGCTCGCAACCGCAATTCCACAAGGACTATCGCACGGGTCCGGCAGCGGCATTGCACGGGCTTAGCACGCTGGCATCGAAGGCAGCGTCAACGCTCGGCTGGAAGTGGCCGATCTATCCGATGGTGAATTACGACAACGTTCCCGATTTGCGCGTGGTTTGGAAATCGGTGATTTCGATTGGCCGCGTGGGCGTTTTCGCGCGTGCGCTTAAAAATCGCCGCGTAATTGTTTTGCTGCGGCACCCCTGCGGGCACGTGGCTTCCATGCTGCGAGGAGAATCGGAGCACAGGTTCCACTTTCCACCCAGCGAGGACTACCGGCTGTTTGAAATCCTGCTGAATACGCGGCCGGCACACGTACACCGTGTGACCTTGGACCATTTGATGTCGCTGCATCCCGCCGAGCGCCTGGCCTGGAGATGGGTGATCATGTACGAGAAAGCACTCCAGGACATTAAAGGCATAGAAGGCTGCATGAGCATTCGCTATGAGGATGTCTGCGTGCAGCCGGAGGTTCATGCCAGGCAGATGTTCGAATTCTGCGGGCTGCCCTGGGGCGCTGCCACCGCCGAATTCCTGAAGACCAGCACGGCGTCGGAAAAAAAGAAATACTACGCAGTGGTGAAGAACCCGCTGAAGTCGGCCATGCGCTGGCAATCGGATCTGAGCGAAGAGGATATTGACCGCATTTATAAAGTAGTGAAGGACAGCGAACTCGAGCGCTTGTATCCGCGGGACGAAAAGCTGGGCGAAAGCGGGAAGACTGTAGTCTAACGGGGCGTCTCGCGATTACTTTTGAAGCCCGGCTACATGCCACATTCGTTTCCGCTATGTAGGGTACTATACCGAAAATACTGTCAAACCTTAGTACTCATCAAATCAGAATTGCTGTGATTTTCCTTGCCAAGCTCCCGCGAAGGGCGGTATCTTGAACTCCGCTCCCGCCGGTGTGCTCTCAAGCACTTTGGACGCTTCCTCTGTTTCTCCGATTGCGCCCAAAGGGAGATGTTCTTAGCGAAAGACGAGGAGATACAACAGGCACTCCTCGCAGGCGAATATTTTGGAGGATTCATGAACCGGCTTCGCGCAATCGCAATTTTCCCCCTTCTTTTTATTTCCATGGCGGTTCTTTCGAGTTGCGTGAGCAGCAGCGTCCCGCAGCCTAGCGCGCCGAACATCACAACGACGACTATCCCCGGCAGCGCGGTTGTTGGCGTGCCTTATGTCGGAGCGACGATCAGCACTTCTGGCGGAACTACTCCGCTCTCTTATTCGATCAGCAGCGGGCTGTTGCCTAATGGCCTAGCGCTTGCCAGAGACGGAGTCATCTCCGGGACAGCAAAGGCAGGCGCGACTGGGACTTTTACGTTTGTCGTCGAGGTCACGGACTCGCACAACCCTCCTCGGACCGCTTTGTCACCGACGTTCACGATAACGGTCACCAACCCGCCTGCTCCGGTAGTTCAGTGCCCAGTCCCCCTTACAGGCAGTGTCTGCGTGCTTCCGTCGACCACCGTGGGAAGTAATTACAACGAGACATTTACGACTCAAACCGGAGCCATAGGCCCTTTCACGTGGAGTGCCCTTGGGCAACCAGCCGCCCTGATGATGGGTGTATCGACGGGAACGCTTAGCGGCCAAGCTACGCAGGCCGGAAATAACCAGTCATTTACAGTTTCTGTGAAGGACGTGGCGGGCCAGCTCTCGGCGAACCTGACGTGCACAATCACAATCGCCGCTGAACCAACGCTGAAAATTACTGCTCCGCCTCCGCCCAACACCTTCCCCGGCGGCACCCTTGGTACAACTTATGCTTCTTTTCAATTCCAGGCGACTGGCGGATTGCCCAATTATGAATGGTTCGTTTCTTCCGGAGCGCTTCCGCCCGGATTATCGTTAAGTCTAACTGGACAACTCAGTGGCACACCGACCACGGCGCAGGCGAGTCCGTATACTTTTCAGGTTGAAGTGCAGGATAGTCAGGTTCCGCCAGCGACCGCTACAACTGCGCAGCTTACTATCACAATCACATCCAACATCACGGTCTCAATTACCAATAAATTCACTACGATCGACACCATGGCTGCAGCGGTTACGTTGGTTGCTACCGTCGGTGGGACCGATCCCGCCGGGAATGGGGTGACTTGGCTGCTCCAAGCGGGCACTCCACTTGCTTCTTGCTCTCCAGGGTGCGGAACGCTTACAACTCCGACATCAGGCAACCCGCTCTTTAGCATCACCTATAATCCGCCTGACACCGTTCCGTTGGCTCCCAAGAACACGCCCACGATTACAGCCACTGCTGTGGACGACACCGGCAAATCCGACACAGACCATTTCACAATTCAGTCTAATGTCACCAGCGTCGTGATCTCGCCGAAATTTACGACGATCGATGCGATGGGCGGCCAGATGACCTTGAATGCCGCCGTCAACGGCGAATCAGGCGGAAATGGCGTCACATGGGCGCTGCAATCCGGCAGTCCGCTTGCGAGTTGCGGGACCCTCGGTAGCGCAACACCATGTGGGACTTTGACGCCGATTGGCTCTGCTCCATACTTTGCCGCAACTTATACGCCACCTAACAGCGTGCCGGCGGCACCGAACAATACGCCGACGATTACCGCCACGGCTGTGGACGACCCAAGCGAGTCGGATACCAATCCGTTCACCATACAACCCGCAGGGACGGCTTGCGGCACGGGACGGGAGTCGGAGATGACGGGCTCCTTTGCGTATTTGCTTAAGGGCTTTGACGCGAACGGTGCGGTAGCCATCGCCGGCAGCGTCCAAGCCGACGGCACCGGCAAGATTACCGCAGGAGTGGAAGACGTCAACCGCGCGGGAACCGGGCCGCAGACAAATGTGCCCATCGTGCCGGGCGGCAGCTCTTACTCACTCGGCCCAGACGGCCGCGGCTGCATGACCGTAGCGACAGTAACAGGCCCAACAACCTTCCGCTTCTCGCTCGACGCGTTCAGTTCGGGCGCGCCGACGCGAGGAAACATCATCGAGTTCGACGACAACACCGGCAACGGCACGCGCGGCTCGGGAATCATCCGCGCGCAAGACCCCACGTCATTCGCGAACGCCAAGTTTGCGAACGGCTATGCCTTCGGCCTATCGGGCTTCGGATCCTCGGGAGAGCACGTAGCTCTTGCGGGAACGCTCGCGTCAGACGGCAAAGGCAATGTCACCGGCGGCAATTTCGACCGGAACGATGCCGGCACTTTGACGGCGAACAGCTCGAAGCTCGCCGGCACGTACAACATTCCGTCCGGCTCAACCACCGGGCGCGGAACGATGAGCGCGACGCTGAACGGCACTCCGTTCACGTTTGCGGTGTACATGGTGAGCGCCAACGAGGCAATTCTCGCGGGCGTGGATCCGATCAGCGAAACGAACCAACTGACGAGCGGCGAAGCAATCGCGTCGGCGGGTCCGTTCAGCAATTCCACGCTGGCCGGCAGCCATCTGCTGCGAACAAACGCACTCAACCTGTCCGGGAGCAATGCGGGATCGCGAGCGACCATCGGCGTGCTGACGTTTGACGGAAACACGTCCGGCGGCGTGACGGGAACTTTGTATGACGACCAGGCCGGACGAAGCAGCACGACGACGATCCTGCACGGCGCAGCCACGTACGCGGTCGATGCCAACACGGGCCGGATCACGTTCACCGGAATCGGCACGGATTCACCGGTGGGCTACATCGCGCAGACTGGCAGCGGGATCACTGCGTTCCTGGTGGGCACGGATGACGGCGCTGCAGACGGGGCGCTCGAATTCCAAACCAAGGGGAGCGCTGATTTCAAGAGTTCGACGTTCACCGGAGGGTATTCGTTTGGCACCGGCGAAAACCTCGACTACGCGACGACGAACGAATCGCACTCGGCAAGCTTCGACGCGAAAAAGACGACGGTCGCCGGGGCGTCCGACACAAGCCAGCCGCGCGCCAATGGGCTGCTTCCGAACCAAGCTTTCTCGAACGCTTTCGTTTTCAATTCCGAAGGCCTCGGGACCGTGGGAAGCGATCCGGCGGTGACGAACGGGACGGCCATCTTCTTCATCAATGAAGACGGCGGGAACACGCACCCGCGAATCACGATAGCGGAAAAACAGTAACGTTCGAGTTGTTTTCTTGAAGAGGGAACTTCCTTCGGGAGTTCCCTCTTTTGTTTTTATCGATGCCTGAATCAGCGTACCTGTCCCTGAGACAAGTAGACGAGCCTCATCTCGGGATCTGACTCATCGCCCTGCTCACTTTCTCTGGCAATTTCTCGCGACGTTGACGTGATCGCATTACCAAGATCATCCATCGATTCCCCGGCGATTGAAGATTGCTGCAGCGGCCACGCCATCCGACCCACCAAAAGGATCGCTGGAGTTGCCAATCGAGGAGCAAGAGCGAGCCTTCCGACTGTCGTTGCATGTGAAGACTCGTCGGGCAGCGTTGCGTGAGAGATCAAGAGGCAGTCGGTTTCGAGATCGACGCCGCTTGCGAGCAACTGCTCCTGAAGCTGCGCGTAGTTTTGCCCGGGCATGTAGATGGCGAGTGTGGCCCCGGAAGAAATGCCGGAGCCGAAGTCTGCCGGGATGTCTTGCTTGCAGTTGTGAGCGGTGAGGAAGATTAATTTTGAGGAAAGGCGCCTGTCCGTCAATGGGATTTGGGCGGACGCTGCCGCGGCGAATGCGGCGGTCACTCCGGGAACGACCTCGAAATCGATCCCCGCGCTGCGAAGCGCCTCCATCTCTTCGCCGGCTCGGCCAAAAAGCAACGGGTCGCCGCCCTGCAGCCGAACTACCATCTCTCCGTTGCGTGCAGCGCCAATCATTCGCCGATGAATCTCTTCCTGCGTGATTCGCTTCCGGCCGCATCGCTTCCCAACGTTCTGTACCAGCGCGTCCGAACGGATTAGTTGCAGGATTCCCGCTGATACCAAGTCGTCGTGCAACACAACGTCCGCGCGCTGTAAGAGGCGCAGCGCCTTCAGGGTTAATAGCTCGGGATCTCCGGGGCCAGCGCCGACTAGATAAACTCTTGTACTCATTTTCCACCTCGCGACAATCGAACCTCTCGCGCCATGCGTAGCAATAGCTTTCGACGGCGCGCCGGCTCCATTCGAGATTGAAACAGCCGTTCTCGCGCCGCGCCGAGATCATCGATTTTCTCGGCGAACTCGGGCCCGAACTCCTGCTCGAACCGCTGGCGCAATCTCTGTGCGAACGCCGGGCTCTTGCCATTTGTCGAAATGGCGATCTGGAAGTCTCCACGGCGAACCACCGCGGGATAGAAGAAGTCGCAATGCGGAGGATCATCGACGACATTGCACAGCACTTCCCTTCTCCGCGCCTCCTCGAACACGAACGCGTTCACAGCGGCCGAAGGGGTGGCGGCAACGACCAGAAATTTACCGTCGAGATCGTCCGGAGCGAACTCTCGCCGCTGCCACGCGATCGCGCCGGCAGCGCTCCACTCATGGACGCGCGGAGTGACCCACGGCGCGACGACCCACACGGTCGCGCCCGATTCGAGCAAGCTCGCGATCTTCCCTTCACCGATCGCGCCGGCACCAACAACCAAGCACGAACGATTCTCAAGTTTCATGAACATCGGAAAAAGAGACATGTTCTACTCCTTTGCGTGCAAACCGCACTCGGTCTTATGAAATCCGGCCCAGCGACCGGCGCGTGGGTCCTCTCCGATCTGGATCGGGCGCGTGCAGTGCGTGCATCCGACGCTCGGATAATTGCGGTCATGGAGTGCGTTGTAGGGCAAATTGTGCGCGCGCACGTAGTCCCAGATTTCCGCCGTGGTCCAATCCGCGAGCGGATTCAATTTGACCAGGCCGAAGTGAGCGTCCCATTCGAGCTTTTTTGCGAAGGCGCGAGATGCCGTTTGATCCCGGCGAATGCCGGAGACCCATGCGTCCAGTTCTGCGACCTTAGCTTTGAGCGGATCAACTTTTCGGATTTGGCAGCAAAGGTTGGGCTCCCGGCTCCAAAGGGCTTCGCCGAAACGAGCAGCCTGCTCTTCGGGCGAGAGTGCGGGCCGAGTGCGTTCGACCTGGATGCCGTACCTGTGCTGGACTCGTTCAATCAGGTCGTAGGTCTCGGGGAAAAGAAAATCGGTGTCTAAGGTAAATACGCGCAGGTCCTTGACGGCTCGTGCGGCGACATCGATGAGTACGACGGCGTCGCCGCCGAAACTCGACGCTATAGCCATGCGCGAACCGAAGCGATCGCTGGCCCAGTTCAGGAGTTCGTGCGCTGTAGAGCGTTCTGCTTCGTCTCGTTGCAACTCAATCTCCTGTAGCAAGGTGTTCATCGCATGAACCTCCCTGTGGTTGCTGTTTTTGACTGGATCGATGCGAGCGAGTTGTGAAGCCCGTGCGATTCCTTTGATTTCGACAATCGTTTCCGGCGCCATTCCGTTTTCTCCTTTGTGCCGTATAGCAGCTCTCGTAAAACAAAAAAGGCCCGCGACGCTTGGCATCGCGGGCCTTGGGAGTCTGGATCGGGGGACTTTCTACACCGATTTGCTCCTTGAGGCTCGGGACGCCGCACGACAACAACAACAACACCAACACGCGCATTGCATGCCTGCCCACCCGCGCAACGAGGTCAGCACGTTGCCGGCGGAGGGCGGCGCCATTTGCATCTCCGAGGTCATTTGGAGGGTGACGTTCATTGTTTAGCCTTCCACTCCATGCGGCGGGCGCCCAGGAGCGACATCGCGGGACACCGCCTCGAGTTCCTGACCAGCGAGAAAAGTACGGAGTTCCCCGTCGGCATGGCGTGCGAAAAACTGACGTAGGTTCTCATCGCCCCGCCGAAGGCCCAAGTAAGAGCGGAGCAGACGCTCGATGGCTTCCGGAACAGCTTCGGCCGGGCACCGGTAGCCGATGGGCCGAGCGATGGATGCGAATTGCCCTACCGCGCCACCGACACAAAAATAGTAGGCGTCCACCATTTCTCCGTTGACACGCTGCTTCTTGCCCTCGATGCCGATGTCGGCGATCCAGTGTTGGCCACAACTGTTCGGGCATCCCGTGACGTGCAGCTTGAGGTGCTGTTCAAAGCCAGGAAGCCGATCTTCGAGTTCCTCCACGAGCCAGCGCGAGAAGGCTTTTGTTTCCGTGATAGCCAGCTTGCAAAACTCCGTTCCGGTGCAGGCCACCGCGCCGCGGCGGAATGACGAGGCGCCTACAGACAAGCCGACGGAATTCAGTTCCTCGGCCAGCAAGGACGCATTCTTCTTCGGGACGTCAATGATCAACAGATTTTGCATGTTGGTCGTGCGCAGCCGGCCGGACGCGAAGCGATCTGCAAGATCGGCGGCCGCGCGCATCTGGCGCGGCTCGATGCGGCCGCGCAACACTGCCGCACCAACGTAGGAATAAGCTTCTTGTTTCTGCGGATAGATGCCCGTGTGATCGCGGTAAAGGTCGGCGGGCGGCTCTTCGGGCTCGGCGGCATCCAAATGGAAACCAAGACGACGCTCCAGTTCCTCCTGGAATAGTTCCGGCGTCCAACCGTGCTCGAGGAACAAAAACTTCAACCGGGCGCGCTCGCGGCTCTCGCGTAGAACATCCGCGCCGCGAAAGATCTCCGCGATACCTTGAATTACCGGAATTACCTGGTCCCATCCGACAAACGCATTTAGCCGCGCAGCCAGGTGCGGCGCGGTGGAAAGTCCGCCACCCACGCGAAGTGAAAACCCGGTCTCCAAACCCGCGCGCCGTTTGCGCACGACGGCAGTGAGACCGACGTCGTTGATCTCCGGATAGGTGCACCAGACGCGGCAGCCGGTTATGGAGATTTTGAATTTGCGCGGGAGATTGTAGAAATCGGGATTCCCGGCCAGCAGACGCGCGGCCTGCTCGACGAGCGGAGAAGCGTCGCAGAGTTCGTCCGAATCGATTCCGGCGAGTGGGCAGCCGGTGATATTGCGAGTGACGTCACCGCAAGCAGCGAGCGAGGATAAGCCGCAGCGTTCTAGACCATCGAGCACTTCGGGCAGCGCCTCGATAGTCACCCAGTGAAGCTGAATGTTCTGGCGAACGGTCAGGTCGGCAACGCCGCCACCGAATTTGTCCGCCAAGTCCGCGATCGTTCGGAGTTGGTTCGAATCGAGCGAGCCATTGGGGATGCGAATGCGCACCATGAAAAACGGCACGGCTTTGCCTTCACCGCCAGTTCCGCCGATGGCTCCGGCGCCGTCTCCTTGCGGATAAACGCCCCACCATCGAAAGTAGGTGCCCAGCCATTCCGGCGGAATCGAGCCATAGCCCTCACGCGCGAAGCGACGAATTTCCGCGAGGCGCTCCCAGGGATTCAGCGATCTTTTGAGCCGTTCTACTTTTTGAGCTTTCGTTTCTTTAGTGTCCATAGTGTCCCCAAAAAAACAAAAAGCCCACCTACCAGCTTGTCGTCTGGCGGTGGGCTTGAACTCAGCGTTTAGAATTTAGATCTTTTCTAGCTGGCCCCCGGCGCGGACGACAGGCATAGGCAACAATTCTGACAACACGCCATGCAAACTGTCATCCGGCTGAGATTCATCATTGCCCTAACAGGGTGCAGGAGGTTCGCGGCGAAGTCAACCCTTTTTTGTCGCCCACGCGGACACTGACGGAGCAAGCTGTAACCTGCGGCGCCCTTGGGCGCGATTACGATTCGCAGCGGAATTTTGTATGCCCATCCCAGTTTTCCGGCGGCCTGCACCCCCGACGATTCAGTATTACCAATCAGAGTAAAATCTGGGTGGTGAGAATATCGTCATCATTCCTCAAGCGCATCGCCCTGTCGTATTTGAAATCGGCTTGCTTCTGGATGGCCATCGCCTTAGTCATGGCGTTCCAGCAGAATTATTTCGAAAGGGAGCTTGGCTACCACACGCGCTTTCTTTCACTGCTGTCGATAATTTCGATCCGGTTCTTCGATTTCGCGCTTCTGACCCCGCCCGTTTTTTTCCTCGTGCAAAAGTTCCCCATCAATCGACACAAACCAATTCGCGGCCTAATTGCTTACGCGCTCGGGGGGCTACCGTTCGTCATTTGTTACTCGCTCGTCCGCCTGATCCTGGCGCCGGTCTGGGACACCTCGCTTCAGCGATTCGTGCATTGGTCATTTTCGCTGCACAATATGGCCGGCGTGGTTTACGGAACCATGGGCGATCAATTCTCGGTTTACCTCACCCTCGTAGTCGCCGCCCACGCATACGAATATTTCAATCAGGCGCGGGATGAGGAGCTGGAAAGGTCAGAGCTGCAGCAGGCGCTGGCCGCAAGCGAACTACAAGCGCTGAAGAGCCAGCTGCACCCCCACTTCCTATTTAACACTCTGCACGGCATTTCGACGCTGATAGATTCAGACCGCGCGCTGGCCAAGGCCATGGTGATCAAGCTTTCGAGCCTGCTGCGCACAACGCTCCAGCACGGGAGCGCCGATCTGATCAGCCTTCAGGAAGAAATCACATTCGTGGAGTCTTATCTTGATCTTGAGAAAATGCGCCTGGGAACACGGCTCGAAGTGCGCTGGGAACTCGATCCTGAAACTTTGCAACTGCTGGTTCCGCAACTAATCCTGCAGCCGCTCGTCGAGAATGCCTTGCGACACGGTGTGGCCTGCTGCCGCGAAGGAGGATGGCTTGAAATCGAATCGCGACGCGTAGCGGACACGATTGAAATCCAAGTTCGAAACAGCGTGGGCGGAAGGGGGCAGGCTGGAACGGGCCTGGGGCTTGAAAATACGAGGGCGCGCTTAAAGCACCTGTACGCGGACGAGGCTATGTTTTCGTTCACGTTGGCGGACACTCACGTCGCGACCGCGCTGCTTGTCTGTCCAGCGTTCGAGTCGTACCGGGAGAACCTGCCGGCGGCGTCGATGGTGCCAGCGAGATGAGCAACGGAGAAGGCCAGATGCGGGTTCTGATCGCGGATGATGAGCCGCTTGCACGAAGCGCACTGGAAAATATTTTGAGGGCGCGCAGCGACATAGAAATGTTTTATTCGGCGAAGGATGCGGTCGAGGCGCTCGAAAAGTTGCGAAAGGAATCGTACGACGTCCTTTTGCTGGACATTCACATGCCGGAATTGTCGGGCATCGATCTGGTGGATTGTTTGAAGAAACAGAATCAACCCATGCCCGCGGTGATATTCGTCACGGCGCATCACGAACATGCGATCGCAGCGTTCGAGAAACACGCGGTCGATTTCGTCCTGAAACCGTTTTCGGATGAGCGTATCCACCAGGCTTTGAACGCCGCCATGCAACGAACGGCGAGCGAGCGGGTCGCGAAATTAATGGGGATTCTGCCGGAATTGAAGACGCTTCTGGCGAAACCCGTTAAGATGGCGATCAAGATAGAGGGGCGAATTCTGTTTGTGGATCCCGCCGAAGTGATCGCGGTGGAAGCCGAAGGCAACTATGTCCTGCTGCAGCGGCCTGCCGGTTCCTATCTGCTCCGCGGATCCATCTCCGCACTGGCGGAAAAACTTCGTCCGTACGGGTTCATACGTATTCATCGCTCGGTGCTCGTGAATGCCTCCTGCGTGCAGGAAATCCAGCCGTGGACCACGGGAGAATATTTACTTCGAACGAGAGGTGGCAAGGAATACACGGTCTCGCGTACGTATAAGCGGAATCTCAGGTCGATTTCCCATGTTTGGATCGGCAGCGAATCGCTCTTTGCCGAATGAGTTTGACGCAAACCTTTTACGATCCCGACCAGTGGAGCAAAGAAAAAGGGCGTCCCGGTTTTCACCAGGACGCCCTTTGGGGGCTACCCCGCGGTGGCGGGGTGGTTTAGAAGGTCAACTGCGCCTTCAACTGAATCAACCGCGGGGAAGCATCGCCGCCGAGGAACGAACCAAGAATGCTGGTCGGCGGGCTCACCATGGCGGTTGTTTGGCCGAACAGAGGATTGGCAATGTCACCAACCGGGAAGCTGAAGTTCGGGTGGTTGAACAGATTGAAGAACTGGAACCCGATCCCCAGCTGCCCGCGCTCCCAATGCGGAATCTTCGTGTTCTTGAGAACCGTGAAGTCCGTATTGAAGTAGTCCGGCCCGCGGAACTGGTTGCGCAATCCTGGCGTGAACCCTGTTTCGCTATTCGACGCCTGGAAATCACCGAGTGCCTGGCACGGTACGGGACTTGCCAGTACGTAAACGCTCGACCGGGTGCTCCCGCAGCTACGATTGGTGCCTGGTGCGAATTGCGGCAACATCGTACCGCCGTAGAACTGGTTGTCGAGTAGAGCAAACCCAGAATCAGAAATGCTGTACGGCAACCCTGTGCGGTAGAACACTGTGCCGGACACCTGCCATCCATCCACCAGTGGCGCCCAGCCGTGACCCATCAGAGCCCTGCGGACCGGTACTTGCCACACATAGTTCGCATTGATGTTGTGCCGTATGTCGTAATCCGAAGGACCGTAGCTTGTTCTCAGGTTGTACGGATCCATCGGAATCAACGAGTTGCCGCTGAAGGAGTTGAAACCACCGTTGGACACTTCGTCGAACGCATGGCTGTAGGTGTAATTGAATTGCACGAGTCCGCCGCCCAGCCCGTTGAAGCGGTGCTTGTAGGAGGCTACCAACCCGTTGTAGTTCGAAATTCCGCGCGTCTCTACCAGTGTGATTCCCTGGAATTGAGGCTGGTTAGGAGACTGCGGCAGATCGGAATTGAACCCCGGATACGTCGCCGTCGCAGCGCACTGGGCACCGGCGGTCTCTGAATCGCAGAAGGCATTCAGACCCGAATTGACGACCGGGGTGTGAATCCCGTGATTGCCGTAGTATCCGATGTCGATCGAGTCGTTTGCGCCGAAGCCCTTCTGGATCTCCAAGCTCCACTTCTGGTATTGCGGCGCTTCTGTTTGATGCTCCGCAGTTACTATCCCAGGAGCGACTGCCACCGAGTTTGCGCCACTGGTGAATGCCGTCTGGAAGGCCGCGTTCGCTGCCGTGAGGCAATCGAAAAAGTTCCCGGCCTGATTGGGAGAGAAATACCCGGGACAGATGCCACCAATTGCGGTGCCGGCGGATACGTAGTTGTTATAGAGCGGCGGGTTTTGCGCCATGTTGTCCGCGATCTGACCCGGGAAGATATCGTAGAAAATTCCGATTCCTCCGCGGACCACGAAGTTAGACTTGAGCATTCCCGTTGCAGTCCCGAAAGGCTGCCAGGCAAAGCTGACGCGCGGCTCCCATTGCAGGTTCTGGTAGCCGTACAGCGCTTCATCGCGTCCCGTCTGGATCAGAGTGTTGTATGGTGCTCCCACATTCGCCTCGGCCGTCCCCAAACCGCCGGCAAACGTAGCAAAACAGTTCGTAGCGCAGTTTGGATTCGAGTTGTGCTCCAGTCGCAGCGCCGCGGTGAAGGTGAAATTCGATCTCACGCGCCACTCGTCCTGAATGTATCCCGCGATGTTGTTGATGCGAATCGGAAGGTTCTGGGATTCGGCGAAAGCCTGCTCCTGCTCGCCGCCGCCGCCCTGCCCGCCATTGAAGTAATCCGTGAGTGACAATGGAATCTGCAGACCGTTCGTAAAAAACCCATTGTCATGATCGCTCACGTAGTCCCGGTGGAACTTGAAGCCAAACTTCACGCCATGATTTCCCCAAGTCTTCGAAACGTCGTCCCCAAACTGAATCTGGGTGACGTTGCGGCCCTGCGGGAATACGAAACCGAGGGTGCCTCCCAAGTTGCTGAGTGCGCCATCCTGTCCAAAGTCAAGCGTGGTTGGAAATGTGGCCAGCGTGGCCGGCAGGTTCGGGGACTTGAAGATCGCCGAGTACCACGTGGCTGCCGCCAGGAACTGGTTAACGAGCGTAGGGCTGAAGGTGTGTGTTTCCACCAACTGACCCTGGTATTCCGGCTGATCGCTGGTGATGTTGAAAATCGGATTGATCGCGTCGGTCACGCTGGGCTGGATGCCTTGGTCATACTGCATGCGGACAAACGCGCGATCGTTGGCGCCGATGTTCCAATCAGCGCGGCCAGCGATCTGTTTCTCCGGTGCGAAGTTGATCGGTGTTTCTTGCAGGGTCGAGGTGCATGTTGCAGCGGAGTTCACAACAGCGAGGGGGATCACATTTCCAGTACCAAATTGAGGGCCGCCGCAACCCGCGGGCTGCGCGCTGGCCTGATTTTTCACACCATTGTAGAGATTAAACATTCCACTTCCGGAACCAGGAACGGCAGCCGGACAGGTGAAGGACCCTTGTGTAGGACCCGTTATAGTGATGCCCTGGTTGCAATAATACGGAATCGAGTCGGTGAGACCTAGGGACGTGAGGTTGTTGAGCGTAGCTACCTCGAAGTCTGCCGTAGGGATAAGGATGGGCTGGGGAACCGGAATCAACACGCGCAGCCCTTCTGTGTTGAGGAAGAAGAACAGCTTGTCCTTCTTGATAGGTCCGCCGATAGAGGCTGCCCACTGGTTTGCGTTGTTGAAGGGTTTGGAGTCGCCCTGTGCGTGCGTAATCCAGTCGGTGGCGTCCATCGCACGGCCGGTCCAGTAGTAAACCAGGTTGCCGTGGAAATCGTTGCCGCCGGACTTCGTCACATAGTTAACGTTGATCCCGGCGAAGGTGCCGTAGCTGCCGGAAAATCCGTTCGTTACTACGTCCACTTCCTGAATCTCGTTAGATCCGAGGAGAAGGTTCGAAGCGCCCGAGTTATTCAAGTTCAGGAACGGGTCGTTGTCATCCATGCCGTTCATGGTGAAAAGGTTCGAGGTGGCCGGCAAACCGAAGGCCTCCACGTTGCCCATACCACCCTGAGTATTCATGACCGTGCCCGGCGCAAGTTGCGCCACGTAGCTCAAGTCATTTCCTGGATTGGGAACCTGCGAAACCTGTTGCTGTGTCAGCGTGGTCCCGGTGTCACCATTGTCCGTCTGCAACAACGGCGCGGCTTCGGTAACCGTCACGGTTGTCGAAGACGTGCCGACGGCGAGCGGGACGTTAATGGTTGCGACTTGTCCGACCGCAACATCCAGGCGCCGCGACACGCTCTGGAAGCCAGTAGCCGTTACCTCCACTGTGTAGGGACCTGGTGAAAGCAGGTAAAAGCGGTAAACTCCGTCTTTGTTCGACTTCGTCGCTTGTGTGTCACCCTTCGTCTCGCTTTTCAACGTAACATTCGCGTCCGGCACAACAGCGTTGCTCGGATCCGTAACGACACCCGTCACATCGCCGGTCGTGCTCGTCTGTGCGGCCAATCGACCGGAACCGATCGACAAGGCCACCAGGAGCGCGAACGCCACCACCATAAATCGCTTCCAGTTCATACGCCCTCCTAGAAATTTGGCTGAGAATCTTGCTGAACACCTCAAGCTCTCGCGATTGCTATTGCAGGGCGAGCGCCAAACATTGCGTGAGCGTTTACAGTCACTTACGCGGAGGTTCGGATGAGCTTTCTATGAATTACAAGAGGGACTCTGCTGAGATTACCCCGCATATCTGCGAGTTCGCACCGGCGAAGTGTCACTTCGTCACCTTCGCCTGTTAGAGCACACCAACTGGAAGGAGCGCGGAGCGAAATCCCATATTGTGAAGATTTTATTTTGAAGTTGCCGGCGTATCGCAGCGCCGCGACCGAAGGCTTTTTCGACTAATGCGAGATTTTCGTTGATGCCGCGCCCAGAATCACGCGGCTTCTCTTCTCTTGGACAAATACCACGACGTGAAGCTTGTCCGAATTCCAGTGGGAATCAAACTTAACTCGCGGATCGCTCGTGAAGGACGACGGTGTTTTATTCGGATCCGCTACGCCGATTTTGCGGAGCGAACGCAGCGTAGCGGCATGATGCAGCACCTGACCTGAATTTTCACCTCGATTTACCGACGACTGCAACCCGTCCTCAGTGACCGCGAGCCAGACCTCAGCGACATCGCCCGCTGTGTTTCCCGCCAGCTTCCCCACCGAAACGGAAAACTCCTGCGATCCTTTCGGATCAGTTTTGCTGGACGCAATCGTGACCTCTGTCTGGACGCTGCGCGCCGCCTTTTCAATTTCAAATTTGGCATCTCGCTCGCTGTTGCCAATGAATTGCGTTCGCCCATCGACAACCATCTGCGGCGTATATTCCTGGTTCTTGAGCGCGATGGCATAGGCGGCCTGCCTTTGCGTGTATTCGGCCGAAGAGTAGGGATCGTTCCAGCCCAGGTGATTCCAATAATCCACGTGCTCTTCCAAGGCGATTACGTCGGCTCCGGCAAAAGGCTGTTGCTCCTGTAACCTCTGCAACAACGCATCGGCAGGCGGGCAAGTAGAGCACCCCTCGGAGGTGAACAATTCCACGACTACCGGCTTGCGCGACGGTTCGGCCGCGGCAGTCTGTGCTTTAGCATGCGAATCAAAGCCCAGGCAAAATGCGGAGAGACCGAGAAAGAGGCTCACCGCTACGGCTGCAAAATTCTTCATACGCTCATCTCCCTAATGTAACTACGCACCGCCGCAATGGCTGGATTGCCATCCAGCATTTTAGTCCACCGTCAAAGTCACGGCGCAAAAGACTCGATGCGCGGAGCTCTGCGCGGCGAAATTGCGGACTTACTGGCTGACACCGCTTCGACCCAGCCACAATAGATCCGTTCCATCTGCTGAATGTGTTCCGGGTAATCGTTTTCACGAATCTCGAGCCACTGGTCAAGTGACAAGCGCCCGTGGATGGGATGTTCCGCAGTGTAGGTCCAAGCTGTTTCGGGCAGCGTTTTCAGGAGCCGATACGTAATTCGGCGCAATACGCGAATCATCTCCATCGCTTCCTTAATGTCTTGGTAAAAATATCCGAGACCGCGATTCCAGGCCGAGGAATTGATTCCGGACACCGCGGACCCCGGCTCAGCAATAAAACGGCGGCAAGACACGTATTCAACCGCCTCGCTATCGGCGAGGTACCACACCGTATCGTGAATGCTGGGATGATCGGAAGATTTCTTGTAGGACCACATCTTTCTCGGAAAACGACGAAGCGCGGCTTCCAGCATCGCCGGCGCGTTCACAAACGACTCCAAGGATCTTCTTCGTTCCGCGTTCATAGGTCTCCCGGGATCACAATTCAACCCGACGCAATTACTTAGATGCGTTCTCATGGCTATCGTGAGAGCTGGTAAATATGATTAGTAGATAAATGTGATGAAAGGAAGGCTGGGGGTGACCAAACGCGATTTCAATGTGACCAAGATTGCTTGAAAGCGCTAAGCGCATCGCCGCGAACTGCTGCGGGCGGTGTTAGCTGAGAATGGCGGAGAGGGTGGGATTCGAACCCACGGTTGAGTTTCCCCAACACACGCTTTCCAAGCGTGCTCCTTAAACCGCTCGGACACCTCTCCGCAGAGGCAGTGTTTAGCAGCCTAACAAATCGAAGCTCAGTCAGCAAACTGCCGAGCGAGCGATGTTTCTTCGCAGCGGCAAATCGAGCGAGGTTTATTTCGACGAACCGATCTCCACCGAACTTTCAGACTGACTCCAACCGGCTGATCCACTTTTCTACGGTTTTTTCGCGGAATACTTCTTTATCAGCTCTGTGAACTTCGGATTGTTGCGGATGGTATCGAGCTCCGGATCTTCCATTGCGGATTCCGCGGGATAATGTTTTTCAAACGATTCCTGCAGGGCCTTCAAAGCTTCCGGTGTCTTCCCCAACATCGCATAAATCTCCGCTGTATCATAAATGTACTCGACACTATTTTTGTCGATTCCGCGCGCGCTTTGGATGAACTTCACGGCCTGCTGAGCATTGCCGAGATTGGCATAGCACAAGGCGATCTGCGCCATGATGGCCGTGTCTTGCGGGTTGGTCTGCAGCTCCTTATAGCCCAAGGTGACAGCTTGTTGGTATGCGCCCTGAGCTTTGTCCTTTTGACCCGCTGCACGATACGCATCCGCCAGATTAACTGCGGTCAAGGTATCGTTTGGATTGAGCGCCACGGCCTTCTCGAACGACTCCACCGCATTCGAATATTGCTTCAGATAAAAATACGCCGTTCCAAGATTCGAGTAGGTCGTGTAATAAGGCTCGATTTGAAGCGCTTTCTGATAATAAGGAATAGACTCCTGGAATTTCCCCTGTTGAGCGTACATGCTTGCCACGTTCTCGTACCCAGCATCGACATCCGGCTGCAAGGTGATGACTTGCTGGAAGGCGTCGAGAGCCTTCGTATAATCTCCCAACTTAAAGTAGGCGCCTCCGAGCACGTTTTGGTTCACCCAATAATAAGAGTTCAGTTGCACCGCCTTCTGAAACGCTTCGATGGCGTGGGTGGCGTCTCCACTTGCCAAATAAGCAGCTCCTAGACGCCGGTAAGCTTCGTCGGAGCTAGGCGCCAGGGAAATAGCCTTTTTGAGCTCTGCAATTGCTTCGGAGTATTTTCCGGTTGCGTTGTAGACGCTTCCCAAAACGAAATGGACTTCGGGTGGCTTGTCGTTCAACTGTTCGGCTTGCTGAGCGGCAAGGAGCGCCTTCTGCGTCCAGGTACTGTCCTTCTTAATCGTATACATCCGCAAGCTCGCGTCCGCGAGGCCGGTAAAGGCCAGCGCAAACTTTGGATCCGCCTTCAGAGCCTGTTCGAAGTAGTCCAGCGCAGCCTGGATGCTCTTGGTATCGTGCCCGCGGAGAGAATCGCGTCCGTGAATGTAAAGGTCGTAAGCTGCAACGTTCTCCGTGGGACGCGCTTTCGCGTTCGCGAGTTCATCGTTGGAGGGATTCACGTTCAGTGCCGAAACCAGCTGGTTGTAAATCTGGTCTTCGAGTGCGAAGAGGTCTCCTGCAACGCCGTCGAATTCCTTGCTCCAAAGACGCTTGTCGTTGATTGCATCGTGCAGCTGCATGGTGATGCGGATTTTGTCGCCCGCCCCTTGCAGAGTCCCCTGCACCAACAGGTTTGCTCCCAAATCGCGCGCGATTTTCACCAAAGGCTGCTTCTGATTGGTCTTATCGGCGGCATCACTCGCCGTCACACGAATGTCTCTTATTTGGAAGAGTTTAGCTGACAGCGCTTCTTCGATACCTTGGGCCAAATAGCCTATCTGGGATGAATCGCCGAGCACTTGAATCGGCAGCACGGCAACGAACCGCCCGCTCGCCAGCGGCGGGATTCCAGACACGCTAGGCGTGCCTCCACCTCCGTTCTGAACCAGATGCCGCACAAAAAGAACTGCGCCCACAATGAGCAGCAGCGCGACCACACCGCTGGTGACCCAAACCCAGCGTCGGCTGGCAAATTCCGGGAGCTGGATTTGAATGCTGGAACCGCTGCGAGAAACACCGCTGGCGCTCACGCCGCTTTTCGTGGCTCCTTGCAAGTCCGCCAGAATTTCATAAGCGCTTTGATAGCGCGTCTCCACATCTTTTTCGAGGCAGCGCATAATGATGCGAACCAGCCAATTGGGGAGATCCGGGTTGACCAGTTTCGGATTCTTCGGTTTTTCCTGAATCCGCTGGTACATCACCTTGAGCGTCGATTCGCCGCTGAATGGCACGTCCCCGGTGCACATCTCGTAGAGAATCAGGCCGTAGGCGTACAGATCGGCCCGCTGATCTGCGGGCTTGCCTTCCACCTGCTCAGGAGACATATAGCGCGGCGTGCCCAGGAAGGCGCCCGTGCGCGTCATTCCAATTGCGCCTTCTTCAAACGATTTCGCCAGGCCGAAGTCGCAAACATAGATTTGGTCGGTCTTATCGACCAGCAGGTTTTGCGGCTTCAAATCGCGATGCACCACGCCTTCAGCGTGAGCGGCGGCCAGCGCTTCGGCGATCTGGCGCGCGAAGTTCAGGACGCGCTCGAGCGGCATCTTGGGATTGGCGCGGATGATGTGCTGGAGATCCTGGCCTTCGACATAGGCCATGGTGATGTAGCGCACGCCACCGACGTCGCCCATGTCGTGAATGCGCAGGATATTCTTGTGTGAAATCTTGCTGGCGAGAACCAACTCCTGCTTAAAGCGCTTCAGGGCATCGGTTTCGCCGATGGCCCCTTCGCGTACCACTTTGATGGCGACCGTGCGGTCGAGCTCTTTATCGTAGGCCTTATAGACGCGGCCCATGCCGCCCTGCCCCAACAGGGTTTCAATCCGATAGCGCACCCCAAAATCGCTGCCCAGGGTTATCGCAGCTGTGTCCACCATCTGAACCGTTTCCGACTCAGCGATGGGCATGGCTGTTCCGCACTTAGAACAGGATGCGGCGAAATCCGGGTTGGCGGTTTTGCATTGAGGGCAGTTAATCATTCGCGGCCAGGACTGCGTCGAACACGGGATTATCCGGCATACGCCTCTCATCTGCAACTATTTGGCGTTCTTATTTGATTCAAAGCTATCAACTAGAACGCCTAGTGTACCTTGCGACCAGGCGCCCTTCTTTCTGCATTTAGATACGCTACACTACATCTGAAAATCGGTAGGACGCACGACGTTTGAGGTTCGCTGAGCGCATAGGAACAAGCCGTGAGCAGGATTTGGAACCCGATAAGAGAACCCGACGAGCACATCCGCGAACACGCTCAGGAAGTAGCTGCTCAAAACGGAAATGAACTCGCGGCCGATCGCCGCTCCAGCGAACGGTTGTGGCTTTATTCGCCCGTGCTGGTTTACGGGCACACGGTCGAAAACCTGCCGTTCCACGAAGGAACCGAAGCTCTTCGCGCCAACGCACGCGGCGGCCTGATCACACTCACCACTCCCGTCAGACCGGGTCAACGACTCCTGATTATCAATAAGGCGAATGAGAAAGAGATCGAATGCAACGTGGTGTCGCAGCCATCGAAATATTTGGAGCGGGCTGCCGTGGTTATCGGATTTCTTCAACCGGCCGCAGATTTTTGGTTGAAACCTGCTTGACACCGAGCCCGCCTGGAGAGCTCGCCGCTTTATCGTTTGCGCGTCTCGGGCGTGTAGTGCATCTGCAGATATTTGATGATCACGGGTTGCGCTTCTTCCGGAATCGGCTGGCCCATCACCTTCACCATTTTGTTGACCTCTGCGACCCAGGTTTCCGCAGGCAGGGGCGGTTGCATTGTGATGTAGCGTGTGCTGTGGCACGTGGAGCAATAGGATTCGGTGGCTTCGCGTCCCTCACCCGGCGCAAGTTCAGGAGGATAAAGCGGATAGGCGGCGACGTTGTAGGAGGCGCCGTCCGTGAGCGCGGGTAGGCTGGGCTGCATGATCTCGCCTGGATTCTTTTGCGAATAATATCCGGCGTCGAACTGCGCGTAAACCAGGCCGCCGGCTAGCGCCGTAAGTGCGCTCAAGATTGCGATGAACCAAATCGTCGAACTTCGCATGCGTCCCTCTTAAGCCAAGTTGGTCTTAACTCGCGCGGCCGACTACTACTTCCTCGCGCTCGATGCGATTCCACAAATAGCCGCCCGGATTCCAAACTGGATCGTCGGGTTGAGCGTTGCCTTTCGCGTCCGTGGCGCGCGCGGCCACCACATAGCGGCCCGGCCTGGCCGGCGTCCACGAAAAGGACCATGTCCGGAAAGAATACGCACCGTGGTCTTCGCCAAGCTCGGACGGAGTCCACGTTTTCCCGTCGTCAACCGAGAGTTCCACTTGATTCACCGCACCATAGCCGCTAAACGCGATCCCGCGAAAGACTACCGGCAACTGCGCGACAAGTTTGCTCGCTCCATCGGGAGTGATAATGAACGACCGCACCGGCATCCGATTGATCGGTACGGTCTTCACCGTCCCCGCCTTCACCTCGGCCGGCGTGGTGCTTCCCCGAGGAGTGTCCGGAACGCGGTACCCCGTCTTCATCCAAAAATTTTCGTCCGGCTTATCCAGCACGCGGATCCAACTCAGACTTTTCACCCAGTAGGTCGCGAAATATCCGGGCACGATCAAGCGCAAAGGAAACCCGTTCAGCATTGGCAGCGGCTCGTCATTCATCGCGTAGGCCACGATGCAATCGTCGATAACCGAATCCTTCAAGTCCAGCGACTTCAGGAATTCGTGCGAACCATGTCCTTCCGGTCCCTTGCCTTTGTCGAGCCCTTGAAATTGAACTGCCAGCGCATCGCTCTTTATCTGCGCGGCTTCGAGCAGTTCGCGCAGGTGCACGCCGGTCCATTTCGCGTTCCCCATCGCTCCGTTTCCCCATTGACCTCCCGGAACGCGCGGTTGCATCTTGCTGCGGCTATTGCCCGAGCACTGGTTGACCGCGGCCACGCTCGCTGGTTTGAATTTGCCCAGCAGGTCGGCCATCGAAAATTTCAAAGGCCGTTTCACGCTGCCTTCCACGTGCAGGCGCCATTCTGCGAGATTCACACTGTTGGGAATTTCGTCCAAGTGCCAGCGCACATAGAACGCGCCGTTCGGCGTGAAGGCCGTCTGGAAGTAATCGCGCGGAGTCTCCAGTTGAACCGGACGGTCGGTAAGCAGCACCAGGGGAAATTTCTGCGGAAATCGGGTGATCGGCCCAACCGAACTCCAGTACGGGTTCGCCGACGGCCCGGTAAAAGTAGCGAGCGCTCGCTCATCCGCCGGGACCTGCGACTCCTGCGCACGGGAATTTTTTGCCAGTCCGATGCCTCCGGCTACAGCGACGCTTCCCGCCGCCAGCGTCTGAAGCATTTTGCGACGCGACAATTCCATCTGCCTGCTCATCTTTACTTTCGCTCCTGACAGATATCCGCCAGCGACGTGTGATCGAGAATTCCAGCAGCCGCATTGCGCACCGATAACAGCACTCGAAAAAGCGCGCTGTGCTTCTTGTCCTGCTCCACCAGACGGCGCAATGCTTCGGCATCTTCGAACGGAGCGAGCGGGCCGTCAATAGTCCGGATAATCTCGCCCAGGAAGATCTTTCCGGGCTCCCGTTTCAGCCGGTATCCCCCCTTAGCACCGCGAACACTTTCCACGATACGGGCGTGTTTCAGCTCGAGAAGAATCAACTCGAGAAATTTCTCCGGCAAATTCTCTGCCGCCGCAATCTCACGAATTTTTACAGCGTCCCGGTCGTGGCGACGTGCCAGAAAAATGAGCGCCTCCAAAGCGTAGAGGCCTTTTTGAGATATTTTCACGGGTTAGCGGGCGATACCGTTTGATTACACAATCTCTATCGACATACTCGACTTTCCTAGCACGCTCCCTGCCACATCCGAGAGCCTTCTCGCCGAAACGTACGAAGACCCTCGTTCCTTCGCGAGATCCGATCTATCTCGCTCACAACAAATTGCTTGCTATCGCACATTCCTCGGCTTGGTTCGAATGCCGCTAGTTTAGTCTCAAGCGAGCATGCCAGGCTATGTGAAATAACTTGCGATACTCAAGAACTCCCGTTCCGCGTCGTAGAAGTAGAAGTGAGCCTAGGGACGCGATACTGCTAGGGACGTAGTATTCAAAGAGAAAAGCCACAGAAAAAGTTGAGAGTCTCCATTCGGGCAGCTCAGCGCGGCGCTGATAGCTCATGCCCAATTGCAGCATCGTCCTTCCGTAATTGTGCAACAAGTTGCAGGGTTGCTCTTTCAGCAGGATTCGGGCATGACGTTTCGAGCTGAAAAAGAAGGACTTATACCGAATGAATTCCCGAGTGTTCGGCATCGGACGTGCACTGTGGTCAGCCGAGTAATTACGGGGAGGCTTCTATGAAGTTGGTAAAGATTTTGTGCGCGGGCGTGCTTCTAGCCCTTTCAGCAACCGCTGCGACTGCTGGTTCGGTCGACCACGACCCCAAGCTCGTCGTGAACGGCGTAGGTCCAGGTGGAGTGCCTGAGCCCGGCACCCATCCGTTGATCCTCGACACGTTTGGCAAAACGACTCAAATGATGCCATTGATGATCAACTTCTCAACGCTCGGCAGTTCTGCAGTGGATTACGAGTACATCGGGCCACCGAACACTATCACGAAGATGTGGATCGAGATCGTCGACATTCCGTCGGCAGACCTGAGCGAAACTTTCGGTTGCCTCTCGAATGTTTTCAAGTCGACCGGCGTGCAGGTCCCCCCGTCTTCCGGGAACTACCTGTGCGGAACGGCAGTGCCAGCTCAGGGGGACGCCGTCGAGTTCGCCCTATACAACGGCCTGCTGAAGTCCGGCGACGAGGTATCAATAGCGCTGACGAACCAGAACATCAGCAGCACGCCCGAACCCAGCACCTTGTTTATGTTCCTTGGGTTGGGGCCTGTTGTGGGCTTCGCCAAGAAGCGCTGGGGCGCAAAGCTGTCGGCCTAAACGCTTTCGAAGTAACCGCAATCTCGAGCCCGGCGCGATCTCCCCTCGCAGCCGGGTTCTTTTTTTCGGGGCCTTTCTCCAAACGAAGCGAATCCGCGGTTCAGCCTTGGATTTTGCAGCGCACATCTGCCATTCTTAGCCTCGCTGATCATGAGAACTAATCGCTCTCGTCTCGGGATTGCTTCGTGAGTCCTGGCCCCGTCCTTCCGGAGTGGAATTTTCGCGTCCTTCAGGGGCTTTTCCGGCTGTTGCCGCATAGGGGCTCGCGCGACACTGTCGCCCAATTCTTCACCGCTGACGCTCTCGTCAGCACCTGGGTGTACGCCGCCGTTTTCTATGTCTACTGGCGCATCGATGACGAGCGCACGAAATGGCGCCGCATCCGCCTGCTCGAAATCTTCATAGCAGTTTCGCTGGCTGTTCTGGCAACTCTCGCCTTCCGGCCTTGGATTGCCTGGCCTGCTCCGTCGCTCGTCCCGGAATTCCGAGTGCTTTATCCTGATTACTTCTGGAACGAAGGAAGTCTTAACTGCTTTCCCAGCCATTCCACTTTGATCTATCTGATCGTCGCGGCGGGCTTCTGGCCGTTCAAACGCTGGCTCAGTGCGCTACTAATGCTGCTGGTCTTGCTGCTGATTTCGCTGCCGCGTGTTTACGTCGGCGGGCACTACCCAGTCGACGTCCTTGCTGCCATCCTGCTCGCCGCTCTTGCTTTGTGGGTAACTCACCGCATCTGTTCGCGGCCACGAGTCGCGGAGCTACTGGGAAGACTGACTTCAAAAAATATCGTCGTTGAAGGCTTTCTGTTCCTCTGGCTTTTCGAGTTGGCCGAAGGCTTTCGCTCGGGCTTCTACCTGGTGACGAGCCTCGAGCGCGCCTTGCGGTTCTTGCAGCAATAGATTTGGGTCCTGGAGCGATTAGATCCAGTAGATGCGGTTGGCGGCCTGCACCAATTTGCGAAAGACCGGAATCACGATGCCCATCTTCGGGAGCGGGATTCCTTCGATATTCTCGGAAGGCCTGGGCATCTGTGAAAACGTGAGAGTCCGAAAGCGATCTCGATTGCGTCGAAGAAAATTGCAAAGGCCCTCGAAGCGGCGAATCACGAGTCGGTCGGGCCGCATCCTGCGGAACTGAATATCCGCCCGCTTCAGGAAAGCGAAAGAATGCAGCATCACCGTAACGGTTTCCTGTCCCAGACGCTCTGCTTGCTCCAAAACTCCTTGCATTTCCTGCAAACTGACCGCGCTCACCTCGAGCGGCTTTAAGCCTCGCATCGCTCCCGCACCGGTCTCAAATGTAGTGACCGGGATCTCCCACACAGTGCCGTTCTGCCAGGGAACGTTCGTCGGCTTCCTCGAATCCATCATGCAGCTCTCGCCGAGATATGCCGCGTTGAAGCTGCTGTCGTATGGAATCCCGACTTTCTGTAAAGCGTCCAGGGTGGACATACTTGCGCCATAACATCCGGCGCGAAAGGCCACTGGCATAGATCCGAATATTTCCCTGAAGATCAAACGCCCCTTTTCCAACAGCTCCACCTGCGTATCGAACGGCAGAGTTCCAATCCAGTCCATGTTTGCGGGGAGTTGTTCCCGACGCATGAGCCCTTGTGCGACGAGATGGTAGTAGTGGAAGACAGGATGCAAATGGAGTTGCGCATCGTGACCGCGCCGAAGTATCGGGGCGTACGCCTCGGCCAGCTCGGATTTCTCAAACAAGTCGCGCGCGAAGACTTCGGCGAAAAACGTGCCCCGCAAATCGCTTTCTTCCAGGATGTCCATGATCAGCGGGATTCCGTAGGACTTCGAGCCGATCTTCCCCACAATTGCACGGTCTGGCCCGACCGGTTTCCATTCAGGATGGTCCCAAGCGCCGCCCAACGAGCATTCGGTATCAACGGTGATATAAACGTTCACCATCTCGGCGCACCGATCGCCAGCAGCTTCGCCGGCATGTCACTCGCGAAATTCGTGACGGCGGGACTGAGTTTCAAATTGCCAGCCCCTGCAACGTCGGCGCGGAATCGCCCGAGCGGCTGACTAGATTCTTCAATGGTTCGAACCGGCCACGCCCCAGCAATTTTTCCAACCGGGACGCCATGCTTCGCAGGCCGGTGTAATGCCGCAGTTTCGATTTCCATCTTCCATCTAACCGCGGCTGCTCTGGATCAAGTTCCCACGGGTGCAAATAAAGAATGAACGGCTGACGGTCTTGCCTGTGTATTCGGCGGATAGCCCACAAGGTATAAGTCATCGGAAGCAGCCGCAGGTACCCGCCGCCGCCAAGAGGCCAATTGAGTCCGGCCATGCGAATCGTGGACATCGGCACCTCGAAGATTTGTCGCCCCGTGGGCAACTCAATGCGCTGGAGGAATCGCGGAAATTCCGGGTAGCCGTACAAATCGTGGCGAATGGGAAAAATACTTGAATCGTACAGAAAGCCTTCTTCGGCCAAAATCTCCATGGCCCAAATACTGCGGCGTACGATCGAAAAGGTGGGCGCGCGATATCCAACCACCTGCACACCTGCGGCATCTTCTATCAAGCCGCGAGCGCGTCGCAAATCCTCACGAAATTCCTCCGGCTGCAAGGAGAAAACCCGGCGGTGCGCGTAGCTGTGGCAGGCCAGTTCATGTCCGGCCTGGGCAATTTTTCGAACGAGCGCCGGATCACGCTCAGCTACCCAGCCGAGAACGAAGAACGTAGCGCGCCAGCCGTGCTTTTCAAAAATTTCGAGAATGCGATCGCAGTTTCGGTGTACGCGTGACTGAAAAGTGTCCCATCGCTCCCGAGCGATGCTGTCGGCAAAGGCTTCGACGTGGAAGTAATCCTCCACGTCCACGCTTAGCCCATCCGTGAGCACACCCCCGGAGCTGGCGGATTCGGCGACTGTGTTTGGGTTCAATACTGAGGTTTGATCGGGCATGCGATTGGATTTTCGATGGAAACCGTGCCTCTTCCCCCGCGTAATCAAGCTGCCAGCAATCTCTCGCGCAACGAGATCCCATCTGCCAAGCTGATTGCCGCAAACGGCAAACGGCTGGCTGCACAATTCTAACGTATCGAACGAGTTAAGCACACAATTGTCGGTACTATCCGAGACGGGCCCGTCGGTCTACGATCTAGTACTTTGAGTGAAAACGATTGCCACCTTTAGGAAAAGTGCTTCCCCCACCGCGGCGTGGGTATGAGTTGGCACGACCGATTTACTGTTCCGCACCACCCAACCCCTTTGATTCCTGCAAATTAAGCTCCAAAGCTATACTAGCCAGCCCGTTCGTATTTGGAGAGGCATGTGCTTTGTAGGGGGTGTAATTCCTTTCTAATCTTAGCTTAATGTAGGACTTCAGTTGAGTCTAACGGCTGTAGAATCGTTGCACCGAATGGAAACCCCAGCCAAACTCGTAACGGCTGAAGACTGGGTGCGTGCGCACAGGTGGGCCCTGGCCGTCACCGGGGCACTTGTTCTAATCTTGTACGCCACGAATTTTGCCAAGTTGTTCTCGGACTGGTTGAAGGATGAAAACTACTCTCACGGCTTCTTCGTCCCTCTGGCATTCTTGTGGATGCTATGGCAAAGACGTGAACAACTCGCCGGCACCAAAATGTCGCCGCGTTCGTGGGGACTCGTGATCGTGGTGTTGGCGCTCCTGCAGCTTGCGGCCGGGACCCTGGGAGCGGAGAATTTTGTCGCTCACTCTTCGTTGCTCTTGCTGCTTTGCGGAATCGTCCTGTATTTGTTTGGCACCGAAATGATGCGCCTGGTGGCGTTCCCGATCGGCTGGCTCTTGTTCATGATTCCATTGCCTTCGATTATCTTTTACTCACTTACGATTCCTTTGCAATTGCTCGCCTCAAAACTCGCGGTAGGCTTGCTAGATCTGGTCCGCGTTCCGGTGGTGTCTGAGGGAAATGTGCTGTACCTGGCCAATTTCACGGCCGGCGTCGCGGAAGCTTGCTCGGGAATTCGATCTCTCATTTCCATGCTGGCGTTCGCTGTGCTCATCGGGTATTTGCTGCATATGTCGCTGCGCTCGCGGGTGATCCTGGCCATCACGGCCGTTCCGATCGCGCTGGGTATGAACGCCGCGCGCATCGCCGGCACCGGAATCGTCGGCAATTATCTTGGCGCTCGCTGGGCTGAAGGTTTTTTTCACACTTTCTCGGGATGGCTTCTGTTCCTGGGCTGTCTTGGAATCATGATGGGAGTTGTGCGGATTTTGCGCCGATTCGATCGAAATGTCCCAGGACACTCGGTCATGGAGAGGCCCGCATGACAGACAAAATCCGCCTCGGCAGCCTGATTGCGCTGCTTCTGTTCAGTACCATTTTCTTGCGACTGATGTCACATGGCCATCCGGTACCAGTTCGAAGCAATTTCGACTTGTTTCCGAAGCAGGTCGCAGAGTGGTCGGGGAGAGACCTCCCAGAGCTGGACCCAAGCGTCAGGCGGGTTCTGGCTGCGGACAATTACCTGTTCCGGGACTATCGGAATGATGTTACCGATACGCATATCAATTTCTTCGTCGTATACTACAGTTCCCAGCGCAGCGGTGACGCTCTCCACTCCCCGAGGAATTGCCTCCCCGGAGCAGGCTGGGAGCCCGTCAGCCGCGGCACTATCCGAATTCCGAATCCAGCCGTTCCAGGGACTTCGTTCGTAGCCAATCACTATGTGATCGAAAAGGACGGCGTGCAACAGGACGTTTTATACTGGTATCAGGCCCATGGACGCGTGTTCGCCAGCGAGTACTTGGGGAAGATTTATCTCATTTGGGACGCGATTACGAGGGGTCGCACCGACGGCGCACTCATTCGGATTACGACGGTCCGGACCCCGGGCAACGCGCAAACTTTTCCGGCGATGATGGCTTTCGCGCAGGCGGTAAGCCCGGTTCTGCCTCAATTTTTGCCGAACTAGGCCCATGGGAACGGACATCGACAAATCTCGAGGGAAGGAAGCAATGATAAAGCTGAAACAAATAGTGATGTTCCTGGGCATCGTGCTCTTGTTGGAGGCCGCCCCGCTCGCGAGAGCTCAGAGTACGCCCCCTCAGCCTGCCAACAAGCCGGCCGCAACGGCGAAACCTCAGGCCGATTTCCCGACGAAGTCACCTACCAGGCCTAAGGGCGCCGATGACCCGTCGCTCGTCGGCTACATCATCGGCGAACAAGATGTGCTCGATATCGACGTGTGGCAGGAGAAGGAGCTTTCAGGGCCCGCGGTGGTCCGGCCCGATGGGAAGATAACGCTTCCGCTCGTGGGCGAGATTTACGTTGTAGGGATGACGCCCGTGCAGCTTCAGACCGAGCTGATGAAAAGGCTCGAGCCCTTCGTAACCGTTCCGCAAGTGACCGTCTCGGTTCACGAGATTAACAGCCGCAAGGTGTACTTGATGGGACAGGTGCTGCACGAAGGCGTTTTTCATATCAATAGCACCACGACCGTTTCGCAAATCATTGTCCAGGCGGGTGGATTAAAGGAATACGCCAAGCGCAACAAAATTTATGTCTTGCGAAGCGTTGACGGCAAGCAGGTTCGCCTGCCGTTCAAATACGACGCGTTTATAAAGGGCCAGAAAAACAGCCAGGACTTGGTCCTTCGCCCTGGCGATACCGTTGTGGTCCCATAAGTAATTCCTGGTGTTAACGCGACGTTCATGGAAAAGCAACTACACGACGATAAAATAAAGAATGGTCGCTATCGCATGGCGGGACTTGCCGTCTTGTTTGCACTATTGTTTGCATTATTTTCGCCGGCGGCGCGCGCCCAACAGGATCAGCCGCCCTCCAGCCAGGATTCATCGACCTCTTCTGGGGATTCCACAAATTCCAGCCAGGAGCCTGGGCAAGAGCCAGTGCCAGACCATCCGGAAACGAGCACTTTGGAAACGGGGCAGCCCTTGGGCCAAGGCAACCGCGTTGTAGCGTTGCGCTGGGGACACCTGTCTAACGTTTCGGTCGAATCGTTTTATGCTTACGACAGCAATTATACTTTCTCCGCCAGCAATCCTGCACCTACCGATGAGGTTGCCGCCCGCGTAATTGCCGACTATTCGCTCGGAAATGAGCGAACGGGTCTGGACATTCAGTACCGGCCCTTCATCGTCTATTCACAGCGGGAGCAGACCTACAATTTCGCCGCCAGTTTCGTGAACTTTCATATCACTCGCCGCCTCGGTTCGAGGTGGAACATAAACTTCCACGACATCTTTCAATATGAGCCCGATGTCGCGCTCTTTATCAATCCGACCATCACGCCAAATCTCTCAACAGGGGAAATCACACAGGCAGCACTCTTGGGAAATGGCTCTACGTTGCTGAGAAACAACACGTCTGCGATCCTGAGCTACCATCTTCGCCGGCATGACACGATTTCCTTCCATGGCCAATACAATTACGTCGATTTGACCGACAGTCCCAGCGCCGACATACACTCGTTAGAGCCTTATTATCGGACCGAGAGCACGCTGGGCGGGGGAGCCGGCTGGTCGCATTCGTTCGGGCCCGATCATGAGTTTGGCGTTACCTACAATTACGACGAGCAGGTAATCGGCAATCTCGTCAACGCGGGCCAACATCACAGCGTCATCGCCAACTATCGGCAAAAAATTCGCCCGACTCTTCTGCTCCAGGTTTCGGGAGGTCCTTCCTGGCAAATCCGGGAAAACGGTCTTCCGGACCACACAACTTACATAATGGCCGCGGAGATCCTAAAGACTTTCCATGAGTCGACCCTGGCCCTTTTATATGTGCGCAACTATGACTATACCGGCGTGATTACAGACGCATACCACGATCGCTACGACGCCTTGTTTTCGCGCAACTTCGATCACACTTGGGGATTCGCTCTGGGCGGATCCTATCTCCAAACAGAATCGACAGGAAGTTTCATGGTGCAGCAACAGATCGAGGGCCGCACATTGTGGGGTCGCGTGAGTTACTACATGACCCCTCAGTGGACGCTGTTTGCCACCATGCTGAATTCCGCTTTCGCTGGCGGCCCCACCCCGTACGCGTCCCGCAATTTCTTCATGGCTGGAGTGCGTTGGTCGTATGGCGGCGATAAAGAACTTCGACAATAACCCAGAGGGCTAAAGAATCATGGTTCGATTTCTCGGACAATACATTCCAATGAAGACCGTGATCCTGGCGATCACAGAGAGCTTGCTGATCGGTTTGTCGATTGCGATCGCAGCTTGGATTCGATTTGGAACTCTCACGGACACAATCTGGTACTTGAGCCGTCCCTATATGGCCGCCCAGTTCGCGTTGGTCGTGGTGATTTGCTGGCTCTGCCTTTATTACAACGATTTGTATGATTTGCATGTAATTGCGCGGCGCGCGGAATTGGTCGTTCGTTTGATGCAAGCGCTGGGAGCCGCCGTGCTGATTTTGGCGCTTCTGTATTACTTCGTTCCGGATTTGTCGCTCGGCCGCGGAGTCTCTGCCCTGGCGACGGCGATTACTTTTGTGGTCTTGCTGTCGTGGAGACTCGTAGTTGATGAAGGCAAATTTTTCCGCCCCGTGCATCGCGTCGTCATTGCCGGAACCGGCACCAGCGGAGTCCGCTTAGTGCGGGAAATTCTCGCGCTCCCCGAACTCAACTTGAAGGTGCTGGGATTTCTTGACGAAAGGGGCCAGAACATCGGAAAGCCGCTGGTGAATCCCGGAATCGTTGGCGGCGTAGCCGAAATTGAGGACTTCGTCCGGCGTGAGCAGGTGGATTGGGTGGTGCTGGCTTTTTCGGAACGTCGTGGAATTATGCCCACCGCCGAACTCTTGCGCTTGAAGCTTTCCGGAATCAAAGTGGAAGACGCTCATTCCTTATTTGAAAAATTGAAGGGCGGCGTGATGCTGGAGAGGCTCTCTCCGAGCTGGTTGGTCCTTTCCGAGGGATTCCGCAAGGATTACCTGCTGATGTTTACAAAGCGGGCCTTGGATGTCCTGGTTTCCGCTGTGGCGTTAATTGTGTTTTCGCCCGTACTCATTCTCTGCAGCTTGGCCATTTTGCTTGAATCGGGAACTCCCGTGCTGTTTCGTCAGGAACGCGTCGGACTGCATGGCCGGACTTTTTCCATCCTGAAGTTCCGCTCCATGAGAAAAAATGCCGAAGAAGGCAAAGCGGTGTGGGCGGCTGCGGATGATGAACGGATCACGCGTGTTGGCAGGATATTGCGGAATTTTCGGCTGGACGAGTTGCCTCAGCTTGTAAACATTCTGCGTGGCGATATGAGCCTCGTCGGGCCGCGTCCGGAACGCCCCGAATTTGTTCGCATGCTCGGTGAAGAGATTCCTTACTACCACGAGCGCCATACAATTCGCCCAGGTCTGACGGGCTGGGCCCAAATTAAATACCAATACGGATCTTCCGTGGACGACGCTAGGACCAAGCTCGAATACGAACTCTTTTACATAAAGCACCTTTCGCTTTTCTTAGACCTGGCCATTGTGTTCCGAACGATTCAGGTTGTCCTGTTCGCGCGTGGCTCCCGGTAGTCCCTTGGGTGACAAAGGTGTAGCCGATGGCCAGATTGTGGAAAAATCTTTCCGCTCGAATATCGCGCGCTGCTCGAGAGCCGGGAAAGATGGCCGCATTCCCAAGTAACATCCTTTGTATCTTGAAGTTACAGTTAGGGTCTATTGACAAAGACTTTGCATCTTGGAAGGGTGGTTGCTCTACACTCCCTTCTGCAACCTTGTTTGGACCGTCGGAGGGCATCCGTTGAGACGTAGAAGCCTTGGAAGTTGGCGCGCTAGGCCGGTTCTGGTGCTAGGTGGGCTGCTTTTGCTCGCTTGCAGTGGTGTTCTGATTGGCTGCGGCAGCGCCCAGGAACGGGCCGCGCGGCACTTGGAGCAGGCGGACCACTGGGCAGCCGAAGGAAAGACGAACGAAGCCGTTGTGGAATATCGCCGGGCGATTCAGCTCGATCCCAAGGATCCCAAAGCCCATCTCAGGCTCGCCAAAATCTTCCTCGATCGCCAGGACTACACGAATGGCCTGCAGCAACTAAACGTCTTGCACAAGATCGCGCCAAACAATCTTGAAGCTCAGCTCATGATGGCGGAGACATTCCTCAAAGGACGCTCTTACGCTAGAGCGAAGACGCTGGCCCAAGACATCATCACGACCAACCCGGACAATACCGAAGCTCTGATGATCATTGCGGAGAGTTCCTTCGCGATGGATGACAAGGCTCTTGCGCAAACCACCACTAATCAAGTCTTGCAGCTCGACCAGAAGGACAGCCGCGCGTGGTTTCTCCAGGCGCTCTTGCAAATATCCGACGCCAAGAACTCTCAGGCCGAAGCGAGCCTGCTCAGGGCGGTTGATTACGACCCTGCCTCGATCTCGGCAGTCACAACTTTAGCCGCCGTCATGGCCCATCGTGGTGATGCCAGCGGAGCGGAAAAGGTCATCCGGCAAGGCCTGGCGCAAAATCCGCAAAATATTCAAATGCACTACTTGCTTGGCGTCTTTTTAGTGTCCCAGAACCGGGGCGCCGAGGCTGAAGAATCGTTCAAACAGATCAAAGCTTTGGGAGAAAGCACTCCGACGGACCGCGGCGCACTGGCGCGCTATTACACGAGCATGGGAAGATCCCAGGATGCGATAAAGGAGTACCAGGACATCATCAAGCAACATCCGGATGACATTCAAAACTCCCTCGAACTCGCCGCTCTTTACATCGACCAGCATGATCCACAGTCCACCGCAGAAGCCGAGAAATTGGTCAATGAAGCGTCGAAGACAAGCCCCAATAACGCCAGAACGCTCCTCTTGCGAGGGTACTTGCACGCCGAAAAGGGCCAGCTGGAAGAAGGCATCGGCGACCTGCATCACGCCGCTCAGCTCCAACCGAGGTGGGCTCTGCCGCAGTATTATCTCGGGTTGGCTTACGTTCAAGAGGGAAAAAACGAACTCGCCGAGGAAGCTCTGAACAGCGCGCTCGAAATTCAACCGTCTATGGTTGCCGCACGGCTGATTTTGGCGCGGCTTGCTCTGGACGAAGGAAAACCCGATAAGGCCATCGCCGCCATTCAAAACGCGTTAGAGCAGAAAACTCAATTCTTTGACCCCTATTTGCTGCACACCCAGGCGTTGGTCGAAAAAGGCAACTACGATGAAGCGGAGAAGGATGCGCTGCCGCTCATTGGGGAGTTTCCTCAGCCCACCGCTCGCGCGATGACGTATCGGATCCTGGCTCAGGCAAAATACCTGCAAAGCCACTTCGAGGAAGCTCACTCGTACGCCAAGCAATCTTTGTCTTACGACCCAACTTCTCAGGAAAGCCTCAATCTGCTGGGTGTATCTCAGATCGCTCTGAAAAAAACCGATGAAGGTCTGGCGGAAGTGCAAACAATTGTTCGGGCCAATCCCAAGTGGGCCATGGGCTACGAGACGCTCGCGGAACTCCAGGCCATGGCCGGCCGTTACGCCGATGCAGAACGTTCCGTGCAAACTGCGCTGGAAGTTGATCCGAATCTCGTGGGGGCGCGATTCCTTTGGAGTGACATCGAGCTCGACCAGAACAAGCTGGATGAAGCCATGAACCAGCTTACCCTGACGGCTCAGTCTCAGCCACAATTGGCTGAAGCTCAAATCCGCATGGGCCAGATTTCGGAGAAGAAGAAGGATTGGAGTGGAGCTCAGGCTTACTATGAAAAAGCTCTGAAGTTGACGCCCGATAACTGGATCGCGAAAAATAATCTCGCCTCGATATTGGCCGATCACGGCGGAGACCTTGACTACGCTCTGAAGCTCGCTCAAGAGGCCAAGGAAACCAAGCCCGACAGCCTTGACGTTTCCGACACTCTCGCTTGGATTCTCGTAAAAAAGAAGCAGAATTACGGTACGGCAATCCAGTTATTGCGCGAGTGCGTGCAGAAGGAACCGAAGAATGCGTCGTTCAGTTACCATCTTGGTGTCGCCTATTTCGACGCGGGCCGGAAGCCCGAAGCCGCACAGGCCCTGCACGCAGCTCTCAAGTTGCAGCCTGACCCCGCCGACGCGGACGAGGCTAAGAGACATCTGGAATCAATGAACAAATAAAAATGGAGCACGCTGTTTCTTGTGAGTAAAATTATAGCCGACGATTTGCAGAGGATGTGATGAGCGAAGCCAAAGATTCTTTGAATTTAGCAGGGTTGGAATATTTCACGGTCCGGGACTATTCGCGCCTCTTTTTGCGGCGCAAGTGGTTCATTTTGGTGTCGACGTTCGCCATCGCGCTGGCTACCGCCACCGTCGTCTTTTTCTTGCCGAACTCTTATAAGGCGACCACTGTAATTCTTGTCGTTCATCAAAAAGTCCCCGATTCGTACGTGAACTCCACGGTTACCGAAAGCAGCGTAGATCGCCTGGCAGGGTTGCGGCAGCAGATTCTTTCTGCGACACGTCTGAATCAAATTATCGATGAACTCGGCCTCTACAAGGGCCTCAAGAAAAAGGAAAGCCCGGAAGAAATCGTTCAGCGAATGCAAAAAGACATTTCCGTCGATATGGCCTCGGCGCCGGTGGCAACCCGCGGAGAGAAGATGCTGGAAGCATTTAGCATCTCCTTTACTTACTCAAATCCGTCTGTGGCCGCCCAGGTAGCCAATCGCCTCGCTCAATCGTTCATTGACGACAACAGCCACAACCGCGAACAGTCCGTCAATGGAACCGCTGATTTCCTGGCTAAGGAACTTGAAGACACCGAAAGGGACCTTAAGGGAAAAGAAGATCAAATCACCGAGCTGAAAACCAAGGATGTTGGAGAACTCCCGGAGTCCGAGGTGATGCACGTTCAGGCTTTGAACGCGCTGCAGACGGAACTCCAGAGCGAGCGCGACGCGATTGACCGGGACCAAAAGGAAAAGGCCACGCTGCAAGCGAGTCTGGCCGCCAGTCCGTCCGTTGTGAATCTTGACGCCCAGGAATCACCCGCCGTCACCAGTATGGAAACGGAAAAGGCGCAACTGCAGGATGACGTGGACCAGCTCCGCAAACGGTATGGCCCGAGTTTCCCCGATGTGGTCAAGAAGAATATACAGATCAAGGATCTCCAAACGCGCATCGACGACGCGAAGAAGAAGGAAGCGGCCAAGGGCGAGCCTGCGCCCCTGAAAGAACGTAACCCGGTCGTCCAAAGCCAGATCGCCAAAGAAGACGAAGACGTCCAGAAACATCAGCTGCGCGAACAGGAAATTCAAGGTCAAATTTCTCAGCATCAGTCGCAGCTCCAGCGAATTCCTCTCTTCCAGGAGCGCATTAGTGCGCTGACCCGCGATTACGAAGCTCTGGAAGATCACTACAAGCGTTTGCAGGAGCGGAAATATTCCGCCGACATGGCGGCAGATCTCGAATCTCGGCAGCAGGGCGAGCGATTCGAGCCGCTTGATCCGGCGCAAACGCCCACCAAGCCCGCAAGCCCGGATCGCCCGACATTTAATCTGATCGGTTTGGGCGCAGGATTATTGATCAGCCTGGGTCTTGCTTTCGTCCTTGAAGTTTTTGATCCTGCGGTGAAGACCGAGCGTGAAGTTGTAGGTCAATTGGGAGTGGCTGTTTTCGGTGAAGTTCCGTGGCTGCCGACTAAGGCAAATGATCGGAAGCGGCGGCTCCATGCTCTGTACGCCTGTGTCTGCGGCGCGGTGCTTGCAGCTGGATATTCTGCGATTCTGGTTGCGACGTGGCGCTAATGGGAAAGCAGTTCACCAATAAGGACGTCGTGGAGAACAACGTGGAGTCTCAACCCGTATTAAAACTAACCCCTTCGAAGGAAAATGGGGCAGCAGCAACCAACACCGCCCCGCGCAACGGGCCCGAGCCCGGCCGCGCACCCAAGAAGTCCGATCGTGAGTTTCCGCTGGTCATGGATCACAACCATCCCATCGCTGCGGAATCCTTCAGCATTCTGCGGTCTCGTCTGCTCGGCGTTCACAGCAAACTCGGGACCCGCTCGATCGTGATCACCAGCGGCGAGTCTGGAGACGGTAAGACTCTGGTGGCCACTAACCTGGCCCTGAGCCTGGGCCAGCTGGGCAGCAAGCGCGTTCTGTTCGTGGACGGCGACCTTCGCGCCGGCGTTGCCACTCGCGTCCTTAAGATGAAGCAGTTGCCCGGCCTGGGCGATTACCTCCAAGGAAGGAAAACCTTCGAGGCTGTTGTTCATCCCACGGAGTTCTCGTCTCTTTCCGTGGCGCCGACCGGCAACGTTCCCAACAAGGTGCTTCCCGAAATTCTGGAAGGTTCGCGATGGACGGAATTTCTGGAGCAGGCCAAGCTCAAATACGATCTCATCGTCATTGATTCATTGCCGCTTTCCGCCCCGGTTGCGGATTTGGAGCTTTTGACCGCGCCCTGCGATGCGTTTTTGTTCGTAGTTTACATGCGCCGGACGAATCGCCAGTCACTTCAGCGGGTGACTTCGCGTTTGGACCCCAAGAAGTTCCTGGGCGTCATCATCAACAATGCCGACGAAATTTATGACTACGACTACAACTATTACGATGTGCGCTCGAACACCAAGTAGCTGGCGCGAGTAAACAAGTCTATGGAGCGTGAGCTTTTTTCTTCCCGGTCAGTCATGGTGCTCCGCGCTTATCGCACATGCCGGAAGCGGCAGGCACGCTCAGCAAACGTCAGCAATGGCCTCTTCTAGCCAACCCGGATTCCCCACTGCGATGATTACAACGGGCCCAGAAAGCGTTCGCGCCGGTAAACCTCTGAATTCCTCTGTCGCGACGAAGGCACCCTTGAGCGTTCTCCCATACACCGAAAATGCGCGCGAAGCTTGGGACGCGTACGTCCTTGGCCAGCCCGAAGGCACGCTGTTTCACCTCACCGCCTGGAAGCGCGCGATTGAGCGCGAATTCGGATTTGAACCGCGTTATTTATTTGCTGAAATCGACGGCAAGATTTGTGGCGTTCTTCCTTTATTTCTCTCCTCCAATTGGGTTCAGGGCCGCACGCTCATCTCCACTCCGTTCGCCGTCTACGGCGGTATCTGCTCGCCGGATCCTGCCGTGAGATCAGCCTTGCGAGAAGCCGCCTGCCGCATGGCCACGGACCAGGGCGTAAATTACCTCGAGTTGCGCGAGCCCTATGTTGCGGATGGCGACGGATTCCTCACCAAAGAGCTCTACGTCACTTTTGAACAGCAACTCCCCGCGGACCCGGAAAAGCTTCTCCGTGGTTTCCCCAAAGACACGCGTTACATGATCCGCAAGGGCCAGAAGGCCGGCTTGCGCACCGTGAACGACAAAGCCGAACTCGATGCTTTTCACCACATCTATGCTTCGAGCGTCCGGAATCTCGGCACACCCGTTTTTGCCAAACGTTTCTTCCGCATTCTCCTCGAGGAATTCGGCGATGCGGCCGAGTTGCTCACCATCTGGAACGGTGCGGAGGCCATCGCCGCCGTCCTGAGTTTCAGGTTTCGCGACACGATTTTGCCCTATTACGGCGGCTCTTTGATGGAAGGCCGCAAGTTCGCGGCCAACAATTTCATGTACTGGGAAGTGTTCCGAAGCGCCTGCGAACGTGGTCTAAAAACTTTTGACTTCGGGCGCAGCAAGGTGGGAACCGGCTCTTATTTCTTCAAAACGCAATGGAACATGCAGGAGCGGCCGCTCCCCTACCAGTTTTTCCTTGTTCGCCGGAAAAGCATGCCGAACTTTTCGCCGGTGAATCCCAAATTCAAGCTTGCCACCGACGTCTGGAAGCGAATTCCGCTTCCGCTGACGAAGGCTTTGGGCCCGGCGCTCGTTCGGTTATTTCCCTAGGGAATTGCGGCAGCCATCATGCGCATCTTGTTTCTAGCTCATCGCCTGCCCTACCCTCCCAACAAGGGAGACAAAATCCGTTCGTTCCGTGAGCTCGCGGCATTGTCCCAAAATCACGAGGTCGATCTTTTCTGTTTTTACGACCAGCCCGAGGACACCGGCTATTTCACCGATGTGCGCCGTTACTGTCGCGAACTTTACGCCGAAAAAGTCTCCTGGACGCGAAGCAGAGCGCAGGCTTCGCTCGCTCTCGCCCTCGGTCGCCCTTTCACGCCGGCTTTCTTTCATTCCGCCTCCATGGCGCAACGCGTCCGCCAGGCATTGCGATCGCGGCATTACGATCTCGCATTCGTTTTCAGTTCCTCAATGGCTCAGTACATCGAATCGGCGCGTGATTTGCCGCGTGTTCTCGATATGGTGGACGTGGACTCCGACAAATGGAAGCAGTACGCCGAGCACGCGCGCCCTCCCGCCTCCTGGCTCTGGCGTTCTGAGGGACACAGGCTCGCCGCATCCGAAAAACGCTGGGCGGACGACTTCTCGCTGACCTTGCTTTGCACTCCCGCCGAAGCGCAAATCATGAAGGACGCGGCACCGGACGCAACGATCGAAGCGTTCGGCAATCCCATCGATGCGAGCTACTTCGATCCGGCCATTGTCGAAACCACCTCCGGAATTCGCGCCTGGCAGCCGTACATCATTTTCACCGGTTCGATGGATTATTTCCCCAATGTGGATGCGGTCACCTCCTTTTACCGCGACGTCTTTCCCGCGATTCGCGCCGAAATGCCCAACGCGCGTTTGGTAATCGCAGGCCGCAATCCCTCGCGCGCCGTTCGCGACTTGGCTAGCGATCCTTCCGTGTGCGTTACCGGCGCTGTCCCCGACGTCCGGCCTTATTTGCGCGGAGCCGCCGTCGCAATCGCACCCTTGCGCGTGGCGCGTGGCGTACAAACAAAAATCCTCGAAGCACTGTGCATGGGCCTTCCCGTCGCCGCCAGCAGCAAAGCCGCGATGGCGTTGCCCCCCGGCTTGGTCGGGGAAGTCCACGTGGAAGACGATCCGCAGCGCCTCGCCGCCTTCCTCGTCGGGAGACTTCGAGACGCGACCGCTCGGCCAGCGGACACGCGCCGTGCGGTGCTCGACCACGTCAGCAATCTGCGCTGGGAAGAACAGCTCCAGGCCCTTCTCGGCCGGGCCGTGCGCTTCCATGCAATGGGCCAGGAAAATCTCTCGGCCGCGCCCGAGCGGTCTTCGGAGAGAATTGAAAAGGCGGTTGAGATTTAATGCTACGCGCGATCCTACTCTACGCGTTGGTCATCGTTGCGACGATTACCGGTTTCTTCCGCCCATTTTCCGGTTTGCTCTACTACTTGTGGCTTTCCTTCGGCCGCCCCGGTGATTTCGTCTGGCCCAATTTCAAGTTTGACTATTTGGTCTGGGTAGCCGGCGCCACACTTCTCGGCTACATAACATTCGAAATGGCCAAATCGCCGATCCGAACCAAGGGCATGTGGCTTCTAATTCTGCTGTGGTTCTGGTTCACCCTCACTTCCATCACCGCGCAAATACCGTTGATCGCTTTCTCCAAGCTGTGGGAGTACAGCCGCGTTTTCATCATGGCCTTCTTAACCTGCGCACTCGCTAATTCAGAGAAACGCATTCGCTCGATCCTTTATGTCCTGGCCATCTCTTTGGGATTTCTGGGTGCCAAGGGCGCCTACGACGCCATCACCACCGGCTTCGCTTCGTCCATGAAAGGCCCCGGCGGCATGATGGCCGAGCAAAACGAATACGCACTGGCGTTGAATATGGGCATTCCGCTTCTGGTGTGGCTGGCTAAGGACGACGAAAGATGGTGGGTTCGCCTCCTGTTTCGCGGAATGGCCGCGGGATGCGCTGTCGTCGTAGTCGGGACGCGGTCGCGTTCCGGACTGCTGGGCTTGCTGATGGCTGGAATCGTGCTCGTTGCTTTTTCGAAGCACAAACTCGTTCTCACCGTTCTTGGCACGGCCTGTGTACTCGCGTTACTCCTTTTCGGCCCTCAGGGAGCGCTCGATCGCTATAAGACGATTCCCACAGCAGCGCAGGACGACGCGTCCGCCATCGGCCGGTTGCAGGCCTGGAGCGCCGCCATAAAAATGACCAAGGCGCATCCTATACGCGGAGTCGGGCTTCGAAATTTTCTGTATGTGTTTCCCCAATACTCGAAAGACCCGCCTCGCGTAACACATAACGCCATTTTCGATTTGCTCTCCGAAACGGGCATACCCGGCTGCCTGATTTTCCTGACCATGCTGGCTACTGCGATTGGCGAGATGCTCCTCTTGTGGTTAAGGACGCGAGCCCATCCCGAAATGGAGCATTTGACGACGTTCTGTCAAATTGTTTTCGGGGTCTTAGTCGTCTATCTCGTCCCAAATATGTTCATTAACCGCCAGGATTTCGACTTGATGTATCAAATGATCGCAGTGGAGGCGGGCCTGGCGATTTTGGTGAAGCAGACGCTCGCGCAGCTGGCGACGGAAACCGCCGTGGTGGTCGAAGGGCCATTGCCTCTGTGGATGCGAGCGCAGCGTGAGGGTTAGGAACAAGGCCTCGTAGTCTTCGGTATCCAAGGATAAGAGCGACAGCATGGCCATCTGTGGAATTGCCGTCAAGCGCGAGGGTCGGCCGGTGGATTCGGCCGCGGTCGAGGCCATGGTGTCTTCTCTCGCGGTTCGGAACAATTGGTCCCGGGAGCAGATCGTGGAACCCGGCGTCGGTCTCGGCGCCACCGCGTCGCCGCAAACCGCCAGCTCCTGGAAATCCGAGCAGGTCATCGTCGTTCTCGATGCAGACATTAATAACCAGCAGGAGCTTCGCACCAGCCTGAAGTCTCTCTCCGGCGAAACGAATTTGGCGGGCGTGATCGGGCAGCTTTATCTCGAGCGCGGGCGGGATTTTTTGGGCTCGCTGCGCGGAATGTTTTCCATCGCCATCTGGGACCGCCGCTCGAAGATGCTCCTCCTCGCCGTGGATCGTTTCGGTGTCAAGCCGCTCTGCTACAGCGCCGGCTCCTCCGAAATCATATTTGCCTCCCAGGCCCACGGCATTTTGGCCGGTGGCAGAACCGCGCGGGAAATTAACCCGCAAGCGATCGTCGCCTATTTGAATTACACCGCGGTTCCCGCTCCGCTTTCTGTCTTCAAGGGAATCGAAAAGTTGCCTCCGGGTTGTTTCTTGACCTGGCAGGACGGCGCGGCTCGCATTGCTCCATATTGGGACTTGGAATATCCGGAAGATGCGAAGTCCTCCGAAATATCGATGGCGCGCGAGCTTCTTGACCGCATGGAGCAGGCCGTCTATCAGAATTCCTACGACGTCCCGGTCTCCGAGCTTGGCTGCTTTCTCAGCGGCGGAACAGATAGCAGTTCCGTTGTCGGCCTCCTCACGCAGATAAAGAAAGCGCCGGTCAATACATTCTCGATCGGCTTCACCGAAGATCGCTTCAACGAACTCGAATACGCCCAGATTGCCGCCCAGCAATTCGGTTCGGTCTACAGCGAAACAAGAGTCGGTCCCGACGATGCCTTTCGCATTCTGCCGAAAATCGTGGACCTTTACGACGAGCCTTACGCCAACTCCTCCGTGATCCCCACTTACTTCTGCCAGATGCTTGGTGTTGAAAAAGGGCAGAAGGTGATGCTCGCGGGAGACGGCGGGGACGAGCTCTTCGGCGGAAATGAACACTACCGCACCGACCGCGTGTATCAGCTCTACCATAAAATTCCGGGCGCATTGCGCCGGGGCTTCATCGACCCGCTTGTCTCTCTGATTCCTTCTTCTGCGCCGGCTATCGGAAAAGTACGGCGCTACGTGCAATCTTCCAACACACCGAATCCGGACCGCTATTCCCGCTGGATGATGTTGCAGTATTTTCCTCCCGCGGAAATTCTCGGCGCTGAAATGCCCTTTAAAAACGGGCACGGCGACTTGCTCTCCGTGGCCCGCGCGCATTATCAAGCGGCGAAAGCCAAAAGCGAGCTCAACCGCCTTTTGTATCTCGACGTTAAAATGGTTCTTGGCGATAACGATCTTCCCAAAGTCGTTCGCGCGAGTGAGCTCGCCGGAATGACCGTGCGCTTCCCGTTCCTCGACCACCCCCTCGCCGAGTTTTCGGGCCGCATTCCGAGCGACCTGAAGCTGAAGGGGTTTGAAAAGCGCTACCTCTTCAAGAAGGCCACCGAAAACCTGCTGCCGAAAGCCATTCTGCAAAAGAAAAAGCACGGCTTCGGCTTGCCCATGAGCATGTGGCTCAAAAGCGATCCCAAGATCCGGGGACTCGCTGAAGATGTGCTTCGCGATCCGCGAACCTGCCAACGCGGCTACGTCCGCCGCGAATTCATTCAGCATCTCTTTACCAGCATGGATCGCGACATCTCTACGTTCTATGGAGACGTTCTCTACTCGTTTCTCATGCTCGAGCTATGGTACCGAAGGCATGCCGAGGCCCAAGCGCAGTGAGGCCACTTCATTGGTCGTGTGGTCTTGGAACATCTTGGAATGCTGGGCGGAAAAAACGCATTTCTAAATTAATATCGTTTGTGGAGAGTGTCCGTTGATGACTTGCAGAAATATATGGTTGCGCCATTCCCGATTCCTTTTCGTGGCCGGGATACTTTTCGTCTCGCTGGCGCTCGCCGGAACCGCGCGGCCCGCGTTCGCCCAAACCTCGTGGCATGTGGAGGTAGTGGACGACGGATCGGGCACCGATGCCGGTCTGTATAGTTCGCTCGCGCTCGATCGCAACGGCAACTTTCAGATTGCCTACTACAACGCTACCCGACACACTCTTCAGTACGCCTTCCGTGAAAAGCAGGATCAGAAATGGTCCAAGATGGCCGTGGCTTCGGCAGCGGGGATGTATGTATCTCTCGTTGACGACCCGCAGGGCCTTCCGCACATGGCCTTCAACTCGCCCCTCAAAGCCGGCCTCCAGTATGCCCACTGGGACGGAAAGAAGTGGCACCTGCAAGTCATCGATAACATCGCTACTTCATTCGCCACCTCGATCCAACTGGACGCCCACGGCAATCCGCACGTAGCCTATTTTCAGCTCACACACCTGACCGGCCTCAAAAGCGGCAATGCCAACGGGCAGCGACTCAAATACGCCTATTCGGACGGCACCACCTGGTTCACGAAAACGGTGGCGCTGCGTCCGCGCCAGGGCCTTTTCAATTCTCTGGCGATCGATTCCGCCGGTGTGGCGCATATCGCCTTCGCGCAATCCGGCCATTTGCAATATGCCACTTGGGATGGCACCGCGTGGCTGTACGAGGATGTCGATTCCACGAGCGAAGCGGACGACGCGGCAGGATTGGGGTTGAGTATGGCTCTCGATCCCTCGGGCGAACCGCAGTTGTCTTATTTCGATACAGCGAAAAGAACTCTGAAGTATGCCTACCGGAAGGCCGGAGTCTGGAAAACGGAAGTGGTCCAAGAGCTCCCCGGCACCCCGAGATATCCGGACAGCACGTCGATAAAGCTCGACGCAAAGAATCTGCCTCGCGTGGCCTTTTACGACAGCGGATCGGGTGTGCTGAAATATGCTGTGGCCGACGGCCAAAAATGGACGGTGGAAATTGTGGACCAGAAGGGAGTCGTCGGTCTCTACCCCTCGCTCTGCCTGGATGCCAACGGCCGGCCGTACATTTCATACTACGATTCGACGAACAAACAGCTCCGGCTCGCTCATCTGGAAGCGGTGGCCGCAGTGCCCGCGGCAGCTGCGCCGGCGACGCCTGCGCCCACAACAACAGCTCCCGCGTCAACCGTTCCTGCTGCGAAGCCACAGAAAAACTAACCGGCGCGGACTTCTTCTGCTCGAGTGATCCGCGCGACAAACCGCGCGGCACATATTTTGAAATTCTGGGAGACGCGAAATGAAGCGTCAAACTCGCGGCCAAGTTATCAAACGCTATTCTTCTTGGCCGCTCGCCGATAGTTTCACAGATCGATCCCGCGTTCGATTTCACATTCCTCAAAATGTTTGGCTCGTTGTGCTTGCGGCGGTGTTGTTGGCGCCGTCGATGCTGCATGCGCAGAATCTGCGTGTGCCGATCGTGGTGCAGCCTTCCGTCTGGGCCAATATGTCTACGCCGGGACCGAGCGGGACTCGAACGAACGCGCCGGTCACGTTTGGGCTGGGCATCCCGGATAGCGCACAGATCGATTGCCCGGGGACGCAGAACAAACCCCAAAACGAGCAGGCACCGACAAAGCTTGCGCTGCAAACGGAATCGGGCGCGCGATTGAATTCCCAGTTCCGGTGCATGGCCAAATGGCCGGACGGATTCGCGCAATGGGTGCTGGTGGACGCCGAGCTTCCTTCCTTCCGCGAAGACTCGCCGGGTTTCGACAAAAGCATTGTCGTCACGCAGGTCGCGTCCGGCGGAGGAAATTATCCCGCGGCCAACATGGCGCAGCAGTGCACGGGCTCGGGCGCTCCTCTTGCTGCTTGCCCGGACGCGAATCACATCATCGTTGCTACAGGTGCCGCTACCTTTCTGATCAAGCAATCTCACTACAATTTGTTCGACGACGTGCAGGTAGGGTCCGAGCACCTGATTTCGAAGAGCAATCACGGCCCGAACGACGGATTGTACTTGCAAGGGCCGCCCGACTCCGTAATTCCGCCGACGAATTCCAGTCCCACGATTGACTCCGCTTCTTGCTGGTCCGGAGCAGCCAACGCGTCGGGCCCTATTCCAACCAGCTATACCGGCCCCTCCCGCTGCGACACTGCGTACAGTTCGGCCAACGACGCGTCCTCCACATGCGTGATCGAAGAAAACGGGCCTGTGCGCGCTGAAATCATGTGCCAGGGCGACATGGACAATGCCAAGGGCCACGCTTATATGCACTGGCGTACGCGCATGCACTTCTGGGCCAAGCATTCGGATGCAAAAGTCACGGTGGGGTTGCGCAACGCCGACGTCCCGAGCGACTGCTGCAAGACGGACACCATGTCGGCCACCAGCCAGTGGGAAATCGCGTACAAGGAATTTAGCCAGTTCGAGGCGCGGCTCACGGACAACCTCGCGGCGTCCGCCACGCGAAATTTTGACATCGCGAACGACTCGGGCGCGCCGAGCAAAGGAACCATCAATCCATCGAGCAGCACGGACAGCGCGTATCTCTATCAAGCGTATTCGCAGAATGGCGAATGGCCGCATTGGACGCACGTCGCCAACTGCAACGGAGAAGGAGACGGCTGTATCGTCTCGCCGATTCCGCGGGAGCGGGGGAAAGGCGAACCCAGCTACGCTGCGGCTGGTTATCAAATAAGCAAAAACGGCACGGCAGTGAAAAACGGGTCGGACACGCAGTTCCCTGTCGGCTGGGCGGATTTGGATGATGGAAAGAACGGCATTGAAACCGGCGTGTACCAGCTCGCGATGTATTGGCCCAAGTCGCTCGAGTTTCAACCGGGCGTCGCGAACCACAATGAAATTCGCATCGGCATTTTGCCCAACCAGCAGGAGTTCGCCGGCGCTACGTCGACTGCTTCTTACGCCATGGGCTGGCCGCAGTATTCGATCCACGATACGTATTGGAACTTTCACGCCGGCACACAAGCGCCGGGGGTGGCCCAAAACAATTTTCTCTACTTCCAGCACTACCTTCTGGCGCGCCCGGCCAGCGGGACCTATTACAACGCGGTGAAAGACGCCAATTCGGGGATGGATGCGCTGTTTTATGACATCCCCGATCCGGAGGCGGAAGACCGCTACTACAGCTCGGTGGGAATTTGCTCCGCTTCTCCGGGAAAATGCCTGGGCGATATCGGAACGGCGGATGCGCCGTGGCGCCTTCACAATCCCTACAGCGGAATGAAGGTTTTCCGCTTTTTCGGCTGGGCCACCGCCGGCGGCGCTGACGGAACTCAGTTCGAGCAGCGAAATAGTTTTCTTCGAAACTGGCTCCAGCGTGGGGGCACGGGCGTGGAGGGCAGCGTCCCCGGCCGCTATATCTGGGCTTCGCACTGGTACCGGATGATCGTTGAGAAATCTCTGCCGCGTTCGGATACCCCGACGACGTCGGGCCGCGGGGCAGGGTTCCGTTCGTTGTGTACGAGCGAGCCGGTTTGCAGCGGCAAAGGCTTCTCGCCGTGGGGCGATCCGCGGAACCACTCGCTGCGCCCCGTGTGGAACGGCGGAATGAGGAATTGGGGAGATGCTCCCAACGCCATGGACCATTCCACTTACTGGGGAGCGTTCACCTATTACTTTCTTTCGGGCGACGAATGGATGAAGGAGCAGCTTCTGCAAGGATTCAAAGACCGCTACCAGAATCCGTTCGTTGCTTACAACAATTTGCAGGGAAATCCTGGAGGCAACAATTCTTCCGGCCACGGGCACATCAACGCGATTCGAGCCACCGGGCATTGGCTTTCCGGGGGCGTGCGGCTGATGGAATTTCTGCGTTCGATCGGCGACCCGGACGCTGATACGCCGTCCACCGTTCTGACTTCGCCGGGAACATCGCCCAGCAACGCCACGGTGCTGCAAGGTCTGGAGCAGAACATCGCCGCACAGATTGCAGTTCCTTATATCGCGTCGGGCTATCCGAAAGGATGGTCGGAAACGACTGCGGCGAACTGCCACGTTGTTGGCGCGCCGACGCAATCTTGCTCGCAGGGCGTGAGCCCGGTCAGAGGATTCGTGCGCTCGGGAGGAGGCGGAGAAAGCTGCAAGGGAGACACGCCGCCGTGCAATGGAAAATCGTTTCGATCCGATGATTCGTTTCAGGTGGCCGCATGGGCCGAAGGAGTTTATGACACCTGGCTCGCGATGCGTGACCTTCTTGGAAAAGATTGGCACGTGCAGGTCGCGGGAGTGAAAGACGGCGGGATGGGGCCGTTCAACGTCACCATTTCCGAAAAAAATCTGAGCGATATGCTTTACGGCGTGTACCAGCAGATGAGCGAAGCGAATTGTGTCAACACCGGAAGTTATGCCGATAGCGGATGCGTGTACGATCAATCGAGCGATTACCTGAACGCGTTTCCGGGTTGCACTACGAGCGGCAACTGCCTGCGTTCCTGTGAGAAAGGCTGCTCCGGCCTGACGCAATGGTTTGCCTTGGCGGCGCCTGCGGCAACCACCAATTCCACACTCGATCTTTCGGGCAAGCCGTGGCAATTCATGTTCGAGGCCCAGCTGAAGCATCCGGGCATCATCAAAATGGAACTCGGCTCGCACATGATGGAGTTCGGCGTGAACTATATTCTGGCGGACGGCTCGACCAACTCGAATCATTATGCGGTCCGACCCGCAGTCCCTGTCCTGACGCAAGTGCCGATCACTGTGACTCCGAATCCTTGCGTGGGCCCTTCGAGCGGAACGGGAACCTGCACGATTACATGGACGGTTCCCGCAGGACTTTCCGCGGTGAATGGCGTGCAATATCGGTTGAAATATCTTCCGTGCCAGTCGGGCGTGCTTACGATTTACGGCGACGATTGTCCCGCAGGCGGTAAGACAATTGTGCCGACGCTGGTGTTTCATTCCGACAACAAGACTGCCGGATTCCCCGCGGAGGACGGTTCGGGCTCCTGGGAAATTGATCCCGCGAAGAATTGGAACTGGGCCTTCACGGCGAATGTGCCGGACTGCCTGCCGGGACAAAACGCTCCGAACTGCAATCCGAATCCTCCCTCTGGAACCAGCTTCACTTTCCATACGCAGGCAAAAACCACGTACACCTTTTCGCTTTACGGCTTCGAAACGAGAGCCTCGAAGTAGGCCTTGAGGTTTCTGCGGGACCGCCGGACGCAAATCCCAAATGCCTGATTTGCGGCGATTAGAATTTTGTAACGCCTTTGATTTTCTATAAGTTAACCGAAATTTGAATTCGGCACTGTTGCTATTAGAAAGTGGTGCGCGTGGACTGCGATCCGCGGTCTGTGGCTTAGGGGCTGAAGGCTCGGAGGCTGCTTGGAGTTCAGCGGAGTTCAAACTCAGTTCTTCCCAAGAGGGAGTCGAAGCGAGGGAGTATCTTCTGGCATTCGCCAGGACTGCGGCCGACTTTTTTTCTTTAACCACGAGAAACGGTAGCACGATTTATGGAGGAGCACTAGTAGTTGAGTGTCGTGGACGCGGTTTAAAGAGAGTTAACGGTCGACAGTTTACAGTTAACAGCAACCCGTGCCTTGCGGCGGGATCCGGCGAGGCGAGGCGACGCGATGAGAACAATAAAACAGATCAGACCACGGATAGGAAGATGGCGCCGGGGCCGAGGCGTCGTTCATGGCAGCTAGAGGCGGATGATGGCTTTGCCGCGGAGGCCGCCGGTGCGAAGTTTTTCGAGCATCTGGCCGGCGGCCTCCAGCGCAACTGTGGAACGGATGCGTGCAGTAATCGTGCCGTCTGCGAGCATGCGCGCAACCTGATTCAGCCCTTGCGGCGTTGAAAAGGGATTAGAAAGCCCGGCAATGTTGTGCGCCGTGATTTTGCGCTCAGCGAACCAGCGTTCGTCCGCCGCATAAATCGCCGAGACCAGGCTGCCTCCTGACTTGAGAATCTCTGCGTCGCGGAGAATAGCGTCTTTGCCATTCACAAGATCTAGAACGGCGTCGATGCCTTGCGGGTGAGACGCGCGCAGCGCCTCGATCACGTCTCCGGATTTCGTGTCGTAAACTTCTTCGGCACCGAGGCGGCGAGCTTCGTCGGCATCGCCGCGAACGGTGGCGATGACGTGCGCTCCGCGAGAGCGCGCCATCTGCACTGCGTAGCCGCCTACGCCGCCAGTAGCACCCATGACGACAATATGCTGGCCAGCGGCGAGGCCCAACAACTCAAGCGAGCCGAGCGCAGTAATCGCGGGAATGGGCAGCGCGGCCGCCTGCTCGTCGGTTACATTGTCGGGGATACGCGCCAAGGGTTCTGACTTCACTCCCGGCGCGACCGCGGTGTGCTCGGCGTACGCGCCGTGCGTTCGGGCCATGCCGAAGATGCGGTCGCCCAGGTGCAAATCGCGTTGTCCCGCCGGGACGCGTTCGACGACACCCGCGAAGTCTATTCCCACGACGAAAGGATAGGTTGAGGCGGCGGTCAGGCGTTCGACCAGTTTGTAATCGATGGGATTGACGCCCGCGCATTTTACGCGGATGAGGAATGCACCGTCCGCGGCGGGGATGGGCAAGTCGAGGATTGCCGGAGGATCGCCAAAGCTCCGTACTGCGAATGCGCGCATGTTTTGCTCCTTTGGCTGGCGATGGGTTCGCTATGCCGAGGCTTGTGGGCCGACGAATGCAGGATTGATTGTAGCGGAATTGTCGCGGAGTACGGTGGCTTACGTCTTGTCAAGGACCAGAAGCACGGAAAAAATACGCCGGCCTGAAGGCCGCCGCTGCGAAGGCGAATCGAAAGAAAGATGAGCGCTGTGCCAGCAGTGCAAGGTTTGAGTATTCAGCGAGGCTTCGCTTATCGCTGCGTATCTTTGCGGCTATGGAAAAGGAAGGGGTAGGCGAGGAGCTTGGTGTATTCGGCGGCGAGGTAGGACCAGTGGTCGAGGCGACGCCACCAGCCGGCGCGACGGAAGGAACTCATTTCCTCGGGCACCGGGACGTACGAGATCACTTTTTCGCGCAGGCCGCTGATATTGCGGCAGCACCAGCGAACGCGGCGCAGGTGAATGCTCGTGCTGATGATGGTCAGCGAACGGATCTGCTGCTCGGCGAGGCAGGCGGCCAGCGCGGAGAGCTCGGCGAAAGTCCCTACTTGCGGAATGCCGGCAAGCGCTAGCGCGCGGGAATTACCGGAAAGCTCAATGAAGAAATGCCGCTCGTGGGGAACCATGCTCGCGACCCTTTCGCGGAGGTTCAGATCGCGGAAGCCGAAATGGTCCATCTGGCGGACTTCGAAACGGCCCACGCTCAAGATGAGTCGCGGGGCAATTCCCTGCTGAAAAAGATCCAGGCCATAGGTTTTGCGGTCCGGGAGGCCGGCGAGAACAAAAATCAATTCCGAGGGGGAAGGTGCATCGCGGAGGGACAGAAAATTCCAAGGGGCATCGAGAAATGAGCCGCCGGAGCTGTGAGGTTTCGGTTGTTCAGTGGGTGACGAAGAGGGCACGCGAAAAATCGAGCGAGAGAACTCGCGGGGTGAATTCTATCACGCGCGCGGAAAATTCATGCGGAGGCGCTAAAGGCCGGATCGAAACGGCAGATGGCCGAACGAGGCTTCTTTCCGCGGGCTTATTCCTGGACGACGACGGCGAGGGTAGTGTTGCCGGAACCGTCCGTGGTCACGGCGGTCACGACACCGCTGAAGCACAACGAAGGACTCGATGAAACTGTGTTGACGCGGCTGGCAAGAAAACTGCCGTCGCTCTGGAACGAGGCATCCACGTCGACATACTGGCCGGAAGTCACACTGGTGGACGTTCCAGCATCTGCAGAGAAAAGCGTGCTCGGGTTGGTGGTTACGCGGACGACTTGCCCGGTGTCAACCAGGAGCAGATTGACTGCGCTCGATGACGGGACGGAAACGACCGTGCCTTCGGCGTTTTGGAGATTTGGTTCTGTCGGGGAATCGGTGGCATTGGTGACGTTGACCACCGGAGTTATCACGTAGTTGCCGCTTCCATCCGTGGAGATAGATTGGCGGAGGTCGAAATCCATGACCAGACCGGCCGCGCCATTCGCCGCCAAAGACATGCTGATGGGCGCGTTGACGGTGACGCTGGCCAATTTCACGGACGGAGTGGTGGTTGCGTTCAACAACGTGACATTTCCGGAGCCGTCCACGAGCGTCATCTGTGGATTCGCGAAACTCAGATTCAGTGCGGTGTAATTTCCGCTGGGCGCTCCGCCGGTTTGCAACGCGACGGTCGATGCCAGGGCCAGGTGTCGAATCTCGATTTGTTGCACTCCGGTCGAGATGCTGGTGGATACTCCGCCCGAGCCGACGAGGGTGGCGCCGGTCAACTGGATGGAGAAGGCTGCGACGCCGTCAGCGGGTGCGTCGGTCAAAAACGCGGCGACGCTACCACTGGATGCGGCGGGCGTGGTGGAGGGCGCCGTCGCGATTCCGGCGCAGCCACTGAGACCTATAAGACCTACGACCGCTATGAGTGCGGCTGAACACGCCGTCCACCGAACTCGTCGATTGATCACGTCTGCTCCTTGGCCTGCTTATACGATTAGGCTACAAGCTAAGAATTAGGAACTCTGCTGGTCAGGGAGACAGAATCAGAACAGGTCGGGAGGGATCCGCTTACCTGTACCAAGGGGCAGCCTGGCTGGGCCTTCAAATGGGCGTTCGGCGGGAGAACTCTGGCAAGGCAGAGCTTGGCCATGCCCATTTCGGGAAGGCATAAACGGACCAATTCAGCGAGTCTGCTCGAGCAGGCCAGCGAAGGAATCTACGAAGAATGCGCTATAATTTGAGTGGCGAGATGATTTGACGGTTTTGTCGCATCTAAGCCGGCGGCCAATCGCACCCGGCGATCTGGCCCAATTGGCGAGATACCGTTCAATGGGAGCTTTAGTGTCCTGGCTGCGTAGAGCTACTTGGCTAATCGCGATCTTCCTGTGGGCCCCCACGCTAGCAACGGCTCAGAAGCAGCAGGCCGCGGTTCCTCCGAAAGAAAAGGCGCCCATCGATAAGCTGGTGGACCGCATTACCGCGCGGGAACATCAGGAAGTCTCTATAATCCGCAAATACAAGCCGATCATCGAGACCTACATTCAAGACGTCCGCGTAGACAAGAACCTGGGACCTGTGCCGGTGAAGGACCACTATTTCGTGGGCATCGCCGACCTGGGCAAAGGGGTGGTGCTGCGGTCGATGGAAAAGGAGAGGGAGGGAGCTGCTAAGATTAAGAATCCATTGGAGTTACTTACAGACACTCTTTCTCCCACCTACGTTCCGGAAGGGTTCCTGGAGATGATTTTCGTGGACCCGCGAGGGTTCGATCGGCGGCACTACATTTTCGAGTATATCAGGCGCGAGTTCTTGGGGGACGTGCGCTGCCTGGTTTTCGACGTGACGCCGGCTAAAAACTCGGGAAACGGCAGGTTCAAGGGACGCATGTGGGTGGAAGACCAGGATTACACGATTGTGCGGTTTTCGGGTGTGTTCGAGCCGGAGGAGCGCCAGTTCGGATTTTATCTCCATTTTGATAGCTGGAGGGAAAACGCCGGACCCGGGCTCTGGCTGCCTGCCTACATTTACAACGGCGAAACGGACCTCTCGCGCTTGACGATGGGGCACGTTCATGAGAGATCGCAAACCCGGTTGTGGGGCTACAAACCGCAGAAGGAAGTGATGCAGCAAGAGTTCACCGAAGTGAAGGTGGAATCGCCAAACGCGACGGAATCGACTACGGAGGCTCCGGATAGTACGCCGCTGGAACAGCAACGCAATTTTGAAGAGCAGGGCGAGCAGCGAGTGGTGGAAAAACTGGAACGAGCGCGGCTGATCGCGCCGGCGAGCGAAGTCGATAAGATGCTGGATACGGTGGTCAACAACATCGAGGCGAGCAACAAGCTTGTGATGCAACCGGAGGTGCATTGCCGGGTGCTGTTGACTACAACGCTCGTGGCTTCCTCCATCGGCCACACGATTCTGCTGAGCCGCGGTTTGCTAGACGTGCTGCCGGACGAAGCAAGCCTGGCCGCGATGCTCGCTCACGAGATGGCGCATATCCAGCTGGAACGTTCGGCGGTGCCGACATGGGCCTTCGCCGATCAGATGCTCTTCCCGGACGAAGAAAGTTTGAGGATATTTTCGTTTTATATGAGCGAAGACGACGAGGCGGCGGCATGCGCGAAGGCGCTGGAATGGATGCAGCAGTCTCCCTACAAAGATAAACTTCCCAGCGCCGGATTATTTATCCGGCAGCTCGATGCCGATTCGAAGGCGTTGACTGTGCTGATCAGTCCGCACCTCCGCAGCCCCGCGTTTCTCGATTGCGAGCTGGCCAAAATGGCGCCGGCGCTCGAGCCTGCAAACTTGGAGCAGATTCCGGCGTTGCCGTTGGGCTCCCGAATAAAACTCGATCCGTGGGACGACCATATCGAATTGCTGAAGAACAAGCCAGTGCAATTGGCTTCGCTGGCGGAAAAAATACCTCTGGGGCTGGCCCCGTTCTATCCCTACCTGACGCGCAAGACCGTCGTGGATAAGCAGTAAGCCAGGATCGGGGTCCACCGAAAATTATTTTTTGGCGGGAGCAGCCGACGGGAGCAGCTCGACTTGCCTTGCAATCAGAGTTGGCCCAGCCTGCGGCCCCGATTTGAAAAGCAATCCGCGAACGGCAACGGTCTGGCCGGTCGCCACAACTGCGGGCGAGCCTGAGAAGCCTTCCAGGTCGGTGAGGCCCGTCGTGATCATTACCAGCACGCTGGCGGGCGCGGGATTACCCAGCGGTTGCAAAGTAAACTGATTGCCGCTGACGCTTACTATCGTTCCATTCAGAGCTCCCTGCTGCAGAACGACGCGATCGGCAGTGGGGGTTGCGGTGCTGGAACGCAAGATTACGAGTGTGGACTGGCCGGGCGTCAAATCAGACAACGTCAAGAACTGGCACCCCGAGCAGCTAGCGACGGCGGAAGACAAGTCGTCCATTTGCACGCTGAATTGCGTAAGTGTGTCGATTGCGGTCGAACTCTTAGTGCCAATCGCCGGAGTCGCCGGCGCATTGTTTACCTGCACGAGCACAGCGGCTGTTGCGGTCTTCCCAGCGGCATCCCGCGCGGTGGCTTGTAAAGTGTGCGAGCCGTTGCTAACGAGCGTGGTGTCCCAAGGAACTGTGTACGGAGCGGTGAGGATCGCAGAGCCGAGGTTGACCCCGTCCACTGTGAATTGCACGCTCGGCACGCTCGATGCATCCGAAGCGGTTGCCGAAACGTTGACTTTCCCCGACAAAGTGGCGCCCGATGCGGGAGAAGTGACGGCCACCGTGGGTGTAGTGTTTGTCGGGTTCGAGACGGTGACGGCGACTGCAGGAGATGTTCCCACGTTGCCCGCTGTGTCGGTCGCAGCAGCTGTCAAACTATAGTTACCGTTGGCGACCTTCGTTGTATCCCAGGAGGTGGAATAGGGCACGCTCACAACTGGGGAGCCCACATTTGAGCCGTTCACTTTGAACTGCACGCTCGCAATTCCAGAGACTCCTGAGGCAGTCGCAGAGATTGTTACGAAATTCGTCAACGTCGCACCGGCGGCGGGCGCGGTGATGGTTACGGTTGGTGCGGTCGTGTCGTTGTTGTTTATAGTGACGGCGACAGCGCTTGAAGTGCCGACAGTCCCGGCAGTGTCAATCGCCATCGCGGTGAAACTGTAACTGCCGTTGCCGACTCTCGTCGTATCGAAAGTAGTGGAATAGGGCGGGCTGAGAATCGGGCTGCCCAAAGCTGCGCCGTTTAGTTTGAATTGCACGCTCTTGATTCCGATGCTGCTCGAGGCGTTCGCAGAAAGCGTCACGGTACCGCGCAATGTCGCACCCGGCGCCGGAGCTGTGACGGACACGGCCGGCGGAGCGTGGGTATTGGAAACGGTCACGCTGACCGCATTAGAGTTCCCTACATTGCCCGCGGTATCAACAGCCGTGGCACTAAGAGTGTAAGTGCCGTTGGTCACCGTCGTTGTATTCCAAGTCGTGGAGTAGGGAGCGCTCACGACTTTAGATCCAAGGTTCGCGCCGTTCAGCTTAAACTGCACGCTCGCAATGCCCTTGCTGCTTGACGCGGTTGCAGAGAGTGTCACAGTGTTGGCCAATGTTGAACCCGGCGCGGGAGATGTGAGGGTGACGGTAGGAGCCGAGCCCCCGTTGGAGACTGTTACAGAGACGTGATTCGAGGTAGTGTGATTCCCTGCCGTATCGTAAACGGTCGCGGTCAGGCTGTGTATGCCATTCGCGCTCGTGGTGGTATTCCAGAGCAAAGAATAGGGTGCGGTGGTGACTTCCGCGCTGAGGTTCGTGCCATCGAGCAGGAATTGAACTCCGGCAACGCCGATGCTGCTCGAAGCGCTTGCCGACACTGGAACACTGGTGCCGGAAACCGTTGCTCCTGGCGCGGGAGCGGTGATTGAGACGATCGGACTCGTGCCGCTGGAATTGTTGACCGTCACGGTGACGCCGGTAGAAGTGGCTTGATTGCCCGCCGTGTCAACCGCGACCGCGGTGAGCGTATGGAAACCGTTGCTGGCGGTGGTGGTGTCCCAGGTGACGAAGTACGGCGAAGTGGTGACTTCCGTACCGAGATTGGCGCCATCCAGTTCAAATTGCACACCGGCGATGCCTACATCGCTCGAGGCACTGGCCAAAACGGTGACGGCCGTGCCATTTACCTTAATACCCGGTACGGGAGACGTGATGGCGACGGTCGGCGGATTCGAACTGATAGCTCCGGTGGCGTAGGCCGAGAGCGAAAAGGTGTAGGTGGTGTTCGGCTGCGTGTTGAAGGTGTAAGACGTGCCGGACGCCACGACCGGGTTGCAGTTCGGAGCGCTTTGGCCCGCCAGGCAGTCTGGCACATCCACCGTGAACGCCCAGTTCCAATTCTTCGATGGATCAATTTCCCAGGAGCCTGTGCCGTCAGGCGCGGGGAAACCGGCGGTGGTGATGTCGGAGTGGAACCTCAGAGCCGGGACGATGGTCTTGCCGCCAGCCGGACAATCATTTCCGTAAATGGTGAGAACGCCGGACTGGCAGGGGAGATATTTCAAGCGATATTGGACTCCGTTCACCGCGGTGAGCCCGGCAGGAGCCGTCCAAGTTATGGTGCAGGCTCCGGTCCCGCTGGGTGGGCCTACACAAGGATTGGGAGTCACAGTGATGGGCAATTGTGTAAGAACAGGGATCGCAGGTTTGACTTCATAGCTATTCGATTTGCTCGAACCATCAGCGAGGATGTAGTTCACGCCGAATTGCATCATGTGCGAGCCAAGTTCCATGTTAATGATGCCGGAATTTATCATTTGGGATTCGAACATGAATTGCCAGGGCTTGCCCGTGAGGTCGAGTGTCGAATTGGTGGTGGCCGCAGGCGCTGCCAAACCAAACCATTCGGTGAGGCCGGTACAACCGGTGATGCAGGTATGCAGGCAATCGCCGCTGGCCGTGCAGCCAGGCGCAGCGTCTAAGTAATCGCTGAACTGAGTGTACACACATCCACTCGTAGCATAAGCGCCCGTATTGACGCAGTTTTCCTCGCTCAACTGCTGATAGGAGCCGTAAAGCATGTCGGTGAGATTTTTCTCGGAAATGGTGACGTTGAAGGGACCCATGGCGCCGTCGCTGACGCCGTTAATTTGCAAGTGCCAGTCCTTGCTGAGAAGATCGCGCATGGCGAACCAGATGTCATAAACTCCCTCGGCCCACACAGCGACTTGAAAGGTGTCGTCGGCTCGATGGTAGAAATCGTCGCAAGGAAGTTTGCCGCCGAACTCGCCACAGTCTTCCCCGCCCCCGCCGGAGCGGACAAATCCCCTGACTGGACTCACGCCCTGCGAGCATAACTGCGTGGGAGTCCCGACGAAGCTGCAATTCGCCGCGGTTGTTTCCGACCATCCCTTCGGATAGCCGGACGCGATGTAGGGCATAGCGATCTGCGCGGCGATGTTCTGCTCGATACCCTGAAGAACCGTTGCGTTCGCGGGCGATAAACCGGGCGAAGTCAGCACCGTGGCCGGCGTATCGGCATCCGGGTCTCGAACAGAACGAAGGAATTCCATGAGCCGCGCCGCACCGGAAAACCAATGTCCGGTGGCTCGTATTGCGTTGATGTGGCCGTGCCCCGGAGCACTATTGAGCCCGGCGTTCGCCTGCAAATTGTTATAAGAGACGAAGGGATTCTGGTAGCGATCTTTAAAGCCTTGCAGAAGCTGTTCCTTCACCCATTCATCGCCGGAAAGAAAATAGTAAGTAAAGATTCCCCAGTAGGTGGAGTGGTCCATGGCATTCGGATCATCACCCCAATTCCGCATTCCCCCGTTCCAAACGGGAGCCAGAGTATTGTTCCGGGGGTCGCCCCAAGCATCGAAGTTCAAGCTATTGCAGGCGCTCTGGGTGGTACAAAGCGAACGAAATCCGGCGCCCGCGCCGTAAGTCTTGGGCGTATCCGAGCGCGGCAGAGATTTCTCCGTGATCATGCGATACCAATGGGAAGCCCAAATGTAACGGCCAGGCACGCTCCCGAGCGTGCTCGAGCCTCCGCGCTGCAGCCAGTTGCGAAGGAAACTGTTGCGTTGCTCGAACTGGGTTCCATCAATACCGCCGGCGTAGGACCAGCCCCAATATCGAAAGATCTTCATGCCGGTGTAGGCGGGGCCTGCCGCAGAATTCCAAGGAGAATTTGCGGAACCTATGTCGCCGACGCACTGTCCAGGGGCAGTGGAGCACAGACCGAGTCCGATGTAATAACCGTCTTCGGCCTTGGGATCCGGGATATCGTAAAAGAGCGGACTGAATCCCGAGGTCGCGTCCTTTACAGTGTCGTAATAAGTTCCGCTGGCAGGACGAGCAAGGAGATAGTGCTGGAAGTACAGGAAATTGTTTTGGGCTACGGCTGGTGTTTGCGTGCCAGAGTGAAAATTCCAATAGGTGTCGTGGACCGAGTACTCCGGCCAACCCATGGCGTAAGAAACGGCTGAATGAGCTGCGATGAACTCCTGCTGGTTGGGCCAAATGCCCACGCGGATTTCATTGTGATTGGCAATGCCGGGTTGAAACTCAAGCGATTTAGGCCAATACATGGAAAACTGATACACGCCGGTTTCGATGCCATTCGTTCCGTCATCGAGATCGGCCCAGCCGATGGGGAATTGCGTGTTTCCACCGCTTTTGACCGTCGCCCCGTTCCTGTTGATCTGATAGCCATTCGCAGCATAGGTCCAGTCTCCGGGGGTTCCGGTGCGCGGAATCGGCGAGACAACGCAGGCGTCCGCTTCGGTGGCGCAGTTGAACGCGTTGGTCCAGTGCGGCCATTCGCCATTTTGCGAATAACCCTGATAGAGAAACACCTTGTCAGTGCCGTTGGCCGCGCTCAACGTTCCCGTGGTGGATTCAGCGGTATCGTTCGCGAAGTCGAAATTGCGGGAAGAGGGCGAACCAAGGTTGTCGGTCACTCTGGCTTCAAATTGAGTAAACTCCTTATATGCGTTGGCGAAATTTGGCGTTTCGCAGCAAACAGCAGGGACGTCCGCGTTTCGCATGCCCACTGTGACTTTGGCGTCTGTGTGGTTGGCCCAGAAATGAGTTCGCGTGCGCCAGTGCATATAAACGTCGCCGGTCGAGTCAACCAGATTCCCCTGGCACATCACCACCGAGCGCAGCGGCCCATTTTCTTCGATCGTGCAGGTCGAAGTGTTGTCCAAGCTCGAAGCGTAGGGATTTGAACAGACCGAAGGGCCGTGATAACTCGTGGGAATCGGCCCCGGAGAACACGAGACGGAATCCGCTGACTTCGCGGCGAACATGGCGGCGGATGGCCCGAGCAGCACCAAACCGTCGTATGGGCCGTGATTCGAGCCCCAAACAATGTGCGTTGAGCCAACGTACACATCATCGAACAAGTTGTAATTGTTTTCCTTGATCAGAAACGTCGCAGCGCCAGTCTCCACGACGATGTGATTTGAATCCGGGCAATTTGGATCCGGAGCGCCGGGAGCGGTGCACTGCTGGGCCATGTTTGATGCAGGAAAATTTCCTCCGCCGGAAGCTACCTGAACTAGGGCTATCGAAGTGTCGTAGCCGGGAGTGCCTTCCGTAAATGACGGAAGCTGCGCATCGACGAGTACCCACTGGGCATTTCCCGAAGGCCATCTGGCCATGCAGCGAAATTGAGCGTTCAATTGAACCGAACCGTTCGTGAGTTCGAGCGTTGTGGGCGCGCCCTCGTTTTCCGGCTTGTCTTGCGTGCCGGGGCAATCGATGCCCGCACTGTCCGGAATGCCAACGCCGAAGGTGACCGGAGCGTTGGTACGCGTGCCGGTTGGCCCTACTGTTGGCATGGCCGGCCATTCCGCGGGCTGAACTACGATCGGGACGTTGAGACCTTGCGCTCGGATCAGTACGGGCAGAAGCAAAATTAGTGCGGCCAGGATTACACTTTTCAGTTGAAAACCTCTTGGATGAATGAAGGATCGGCGGCGGCTTGAGGAGTTGACGCACGACTTATTTGCGAAGCGCGTATCCACAATTCCAAGAAATCTTCGAATCATCGTGGTGATCGTCCTAGAAAGTGAAAAGAAGCCTGGTGGATTCTCTGCTCACACGCGGACTCTTGAGGTGCGCGCTGATTTGACGCCACTTCGGAGCGTACAACCGCGAATTGGACGACTACAATAGACCGACGCCAACTAATTGCGTTGGTGTCGAAACGCGCAACTCCGTGATTGCCCGCGAGCACGGTTCCAGACTGAAACAACAAAAAGTGGCCAACCTGGGCGCGCCGTGATTCGACCGGCAACTGGCAGGGATGCGAAGTAAGCAAGCATGCCTCAGCCCGATTTTGCAGACTCATCCCGTCTCCAGACTCCCATTGGTTGTATAGGAATAAGCTACACACTTAGGCGAAGGAACGCTGCTGGTCAGACGAGCAAAAGAGTTCAGGTGTGCGGCTCGTATCTAAAGCCTGTCCCGGGGGTCAGGCCTGCCAGACTTCATTCTCGAGAAACAGGAAGGACGAGACAGGTAAACTATTGCAGGAACACTACTTAGAGTTCCGGTGGCGGCTTTGCGCTGCGGCGTAAACCGCCCTGTAGCGTTGAGCCAGAATGTCCCAGTCCTTTTCGCGCAGGATCATCTGACGGCCTCTTTCCCCCAGATCCTGGCGGGCGCGCTCGTCGGAGATCAACTGCTTCGCCTTGCGGCAGAAATCTTCGACATCATCAGGCTGGAACAGTACGCAGGGTATCTCAGGCTCGACAAGTTCTCGAATTCCACCCACGTCGGATGCGAGCACGGCTTTGCCCTGGGCCATGGCTTCGAGCGGCTTGAGTGGCGTGGTGAGTTCTGTGAGCCGGATGCTGCGGCGGGGATACACCATCACATCCATCAATGAGTAATAGCGCTGGACCTGATCGTGCGGAACCTGGCCGACTGCTTTGAAATAATTTTGCATGCCCGATTCCCGGATGGCGGCCTGGATTTCCGGCATGTCTTCGCCTTGGCCTACGATGAGGACCTGAAAGCGCGTTCCCTCGTTTCGCAGCTTGGCGCTGGCGCGCAACATCCAGGCGACTCCCTCGTAGCGGTAGAGTGAACCGATGAATCCCAGCACTGGGTCGCTGCTCAATCCGAGCTTCGCGGCGAGCTCGGAATCGCGCGGCAAAGCTGTGAAACGCTCCGCGTTCACGCCATTGGGCACGTGGAATAATTTTTCGGAATCGATGCCTCGTTCGCGCAAGTCCTGAAGGATATGGCGAGCGATGCCAACGACTGCATCCGCGTGGCGCGCAACGTATCCTTCCAGCCGCCTGCTGAATTGATAGCGCGGAGACCAGACCTTGGTCTTCTGCTGATCGACGGCGGCGTCCTCCCAGAAGGCGCGAATTTCGTAGATGAACGGCAGGTCGCGGGCTCGCGCTGCCTGGAGCGCAGCCAAACCGCACAATGCCGGAGAGTGAGCGTGAATCACGTCGAATGGCTCGCGGTCGAGTATGGCTAAGATGCGTTGACGAAGAAGCCGCACGACGCTCATTTCCCTCAGGCCGGGGATGCGGCTCTCGATAATGCGACGGTCGAATCCTGGATCGAGGGACGTGCGCCGATAGACGATGCCATCGATTAGAGCTTCAGCGGCGGCGGAATCGTCCATATTGTGCAGCGGGCCAGTCACCACCTGAGGAAACAATCCTATGTGCTTCTGAGCCGATATAAGGCTATGGCTCCGCACGCTATAGCCGCTCAAGAGCGGGTGGGAATGGTCCAGCACATGCAGCACGCGACAAGGCGTTGAGCTTGTCGCGTGAGCCGCGGGTGACAACACTGCAGCGCTAGATTCCAGATCCTTTGAACTCGTAGACGGCATATGCTTTTGAAAACCTGACTGTTTTTAGAAAATTGCCTTCTTCAAAGACCCGGTTGGCGACGGGATTCTTGTACAGAATGAACAAAGGCCGGGGATGAGCCTCGACGGATCCCCGAATCCGGGCGGCAAGAGTCTGCACGATTTTCTCATTAAAAGGATTGAACATGTACAAGACCAGCGGCTCGTTGGGCCAAACGTATTCGGTGACATCTTTTAGTACGAGCTGCATGTCGTTGCACCGCTGCTCGGGGTTCTGATAATTGCGAATGTTTTCTTTCGCGATGCGATTCAATTCAGGCGAAAATTCCACACCGATGATTTTGCGAAATGGATAGGTGGAAGCGATCAGCAGCACCAATCCCTTTCCGGACCCGATATCGATGAATGTAAAATCCTGATGCCGGATATCGAGGGACGCGATCATTTCGTTGATGATTTTGGGCGGGCTTGGTTCGTAGCTATTGCCGAACGCCGAGTTAGGGCTCGCGATGTCGAGATCGCTCAGGTGAATTTCGCCGCTGGTATTCACATTAAACTTCCGGTCATATTCGCTCTGCGCGCTCTTGGCTTGTCTTCGAGAAGGTGCAAGATCCATCACGATGGAAGGAATGTTGAGCGCGAAAAATTTCAGAGTTCCGGCCACGCCCCGGCGCTTGAGGGACCGCTCGAGCTTGCGGCCGATGCCACGGACCGTTTTCGAGCCTGTCGCGATGATGGAGGCAAGAAGCATATAGAGAGTCTAACCCAGCGGCATAGGGTGCATCCATGCTTCCAAACCGGGCTGCCAGAGCGATAATCTCGCCTATCTAACCTATTGACCTGCAATGAGTTAGGCCGCTCTGGGCGCTCTCTCCGTCAGCGCATCAGTTCTGCTGAGAAGAAATTTGGCCAAACCGGCCCATCCATTTCACTTGGCGATACGCGTGCGAGTAATCTCGTGTAGTCCCGGAACGAGTTGCGCCTTGGCACGCCCTCGCAAAACGGAACCTCTGCGAGAGTAAGGCTTGCTCATCAGCGAAATTGTGGAACAATTCATTAAGGCAATTTTGATACCGCGAGTACAAGAACCGCAATAGGAGAAAACCACTCTGAAGCTTGAAACTGTCTTGGGACGCCGGCTGGAGGAGCTGCTTTCCGCCTGGAAAGAGAATCCCCAACTCTGCGGGCAACAAGAAATCATCGATAAGCTCGAATGGTTCGTCGTGCGGCATCCCAGGCAGCGCGATTCGCTGGGCGCTTATTTCGTGCGCGATGAAAGCGGCGTGCGCGGCCACGGTTTTTTCCTGCGGCAGAATCGTCCCTTGGGAGCTTACCTGGGCGAAATAAAAATAATGAACATGCCGATTCAGTGCGTGCGATTTGCGGAGAAGCCTCATTTCCCCGATGAAGTGCAAGCGTACGACGAAATGCTTGCTTCGCTCAAAGACGTGGGACCGGTGCAAGGATTTTTCGTTCGCTCCCTTCCGCTTGATTCCTTTTTTTACAACTATTTGCAGACGAGCCCTCTCGTCCGCAGTGAATTTCTTTTGTACTCCCCGGTAGGACGACTCGAACATTTTGTAGTGCGTTTGCCGAACACCTTCGAAGAGTACTTGCAGAAGTTTTCGTCCAAGTCGCGAAGTAATCTCCGTCGCGGCGCTCGCAAACTCCAGAAAGATACGGGCTTGGAAGTAAGGCTCGTGCGCATCACTTCGCCGGACCAGGTTGACTCCTTCGTGGATTCGGCCGCCGAGATTTCGAAGAAAACCTATCAGTGGCGGCTGGCCGGCTCGGGACTTCGGGTTCCGGAAGTTTTGAAGCGAAATTTCAAATTTCTGGCGGAGCGCGGCCGGCTACGCTGCTACTTGCTCTCGTGCGGCGGCGAGCCGTGCGCGTTCATGCTCTGCGACCAATGGGACGGCGTCTGCTATTCCCCGGCCGTCGGCTACGATCCGCGCTGGGAGCAATATTCGGTGGGCACCACTTTGCAGTTCCTGGTCATAGAAGATTTGTTTGTGTACGACCGTCCGAAGATGTTTGATTTCGGTACGGGAATGGGCGGCCAGAAGGAGCTATTCGGAAACGCTTCATTTTTCGATACCGACATTTACATTCTGCGCAAAGGCTTGTACACGCATTTCGTCTCGGGCGTCCACAAGGCGGGAAGTGTGCTTGCGACGGGAACCAAGCGTGCGCTGGCTCATTATGATTTGAAAAAGCGCGTAAAAAAATTGATCAGGAAGGCGAGCTCCACGCGGAGCAAGGAAGAAAGCAAGCCTCCAGCCAGCCAATCGAAAGTGGAATCGAAAGAAGAATAGCCGCGATAGGCTCGCAAACCACGAGTTACATCCCGGCGTTAAGCGCCGGACTTGCTTCCGTGTACTTCGCTAGTCTTGGGATCTTTTCGGAAAACCAGGAGAGCGGTCCAGCAGTATTTTTGCAAAAACGGAAGGCGAGCGAGCACGGGCTGCTCCCATTTCCAGAGCGTCTTCATGCTCGAATTAAACAACTTCCTCGAACCGGTCACGAATAACAATCCGTTCGCCAGCAAAGGGAAAAGATAGAGGCCTCGATAAGTGACGGTGTCAAAATCCCTGCGGAAAATATCCAGGTCATCCAGGCGCAAGGGTTTTTCAGTTGGTGTCCGGCGCGAGGGAGTGAGCCAGCGGAAAAAATTCAAAATCGGATTGTGCGCGAGCGGCTCGAGAAAGTAAGCCGCGCCTCCCGGCCGCAGAACGCGCGCCATTTGTTTGCTGGTCCGCTCGAGGTCGGTGTGATGCAGAATCGCTTTGCCGATTATGACGTCGAACGAGTTGTCCGGATAATCGATGTCTTCCGCAGCCAAGCGGCGAAACGAGACGCGATCTTCCACGTGATCGCGCTTGGCGTTCTTTTCCGCGACATGAATATTCTCACCGGAGATGTCAAACCCTTCGACGTGGCTGGCGCCCAACTCCGCGTAGATTCGGCTCGTGTGGCCGAGGCCGCAACCGAAATCGAGCACATTCTTTCCGGTGAGGCTTCCGGCGGTGTCTAGGAGGATTCGGAAATGCTGATCGTTGACGCCCGAGGCGTAAAAGGCCATGCGCGTCTTGGGCATGGCGGCACGCTGCGTGCGCTTATCGTGAAACTCTTCCTCAATGTGGTGCCGCTCGGTCAGATCCTTCACGTCTGAGGTCCCCATCGCGCGATTGCCATCCTGCCAGCTGCGAGCTTACACGAGGCTAGAACGAAGGAAATCACACTTCCAGCCTTTGCGAGCTAATACTACAATATCAGCATTCTGGTTGCCACGGCACCCTGCAAAAATGACCGCTTCCGCAGGGTTCAGGCCCGCCGATAACACCTCTATTTCCAGCTATATACAGAAACCCCACTACCACGCTATCGAACATTACAGCAGCCGTCAGGAGGCCGTCATCGGTACCGGCAAATTTTTTCCCACCAATAGGCATGATGGTTCGTGCGCCGGAGCCATTCCGGGGACTAGCTGTTAGCCTGATCTTCGCTTCCAGAGCGTCTGAATATTCACTACGAAGGGGTCGCCGGCGAAGAACATGTGTGTGCGATTTTCGTACAACAGCTCGAAATCCGGCCGCAGTAGATTCTTCAAGTTCCCCGGAGTGAAGCGCCAGTAATCCCCGCGGTCCTCGCTATCGACTCCATGGAGCGGATAGAAAAAAGGCACGGTGACCGCCAAGCGACCCTCAGGCTTTAGGATGCGGCCAATCTCCTCCATGGCTGCCAGCGATTCCGGCACATGTTCGAGAACTTCGCAGCAAATAATGCCGTCCATGGAGCGGTCGCGAAAGGGCGTCTTGGTGCAGTCGCAGATCAATTCGAGTGTGGAATCCGGCCACAAACGAATATCACTGCGCCAGTAATTGGTCGCTCGAGGAGCAAACCTCTTGTAGTTCTCGCGAAGCCTGCCTGCTCCGATTTCCAGCACGTTGCCGGAGAAAACCTGTTTCTGCGCCAGCGAATCGAGAAACGATTCGATGCCGTCGCGCGAAATATCGCTCAGCTTGCTTTCGAGGCGAAATTCGGGGTGGCGGAAGCGGTATGCCAGCATGCGCAAACTTTTGGGTAGCAGCGCATGGACAAGCCGGCGTGAAAATCCGTCTTGTCCCGGAGGTGGCTGATTGTCATTCACGGATTATTTTCCAATGAAAAATTGTCGCTGGTCGAATCAACGATATTCTATAAACCATTTGCAGCGAGCGCAACGAACTAACCCGCGGCAGTTGCCTCCTGCGCAGACCGGACTTGCGCTAGAATTAAAGGCGACGAAGAGTCGCGACACTCCATACTGGAACATAAAGACGGAATGAGCGCCAAGAAAGCGGTGTTGCATATCAGCAAGTGGCTGGGCCTGTTTCGACTGGCGCGCAATTTCGGCCCGCCCGGCTTGCGAATCCTGTGTTACCACGGCTTTGCCATGGGCGATGAAGCCGGTTTTCGGCCCAAACTTTTCATCCTTCCCGGGACTTTTGGGAAGCGCCTGAGTTTCCTCTCCGCACAAAAGTTCCCTGTGTTTTATCTTGGCGAAGCTTTGGAGCGGCTTCGAGCCGGCACTTTACCGGCGGGAGCCACCGTAATCACGATCGATGACGGATTTTACAGCGTTCTGCGCTGTGCCCTGCCGCTGCTCCAAGAGCATTCTCTTCCCTCGACGCTCTACGTCACTACCTATTATTGCGTGAAGGAAACTCCTATTTTTCGGTTGGTGGTGCAGTACCTCTTCTGGAAGACACAGGCTTCGCAACTCGACCTCGCGGGATTGGCACCGTCGCTCAGCGGCATAGCGCGCCTAGACGACCCGGACGAGAACTACCGCGTCGCCTGGGAGATTATTCGCTATGGAGAAACGGAACTCGGAGAAGAAGGCAGAGTGAAGCTGGCACGCGCGTTGGCCGAGCGGCTACAAGTGAGTCACGACGCGATCCTGAAGGAGCGCGCCTTGAGTTTGGTAACAGTTTCAGAGCTTCGCAAGCTGAGTTCCGCTGGCGTTGACATACAGCTCCATACGCACCGTCATCGCCTACCTGATGAGGAACCTATCGTGCGACAGGAGATTGCGGACAATCGAGCTGTGCTGGAGCCGATTGCAGGCAAGCCGCTTGGCCATCTGTGCTATCCCAGCGGGATCTGGTCCGAGCGAAGCTGGCCGTGGCTTTCCGACCTGCGAGTTCAAAGCGCGACGACTTGCGATCCAGGCCTGAATTTTGCGAGCACTCCAGCCCTGGGCTTGAAGCGGTTCCTGGATGGAGAGAATATCTCCCAGATCGAGTTCGAATCGGAAATGTGCGGCTTTAGTGACTTTCTCCGGAACCTTCGCGCGCGCTTGCGGGCGTCCTAGAGACTGCCCAGCTCACTCGAAAGGAGAAGAAAAGGTTCCAACGGTGGCAAACATCTTCACTTGGCCAGCGGGGAAGCAACGAGATGGCGTCACTTTTTGCGCCTAACCTTTTTATAATCTATAATGTACGCAGAGGTATGATGGTAGTTGAATTGCTGGACTTACTGGTTCGGACGCCGTATTTTGTCTTCTAACCATGAGCCGTCAAAATCCCAAAGAGGCTAGGGCCCCTCTAACGAGCCTGCTGCGGCAGGCTGGAGCGATTTCCGGGCTCTTCTAAGGATGCCGTTGGACCACCAAACCCCGAAGGTCTTCATAGTCAGCCTGGATGGCGCGACGTGGGATATCGTGCGTCCGCTGGCCGCGCAGGGGTGTTTGCCAAACCTTTCGGCGGCGATGCAGCGGGGCGTTTCGGCTGATCTGGAGTCTGTGATCCCGCCCGTCACCGCTTCCGCCTGGACTTCGTTCATGACCGGAAAAAATCCCAGCAAGCATGGGATTTTTGATTTTACATCTTTCGACATGCGCGAATACCGCTGGGGCATCAACACCGCGCGCCAAATTCAGAGCAAAACTCTTTGGCAGATTTTGAGCGAGAAAGACAAGCGGGTCATCGTTGTGAATTTGCCTTACACCTATCCGCCCTCGACGGTGAATGGAGTTATGGTGTCCGGGTGGGATGCTCCCTCGGGCCAGACCAACTTTACCTATCCCGAGGCATTCCGGAATCAGATTCTCGAAATGTATCCGGACTACAGTGCAAACCTTTGGGTCAGCGAGTTCCAGCCGCAGATTTCCGATGACCATTTTCGCGAGTTCGTCGCCCGATTGACGCGAGGCTTTGAACAAGGCGCAGGCTTAGCCTCGCATCTTCTGGATGCAGAAAGCTGGGATGTTTTTATGATCCACTTCCAGCAAACCGATTGGGCGCAGCACAAGCTGTGGGAGTTCATCGAGCGAGCTTGCAAGGATCCGAACGACAAAAGCCCTAAAGTTGAGACGGTGCGGAATCTTTACAAGAGATTCGATGAGCTGGCCGGCTCGTTGCTGAAGAAAGTGGCGCCGCAGCAGCCGGTCACGATTGTTTTGTCAGATCATGGCTTCGGCCGCGACATGGGGAATGTTTGCCCGAACTATTACCTGAACGAATGGGATTATTACCATCTGCTTGACGAGCAACAGAATTCGAAAGGCGCGAGAGAATTGTTGCGGAACTCCAGCTTTGCGCCGGTGCGAAAACTTTATGGCGCTGCGGCGAAAGTGAAGTCCAAACTCGAAAATCGGAAGGTCAGGCCGCAGGAGCACAGCTCCTGGGCGGATTCAACCACGGCCACCGTCTCGAGCCGCGGCTCCGATATCGACTGGAGCCGCACGAAAGTCGCGACCGTGTGGGCGTATAAGGTCGGCTACCTGTTTGTGAATCTGATTGGGCGAGGCCCCAAGGGAATCGTGCAGCCGGGCGCGGAATACGAGAATCTGGTTTCCGATCTTATCGCCAAGTTTCAAGACGTTCGCCATCCGCAAACGGGTGAGAAACTTTTTGTGCGCGTCGCGCGCGGTTCAGAGGTTTACCCGAAATCACAGGACGGCATCGTGCTGCCTGACGTCGTTCTTATCCCTCAAGATGGATACGGCGTTTCCTTCACTGTTTCCGATGCGCCTCCGCGGGCTTCGAACGACGGCAGCCACCGCCACAACGGCGTTGTGCTGATGCAGGGTAACGGCGTGAAGCAGCCGGCCGGAACTTTTAGTCCTAACCTCATCGATATCGCTCCAACTGTCTTGCATCTTCTCGGCTTGCCGGTTCCCAGCGATATGGACGGCCGCGTTCTGGAAGAAATTCTCTCCGGCTTGCCGCCGGTGCGTTACGAAGAAGTGGACAACCGCAAGGATCAGGGTACTTCGGAAGAGTACACCGCGCAGGAAGCGGAGCTCATTGAACAGCGACTCAAGGGCCTGGGATATGTGGAATAGTGATTCACGGTGCGTTGTTAGCTCAGGGCTAGGCGTTCGCGCAATTATGAGGTTTTTTTTGTGACCGGTACTAATCGCAAGAGAGTTTTCATCATCAGCCTGGATGGCGCGACGTTCGATGTGCTGCGCCCGCTGGCGGATCAGGGCTATCTGCCGAATTTGAAGAAAATCATGGCGGAAGGAATTGCCACGGATCTCGAGTCCGTCATTCCACCGGTGACGGCCCCGGCGTGGACTTCGTTCATGACCGGAAAAACTCCGGGCAAGCACGGGATTTTTGATTTCACGCGCTTCGATCCCGTGGATCGAACCACGAAGCTGAATAATGCGCTGAATATTCGCAGCAAAACCATCTGGCAGATCCTGAGCGAAAAGGGAAAACGCGTTATCGTCCTGAATATGCCGTACACGTATCCGCCTCCCCAGGTAAACGGCGTGGTCGTGGCCGGATGGGACGCTCCGTCCGTGGAGATGAACTTCACTTACCCGGAGGAGCTGCGGACCAAAATCTTCGAAAAAATTCCCGACTACGGCTCGACGCTCGATCTTTCGTTGTGGAATTATCTTCCCGCGAAATCCGACCAGCAATTCCGGCAGTTCATCGCCAAACTCGTGCGCAGCTTTCAGCAGGGTCTTGAGCTGGCGTCCTTTCTCCTCGACGAAAACGACTGGGACGTTTGCATGGTCCATTTTCAGCAGACGGACTGGATTCAGCACAAGCTGTGGAGCTCCATCGAAGAAGCATGCAAGAACAGCGCGAATAAGTCCGAGCGGATCGAGAAAGTGCGCGAATGCTACGGCGAATTCGATCGGCTGGTCGGCGCCTTGCTTCAAAAGGTCCAGGATTTCGATCCGGTGACCTTTGTGGTTTCCGATCACGGCTTCGGAAGGAATCTCGGTTCTATCCGGCCCAACTATTTTTTGCGCGAATGGGACTATTTCCACATTCGCAGCGGGAAGCAGACCAGTCTTCAGGATCTGTTTCGCAAATCGCGTTTCCGTACGATTCGCAGGCTCTACGACGCCTCCGCAAAACTCAAGCACGCCATTTTCGATCCTAACCAGAGCCTGAAGTATAAGTCCTGGGGCGAGCAGGCTCACGAACAGATTCCCCAGCAGAAATCGCTAATCGACTGGACTCGAACCAAAGTGGCCACGGTAGAAGGCACGGAAACCGCGCATCTTTTCGTCAATCTCGTCGGAAGAGGCTCGCAAGGAATCGTGCAGCCGGGGGCCGAATACGAGAGTCTCGTTTCCGAACTCATCGCCAAATTTCAAACGCTTCGCCATCCGGAAACGAAAGAAAAACTCTTCACTCGCGTCGCTCGCGGCTCGGAGATTTATCCGAAGTCGCAGGACGGCATCCTGCTTCCCGACGTCATTCTCATCCCGCAGGATGGCTACACCTTTTCCATGTCGGTTTCAGATGCGCCGCCGAAAGTTTCGAACGAAGGCAATCACCGCCACAACGGCGTGTTGATGATTCAGGCCAACGGACTCAAGCGTCCGGCGGCGAACTTCCGCCCCAATCTTATTGACATCGTTCCCACCGTGCTGTATCTGCTCGGTCTGCCGGTTCCCTCCGACATGGATGGCCGTGTGCTCGAGGAACTTTTCACCGGACTTCCGCCCGTGAGTTACGAGCAAGTGGACAACGCCACAGCTCTGCAAACCTCAACTGAATACACCGATCAAGAAGCTGAACTCATCGAGCAGCGTCTTAAGGGTCTCGGATATGTCGAGTAGCCCGCCAGCAGCGGGGATCTTGGACGAGATCAAAAGTCTCACCAAGCACGGCACGATTTATAGTGCCGGCGGAATTCTCGGCAAGGCCGCCGGCTTCTTGATGATCCCGCTCTACACGCATTACCTTTCGCCTGCGGATTACGGAACGCTGGAGCTTCTCGATTTGTCGGTGGCGCTCTTCGGCCTCGCTGTGATGATGTGGATGAATGCGGCGATCATCCGCTACTACTACGAGTACGAAGATCAAAAGAATCGAAATGAAGTCATCAGCACGGTGCTGATCGCGGCCTGCGTGGTGGGCCTGCTTTCCGCCTCTGGCGGCATTATTTTCGGAAAGCAGCTCTCGTCGCTGATCCTGAAAACGCCGATCTACTACAAATATTTTTGGCTTCTTTCCATTACGTTCTTTTTCTCCACTATCAACAGCGTGGCGTTCAGCTATTTGCGAGCCAAGCAGCGATCGGGATTAGTGTCCACCCTGGGCGTCATCGCCATGGTGATTTCGTTGTCTCTCAACGTGTTTTTCATCGTCGTAATGAAAAGCGGAGTGATCGGAATCCTCTACAGCGGCTTGATCAGCATGGCGATTTCCGCCATCGTCCTGACGGCCATGACCGTTTGGGAGGTTAAGCTCGGCTTCAGCTTTGAAAAGCTGGGCGCACTCGTGCGCTTTGGCGCGCCGCTTGTGATAACGAGTCTCGCTGCGTTTGCGCTGAATTTTTCCGACCGTTTCTTCCTGCAGAAATTCACTAACGTTTCGACCGTGGGAATCTACGCTTTGGGTTACAAGTTCGGTTTCATGCTGAGCTTCCTTCTGGTGCAGCCCTTCGACATGATTTGGAGCGCCCGGATGTATGACATCGCCAAGCGGCCGAACGGCGCAGACTTGTTTTCTCGTATTTTCCGCTACTATTCCCTGGCGCTCGTGGCTATTGCTCTTGGTCTATCGCTGGTCATCAAGGACGTGATTGGCATCATCGCCTCGCCGGCCTTTCGCGACGCCTACAAGATTGTTCCCATCATCGCCCTTGCCTATATTTTCCAAGGCTCCTTCCGATTCATGGTGGGCGGAATCTACGTCGAGAAGAAAACATTTTCGATTGGCATGATCAGCGCCGTCTCTCTCGCGATGAATCTGCTTCTGAACTTTTTCCTGATCCGCCGCTACGCTGGATTCGGCGCGGCCTGGGCCACCGCTCTCAGTTTTCTTTTCATGGCCGGACTTGCATATTTCCTGTCCGAGAAAGTCCATCCCGTTTCGTACCAGCTGGGAGCGTTTTTCGTGTCCTTGATTATCGCTTCGGCATTGTACTGGGGCGCAGAGAAAATATCGGTGGGCTCCATCGTGCTTTCCGTTGCCTTGAAGCTGCTCATCTTCATGTCGTTCCCGTTGGTTTTGTATTTGGTTGGATTCTTCAAGAAGAATGAGGTAAAGAAAGCGAAGCAAACGGCACAAAGTCTTTGGGCCACGTTGCGGTGGAGAGCCGCGGCTCTCCCCGAATAGCGGGATGTGAGGTACGCATGCGTAACGCCAGCGTCAGCGCGGTAATCGTTGTTTACAATTGCGAACAGTACGTGCGATTCGCGGTCGATAGTGTGCTGGCGCAAACGCGCCCGGCAAACGAGATCATCGTAGTCGACGACGGGTCCACCGACGGCACGCGCAAGGCTCTTGAGTCTTATGGGGACAAAATTATCTATGTTTATCAGAAAAATGCCGGAGAGCCCGCTGCAAGGAACACTGGGATCCGGCACTCCAAAAGTGATTACGTCGCCTTCCTCGACGCCGACGATCTTTGGCTACCCGAAAAAATCCAGCTACAAATGGAACTCGCCGAAGCCCATCCTGATTACGGGCTGATTTACTCGGACATGACGACTTTCGACGAAAATGGCGTCATCGATAAAAGTGTTCGCGCCTCTCGTGGGCGCGTTTACGTTAGCGGCTGGATTTTCCCGAAGCTTTTTAGAGAGACTTTATTTCAGACAAGCTCCGCCGTCCTGCGTAAGGACGCTGCAAAGGGTGTGGGAGGCTTCAACGAAACATTTTTTGTCGGCTGCGATTACGAAATGTGGCTGCGCATGTCGAGGCATTTCGAGTTTGGTTACGTGGACAAGCCGCTGGTGATGTACCGGCAGCACGCACAGATGAGCACCCAAAAACTAGCGAGGGTTCCGCAAGCGGGCATGCCCTGGCAGGCAAAAGTGCTGAACAGAACGCTGGAACTTTATCCCGAAATCCGGCGTGAGCTTGGCGAATCCTACGTGAATCGGCGCTTGGCTCTGCCCTACATGTGGCTGGGGCGCACGTGGATGGATCAAGGCAACCACATCGAAGCGCGCCGGCTGCTTTCGGGCGCGATGCACCTGTCTCCGTGGAACCTGCGCTACCGACTCGCTTACCTTGCAACTTTTCTGAGCCCGTCGCAGGTAGGCTCCGTTAGACGTTTATTCCGAAAGTTCCGAAGGCACGCGCACGATGGAACGACGCATGCGCACGCGATTTGATTTCGCCTCAGGATGCAATGGTGAGCACCACAAAACAGCCCGCGATGATTTCGGCGCAGCCGGACGCTCACACTGAGCCGTCTTCCGGCGCGTCCAAAGAAATAATGAAATCGCCCGTTTTTGTTGTTGGCTCGCCTCGCTCCGGAACCACCCTGCTTTATCACATGCTGCTTTCCGCGGGAGGCTTTGCGGTTTACCTGACCGAGTCGAAAGTTTTCGACTTGGTCTTTCCGCAATTTGCCGACCTGAACGTGGAAGAAAATCGGCGCAAAGCATTCGATCTGTGGTCGCAGAGCAAGCTTTTCACTCTCACGGGCCTCGATCGCGCCCAAATTGAGGCGCGGATCTTGAATGAATGCCGCACTGGAGGCGATTTTCTCCGCTTTGTGATGGAGCAAATGGCTCGCAAGCAGAACGTCGAGAGATGGGCCGAGAATACGCCCGAACACATTCTCTACCTGTCGAGAATAAAAAAAGAAATTCAGGACGCTCTTGTGATTCACATGATCCGCGATGGCCGGGATGTAGCTTTGTCCCTGGAAAAGAAAGGCTGGGTCCAACCGTTCTCTTGGGATCGGAACCGCCGCACGGTGGTTGCGGGTTTGTATTGGGAATGGCTGCTCGATAAAGGCAGGGAATATCAGAAATCGATTGGGCGGGATTATATCGAAGTGCGCTACGAGGCATTGATAGCCCAACCGGTTGAAACCTTGGCGCTGATCAGCCGATTCATCGACCAGGATCTCGATTACGAACTGATTCAGCGCGTGGGCATCGGCTCCGTAAGCGAGCCCAACACCTCGTTCGAGAAAGAATCGAAGGCAGGCGCATTCGGTCCGGTCGGCCGGTGGCGAAAAGGAATTCCTTCGGGAGAACTTGCGGCGCTGGAAGAATTGATCGGACCTACGCTGCAAAAATTGGGGTATCCCGTCACGCCTTCCGAAACATCTCGCGAGCGCAAGGCTAGCTGGCCCGGGATGCGCGCTGCCTACCGCTGTTATTGGAATCTAAAACTGTGGGTGAAAACCAAAACTCCTTTCGGGCGTATGTTCGTGAAGGCGGGGCCAGCGGATTTATGAACGCGACCGTCACCACCGGGCCTCCTCGTACGGACACGCCCGGTGATATTCCGAAGGCGCAAATGCCTGGACGAAGTCCTCTGCGGGTTCTGCATGTCTTGAACCGCCTGGCAACGGGCGGGACGGAAAACATTGTCCTGAAATTGGTCGGGGGTCTGAACGAAGACATTTTCGAGCACCGTTTCGCTGCTCTTCGAGGCATGGATCCCGCGCTCGACAGGCTGAAAATTCCCGGCGGTGCGTTGCTGCTGGAAGGAAAAGAAGACAGCGGGTACGAGTTCTTAGTATTGCGGCTCGCGCGCATCATGCGAGCTTATCGTCCGCACATCGTGCACTCACGAAATTGGGGTGCCATTGAAGCGATTCCGGCCGCGCGGCTCGCTGGGGTTCCCGTGGCAATCCACAGCGAGCACGGCTATGAATTGGATATGCTTGGCGGGCTTCCGAAACGCCGACGCATTTTCCGCCGCGCTGCGTATTCGATGGCTGATGCAGTTTTCACCGTGACGCGCGAGCTTCGCAACTATCACGCCGAGCAGGCTTGGTTTTCGACGAATCGAATCCGCGTAATTTACAATGGCGTGGACACGCAAAGGTTCAGTCCGCGACCCGAGCTCCGCGCGGCGCTGCGAAAACAATTTGGACTGCCGGAAAATCGGTTCGTCGTCGGAACTGTGGGACGAACGGTGGCGATTAAGGATCATCCCACACTGCTTCGCGCGGTCGAGATTATGGCGAACAAAGGGATTGACGTGCATGCGCTGCTGGTTGGATCCGGGCCCGAACTCGAACGCAATCAACAACTTGTAAGGGATTCCGCTGTTCTTGCGGGCCGCGTCACGTTTATCCCCTCTTGCGATCAAGTTCCGGATTTGCTCAAGGTCATGGACGTCTTCGCGCTGACTTCAATCTCCGAAGGTATGTCGAATACGCTGCTCGAAGCCATGGCCACGGGCTTGCCGGTCGTCGCCACGGCCGTCGGCGGAAATCCCGAAGTGGTCGCGGAAGATGCAACGGGCTGGTTGTTTCGGGCTGGCGATGCGGAAACTCTATCTTCGCGTTTGGCGCTTCTCGCGTCTCAAGAGGAATTGCGGCGGCGGTTCGGAGCTGCAGCGCGCGAACGAGTTATCGCACGCTTCACCCTCGCTCACATGCTTGATGAATACAGCCAACTGTACTTGGAGCTCGCAGCGCGACGCGGCGTCCAAACGCCCGGTCATTAGTTAAGGACAAAAAAAGAAATGTGCGGCATTTGCGGACTTTTTGAATTCGGGCAGGAGCGCGAGATCCCCCGCGAGCTCGTGCACCGCATGACGGAAACGATCGTACATCGTGGCCCGGATGATGAAGGCATCTTCGTCGGACCCGGCATTGGCCTGGGCTTCCGGCGTCTAAGTATCATCGACGTGGCCGGAGGCCACCAGCCTCTTTCGAACGAAGATGGCCGCGTGTGGGTGATGCTGAACGGGGAAATCTACAACTACCTGGAGCTACACGACGATTTGATCAAGCGCGGCCACCGTTTTTCCACGCGCTCGGACACGGAGACCATCGTCCATCTGTATGAAGAATACGGCGAAGAGTGCTTCGCCATGCTGCGCGGAATGTTTGCCATCGCGCTGTGGGATTCACGCCAACGCAAACTGCTGCTGGCCCGCGATCGGGTGGGGAAAAAACCGCTCTTCTTTGCTGCGGATGCGAAGCGCATCTTGTTCGGTTCCGAGCTGAAGTGTTTGCTGGCCGGCGATTCCCTGCCGCGCGACATCAATATCGAAGCGCTCTCCGATTATTTTTCGCTCGGTTATGTTCCCGCTCCCAAGACGATCTATCGCTCCGTCCAGAAACTCTTGCCCGGCCATTATCTGGTGGCTTCGGCACAAGGCGTGCGAGTCGAACGCTACTGGGATATTTCGTTCGGACATGTCGAACAGCGCAGCGAAGAGGAGTGGTGTGAAATATTGCGGCATCAGCTTTGCGAAGCGACTCGTATGCGCTTGATGAGCGAAGTGCCGCTCGGTGCGTTCCTCAGCGGCGGAGTGGATTCATCGTCAATCGTCGCCTTCATGGCGAAAATCATGAAACGGCCGGTCACCACCTGCTCGATTGGTTTTGCAGAGCAGGAATTCGACGAATCGGACTACGCGCGCAAAGTGGCCGAGCAGTTTCACACCGATCACCACGAACAGATCGTGCGGCCCAATGCGCTCGACGTGCTCAACAAGCTCGTGTGGCATTACGACGAACCGTTTGCGGATTCCTCCGCCATTCCCACCTATTACGTTTCTCAAGTGGCTCGCAAGTTCGTGACCGTCGCGCTTGGCGGAGACGGCGGAGACGAAAGCTTTGCCGGTTATCGCCGATATTACTTCGATCGCCTGGAAAATCAGATGCGGGGAGTTATTCCCGCGCCGGTGCGCCGCACTGTTTTTGGGCCGTTAGGCAGCGCGTATCCCCCTCTTGCGTGGGCACCGCGTTTTCTCCGCGCCAAGGCCACCTTCCAGAGCCTGGCGCGTTCGCCGCTCGAAGGGTATTTCAACTCCGTCTCGATTTTCCGCCCGGGCGAGAAACCGAATCTTTTTACTCCGGACTTTCGCAAAGCTCTGGGCGGATACGACTCGATCGGCGTGCTCCAACAATATTACGACCGCGCGGACACTCCCGACTTGCTTTCGCGTATTCAATACGTGGATATCAAGACATACTTGCCCGACGACATTCTCGCCAAGGTAGATCGGGCGAGCATGGCCGTGTCGCTCGAAGTCCGCGCTCCGCTCCTCGACCACAAGTTGATGGAAATGGTCGCGTCTATTCCGTCATCGTTGAAACTTGTGGGCCGCGAGGGAAAGTACATTTTCAAGAAGGCCATGGAGCCGGTGCTGAAATCGGAAATCCTGGAACGCAAGAAGCAGGGATTCGCCGTCCCGCTTGCGCGCTGGTTCCGCGAGGACTTGCGCGAACTGGCGCACGATGCTTTGTTTTCGTCTGAGGATGGAATCCTGGACCGGAAGTTCCTCAAAAAGATTTGGGACCAGCACCAGAAGGGCGTTTACGACCGCTCGGCGCATCTTTGGTCCGTGCTGATGTTCCGCAAGTGGCGCGACACTTTCTCCGCGTAATCCGCCTTCCGTCCGCGGGCTATTCCGCGATGTTTCGGCGAGCCCTTGCCGCAGCTTGCAGCGCGCATTCCAGGCTCAATATCCTGGCCCATTGATCGGCGAATGAAAACTCCCTCTGCCGCGAGCGCGTCATAAAATTCGCGAGCACAGCCGAGTCCACGTAAGATGCGAGTTGCATATTTGCGGGCTGCAGGAGTTCCTTCACTTGCTCGTCGCGCCAGAGTTGCAAACGAGGATCGATGCTTCCTTCAGCGGATTTAGCCGCTTTCTTCAAGCCCAGTTTGCCGCTGATTTTCCCTATAACCTTCCCGCCGAAGTAATTTGCGAGCGGAAGGAATCGATAGAAATTGTTCCAGGTGGCAGGTTCGGCCGGAAAGCCGTGCTCGAGCGGATAATGCGCCATCTGCGGAGAGAATCTTGCGAGCATTTTCCGTATCATCAATCCGCGCCAGCGCAGCATCGCGCCGGTTCCGAGCATTCTTTCAATCACCGAGCGGAACATGAAAGGCGATAGGCACGGCCAGATTTGATTCGTGCTGCTGGCGATGCGTCCCTGCCAGCGCTGCATGCGCATCATCAGATAGGCGTGGTCCATCTGAAAAGTGTTCGGAAGATCAGATAGGCCCGCATTCGTTCGCTCGATCACCCCGGCAAAGTGCGCTGTTAGATCCAGTCGCTCGCCCGCTGGAAACATGGAACCGTCAAACCGCTGCGCCGCGTAACGACGCTCGGCGAGTTTGTGCGCATCGAGCGGCCCGCGCGCGCCGATCCGAGGAAAAAGCAGTTCCCACCAATAGCCCCGCGCTACTTCCCCGAAGGATCCGTTGATGCTGATGCCGAATTGCGCGGAGAGCCGCTGATGAATTTCTCGAATCTGCGCGTAGTTGACCAGATCGTACTCGCCATCAGTGAGCGGTAAGCATGCTTCCACTTGCTCGAACGAAATCTGCTGCATCGGTTCGCTGTGCAAATTCGGCAAGCTAAGCTTCTGCGCCAATGCCTGCGAAATGCGAACGTCCGCGCTTTTCGGATCTCCGAAGACAGCCGTAGAGCATCGCACGCCGGCTCCCAGAAACGCGGCCACGAGCGCGCGCGAATCGTATCCTCCGGTTAGATCGCAAACAGGATTCGCGTGCAGCATGTGAACGCGTTTCGCCGCACGCGTCATTTCTTCCCACAGCGCGTCGACCGCGGAATCACCATGCAGCGATTCGGATTTCACTTCGGTTGCCCGCCAGTATTTCTCTTCGCTCTTCTTCTCACCTCCCACAAAACGGAAAATGGACGCCGGCCCAAGCTTTCGCACTTCCCGATAAAAAGTTCTGTCTTCGTAGATGATGCCGGTGTAAGCAAATTCCTGGCAGGCCGCCGAATCCAAGTGAACATTTCCAAGCGCGGCCAGCAATAACGACGAGCCTGAAAGCGCGGTTCCATCGGGGAGCGAGCGTTCAAAACAGTGGCAGCTTCCAATGATGTCAGTGATTACGATGACTTCGCGGGTCCTAGCGTCGCCGATCACGAGCACGAAAAAACCCTCGAGCTCTCGACCGAGCCGCTTTGCGTCTGTCTCCAGATATCGGCGCAGCAAACGCGATTCCGCGCCGCTGGAATAGCCTTCCTCGTGGAACCATGTCCCGCTCGAAAGCAGCCAGCTGCCCGTCTCGGGATCGGTGACGATCTCGCCTCCCGATCCATTCTGGCGCGGAAACGCAGCAGCAAGCGCCCAATCGCTCTCCACGGAATTGCTCGGGATCTGCGCCCTGATTTCACGAGCGGCTTCCAAGCCACTGCGAAACCGCCGCTTCGCTTCGGCTGTCCCACCCTTCCCAGGAATAATTACGAGGAAATTTCCCACGCCGCGTCTCTCGCCCTCCGAACTTGAATCCCTGCTGCTACGTTTGCGAAACCGACGGCCGCTCCGCACGAACTCGCGCCGACAGAAAATTCTCCATCTCTTCGGCGACGACGTCCCACGTGCGCGAAGCAGCGTAACGAGTCAAGTATTCACGGTCCCACCGCTTCTGCAGCGCCAGTTCCAACCCGCCCGCAATGGATTCCACAGTTTGATCCACAAGGACGCCCAATTCGGGTGACGAGATAATTTCCGGCGTGCCCCACACGCGCGTGGCCACCACGGGAGTGCCGCATGCGAGCGACTCCAGCAGCACATTAGCCCATCCTTCGCGCGAACTCGCCAGGCAGCTCACATCGGCCGCGCTGTACCAATACTTCAGCTCCTCGTTGGGCTTGCGCCCGGCGAAAAATATTCGATCCTGAAGGCCGGCGCGACGCGCCAGAGCCTCAAGCGCCGCGCGCGATCCTCCCTCTCCGACAATGTATAGCCTGATTTTCGGATGCCGCGCGACAAGCTGCGCAATCGCGGGAATCAGAAATTGATGCCCCTTCACTGGAACGAGATTCCCGACGGAAACAATAATTTCGCCATCCTCGGACATTCCCAATTTCCGCCGCGCATCCTGGCGATCCACGGGCTGAAAGCGCCCGGTATCCACTCCATTTCCGATGGCGCTCGCACGATCCGCCGGAGCTCCCAGTTCCAACATCAACTCTTTCAGCGCATTGGAAACTGCAACTGTCCCCGCGGCATTCTGCAGCGTCCACCGAATCATCGGCCGAATCGTGCGAAACGTCGGAAACAAACTAATATCCGTGCCCCGCGCCGAGACTATCACGGGAATTCCAAGCGACCTGCCCAGCAACACGGCCGCAAATCCATCGGGATAAACATAGTGAGCGTCGATGCAGTCGAAATTCTGTTCGCTGTGCAGTTCTCGAACAAGATCCTTGCTGCCGCGAAACATGGCCAAGCCATGAACAAGCATGGAAATCTTGGGTACGAGAAAATAGCGAGGGTGAAAAACTTCCAAATCCCCAAACCTTTCTTGCCGCGGAATGCGGCTTGTTTCCCGCCATCGCTCGCTGGGAATCCATGAGGGAGCGTACGGAACGGGCGCAACCACAGTGACAGAATTTCCAGGCCTGCGGGCGAGATGGGCTACTCGCTGATAAATAAAGATCCCGTGCCAGGGCTGCACGGCGTTTGGAAACAAACTGGTGAAAGTCAGAATCCGCATACCAGGAAGATATCACGCCCCGTGCAGCGGCTTTCCCTGCTGTTCAGCTTGACGTCGATACTAACTTATTTTGACTTGCGCACCAGCGATCGGCCCTGCATCGCGCTAGGGATTTCGTACCCAGCCAGGTCCAGCAGTGTCGGCGCAATGTCCAGGAGTTTTGCGCCCTCGAACTCGCCCCGCAAATCGTTGTTGGGCGCGGAAAGAAGGAACATGCCGTATTGCGCGTGATTGCAGGCATCGGGCCCAGTGTCGTTTTCCTGCACGTGGACGCGCCCATATCCCACGCTTCCAATCGATCGCCAATATAACCCGCCAAAATGCACGATCAGATCCGGCGCCACGTTTCGGACGTTCTTGTAAATTTCCTTGGGCTTGAAGACCAGCGAATTCAGTGGTCGGCCCTTGTCGTCCTTCAGCGCCTCGAATCGCCGCTTCATTTCGTCCTGAAACGCGGCGTACTCCGACTCCGGAATGATTCCCTGCGGCTCGCGCCCCTTCACGTTGAAAAAGACACGGGCATAGTAGCCGCCTTCGCTCCACACTTTCGTTTTCGCCCAGTTGATTTTCAGCTTGCTGAAAGCGGTCACTTCTTTAGGCGTTTCTTCCAGGACCAGCAGCCCTTCGTTGACGAGCCACTCGTTCACCGCGAACCCGCCGTCCAGGCGCTGCGCTCCGTGGTCGGAGACGACCAGCACCACCGTATCCTTATCCAGCAACGCAAGCACGCTTCCAATTTGCTCATCAATCCAGCGGTAATATTCCGGGATGGCATCCTCAAACGGGCTTCCCGGCTGGTACTGCACGTGTTCCTTGTCGAAATAATTCCAGAAGCCGTGATGCATGCGGTCGAGCCCGATATCGACAAAATGGAAATAATCCCACTCCTGCTCTTTCAGCAGCCAGCGAACCACTTCCCATTGCTTCCGGCTCATGTCGAAGATTTCTTTCTTCAGCCAGGCCTTATCTTCTGTGCGAAAGCCTTTCGCGTCCGTAGGGTATTCGCCGACGAGCTCGGTGATTTTTGCCTTGATGCTGGATGGATGAGTGAATTCGCCCTTCACCGTGTCGGGCGTCAGAAAACATCCCACGCTGATGCCATTAATCTTGCGCGGAGGATATCCTGGCGGCAGGCCTACGATGATGGACTTCTTACCTCGGGTTGCGACCTGATCCCAGATCGCCGGCGCCTGGATTGAATTGGAAGTGACAAATCCCAAACCACTGTAGGAGTAGTCCGTGCGGTTTCGGAAGCCGTAAACGCCCAGAGAGCCGGGGTCCTGGCTCGTAACCATGCACATCCAGGCAGGCACGGTGATGGGGGGTATCACGCTCTCCAGGCGCCCATGTATCCCGTTAGCCATCAGCCGCCGGATGTTCACGAGCCGCTCATCGTTGAAAATGATACCCGGCGCAGCGCAATCCAGCCCCAGAACGCAGATTTTCATCGCTTAGATGTCACTCCTACGGAGGTCTGGTCGCGAGGCTGCTGTAAATCGTGAAATCTCACACCCATGCGCGCCCGAGGTACATCCGAATTTAGCTCAAGGTAATCGCTGGCAATGCCATTGTATTACATCCGTTGCAGGCCCGAATGGCGAATTTGCACGGGCCGGAGCCTGCAACTAAACATCGTGGATTCGTCGAACGCTCAGAGTGGCACCGGGCCGACCCCGCCACTCGCCGGAAAGACCGCTCCAAAAAAAAACGGGCGACTAAGTCGCCCGCCTTCTCAAGATCAAACGCCAATCCAGCCGAATTACGCTCTGACCTTGCGCCGTGTAATCCAAGCGGCGGCCAAGAGTGCAGTACCCAGAAGCATCAAATTGGTCGGCTCGGGAGTCGGAACAACGTTCAGGTCGGACGAAAGAATCGGTCCGGTCCAGCTATTGCTTCCCGACATAAAGTTGAGATTGAAGTACATCTCGGAAATCTGCCCCTCGCCGATGGTGCCTTGCAGGTGCAACAACTCGACGATCAGCGGATTGATATAGGTAATATCCAGATAGCCCGTCATACCGCCAGTGCCGGGGTGTTTTGCATTGGTGCCTTTATTCAAGCTCACGTGAGTGGCCGGGTTCGATGAACCTAGATCATCGAAAACGCCCTCGATGAGCATTTCGGGACTCGTGATCCCTAGACCGGCGATGGCGCCAGTAAGAGTCAGGGAACTTCCCGCACCGGAGAAATCCACGCCCTGGAAGCCCGTCTTGCTAATGCCGACGCAGCCGGAAATGCATGGGCCAGTCGTGATGTTCAGCGCACCGCTGGTGACCGCATACAAACCATTCTTCGAAGGCCCATGGCTTCCCACCGGCGCCCGCAACTGATAGATAGGCGCGTTTACTACTGTGAAAGCGTTACCAAAGCCTTCCGTGAAGTTCACCATTCCACCGGAATGCTGCACGTTTCCCGGTTCGGTGATCGATCCAAAATCGATAGCTGGGCCCTTCGGGAGTACCGATCCGGCATTCGCTGGCATCGCAACCAAAGCGACAGCGAGCATCGCCACAACCATCAAGCCTACAGAAATCCTGCTCATTTCACCCCTCCGAATTTACTCTTCGCTCCAGGTGCGGCTTTCTCTAAACAGACCCCAACCAAAGGAACGGCAGGACCCCAAGCGACTGTCTCCTAGCATTCCTCATTCCAAAGTCGGAGTGCCAAATTCGCGTTGAGAATAGGCTATTTGCGCTCATTTCTGGCTATTTTTCTGCCATGCGACATGCAAGACTTTGGATATAAATGGAAACGACCGTCCGGACTTGAGCCCGCTAGAATCTCGCCTAAATGCCACCGGAGCCTCGATTTCTGCTCGCCAGAGGCGCCGGGAAGCAAAGTGCGCAAAAGTGGTAAAGTTTATCAGGCGTACCCCTTCCGGGGCTCTAGTACGATGTCACCGCGAGACATAAGCGCAATAATTTGTTACCCTTAACGAGGCTCAGGATTGGAACTCAGGTTGCAAAACAGCTGTTGCTGCTCGGGATATCCAACAGATGGCATATAAACTGAATGATTCTAAACGGACCATTGCGGTCGACTTCGACGGCGTCATAGCGGATTATGACGGTTACAAGGGTCCCGGTGTGCTAGGCGCACCCCGGAAGGACGTGATCGGGGCTTTGCACGAGCTCCGTTCCGAGGGCTGGAAAATCGTCATCCACACCACTCGTGGGGAGCACGAGATCAAGGACTACCTCGCCCAGCACGGCATACCTTTCGACGAGATCAATCGAAACTCGGATTACAAGACCGCTGGTCCCAAGCCCGTCGCCGATTTGTACTGGGACGATCGTGCCGTCTCCTACTCCGGAGACGCGCGTAAGGACCTGAGCTTGATCCGCGGCTTTAAGACCTGGAGCGGCCGCGAGTAGGGGCCGCACAAAGCATCTTTGGTCGTACCAAATCTCTCAGATCCAAATAGCGAAGAGAGAAAAAGAAGAGGGGACATGACTAGTCAACTGATTCGGCCGCATGGCGGCAAACTGATTAACAGAATGTTGGAGGGAAACGATCGCGAACGCTGGGTCGAGCGCGCGGAAGGACTTCCACGGCTCACACTCAATTCTCGCCAACTTTCCGACGTCGAACTCATCGCCATCGGAGCCTTTTCGCCGCTGACCGGCTTCATGGGTCGCAAGGATTACGAAAACGTCGTCGATAATCAGCGCCTGGAGAATGGGCTTCCGTGGACCATTCCGGTGACGCTGGCGGTGACCGAAGCGGATGCGCAGCGCGTACGCTCGTGTCCCGATGTCGCTCTCGTTGACGCTCAAGAGCAAGTCGTCGCCATCCTGCATCTCGACGATGTGTTTCGCTATGACCGCAATCACGAAGCGGAGCTCGTATTGAAGACTACGAGCGATACGCACCCCGGCGTGCAATACCTTTCGACCGTGGGAGATCAGTGCCTGGCCGGAACCATCAGCTTGTTGCGGCGTCCGGATCGCGGCGAGTTCACGAATTATCTGCTCGATCCGAAAGAAACGCGCTTCCTCTTCGAACACCGCGGCTGGAGCACGGTAGTGGGCTTCCAAACGCGCAATCCCGTGCACCGCGCTCACGAATACATTTTGAAGTGCGCGCTCGAAACGGTAGACGGACTCTTGCTGCACCCGCTCGTAGGGGAAACCAAATCGGAAGACGTGCCTGCGGAAGTGCGCTTGCAATGCTACGTCGCGTTGCTCGATAGCGCCCTGCCCGCCAGCCGCGCGGTGCTGAGTTTGTACCCCGCAGCCATGCGCTACGCTGGACCCCGCGAGGCCATCTTCCACGCCATCGCCCGCAAGAATTACGGTTGCTCTCACTTTATCGTGGGTCGCGACCATGCCGGCGTCGGCAATTTTTATGGCACCTATGACGCGCAAAGAAAGTTTTTCGAATTCGAACCCGGAGAGTTGGGGATCACGCCCATCTGCTTCGACGCCACCTTCTATTGCAAGAAGTGCGGCGCCATGGCTTCGGAAAAGACCTGCAAGCATGGCCCGGCCGAACGCCTGGTTCTAAGCGGCACCAAGGTCCGCGAGTTGCTTCGCGCGGGCGAGAATCTGCCTCTGGAATTCACGCGTCCGGAAGTCGCGGAAATTCTCCGCGAAGCGTATCGCGATAACTAAATCCACCAATGGGGACTCCAAGAATGAATACGAAGAATCGAGGCTTTACGCTCTGGTTTACCGGGCTGCCGTGCTCCGGCAAGTCTACTCTCGCCGAAATCATCGCTCCGGAACTTAAGCGCCGCGGCCGGGGCGTCGAGATTCTCGATGGTGACGTGGTTCGCACTAACCTCACCAAGGGGCTCGGCTTCAGCAAGGAAGACCGCGACGAGAATATCCGCCGCATCGGCTTCGTCTGTGGTTTGTTGAGCAAGCACGGCGCGATCGCTATCTCCGCGGCGATTTCTCCTTATCGTTCCGTCCGCGACGAAGTTCGCTCCAAGATCGAGAATTTCATCGAAGTGTACGTCGATACGCCTCTGGACCTTTGCATTCAGCGCGACGTCAAGGGCATGTACAAAAAGGCCCTTGCCGGCGAAATGAAAAACTTTACCGGGATCAGCGATCCTTATGAAGCGCCGCTTCATCCTGAAATTCTGATCCAGACTCAGAAAGAATCGCCGGAAGAGTCCGCCGCTCGAATTTTGGGAAGGCTCGAGCGCATGGGACTTGTCGAACCGGCGCACGAGCCGGCCTACACCACGGACGAGGCGGAGAAGATTCGCGCTCGCCTGGCGCGGCTTGGCTACATCGAGAACTAAAGCATCCATGCATTTCTTGAGTATCGTCGCATTGGGCGCCCTCGTCGGACTGGTAATCGGTCTCACCGGCGAGGGCAGCGGGTCCCTTCTTACTCCCCTGCTCATCATCCTTGCTCGAATGTCGCCGGCGGAAGCTGTTGGGACGAGTCTCGCCTTCGGTGTCACCACGAAGCTTTATGGCAGTTGGAGCTTTTTCAAGAAGGGTCTAGTGCGGATGGACCTGGTCAAGAGGCTCGTGATCGGCGGCGTCCCCGGCGCTCTATTGGGCGGATTCATTATCCGCTACCTCGGATTGCACAAGCCTCACATCCTGGACGTCTGGATGCTGCGGGCCATCGGTTCGATTCTGATCATCGTTTCACTGTTGATGCTGCTCAAGCTCGTTCCGCACCATCTCAGGCCTGGAGTCGAGCGCCCAGCATTTTTCGCCGGCCGGGATTTCGCAGGACTGCTCGTTCTGGTTGGTTTCTTAGTGGGACTTACGGTTTCCACCACTTCTATCGGCAGCGGGGCGCTGGTTGTTGCGGCGCTTGTGATTCTCTTCCCGATGAAGTCAGGTCCGCTAGTGGGGACAAGCGTTGTCACCGGAATGGTTCTGATCGCGGTATCCAGCCTGCCCTACGCCGCGATGGGCAACATCGATTGGCAAATGGTTCTGCCGCTGGTATGCGGTTCCATCCCTGCGATTCATTTCGCCAGCCAGCTTCATGGCCGTTTGCCCCGCAGAGTACCCGAGAGCATCATCGCGATCGCGCTCATGGCCATGGGCGTTCACATCATTTGGTTCTGAAGTTCCCGAAAGGTTTCCGCGATTTCTTCTTAGAAGCCACCCGCATGAGCGCTTAGTGATCAACGGCTGGGTTCGGCATGCTCCAAAATTCCCACGCCGCTCGGCTGAATCGAACTTCCACGATGCTCTTGCCGTTCTCGCGTGTCACCGTGGCTACTTCGCACGGCTGCTCCTCATCGCTTGCCTGGCTCAGCAACATCAACGTCTGGCCTAACTCCACGGTCGCGGTCAGGCTCAGCACAGCACTGTTCGCACCTACCAGGCGCGCTCCGGTTTCTTCCTGGAACAGCTCCTTGTCTGCCTGATATCCGTAAACCAAAACCGGCAAGGACTTTTCGGTGTCCGGCATCACGTGTCGATGCCTCCGCGCTGGGTCCCATCCCCGGGGTATGCGACGGAAGAATCTTTCTCCGCAGCCCTGGCAACGAAATGGACGCCAATTCACGCCCGCGAGCAACACAAGCTCGACGAATCCCCTTCTCGGCGAGCGGCGCACTTCCGTGCTGTCGCACTTAGGACATCGCCGATTCTGCACCCAGTCTGTTTTGTCGCCCATAGCAGCGTGTAGTTTGCGCCGTTCGTCCCAACAGGAAGCGCAACCGTACGGCCCCATTTATGCACCAGCCGTTGCCGTTCGCAAGCCCTCTTATTCTTACTTGTGTTGCAATAGTTTATGGATGATTATTTCGTCGCAGACTCAAGCTTACCCTTGCCCCGCAGGAAATTCGAGGCACTTCCCGCCTCGAGCCCGCGCAATAGTTGACATCTAGCACTCGTCTACGATTGCTGAACCGAGGATGGTGCCGGTGCGCTTAATTTGTGGACGCGGGCAAGACCTGCAGGCGGAATGTGATCGTAATGCTGACTTCAGCTTCGACCGGGTGGCCTCCGACAGTCGTCGGGGTGTAACGCCATTGCTGGACGGCGGCGGCGGCCGCGTTCACGAGCGGCGGGGGGCCGCTCGATTGATCGATGTCGCGGACGGTGCCGTCGGTGCCGATAATGGCGCGCAGCTTGACAACACCTTCGACGCGGTCGCGCTCAGCGGACTCGGGGTAAACCGGTTCGACGCTCGAGATAAGCGGGCCGATCTGAACCGCGTTGCTCTGGCCCGCAACCTTCGGTTTGAGTCCCGCTGGCAGGCGAGGCGAGGAATACGGACTCGCGGTCACGGATATCATGCCCTTGACGACTCCGGCCGCGGGCTCTGGCGAATTCTGCGGAGATGGTCCTGCAGTCGGCGCGGGTGTTGGCAATCTTTCGGCTAGGGCGGGCCTCGGTGCGGCGAGCGGTTGATTCACACTCGGGCTTGCACTTGAAGTCGTGCTGAGCGGCGCGGATGAGTGTGCGGCCGGCAGCGGTTGAGCCCTTGGAGCGGTTTGATGAGGCGCGGTGCTCGTGTTCGCGAAAGTGGTGGGAGCGGTAGCAGCAACGTTCGTGTGCGGAGACACGGCGGTGGGTTTGCGCGAAGGCGAAATCTGTACCGGCGTGCTGGATGCGTTGGCGTTGGCGGTGATGGAAGCCGGAGGAGGCAGGGTGTTGGCGGGCGCGGGCTCACCGGGCGTCAAGTTGGGATTGAGCGCGATGGCTTGTTTAACAGCCTTGGATCGGGTCGCAATCCATCCTGCGAACAATGACGCGACTGCGACGAGAACCACAATTGCCGCGAGTCCTAAACGATTTCGATACTGGACGTATGCCGCCGCGAGTCGCGACGAAGGTGCGATTCGTTCCGAGGGCGCTCGAGTGAAATCGTCGGGCACGGATAACTTCGGCGGCGCGGACGAGCCGAAAATCGTGTGAATGGCGGGTGAGTCAGAAAGTCGTGCGCCCGACGGAACACTTCGGCGCGAAACGAGCGGCCTAGCGACGATTTTTTGCAGCGGATGAGAGCTCGGACTTTCGCCGATTCGCTCGCGAGCCTTGCTCTTGCTAATCATTTCCGGCATGGCTTCCGATTCATCCGCCGTTTCGACCGCCGCCTTTTCGGAACTAATCCACTCTCTGATTTTTGTGCGAACCTCTTCCGGCAAATTCGTAAACTGAATGCCTGCGTCTTTTTTCGTTTCACCCGCCCAGATGATTCGGCCGCTGGTTTCGACGCGATGCCCTGATTCGGGTACGTGGAATGTAATCAGCGGAAGGTCGGCATCAATCAAGCCTCCGACTGCCTGCACGTACATGCCGTCTTCACCTAGGTTGATAATGATCCCGCCGTTGCCGCCGCCCAGATCGACGTATTCAAGGGACGCAACCCGGCGGCGCGGGTGGATGCGCCGTTCCGGAACGTGAGCCGGGCCACCATTTTGTTGGGCGTCGCGGTCAGACACTTCGGGAAACTTCTCCGCGTCGTGGGGCTGGTCCGACATGGATTCCTTTTTCGCGGGACACGCCAGAACGTGCATGGCGCGATGTCGTGAGCGATAAACTGCTCAGTCAAGAAAGTATACGCTCGGGCTGAACAGCCTTTCAAGATGAAGGGAACTTTTGGTACTGGCAACCGCCCGGGCCTCTCGTCCGTGAAGAAGCTACCTGGCACGAGCACTAATTTCACGCCGGAGGCGCCGAGAATGCTACAACACTGCGTGGGATCGGTGGCGGAACTCGCGCAAAATCTAAATCCTCTGTTTCCCGGTGCTTCCGCCTTCACCAATTCAACACATTCAGCGGAATGGTTCCTATCGCATGCCGCAGTGGTACGGCCCGTGCTCACACCAAACTATCAATCCATCACTACAGGGCGGGCCATGCAAACTCCAATCATCGGCGATGAAGAAAAATTGATGGAAGTGCGGCTTTGGCAGGCTGTTGTTGTAACTACCATTCAGGAATGGGTATCCGGGCCTCTTCGACGGAAACGCGAAGCCGAGGAGTATCTCTTCAAAGACGAGCGGGATTTTCCTCTGGTCTGCCAATCGGCCGGACTCGACGTCGGCCGCCTGCGCTCAAAGCTATCGCGGCTCAAGCCCTCGGAATTGTTACAGGCCTCAAAACTGCGCAAAGTCTGGGGCACGATGTTGTTCCAGCAGTAAGCGTTCATCTTAAAGAACGTAAGCTTGCCCGTGATATTCGAGCGTGCGTTTGACGTGATGCGCGCAGACCCATAAACTGCAGCGATGTCTGGTTCCTCTTTCCCCGCTGTAGAAGTTCCGATCCTTGAAACCGAGCGGCTCAGGCTTCGAGCCCATCGCATCGACGATTTTGTCCATTGCGCCGCGATGTGGGCGGACCCCGAAGTCACGCGATACATCGGCGGAAAACCATTTACGGAAGAAGAGGCATGGGCCAGGTTGCTGCGTTACGTGGGCCACTGGTCGCTCTTAGGCTTCGGCTATTGGGTAGTTGAAGAAAAAGCCACGGGCAGTTTTGCCGGGGAAATGGGATTCGCCGACTACAAGCGCGACGTGCCGCAGCTCAAAGGCTTCCCGGAAATAGGCTGGGCCATTGTTTCGCAAGCGAAAGGCAAAGGCTACGCGACCGAAGGCGTTCGTGCTGCCGTGGCCTGGGGCGATGCACACTTCCGCTCGGCACCAACCGCCTGCATCATTCACCCTGAGAATCTTGCTTCTATTCGCGTCGCCGAGAAATGCGGATATCGAGAATCCGTCCTGACCACCTATAAAGGACAGCCGAGCATGATGTTCGTTCGCCAACCGAGCGCGTCGCGGTAGCTGCGACCGAAGGCGCGCGACACCGCCAAACTGATACTCTTATGGGTCGAGGAGAACACACAGCAACTTGCCACCGATCATCAGCGCACACGGATTATCCAAGCGGTACGGCAGCGCTCCCCTATTTCAAGATATCTCTTTCACGGTATCGGAGGGCGACCGCGTCGGCATCATCGGCCCGAACGGTTCGGGCAAATCCACCCTGCTCGAAATTCTAAACGGGCGCGTCCGCCCGGACAGTGGAGATGCCGCAATCCGCAAAGGCACACGCCTCAGCTTGGTGATGCAAATTTCGGAGTTCGATCCCGGAGAAACGATCCGCTCCGTAATTGATAAAGCCCTCGACCGCGCCAAAGTCCCCGAAGGCGAACGGCTCGCGCGCGTGGCCGAAATCCTCGGACGCGCCGGCTTCACCGATCTCGACGCCGATGCCGCGGCGCTCTCGGGCGGATGGCGCAAGCGTCTGGCAATCGCCGAGGCGCTGGTGCAGATGCCGGATATCCTCCTTCTCGACGAGCCGACCAACCACTTGGACCTCGCGGGTATCAAGTGGCTCGAAACACTTTTGCAAAATGCGGCGTTTGCCTGCGTGGTGGTGAGCCACGACCGTTATTTTCTGGAGAACGTGGTCAACGAAGTGGTCGAGCTCAATCCCGCCTATGAAGACGGCACGCTCCGCGTGCGCGGAAACTACAGCACGTTTCTGGAGGCGAAGGAACAGCACCTCCATGCGCAGCGAAACCGGCAGGCGGCGCTCGAAAATCTGGTGCACACGGAAATCGAATGGCTGCGCCGCGGCCCCAAGGCGCGCACCACCAAATCGAAGGCGCGCATCGACAAAGCGCACGAAATGATCGGCGAGCTCGCGGAGATGAGCGCACGCACGCGCAGCACGAGCGCGAAAATTGATTTCTCCGAGTCCGGGCGGCAAACCAAACAGCTGATCACGCTCGACCGGGCGGGTTATTCCATCGGCGATCGCGTTCTCTTCGACGACGTACATTTCATCGTCACCGCCGGGATGCGCGTAGGGCTGGTCGGACCGAATGGCAGCGGCAAAACCACACTGCTCCGGCTGCTGAAGGGTGAGTTGAAGCCCACGAGCGGCAGCATGCGTCAGGCGGATGCATTGCGTATTGTGTACTTCGACCAGAATCGCCAGCTCGATCCCGACATCACTCTGCGCCGCGCGCTCGCGCCCGACAGTGATTCGGTAATTTATCAGGATCGTGTGATTCACGTCGGCGCCTGGGCTGCGCGATTCCTTTTCACCGCGGAGAATCTCGGTCAGCGCGTCGGAAGCCTTTCCGGCGGCGAACGCGCGCGCGTGCTGATCGCGCAACTCATGCTTCAGCCTGCCGACGTGCTGCTGCTGGATGAACCCACTAACGATCTGGACATCCCCACGCTGGAAATACTGGAGGAGAGCTTGCTGGAATATCGCGGCGCGCTCGTGCTGGTCACTCACGACCGCTACATGCTGGACCGCGTCTCCACCGTCGTGCTGGGGCTTGACGGCCTGGGCGGCGCGGAACGCTTTGCCGACTACTCGCAATACGAATCCTGGCAGCGTACGCAACAAGCGGCCGGAAGAATCAATGCTTCTGTGGAAACGCAGCGGCCGAGCCGGGCCGCAGATGCGCCAAAGCAGTCTCTGACGAAGAAGAAACTCTCTTACAAGGAAGCGCGCGAACTCGAAACTATCGAACAACGCATCGCCGACGCGGAAAAAGAATTGCAGTCGAAGCACGACGCCATGCTGGACCCAGCGATCATGGCCGACGGCGCGCGCCTTCGCGCTGTCTCCGTCGAAATGGACGCCTCTCAAAAAACAATCGATAGCCTCTACGCCCGCTGGGCCGAACTGGAAAAAAAGCAGAACTGAACCTGATCGATCTGCGTCACTGTTGTTGTTGCTGCTGTTGTCTGCATTCGGCGCGAGTGCCGGTCCTGGCGGACTTGGACCGAATCACGGTCGTAGTGGGCAGCTCTTCCGGCTCCGGCGCGTCCACTGGAGACACAGCGACCATGACGCTGAGCTCGCTTTCGGCTTCGCCCTTGTACACTCCACGAGTCGGCGGCACATCCGCGTAATCGCGTCCGACGGCCACTCGAACATGCCGCTCGCAACCCATCAAGTTGTTCGTGGGATCGAAAGCCACCCAACCCAAATCGCCTAGATACGCTTCCACCCACGCGTGCGTCGCACCCGCGGGGGAGCGGTCCTGCGCCTTGTCTTCATGATAGAGATAGCCGCTCACATACCGGCAGGGAATATTCAGCTGACGCACTAATGTAATCATGATGTGCGCAAAATCCTGGCACACACCGCGACGAACGCGCAGCGCATCGTCAATGGGCGAATCGACTTTGGTCGAATTCGGGACGTAGTCGAAAAGTTCGTAGAGCTTGACATTGAGTTCCTGGAGCAGCGCCAGCGGTTTTCCGCGGCGCTTCGCGTCGAGTTCGGCCGCGAGATTTTCGAGGAGCTCGGTGGGTGCGGCGAAGCGGCTGGGAAGCATCATCTCCCAGTAATCCGTTTGCGCGATGCGCGCGTCCAGCTCGTCCCAATCGCCGCCGGCCTGCGAGCCTAACTCGCGCGCCGGAAGCACATCCACAATCGCCTGCGCCGTGATTTCGATGAGTTTAAGCTGCTGGGGAACGTCGAAATGATGCACGGAATTGCCGTAAAAATCGCGGTAGACCATCACGGTCGCGCGCGGATTCAGGTTTAAAGAAAAAGTCAGGCAGCGCTGCCGGAAATCCGTGCGCGGCTGCATGCGAACTTCCATCACGCTTTCGCGCACCGCGGGTTCATAGCGAAAACTGGTGACGTGCCGCACCGAATAAATCATATTTGCCGCCGGATTTTCACCACCATCTTTTCCCTGCCTCCTGCCCTATTCATACGCCAGCAGTACCGCTTCAATCGAATAATCAAAGTAAATCTGATGGATCGCGGCATGAATCTGTGAGCACTCGCTGCGGATGTTCTTCAGATAAGCATGTACGCCTTCGACGATCACTTCCTCAATCTGGCTGAAGCTGAGCTGTGCGCGCAGCCTCCCCGCGATGCGCGTGGGCAATTCTTCGCGTCGCTCGGTCAAATCCCCGATGACGTGCAGCGCCGCGTTCACGCGATCTACGGAAAAGCGCATCGAGTGCGGGAAGTCCGGATTCATGAGTAGAAACTCCGCTACGCGCAAGGGGCGGATTTCCGCCGTGTACGTCTTGCAATAAGACTCAAATGCCAGGCACGCGCGCAGAAGGCCGACCCATTCGAGGTACTCCGTGCTTTCGACCGTCCGGTTCGCGGGGTCCGCCACGCGGCTGAAGTGCGTCTCCATCAATCCTGCCAGCGCGTCCGTGCGCTCCACATACCTCCCAAGCTGAATGTACTGCCAGCCCTCGCCGTGGCTCATGGTGCCGTCGGTAATCCCCTGGAACAGATGCGCCCCTTCCTGTACCGCGTGAAAGAATGCATGCGATTTCTGCATCCAGGCTTCGTCGGGCCAGGGCTCGATCACCTGCAGGTACAAGCGATTCAACTGTTCCCACATCTCCGAACTGCATTGTTCCCGTACGTGGCGAAGGTTCTCGCGGGCGGTGGCGATGCAGGACACGATGGACGACGTATTCTCACGCCTGAACACCAGCAAATTCAGCAGCCGGTTTGGATCGAGCGCGGCAGCTTCGGTCACCGGAAGGCGCAAGGCCTCCAGCAGGAATCTCCACCGCTCCGCACCCGCATCCGGCGATTGGTCGAGCCAAAGCTGTAATTCAACGTCCAGCAATCGCGCGGTTTGGTCCGCACGCTCGAGATACCGGCTCATCCAATACAAGCTGTCGGCCACGCGCGAAAGCATCCCGGTATCGCGCTGAAATGTTTGGACGAAATAATTTCGAGAGGCTCTCATTTCTTATTCCGGCTTCCCGCGCGCAAGACCGTTCCAGACATCGTCCGAGATCTGCGACACCGGGTCCTCTCCATTTCCCGCGCGCAGCACCCAGGTATCCTTGCTTCCTCCGCCCTGAGACGAATTCACCACCAGCGACCCTTTGCGTAGAGCCACTCTCGTCAGTCCGCCGGGCACGAGCGTCACTTTCTCTCCCATCAAGACGTAGGGCCGCAAATCGATGTGGCGCGATTCCACCTCGCCATCGATTAAACAAGGGGCGCAGGAAAGCGCCAGCGTCGGCTGCGCGATGTAATTGCGCGGGTCGGCGAGTATCCGCGCGCGGAAATCTTCGCGTTGGATTTTTGTGCTCTGCGGGCCGATGAGCATTTCGTATCCGCCGGATTCCCCGACTGCCTTCACCACCATGTTCTCCATATTTTCCAGGACGTGCTTTTTCTGCGACGCGTCGGTGAGCAAATACGTCGGCACGTTGGGCAGAATGGCGTCTTCATCGAGGTAAAACCGGATAATTTTCGGCACGTACGCGTACACGGCTTTGTCGTCGGCGAGCCCCGTTCCGATTGCGTTCGCTAAGTTGACGTTTCCCGCGCGGTAGGCGTTGAGCAGCCCCGGTACACCGAGGATCGAATCGGGCCGGAAACACAGCGGATCGAGGAAATCGTCATCCACCCGGCGATAGATCACGTCCACGCGCCGCGGCCCGGCCGTCGTGCGCATATACACCACGTTGTCGTGCACCAGCAAATCGCGGCCTTCGACGAGTTCGATGCCCATCTGCTGCGCCAAGAATGTGTGCTCGAAATGCGCGGAATTGGAGACACCCGGCGTCAGCAGAACTATGACGGGGTCTTGCGAAAACTTGCAATTCTCCGGGATCAGACTTCGCAACGTCGCGAGCAGCGCCTGCGGATAATGATCTATCGGGCATACGCCGTAATCGCGGAACATCTTGGGGAACACAGCCTTCAAAGCCTTGCGGTTCGCGAGCATGTAGGAGACGCCGCTCGGGACGCGCAGGTTATCTTCCAGCACCACGAAATTTCCGTCCGGCAATCTGACAAGATCCGTCCCGCAGATGCTCACGTAAACGTCCCGCGGGACATTCAAGCCACGCATCTCCCGGCGGAAATACTTGCAGCTATAAACCAGCTCGCGCGGCACGATGCCTTCGCTCAGAATCCGGCCTTCATGATAGATGTCGCGCAGAAACATGTTCAGCGCGGTCAGCCGTTGCGTAAGCCCTCTTTCAATCTTGGCCCATTCCGTGGCCGGAATGATTCGAGGTATCAGGTCATTCGGGAAAATTCGCTCGGTGCCCTCCTTGCTCCCGTACACGGTGAAAGTGATACCTTCGTGCAGAAAGGTGAGGTCCGCCGCTTGCTGGCTTTTGCGCAACTCCTCCGGCGGTAGACCGACGAGCGTCCTGTGCAGCGCTTGGTAGAACTCGCGCGGCAGGCCCGGCGCGCCGAACATTTCATCGTAGCCTGAGTTGAATCTGTAGTTTACGAACGGGTGTGCTGATCTGAATGATGGCATGGCCGCTGCAGTCATAGGGCTTTCTGGCGCCTCAGCATCTGCCGCCGCACTCTCGGAACCGACTGCTCTGGAAATTTGCTTGGATCTGTTCGCAGCTCTGGTCTGAGCCGTTGCGGGACCCTCAATGTAAGGAGCGTGCACCGACAAGTCCAATGCAAATTCTTGATTTAACGTATAAATCTTATCTCACCCTGGAGAGATGCCCTGGCTGGGCGTTTGTAAAACGGCGGAGAATCCGGTGTTGGCTGGTCGGCTTACTTCAGCTTGGCGTACTCGGCCTTGGCTTCTTTGAGGATGGGGACGTCAGGGTCAGCGTCTTTCCATAGCGCGAAGAAATCCTGATATGCGGCGCGGGCCTTGGCTGAATCGCCGGTGATCGCGTAGGCGCGGCCTAGCTGCAAATGCGCCAGCGCGCCAAAAATCGTGTTCCACACGATACCTGGGTGATCCAAGACTTTTTGAAACTCGACGGCTGCTTCGTTGCCCTTATGCAGGAGCAGGTAAGCCCGCCCTCGTTCATACGCGCTGCGCATTCTTCTCGGATAGGAGAGATCGTAGGGCAAAACGGGCTCGAGGATTTCGATTGCTTTGCCGGGATTGCTGCGATCCATCTCGATAGCAGCGCGGATAGTTGGAATTTCATACATTTGCTCAAAGGACGACGCAGCAGGGCGTTCCTTGGCGATCTCGGCTGCGAGTGATTCGGCGCGAGCTGTGTCGCCCGCGCGCGCAAAAGCGTAAGCCGCGATAACACTGGTCCCGAGAGCGGAATCGGCGTCGAGAGCTGCGGCTGCGTCCTTGCGAGCGGAAGCCGCATCATCCACGTTCGCCTCCACGCTGGCCTGAATGGCAGCGTAAGAGGCAGCGGACTCTTTCTTGCCCATGCTTTCGAAGGCCCTGACGGCGCGTTGATACAATGCTCGGGCCTTTTCGAGATGGCCGAAATAGGACTCCGATTGGGCCTCCCAAAAAGACGCGTGCGCAGCATTATCTGGCGAAAAACTGGACAGGATCGAGAGTTCGTGGGCCATGGTGGACGAGTCATTCTGGGCGAACGCCGCTTGGTAAAGAACGAGGTGGAAGGCCGGAACGTCCACTTTCCGCGACAGCGCCTCATTGATTGTGGCTTTGGCCTCGTCGAAGCGGCCAAGAGCCAAATAAACAAAAGCAACCTGATAGCAGTTGATGGACTCGTCGGGGCTGAGCTGGTGTCCTTCGAGCGCGAGGGGCAAGGCTTTCTCAAATTGGCCCAGTTGCGTATATGCGACCGACAGGTTGCCGATTGGAACCGAGTCGCGTGGATATGTCTGCTTCCAAAGCTCGTAAACCTGAATGCTCTTGTCGATCTCCCCGGTGACATTATCGTAGTAGTGGGAATCGATGTAGAACCGTTCGCGATCACTCGCGCGTTCCCGCAAATCGTAAGCCTTCTTCGTGTATTCGGCGCCGACGGCGCGTTCGCCAAGATTAGTTTCCACTTGTCCCAGGACCGCGTAGGCCATGGCGAAATTCGGATCGATCGTGACCGCCTGCTTGAAGAACGGGGCCGCGACGTATTCGCCTTTATTCCCGCGGGCTTGCATTCCCAGGCTGAAGGCTTTCAGCGCTTCGAGCGAAGATGTAGTGGCCTCTTCGATCGGCGTGTTGTATTTCTGAATCGAAGCGAGCGATTCTCCGAGCTTGCCCCGTATTTCCTCCGCGACTTTTCCAAGAGCTGCCAACACCTGATTCTTGTCCGTGGCTTCGGCGCTGGCGGTAGCCAGAGTTTCGCCCGACGCGCAATTGACTGCGTTCAAAACCAGATTGTAGGTGTTGCCGATTTGTGCGATCGAGCCGTTCAGAGCCGCGGCGCTCTGCGTTCGCTGACAGAACTTGGCGCGCCAGATCGTTCGTCAGCCGCGCGGTAGGCTGCTGGCCCATGAAGCGCAGCTGCTGGCGAATCTGCTGGTCGGACAGAATATTGAGGAAAGGCGACTGCGCCAGCTGCGCGGCGAGGCCTTGGCGGAGTGCGTCATCGAAGACGGAGTCGCCCGTGGTGTTGGTGAAGTCGGCGAGAACGATGGAATCTTTACCGGTAAGCTTCGGCGCGCGGTGGAAGTAGAAGTATCCTCCGACGGCGAGAACCGCGATCACGACGATCGCGCCTGCCACGATTGGCCATTTGCGGCTGGATGCGGCTACCGGCGCGACTTTCGTTGTGTCCGCAGCTGCGACCACAGCGGCGCTCACCGCGCCTGTTGCGGGAGCCGCCGCGGCGATTGTCCCGCTCATCGGCGTGGTCGCCACGGCGATGGGCCCGCTCGGTGTCGCCTGCCCGGAGCCGCTTCGCGAACTCCGCCGGATGAAGACGTCGGCGTCACCGCTGCCGAAATGCGGCTGGAGTCCGTGTCCCGCCTGAGCCGAGCCAGATCGGTGCGCAGTTCCGCAGCGTGTTGATAGCGCATGCGGCGGTCTTTCTCGAGCGCCTTCGAAATCACGTCTTCGAGGCGCGGAGGTATGTCCGGGTTCAGTCGCACCGCGGGCACCGGGGCTTTTTCCAGAATGGCGTTGAAAATTACAGCGGTGGTGTCGCCGCGGAATGGAAGCGCGCCTGTGGCCATTTCGTAGAGCACGGCTCCGAAGGCTGAAAAGGTCGCTGCGTGCATCGAGCTCCTCGCCGCGAGCTTGCTCGGGCGACATGTAGGCGACTGTGCCGAGAGTCATGCCCGGACTCGTGAGATTCTCCTGGTCCACCGTCGCATCTGCGGCTTGCGTCGCAAATACGCCCGAGCGGCCGGGAACGCGGAGGGATTGCTTCGCCAATCCGAAATCCAGAATCTTGGCATGCCCGCGCTGGGTGACGAAAATATTCGCCGGCTTGATATCGCGGTGGATGATTCCCTTTTCGTGCGCGGCATCGAGTGCGTCCGCTATTTCCACGCCCAGCTCCAGCAGCAAATCCATGGGCAAAGGCTTTCCGGCAATGCGGTGCTTGAGCGTCTGGCCTTCGAGATGCTCCATGACGATGAAGTATCGCCCGTCCTGCTGGCCAATCTCGTGAATGGTGCAGATGTTCGGATGATTCAGCGCGGAAGCAGCCCGGGCCTCGCGCTGAAATCGCTCGAGGGCGTAAGGATCGCGTGCGAGTTCTTCGGGCAGAAACTTCAGGGCCACGTGGCGGCCGAGGCTCGTATCCTCAGCCTCGTAGACCACACCCATGCCTCCGCCGCCGAGCTTTTCGATGATTTTGTAATGGGAGATGATCTGGCCGGTCAGACTCTGGGGATCCGCCATGGCGCTCGATAATAGGCGACGCACCGAGGCAAGTCAACGTGGGTGGGGAACGGACGAGGCAAAGTTCCTGGGTGTGCTAACTCAAATTCCTGGTCTGGCGCCAGTCTAGCCTTCGCGCCCGCGCTCAAGAAGAGCGAGCCTCCGGGTGCTTTCGGCGACGCCGGCTTCGACGTTGACACCCGCGTAAAGATCGCGCGCCTCCCGCCAAAGCGTTTTTGCCTCTTCAGCTTCGCCAGCGTCGAACGTGAGGATCGCGAGACCTCGAATGGCGTTCGCCAAATCCAGCGGAGGGGTACGCTCTTGGCCGCGGTAGATTTTCAGTGCTTCGCGGTAGCACGGCTCAGCAAGATCGCGATGTCCTATGTTCCGGTGAATGTCGCCGACGTGCCGAACGGTGTGAGCTATTTTAAGCGCGTCACCCTCCGCGCGGTAAACGGCGAGGGCTTCTTCGTAATGCTCGAGCGCAGCTTGGTTGTTATGAAGGTCGCGTTCTATCTGCCCCAGGTCGGCGAGCGCCTGCGCTAGGTCGCTTCGGCTTTCAGACTTGCGGCACAGGTCAACCGCCTCAACCAAAATGCGCTTCGCGTCGGCGTGCCGGTCCTCCCGTCGCGCCTGCGTGGCTTCCCCTAGAAGTTTGTCGGATGCGTCTGACATGATGCCCCGTAGGTTACCACGGGAACAGGATCACGGGGCAGCGGGGAGCGTGTAGTCCAACTCGTAGGAATGCTTCCCATTGTCGATGGTGATCCCGAGCTTGCCGGTGAGACCCACAAGCTGGCCGGTGCCGGAATCCGGAACCACGGTGATGCTCAATTGGAACGCGCCGCGCGTCATGGTGCCGGTATGTTGCAGGACGAAACTGCCGCTGCGGCCATCCAGCTTTCCGGTGACGCGTTCGATAGCGACATAACCGGCGGAGCCTTTGACGTCCGTGCCGGCGGTGAGCATCTCGCCTTTTGCCGTGGCGTCGAGACCGCCGTGATATTGCTTGTCGAGTGTCATGCGGCCAAGCGTGGAGCCTTCTGCTTTGTCAAGCTCGCCCTGCTGGACCACCTTTACATCAAACGTTCCGCTGGCATGTTGCGTCACAGACGCTCCTTTTGCCGCTGCATCTGGAATGGGTGTGGTTGCCTGCGTCTGCGCACGTGCCGCGAAGCAAACACCCAGGCCGAGAATTGCGGAGACGGATGTGGTGGCAATGGCTCCCAGGCGAGTTCGCTTCATCATGGCCGCTCCAGCGATCTAGAATCCTGAGATTATCGCATGCTGCGAAGAGCGCGCAAAGTTCGCGGCGTGAGCGCTCACTGTCCCTTGCCGCCGTCCACATCGGTAGGAGAAAAATCAGAAAGTAAGTTAGAATTAAATTCCGAAGTGACCCCAACAATTCCGGGGTAGTGCAATTGGTAGCACGCCAGCCTTTGGAGCTGGTTATCCTGGTTCGAGTCCAGGCCCCGGAGCCAACCATCTGAGACCCGCGGGCAGCACGCCGCGCCGCGAAGCATCTTGCGGAAAGTACCCTGACAATCTAGTCTTAGCGGCGCATGGGAGCCGAAGCCATCACGCCGCAATTCCTGATTCTCGGTGTCATCTGGTACATCGTTTTTCTTTTCTCCACCACCTGCCATGAGGGAGCGCATGCGCTCGCCGCAAAACTGGGCGGCGATACCACGGCGTTTTCCGGCGGGCAGGTGACGCTCAACCCCATCCCGCACATTCGCCGCGAGCCGTTTGGGCTGGTGGTGGTGCCCATCATTTCGTATTTCGTCGCGCACTGGATGATCGGCTGGGCCAGCGCTCCCTACGATCCATTGTGGCAGCAGCGCTATCCGCGACGAGCGGCGTGGATGGCGCTCGCCGGACCAGCGGCAAATTTCACGCTCATGATTCTGGCAGGCATCGCCATTCGCGTAGGGATTTCGCTCGGATATTTCAGCATGCCGGAATCGGCCAATTTCACGCGCGTGACGCAAGCGGCGGTTCCAGGCTTTGCGGGTTTTGCCGCCACCTTCCTGAGCATCCTATTCTTGCTGAATCTGCTTCTCGGGACGTTCAACTTGCTCCCCGTTCCACCCCTCGACGGCAATACCGGCGTGACCCTCTTCATGGGCGAAGGAACCGCGCTGCGATTTTTGCACTGGTCGCGAACGCAGGGATTCGGGATGCTGGGCTTGGTGGTCGCCTGGTATGCGTACGACAAGATATTCGGCTCCATCTTCCGCTTTGCTCTCGCCATGCTCTACCCCGGCTCGCACTGGGGCTAGTCATAGCATTTGATGAGATCCAAACCCTCGTCCGCTTCTGTTTCAAATGGGCACAAATGTGTCGTTAGGTACACCTCCGCGCTGCGTACAGGCGTTGGCCGCGTCGTAAGTCCTTGTGTGTGAGCGCGCCGAGGAGCGGCGATTTGGCAAGGCTTCTGCATTCAGAAGTTTCAGGTGGAGGGCACGATGGCTTCAGTAATGAATCAGGAAAACAAGTACGGCGTGGAAGTCTCCGGCTGGGACGCTAAAGAATGTTTCTTCGTTGAGAGAGCGACGCTCGATTGGGGCGACGGGAACCGGAAGTACATCGAAATGCAATCGCACGTGCGCGAGGGCTGCGTGGTGTTTGTGCGCTTGATCCAGCGACTGACCGGAGCCGGTAATTTTCCGGTTCCCTATCGCGCGGTGTGCATTGCTTGCCAGTTGGGAGAGGGCAAGGAACGCGTGAGCGTGGAGCAAATGCATCCACACCTCGAAAACGACACGAGTTCGAGCAGCCAAGCCTCGCGAGGAGCAGCGGCCCGAGTCCCCTTTTGAGATGGCGGTTCCATTTTGGGTCTACGGGCGCTTGCCCACGTACGCTTCTCCTATCCATTATTCCCACTGAACAGGCTTCTCTTTCGAATGCTGGAAATCAAGGGCATCAATCAATAGGGCTTACCTCATCTGGCGAAGCGCGCCCCGCACTGAAGCACCAAATCCCCGCCGCGGCCAAATGATGTTGCGAACTGGCACGGACCGTGCCTACGTATCTGCACCATGTTAGAAGTCGCCGACAAGCCAGAGAAACCTGCCATTGAATCCGCGCGGAAGAACCTGCCGATATGCGTTCTCGATGACCCGCCCGATTTAATGGAACTCACCTCCGCCCATCTCCAAAAGGCCGGCTTCCCCACCGTGGGCACTACCAATCCGCTGGAAGCGTTACAGAGAGTGCGCATGGGAACTTGCCGCGCGGTCGTGGCGGACATGAAGATGCCGGGCATGGATGGCCTGGCGTTTCTGGAGAAGACTCTGCAATGCGATCCGGGGATGTACGTTGTGCTCGTCACCGGACATTACTCGGTCGATGCCGCCATCGAAGCGATCAAGCATGGGGCCTACGATTACCTCTGCAAGCCCGTGGATTATGCGCGGCTGATGAAAGCCCTGGACGACTTGGCGGAAAATTTCACGCAGAGGTCGCAAATTCGCGATCTCGAATACAAGCTGCTCGATAACCTGCTCTTCCACGGGATCGTCGGCAGAAGCCCGGCGATGTTCGAAGTGTTCGACCTGGCCAAGAAAATTGCACGGCATTACACCAACGTGTTGCTCACCGGCCCCACCGGAGCGGGCAAGGAGTTGATCGCCCGGGCGCTTCATCAGATGAGCCCAGTGGCGCAGGATCGCTTCGCTGTGTGCAATTGTTCGGCACTAGTGGACACGCTGCTCGAAAGCCAGCTTTTCGGCCACGTTCGCGGTGCGTTCACCGGAGCCACGGAAACACGTCCGGGACTTTTCGAATATGCCAACGGCGGAACGGTCTTTCTGGATGAGATTGGCGAAACAAGCCTGCAGATGCAGGCGAAGCTCTTACGCGTGATTCAAAATCGCGAAATCCAGCGTGTGGGCTCGCCGGAAACGAAGACAGTAGACGTGCGGCTGATCGCGGCGACAAACCGCGATCTTCGCGCTGAGGTTCTGGCCGGGCGTTTCCGCGAAGATCTCTTCTATCGCCTGAGCAGCATAGAGATTCGGGTTCCGGGGCTCACAGAGCGCCCGGAAGATATTCCCATCCTCGTGCAGCATTTCCTGAAGAAGTATAGCGAAACGTACGGAAAGCCCATTCAAGGACTTACGCGGCGGGCGCAGATCGTACTTTTGCAGCACGCCTGGCCCGGAAACGTCCGCGAACTTGAGAACGTGATCGCCAGCGCCGCGATTACCACCACCGCGGATTTTATAGACATCGGCGATTTCCCCGAGCACCTGCAAAAGCCGCAGCGTCGGGCCGCAATGTCGGATGAGAATTGGCGGCCGCTCCCCCTCGACGAAGTGCGGCGCACGCACATCCAGCGTGTTCTAGATCTGTGCAAAGGCAATCGCGTTCGCACCGCGCAGGTACTGGGCATCGGCCGAACCAGCCTCTACCGCTTCCTCAAACGCTCGACGAATGGAAAGGCTTTGTCGCGGGGCGCCGCATAGCCGCCCGACTTGCCGCTGGAAGCCTTCAGTTCCCGCCCGACGTATAAGCTGCGTTATGCAACAGCGACGCTGGGAGCGCAACGGCCGAGTCCATGCGAACGACCATGCCACTCTGCGCCGGAAGATCGACGTCCTTTCCCTTCTTGATGGCGATATAAGCGGACGTCCCCACGAGACCGATCACAGTTCCCCGCGCGACGTTGCTGAAAAGCACGCCCACGACCGCACCCGCTCCCGTACCCAGGCCGCCAGTCATCAGATCGCCTTTGATGTCGCGCTTCTCCTCGATGACCACGCCTTCAGTTGTTTTTAGATCTTTCCGCTTCTTCTCCGCTTCAGGTCCGCCGTTATAAAGCGAAAGTATGCTCATCTGCACGGGAAAAATGCGGCTCTCGACTTCAATCGAATGGAACACCAGATTCATCGAGGCCCCGCCGCGGAACATGGCAAAGAACTTCGGCCGCGTGACGCTGGTCACCGACCCGTGAACTTTGGCTCCTGCGGGAAGCAGAAGTTGATTGCCGACGAACACGGGCTCGGCGACGATAGCCGTAAACGGATCGCCGTCATGTGCCACGCTCGTGCTGAGGCCGCTGAGCATGGTGAGCCGGACCTGCGTGCCGGGCTGAATGGCATTGGATTGCTGGGCATGTACTGCGGGAGTCAGCCAGAGAAGCACTGACAGTAAAGCGCAAACACCGATAAACCGTCTCATTTTTTCCTCCGGGCTTGCTTTAGGACGAGCCAAGCCATCCCCGTTTCGTGGGGTTACCGCTGGCGCCGCGGTGTGAGTGCGGAGGATGCACCCGGGCGATAAGATACTCTACCGGTGCAAATGGTTGCGCGGAAATCAAACGCGGTGATTCCTAAGCGCCAAGCCCCTTCAGTTTCTTGAAATTCTGGGCGGCAAACGTCGCAGAGGCCTTCCGGCAGGCGAGTTACGCAGAGCTGTCCGTTCGTACAGGATACTCGCACGACACGATGGCGCCAGTTCCCCGGTTCCTCTTCGGGACTGAATGCTAACCTGCCTCCAGGCGGGCTTCAGGGCTTCGCTAACATCGAAAATCGAGCACGAAGTAGAAGCAACCTATGCGAAATCGATTGCTGACTCTGTGTCTGCTGCTTGTGGGCGCCGCCACCATCGCCTACGCGACCGATTTTGCCGTTATCGTCAACCCTGCGAACCCCGTCCGATCGATGACTCTGGCCGAACTTGGGAAAATCTTCAAAGCCAGGACGCTCACTTGGCCGACCGGGCGAAGCATAACCGTCGTTATGAAAGATCCCGATTCGCCGGGAATGAAATTCGTGCTGGACAAAATTCTGGGAGGGACGGCCGGTGAGGCTAAAGGCATTTTGAACGATTCGTCCCGGAAAACGACCGCGCCCGTGGTTTTTGTCGGTAGCGATCAGGACGTTATAAAAATCGTGGAAGGCAACCCCAACGCCATCGGCGTGGTGGACGTTTACAACATCACCGGCGGCGTGAAAGTGGTGAAGATCGACGACAAGCAGCCTTTTGACCCTGGCTACGCTTTGAAAGGCCACTAGTCGACCTGGGAACTCTCATGCGAGGAATCATGGACACGCGAAACCCCTTCTTACCTGCAGCCATCATTGTTCTATTCCTAGGTGCGGCCGGCCTTGCTGCGAACGCGCAAGCGCAAAGGCTCTTGCCCGCATCGCGTACGAAGAGTGCGGCGCCGCCTACGACGGAAACCGTGCCGGTGACCACGTCCTCGGACGCCGCACGCGATGACTACGAATTGGGAATGCTGCACCGCGAAGACCTGCTGTTTGTCGATGAAGGCCTCGAATACTTCCGCCAAGCTGTGAAGGACGATCCGAATTTTGCGCTGGGCCACGCAACCCTGGCTTATTTCACAACCGATCCGGTCGAGAGCCGGCGGGAGCAGACCCTGGCCATAAAAACCATCGCACATGCTTCCCCGGACGAGCACCTGATGATCCGCTGGCTGAACGGCACGAAAAACGGAGAGCTTGTTCCAGCCATCGCTTCGATGAATGACCTCCTGGCAAGGTATCCGAATGACAAGAGGCTTGGGAACCTGGCGGCCGAGTGGCTCTGCGCGAATTCGCAAGCTTATGAGAGAGGCGAGGAAGTTCTCGTAAACCTTTTGAAAAATGATCCCAAGTATTTCCCGGCGCTGAACAATCTGGCCTATTGCTACGCGCTGAGTGGTCAGCCGTCCCTGGCGCCGCCGCTCATGGATCGATACGTCGCCGCGCTGCCGAACCAGCCCAACCCGCAGGATTCCTACGGCGAAATCATGCGCATGCTGGGCGATTACCCGGCCGCCCTCGATCATTACGGAAAGGCCTTGCAGATCGACGCGCACTTCAACACTTCGCAGGTCGGCATCGCCTCCACCTACGCACTCATGGGAGATCAGGCGCGCGCACGCACCGAATACGTGAAAGCGATTGCCGGCACGAAGGAGCGCGCCACCCAATTCGATTATCGGATTCTTTGGGCTATGACCTATTACCGCGAGAACCAGTTGGAACAAGGTCGCAGCGAGTACACGAAACTCGCCGCGGAAGCGCATGCAGCCGGGCTGTCGCTCGAGGAAGCGGAAGCATACCGAGGCATGGCGCTCTTCAATCCCGATGCGAAAGCCGCGCTCAAGGATTTGGATGCGGCACAGGCGGCGATGTCGGAAAGGGCTCAGATCTCGCGAGGAGATCGCGAGCTCGAGCTCGTCACCATTCTGCAGACCCGCGCGCTTATCGCGGCTCGCGCGGGCATGCCTTCCGTCGCGCGAAAGGCCGTAGAGTCTTTGAGCGCAATGGCGGAAACCAGCCGGAGCGAGATCATCCAGCGTGATTATCATTCGGCAAACGGCGCGGCCATGCTGTCGCGTAGTCAATTTGCCCAGGCAATTTCTGAGCTTCAGGAAGATCCGCAGAACCCTCTCTCGCTGCAATTGCTCGCGACTGCGCAAGACAAAGCGGGACATGCGGACGATGCGAGAAAAACGCTCGAAGCTTGCGCTGCTATGAGCGACGAACGCGTCGAGACTGCCTTCGCAGCACCGCAGGCCCGCGCCGCACTCAACCGCACTTCACCGACCACTGCCCGGGGCGGAGCGAACTAAACGGTCTTAGGTTCTACGCACCGGCTCATAAGATTCAGCGGCAAGCGGCGACGTGCATTTTCGTCCCACTAGCCGCCCGCAAAAATTTCCATCTCACGCGCGCATTTCCGTCCCGCCTTTCGCGCAGCAGACCGCTATGCTAGACTTCGCGGAGCAGTCGCGGAGCGAGAAAAACGCGCGGCGAGAAAAATTTCCTCGAGCGACTGCCGATCGGTGGAACTTCGGGCTCTGTGCGACGATTCCCCGCAAACCCCGCCAGGCCCGGAAGGGAGCAACGGTAGCGGGTCAGCTTCGTGCGCCGCGGAGTACCCGAAGTTCCTCTTATCGCCGCCGGACGTTTGAATCACCGGCGAGTTGAAAAAGAGGAATCATCGGCAAGCCCGAAATTCTTATGAGCTACAAAGTCATCGCGCGAAAATACCGCCCGCAGACGTTTCGTGAAATTGTCGGGCAGCAGCACGTCACGCGAACACTGGCGAACGCGATCACGTCGAACCGCGTGGCGCATGCATATATTTTTTCCGGCGTGCGCGGCGTGGGAAAAACGACCACCGCCCGCATCCTGGCGAAAGCGTTGAACTGCGCTGCCGGGCCCACGGCGGAGCCGGACAACACTTGTGATTCCTGCCGCGAGATTTCCGCGGGGACCTCTCTCGACGTTTTAGAAATCGACGCGGCTTCCAATCGCGGCATCGATCAGATCCGCGAGCTCCGCGAAATGGTGCGCTACGCGCCTGCTTCGAGCCGCTACAAAGTCGTGATCCTGGACGAAGCGCATCAGCTGACCGACGAGGCCTCGAACGCGCTCCTGAAAACCCTCGAAGAGCCGCCGGAGCGCGTTGTCTTCATTCTTGCCACCACCCGCGCAGAAGATCTGGTCGAAACGATCAAATCACGCGCGCAGCTCTTTCAGTTTCGCGCTCTCTCGTTCAAGGAAATTGCCGAGGAGATTGAGCGTATCGCGCGCGAAGAAAAGCTCGAGATCGAGCCGGGAGCCGTGGCCGTTCTCGCGCGTGCCGCCGAAGGAAGCCTGCGCGACGGGCTTTCCCTGTTGGAGCAGGCCATCTCCTACAGCGGCGACGCGATCACCGATGCGCAAGTGCGCGAGTTGCTCGGCGTAGTCGCGGAAAGTGTGCTCGACGAGCTCATTGCAGCCATCGCGGGTCAGTCCGCGGAGCGCGCGCTCGGCCTGGTCCACACCCTGATCGGCGACGGGCAGAACTTGCAGCATTTCTGCCGCGAAGCGATTCGCCACTTCCGCAATCTTCTGGTCACGCGTGTTTGCGGAGCAGACTCTGATCTTGTTGCCGCGCCTCCCGACGAGCGCCCGCGTCTTGCGGAGCAAGCGGCGCAATTCAGCGAAGAGGACCTTACTCGCTTTTTCAATATTCTGCTCGCCACCGATGACGAGCTCCGGCGCAGGCCGGACCCGCGCCTGCATCTCGAGCTGGGCCTTTTGAAACTGGTGAACGCGCAGCGGCTCGCTCCGCTCGAGGAAGTCTTGGCCGAGCTTCGCGGAGAAACTCGCAGCGCGAGAGCCACACCACTGCCCGGCGCACCGCCTCGCGCGCTTTCGGCTGCGCAGGGTGCCTCACGCTCATCTTCCTCGGCCGGGACTGCCGTGCGCATGGCGCCCGAACCCAATAGGAGCGCGACGGCTGCGCCGATTTCGACTCCTGAGAAATTCGCAGCGCCGGGATCGGGTCTTCCCACTCCACGCGCCGAATCGCGCACTTCCGTCGGCCCCGTTCCGGTTTCGGCTCCGCGCATCGTAGCTCGAACTGCGGAAAATATTGGCGGTGGGCTCGCCTCCGCACAGCTTGAGGCGATCAGAACCGCTCTGCGGGAATCGAAGCTGTTGTCGTCTTTCTTGGATTACGCAACTCGGTGTGAAGTGGAAGCCAACGAATTCCGTCTTTTTTTCTCCGCGGAAAATAAAGGACTCGCGGAAATGTTGCCGCGCGAGGCGATGGAGCGTTTGCGCACAGCGGTGCAGCAAGTGGTGGGTCAACCGCTCCGCGTCTGTGTTAAGCTTGAGAATGGTCGGGCATCCGCAAGCCGAAGTTCGGAGTTGCGCGCCCGATTTGAAGAAGACCCGATCGTTAGGGCGATGCTCGAAAGGTTCGGCGGCCAGATTTCAAAAGTGAAACGCCCGGGCGAGGAATAACGAATGGAAGTCAAAGCCCTACAACAAATGCTGTCGCAGTTCCGGCAAGTGCAGGAAAAGCTGGAAAAGCAGCTCGACGAAATTGCTGTCGAGGCTTCCGCGGGCGGCGGTATGGTCACCGTGAAGATGAACGGCCAGAAACAATTGACCGAAGTGCGCGTGGAACCCGACGTCTTCAAGAGCAAAGACCAGGAGATGCTGCAGGAGCTGGTCCTTGCGGCGGTGAATGAAGCGACGCGGCGTGTGGACGAGGAGTTGTCCAAGCAAGTGAAGGATCTTACCGGCGGTTTGCCCGGAATCGCGGGCATGAAAATTCCCGGCCTGTTCTAAGTGGAATGATTTTCAAACAGCGTGTCTCCCGCACGGCAGCGATTCCCTTAGCTTTCGAATCCAGACATTGGACGTGATGGCATGGCCGATTTTGCGCCCTCTGTGGCGCGATTAATTGACGAACTGAAGCGCCTGCCCGGCATCGGCCAGAAAACGGCGCAGCGGCTCGCTTTTTTTCTGCTGCGTGTGGACCGCGAGCAGGCCTTCGCGCTTTCCGACGCGATTCGCGAGGCCAAGGAAAAAGTCCGCGAGTGCTCCATCTGCAACAACATTACCGACGCCGACCCCTGCCATTTCTGCACCAGTGCGACGCGCAGTAAAGCCACCATCTGCGTGGTGGAAGAAGCCACGAATATTCAAGCGGTGGAAAAGACGCGGCAGTTCAACGGACTCTACCATGTGCTCGGCGGCGCGCTCTCGCCCTTGCAGGGCATCGGCCCGGACCAAATCAAAATCAAGAGTTTGATCGAGCGGTTGAAGGGCGGCGCGGTGGAAGAAATCATCGTGGCCACGAGTCCGACCGCCGAAGGCGAAGCCACCGCCGTGTACCTCTCAAAACTTATCAAGCCGCTCGGCGTTCACGTCACGCGCATCGCCATGGGCATTCCTGTCGGCTCGGATCTTGAATACGCGGACGAAGTCACCATGAGCAAGGCCATGGAAGGCCGCCGCGACCTCTAGCTCACCGCTTTTTGTTGGCGGGATCATGCAGGTCCAGCCCGAACTCCGGATGGTCTTTCGTTCCCGTGATCTTGATCGGAATATCCGATCCCCCGTGCTTGCCTTTGAAAAAGGGATCGACCGCTTTCAGAAAAAACGATTTCGCTCCGGTGGTGGTCTGCGACAATTTCGCATCGAGCAGCAGGTGCCCGCGAAAATCCATCGCGCCGCCGTTCATGTTGTACGTTCCACCCAACTGGACCGTGGCGCCAGCGACGTGAAAACTCAATTGCGAAAGCGTGACCAGCCCTTTAACCAGCACGAACTTCCCTTTCAGTTCTGAAACCGCGGTTCCCAGATCGGTCGCTTTCGGTTCCCCTTGCCCTTTCGCGCTCAACTTGTCCACTTTTTCCTGCACCGTGTTGCTGGTAAATACGGCGCTGCTCACCCCAAACTGCCCGTCAAGTGACAGCCGCTGAAGAATGTCCTCATCGCCTTCTGCAATTTCGATTTTTGTTTTCAGCGTGGCGGCTCCGGTCATCACGGGCTCCGCTGATTTCACCGCAAGCCAAAGCAAATCCTCGATCCGCGCATCGTCCGAGACCGCATCGAGTTTGATCGTGCGGCCTTTCTCTTTGGGGTGCACGTCCACAACTTCGCCTTTCACATGCAAGGAACTATTGCGTAGCTTGGCGAGAACGCTGTTGAGAATTACGTTCCCATTGGTCCCGTCCACGATGGCATCGTAGTCCGTGTGCAGCGATTCGGGGTGGCCGCTTATATTGAGCGCAAAATCAGGCGTATCAGTCTCGCCGTGAACTGCCAGGTAATCGAGCGGTCCTCCGTACTCGCCCTTGGACGAGAGCGTTCCTGAAAGCCCTTTAATGGTTTTAAAGTCGGCGTTTTCGAACGTGAACTTCGCATGCACCGGAGTGCTGCTCGGCTCTTCGCCTTCCCAGGGGCCGAACTGGCCCACGGAATCAATCTGTCCCCGTGGCACCGGATTCGTGAGTATGGCGTGAAACTCCGCCGGACGATCGAAGCTCAAATCATTCATGCTCAAATGTTGTATCGCAAATACGCGAGGCTCCTTTTCCGGCTGCGCGCGCAAAATCACGATCTGCGCGTTGTCCGCCTGCACATTCCTGATTAGAACGGGATATTTATCCGCGAGGTCCTGATTGGTTTTGTGAATCAGCGGCGTGCTGCCCGGCGAGCGCGGCGGCACGTGAATTTGCAAGCCAACCAGAACGACCTTCGCAACCTCTACTCTTGGACGAAATAGATTGGGCAAGCTCGCGTCCACGGTTACTTCGCTGGCTTGAATCAGCGGCGGTATGTCCGTTCGTCCCTTGTAACGCAGAGAGAGGCCGGTGATGCTCACGCGCGCCCGCGGGAACAGAGTCACCCGGAAATCCGAAAACTGCACGTCGCTCGCAAAATGCGTCCGCAGGATATTGGTCGCGCGCTCACGCAAATAGCTGTGCATGCGGGGCCGCGCCACCCGAAGGCCGATGAATAACCCGAGCGCGAGCACAACCACAACGGCAACGATGGTCCATTTGCGCATTAAAGCGTGCCGCCTTCTCTCGCGGAACGGATAGTGGGTAGAAAGCGCAGATGGTCATCTTAGCGAAACTTGGAAGGAATTTGCCAAAAGAATTCGCGTGGCGCGGATCGTTTCATTTGCGCAGGCTGAAATCGCGGTCGCTCAGAGGGGCGCTTGCGTCATCGGCCTCGACTGTCGTATATAGTCCGGATTCGCACGGAGGCTTCATGTCCTCGATAAACAAGTACATGACGCAGTACGATCACGAGCACACGAATCCCTGGAACAAGGTCCTGCATGGAATTGGCATTCCGATTATTCTCGCGGGAATCCTGCTCGCAATTTGCACGTTTTGGCGAATCGGTCTGACGCTCTTCGTAACCGGCTGGATCATGCTTTTCCTAGGCCATTTCATCGAAGGCAACAAACCCGCGTTCTTTCAGGGTGTCGTCTATTTCCTCGTGGGCCCGATTTGGATCGCGAAGGAAATCAAGGAAGCTCTCTTCGGCGCCTCCTCGCGCTCGACTCCTTCGCATTAGTCCTACCGGCTGTCCGTTTTCTATTCTTCCGAACCCGTGGCTTCAACTTGCCTCTGCCCTCGCACTTATATGTTTATTGCGCTTCACTTTAATAGTTAACCTAGGTTAACATAAAAACCATGACACACCGGGATGCGAGGTAACCGCGTGCAGCGCCGCACGAAATGTCACTTCCTTACCCCGAGACTGCTTGCAGGGCTTCTGCAGTGCCTGATGGCTGCGGCCGCATTCGGCCAAGGAGAGACCACCAGTGCCATAGTGGGTCAAGTCACCGACACAACCAATGCAGCCATTCCCGCCGCTACGGTGAAAATCACGAATCGCGAAAATGGTCTGGAACGTTTGGTTAAAACCGACGACGAAGGCCGCTTCAATTTTACGCAGCTCAAACCGGGCACTTACTCGGTCCGGGTCGAGGCCGACGGCTTCGATCCGCAGCAGAACGACAACGTGCTCTCAGGTTTGGGACAGAAGCAAACGGTTAACTTCGTGTTGAAAGTCGCGCAATCAACGCAGACCGTGGAAGTAAACTCCGCCCCGCCTCTGCTCAATCCGGAAAACGCAAATACGTCCACGAATCTTAGTGCTCCCGCGCTGGAAAATCTCCCGAATCCGGGCGGCGACCTCACCTATCCGTTGCAATTTGCGGCAGGAGCGCTGATCAATACGGCGGGCAGCGGGAACGATTTTGTCGGAGGCACGAATGGATATGGCAACGTGCAGTTCAACGGTCTCCCCGCCCTTTCCAACGGCTATATCGTGGACGGCCTCGAAACGAACGATCCGCTAACGAACCTCAACAGCGGCCTTTCGACCAATCTCGTCTTGGGCCTTAATTCAATTTCTGAAGTCACCGTCAACACACTCTCCTACTCCGTGGACCAGGGAAGATATGGCGCTTCGCAAGTCAACTACGTCACGAAATCCGGCGCGAATCGATTTCACGGAAATCTGTACCAGGTCTGGAATGGCTCGCTTCTGAACGCCGCGGACTATTTCACCAACGCGACGCCGGGAAATCACAAGCCGCGATCCACGGTGAATCATTTCGGAGGCAGTTTGGGCGGCCCAATCCTTCACGATAAATTGTTCTTCTTTTTTGATAGCGAATGGGTGCGCATCGCGCTTCCGATCGTCACGCCCACGACTGTGCCGAGCCTTGCGTTCCAGAATTATGTGCTGGAGCAGCTGCCGCTGGGCGGCATGGACGCAGTTACCGGGGCCACCTATCCCGCCGCGCCGCAGATGGTGCCCTTCTACCAAAAAATGTTTTTGCTCTACGGAAATGTGGGCGGAACGCCCCTTAGCGTGCTCGGCTGTCCATTCAACTCGAACGGCAGCGTGGCGCCCGGTTCTCCCCCGGACGGAAACGGCTGCGCCAACCGCCAAAGCGTTTCGCATTCCAGCGACGATCACGAACAGGTGCAGACGGTGCGCATTGACTACAACATCGACGCGAGCAACACAGCCTGGTTTCGTTTTCAGTCCGATACCGGCGTGCAGGCCGCCTACACCGACCCGATTAATCCGATCTTCGACTCGGTTTCTCCGCAGCCGCTCTACTCTTTCGCGGCGGGATATACGCACGTCTTTTCGCAGAACCTCGTGAACTATTTCAATCCGGGGTTTTCCTGGTATGAGAGCCTTTTCGCGCCCAGCGATTTCCCGAGCACCCTTTCGGCCTTTCCCATTGTGCTGCAAGGAAGCGGCGCGAACGCGCCATTCACCACAATCGGAGGGCTCGACAACACCTGGGTACAAGGACGCCGCGCCACGCGCTTCTTCATCAATGACAATCTCGCCTGGAGCCACGGCGCGCACGAATTCAGGTTCGGAACGAACACCAGAATTCTCCGGCTGAACGATTACGATTTCGGCGAAGGTTCCGTTCCCACCGTCGTTTACACTACGCTGCCTCAATTCGTTTATGGAGTCGCTTCCACGGCGACCAAGACCTTTCCGCTATCGCCAAACGAACCTTTCAATTTTCTCAATCTCGATTTGTACGCTCAGGACACCTGGAAGCTGACTCCGAAGCTGACTTGGACCATCGGCCTCCGCGATACGTTCAACTCGAATCCGCTAAACCCACACGACGGAATCGCCCGCCTCGGCGGCTCGTTCGCTTCGATCTCGCACAATGTAAACCAGCCGCCGAACGCTGCGATTCAAACGGATCTCGGCAACGTTTTTTCCGCAACTCCACTCGCGATTTTGCAGCCGAGAACGGCGCTGGCCTGGCAGTTCGCGCCCAACTCCGTTCTGCGCGGCGGATTCGGTTTATTCAGCGACATCTTGCCTGGAAGCATCGCTGATGTTGTTGGCGTGAACCCGCCGTACGTTCAAACTTTCCAGGGCGGCCTTCTCGGCACCGTCGGTGGCACAGCCATTGCGCCGGGAGTGCCGGGTAGCGCTGTGGACGCAACAATCGCCGCACACCAAGTGTTCAGCGCGGGTTTTTCTCAGGGGCAACTTTCCTGCGCGTCTCCGCTTGCAAATCCGTCCACGTGCCTTCCGCCCGTCGCAATGGCGGCCGTGCCCGATGGAAAACTTCGCGCGCCCTATTTCATGGAGTGGAGTTTGGGGGTCGAACACCAGTTCGGACGCACTGCCAGCGTGCACGCTCAATACGTCGGCACGCGAGCGCTGAACCAGGCGTACGTAATGCAGGTGAATGGTTATCAGACCGTCTGCCGGGGATGCTTCGCGCCGTTCCCCTACAGCCAGCCCGTCGATCCTAGGTTTGGCGCAGTGACGCAGTTTTCCACCGGCGCCAGCAGCCATTACAACGCTCTGCAACTCACCGCCATGAAGAATCTGAGCCACGGTCTGCAGGGGCAAATCAATTACACGTTCAGCAAATGCATGGACGAAGTGTCGAACGGCGGCTTCCTGCAATTCTCCGCCGGCGCCGTGCTCTCACCTCTGCCCGGAGAGTTGGCCCGGAATTACGGTCCGTGCGATTACGACATCCGGCACAATCTCACTGCCGAGTACGTTTACGAGCTGCCGCTTAAAGTGCGCAGCCACCGCCTTGGTTATGCGCTGAACGGCTGGCAGATTTCTGGAACCGCATTTTGGCACAGCGGTATTCCCTTCTCCGTGCTGAGCACACCGTATTCGGCAAACGGCAACGGAATCGTCCAGGGGGGCGGACCCCAGTTCGCAAGCGCAATCCCCAGCGTCCCGCTTTACGAACGCCAGCCCATCCCGGGCGTGACTCAGCCCGGCACAATCCAGTGGCTCAATCCGGACGCCTTCGTATCAGCTGTCGACCCAAGCACCGGCTCCTGCTATGGCGGAGACGACCCGCAAACCTGCCAGTTTGGAAATCTTGGTCGCAACGCTCTGCGGGGTCCCGATTTTGTGTGGAGTGACTTCTATCTAACCAAGTGGTTTCCATTGGGCGAACGATTCAAGCTCCGATTCGAAGCTCAGTTCTTCAATTTTTTCAACCATCCAAATTTTGGCCTGCCCAGCATGGTGCTCGCCGGCATTCCCGGCAAGCCTTCGACGCAAACTGGATTCGGCGCGCTAACTTACGCGACCTCGCCGCCCACCGGCCTGCTGGGTGTGGGATTGGGCGGTGATAGTTCTCCACGTATGATCGCCTTCCAGGCGCGCTTGGAGTTCTGAGCCTTCGGCAGGCGATCGCGAGTTCGCGATCCAGTTTCACTTCGGCTACGAATCGAAATTCGTGAAGAGGTTGTTGAGGCATTCGGCCAGCGTCGGATGGGCAAAGACGGCATCGCGTAAAACGGTGTAGGGCAATTTCCCCATTATCGCGAGTTCCAGCATGGACATGATTTCCCCGCCTTCCAGGCCAAGAACCATTGCCCCAAGAATTTGGCCGCTTTCGGCATCAACGATGGCCTTCATGAATCCGCGAGTCTCATCCACTTCCAACGCGCGGGCAACACCCGTCATGGGCATGCGTGCGACGCGAATATTTTTATTTTGCGCGCGAGCTTCCGTTTCGCTCAGGCCCACGCGGCCGAGCTGCGGATCGATGTAAACGGTGTAGGGCACGAGCCGCCCTTCGGTCGAGGCATTCCCCATCTCGATCAGGTTCGTGCGGAGAATGCGGAAGTCGTCGTAAGAAATGTGCGTAAAGGCTGGCCCGCCGTTGATGTCTCCCAAAGCATAGACGCCCGCGACGTTCGTCTCCAGTTTTCCATTTACTCTGATGAACCCGCGGCTGTCGGTCGCGATGCCCGCTGCCGGTAGATTCAACGAATCCGTGTTGGGAGTCCGCCCGGTAGCCACCAGCAAGTGAGAACCCCGGAGGTCGCGAGATTCATTGCCCGTGCGAACGCTCAATTGAATTCCCGCTCCGGCTTTTGTAACGCGCGTGCCTTTCGCACCCAGCAAAACTTCGATGCCGTCCTGCCTCATGATGGCCGCAACCTCGCCGGCCGCGTCCGGGTCCTCGCCTCTGAGTAATTGTGTCCCGGATTGAACGATGCTCACGCGGCTCCCGAATCGACGGAACATCTGGCCAAACTCGAGCCCCACGTAGCCGCCTCCGAGAACGAGCAGATGTTCCGGAACAGCATCTAATTCCATTATGGAAGTGCTGTCGAGAAACGGCACGTCCTGCAGGCCGTCGAGCGCAGGCACAGACGGCCGCGCGCCTGCGTCGATAACAATTGTTTCAGCCGTGAGCACGCGCTCGCCGCCATCTTTCAGCCGGACGAGCACGGTTCTTGGTCCGGTGAAACTCGCCACACCGAGAATCAGCTCTAGATTTGGAAACTTCTTGAGGCGCTCTTCCCTGCGGGTGCGAAATGCGTCCACAATGTCGCGCTTGCGCTGCCGCACGCGCTCCATGTCCACGCTGATCGACCCGGTTCGTACGCCATAGTCCGTGCCTCGCCGCGCGATATATGCGGCGCGCCCGCTCGCGACCATAGTCTTCGTCGGCGTGCAACCTTCATTGACGCAGGTCCCGCCCACGTGCTTGCGCTCGATCAGAGCGGTACGCAGGCCGGCCTCCGCCAGAGCCATGCACAGCGGATTTCCGCCCTGCCCTGAGCCGATGACGATCGCTTGAAAGTGATCCGAGGGGCTCACCCGAGGTTTCCTCGCGTTCGTGGAAAATTGTGTGGTCTGGAGATCGCCCGCGTGAATCGCGCGCTTAGAACCGCGTCACAATGAAAATTGCGCCGCCAATCGCCACCGCATCTTCGAGCAGCGCGATCGGCAGATCCGACACCTTCAGCGCCTTCACCAGCCCGGTGCGAGCGTAATAGCCCGCGAACGCGCCAACCACGCCGCCAACCGCACCCAGCACGGCGCCGATCGCAATCGATTGCGCCTCCGCTGAAGCAAGGCATGCACCGCACAGTCCCCCAGTGACGATGCGTGCAATCAAGCCCGGCGGTTTCAGGCGACTGGGAGTGGAGGGACGCTGATCGTTCACCAGTTCAAAAAGAGCCAGCGCCGTGAAAATAATCGCGGCGGGCAGCCTCCCCATAAACGAAAACGGTGTGTTATGGAGGATTCCGTGGCCAAATCCCGCCCACGCCACTGCGGCAGGCGGGGTCAGCGCGCGTAATCCCGCGATCACGCCGATGAGAAATGCCAGAAGCAACGCGTTAGTCATCATGCTCAATCTCCTATCTACGTCGATTGATTTCGCTGGTTACCTGGAATCACTTCGCGGCAGACGTTATCAGAGCCTCGACCTTCGCGTCCAGTTCTTGTGCGACTTTCAAGGCTTCCGGACTTCCGTACGGCGCAAGGAAGCTCGCCATCGTATCGTAAGACAAGTGCACGCCATCCGGCCGCTCATCCACCAGCACCGTGATCGGGGCGTAGGAGCCTGCGTCCGGCACGTGCTCGACCATTCTCTTCATGACGAGGGGATTCCCAATCAGGAAGCGGAAAACCTGCGGCGATTTCCCGGCGTGATCCTTGCGCACCACTTCGCCATGATCGAATCTCATGAATTCCATCAAGCCCGTAGGTCCCAGTCCCGGCTGAATCGCCTTCTCCACCTCCGCATACGTTTTCGCCTCGCCGATTTTCTTGAACATGGCGCGCACATCGGGATGCCCCACACCCGCCGCGAGCTTTTCCACCACGTCCTTGAACGATTCCGAAGAGGTAACGCTAAACCGTTGCACGCTGATTTGTTTGGTCGCCATTTTTCCACCTTTCGTTGGGAGTGCCAGCTTCTGCGGCTAGTTACTCACGCATGAGCGCTTTAGTAGGAGATGCTACCGCCGGGCTGTCGACTTCTTAATTTTTCAGTGAGCCGGCACATCCGGAGCGTGCCGTCTCAAACTGGGACGGCTTTGAGCCTTCAGAACGGCAGGCCTGCCAAAGTTACCCTTTCGCACAGTTCTATTACGCCTCTCGACCGCTCGCCTCCCCCGGTGCTACCCTAGAGCTCAATCCTCTCCGAGGTTGTGCGACCGTGACCGAGTCTTTGCCTACGAACGACGCCGGAACTCAGAAGCGCCGAAGCACGCGCATCGTTCAGGCGGTACCCATTACCGTTACGGGTGTGGACGCCCTCGGCCAGCCCTTCAAGGAACGCACCACCACCGTGATGGTGAACTGTCACGGCTGTAAGTACCAATCAAAGCATTACGTTCCAAAGAATTCGATGGTCACGTTGGAAGTCCCTCGGCCCGAAGCAGGGCAGAAGCGGACCACACAGGGACGCGTCGTCTGGGTCCAACGCCCGCGCACGGTCCGCGAGCTTTTCCAGATCGGTCTCGAGTTCGAGGTCGCCAGCAACGTATGGGGCATCGCCTTCCCGCCCGAGGATTGGGCCGCCGCCTCGGATGACTCCCCCTATGCCATGCCTGCGGAGCCGAATGTCGCCGCGTCTCCGGAATCAAAACTATCTGTAGCTTCGCAGCCGCCAGCGCCCTCCGTGGAAGCGCCCAAAGCCCACCCGCAGCAGGTCGCGCCCACCGCGAAGCCAGCGCCCCCAGCTCCGAAATCCGTCGCGCCGCCCGCGCCATCAGCGCCTGCCGCTCCGGCGAGCGACGCCAAAATCCACGTAGTGCCCAGCCCCGCGCCCGATTCGCAAGCCGCCATCGCAAGGCAAATGGCCGAGCTAGTTGCTGCGGCAAAAGAAAATCTCGACAAGACTCTACGCAAGGGCGCCGAAGCCGCCATCACCGAGGAAATGGTCGTCGCGAGGCAACAGCTTGACGCGCAGCTCCACGAAACGGTGGAAAAAGCCATCAAGGTCTCCATGGAGCGCGTCTCTGAATCCGCAGTGAAAAAGGTCGTCCAGCAGGCAGCCGAGCGTACCGCGGCGATCGTGGAAGAAGCGCGCAAGACAACCGAGAATTCCGCGATAAATCTCGATGAAAAAGTTCGCCAGGCGGTGCAGGAAGCAGTCGGCCAAGCGGCGGAACAAGCGGCCCAAAAGGCCGCCGAGCAAGCCGCAGCGTTTGACTTGAAGCGCGACGTGGAAGAGGCCGTGAACCGCGCCCTCATCGAGCGCGAAGCCTCCACGCCTTCGCTCGAAATTCTGTCTTCGCCCGAAGCCGCGCAGAAGCATCTCGATCAATGGAAGAAGACTCTGGAAGAAACCGCGCAGACCGTGCGTAGCCAGACCATCGAACAATCGCAAGCAGAAGCGGCCAGCGCGGCCCAGCGCTGGAACGAGCAATTCGAGCAGGCGCTAAACAGCGCTTCGCAAAATCTCGGTGCGAAGCTCAGCGAAACTTCGCAGACGGTGCTCACCCAGGCCGAGCAGGACATTCTCGCTCGCAGCCAAGGCCTGCGCGGTTCGCTCGACGAAGCTATCGCCGGCGCCGCTGCAACCATCGAAACGCTCGGCTCGGGCCTGAGGCAGGAACGCGACCGCGCGGAAGAAACCAAGGCGCAGCTCCAGGAAGCCTCCAAGACGACGCTCGATCAAACGCGCCAGCGCCTCGACGAGCTCCTCGCCTCGCAGTATCAGGAAATTGGGCGTAACGCAGATCTGGTAATCGCCGAACGCGCCCGGCAGATGGAGCCCGTGCTCGATGCCGCCGCGCAGAAAGTGGTCGAGCGCGTCTCGGATGAATTAGACCAGAAACTTGCGCCGAAGCTGCAGGATCTCCAGCAGATCGTCAACGAGCTCGATACCGTCGAAGAAAAGGCCGCGCGCCTCCAGAGCAATATCGGCGAGCAGATGCGCCACGCGACCGAAGAAGCCGCGCGCCTCCAAAGCCTGGTTCGCGGTCATGTTCAGCAAGCCTCCCGCGACGCGGAAGGGATCCAAGACAAGATCCGCGAGCAGGCGCATGAGGCATCGCAGCAGGTGATTCAGGAATCGCTCGATCGTTTGCGCACCGAAACGGCCAAGATCCCCGCGGAGATCGAAGAGTCAGCGCGCGCCGCCGCGTCCAAGATTGCCGAAGAAATCCAGCAGCGCAGCACCGAAACGCAGCACGAAACTTACGAAGCGCTTTCCAAGGCCTCCGATTGGTATCAGAAAAAGGCGCACACCACCATGCAGTCCACGCTCGATAAGGCCGTCGAGCAATCCGCCACCGCGCTGCGCGATCGTGCCGCGGAAGTTTCGAGCCTGCTCGCTTCCGAGCTCGACCATTACCGCCGCACTTACGTCGAGCACAGCACGGCGCAGATTGAAGAGGCTGCCGGCGAAATCACCAACCGCGAACGCGAGAAGATTAGCGAAAACGCGCAAATCGCCACCGCCAGTTTCTCCGACCAGGTCCTGCGCGTAACCACTGAATCGCTGCGCCGCTTCGAGCACTCCTCTCGCGAAGCGCTCGAAAAAGCGCGCTCGGACATGGAGTTCAACCGCGAAGGGTCTCTCGCTGAGTTCCAGAAGAAGCTCGACGAACAGATGATGGACGGCGTGGTCCAGGCGCGCACCTTCCTCGAATCGCAGCTCGGCCCGCTGATGGAAGAGCTCGAATCGAAGCGCGAATCGGAAAAGAAAGAGTGGCAGAAGCAGCTGAAGCAATCCACCGATGAATCCATCGAACAATATAAGTCGCGGCTCGAGAACGCTTCAAATTCCTGGCTGCTCGCTTCCGCCACCACCCTCGGCCAGCACTCCCAGGCCGTGCTCGATACAATTGCAAAGGCGGCTGAGAAGCGCCTGCGCGAGACTTGCACCGACGTTCTCGCCGGCATGGGCGACACGCTAAAACAGCGCCTTCTGGGCATTTCGACCGATTTCCGCGATGACGACGAACCCGGCGATATCCCCAAGCCGAAAAAGTAGAATCAAGAACTGACCTCGCCGCATCGCCTTCACGTCAAAAAATCATCGTGAATCGCAGTTCAAGAATTTCCGGCTCACCTGCCCTCCCGGTATAATGCTCGGCATGGCCAATCAGGCTTACCTCAGCATTTGGTGCAAGGATTTTCCCGAAGATCGCATCGCCGAACGTCTCGAAGCGTTCCTCTCCACCGTTCCGTTTTCCGAGAAGCAGCCGGGATTTACCAACCTCGAAATTCGAGCAGTGGACTTGTCCGAATCGCCCGTCTTCGGCCAGGATCTTCGTTCCGTCCCGCTGGACGCCGCAAGCATCATCGAACTGGCCAAAGATCACATTCACAGCGATTGCTCCTACGCCGTCGAGTCGCGTTGGGATCTCTGGGCCCTGGAAGGCGATCCTGCCGAATGGCAGCTCGGCCCGCACGGGCTCGAGCTCATTTGCTACGGCGAGGATTTCGACGGCGGAATCTGGGAGCAGGACGGTCACCTCGAAGTAAACTTCGGTTTCGAACACTTGTTCACCGGCCATGGCGGTTTGCTCGGCATCCGCCAAACCTCTAAAGCTCCGCAAAGCCGCGAAGAAGAAGAGTTTTTTGCCACCATGGCGGATCCCGATAATTTGCGCCTGTATTACGAAAAGACGCGCGAAAACATCAAGAAACTCTTCGACTGGGTTCGCCGCATCGAAAAGGCTCTGCCGGTAGCCAAGCTGCACTTGTGGTCTGAAGGAGAGGAAAATTTTGAGGCGCGCCTCGACGAAATTCTGGCCGCTCGTTAGTGCCATCGCGCTCGCGGTCTCGACCATCCATGCCGCGCCCGTGGCCAAGTGCGCTGAATCCTCGATGGCTCCCAGTCGTCTAAAACTTCTGGCTACCGCGTACGGCTTGCGGTTGGGCGACGCATTTAAACGCGTCGCTGCGATCTGTGGGGCGCTGAATCGAAGAGCCCTTCCGTGCAAGGGAGCGAACAGTTAGAATTGCTCTTGTACTCATTTGATTGAGCGAGCCTCTGACCCGGTACTCCATGAAGAAATTGATGATGAAGATCGCGCTCTTAGCCGTAGCAGCCAGCGCCGGAACCGCACTCGTTTCATGCGGAAGCTCGACTTCGCCTCCGCCGAAGTCCGAAGCCGCAGCAACCGCGGCCCCTGCCGCGCCTGCTGCGCCCGCTATACCTCCTGATATCCAGAAGGCCGCGGAGACGGCGCTGGGCTCTGAGGCGGAAGTCCTTCTATTCGGCGACTTGGCCAAAACTGGGCGCCAGCAAATTCTCGCGGTCAACCGCCTGAAGTCCACGCCTCCGGGGATCGCACCCGGCACGCTCGTCACGCGCGCAGTCATCCTCGAAAACGACGGTGACGCCTGGAAGCAGATTCTTCTCTGCGACGAGCATCTGAAAAACACCAAGGGATACCTGGGCGGAACGCCTCTCGCGCCGGTAAACGGCTGGCGCCTGCAGTACGAACAGGACGATAAGAAGGGCCTGCAATTGTATTTCACGCCGCTCGTCCCGCCCAAGGGTGCGCACGTGATGCCCGTCGGCGTGCGCTGGAATCCCCCGGCCAAGCGCTACCAATCGCTCGATAGAACTTTCGAAAACTTTCTCGGCGAATTGCAAACTCTGGAAACGCCGGAGTCGCAGATCCACCTATGAGCGCCATCGCACAACCAGCCGTTCAGACCGCCGGCACGCGCGTGAAGCAGCCATCGGCTTGGCATCACCTGAAGACGCTCGTCCCGTACGTGCGGCGTTACAAATGCATGACCACGCTTGGCCTGTTGACGCTCACGCTCATGGGTCTCGTCGGTGCGCTGCCGCAACTCATCATCGGCGCGATCACAGATTGTCTGAAAGGCTCGCCGCAAGCTCTTTCAACCCTCAACGGATTCTCGCGCCAAATTCTTGCGCCGCTCTTTTCTTTTTATGCGCCGCTTAGCCGCCATGCCCTCGGGCTTTACTGCCTGATCCTCGTGGCAGTGATGCTCACCAAGGGCTTCTTCTCCTTCTGGACCCGTTGGATCCTTATCGGCGTCTCCCGCGAAATTGAGTACGACCTGCGCAACGATTTGCTCGCCCGCATGGTGCTGCTCGAGCCTGAATTCTACGTGCGCAATCGCACCGGAGATTTGATGTCGCGCGCCACCAACGACCTGAACGCCGTGCGCATGGTCCTCGGGCCCGGAATCATGTACAGCGCTACCACCATCGCGACCATGGTGCTCGCCGTCTTCTTCATGTTCAAGCTTTCGCCTTCGCTCACCATTTGGGTCTTGTTGCCGGTGCCGGTTGTTGCCGTCGCGGTTCGCTACTTCGGCGAGATCATCCATCGTCTTTCGGAACAAATTCAGGCCGCTCTGGGTGTGCTCTCCACTCGCGCGCAAGAAAACCTCACCGGCATTCGCGTGATCCGGGCCTACGCCCAGGAAAAGCCCGAGATCGAAGCGTTCGACCAGGCCAATCGCCACTACGTTGACCGCAACATCAAACTGATTGCCACCTGGAGCCTCTTTTTCCCATTTCTCACGGCGCTCATCGGCGTGACTTTCGTTTTGCTGCTGGCCAAGGGCGGAATGGAAGTAATCGATCGCCGTTTCACCGTGGGCACCATGTGGGCGTTCTATTGGTTCCTGGGACAGCTCGTTTTCCCCATGATCGCCCTAGGCTGGGTAACGAACATCTTCCAGCGCGGGGCCGCCTCCATGGGCCGCTTGAATTACATCCTTCACGCCGAGCCCGGCATAAATGACTCTGGTGCCGCGCCGGCGGTTCCTGTGAATCCTGCGGTGAGCCGGAAGCCACAGACGGATGATCGTGGCCGCAACGGCGACCAGTCCGAAACTGCCCTGCCGGAATCAGCAATCCGCGGCGAAATCGAATTTCGCGATCTGACGTTCGCTTATCCCACGGCCCTGAACGACGCCGCCGGAAAGCCCGTTCTGCACGACATTCGCCTGAAGATTCCGGCAGGCTCATCGCTGGCCATCGTAGGCCCCACCGGCAGCGGCAAATCCACGCTGGCCGCGCTGATCGCGCGCATGTGGGAGGCGCCGCCCGGAACCCTGCTGATCGATGGGCGCTCCATTCGCGAATATCCGCTCGCCGAACTTCGCCGCGCGATTGGATACGTCCCGCAGGACACGTTCCTCTTCAGCGATACGCTTCGCGAAAACATCGCGTTCGGCGTGAACGAAGCGCTGGACGAGCACGTCCTGGAAGCCGCTGAAATCGCCAGCCTCTCGGGCGAGATTCAGGCCTTTCCTCAGCGTTTTGACACCATGGTGGGCGAACGCGGCATCACGCTTTCGGGCGGCCAAAAGCAGCGCACTTCCATCGCTCGCGCGATTTTGCGCCAGCCCAAAATCCTTATCCTCGATGACGCGCTTTCCAGCGTGGACACCGACACGGAAGAGCGCATCCTGCGCCGCTTGCGCGATGTGATGCGCCAGCGCACCACCATCCTGATTTCTCACCGCATCTCCACGGTGAAGAATGCCGACCAGATTATCGTCTTGCGCGATGGCCGCATCATCGAGCGCGGCACGCACGATGAGCTCCTGGCCGCCAACGGCTATTACGCGGACCTGTATCAAAAGCAGTTGCTCGAGGAAGAACTGGAACGCGAATGAGCGACTTTCGCGAAGAAGAGAAATTAGGCAAGCTCTACGACTCGCATTTGACGCGGCGGCTGATGCGGTATCTCCGTCCGTATCGCTGGCAAGTCGTGCTCGCGGTCTCCATCACCATCGGCGTCACCGCCATGGAAATCGTCGCGCCCTACCTCTTCAGCGTCGGGATTGACTCGTACATTCTTCCCGGCTTCGCCCAGAAGATCACGCGTAGCGCCGCGTTGACGGGTCTGCTGTGGATCGCGGGCGCTTACCTCGGCTCCGTCTTCGGCGGATTTGCCCTTCAGTACGTCCAGGTGCGCATCATGCAGTGGGTCGGCCAGCAAACCATGTACGACCTGCGCAAGGAAATCTTCGCCCATATGCAGCGCTTGCCCATGAGCTTCTTCGACCGCAGCCCGGTCGGCCGCCTGGTCACCCGCGCGACCACGGACGTGGACGCCTTAAACGACCTTTTCGCTTCCGGCGTGGTTGCCATGCTGAACGATTTCGTTCTGCTCTTCGCCATGGCCGCGGTTCTCTTTAAGTGGGAACGTTCCCTGGCTCTGGCAACCCTCTCGCCGCTCCCGTTCATGATTCTGCTGACCTACTTCTTCCGCAACAAGGTCCGCGACGCAAATCGCCGCATTCGTACCGCGGTTGCGCGCATCAACGCATTTCTGCAAGAGCACGTCAGCGGCATGGCCATCGTGCAGCTTTTCAATCGCGAGCGTAAATCGCGCCGCCAGTTTGCTGAACTCAATCGCACGCACATGATTGCCTTCAAGGACGCCATCGACGCCTTCGCCTTCTTCTATCCGGGAGTGGAATTCCTCAGCATGGCGGGCATCGCGCTGCTTTCCTGGGTCGGCGGCGTCCGCGTGATTCAGGGAACCATTCAAATCGGCGTCCTGGTCGCTTTCATGATGTACGCCCAGCGCTTCTTCCGCCCCATCCAGGATCTCAGCGAAAAATTCAACATCCTGCAGAGCGCCATGGCCGCTTCCGAGCGCATCTTCAAGTTGCTCGACGAGCCTGTCACCATCGTCTCCCCGGCGCAGGTCCGTTCCCTTCCCTCTCCCCGCGGCGAAATCGAATTTCGCAACGTGTGGTTTGCCTATAGCGGAGGCGCCACTCCCAAAGAGGAAGACTGGGTTTTGCGCGATGTCTCTTTCCGCGTCGAACCTGGCCAGACGCTCGCCATCGTTGGCCACACCGGCGCCGGAAAAACCACCATCATCCAGCTTTTGCTGCGCTTCTACGACGTCCAGCGCGGCGAAATCCTCCTCGACGGCGTGAATATTCGCTCAATGGAGCTGCAAGAACTCCGCCGCATGTTCGGCATCGTCCTGCAGGACCCGTTCCTGTTCACCGGCACTCTCGAATCCAACGTCAAGCTCGGCACCGGCACAATCGACCGCGCCGCCACCGAGCGCGCTCTCCGCGAAGTCGGCCTCGGCGATTTTCTCGAGTCGCAGCCGCAGGGCGTGGAAACGCCGGTCACCGAACGCGGCTCCACGCTTTCCGTCGGCCAGCGCCAGCTCGTGAGTTTCGCGCGCGCCCTCGCGCACAATCCGAAATTCCTGATCCTCGACGAAGCCACCTCCAGCGTGGATACGAAGACCGAGCTGCTCATCCGCGAAGCGCTCAATCGCCTGCTCCAGGGCCGCACCGCCGTCGTCATCGCCCACCGCCTGAGCACCATTCAGCACGCGCATCGCATTCTCGTGTTCCACAAGGGCCGCCTCCGCGAACAAGGCTCGCATCAGGAACTTCTCGCCCTTCGCGGAATTTACTATCGTCTCTACGAGCTTCAGTACAAAGAGCAGGAGCTGGCCGTTTCGCTTCCCGGTGCCGGAGCATCCGGATTTCCGCAGCCCTTGCCCGCCAATGATTAGCTTCCGTCCGCGCCGACATCCATGAACGAAAAACAGATTTTGATCTCCGCCGGCGAAGCCTCGAGCGATATGTACGCTGCGCGCCTCGCCACTGCATTGCGCGAACGCACTGGAGCGAAGTTTTTCGGCATGGGCGGCCCGCGCATGGCCGCAGCAGGCGTGGACCTCGTCGCCGACTACCACGAAGTCGCCGTGGTCGGTATCGCCGAAGTGCTTCACAAAATTCCTTCGGTGATCGGCGTGCAGAACCGGCTGAAGCACGAAGCCGAGCACCGTAAGGCCGCGCTCGCAATTCTCGTGGACTCGCCCGGCACTCATCTCGGAGTTGCGCGCCGCCTGAAACAAATCGGCGTCCCGGTCGGTTACTTCATCGGCCCGCAAGTGTGGGCCTGGCGCGCCGGACGCGTCCGCATCGTCAAGCGCCGCGTCGCGCGCATGGTGGTGATCTTTCCGTTTGAAGAGAAAATCTACCGTGATGCTGGCGTGCCTGTCGATTTCGTCGGCCATCCGCTGGTGGATGTCGTAAAACCCACCATGACCCGCGCCGAATTTATCGCCAAGCACAATCTGGATCCCAATCGGACCATCGTGACGATCCTCCCCGGAAGCCGCCCTAATGAAATCGCGCAGAATTATCCGCGAGTGATCGAAGCCTGCGAGCGCATCGCCACCTCTGGCAATGTGCAATTCGTTCACGCCGCAGCGCCGGGCCTCTCCGCCGAATTCTTCGCACAGTACGCGCGGCCCGCCCTTGAAATACGCCGCGTCGAAGGTGCCACCTACGACGCGCTCGCCGCCGCCGATTCCGCCATCGTCGCCAGTGGAACCGCCACCATCGAAGCAGCGCTTCTCGGTACGCCCATGGTGGTCATCTACCGTGTCAAGCCCACCAGCGCCTTCATACTTCGCCGCATGATTCGCACACCTTTTTTCAGCATGGTCAATCTCATCGCAGGAAGGCGCGTCGTGCCCGAGCTTATCCAGGACGATTTCACGCCGGCCGCAGTCGAGAGCGAAGTGCGGCGCCTTCTCGATTCGTCGGCGGTGCGCGACGAAATGAAGTCCGGCCTCGCCGAAGTCCGCGCGAAGCTCGGCCCCGGCGGTGCCATCGAGCGCGCTGCGGACATTTTTGCGCGGATGTTGTAACCTTTTGATGCGGGCAACTGCGGGCGCTTTCCTTGTATCTTAAGTAATTGAATACGGTTGCCTTCTAGAAAGAGGTTTTTTCTTGTTCAAATTCAACCGGCTGCTCAGCGTGCTGCTTCTCTCGCTCGTCGCGGCGGTGGCTGGTGCCTCCGCGCAGACGCCGCGCGGCTTTCCCTTTCGCGCCGACCATTACGAAGTCGAGGTCCTGCTTCATCCGGAAGATCAGACGATCTCGGCCCTGGCCCGCGTGGAATTTATTGCCAACCAGGTATCGCGCACCGTCGTCGTCGAACTCCACCAGGATTTGAAATTGAACGCCGTCCGCATTCCCGGCGGAAAGCCCTTGGAATTCGAGCGCGACAGAAATTATCCGCTTCTTCTTAGCGTGGGCCTTCCCGATGTCGTCGCGCCGGGAAGGCCAGTGACGCTCGAGTTCGATTACACCGGGCCGATCTCAAGCGAAGACGACAGTCCCACAAGGGGCGTCCGCTTCGCCTCCATCGACAAAAACTCCGCCTACCTTTTACTCCCGGCGCGCTGGTTTCCGCTGACCAACTATCCCGCCAATCGCTACACCGGAACGTTCAAAATTATCGTGCCCGATAACATGTACGTCACCGGCACCGGCAAAGCAGACGCGCCCACGGAACAGCCCGCCATCGGAAAGGGCCTCGGGCAAGCGTCCTTCGTCTTCCATTGCGACGAGGCCGCGCCCAACGGTTCATTCGTCGCCGGCCCGCTGCAACTCAATCCCGTCCAAACCGAAGGATTCACCGTTTCCGTTTTTTCACCTGTCGCGCAGGCTCCCACTGCGGCCGCCTACGCGAACTCGCTTGCGCACATCGCGCTCTATTATTCCGACGCCTTCGGACAGCTCCGGGAGCAGGGCCCGCCGCCCTTCACCATCGCGCAAATGCCTGACGGCTCCGTGCCCGGCTTCTCCGCGCCGGGATTAATTCTGATCAGCGCGCGTGAATGGGGCGCCACCAAACCCAACGAGCGATTACTCTCCCAGCTCGCCGCGCAACAATGGTGGGGCAATCGCGTGCTCCCCGCCACTCCCGCGGACGTCTGGCTCACCGGCGGCCTCTCGCGCTACGCCGAAGCGATGTACGCGGAACAGAATGATGGCAGCGCCGGTCTGCATAAGGCGCTCGAGGATTTCGCCGTTGGCTCGCTGATGTACGAAGATCTGGCGCCGATTTCGCAGGCCGACCGCTTGCAAACATTCTCCAACGAATATCGCTCCGTGGTTGCGGACAAGGGCGCTTTGGTTTTTCACATGCTCCGCACCGAAATCGGCGACGACGCATTCACCGCCCTGCTGCATGATTTCTACAAAAAGTATGACGGAAAGAACGCCACCATCGCCGAGTTCGAAAAAATGGCCGAGGCCAGAATTCCGCCTCCCAAAAAGGGCGAGCCTCCCGTCAATCTCGTCTCCTTCTTCTCCCAGTGGGTGAATTCCACCGGCATACCGGAATTCAGGCTCGAATTCATCGTCTATCGCACCCGAAAAGGTTTCAAAGTCGTGGGCCGCATCCATCAGGATCTCGATACCTTTCGCATGCCCATCGAACTCCGCGTCGATACCGAAGGCAATCCCGAATACAAAAAGATTATGGTCACCGGCACCACCCAGCAATTCGAGATTGATACCTTCGGCCGGCCCAAGCCGAACGGAGTCATCATCGATCCCAACAACAACATGCTCAAATCCAGTCCGCGGCTCCGCATTCGTGCCTTCATCGCGCGCGGTGAGTCGCAAGCCGAGGACGGCAAATATTACGAAGCCATTCAGGAATACCAGCACGCGCTCGATCTGCAGTCTTCCAATTCGCTCGCGCACTTCCGCATGGCCGAAGCCATGTTCAATCAGAAGAATTATCAGTCCGCGGCCAACGCTTTTCGTGCTGCGCTCGGCGGAGACAACGATCCCAAGTGGATCGAAGTCTGGAGCCACATCTACATCGGCAAAATTTATGATTTGCTCGGCCAGCGCGAGCGCGCCGTGAACGAATATAGTCTCGCGCAGCACCTGGGCGACGACACGGCGGGAGCACAGCAGGAAGCTGGAAAATTCCTTCAGAGGCCATACACGGGTGACGCGGCAGCGGACGCGGCGCCCGCTGGCAAGAGTGCTGCGCCCGCTGCCGCTTCACCCGCCGCAGCCGCGCCTTCCGACCCGGCAGACAAGCCCGTCCTCAAAAAGCGCCCTTCCGGAAATTGATTAGAGCGGCTCGAAGCCTGCCAGACGTGGTACCTCAATTTCCTTGTGCTCTATGAGGACCTGAAACGTCTCGCCCATTCCTTCGGGGTGAATCAGTGTCTTGAAGAGAAGTCGCGCGCGCATTTGTTCTGCTTCGTTTATGCCGGCGGATTGCAAGTCCGCGAAATCACTGTGCCGTGCAAGCGCCAGCAGAAAATTGCTCTGCGACGTAAATCCGGTTCGCGCGAGCCCGCCTCGCCGCCCACAGCGGTCGAGCGCAGTGAAATTCACATGCGCCGTCAGGTCTTGCTCCCCCGGTGCACGGAAAAAATCTTCGCCCGCGCGGTGGCGTTCATACGCGAGAAGAGTGCCGCGCATGTGTCGCTCATCGTACAGTTCCTTCGCTTCGTGCCCGTAATCAATGGTCAGCACAAATCCCCGCCGCAGCTTTTGCGCTGCCTCCGTAATCCACTCGCAGGCCGCCAGATTTACTTCCGCCTGCTGCTCATCCTGCAGCGTAACTTGCTCCTCCGCGAAGTATTCGCCCAGCGCGGGAGAAGAGAGCGCTCCGGTCCGCTCGCACAGCCCATCCTGGTCCAGCGCAACGTATATTTCTCGCAGTCCGCTTCCCTCGCGCACGACGCGATGCACCGGCATGGCATCGAAGAATTCGTTCGAAAAAATGCAGCCGTCAGAAATCGCGCCGGGCAACTCACATGACTGCGTGAGTTTGCCCCGCGCGATGTGGGCTTCGAGCGCCTTCGATTGCAACTCTCGGCGCGCGGCCGATCGTTCCACGGCGATGAATTGCAACGCCGCATAAAACTCCGGCTGCGATTCCACCGCGAAGTCCAGAATCTGCTTGGCAAGCGCGCCCGTCCCTGCCCCAGCCTCGGCCAGGAAGAACGGATTCGGCCGCCCGAGCAGCGTCCACATTTCGTGAAACTGTCTTGCAAGCAGGCGTCCGAAGATCGGGCTGGTGTCCACGCTCGTGAAATAATCGCGCCGCGGCACCTGCCCCGGTTTCGTGTAATACCCGTATTCTGGATGGTACAGGCAGGCTTCCATGTACTCTGCGAAAGTGATGGGGCCATGCGCCTGAATCTGTTTGGCGAGGATCAACGCGAGCGGCGTAGGCTCGGAACGCGCGCGCATCAGTTCACGCGCTGCGGGTTGCGTATGAACATCTCGATGATGTAGTCGTGCAGGCAATCGTAGAGCTGCTTCTGGAATGTCCACGGGAATTGAGTGTGCTCGATCTCGCGCGGTCGAAGCAGAAACGTGTATTTGTGCACGTCGGCGTGGGAGGCCTTGTAGCGAATTTCAACCTCTACCCCGTCCGTCCCCGGCCGCGCTTCGAAATCGAACAGAGGATGTTCGTACCGCACGAGCTCGTGCCGCACCTTCTCGACCATCTCCTCGCTCACGACGCCGTCGCGCCCTTCGCCCGGATTTCGATCCAGGTGCTGGTGAAAACGCCCAACGCCTCTGCGTCAAACAGAACGAAGTAAATTTTCTCGAGCGACGTAGGCCCCTCGAAGTGCTTCACAACCTCGCGCATCATGATTTCCGCGCATTCGCGCAGCGGAAACTCCGCGATGCCCGTGCCCACCGCCGGAAACGCAATCGTTTTCAGCCCTTTTTGCGCAGCAATCCGCAAGGAATGGGCCGTCGAGCTGCGCAGCGAATGTGCCGACGTTTTTCCTCCGAGCTGCATGCTGGCCGCATGCACCACGTAACGTGCTTTCAGGTTGCCGCCCGTCGTAATCGCCGCGCCGCCCACCGGCACCGGCCCCACATCGTCGCATTCCTTCTGAATTTCGGGCCCACCCTTCCGCCGGATCGCTCCCGCCACTCCCCCGCCGAGCTGTAAATCATTGTTCGCCGCGTTCACGATGGCGTCCGTGTCCATCTCCGTGAGGTCGCCCTGAATGATTTCAATTCGATCAGCGAGCTTCATTCACAATCCCCTGGGACGATGCGCGACCTGAAATTATTTCTTCGCCGCTTGGCCATAATCATACACGCCGCGGCCCGCTTTACGTCCCGTGCGCCCAGCCTTCACGTATTGTGCCAGCAGCGGACATGGCCGGTATTTTTCGCCCAGCGTTTTGTGCAGGTATTCCAGAATATTCAGCCGTACATCCAGGCCCACGAGATCCACCAGCTCGAACGGCCCCATGGGATGATTCAGGCCCAGTTTCAAGGCTTTATCGATGTCCTCGGCGGACGCGACCCCCTCTTGCAGCATATAAAACGCCTCATTGCCGATCATCGCGTTAATGCGGCTGGTAATAAATCCCGGTGATTCGCGTATCACCACTACTTCTTTCCCCATGCGCCGGCCCACCTCGACGCACGTCTGCACTGTCGCTTCGGAAGTTTCCAGGGCGCGCACGATTTCCAGCAACTTCATCTTCGGCACCGGATTAAAAAAGTGCATGCCGACGCAATTGTCCGTTCGAAACGTAATCGTCGCCATTTCCGTGATCGAAAGTGACGATGTGTTGCTCGCTAGAATTGCGCCCGGCTTCGCGAACTTGTCGAATATCGTGAAGATCTCGAGCTTCACTTCCATTTCTTCCGGCACCGCTTCGATCAGCAAGTCTGCTTCGCGGCAGACATCCTCCACCGACCGCGACGTGGACAAATTCGCAAGCGCTTTGGCCTTCTGCTCCGGCGTCACTTTCCCGCGCGACACGCCTTCTTCGAGCGCCTCCGCGATGTACGCCGACCCCTGCTCCAGCATCTCCGGCATGACGTCTTCGAGCACCGTGCGGTAGCCGCCGAGAGCCGCCGCGTACGCAATGCCGCGCCCCATCGCGCCCGCGCCAATCACTCCGATTGTTTTGATTTCGGACATCCCGCCTCGCGCTACGCTTGCTGCGGAAAAAGACGCGCCGCGTTGTCGTACAGAATCTTCTGTTGCGCCGCCGGCGAAATCGGCAGCGCGCGAAACTTCTCGATGTTCCTCCGCACGCCGGGCACTCCCGGCCCCGGCCAATCCGTTCCGAACAGAACTTTGTCCGCGATTTCTTCGATCCGCGGAAAATGTTCCATCAGCTTCTGCGGAGGAATTCCCGAAATATCCATATACATGTTCTTGTGCCGCCGCACGAGAAAAAATGCTTCGTTCATCCACAGCGGACGCCCGCCGTGCGCCAGAATTACCACCAGGTCCGGAAAATCCACACCCACGTCGTCCGCCAGCATGGGCTGCGCATACACATTTCGCGCCCCCGGAAAAATCGAAGTCCCCGTGTGAATCATCACCGGAAGCCCGAGCGCCTGCGCCCGCTCGTACATCGCGCGCAGCGGGCCTAGTCCGTTGCGGTACTCATTGGGTGCAAATAATTGGTGTGAAGGATGAACTTTCAGCCCGCGAATTCCGATTTTCTTCAGCCGCTCGACTTCCGCCGCCGCATCGAACACATACTTCGGATGCACCGAGCCGAACGCCAGCAGCCGCCGCGGATCGGCCGAACAATATTTCGCCGCCCAATCATTCACTTCCGCCGTGAACCCGATTACATCCGGGCTCACATAATTAATGATTCCGGCGCGCTCGATCTCCGCATCATCCAGAAATTTCAACAATTCCTTCGGGCTTGCGGCATATTTCAGAATCGCGTCGAAGTCTTTGCGCCCCCGCCGGATCAGTTCATGTGCCGCCGGCTTCACCATTTCATGCGGCTGAACGTGGATGTGAATGTCGATGATGGGCGGCAAGCTTGGATTCTCCCAGGATGAAACGCGATGACAGCTCTCAAACCGGCCGGCTACAACTTATTGATCCCGTCTTCGTCAAATCCCAGAACCACGCGCCCTCCGCCTACGATCACGGGCCTTCGGATCAAATTCGGTTCCTCCGCCATCATGCGAATCGCATCTTCCCGCGACGGCGGATGCTCCTTCATGTTCTTTTGCCGGTAGAGCTCGTTGCGCGGATTCAGAAATTGTTTGTGGTCGCGATCCCCGATCAGCTTCTCGAGTTCCGCGGCGCTCAAACGCTCCTTCCCCAGATCGCGAAAATGCAGCCCGAATCCCCGCTTTTCCATGTACGCGCGCGCTTTTCGGCAAGTCGTGCACGAAGGCTTCTGCAGAAATTGGACTTCTCTTCCCGCCTTCTTCGCCCGGCCCGCCGGCTTCTTCGCCGCCCTTTTCCCACTCATCAATACCTCGGCACGCTCGAATCAATTTCCTCGGACCACCGGTCGATCCCACCGGCCATCGACCGCGCGCCCTCCACACCTTGCGAACGCAGCCATGCCGCCGCATCCAGGCTCCGCACGCCGTGGTGGCAAAGCAGCACAACCTCTTCCGCCTGCTCGAACTGCGCCAAGTGCGCCGGGATCTCGCGCAACGGAATCAGCGTCGCACCTTCGATCCGCGAAGCATCAAACTCCCACGGCTCGCGCACGTCCACAAACAAAAACTTCCCGCCCCGTGCGAGCAGCTCCTTCACCTCGCGCGGCGCAATTTCCATGTTGGCGTACAGGTCCTCGGCCATCGGTTTGGTTATTCCATGCTCCCTTTCGGCGCCACCCACTGCGGCTCGTTGTCCTGAATATCGCTCACGAGCTTGATATCTTCCGGCTGTGGCAACACTTCCTTGCAATGCTCCGCATATTTCTCGGGTGAGAGCAACTCGCCTGTCACACTGTACGGCTGGTCCGCAAATTCGCCGATGTGCCGGTTGAACTTCATGTCCGGCACGTACAGCGGCGTCTGCCCCGCCGGGACGTGCTTGTTGATTTGCTCGATCAACTTCTCGCACTCGAGAAAGTAGAGATGCCGGTTGTGCTCGTTCATGTGCCCGAGATCAACCGCTCGCTCCGTCTGCGCTTCGTCGTAACGTCCTTTCAATCCCCAGACGTAAAACCAGTGCGCCGAGCTCGACTGGTCTACCCCAAAAAGGTCGTAGCTCACCGGAATCCATTTGTTCACGTATTTCTGAACGATATTAAGCGGCACCACCTCCGCCTTCACAATCCGCTTCAGCCCGTCGTGTCCCGTGCCCAGATGAAACGACTCCTCGCGCAGCATCGGGTTCATCGATTGCGCCAGCGGCTCGAATCCCGAATAGCTCAGCATCGTGAGCTGGAATTTGCCGTCGCGGTCCACGAAATCCGTGTACGTGAAAAAATCCAGCCAGTTCGCCACGATCTGGTTGAACGCACCCAGCAGCCGTTTCGATTCGAACGCGCGCCGCTCCAGCATCTTCTGCGCCTCGACCTTGCCGCTGTAGCCGAAATGGTTGATCAGCAGGTGGCACATCTGCCAGCCATGCCGCATTTCCTCAGTCACCACGCGGCAGAGCGATTTGCGATCGTGCTCGCTCGGCGATTTCTCGAACAAGCGCCTCTGCTGCTCCACCGAAGCAAACTCCGTGTCGCCCTGATAAATAATCAAATTCATCAGGCCGTCGCGAATTCGTTGGTCGGGAATTTCCAGCACGCGCCGCCATTTCGGCCGCCCCTTGAACGCCCCAAACTCGATTTCGTTCGACCGCGTGGGCCCGAACTTCGCCTCAAAATGATAGCTGTCGATCTCCGGATAGTTCACGCCGATATCATTGCGCCACACTCGGAACAAATCGACCCAATCGTCAAAAGTAGCAATGCGTGTTGCAGACATTTATGAATTCCTCCCGTGGCCTGTACGATTTCCTAACGCCCGCGGAAATTCGGTTTGCGCTTCTCAAAAAACGCGTTGAGCCCTTCGAGACAATCTTCCGATTGAAAGCAGTGGATCTGGAGCCGTATTTCTTCGTCCAGCGCAGTCATCAGCGCGACCCGATCGTGGCCGGTCATTGCGTGCTTCGAGTCTCTCAGCGGCAACACGGGCGCGGACGCCAGCCGCTCCGCAAGCTTTTTCGTCTCTCCCTCGAACTGCGCCGCCGGCACAACCTTGCTCACGATCCCCATCCGGAACGCGTCGTCCGCCGTCAGCATTTCCGCGGTCCAGAAAAGCTCTGCTGCGCGTGCACTCCCCACAATTCTCGGCAGAAAATATGTGCCGCCGAAATCCGGATACAGTCCCAGATTCGCAAACGATTCCGCGAACTTCGCCTGGTCCGACGCGATGCGCATATCGCACGCCAGCGCCAGATTCATTCCGCCGCCCGCCGCCGGCCCATTCACTGCCGCGACCACCGGCTTCGGCATGGCCGCGATCGCCAAACATATTTCCTTCCCCGCCACCAGCAAGCTTTCGAGTTCGTTTGGTGCATTTCGCATTCTCACGTCGCGTAGCACTTCCACGTCTCCGCCCGCGCAGAACGCTCGTCCCGCTCCCGTCACCACCACCGCGCGCACGTCCTTGTTTTCCCCCGCGTTTATCAGCGAGTGGACCAGCGCGCGCCCCAACTCCACATTCAGCGCGTTCAGTTTCTCCGGCCGGTTCAAACGCAGCGTCAAGACCGCTCCCGCGCGTTCTTCCAGCACATATTGATTTGCAGCCGGTTGCTGGCTCGTTGCCATAAAATTCGCCTCTCTAGTCCTTCAGACTCTTCAAAAGCGCGGCAAGTTTCTTGAAGTACCTCGTCTTCACCCCGCGATCCGTTCCGGCATTGGCCCCGCTGGTCGAAGGCAAAACGAACACGATCGCCCCGTACAGCTTTTCCTTCTGCAAACCCAGCTTGCACGGACGTCCGGCAAATTTCTCGTAAACCATCTTTCCGTTGAACGCAATCACGCGCGGCCGCAAATCTTCCAGCTTTTGCGCCAGCAGCACGCGCCCCTCCGAAAATTCTCCGCGCTCGATTTCCTCCACGCCGCGCGTCGGCCGTTTCACCAAATCGGTCATCCCGATGCCGAACTCCAGAATTCGCCGGTCGTCTTCGTAGCTGAGCGGCTCCGGAATCACGCCCGACTCGTACATCATCGGCCAGAACTGGTTGCCGCGCCCCGCGTAGTAATGTCCCACGCGCGCCGAGCGGTCGCCGGGATTGGCGCCCACCAGAATCATTCTCATTCCTTTGCGAAGGTAATCGGGCAGTGTGCGCATTCAGTCCTTTGTGTCGAGCTTGAACGTGAACTACTTGCCTTTGAATTCCGGCTGCCTCTTTTCCACGTACGCCTTCAACCCTTCCTTGGCGTCCTCACTCGTGAAAAGCAGTTGCTGCAGCTCGCGCTCGATTCCCAGCGCTTCGCCGAAGCCCACTTCCGCTCCCGTCACGATGGCGCGCTTGATGCGTCCCACCGCGCGCGAAGCCTTGTTCGGCGGGCAGAACTGCTTGGCGTAGGCCATCACATCGTCCCAAAAATTCTCGCGCTCGTAGATGTAATGAATCAATCCGAATTCCAGCGCCTCTTCGAAGCTGAACGTGCGACCCGTGGTCATCAATTCCATCGCCCGCGCCCGTCCCACCACGCGCAGCATTCGCTGCGTTCCGCCCGTGCCCGGCAGCACGCCCAAATTCACTTCCGGCAATCCGATTTTCCCGCCTTCTTTTTTCGCGATGCGGATATCGCAAGCCAGCGCGATTTCGAGCCCGCCGCCGACAGTGTGTCCATTGAGCGCCGCAATCACCAGCTTGGGCGTTTGCTCCAGCCGGCACAGGGTCTCATTCGCGTGCAAGCAGAAATAATATTTGAACGTGGGGTCCGCCTTCGTCAGCATCGGAATGCTCGCGCCCGCCGAGAAAAACTTCTCGCCCTTCCCGCGCAACACGATCACGTGCGCGTTTTCGTCCATCCGCGCCTTCAAAATCGCGGTGTCGATCTGCTGCATCATCTCGAACGTGTACGTATTTGCCGGCGGATCATCCATCTCGATGATCGCCACGCCCTCTTGCACTCCGTAGTGAATCAATTCCTTTTGTTCCACTGCAGTCGTCGTTGCCATGCGTTCCTCCGTGAATGATTTCATCAAATGGATTTTAGTGATTATCCGCCTGTGCGCGCCGTGCCCGCAAGGTAGCTGTTGCCTGCCGCGCACGCTTCGGACGCGCCGCTTCGTGCCCGTTCATCACGCCATGCAGAAAAATCCCGGCGATGGCCTCCGCCAGCGAATCCGCCTGCGGGTCGGCCTGCGCCCGGTGCCAGGTGTACGTCCAGTTCATCATGCCGAATAGCGAAAGCACCGCGACGCGCGGATTCATGCGCCGCGCTACCCCTGCGTCGCGCATTTCCTCGAAAATCCCCAGCGCGATTCCCACATAGCGCCTCTTGATCTCCAGAACTTCCTTGCGGAACGCGCCGCCCAGCGCTTCATCTTCATGCGCCAGAACTTTCATCTCCATGGGATGCCGCAGAAAATAATCCAGATGATTGTGAACCAGAATCTGTAGTTTCTCGGCCGGATGGCCAACGTCCACGAGCCGCTTCTCCAGCCGCGCCAGAATCGTCTTGAATGTATGGATTTGAATCAGGTAGAGCAACTCTTGTTTGCTCTGGATATAGTAATAGAGGCCCGCTAGCGAAACCCCGCTCGACCGGCTGATATCGCGTATCGACGCGCCTTCGTAGCCCTTCTCGCAGAAAACTTGCGCGGCATGCCCCAGGATTGCCTGAAGCTTCTCTTGCGGCACGCGCGATGTGGCGGACACTCTCGGCATAAGGTCAATAATTCGTTCGAACGTTCGTTCGGTAATTTACAGAATATCTGCCCCCGTGCCCCCTTGTCAAGTCAGTCCCCGCACCGCTTGCTATCGCATTCGCACCCAGCCCGAGGCTCGGGAGCAAACGCACCGCGTCACAGCCCGACCTCAACCTGTGCTACTCTGTCTGTCCGGCACAATCTGCCCATGAGCGCATCCAAAATGAATCCGGCGCCGAACCCCGCGCAACCGCGCACTCCCCTGCCCTCGCAGGTGGTCAAGGAAGACGAGCCCATTCTCGTCGCGGCTGCCAAAGCCGGTGACGTCTCTGCCTTTGAAACGCTCGTCGGTCGCTACGAGAGCAAAATCTTCCGGCTGGCCCAGAACATCACCCAAAACCGCGAAGACGCCGAAGACGTCATGCAGGAAGCCTTTCTGAAGGCCTACGAGCACCTCGACGGCTTCCAGGGCAATTCCCGCTTCTACACCTGGCTCGTGCGCATCGCCGTGAACCAGGCGCTCATGAAGCTGCGCAAGCGCCGCCCCAATCAGGTTTCCATTGACGAGGAAATCGATACCGGCGAGGAATTGATACCCCGCGAAATCGAAGACTGGGGGCCTTCGCCCGAGGACCGCTACAAGCAGACCGAACTCTCCGAGATCCTCAATGGCGTAATCTCCGATCTCGAGCCACCTTTTAGAATCGTTTTCCAGTTGCGCGACATCGAACAATTATCGACCGAGGAGACGGCCGAGGCCCTGGGGCTTTCCGTGCCTGCGGTTAAGTCGAGGCTATTGCGCGCGCGCTTGAAGCTGCGCCAGAAGCTCGATAGATATTTTAAACGGAGTGAAAATAAGTGAACTGCAAGACCATCGTCGTCGAGCTTGAAAATTATCTGGATCAGGACCTCGATCCTGAGCTGCGCGCCTCGATCGAAATACATCTCGCGAAATGCAAGAAGTGCAAGCTCATCGTGGACACCACGAAAAAAACAATCGAGATTTACTGCAACGCTGACCCCGCCCCGCTCCCCCAGGACACTCGCAACCGCCTGCACGACGCGCTCGTCAAGCACCTCCGCCGCGCCCGCGCTTAGGTCGAAACAATCGTATTCATTGCACTTGGCGAATGTTCTTTCGAAATATGAACATTATGAATGCCCCTAGCGCGAGGAGAACGAACGTGATGGTGATGTCCCAGTTTACGTACGAGCATATCCATCCTGGGACGCTGTACTGGATGCCATAGTTTGCCATCGCCGAACAAACCTGAGAATTAGGAAGGTTTCTCGGAATAAGCTTCTTGGCGAATAGAAGTAACGTTAGGCTCAAGAATACGTTGGTGAAAAGAAGGATCGCAACAACCGTGAAAATCATGGGAGGCTTCCCGACGAATTCCCACCTGTGTCGTCCGAATCCAGGCATCAAATTCCCCGCGCTTCGCCGGGCCTCGCTTCCTTCCGCCACATCGGGATCTCTCTCCCCAGCCCGCGTTCGCGCGCCAACTCATAAATCCGCCCAGCCACGACGATATCCTCAATCGCGATACCATTCGACTTGAAGAGCGTGATCTCCGAAGGACTCGTGCGCCCGGCAACCTTCCCGCCCACGATGTCGGCTAGTTCGCGCACTCCGGCCCATTTCATCGGTTCCTCGCCAAAAGCGTGAATCAAATCGCCCGCTTCGATCTTCGATTGTTCGCGCGAGTCCGCCACGATCACATCGCATCGCTCGACCGCTTCGGCGTCCAGTTCCCGTTTTTGCGGAAAGTTCGCGCCGATAGCGTTGATGTGCATTCCGGGTTGCAGCCAGCGCCCTTCGACCACCGGATTCGTCGCGGTCGTCGAAGTCACGATAATGTCGGCATCGTGAATGGCCTCTTCGGCCGTCGCCGCAGCCTCCACGCGCAGGCCCAAAACTTCGCTCATTTCCTTCGCGAACTTCTCCCGGTGTTGCTCGTCTCGGCTCCAGGCCCGCACGCCAGTGAGTTTTCGCACGAGCGATATGGCTTGGAGTTGTGTCCGCGCCTGCAACCCGGTGCCGATGATGCCGACGTTGCGCGCATCCTCACGCGCGAGCAGCCGCGTGGCCACGCCACTCGCCGCGCCTGTGCGCATCTGCCCCAGATAGTCCGCCTCAATCAATGCGAGCAGGTCGCCTGATTCCACGCTGAAGAGCGGTACCAGAAAACGCAGTCCTTGTTTCGCACTGGTATAGATTTTCAAACCCATGTATCCGCCGGCGGCATCGGCCGCCGCCATGTAATGAAGGTAACTCTTCGACGGCACATGCAGCCGCTGCCGCGAATGCAGCAGCGCGGACCCATCCACAAGCCTGCGAAACGAATCCTCCACCGCCGCAATAGCCAGCGGCATGGTTAGCAGTATTTTTACGTCCGCTTCGCTCAGCAGCAACGCCATGCGCATCTCCTAATCACGCCGATGATACTCCGCAGTCGCAAATGCGAGAAGGAGCGCGAACCCCGTCAGAAATTCACGCGATAGCGCAGAACGCGCCGTTCCGGTGCGTCGAGAACCAGCAACTCATGCCGCGGGCTGAACGCCAGAACAGGCGGCGTCCGCGCTCCCTGCCCAAGCTCCGGCGCAAGATCCACTTCGAGTTTTTGCCGGCCATCCATCGTCCACACGTGCAGCATGCGCCCGTCGGCGTCCATCACAAAAACGTAGTTGCTTGAAACAGCGAAAGGATGGCCCGCGTTTCCGCCGCCTCCACTTGTATTCGCGCCGATTTCCGATACGAAGTGGCCCTCGCGCGTGAAGCGCATGATTCCGCCGGAAGGATTCGCAAGGTAAAGAAAATCATCCGGGCCGATGGCGAATGCGCCGAACCGGCGAGTGGCGCCTGCCCCGCTTCCGGGCGGCGCCCACGTCTGCAGCAACCGGAAGCGCGGGCCGTAGGTAAACACCTTTCCCACGTTCGAATCGAGAACGTGGATCAGGCCATCGGTTCCCACCGCAACACCAATCAAGTTATCGGCAGCGGGCCGCGGCCTCAGCCGGAGTTCGCGGTAATGGTCTCCGCTGGGTAAAAAGACGAAGACGCTGTTGCGCACCGGGTCCGTCACATAGATTGCGCCGCCGCTGTCCACCGCAATCGATTGCGGATGCTTCAGGCCGTCTTGCTGAAACGAAAGCAGCGGCTTTCCTTCCGGCGCGAATTTATCGATGAAGCCGCTTCCCGCATCGGCGATGAAAATGTTTCCCAGCTTGTCGGTCGCGAGACTCGAAGGATTTTCGAGTTCGCCGGGCCCGTCGCCGCTTACGCCCCACGCACCGATGTACTCGAGTGGCGGCCCCGCAACTTTCGGTTGCATTGCATGTGTTTCCGCGTACAGAAAACTCTCCGCCAAGATCAGAAGCGCGAGTAGGCCCGTAAGTAAAATGCTCTTCCGCATGGAATTAAATTTAACTCACCTGTAGATTTTCGGAGGATGAAATGAAACGGGATGGAACGCTCTGATTAACCTGCGTGTTTTCGCGCCTTGGACTTTGGCTGTGGCTTTTCGCCGGGTTCTCTCACCCGGCGCACCACGGTCTGCTTCATGCGATAAGTGCGCTCTTCAGCTCCTTCGCCGCTCAAATCCTTGAACGCGAATGCCACTTCACCACCCGGCGTCGAAGATCGCGTGACCAGCACGGGCAGCTTCCCGCACACGCCGCTTTCAACGAACGCGGTTTCATAGCGCGCTCTCTTCTCGCCCCATGTGTACACGCGCAGCATGGAGAAATCGCACGGCTGGCCTTCGGGCCCGTGCGTCCCCAAGAGCAGATACTGCGGCCGGACTTTTCCGGTGTCGTCTATTACGCCGTTCAGTTCAAACCAGGCCACGATGCGCATTGCCGCGGAACTGGCATAGTCCGGCAGCGGCTCCGGCACGTCGAGATCGATGAAGCGGCCCATCACCCAGCCGGCCATCGCGGTTTGATCGGCTGTGTGCGCGCGCACCAGCCACCAGTCTTCTTTTTTCCCCGGTGTATCGCTGCCTTCCTCTGCGGTGCCCGGCGCGCGAGCCGCGGCGGCCTCGACCACGCTCCGCTCCAGCACGTCGAGCGGAATATCCTTGTTCAATTGCCGGATGCGCGGCGAGTCGCGTCCGGGCTCCGCGTGCAGGTTGGCCAAGGCTCGCGTGTGGCCGCGCGCCTCAATCGGCATGGCCGCAGCTCGGGTTGCCAGATCTTTCGACTTCAGCCAAAGGTCCGCCGAAAGCAAATCGCGCTCCGGAATCCATCCGGTGACGCCATTTGCGGTCTGCACCTGCACTTGATCCTGGAATCGCTTCAGCACATCCACTTGCTCGCCAAAGGAGATTGTCGTAACGGGCTCGCGCACTTGAGCGGTCGTGCTCCACAGCGTGACTTGGCGGTTGCCTCCATAGGCCACTTCCATCGGCGGCTTCGCGTGATGGAACCGGAAATAGGCGGCCATGGCCACGAGCAGCAGAAGCGCCGAGCCGAAAAGAACCTTGCGCATCAGGCCCGATCCCTGAACGCGTTCGCGCGATTTGTCCGCGTCACTTCTCTCATCGCTCCGGCAGCTCCTGAAGGAACCTCAGATTTTACACCAACCGCGGTGCGCAGCTTCGCAGCGCTTCGCGGCGCGGTTTCCAAGCCTTCCGTCGCGCGGCGGAAGCGAGCGCGTGTTCTGATACAATGCGGGCGCTCGCGCGCGTCGACAGACGACGGCGCGTGAACCGGCACGGGGAGAATTCGCATGCAAAGTCTCGAAAGACTCAAGCCGCTCGCACTGCTGCTGTTACGCCTGGGGCTCGGACTCATTTTCATCACCCATGGTTATCCCAAGCTGTTCACACACACGCAGCAAACCATGCAGTTCTTCGCGAAAGCGGGATTGCCGGAGTATTTTGTTTACATTGCCGGAGTGCTGGAGCTGTTCGGCGGAATCCTGCTGATCGTTGGGCTGTTTACGCGCGTCGCAAGCTTGCTGCTCGCGGGAGAAATGGCTGTCGCGCTGTGGAAAGTGCACGGCATTCTGCGCGATCCCATGGCCGTGAACCAATACGAATTTCCGCTTTCTCTTTGTCTGGGATGTTTCGCGCTGGCTACGATCGGGGCGGGATTGATTTCACTCGACCACGCCATCTACGGCCAGCAGCGCAACTTCGCGAAAAAATCGAAAGGCCGGGACAAGGACTAGCTCGCCTCACGCCTCTTGGCACGAATTCGAACCGCGCCTTTTCGCCGCCGCAACCTTCATCCACGCTCATCGCGAAACAAAAAAATCGCTAGGCGATCTGCGTCGAATTCGGCGCTGCTGCGGGCGGAGGCGGAACGATCGGCTCGACGACCGGGATCGGCAGCGGGGCTTGCGGCATCACCAGCCACGCGACCAGATACGCGACTACGCCAGGGACGATTCCGGTGAAGAACGAGACGAGCACCCAGACGAGGCGGACGACGGTCGAATCCACGTCCATGTACTCGGCGATTCCGCCGCACACGCCGGCGATTTTGCAATCGATGGACGAGCGCATCAGCCGCTTCTGGATCGGCGGCGCTCCGGCGGGTGTGGCGTGCTGCCGCGCGCCGCAGTAATAGCAGAAATTCGAATACTCAGTGATTTCCCGGTGGCAATGGTTGCAGATCATCTTGAGCCTCCTGCGCAGGCAGGCTATCGCCCTTCCGCGCCAATTCCCTACTCTAGGATACGTTCCTCATGGCCAAATAGTTTCCCGCTCGCCTAGAAAGCGGCGAGTTCGCGGACGGCGCGGACGATGTCCTCGGTCTGCGGCAGGATTTCGTCTTCGAGCTTTGGCTGGTACGCGCAAAAAGTGTCGGTGGCGGCGACGCGGCGAATGGGGGCATCCAGCTCCTCGAACAATTCGTCGGCGATGCGCGCGGCGATTTCAGCGCCGTAGCCCCAAGACAAAGTATCTTCGTAGGCGACGATGACGCGGCTCGTTTTACGGACGGTGGCGGCGATGGCTTCCCAATCGTACGGGCTCAGCGAGCGCAAGTCGAGAATTTCGGCGGAAATTCCGCCACGGGAAAGTTCGGCGGCAGCGACTTCGGCGCGATGAACGACGGCACCGTAGGTGATGATGCTCACGTCCGTGCCTTCGCGCACCACTCGCGCCTTCCCGAATGGAACGGTAAAATCCGCGCCGGGATATTCCGAGCGATTGTAAGGCTGGCGGTACAGATGTTTGTGCTCGAGGAAGAGGACAGGATCGTCCGAACGAATCGCGGTGCGCAGCATGCCGCAAACGTCGAGCGCGGTCGATGGCATCACCACGCGCAATCCGGGAGTATGAGCGAAGATAACTTCGCCCGACTGGCTGTGGTAAATCGAACCGCCGGTCAGATAGCCGCCGATGGCGACCCTGACAACAACAGGCGTTTTGAAATGTCCCGCCGAGCGCCAGCGCAGAGTGGCCAGTTCATTTCGGAGCTGCATCATGGCGGGCCAGATGTAGTCGAAGAATTGGATTTCCGGTACGGGCTTCAAGCCGCGCACGGCCATTCCGATGGAGCGGCCGATGATGTTGGCTTCGGCGAGCGGCGAATTAAATACGCGCCCGGACCCGAATTTTCGCTGCAGGCCGGAGGTGGCTTTGAAAACGCCGCCCTTCCCTTTCACCTGGGTAAGGCTGTCTTCGCGGCTGCAATCGGCAACGTCCTCGCCAAAAACCACGATGCGCTCGTCGTGTTTCATTTCGTCGAGAAGGGTGGCCGAAACCATCTCGACCATGGTTTTGGGATTGCCTTCTTTTTTTGGCGCGGCTTCAAATTTTGGGCTGGTGGGATCGACATCCGGTGAACAGACGAATTGATAGATGGAATCTTTGGAAGGCAATTCGGCGGCCAGGGCGCGGTCGGTGGCTTCGGCCACTTCGCGGTCCACTTCCGCTTCGAGCGCGTTGACTTCGTTTTCGTCGAGGATGCCTTCGCGCACGAGGAAGAGGGCAAACTTTGGAAGAGGATCGCGGCGGCTCTCTTCGGCGCGCTCGCTCTCGGTACGATAAAGCTTTTCATCATCGGACAAAGAGTGCGAATAAGGCCGGGTGACGTGGGTGTGAACGAGCGCGGGACCCTTGCGCTCGCGGCAATACTCGGCGGCGCGTTTCATGACCGCGTAGCATTCCAGAGGATCGGTGCCGTCGCATTCCTCGATGTGCAGGTGCGGATAATTGGCGAGCAGCTTCGAAATGTTGCCGCCCGGAGTTTGCACTTCCACCGGAACGGAAATGGCGTAGCCGTTGTCCTCGATGTGAAAGAGAAGCGGAAGACGCCGGGTGCTCGCGGTGTTCAAGGCCTCGTAGAATTCGCCTTCGCTGGTGCTGCCTTCGCCGCCGGAAACGTAGCTGATCTCGTCGCCATGGTAGGACACCGTTTCTCCGAGCGGGGCCTTGCGCGCCTGGTCGAAGGCCTTCGGAAATTTTGAGAAGTATAGAGTGGCTTCGGCGGAGCCGACGGCGTGAAGGTATTGCGTGCCGGTGGGAGAGGAGCGCGAAACTACATTCAGCGCCTGATTACCCCAGTGCGAAGGCATCTGGCGGCCGCCGGATGCGGGGTCATCTTTTGCGCCGACGCCTTGCAGCATCATTTCGTAGGGTGTGACTCCCAGCATAAGCATCAGAGCGCGGTCACGATAATGGGGGAAAAACCAGTCATAGGCGGGCTTGAGAACCAGGCCGGCGGCAACGAGAGAGGCCTCGTGGCCGGCCCCGCTAATCTGGAAGTAAATTTTGTTCTGGCGCTTGAGCTGGATTTCGCGATCGTCAAGACGGCGCGAAAGAAACATGACGCGATAAATGCGAATTAAAGTTTCGCGGTCGAGGCCGTGATATTTTGCGGCGTCGAAGGTCGCGGTCTTTGCTTTGGTCTGGGTGGGCATCGGCTCCCTTTCGCTCGGGCTCCGTGGCGGGAATTAAGTACGAACCATTATAGCGAATCGTGGGCCGCGCCGCCAAAATTTCGAGCCTCGGCAAGATCGCGGCCCCCCGAAATTTGTTGCGATTAGGAAGCATCGCTTTCCTTTGTTTTCATGGAGATAGGCTGATTTCTAATCCATGTTGTTGCGATTAGAAACGCGGCGCGCCGAGCGATTCTTGCGCTTCGGTGCGGGCAAGCGTTTGCGCGAGCGGGGTGCCGGGGTGACGTTGAGCATTGGGCGATGCGAACCCAGCGCTCGGCCGGCCGGGAGCCCGGGAACGATGACGTGGGTGGTGGGAGGCTCGCGCCATTCTCCGGCGTCGGTCATGGATGCATAAGCTTTGGCCGCCCGGATGACGGAGTCGGCGGTGACGTCAACGCGTTCGGCGCGTTCCAGAATGTGTTCGTACACTGTGCGCAATTTACTTTTGCGAAGTTCGAACAGGCCAACGGCGTGAGCATGGCGATACACCGTGTAGCGATCGGGGAGGTGATAGTGCCCCGCCAGGCTGGCAGGCGAGTGCCAGTGCATGAAGTCCTCCTCGATGTCTTCGCGGTCTGGGTGACCGCAAATGGCGCACTTGCGCGCGTGGCGTTCGAGTGTGGCGGCCCGTGATTCCGAGTCATGAGTCATGTTAGTGCCTCCTTGAAAAAACCTAGCACGAGGGCGGAATGAGCGGAAGTAGTTAGAGCCTGTGGACGGCGGGTCTTGGCTGTGGCCGGCGGCCTTATATTCATTGATATCCATCGATGAATGAGATAGGCTTTCTGAACCGAGGAAACTCACAAGGCCATGGCTGCCAAGAAACGGTGCGCTGAAGAAAACGGGATTTGTTGCCGGACGGAGACGTCGCCGAAGCTGGACAAGGCGCGCGCGCGGGAATACGCGGGGTGGTTTCGGGCGCTGGGGGATCCGACGCGCATCCAGATTTTGAACCTGCTGGCGGCGAACCGGAATCCAGTTTGCGTGTGCGACATCGTGAAGCACTTTCCGGTAGGGCAGCCGACGATATCGCACCACCTGAAGATTCTGCGGGCGACGAGGTTCGTTCTTTCCGAGCGGCGCGGGACGTTCATGTATTACCGGGTAAACCGGAATTGCCTGGGTGAATTTCCGCATGCAGCGCGGCTAATCATGGACGTTTAAGCCGGAAGGAAAAACGAGTGGCGAAGATTTGCGGCCTGATTCATCGAAGGTTGTCGATATTAAATCAATAGGAGGCAAGACAATGGCAAACGGAAACATCCGAGAAACGGTGAAGAAAAAGTACGGAGAAGCGGCTTTGCGCGTGACGGAAGGCACGGCGGGCGGTTGCGGATGCGCAGCAAGCGCGATTCCCTGCTGCGATCCCATCTCTTCGAATCTTTACGAAGCGGACGAGATAGCCGGGTTGCCGAAGGAAGCGGTGGCTGCGTCGCTGGGCTGCGGCAATCCGACCGCTTTGACGGAATTGCGCGCCGGGGAAACGGTGCTGGATTTAGGATCGGGCGGAGGGATTGACGTTCTTCTTTCGGCGAAAAGGGTGGGGCCCGGCGGAAAGGCGTACGGCCTGGACATGACGGAGGAGATGCTGGCGCTGGCGCGCGAGAACCAACGGAAGGCGGGCGCTGACAACGTGGAGTTCCTCAAGGGCGAGATTGAGAACATCCCGCTGCCGGAGAACTCGGTGGATGTGGTGATTTCGAATTGCGTGATCAATTTATCGGCAGACAAAGGCCGCGTGCTGCGCGAGGCGTTTCGCGTGCTGCGTCCGGGCGGGCGGTTTGCGGTTTCGGATGTGGTGGTTCGCGGCGCGGTACCCGCGGAGATTCGGAGAAATATCGAGCTGTGGGTGGGGTGCGTGGCGGGAGCCATGGAGGAATCGGAATACCGCGCGAAACTGGCCGATGCGGGATTCGAGGAGATCGAGATCGAGGCGACTCGGATTTACGGAATCGAGGATGCCAGGCAATTTTTGACGACGCAGGGGATGGATGTGGACGCGATCGCTCCTCAGGTGGAAGGGAAATTCGTGAGCGCTTTCATTCGGGCGAAGAAACCGGCCGCGCAGACCTGCTGCGGGCCGACCTGTTGCAACCCTTCCGAAACGAAAAAGGCGTGACGATGATGGTGGGCAAATACAATGTTTTGTTCCTATGCACAGGAAATTCGGCGCGGTCGATCATGGCCGAGGCGATTCTAAATAAAAAGGGCAAGCCGACATTCGCGGCGTACAGCGCGGGCAGCAATCCATCCGGACAGGTTCGTCCCGAGGCGCTGAGACAACTGGAAGCGGCGCATTTGCCGACGGGCGGCCTGCGCAGCAAGAACTGGAGGGAATTCGCGCAGCCCGGCGCACCGCAAATGAATTTCGTCTTCACGGTTTGCGACAATGCCGCGCGGGAAGTTTGTCCGGTGTGGCCGGGACAGCCGGTGACGGCGCACTGGGGTGTTCCCGACCCCGCGGCTGCGGAAGGCACGCCCGAACAGATCGAGCGCGCATTTCGCGATGCGTTCCTGATGCTCGAGCGCAGAATCAGCTTGTTTCTGTGCCTGCCGCTCGCGAATCTCGACCGGCTTGCCATCCAGAAAAAAATCGAAAGCATCGGACAACAATGAAAATTCGACTGGCGCGCCGCATCGCGGCGGAATTTCTGGGCACAGCGTTTCTCGTGGCGGCGGTGATCGGGTCTGGAATTATGGGTGAGCGGCTGGCCGGGGGAAACGCGGCCATCGCTCTGCTGGCGAACACGTTCGCAACAGGAGCTGCACTGGTGGCGCTGATTCTTGCGTTCGGACCGATTTCCGGGGCGCATTTCAATCCGGTGGTCACGCTGGCGGACTGGATAGAGGCGGGAATGACGCGAAGCGACGCGATGGGATACGCGTGCGCGCAAATTCTGGGCGGCGCGAGCGGAGCGATTGTGGCGAATTTGATGTTCGGACTGCCCGCGGTTTCTATTTCGCATCACGCTCCACGGAACGGGCCCGCGCAAGTATTCAGCGAGTTCGTTGCGACGTTTGGGCTGGTGTCGGTGATTTGGGGCTGCGCGAAGGCGAAGACGGGGATGGCGGCTTTCGCCGTGGGAGGTTACATCACCGCGGCGTATTGGTTCACGGCATCGACGTCCTTTGCGAATCCAGCAGTGACGATTGCGAGATTGCTGAGCGATACCTTTGCGGGGATCCGGCCGCAGGACGTGACCGGGTTTATTGTGGCGCAGGTTGCGGGGGCGTTGGCAGCGACTTATGTGTTTCGTTGGCTGATGCCGACAATACCCGCCGCGGCAAGGAATGTGGTTCTGCTACACGAAACAGAACAACAATAAAACCTGGGCGCGGATTTGCGTAAGTCTGTGCTAGGGCTTTCGCGAGCGTGCCTTGCGGGGTTTGCGCGGCTTGCGGAGAAGGAGCTGGGCCTGGACTTTCTTGGGGAGCTTGGCGAAGACCAGGTCGCGGGCCTGGCGGAGCAGGCGTTCGATTTCCGCGGGAGGGCGGCTTCGGTTTCGAGCGCGACCCAATGGGCGCGAGCGAGATATGGCGCGGGAACGATTCCTGGGCGCTCGATCAATTCGGCAAATTCCTCATCGCTGCATTTGAAGGCCAACCATCGAGGGCCAGGCTCGAGCGGCACGACGGCGAACATCTTTCCACCGATTTTGAAAAGAAGGTCGTCTTCCCACTGCACTTGTTCGGAGACACCGGGCAGCGAAAGGCAGAATTTGCGAATCCAATCGATGTCCATAAGAGAAGGATATAACATGCGGAATTGGGATTCGTAAGTTTGAAAAACGACCGCTGGGCGGGCTTAAGAGCGGAAAAGCAGATCCCTCACCACCATCCGCGAAAAACGCGGCTGGATTCGGGATGACAGTGGTGTGGAGTTGCTCGGTCGACGGAGGGTGACATCTTTTCGGGATGATGCGGCATCGGTAAAATGGAGCGCGACACCGGCTCGAGAGCCGGTAGCGGATGAGGGCGACGATGAAGACTAAGACCAGGTGGACGGTGTTCGCGAGCGGAATTCTCGCCGCGGGTTTTCTAACTTTTACGGGATCGTTGCGGGCGCAAGAACCGGCGGGGCCTCTGAAGGCGGCGCCGCCTGCGGAGTCGGAGCCAGCGACGGCGCAGCCGAACATGAAACTGCCTCCAGTAAGAACCACGATATTCGGGAATTGGAAATTGAACGTGGAAGACAGCGATGACGGGCGCAAGAAGATGGAACAAGCCGGCGAGAAGGCGGGCAGCGCGAACCGAGGAAACCCGCGGGTGGGGGGCGGAGGATATCCCGGCGGAGGTGGAGGAGGCTATCCCGGCGGAGGCGGGGGTGGCGGCATGGGCGGAGCGCATCGCAGCACGGTGAGCGAGGCCGACCTTGAGCGGATGAGCGAATATCTGGAGCCTTCGGATACGCTCAACATTTTGAAGAAGGAAACGTCCATGGAGTTGACGGATGACCGCGATCGCAAGCGCGTGTTCGTCACGGACGGGCGGAAACTGGAGAAGGGTAAAGACGAGACTTACCAGGAAATCGCGGCGCGCTGGGACGGGCCGGACTTGGTGTCGGATGAGAAAACTGCCAAAGGCGGGAAGCTTTCGCGGACGTACGAGCTGGCGTCCGATGGGCGACAGCTTTACGAGACGGTGCGGATTGATGACACGAAAACGGGCGGGAAATCGGGGACGGGGACGTACGTGTCAATCCGCTACGTTTATGAGGCCGTGGATGACAACAGAAGATGACGTTGCGGAAAATTCGCCTGCTTAAGCGGGTTCAGGACATCGCGGGAGAACCGTCGGCGGGTTTGATTCGGGATCGGATGCAGGTGCGGGTGGCGGCTCGGACGGTGATTCGGGAGCGCTGGCCGATATGGCTTGTGGCACCGGCTCGGCGGCGGGAACTGGGGTCGAGGCGATGACTTCGGCAAGTGGCGGATCGCTGAGCGGCCCGTCTTTGGGGATTGCGATGCTATCAGCAGCTTTCCCTGGTACGACTGACGGATGGGGCGGGAAGAATGTTCTGCCCTGAAGCAGCGATTCGATAGCCTCGGGAAGGAGCCACGCAGAACTTTTTGGGACCACACCACGAACCCCGGCAGACTGGAGCTCCGCAATCAAATGCGGGTCCGCGCCGTGAACGGAAAAAATGACCAAGAGGATTTCAGGCGCGGCGGTGTGAATTGTGCGAGCCGCTTGCAGGCCGTTCATTTGCGGCATGCTGAAATCGAGTACCACCAGATCGGGACGGAGCGACGCGGCCTTGTCCACAGCTTCGAGACCGTTCCCCGCTTCGGCACAGACTTCCCATCCAGGATGCGTTTGAAGGAGATTGCGGACGGCCTTGCGCGTTTCGGGATGATCGTCAGCGATTAGAATTCGAATGGACATCAGAGGCCCGAGGTCCTTTGAAATCAGTTCCGGATTAAATGCCTATGTTCGATATCCTACCGATAATTAGCACCGTGGAAATACCCTGAAGACTGTATTGGTTGGGGCTGGCTGCCGTAGGTAGGATCGCTTAGTACCGATTGTTAAGGGCGCGGTGTCACAGGAGTGTACTTTGGCCGTCGCGGCAGGAATTTCGAGAAGGGCTGTCCCGCCAAAAAAGAATTTGGCGGTGCTGCATCCGGGAGAACGGACGAACGCGGAAGGAAAGCAGGTGTGCAACCAGATCCTGCTCGCGATTCCTGATGAAGAATTCAAATTACTACGGGCACATTTGAAATTTGTGGACATGCCGCATCATCTCTCGCTTTACGAACCCCACCAGAAAATTGAGTTTGCGTACTTTCCGAACAGCGGAATGATTTCGCTGGTGGTGGTAATGGAAAACGGAAGAACGGTGGAAGTGGGCGTCGCGGGGAAGGAAGGATTTTCGGGCGCCGCAGCCGCAGTGGGATTGACGCGAAGCACCGTGCGCGAGGTGGTACAGATCGCAGGAAATGGTTTCCGAATCGGAACGAGCAACCTGCAGAGCGTGTTGCGAACGGCTCCGGAACTGCAAGCGGTGATGAGCCGATGCGCCGTGATTCTAGGAATGCAAATGGCGCAGACAGCCGCGTGCAACCGCATGCACACAGTGGAGCAGCGGCTGGCGCGATGGTTGCTGGTGACCCAGGATCGAGTGGATGCCGGCACGCTGCCCATCACGCACGATTTTCTAGCGACGATGCTGGGGACCGATAGACCGAGCGTGAGTTTGGCCGCGAGCGGAATGCAAACGGCGGGAATTCTGCAATACACCCGAGGCGCGGTGAAGGTGCTGAACCGCAAAAAACTGGAGGAACACGCGTGCGAGTGCTACGGGAGTATCCAGCAATTTAATGGCGAGTTAAACCTCAAATAAAACCTTCGCCGAGTGTTCGACGCCCGACAGACAGCGAGGTTCGGGAGCATCTAGAGTCCCGCCATGTCAAAAGAAGGCGGGGCGAGTCTTGCGCGCGGCTGAGCCGGGTCTGCCGTCACACTCACGGGAACGAACGAATTCAATCGGTCTGCAGGTACACAACGAGATACTTACTTCCATCCCTGACGGCGAATTCCAATCCATCCGGCCTCATCTGGAATATGTAATCCTGGCGCGGCATCGCATTCTGCACGAACCAAGTCAAAAGCTCGACTTCGCTTATTTTCCAAACGCCGGATTGATCTCTCTAGTTGTGGCAATGGAGGATGGCAAGACGGTGGAGGCAGGAGTGGTGGGAAATGAAGGTGCAGCGGGCATACCGTCGGCGGTTTGCCTGACGCGAAGTCCGCTGCGAGAAGTAGTGCAGATTGCGGGCGACGGGTTTAGGGTGGAAGTTGCCGCGCTACAAGCTACTCTCCGTTCAACGCCTCAGTTTCAGATGACGCTGAGCCGCTACGCGGTGGTTCAAGGGATGCAGGTGGCCCAGACGGCTGCTTGCAACCGGCTGCACGACATCGAGCAGCGCCTGGCGCGGTGGCTGCTGATGGCGCAGGATCGCGTAAAGACTGAGTCGCTCTTCATCACGCATGATTTCCTTGCGACCATGCTGGGAACGGACCGGCCGAGCGTGAGCCTTGCGGCCGGCATGCTGCAGAAAAAGAAAATAATCGAATATACGCGCGGCGCGGTGAAGATCCTGAATCGAAAGAAACTCGAAAGTTCGGCCTGCGAGTGTTATGGCGTGATTCGGAGATTCAATACGGAGAATGAGGTGCGGAACTTTGTAAAGGGTTGAGTTAGATCTGGCGAAGGGCCGCGAAGCTACGGCGGGATGCGACTGCCGAGCCAACCGGAATCGAACACACTACGAACATAGTGGACTTAGCGGACTAGTCGGCGCGGGTATGCGCGACCGACAACTTAGGCGGCCAGGGCGAGACAGTGCCACTTACCGCCGATGGCCTTCAGTTGATGGACCCGACCGTCGTCTGCGTGAAGAAAGTATGTTCCGTCCGGGAATACCTGGGCATGCGCCGAACGCACAGAACACTTAGTCCAGCGAGTCGGCTTCAAGCCCCGACCATACTGCAGTGTGTCGGGGGCCACACTCAGCCCAAACTCCACCTTGTACTCAACACCAGTAGCCATTGCGGGGACTAAACGCCCGCGACCTTTGACTTTTTCGCTCATGATAGACATATGATGCGCTAAAAGGGCTTAGGTTGCACGATAAATCGTGAAGAATGCGTTCGCAAGAAGTACTCCCGATTGACTAAGTAACTTTTTATCAATAGCTTAGGAAAACTCGCCGCTCGGAAAAGTGGTGCCCGATTGTGCCAAATCCGGGCAAAAGCGCAGCCAGGAGTACTGGTACCTACGATAGGTTGTCGAATACCTCGGTAGTCTTGCTAAACGCGGGGTCGCCGGGACGGATAATCTCGACTTCTGCGGACTTGAAAGGCACTTCGGAGGGAATGCGGTCAAGCCAACGCTGGAGGGAAAGCTTCTCGTGGTCGGAGAAATCGAGACGGACGAAAAGGCGGACGCTCGAATCACTGCCGGAGCCGGTTTCTTTCTCGCCTTTGGCAGAGGACTTCCCTTTTTTTCCGCCGGCATGCTTCCCGGCCCCGGATTTTTCTGCCGAGGCAGCATTTTCGGCGGCGTCCTCTTTCGCGGCGTCGTCTGCCGGCGACTCGGATTCATCGCGCTCGAACTTGATCAGAATTTTGTCGCCTAGGCGGAAGCCTTGCTTCCAGCCTTCGACTTTGTGGCGAGCTTGTTGTGCGGCTTCTTCGTCTTTGCCGAAATCGAAAATCAAAAATGAATGGGGCATCACTCTTCTATAGCGGGGGGCGGCGGGTGTGTCAAGCGAAAGACGCCGACCGCCGTCGGCGGGCAGGGTTATAGGTCGCCTCTACAACGGCAAGAAAAAGAAAAGGCGCCGACCTGAAGGTCGCCGCTACGAAAGCAAGACTGCTACGAAGTGACGCTTTCAGCATCGGTGAGGTAGCGCGGCGAAATATGCGCGGGCCGGCGAAGTAAACTGGCCGGGCGAGGCGTGCTGCTTGAGCGTACAAGCGAATTCTGTGGCTGTGGCCGGTGTGCGGCCGGAAACGAAGGGGCCGTGGATTTACGGGCCGTGGCTCGATCTGGTGGTGGGATGCGGAGCGTGGTCGGCTCCACTGCTGGCGATCGCGATGTGGACTGCTCCTTCCACATCGCACTTCTGGATTGTTGGGTTTTATTTACTGGCCATCATTTTCAATTATCCGCATTTCATGGCCACGGTGTACCGCGCGTATCACACGCGTGAGACATTCGAAAAGTACAAATTCTTCACGCTGCACCTGACTCTGCTGCTGGTGTTGACCGGCGTGCTGCTGCATACGTCGTATCGTTTATTTCCGTGGGTGTTCACGCTCTACATCTGCTGGAGCCCGTGGCACTACACGGGGCAAAACTACGGATTGCTGATGATGTTCGTGCGGCGGAGCGGAGCGACGGCGACGCCGGGCGAGCGCCGGTGGATGCACGCGGCGTTCGTGGCGTCCTATCTGATGCTGCTGGCGAGTTTTGAAACGGGAGGGTCGAACGATCCGCTGATTTTGTCGCTGGGACTGCCGGCGAAATACACTTTGCTCGCACGGATGGCGCTGGGAGGAGCATTTGCGATTTTTGCGCTGCTGGCGTTCGACGGGCTTGTGCGGCGAAGCGGATTCCGCGCCATGGTGGCGCCGCTGACGCTGCTCGCGACACAATTTTTGTGGTTCGTGCTGCCGACGATACTCGAATTGCGCTCGGACTATCACGTTCCGCAGACGCGCTATAGCAGCGGGATTTTGGCCGTGCTGCACTCGGCGCAATACATCTGGATCACGAGCTATTTCCAGCGGCGAGAGGCGCGCGCGGCAGGCCAAACGCAATGGAAGATAACGGCATATTTCCTGACGTTGCTGGCGGGGGGAATCGCGCTCTTCATTCCCGGGCCGTGGCTTGTGAGCTACGTGTTCCATTACGATTTCACCACGAGCTTTTTGATTTTCATGGCGCTCGTGAATATCCACCACTTCATGCTTGACGGCGCGTTGTGGAAGCTGCGCGACACGAAGGTTTCGTCGCTACTGGTAAGCGGTAGCGAAAAGGAAGTTGCTTCGGCTGGCGGTGCGCGAATAGGCGCGGGGCGATCGATGGAGAGCCGAGTCCTCTCGGCGCCGGCGTTTCGAGTGGGTTTGGTGGGACTGCTGTTCCTTTGGGGAGGAATGGACCAAATTCATTTTGCGCTGGGGACGGACGAAGCGAACCTGGCGTCACTTTCGCAGGCGGCGGTGATGAATCCCTATGACGCGACGATTGAGGAGCGCATCGGCGCGGCGGAGGCGAAGGCGGGCAACAAGGATGGCGCGGTGGAAGCGCTGACGCGCGCGGTGGAGATCAATCCGCACCGCGTGGCATTGCAGGAAGCTTGCGCGCGCGCGTTGATCGAAGACGGCCGATATGCCGAGGCGTACGACCACTACCAGAAAATGCTGGCGCTGTTCCCCCGCGACACGGACGCGCTGGTGAATTATGGGTTGCTGGCTGCACGGTTGGGACATCCGGAAACGGCGATGGATGCCTGGCAAAAGGCGACGGATATAAACCCTAATCAGCCGAACGCGCACGCTTATCTGGCGGAAGGATTCGACCGCGAAGGAGAAAGCGCGCCGGGGGCGCGACACTGGCGAGAATTTTTGCGTCTGAGCGCAGCGGCGGGGCCGGATGACTCGAGTACGAAAGCTGCGGGAAATGCGCAGGCGACGATTCAACTGGCGGATGATGAGGCGAGATTGGATCAGGCGCAGACGGCGCTTGCGGATTACGAATCCGGCATCGCTATGGCGAAGCGCGCGGGCGACACGAAGCTTGAGAGCGTGGCGCAAGTGCGTCTTGCGGACCTGCAGGACAAAATGGGCGACGCGCGCGCGGCGGCGGAATCTTACAAGCGCGGGCTTTTGCTCGATGCGAAAAACGGTGACCCGCAGAGCGAAGGCGTGGATTGGTTTAACTACGGGCAGTTTCTGCGGCGTCGCGGATTAGCGGATGATCTGGTCTATGCATGCTTTCTTCGCGCCGAGGATCTGCTGGCGAGCGCGAACTCGGGCGGACCGGCGCTCGAAACCGTGTTGACCGCTCGCAAGCAAGTGGAGAGCCGCCTAGGGATGAAAGCTGCTGCCGCGCGGCGCGATAGGGCGACATTGCTCGCGCGCGCCACGAATTTGCCTCCTACTTCGTTCTGAAGATTTCGGACCGCAAAGGCGGAACTTCAGCGGCTAAAGCCGCTGGGTGCTGCGCTTCTTATGTCGTGGCTGAAGCCACGATCCACAAAGATTTGTCAGCCGCGACCCACAAAGATTCGCCACCTACGACCCACAAACGCGCCCGCCCGCCGCGGCGGGCAAGCTCTGAAGGCGGCCGCTGCGAAACGGAGTGCGCGATGAGGGCATGGCGCGAACCGATTGACATGGCTTTGGGCACGGAATGGGAACGAACACCGGCAGGAAATGAGCGCACATTCGGGTGTTGCGCCGTATCGCGACGCGTGCTAGGCTGAGCGAACAAAAAGCGAATGACACCGAGCGGGCGGGAGCCTGCGATGGCGATGGTTCGGTTTCGAAATGGAGGGTTTGTGAGCGCGCCTGGACAAGGACTGGCCACAAGGACGACAACACCCACAAGAGCAAGCGCGACGCTGGAGACGGTCCACGAGGCTCTGGTTGCGCTGAGCGCGCGATATCGCGCGGATGAGGTCCTGACAGCCATAAAACACATTCCAGCACGCGAGGCGCGGTTTGTGGCCATGCCAGGCTGGGTGCGGCCGGAACTGGCTGCGGCTTACCGCGGAAAAGGCATCGAGCATCTCTATTCGCATCAGGCGGCGGCAGCGGAGCTGGCACGCGCCGGGAAGCATTTCGTGGTGGTGACGCCGACCGCGTCTGGGAAGACCCTCTGCTACAACCTGCCGGTGTTGAACGCGATCCTCGAGAATGCGGACACGCGCGCTCTGTACCTCTTCCCTACCAAGGCGCTGGCGCAAGATCAGTTGGCCGAATTGAACGATCTGGCGGTGCGGCTGGACGATAGCTTTGGCGTCTTCACTTACGACGGCGATACGCCGGGCGACGCGCGGAAAGCAATCCGCGAGCGCGGGCACGTGATTCTGACCAATCCGGACATGTTGCACACGGGAATTCTGCCGCACCACACGAAGTGGACGCGCGTCTTTGAAAACCTGAAATACATCGTGCTGGACGAATTGCACACGTACCGCGGCGTGTTTGGGAGCCACCTGGCGAACGTGCTGCGCAGGCTTGGGCGCATCGCGGAATTTTACGGATCGCGGCCGCAATCTATTTGCTGCTCGGCGACGATTGCGAACCCGGGCGAGCTGGCGCAGCAATTGATCGAGCGCGAGGTGGAAGTGGTGGAGGAAAACGGCGCTCCCGCAGCGGAGAAACTTTTCGTCTTTTACAATCCGCCGATGGTGAACCGCAATCTCGGCATCCGGCGGAGCTATTTGAGCGAGACGACGCGCGTGGCTAAGGAACTGCTTGCGCGGAAATTACAGACGATTGTTTTCGCCAACAGCCGGCTGCACACGGAAGTGCTGCTCACCTATTTGCAACGGGCTAACCGGCCGCAACCGGGCGAAGCGGAGCCGATTCGGGGATATCGCGGCGGGTATCTGCCGGGCGAACGGCGAGAGATTGAGCGCGGGCTGCGCGACGGGCAGATTCGCGGGGTGGTGGCGACGAATGCTCTGGAGTTGGGGATAGATATCGGGTCGCTCGATGCGGCGGTGATGGCGGGTTACGCGGGATCTATTGCGTCCACCTGGCAACGCGCGGGAAGGGCTGGGAGGCGAAGCGGGACATCATGCGCGGTGCTGGTGGCGTCATCCGCGCCGCTCGATCAATTCATCGTGCAGCATCCGGATTATTTTTTCGGGCGCTCGCCGGAACACGCGTACGTGCAGCCGGATAATTTGGAAATTCTGGTGAATCACATGAAATGTGCGGCTTTCGAACTGCCGCTTTCGCCGGATGAAACTTTCGGCGGCGTGAACCTGCAAGAATTTTGCGAGCAGCTGGCCGAGGCGGGATTCCTGCACCGCAGCGGCGGGAAATGGCATTGGACGCAGCAGGCTTACCCCGCGGACACGGTGAGCTTGCGGTCGGTGACCTCGGATAATTTTGTGATCATCGATACGACCGGGGAGCACGAGGGCGAGCCGGAGGTGATCGGGGAAGTGGATTTTTCGTCGGCGCTCACGACCGTGCATCCGAAGGCGATTTATCTTCATCAGGGGCAGCAGTATCACGTTGAGAGGTTGGAGTTCGAGCAGCGCAAGGCGTACGTGAAGCGCGTGAATGTGGACTATTTCACGGACGCGATCCGCTACACGCAAGTGCGCGTGCTGGAGATTGCCGAGGTGGAGCGCGTGGCCGGACCCGCGGCTCGCACCCACGGCGATGTGCTGGTGCGTTCGCAGGTGGTGGGCTTCAAGAAGATCAAGTTTTTCACCAACGAAAATGTGGGCGCGGGAAAACTCGAGCTGCCGGAAAACGAAATGCATACGACGGCGTTCTGGATCACGCTCGAACGGAAACTGCTGGCGACCCTGCCGTTCGCGCTTTCCGACCGGCAGAGTGGGATTTTTGGTTTGCTGTACGCGCTGGAATCGATGGCCACGCTGCTGCTGATGTGCGACCGGCGGGACCTGGGAACTGCTGTCGGGGAAAGACCAGCGAGCCCGGGAATTGAAACGGATTGGCAGGAATTCACGACGGAAATGAGCGATCCGTCGGAGATGAAGGAATTGTTCGAGCCGAATTTGTATCTTTACGACGCTTATCCGGGCGGGATTGGATTCAGCGAGCCGCTTTTCCGCGTGCATGATTTGCTGCTGCGGCGCACGCGCGAATTGATTGTGGCGTGTCCGTGCGAACAAGGATGCCCTTCCTGCGTGGGCCCGGCGGGGGAGAAGAGCGAGCGCACGAAAGAGGCGGCGCTTGCGATTCTGGAGCATCTCTGCGCATGAGCACGACATTACAGCAGCGGTTCGCGCGATTGAAGGCGCTGAAAGGCGCTGCTGCAGAACCACGTGGGACGACTCCGGAAATTCCTGAAGGCTCCGGGCGACTCGCGGAAATTCTTGGGGCTGCGGCGGTGAGCAACCGGTTCGGCGAGCATCTGGCGCTGAAGCGGTGGTTTTCGGATGTGACTTCGGACGAGGTGACGGGGTGCGCTCCGCTGGGGCACGGTCTGGCCGATGAAAGACTCGATTCGGCTGCGCTGCGATTGCTCGCTCCGGACATTCCTGAAATTGCGACAGACCCGCGGGAGTGGATTTTTCTGGACACGGAGACGACCGGGCTCGCGGGAGGAAGCGGAACGTACGCGTTCCTGGTGGGCGTGGCTTGGTGGGATGCGGGCGGGCTGGAAGTGGAGCAGTTTTTCATGCGGGATCACGGTGAAGAGCATGCGCTTCTCGTGACGCTGGCAGAGCGGATGGCGAAGCGACGCGTGCTGGTGACGTTTAACGGAAAGTCGTTCGATTGGCCGCTGCTGGAGACGCGTTATCGCATGACGCGGACGATCCGACCGCCGGCTCCGCGCGCGCATTTCGATTTTCTGCATCCAGCGCGAAATCTTTGGCGATTGCGGATCGGTTCGGTGCGGCTACAGGAACTCGAGCGACACGTGCTGGGCTGGAATCGCGGATCGGATCTGATGTCCGAGTACATTCCGCAGATGTATTTTGATTTTCTGCGCGGCGGGCCGCCCGAGCCTCTAGTTCCCATTTTTCTGCATAACCAAATGGATCTACGCGGACTGGCGGCGCTTTCGAGCCGGATCGTTTCGCTGCTGGCCGAACCCGAAGCGCGCGGCAGAGATGGGTTCGAGCTTTTCGGGCTTTCGCGAATCTGCGAGCGGCGCGGAGAGGCGGCGCGGGCGCGAAAGCACTATGCGCAATCGCTCGAGGCCGTGCTTCCGCCGGAGACGGACCGGGCGGCGCGCCGATCGCTTGCGCGGCTGGCCAAGCGCGAAGGCGATTTTTCACTGGCGCGGAAACTTTGGGAGAGCATGCTGGGAAATTCGCGCGAAGGGCTCGAGGCGTACGAGCAGCTCGCGATCTATTACGAACGCCAGGAGCGCGAGCCGCGTCGCGCGGCGTCGATCTCCCGTGCCGCGCTTACGGAGCTTAGCCGGGCGAACCGCCTGGGAACCATTGCCGCGGGGATTTACCGACAGAGTCGAGCGCGGTTTGAACACAGGCTCGCGCGGCTGGAACGGAAGGCCGATCGAGCGCTGCTAAAAGGGATAGAAATCGAATCTCCGGCACGACTCGCGGAATCGAATTAGGAGAGTCAAGAAGGACAATCCTCATGCCGGAATCGGATAGCGCTGCGACGCAACGTGCGAGAACCTCTGAAGCGGAGGCCAAGACTATGCCTGGAGTGACCGATCCTTACTTGCGGGAACAACTGGAAAAAAGGCGGCAAGAGCTGACGTCCGCGATTTCGTCCTCTACGGCCGAAGCTCCCGCGGCGCCGTTCATCGATATTCTGAGCGAAGTGAATTCCGCGTTGCAGAGGATGGACGACGGGACGTACGGCATTTGCCCGACGTGCAATGACACAGTCGAAAAAGAACGCCTCCTCGCCGACCCGCTAGTGCGGCTCTGCCTGGATCATCTGACGAGCGGTGAACAACGCGCGCTCGAGCGGGACCTTGAACTTGCTTCGCGAATCCAGCGAGGACTGCTTCAGAATACGAACGTACGGTTTCAGGATTGGCGGATTCATTATGAATACAAGCCAGCCGGGCTTGTGAGCGGCGACTACTGCGATTTGATTTCGCCGGCTGGGGAGGATGGGAAGCTGGTGTTTCTGCTGGGGGACGTGGCGGGAAAAGGAGTGGCCGCTTCCCTTCTGATGACGCATCTGCACGCGATGTTTCGGAGCCTTGCCGGGGTGGGACTCGATCTCGAAGGGTTGCTGGAGCGAGCGAATCACGTGTTCTGCGAGAGCACCATCGCGGGGCAGTACGCGACGCTAATTTGCGGGCGCGCAGGAAAGTCCGGGGAGATCGAAATCGGGAGCGCAGGACATCTGCCTGCGATGGTAGTGGCCAAGGAAGGCGTGAAGCAGGTGGGCTCGACCGGACTTCCGCTGGGTATGTTTGCGAAGAGCCGATACACGATCGCGCGGTTGCGCATGGAGCCGGGAGACAGCCTGGTTCTCTTCACGGACGGAATTTCGGAAGCGGTGAACCCCGCCGGGAACGAATACGGCACCGCGCGAGTGATGCGCGTGGCAGGGGAACGGCACGGCTGGGTGCCGCAGGAATTGCTGGCGGCGTGCATGAAAGACGTGGACAAACATTCGTCCGGCGGGAAGCAGACGGACGACCAAACCATGATGGTGATTCACCGGACGGATACCGTAGGACTTTCTCTGAACGATTGAGCGGCACGGAGCGGAGACTGCAGGCCGCTTCTTACTTTTCGAAATCCGAGATCAACTGGGTGATTGTTTGCGCAGGCTTCTCGTCCGCCGCAGTGGGAGCAGGTGCCGCAGAGAGGCCGACGGCGCGATTGATTCCGTCAAACGTAGCGCGCGTGGCGTTTTCGACCACGAGGCAGGTCGTATCAGCGCAGTGGAGAAAGACGCCGCCGGCGTCGGTCTGGAACTGAAAGAAATTCGGGCGGCGGAAGAGATCTTTGCGCGACGGGTGCTTGAGTTCGAGTGCTTCGCTGTACTGGCCGAAGAAACGCGCGGTGTCATCGGTGTTGTCGAAGGCGGCGCGGAATACGAGCGACACTTCCTTGGTCTTTGCGTTTTCGAAAACCGCGTAGCGGTCGCCTTTCCATGCGGGAGAGGTCATGTCGGCGCGTTCCTGGCCCAAGAACTGCTTCAGGATCTCTCCGAGGCCGAACTCTCCCATCGTATTTTCCTCCAGGAGCTTCCAATCGGCTGGCACGAGGCCTTTCCACTCCGGAAGGGTGACTTTTTCCGGCTTTACATTTTTGAGGTACAAATCCGGATGAATGATCTGCTGTGTGGAGACGGGCGGATTTTCGAAGATTTCATGAAGATCGCGCCAACCCGAGTGAGCTTTCAGAAATTGCTGGGAGAAACCGGTGCCCGCGAGATAGGGGAAGAGCAATTCGTCGCGAATGTAACCAGGAGCCTTGGAGAGCTTGGGGTCTTTATCCATTTCGCTCACAGCGCCGGCGCGAATGATGAGCGAGACGTCCGGCATGTCGCGCACGCCGATTTTTTCATCGCGCATGGTGTAATCCACCATGGCGGCGAGAGCCGAGCCTTCGCTGACGGCTTCGCGAGCGAGTTCGGCATCGTCGTTGGGGCGCGCGGCTTTGATCCAGGGATCGATGTGGAAGGACTGATCCTCCAGCGCGTGGGTCAATTCGTGAGACATGACCTCGCGCTGCTCGTCGGCGGGAATCCAATCGGCGATGTAAAACTCCTTGGCCTTGGGGTCGTAGAGGCCGGCAACCTGATCGGTGAGAACGTCGAGCATGTAAGAGTCGAGCGGGAAGCCTTTGGGAATCAGGCCGAAAGCTTCGAGAGTTTTATCGTCGGCGTAACGCTCGGCGTCGGTCCTGTCCTCTTTCTCCTCGCGGATCAGATACGCGCGGATTTCGTCCTTGGAGCGGAGGCTTTTCTTGAGTGGCTCCTTGATCGGCAGATCGAGAAGCGCGCTCATCTGAGTGAGCACTTCGTCGGCGGCTTTCAGGAATTCGGGAGTGGAGGTTGCTCCAGACTGCGCGGGAGCGGGAGCCGGCACGGGGACGGGCGCAACAGACTTGGGCGGCGAGACGGCTTGCTGAGCGGCCGCCGTCACTCCGAACGCCAGCGCAAGAAACGCGAGAGCAAATCGCTTCATCCCTACCTCCCAAGATTGGATGACGAATCAGGATAACAGGTTTTCCCGGATTGTTTTGGAGGGGCGATGATGCGGGGAGCCAGGCGGATATGAAGCTCAGGCTGCTGCCGACACGCTCGTGTGTTCCACAACGATCAAGCCGAGAATCACGCGCATGTTGGACAAGAACAGACGACGCAGATAGGGCGGCGCTCCGAGCGGAACGAACAAGCGGAAGCATTCAAGTTCGAGCCAGCGGGCGGCAATTTCGCCCGGGGGCGCGTCGATTTCCCGGAGCAGCATCCGAAGATCGCGTTCCTGCTCCTGCAAGGCGTTCTCCAGAACCTTATCGAACAGCTCTTCGTGGCAATAAGCAAGTGCCTGATGCACGGCGGGCTCGGAATAAAAATCCGCGAGTAGGGGATGGGAATAGCGGCCGGTGGAAACGTCGCGAAGGGATGACACGTGCCGGAGCCTGCCGAGTTTGCAGGGAATATTCGCCAACCATTCGGCGGCAAACTGCTCTATGATGCGCTGATGCTGGGCGAAACGCTCGAGGGATTCCAAAATGCGCTCCCGTTGAGTTTCAAAGCCCGAACCACGAAGGACAGTACTCCACATGGCCTGAGGAGTCAACATCTTCTAGAGTAAATAATAGAGTGGTATGATTCTCAGCCAGCTCACACGGGCAGAGACTACGATGCGCTTTTCGGGTTCGTTCTCTGCGCTGGCCCGGTTGAGCCAAACCGGAATGCCGGCGGAGGAACTATCGGCATGATCGCGATTGTAGGTCCCCTCCTGGCGGGAACGTTGGCCATCCTCGGCGGCGCAGCCTGGCTGCTGGGCAGACCACTGCCCGAGGAGTCGGCACAGGGCCGAAACAAAATCGAGGACCTACGCCCTTCGCATGCACAGCATTTGCCCCAATTGCGCCAATCACTCGCGTCGGCGGACACGCGTTACGTTCGCCGGAAAACTCCGCAAGAAATTGGAAACGTGTGGCGGGACGACCGCCAGAAGGTGCTGAGGAGTTTTCTCTCGGGAGTGGCGCAGGATTACGCGCGCCTTGAACGCCTGGCGAGCGAGGTGGGTTCTCTTTCCGTACATGTGTCAAAACGCGAGGGATTCCGAAAAGCGTGGTTCCGAGTGCGTTTCCGGACGAGCTACCGGGTCCTTTCGGTTGAGATTGCGGCCCGCAGGCGGTGCTCGATGGGTCGCCTGACGCGCTTAACCGGCCTCGTCGCGAACCTATCCGCTGACACCGAAAACGCCATGGAGCGCCTGCACATGGGGTCCGCGACTCGCGGGCCGGTGAATTCCGCCCTCAATTCCTGACTCCAGCGAGTCCTGGTTCCAAAATGGTACTTACGTGCAACATACGGCAACACGCCTAGCGGAGGTGTGGAAGCGGGCCTCCAGACATGCTCATAATGGAGAGTCCGGAGCCGATCGTGGAAAAAGAAAGAATCCTCGTTGTAGATGACGAGGAAGCAATTCGCGAAGTTGTCTCGACCCTGCTCGAAGCGCAAGGGTACCAGTGCACCGTGTGCCCGAACGGGCGAATGGCGCTAGAGGCCTTTGGCAACGATGCCTACGATCTAGTGCTGAGCGACATCGTAATGCCGGAAATGGATGGGATCCGGCTGCTCTCGGAGCTACGCTCCGGGGACCCAGACGTGCCGGTGATCATGGTCACGGCCATGCACGACATCTCCATCGCGCTCGAAGCCATTCGAGCGGGGGCCTACGACTACATCCTGAAACCCTTTGAGAAGGACCAGCTGCATCTGAGCGTGCGGCGGGCGCTCGAGCACCGCCAACTCGTGCTTGAAAACCGCATCTATCAAAGCGACCTCGAGCATCTGGTGGCCGAACGCACGCAGCAGCTTTCGATTGCGTTGCAAGACCTGGAACAATCCTACGACTACACGCTGGAAGCGCTGGGCGGCGCGCTCGACGCCAAGGACGCGGAAACGGAAGGACACTGCCAGCGGGTTACTGCGTTCACGATTACTATCGCCAAAACCATGGGGGTCGATAAGGCGCTGCTGCGGCACATCGCTCGTGGAGCGTTTTTGCACGATATCGGCAAGATGGGAATTCCGGACAGCATCCTGCGCAAACCGGGGCCGCTGACGAAGGAAGAGCGCGAGATCATGCGCAAGCACTGCGATATCGGCTACGCCGTGCTCGAACGGATACCGTTTCTGAAGGAAGCCGCGGAAATCGTGCTGGCGCACCAGGAGTGCTACGACGGCACCGGTTATCCGCGCGGGCTGAAGGGCGAACAGATTCCGCTGGGAGCGAGAATATTCGCCGTGGCGGACACGCTGGACGCCATGATTTCCGATCGCCCATACCGCAAAGCGCTGCCGATATCGGCCGCGCGGGAAGAAATTCGCAGGTATTCCGGGCGGCAATTCGATCCGCGCGTTGTGGAAGTATTTCTCTCGAAACCCGACAGCGTTTGGCTGGAACTGCACGAGGGCGTGGGCGATCCCTTCCGTCTGGCGCAGCTCGAACACGCCTAAGCACGGCGCTCTAGCGACTGTTGCGCATTCCACCCGCGTTTAGCCGCCTTTTTACTCATCTTGCGCAAAGAAAAATACCCGCGTAGTATCCCTGCGAAGGAGGTTTTGAATGGCCCTGGTGCCCATAAAGACGGCTTCCATAACCGGATACTGCGATTGCATTTGCGATTGCTACGAACTTGCGAGCCAACGCGATGAGGAAACGGGTAAGGGCTACTGCCCGCGTTGCGCCAAGGAACATTTGGAATTGAATCGCGGGATCGGCATTCCTCAATTACCGCCGTCGAAACTGCCGGACCATGAAGGGCCGGATCTGCGGCTCGAAACGCCGGAGACGGCGGACCCGCCGGGACGCCTGCGCTAGGTTCGAGATTCGAGTCTTAAAGCGTAAATTCAGAATCCCCCTTAAGAGCGAAGGGCGGGTACACGGCCCAGTGATTTCACGCCATCCTGGAGAATTCTTAAAAAATCGAGAGTAACAGTTGGATGCCTTGCGTGAAGATTTGCTCGGGTGTGATCAGGCTTACAACCAGATAGCCATCGGATGCGAAATCATAAAAGTGGCCGGGATGGACGTAGACGCCCTTGGTTGTGAGCAGGTCGATGGCAAGGTCTTCGTCGGAACGCGTGACGGGAACGCGCAAGACGGCGTACCAGCCGCCTTCGATTTCGAGGCATACGCAGGACTTCTGTTGAGATAAGAGCCGACCGAGTTCGGCGAGATTATTTCGCACGCGCGGCATCAACTGTTGCTGAAAGGCACGCCGCTGGGACAAGAATGTGGGAATCGCGTGCTGTATGGGCGCGCTCAGGGACAAATACGTATCGGCTATGACCTCGAGACGAGCCAGCGCCTGCGCTTTTGATGCCGTGGGGCCGCTCGAAACGAGCCACGCCGCTTTCATTTGCGGCAGGCCGGAAATTTTGGAAAGGCCGCTCATGGTGAAGGTAAGCGCGCCGGCGTTCGCGGCGAAGCTCGCAGGTGACTCCGCTCCCAACGCAAAATCCAGAAAAACTTCGTCGGCAATCAGGGCCATGCCGCGAGCCGAACAGATTTCGTTCAGCCTGGCGATCTCGCCGGCCTTGACGAAGTGGCCCGTGGGATTATTGGGATTCACGACGATCACGGCGCGGGAGCGAGAGGTGATCGCTTTTTCCAATGCGTGAAAATCGATTTGCCAGCCGTGGTCATAAATCAAGGGATAGCAGACGAGCTTTACATCGTGAATGTCCGCCAGAAAACCGAAGAGCGGATAGCTGGGCTCGGGGACGAGGATTTCTTCGCCGAAATTGCACAGGGCGCGAAAGACGAATGAATAGGCTTCGCTGGTGCTAGCGGTGAGAATGATGTCGTCGATGGAAATTTCGACTTGGCGAGCGGCGTAGTAAGCGGCGACCGCGCGGCGGGCGGGCTCATGGCCTTTCGAAGCAGGTTCATAAACGAGAGCGGCCGGATTTGCGAGCGCTTCCAGGATGGCTTCGCGATCGTAATCGAAGCCGCAGCCGGTGGGATTGGAGACAGTGAGATCGAGCAGAGGCTTCCCGCTTGCGCGATACAAGTCGAGTGCTCGGCTTAGGCGATTCGGATTGAGGTTCCAACTCGTGCGGTCAGCGAACATTTCGCGCGCGGCTCAGCGCGCGACGTTGCGGCGGCGATAAGTGAGAGTGAAGATGCCGACGAAAAGGCTGATCGTGGGAAACAGGAGGACGAGAATACCGTGGCGAAGAGCTTGGGCACCCTGCGCGCCAGTGGCCGAGGCGTTCTGATAGCACATGGCGCAACCCTGCGCAGCAGCCTGCGGCGCAACCGAAAGAATCAGCGCCAGGCAGGTGAAAAGGATGAGCGCTGCAAATCGAATTGTGACGCTTCGATTCAAATAAATCTCCGCAAGCAGAATCAGAATATCAGATGCCTGGTCAATGCGGCCTGAGGTTCATCAGCCGGATGCTGTCCGGGAAGAACATGATGAGCATCATGCAGATGCAGAATACCATGGCCGGCACGAGGAGCAAGAACAGCCCTAGACGCTCGAAGCGCAAGTGCATGAAGTAGGACATGATCAGCGCGGACTTGATCAACGAAAGGCCGACGAGGATCGTGATCATCAGGTGGACTTCCAGCCGCTCGTAAGCGAGAAAAACTTCGATGGCGGTAAGAAGCAGCAGCCAGGTCCATACCCAGGCAAACAGCTTAGTAGAACCTACGGGATGCTCGTGCGTGAGTTCTGCGTTTCCGTGCGCGCTCATCGTGTGGTTCGCTCCTGGTTACTTCGGATTCACGCTCAGCAAATAAACCATGGGGAAAATGAACATCCAAACGAGATCGACAAAGTGCCAGTAGAGGCCGCTGACTTCAACGTGGTCGGCGGTGTATTTCCCTTTCCCGAAGCCCCAGGCGATGATGGCGAGGTAAGCAACGCCGATGGTGACGTGGACCATGTGCAGGCCGGTGAGGCCGAAAAACGTGCCACCGAAGAGCGGGGTGCCCCAGGGATTGCTCCAGGGCGTGACACCCTCGGAGAACAGCGTGACCCATTCCGTTGCGTGGATCAGGACGAAGGCCAGGCCGCAAATCATCGTGGCGATTAGGTAACGGACCGTTTTCTTGCGGTCACCTTTGAAGGCTGCATTGACGCCGAGCACCATGGTCAAGCTGCTGGAGAGCAAGACGAAGGTCATGAAGGACGATTTCGCAATGGCCGGCCAGATTTCGAAGGGGCGCGGCCAATTTGGATTCTCGAGCCGGACGTACGCGTAGCTGACGAGCAAGGCCGAGAAGGTCAGCGAGTCGGAAACGATGAAGAGCCACATCCCCAGCTTCTTTGAGTTGATGGCGAAGGGGGATGCGCCGCCCGACCACGGAGATTCGACTATGCCCTCGAGTTCCGTTTCACTCACGTTTCACCGTCCCAGTAGGAAAAGTAAGAACAAGAAGACCCAAAGACCGTCCATGAAATGCCAGTACATGGCAGCAACTTCCGTGGCCGTGCCGCGCGTCAAGCGGTGCGTTGGCCGGAAGGCGATGTAAAGCAGAGCGAGAACTCCGCCGAGAAGGTGAAGACCGTGCGCGGCGGTGAAGACGTAGAAAAAGCTGCTGGCCGGATTCGTCGCAAGAAAAAGCCCCGCTGCTGCAAGCTGCCGCCAGGCGATCACCTGGCCGACCAGAAAGAAAATCCCGAGGATCGAGGTGACACCCCACCAGTGGCGGAAACCAGACTCGTCATGCTTCAGGAACCGGCCGCGCGCGTGCGCCAGCGTAAAACTGCTGGCGATAAGGATGGCGGTGTTCAGCCAGAGGATGGACGGAATGCGGAGGTCAACCCAGGCGCTGTTGGGCATGCCCTTGCGGACAATATAGGCGCTGACGAGCGCCATGAAGAACATCAGGATGCCGCCAAGGCCGACGGTCATCCCGGTTACGTAGGTGCGTTGAGGCACGCCGCTTGAACCGGAGGAGGCGTCCCATTGCTCACCGCCTCCACCGTCATTTCCGCCCCCGGACGAATCTCCACCGCCGCCTTTACCGTTGCCGGTGCCGATTAGCTCGACTTCATCTGTAACTGTGCCGCCTGGCATTGCTCTACTCCTCGTGCAAAAACCTGAGACTTCAACCTGCTACATTCAACTGCTACGCCGGCTGCTACTTCAAACGTGCAGCTTCCTCGGGCGTGAGATTCTGCGGTATGAAGTCTTGTCGATATCCCGGAACGCTGAATTCGTAGGGCCCGCGATACACGCTGGGATAGTGGCCGCCGAAATTGTCGATGGGCGGAGGTGAATCGGTGATCCATTCGAGCGTAGTGGCATTCCAGGGATTCTTGGGCGCCTTGGGGCCGTTCTTCAGGCTCCAGAAAAAATTAATGAGGAAAAGTAGCTGCGCCGCTCCGGTGATAAACGCGGAGTAAGTGATAAACATGTGCACCGGCTGAAGCACTTCGAGATAGGGGGCGCCGGTGGCGTCGGCGTAGCGGCGTATCCCGCCTGCGATTCCGACAAAGTGCATAGGCATGAAGATGCAATAGGCGCCGACGAATGTGATCCAGAAGTGAATCTTGCCGAGGGTTTCGTTCATCATGCGGCCAAACATTTTCGGGAACCAGAAGTACGTAGCGGCAAAGATTCCGAAAATCGCGGCCACGCCCATGACGAGATGGAAGTGGGCGACGACGTAATAGGTGGCGTGCAGCATGTTATCCACGGCGGGCTGCGCTAGGAACAAACCGGAGAGGCCGCCGCTGACGAAAAGCGAAACGAAGCCGAGCGCGAAAAGCATGGGCGTCTTGAACTGAATCTTCCCGCCCCAGAGAGTGCCCAGCCAGTTGAAAGTCTTGATGGCCGAAGGGACGCCGATGGACATCGTCAACACTGAGAACGTAAAGCCCGAATAGGGACTCATACCGCTTAGGAACATGTGGTGGCCCCAGACCATGAAGCCCAGGAAGCCGATGGCGCAAATAGCCATGGCCATGGCGCGATATCCGAAGACGGGCTTGCGCGAAAAAGTGGAAAGTACGTGCGAGGCAACGCCCATGCCCGGCAAAATCGCGATGTAGACCTCCGGATGGCCGAAGAACCAGAAGAGGTGCTGCCAGAGGAGCGGCGAGCCGCCGCTGTGTGGCTGCACCTGATCGTTGACGATCAGTCCTGCCGGCAGAAAGAAACTCGTACCCGCGGAACGATCGAGCAGCAAAAGTATTCCGCCTGCAAGAAGCACACCGAAGGCAAGCAAGCCGAGAATTGCGGTGACGAACCAGCCCCAGACAGTGAGCGGCATGCGGAAGAGCGTCATGCCCGGTGCACGCAGGTCAATCGTTGTGGCGATGAAGTTGAGCGCGCCCAGCAGCGACGCGAGGCAGAATAACGAAATGCTGATGATCCAGAGCGTTTGGCCCATGCCTTCGCCAGGGCCGGTTACTTCGCCCATGCCGCTGAGGGGTGTGTAGCCCGTCCATCCGCTGATCGGGGCGCCGCCGGGAACGACGAAGGCAGCGAGGATACAGACGAACGCAAGAAACGTGACCCAGAAGGAGAGCATGTTCAAGCGCGGGAAAGCCATGTCCGGTGCGCCGATCTGAATGGGCAGAAAATAATTGCCAAACCCGCCCTGCGGCGCGGTGGTGAGGACGAAGAAGACCATGATGGTGCCGTGCATGGTCACAAGCGCCATGTACTGCTCCGGGGTCATGATCCCGCCGCTCACGAGGGGAAGATGCGCGCCTGGATACACGAGATGGAAACGCATCAAGAGCGAGAGAATGATGCCGATCACCACGGCGGTCAGCGCCAGCAGAAAATATTGAATGCCGATGACCTTATGATCGATGCTGAAAATGTACTTGCGAATGAACCCGCTGGGCTCGACCACCACCGCGTGCCCCGAGTGGGCTTGCGAACTCATGCGTGGCCTCCTGGAATTTGGGCCGGGCTCATTGACCGGCCGCCTGCTGCTTGAGGAAAGCTTCGTAATCGGACTCGGAAACGACGTTCAGGAAAGTGTGCATGCGGTAGTGACCGAGGCCGCATAGCTGGGTGCAGACGACGTCGTATTGCCCGATCTTGTCAGCGGTGAAGTGAATGGGAATCACCATCCCGGGCACGGCGTCCTGTTGCAGGCGCAGTTCCCGCACATAGAAGTTGTGGATCACATCCTGCGAACGGAGCAGGAGTTCAATCTGGTGATCCACGGGCACGGTGAGAGTCGGTACTACGATGTCGTCTTTGCCGGCCGGATCGGCCGAGTCGAGGCCGAGCGGGTTGCCAGTGGAAGCGCTGACCTGCGCAGGATCCAGCCGGCCGAATTTTCCGTCGGGGCCGGGATAACGAAAGTTGAAGACGAACTGGTTGCCGGTAACTTCGACTTGAATTGCGTTTGCTTCAGCCGGTGTGAAACGGACCTCGGCCCAGGCCTTGCGGCCCATGAGTCCGAGGCCGAGAAACAGGACGATCGTAGCGGTGGTCCAGATCACTTCCATGGTGTTGTTGCCGCGAGTGAAGTGAGCCGGCTGGCCGCGATCGCGGAACCGCCAGATGGCGAAGGCAAGTCCTATCTGGGAAAGAACGAAAACGATGCCGGTGACCCAGAGCGTGAGGGCGTACTGCGCGTCCACCGCATGGCCCACGGACGTAATGGCAGCTGGCGGTGCGTACTTGCCGGAGACAAAAACGTAAACGGTGATAACGACCATTGCCACCAAGAAAACTGAGAGCATGGCTGCCGTTGCTGCAGAACCGCTATTGCGCTTCCTCGGTTGCATCACTCCGGCTCCTCTTGCCTCTGGGCGAAAAGCGCTCGATAGGATCGCGTGTGTGATTTTCAAAACAGGTCATCATATACAAGCGCCGCCGAATATCAAGAGTGATTGTGAAGACGAAATTCCAGAAGAAGGGCGAGTTCGCACCGAATCTTTGACAGCGTGAAGAGCGGCGGCGCCGGCGTTGGCCGGCGCGAAAGAAAAGTTGGTGCGGCTGAGTGGATTCGAACCACCACGGTCTTGCGACCGCCAGCCCCTCAAGCTGGTGCGTCTGCCAGTTCCGCCACAGCCGCAAATTCGGGGCTACTTCTCGAAATTGTAACAGATGCTCTTATTTCTTGGGAGGCGCAGTGGGCTGCGCCGGCACCGGAGCCGGCGTCTGCGCTGGCGGCAATTGCACTGGCGGCTTTTGGCCCGGCGCCAGCGGAATCGTTGCGCCTCCAGGAACTGCGGGCTTTGGACTCGTCGCCGGGTGCTGCGTCTCCTCAAGGATCGAGCCGATGCCAGCGGCCTCGGATGGCGCGCGCTTCACGGACAACGTAAGCGAAGTCATCATAAATACGATGGCGCACCAGGTGGTCGCGCGCGAAAGAAACGTGGCGGCGCCGCGCGGACCAAAAGCCGTCTGGCTGCCTGCACCGCCGAACGCTCCGGCCAGATCAGCGGCCGAGCCGCTCTGCAGCATGATGACGATTACCAGCACGAAGCATACGACGACGTGCAGCGTCACAAGAATGAACGATATGCGCCAGCCCACCCAAATCAGCCCGATGGCGACCAGCAGCGAAAAACCCCATTTTGCCCAAGGTGACATTTCCCACTCTCGCTAGGCGCGGCCCTGGAATTCTTCGCAGGGCTATGCGCTCAAAAATTAACAATCGCGGCAAAAGATTTCGGATCCAGGCTGGCTCCGCCCACAAGCGCGCCGTCAATTTCCGCCTGCGCCATCAACCCCTTTACATTGTCGGGTTTGACGCTGCCGCCGTAGAGGATTCGAAGTGCGGAAGCCTGCTCGGGCGAAAACTGTGCCGCGGCAAGTCCCCGCAGCAAGCGATGAGCATCGGCCGCAATTTCCGGCGTTGCCGTTCTTCCCGTGCCGATGGCCCAGACTGGTTCGTACGCTAAGAGGATACGCGAGAAGTCCGCCTCGGTCAACGAAGCAAGGCCACCCTCAAACTGGCGCTTAAGCACCGCGTGGGTGAGGCTGGCTTCACGTTCGGCGAGTAATTCTCCGACACAAACAATCGGAGTGAGATTGGCTGCAAGTGCGGCGCGCACCTTGCGATTCACGGATTCGTCCGTTTCGCCGAAGAGATGACGGCGCTCGGAATGGCCAATTATCACGCCGCGGCATCCGGCTTCGACGAGCATGGGCATAGAAATCTCACCGGTGAAGGCGCCTTCGCGCTCCCAGTGCGCGTTTTGCGCGGCGATGAGAATGGCGGAGCCGCGCGCAGATTGCACGGCGGTGGAAAGCGCGGTGAAGGGTGGCGCAACGATAATCTCGCAACGATGAGAATCGGCCACTAGCGGGCGAAAGGCCTCGAAGAACGCGCGCGTGTCCGCTTGCGTCTTGTACATTTTCCAATTGCCGGCGATAACGGGTTTGCGCAATTAAGTTCCCTTCTCGTTTGCGGACTTGTTCGTGAGGGCTTCAACACCGGGCAGTTTTTCACCTGCCAGGAATTCGAGCGAAGCGCCTCCGCCCGTGGAGATGTGCGAAATCTGCGAGGCCAGGCCGGACTGCTCGACGGCCGCGACCGAATCGCCGCCTCCGACGATCGAAGTAGCTCCGGCCTTGGACGCGGCTGCCACGGCGCGGGCCATCGCGAGCGTTCCTTGGGCAAACGCGGGCTTCTCGAACATGCCGAGCGGGCCATTCCACACAATGGTGCGCGCGCCGGAGATTTCCTTTCCAAACTGTTCGATGGTTTTCGGGCCGATGTCGAGGCCCATCCAGCCATCGGGGGTTTGCGCGATGTCGGTGACGCGAGTCGAGGTGGAATCAGGCGATTCCGCGAGGACATGATCTATGGGCAGAACCAAGCGGAACTGGCGGCGACGCGCTTCTTCGAGCAAATCCCGCGCGAGATCGAGTTTATCGTTTTCGACGAGCGACTTCCCTACCGGCAGGCCTTGCGACTTCAGAAAGGTATAAGCCATGGCGCCGCCGATCAGCATCGCATCCGCCAATTTCATCAGGTTTTGGACGACCTCGATTTTGTCGGAAACTTTCGCGCCGCCGAGAACGGCAACGAACGGGCGGTCGGGATTGGAGATGGCCTTGCCTAGATAGGTGAGCTCCTTCTCCATCAGCAGGCCGGCTGCAGCCTGGCGAACGAACTTCGTGATGCCCACGACCGACGCATGAGCGCGGTGCGCGGAGCCAAATGCGTCGCAAACAAACAGCTGATCGCAGAGCGCAGCGAGCTGGCGCGAAAATTCGGGATCGTTCGCTTCTTCCTCGGGATAGAAGCGAACATTTTCAAGAAGCAGGACTTCGCCGTCGCGCAACGCTCTGCTTTTCGCCTCCGCACCAGGGCCCAAGCAATCGTTCGCGAATTCGACGGGCTTGCCGAGCAACTCGCGCAGTTTGGCGGCTACAGGCGCGAGACTATACTTCGGGTCCACTTTGCCTTTGGGGCGGCCGAGGTGCGAGGCGAGAACAAGGCGCGCGCCGCGCTCAATGGCAAGGCGGAGCGTCGGCAAAGTTTCGCGAATGCGCGTGTCGTCCTCCACTTTGCCGGCGTCCATGGGAACGTTGAAATCCACGCGGACGAACACACGCTTGCCGCTCATTTCGAGGTCGCGAATGGAAAGCTTATTCATGTTCGTGGCGAAGGCACAGCGCGGCGCGATGCCTTCGAGCGTTTAGCCCCGAGCAGCGAGAAGGTTGATCAGGTCGCGGCAGCGGCTCGAATAGCCCCACTCATTGTCATACCAGGCGAGCACCTTCACGCAATTCGTGCCCACGACGCGCGTGTAGCCCGAGTCCACAATCGAAGAGTGTGGATTGCCGCGGAAATCGATGGAGACGAGTTCTTCCTCGGTGTAGTCGAGAATGCCCTTCATGGGCCCTTCGGCAGCTTTCTTCAGCGCTGCGTTCACGCTTTCGACGGTGGCGGGCTTCTCGGTCATCACCGTCAAATCGACAACGCTTACGTTGGGAGTGGGCACGCGCATGGAATAGCCGTCGAGCTTGCCTTTGAGTTCCGGCATGACCAGGTGAAGCGCCTTAGCCGCGCCTGTCGAGCTCGGAATCATTGAAAGCGCAGCGGCGCGGGCGCGACGCAGATCCTTGTGCGGCAGATCGAGAAGTTTCTGATCGTTCGTATAGGAGTGAATCGTAGTCATCGTTCCGACGTTGATCCCAAACGTGTCGTGAATCACTTTCGCCACGGGCGCGAGGCAGTTTGTGGTGCAGGAAGCGTTCGAGATCACGTGATGCTTGGCCGGATCGTAGGTCTTGTCGTTAACGCCAAGGACGAAGGTAGCGTCGGGATTGGTCGCGGGCGCGGAGATGATCACTTTCTTCACCGTGCCGCGGATGTGCTTGCGGGCGTCAGCGCCGTCGGTGAAAAGACCAGTGGATTCCACCACAATCGTGGCGCCCACCGAAGACCAATCCAATTCCGCCGGATCTTTCACGCGAAAAACCTTGAAGCTCTTGCCGTCCACGGCGATGCTGTTTTCGGTGTGCGTAACTTTGTTAGGAAGATTGCCGAGAATCGAATCGTACTTCAGCAAGTGCGCCAGCGTCTTCGAGTCCGTGATGTCGTTGACGGCGACAATCTCGATCGAGGGATCTTCCAGCGCTGCGCGGAAGATGTTGCGTCCAATGCGCCCGAACCCGTTAATCCCAACCTTGACTGACATGCGCCCTCCCGGCACCCGCGGCTGAAGCGAAGTTGGACAGTGGCGGCCGCGGCTTTTTATCGACTGGTGATGCTAGGTTGCGTGGAGAAAAAAGTCAAACGCGAGTCACTCGAATTCCTTCACGCGAACGACTTTGTCTCCAGTGAAGGTGACGAAAGTGGTGCGAGCGGGCGGATTACCGTAGATCCAGTCTTCGGTCTCGGTCCCGTCGGGATCGCGCTCGCGGACTTTGTGATCGGGCCGGCCAAGCGCCGCCAGCACCATTTCGTGATCCATGCCCACGACGGCCTGGCGGTCCTTGATGGCGTCCTTAAACATGGGAGGCAGCGTGTCTACCCAGTTTACGGCTGCCGATTGTTCTTTCGAGAAGCTCAGGAACATTTGCAAATCGGTCATCAAATCGTCGGCGCTCATGTCCGGAACGGGGCGGCCATAATCCAGCACCAGCACGCCGCCTGGGGCTTTCTGCGGGCCAGATTCGCCGGTGCCGGGAGCCATGGTGCCCCCGATTCCGACCTGCAGGTGCTCGCGCAAATTGAAATGCTTTTTGCCGCCGCCGTTAATTTCAATGATTATTTCTTTCTCGCGGAAATCGATGTTTGTCACCTGGACGGTGTCGCCCACGCCTGCAATGGAGCCTTCGTGCCTTATGGCGTCCCGGAGATCGATTTCGTTGAACTTATGGCCGACAGAGATTTTGAAGCCCTTCTTGCCACCGGGAATGGGCTTGACCACCCGGCAGAATTCGCCCGAAACGTAGCGGACGATTTCCAGGCGCGACTGCGGCTGCAGCGGCGTTTGCTTTGCCGAGGGTTGCTGCACGACGGAAACAAAAACGTCCGACAGCGGAGGGGCGCCGCTCAGGGCAGAATTCAGCGCGGGAGTTCCGGGAAGCAGCGGCGTGCGGTAGTGATTCACGTCTACCAGATCGGCACCAAGGGCGAGCGCCGCCGCGATCACAAGCGTGGAACGAATATACATGACTACCCAGCCTACCCTATTTTATGGCTTTTCAGCCCTTTGGTGAATATGGATTCGCGCTGCGAGCGGAGGGTTGCAACGGAGACCCTGGAGTCCTCAGGATTGCGCGGCGGCGCGAACCTTGGGCGCCGCAGCAGCCTTCTCTTCTTCAATTTTCTGGAGCGCGAGAAGCGGCTCGAAGCAGCGGCGGCAGCGCGCCTCGTACATCCCGCCCGCGCCCACCACGATCAGCTCTTCGGAGGCGACCAAGCGCTGCGTATGCACGGCGGGATTGCCGCAGCGCATGCAAATGGCGAGCAGCTTCGTGATTTCCTCGGCGACGGCGAGCAAGCGCGGCATGGGCTCGAACGGGCGGCCCATGAAATCGGTGTCCAGCCCGGCGACGATTACGCGCTTGCCGAGATCGGCGAGCTTCACGCAGCTCTCAACGACCGTTTCGCCGAGGAATTGCGCCTCATCAATTCCGACGACTTCGGTGCGCGGCGCGACTTTCGCGAGAATGTCGGAGCCGTCCTTGACCAATTCAGAATCGAGCTCGAGTCCTGAGTGGGAGACGATTCCGTTCTTGGCGTAACGCTGGTCGATGACCGGCTTGAAGATTTGGACGCGCTGCTTGGCAATTTCCGCGCGACGGAGGCGGCGAATCAATTCTTCGCTCTTGCCGGAGAACATCGGACCGACGACCACCTCGATCCAGCCCATGTTGCCCTTGACGATGTCCACGCTTCCCTCCTCGCGTTAGGCTAGCACAAACAGGTGCGGAAATTCAGGCTCCCGCTTTCGCGTCGCTTGCAACGTACAGCGCCGAATTGAAGAAAGGAGCGAAGGCGTTGATGACCGCGATGCGGAAAGCGTCCTGGCGCGTGATGAGATTGCTGGTGAGAACGCCCCAGGCGCCTTGCGCGTCGCGGATGCCATGACCACCGGCGAATGCGTCGATCGCTTCCGACAACTCCACACCTTCATCCACGACGATTTTTACGAGCGACTCGGGCAGCAGGATGCCTCCCGATTGGCCGAATGCGCCGCGCCCGGTGATGTCGGCGACGTAGGCCCAGCTTTCGAGGAAGACCAGGCGCGCGCCACGTTCGCGAACACCGTCGAGGCCACCTTCGAGGCCAACGAAATATTTCCACGGCTCACGCTTCTCGCGCGCGATGCGCGCGACGGATTCGGCGCGCTGTCGAGCGCCCATCATCAAATCCTCGCGGCTAAGGGGAGTGTGGCGGACTCCGCTAGGGGTTTCGACGGCGGCGATTTCAAATCGTGGATTGCCTTCGAAGTGCGGCGCGATCGCAGCCAAGGCTTCGGAGACGGCGTTGAGTTTGGGACGGCGAGTGCTGCCGACAGCTACGATTAACTCTTTCATGAAGCGCGGATTCTATCAGGGGCGGGCACTATTGGGGGCAAGGTTCGTGTGGAGATTATTTCCAAAGCTGAGTTTGCTTTTCCCGAGCGAAACGCGCCATCAGAAAGGCTTTCAGATCTTCGATTGACGCGAAGACTTGATCGGAGCATCCGAGCATCCATCCGCTGATGAGTTCGTGAGCCAGCGGGCTGACGAGATAAACGGGGATGCCTTTGCGGTGGGCCACGGTCAACTCGGCAGCGGTCCCACCGCTTTGAGCGGCGTCCGAAGCCCAATAACAGATCAGGTAGTCGGCTTTGTTCTCGATCAGGTCGAGATCGAACGCGATGATCTTGCGAACCACGCGCCGGAAGCGGTCGAGATCCGCGAGCTTCCATTCGCGGAAATGCGCGGCCTCTTCGTCCGTGAGATTTTTCTTTTCGTCCTCAGCCGGATCGTAAACGCGATGGCCCAGCTGGTCGCGAAGGAAGGGCGAGAGTTTGCGCCGCCAGAGTCTTCCGCCGTCGTCGGCAAATTCGATGGGACCAGAGAGGTAAGCCAGCATATGAGTCGGGAGAGAAACTCTAGCACGAGGGAGAGATACTGGCCACCGGAAGAGATCCGAATGTTACGGAGCAGCTAGTCTGGAGCGGGATAAGAGAATCGAACTCTCGCCTCCACCTTGGCAAGGTGGCGTACTACCACTATACGAATCCCGCGCGGAAAAGCTCCGCAGTTCCCAATTATTTATAACACGCCGACCGCACACGGACAAGGGTTCGCCAAAAGCTAGCGCAGAGACACGGCAACAGAAAGCAAATTGCCCGGCGAGGGAAACGTTTCGCGGCCTAATCGACTTCCATGATGCGCGTGGCCTTGACGATGGGAGACTTCTTCTGGCGCTCAGCAAAGCGCTGCGCGCGGTCGCGGTTGATGTAGACGCGGCCGAACTTCTCGCCGTCGTGGTAATAAACGGTAACTTGCCAGTGTCGGTGCTTGCGCCTCTTGTCTCGATGCAGCCGGCTGGTTCGCTTTGCTCTCTTCTTTTTCACAGTAGGCTTTTTCCTCATAAGACGATTTCACTATGGCAAGTTTGAAAAGGCCGCGCAAGTACCTAGTTGGGGGTTAACCGCGCAATACTCTTTTAGTGTGGGAACGATAGCAGTCCAGTTTCACAGTGGTACATTTCAGGAGAAAAAAGCTCCGACCTCTGGAACTTTTGCCGCACAGCGGACGTAATACTCTGTGAGGAGCAATCGAAGGCGGGAGGGCGCCATGGTGATGAGTCTTGAACGTGACACCCAAATTGAGGATCTGCGGAATCATCCGCAAGAGCTGGTCATGAGCCTGCGGAAACTGCTGGCGCGCGGCGCCAACGTGACCCCGGACCCCAAGAGGCCGGGTTACTACGAAGTAGAGAGCGGCGCGCGCGTGTATTACATCAATATTTCGCCGAACACCGGGAAAATTCTGCTGCTGGCTACCTGGCCAACTGAAGATTGCGCGGAGAGGGTTGACCACGCTGCGTAACTGCGGTGACGTATGCTCGCGCGAGTTAGAAGACTATTTCGGACGGCTTGAAATTCAGGTCGTCGAGAATTTCTTTGTTGAGTTTGTAAACCGCCGGACCGTCGCTTGTTCGCGCGTAAACGTAACCATCGGATTCCTTCGAAATTTCCACGGCTAGTTTGCGGCCGTCTTTGGCGGTGAGGGTTATTTCCACGACCGGCTTCGCGAGTTTAGCGGCGATACCGGACGCGGGATGATCGAAGATTTCGCCGGCGCGGGCCTGGTCGAGCGCCGAGAACACTCTTGAAATGTCAGCCGATTTGCCCTTCACATCCGCGGGCTCATCCACGGTCCACTCGCTTTCGGATTTTCGCGTGGCGGCAATCGTTCCGTTGGCATCGTGGATTTCGACATGTGCAATCGCGGCGGAATCATAGTGAACTACTTTTTTGTCGCGCAGGTCGTTGTAATTTTCCGAGAGCTTCTTGTATAGCTCTTCCTTGATGCGAAAAATCATCGGGCGCGAGGTGTCGCGAGCAAAGTATTCGGCACCGTCTTTCTTTCCCACAGCCAGCGTCGAAGCCTTCCCCTTTTCGTCTGTGGCCGTGAAGCTAATGGGAGGGCTCGCGAGCCCGTATTTGGCGAGGCTGTCGGGAGTTTCACTGGAAATTGCGGACATTTTCGCGGAAGCGAGCGAAGAAAGAAGACTGCTGACGCTCCCATCGTCAGCGAGCGTCCCTTTCGGATTCGTGAATTCCCACCCGTTTTTTTCTTTCCGGGCTTCCAGCTGTCCGGACGCGTTCTTGAGGCTGAACGACACTACCTGCCCGCTCACGACGTGAAGCACGCCGCGATCTCGCAAATCCTGCAAAGATTTGCTCAAGCTGATCAAGAGCGATTCGGGCAGCAGATCGACAGTCTTTCCGCCGTCCACGATGGAATAAGCCAGCGTTTGCGTGAAATCCTTGTTGCCCATCAGCAAGGTGTGTTTGGACCCGTTCTTAAGCTGAAATTCGAGCGAGACGGCCGGAGGATCGAGCCCGTAAACCTTCAGCCGGTCGGGCGTGCCGGGCTCCGTTTGCGAAATGCGTGCGCCGGCGAGGCTGTCCACGATGCCATTGATTGACGGCTCGTCCGCTTGCGTCTCCATGGGCTGAACGATTTGCCAGATGCCATTGCGTTTTTCGATTCGCAAGGCAGGGTCGCCCGGATTTACCGGGCGCAACAAAACGAGGGATGTAACGTCCTGCGGCTGAATCGAAAAGGCAAGTTTCTCCGTGTCCACGGGCGGTTTTTCACTTTCCTTCTGGCTGCGCCGCCAGTCAAAGAAATAGACCGCCGCGCCCAGGAGGATTGCGCCGAGGAGAACGAATAAGGTGGTCTTCTTAATCATGAGCGTGGCGTGGACTGCTGCGCCCGATCTATCGGCGCTTCCACCAGATGTAAACCCCCGAAAGAATCACGAGACCCGGCAGGAAAATGAGATCGAGCCACTTGAGTGCGCCGGCCTGTCCCGCGGTGAGCGTGACGCGGCGGTCCGTCGCTGTTTTAGGACGGATCGAGATCAAGTTTTCGTCTTCTGACAGCCAGTTGATCGTGTTGTAAAAGAGGTCGCCATTTTTCTGCTGGTCGAGATACGGATTGGTGGCGAATACGGAATTGCCGATGACGACGAGACGCGCTTCGGCGTTACCCGACTTTCGCGACGCCGCAACACCCAACGAGAGCGGCCCGAGCGTGCCGGTCTTGGGATCGTACTTAACCTCGTTCTGCCCTGATTTCAAGTTCGGAATGGTGAAGCTGCGCTGGGAAGTCTTCAATAATTCGACGGCTTGAGGATCCGTTTTCGATTTGTCGGCAATTGATACCGTGCGAGCCAGGGGAAAGAATGCCATGGAGCGCTGAAAATTCTTAGTAATCGGACTTGGACCGAAATCTGTGACAAGGGGAATCGCCGGCCCCGCACCAATCAGGCTGCCCACTCCGCTTGCGTCGATGACCACGTTATTGCCGACGGCAATGTTCCAGGCGCCGAAAACGTCATCGAATTTGGGATCCGTTTGGGGATCGACCAAAATCAGGGCCTTTCCACTGCCAGCCAGATACTTGGCGACCATGGCAGATTCCTGCGGAAAAAATCCCTGTGTTGGTCCCGCGATGACCAGTTCACTGCAATCGGAGGGCACTCCATTGTCGGTGACCAGGTTGACAGTCTTGGTAACGTAATTTTCCTTCTTGAGTCCGACGTCGACGCGCCCATAGCCGGTTTCGCCTTGGTCGCTCAACGATTTCTCGCCATGTCCGGTGACGAAGCAGACTGTTTTCACCTTGTCCTGCGTGAGCTTCAAAATAGCACTGGTGACGTCTGACTCCGCGGGGCCGCCCTGCCCTCCTGTCTCTACGTGTTCTTGGCGCGCTCCCGAAGCGACAACGAGGTCACCCATCCGCGTCGCGCCGAATTCCTGGGCGATCTCGGGCTTCTGATTGGGATCCACGGTCTGAAATTTCAGATGGTGGCTGAGCGCGGTGTACTCGGCCATCTGGTCGTCGAGGGCTGTATCAGGAGTCTTGTTGAAGTAAACGATGTTGATGTCCTTCTGGAGACCACCCACGATCTGCCTGGTTTGGTCGGAAAGCGTGTAGAGCTTGTCGGTGGTCAGATCGAAGCGCTTGTGATGGCGGAAACCGACAAAATTCAAAACCGCCAGAATCGCGATTACCGCCAGGGACAAGACGGTCGTGTTGGTTCCCATGCGCGAGGAACGCTTCGAAAAAAAATCGATGATGCTACGGAACCCGATGACGATCGAGGCCAGCAAGAACACGCCGCCGGCGATTAAGATGACCTTGCTAAAAGTGAGCAGCTCCCCCTGAATCGTGTAACGAAGATAGCCGGCGATCAGCATCGCCGCACCCACGGTAGCGATGAATCTCGCCAGCTCTGCCCGATCCCATTTCATACTGCGGTCCCTCCATGAATTGCGAATGCGAAATTAAGCTCAGCTAAGCGCGGCGCCAGCGCATTGAATCGACCGAACGCACGGTGAGAAAAACGAAAAGCGCGATAAAACTCAGGTAATAGATGAGACTCGAAGTATCAATCACACCCCGGGTGAAATCCTCGTAGTGATGAATGACGGAAAGATATTGAAGCACGGAGCCCAGCGCGGCGTTTCCACCACGCCCGAGATCAAGCACCCAGATGAACAGCGATGCGGCGAAGGTCATTACTGCAGCGATGAGCTGATTTTCCGTGAGCGAGGACAAGAACGATCCGAGGGCCAGGAGCGAGCCGCCGAGCAGGAGCATTCCGGCGTAGCCCGCGAACATCATGCGCCAGGGCAGCCGGGGGTCGCTGTGCAGAACCATAAACGTGAGGTAGCTTGCCGTGGGCAGCAGCATGATGGCAAAGAGAGACAGCGAAGCCAAAAATTTTCCCAGGACGATTTCGATCTCGGTGAGGGGCGAGGTCATCAGGAGTTCCATCGTCCCGCGCTTGCGCTCTTCGGCATAAATGCCCATGGTGAGAATCGGCGTCAGAAAGAGAATCAGGGTGGAGAGCACGCCAAAGAAGTTGCGCATCACGATGCCGGGGACATCAATCCCGGAAGACATGCCGCGCATTTCGGCCATCATGGCGCCGTTGGTGACGTCCGTGAGGATCACGTTAAAAAACAGACCGCTCAAGAACAGGAAGAGCCCGATAAACACATAGGCGACGGGCGAGACGAAATAATTGCCCATCTCTTTTCGGTAGATTGCGTAAAAGCTATGCATCGTGTTTCCAGCTCCCTTGTGAAGCTCTCAGCTAACTGGATGGCTGCGCGTGCGCAGCGTCATCGGTGGTGAGTTCGAGGAAGATTTCCTCGAGGCTCAAGCTAACGCCGTGAAGTTCGTAAAGCGGCCATCCCTTTTCGACGACTCGCGCAGCGATCTGGCTGCGAATATCGTTCCCTTGCGCTCCTTCGACCGTGGCGTTCAGATGCCCATCGGGCCGCGGTGCTTCCACGGTTAGACGGCTCGTTCCCGGAATTTGCGCCAGCAGCTCGCGCAGTTCTCTTTCCGGGGCCTGGACTTCGATGCGAATTTTTTGGCCGCCCTTGAGCTGCGAGGTCAGATTCTGGGGCGTGTCCACGGCCGCGATCTTGCCCTTGTTGATGATGACCACGCGATCGCAGGTCATGCTGACTTCCGGCAGGATGTGCGTGGAGAGAATTATCGTGTGGTTGCCGGCGAGGCCCTTAATCAAGTTGCGCACTTCGATGATCTGCTTGGGGTCCAGCCCCACGGTCGGCTCGTCGAGGATGATTACGTCCGGATCGTGCACGAGCGCCTGCGCCAGACCTACGCGCTGCTTGTATCCGCGCGAGAGCCGCTTGATGAGCTCGCTGCGCTTGTCTTCGAGGCTAGTCTTACGCAGAGCGTCCGAAACGCGATCCGCCCGCCTTTCCGCAGGTACGTTTTTTATGCGCGCCACAAAATCGAGATAGGTTTCGACGCTCATATCGGGATAGACCGGCGGAGTTTCGGGCAAGTAGCCGATGTGCCGGCGGACGTCCATGGAATTAGTGAAGACGTCGAAGCCGGCCACGCGCGCGGTGCCCGAAGTTGCGGGCATGTAACTCGTGAGGATGCGCATGGTGGTGGTCTTGCCGGCGCCATTGGGCCCGAGGAAACCAAGAATTTCGCCCTTATTCACGGTGAACGAAACGTGGTCCACGGCCGTGACGCTGCCGTACGACTTCGTCAGATCCTGAACTTCAATCAAAGCGCTCCTCCAAGTAATAGGGACCCAGCAGGATTGCCGGACTCGTCCGAACCGACCTTTATACTAAAAATCGGCGAAAATTGAAAACCGGCGGACGGAACTAGAAGCACGAATTAACCAAAACAATATACACAAGTTGAGATGCACGAGATACACGCGGGAGTTGCAGGCCACGCTGGGGCGCAAACGGCCCCTTGTTAGCGGCGAGTGATTTGAAAAATCCGGTGCAACAAATATAGACCGGCCACGATAAGAACCAGAACGACTAGCCAAGCCTGTCGCTTGCGCGGTGCCATCGATTCCCCAAATACCCCGCGCCAGCTTAGCCGAATTGTCAGAATGTCGCGCGCACGCCGAATTGCGCGGCGAACGGAATGCCCACAGTCGTTCCGGGGCCGAAAAAGTCGCCCAAGGCGCCAGCCGGGAAGCGCAGCTGATTGAGGCTCGTAATCGGTGTGAGCTGGGTACACGCGGGGTTGGCACAAATATCCGTCAGGTTCGCGAGTTGGCTTTGCGGAACCGGCATCGCTGAAACGTCCGTAACGTAGTTGGCACCGGGATTATTCCGATTAAAGAGGTTGAAGAATTCGACGAACGGGATAATCGACCAGCGCTCGTGAAAATTGACGGGACGGCTGACGCGCATGTCGACCTGGATGTACGGAGTTCCGCGGAGTTCGTCGAGTGTGGTCTGGACTCCGTTCACCACTGCCCGGTCATCGACGGCGTCTCCCAGCCCGTTCACGTCCACTGGAGTCGTAATGGTGAAAGGCCGCGCGCTTTCCACTTGGGAGAGCAGCGTCACCTGAAACCCGGCTGGCGTGTAAATCGTGCCTGCGAGAACAAACCGGTGGCGCACGTCTTCTCCCGACGGGCCGTAGTCGCCCGGCCCGAACGGATGAAGCGGGTTGCACACGCCATTCACATAATCGAAAAGTTCTCCGAGGACGCATCCCCAGGTCTGGGCTTTGGAAAATGTGTAATTTGCAACGATGCTGAAGCGCTTCGACATGTTCCCCTGGAGATGAAGCATCAGGCCGTTAAAGCTCGATCGATTGTCCGAGCGGAACACTGTCACGCTTGGCGCATCGGCAGGCAGCGTGAAGCCGGCTTCGTACTGATAGCGGCTGAAGGCGTGATTGCCTTCTTCGTGTGTGAAATCAGCGCTTGCGAGCCATTTTGCGTTGAAGGCATGTTCCACTCCGGCGGTGGCGTGTACTGCATACGGCGTCTTGTAATGCGGAGCGATAATCGCCGCTGGCGAACCCGGAGGCAAGCATCCCGGATCAGATGGAACGACACAAGGCGCAGGAGGCGTGTTCACGCCTTGCAGCGCGGTCACCCAACCGTTTTGCGCGAGGTCATTGTAGTAAAGGCCGAAGCCGGCACGAATCACGGTATTCTGAGATCCCCCCGCAGCGTACGCAACGCCGAGACGCGGCGCAACTGCCCCACGATAATCGTGCGGCGCCCCGTTGATAAGCGGAATGCCGAGGGCCTTCAGAGTCAGGTAGGCTGGATTCTCCAGTTGGCTTCGGCCGGAAGCGGTGAAAAGGCCGAATGTCGTGTCGTAGCGAAGGCCATAGTTCACGGTGAGTTTCGACGTCACCCGCCATGAATCTTCGCCGTAAAATCCCAGCCGCTGAACGTTCTGCGAAAACGCGCCGCTCCCTCCGGTAACCGCGGGAGTGCATATGATTCCGGAAGCGGGGTCCGGCGGAGGATTGCAATTGGGCGCGTTATAGAACTGAGAAGGATTGGCGAGATAAAAGCTCGGGTCGGACGGATATTGGTAGAGCGTTTCTTGCAGCGCGAGCGCGCCGCTGAGTACCGGCTCATGAATGAAGCTGATGCCAAAGCGCGGGGCGTGACGGCCCGAAGCGTGGCTCACGTCGTAACGCCACTGATATTTTTCCTGGTCACGGGCGATGGGAAAAGCCGTGATGGGTGTGACGAATTGATTGTCGCCAAAAGTTTCGAATCCGGAAATACTGCTCGACGTGGAAGTGAAGGGGAACGCCAGCGCGTATCCGAGATTCGAATTGCGTTTTTCGGTCAAGTGCAAACCGCTAGCGTCGAATACGAATGTGCCGAGCCACGTCGGGCTGAACATGTATTGCTCGCTCGCCACCAGGCTCAAGTAGTTGGAGCGCCAAGTTGCGCCGGTGGAAGGCAGCGTTCCCTGCTGAACTAGCGCGTTCTGGGTTGTGTAATTGTCACCCGCCGCGCGGAGAAACCATTGCGAACGCGAAGATTGCGACCAATCGAAGCGGACCAGGTCCAAATAATCGCGGAAAGGAACAGGCGCGTTATTCGGCACCGGAATCGAAGTCACGTTCGGGACGAGGCCTTCGGCAGCCAGCGATGCCAACGCATTGAATTCCCCAAGAGTGGTTGGGCTATAGGAAATGCTGGCGTCTTCGTGAACGTATTCGAGCGAAGTGAAGAACCAGAGCTTGCTCTTGATCAGCGGGCCGCCGAACGTGCCCACATAGTTCTGACGCGAGAAAGGCTGCTTGGGCTCGGGCGCAGGATTATCGATGGGAAACCGGGCGTTGAGGTCGGCGGAGCGCACATAGACAGCGCCGCTGCCATGCCAGTCATTCGTGCCGCGTTTAGTCGTGATCACCACGGAAGCGGCTGTGGTGCGGCCGGTGTCCGCGTCTTCCTGTGCCGTGCGGACTGCGAATTCCTGGATCGCGTCCGGAGAGAAATTTTGCAGAAATCCGCCGATGTAATCGTCGGAATTGTCGCCGCCGTCCACAGAGAGTTCGTTGTTCAAACCGGAGCTGCCACCGGTGGAAACCGCGGTAATGCGCGCTTTGGTGGGGTCGGACGGCTCCACTGGCTCCGTCCCCGGAACAAGGTAAGCGATATTCGCGAAGCTGCGCGCGGCGAGTGGAATCGTTTCGAGGTCTTGCGCGGTAACGGCGCCCTGGTGCACGGCGCTGGCCAAATCGATCGCCTGCGTTGTGATAGACGAAGCCTGGGCTTGGACGTTCACGGTTTGCTGCACGGCACCGGGTTGCAGGGTGATCGCGACGTCGCGCACGGAGCTCACCACCACCGACACATCCGAGCGAGCTTCTGAAAACCCCTTGGCGTTCGCGACAACCTGGTAACGCCCCGGCAGCAAATCGTCGACGCGAAATTCCCCGCGGTCATCACCTGTGGCCTGGCGCAGCGTGGCGGAGCCAATCGAGCGGATTTCGATCTGAGCTGAGGGAACTCGGGCGCCGCTCGCGTCCTGCACCGTTCCGCGCAGAACCCCCGTGGGAGTCTGTGCACCCAACGACAACGGAGAAAGGAAAACACAAGCGAGGAGGGTAAAAGCGACTCCCCGCATGCGAGCATGTTTTACGCGCATCAAAATTGTCCTCAACATTATTCAAAAAATGCGGAAATTGCTTTTCGAGCGGAAGGCTACTCGAAGAGGCCGATTACTACCACAGGTCGTATTCGAACTTGTTGCGAAGTCGGGCCGGTGCTACCGAATGAGGTACTCCAGGGGTGCGTACGCCAAAGCCAAGATCGCCGGCCAAAATTCGATAGTGATCAAAGCCAGACCAGCCAGCAGGAGCGCGCTCGCGATTAGAGGCCGCTTCCAGAGCGGCGGAGACACCGGGGAGCGCTGAGGGGATAGCAGTCGATCGACTCGAGCTGCGAGCCCGGAATGATCGACGATGAGCGAGTTGAGCAAAGGCGCCGGCTGGGGGCGAGCTCCCATTTTCGCCGCGCATACCAGCGCAGAAGCGAGTGAAAGCGCGCGGCCAGGATCTCCTCCGGCGGAATAATCATCCGCGGCCCACTCGGCAAATTTCGCCCAACCGCGTTCGATGCCCGCGAAGCGACGCGAATACGGAAAAACCTCAGGAGCAAGAAGAAACGCCAAACGCTTCAGATTGTCGCGCGAGATGCGGTGTGCACGCTCATGGCGCAAGGCTGCGCTGAGCTCCTTCGAGGAAAGCGCGCGCATCACGTTTCGCGAAACGATGAGCTGCGAGCGGCTTCCAATCCCGGATAAGGCGAAGAGGGGTGCTGGTTCGTCAATCACCAGCAGTGGCTCCGATTCTTCGGGCACGCGGATTTCACGCCCTCCGTGTTCGCAATTTCGGGCAAAGGTGCGCGATCGAGAGGCTGCATTCAAGGCTCGCTTGACGCCAACGGTACAAATCAGAGCGCCGAGCACAGCCATCGCCAAACAAAGAATGCCGACTCGCTCTGCGGTGAGGTGCGGCTCGCGCCAGAGATAACTCGGCATGCATAATCCACATACGAAGAATGCGGCCAAAGCGGCGGGGGATAGGCGCGTTATGAACAGCAATCGCGCAGCGAACCTCGGCCTGATCTGTCCTGCCAGCCTTAGCACGCCAGGCGCGGCTAGCAAAATCCCGAGAGAAACGAGCATGTAGGCGAGAAAAAAGGACGCGAAGCAGAGACACACCAGACGGGCAAAGTAATCCGCGATCATCCCTTTGTCCCTCGCGAGAGTTCGATGCGCTTCGCGTGGATCTTTTTCTCCAGCTCAACAAGCAGCTCTATATCGTGATCGCAAACGGCATCGAGCAGGCACGAGATCAAAAGCTCGCCCGACGGGTTCGGACCGGCGAGAAATTCAGCGATCAGAGAAGCCGCTTCCTGGCGTTCCCATTCCTGATGAGATAAGACCGGCGAATAGACGAAGGCCCGCTTCGTTTTCTGCCTTTTCAGCAGGCCCTTCTTGAAAAGTCTGCCCAGCGTCGTCATGATGGTCGTATAAGCTAAATTCTGCTCAAGGGACCCAACCACGTCGCTCACGGTGCTTTCCCCCCGAGACCAGACAACATTCATGACATTGGTCTCGAGCGGCCCTAGAGACCGGTCTCGTGGAACCGTCCTAGCCGCGGGTTTTCGAGTTGTGAGAAAGCGGACCATGATCGGCAGCAGCGGCGAATGTGGGAATGGTATGACACATTGGCCGCTGCGCGAAAACAAAAAACTATGGCCTAGGCCACGCTTAATGAGCACCCGGCCGTGTCGAAATTGGAGCGTCGTCCGCCGGACAGTCTGTGGCGCATGAAACCGGAGTTTTGGCAGGCAACAGCGCTCCCGGTATGCGCATCCACATGGCTGAGTTACTTCGCAGATCTAGCCGGCAGAGTGTCCCAGATGAGTCAACCGAAACCTCGTGATGTGGCGCGAGCAACCCGCGAACGAAGCGGGACCACCGGAGTTCTGCGTTGACACGCTGCGGCCGTTTTGTTATTCAACTTGTTTGGCTATATGAGCCGAAGGTTCGACAGGGGAGTCTTTCCCACCGGCCTGGGCAGATCTGAAAAAGACATCCAAGGTGATATGACAACTTTGAAGGCCTATGCCCGAATCCGGGAGCACAGTGTGAATCAGATTAGAAGCATGGCGAACGCTTCGCGCAAAGGTCGCGGGCTGTCGGCACTTCGTTTTTTCGCGGTCACTCTATTGTCCTTTATGGGTGTCGCGCTTCTCTCCAGTTGTGGCAGCAGTAACGGCGCCGTAACGCTAGAGGTGACGCCTAACGCCGCGCAAACCGTAGATCAAGGCCAGGTGATTAATTACATGGCCTTCCTGGGCAACGACACAAAGAATCAGGGTGTCACGTGGACACTCACAGGAACCGGCTGCGCAGGCACAGGTTGCGGCACGCTGACCAACGTGACCAAAACGTCGGCTACTTACACCGCTCCCACGAATAGTTCGATTTCCCTCACGGTCAGCCTTAAGGCCGTGGCTAACGCGAATAGTGGAGCCACGGTCACCAGCACGATAACTGTTGTTTTGCCTCCGACCTTCACTACGACCACCCTTCCGAATGGATCAAATGGAATAGCCTACAGCCAACAAATCGTTGTGTCAGGCGGAGTGCCGCCGCTCGACTTCACGGTGGTCTGCCCGAGCCCGGGCCCGACAAGTTGTCTTCCACCCGGGCTGACGCTGAATCAGTCAGGCCTGCTATTGGGGAAGCCGAGCGGCTCCGGTGGCACATATACTTTCTACGTGAAGGCCACGGACAATGGCGCGGTGCCACAATCCAACGGCAGCGCCCAACCACTTTCGGTTCTCTCTTCACTTTTCACCGTCGTGATCAGCCCTGCCGCTCCTTTATCGGTTTCAACGACCACGCTTCCCCCCGGAACAATCAACAAGACTTATAGCGGTATGCTCACCGCTCAGGGGGGAGTTCCGCCGCTCACCTGGAGCGTTCCTCCCGGTTCGCTGCCGCCGGGTTTGACGCTCAATACCTCCACCGGCCTGATTTCCGGCGTTCCGACCACGGCAGGTTCGTACCCGTTTACCGCGGAGGTGCAAGACTCGGCGATTCCGCAACAGACGGCGTTTAGTGCTGCTCCCATAACCATCACGGTTCAGGCACCGCCACCGCTTCAAGCGACCACTCCGCCTCTTCCTGGCGGATTGACCGCGACTCCCTATTCCTCAAATTTGATCGCTACGGGCGGAGTTCCTCCGTACACCTGGAGCGTGGTCGCCGGACAGCTGCCCTCGGGGCTGACACTGGACGCTGCAACGGGTACGATAACCGGCACCCCCGTTCTCGTGGGAACTACGAATTTCACCGTGCAGGTGGAGGACTCGGAGGCGGGCGCGAGTGGCCCGGCGAAAGCCTCGCAGCCGCTCAACCTTTCGGTTACGACCGGCGCGATCAGCAGCAATACCTTGATCAGCGGCAACTACTCGTTCTTGTTCAATGGCTACGACTCGAACGGAACCGTTGTTATCGCCGGAAACTTCTCCGCGGATGGGAAGGGAAACATCTCCGAGGGGACCGAAGACAGCAATCGCGTGTCTGGTGTGTTTACCGGATCAACCGTCACCGGGACTTACTCGGTGGGCACTGATGGGCGCGGCACCATGCAGCTGATTGCCACCAACGTCAAAGGCGCAATCTTCACGGCCAACTATCTGATCGCCCTTGATACGAACTTCAACGCGCACTTCATTGAGAACGATACGACCGGTACGGCCGGTGTAGGAATCACTTACGGCGCGGGCACTATGAAACGTGTGCTTCAGACAGGCCTGACGGGAGCAAATTTCAGCGGTAACTATGCGTTTGAGTTTTCCGGCCAGGATTATTCGGCCAAGCCTATTGCGATTGCGGGTGTTGTACGCGCCGATGGCAGCGAGAATCTGAGCCCGGGCATGCTGGATTACAATGACGCAGGCCAGTACAGCTCGCAAGTCTCGCTCTCCGGTAATTATTCGGTGGGTTCGACGAACGCAAGGGGATTCGCTAACTTCGTTTTCCAACTGCCGTCCAACGCGCAAATCACCGAGGGATACGATTTCTATTTCGTGTCGCCGTCGGATATTTTCTTCGTCGAAATTGACACGCCCAGCGTCGTCAATCCTTTCCCCAGGCTCAGCGGCGAAATGATATTGCAGCAGCCCGCTACTCTATTCGATCTGGGTGTGCTGCAAGGCGCGGGTGTGGCAACCGGAACGGGACTGGATGGCAGCGCAGCGAGCGTTTTTGCGGGGATTGTGAGTTCCGCACTTGGCGACGGCAACGTGACGTTTTCGTACGACCAGAATGATGGCGGCGCGGTGACGCCTCTGAATTCTGCCGCGGGCACCTATCAAGTTACTGCGAATGGCCGCGCCGGCTTTACGGGGCTGGGTTCGCGATTGGCTGCCGCTTACCTTACGGGGCCGAACCAGGGATTCTTGATCGGCTCGGATAATGCCGCTACTCATGGACTTCTCGAACAGCAAACCAGCGGGCCGGTATTCTCCGCCTCGTCCGTGCAAGGCGGGTACACGTTGAGCGCGCCATTCACTGCGGATTCACAGGTCGTGGATATGTCCGGGCAGTTGAGTTCCACGGGTCTGGGAACCCTGGCGGGAACCGTGGATGATTTCGTTCCCCCCAGCACTCCCAACGTAGGTCTGAGCTTCTTCTCGAATTACGCTTTCGCGGCGGGTTCTAACGGTCGAGGCACCATGACCGCGAGTCCGCTCGTCGGCTTCCCGACGAATCTCGTGTTTTACGTGGTGTCGCCGTCAAGCTTCCGCATGATTCCGACCGACTCGCCGGGCAATGGACATCCTGAAGTAATTTACCTCGACCACTAGACGCCATTTCCCGGCGCGAAACGATGCAGATGGGTTTGAAGTTCGCCGAGGCATACGCCCAGGCGGGCGAGGTTATTCGCCGCTCTTATTCTTGTCTTCTAGTTTCAAAGCAGCGGAATTGATGCAGAAACGCAGCCCGGTGGGTGCCGGCCCGTCGTCGAAGACGTGTCCCAAGTGAGCGTCGCAACGGCTGCAGATGGCTTCCGTGCGCTTCATGCCGTGGCTCATGTCGGTCTCAAGTGCCACATTCTCCGCGGCAACCGGCTGGTAATAACTGGGCCAGCCGGAGCCGGAATGATATTTCGCGTCAGAGCTGAATAGCGGCTGTCCGCAACACACGCAGACGTATGTGCCGTCTTTCTCCGTGCTCTCATACTCGCCGGTGAAAGGCGGCTCAGTTCCCTTCTCGCGCGTGATCTCGTATTGCTCGTCGGTCAGCTTTTTGCGCCACTCTGCATCGCTCTTCTGGATTTTTTCGCTCATGGGAATATTTTACACCAACCAGTCCTGAATGTGACTCCCTCGTCGTCCGCAAGACCGGCGCGGACCTGCGAGAAAGTTCGCGCCGTCGGCTATACTAGGAAGGATTTCGAAGGGCGCCCAAAAATGCATTGAACGGCAAGCGCTCGATGTCAGCTCATCGCTTTCGGGCGTCGATCTCGGAGATGACTGTGACTGAAGTCTTCATTTGTGATGCGATTCGCACGCCATTTGGACGTTACGGCGGCGCTTTGTCCACCATCCGCGCGGACGATCTTGCGGCGATTCCCTTACGCGCATTGATGGACCGCAATTCGGGCGTGGATTGGTCTGCGCTCGACGATGTAATTTACGGCTGCGCGAACCAGGCCGGCGAAGATAACCGCAACGTCGCGCGCATGGCTTTGCTGCTCGCCGGGTTGCCCAAGGAAATTCCCGGCGCGACGGTAAACCGTTTGTGCGGCTCTAGCATGGACGCAGTGGGCATTGCCGCTCGCGCGATCAAGTCCGGCGAGACCAGCTTGATGATTGCCGGCGGCGTGGAGAGTATGACGCGCGCTCCCTTCGTCATGGGCAAAGCGGATTCGGCGTTCAGCCGCGGCGCGGAAGTGTTCGACACGACGCTCGGCTGGCGCTTCGTGAATCCGGTGATGAAGCAAAAATATGGCGTGGACTCCATGCCGGAAACAGCGGAGAACGTAGCCGAAGAATTCCACGTCAACCGCGCGGACCAGGACGCTTTTGCTTTGCGGACGCAACAGCGCTGGGCTCGCGCGAATGCCGCGGGATTTTTCAAACATGAAATTGTGGCAGTGCCGATTCCGCAAAAGGGTGGCAACCCGAAGGTCTTTGACACCGATGAACACCCTCGCCCCGATACAACCCTCGAGGGTTTGTCGAAACTCAAGCCCATCGTGAAGGCAAACGGCACCGTCACCGCCGGGAATGCCTCCGGGGTAAACGACGGAGCTTGTGCCATGCTACTTGCATCTGGAACAGCGGCCGCGAAGCATGGGCTCACGCCTCTCGCTCGAATCGTGGCGACCGCCGTCGTCGGAGTGGCGCCGCGCATCATGGGCTTCGCCCCCGCGCCAGTCACGCGAAAAATCCTCGATAAGACTGGATTGAAACTCTCGCAAATGGATGTGATTGAGTTAAACGAAGCCTTCGCGGCGCAGGCACTTGCCGTCACGCGTGATCTCGGGATTGCCGACGACGCGGAGCACGTGAATCCGAACGGCGGAGCCATCGCGATCGGGCATCCGCTAGGTGCCAGCGGCGCTCGCCTGATAACCACGGCGGCCTACCAATTGCGCCAGACTAAGAAACGCTTTGCTCTGTGCATCATGTGCATCGGCGTGGGCCAGGGCATCGCCACAATCATCGAGCGGACCTGAAAGCGGAAGCCCCTGTCTCCGGCTCGCTTAAGCCAGTAAGGCCTGTATTTGTACAGTCCTCGGTGTATGGTACGCTCTGTGAACTTATAGTGTGCTACTGGAAGAGGAGAGCCCCATGAAAGCTGTTGTAGGCGTGTTCAAATCGCGGTCTGACGCCGAGGTTGGAGTATCAGAACTCCGGCCGCTCGATATCCCCAAGGATCGAATCACGATTCTTGCTCCTCACGCGACGGAGCAGGAGATTGCAGCGGTACCCACCGTTGCGGGCGAGCAACCGGGCATGGGCAAAGCGATGGGCGCCGCACTCGGAGGAGCGATCGGCATCGCGGGTGGAGTCGGGCTTGTTCCTCTGATTGCAACTGCCCTGATACCGGGCGTTGGTCCTGTCCTGGCGATTGGCGTTGCAGGCGCAGCGATTCTCGGCGCACTTGGTGCCGTGGGTGGCGGCTTGGCCGGCGGCGCGATGGAAAGCGAGGTCTTCGAAGGATTGCCGGAAGACGAGCTGTTTGTGTACGAGGATGCTCTGCGCAAAGGCCGCTCGGTCGTTGTGGTGATGGCTGATAACGACGAGGCCGATGCAGTGCGCGGCGCTCTGGAACATGCCGGCGCCGAAAGTATCGATCGCGCCCGCGACATGTGGTGGGTTGGTCTGCGCGACGCGGAAAAAGAAAAATACGAAACGACTGGCGAGAAGTTTGAGGACGATGAACGATACTTCCGCTGCGGCTTCGAGGCCGCGCTTTATAAAGGACATCGGAATAGAAGTTACGAGGATTGCCGCGCACAACTCGGCGACCGCTTCCCACGATTGCACGAAGCGGAGCCTTTCAAGCGCGGCTATGAGCGTGGGCGCGAATACCTGAAAGCGATGACCAAAAACTAGAATTGCAATCGCGGCGTCCCCATCGAAAAACGCGCGCAAAATATTCTGCCGTACTCCTTTCACTAAAGCTGAAGCCACCTATAATCCACCTGCGTCGAATGTGGTATCGTTGAACGAACCTCGATTTTTTGCGCACCGGGAGAGCGAACGAGTGGCAGGCTGCTCCAAGCTTCTACAGAATTACGTCGACGGCCGTTTCGTCTCTGGAACAAGGCAGTTCGTGGACATCAATCCGGCCGACGGCACCGTGATCGCGCAAGTTTCGGAAGCAGATCAATCGCTCGTAGACGAAGCGGTTGCGTCGGCGCGCCGGGCGCTCGGCGGAAAGTGGGGCAGTCTTTCCGTTCCTCAGCGCGCGGCGATGCTATACAAAGTCGCCGACGGAATCGAAGCGCGCTTCAGCGAATTCCTTCAGGCCGAAGTCGCGGACACCGGCAAGCCTGTTTCGCTCGCGTCCAGAATTGATATTCCGCGCGGAGCGGCGAACTTTCGCGCTTTTGCGGATTTGATCAAGTCCGCCGGCCTCGAAGCGTTTCGTACGGAAACGCAAGATGGAGCGGCGGCGCTAAATTATGCCGTTCGGAAACCGCTGGGCGTCGTTGGAATCATCACTCCGTGGAACCTGCCCCTGCTGCTCCTGACCTGGAAGGTTGCTCCCGCCCTGGCATGTGGGAATTGTGTCGTCGCGAAACCTTCGGAAGAGACCCCCGCGACGGCGACTCTGCTGGCTGAAGTAATGCAAGCAGTCGGCATTCCGCCGGGCGCCTTCAACCTCGTGCACGGATTCGGATCGGGCTCCGCGGGAGAATTCCTGACGGCTCACCCTGACGTCGACGGTGTCACCTTCACCGGAGAATCGAGCACCGGCGCCGCCATCATGCGTGCTGTCGCTCCCACGGTGAAGCCGGTTTCCTTCGAGCTCGGTGGCAAAAATGCCGCGATTGTTTTCGCTGACTGCGAATTCGACGAAACGATCAATGGGCTCACCGACGCCGTGTTCATGAATACCGGCCAGGTCTGTCTGTGCGCCGAGCGCGTTTACGTCGAACGCTCCATATTCGACCGCTTCGTTGCCGCGCTCAAACAAAAGGCCGAAAGTCTCAAGCTCGGTTGGCCCACGGATGAGGGCACCACGACTGGCCCCCTGATTTCAAAAGAGCACCGCGCCAAGGTCATGTCTTACTATCGACTCGCGCGAGAAGAGGGAGCCTCCGTCGTGACAGGCGGCGGCATCCCCAAATTTGGCGATGGCCGGGACAACGGATTCTACGTTGAGCCGACGATTTTTACCGGCCTGCCCGAATCTGCCCGTTGCGTGAAGGAAGAAATCTTCGGACCCGTATGTCACGTTGCGCCGTTCGACATCGAAGAAGAAGCGATTGCCAAAGCCAACGACACGAAATATGGCCTGGCCGCCTCGGTGTGGACCGCGAATTTGAAGCGAGGCCATCGAGTTGCGGAAAAATTGCGGGCTGGAATCACCTGGGTCAACTGTTGGTTCCTGCGCGATCTACGTACGCCGTTCGGAGGAGTCGGACTCTCAGGCATCGGACGCGAAGGCGGCTTGCATTCGCTGAATTTTTATTCTGAATTGAACAATATCTGTGTCAAGTTGTGACGGGAAAATCATCCAGGAAGGTCAGTTAGAATGGATAGCAAGGTAGTTGAAGGTAAAGCCCAGCCACGCGGCCGCTTCCCGCATATCAAGCGCGCCGGCGATTTTCTTTTCGTGTCCGGAACGAGTTCGCGCCGCGCCGACAACTCGATTGCCGGCGCGGAGACGGATAAATCCGGCGCGATGCACCTGAGCATCGGCGAGCAGACGCGCGCGGTCATTGAAAATATCCGCGATATTTTGGCCAGCATGGACGCGAGCCTGAGAGACGTGGTCGAAATCTCCACCTTCCTCGTGACCATGGATGATTTCGAAGGTTACAATAGGATTTACTCGGAATTTTTCGACGAGCAGGGCCCGGCGCGCACCACGGTCGCGGTGCATCAATTGCCGCACCCGCATCTTTTGATTGAAATGAAAGCGGTGGCCTACAAACCGTACGTCGGACCAGAAAGGAGAAAGTGATGCCATCCGTCAGGACGCTGAAGGCTTTCAACTTTCAAGCATGGATCGACGCGAATCGCGACAAATTGAAGCCTCCCGTAGGTAACGCGCAGGTCTGGGAAGATGGCGAAATGATGGTGACCGTAGTCGGCGGGCCGAATAATCGTAACGACTATCACGACGATCCCACCGAGGAATTTTTCTACCAGTTGAAGGGCGATATTTTCCTGCGCGTAATGCCGGAAGCCGGCAAGCCGCCCGTCGAAATTCCGATCAAGGAAGGCGAAATTTTCCTGCTGCCCAAGCACATGCCCCATTCTCCGCAGCGCCTTGCGCCGGGGACCATCGGGCTGGTCGTCGAAATGCCGCGGCCCGATGGCGCGATGGACGGCTTCGAGTGGTACTGCGGGAAGTGCCATCACCGTGTGTATCGCGCCGAGGTGCTCCTGAAAAGCATCGTGAAAGACCTCCCACCGCTCTTCGAGCGCTTTCAAAATGATCCGGAATTGCGAAAGTGCAAGAACTGCGGAGAAGTTCATCCGGGAAAGCAGCCGGCGCCAAAGTAGCGCGACGCGAGCGATATGCAAGTTATCGATATTCACACTCACTTTTTCCCCGAGTCCTGGCCCGACCTTGCCGCGCGTTTTGGCACGCCGGACTGGCCCTGGATCAAGCATACCGAGCCCGGCAAAGCGGACATCATGATCGGCGATCGTATGTTTCGCCATATCACGTCGGCCTGCTGGGACGTGAATTTGCGCTTGGAACAGATGGACCGCGACGGCGTCGATGTGCAGATCATCTCCGCTACGCCGGTTCTGTTCGCGTACGGCCGCGACCCGAAGCATGCGCTCGATTGCGCCAAGCTATTCAATGACGTTGCGCTCGAAATGTCCCGGCGTGGGAAAGGCCGATTGAAAGCGTTGTGCCAGGTTCCGCTGCAGGATATCGACGCCTCTTGCGTGGAACTTAGCCGCTGCATGCGCGCCGGTCACCTGGGCGTGCAGATCGGGAATCACGTCGGCGAAAAAAATCTCGACGATCCGGGCATCCTGACTTTTCTTCACCATTGCGCTGACGAAGGCGCGGCCGTTCTGGTCCATCCCTGGGACATGATGGCGGGCGATCGCATGCCAAAATACATGATGCCGTGGACTGTCGCCATGCCCGCGGAAACGCAATTGGCCGTAGTCGCCATGATTTTGAGCGGAGCGTTTGACCGCCTGCCTGCAAGTCTGCGAATCTGCTTCGCTCACGGTGGCGGAAGTTTCGCGTTTCTTCTTGGGCGGCTCGAAAATGCGTGGCGCCATCATGAAGTTGCGCGCGGCTTTTCGCAATTTGCCCCCAGCCATTATCTGAATAGATTTTTTGTCGACTCCGCGGTGTTTGAGGAGCGCACGCTGCAGTTTCTAGTGGAGACAATGGGCACGGACCGCGTGCTGCTTGGTTCCGACTATCCTTTTCCGCTGGGAGAAGCGCACGTGGGCTCGCTTATTCGTGAAAGCAAATCTCCCTCGGACGTAAAGTCGAAACTGCTCGGCGGCAACGCAGCTAAATTTCTTGGCCTGTCATCCCAATCCACCGGGCCATCAAGCGTCCCTGCGGCGCAGGGTGCGCCCGAATCGAAAGGTTCGGGCGGCTGCCCGTTTGGCAGTGGCGAGCCTGCCGCGCCTGTGAGCGCGAGCGCTGCGGGCGGGACGGCGGGCGCATCTCACGACAAAAAATTAACCTACAGCTCGTATCTCGCGATTCCCGAATTGCTGCGGCTGCAGCATCCGGTGTCCTCGCCGGAACATCACGACGAACTCCTGTTCATCATCGTGCACCAGACGTATGAGCTGTGGTTCAAGGAACTGCTTCATGACCTCGATGCCGTCGTCCGCAGCCTGCGCGCGGCCGGCGCCAATCCAAATTCGCGCGATGGAGTTTACGAAGCCGCCAGACTCCTTCGCCGCTGCACCGAAATCATGCGCATCCTGGTGGAGCAGTTCACCATCCTCGAGACGATGCTGCCCACGCACTTTCTTGCCTTCCGCGGCAAATTGAACCCGGCCAGCGGCTTTCAATCCGAGCAATTCCGCGAGCTCGAATTCCTTTGCGGCCTGAAAGACGAAAAAATGCTGCGCTACCACGAGCTCACGCCCGAGACGCATGCCATTCTCCACCGCCGCCTGCAGGAAGATTCCCTGCACGACGTATTTTTTGCCACGTTGAAGTCTCTGGGCAAACTGCCCGCAACGAACGCCCAAGCGACGGAACGCGAAAAGTTCCAAGCACGAGCGAGGGCGGTCCAAGCGCTGTACCAGGACGAGCGCAACAATCGCGACTGGATCGATGTTTGCGAGCGCTTGACGGAATTTGACGAGCTCGTGGTGAGCTGGCGTTTGCGCCACATTCAAATGGTCGAACGCACCATCGGCGCGCGCATCGGCACGGGCGGCAGCTCCGGCGGCTCGTATTTGAAGCTCACGCTGGAGAAGAAATTCTTCCCGGAGTTGTGGGAAGCGCGCACGATGTTGGAAGAATGAATCCCTCGCCGCGGATTGCGGCGCCAAAAGCCTTCGTTCCGGCACATGCCAAGCTCATTCCAAACAATTACGCTCGTCGGCTCGGGTCTCACCGGCCCTCTGCTCGCAATTTCTTTGGTTCAACGTGGCTTTAGTGTCCGAATTTTCGAGCGCCGCCCGGACATGCGGCAAGTTCACCTGAGCGCCGGCCGGTCCATCAATCTCGCGATATCGACGCGAGGAATCCATGCGTTGCAGGAGGCGGGCTTGTGGGACGCGATGCGCGGCATCATCGTCCCCATGAAAGGCCGCATGATGCATTCGCCCGCAGGCGACCTCACATTCCAGCCTTACGGTAAAGATGAAACCGAAGTCATTAACTCCATCTCGCGTGGAGACCTGAACGCCGCCTTGATGAACGAAGCGGAATCGCGCGGGGTGAAAATTCATTTCAATGAGCGATGCACGGGCTTCGATCTAAAAACCGGTGGCGTCCGGCTGCGCAACGAACAGACTGGCCGCGAGCACGTCGCGGAGTCTGAAATCGTGATCGGCACAGATGGGGCGGCGTCTGCAATCCGGACCGAGATGTTAAAACTCAGCCGCTTTAATTTTTCGCAGCAATATCTCGATTACGGTTATAAGGAGCTGACGATCGCTGGAGGCGCCAACGGGAAACATGCGCTCGAGCCGCATGCGCTGCACATCTGGCCACGCGGTTCTTACATGCTCATCGCTTTGCCGAATATTGACGGGACGTTCGCCTGCATCTTGTTCCTGCCCTTTGAAGGCGAAAACAGCTTCGCGACTCTGGATTCAGATTCAAAGGTTGCGAAATTTTTCGACGAGCGCTTCCCCGACGCGGTGCCCCTGATGCCCCAGCTCATGCAGAATTATCGCGACAATCCCACCGGCGCGATGGTCACGATAAGATGCTCGCCCTGGCACGTGGGCGAAAAATCTCTCCTGCTCGGCGATGCCGCTCACGCCATCGTTCCTTTTTTTGGGCAGGGCATGAACTGCGCATTCGAAGACTGCACGTGTTTGCTCGAATTGCTTGATCGCCACGGTGCAGACTGGCCGAAGGTTTTTCCCGAGTTTGAGCGCGCTCGCAAGGCCGACACCGACGCCGTCGCTGATCTGGCACTTGAGAATTTTGTCGAAATGCGCGATCGGGTAGCGGATCCACGGTTTCTCTTTCGCAAGAAAGTGGAGCTGGCACTCGAAGCGAAATACCCGCGGCTCTTCGTCCCCAAATATTCAATGGTCACGTTTCACCGCATTCCCTATTCGCTGGCGCATTCCCGGGGCGCCATCCAGGATCGCATGCTCGGGGAGTTATGCGATTCGATCGCACGAATCGAGGACCTCGATTGGAAGAGGGCGGAATCGATGATCCAGCGCGAGTTGGTTCCCCTGGAGCAGCTCTAGGTGCCGCACACTGATTTCAAGGCGTCGAAGGATTTCGCGGCCGCCATGACCGCCGCCGATCCGCTCGCGAGTTACCGGCGGCGTTTTCACATTCCACCGACGCGGGGCGGGGGCGACTCCGTCTATCTCTGCGGCCATTCGCTTGGTTTGCAGCCGAAATCGGCTCGCGAATACGTCGAACAGGAATTGCAAGACTGGGCTCGCCTGGGTGTTGACGCCCATCTGCACGGGCGGAACCCCTGGCTGGCGTATCACGAATTCCTCACCAAACCTCTTGCGCGGGTGGTGGGTGCGCTTCCGCTCGAAGTGGTGGCGATGAATTCGCTCACCGTCAATCTGCACTTGATGATGGTTTCATTCTACCGGCCAACGCCGAAGCGAAACAAAATCCTGGTGGAAGCCAACGCGTTTCCTTCCGATCAGTACGCGGTGAAATCACAAATTCAACATCACGGTTACGACCCGGCTGCTTCCTTGCTCGAAATTGCAGCGCGTCCCGGAGAAACATCCGCCCGCACCGAGGACATCGAAGCGCTAATCGACGCCGAAGGCGAACGCATCGCGCTCATCATGCTTGGCGGCGTCAATTATTACTCAGGCCAAGCATTCGAATTTTCGCGCATCGCGCGAGCCGGACACGCCAAAGGCTGTGTAGTTGGGTTCGACGTGGCGCATGCCGCAGGAAATCTGCGCCTGCAGCTACATGACTGGGACGTCGATTTTGCCGTTTGGTGCAGCTACAAGTACCTCAATGGCGGGCCGGGAAGCATCGCCGGATGTTTCGTCCACGAACGCTTCGCGCGCGATGCGAAGCTGCCGCGATTTGCCGGCTGGTGGGGCCACGATAAGGAAACTCGTTTTCGTATGGGACCGGATTTTCACGCCATCCCCGGCGCGGAAGGCTGGCAGTTGAGCAATCCCTCGATTTTGCCGGCAGCCACTCTGCGCGCCTCGCTGGAACTGTTCGACGAAGCCGGGATGGAACGGCTGCGCGCCAAGAGTGAACTGCTCACCGGCTACCTGGAATTTCTGCTGGATCAGCAACGTTCCGACAGGTTCTCAATCATTACTCCGCGCGATCCCGCCCATCGCGGCGCACAGCTTTCCCTGCGAATACCCAAAAATGGCCGCGCGATTTGCGACAAACTCGCAGAGCAGGGAGTGATTTGCGACTGGCGCGAGCCGGATATCATGCGCGTTGCTCCGGTCCCGCTCTACAATTCGTTCTCCGATGTTTATGTCTTCGCGGAAATTTTCGCCACCGCTATCGGAGAATAGCGACGAAACGCATCACTTAGTTGTTCGTCCTTCGATCAGCTCAAGCGTCGAGCGGCCAAGTTGCGTCTCGCGATCCGCCAGCCCAAATACGATATCGAAATGATTGGTCCCGTTGTCTTCAAACGCAGTAACCGGAAAGCCCGCAGCCTCTAACAGCGCTGCATAGGTTCGGCTCTGGCGCTTGAATTCGCGGGTCTCATTCTCGCCCCAAGCAATGATCGAGCGCACCGGCGATCCTAACGGCAAGCGCATGGGGCTTACCGTCGCAGCATCGGCGGCGGTAAGGTGCAGCGGGGCGTTGACGTAAGTGTCCACCAATGGTTCGAGATCGTAGATCCCGCTGAGCAGTATCGCGCCAGCGACCGCATCATCAGCCGCTCCGGCCGCGGCCTGCCATCCATGAACCAGCAGCATCGCAGCCAAGTGCGCCCCGGCCGAACTCCCAGCGACATATAGGCGGCGATGATCGAAGCCGAGCGACCCGGCTTCGCGATGCAAATGCGCGACCGCTCGCCGGCACTGGTTCGCGATGGTTTTGACGCTCGCACGCGGCGCAAGAGTGTAGTTGATAGCCGCAAACGCGATTCCGTTTTTGACGCAATTGGGCGCGGCGAAGAGCGACTCTTCTTTCGAAAGCTCTTGCCAGTAACCGCCATGGATGAAAACGAGAAGCGGCGCGCCCCCTGACGCGGCACGGAAATAATCAAAGGTCTCATCCGGGCCCGCACCCCACTGCAGATTCTTTTGGCAATCAAGCGTTCGTTCGGCTTCACGGCTGCGCGCGATGTACTCGTCCAGAAATGGAGCCTCCGACGCCACGCAACTGCTCGGCGAGTATTCTGTTTCAAGGCGTGTGCGAGGCCAGTCTCGCCAAACCTGATTGTCCTGGCTCATTCTTTCCTCACGAGATTGTCGTCCGGATCTGTGCCAATCGAACTTTCAACATAAGGGCGGGGATGTTAACAAACCAGGGAGAGAAGCGACGAGCCGGGCAGGACGCCTCCTCACGGGCGGGATGGAAGCGGTTGGCCCGCTTTCCAATTTTTCGGCGGAGAATCCACGCCCCAGAAGTCGGGGGCGGGCTTGATGAATTCGACGGCCACTTGTGTCTTCCCCATCAAGCTGGGGCCCACCAAAGTCACTCGGCACAGCAATTCTTCGCCCGTCTTAAGGTTCTGAACAATCACGAATTCGTCGACCGCGACCTTGGTCGCGAGAAGCAGGAGCGCTCCATGAGCGTTGACCACGAGTGTTTCGGTCTTCTCCTCACGTACGTCCTTTTTCAGCTTTTGCGGGCGCACCAAAACGGCGACGCGCATCCGCACGCGTTGGCTGCGCCGGCGCAATTCCGGGCGCTCTTTCTGAAGGGGGTAGATCGCCACTTGCTCACCGTAGCAATTCTCCGCCGGATTCTCAACCTGCAAAGCCTGCAGTGTTTCAGAAAAAGCAATCTCAGATTTTGCTTCGTGCCTCTGTAAATGGTCACGGCTTTCTGACCGGGCGCTCGACGACCGGGCTGCTGGTTAAATCGCGCGGCCAGCAAGAAACTAGACGTAGTTCTTCATTCTAGAAAAATCCGAAGCGGCTAAATCATTGAAAAGAAGTGGTGAGTCGGCAGGGCTTGAACATGCAAGGCGCGGATTAAGAGTTCTATCCTTCCCCTTTAGGCTATGACGCAAACACCTCCGCAAAAAGCCGATACCAGCTGGAGAGTGGTCATTTCGCCCCTTCCAGGAACAAATGCTTTGACTCCGCCCACTCTCAGGTTAATACTGGCACTCCCTTCAACAATTTGTTTCTCGGGCTGCTGCGTCCTCTCCCCTCAGCTCATCGGAACTAGATGCCATGAAAATCGCTTGGTGTCATTCGTGCTGCCCGTTCGCGTGCTTGGCCGTAGAGTCGACGGGCTTTCGAACGAGAAGACGATGAACACGAGAACGTCCGGGACCCACTCTGCAGTCGCGCGCGGGAAAGAGGTAACGAGAATCCTCATTGCCGACGATTACCTTGTCACGCGACGCCTGCTGCAAGAGACATTAGAGCGCACGGGTTACGAAGTTATTGCCGTCGAGAACGGGCGGTTAGCGTTGGAATGTCTCTGCAGCCCGGACGGTCCGCGACTCGCGCTGTTGGATTGGCTGATGCCGGAAATTGATGGGCTCGGCGTTTGCCGTGAGATTCGCAGGCACCCCGAACGTCCCCATATCTACATTATTCTTCTCAGCGCGAAAAACGCCAAAGAGGATGTGATCAGCGGCCTTGAAGCGGGAGCGGACGACTATCTGAGCAAGCCCTGCGATGCCGAGGAGCTGAAGGCACGGCTGCGCGCCGGCGAGCGCATCTTGAAACTCGAAGACAAGTTAACCCACGATGCGCTTCATGATCCGCTCACACAGCTGCCGAACCGCGCGTTCTTTCTCGATCGGTTGGCGCTCAGCGTAGCGTGGGGAATGCAACACCAGGATTATGAATTTGCCGTTTTATCCGTGGACGTGGACCGCTTCAAAGTCGTGAATGACAGCCTGGGCAACGCTGCAGGCGATTGGCTTTTGGTGCAGATTGCGAACCGCTTGCTCGGTTCGATCCGGCGTGATGATGCCTTGCTGCGTTCGGCGGAAGCCGGAGGAATGGCTGGGCTACCGGAGGAACAGGGCATCCTGGCGCGGCTGGGTGGTGACAAATTCACGATCCTACTGGATCACATCCGGAACGCGAGCGAGGGAATCCGCGTGGCCGAACGAATTCAGCAGAACATCCAAATGCCTTTTTATGTCGATGGCCAAGCCGTGTTCACCACCGCGAGCATTGGTATTGCTTTTAGCGGAAGCGGTTACAGCGCGGCGGAAGATATGCTGGGCGACGCCAATACCGCAATGTCTCGGGCGAAGACCCTTGGCAGGGCCCGGTACGAGATGTGTGACCAATCGATGCATGCAACCGCTGCGGGCCGCTTGAAGCTGGAAACGGATCTGCGCCGCGCCACGGAGCGGAACGAATTTCGCGTCCATTACCAGCCGATCGTAGCTTTGCGCGATTGCCGTATCATCGGCTTTGAAGCGTTAGTGCGATGGCAGCGACCGGAGTTCGGGCTGGTGATGCCTGGTAGCTTCATCTCGGCGGCGGAAGATACCGGCCTGATTCTATGGATTGGGAATTGGATCCTGCGCGAAGCGTGCCGCCAGGTGTGCGCCTGGAACTGGCAATTTCCGTGCCAGCCACTGTTCACAATGGCCGTAAATATTTCCGCCAAGCAGTTCGCGCAGGCCGATCTGGTTGACCAAATTGGACACATCCTGCGCGAGTCCGGCTTGGCGCCCGGCAACTTGAAGTTGGAACTCACCGAGAGTGTGACCATGCGCGATGAGGAGCGCACGACTCGGATTCTCAGTCAGCTTAGAGAGTTGGGAGTGAGTTTGTGTATCGATGACTTCGGTACGGGATATTCGTCGCTCAGCTACTTGCGCCGCTTTGCCCTGGACCTTTTGAAAATCGACCGCTCGTTCGTATCCGAAATGCTCAGCAACAGCGAGAGCTTGGAAATTGTGAAAACTATTCTGAGCCTCGGAAGTAACCTGGGCATGGAGGTTGTGGCGGAGGGTGTCGAGACAGCCGAACAGGCGAGCTTGCTGAAATCGATTGGTTGCGAATATGCGCAGGGCTACTTTTTCTCCAAACCTCTGGATTCAGCGGGCATCGCGCTGACCTTGCAGGCAGCGGAAGCCAATTCTTACACGCTGGCGCAAGAGTCTTTCAAGCAACTCGTTGCTCCCGCGAGTTGAGGAAAGAAAGGTTGTCTTTCTGGATCGTGCGGAATGTCGGCATATCGAAGGAGGCCGTAGCCTCTTGGACATCAAGCTGGAAACACGGCTTGCTCCCTGCGGAGGCTAGGGTAGGATTAAATTCCCTTCCAAAAAATCGGTACGCGGCTACAGGCTGCCCCCTCTTTCAGCCTTCAGGGTCGTGTCCCGAATAGAATTTCCATCCCCAATCTGGTGTGGAATGAAGACTGAGTCTCTATTGAATCGGAAGGTGCTACTCGCGTTCGGGTCTGCCATTCTGACCTTACTTGTGGTGGGCGCGCTTTCCTATCGCGGCATGGTCGTGTCCGGTGAAAGCGACCGGTGGGTCCGGCACACTCATGAGGTTCTTGAGAGTCTGGCCGATTTGCTCACCTCCATGCAGAATCTCGAATCGAGCGCCCGCGGATTTGTTTTGACTGGCAAGGAATCCTACCTCGAATCCTACCGCGCCAGCATACTGCAATCCCAGCAGGATGAAACAATCGTTGCGAACCTGACCGTGGATAACCCCGTCCAGCAGCGCCAGATTCCCGCCCTCGAAAGATTGGCTGCTCAGAAAATCCAACTTGCCGAGAGAGTGCTTGAACTGAAACGGACAAAGGGCACGCAAGAGGCGGCGGATGCCATTCAAAGCGGACAAGGACAGCGGATCATGGATGAGTATCGGGGGGTGATTCGCGAGATGCAGGAGGAAGAGCAGCGATTGCTGCTGTTGCGCGACGCGGACGCGAAGCGACGATTGCTCGAAGTCAAAACTCTTCTGACGATCGGAACCCTTCTCGGCTTGTTAATCGTCGCCGCTGCAGGATGGAGCGCGCAGCGCAGTCATTCCGCGAGCGGGCTCGAAGAGCAGACACGCAAAGAATCCGGCGCCAAGTACCGCGGGCTGCTTGAAGCAGCGCCGGATGCGATGGTGGTGGTCAATCAAGCCGGAGAGATCGTCCTGCTGAATCTTCAGGCGGAGAAACAGTTCGGATACCGCCGCGACGAGCTCGTCGGGCAGAAGGTGAAGAACATTATTCCGAAAGGTTTCGCGGAGCGGCTGATCGCCGACGGTACGCGGACCGCAGCTGAGGCGCTGGCGCAACAAATTGGAACGGGAATAGAGCTCGTTGCACGGCGGAAGAATGGCACTGAGTTCCCAATCGAGTTGATGTTGAGCCCGCTGGAAAGCGCCGAAGGAATTCTGGTAACGGCAGCGATTCGCGACATTAGCGTGCGCAAAGAAGCGGAAAAGAAGGTGGCACAGATGGAAGGCCGGTACCGGGGCCTCCTAGAGGCGGCACCGGACGCCATGGTGGTGGTGAACCAGGCCGGAGAGATGGTGCTGCTGAACGTGCAGGCGGAGAAGCAGTTTGGGTACCGCCGCGACGAACTGGTTGGGCAGAAGGTAACGAACATCATTCCGGAAGGCTTCGCGGAGCGGCTGATCGCTGACGGTACCCGAACCGCGGCTGAGGCCTTGGCGCAGCAGATCGGCACGGGAATAGAACTCATTGGGAGGCGGAAGGATAAAAGCGAGTTTCCGATCGAGCTGATGTTGAGCCCGCTGGAAAGCGCCGAAGGAATTCTGGTGACGGCAGCGATTCGCGACATTAGCGTGCGCAAAGAAGCGGAAAAGCGTGTGGTGCAGATGGAGGGCAGGTACCGGGGACTGCTGGAGGCGGCGCCGGATGCGATGGTGGTGGTGAACCAGGCCGGAGAGATGGTGCTGCTGAACGTGCAGGCGGAGAAGCAGTTTGGGTACCGCCGCGACGAGCTTGTAGGGCAGAAGGTGAAGAATATCATTCCGGAGGGCTTCGCGGAACGGCTGATCGCTGACGGTACCCGAACCGCGGCCGAGGCCTTGGCGCAGCAGATCGGCACGGGAATAGAACTCATTGGGAGGCGGAAGGATAAAAGCGAGTTTCCGATCGAGCTGATGTTGAGCCCGCTGGAAAGTGCCGAAGGAATTCTGGTGACGGCAGCGATACGCGACATCAGCGTGCGCAAAGAAGCGGAAAAGCGTGTGGTGCAGATGGAGGGCAGGTACCGGGGACTGCTGGAGGCGGCGCCGGATGCGATGGTGGTGGTGAACCAGGCCGGAGAGATGGTGCTGCTGAACGTGCAGGCGGAGAAGCAGTTTGGGTACCGCCGCGACGAACTGGTTGGACAGAAGGTGAAGAACATCATTCCGGAGGGCTTCGCGGAACGGCTGATCGCTGACGGTACCCGAACCGCGGCCGAGGCCTTGGCGCAGCAGATCGGCACGGGAATAGAACTCATTGGGAGACGGAAGGATAAAAGCGAGTTTCCGATCGAGCTGATGTTGAGCCCGCTGGAAAGCGCCGAAGGAATCCTGGTGACGGCAGCGATACGCGACATCAGCGTGCGCAAGGAAGCGGAAAAACATCTCGCGCGAATGGAGGGCAGGTACCGCGGACTGTTGGAAGCGGCACCGGATGCAATGGTGGTGGTGAACCAGACCGGTGAGATTGTCCTGTTGAACGTGCAGGCGGAGAAACAGTTCGGATACCGCCGCGACGAGCTTGTAGGGCAGAAGGTGAAGAATATCATTCCGGAGGGCTTCGCTGAACGGCTGGTCGCGGACGCTCTGCGGTCCGCGGAAGACGCGCTGGCGCAGCAGATCGGAACAGGAATAGAGCTCACCGCGCGGCGGAAAGATGGAACAGAGTTCCCGATCGAGCTGATGCTGAGTCCGCTGGAAAGCGCCGAGGGAATCCTGGTGACGGCGGCCATCCGCGATATCGCTACGCGCAAAGCAGCTGAAGCAAACCTTTTGCAGAAAATGGAAGAACTAAACCGCTCGAATGTGGAATTGGGGCAATTTGCCTACATCGCCTCTCACGATTTGCAGGAACCGCTGCGGATGGTAGCCAGTTACACGCAGCTTCTATCCCGACGCTACAAGGGCAAACTCGACGCCGATGCTGACGAGTTCATTGCGTTCGCCGTTGACGGGGCCAGCCGCATGCAGCGGTTGATCCAAGACCTGTTGGCCTATTCGCGCGTCGGAACAAAGGGAGGCGATTTGATCGACACCTCCAGCGAAGAGGCCCTGCAGCAAGCGCTCATAAATCTGCGGGGCTCCATCACAGACAGCGGTGCGCAAGTGACCCACGATCCGCTCCCTAACGTGATGGCGGACGAGACGCAACTGGTTCAGCTGTTTCAAAACCTTGTCGGCAATGCCATCAAGTACCAAAGCCCCGGAGTGCCCCGGGTACAAATATCCGCCGCCCGGAACCGCGAGAAGAAATGGATATTTTCCGTGAAAGACAATGGGCTGGGAATCGACCCGCAATATTTCGACAGGATTTTTGGCATGTTCCAGCGCCTGCACAAACGGGAAGAGTTCGCCGGCACAGGCATAGGGTTGGCCATCTGCAAAAAGATTGTCGAGCGGCACGGCGGCACAATTTCGGTCGAGTCGCAACCCGGGCAGGGTTCTACGTTTCGGTTTGCCCTACCAGAAATAAGGGAGAAGTGATGAAGATCATTGGAGGAGACGGTATGCCCCTAGAAGTTCTCTTGGTAGAAGATAGTCCCGGTGATGTCCGATTAACGCGAGAAGCCTTCCGAGGCGCAAACACCACTGTCCATTTACACGTGGCTTCGGACGGCGTGGACGCAATGGCCTTTCTGAGACATGAGGGACCCTATCGCAATGCGCCTCGGCCCGACCTTATTTTGTTGGACCTAAATCTCCCTAAAATGGACGGCCGCGAGGTCCTCGCTCACATCAAGGGAGATAACGGTCTCAAGACGATCCCCACGGTCATTCTGACCACCTCCGACGCGGAAGTGGATATTGTGAAAAGCTACCAACTTCAGGCGAACTGCTATCTGAGTAAGCCCGTGCAGTTGGACGAGTTCGAGGTCCTGGTCAAGAGCATTAACGATTTCTGGCTGACGAAGGTGAAGTTACCGCAGCAGAAGTCAGGCGCATGAGTCGAAGTGAATCGGGCTCAACGCTCGCTGCGCATTGGTGGAAATGAGATGGTTTCAAACAAGTGATAGGAGGAGGAGGCATGACTATCGAGGTTCTCTTGGTCGAAGACAGCTACGGTGATGTACTGCTGACGCGGGAAGCCTTCCGCGAGGCCAATCAGTCGGTCCATTTGAATGTCGCTTCCGACGGCGTGGAGGCTGCCGCCTTTCTCAGGCAAGATGGAATTCACGTCCATGCTCCTCGGCCGGAACTCATCTTGCTTGATCTGAACATCCCCAAAATGGATGGCCGCGAAGTTTTGGCTCAAATAAAAAACGATGTCAGCTTGAGGGCAATCCCCACAGTCATCCTGACCACCTCGGATAGGGAGGAGGATATTGTGAAAACTTATCGGCTGCACGCGAGCTGCTACCTTACCAAACCAACGCATTGGGACGCGTTCGTGAGCATGGTGAAGAGTATCCATGATTTCTGGTTGACAAAAGGCAAGATGCTGCAGCAAGGGGCACTCGTGTGAGCCAGAAGCCGATCAAGATACTTCTGGTGGAAGATAACGCCGGCGACGCCCGCTTGTTTCGCGAGATGCTGAAGGACCAGGGCCCGCACGAAATCGAATTAACTCGTGTGGAGTCCTTGCGCGAGGCCGAGACTCGCCTTGCCGGGCACGCATTCGACATCATCCTGCTCGACCTGGGACTGACCGATGCGCAAGGGTTGGAGGTGGTCCAGCGGGTTTGCGCAGCCGCTCCTAAGATCCCTTTGGTGGTGCTCACCGGCCTTGACGATGATCTGGTGGCCGCGCAGGCCTTGCAGGAAGGCGCCCAGGACTATCTCATCAAGGGCCAAATCGAGACGCGCGGGCTTCTGCGAGCTATGCGCTACGCCATCAAGCGCAAGACCAAGGAATTGGCGTCGTCCGTGGAAAAAGAAGAGATGACTTATTCGGCCCAGCACGATTCTCTAACCGGCTTACCCAATCGAGTGCTGCTGAATGACCGGCTAAAACAGGCGATTGCCTCAGCGCCCCGTCACAAGAAGAAAGTCGTGGTCCTGTCTATGGATTTGAATGGCTTTAAGGACATCAACGATTCCCTTGGGCATTCCACTGGCGACAAACTCCTTCAATCCATTGCCAAACGCCTGGTGGATTGTGTTCGAGGCTCGGACACAGTAAGCCGGCAGGGTGGCGATGAATTCATCGTGCTGCTTTCAGAAGTGGCTCAAGCGGAAGGAGCAGCCGTTACGGCGAAAAGAATGCTGCAGGCGGTGGGGGAAACCTATTGCATTGACCGGCACGACTTGCACGTAACCGCCAGCATCGGTCTGAGCCTCTATCCCGACGACGGGTCGGATCCGGAGACTCTGGTCAAGAACGCGGATGCAGCTATGTATCAAGCAAAAGAAAATGCGGGTCAGAACTATCGGTTTTTTACGCCGGCGATGAATTGACCTGACCGGGGCTTTTTGTACCAGCCGACGTGAGAGAGAATTCACGAGGAGGACGGCTGGATATGCCAATCAAGAGGTACAAAGCAGAACAGATCGTGACGATACTGCGTCAGATCGAAGTGGGAATTGCGAACGGAAAGCTCACCCCGCAAGCCTGCAAGGAAGCTGAAATCACGGTACAGACGTTCTACCGCTGGCGAAAGGAATACGGCGGCCTGAAGCTGGATCAAGCAAAACGACTGAAGGAACTGGAAAAAGAGAACGCAAAGCTCAAGCGAGTCGTGGCGGAGCTGTCGCTGGAGAAGCAAGTTCTCAAGGATATTGCGGAGGGAAACTTCTAAGCCCTGAGCGACGTCGTTGTGCGGTGGAGCATGCGCGGGAGAAACATGAACTCTCCGAGCGACATGCTTGCCGGCTGGTGAATCAGTGGCGTGGAACGCAGCGCTACCTGCCGATCCAGAGGACGGACGAAGATGCGCTGACGCGAGCGATTATTACCCTGGCCAGTGAGTATGGCCGTTACGGCTACCGGAGGATCACGGCGCTGTTGCGGACCGCAGGCTGGCAGGTGGGGAAAGATCGAGTGCAGCGCATCTGGCGTCGCGAAGGGCTGAAGATCCCTAAGAAACAAAGGCCCCGGAGAAGGCTCTGGTTAAATGACGGCTCATGCGTGAGGCTGAGGCCCGAGCGGGCGAATCACGTGTGGAGCTACGATTTCGTGAGTGCGATGACTCATGACGGGAGAATGATCCGCATGCTAACGATGATCGATGAATACACGCGGGAGTGCCTGGCGATTCGAGTAGCTCGAAGACTTGGGAGTTATGAGGTCATCGAGGCGTTGGCCGATGTGATGCTCTGGCGCGGAGTTCCAGAGAATATTCGATCTGACAACGGTCCGGAGTTCGTGGCCGCGGAACTTCGGAAGTGGTTGAGAAATCTGGGAACGGGAACACTCTACATCGAGCCGGGCAGTCCTTGGGAGAACGGTTACTGCGAGAGCTTCAACGGGAAGCTGCGGGATGAATGCTTGAACGGAGAGATTTTTTACTCACTGACAGAGGCACAGATCGTGATCGAGAAGTGGCGGGTGGAATACAACACCAGGCGGCCGCACTCGTCGCTGGGCTACAGGCCGCCAGCACCGGCGGCCTGTATTCCTCCCATGCCACCAAACTCAAGTTCACAGGCCCTAGCTGTGATGTAAACTCTCTCATTCGTCGTGGTACAAAAACTCGGGCGGGTCACCCGCTTGGGCTTGATATATCTTGCATTGATAGCTGGCTCGGCATTAGGAAGGAAGACTTCGTGTTTTACAGTATGTGTATCTGGCAGGATCGGAAGAATCCCCTGGGAATCATTGAGGCATTTCTCAGTGCATTTCCCGATGAAATGAACGTCGTCTTAGTCATCAAGACCCTATTTGGGTTGACAGACGAAAGCGTAGCACGCGATGCTGTCGCTGACCTAATTTGCCGAAGTAGATGCAAAGATGTTCGTAGTGATCCTAGAATCAAAATTGCATCGGGATTGTGGCCTGACGATTTTATGAGAGCTCTTGCCGAGCGCGGGAACTGCTACGTGTCGCTTCATCGTGGCGAAGGGTGGTGTTACCCGCTTTTTGATGCTGCCGGCAATGGTACGCCGATAATCGCGACTGATTATTCTGGACCCACGGACTATTTGGCGGCCGCGTATCACAATCTGGTGCGGTATACGCTCACTCCGGTAACCCAGAAATTTGCTCACTTTAATCAGGATATGCTGTGGGCTGATCCGGATATATCCCATGCAGCTTCGCTAATGCGTCATGTCTACGAAAATCAGAAACAGACCTTGAGTCGTGCAGCCGAAGGGGCTCGGCTGCTGAAGTGCAAGTACTCGCTCGATAAGATCGGACAAATGGCTGCGCAAAGATTGCAATTGTTAGCGTGAGCCTGACAACGCCCTGTCGGAGGGCAAGTGATCAGCACAATCGCATTTTGGCGTGACTTGCGATATGCAAGACGAATCCTTTCAGCCAATCGTTTGGTCTCTTTTTTGATCATCCTGTCGCTCGCGTCAGCTATCGGCTCCACGACCGCCGTATTCAGCTTCGCGAACACCGTACTCTTTCGGCCGCTGCCTTATCGCGACGCGGACCAGTTGGTTCTCCTCTGGGCCTCCAAGACTGAAACGGTAACACGAGGAATTTCTGGGCCTGATCTATCCGACTTGCGAGAACAAAATCACGTTTTCGAAGACTTGGTTCCCTTTGTTGGAGGCACAGGCGAGCCCGTTAGTTTAGGTGCTGAAAATGCCAGAACGGTTAGCGGCTTCCATGTAGGGACCGGGTTATTCCACCTTCTAGGAAGTCGGCCGTTCCTTGGTCGGACTTTCCGTTCAGAAGAGGACGAGCCCGGAGAGGATAAGGTAGCGGTGATTTCTTATTCTTTGTGGAGAAGCGAGTTTGGCGGAGATCGGAACCTCGTTGGTCGGAGAGTAATACTGGACAACGAACCGTACACTGTGATCGGAGTGATGCCAGAAGATTTCTTTTTCCCGGACCAAAGGGTCCAGGTGTGGCTCCCAATTCTATCCTCCCAGATTGCGAAGCAGCGGGGGAGTGCGATGGTTCACGCCATTGCGCGCTTAAGGGCCCAGGTGACCCTCGAGGAAGCGCGGACCGAAGTGGACACTATTGTCCAGAGTCTGACCGCGGCCTATCCGGACACGGATAAACAACTCAGCATTGGCGTGTTTCGGCTCGCTGATCAGATCCTAGGGTCATACCGGATGGCCTTCTGGGCACTCTTGGGCGGCATGATGCTGCTGTTGCTCATTGCGTGTGCGAACGTTGCGCATCTGCTACTCGTGCGGGGCGCGGGGCGAGGAACGGAGATTTCCATTCGAGTTGCGTTCGGAGCAACGCGAGGGGCGATTTTCCGCCAGCTACTAACGGAGAGTCTGCTGCTCAGTGTGGCTGGTGGATTTTTGGGAATATTGATTGCTTATTGGAGCGTGCACTTCCTACGTGGATTCGGCTTGACGGACATTCCGCGTTTCGGCGAAGCACGCGTGAACGGCGCAGTACTGCTATTCGCGCTGATCATTTCACTGCTTACGGGAATTCTGTTTGGCCTGCTTCCAGCCATGCGTTCCTCGCGACCAAATCTAATGGAATCGCTCAAGCAGGGGGGGACCGCGTATTCCTACCGTGAGCGCAGCCACCTGCGTGATTTTTTGATCGTGAGCGAGATCGCTCTTGCCTTCGTGCTGATGGCTAGCGCGGGTTTATTAATTAACAGCTTTGTTCGCCTCGCCCGCCTAGACTGGGGATTCCGCCCTGATCATCTGCTGGTAGTGGACACGGAATTGCCCCGCGATTACTGGACGTCTGTGGCCGAGAGCAGCGCATTTGGTGATCAAGTTATCTCGAGGATGACGGCGCTGCCGGGAGTTCTATCGGTCGGCGTCGCCTGCGGGTCGCCTCTTAGGAATTGGTCATGGAAGCCGCGTGATGTGATTTTGGACGGGCGAGAAAAAATCGAGACTAGGGAATGGCTGGTCGGACCAGGTTATTTCCGGACACTCGGAATTCACCTTCTGCGCGGACGAGGGTTTGTGGAAAGCGATGATACGGGCAATTCGAAAGTGGTCGTCATTGAAAGAGAACTGGCCGAGCGGCTTTGGCCCGGCCAGGACCCGGTCGGGAAAACCCTGTTTGTCCTGTCCCCCAAGAAAGAGGTCTGGGAGGAGTTTTTGAAACTTTGGAGGTCAGGGAAGCGGGAGGAGTCTACACGCCTTTTGAATGACTCCAAGGTGTTCGATAGAGTTCCGCTCGAAGTGATTGGAGAAGTGGGGCCAACTCTCATGTTTGGACCCTCGGCGGTTGATTCAGATGCGTCCATTTATATGGATTACCGTCAGAGACTCACAGATGAGAGCATGCAATTGGAGAGTTTTTTTCTGCGTACCTCGATCGAGCCGTCGACCTTAGCTAATACCGTCCACGAAATCATCGCCCAAACAGGGAATGGAGCAGTAACTATAAAGACTATCGATACAATGGAACAGCGCTTTGTTCAGACAATCGGGGGCCGTGGGTCGAACAAACTGCTCCTCCTTATAGCGTCAATAACGAGCGTACTCGGGTTGCTTCTTGCGGCCTTGGGCATCTATGGGATGCTCGCGTATGCGGTGACGGTCCGCACGCGCGAGATCGGCGTACGAATGGCCTTGGGCGCCCACCGCGGCGAAATTCTTGGCATGGTACTGGGTCGTGGTCTCTTAGTTTCAATTGCCGGAGTGCTGTTCGGCGTCGCGTTCTCCATCCTTTTCACAAAAATGCTAGCGACCTACCTCTTTGGTGTTAAACCGACGGACTCAGGGACCTTTGCCGGGGCAGGTGTTCTATTCATCTTCGTGGCGCTTATAGCCTCCTATTTTCCGGGAAGGCGTGCGACGAAGGTGGACCCCCTGACGGCTCTTCGTCATGAGTAGCTCAATGAGGCCCCTCCGGCTGAACCTCTCGTAGTTCCTATCAAGCTGCTGATCGTTGATGTTCAAAACTTTTACGGAGCATGTATAGGTACGTGTGCCAAAAAGCCACCCGCGCGCAGCAACGAGACTAAGGTGTTTCAAACGAAATGGTTTGATACGCGCAAAACGGTAAGAATTTGGCATCGCTTTCTCTATGGGTTACAGTCGGAGAATTATGCAGCCTTTGGTACGCTTGGCTTGTGCGAGCCGACCGTCGGCTATTCTCGCTGCTTTCGATCAGGTTTGTAGTCTCCGTGGCCGACGATCCGGGCCGGGCGACCTAATTTTCCTACCGAAGGCAATTCCGGCCGCCGCTAGCTCAACACAGGGCGCCAGGGCTGTGACCCGGCACAGGCGTCATCACGTGCAGAGCTTTCGGGCGAGCAATGCGCAGGTACCCGCTATGTCTTCGTATTGCGTCTGCGGCGGAGGCGGTGTTACCCGGAAGACCGAACGTAGAAACCCTGCGGGCGTCCGTTCCGCTGAAAGAAGAGGAGTTGCGCCGATGACTTCGTCTTCGAATTTCCTGCGCGCCGCGCGACTCTGATGCGCCACCGCATGCCGAATCGTAAGCATCCGCTCGAGCGATTTCACGTCGGCCTTGTCTAGATTGCAGAAGGGTTGTCCTCCGCGGAAGAAGGCGCTGGCGCGATTCGCCGTGTGGCGATAGGGAAGCCAGTCGACGTAAGGCTTGCCTCCAAGCATTACATCCCGGGCAATGGCGGTCGATCGAAAAGTTACGCGAGGATGGACGCTTCGCCCCGGTGTAATTCCCCCAGTTAGAAAGCCAATAAACAGTTCTTCCACCAAATTCTCGAATGAAGTCACAGTCCTTAGAAATATGCCTTCGTAGAACAGGTTGACGTCATGACGCGTGACATGCCCCTCAAGCAGTAGTCGTTCGAGCTTTGCCCTAGACCGCTCGAACTTTCGCAGGCGAGTCGTGAAAGCATCCGCGATGGCAATCGCCGGTTTAGGCATGAAAAATCTGGGCGTTTAGGTAATCGATAACTGTCTTTCGAGAGTCCTTATGCGTTGTGCGACGGGCCAAGGCCTCCAATACCTTGTCTGGCGCCTTCGCTGCGCGGATGGCATCGCTGGTCTTGAGAACTCGCGCCCTTAAATCAGCTGGAAGAGGTCCCGCCTTTTCTCTCTTCAGCGACGACCCAATCTCGAAAGTAGCAGCGTATACGGCGGAGAAGAGAGCATGGAATGCGGCACGGTTAGTGAAGGCTGTATTCGCCAGATCAGCGCCTAGGGCGTCGTCCATTTCCTCCATGCAATGACGAAAACGGCGCTCCACTTCGGGTCTCTCAGGCCATTCATCCTCCAGCTCCTTATATACCCTGTCGATCGCCTTTTGGGTTTTGCCGACGATTCCTTCCATCATGAGCTGGGCAAACTCGCTCGTGATCTCGACTTCCGACATCCGGGAGATCTGGGCTTCGGTGAATATTCTCCACTTTCGCCATCGTGATAATTGCTCGGCAGAGATGGCATACATCGACGTTTTGAACTCTCCGAAATACGCAGCATTGCGCAGCTCTTGGGAATTCAGTTTGAGGCCTGTCGCGTTCATTCGGGCGAAGATCTGCAGAACCTCCCGGTCGTCAACGCTGGACGGGAGCACGTGGACACTAAACTGGTAATCCAGAATGGTCTGCTTGACCTCCGTGGGCAGATCCTTGAAATGCTTGCCGGCAAGGTCTTTGTTGTGGGATTTCTTGATGGTGAATTCGTCACGATTTGGATCGAAGTTCTTAAGCAGGTTGGGAACAAGGAAAGCCAGCACCGTCCGTATCCTCTGCTGGCCATCGACGACCTCGCGCTTCGGTTCCAGAGTATCGAGGTCGGTCTTCTTCTCGCGGAGAAATATGATCGGGATCGGCAGCCCTCGCACGATCGTATCGAGAAGAAAGGATTTCGCCCCCGCCGGCCACACGGATCGACGCTGGAATGACGGGCTGAGCACGAGCGTTCGAGCTTTGGCCCATGTGACGAAGTCGCTCACCTTGTAATGGGTCTTGCTAACTTGATGGGTCTGCATTCTGCGATTATGACCTAATTATGGGGCCTCTGGGAATTCGACCTACAAGGCAAATGATGGCGCCCTTGGCTACATGCGGAAGTAACAGTCCTTCGCAGCCAAGCAGCTCCGTTTCCAAAGATTCACTTGTGTTACGGAATTACCCGGACAGAACCGATTCTGGAAGAGTGCGCGACGATCTGCGCGAGAATTTACCGGGCGCGGAACGACAAGGTCTGGCGGAGTTCGATTGAGCTCAACCAGTGATCAACGAGTTCCCGGGGCGGGCGCAAAAAGCTTCTCATGCGCCAGTGCACATCGCTGGACGGTCCCGATGGAAGTGTCGAATCTTTTTGCCAGCTGACGAAAGCTCATCTTCCCACGCCAGTAAGCGTCAGCGATCGATTTGCGGTCCTCGAGGCTAAGCTGTGTTCGAGGAGGCCGACCGATATTCTTCCCTTTCGCCCGGGCGTTGCGCATGCCGGCACGGACACGCTCCCGAATGCAGTCCCGCTCGAATTCGGCGAAAGCTGAGAGCACTTGATAGAGCAGTTTGCCAGTTGTCGTGGTGAAGTCGAGCCCTTCGGAGAAGGACACAAGCTCAACGTTGCAGGTTCGCAAATCCTCAAGCAGTCGAACGAGATGTGCCAGTGATCGCCCGAGACGATCCAACTTCCAGACAAGCAGAACGCGGAACTTCCCTCGCTTAGCATCTGCGAGCATTTCATCGAGCGCAGGGCGCGAGTTTTTCGCTCCGCTGATACCTTCATCGCAATACTGCCGCACGACTTCAAAACCACGGCGAGCCGCGAGCTGGCCAAGATCCCGAAGCTGCATTTCTACACTCTGATTTGTGAGCGTACTCACGCGGCAATAAATCGCAGATGGTTGCTGTAGAATCTCGGAAGCCACGTTGCACCTCCAATGTGCAATTTGGTTAGCCTCGCGTCGGTGCTGATTACACTGACGCGAGGCGCTCGCTTCTAGGGCTCTTTCATTAGGTTTCGGGCCCTTTCGACATCTCGATCGCACCACACGCGAACCTTCACGTTGCCGAGTTGCTTCACCTTTGGCGCCTTAATCCAGTTGCCGTCGGCGATATATCGCTGCAAAGTCATAAGACTGATTCCCAGCTTCTTGGCCGCTTCGCGTGACGAATAATTCTTCATTTCTGTTATACCCTATAACAATAGATCTTGTTGTGTCAAATCATTCATGGGAGAATCTTCGCGTAGAGAAAACCCCGTTGACGACGAAAGTGGTAAAGCTTTTTTTGCCCTGAGGGCTAATACCGATGGAACGGAACAAATTAAAGCGGCCTCCTGACTCTCAGATCCTTGAGCGAGCCGTCGGAGCCGCGCGTGATGAGTTCGAGTCGTCAGTCAACGCTGAGTGGGATACGAGGGCGGACCATTCGAAGCTCCGGAATGCGATCCAACCCGAGCGGCCGCAGTGTCGGAAATGCGGAAAGCCGAACGCTGGCCCCGGCGACCTTTGTACCTGCCGGGGGAAGGTCGATTTAGAGACATATTGGTCGAGTCCACGGAGCGCATTCCGTGGGTTGCTCCATCAGCGGCTCGGAGCACTTTCGTCCTCGCCAGCGCTAAAGAAATTCACCGAGACAGTTGCTCAGCTAGCCGTCGCGAACGATTGCGACACAAAATGGGTAGAAGCACAAATTCAGGGGCTTTCGCTTTTAGTGAAATGTTCAGTTCGGAATTGGATCATCACGTTATGTGGTGGGCCGTGCGTTCTGTCGTGGCTGAAAGACGAGCGCATGCGGATTCCCGAAACGGAGCTACAGCAACGCCTCACCATCGAAAAAACCGACGCTGTGCTAAAGGAATTCGAAGCTGAAATCGAGCCATACTTCCAGAAAGTAAGTGACCGCGCGGTCGGCGAAGCCAGTATCGAAATGGCGAAGAGCAGTCGCCTCTCGTCTCATCTCGTGCCGACCGAAGCAGAAAAACCGCTTTCGGAACGCCAGTTAAGGCTATTGGAAGTTATCCGTCGAGGCTCAAAGGGCCTCGCCTATTGTCGCGAAGTTGACCGAGCGGGAGTGAGAATACGGCCGAGTTGGCAAGACAAGGGCTGTTCTGCAACCTACTCGGCTGCCTACCGGGAAAAGAAATGGCGTCATTTGATCTCCGATGAGAAAACGAAAATCAACAAGAAAGCGGCGGAAACGAGTTCAGTAGAAATCGGTAGAAAGCGATTTAAATCCCCTCGTCACAAACCCGCATAAAATGGCCCTCAAATCGATCTTTTAAGTAGAAACAAATTTAACTCCGCTTGATTGCTCGGCTGCTAACTCCTAAAGTGCGGTCTATATGAAGACCGCAAACCCATTGCTCGTTTCTTTCGCAGAAGGATCTTTTCAGCTGAGCATTCCGGTTGACGAGATCGCCGAGCTCGTGCGGGATGGCGAGCTAGTTGCCGTCAACTTTCATGGGCGGGAGTTGCTGGCCTATGAGTCGCTCATTACCTTCACTCGGAAGCTCAGGCGGCAGAAGGCCAGTCGTGTTTGCACGGGAGCCGCAGCTTCCGGCGTGAGCAGATAAGCATACCTCCGGCCGAGCGGGCCGGAAGTACGCTTCTTGGGTTCGAGTCAATTCGAGGAGTCACAGACCGTCATGGCGAAGGTACAACAGCACCGCTGTCGAGGTCAATCGAAGACAATTTCTCTTCGCCGTTTTCCTCCGGACTGGCACCAAGCGGCGGTCGATCGGGGCGCCGACGCATTGGTTTCAGACGCTGCTTGGATTTTGCGTGGCCGTCCGCGAGCGCTACGCGCCGCACGTCTGGCCTACCGCCGATGTTGTGTCGAACTTTTTCGGCTGAGCCATAAGCCCCGGAGGGCCGTGTGACGGCAATGCTACACGCCGCCGCCGCTTATGCTCTCGATGGACTCAGCGTATTTCCTTGCGAGAAGAAAATTCCATTGACAGGCCCGGGCGGTTTCAAAAACGCAACGTGCGATGCCGGACAAATCGCGAAATGGTGGACCGAAGCCCCTTCGGCGCAAATCGGTCTTCCTACTGGCTATATCAATCACTTGTTCGTGCTCGATATTGACGGGCCAGAAGGCGAGCGCGTGGTGGCGAAGATGGATTTGCCGGAAACCTTTACCGTCGCGACACGACCGGGGCGGTATCAGTTATGGTTCCACCAACCAGAAGGAACGAGAAGCAAATGTACTGCGAGCGTGATTGCCCCCCAGTTGGACACCAGAGGAGACGGAGGATATGTCGTGGCGCCTCCGTCGATTCATCACGAGACCGGCAAGCCGTACCAAATTGTTAAAAACCTCCCGTGGGCACCTGCTCCGATTGATCTTCTTGAACCGCGAAAGTCTACGGCATCTCCGAAAACAGGGCTCGTATCAGATCGAATTCCACAGGGCCAGCGCCATCAGACGCTGCTCTCAATCGCAGGAGCATTGCGGGCCCGAAAACTTTCGCCCGAGATGGTCTTAGCACAGTTGCAGATCGTGAACGAGCGCCAATGTGTTCCACCCCTCGATAATTCCGAACTCATAAAACTCGCTCAGTATGTCGGCTCGAAGCCCGCAGGGTTCCCCGGACAGCGTCCGCAAGAAACGAGCACACAGGTTGAACTCGAATCATTCCGAAACGTGAGATCGGAGTCAGTCAAGTGGCTCTGGCTCAAACGTGTTCCTCTCGGAAAGCTAACAATCTTCGCGGGAGACCCCGGGGAGGGGAAAAGTCTGGTGACGATTGATATCGCTGCTCGCCAGAGTCGGGGGGATAAATTTCCAGACGGCGCACGTTGCGAGGTGGGAGATACAATTTTCCTTTCCGCAGAAGACGATGCAGCGGACACGATTCGCCCCAGACTCGATGCCGCTGGCGCTGACGTTTCAAAAATCCACCGAGTCAAGGCCGTGCGGGTCACTCTGACGGACGGCGGCACAGGTGAGTCAGCATTCAGCCTAGAGCGTGACCTCGAAAGACTCGAAGACGCCTTGAAAACAAATTCCTCAATAAAGCTGCTGGTGATTGATCCAATCTCGGCATATATGGGCCGCGTGGACACACACCGCGACGCAGAAATCCGGCGAGTGTTGAGTCCGCTCGCGGAAATGGCAGCCCGGCTCGGTATCGCCGTCGTGGCGGTTATGCACTTGAAGAAAAGCGATGCTTCAGCACTGCTGCGCGTCAGCGGAAGTATTGGATTCGTTGCTGCCGCGCGCGTCGTGTGGGGTTTCGGTAAAGAGCCGGACACGCCGGATAACCACGTAATGCTCGCGGTGAAGAACAACTTGGCGGCGCTCGGCAATGGGCTAGCGTATCGAATCGAAGTCAGCGGAGATGTTGCACACGTTGTATGGGGAAAGGGCGTCGTCACGCTCGACGTTAACGACGTTCTTTCCGGCGAGCGACGAGAGAGAAACGGTCGCGGAGAGCGCAAATCCGAAGCTGAGGATTGGCTCCTCCGAATGACTCCGGCCGGCGTGGAGGTACCTTTCCCAAAAATTGCAAACGCGTTCGAGCTAGTTACCTTTTCGTGGCGAACACTCGAACGTGCAAAAAAGGACAACAACGTCAAAGCCGTAAAGCGTGGCAACAAATGGTTCTGGTTACGCGTATGACCGCCGCCAAGTCTCTAGCAATGGCGGACTGGCGGTCTTGGCGGACTACATGGCGGACTTGGCGGTCTTGTAAGTATAAGAAAAGAGAGTCTTGTCTCTCTGTTTTGAAGTAAGGCCGCCACTAAATCTTGTTCGGGTGAAAGACAGTTGAAACCGGGAAGAGCGCCAAATGGAATTGCATTGCCCGACGCCCAAACGTGTGAGGTGAAAAAAAATTGGTGCACCGTATGACGGGATCAGCCAAATGTGGCAGCGAGCGAGAACAACACATGCCCGTCGAGTTGCCTGCAGCCTTGAGCAACCATGTTCTCCTGACAGTCGAGGAGGTCGCGGGGATGCTTCAACTTCCGACTTCATGGGTGTATGAGCACACGCGAACCCGATCGATAAACCGGATTCCGGGCTTTCGTCTCGGGAAGTATTGGCGCTTCCGCGAAACAGATGTTCTCGCATGGGTCGAGCGGCAGCGCATCGGAGTCCGGCCAAATGCTTGACTCAGCGGATATAATCCTCACCGACGCAGATCGAGGCGGACGAGCCAGCGGAAAGGAAACAATGGCTCGACCGCGGTACCAGAATGGCAGTCTAGTAGTTCGTGGAAAACGAAGGAAGGTGTGGCTTCTTCGCTGGAGGGAGGACGTGCTTACGCCGGACGGAGCGGCGCAGAGAATTCAACGTGCCGAAACGCTCGGGCCAGTCAGCAAGATCACACGGCAAAGAGCGCGAGCCATCCTTCAGGACCGAGTGGGTGCAGTAAGTCAGGGCCAGCGTCGGCCGCAAGCGACCATGACACTCGACGATTTCGTGCGAGTAGAATGGCGACCAAACGCAGAATTGACTCTGAAGAGAAGCAGCGTGCGATATTACGGTTTCCAACTCGACAGGCACATCGTTCCTGCCCTAGGTTCAAGTTCGCTCTGTGATCTGAACCGCGCGCAGATTGAGGCGTGTCTATCGAACCTGAGACAGAAAGGTCACGCGGGCGCCACACTCCGCGGCGTTCGGGCAACACTCTCGACAGTGCTGCAGGCTGCCGTAGAGAGGGGCTACCTCGAAAAGAATCCGGTGCACGGCATCCGTATTCGCGGAGCAGATGCCAAAACCGAGCGCCGGTTCTATTCACCTGTTCAGGTGCGCCAGCTTCTTGCGGAACTGACGGAACCTTGCCGTACCGTCGTGCTGCTCGCCCTACTCACGGGAATGCGAATCGGTGAGATCCTTGCTCTCCGGTGGAAACGATTAGATCTGCTGCTCGGCACAATCGAAGTTGCCGAAACCTATTCGGACGGGCGATTCGGCTCGCCTAAAACTCGCAGCAGCAATCGCGTCATCCCCATGAGTTCAACCCTCCGCAACGAGCTTAATACCTATCGAGCCAAAGCGGTTCGAACCGCGCCGGACGATTTGGTGTTTTGCACGCCGAAGGGCACACCACTCAATTCGAAGAACCTGTACAACCGCGCCCTCGCCCCCGCATGTGATCGGATCAAACAGCCACGCGTATCGTGGCATTCGTTCCGGCACACACATGCGACGCAGCTCGCGGAATCAGGCGAATCGCTCAAGACCGCACAGGCGCTTCTGGGCCACTCGGACCTTGAGACAACCCTAAACACCTATATGCACGTGATCCCGGACTCGCAGCGCCGCGCTGTAAACCGAGTCGCCGGGGTTTTGTTCTCAGATGTTCTCAAGTTGGACCCGAACTCGAATGAGTCCGGGAGCATCAACTAGCGCAGTTGCTTTCAGTTACGGAGAATGGGTGGTGAGCCGGGCAGGACTTGAACCTGCAACCCGCTGATTAAGAGTCAGCTGCTCTACCAATTGAGCTACCGGCCCGCAAAAAAGAGACTCATTGTAACACGAGAGAATGGCGCTCCCAACGAAGCTTGTATCCATCCCGCCTGCCTCGCAGCCGCAGCGACTGCGCGCGCAACCACTCGCATCACGAAGTATGCCTTAGGGTCTCCGCGATTTCCTTGGCCACTTGTCGCGCGCGAGCCAAATCACCGGGACCGAATGAAATCGCCGCCACACGCGCATGCCCTCCGCCGCCGTATTTCTCGCACAACGACGCGAGATTCACGTCGGCGGGAATTTCCTTCCATGGACTCGTCCCCACAGACACCTTCGACCGCATCGGTGAGGCGCTGACGCCCACCGAATAAAGCGCCTGCGGATATAGGAAGTAGGGAATAAATTTGTTGTAGCCTTCCAGATCGAGGTCGCTCACGTCGAAATAGATCACGCCGTCACGGCAATCGGTGCGCTCGCGCAATATATCGAGCGACTTGCGGTGGCGTTCGAGTAGCGGGCCGAGGTATTTCTTCACCATGGGCAGCTCGATCATTTCGTCGAGCGAGCGGTAGGCCAGCTCAGGAACCAGCTTGGGTACGAGGTTTGCCTCCGGCGCCGCTTCGATCACGAGCGCGAGTTTGGTGGCCGGCTCCGCCAGCCCCACCGCTGCTTCCGGCGAAGCGAATTGCGCCCCGTCAATGATGTCCCCCCAATGGATGAGTTCCGCCAGAGGCTTCGCGTCGAAGCCAAATTTTTCCGAAGCGATCGTCGCCAAAAACTTCGTACAGGACTTGTACGTCGGATCGTAGAATTTCTTCCCTGAATGGTCGAGGCGGAAGTGCTCTGCATCTTCGGGTTTCAAAAACGCGCTCTGGTGATGATCGAACCACCAGGTAAGCCGGGGCGAGCTCGAGTACTTGAAATCGACGATGGCGTTCTCGTCGCCGTCGAAAGTCCCGTCCTCAAACGGTTGCGAAGCCTTATGCGTCATCCCGGTATAGAGAAACTCCGCATCGGGATGAATCCGCTCGCGATAGAAACGCGTAAAAATCGCGGCGGAGGAAGCTCCGTCGAAACACTTGTCATGGAAACAAATTCGGACTTTCACTCTTCTCTCTCTTGGCCCGGTTGCTCGTGCGGTACTGCAAAGGAAAGCCAATAAAGATGGACGCTCGGGTTCCGGATGTCAAGTGGGAACACTCCGGCAACTTAAATCAAGGGCTTCGCTTATTTGCGCGGTTGAGTGGGGACGTTAGCTCTTGCCGAAAATTTGATCGGCAATGTCCGCAGCAATGGGCACGCGGAATCTCTCGCCCTGGTATGCCTTCACCATGAGGAAGATCCAAAGTATAAAAATGAAGAGGTGCACCAGGTGGAGTAGCACGAATCCGCCCGAAAGCCCGGTCCACCCGTGCGCCATCATGCTAAGGCCCAGAAACAGTCCGAGCACGTAGGTAATGATATTCAATCCGCCAAACACCACGATCGATTGCGCCGCATGAAACCGCACGTACGGTCTTTTGTCCATCAGGTAGAAGATCAGCCCGGTGATCCAGCCCAACAGGTAACACAGCAATCCAGCCGTGTTTTCAGACATCCCGGAAGTGCCCGCAGGCGCAGAACTCTGCGCCGCTGGACCGGGATTCACGCCGGCCTGCGCCGCGCCGCAACTCGTGCAGAAGGGCGCATTGTCCGCGACAGCGGCTCCGCATTTCGTGCAGTGTGGCATGTGATTCCTCCCCGGCGCGCGTGGTCCTGTAGGCCGCGAAGCCTAGCAAAACCAATTGGCCGCCGCAAGCGCATTCGAGGTTAATAATCGCGCGGCTGCGCTCTTTCTCTCAGGATCCCTAAAACCCGGCAAGTCGTAGTCGCCCGTTTTACTATTTTCTACTCTGTCCCGCCCTGTATAATCGCCATAGCCCGACCGACGCGGAAGTGGCGGAATTGGCAGACGCGCCAGCCTTAGGAGCTGGTGGCCGAAAGGCCGTAGGGGTTCGAGTCCCTTCTTCCGCACCAGGTTCTCGAAGTGCTTGAACGATTCCAGTTACCCGCGGTTGACGCGCGCCGCCGTCTTCCCTATACTTGTCTTTCACTCGCGGTGCATCTCGGCCGCGCTTCCCTGCCCTCCTCCTTCTTGGATTCGGACCAGGCGAAAGGCAGATCGAAATCAGGGTGTGCAGCATCAGCTGCCCAAACAAACTTCAATGACAGAAGCAACATGCAAGCGCGAACTCGAGCTGGAGATTCCAGCCGAGAACGTACAGAAAGCCACCGAGAAAGTTGCACGCGACCTGGCGCGCGTAGCGAGGATTCCCGGATTTCGTCCCGGCAAGGCCCCGGTCACGCTGATCCGCCGCCGGTTCGCCGACGACATTCAGGGCGAAGTGGTGCAGTCGCTCGTCCCCGAGTATCTCGAGAAGGCGCTCGACGAAAAGAAACTCATCCCGGTTACGCGTCCGGAAGTCGATAAGGTCGAGTTCAAGGAAGGCGAGCCGCTGAAGTTTCGCGCTGTCTTTGAAGTCCTGCCCGAGTTCGAGCTCGGCAATTACAAAGATCTGGAAGTCAGCGTGGATGCGGTGGAAGCCGGCGACGCCGAGGTAGACAAGACCATCGAAGAGATGCGCGACCACGGCGCCACGTTTGTTCCGGTCGAAGGCCGCGCGGCGAAGGACGGCGACTTCGTACAGATCAAGCTCTCGGGTATTCCGGTGGGCGGCGGCGATCCGGTACAGGCCGACAGTATCCTCTGCCACATCGGCGCCGAAGAAACTCTCGAAAGCTTCACTGAAAACCTGCGCGAAACAAGTCCCGGCGAAACGAAAAAGTTCCGCTCACAATATCCCGACGATTATCCCGATGAGAAGCTCGCGGGAAAGGCTTACGACTACACCGTTGAGATCCTGGGCATCAAGGAAAAAAAACTGCCCGAGCTAAACGACGAATTCGCGAAGGACGCCGCCGGCGAGAAAGGCGGTTTCTCGACGCTGGCCGAGATGCGGAAGAAAATTCTCGAAAATCTCGAAGCCGCGCGAGAAGAACATCAGGAATCGCAGGCCCGCGACAAGATTCTCGAACTGCTGGTGAAGAGCCACGATTTTCCGGTCCCAGAAGCGCTCGTCGAGCATCAGATGGATGTGCGCCTCGAGCGCACCGTGCGCTCGCTGGCGGCTCAGGGCGTCGATCCCCGCGCTGTAAATGTGGATTGGGTGGCTTTGCGCAAGCGCCAGCACGACCGCGCGGTCGATGACGTGAAGGCCGAGCTCCTGATCGACCGCATCGCCGCCGCGGAAAAGATTGATACAACCGATGAAGAAGTAGAAAAACAGATTGAGGCGATAGCGGAACGGAGTGGCGAATCGGCAACGGCTCTTCGCGCTCGCTTGACAAAGCAAGGAGCGCTCGATACGATGAAATCGAAGTTGCGTAGCGACAAAACGATCGAGTGGCTCTACCGCAACGCCCGGATCGAGAAGACAGCCAAAATTGAAGAGGTATAGCTGGTTCGGGTTCCTCAGCGCAGAAACGTTTTCCCAATGAGACAAACAGACGACGCGAATCCGCGCGCAACAACTCTCGTTCCGATGGTCGTCGAGCAGACGAACCGTGGCGAACGCGCTTATGACATTTATTCACGACTCCTTAAGGACCATATCATCTTCATCGGCACGCCGATTGACGATCATGTGGCCAATCTCGTGACGGCGCAGTTGCTGTTTCTCGCCTCCGAGGACCCGGAGAAGGATATTTCCGTCTACATCAACTCGCCGGGCGGCTCCATCTCGGCTGGCATGGCCATTTATGACACTATGCAGTTTGTCCGGCCGGACGTTGTGACGTATTGCATCGGCCAGTCGGCTTCCATCGCGGCTGTGCTGCTTGCCTCCGGCACTCCGAAGAAGCGCTACGCTCTTCCGAACTCCCGTGTATTGATTCACCAGCCGTGGATGTCTGGACTTTCCGGCCAGGCCACCGATATCGATATCCACGCCAAGGAAATTCTGCGCACTCGGGAATCGCTCAATAAATTGCTCGCCGGCCACACCGGCCAAACGATCGAAAAGATTGAGCGAGATGTGGAGCGCGATTTCATCATGACCGCGGAGCAAGCCAAGGCTTACGGCATCGTGGACGAAATCATTTCGAAGCATCGTTGATTCTGAGTTCCAAAGGGTTAGTATCTAAACCGATGAAATTTTCGCCGGCCGCCCACCCTCCGCCTTACAATAAGAGACAGATTCGTCGAGGATGGGGTGCTTCCGACGATAGGGGTCCTAGCCTGTGAAGCGGTTTACTCCCGAAGAGCCGTTGCGTTGTTCCTTCTGCCATAAAACGCAGGAGCAGGTGGAGAAGCTCATCAGTTCTCCATCCGAGTATCCGCGCTCGTACATTTGCAACGAGTGCGTCGGCGTCTGCCAGCAGATTCTCGAAGACGAGAAGCGCGAGCAGGCCAGCCCGGCCAATCGCCGACTCCCGAGACCGCCGGAGATCAAGGCGTTCCTCGATGGCTACGTCATCGGCCAGGACAAAACCAAGAAAAAACTCGCGGTCGCCGTTTATAACCACTACAAGCGAATTTTCCTGAACAAGCAGCCGGGAGAAGTCGAGCTCGCCAAGTCGAACATCCTTCTCATCGGGCCCACGGGCACCGGCAAGACACTTTTGGCGCAAACGCTTTCGCGCATGCTCGATGTGCCGTTCGCCATCGTTGACGCCACCACGCTCACTGAAGCGGGCTACGTTGGCGAAGACGTCGAAAATATCATCCTGAAGCTGCTGCAGGCCGCGGATGGCGACGTCCAAAGAGCCCAGCAAGGCATCATATATATAGACGAGATTGACAAGATTTCGAAGAAGGACGAGAACCCCTCGATCACCCGCGACGTCTCGGGTGAGGGCGTCCAGCAGGCGCTGCTGAAAATTCTGGAAGGCACGGTCGCCAACGTTCCGCCGCAGGGCGGACGCAAGCACCCGCACCAGGAATTTACGCCGGTGGACACCACGAACATCCTATTCATCTGCGGCGGGGCGTTTGTGGGGATGGAAAAGATAATCGAACGCCGCGTGGGACAGAAGTCGCTTGGTTTCCATGCGGACGTTCAGCCGACTACGGCCACTCGGCGCAACATCGAAGTTCTCGAACAGGCTCAGCCGACGGATTTAATCCGTTACGGCCTGATCCCGGAATTTGTGGGCCGCTTGCCCGTTGTCGGCGTGCTCAGCGATTTGGACAAGTCGGCTCTCGTACGCATCCTCACCGAGCCGAAAAATGCGCTCGTGCGACAGTACCAGCGGCTCTTCGAATTTGAGAATGTTAGGCTGCGCTTCACCGACGATGCTCTCGAAACCGTCGCGGAACTGGCGCTACAACGCAAGGTAGGAGCGCGCGGCCTGCGCATGATCCTCGAGGATTTGATGTTGGAAATGATGTATCACCTGCCGGCGCAACGGAAACTTCGCGACTTCGTCGTGACGGCGGACATGGTTAAAGGGCGCGAAATCAATTGGAGCCTGCTCGAGAAGGCAGGTTAGGACTCCTTGGCACAAAAGGACCCGATGTTTAATCGCGAAAAAACAGAAATCAAGCGCGTACCGATGATGCCGGTGCGGGAAATGGTCATCTTCCCGGAAATGATGCACCCGTTCATCGTGGGCCGCGAAGCCTCGGTTCGTGCGCTCGAAGACGCGCTGGCAGGCGACAAGAAAATTTTCCTGGTCACCCAGCATGACGCTTCGGTGGATGATCCCAAGCCCGAGGAAATCTATCAGGTCGGAACGCTTGCCAATATCGTGCAGAGCGTGAAACTTCCTGATGGCAACATCAAAGTTCTCGTTGAAGGCACTGAGCGCGCCAAAATCGTGCAGGTCACGAGCGAAGAAGGTTTCTTCCGCGCCTCCATTCGCGTGGTTACGGTCAAGGCCGAGCCCTCCCCGCAATTGCAGGAAGCGTCCAGCCGGGTCACCACCCTGTTTGAGCAGTACGTGAAGCTCTCGCAGAGCCTGAATTACGACACCATGATTGCCGCCGTGCGCGTCGAAGACGCCGGCAAGCTCTCCGACGCCATCGCTGCGAATCTTCAGATTCCGGTGGAAGAAAAGCAGGAATTGCTCGAGCTTTTCGAACCGCTCGAGCGCCTGAATCGCATCGCGGACATTCTCGAAGTTGAAACGGAAAAGCTCAACGTCGATCGCTCCATCAACACGCGCGTAAAGCGCCAGATGGAACGCGCCCAGAAAGAGTATTACCTCAACGAGAAATTGAAGGCCATCCAGAAGGAACTCGGCCGCGGTGAAGCTAACGAGCTCGAACAGCTCAAGAAAAAGATCGAAACCTCCGGCATGCCCGAAGGGCCGCAGGAAAAGGCCCTGCAGGAACTCAAGCGCCTCGAGATGATGCCGCCGATGTCGGCAGAATCCACCGTTTCGCGCAATTATCTCGATTGGCTGCTGGCTGTGCCATGGAAGAAGCGCTCGAAGGAAATTCGCGACATCAAGCGCGCCGAAGTGATTCTCTCCGAAGACCACTACGGCCTCGAAAAAATCAAAGAGCGCATTCTTGAATATCTCGCCGTTCGCCAGCTGGTAAAGAATCCCAAGGGCTCAATTCTCTGCTTCCTCGGGCCTCCGGGCGTCGGCAAAACTTCTTTGGCCATGTCCATCGGCCGCGCCACCGGACGCAAATTTGTCCGCGTCTCGCTCGGCGGCGTCCGTGATGAAGCTGAAATCCGCGGCCACCGGCGCACTTACATCGGCGCCCTGCCCGGCCAGATCATCCAGATGATGCGCAAGGCCGGCACCGTGAATCCCGTGTTCGTCCTCGACGAAGTGGACAAAATGTCCATGGATTTTCGCGGAGACCCGTCCGCTGCTCTGATGGAAGTCCTCGATCCCGAGCTGAACCATTCCTTCACCGATCATTATCTCGATGTCGAATACGATCTCTCGAAGGTCATGTTCATCTGCACCGCCAACGTGTTGCACACCATTCCGCAGCCGCTGCAGGATCGCATGGAAGTTCTGCGTATCCCCGGCTACACCGAGCAGGAAAAGCATCAAATTGCCCAGCGCTTCCTGGTCCCGAAAGAAATTGAAGCGACTGGCCTGACCAAGACGAATGTGAAATTTAGCGACGAAGCGGTTACCCACATCATCCGCCACTACACGCATGAAGCGGGCGTGCGCAACCTCAGCCGCGAAGTGGCCAACGTTTGCCGCAAAGTCGCGCGCAAAGTTGTTTCGGATGGAAAAGACGTCACCGTCGACGTCACACCCAAGAACGTCAACGACTATCTCGGCGTCCTCAAATATCGCGATTTCCTGGCCGAAAAGAAAAACGAAATCGGCCTGGCCACCGGTCTGGCTTGGACCGAAGTCGGCGGCCAGGTGCTATCCACTGAAGCCATGCTGATGCAGGGCAAAGGCCGCTTGACGCTCACCGGCAAGCTTGGCGACGTGATGCAGGAATCGGCGCAGGCGGGCATGAGCTACGTGCGCTCGCGCAGCCATTTGTTCAACCTGCCCAAGGATTTCTATCGCCACCTCGATATTCACGTTCACGTCCCCGAAGGCGCCATCCCCAAGGACGGCCCCTCGGCGGGCATTACGCTCTGCACCTCGATCGTAAGCGCCTTGACGCGCATTCCCATCCGCTGTGACGTGGCCATGACCGGAGAAATCACCCTCCGCGGCAAAGTGCTGCCCATCGGCGGCGTGAAGGAAAAGCTCCTGGCGGCGCACAGGCTCGGCCTGCGCACCGTGATTCTCCCGAAAGATAACGAGAAAGATCTGGCGGAGATCCCGCCGGAGATTCAAGCGCAGATGACCCTTCATTTCGTCGAGTCCATGGACGAAGTGTTGCAAATCGCGCTGGAGTCTCCGCTACCGATTCCGGGACACCCTCCGGTCGGCGGCGTAGAACCCAAGTTCGGTTCAGATGTCGCGCAAGACAACGAATTAGCCAATTGAGACCCTCCGGCCCTTCCATTTCCTGCTCTGCAGGTTCGGCCCGCGGCTGGGGGATTCTGATTGTCTGTAATTCAGCCCAGTAGTCAGCCATGCAGTAGGTTTGGACAAGAGTGGCAGGTTCGAATTTGTACCCGCCGGCAGTCCATTCATAATTCAATCGCGCCTGAAAATCAGGCTTGAGAAGGAACGAACTCGATGAGCATTAGCCTTGCAGAACTAAAAGATAAGAACATCACCGACCTGGCGAAGATCGCCAAGGAACTCAACATTCCCGGCGCCTCGGGCATGCGCAAGCAGGAACTGATCTTCCAGATCCTGCGCGCCCAAACGGAAAAGAACGGCCTGATCTTCTCCGAAGGCGTCCTCGAATGCCTCCCCGACGGCTTCGGCTTCCTCCGTGCACCGGAATACAACTATCTCCCCGGCCCGGACGATATCTACGTCTCGCCATCGCAGATCCGCAAATTCGATCTGCGCACCGGCGACACCGTGTCCGGCCAAGTGCGTCCTCCCAAGGACGGCGAGCGCTACTTCGCGCTGATTAAAGTCGAAGCGGTCAACTTCGAGGATCCCGAGGTCGCCCGCAACAAAATCTTTTTCGATAACCTGACGCCTCTTTACCCGCAGGAGCGCATTCGCCTCGAGACCACTAAGGAAAATCTCACCGGGCGCGTGCTCGACATGCTCTGCCCCATCGGCAAGGGCCAACGCGGATTGATCGTCGCGCCACCCCGCACCGGCAAGACCATGATGCTGCAATCCATCGCCAATTCCGTCACCACCAACCAGCCGGAGGTCGCTCTGATCGTTCTGCTGATTGACGAGCGCCCGGAAGAAGTCACGGACATGCAGCGCACTGTGAAAGGCGAGGTCATCAGCTCGACCTTCGACGAGCCGCCCCAGCGCCACATTCAAGTCGCGGAGATGGTCCTCGAAAAGGCCAAGCGCCTCGTCGAGCACAAGCGCGACGTCGTGATCCTGCTCGATTCCCTTACGCGTCTCGGCCGTGCCTACAACGCCGTCACTCCGCCCTCCGGCAAAGTCCTCTCCGGCGGTATCGACGCCAACGCCCTGCAGCGCCCGCGCCGCTTTTTCGCCGCCGCCCGCAACATAGAAGAGGGCGGCTCGCTCACCATTATCGCCACCGCGCTGATCGATACCGGCAGCCGCATGGACGACGTCATCTTCGAAGAGTTCAAAGGCACCGGCAACATGGAAATCAATCTCGACCGCCGGCTCGTGGATAAGCGCGTCTTCCCCACCATCGATATCAACCGTTCGGGAACGCGTAAGGACGAACTGCTTTTGCCGCCGGACGAGCTCAATCGCATCTGGGTGCTGCGCAAAGTGTTGAGCCCGCTTTCAACTGTGGAAGCGATGGAACTTCTGCTGGGCCGCCTCTCGAAGACAAAAACGAACGGAGAGTTCCTCTCTTCGATGTCCAGCCCGGCCTAACTTCCGCCGCGCTCTTTCTAGCCGAGGAACCCCAGGTTGTTGCTGCTGAAGTTGCCGATGTATGGCAATACATACGGAAGATCCGCTGCGCTTAATCCGAACCATTGGGCCAGCGTCGAGGCGTATTGCGCTGACGCAGTGCTGGGGATCCAGCGTCCGTTAGACCCCACGTCGTCGGGTCCGCCGAGTGCTAGCGTGGGGAAGGTGCCATAAATCTGTCCGCCCTTTACCGCGCCGCCCAGAACGATGTGATGGCTGCCCCACGCGTGGTCCGAGCCGTCCGCTGAGTTCGGTTGGAACGTGCGCGCAAAATCCGAGCAGGTAAAGGCCGTCACCTGATTTGTCAAACTCAATTCGCCTAGTGCCTGGTAAAACGCCGCCAGCGCCGGGCTCACTTCGGCCAAAAGAGTTGATTGCGTGGCCAGCTGCGCCGAATGAGTATCGAAGTTCCCCACGCTCACGAAGAAAATCTGCCGTGTTACTCCCAAGGCTCCGCGCACTTGCATGATTTTTGCAACTTCATTGAGCTGTGCTCCTAATGGAGTGGAAGGAAATACCGTCATTAATGATGGCGCCGAGGCAAACGCGTCAGCCAGAACCGTGTTGTAGGTGAAAGCGTTGTTGGTGATCCCATTGTCTTCTTGCACTAAAGAAACGCCGCTACTGAAGTTCGATAGCTGTTGTGCTGTCGTTTGGCGCGATGAGCAGTAGGAATTATCGCTGCAGCTGGGATTGCCTGGCCCGCCGGAACCCACCGCCACCGGCGAAGTCTCGGTGCCGTTGCAGAAAAGCGTATCGCCCGCGATCGAAGCAATCATGGGCACCAGCGCGCCCGGATTGTATTGGGCCGTCAACCGATCCGCGATGCGACCTGCCCAACCCGTGTTACCCGAGGAGTCGCTCATCTGGTTCTGCCATTCAAGTTGCTGGTCCGGATGAGAGAAAAGATTGCTAGGCGGCGCTACTTGATTGCCCTGGTATTGCGCCTTGGTGGTTGGCTGCAGCAGCGTGCCGACGTTCGCCAGGAATGCTGCATTTCCGCTATTGAATAAGCCCTGCAGCTCCGGCATGCTCGGGTGCAGAGCGAAATTAGGCTGCGGCGCAAGCTGCAGCAAAGTGTTTTGTGGCAGCGCTAGCGGCCCGCGAATGCTCGCATAGTTGCTGTATCCGGGGGTATCGAAGGGGATGAGCATATTATTTGCGTCGTTCCCGCCAAACATGAAGACGCAAACCAGCGCTTTGTAACTCGGAGATGATTGCGCCAGCGCGTTCAGCATTCCGAACGGCCGAAAGCCGAGAAGATTGCCGGCTGCCAGCAAGGAAGCGTTGACGATAAAACTTCTTCGGCTGTGTGACATAAGGCTCCTTTCGAATCGCTGTTCCGTGTTTAGTGCATGATCTTGTATTCCGAAGAAGAAACCACCAAATACACCGCTACCTCCGCCCTGCTTTGGAGATTGGTGGACGGAATAGCAGTGATTGCAGAGATCAAAGCCGTTCGCATATTGCTCGGCATTTGGCTATGCATGAAAACCATTCCCAGATAGTCCACCAGTTGCGCAGGATTCGACGCTTGTTGCCCGATCACGCTGGTTGCGCTCAAGTCTATGGCCGGCCCTGAATCACCATTGTGGATAATCCTGTCGGCCAGACTCAATCGCGGAACTACCGATCCGGTGTTCTCTAACGAAAATTCGGGCGCGTTTATTGTCGTTTGCGGAATTACATAACTGGGCGGAAAGAAGTTGAACACACTCTGTTGCGAGAACGGAGCTTCTCCCACAGAGGCGACCGACCCGGACATAAAAGAGACGAACGAATACGAAGTGGCCGCACTCGACGGAGCGTTCAATCCGCGTAGCAGGTTCATAGCCCACAGCAGCGGCTCGCGCAAATGTCCGCCATTAACGGCTGGACTGTTATCCGCTTCGTCGCCCGTTTGGGTGTCTCCGGCGCGCGCTTCCGAATCCATCAGGATCGCAGTAAGCACGGCTTTCATATCGCCTCGCACACCGCTCCCGTTATCGGCAAACACCGCGGCAACCCGCGACACGTAGGCCGGGCTTGGGTCGCCGGTCACCAGGTGCTGGATCAATTGCCGGCAGACGAACGGCCCGATGTTCGGATGCGCGAAGATATTGTCGAGCGCGCCTTTCAAGTCTTCCTCAGCCGTCTGCCCCACCGGAAGCGTGGTCCCGTTCAGAAGGATCTTCGAAGTCATGTCGTGCTGGCCTTCGACTGGGACCATGAAATGAAGCCAGTTATGCGTGTAATTGAAACTTGAAGGTGTGCTTCCATCCGCGTTCGCGTTGGTCCAGCCGGTGTAGGCGCGCGCGAAAGCTTCCACCTGGAGCTCGGTGTAGGTTGGAATCGGATTTCCGCTCGAATCTGTTTGTAAAGTCCCATCCGGATTCAAGAGGTTCACTCCCAGAGAAAACAGCTGCATCATTTCGCGGCCGTAATTCTCGTTCGCGATTTGGCCGGTGGGAGGTTTCGGGCTGTTCAACATATTCAGGTAATCGCCCATGGCCGGAGAAAGCGTGGCGTCCTGCATGATCGTCCGGTAATTTGTGAACGCATCTGCCGCGAGGGTATTCAGGTAGAAAGGCATGGCATTGTCCTGCTGAATCGGCGCCACAAATATTTCGCTCAGCGCCATAGCCACGCGTTGGCGCAGCTGATCGTTGCCCCAGACTGCCACGTTCAGAAACTCGGATTGCGTGCAATGCCAATTGGCCGTCGGGCATTGAGTCGGTTCAGGCGAAGACGAAGGCTCACTGAAAAGTGTCGCAGGCTGATTGAATTGCTCGGTCAGCGCGGCTTGAAACCCGATCAGCTGCACGTGCGCGATGCTCGTTGCCGTAGGCCCGAAAGTCGACTGATCCAGGAAGCGCGCCGCGGCTGTGGCTGTCACTGTAATCGCTCCAACAACTTGCGCGTTTATCTGGTTGGAGCCAATCGACCCCGGATCCGGATTTGTCACTACCACTGCTACCGTGCCCACTTGAGAAGTCGTAGCCGTTCCGGCCGCCGTTAGTTGCGTGCTCGAGACGAAGCTCGTCGTCAAGTTGCTGCCACCGAACGACACTGTTGCTCCGTTCACAAAGCCGCTGCCGGAGATTGTCAAAGTAAACGTCCCAACACTTACCTGCGACGGCGTAATACTGGTGATCACAGGAACTGGATTCCACAGCGTCACCGCGCTCGAGCCATTCACGGAAGCCTTCGCCGTTTCTGCAACTTCTATAGATATCGTGTTCGGAGAAGGAAGAATGGCGGGCGCCGTGTAATTGCCGGTGGCATCAATCGCGCCGGTTGTAACGCTCCCGCCCACCACGCCGTTTACCGACCACGTGAGCGGCTTGGTGGTCAAAGAAGCCGTGAACTGCTGCGTGGCCCCCGCGCGCACATCCGCCGTAGTCGGGGAGATCGTCAAAGTGTCTGACCCAGGAGGTGTCCCCGGTGCGAGAGAACAGCTCGCGGTCATTATTGCCAGTGCCACGACGATCGTTGCAGCGATGGATGAGCGGCGCACGGTGCCCTCTCTAGTCAGTTGGAGATTTCGAATGTCTGTCCAAACCCTCTAGCTCGGATAAAGTTTCACCTTTCTTTTCAAAATTCACCGCTTTGATTCACAGAATGAAAGGGAGCGTGGAGCGTAACAAACGGTGGCGTGTGCGTGTAACTGGCACGAGTGCCAGTTCTTTAACCTGTCCCCACGTACCAGTGGCGGGGGCGCAGGCGAACCCGCTAAGGCTCAGAGGACCGCGTTCGCGCTGATCGGAGAATCGGAGAAAAGGATAGAGCTCGGTCTGACTTCGGAGGGCACGAACTTCTCAACGGGCTTGCTTGGCAGCCTGCCCGTTCGCCAGCATCACCACCAGTCGCGCGACTTCTTCCGGCTCCATGGCCGTGCTGTCCACTACCACGGCATCCGGCGCGCGCACCAGCGGCGACGTGCTCCGCTCCAGGTCCCGCCGGTCGCGCTCGCGGATTTCTTCGAGCGTGCGCGCCAAATCGATGGCGTCACCTTTCTGTTCGTGCTCGCGCCAGCGCCGTTCCGCGCGTACTTCCGGCGACGCCGTAAGAAAAATCTTCAGCTGCGCATCAGGAAAAACCACGCTGCCGATGTCGCGCCCTTCCATCACCACGCCACCCTGCTGCCCCGCGCGCCGCTGCTCGGCCACCAGCACCTGCCGCACTCCGGCGTTCACGGCAATCTTCGAGGACGCCTGCGAAACTTCGGGCGTGCGAATCGCCATGGTCACATCGTCGCCATCGAGAAACACTCTCTGGCCGCTGTCTTGTGCGCGCAAATCGATTCGCGTCTGGCGTGCGAGCTCGACGAGAGCGTCTGCGGCGTCGAGCGCCACTTCCTTCCGCAATGCTTTCAGCGCGATCGCGCGGTACATCGCTCCCGTATCTACGTAAACGTAGCCCAGCATCTCCGCCACGCGCCGCGCAAGCGTGCTCTTCCCCGAGCCTACCGGTCCGTCAATCGCGATGATCAGTCTTCGATCCAGATTAGATCCTTTTGAACGCGCGTTCGATTTCGCGCACGGAATACCGCAGAACGATCGGCCGCCCGTGCGGGCAGCTCATGGGGTACTCGGTTCGCGCCAGCTCGCCGAGAAGCCATTCCATCTTTGTGTGATCGAGCGGCGTGTTCACTTTAATCGCGGCGTGGCAGGAAGTCGAAGCCGCAATTTTCGCCTGAAGCGAATCAATCGAGATGGCCTGATTCTCGCGCGCGATGCCATCCAAGATTTCGTACAGCAGTTTTTCGGCGTCGCCGCTGGTGATGCCTGCCGGAGCCGCCTGGATCGCCACGCTGCGCGCGCCCATCAGTTCCGCCTCAAATCCGTTCGCGCGCAACTCCTCGCCGATCTGCTCGAAGATCACCAGTTGCCGCGGATTCAGTTCCACGATGATCGGTTCGAGCATCCGTTGGCCGCCGAGTGCTCCCTCACGCCGCGCTCGGAGGTGCTGCTCGAAGAGAACGCGCTCGTGCGCCACGTGCTGGTCAATGATCCACAGCCCTTCGCTGTTCACCGCCACGATAAAACTGCTGCTCACCTGGCCGAGCGGCTTTAGGTCGTGAATTTGTTCCGGCCGCGGCAGCGTTCCCGGAGCAGACGCCGGAGCCGCCTCGTCCGTCTGCGCGGGCATGCCAGCTGCATTCATCAATCCGGGCGCGAAGTTCGTGCCGCCATCCGAGCCAAATTGCAGCCGTTGGGGAACCGGCTGGTCGGGCGCTCCGCCCAACTCGAATCCCTCGCTCACTCCCGCCACTGCAGCGCCGAGCGCCATGGGAATCTCCGCCCGTGGCGGCCCCGGAAACGCGCTCGCTTCCGGCATCGGCGCGTACCCGATCATGCTCCCCGGTCTTCCGGCAGAAGCAGATGGACCGCTCGCCTCTCCCGTCGCTCCCGCGGTTGCTGCGCGCGCAGCAGGAAAACCCGGGATCGGCCGCGCATTCGAAAGCGCCAGCCGCAGCGCATCGCGCGTGAAATCGTGGACGAATTGCGGATGCCGGAAACGCACTTCGATCTTCGCGGGATGCACGTTCACGTCCACTTCCTCGTACGGCAAGTCGAGAAACAGAAGCACGGCCGGAAAAACTCCGGGCGGAGTGATGTTGCGGTAGGCTTCGCCGATCGCGTGTAACAGCAGCCGGTCGCGAACGAGTCGCCGGTTCACGAAAATGTAGATGCCGTTGCGGTTTGTGCGCTGCACTTCCGGGCGCGAAGCGAATCCGCTTACTCGTAGCGTGGCTGCCTGCTCCTCCGCTTCGAGCGCCGGCTCCGTAATCGCGCTGCGCACCGGACCTTCGCTCACCGGAATTTCCATCAGCTCGTCAAGCGCCTGCCGCCCGAAAATCTGGTACACGCGCTCGGAAAGCTTCTCCACCGGAGAGCAATTCAGGATTTCCTGCGTCGGTGTCTTCAGCAGAAAATGACACTCGGGATGCGCCAGAGCGTAATGCGTCACGAGCGAAGCAATGTGCCCGAGCTCGGTTGTCTCGGACTTCAGGAATTTGCGCCGCGCGGGCACGCAATAAAAAATGTCCGCGACGCTGATCGACGTCCCCGCCGGAACGCCCGCCGGCTTTACGCTAATCAGCTTCCCTCCCGCGAATTCGATGCGCGTTCCCTGCTCGTCCTCAGGCACGCGCGTTTCCAGCAGCAACCGCGAAATTGCGGCAATCGTGGGCAACGCTTCGCCGCGAAAGCCCAGCGTGGCAATCGAAAGCAAATCGTCGGCATTGCGAAGTTTCGAAGTCGCGTGGCGCTCGAAGGCCAGCAGCGCGTCGTCGTGATTCATCCCGCTGCCGTCGTCAATCACGCGGATCATGCGCTTGCCGCCCGACTCCGCTTCGATGCGAATCGAACGCGCGCCCGCGTCCAGCGCGTTTTCGAGCAGCTCCTTCACCACCGACGCGGGCCGCTCGACCACTTCGCCCGCCGCGATCTTATTCGCGACGTTTTCCGGAAGTATGCGGATGCGGCTCACGGCGTGCGGCTCCCCGGCTTCATGCCTCGCAGCCCAGCAGCCGGAAAGTCGCGCGAACCTTCCCTGCGCGCCTCTTCCTCGGCCTTTTTATCCTCTTGCGAAATGCTGCGCAAGAAAATCCGCGTGCCGAGCAAACTTTCGGCAAACACGATGGACAAAAGGGCGATACCGAACCACATCGGAACCCCCGGCATCTGCACCATGACCAAAAATATGAAACCAATCAACACAGCCATCGCCAGCAGCACCAGGAATTGAGCTCGCAAACTCAGCCTGTGCATCCCGCGAATCAGAAGAGAGACTCCGACGGCAGCCGCGACCGGTATCAGCAGCAGCAGTCCGTAAGAAATCATGCGTCCTTCTTCCCCGCTGCTCCGGATTTAGGAATCTTTATCGCGATTCCCAATTCGTCGAGCTGGTCGGTGCCGACCTCGGACGGAGAATCCGCCATCAAGTCCACCGCCGCGGTGGTTTTTGGAAACGCGATGACCTCGCGTATGGATTTTTCGCCCGCCAGGAGCATGACCAGCCGGTCGAGGCCAAGCGCGATGCCGCCGTGCGGCGGCGTGCCGTAGGTGAGCGCGTCGAGAAAGAAGCCAAAGCGCTGCCGCGCCTGCTCGTCGCTCAGTCCCAGCGCCTTAAACATGCGCGCCTGCACATCCTGGCGATGAATTCGTATGCTGCCGGAGCCGAGCTCGACGCCGTTCGCCACCAGATCGTAGCCCTTCGAGCGGCATTCCCACGGCGCTGTTTCCAGTTTGTCGAGGTCCTCTTCGAAGATTCCAGTGAAGGGATGCTGCGCGCTCACCCAGCGCTTATCGTTTTCGCTCCATTCAAACAGCGCGAAGCCGGTGATCCACGCGAATTCCCATTTGCTGCGATCGATCAAATTGAGTTTATCGCCCAGATGCAGCCGAATCTGGCCCGCGACGCCAAGTGACGTGTCGTTGTGTTCGATCCGCTCTTTGGCCGCTGTGGCCACGATCAAATCGCCCGCCTTCGCGCCAACTGCGTCCGCCAGCTTTCTCAACCCCTCAGCGCCCAGAGTTTTCTCGAGCGGCGAAGTGATTCCTTCCGGCGTCACTTTCACCGTGTAAACGCCGCGCGCGCCCGCGGACTTGGCGAACTCGCCCAGCTCGTCGAGCTGCTTGCGCGACCAAGAAGCTGCGCCCGGCGCGACCACGGCCTGCACGTTGCCCTCGATATGCAGCGTCGCGCGCGCCGTCTCAAAGAATTCCGTGACGTTGTGAAGTTCCATGCCGAAGCGCAGATCAGGCTTGTCCGAGCCGTAGCGCCGCAGCGCGTCTTTATAATCGAGGTGCCGGTAGGGCCCCTTCGCCTGCACCCCGACGACAGCGCAGGCGCGCTCCATCACGCGCTCGATTACTTCAAAAATATCCTGCTGCCGCGGGAAGGACATTTCCAGGTCCAGCTGCGTGAACTCGAGCTGGCGGTCGGCGCGAAAGTCTTCGTCGCGAAAACATTTAACGATTTGAAAATAGCGGTCCATGCCGGAAATCATCAGAATCTGCTTGAAGATCTGCGGCGACTGTGGCAACGCATAAAACTTCCCGTGATGGATGCGGCTGGGGACCAGGCAATCGCGCGCGCCCTCGGGCGTCGAACGCGTCAGCATCGGCGTTTCGATCTCGAAGAAGCCGATTTCATCGAGCACCTTGCGAATTTCGAATAGGACGCGGTGTCGCAGTTCGATGTTGCGATGAGGTTGCGGCCGGCGCAGGTCGAGATAGCGATAGCGCAGCCGCGTTTCTTCGCTCGCGGTCACTTCGTCTTCGATCTGGAACGGCGGTGTCTTCGAGTTATTCAGGATGTGTAAGCGCGTGGCCGCCACTTCCACTTCGCCCGATTCGATTTCCGGATTCGGCTTCTGCCGGCGCAGAACGCGTCCTTCCACCGCGACAACGAATTCCGAGCGCAGTTGCTCCGCTTTCGCGTGCGCTTCGGGATCCAGCTCTTTGTTGAAGACGATTTGCGCGATTCCGGCGCGATCGCGCAGATCGATGAAAATCAACTGGCCCAGATCGCGCCGGCGATGGACCCAGCCCATGAGGACCACGTCCTTGTCCGCGTCCGGCGCGCGCAGCGCGCCGCAATAATGTGTGCGTTTCAGATTTCCGAGTGCTTCGAGCAATTTGCCTTCCCTGATCTCAATTTTGATTTATCGTCTCCGCTCCGACTCCAAATACTCGAGCAAATCGGGTTCGGAATATTTTTCCTGCTGGCTGCTGGCCAGATTCTTCAGTGTAAACCGGCCCGAAGCGACTTCATCCTCGCCGATAATTAGAGCGTATCGAGCGCCGAGCTTGTCCGCGAGTCCCAACGACTTTTTGAATTTCATCTCTTCGGTCGGCAGCTCGACGGCCAATCCCGCCTCGCGCAGTTTTCGAGTCATGCCCACAGCTGTAGGGTACGCAGCCTGGCCCATCCATGCGACGAACACCGACAGCCCCGGCAAATGCGGCACGTGGCCGCCTTCCTGAATCGATAGGATCGCGCGGTCGCTGCCGATGGCAAAGCCGATGCCTTTGGTCGGAGGGCCGCCGAGCAGTTCAACCAGGCCGTCGTAGCGCCCGCCTCCGCAAACCGCATTCTGCGAGCCCAGGCCCTCGGCGGTGACCTCGAACGTCGTGCGCGTGTAATAATCCAGGCCGCGCACGAGCCGCCAATTTTCTTCGTAAGCGATTCCGCGCAATTTCAATTCTTCCTTCAGCTTCGCGAAATGCTCGCGGCATTCGCCGCAAAGATGATCTGAGATGCGCGGCAGATTTGCAATGATGGCCTGCTCTTGCGGCAGCTTCGAATCCAGAACGCGCAGCGGGTTCGTCTCGATGCGGCGCTGCGAATCAGGCCCGAGCTTATCCCTTACTTTCTTTAGTTCCTCGCGCAAAAGCTCCACATATTGCGGCCGGCAGTTTTTGTCGCCGATCGAATTGACGTAAAGCGTCGTGCGCGTGAGCCCCACGCGCTTGAAGAAAACTAAAAGCATTTCCAGTACTTCGGCGTCGATCGCCGGGGCGTCGGATTGCCCGAGTACTTCCGCACCGATTTGGTAGAACTGGCGGTAGCGCCCCTTTTGCGGCCGCTCGCGCCGGAACATCGGCCCGACGTAGTAGAGTTTTACGTTCCCAGGCAGCGTGTGCATCCCGTGCTCGATATACGCACGGCAAACGCTCGCGGTCGCCTCGGGGCGCAACGAATACGTTTTCCCAGATGAGTTCTCTTCGGTCGGGTCAGAATCCTGGCCGGTGCTGAACGTGAACATCTCCTTGGAAACAATGTCGGTTTCGACGCCCACCGAACGCGCGAAAAGATCCGTCTCTTCGAAGATCGGCGTGCGGATTTCGCGGAAACCGAATGATTCAAAAACGTCGCGAGCGGTCTGCTCGAACCAATTCCACAGCGCGGAATCCGGCGGAAGGATGTCGCGCGTTCCTTTGATGGCCCGAAATTCGCGTTTATGATCCGTCATAGGGCGGCGTGGATGCAAGATTCGCAATTGGTTCAAAGTTCGCGATTAGGCGCACACGCCCTCCTTTGTTTGCAATAGCTTACGATGGATTCTAATAAATTGAGTTCGCGATTAGAAAAATCGTAGGTATTTTTGCCCCGCCCGGGAGACGTTCCGCCGGGGCCGACGCTCTGCCCAAAATCCAGCACTCTGCCCATCAGGCCATTTTACCGCACCGACGCAAGCAAATTTCGGCGTGCTGGGAATTTCGCGGAGTGAACGGTCAATTTCCCGGCTCGGACTTATAGGTTTCTTTGTATTCGACGTAGCGCTGGGCGTAGCGGTCAATCGATTCGAGATCCTCGGAGCCAAGCGTGCGGCGCAACTTCCCGGGCTGGCCCATGAAGAGGCTGCCCGGCGGAACCACGGCGCCCTCGGGTAGCAGCGTCCCGGCCGCGATGATGCTACCCGCGCCGATTTTCGCGCCGTTGAGGATGATGCTGCCCATGCCGATAAGGCAGCGCGATTCGATGGTGCAGCCGTGCAGCACGACCGCGTGCCCGATCGTGACGTTGTCACCCAGAATCAGCGGATGAGTATCGCGCATCACGTGCAGCACCGAGCCGTCCTGGATGTTCGTGCGCGCGCCAATGCGGATATAGTTGACGTCGCCGCGAATGACGACGCAAGGCCACACGCTCGAGTCTTCGCCGATCACCACGTCGCCGATGATGACAGCTGCAGAATCAATGTACGCCGAGGCGGCAATCTGAGGCGCATGTCCGCGATAAGCCCGAATCAATGGCAACCCCAATGTGCAGTAGCGACCATGCGGTAATCCTACAAAATCTGCACGACGGGAGCGGTAGCGGAATTATTGACCTCGACCAAACGCGCGGCGACGTTACGGGCCATGGCATAGATGCTCTTGCCTCCGGGAGCGTCTTCGCCCATCGACGCGACTGGCTTGCCGGTATCGCCGCCGATGCGGATTTGCGGATCGATTTCGATTTCGCCGAGGAAGGGCACGCCGAACGATTTGGCCATGTGCTGGCCTTCGCCATGGCCGAAGACGTCGATGCGCCCGTTGCAATGCGGACAATTGAAGTAGCTCATGTTCTCGACCACGCCCAGAATTTCCACGTTGACCTGGCGGAACATCTCGATGGCCTTGCGCACGTCGGCTAGCGCCACGATGGAAGGCGTGGTGACCACCACCGCGCCGCTCACGGCGACGCTCTGGATCAGCGTCAACTGCACGTCGCCGGTGCCGGGCGGCAAATCCACCACCAGATAATCGAGTTCGCCCCAGCGCACGCTGCGCAAAAATTGCTGGATAACGCTGTGAAGCATAGGCCCGCGCCAGATGAGCGGCTTGTCTCCGGGATTGAGCAGGCCCATCGAAATCATCTTCACGCCATAGGCCTCCACCGGGATGATGGTGCGTTCATCAACCGCGCGTGGCTGCTCGGTTGAGCCCATCATGACCGGCACGTTGGGGCCGTAAACGTCGGCATCGAGCAGGCCGACGCTCCCGCCCATATTTTTCAGCGCAATCGCCAGGTTCACTGCGACGGTGGTCTTCCCCACTCCGCCCTTGCCGCTCGCAACCGCGACGAGATTTTTCACGCCGGTAATCGGCGCTTTATCCTGCAAACGCTTCCCTGCCGCCCCTGGTCCCGCTCCCGCTGGTCCTGCTGGTCCGCTCGCCATGGCTTCCTTTCGAGTGAGTACGCCTCACATGCGACTTCAAATCACTTCGTTCAACCTTCAATGATAGACCGCCGAACCCATAGCAGCAAGCGGGCCCCTGCTCTGCGAGCCAGAGTCTCGCGAGTTTCCCTATGTTAATGTTTCGTTAAATTCGCGCCAACCGATTGACCGCGCGGGGTGAAGGTATTAGCCTGCAGGCACTATGAGCAAAGCAGATCTTGATCAATTGCGCGTTGCCTACAAACGCGCTGTCGATGCATGGATTGCCGCCATTCGCGCCGAAGAAGCGCTGGCCACCCCAGACCACTCGATGGTCGCCATGGAGCACTGGGATGCCGCCCACTTCAAGGAGCACGACGCGCACGCTAGAGCGACCGAAGCGCGCGAAGCGTACAAAGACGGGCTTCGCAGCGTCAACTACGGCATCTAGGTTCATGCCGAGAAATCAGAAAAGCGATGCCCCGATCCGGAACTGCGCCGAAAAACAGGTAGATTAGCTTCCCACTATCAGGCTATGCGTCCGGGCGGCCGCCCGCCCCATGTGCGGAGTCACATCCGACCATACACCCTGAGTAGCCGACCATTTGCCGGCTAGGTGTTTAGCCAATGTGGTTCTCTCTCTATCGATTTAGACAAAATCCGCCTGTTTACTCTTTGGGGTCGGCTGATGCCGCGTACTAAAGCTCTGAGCCTGCGATACCTGCAACTCTGTTCATCGAGCCAAGCTTCGAAGGCGAATCGAAGCTAGTGGGCTGGTAACTCTCCTCTCAGGTTTTTCATTCGATCCCCTTCGATTTTGCAGAGTTGAATAATTGCGTAGAGACCATCGCGTCTCCCGAGGAGAGTTGAATATGAATCGTCAAGTTTCGCGTCTCGTACTGGCTCTAATGACCACCGCGATGGTGTTCTTCGCCGTGGCGTGCGGCACGACTTCGAAGTCCACTGCTCCGGCTCCCGAAAATGGTTCAGTCAACACGATGATGAGCGATGCCTCGACGGAAGATTGGGCGACCATCGGCGTGAAAGTGCTGTCGATTTCGCTGACCCCGGCGGCAGGCGGCACGCCCGTTGTCATCTATACCGCTGCGACTCCGGCGCCGGTTGTAAATCTCGTGCAGTTGGATCAGATCAGCGAAATCCTGGGTAATGTCACCGTCCCGGCCGGGACCTATACGGGCGCAATCCTCGCGATTAGCGCGAACCCCGGAGACGTCTTACTGACCGCAGCTGCAGATCCCGCACCTGGATTTGCCGGGACAGCCGGCGCGACGGTTCCTTCCGACCAAATCCAAATCATCGGAGCTGCGGGCAGCTCGGGGAGCTTGACTGTCCAAGTGAGCGTGACATTCGTTTCTCCACTGGTAGTGGCTGCCAATGAAAGCAACAGTCTCGATCTCGAGTTCCAGCTCTCGCATCCGGCATTCCTTATTTCCCACGTGCCGCTAACTGGAGTCGTCATTTGGGCAGTGAACTTTAATGGACTCGTACGTCAGCACCCGATTGCGGACATCACCCAAGTAGTTCTTCGCCATATCTACGGCACCGCGACCACGGTTTCTTCGGACAATACCTCCATCACTCTGACTAACGATTTTCCCGCCGAGCCGCCAGTCAGCCCGGAGACTGCAGTTGCCTCCACTCAGAATCTGACCGTACTGGCGGACGCCACGAACGGAACCATCTACTATGACGTGGACGCCGGGACCACCGCGACGATCATGGACTTCAGCTCGATAGCCTCCACGATCGACGGCGAGTTCGTTCGCGTCGCCGCTCGTTATCAATCGGATGGCACGCTGGTCGCTGTGCGCATGTGGGCTAGCACTTCGTTCAACAGCGTTTGGCTTAGTCCCGAAGGCCATGTTCTTCACGTGGATAACATTGGCGACATACTTTCTGTGGAAAATGAACTGGGTGTCGGCGTTCCCCTTACCGTGACCGCGAGCACTCAATTCTTTTTCCGAACTCCGGCCAGCGCTCTGGCGGATGCCACGCCGATCGGCACCGGAACAGCGTTCCTGGCGAATCTGGTGCGCGGTTTCAAAGTGCATGCCAGCGCAGTGGACCCGTTCGCGAGCCCTTTGGTGGCCCAGACGGTCGATATCGAAATCGCCAGATACGACGGCAGCATCACCGCCGCGAGCCTGACCGGCTTCCTCGACACGCGCAGCTTCCACACTGTCGGCGATGACTACGCACTTACCTTGCCCTACATTTCCAGCAGCACCGCCAACGGAGCAGATCCAGTGACCGGCGCGGCAATTACCGGGTTCAAATGGTGGAATCTCACGTTTCCGACCGCGGTCACCAGCGGCGCGACTGCAATTTCAACTTTCGAGTCGGCCACGGATGGCTCGGCAGACTTCGGCGGTACGGTGGGAGCCTTTCCGGCAGCGGGCGCAAGCTTCGCCATCTGGAATGATCCCGCCGCAGTGAATGCCTGGGCCGTGCCGTGGACAATTCTTCTGCCCTCCACAGTCCCCCTCGGAACCGCCGCCACTGGCTACGCTGCCGGAAGTTTCACGATGTCGGTGACTGGTGGCACTCTCGCCGTGCCGGTGAACCTAAGCACTACCTCCGGCTCGGCCACACTCGTTTACGAGTTATACCGCAGCACCAACAAACTGAGCGTCATTCCTGTGGATATCACTACCGTCGCAGGCGTTGCCGCCATCACCGCTCAGTTAGTCGCGGGTACACCGGTGAAGACTTTTGGAGTGCCTCAAGCGGACGGTAGCATCAAAGCCTATGTGGTGTTTTTCTATACGGGAATGCTACCAGGGCCTACGAGCTAGAGTTCGGAATACCCAAAGATTGCGCCGCCCGCAGTTAGAAACGGCCGGGCGGCGCACCTTTGCCTGTACCTTCGCGAGTACTTACGGCTCATCGTGAAGAGCCGCTAACGACAAAGTCTTTTCCGTGTTTGTGCCTTTCGATTGCTCCCCGTCGAATGGAGTGCTCGGAAATAACTCGCTTGCGACGTGTAATGCGTTAATCGAGGATTCCTACATCACATGAGAAAGGAATGGGGACGTACTCTAGAAAAGAAGGATCGCGATGCGGAAGCGCGCAAACCCTGCTGCGGATGCGCCGCTCGGATGGCACGCCGCCACAACCGCGCTGCGAAACCGGCCAGTTTGCAGTTGCTGCTCGAACCCGTCCGGAAATTTGGCCAAGCTTGAGGTGTCGTAGCGCATCTCAGTTGACGGGCGGTTCGCGGGAAATCCGCGATTGAAATCGCACGCCGCGCGTTCATCGCGCGTCCCGCTGACGGCCTGCAGCCCGCGCGCAGCCAAGAGCGAAATCACCTGCTGCTCCTGCTGGTCAAGGCTCATATTCCCGACAGCCTGCGAAAAATCCTGCACTGCGAAAAGCCCCATGCTTCCCTGTGCGACAGCGATACCCACAGCGTTGAGCTCAGGGCTCAGGATATTCGCCCGATGCCCGGAAGAGTGCATCCAGGCAGAGTGTATCGTGGAGGGGTCGGGGCCAACCGCAACGTTTTCGGCGACCATGCTGAATCGCGCTCCAGAGCCGCTCGCACGCGCGAGCAAGTCCGCCTCACCAGGCAGTTGATGCGACATCTGGTTCATCTGCGCCATGCGCTCGGCGTGCAGACGGGCAGCCGCAGCCAGGTCATCATCCCAGACCAACGTAGGCAGGCCTTGCGCGGCACGTTCCCGGTTGAGGGAGGCAAATAGCTGCCCCTCTGGGGCGGCAGGCCGCGGCGTCGCGGCAAACAAGACAGCCGGGGTCAGCATCAAAATAAGAGCGAGTAAACTGGCGAATCTTTTGACCAGCAACATACAAAACTCCCGCCGCGAAACGAATCACAAAGCCACGGCGTATTAAGGAAAGGCTAGCGAACGCGGACGCGGAAAGATGCTGGTCTAAGGTCCTATCGTTGGGGTACTTCGAAACAGGGTACGAACGGTCAGGCGAGAGTAAGGCGAAGCACGGCGCGCCACATGCCGGGGCGGCCGCGGGTCAGTTTGAATTTCGATTTACTGGAAAGGGCCCCAATATGAGCCTCAAGAACAAGACGAACAGCGCGACTGAGAGAATTGCCATCCACCACGGCCTGAGGACCAGCGGAAATAAGATAACCAGCAACCAAGCCCACCAAGGCGCCTGTGACCAACGATTGCTGACCTCTTTTGTCGGCTTCACCCGATTGTCCACGCGGGAAGACTATGCCCGATTGCCCTACGATTCAAAGGATTTCAGATGACCCTTGCCGTTCCGGAGGCTGCTTTGCACGAACTGGCGCGAGCGGCTACAATGGAAGGTGCGCGCTGCGCGTATCTCTCGTTACCGTCGGCTGAAGCGCCGCCCTTCCGGGAACGCAGCGCCGTTTTGACAGCGGGCCACCCTGCAGCATCCAACTTGTGTAGCTCTCGGACACGAGACTAGAGGAAACAACACCGAAAACATGGACGTCGAGAAACTTATAGATAACGTAGTCGCGCGCTTCATCGGCACGAAGCACCAGCGCGACGTGAAGGCCATCCAACCGTTCGTTGACGAGATCAACGCGCTCGAGCCGGAGATGAAAAGTCTCTCCGACGACGAGCTGATGGCGCGAACTCCCGCGTTGAGGGCGGAAGTACAAGGCCGCCTGGAGGGAGTCGAACGCGACGACCCGGACTACAAGCAGAAGCTCCGCGAGGCCGTGGAACCCGCGCTCGTCCCCGCCTTTGCCATCGCGCGCGAGGCCGGCCGGCGTACTCTTGGGATGCGCCACTTCGACGTGCAGCTCATTGGCGGAATCGTTCTGCACCAGGGCAAGATTGCTGAAATGAAAACGGGCGAAGGCAAGACGCTCGTGGCCACGCTTCCCGCATACCTAAATGCGCTCACGGGGCAGGGCGTGCACATCGTCACCGTGAACGATTACCTCGCCCGCCGCGACGCCGAGTGGATGGGCCCGATTTACAAAATGCTTGGGCTCACGGTTGGCGTGATCGTCCACGATCTGGACGACGTGCAACGTCGCGCCGCCTATGCCGCGGACATCACCTACGGCACCAACAACGAGTTCGGCTTCGATTACCTGCGCGACAACATGAAGTACGATTTGAAGGACTGCGTCCAGCGCGGCCACCACTTCGCCATCGTGGACGAAGTTGACTCCATCCTGATTGACGAAGCGCGCACGCCACTGATTATTTCCGGGCCCGCCGAAGAATCCACCGACAAATATTATCGCATCGACAAAATCATCCCGAAGCTGATCCTCGAGATCGATTACACGCTCGATGAAAAACACCGCACTTCGACGCTCACCGAAGAAGGCGTGTCCAAGTGCGAGCGGCTGCTGGGCCTCGGGAACCTCTACGATCCCGCGAATATGGACATGATTCACCACGTCTATCAGGGGCTGCGCGCCCATGCGCTGTTTCAAAAAGACGTGGATTACGTGGTCAAAGACGGCGAAATCGTCATCGTGGATGAATTCACGGGCCGCCAAATGCCCGGACGGCGATGGTCCGACGGTCTGCATCAGGCGATCGAAGCGAAAGAAGGCGTGAAAATCGAGCGCGAAAACCAGACGCTCGCCACCATCACATTCCAGAATTATTTTCGCATGTACAAGAAGCTGTCCGGAATGACCGGCACCGCGGACACCGAAGCGGCCGAGTTCGATAAGATTTACAAACTCGAAGTGGTCGCCATCCCCACCAACCGCACGCTCATTCGGCTCGAAAATCCGGACGTGGTATACCGCACGGAGTCCGAAAAATTCGAAGCCGCGGTGAATGGGATCATACAGGAAGACGGCACCAAGGCCGGCGGCATCCGCCAGTATTACGAAAGCGGGCAGCCGGTACTCGTGGGCAGCATCTCCATCGAAAAATCGGAAAAAATCGCTGAGATTTTGAAAACAACGGGCATTCCCTTCCAGGTGTTGAACGCCAAGCAGCACGAGCGCGAAGCGAAAATCATCGCGCAAGCCGGACGTAAAGGCGCGGTTACCGTTTCGACCAACATGGCCGGCCGCGGCACGGACATCCTTCTCGGCGGAAATCCCGAAGCCATGACGCGCGAGTACGCGCTGAAGAACAAGCTGGCGATGCCTTACGCCCCGGCAAGTTCGGTGATCGGCGCGGCACCCGGAACGGAAACTCCCGCACAGGCCGACGCCGCAGCAGCGGCTGCCGTGGGCGGCGGTTCCACGAGCACAACGGCAACACCCAGCGGCAACGGCACCAGCGCCACAGCCAGCGCCATGGTTCTCTTCCAGCAAGAGGGCAAGATTTATCAAGTTCCGCTCGATCAATGGAAACCCATCTACGACCAGTTCGCCGAGCAATGCAAAGCGGAACACGACGAAGTGGTGGCCATGGGCGGCCTGCACATTCTCGGCACCGAGCGGCACGAAGCGCGGCGAATTGACAACCAGCTTCGCGGGCGCGCCGGCCGCCAGGGAGATCCCGGAGCTTCGCGCTTTTTCCTTTCGCTCGAAGACGATTTGCTTCGCATTTTCGGCGGCGAAAAGGTGAAAGCCATGATGCACTGGCTCGGCATGACCGAAGGCGTGCCGATCGAGTCCAAGCTCATCAGCAAGCGCATTGAGAACGCGCAGAAGGCGGTCGAAGCGCAAAACTTCGAAGCGCGCAAACATTTGCTGGAATACGACGACGTGATGAACAAGCAGCGCGAAACGATTTACGGTCTGCGCCGCTCGTTCCTCGAAGGCCGCGATCAGAAGGATTTCATTCTCGAGCGCGCCGAAGCGATCGCGAACCAGCTGGTCGAAACGTATTGCCCGCGCGAGCAGCATCCCGACCAGTGGAACATCACGCAATTCAGCAACGAAGTCCTGAACCAGTTCGGCTTCGATCCCAAAACGGTGGGCATGGACTTCGCCACGCTGAATCACGACACGCTTGCCGAAGCCATGATCGAGAAGATGAAACTGCGCTACGAGGAAAAGGAAAAGCTCTTCGGCGCGCAGACTCTGCGCTGGCTTGAGCGCCATATCCTTCTCGACGTGGTGGACGGCCAGTGGAAGGACCACCTTCTCACTCTCGACCACTTGAAGGAAGGCATCGGCCTAAGGGGCTACGGCCAGAAAGATCCGCTGGTCGAATTCAAGAAAGAAGCTTTCGTCCTTTTCGATGAGCTGATGGACCGCATTGACACCGAAGCCGTGCGCTTTCTATTTCTCGTCCGTCCTGCCGATCCGCAAAGTGCGGCCCCCGCTGAAGGCGGCACGCCGTCACCCAAGCCGCCCACGCCGCGCGGCCTTTCTCAATTTTCTCCCGAGGAAATGGAGCGCCGCCAAAGGCGCCAACAGCAGCAATTGCAGTTTCAAACCGGCCCAGCGCAGACCGAGGCTCCCAAACCCGTGCGTGCCGCGGCGAAAGTCGGGCGCAATGATCCCTGTCCCTGCGGCTCGGGAAAGAAATACAAGAAGTGCCACGGCACCGCCGCCTAGCCTACTTTCGTCCGGACTGCAATCTGTTGGCGCTCACCTCGGCTGCGCATTTGCGTCTGAACTTTTCAGCCATGTATTGCGTATCAACCTGCGTGTGTGGGCCCCATTTCGCTCAGGAGGAAATAAGATGAAAGTCCGTCTGCGTTTATTCCCCGCGCTGCTGACCGTCGCTCTAGCCGCCAGCCTCGCGGCATTTCCGGCCATGGCTGCGGACAGCCAGGGCCATTTCGATCGTACGCTCACGGTCACTGGCGCCGTCGATCTCGACGTGCAGACCGGCTCGGGAGATATTACGGTTCGTCCCGGAGATTCGGGCAAGGTAGAAATTCACGCTAAAATTCACGCTAACGGCTGGGGCGATGTGGATGCACGCATCCAAGAAATCGAAAAGAACCCGCCGATTGAGCAAAGTGGCAATACGATTCGCATTGGACACATCGAGAACCATGATTTGACGCGTCATATCTCCATCAGCTACGAAGTGATCGTTCCCGCCGAAACGAAGCTCCACGCGGAATCCGGCTCGGGCGATCAGAGCGCCAACGGGATCAGTGGCCCGGTGGACGCCACGAGCGGCTCGGGAGGCGTCAAGCTGAACTCCATTGGCGGCGAAGTGAAAGCGCGCAGCGGATCCGGCGACATCGAACTGGATTCGATTCACGGCGGCGCGCGCGCTTCCACCGGCAGCGGAACGATTCGAGCTATCGGTGTCGCCGGAGGTCTGACGGCGACGAGCGGCAGCGGCGATGTGAAGTTCGAACAAACCGCACCCGGCGACGTCGAAATTCAGACGGGCTCTGGCGATGTCGAAATTAAAGGCGTCTCGGGCGCGGCAAAGGTAAGCACGGGAAGCGGCAGCATCACCGCCCAGGGCGATCCCAAAGGAGACTGGCGGCTTCACACGGGATCGGGCAATGTGAGCGTGGACTTTCCGAAGCAGGCCTCCTTCAATGTTGTCGCGCGCACCAGTTCGGGCAACATTGAAACCGCCCACGAAATCACGGTTCAAGGCAACATCAGTCCGCGTGAGCTGCGCGGAAAAGTCGGCGCCGGCGGCCCTGTAGTCGAACTCAGCACGAGTTCCGGAACCATCGAAATTCGCTGAGCTGAAGATTCCTGTAAAAAGCACGGGTGTCCAACCGGGCGCCCCGTTTTTTATAACGCCATTTGGCTTCTGCTGTGTTTCGGCAACGACTCTTCCCGGGCAAACGCCCGATGTTGCCGCTGCTATTGTGCTTTTCGGCGCACCCGTGCTTGCTTTAAAAAAAATGTGTTAATCTCTCACGTACCTCGAGGTAGTAACCACTCGAAATTTGGGGTGTGTGATGACTGCCACCGTGCCCAGAAGCTGCCTCCGGGTTGGGTGTGCGAAATCGATTCCTCCCGCGCTTAGCGGAGTTCGGCTTTGCCTCGACCATTTTCTCGACGACGCTTTTGTCCGCACCGACCAGGCTCTGGGACGCTGCCGCGAAGGCGCTTCGCTTGATTCCAGTGGTCTTGAATGGCTGCTTTCCGATGCCCTCGCAATCGTCAAGAATCTGGAAGAGTCCGCGGACGAGCCGCAACCTGAACAGCGCGATCGCATGCTCGAGCTGCTTTTGATTCTTGCCAACCTGCACGAGTATGTCGCGCATCATTCCGTGCGCGTCAGCAGGCCGGCATAGTTTCGCGCCTTCCAGCGGACGAAAGCGTTAACACTTCCGCGCGGCCGCTGCTTGCAATTTCGACGCCGACGATTCAATCTGAGAGTCCCCTTTCGCATACCGACTATGTCTGACGAAAACAAACCATTCGATCCATTCAGGCCCTCTCAGCCGCGCATACCCGGCGTGCCGTCGAAAGCTGCAAGCTCCCGAGAAACTCCCGCAACACATAGCGGCGCGGATCTAAAAGCAAGACTATCGCGCGTGCAATTTCCGCCGCCCTGGATTTCGGCGGTCATCGTCGCTGCTGTTGTGGCCGGGATTGCAGTCGCGTGGTGGAGTCGCGAGCGGCCCGCGAAGGAAATGGCGCCTCCTCCGGTCGAAGCCAGTTCAGTCCCAATCGCTGTGGAGCCACCTAAGCCTGCCGAAAAACTGCCGATTGCTCCCGGCGCAGTGGCGACAACCGACGAACTCGCGAAGCCGTGGTCTAGCCAACGATTCACCTACCGCGATCCGAAAACAGCCTTGGAAATGCCTGGAATTGTCGTACACCTGCCGGGCGGCGCGTATTGGGGCCTTTCGTTGCGCGAGCCTTACGGGACTTGCGACTTGGAATACGTGACCGATCTGGCCAAGCTGGAATCCGTGTACCACTATCGCGCGAATCATCCGATGGTAGGTGATCCCTGCAATCGCACCGTCTTCGATCTGCTGCGCTACGGAACCAATCCGGAAGGCGGACTCGTGCGCGGGGCCATAGCACAGGGAGCCGGCATTCGGCCGCCGATGGCCATTGAGATTCGCACGAAGGGCAAGGAAGTTGTAGCGACTAAGATGGAGTAGTTGTGCTGCGCGCGGATTTCCGCGTAGCAATCTGGCTAGTGTGCCGCCGTCGCACTTTCGACTTCCGCGCAACGTTTCACTTCCCGATTCATCTGCCCCGCCAGAATCATCGCCACCATCTTCTGGTCCGCCAGCCATGACCATAGAGGATGTTCGAAGGATGCGGGACGATTGTGCTCCACGAAGAAGTGCGAAAACCACGCGAACGCGTACGGCACGACGAGCCCAGCCAGAACGAGCCACGGTCGCCGCAGAATGATGGCGGCGAGCAGCAGGGTCCAGCCAGCCAGCGTCCCCGCGGAATGAAAAACTCGCGTCAGTGGTTGCCGGTGAGCCAGCACGTAAGACGGCCAGAACTTTGAAAATGTTTGCGGGTCTTGCATGGCCGCGATTCTAGCGCACCTACCCAACGCTGCAAGCCAAAAAATGCCGTTGTCCCGCTCCGGGCGAAGCGGGACAACGGCGACGACGCAGCAAATTTGCCGCGCCGGTTATGAACCGAGTTGCTCCACCGAACGCGCCACCATCACCGGCTGGCCTGTACCCTGATCCATGAGTATGAATCCGACCACTCGAATATTAATCGGACCAGGGCCGCTGAGCGCACCGAGCCCGCTCAGGTTGATGAAGTTCGTGTCGTTGGTCGTCAACACCGTGAGCGGGCTGGGCAACAGAATTCCCGCCGTCCAGTTGTCGTTCAGCGAAAAGCTGCCCGCGTTGCCGGACTGGACCACTGTGCTTCCGGTCACCCATGTTCCCGCCTGCCCTTGCCTTCGCAGGATCACGCGATGAGGTGTGAGCGTGTCGCTGCCGTCTGACGTCACAAGCGCGCCGCCAATGTCCACCCGCTGCCCCGGCGCCATCAAAGTATTATTGAACAGCAGCGTGGTCAGCGGAAGATTGATGTGCCCGATCTTGTAGTTTTCACTGCCGTTCAAATCAACCGTTTCGATGTCACCGTCGGAAATCCCGGTGACATCAGGCAGCAACTCGCGGACGTACAAATCCACCTGCGTGGCAGCTTCCGGAGCCGGTGGACGTACGCTCGTGAGCAAACCACCCATGTAGAATTTGTCGTTCGAGATCACTTGCACTTCGGACGCATCGATTGCTTTGCTGACCGGATCGAGTTCGCCCGAAATCGAGAGAATCGTGTTCGTGGTGTAGGAACTCATCGGAATGTCGGTGTCGTCGAACATAGTGCTGTCGCTGGTCGTAACCTGCCACTGGCGTCCGTGAGGTCCCTGCACCGTTAAGGTGTTGCTCCCCGTGACGCCAACCACGCCGACGTGGAAGTCGTCAATCCATACTCCAGAATCAGTGGCGTTGAGCAATTGCATTTCAAATACCGGATTGATCACGCCGGTCACGTTGCCGCTGCCATCGGTCTGCAGTGATTTGCGCAGATCGAATTCCATGCGCAGCCCGACGAGATCGGCGCTGGTCAGAACGAACGGCGTGGCGAAGTTCACCGTCACGCTGAATTGAGCGGGAGTTCCGTTGATTGTTGCTACCGTCGGGGGATTCGGCGGGTCCACGTTGATGTATCCGATCACCGGAGAAGAAATCGTCACCGTTGCAGACGTGTACGTTCCCGTCGGCACCGCGTTCAAATCCAGAAGCTGATGCAGGCCGCTGAGCTGCGCGAAGTCCACAACCTGCGGCGTGCTCAACACCGGCACATTCGTCGTGCCATTAAACAGCGTGATACCGGTGACCGTCACTTCGCACGACACTACGCTCGGCAGCGGCGCATCCGTGCCGATCGTGAATACAGAGCCCATTTGATTGGCCGGCGGAGTGGAACCACTTCCCCCGCTGCTACAGCTGGAAAGTGCGATTGCAGCGAACAACATTAAGAACACACCCTTACCTTTGCGATTCAACATGGAAAATCACCTCATCTAGTATTTGATGATTGCCGGGGGCCGAAGCCCTTTTCGGCTGATGAAGGTGAAACACGCCCGTCCGAAAAAAGTTTCGATGCCCTGAACCCTTTTCAGAATTCGCGAATCACCTGACAATTATTGTCATGCGCCATTCTCGCGGATTTCGCTGATTTCCCGCTGCTTGCGTCCCTCCCGCGACTTGTTTACGATGTTTGTTCGCATGATTGGCGAAACCATATCGCATTACAAAATCATTGATCCTCTCGGAGCCGGCGGTATGGGCCAGGTCTTTCGAGCGGAAGACACGCGCCTCGGCCGCATGGTGGCGTTGAAATTTCTTTCCGAAGATCTCGCGCGCGATCCTGCCGCACTCGAACGATTTCAGCGCGAAGCTCGCGCCGCTTCCTCGCTCAATCATCCCGGAATCTGCACTATTTACGACGTCGGCGAACACAACGGCCGCCCTTTTCTCGTAATGGAATTGATGGAAGGCCAGACGCTGCGCGAGCGCATTGCGGGACGCCCTCTTGCCACCGATGCCCTTCTCGATTTCGGCTCCCAAATGGCCGATGCGCTGGATGCCGCCCACTCGCGCGGAATCGTTCATCGCGATATCAAGCCCGCGAACATTTTCATCACCTCGCGCTCGCAGGCCAAGATTCTCGATTTCGGACTGGCCAAGCAGACCACTTCCCGGCGGATCGCAGAAGCGGTCGGCGCAGGAAATACCGCCGCGCAGCTGACCACCGATAATCTGATCCTCACCAGCCCCGGCTCTGCCATCGGCACCATCGCTTACATGTCGCCCGAGCAAGCTCGGGGCGAAGAGCTCGACGCGCGCACCGATCTCTTCAGTCTCGGAGCCGTGCTCTACGAAATGGCCACGGGACAAGCGGCGTTCAATGGAAACACTTCCGCGGTCATTTTTGACGCGATCTTGAACCGCACGCCCGTCGCGCCTTCCTCGCTCAATTCCAATCTGCCGCCGAAGCTCGAAGAAATTATCGGCAAATCGCTCGAGAAAGATCGCGACCTGCGTTATCAGACGGCCGCCGAACTCCGCGGCGATTTGAAACGCCTGAAGCGCGATACGGATTCCGGACGCGCCGCAAGTGGTGCTCCCGTTCCTTGGTCAGGCGCGGGCGCGGGACCCGGATCAGGAAGCTACGCAGCCCCGCCCGGGAGTTCACAAGGGACCTCCGCGCCTTTGCAGACTACCGCCGTGGCAGCCGCACCTGCAAAGTCCGGCTGGAGCACTCTCGTAAAAGTCCTTCCAGTTGTCTTCGGCCTCGCTGCCGCGGTTGCCCTATTCCTGCACTACCGCGCGCCGCGCCACGAAAATCCGCCGGCGTTTTCGCAAATGACCATCACTCCGGTCACCTCTAGCGGCAACGTCCACTCCGCCGCTATTTCGAGCGATGGCAAGTGGCTCTCTTACGTCGCGGATGAAAAGGGCTCGCACGGGATTTGGATTCGCCAACTCGCCACTGGAAGCACCGCGCAAGTCGAGCTTGGTACACCGGGCGAGATCGATGGGCTCACATTTTCTCCCGACGGAAATTATCTTTATTTCGTCAAGCGCGATGAATCCGTCGGCCTCGGAACTCTTTTTCAAGTTCCTTCTCTCGGCGGCGGTCCGCGCCAGATCATCGTGGATGTGGACAGCCCCATTAGCTTCTCTCCCGACGGCAAGCGATTCGTATTCGTCCGGCAGTCCACCAAGCTGAGGACCTCCGACCTGCTTGTTGCGAACGTAGATGGAACGAATGAGCAATCTCTCCTAAGCATGAAAAATCCGGCCTTCATTTCCGGCTCAGGTCCCGCTTGGTCACCCGATGGAAAACGAATCGCGGTAGCGGACAATCCGGACGGCGAGTTCAACAAGTACGCGATAGAAACCATCGAAGTAGGCTCGAAAACGAAAACGCGCGTCGGGACGGCCGATTGGTCCGCGCCCGATCAGATGGCATGGTTGCCCGATGGCTCAGCTCTCGTCTTCGGCGCGCGCCCCGGCAAAAATTCACTCAACGCTCAGCTCTACGAGCTCAGTTATCCCGGCGCCGAATCGCGCCGGATCACCAACGACCTGAATTTTTATATCGGCGCCAGTATTACCTCCGACGGTTCCGCTCTCGCCTCCGTTCAAGTGGGCTTGACCGGAAATCTTTGGATCACAAATCTCGGCAGCTCCGCCTCGCTTTCGCCGCCCCGCCAGATTACCAGCGGCATCAACCGCGCCGACGGTATTTCAGGCATCATTTGGGTTCCCGGCGACAAAATAATCTACGGCTACTACAATTCGGGAGCCATTCGCCTTGCCAGCACGTCTCCCGATGGAACAAACATTCATGATATTGCGCCGAACGCCGAATTTCCCGGCTCGCTCTCGGGCTGCGGAGACGGCAAACATTTCGTTTACAGCACGAGTCATCGGGAGCAAGGCAGCTCGGTCTGGCGTGCGGATATTGACGGAACGAACTTGACGCAACTGACCCAGGGGAAAATAGATGTCCAGCCCGCTTGCTCGCCCGACGGAAAATTCCTCGTTTACGTCAACATTGTCGGCGACGTGAATCACCTGATGAAGCTCAGCATTGACGGCGGCACTCCCACCGAGATCGCCAAGGTTGACGTCCAGCGCCCGGTCATCTCTCCGGATGGAGATTCTGTCGTTACCGCCTATGCGCCCGATCCGAGTAAGCCCACGAAGCTCGCCGTGATTGGGCTCGGTGGCGGCGAAATCCGCAGCACATATGACTTACCGCAGGATGCCGCGCTCAATGGCGACGGTGGACAGAAGCTTGCCTGGACCAAAGATGGTCGCGCGGTCCTCTACCCCGTCAATAAGGCCGGCCTCGTCAGCCTGTGGGCTCAACCCATCGCAGCGCCAGGCGCCACACCTGTCGCCGCAAAGCAAGTGATGACCCTTGGGCTGGACTTCGCCTGGGGAGCCTTCGCCCTCTCTCCCGACGGAAAACAAGTGATCTACGCGCACGGTAATGTCGTCACTGACGCTGTTTTGATTTCGCACTTCCAGTAGCCGCTGCATCGGAGAACTCATGAAATTTTCCCGCCGCCACCTGCTCAAGAACGCTTCTCTAGTTTCCGGCAGCGTGGCTGCAAGCTCGATCTTCGGCCGTTCTCCCGCAGCACGCGAAGCAAACGAGCAGGCCGCGCCGCAACCGTTGCCGCCCGCTTTCGATAAATTGAAACCTCTCGGCGATCGCGTGAAGCCGATCCGCGTCGATGAATTTCAATCGCGGATCACCCGCGCCCAGCAGTTGATGACTGACGCAGAGTCCCGCTTCCAGGCGCTCTACGTTACCCCGGGAACCACGCTCGCCTATTTCACTAGTATCCGCTGGTGGCCCAGCGAACGCATTCTCGCGCTGTTGGTTCCACGCCAGGGCGATCCCCTTCTGATTTGCCCTGCGTTCGAAGAGAGCCGTTTGCGCGAGCAACTTCGCTGGCCCATGGAAATCCGCGTCTGGCAGGAAGACGAAAGTCCGTATGCAATAGCGGCCAAATGGTTTGCTGAACGCGGCATCCGCACCGGTCAGATTGGCGTCGAAGAAACCACGCGCTATGTGTTCTTCGACGGTTTGCGTCGTGCCGCCTCATCTCTCGAGTACGCGAGCGGCGACCCCATCACCGTCGGCTGTCGCGCGCAAAAGAGCGAACACGAACTCGAACTCATGCGCCTTGCCTGCTCTGCCACCTGTGACGTTTACAAGGCCACCTTCGCTTCTTTGCGCGAAGGCATGTCACAGCGCGACGTTGCCAGTCTTGTAGAAAAAGGCTACGCGCGAATGGGTCTTCGAGGCGAGGCTTCCGTCACTTTCGGCGCCTCCTCCTCTCTTCCCCACGGATCACGTGAAGAACAAACTCTGCGCGAGGGCGTCGGCGTGATGATCGACGACGGCACAACCATCGAGGGATACCAGTCGGACGTCACGCGCATGGGCGTTCTAGGCAAGCCTCCGGAAAAACTCCAACACGCCTTTGAGATTGTTCGCGCTGCCCAGGATGCGGCGCTTGCCGCTGCCGTCGCCGGCCACGAGTGCGGCTCGGTGGACGACGCCGCCCGCAAGGTCATCACCGATGCCGGATTCGGCCCCGGCTACAAATATTTCTCGCACCGCTTGGGCCACGGAATCGGAATGGACGGCCACGAGTCGCCGTACCTGGTGCGCGGCAATCGCACGATCTTGAAGCCGGGAATGACTTTCTCGAACGAACCGGGAATTTACGTCACGGGAGACTACGGAATGCGCTGCGAAGATGACATGTTCATCGCGGAATCGGGCGCGGCCCATCTCTTGACACCGGGATTTCAACCATCGCTCGAAACCCCAGTCGCCTGAGCAGCCGCTTTTTCCTGCGCGCCCGGCTTCGACTGCTTCACGCAATACTCCACAATCTTCGCCTCGGCCCAAAAACGATTCGGCTCACCCTTCTGCGAAATAAACGCGCAGTGCCCGCCGTGCTCCGGTGCCACCAGCGTGATGTATGGATTCTCTGCAATCGCCGCATCTTGAAACGGCGCAAAAGGAACGAAGGGATCGTCCTGCGCAATCAAAATCAGCGTAGGCCGCCGGATCTGCGACACCACACCGAGCGCGCTCGAACGTGCGTAATAATCGGCGGCGTCCTGAAACCCGCAAAAACGCGCGGTGACCACGTTGTCAAAATCCCGCACCGTGGCAATGCGCCGGAAACCCGGCACCTCCTTCAGCCGGTATCGCTCGGGAAAAAGGCTGGCCTTGTAACGCATGTGGCTTTTGAGGCTCTTCACGAAATGCAGCTCGTAAATGAAATTGTGCGGCTCAACGAGTGCATCGGCGCAAGACGCCAGATCGAGCGCCGGAGCCACCGCCACGAACGCGCGCAGTTCCGGAGGTGCGGATGCTCCGAATTCTCCCGCCATCTTCAGCACCAGGTTTCCGCCCATGGAATAACCTGCGGCGAAAATTTCCCGCAAGCCATCGCGCTCGATCAATTCCATAACTACGGCGCGGATATCGCTGCTCAAGCCGGAGTGATAGAGCGTCGGCGTGAGCTTCTCGGTCCCGCCGCAATTGCGCTGGTTCAACCGCACCGCGTTAAAGCCGGCGACGAAGGCTTTCTCGGCTGTCCCGAGCATATAGCCTGCCTCGCTCGAACCTTCCAGGCCGTGCAACAGTACGAGCGTCGGATGTTCGCGCGGATTCTCCTGCCAGTGGCATTCCCCGAGCACCTGCGTGCCCGGCTCCGATTCGAACAGGCGCGCGACACCCTTCGGCAGCCGCGGAAACCGTCGCCGCCAAAAATTCGCCGCAATCGTCATCACATGCGCGTTGCGGACCGCGCGCAACGGTACAAAATCGTCGTTCACCATGTATCCATCGTAAGCACTCCCATCGCCCTTCGCAACGGTGTAACTCGTCCCACGGGCGCAGCTAGTTCCTTTTTTCTGCGCATTCCGCACGATCTTACGGGCTCGAATCCGCGTCCTCTTACAGTCTCTACTCAATTGTCAACGCGCTGAATTCGTGCTAGCGTCCCTTATGGTTGATGAAAATAGAATTGAAAATATAGGAGCCGTCGGAAGTCACGGCCGCCGCAATATTCCCGGTCAACCCTCTTTTCTAATCGCAACAACAGGGATTAGCAATCCCTCTAACTCATTCAAAACAAACGACCGCGACCATGTCTAATCGCAACTTTTTTCGGGGGGTCTCACCGCGACGCAGAACACGGTGGGGCCGCCTCGCCGCCTTGATTTCGCGCGCCGAAGCGCCTAAAATCCTTGGATTGCCCATGAGGTTTTTTTCGCCACAAGGAGAACTTTCCTTAGCCCAGCCTACCGCGCTGCGCTTTTTTGTTTCTGCGCGCCCAACGTGGGACTGGAGAAAGAATGATTGAAGGAGCCATACCCGAGGGGCTGACGTTTGATGACGTTCTGCTTCTGCCCGGCAAGTCTTCCGTGCTTCCGGCGCAGGCGGACACGCGCACCTGCCTCTCGCGCAAAATCGCATTGAATATCCCCATCGTCGCCGCGGCCATGGACACGGTCACCGACTCGCGCCTGGCCATCGCCATCTCGCGCCAGGGCGGCATCGGGTTCATCCACCGGAATATGTCCATCGATCGCCAAGCCGAAGAAGTGGACAAGGTAAAGCGTTCGGAAAGCGGGATGATCGTGGATCCCGTCACCATTGCACCCGAGCTCTCCGTGCGCCAGGCGCTCGACATCATGAACAAGTACAAAGTTTCCGGCCTTCCGGTCACGCGCGGCGCGCGCCTGATGGGAATTCTTACCAACCGCGACCTGCGTTTTGAGCGCAACCTGGATCAGCCCGTCAGTAATATCATGACGAAAGAGAATCTTGTTACCGTTCCCGTGGGCACCACGCTCGAAGAAGCCGAAAAAATCCTGCAGCGCCATCGCATCGAAAAGCTTCTGGTGGTCGACGCGGATTTCAATTTGAAAGGCCTAATCACCGTCAAGGACATCCAGAAGAAAATCGAATTCCCCAGCGCCACAAAAGACGAACACGGACGCCTGCGCGTGGGTGCAGCCATCGGCGCGACCGGCGATTTCCTCGAGCGTGCCCAGGAACTCGCGCGCGGCAGTGCGGATGTGCTTGCAATCGACACCGCTCACGGCCATACCACGCGCGTAATGGAGGCCATCCGCGCCGTGAAACACAAACTGCCCGAAATGCAGCTCATTGCCGGAAACGTGGCCACTGCGGAAGGCGCCCGCGATCTGATTGCTCTGGGCGTGGACGCTTTGAAAGTCGGAATCGGGCCAGGATCGATTTGCACCACGCGCGTCGTCACCGGCGCGGGCGTCCCACAGATCACCGCCATCATGGAGAGCGCGCGCGCAGCAAAAGGCACCGGAGTTCCGCTGATCGCCGATGGCGGCATTAAATTCTCGGGAGACATCAGCAAGGCCATCGCTGCCGGCGCTTCGTCGGTCATGATCGGCGGGCTCTTTGCCGGCACCGAAGAATCTCCCGGCGAAACGATTTTGTATCAGGGCCGCACATTCAAGTCCTATCGCGGCATGGGCTCCATCGGAGCGATGGAGGCGGGATCGGCTGACCGCTACGCGCAGGAGGATGCCGCTCGCGGAAAAACCGTGCCGGAGGGCATCGAAGGTCAGGTGCCGTATAAAGGGCCGCTGTCCGCTCTGGTCGAGCAACTCGTCGGCGGCTTGCGAAGCGGGATGGGCTACTGCGGCGCGGCGGACCTCAAAGATCTTCAGGAGCGCAGCCAGTTCGTTCGAATTTCCCAGGCTGGCTTGCGCGAAAGCCACGTACACGACGTAATCATCACGCGGGAAGCGCCGAATTACCGGCTGGAATAATGCAGGACACCGCGGGAACGGCTCGGAGTTTCTAGCATGCAATGGCTCAAGCGTTGGTGGCCTGCGCTGCTTTGGGCCGTGGTAATTTCCACTTTTTCAACCGGCGTCTTCACCTCCGAAAACACCAGCCGGATCATTGTTCCGGTTCTTCACTGGCTTTTTCCGCGCGCTTCCGACGACACGCTTTTTCTGCTTCATCATTTCATTCGCAAAACAGGCCACGTCACCGAGTACTTCATCCTGAGCTTGCTGATCCTGCGCGGGATGCGCGCGGGGCACCGAGGCGCGCGCCTTGGATGGGCCGTGGTTGCCATCGCGATTGTGGCAGCCTACGCCTCTCTCGACGAATTTCATCAGAGCTTCGTTCCCGGCCGCACTGCGGCGGTTTCCGACGTGCTGCTCGACACCGCCGGAGGAATCGCGGCGCAGGTGGTAGTGGCGCTCGTTGTACTTTTAGGAGACATCCGGCAGAAACGGCGAGACAATTCCCTGCCGCCGGTCGCGCCGGCATGATGCGTTCAAATTTACGATTTGTTATCTTCCGAAAGGAGACATTGATGGCTCGTCGCTCTTTGACTTTTTCACTGCTGCTTGCCGCCCTCGCGCTTATGATTTCGCCGGTTGCACGAGCCGCCGGCGAGCCGCTTCGCTACGAACTAGGTTTCGAACGCCCCAACACGCATTTGATGGACGTCACGATTCACGCCGGCGAGTTGACCGGAGATACTGCGGAATTCGCGATTCCCGACTGGGCGCCCGGATCGTATTACCTTGAAAATTATTGGGCCAACGTCCAGCGATTTCGAGCGGCCAGCCCGGACGGCAAAGAGCTGAAGTGGCGCAAGACCGATAGCCAGACCTGGCGCATCGAACTCTCCGGTGCGAAAGCGGTAACCGTTTCGTATCAGGTTTATGGCGATACGCTGCGCAATAATCAGGCCCAATACAACGAGCGGCACGCTTTCATCGGTGGGCCGTCCGTGTGGATGTACCTCGTCGGCGGCAAAGAGCGGCCGGTGGAACTCTCCATCGCAGTTCCTTCGGGCTGGAAAATCGCAACGGGCATGGAGCGAACCTCCGATCACGCTTTTCGCGCCGCGGATTACAACTGGTTCGCCGACGCGCCGCTCGAAATTTCGGATTTCGCGGAGAAAGATTTTCAGGTTCTCGGCACGACATACCACGTGATCGTTCACGACGTGGAAGGGGGCAAAGATTTCACGAAGTTCGCGCAGGACGCCCAGAAATTCGTGGAAGTGCTCGTCCCGATGTTTCAATCGGTGACCGGCACGGAACAAGCCGCTCCCTTCAAGGACTACTGGTTCCTCTTTCACATTTGGCCTAACACCGGCGGCGGGTTGGAGCACTTGAATTCGACGCAAATCGATTTTTCGTCGGATTGGGATTCAACCGATCCGATTCCGGGGTACGGCAACGCGTACAACCTGAAGCTTTTCGTTTCGGCGCACGAATTTTTTCACGCCTGGAACGTGAAGCGGCTCCGCCCGCGGCCGCTCGGCCCATTCGATTATTCGCAAATGGTGCACACGCCGTCGCTTTGGATTTCAGAAGGCCTTACAAGTTACTACGGCTCGCTTTCGCTCCCACGCGCGGGACTGATCACGCCCCAGCAGTACTTGGACGGAATCGCCGACCTCATCACGAAATTCGAATCGGAACCCGGCCGGAAGGAGCGCAGCATCGAAGACACCAGTTGGGACACCTGGGCTCCTCGCGGCGACTCCGGTGCCCTGAATAATCTGCGCAACACAAATTATTCCTACTATGACGGCGGACAGATCATGGGGCACATTCTCGACTTTGCCATCCGGCAGGACACGAACAATAAAAAATCGCTCGATGACTGGATGCGCCTGCTCTACTCGCGCTACGCGCTTCCCAAGCCCGGCTTCGAGCCTGACGACGCCGTGAAGGCCGCTTCGGAAGTGGCCGGCACAGACATCAGCGGAATTTTCAGCCAATACATCAGCGGCAAGGAACCCATTCCCTACGAAAAATACTTCGCTTATGCGGGAATCGGCGTGGAAAAGAGGCTCGATTCCGAAAAAGCATGGATCGGCGTGAGCCAAGAGAAAAACGACGACGGCCGCGCCAAAATCCGAAATGTGACTCCCGGCAGCCCCGCCGATACGGCCGGTCTCGATCGCGACGACGTGGTCATGGCTGTGGACAGTCGCATGGTGAACAACGATGGCTTTAGCCAGGCAATCTCCGAGCACAAGCCCGGCGACACGATTCACATAACGGTCATCCGACTAGGGCAAATAAAAGAAATTCCCGTAACGCTCACGGCGAGCCCGTATTACACCTACAAGCTCAAGCCGGTAGAGAATCCGACGGAGCAGCAGAAGGCGATTTACAACAGCTGGCTCGGAATCAAGTAAGGAACTGCACTCCAAAAAATAAAAGGCCCGCTTCGAATGATCGAGGCGGGCCTTTTTGAATTTGTTTCTGGGTTGATCTATTTGTTGACTGCCGCTTCCTTTTCTTCCGGAGCTTCTTCGACCACCTTTTCGCGCTTCTTCTTTTCTTTTTTCTTCAGCTCCGAGCCGATGAATTCAAGGATGGCGAGCTCGGCGCCGTCGCCGATGCGCCAGCCGACGCGAATGATCCGCGTGTAGCCGCCGGGACGATCGGCGAAACGCGGAGCGAGATCAGCAAAGAGCTTTTTCGTGGCGCCCGGAGTCATCAGAAAGGCAGCCGCCTGGCGCCGCGCATGCAAGGAGTCGCGCTTGCCGAGAGTGATCATGCGTTCGGCGAGCGGACGTGCAGCGCGTGCCCGGAGGATGGTGGTCTGTATGCGCTCTTTCTCGATCAGGTTCGTAACGAGATTGCGCAAGACAGCGCGCCGATGCGCCGGTTGCTTCCCGAGTTTGAAGCCCGACTTAAGGTGTCTCATGGTCTTGCCCGGTGGCTAGAGCGCCCCGTGTTCTCCTTCTTCCGACGGTGGCGGCGCGGTCTGGCTCGGCAGCGGCGGCCAGATGATACGGCCGTGCTCGTCGAATTTCATCCCGAGGCTCAACCCCATCTTGACCAGGATGTCCTTGATCTCGTTCAGCGACTTGCGCCCGAAATTCTTGGTCTTGAGCATTTCGGATTCGGTCTTCTGCACGAGCTCGCGGAGATTCTGGATGTTCGCGTTCTTCAGGCAATTGTAGGAGCGCACGGAAAGCTCAAGCTCTTCGACCGAGCGGTCCAGGAATTCCAGGCGCGGGTCGCTGTAATTCTCGACCACTTCCTCCGGAAGGTCCGGCTGCTCTTCGAAATTGATGAAGATGCTCATGTGATCTTTCATGAGCTTGGCGGCCAAGCCGATGGCGTCCTGCGGAGTGATCGCGGCGTTGGTCCAAACTTCGAGCGTGAGCTTTTCGTAATCGGTCATCTGCCCCAAACGGGCGGCTTCGACCGCGTAGTTCACTTTGCGCACGGGCGAGTGGACCGAATCAATCGGAATGTAACCGATCGGGAGGTCCTCGTCGAAGTTGCGGTCGGCGGCCACGTAACCGCGGCCGTTCTTGACGCGGAGCTCAAGTTCGAGCTTGCCGCCTTCGCTGACCGTGGCGATGTAAACGTTTTTGTCCAGCACGGCGATATCAGCGTCCTCTTCGATTTTCGCAGAGGTTACCGGGCCGGGCGTGTCGACGGTCAGAGTGATGGTCTTGGGCTGATCCGTGTTCAATTTCAGGGGAACGGACTTAAGGTTCAGGATGATGTCGGTGGCGTCTTCCACCACGCCGGGAATCGGCGAGAATTCGTGAAGTACGCCTTCGATTTTCACCGCGGTGATGGCCGCGCCTTCAATGGAACTCAACAGCGCGCGCCGCAATGAATTGCCGACCGTGGTCCCCCAACCGCGCTCGAACGGCTGCGCGGAGAATTTTCCATACTTATCGGTAAGTGTTTCCGGTTCTGCTGCCAACCGCTTTGGTTTCTGAAAGCCCTTCCACATATGCAACACTCCTCCTGGTCCGCCAACCGCGGACCAAAAAAACCCTTCAACGTTGACGATCTTTGCGCTTTACTTCGAGTACAGTTCGACGATGAGCTGTTCGTTCATCGGCGGCGTTTGCACGTCTTCGCGACGCGGCATAGCCACCACACGCGCCTTGAAATTTTCAGGATCAATCTCGAGCCACGGAGCCACGCCCTGGCTCTTGGCCAGATTGCGCGCTTCGAGCACCATGGTGTTCTGGTGCATTTTCTCTTTCAAGGCGATGTCCTCACCGACCTGAACCAAGTAGCTCGGGATGTTGACCTTGTGGCCCTTCACCCGGATGTGGCCGTGCAGGACAAGCTGGCGCGCCTGCGAGCGCGAGCCGGCCAGACCCATGCGATAGACCACGTTGTCGAGACGGCGCTCGAGCATGACCATCAGATTCGAGCCCGTGGGGCCCTTGGTGCGCTCGGCCTTCTCGAAATAGGTGCGGAACTGCCGCTCGAGCAATCCGTAGGTGCGCTTCACCTTTTGCTTTTCACGGAGCTGTACGCCGTATCCCACCATCTTTGGACGGCGGGACTGCCCGTGCTGTCCGGGAACGAAGTTGCGCTTTTCGATGGCGCACTTTTCGGTAAAACACCGCAGGCCTTTCAGGAAGAGTTTCTGCCCTTCCCGCCGGCACAAGCGGCAAACTGCTTCACGATGTCTTGCCAAAGCCTTTTCTCCTTTTGCTCAACTACCAATCTGAACGGACGCGGCATGCCGCGCCCGAACAAAACTGAATGCTAGACGCGGCGGCGCTTCGGCGGACGGCAGCCGTTGTGCGGCACCGGCGTCACGTCCTTTATGGCATTGATGTGCAAGCCGGAAGAAGCCAGCGCGCGCACCGCGGATTCGCGGCCCGCGCCGGGACCCTTCACGCGCACATCCACTGATTTCATTCCGTACTGGTCGCGCGCCACGCCTGCGGCCGTCATAGCCGCTTGCTGCGCGGCGTAGGGCGTGCCCTTGCGCGAGCCCTTGAAGCCGACGGAGCCAGCCGAAGACCAGCTCACGGTGCGGCCATCGGGATCGGTGAGCGTGATGACGGTGTTATTGAACGTCGCCTGTATGCAGACGATGCCGTGAGGCACCACGCGCTTCTCCCGCTTCTTGCGAAATTCCTTCTTGCGCTTTGAAGTTTTCGCCGCTGCTCCTGCCGGTGCAGCTGCTGCGTCCTGCGGTTCTTTTGCCACGCTCGTCTCTCTCCTTAATTCACCGAACTACTTTACTTGCGCGCCATGGTCTTCTTCTTGGCTGCCACAGCGCCCTTCCGCGGACCTTTGCGGGTACGCGCATTCGTATGCGTGCGCTGGCCGCGGACGGGAAGATTCCGGCGATGGCGCAGGCCGCGGTAGCACTGAATTTCAATCAGGCGACGGATGTTCATCTGCATCTCCTTGCGGAGATCGCCTTCGACGCGGCCTTCGGATTCAATGGCCGCGCGCAGACGCGTGACTTCCTCTTCCGTCAAATCCTTGATTTTCTTGGTGGCGTCCACGTTGGCTTTTTCAGCGAGCGAACGCGCGCGCTGCTGCCCGATGCCGTAAATGGCCGTCAGGCCAACCCACAGCCGCTTGTTGGGCGGCAGATCCACACCTGCAATGCGAGCCATTCGTGTTCTCCTTAGCCCTGGCGCTGGCGGTGCTTGGCGTTGATGCAAATCACGCGAACCACTCCGCGCCGATGAACAATCTTGCACTTCATACAGATTTTCTTTACCGAGGCCCGAACCTTCATTTTTTTCTCCGTCTCTTCCGGAACGACAAGTCAAAACCTGCCGGGCTAAAGGCCCCGGCGCTACATTCAAACCCTAAACCCACCGCCGCGCGCTACTTGTAGCGATACACGATGCGGCCGCGCGTGAGGTCGTAGGGCGAAAGCTCGACTGCCACGCGATCGCCGGGAAGGATGCGGATAAAATTCTTGCGCATCTTTCCCGAAATATGGGCCAGGACCTGATGCTTATTCTCGAGCTCAACGCGAAACATGGCGTTGGGGAGCGGCTCGACCACGGTGGCCATCACCTCGATGGCGTCTTCCTTGCCGCTGCCTTCGTTCGACTTCTTTTTGTCCGGCTCTGGCCTTCTAACCATGCGCTCCTATTCCCAAAACAAATCGGGTACTGAGAACTACTTACCAGCAGGGTCCGCTGGCTTCTTTCGGCCGCGTCAGAATCCACGGCCCGCTCGCCGTAACTGCCACGGTATGCTCGAAGTGGGCCGAATCGCTCCCGTCCGTGGTGACCGCGGTCCAATCGTCTTCGAGAACCCGCACGCCCGGGCCGCCCGTGTTCACCATGGGCTCGATGGCGAGCACCATGCCTTCCTGCAATCTGGGCCCCTGCCCCGGAGTTCCGTAGTTCGGAAGCTGCGGGTCTTCGTGCATCTTGGTGCCGATGCCGTGGCCCACAAACTCGCGCACTACCGAGAAACCGTTCTTTTCCACCCACTGCTGCACCGCCGCGGAAACATCTCCGAGGCGATTGCCGGGCCGAACCTTGCCGATAGCCTGCTCGAGCGACTCGCGTGTGACGCGGAGCAGCTTTTCCCGCTCCGGAGCGATTTTGCCAACCGGAACCGTGAGCGCCGCATCCGCGAAGTATCCGTTCAGCTCGACGCCGAAATCCATCGAGAGAATGTCGCCCTCGCGAACCTTTCGCGACGGTGAAGGGATGCCGTGCACCACTTCCTGATTGATGGAAGTGCACACCGAACCCGGGTATCCGCGGTATCCCTTGAACGCCGGCCGCGCATGATGCTCGGCAGTGTAATCTTCGGCGAACTCATCGAGTTCCTTGGTCGAGACGCCGGGCCGAACCATGGCGCGCATCTTCTCCAGCGCACCCCAGACGATCTGACCCGCCTGGTACATTTTCTCGAGCTCTTGCGGCGACTTACAGATGACCATTTCGCCCTTCCGCGCGCTTGAAAATTTCACTGAGCGCACGGCTCACATCTTCCACGCTTGCCGAGCCGTCCACCGTTTCGAGGACACCGCGTTTCCGGTAATAATCCGCCAGCGGCTTCGTTTTGCGGTCGTACGCCGCGAGCCGCTCTTTCACGATCTCGGCTGTGTCATCCGACCGCTGAATCAGCTTGCCGCCGTCGTGGTCGCAAACGCCCGGCACTTTCGGCGGCCGGTCGTAGATGTTGTACGTCTCGCCACCGACGCTGCAGGTCCAACGTCCGGACAAGCGCCGCATCAAAATTTCCGGGTCCACGAAAAACTCAACCACAAGCGGCCTGCCGTAGCCGCGGCGATCGAGAATGGCGTCGAGCTGTTCCGCCTGCGGCACCGTTCGCGGAAAGCCGTCGAAGATAAAACCGCCGGCGGCATCCGGCTGCGCCAGCCTCTCTTCGACCATGCCCATCACAATCTGGTCCGGGACGAGCTCGCCGCGCTCCATGATGGGCTTGGCCAGCCGCCCGAGTTCGGTGCCGCGGGTGACCGCTTCGCGCAGCATGTCGCCGGTGGAAAGATGTGGCACTTGCAACCTCTGAGCCACTTGCTTTGCCTGGGTGCCTTTACCAGCTCCGGGCGGCCCCAAGAAAATCAACGCTCGCCTGAGCGCCATCTTCACCGCCAACGAGCCGTCATCAACTGCGACGGCCCCGCACTCGGCCTTTACGCACAAAGCCGTCGTAATTGCGCATGACCAGCTGCGCTTCGAGCTGCTGCACCGTGTCCATGGCCACGCCGACGACGATCAGGAGCGAAGTGCCGCCGAAATAAAATTGGACGTTGAGCCCGTCGAGCACGAAGCGCCACATGTTACGGTCAAACCAATCGCCGACGAGCCACAAATGCTGCAAGTGAATACCGGAAATCATCCATTCCGGCAGCAAGCAAACCACGGCGAGATAGACGCCGCCGACGAACGTCAAACGCGTGAGAATGCGGTTGATATACTCCGACGTATTCCGCCCCGGACGAATCCCGGGAATGAATCCGCCGTACTTGCGCATGTTGTCCGCAAGCTCCGTGGGATTGAAAATGATGCCCACGTAGAAAAACGCGAAAAAGATGATGAGCGTGACGTATACAAGCGTGTAAAGCGGCTCGCCCCATTTAATCTGGTTCGCAAACTTTTCAAAGAACGGCGATTTCTTCTGAAAAAATAATGCCAGCGTTTGCGGAAGTGTCAGCAGCGAACTGGCAAAAATCGGCGGAATCACGCCGCCGGAATTCACGCGCAGCGGAAGGTAGGTCATCTGCCCGCCCATCACGCGGCGGCCCATCACACGCTTGGCGTACTGCACCGGGATGCGGCGCTGGCCGCCCTCCATGAACACAATGAAAGCGACGACCGCCAGCATCAGGGCTATCAGGCCAACAAGCACAATAGGAGTGAAGGAACCCCATTGCTGCGTCTTGGCTTTCTCGAACAGGTCGCCGACGGCACGCGGAAGACCTACCACGATGCCTGCAAATATGATGAGCGACATGCCGTTTCCGATTCCGCGATCGCTGATTTGCTCACCCAGCCACATGATGAAGGCCGAGCCGGTGGTCAGGGTGAGCATGGTCATCAGGATGAAGCGCGCGCCCGGGTGATATACCAGCGCCTGGCCGGCCAGGTTCTGGCGCGTCAAAGTTTCTGCAATCGTGAACGACTGGAAGGCGCTCAAAATGATCGTCAAGTAGCGCGTGTATTGCGTGATCTTGCGGCGGCCGAGCTCGCCTTCCTTTTGCAGACGCTCGAGGTACGGCCATACGACCACCATGAGCTGCAAGATAATGGAGGCCGTGATGTACGGCATGATGCCGAGCGCGAAAATCGTCAAGCGGCGAAGATTGCCGCCGCTGAAGAGGTCGAAAATTCCGAGCACCGAGCCCCGGCTCTGCTCGAAAAGCTGCTGGAGGAGGTCGGTATTGATTCCGGGCGTGGGGATGAAAGCGCCGAGCCGATACACCCCCAGCAACGCCAGCGTAAACAGAACGCGATTACGCAAGTCCGGCGTACTGAAGATATTTCGAAATGCCTCGACCAGCTTCCTCATTTCAGGACTTCGACCTTGCCTCCGGCGGCTGCAATCTTTTCCTCCGCCGACTTGCTGAACGCGTGGGCCTGCACGGTGAGCGCTACTTTCAACTCGCCGCTGCCCAGAATTTTCACGCCTTCACGTTCCACGCGCACGATGCCGTGGCCGAAAAGAAGTTGCGGCGAAACCGTGTCGCCGGCCTGAAACACATTCAGACTTTCCACGTTGACGACGGCGTACGTTTTGCGGCCGGGATTCGAGAAACCCCTCTTCGGCAAACGCCGATGCAGCGGCATCTGGCCGCCTTCAAATCCCGGACGCCGCGAATAGCCGCGGCGGGACTGCTGGCCCTTGTTGCCGGCGCCCGCGGTCTTGCCCATCTTCGAGCCCATGCCGCGGCCCACGCGCACTTTGCGGTGACGCGAACCCCGTGGCGGCTTCAAACTCGAGAGCGTCGGTTTCATGGCCATTTTTTAGTCCTGTTTTTTAATCCTGAACCTTCACCAGATGATGCACTTTCGCGATCATGCCGCGAATCGCGGGTGTGTCCTCATGCTCGACAACCTGCTGCATGCGGCGGAATCCAAGGCCGCGAATGGTCTGGCGCATGCCGCGCGGGCAGCCGATGAAGCTGACCACCCACTTGATTTTCAGCGTTCCGGTTTTCGCTTCTGACTTCTTTTTGGTCGATGTCATGTTCTTTGTGCGGAGCAGCGCTACGACGCTGCTGGTTCTTCCGCTCCCTTGCCGCGGCCTTCCGCCACTTTTGAGGCGTCCTTGAGATGCAACAGCGCATCGAAAGTGGCCTTGATTACGTTGTGCGGATTCGAAGTGCCGAGAGATTTCGTCAGCACATTCTGAATTCCGGCAACCTCCATCACTGCACGCACGGGACCTCCCGCGATGACTCCGGTGCCTTCGGGCGCAGGCTTCAAGAGCACCTGGCCTGAGCCGTAACTGCCGAGCACTTGATGCGGGATGGTCGAACCCTTCAGGTTGAGCTTCACCATATTTTTCTTGGCAGCTTCAATGGCTTTGCGAATAGCCATGGGAACCTCACGAGCTTTGCCCATGCCAAAGCCGGCATGGCCGCCCTGGTCGCCCACCACGACGAGCGCGGAGAAGCTGAGGTTCTTGCCGCCCTTCACCACTTTCGTGCAGCGGTTGATGGAAACGACTTGATCTTTGAGGTTCGCCTGGTTGGCATCCACCGGGCGGCGAACCGACAACGTATCTTTAAGCTCTTGTTTCGGCATAAGTGTTAGAACTTCAGGCCCGCCTCCCGGGCCGCTTCGGCAAGCGCTTGCACGCGGCCGTGATATTGATAACCTCCGCGATCGTAGACGACTTTTTCGACGCCCTTGTCGCGTGCGCGTTGCGCGATCATCTTGCCCACTACTTTTGCGGCGGCGATATTGCCGCCACCCTTAATCAGTTTGCGAACTTCCGCGTCGAGCGAACTTGCCGAGACGAGCGTGCGGCCGGTTTGGTCATCGACAACCTGCGCGCGGATGTGCTTCGACGAGCGGTGCACGCAAAGGCGCGGCCGCTCGGACGTTCCCGCGAGGGTCTGGCGCGTCCGCACGTGAATACGGCGGCGGTGCGCTTCCCGCGACAATCTTCGAACTGGTGCTGCCACGTTCGTTCTCCTTCTCGACTAAGCGGATGCCGTCTTGGCGCCGGCTTTTCCGGCCTTCTTCTTCAAGCGCTCGCCGGTAATGCGAACGCCTTTCTGTTTATATGGATCGGGCGGACGCAGGGCGCGCAGGTTCGCGGCCACTTGTCCCACCTGATTTTTGTCCGCACCGGTTACAGCCATGTGCGTGAGCTTCTCGACGGTGATCGCGATGCCTTCGGGGATGGGGAACTCGATTGGATGCGAGTAACCTAGCGCCAGCACCACGTTCTTGCCCTTGACCTCGGCGCGATAGCCCACGCCGACGATGTCGAGATCTTTTTTGAATCCGGTGGTGACCCCAGTGACGGCGTTGGCCACGAGAGCGCGAGCGAGGCCGTGAAGCGCGCGCTGCTCTTCGGAATCGCGCTTGGCTACGAGCGTCGAGTCTTTTTGCTCGAAACGGATGCCACGCGGGATCACCACGTGCATCTTGCCCTTGGGGCCCTGCACTTCCACGGAATCGTCCTTGATTTGGACTTTTACGCCGGACGGCAGCGGAATTATTTTGTTTCCAATTCTCGACATGGCTCTTTTAAATCCTCGTGGCTTTCAGATTCCTACCAAACCTCGCACATCAATTCGCCACCCAGGCCCGCTTTGCGCGCAGACTGCCCGGTCATCAACCCGCGGGGCGTGGAGAGAATCGAAATCCCCATGCCGCCGACGACGGGGCGAATGCCGGTCTTCGCCGTGTAGCGGCGCGATCCGGGCCTGGAGATACGCTTCAGGTCGGTGATCACGCTGCGGCGATCGGGCGTGTAGCGCAGGAAGACGCGCAGAGTCTTCTTGCCCTTTTCTTCCACCACTTTGTAATTGGCGACGTAGCCTTCGTCCTTCAGGATGCGCGCGAGTTCCACTTTCAGGTTCGAGGACGGCAAGTCCACGCGCGCGTGCTTGGCTCGCGTGCCGTTTCGAATCCGCGTCAAAAAATCAGCAATGGGATCAGTCGTCATTCTTCCTTCCTTACCAGCTAGCCTTCACCACGCCGGGAATTTCTCCCTTGAGCGCGTGGCCGCGGAAACAGATGCGGCACATTTCGAACTTGCGGAGGAAGCCGCGGGCACGCCCGCAGATGCGGCAGCGATTGCGCTGGCGGATCTTGTACTTCAGCTTCCGCTTCATTTTTGCGAATTGACTGGTACGTGCCATGCTTTTTGGTTCTCCTTACGCTCGGAAGGGCACGCCGAGCAGCTTCAGCAGCTCGCGCCCTTCTTCGTCGCTTCGTGCCGTGGTCGTGATGGTTATGTTCATGCCCTTAATTTTGTCCACCCGCGTGTAATCAATCTCCGGGAAGACTAGTTGGTCCTTGATACCCAGTGTGTAATTGCCGCGCCCATCGAAAGAATTCGGCGGCAGGCCCTTGAAGTCGCGCACGCGCGGCAGGACGATGGCCGAAAGCCGGTCGAGAAATTCGTACATGCGCTCGCCGCGTAGGGTGACCATGCAGCCGATGGGCATGCCCTTGCGAATTTTGAAATTCGCGATGGATTTCTTGACGCGCGTGATAACCGGCTTCTGCCCGGCAATCTGCCCAAGCTCCTGCACCGCGGTGTCGAGCAATTTCACGTTGGCGCTCGCTTCACCCATGCCGATGTTGACGGTCACCTTGGCCACGCGCGGGACGGCCATGGTGTTCTTGTACCCGAAGCGCTTGGACAGCGCCGGGACGGCTTCTTTGCGATACTTTTCGTGCAAACGAGTAATCATTTCTTCGCTCGGCCTCTAATTCTCAAAAGTCGTGTCGCAGCGGCGGCAGATGCGCACCTTGGTGCCGTCCGCCAGCTTTGTGTGGCCCACGCGCGCGTGCTTTCCGCATCCCGGGCAAACCAACATCACGTTGGAAACGTGAATGGGCCCTTCGCGCTCGAGGATGCCGCCCTTAATGTTCTTCGAGGGGTTCGGCCGCGTGTGCTTCTTGATGATGTTGGTGTGCTCGACGGTGACCGTGCCCTTCCACAAATTCACGGAAAGCACTTTGCCGCTGCGGCCCTTCGAGCGCCCGGACATCACCCTGACCATGTCGCCGTGATGAATGCCGGTTGCCGCCGGTTTTTCTTTAGGTTCTCTCATCGCTACCACACTTCCGGAGCAAGCGAGATAATTTTGGTGAACTTCTTTTCGCGCAACTCGCGGGCCACCGGCCCGAAAACGCGCGTCCCAATGGGCTCGCCCGCATCGTTGATTAGCACCGCGGCGTTGTCATCGAACCGGATGTAGGTTCCGTCCCGGCGCCGCTGCTCTTTCCGGGTGCGCACCACTACAGCGCGCACCACCTTGCCCTTCTTTACCTGGCTGTCCGGCGTGGCCTCTTTCACCGCGGCGGTAATAATGTCGCCGAGGCCGGCCACCAGTCCTGCGTCTCCTCCCACTGGAAGGATGCAGGTCAACTGGCGGGCGCCGGAATTATCGGCAACCGTCAGCCATGTTCGCATCTGAACCATGATCGTGCTCCCTTAGTTCCGCTGCAGGCTCGGCTAACGCGCGCGCGACGAGCGCGCCAACACTTCTTCGAGCCGCCAGCGCTTCAATTTCGAAAGCGGACGCGTGGAAACAATCCGCACGGTATCGCCGACGCGGGCGTCACCCGTTTCGTCGTGCGCGTAGTATTTCTTTGCCGAGCGCACCACCCGGTGATAGAGCGGGTGCTGCACCGCGCGAATGACCTTCACCACGATGGTCTTCTGCATCTTGGCGCTGGTAACCACGCCGGTAAGTTCCTGGCGCACACCGCGCACGCGCGGGCTTTCTTGAACCGCTGCTGTTTCGTTTGCCATTACGCTTTCCTCAATTCGGCTTCGCGCAGCAGAGTTTTCACGCGGGCGAAATCGCGCTTGGCCTCGCGCAGCTTTTTCAAGCCTTCGGCCTGCCCGGTCGAAATCTGAAACCGCAGGCGGAAAATCTGCTCGGCAAGCTCCTGCTGCCGCACTTCGAGCTCGCTCGGATTCATCTCACGAAATTTCTCTGCACGCCCAGCCATTACAGTTCCTCCGCCCTGCTTACAAACTTTGTCTTGATCGGCAGCTTGTGCGCCGCGAGCTGCATCGCTTCGGTAGCCGCGGCCAAATCCACGCCCGCCATCTCGAACATGACGCGACCCGGCTTTACCACGGCAACCCAGTGCTCCGGTGGCCCTTTGCCCTTGCCCATACGAGTTTCAGCCGGCTTCTTGGTAAACGGCTTGTCCGGAAAAATCCGGATCCAGAGTTTTCCGCCGCGCTTGATGAAGCGCGTGATAGCGACGCGCGCCGCCTCAATCTGCCGGTCGGTAATCCAGGCCGGCTCGAGCGCTTTCAGTCCGTAATCCCCGAAGGCGAGGGACCCGCCGCGCCATGCTTTCCCGCTACGCCTACCGCGCTGCTGCTTGCGGTACTTAACCTTTTTCGGCATCAACATGATGTTTTGCCCGTTTCCTTATGCTTCTGCGCCGACGGCTTTGCCGGCGCGCGGCGGCATTTTTTCGCCTTGATATACCCAGCACTTCACCCCAATCACGCCGTAAGTAGTGTGGGCTTCGGCGGTGCCAAAATCGATGTCCGCCCGCAGGGTCTGCAGCGGCAAGCGCCCCTGCAAGTACCATTCTTTACGCGCGATCTCGGCACCATTCAGCCGGCCCGCCACGCGCACCTTGATGCCCTTGCAGCCGAAGCGCAGAGCGGAATCAACCGCCTTGCGCATGGCCCGCCGGAAGGCGACGCGCTTTTCGAGCTGCAGCGCAATGGACTCAGCTACGAGCTGTGCGTCCAGCTCCGGACGATGCACTTCCTGAATGTCGATGTGCACTTCGCGCTTGGTGCGCTTCTGCACTTCGGCCTTGAGCTTGTCGATTTCCGAGCCCTTGCGGCCGATGATGATTCCGGGACGCGCGGTGTAGATGCGCACCACGAGCTTGTTGGCGGCGCGCTCGATGTCGATGCCATTGATGCCCGCCGACTTCAGTTTGTCCTTCAACTGCTTACGCAGGGCCACGTCTTCGTGCAACAGGTCGGCGTAATCACGCTTGGCGAACCAGCGCGACTTCCAGACTTTGTTGTAGCCCAGCCGAAAACCGTACGGATGTGTTTTCTGCCCCAAACTGTCCTCCTACTTCTTCTTTTTCGTTGCTTGCTTTGAGCGCTGCTCGAGTGCCTTGCGGGCCTTGCGTACCGCGCCTCGAACGCCCTTGGAAGCTTCCGCTTCGGCCGCGGCTGCTGCCACACGGTCTGCTGCGGCGCGGTGATGTTCGGCCACTTCCACGACGATATGGCTGGTGCGCTTCTGGTAGCGGAACCCGCGGCCCATCGGCGCGGGACGCATGCGCTTCCAGCGCGGGCCTTCGTTGACGTAACACTGCGTGACGAACAAGGCGTCTACATCGAGCGTTTCGCCGGAATCTTCGGCCTTGCGCTCGGCGTTGGCGATGGCGCTACGCAAAGTCTTCTCGACTTCTTTGGCCACACGCTTTTTGGTGAAGCGCAGCGTATTCAGCGCTTCTTCGGCGCGCTGGCCGCGAATTAAATCGATCACCAGCCGGGCCTTTTGCGGCGAGACGCGAATGTACCGCGCCTTGGCGATGCCCCCAATTTGTGTTGAAGCCTGAATTGCCGTTGCCATCGTTTATGCCCTTTTAAGACTTCGGCGCAGGTGCTGCCCCGCCACCAGCTCCGCCGGCAGGCGCCGCTCCTGCAGCAGGAGCGCCCGCAGCCGCAGCCGCCCTTTCGAGCGCCGCTTTTACCGCGTGGCCCTTGAACGTGCGCGTCGGCGCAAATTCGCCGAGCTTGTGCCCCACCATCTGCTCGGTGATGTACACCGGAATAAATTTCTTGCCGTTGTGAACGGCGATCGTGTGTCCGATCATATCGGGAAGAATGGTCGAGCGGCGCGACCAGGTCTTCAGGACTTTCTTCTCATTCCGCGTGTTCAGAGCTTCCACTTTCACACGGAGATGGCCATCGATGAACGGTCCCTTCTTGAGCGAGCGCGGCATCGGTCTTCCTACTCCTCCACCCGGCGCAGCTTGATCCACTGCGCGCGGCGAACTTTGCGGAACCCGCGAACCGGACCCGGCACGCGGTGCGAAAGCGGGCAGAAAGGACACACAAAACGAGTCCCCTGCGCGTTCGCTATTTTTTCAACAATCACGGCCCAACCTGCCTTGCACAACCGAAACTGGACCTGGGGCGGAGGCGCGAGTTTCGATACGAGCTTCGCCACGGGTTTTGCAGCCCGCCGCGGAGCTGCTTTCTGCGCTCGTGTTGCTCGCCGTGGTGAACGCCGAGACGTTCGTGTGGCTGTCATAAGGTTGCTCTCTATTCCCCGCCGCGCCGGGTTCATTTTTTCTGCTTTACCTTTTTGCTGCTTATTGCTACGGCTTGCGCCGCTGTTCGATCATCCGGCTGCTCTTACGCTTCTTGCGCGTCTTGGCACCCAGAGTTGGAAATCCCCAGGGAGTTTGCGGGTGATTGCCTTTCACGCGGCCTTCCCCACCACCGTGCGGGTGATCCACCGGATTCATGGCCACGCCGCGGACCGTGGGACGCTTGCCGTGCCAGCGCGTGCGTCCCGCTTTTCCGTACGTTACGTTCTCATGGTCCAGATTGCCGAGCTGGCCAATGGTGGCCATGCACTCCACGCTAAAGCGCCGGACTTCTCCGGAGGGCAGCTTCACGAGCGCGAGATCGCCTTCTTTGCTGAGAAGCTGCGCTGCTCCTCCGGCCGCGCGAACGACCTGGCCGCCCTTGCCCGGAAACAATTCGAGGTTGTGCACCATGGTGCCGGGCGGAATATGCCGAAACTTCATCGCGTTGCCCGGAAGAATGTCCGCGCCCTCGCCGTTCTGCACCGTCATGCCGACTTCGAGGCCCACCGGCTGCAGGATGTAACGCTTCTCGCCGTCCGCGTAATGCAACAGAGCGATTCGCGACGAACGATTCGGGTCGTACTCGATCGCGGCAACCTTGGCCGGAATGCCGGTCTTCTCGCGGCGGAAGTCGATGGAGCGATACTTCCGCGCGTGCCCGCCGCCCCGATGCCAGGAAGTGATTTCTCCCTGGGCGTTGCGTCCGCCGGTGCGCTTCTTCGATTCCACCAGCGACTTTTCGGGAGTCTGCTTCGTCACCTCACTCTTATCCAGCATGGTGAGGAAGCGCCTTGACGGTGTGTATGGTTTATATGTTTTCAGTGGCATAGTCGTCTCTTGCTTGTCCCGTTGCTTCTAAGAACTGCGGCCTGCGTTTCAGGCTACTTCACTTACCGCTAAATATTTTCGGCGTACTCGATCATTTTTTCGCCTTCGGCCAGCCGGACGTAAGCTTTCTTCCAGTCACTGCGAAAACCTTCGGCGCGCCCACGGCGGCGAAACTTTCCGTGAAAATTCGCGGTGCGCACGTGATCCACTTTCACTTTGAAGACGCGCTGCACGGCTTCCTTGATTTCGGTCTTGGTGGCGTCCGACGCAACTTCGAAGACAACCGTGTGTTGCGTCTCTTTCACGCCCAGACCCTTTTCGGTGATGATGGGCCGCTTGATGATCTGATAGAGCCTCGTCGACATGGCCTATTCCTTTTTCCCTTTGGGTTTGGTCTTTGCTTTCTTTGCAGTCGCGGGCCTTTTCGCATGCTTTGGCGCGGCCTTGGCATGGGCCTTCGCTGGAGCTTTGGTTCCCGCATGCTCCGACTTCTCCGCGTGAGCGTGGGCCAACGGCGCGGGCTGAATCTGTATCGGCATTTCCGGCGGGTTAGCCGAAAGCGAGCGGCTCAGCTTCACTGCCGCATCGCGCGACAGCATCAGATGATCGTGCCGCATCAGGTCGTACGCCTCGAGCTTACTTGTCGGAACGAGTGTGACCCCATCGAGGTTGCGGCTGGCGCGCTCGAGGTTTACGTTCGAGCTGTTGTCCACCAGCAGAATCGAAGGCGTTTCCTTGTCCAGCTTCGAAAGCGCCTGGCGGAACGGCTTGGTCTTGTGCGATTCGAGTTCCCAGACGTCGACGATTGTAAGTTTTTGATCTGCGAGCTTCGCCGAAAGCGCCGAGCGCAGCGCGCCGATGATCATTTTCTTCGGCAGCGAATATGAATAGCTGTGCGGCGTGGGGCCGTGTACCGTGCCGCCATGGCGCCAGAGCGGCGAACGAATCGAACCGACGCGCGCGCGGCCGGTTCCCTTCTGCTTCCAGAGTTTTCTGCCCGCGCCGCTGACTTCGCTCTTGTCCTTGGTCTTGTGCGTCCCGGCGTGCTTGCCCGCGAGATAGTGCCGCACGGCTTCGTGCAGCAAGTGCGCGTTCACCTTCACGCCGAACACGTCATCGGCCAGCTCGATGGTGCCGATTTTCTTGCCTTCCAGGTTTTTTACGTCCGCAACAGGCATCGTCTTCTCTCTACAGGGCCAGTTTGGCCTTGCGAATAAAAATGTAGCTGCCGGCAGGGCCCGGAACAGCGCCGCGCACGAGCAACAAGTTCTCTTCCGAATCGATTCTCACCACGCGCAAATTCTTGGAGGTCTTGCGCTCATGCCCCATGTGTCCCGGAAAATGCTGGCCGGGCCAAACACGCGACGGAAACGAGCTCGCTCCGATACCGCCGGGCGCGCGATGGAACATGGAACCGTGCGACGCATCGCCACCGCGGAAGTGCCAGCGCTTCACGCCGCCTTGAAAACCCTTGCCCTTGCTGACGCCGGTGACGTCCACAAATTCGCCGATCTTGAAAGCATCCACGAGGACGCGATCGCCCGGCTTGGCTTCATCCTTCGAATCCTCAATCCGGATTTCGCCCACGTAGCGCAGCGGAGGCACGCCGGCCTTCTTGAAATGCCCGGTCTGTGGTTTGTTTACGCGCTGCGGCTTGATGAATTCGACCAGACCGAGCTGCACCGCGTCGTAGCCGTCTTTATCTTTCGTGCGCCGCTGCACCACCACGCACGGGCCTGCCTGCAAAATCGTGCAGGGCACAGCCGTGCCGTCATCGGCGAAGACTTGCGTCATCCCCAGCTTGATTCCGAGTATGCCGTTCACCGCCATTTCGTCTATTTCCTCGTAAGCGGGCTACTTCGCCGCGTGCTCGCGTCCAAAAGCCTTGATTTCAACGTCCACTCCCGGCGGCAGATCGAGCTTCATCAGCGCGTCCACCGTGTCCGGCGTGGGTTCCAGAATGTCAATGAGCCGCTTGTGCGTGCGCATCTCAAATTGCTCGCGCGATTTCTTGTCCACGTGCGGCGAACGCAAAACGGTCCAGCGATTGATCACCGTGGGCAGCGGAATCGGGCCGGCAACTTCGGCGCCGGTTCGCTTCGCGGTTTCCACAATCTCCCGCGTCGATTGATCGAGAATGCGGTGATCGTACGCCTTCAAACGAATTCGAATTTTTTCTCCGTTGGGCATGGTTTACTCGATGATCTCGGCGACGGCGCCGGCTCCGACCGTGTGGCCGCCTTCGCGAATGGCGAAGCGCAGCCCCTTCTCCAGCGCTACCGGCGTGATCAACGTGATCTCCGCCGACACGTTGTCCCCCGGCATCACCATCTCCACTCCCTGCGGCAGCTTCACGTCGCCGGTCACGTCCGTGGTCCGAAAATAAAACTGCGGCCGGTAGCCCGTGAAAAACGGCGTGTGCCGCCCGCCTTCTTCCTTGGTCAACACGTACGCTTCGGCCTTGAACTTCGTGTGCGGCGTGATCGAGCCCGGCTTGGCCAGCACCTGCCCGCGCTCCACTTCATCTTTTTCCGTGCCGCGCAAGAGCAAGCCCACGTTGTCGCCCGCGATTCCCTCGTCCAACAGCTTGCGGAACATTTCCACGCCCGTCACCGTCTTCTTCATCGTCGGGCGGAATCCCACTATCTCCACTTCTTCTCCCACTTTCACCTTGCCGCGCTCGATTCTTCCCGTCACCACCGTACCACGGCCCGAAATCGAGAAAATATCTTCAATGGGCATGGCGAACGGCTTGTCGATATCGCGCTGCGGCAGCGGTATGCTCTTGTCCACCGCTTCCATCAACTCCAGCACCGACTTCTCCCACTTCGGATCGCCTTCCAGAGCTTTCAGCGCCGACCCGCGCACTACTGGTATCGTGTCGCCAGGAAATTGATAGGTCTTCAGCAGGTCGCGCACTTCCAGCTCAACCAGTTCCAACAACTCCGGGTCTTCCACCATGTCGCACTTGTTTAGAAACACCACCACCGCCGGCACGCCCACTTGCCGCGCCAGCAGAATGTGTTCCCGCGTCTGCGGCATGGGTCCGTCCGTCGCCGCCACCACCAGAATCGCTCCGTCCATCTGCGCCGCGCCCGTGATCATGTTCTTCACGTAGTCCGCGTGCCCCGGGCAATCGATGTGCGCGTAGTGACGGTTCGCCGTCTCGTACTCCACGTGCGACACCGCGATGGTGATGCCGCGCTCGCGCTCTTCCGGCGCGTTGTCAATCGAATCGAATGCGCGGAACGATACCTTGGGGTTGTTCTTCGACAGCACCTTCGTGATCGCCGCCGTCAGTGTCGTCTTGCCGTGGTCGATGTGCCCAATCGTCCCCACGTTTACGTGCGGCTTACTCCGCTCGAATTTCTCCTTCGCCATGTCTGTCAACTCCTCCGATCAACTTGCTAAATCTTTTGGCCCTTGGCCCGATGCCTAGTGAAAACTAACTCAAGACCGAACTGTTTTGCCGGTCGCGCGCGCAATCACTTCCTCGGACACGGACGCCGGCGCCTGCTCGTAATGCGAAAAGTGCATGGTAAAGCTGCCGCGTCCTTGCGTGCGGCTGCGAATTTCCGTGGCGTACCCGAACATTGTAGACAGCGGAACTTGGACATTAATGATTTCGGTGCCTCCGCGCGATTCTCTGCCCTGCATCTGGCCGCGGCGGGAGTTCAAGTCTGAAATCACAGGTCCCATGTAATCCTCAGGGACCACGACTTCGACGCGCATAATGGGTTCCAGCAGCTTCGGATTGGCTCTCTTGCAAGCCTCTTTGAAGGCCATCGAGCCGGCAATCTTGAATGCCATTTCCGAGCTGTCCACGTCGTGGTAGCTGCCGTCCGTCAAAACCACGGCGCAGTCAACCATTTCGTAACCTGCGAGAACGCCTGTTTCCATTGCTTCGCGCACGCCATTTTCGATAGGCTGGATAAATTCCCTGGGAATCGATCCACCTACAACTTTGTCAACGAATAGGAGCCTGTGTTCTTTGTCGAAGTGCCACTTGCCGCCCTTGCCGGCCACACTCTTGGCGAGCTCGTCGATCTCATCCGTGGACATTTCGCGCATGTCTTCGTGCGCGGAGTTCGGAAGCGGATGGACGGTAAGAACTGCGTGCCCGTACTGGCCGCGGCCGCCGGTCTGCTTGATGTACTTTCCTTCGCCCTCGGCAACTTTCAAGATCGTTTCGCGATACGCGACCTGCGGCCGGCCAACGTTGGCCTGCACGCTGAATTCGCGCATCATGCGGTCCACAATAATTTCGAGGTGCAGCTCGCCCATGCCGGAAATCAACGTCTGGCCGGTGTCGTGGTCCGTGTGCACACGGAAGGTGGGATCTTCCTGCGCCAGCTTTCCGAGCGCAGTGCCCATTTTTTCCTGGTCTGCTTTCGTCTTGGGCTCAATAGCCACCGAAATCACGGGCGCGGGGAAATCGATATTTTCGAGTACGATTGGCTTTTCTTCATCGCACAGCGTGTCGCCAGTGGTCACGTTCTTAAGACCCACGCAGGCCGCGATGTCGCCGGCTTCGATGGACTCAATCTCTTCGCGCTTGTTCGCGTGCATGCGCAGCAATCGCCCGACGCGCTCGCGAGTCTTCCTGGTCGAGTTATAAACGTTCTGCCCGGTCTTCAGCACGCCGGAGTACACGCGGATGTAGGTCACGTGACCGACGTAAGGGTCCGTCATGATCTTGAAAGCCAGCGCGGCAAACGGCTGATCGTCCGACGCACGCCGCAAAATCGCCTCATCCCCGTTTGGATCCTCGCCTTCCACCGGCGGCACATCGGCAGGGGAAGGAAGATAATCCACCACCGCATCGAGCAGCGGCTGAAGGCCCTTGTTCTTGAAAGCCGAACCTGCCAGGACGGGAACGAGTTTCAGCGCAATCGTCGATCGGCGAATCGACGCACGCAATTCCGCTGGTTCTAGTTTGTGCTGCTCGAGATATTTGGCGAGCACGGCGTCGTCGTGTTCCGCGATGTACTCGACTACTTTATCGCGATGCTCTTTGTAAAAGTCCGGAGTGAGCGCAGAGGCTCGCACGGCAGTCTCGAGCTCCGGCCGCGTCTTCAGATATGCGTCGTCCCAAAGCTTTTCAAGCGGCAGGGTTTCATATTCCGCGCCGAGAGTTTCGTCCTTCCAGATAATGGCGCGCTCTTCGATGAAATCAATTACGCCGATGAAGTTATCTTCTCTTCCGATGGGATATTGCAGAGGCACCGGGTGAGCCGACAAACGCTGGCGCATCGAGCGGATGGAATGGTCGAAGTCCGCGCCGATTCGGTCCATCTTGTTGATGAAGGCGATGCGCGGAACGCGATATTTATCGGCCTGGCGCCAAACCGTTTCCGACTGCGGTTGAACTCCCGCCACCGCGTCGAAAATCGCAACCGCGCCGTCGAGAACGCGCAGCGAGCGCTCGACTTCCACGGTGAAGTCCACGTGGCCCGGCGTATCGATAATGTTAATGCGGAAGGTCTTGTCGAAGCGCTTCCAGGAAGCCGTGGTGGCCGCGGATGTGATAGTGATGCCGCGCTCGCGCTCCTGCTCCATCCAGTCCATGACTGTGGTGCCTTCGTGCACCTCGCCGATCTTATAAGTCACACCCGTATAGAACAGGATGCGCTCGGTTGACGTGGTCTTCCCGGCGTCAATGTGCGCCATGATCCCGATATTGCGGGTCTGATCGATTTGGACTTGGCGTGCCATCTGAAAAATTCCCCGGTGCTACCAGCGATAATGCGCGAAGGCTTTGTTAGCCTCGGCCATGCGGTGCACGTCCTCCTTCTTTTTTACAGCGCCGCCGCGGCCGTTTGCGGCGTCCACAATTTCTCCGGCGAGCTTGTCGGTCATCGACTTGCCGCCGCGCGTGCGTGAATAGAGCACGAGCCAGTGAATCGCAAGCGACTGCCGGCGAAACGGATTCACTTCCACCGGCACCTGATAGTTCGCGCCGCCCACGCGCCGCGTCTTCACCTCCAGCACCGGCTTGCAGTTCTCGACCGCCTTCTTGAAGAGCTTGAACGCGTCGTCGTTCGTCGTTTTCGCGACCTGGTCCATCGCCTTGTAAAAAATTGCCTGCGCGGTGTAGCGCTTGCCGTCGTACATCATGCTCGAAATAAACTTCTGCACCAGGTCGCTCCCGTACACGGGATCGCCCGGAATCCTTCGACGGAGAACCCATCCTTTACGTGGCATCGTTCTGCTCTCCTACTTCTGTGCGGCTTTGGGCCGCTTGGCGCCGTATTTCGAGCGCCCTTGTTTGCGATTCTCAACGCCGGCGGCGTCGAGTGTCCCGCGAATCACGTGATAGCGAACGCCCGGCAGATCCTTCACGCGTCCGCCGCGCACGAGTACGATCGAGTGCTCCTGCAAATTGTGGCCGATGCCAGGGATGTAAGTCGTCACTTCGGCGCTGTTCGTCAACCGCGCGCGCGCAACTTTGCGCAGCGCTGAGTTTGGCTTCTTCGGCGTCTGGGTGTAAACGCGAACGCACACGCCGCGCTTTTCCGGACATCCTTCGAGCGCAGGTGACTTCGTCTTCGTTCGGATTTTTTCCCGGCCGTTCCGCACCAGTTGTGAAAACGTCGGCACGCTTCTCCCCCTCAGTCGACACCACTTTTTTGTACAGAATTCCACGCGCGGCAAAATCCCCCGCGCAGAACTCTGCGGGTAAATGAACAGAAAAGGTCGCCATCACCCGAAGGAATTACCCAGGTACTCCGCGATGACGCTTCACCCCGAGGAGTGAACTGCATCTCGTACCACTGCGGAGAGGCTCACACGGCTTTGCGGGGCTGGCGCCCCATTTCGGCCGTTCTTCCTATCCCCGTTCCTTCATTCTATGTTCCGGGGTCGGAAGACTTCCCTAATCCACCACCGGGGCCAACGGCCCCAACTCAACCGCGGAAGTATAGGAAAAATAGAGGGTATTGTCAACTCGATTCCCTTTGCAAAATAAAATGAAAAAAAGTCGCGGCCCTGGCAATCGGCGGAATTTGAATGAGGGCGGTCGTCGAACGAAATGCGGGCCGCGCTAGAATGCTCTAACCCCCAAGACAAGCGGGTGTTTCAAGGTGAGCCGGGATGCCAGAGCTGGGTGCAGAACTATGTTAGTAGTACAGATAAATGATTTACCCTGAATGACTTAACAGAAAAATATGATGTTAGATCCTCGACATTCCGCCACCTGACGAGACGGGAACCGCTCAGTGCCGGATTTGGCGTTTGCTCACCGACTCGTTCGGTGGCGCTTTACCCGTTTCCGGAACCCGCCTAAACTAGACGCGCGATGGTGGACGTGAAAATAGGAGTGCGAGTGATTCCTCTTCGATTGAGCCTGTTGTGCTTCTTCCTTTTAGGTTCAGCTTTGAACTGTTCAACTCTCAAGGCCCAGCAGCCAACCGTGCCTTCAGCTCCGTCACAGAGTGCTGCCGCGGCACAGAAACCTGCCGCCGGCGGCTACTCGCAGGAAGCTTTCGTCGTCGAGAAATACTCCACCACCGCGCGATTCGAAAATGACGGGACGAGTGAGCGCGATCTGTCCGTGCGGATTCGCGTGCAGAGCGATGCCGGCGTGCAACAATTCGGCGAACTTGTGTTCGGCTTCAACTCCGGAAACGAGCAAATGGAAGTGCGTTCCGTGAGCGTTCACAAACCGGACGGTAGCGTGGTGAACGCGGATCCCGGCGCGGTGAAGGAAATGACGGCGCCCGTCGAGCGAGACGCTCCGATGTACACCGACTACAAAGAAAAGCATATCACTGTGCCTTCGCTCCATGCGGGAGACACGCTCGAATACGAAATCGTGACGCGGCTCGTTACGCCTCTTGCGCCCGGTGAATTCTGGTTCGAACACAACTTTCTCGAGGGTGCGATCGTTCTGGAGGAGAGCCTGGAAATTAATGTACCCAAGGATCGCGCGCTCACGGTGAAATCCTCGGAGTTTGCTCTTGTCAATGGAAAGCAGGAACGCAACATCGAATTGCGGCAGAGCGATGAAGCCAAGGATCTTGGCGACTCACACGGCGGTTCTTTCTCGAAGGAAGAGGCAGGCGATCGCGCGATCTACCGATGGAAGCGCGCGAGCCTGACGCGTCCAAGTGAGGATGAGGCGGCCAAAAAGAAATCGCAGCGGCCCGGACCGAAATCGCCGGACGTGCAACTGACGACATTCAAGAGCTGGCGGGAAGTGGCAGAGTGGTATGCGAAGCTCGAACAAGGCCGCACGGAGCCCAACGCCGAAATTCGCACGAAGGCGCTTGAGTTGGTGCGGGGACGCGCGACCGAACTCGAGAAAACGCAAGCGCTCTACGATTACGTCTCGAAAAATATTCGCTACGTCAGCCTCTCGTTTGGGCTCGGGCGCTACCAGCCGCATTCGGCTGCGGAGGTCTTCGCGAATCAGTATGGCGACTGCAAAGACAAGCACACGCTGCTTGCGGCGATGCTCGAAGCCGCCGGCATTCAAGCGGACGCAGTCTTGATTCCGTTTTCGCGAAAGCTCGATACTTCCGTGCCGTCACCTTCGCAATTCGATCACGTGATCACCGCCGTTCCAAATGGCGACGAACTCACCTGGATGGATTCGACCGCGGAAGTCGCGCCGTTTCGACTTCTATCGTCGGCATTGCGCGACAAGGCCGCGCTGCTCGTTCCGCCGGACGGCGCCGGCAAAATCGTCGAAACGCCCGTCGATCCGCCGTTTCTTTCCACGCAACGCGTCGAAATCGAAGCGCAGGTCAGCGATCTCGGCAAACTTTCCGCGAAGCTGCGATATTACATCCGCGGTGACAACGAATTGGCGCTTCGTGTGGCGTTTCGCCGCACGCCCCAAAATCAGTGGAAGGAACTCGGACAAACGATCGCAGCTCTTGACGGTATCCACGGAGATATTACTGCGGTGAAAGCGAGCGATCCTTCCGACACGCAAAATCCCTTCGAGCTCGACTTGGAATTTTCGCAAGCCAATTTCCTTGATTGGTCCAGCAAGAAAGCCAAGATTCCCGTGCCGCTGCTGGTCATTGGAATGCCGGACGCTCCCGAGAACTCAGCCGATCCAATCAAAATCGGAAGCCCGCTCGATGTGACCATGAATCTGAAATTGACGCTGCCTTCGAACTTTACCGCGCGCCCACCCGTGGCTGTCGCCATCGATCGCGATTACGCGGAATTCAAATCGAGTTATCACTTCGAGGACCACACGCTCGTGGCCGCCCGCACCATTAATTTCAAAATGCGCGAGCTGCCTGCGTCGCGCCGGAGCGACTACCTCGCGTTTGCCCGCGCCGTTGAATCGGACGAAGGCCAGGTGCTCGTGGTCGAAAATTCCACCACCGGCGCGCCGACCATTCCCACGACCGCGAAATCCGATGAATTGCTCGAATCCGGCGTCGCGGCGCTCAACTCTGGAAATCCGCGCGCGGCGATTCCGATGCTCCAGCGCGTCGTCGAACTCGATCCCAAAACCAAAGATGGCTGGAATTATCTGGGCCTCGCGTATCTGCGACTGGGCCGATTCGACGAGGCTGCGAATGCCTTTCTCAAGCAGGCGGATCTGAATCCGTACGACGAGCACGTTTACAATTATCTCGGCTTTACGTTCCAGCAACAGCAGAGGTATGCCGACGCTGCCGCTGCTTTCCGCAAGCAGATCGAAGTGAATCCTCTCGATCCCGTCGCGCACGCCGCGCTCGGCGGCCTCTTTCTCGAAGAGCATAAATACGCCGATGCCGTTCCCGAGCTCGACAAGGCCACGATTCTTTCCCCGGACAACGCGGAGCTACAGGTGAGCCTGGGCCAGGCCTACATAAATACCGGCGAAAAAGAGAAGGCGCTCGCGGCATTCGAAAAGGGCGTGGAACTTGCGCAGACCCCGGCAGTTTGGAACAACGTCGCTTACAATCTCGCCGAACATAAGATTGAGCTCGACAAAGCACAGCAGTATGCGGAGTCGGCCGTGTCGGCCACGGCTGCCAACCTTCGCAACATCGAGCTATCGCACCTATCGCTCGAACAGTTGAACGAAGTTGCGAGCCTGGGCGTTTATTGGGACACGCTCGGCTGGGTTTATTTCCAGAAAGGCGATTTGCCCGATGCCGAGCGCTACATTCGCGCGTCCTGGCTGCTCAACGAGCACGGGGAAGTCGGCGATCATCTCGCGCAGATTGACGCGAAGCACGGCGAAAACGCGCAGGCCATCCACATGTATAGTCTCGCTCTGGGCGCGCCGCATTCAGTTCCAGAAACGCGCGCGCGCCTTTCGGAATTGCTCGGTTCGAGCGCAACGATCGAAGACCTCGTCACTGAGGCCAGGCCCGAGCTCGCGAAGCGCCGCACCTTCTCCATCGGAAAGGGCCTGAGCGAAAATGCGCAGGCGGATTTTTTCGTCCTGCTTTCTCCAGGGGCGAAGGATCCTAAAATAGACGCGGTGCAATTTGTGAGCGGCAGCCAGAATTTGCGTCCTCTTGCGGAACGCTTGCGCTCGGTTGATTTTGGAGGAATGTTTCCCGACGCCTCCCCGGCGAAAATAGTCCGCCGCGGCACGCTTTCGTGTTCCGCCGCGACCGGCAATTGCACTTTCACTCTGATCCTGCCCGAAGACGTGCGCACCGTGAATTAGCTACCACCGAGAAGGACCTTCACTTGATCTCGAGGACTTCCTTTTCCTTCGCGGCAGAGAGGTCTTCGATTTTTTTCGTCTCGGAATGCGTTACTTTCTCCAGCTCGTCGAGCGTTCGCTTCTTGTCGTCCTCGCTGATTTTCTTTTCCTTCTCCAGTTTCTCGACGGCTTCCTTGATATCGCGGCGGATGTTGCGGATCGCGGTGCGGTGATTTTCGAGCACTTTGTGCATGTGTTTTACCAGATCTTTGCGTCGGTCTTCGGTCAGCGCCGGGATCGGGACCCGCACTACTTTCCCGTCATTGGTCGGATTGAGTCCCAGGTCCATGGTGCGAATCGCTTTGTCTATCAGCGGCACGGCTCCGGGATCCCACGGCGAAATCATGATCATGGTTGCGTCGGGAACGCTCAGCGTCCCCAGCTGATTGAGCGGCATGGGTGTGCCGTGATAATCCACGCGCACGTGATCCAGTAGCGAGACGTTGGCGCGCCCCGTGCGCACGCCCGCCAGCTCCTTGCGAAAATCTTCCACCGCTTTTTCCATGCGCGTTTTGGACTGCGCGAGAGCGTCTTTGCTTGTGGCGATTGTGGTCATCTGAGAAATTGCCTCCGCCGGTCGCGTTTCACGCTGCGGTGACGACCGAGCCCACTCGCTCGCCCAGCACCACGCGCTTCAAATTCCCCGGAACGTTCATGTTGAACACGACGATCGGCATTTTGTTGTCCATGCAAAGCGAGATCGCCGTGGAATCCATCACCAGCAGGCCCTTCTGCAGCACGTCCAGATAGGTGATGCGCTGAAACATTTTTGCGCCGGGAACTTTTTCCGGGTCCGCGTCGTAAATCCCGTCCACGCGCGTGGCCTTCAAGATCACCTGCGCCTTGATTTCCATGGCGCGAAGCGCCGCGGCGGTATCCGTTGAAAAATAGGGATTGCCCGTTCCTGCGGCGAAGATCACCACGCGATCTTTTTCCAAGTGGCGCGTGGCGCGCCGGCGTATGAAGGGCTCGGCCACCTGATGCATCTCGATCGCGCTCATGAGGCGTGTGTGGCAGCCCGATTTTTCGAGCGCGTCCTGCAGCGCCAGGCCGTTAATCACGGTCGCAAGCATGCCCATGTAATCGCCCGTCGCGCGGTCAATAGCCAACTGCTTCTGCCGTGTGCCGCGAAAAATGTTTCCGCCGCCCACCATGATGGCCACTTTCACGCCCAGGTCGTGCACTTCCTTCACTTCCCGCGCGATTCCCTGGATCGTCTCGGCGTGAATGCCCGATTCTTGCGGCCCCGAAAGCGATTCGCCCGAAAGTTTCAGCACCAGCCTTTCATAGACCGGCTTGCGTTGGAGTAGTTTTGCTTTCGCCATTTTGTGGTCGGCCCGCCATCCGGCCCGCGGGCATTCTAGCAGAGAATCCCCGCAAGCTCACGCGGCGATGCGGCTGTGTCGTTGCAACCGCCGTACATAAAAAATCCGCCGCGAGAACGAAAGCGGCGGATTCTGACCACAGAATATTATCTGAGTTTAGGCGGAAGGCGTGGCCACAGGCGCATCGGGCTCATCCGCCGCCCCTGCGGACGCGGTCGCGCCGTCCTGCTCGCCCACTTTGAAGCGGGAAAAGCGGCGGATGGCAATGTTTTCACCGAGCTTGGCGATGGCCTGATCGATCAGCTCCTTCACTGTCAGACCTTCATCCTTGATGAAGTGCTGCTCGTACAGGCAATTCTCTTCGTAGAATTTTTCCATTTTCCCGTTGACGATCTTTTCGATCACGTCCTCGGGCTTTCCGGTCGCCTTGGCCTGTTCCTTGTAAATCTCCCGCTCGCGGTCCAAAGTTTCCTGGGTCACTTCCTCGCGGCGCAGGAATCGCGGATCGAGCGCGGCCATGTGCATGGCCACATCGTGGCACAGGCGCTGGAAATCCGCCGTGCGCGCGACGAAATCGCTTTCGCAATTCATTTCGATCAGCACGCCGATTTTCCCGCCCGCGTGGATGTAGGAGCTCACTAATCCCTCGGACGTGGCCCGTTGCGCTTTCTTTGCGGCCGCAGCCTGCCCCTTCTTGCGCAGGATGTTGATGGCCTGCTCGATATCGCCTTTGGATTCGAGCAGCGCATCGCGGCACGCGGTGAAGCCCGCGCCGGTGCGGTCGCGCAATTCCTTCACGAGTTGCGCGGATACGTTGGGGTTTCCGGGTGTGGCCATAGATTTACTCGGTTCCTTTTCGATGAACTTGGGCTTTGCCGCCTATAGTTTGTTCGACAGCAGCGATCTTGGAGCAGCTTCAAACCGCCAGAGAGATTCTCCAGGCTTAGTGCGGAACTCGAATGGACGGGTCTTCTTCTCCGCCCGCAGCAGCGGCGCCGGCTTCGGCAGTTTCAACCGCCGGCTCGGCATCCGGCTCGACGAAATCGCCTTCCTGCTTTTCGTAGACTTCGTACGCGCTGGTGTCCACGTAATCGACGCCTTCTTCGCCGGTCGCCTTCCGCGGACTTTTGGTCCGCGATCTGTGTCTGCTCGAACGACTGATGGCCCACCAGCACGGCGTCGGAAATCTTGGAAGTGAAAAGGCGGATGGCGCGCAAGGCGTCATCGTTCCCGGGAATGACCCAGTCCACCAGGTTGGGATCGCAATTCGTGTCCACGATCGCCACGACCGGAATGCCCATGCGCCGCGCTTCGCGGACCGCAATCACTTCCGCGTTCGGATCGATCACGAACATCGCGTCGGGCAGCGTGGCCATGTTCTCCACGCCGGAGAAATTCTGCTGCAGGTGCTTCAACTCGCGTTCGAGCCGCGCGCCTTCCTTCTTGGAAAATTGCGCCATGCGGCCGTCTTCGACCATGCCCTTCAGCAGCTTCAGCCGCTTGATGGATTTCTGCAGCGTGACCCAATTGGTGAGCGTGCCGCCGAGCCAGCGGTGGTTCACGTAGAACATGCCGCAGCGGTTGGCCTCTTCGGCTATCGCTTCCTGGGCTTGGCGCTTGGTGCCCAGAAAAAGAACTCGCTTGCCTTGTCCGGCAATCTCGGAGACGTATCGCGCCGCTTCGCGGAACATCTTCAGGGTTTTCTGCAGGTCGATAATGTGGATGCCATTGCGTTCGCCGAAAATGTATTCCTTCATCTTCGGGTTCCAACGCCGCGTCTGGTGGCCGAAATGAACTCCAGCCTCCAGAAGCTCCTTCATCGTAATTTCTACTCCCAAAGTTCCTCCTCCGTGGAAGGGATGCTTTTTCTCCGCGACGGATCGGAGCAGCATCCTTTTTTGCCGGTCCTTCCCGGCCGTGAATTAGGTCCGCCCCAACGAATCGAAGCGGGCCGAAAACCAAACTAGCGCTTGCTGTACTGGAAGCGGCGGCGCGCTCCCTTTTGCCCGTACTTCTTGCGTTCCTTCATGCGCGAATCGCGCGTCAGGAATCCATTCTTGCGCAGCGCGGGACGCAACTCGGGATTGAGCAGCGAGAGGGCGCGCGAAATTCCCATGCGCACCGCTCCGGATTGCCCGCCGACGCCGCCGCCCTTTACGATGTGCTTTCACTTCGAGCTGGTCCAGCATCTGCGTGAACTTCAGCGGCTCAACCGCCGCCGTGTGCCACGCGACGTTGCGGAAATACTCTTCGACTGGCCGGCCATTCACCGTGAACCGTGCCGCGCCCATCTTGATGTACACGCGCGCAACCGATTCCCGGCGGCGGCCCGTGCCGTAGAACTTCTTTCCCGCGGCGCTTTGCTATCGAGCTCGATGCTGAACTCAAAGTTCCTCCTGTTTCCCTTGCCGCCCGGGCGCGATCGTGAAAATCGCGCCGAAGGCTCTCCAACGCGCGCACTTTTTTCGCGGATTTCTCCGCAAGTGCGCAAATTTCGAAACCCTGTCTCGAGGTTACACCGCGATCGGCTGAGGCTTTTGTCCGGCGTGGCGGGCGAGCGCTTCACTTCCGGCATAAACACGCAGCTTCTTGGCGCGGCGCGCGCGCAGCTTGTTTTTCGGCAGCATTCCCAGAACCGCTTCGCGCACGACCTCTTCGGGACGGCGTTGCAACATCACCCGGATGGGAATTTCCTTCAGCCCGCCCGGGATAACCGCTGTGATGACGATAAATCTTCTGATCGATCTTGTTGCCAGTCAGCTGCACGCGCTCGGCGTTGATCACGACCACGTGATCGCCGCAATCCAGATGCGGCGTGTAGTTCGGCTTGTCCTTGCCGATCAAAATGCGCGCGATGCGCGTGGCCAGGCGCCCCAACACCACGCCCTTCGCGTTCACCACGAACCAATTCTTCCCCACTTGCAGCTCTTCGGCCTCTCGGCCCTTTGGTACATACGTCCGCATCAGCCCAGTCACACCTTTCCGTCAAGAGACAAACGCTAAGTCTAAAGTACTAGCCCTCCGCTGTCAACGAAGAGTCGCTCGACCTTCCGAGGTCAGTGAGACAAGGGAACGGTCGGCCCGGCCGCAGCCGGGCCAGGTGGCGGAGCGTAATTGCCGATGACGAATAGCTGGCCGTTATTTTGCGTGTAGGCTTTTCCGTCCGCGCCGAGCGAGAGCGGCGTGTAGGCAGCCCCGATCGCCGAATTCAGGAAAATCTTTCCGGTCGGCGTGGTGAACACGCCTGAATTTCCCTGCGGCAATTCGTACGCGTTGCCGTCCTCGCTGTTGACGTACACATTCCCATTCATATCGATCGCCGGCATGTTGATGCACCATTCGTAGCCGTTTGGATGATCGGCGTCGGTGGTCGTACTTTGGAATTGCCATTCGGGTGTCAGCGTGGAATCGAGCTGCGTGATGTAATAAGGGCCTTCCGCGGTGGAAGCGCAAACCGGGCTGCTCGAATCGCTGCAATACGCTGTCGAGTTGTAATGGTTGTCCTTGATCACTACCGAGAACGTCCCGCCATGAACCCAGACTCCCGGCGTGGAGTCCCATCCGAAGCTGTACGCGCCCATATAATTTCCGTTCGCGCTGAATCGCATCAGGTGCCCGCGCGAGAAATTGTAATTGTCCACCGTGCCGAAGACGATGGAACCGTCGGGCAGAACGGTCGGCGACGAAGAAGCCTCGTCAATGATTTGGCCCGAGCCATTCGCATTCGTCGTAGGGTCCACGCCAACGGTTGTGCCGTTAAGGCAGGAGTAGGCCAGGTTTGTGACTCCGGGTCCGGCGATCGGCAGGACGCCGCCGCAGCCGTCGGTCAGGCGATTCTGCAGTGAGGCCGCCCATTTCGGCGACAAATCGGCGGTGTTCGCGGCCACCAGGTAGCTCACCATCTGATCGAAGTGCGCCCGGCTCGCGGTGTAAACCGTCGTCCCGTCTGCAGAAATGGCCGGTGCGACATTTAATCCAGGCCGTTGCGAACCGCACGGACCAGGAAACGATGCAGGCGTCGCACTCGGGCTCGGCGGCCAGGGAAATGCCGGCAGAGGATTGTTGTCGTAAAAAGTTCCCGGACAAGTGACTGACGTTCCGGCCGGCGCTCCGGGCGTGAGCGACGCAAACGTTGCTATTGTGGTTGAGTCGTCCGGGGCAATCTTCACCAGCCACGCGTTCATTACGTCATTCTCGTCCCAAGGGTTGCCACTCAGGTTGAGTTCGATTGCGTTGTAGTAGATGTTGCCGTTCGCATCAGCGGTCAGCGGGCTCGCGACGTAGGTGTTGTCCTCATTCACGCTGGGGTTTCCACTGAACGGATTGATGTGCGAGGCTGCGATTCCGGTGGTCTTGTTGACTTTCCACACCTCTCCAGCCGCGCCGGGAACGTAAAGAAAATTAGGCGTGTCCGCGGGATGAAAGACAGGCTCCCAACCGTCGAGTCCGCCGAAGCCTGCGCCGAAATTCACGGCGTTCGGCTCGGGATACCAATCGCCGTCGAAACTCCAGGCTTCGACGAGCTGTCCATCCACCCAGCTGAACCGCACCTCGCACCAATCCATGGTGTTCCAGGTGTTGGGCCCGCATTGCGCCCCGTTTACCCAGCTGCCGGCAGGGCTACACGAATCGTAGGTTCCCATCTTCATCAACATGTACACGTCATTGCCATCCGTGATAGGCGCTTGCGCGTGCACGGTCAACACCGCTTCGCCAAAAAGAATCGTATTTTCAGCTTTCTCTTGAGCCACGAAGGGGTCATACACGATGTCCGCAAGCGTTTCGTTCAAATTCTGCCCGGTAACCGGCACCATACCCGTGTGCTGTGGATTTGATCCCCACTGCGGCCAGAAAGGTGTGGTCGAAGCGGTCTGCGCTCCAACGGTAAAAGTAATCGTAATAGTTTTCGGCGATCCCTTGGCTTTCGCATCGGTTACGGTGACGTGCCCTGTGTAGGCGTTCGGGGCAAGACTTCCTATGGTGGCGGATACCTGCAAAGTGCCCGGCGCGCTGCCGCTCGTGGGTGTGACCGAAAGCCACGGCGAATCGCTCGCCGCGGTAAAATCGAGCACGCCTCCTCCGCCGTTCGTCACCATGATGCTTGACGGCGCTGGTTCTGTGACGCTGCCTTGAACGCCAACGAACGACGCGCTATCACTGGAGACGTCCAAAATCGGGCGCGGGCCGCTCGATCCGCAATTTGCGAGTGCAACGCACCACACCACAGCCGACAAAGCTTTTACCAGGCGATTCATCACGATTCCTTTCACTCGCATCGCTGTTTCAGTAGCGACGCCCGAGCCTCTCAGCGGACGCAACTCACCGGCAGAGGAGTTGGTTGGCCAACGTTTGATATCACTCGGTAATTGAGGTGTCAACGAAACAGATAGATGGCGCAAATTGAAGTTGTGCTGCAGATCTGCACGGAACGCAAAGAAGAATGCATGATGAAGAAGCGGCCCGCACGATCGCAGCCCGCCGTCGAAAAATCCGGCAGTCCGGCGCTTCCCGGACGTTAGTCCGAAGAGGAAGCAGCCGAGCTACGAGCACCCCGTGTGAAAGCCGGCTTGTCGAGATCGGTTTCGCCCGCGTCGCCCGTTTTATCAATTTCGATCGAGCCCTTGAAGTAGGCGCCGTCCTCGATCATGATCCGCGCGGTGGTCAAATCGCCGACCACCGAGCCGTCCTTCTTGATCTCGATGCGGTCGCGCGCGCGCAGATTGCCCTTCACGTTGCCGTAGACCACCACTTCGCGGGCAATGATATCGGCAGTCACCTTGGCGCTGGCTCCCACGGTCAGCTTGCGGTCTTCGAGTTGAACTAAACCCTCGACCGTGCCGTCAATGTGCAAGTCTTCGTTCCCGGTGATCTCGCCCTTCACGTGCAATGTCGAACCGAGCCGCGCGATGCTGCTCGATGACGCGGTTGCTGGATACGTTGATTCTGGTGCCATCGTCTTAGCCTCCCCAGGATAAGCTGCTGCGTTCGAAGTCGCTGCGGTTGATCTTGCCGGTTGCTGTTGCGGCTGCTGCTGCGGGAGCGGACTCTTTGGCGCTGCGTCCGGTTTTTTGTCTCCCCACATTGATCCTCCTTGGGCCTGTTCTCGCCGGGACTAAAGCTGGATGAGTACTGGGATTCTCAATGTAGTCCTCTGAGAAATCCAAGCCAAATCCAAAATGGTACAGCTGTGTCCGCCGAGGTAATGCTTAAAGCTGGGGAGTGGGATGGTAGATCTTTAGGTTCCAGACTGCAAGAAAGATTACTGGGGCTCGATCCTGGGGCCTAATACTTCCGCAGGACGCCCACCACGCGCCCCTGCACCTTCACATCCGCGGCCGCCACCACGATCGGCGCCATCTGCGAATTGGCCGGCTGCAAACGGATCTTCCCGCCCGGCTCGCGATAGAACCTCTTCACCGTGGCGTCGTCTTCTCCCACCAGAGCAACCACAATTTCGCCCGGGTTGGCCACCTGCGTCTGCTCCACCACGATGTAATCGCCGTCAAGAATATGATCGTCCCGCATGGATTCGCCCTTCACCTGCAGAACGTAAGTGTTCTGCCCGCGGGCGAAATCTGCCAGCGAAATAGTCTCGTGCTCTTCCACGGCTTCGAGCGGCCTTCCTGCCGCGATACGCCCTGCCAGCGGCAGCTCCACCACGTGGCGGTCGAGCAATTGCTCCCGAATGGGCTTGGGAAGTTGCATCACTTCGATCGAACGGCTCTGATTGTAGCCGCGGCGAATAAATCCCTTTTTCTCCAGCGTCGAGAGGTGCTTGTGCACCGTCGCGAGCGAGGTCAGCTTCATGGAGTGCGCGATTTCCTCGAAACTCGGCGAATAGCCGTTCTTGTTGAGAAAGCCCACCAGGTAATCCAGCACTTCTTTCTGCCGTTTTGTCAGCGACATCAAAAACCCCCTCATGCGCCTGTTGCTAGCGTCTCGGAATGTAGGCGAATTAAAAGCGAAAGTCAATAGTACTCTGCGCCAGGTAGTGACTCATTTTGAATCCTGGCCTACTAGACAGGTTTTTGTAATTCTGGCATTATCGCTGTATGCCAAAGCGCATTAGCAAGAAAAAATTACACGATCCAAATCAACTCGCTTATTTAATCGTCCAACAATCCACCTCAGAACAGGTTCCGGTAGGCCAAGATACCCTTACGAAAGACCAGATATCCGTCCTAATGAGCCAAATGGGGCGTAAAGGCGGAAAGATCGGTGGTAAACGCCGTCTGGAGACAATGACACCTGCAAAGCGACGGCAGGTAGCTAGAAAGGCCGCTCAAGCGCGTTGGGGTTCTAAACAAGCAAATAAACGATAGAGCGGGATTATGAATGCGCATAAGTAGAAAGATATTGAAGTAATTCGTGAATTACCCAGCCCAAAAGACCCCCTACTAAAACAATTGTAGGGCTCCCCGCTAAAACTGGACACCTCAGTTAGGTAAGATCAGGGCCTCCAAACAGGAGGCAACATGGGCAGGAAACCACGCGTAGATCGATCCCCAGAAGAGAAGTGGCAGATCGTGCAGGAAGGCATCAAGAGCGGGAACGTTTCGGAGACGTGTCGGCGTCACGGAATCGCTCCGAATCTGTTCTATCGCTGGAAGGACGAAGCAGAACAGGGAGCGAAGGCAGCGCTTGGGGGGAGAAGCGCTGCCGCGGCCGAAACCGAGAAGGATCATTGCATCCGGCAGCTCGAACGAACGCTGGGACGGAAATCGCTGGAGATCGAAATCCTAAAAAACGTCGTGGGGGAGTGAGCTGCGGTGAAGTTCACTCCCAGGCGCGGGAACTGGTGACGCAGGGCTACACGGCTACGTTGGTCGCCATGACGCTAGCAATCAGTCGGTCAAGCTTGTATTACCGGAAGAGACCGCGAGGCAGCCGGGCCGATCGGCAGTACGACGAACAGATCGTCGTGGCGTGCGGGGAAAAACCCGCGTATGGATATCGCCGCGTGACCTGGTGGCTGCGAAGAAAAGAAAACCTTCCGGTGAATCGCAAGCGGGTGCTGCGAGTGATGCGCGAGCGCGGGTTGCTGGTACGCTCGCGCCGCCTACGTGCACGACGGAAGAAAGAGTGGGGCCGTGTGGATGCCGCGGAGCCCAATCAGATCTGGCAGTCGGACATGACGAAGATCTGGGCAGGGCCGGCGGTTGGCTGGGCCTACCTGGTGTGTGTGATCGACTGCTGCACACGGGAGATCGTGGGATGGAATCTCTCGCACCGTTGCCGAACCGAAGATGCACTGGCCGCGGTAGAGCAAGCAGTCCTGGCACGGCTGCCCTCGGGCAGCCGTGAAGCGAACATGACGCTGACAACCGACAATGGAACGCAGTTCACTTCTTCGCGCTTCCTGGAGACCTTGGGGAGGCTCGGCATCACCCATCGGAGGACGGCGTATCATCACCCGGAAGGCAACAGCTACATCGAACGGTTCCACCGCAGCTTGAAAGAAGAGGAAGTCTGGACAGCGGAGTATCGGAGCTTGGAAGAAGCGCGAACATCGATCGCTCGTTGGATCGAAGAATACAATCACGACCGGCCTCACCGCGGAGTCCAAAATCGCACTCCGCACGAGGCCTTCTTAGCTTTTGCAACTGACCTAAACTCGGAGGCCCCGACTGCCTAAATTAGAGGGGAGCCCTACACATGTGTCCTTTGTCGTCGTAGATTCGTCTTTTTTCTCAAGTACACTCGCTTCAAGGACTTTGACTTGATTAAGAAGAAAATCAGCTAATTTTTTAGCCGCATCCACGCTAACCAATAATCCGATTTCCATTTCCCGCACTATCCCGTCTTTACCGTCGCGACCGATCTCGTGCGCTATTTGTCCGTCTTTTGAAACCGCAAACTCGATCATCTTAGGAAGCGCGGCCCGCTCATTAAAAAGAGACAGGAAAATTTCGCGACTCGGAGTTAGACCGCCGATGGCCCCTTCCGCACGAATGACTCGGAAAAAATTCCCTTTGACATAGTGGAACTTGATGCTGGAAGGTAGTTCAGATTGCATAGCTTCTCTCGCTAAAAGGGATCAAAGCGGCTCCAAAACTAAATCAAGTTTTAAGTCCTTCTTCTAGAGAGCCTGTATCTAAGACCCCGAGCCATTATCGCATTGGGCACAAATGTCTAAATTGTCAAGTCCGTTTCAGAGTATGGCACGCAAAGCAACATTACCTCGAAACTGACAGGGTTCAATGCCGATGTAATGGGTTACAGTTCAGAATCGATGAAACTGGAGGCAATTTGGTTGCCAATCGAATGACCATTAATTGTCAAAATGAGTCACTACCCTGCGCCAGCTGTACTTTCCTGTGGGGTAGGCCGGTCGTCTGCTGTTCTCACGCATCCTGAAGTTGGTTTCGGTAGGGGCACGGCACGCCGTGCCCGGGACGCCCAAGCCGAGGCCGCTCCTGCAAGACGCCTCGCAGGCTTACCTCAGGAGCTCGCGGCCACGCGCGTTCGAAAGAGCGCGCCAATGGCAATTGCCGTCAGCAGCAGAATGACGGGATCGATCGGATGGCGATAACGAAGCGATGCATGCGTAACGTAGTACAGCAATGGAAACACTACGGGGATCACGGTGACCGGAAATGCAAAAGTCCTGCGCCGGCGCCATAGCACTACGATCCCGGAGAGCGTTCCAACCGTCGCAAGAAGGTTCAGAAGGAAGATGCCTCGTATAAAATTGGAATCGGTTCCCAGGAAACTTCTCGCCGGTGTCTCGCTTCCCATCCAGAACGCCACAATTCTTCGTCGAGTCAGCTCCAGCTCCAGCCGTCGGTGAGTCCGCATAAATTGAAGGGCCTCCTGCCACTTGTCATCCAAGAACGCCATCTCGCCCAAATTCGAATACATTCTCACCTGCTCGTACGAAGTCACCCGCGCCAGAACATCCCGCGAATTCTCGTCGAACACCTCATTGTTCCCGATCCACAGCTCGAAAGGCAGGTTCGATCTCATCGGGATAAATTTGTGGAACACGGTGTAATTGCGGATGGTCCAAGGCACACAACAAAGGATGACGATTGCGCCACACAGTAGCGGCTTTTTCCATCGCAGGAATCCTGCCTCGCGAACCCGACACACCGCCCATCCCAAGAGAAATGGCAACAGCGAGCCGAGCGATGGATTCGTCATCAGTGCCAAGCCCCACAGCAATCCGTACGCGCACCAATCTCGCAACTTTCGAGACTCCGCCAGCTCGAGCGTGGCCCACAAAATCGTTGCGCCGAGCAACGCCGAAAGAGATGTGTCCCACACCCATTCGTAGGGGATCACAATTGCGTTTGGGAATACGGCCCAGAGCCAAGCTGCTCCGCTGGCCACTCCAATTCCACTGATGCGTTTGCCGACCTGGAAAATCGGCACACACGCCGCTGTGGAAAAAAAAATATTGAGAAGAACAACGACAAAAAAAGACCGCTCCGTAAAGACGCCAAAAACGCGAAATATTCCGGCCACGAGCAGCGGGTAAACCGGCGTGAGCCAAGCGGTCGGGCCCGTGTCGGTTCGAAATACAGATCCAAATCCATTTCCGAGCGCCACAGAGCGCGCCACATTCCCCGTTTCGTTCAGAAACGGCACCGTGCCGACGAGATCCCTGGGCATTTTGCGCTCTTCATGCCACGCGAAACCCAACCGCAATCCGAGTGCGATCAGTAGAATCAGCGTGAGTGAAGTAGCCGCCTTCCAAATCTTAGGCCTCATCCATGTGCCCCAAACCGCCCCGAAATCCTTCAGGTATTCTCCCCGTCTTTCTCAGCATTTCACAGTATGGCGAAAATTTTCCCCGATTGGCTTAATGCAACGGTAGATATGCGAAACCAATCATTCAATCGCAATATACGCAACGTACACAAGTTCGACGTGGCCACGAGCATCAAAGGCCCATTGCAAACTGCGCGTGTGCGTACGGCCCGTAATCAGGCTTTTTCTGCGCCACAAAATTCTCCATTGAGGTGATCCGAATGCATTCCATCCGCTCAATCCGAACTCTGGGTTTGTTGTTACTGGCTCTCGCACTCCTGGCCATGCCCCGCGCTTCCTACGCTCAGGTCGTCGGCGTATCGATCACTGTTGCACCGCCGGTTCTGCCAGTCTACGAGCAACCGATATGTCCGGGCGACGGCTATCTCTGGACGCCCGGCTACTGGGCTTGGACTGACGGCGACTATTACTGGGTGCCCGGCACATGGGTCACGCCGCCCGAAGTTGGTTTTCTGTGGACTCCGGGTTACTGGGGCTGGAGTGGCGGCGCCTATGCGTGGAACGCGGGCTGGTGGGGCCCTCAAGTGGGATTCTACGGCGGCGTCGACTACGGCTTCGGATACGGCGGCGTTGGCTATGGAGGCGGCTATTGGAACGGAGGACACTTCTTCTATAACACCACCGTCAACCGCGTGAACACCACCGTCATCCACAACGTGTACAACAAGACCGTGATCACCAGAACTACGACCCACGTCAGCTACAACGGCGGCAAAGGTGGAATTTCCGCGCGGCCGACTGCCCAGCAGGAATCTATTGCCCGCGAGAAACACGTCGGACCAACAGCGGATCAGGAGCGGCACGTACACGAAGCGACTTCCGATCCTAGCCAGAAATTCTCAAACAATCATGGCCGCCCCGCTGTCGCCGCTACGGCTAAGCCTGCGGAGTTCAAAGGCAGTGGCGTGGTAGCAGCACGAGCGTCAAGCCGCAGCACCGCAACCAAGGCCAGCGCGCGCAGCTCTTCCGAAACAAAAGCTAAGGCTCCAGCAAAACGCGAAAACGTCTCACACAACGCTGAGACGAAACCTGCCACACCGTCCAGCCACTCTAGCGCTACCCACAAAACGAGCAAGCCCGCAACTTCCGAGACCCGCGAGAGCGAGCCTAAGACGGAGAGCAAGCCCGAAACCGAGAACAAGCCCGCCGCAACTCATAGCACTCGGCACACGAGCAAGCCGGCTGCAACTCACGAGAGTTCGCCCAAAACTGAAAGCAAACCCGAAAGCGAGAGCAGGCCCGCCGCAACCCATAGCACTCCGCACACGAGCAAGCCTGCTGCAACTCATGAGAGCGCGCCTAAAACCGAAAGCAAGCCGGCCACACATGCCTCGCATACCGAGAACAAGCCTGCTCCCAGCCACGAGAGCGCACCTAAAACGGAAAGCAAGCCCGCCCCGGCGCCTCGCGCGGAAAGTGCTCCCAAGGAAGAGAGCAAGCCGCCAGCAGCCCATGAAGAGAAGCCGCCCCGCTAACCGCTCGGCACGTCGTGTTCATCTAAAGCGGCCGCCCTCGAGCGGCCGCTTTTTTCTACTCTTTCTTCCGACGCAGCACCATTCGTCCACAAGCTCCACTTACGGGTAAACCGATTGCATTTGTGCTAGGCTGATTCCTGATGTTGGAAGAGGCAGTAGCAGGCCAAGGGAAGCGAGTCGCGCCGGCGCATCACCCCGTCGGCTCCGAACCCACTTTTTACCTAGTTTCTAATCGTTACTGCTTTCGAATAGAAATCGCCGCAACTCATTCAAAACAAACGATGGCGACCCCGTCTAATGGCTTTGCACATTTAACCCCGTCTGCACAATAACTCATCTTCTTGCACAAAAACCTCTTTTCCGTTCAAACGCCCGTGTGCCGTCGGCCACGGCTCATTAGCGGCGATCTTTTGCTGAATAATCTGTATCGAACGTTGCAGTTGTCTGGTCTTATTTTGAAGTTCGACTAATTTTCGCCTAGCATCCGTTAACGCCGTTTGCCACTCGTTTGGCAAAGATTTATCTATTTTTTTATCTACAGACCTTGACATTAGTTTATCTCTCCATTAGAATACGTATTATGGAAGACGAAGCGAAGATAAACCCCCTCCAATCCATTGATTCTACAGATGTTTATAAAGAAGCCTTGAATCGCGCATTTGAGGAACTCGCAAAAATCAAAGAACAGAAAAAAGAAATTGCCGTCCGCGAAGCCCAATTGAATGAAACCTTGCGGGCACTCATGCCCTTGGCTGGATTGTGGAAGACTGACCTTGAGGGATACAGCCTGAGCAATGCGGTTCGATTTATATTTAATGGCCTCGGTCCGGACCGTGCGCTCACAGCTATCGAGGTTCGGGGAAAATTGCAAGAACTTGGATACGACCTGAGCGAGCATGAAAATCCGCTTGCTAGTATTCACACCTGTATGCGCCGAATGATTGACTCGGAAGAATTGGCGCTTATACAAACAGATGCCAACCAGAAAAAATTTGAACCTGGACCGGAACTGAAATCCGTTCCAGAACCGGCGATGATTACAGATAGCACGGGGCAAATGCTTGCATTGTCCGACCTTATAAATTATGCGCAAGAGGAGGATAAAGAGGAATGAAGGGGAGCCAGACGCGAATCCTAGACTCCCCCTCAACGACTGTGACGGTAGTTCATGACTCCTAGAACACCCTGTTTGTGGCAGGGAGAAGTCGGAGAGAACCGATCCGTCACCCCATGTGGCTCGGTAGTTCAATTGGAAAGAACATCCGCCTACTAAGCGGAGTGTTGAGGGTCCGACCCCCTTCCGAGCCACCACACTTTTGACGCAAGTACGTTTATACCGCTTTTCGCTTGTTTTTGCGAGGTTTGTTCCAGTAAGGGGATTTGCACTTGGGACAAACCCTTGGTTCGCCCACGGTGCTGTGTCGGGGCACCCATTCGTGATCGCAACGGCCACATTTGTAGCCTTTTTGTTTGATCGTAACCAATCCCATACGGGTATTATACTAGATAAGGATATATTGTCAAGGGAAGAATTCTCAAAATAACGCTTGACAACTATACACCTAGATAGTAATATATTTCTCAGGTACAGGAGATTATAGTGATGGACCTGAGAGAACAACGCGGAATGGAATTGGCGGCAACTAGAATCATTAAGAAAAAGAAGGGCATTTGGCTCGTGCCCTCGCAGTCCGGTAATGACAAATATCAGGTCAACATCCAAATGACGACCTGTACCTGTCTTGACCATGAAACACGCGGAGTCAAGTGCAAGCATATCTATGCGGCGACGTTTGTTATGAAGCGGGAACAAAACGCTGATGGCAGCACAACTGTTACGGAGAGTCTGACTGTCACCGAGACGAAAGAACGCACTACATATCCTCAGAATTGGTCTGCCTATAATGACGCTCAAACACACGAGCAGGATAGATTCCAAGTCTTGCTCGCTGATCTCTGTTCCGGTCTCGTCACCGCGCCGTCCACTAATGGCCGTCCGCGATTGCCCTTGTCTGACGCTGTTTTCAATATCGTTTTCAAAGTTTATTCCACTGTCTCGCAGCGCCGTTTTATGAGCGATCTGAGGGAAGCACACGGACGCGGATTCATTTCCAAAGTTCCGCACTTCAATAGCATTTCCAATTATCTTGAAAATGCCGAATTGACCCCTATTCTCGGAACGCTGATTACTCAAAGCAGTCTGCCGCTTAAATCGGTTGAGACCGACTTCGCTGCCGATTCGTCGGGTTTTAGCACTAGTCGTTTTACCCGTTGGTTCGACATTAAGTACGGAACGGTTAAGCAAAAGCAGGATTGGGTTAAGTGCCATTTGATGTGTGGCGTCAAAACCAACATTGTTACCGCCGTAGAGATTCACGATCAATTTGCGAGCGATACGAAACTGCTTCCTGCTTTGGTGAACACTACCGCAGAGAATTTCCAAATCGCGGAAGTCGCCGCCGATAAGGGTTATGCTTCGCGGAAAAACGCTGCCGCGATTGCTAACGTGGGTGCTGTTCCGTTCATTGCTTTCAAATCCGACGCTGCTGGAAACGGCGGCGGAACATGGACGAAGATGTTCCATTACTTTCAATTTAGGCGCGATGATTTCTTGGCGCATTACCACAAGCGATCTAACGTCGAGTCCACGTTCTCCATGATGAAACGGAAATTTGGCGACAGTCTGCGGAGCAAGACCGACGTTGCGATGGTTAACGAAACTCTTTGTAAGATTCTCTGTCATAATCTAGTCGTTCTCATTCACGAAACGCACGAACTTGGAATTGACCCTGTGTTCTGGAGTAACGCGGCTTGAATATCAAATGCTTGATTTTGACTGTGTTCTTGACGGTCCCACAGACATCTTCTCCAACTCCACGGCAAGCACCCGATAGCTCCGCTAGTACACGCGGTAATGTTCAAAACCAAGCTAAACCCGAAAATAAACCAGCCGATCTTTCGCCGCCCTCCGTCGATCAAAATCAAACCCAAACCGCCGAGACACATGGAAACAAACAACGAAACAATGATGCAGAGCAGCCCGTAACTGTCAGCAAACTTCCCCCCGTGTCGATAACGAAGGATTGGACTGACCGTTTTTATTGGCTGTTTAGTGGACTCTTGGTTGTTATCGGCGGATTCCAAATATGGCTCTTGGTTAGACAACTTAAAATTATTGACCGACAAGCGGATATTGCTCAAAAGCAAGAAACACAAATGGTTCAAGCTGGGTTGCAAACGGAACGCATTATCGCTCAAATGAAAGACACCACTTTGAAAGAGTTGCGGGCATACGTTGGAGTTTCTAGAATCAGATTGGACATTTCCGACGAAAGACTTCCCACCGGAGCAGTCGAAGTTCAAAATTTTGGCAGAACTCCCGCTTACAACGTTCGACATTGGACGGGCATCTGCCCTCAATCTTACCCACTGACAAGTCCTCTCCCCGAATCCTCTGCAACATCGTTTTCCGTAGCGGTTATTCACCCGAATGTCAAAAATGTTAGCGCTGTAACTTTGAAAAAAAGATTGCCGGAAGGTATTCTGATCGGAACTCGGCTGTTGAGTATCTACATATACGGTGAAGTCACTTATGAGGACGCCTTCGGGAATGAACGTCATACTAAATTTCGATTTTTCTACGGGGGGACGGAACCGACCTACACATATCGAGATTCTCCTGACGGCCCTACGTACGGCGCTATGAGACCCGACACCGAAGGCAACGATGCAGACTAGCAAAAGGCTGCACAAAAAAGCTGTTACGTGCACAAAAACCATGCCAGAATTCCGCCTTCGTGTGCAAAGCCCCGTCTAATCGTTACTCAGAACGCCACTTTTGCGACAACGTTTTCCGCTTCCCTGCCATCTTAAAAAATGTCGGAAGTGTAATGAGCCGGTACCAAATTTCGTTCTCCTGCCCATCGCGGTATGCTACGCTTTCCGAAGACGGAAAGTCTCTAGCGGCAATAAAAGACTTGAGGGCATGCGCCGAATACCCTCGCGCTTTTCCGTTTATAAGGAACTGAGGCCCCCCAAAATATGTCATCCTCGATTATTGAAATTTCAGGACGCAAGCGAGAAGTAATAGACCAGGCGGTCATCCGTTTTTGCGGCGACTCCGGCGACGGCATGCAGATCACCGGAAGCCAGTTCACCAATACGGTGGCGCTCTACGGCAACGACTTGGCCACCTTCCCAGACTATCCCGCTGAAATTCGGGCTCCTGCCGGGACTCTTCCTGGAGTCAGCGGCTTCCAGGTCCACTTTTCATCGAACGACGTGTACACGCCGGGAGATGCCGTGGACGCGCTGGTGGCCATGAATCCCGCCGCGCTCAAAATGAATATTGCGGACCTCAAGACCAACGGAATTCTCATCGTGAATTTGGATGCCTTCAAAGAAGGTGATCTTCGCAAAGCGCAGATCGTCACCAGTCCTCTCGAGGATCATTCCCTCGACGGGTACCGCACGTTCGCCGTTGAACTGACAAAACTGACGCGCGCGGCCCTGAAGGATTTGGGAATCGACACCAAGAGCATGGACCGCTGCAAGAATTTCTTTGCGCTGGGCATGTGCTACTGGCTCTACAACCGCTCCATGGCGCCGACGCTCAGCTATCTCGAAGATAAATTCAAGAGCAAGCCGCAACTGGTGCAAGCCAACAAGCTCGCAATGCAGGCAGGCTACAGCTACTGCGAAGCCACCGAAGCCTTTCAGATCAGCTACGAAATTCCGCCGGCGAAGCTTTCGCCCGGCGTATATCGCAATATCAGCGGCAACGCGGCGCTGGCTCTCGGATTTGTCGCTGCTTCGCAGCAGGCCGGCATCCCTCTTTTTCTCGGCTCGTATCCAATCACACCCGCTTCGGACATTTTGCATGAACTCGCGCAATACAAGGATTTCGGCGTTATCACTTTTCAAGCCGAAGATGAAATTGCCGCAATTACTTCAGCCATCGGCGCTGCTTATGCCGGTGCGCTCGGCATCACCACTACTTCCGGCCCGGGCATGGCGCTCAAGACCGAAGCACTCGGCTTGGCTGTCGCCGTCGAGCTGCCGCTCGTGATCTGCGACATCCAGCGCGGCGGACCTTCCACCGGCCTTCCGACGAAAACCGAGCAGGCAGATTTGTTGCAAGCGTTGTACGGACGAAATTCCGAGGCGCCGATTCCGGTAGTTGCTCCTTCTTCGCCCGGAGATTGCTTCTGGATCGCGCTTGAGGCCAGCCGCATCGCCATCAAGCACATGGTCCCCGTCATTATTTTGTCTGACGGCTACCTTGCCAACGGCGCGGAGCCATGGAAAGTTCCGACGGTCGAGGACCTGCCCCAAATTCCCGTCCATTTCGAAACGAATCCGGAGGGTTTCCTGCCGTACAAACGCAACCCGGAAACTTTGTCGCGGCCGTGGGCCATCCCCGGCACGCCCGGGCTCGAACATCGCATCGGCGGCATCGAGAAGCAGGACGTCACCGGCAACATCAACTACGAGCCGCTCAACCACGAGCACATGGTGCGGCTGCGTGCAGCGAAAGTCGAAGCCGTCGCGAATGATATTCCTGACGTGGTGCCGGAAGGCGATCCCGACGGAGATTTGCTGATCGTGGCTTGGGGCTCCACGCACGGCCCCATCACCGCGGGCCTGCAGGCGCAACGAGCCAAGGGCCGCCGCATCGGGCACGTGCACCTGCGGCACTTGAATCCCCTGCCGACGAATCTCGGTGAAGTGATCAAGCGCTACAAAAAAGTTCTCGTTCCGGAAATGAATATGGGCCAGCTCGTGATGGTCCTGCGTGCGAAATATTTGGTGGACGCGCAGGGCTTCAACAAAATTCAGGGCAAGCCCTTCAAGACTTCCGAGATCGAACAGAAAATCGAAGAGATGCTCGACTGAAGAACCCAGGAGCGCGGAAATGACCACGGCAACTTTGCCCGTTTACACGAAAAAAGACTTTCAGACCGACCAGGAAATCCGCTGGTGTCCGGGTTGCGGAGATTACGCCATCCTTTCCGCGGCACAAATGGTATTCGCTGACCTGGGAATCCCCCGCGAAAAATTTGTGATCATTTCCGGAATCGGCTGCTCTAGTCGCTTCCCTTATTACATGAACACGTTCGGGTTCCACACGATTCATGGCCGCGCACCGGCCATCGCTACCGGACTCAAGATCGTGCAGCCGGACCTGGAAGTTTGGATCGCCACCGGCGACGGCGATTCGCTTTCGATCGGCGGCAACCACACGATTCACATGTTGCGGCGCAATGTCGGACTTAAAGTTTTGCTGTTCAACAACAAAATTTACGGCCTAACCAAGGGCCAATATTCGCCGACGTCCGAGATGGGCAAGAAAACGAAATCGACTCCGTTCGGCACGGCGGACCGTCCGTTTAATCCCATCTCGCTCGCCATCGGCTCCGAAGCCACGTTCGTGGCGCGCTCCGTGGACGTCTTCCAACAGCACTTGAAAGACACTTTGAAGAAAGCTGCTGCGCATAGAGGTTCGGCCTACGTCGAGATTCTGCAGAATTGCAATATCTTCAACGACGGCGCGTGGGAAACCATCACCGAAAAAGACGCCCGAAGCGAAAAGGTGGTCCAACTCGAGCACGGCAAGCCCCTGATCTTCGGTAAGAACCGCGACAAGGGCATTCGGCTGAATGGCCTCGATCTCGAGGTCGTTGAGCTGGGCAACGGCATCACGGAAAAAGATCTGCTCGTGCACGACGAAAAACATCCTCGCGCCGCTTACGCTTTTCTGCTTGCGCACATGGAGCAGCGGCCCGGATTCCCCACGCCGATCGGCGTGCTGCGGGCGTGGGATCACGTTCCGCGATACGAAGACCTCATCAACGATCAGATTCGCGCGGTGCAGGAGAAGAAGGGGAAGGGCGACCTCGCGAAACTTCTGCGCTCCGGCGATACCTGGGAATTGAAAGCCTAACTGAACTTGCGGCTGGTCTTCTGTTTGGATTTTTGTCGCGGCTTTTTTCTCGTGAAAGATTCAGGCACCGAAGCGGTCATCCAGTCCATACCCGCGGGGCGCTTCCCCACTCCCGCAGCGTAGAGTACCGACTCCGTCACTCCGTCGATTCCCAGATCTTTTTCGATGCGCGAGTCCGCGAGCGCCATGGTGCAGAAGGGTGCGAGGCCCAACCAGGTCGCCACTAAACAAAACGTCTGGCAAAAATGTCCAGCTTCCGCCAGCACCACGCGATACGCGCGCGGGAATTTGTACTTCCACTGCGTGCGCGGGAATATCGCGGTCATCATCACCACTGCGGCGGCTCCGGCGAACCAGTCTTGCCCCGCAAGATAATCCGTGATCTGTTTGCCGGTAGCGCCGCGGCGCAGCAGTTCGAGTTTGTGGCGCTCGGCGTCGTAGTGATATAAGCCGGGAGAAATTCCTTCGACATTTCGCGCGAGAACGTAAGCTTCGATTGGGTGCAGCGCTCCGCCGGACGGGGACGTCTTCAGCGCGAAGCGGCCGAGGCCTGGCGCTTCCGCCCATTCCTGTACACCCCAAGTGAGGCCGAGAAGCGTGCCGAGATCGGCGGCGGAAATAGCGTCCGGCGAAAAACGGCGCCACGTGCGTCGTTTGGTCAGTACGCTCGGGAATTCTCCCTGCGTGCGCGGCGGTGGAAGTGCAGTTTGCTTTGCGTGCCCGTAGCGCTTCACCGAAGCCGGTCGAGGCTGTTCGCGGGTCAACCGCCTCAGATAATTACGAAGCACGCTAGGGTCGGCTTCGTAAGCCGTATCTTTTGTCGAAAAGTGGAGGAAGCCCGCGGCGGGATTCCATTGCTGCCAGGATTGCATCGGGCTCTCGATCGACTTCTCCATTCGATCCAAGCGTTGGAGGAAAGTTTGCCGGACGAGACTTGTGGTCGCGCTTTGTAGAGATGAGGGGGTGAAGTGGTTGAGGTATCGGCACAGCGATCCGACTGAGCGCGGCTCACTGAAGAAATTCAAGACCTCGCAGACAAGCGGAGATGCACCGATTCGGACGCGGGTGGCATAGTTTTCAAAAACCAACCGCCCTTCCTGCCAATAGGAAACAATGTAAGGCGAGCGTCGAAAAGTGAGTTTCTTCTTTTCCGCCTCCTTCATTGAGCCAAAATTATTTCCTGCCCCGAAGGCGCACAGGTCTCGGCCGCTTTTTTCCGGCTAGAGTAAACAAAATTGAATGGGGAGGATTAATTGGCTGCTTGGGGCAGAGTACGATGATATTTGACTTGGCCTCTTTCAGCAATGGGATGGCCTCAGCTATTTTTTTCTTTCCGTGAGCGTCCACCAAAGGTTCGAGTTTCCGGAGTTTATCTACAGCGTTCAAAATTGCATCTTCGATGGGATGAAGCGAAACCTTTTTCGTGGCCATGTTTTTCTCCTGATGAAGGTCAAGCGCTGGATTGCCCGTGGCCGTGCGACGAAGCTCTTCGGGTCGCGTCCTAGATGCCGGAAGTCTAGTCCTGGCTCCCAAACGCGTCAAGGCGAATCACGCGAAGACTTTGTTCGCAAGACGCGAATCCGGATTCAGTTCGAAGGCAAGCTAGCTTGCGGCGTGGCAATGCCGATGCGCGCGATGAGGGTCTTGAACCGCGGGTCCGAGCGCAAGCTTGCGAATCTCGGATGAACCGACAAATTCACCAGCCGGAACGCGCGCTCGTCGTACGCTTTGTTCAACCATCGGAAGGCCTCATCCTTGTCACCCAGGCCCGTGTAGATGAGCGCGAAATTGTAGGGCGAAACATGGCTTCGCGCGGATTGTGCCAGCAATTCGCGCAAGAGGGCTTGTGCCTCTTTCGTTTCGCCCGCGGAAGCGTAGGCGTTTGCGAGCTCGGCCTTGAGCGATGTATCCTCCGGCGAACTTGCGAGGGCCCTGCGCAACTGCTCGATGGATTCGGCGTACTCCCCTTTTTCAAGATAGGCCTGGCCGAGATATTCGTGCGCTACGGCAAAATTGGGATCCATCTCGAGGGTCTTGCGCGATTGCTCGATGGACTGATCGTACTTTCCCGCCATGTAATAGCACCATGCCACGTTGGCGTTGATGATCAAGGAATGCGGGTCGAGTCGCTGGGCCAGCAAGATTTGTGAGATTGCCTGATCGCTCTTGCCCAACTCCGCCAAGGCCAGGGCATACCATTGATGAGCGTTCGCATCGCTGGGGTTGAGCTCAATCGCCCGCTGATACTCGGAGAGAATTCCCGGCAATTCCAAACGTGTATATCGGATCAGGCCCAGAGCGGCATGCGCGGACGCCAAGCTGTCGTCGAGTTGGAGAGCTTTCTCTGCGGCCGCCTCGGCTTCGGGCAGCACGCGGGACGACGGGATATCTTCGTAATCGGTCAGCAAGGCGAGAGTACCGGCCAGGCTAGCGTAGGCAGGAGCGTAAGTGGGATCCAGTTGGATCGCCCGGCGGTAATCCGTAACGGCTTGATTGAGAGATTCTCCGGTGCGCTTGGCGGCATTGTAATTTCCCTGCAGGTAGGCGTCATACGCCTCGGGAACGACCGTGCGCGTTTTCCTGAGCCGCTGCTGCTCGGGCGGTGTGAGCTGGATTTTGATCTGGTCCACAATATCGCGAGCTACGTCACTTTGTAGCGCAAGAATGTCGGTGACTTCGCGATCGTAGCTATTGGCCCACAAATTTTGACCCGTTTGCGGCTCGACAAGCTCGGCGGAGATGCGCACATGATCACCCGAGCGCGCAACAGAGCCCTCGACCAACGCGTCCACGCCGAGCTCGGTCGCTATTTGCGCCGGGCTTTCGTGCTTGTCTTTGTACTGCATCACGGAAGTGCGCGAAATCACGCGCAGCTCTTTAATTTGCGAAAGATCGGTGATCAGAGCGTCGCCCATGCCGTCGGCGAAATAGTCCTGCTTGGGATCGCCCGAGAGATTTTCAAGAGGCAGCACGGCGAGAGACTGAATTTTGGAGGAACCTCCGACCATCGCGACGTGCTGTTTCCTTCCCGCGAATTTCCAGCCGAGGATCGCCGCGAGCGCCAGAACGAGGACTGCGGGAAGTATCAGGAGTCCCCAGCGAAATCCTGCCGCAGGCGAAGCGCCAGGGATGGGGATGGCGCCGCCGGAGATGACGGCGGAGTTCGTTCGCAGGGCTTCGAGCGCCGCGCGCACTTCGCTCGCGTGCTGGTAACGCTGTTCGGGTTCCTTCGCAAGGCAGTGATCGATTACGGAGCGCAAGCCGAACGGGACGTTTTCGCGGAGCGGAGGCGGCGCGTCGTGCAGAATCATCGAGCTCAATTCATAGGACGTTCGCCCGCGAAAGGGCCGCTTGCCGTTGGCCATTTCATAAAGCAAAACTCCGAGCGCCCAGATGTCGCTGCGCTCATCGGCAGGCTCGCCGCGAAAAAGTTCCGGGGCCATGTAATGCATGGTGCCGACGATGGCACCCTCTTGCGTCAGCGTGCTGAGCGATTTCGTCTGCGCGCTGATTTCGCCCGGCGTCATGTGCTTGGCCAGGCCGAAATCGAGCACTTTGACACGGCCTCCAGGCATGATGATAACGTTCGGGCTTTTTAAATCGCGGTGCACAACGCTGTGATCGTGAGCGTGCGCCAGAGCGTCGGCAACCTGCTCGCCGTAGCGGATGACGGTCTCCACCGGCAAACCGGTTTCGGGGATCTGCTCCGAGAGCGGCCGCCCGGTCACAAATTCCATCACAATGTAGTTCTGGCCGTCAGCCTCGCCGACGTCGTAGATGGTGCAAATATTCGGGTGATTCAGGGCCGAGGCGGTGCGGGCCTCGCGAAGCAATTGGCTGCGCGCGGCTTCATTGTTCAGAAGTTCAGCAGGAAGGAATTTCAGAGCGACGTCCCGGTTCAGGCGATCGTCGTGCGCCCGGTACACTACCCCCATCCCGCCTTCACCGACCTTCTCGACGATGTTGTAGTGGGAGACGCTTCGGCCGATCACAAGTGGAAATCCAAGACTTAGCCAAAACATCTTAGGCTGGCGTTCGAACGCAAGTCAACGCAGAAGCGCCGCAGAGAGGAAGAGAGGGCCCTTTTCCCCAACTATGTCAGGATGAGCTCGGAGATTGCCTCGCAGGCTTCCCGAAGCCGTCGTTCCAGAAGAAAGTGCCCGGGAAGTATCGTCAACTTCCGGACATTTCCTGGTTAGCGGACCCGTACACGGGAGTCGCGATTCTAATTAGCATCCCCGGTCAGGTTCCGGAACAGGTCTGGCAAGTGTGGGGAGGCACGAGCGTTGCTTGCCCGATGTTCTCTGGACTGTGGGCGATCGCTAACCAGGAATCCGAACAAAACGGTGGTCCAGCTCTGGGACAGGCGGCTTCACATGTGTATTCGTTGCCAGCGGTAGCTATATTCGATGTCGTTCCGGTTGGCTCCAAAACCAACGTCACCGCATCGATTCTGGACTCGTCAGGCAAGACCTTTTCCAACCCAAATCAGCTGCTGGGCGGCGCATCACCAGCGAAGTTCGTCAGCGCGATATGGGACTATGCTTTCTACCAAGACACCGCTCTGGTCATCTCCTTCGGGACCGATTGCGCGACGGTGTTGCCCAGCTTGTATTTCGACGGCACGCCGTGCAACGTCGCGTCGGCCCTGCACACGAAAGTGGGCTGGGACAACGTGACCGGCGTGGGAACACCCAACGCGAAAGCCTTCGCGGATTCGTTCAATCCGGCGAACGCAGACGTGAAGTAGCCTTGAAGTAGAAGAAAGTACGAGCGAAAAGTAAGCTTAGCTTGCAAAGAGGGAGTCGGCGCTAGTTCGACGCGCTGGCTCCCTTTTTTGTGCGAGCGTCGGGCATGGCGTTTTTTGCGACCGCGGTGCCCTGTTGCGATTGCGGCGCAGGCATAAAAGCGAGGGCGTGGTCGCGCACGGCGCTGAACTCGCTCCAATCGCGTTTGGCTACTGGATCGGACGGTGGAAGCGGCAGACGCTCGAAATTCAGGAATTCTCCCCGGCGTTGGATGCGGAAATCGAGATGCGGGCCGGTTGCCACGCCGGTCATGCCTACCAATCCGATGCTTTGCCCCTGCTGAACGTGCTGGCCGGAACGCACCAAGATCCGCGAGAGATGCATGTAATACGTGGTGTATCCGTTGGTGTGCAGAATCTCGATAAGGTTTCCCGCCCCGCCCTTGGGCCCGGCGAAAACCACGCGGCCGTCGCCGATGGTCTGCACCGGAGTGCCGCTGGGAGCGCCGTAATCAATTCCGAGGTGCGGGCGATACTGTTTCAGGATCGGATGAAAGCGATGCTCGCTGAAATGCGAAGTGATGGGCGCGGCAAATTTCAGCGGCGAGTGCAGAAACGCCTTCTTCATGGACTTCCCTTCAGGCGTGTAGTACGCGGGATTCCCTGAAGGATCGCGAAACAACACGGCGCGATAGGCGCGTCCAGAGTTGTTGTATTCGGCGGCGAGAATGCGGCCGTAAGAAGCCAGCTCACCGTTGGAGAGCGTCTTCTTTTCCACCACCACGCGGAACGTATCGCCCGGCCGCGGGTCGGTATAGAAATCCAAGTCCCAGCCGAAAATTTCGGCCAAGCGCATGGCGAGCTCCGGCCTTTCGCCCGCGTTGATCACCGCTTCGAAAAGCGAGCCGTGAATTTCGCCGGCTACGCCGGTGGTCTGCGTCTCCGAGGGAATGGTTTGAATTTCGGAATGGAATTCGTTGCCTTGGGGCGCAATCCACAACATGCGGTCCGGATCGATGCGGTAGCGCACGGCGCGGAGTTCACCGAGGACCGAGCGTCCCACCGCGAGGCGATTTCCGGCGCGCAAATGGCGCAAATCGAAAACGGATTGAGCGGAAGAGGCCAGGCGTACGGCGGTGCCGGCGTCGATTCCCAGATCTTCGAGAAGCGCGTGGAAAGGATGTCCGCTCGGCACAATTCGCTCGCTGAAGAGGACCACCTGCTCCTGAATGCGGCGCGCTTCTACTCGCGCGAAGGACGCCTGCGAGGAGATATCGGACTCTGCTGAACTGCGAACGTAATAGGACGCGCTGATGCACGCGGCGGCGGCCGTTACGAACAGAACCCAAAATGCAATTTGCCAACGCCTTGCCACTTCGACCCGCCTTCGCCTCGAGAGGTAACGCAGAATAGCGCAGGCTACTGCACGCGAGAAGAGAAAATACACGGGACGGCTCATTCGAGTAAACGTTTGTGAGCTTCGATGCCGGAGAGATGGGCGAGCGAACGATTTGCCAAGAACGGATGTTACCGGGACGCGCCCGCCGAGGTGGTGTACTGGCGACGATAGGAGGACTCCGCGAAATAATTGCGTTCGCGCAAGCCGCGGTAAATGCGGCCGGCGATTTCGGAGGCGTGTGGGCCGTTGGTGCTGCGGCCTCCGCCACGAATCAGAACGACCAGCACGATTTTCGGGTGAGCCTGGTCGGCGTAGGAAACAAACCAGCCGATTCTGCCGCCCATGGTTTCATCGTTGCAAGTCCCGGTCTTGCCGAGCGCCTGTTCGCCGTCAGGGTCGTAACTCTGCTTGGCTGTGCCGTACATCACGGCGGCGAGCATGCCTTCACGCAAATCAGGGAGGAGAGGCGCGATATCAAGTTGCTGACGGACTTTCGGCTGAAAATTTTGAACGTCCGTGGCGGTGCGCGGGTATTGCAAGTAATACTGCGTGCCGCCATTCGCCAACATGGAGACGAGCGAAGCAAGCTGCAAGGGCGTGATGCGAATGCCTTCACCGAAACTCGACATACGCGCCACGCCACCATATAGGGGAGGTCTTGAGGGCAGCGTGCCGGGCTGCTCTTCGGGGATGTTGTATCCCGCGCGCGAGCCGATGCCCACGAGCGTTGCGTACTTTGCGACGCGTTCGAATCCGAGTTCAGTACCGACTTCCTCGAAATAAGTGTTGTTGGAATGGGCCATGGCCTCGGTGAGGTCCATATAGCGGCGGCGCGCCACTTTGATCATTTTGTCGCGCGTGATGACGCCTTCCTGCAGGCCTGCGAGCGCGATGACCGGCTTGATGGTGGAGCAGGGCTCGAAACCGGCGGAGAAAGCCATCTTCTGATTGACGATTGTGAGGATGCGGCCGGTGGAAGGATCCATCGCCAGCACGGAGCCATTCGAATGGCCCAGCGCTTCCACGGCGATCTGGCGAATTACGGGGTTGTCGTAGGCCACCGCGTCATTTTTTGCCGGATCCGCGTATGACGAAGTGCGGCTGCGACGAGTGTGGCTCGGCGGCGTGGCCCCGGAAGCAACTCCGATGGCGCCCACAAGAAAAAGGCAAAAAATCGGTACCGCTTGGTGAAAGGCTGGGTGACGTCGCATTTCGATCTATGTGGCCCGTAAAACTCCGAGTCTAAGCTACGAACTTCATGAAGATCAAGTCTAAGGAAATGCTGCGGGTTGACGCAACTGTTAAGGAAGACAGCTTTCCTGAGGAGCACACCCTGGCGGGACAGGGTGGCGAAGAGTGATGGTGGCCAAGCGTGCGTCGCATGGCCACCTTTAGTTGACGCCGCTCTCAGAGCGGGATGTATTTACCAGCGGTTTTGTCGTAGCGGCTAGCGGGCGGAGCGTCCTTGCGCGGCCGCGGCTGCTTTGGTTGCTGGCTTTGCAGCTTCGACAGCGGCTTTGGCGCTCTCGCCATCGTCTTTCGGAGCGAGACTCGGGAGCAGCCCTAGCTGTTTGCGAAGTTCGTGGTCGATCTTGTTGCGTATATCCGGGTTTTCTTTGAGGAACGTGCGCGCATTGTCGCGGCCCTGGCCGAGACGCTCGTTCTTGTAGGAAATCCACGTGCCGGATTTCTCAAGCAAGCCCTTCGCAACCCCAAGATCGACTAGGTCACCTTCCCGCGAGACGCCCTCGCCATAAATGATGTCGAACTCGGCTTCGCGGAATGGCGCAGCCACTTTGTTCTTTACGATTTTTGCGCGCGTGCGCGAGCCGACTACGCGGTCGCCTTCCTTGATGGACTGAATCCGGCGGATATCGACGCGAATCGAAGAATAAAACTTCAGTGCGCGCCCGCCGGTGGTGGTTTCGGGATTGCCGAACATCACGCCGATCTTTTCGCGTATCTGGTTGATGAAGATTAGACATGTTTTGGACTTCGAGACAATCGCGGTCAGCTTGCGCAGCGCTTGCGACATCAAGCGCGCCTGCAAACCCATTTGTGGCTCGCCCATATCGCCTTCGAGTTCAGCGCGTGGGACGAGGGCGGCGACGGAGTCCACCACGATGATGTCCACCGCGTTCGAGCGGATGAGGGCTTCCGCGATTTCGAGCGCCTGTTCACCATTGTCCGGCTGCGAGACGAGGAGGTTGTCCACGTCCACGCCGAGCTTTCGGGCATAGGAAGGATCGAGCGCATGCTCGGCGTCGATGAACGCGGCCTGGCCGCCGAGCTTCTGGGCCTCCGCGATCACGTGCAGGGTCAGCGTGGTCTTGCCGCCTGATTCAGGGCCGTACACTTCGATGACGCGGCCGCGCGGAAAACCGCCCACGCCCAGCGCCGCGTCGATGGAGATCGAGCCGGTCGGAATCACGTTCACGGGCACGAGGACGTCCTTATTACCAAGCCGCATGATCGAACCTTTGCCGTACTGCTTCTCAATTTGAGAGATCGCCAAATCCAGATTCTTGGTTTTTTCATCGTTCATTTGTGGCACCTCGAGAGGTTGTCATTCGATTAAGCTGGCGTAAGGGGTGGCCCAGTTTAGCAGAGAGAGCGCCAGCCCGCATCCGGCCTTTCTTCTGGGGATAATAGCATGGGGCGAACAAAAAGCAAAAGGTCTTTTTGGGCGTTTTTCACTTTGGATAACGGCCTTTCGAGGGTGAGCGGGGGCTAGGAATATTTGTAGAAGCCGCGGCCGGATTTGCGGCCGAGCCAGCCGGCGGCGACATATTTTTTCAGCAGCGGGCACGCGCGGTATTTCGGGTCGCCGAACCCTTTGGAGAGGACTTCGAGAATGTCAATGCACACATCGAGGCCGATAAAATCGGCGAGTTCGAGCGGGCCCATGGGATGGTTCATTCCGGTTTTCATTACGGCGTCCACGGCCTCGGGCGTGGCCACGCCTTCCATCACGCAGAACGCGGCTTCATTGATCAGCGGCATGAGCACGCGATTCGAAACGAATCCCGGCGCGTCGTTCACGGCCACGGGCTTTTTCTCGAGCTTTTCGCAGAGAGCCATGGTGGTGGCGAAGGTTTCGTCGCTGGTGGCCAGGCCGCGAATTACTTCCACCAGCACCATTACCGGGACGGGATTCATGAAGTGCATGCCGATGAAGCGCTCGGGGCGGCTGGTTTGCGCGGCAAGCTGCGTGATGGAGATTGAGGACGTGTTGCTCGCGAGGATCACGCCCGGCTGTAGCACGGCGTCAACGTCCTTCAGCACGCGCAACTTTATGTCGAGCTGTTCGGGCACGGCTTCGACCGCGAAATCGGCGGCGGAGAGCGCGGCGATTTCTGTCGTTGGCTGAATGCGAGCGAGGATCGCGGGCTTGTCGGCTTCCGCGATCTTCCCGTTCTTCACTTCGCGGTCGAGATTTTTCGCGATGGTCTCTAGGCCGCGGTCGAGGAAGCGCTTTTCGACGTCGCGCAGAATTACTCGGTAGCCCGCGCGCGCAAAAACGTGGGCGATGCCGTTGCCCATGGTTCCCGCGCCCAGCACTCCTACGGTTTTGATTGAATTGGCTGACATAGCGGCGTTGATGATAGCGGAAGCGCGGGAGTCAAGGGAAGCTCAGTCAGCGGCTTTTTGCGTGGGAGCTGGGCCTGAAGCTCGCGAACGAGAAACCAAGGCCAGCCAGGCAATCATCGATGCGAATTTCTCGTCCTGCGTCCAAGGGGAACCAAGTGGACGGCCGAGCTCCGCGATACGGCGCGTTAGAACTTTCGGCTGTATGCGCAGCCCGCGCGAGGCGCTCTCTAGGAGTTCGCGCTCCTTGGCGGTTACGGCCTCAAGATCGCAGCGCGCGCTGGCGTGAAGAAGAGCTTCGCGGAAGAGTTCGCCGTCGGCGGTGTGAATCAGAGCATGCGACGCCAGGATTTGTTGCAGAGGCGGCAGCGGCCTTCCCGATGCGAGGACGAGGCCACAGCGGGTGAGCTTGTAGCCTTGCGCTTGCAGGTTTTCCTGAAGCTCATGGATCGCGCGATGGGCTAGGCGTCGCGCTTCGGTCTGGGCGCGAGAGATAAAAGCGTGACCCTGGTCGGCCGGCATCCTCTCCGCTGTGTGGTAAGGCTGGCGAAATCGGTACGTGAAGGTATCCACGAGGTGAATCCGCTCACGCGCCAGGACGACGGGCGCACCTTTCGTCACCGCGAGCGCGACGGCAGCGGTCCAGCCAGAGTGGGCGCGAAATCCGAGCGCTGCGTGCTTCATAGATTACTCCGCGGCGCAGTTACTTTAGAGGCGCTCGATGGCGAGGGCTACGGCGTTGCCGCCGCCGAGGCAGAGCGCGGCGATTCCACGCTTCAGGTTGCGGCGCTGCAATTCGTAGAGCAGCGTGACCAGAACGCGCGCGCCGGACGCGCCAATCGGATGCCCGAGCGCGACTGCGCCGCCATTGACGTTCACCTTTTCGGGGTCGAGCTTCAGTACGCGCGTCACGGCAATGGCCGCGACGGCAAACGCTTCGTTCAGTTCATAGAGATCGACGTCCTTGTCGCGGTCCCATCCGGTTTTCGCCAGCAGCTTTTCTATCGCGTCCACGGGCGCCATCATCACCCACTTGGGCTCGACGCCGCTGACGGCTTGCGCCACGATGCGCGCCATGGGCTGCTTCCCCAGTCGCGCCGCGTTTTTTTCGCTGGTCACAATCACCGCGGCCGCGCCGTCATTCGTTCCGGGCGCGTTCCCTGCTGTCACCGTGCCGTCCTTCTTGAACGCAGGCTTCAGCTTTGCGAGCGCTTCGAGCGACGTGTCTTCACGCGGCGATTCGTCCGTCTTGATGATGATCGGATCGCCCTTCTTCTGCGGAATTTCAACCGGCACGATTTGCGCGCCGAAGAAGCACGACTTAATCGCGCGCACGGCTTTGCGATGGCTTTCGAAGGCGAACTGATCCTGCTCCTGGCGGGAAATGTTGTATTTTTCGGCGACGTTCTCGCCGGTAACACCCATGTGATAATTTTCGTAAACGTCCCAAAGGCCGTCGGTGATCATGGAATCGAAAATTTCCTGATTGCCGAGGCGGAGTCCGGTGCGTGCGCCCTTCAGCAAGTAGGGGCAATTGGACATGGACTCCATCCCGCCTGCGACGACCACTTCCGATTCGCCGAGCTGAACCGCCTGCGCCCCGAGCGCCACGGACTTCAATCCCGAGCCGCAAACTTTGTTGATGGTCATCGCGGCCACGCGCGGATCGAGACCTCCGCGCAATGCCGCCTGGCGCGCTGGATTCTGGCCCAGGCCGGCTTGCACCACGTTGCCCATGATGGCTTCGTCCACGAGCTTCGGTTCGATATCGGCGCGGCGCACCGCTTCGGCGATCACTTTCGCGCCCAGCTCCGGCGCGGATAGCGGCGCGAGTCCACCCATGAATTTTCCGATTGGTGTGCGCACCGCGCTCAAGATGACGGGCTGTTCCATGGTTTTTCACTCCTCGGCGAGCAATTCGGTTTGAAACTTAAGTATATGCGCGCGGGAATTCGCGGTCAAACGAAGGGCGTGAAATCGCTATCTGGTGCTTGCAACTAAGCTTAAAGAACATTTACGGCGCGGGCGGCGAGCAGGGCCACGATGGTCAGGGAAATCAGCGACTGCAGCATCATCCCGGCTTTTGCCCAGCGCGAAAGCACAGCGGTGTCCGTGGGAGAGAAAGCCGTGCTGGTGTTAAACGCGAGAAACAAATAATCCATGAAATGCGGGGACCACGACGGGTCCACTTCATCCTGGCCCAGCATTTGTGGGAAGAGAAACGAGCTATCCAACTTTCCGCGCCTGCTCTCGCGATTGAGCGGGCCGCCCGCATCGAGCTTCCAGTACCACAATGCGAATACCAATACGTTGGTGACCCAAAGCGCACTTGCGGCGCGAAGGAGCGTCTGCGCCGGTTCGCGATGATGTGGGATGCCTTGAATCAGAAAGGCTAACGCAGCAACCATGCCGATCGTGATCGCGCCGTTCGCGGTAAAAGTTAAAATGCGAGCCACGTGGAAGTTGCCGCGGCTGTTTGAAATCACCAGCGGGATCATGAGAACAAGAATGATTGCCAACAACGACCAGCTGGGCCCTACGGAAAGCGGTTCAGGCAAGGCCCAGTACATGCAGCCCGCCGCCAACATGGCAACCAGCGCCGGCCATCGAGGTTCGCGCACAATTTGAGTGCTCATAAGTTTGGGCGATGCAGTATAGGCCGCGGGTCTAACACGAACAAGGAACCTCTAAAATGTACAGGCGAAACAAAAGCGTAACCCATTCACGCCAAATTCCGCTATTATAGGAACATACGATGAAAGCTGAAACTTCACGCGGAAGTTTGTCCACTTTGAACGCGCAGCAGCGGCGCGCGGTGGAACACGGTGAGGGCCCACTGCTCGTGGTGGCCGGGGCGGGCACGGGCAAGACGCGCGTCATTACCGAACGCATCCGCTACCTGCTCGAATCCGATCCTGAACTTGCCGGGGAGAACATTCTCGGCTTGACGTTTACCGACAAAGCCGCCGCGCAGATGACACATCGCGTGATGAAAGTCATGGGCGAGCGCGCCGAAGGGATTTGGCTCAGCACATTTCACAAATTCTGCGTCGAGAAAATTCTGCAGGTGGCCAACCCCGACCTGAAGGTGCTCGAGGACGTCGATCACTGGATTTTGCTGCGGCAGCATATGGGCGAGCTCGGCCTGAAACATTTCCGGCGGCTCGCGGAACCGGGCGAATTTCTGAACGATTTCATCCGATTCTTTTCACGCTGCCAGGACGAACTGGTCACACCGGCCGATTACGAAGCGTACGCCGGCAAGCTTCGCCGAGACTACGAGGCGCGGAAGAAATCGCTCGATACGGATGCGCGCAAATCCGAAGAGGAAGAGCTGGCGCGTCAGGACGAGCTCGCGAACGTGTATCGCGTGAGCGAGCGGTTGCTGCGCGAGCGGAACCTGCTGACATTTGGCGTGCAATTGATGCAGGCGGTCCAGCTTTTGCGCGCGGATCCGGCGCTGCTCGAACGCATGCGCGAGCAGTATCGCTACATTCTGGTGGACGAATTTCAAGACACGAACATTGTCCAGCTCGAACTGCTGTGGCTGCTTGCCGGCGACCGGCGAAATATTGTGGCAGTAGGCGACGACGACCAGGCGATTTACAGATTTCGTGGCGCTTCCTTCGGAAGCTTCACGATCTTCTTGAAACGGTTTTGCGGCGTTACGGACAAGAACCTTACGGACGGCGTCCGGCGATTCATCGCGCCGCTCACGCAAAACTACCGGTCAACTTCGCGAATTCTGCGGGTGGCCGGAGAATTGATTTCGCACAACGAGCAATCGCCTCTGTTGCCCACAAAGACGCTGACGACCGAAAATCCGAGCGGTGAAAAAATTCGGGTAGTGGAATTCGGTACGCCGGAAGAAGAATCGCACTGGATCGCGTCGGACATCGAACGGCTGCATGGTCCCGGAAGCCCGTGGCGCAACTTTGCGGTGCTGTATCGGAAGCACGCGCACTCCCGACGCTTGATCGAAGCGCTGCGTTTCAAGAAGATTCCGTTCGTCATCAGGAATTTCTCGATTCTTTCGAGTACGCTCGTTCGCGATCTGCTGGCTTACCTGCGGCTGATTGCAGTCCCTTCCGACAACGTGGCGTGTGCACGCGTGTTGGCTGCGCCGTACTGGAGGCTCGAGCCGCGCGACCTGGTGCGGCTGGCGGAACGCGCGGAAAAAAATCGCCGGCGCCCGCTGAGCGACGAAATCGATGCGGCCCAACGAGAGCTGCAATTTGGGCTAGAAGCCTCGCGATTGCCGGAACTCACGAGCTTGCTCGGGCGCCTGCGGCTGATGGCGCGAAAAATATCGGCGACTGCGGTGCTAGACCAATTGATTGCGGCGCTCGAACTCGCGCCTCTGCCGTTCGAGGCCGACCGGCGCTACCTCGAGCGTTTCGTGAAATTTGCGCAAGACTGGGAGCAGAAGAACGAGCGAAAGAGCCTGCGCGATTTCATCCAGTACCTGGATTATTTCAAGGATGCCGGCGGCGACATCCAGCTCGAAGAAGAAGTCGCCGACGATGCCGTGCAGTTGATGACGGTGCATTCGGCCAAGGGGCTGGAATTCCCCCACGTTTTCATCATGCAGGTTAACAAGAACGATTTTCCTTCCAACGCTCGGCCGGTCGTCTTCGAATTCCCTCCCGAGCTGATGAAGGAAGAAAAGCCGGCGGGAGATTTTCAGATTCAGGAAGAGCGGCGGCTGTTTTACGTGGCGCTGACACGTGCCAGAAACAGGCTGACGCTTTCGACCGTGGTCAACCAGCGGAAACGACCGTCGCCTTTCCTCGACGATTTCCTGATGAACGGAAGAATTCAAAAGGAAGATACCGCGCAGTCTGCACCGCAAGTGATTGTGCCGCCATCAGAAGAAGCCACCGGATCCGAGCCGGATTCGGCAGACCCTGCGCAGCTTTCCTTCTTCAGCGGGGATCCGGCCAACGAAAGTGCGCGCGCGTATTCGCGCGTGGCATTGTGGGCCAAGGCTTACCATCCGCCCGCCGCCGAACCCCTGCAGTTGAGCGCTTCCACCATCGAGTGCTACACGAAGTGCCCGATGCAATATTTGTTTCAGAACATGTGGCGCATTCGAGGAGGGGCCCAAGCGACCATGACCTTTGGAAGCGTGATGCACACTACCATCAAGGAATTCGTTTCTGAGATGGCGAAGCGCGGAAAGGTCTCATTTGAAGAAGTCGCCGCGATTTATGATCGCGAGTGGAGCTCTTCCGGATTCCCCGACGATTATCAGGAAACGGAATACCGCAAGGCCGGGCGCGAGCAGCTCGAGAACTTTCACCGCAGCTATGTGGCTGCGCCGCCCGAGGTGTTGTACCAGGAAAAACCTTTCGAGCTGCATCTCGATCACGACGTGATCGTGAAGGGCCGCATGGACCAGGTGAATCGTCTGGGGGAAAAAGAAGTAGAGATCGTTGATTACAAAACGGGCAAGCCGAAGGATGAGAAGAAAGCCAAGGACAGCCTGCAACTCGGCGTGTATGCTCTCGCGGCCGAAGAGGTGCTGGAGCTAAAACCCGAGCGGCTGGTTTTCTACAATCTTACGACCAACGAACCCGTGGCTACCACGCGCGACGCGAAAGCGCTCGCGAAAACGAAACAGACGATTGCCGAAGTTGCCGATCAGATCCGCGCCGGGGAGTTTCCCGCCAAGCCGAGTTTCCTCTGCGTCTATTGCGACTACAAACCTCTCTGCCCCGCGTACGAACAGTTGATTTCCATTCAACCTGCCGCAATGACCGCAGCTTTGCGAAGCCACTAGGAAAAGTACGCCGCAAAAAAAACGGGACATCTGAAACTTCCAGACGTCCCGTTTCATTCCGATCGGGCTTCATTTCTTTCTCGAAGCCCGGGATGGTTCCGCGCATTAAATGGAACTTCCTCCCGGCGAACCAGCGGCACTCGAAACTTTTAAGAGCGCTCGGTTCACTTCGTCAATTTGTAAAGGCGCGCGCAGGCGAAGTCAAGAAGAAAAAGTCGCGCGTGGATTTCTTCGCAAAACAATTCACGCGACCACCGTTGCGTTGCAAACAAAATGGTCGGCGATTCACGGCGCGACGGACAAATTGCAGCGCCCGGATTAGTGGAGCCCGCTCTGGTAGTAGCCTTGCCGCGCGCTCACGTCCAACTCGGGACGCTTCACGCGCACTTCGATGGTGTGATAATCGCGCGAACGATCGGCTTCTTGCGGCGCGAAAGTGAGGGTGTATTCATTGCGCGCCTGCTCGGTCACATCCGAGTAGAGCTTCTCGAGATCCTTCTGCCTCGCAGCGTAGTAAGTATCGCCTCCCGTGGCTAGCGCGTACTTATCGATTTCCGCTTCGCCATGCTGCAGGAGCGTGCGGCCAATCGGCGTCTGGTGTGTGACGGAAATGGAATAGACCGAGACGTCGGCGGCGAGCAATGAGTGCAGCGTTTCGCCGAAGGTGTGCTGGTTGTTGTGCGTGTTGCTGCCGTCGGAGATCAGGAAAATGATTTTCCGGCGGTCGCGGCCGCGTGATTTCAGCATTTGGCCGGCGGCATAGACGGCGTCGTCGAGGCAGTTATGAATCGCTGGTTTTCCAAAACCACGCACCTGCGTGCCGCCTTCGCCAGTGGTGCCCTGGCCATTCGGCAGTGTCTGGCCGTTGATCATGGGGCCCGCGGTGGTCGGATCATTAATGATTGTGGAAGAGTGCGAACTGAGCTCCAGCCGCTTCAGATGGGTGAAGACCAAATCATTGTTGGATGAAAAATCGGAAACCGTATTTGGAAATTCCTGATAGGTGACCAGGGCCACTTCGTCCGCGGGCCCAAACGCAGCTGCAATCGCGGTCAAGCTTCTCTGCACCGGCTCGGCTTGCTTGTCGGCAAGATCGTTGTCGATGAGGATCACCGCGGAGAGCGGATAAGGCTGCGAATCGAACAGAATGATTTGCTGTTCCTTGTCGTCCGAGAACACGCGGAATTCATCGCGCTGGAGATCGCCCACCAGCTGTCCGCTGCGATTTTTCACCGTGACCGGCACGATGACGAGTTCTGTGCGCCGGGAAATGCGCGTACGCGTGTCTCCCAGCTGTGGAGCCGTTTGGGTTGGAGCGGCGGGATTCTGCTTCTGCTCGGGTTTGGCGAGCGTACCCGGCTGCACGGGAGGCAACGTGCCCGGCTCCACGGGCTGTTGGTTGCCGGAAGGTGCGGGCTGTTGCGCATGCGCTGGAACACAGAGAAGGATTACAATGCCAAGCAGCAGAATGATTCGCGTCATTGGCGTGTCTCGCTCCGCGCCTTTCGGCGTTTTTCGGGATTCGTCGTCACGTAATATCGGCAACTTGCGAAGGCCCATGCAGAGGCCAGCGTTTCGCGCCCGGCGATACCGGCAAACATCCGGTGGAGCGCACCCTGCATCGTATCAAGGGCCATCGATCTATTGGAGATTATACAATGCGGCTGACCAGCCTCGCGGCAGGCATTTTCACACTCGCTCTCGGAACGTACGTAGGAGTAGGCGCGGCCTCTCCGGCGCGCGGCACCTCGCCGCAATCGCAACAACAGTCTCAAACTCCTCCGGTGAATCCCGGGGCGCAACAGACGCAAGAGCAAACGCCGCAATCGCAGCAGCCCCTAAAGGTGCAGACCACTCTCGTAAACGTCTTCGCCACGGTGCGCGACAACCACCACACTATCGTGTCGGGCCTGACCCAAGACGATTTCAAAATCTTCGAGGACGGCCAGGAGCAAAAAGTTGCCTACTTCTCGAAAGAAGTGAACCTGCCCATCACTCTGGGCATATTGATCGATACGAGCGGCAGCATGGACCGCATGATCGGCGCGGAACAGGATGCCGCTTCGCGCTTTCTGCGGGAAGTAATGCGCAAGAAGGACGAAGCGATGGTTATCAGCTTCGATTTCGACGTGGACCTGCTGGCGGATTTTACCCAGGACACGAACGTGCTCGAACGCGCGATTCGACGCACGACGGTCAACGCCGTGGGAGGCGGAGGCCCAATTACACCGGGAACAATCCCCCAAGGCAATAACGCGGCAGGAACAAACCTTTACGATGCGGTTTACCTGGCATGCCATGACGAACTGGCCACGGAAGCCGGGCGCAAAGCCGTGATCCTGCTGACGGACGCGGAGGACACGGGCAGCAAGCTAAGGCTGCAGGACGCCGTGGAAGCAGCGCAGCGAACAGACGCTGTGATCCACGTCCTGCTGATCGCCGATCCGTTTGCGACCAGTGGAGTTGGACCGGGCGTGGCGCGGAAAATGGCGGATGATACCGGCGGGCGCGTGATCAACGTCCACAACGAGAAGACACTGGAGAAAGCTTTCGACGAAATTTCAGAAGAGCTGCGTTCGCAGTACGTCCTCGGCTACTACCCCACGAATGAAAAACACGACGGGACATTCCGCAAAATTAAGGTGGAGATTGCGAAGCCGGACATGAAGATTCTTGCCCGCAAAGGGTACTACGCGCCGTTTAAGTAGTCGCCGCCTTAAATAGAAACACAACGTTACTTACTCGATGGCCTGGCAGAGGAGGGAGCTACGGAATAGTAGCCTCTTCGTGTGCGGACGGTGAGTCCCTTGCGATCCGTCTGAACATCGATTTTGCGGTACTTGCCGGTGGACTCGGTATTGGTGGGCGAATAGGCGATGAAATACTGGCTGCGCAATTCGTTCCCGATATCAACGAAGGATTGCGCGAGATCTTCAACTTTGTAGGGGTAGAAGACGCGGCCGCCGCTCTCGTTGGCAAACTGCTCGAGCACTTTGTCGCCGGGGTCGAGGTGATATTTCTTCGGCTTATCGGGATTGTCGATGGCGATCCAATCGGTGTTGGTGCTGATGGCGTAAATCGCGGCCTCGGCGCGAATGGCCGATTCGAGCGCCTCGCTGAGAGCGTGATCGCTCAGGTTGTCATCGCCATCGCTGATTACCACGAGCACGCGGCGCACCTCGGGATTGGCTCCCTTCGGCACCGGGGGGCTAATGAGTTTTTCGGACGCCCGGTAGATGGCGTCGTTGAGCGCCGTACCGCCGCCGGCGCGTTGCTTGCGGATGGCCGCTGAGAGGAGCGCCAAATCGCCGGTGTAATCTTGGATTACCTCGGGCTCGTTATCGAACGTCATCAAAAAAGCCATGTCCTTGTTGCGCCGGATTACGCTGTCCAAAAAATCCATCGCAGCATCCTGCTCGAATTGTAGGCGGGGGCGGATGCTGTTGGAGGTGTCCAGCAGAACTCCTATGCGCAAGGGCAAATCGGTCTCGCGGCCGAAGAAACGAATCTCCTGCGGAGTGCTGTCCTCCGTGATTTTGAAATCTTTCTGGTCCAGGTCGGTGACGAAGTTGTGGCGGCGGTCGGTGACTGTGGCCACCAGGTGCACGAGGCCGGTGGTGGAAACGATGGGAGGCGGCGCCTTTTGCTGCGGCTTCGACAGATCGCCGGAATTTTGGGGCGAATCAGACTGGACTGCGGGAGGAGCTTGTTTCGCGGGAGCGGGAGCGGGCGCAGTTTGCTGAGCTCGCGCGGGGCCTCCTGAAATCGAAAATAGAAGCACCAGCGATAGGATGGCGCGAAGAGTGGTCACAGCAAAGATTATAGGAACTCTCGCAAGGCAGCGTCAATCAAACCCGGCGAGGTGTTGGTCGCTTGGGCGAGTTGGCGAAGGTAAGCGATTAAATCCCGCGGGAGCGGCGCGCGGCATTCCAAGCGCTTACCGGTGCGCGGATGGGAGAAGGCAATGCGTGCGGCATGAAGGAAATTACGCCCGAGCGGCGGAAGAAGCTGGCCGACGCGCTCCTGGCGCGGTGCGCCGTAGAGCGTGTCGCCGACAACGGGACACGCGAGTGCGGAGAAATGAACGCGGATCTGATGCGTTCTCCCAGTGCGCAGGTCCGCTTCGATCAACGAGAAAGCGTCGAGTCGGAGAAGCAAGCGCCAATCGGTGCGGGCTTCACGGCCTTCGCGGCGCCGAGCGGTCATTCTTGAGCGGCGGCGCAAATCGCGTGCGACGGGCAACTCGATGGTTCCCGCTTCGCCCTTCACGCGCCCATGCAACAGCGCGAGATAAGTTTTTTCGACGCGCCGCTCGCGGAAGTCCTCCACAAGCTTGTGATGGGCCACGTCGGTGCGCGCAATTACGAGAACACCGGAAGTGCCTTTGTCGATGCGATGCACGATGCCAGGACGCAGAGGACTGCCAATGGTAGAGAGCCCTGTGCTTTTGCCGTACCGATGAAGCAGCGCAGCTACGAGTGTGCCGGTGTCGGCTCCGGCGCCTGGATGAACGATCATTCCGGCGGGCTTGTTCACTAAAGCAATGTCCGTATCTTCGTAAAGAATTTCGAGCGGGATATCTTCCGGTTCGACACCAGGTACGGGCGGAGGCGGGATTTCCACGGTGACCGTGTCGCCGAGCTCGACGTGATGCGAAGGCTTCTTGGCGACACCGTCCAGGCGCACGCGTCCTTCGTCAATCAGCGATCGAACGTGCGTGCGGGACACTCCCGGGAGATGCGCAGCGAGAAAGCGATCCAGACGCTGGCCCGTATTTTCTTCTGTTACGGCAAACTCGCTGTGCTCGGAAGAGCGGTCATCGGGTACAACATCTTCCCCGGATTCGAGGTCTTCGCGCATGTTGGGATTATCGAGCATGAGAAATTCAGCCATGCGAGCGGTGGCTGCTTAACGTCCAGCCGCGGCCCGAGCCGGCGTCGCAGAGCGGATCGGCGCATTGCCCCTTAGGCCACGCCACCAGAGAAAAGCGCCCGTGAGGATCAGCGCCACGCTAACGATTTGCATCAGCGAAACGGAATCATGAAACATCAGCGTGCGTCCTGGATCGCCGCGAAAGAATTCGATGGTGCCGCGTTCGACGCCGTAGAGCATCAGGTAAGCGCCGATGATCTGTCCGGTGAAGCGCTGGCGCTTCCCGATCCAGACGAGAACAAAGAAATTCAAGAACTCGACGCTGGCTTCGTAGAGCTGCGTCGGATGCAGATGAATTCCAAGCGGAGTGCCGGCAAGCTGTTCGGCTGCCGGATTCGTGAATTCGACGCCCCAGGGAAGCGTGGTGGGCTTACCATAGCAGCAGCCCGCGGCGAAACATCCGAGTCGGCCGATGGCATGGCCGAGAGGCAGGCCTGCTACACAAGTGTCCAGCACCGGAAGGATCGGCATCTTCTGAAAATATGTGTAAAGGAACATGGTGAGGACCGCACCAGTGATGCCGCCGTAAAAAGTTCCGCCGGACTGAAAAGTGGTGATGCTCACGATTTCGCGGGGATTGGCGAGGTAATAATCCCAGGCACTGAAGACCAGCCAGATTTTCGCGAGAATCAGCGCGGCAAGCACGGAATAGATGCCCATATTCCAGATTTTGTCGGGGTCAAGTCCCGCGCGGGGCGCCTGCCGGCGCGCCCACCACAAGCCAAAAAGCACGCCCGTGGCTACGAGAACGCCGTAGGTGTAAATACTTATCGCGCCGATGTGAAAAAGTACCGGATGCATGGCTAGGCTCGCTCCTCACTAGGATGCATCCAATCGCTCAAGAGTTCCAGCACGACGAGCCCTGCGCCGACGACGATCGCAGAATCGGCCACGTTGAACGTATACCAATGATGGTTGCCGATATGAAAATCGATGAAATCGGTGACGCTGCGGCGAAGGACGCGGTCAAGCACGTTTCCGGCGGCACCGCCGAGAATTAGGGCGAGGCCGTATTGTCCCAGCCTGCCGCCTGCCTGTCCCGATGCCAGCAACCAGATGAGAAGCGAAATCACAACCAGGGAGAATGCGATCAGCAGCGGAGCGAGCCAGGATTTTCCGGAATCCGCGAACAAGCCGAACGCCACGCCCGGATTGCTGGTATGTACGAAATTCAGAAGGCCGGGGACGAGCACGTGAATGGCGCCGGTGGGCGTGAGTTTCTCGACCGCGTATTTGCTGAGTTGGTCGGCGACGAGAGCGCCCAGCGCAAGCAATGCCAAAACGTACCAGCCGGAACGACTCACGCGGGACATCAGGACTTGACGCTCCCCACAACGAGGCCGCCTTCACGTTCGATTTCGGCTAGAGCAGCGACGCAGCGTTCGCAAAGCGTGGGATAGTCCGCGTTTTCGCCGACGTGCGTGGAATAGTTCCAGCAGCGCTCGCATTTTGAGCCCCTGGCCCGCTCGATCCGGATCTGCAAGCCTTCGAGGCCGCTAGCCGGAGCGGTGGTGCTGACGTGGCCTTCGATGACTTCAACCTGCGAGACGATAAATAGAGCCGGGAGATCGGCAGCATATTTGCGCAGAAGTCCAACAAGTTCACCGGCGGCAACGAGCGTGACGCGGGCTTCGAGCGCGCCAGAGATTGTTTTCGCGGCGCGCGCGGGCTCGAGCGCTTTCAGCACTTCCTCGCGCACGGCCAGCAGGCGCTCCCAATCCTTCGCGCGCGCATCGTCGAACGCTCCCTCGAATTCCTCCGCGGCAGGAAAGGAAGACATGTGAATGCTCGGAATCTGCGAAGCACCTCCCGGCAAGTGCTTCCACACTTCTTCGGAAGTGAAAGCGAGCGTCGGCGCGATCAAACGAACCAGGGCGCTGGCGATACGATACACGGCAGTTTGCGCAGAACGCCGCCCACGGCTTTTTGGAGCGAAAGTGTAGAGGCGGTCCTTGAGCACGTCGAAATAGAAGGCGCTCAAGTCCACAGTGCAGAAATCGTGAAGTGCATGATAGACGCGATGGAATTCGAAATTGGCATACCACTCGCGGCACTGGCGGACGAGCGTTTCCGCGCGGTGGAGCATCCATGCGTCGATCTCAAAAAGCTCGGCATCGGGTACAGAATCGCGCGCAGGATCGAAATCGAAAAGATTGGAGAGCGCGAAACGGAACGTATTGCGAATTTTGCGATAGGCTTCGCCGAGCTGCGTCATCATCGCTGGGGACAAGCGGACGTCCGCCGTGAAATCCTGCGAACACACCCACACGCGCAACATGTCCGCGCCCCATTTTTCGCATATTTCCTTCGGCTCCATCGCGTTGCCCAGCGATTTGGACATGGGCCGGCCATTTTCGTCGAGCGTCCAGCCGTGCGTGACCACGCAATCGTACGGGCGCATGCCATCCACGCCAATCGCAACCAGCAGCGAGCTCTGGAACCATCCGCGAAACTGGTCGGGACCTTCGAGATAAACGTCCGCGCGGGGCTTCCCTTCTCGCTTTTGCAGCACCGCCAAATTGCTGGTCCCGGATTCGAACCACACATCGAGGATGTCCGATTCTTTGCGCCACTTGGCCGCGCCGCAAGAACACTTGGTGTCCGGAGGCAACAGCTCTTCGGCGGAATGCGTGTACCAGGCGTCGGCGCCTTCGCGTTCGAAGAACGGGATTACGTGGCGGAGAGCTTTGAAATCGTCGAGGCGTTTTCCGCAGGCGTCGCAATAGAAAACAACGAGCGGAACGCCCCAGAAACGCTGGCGCGAGATGCACCAGTCGGGCCGGTCCACAATCATGTTGTGGATGCGCTCTTCTCCCCATGCCGGAATCCACTTCACTTTTTTGATTTCCTCGAGGGCACGAGGCCGAAGCGCCGGCGCCTTGGGCGCAGGGACGGTGGCCGAGCCGCTATCGAATTGTATGAACCACTGCTCCGTCGCACGGAAGATCACGGGATTGTGGCAACGCCAGCACTGCGGATAGCTGTGCGTGAGTTTTCTTTCAGCGATCAGCATGCCCCGCTTTTTCAGCAGTTCGATGACGATCGGATTCGCCTCGAAAACCGTCTTCCCCTTGTACTCCGGCAAACCTTCGATGAAGCGGCCTTCATCGTCTTGCGGTGCGTAGATCTCGAGTCCATATTTTTGGCCGGTGCGAAAGTCCTCCGCACCGTGTCCGGGAGCCGTGTGGACAATGCCGCTGCCTTGATCGAGCGTGACGTAATCCGCGAGCACGCCGGGCACACGCATATCGAGAAACGGGTGCTGGAACATTGCTCCCTCGAAGTCGGTTCCCTTCCACACGTCGCGCACATCGCCAACTTCCAGGCCGAGTTCGACCAGAACATTGAGGCGTTCGCGCGCGAGCAACAGTTTTCCGGCGCTGGTGTTGGCAATCACGTATTCAAAGTCCGGATGAAACGCCAATGCGCGGTTGGCCGGCAGGGTCCAAGGTGTAGTGGTCCAAATGAGCGCGCTCACATCCGGGCCGATGCCAAGCTTGTTCCACTTGTCGCCCGGGACTACGGGAAACTTCACCCAGATCGAAGGGCTGGCGTGGTCTTCGTACTCGACTTCTGCTTCGGCGAGCGCGGTGTGGTCGTAGATGCACCAATAGACCGGCTTGAGGCCGCGGTAAACGTATCCCTTTTCCAGAAAGGTAAGAAACGCGCTGGCGATGCAGGCTTCGTAGCTCGGGTCCATGGTGAGATACGGTTTCTCCCACAGACCGAAGACCCCGAGCCGTTTGAATTCGCGGCGATGCGCGTCAATGTAACTCGCGGCAAATTCGCGGCACATGCGCCGAAATTCCGCCGCGGAAACTTTGGCCTTTCCGCCGAGTTCCTTTTCGACTTTCGTTTCAATCGGAAGTCCATGGCAATCCCATCCCGGAACGTAGGGAACGCGGAATCCGGCCATGGTCTTCGACTTCACGATCATGTCCTTTAGGATCTTGTTCAGCCCCGTGCCCAGGTGGATTTCACCGGTCGGGTAAGGAGGCCCATCGTGGAAGACGAACAATGGCGCGGACGCGCGCGATTCCATGATGCGGTGGTATAGCTGCATCTCTTCCCACGCGGCCAACTGTTCGGGCTCACGCTCGGGCAGCTTGGCCTTCATGGGGAAATCTGTCTTAGGAAGATTCAGCGTGCTCTTCAGGTCGAGGTTTTTTGCCATCTTGCTGGAATTAAATGCCCTTTCTATTGTTGCAGGCCGGGGAAACGCGCAGCCTCGTCTAAGCATCGTATGTTACAATGAATTAGTAACGGTGTCAGCCGCGCCCGGCCCCGGACATCCTTTTTCGCGGCAAGGCGTCTAATGTGTTAGGACGCAGCGCTGGAAACAGGCAGGTTACATGGCAGACCACACTGAAGACGCGGTGCAACCGGCTCCCGAGCCGACGCTCAGAATTGGACGTCTTCCCTCGCCGACCGACGACTCCCGGGTCAAGGGTTTTGCCTCCAATGTGAAGGACTTCCTGACGGAACGCCCCGTGAATCTGAAGGGCGCCCGGCCAGCAGTCTTCAACACTCCAGGATTCGGCGAAGGCATCCTTGATAATTGGAAGGAGTTTTTGCGCGCGGCTCCGCGTGGGCAGGTGAATTCTGACCTGCTGGTCAACTGGAATGCGGGCTTTGGCGGATTCTGGCAGAACTTGCGCGACATGATTTCGCCGCAGAAGCTGCCGCCGCTGAAAACAACCAGCAAGCCGGTAGCCGTGCCGGAAATCTGGTCCAAGAACACGCAGTTCACGAGAGTGCAGGCGTTGTCGCTGGCATTTCACGTCGTCGTGATCGTGTTGATCATCGCGCCTTTCATACCGAGTTTGTTGTCTCCGGGCACCACGCAAGCGAAGACGATGAATGTGACGCCGCTTGATATCAGCTCGCCGTATCTGCCGAAGTTGCCACCAGGCGCGAAGAAGGCCGGCGGTGGAGGCGGCGGCGGTTCCCATGAATTGCTGCCTGCAAGCAAGGGCAAGGTTCCCAAGTTCAGCCTCACACAAATTACGCCGCCTAAAGTGAAGCCGCCGGAGAATCCGAAATTCGCGGCGACGCCGACTGTGCTCGGACCTCCCGACCTAAAGTTGCCGAGCCCGAATATGTCCAATTGGGGAGATCCGCTTGCAAAAACAGTGAACGATTCCAACGGGCCGGGTAGTGGAAACGGAATTGGTTCCGGAAACGGCACCGGAATCGGGAGTGGCACGGGCGGCGGGGTCGGCCCGGGCGAGGGCGGAGGAACGGGCGGCGGGGTCTACAACGCTGGTGAGGGTGGGTACGGCATTCCCAGCTGCATTTACTGCCCGAATGCGCAGTTCTCAGATGAGGCCGTAAAGGCCAAGTACCAAGGTTCGGTGCTGCTAATCGCTATCATAACGGCTGACGGAAAGGCGACCGACATTCATGTTGCGCAGGGCTTGGGTCTTGGCTTGGACGAGAAAGCAATCGAGGCCGTTCGCACCTGGCGATTCAAGCCGGCCCTCGGTCCGAACGGGAAGCCTGCGGCGGTCCGGCAAAGCATTGAAGTCACGTTTCACCTCTATTGAGAATTTCCGCTCGACGTTCCACTCGGTGAGTTCGGCGTCCGATCCTGGGTTTACCAACAGGACCATCGCTCGCTCGAGCTTCTTCCCCGCGCTCCTGCTTCTGCTACGATACACGCCATGAAAGCCATCACCTGCATTTTGCTTCTTTCGTTTTTTGCGATTCTGCATGCGTCGCCGCGCGCTGCGGCGCAAACGGGCTCGATTGAAATTGCCGCTAAGGCCACGCCATCGAACGGGACAGACGAACCTGTCCGAGGGATCCCCGTATACCTGCTACGCAAGAGCTATGAAGACATCGGCAAGGAAGCCGAAGCCGCCTATCCGCCCGCGGACATGAATGCGTTCATCGACAAACTGGAGCTCTCGAAGGAAATGAAAGCGTGGATGAAAACGAATCACTGCGTAAACCTTGGGGGCGAGGACTTCATCAAGAAGCTGAAAGTGGACGACGTGATGAATGTGCCGGAATTCTTCTCGGCCTACGTGGAACGCATGTCCGGCGACCAGAGCGTTTCTTTTCCCAGCCCGAAGTACACTCCCGCGGATAAAAAGAAGCGCCCGGAAAAATATGACAAGCTGCTGAAGCAGTACCACGAAGCGATCCGGCAATTTCTTGTTGCCAACCCCAAGAGTACCGATGGAATAGACCTGGCTCTCGAGGAGATAGATCCTGGACACAGGTGGGAGTCTGTTCGCTCAAGCAGCTTGGCTGAAATGCATCGCCACATGCTGGAGCTCGCGCAATCCAAGTATCTCGTTGCGCGCACGGACACGGATTTGCAGGGACAAGGCTTCCTTCGCAGCATCCCGCCGGGAACATACTGGCTCAGCACGCTGGACATAACCGCCGATGTGGGCGATGCACGCCCGCGCTGGGATGTACGGGTCACAGTGGCGCCAGGGAAAACCGCGTACGTCGCGCTCTCGAACATTAATTCGGTGCAACCCCCGCACGTTACGCCCTGAAGGGTTCGTTCGCGCGCGTGGCCGACACACCTGAAACCGCACGATGGATTCGCCAACTGGCGGATCCCGATCCACAGAACAGAACCGAATCCGCGTTGCGGCTTTATCTCGCGGGCGTGGATTTGTGCATGCCCCTGCTGAAGCAATGGATCGCTGATCCGGAATTCCGCGAGCTCGTTTTGCCGCATGGTTCGAAATCTTCCGCTGGCTCAGGATTCGAACCTCCCGCGATCGTGGTCGGAATCGCAGTCGCGCCTGAAACCTTCGAGAAAATCCACGCTGCGAACGGTTTTCCGAAACTGGCCGACGTTCCACCGGACCAGGATGCCAAAGAGTTTGAGCTTCACTTCGAGGAGCACATCGAACTCGACGTCCTGACCACGCACGAACCCGCCGGCCAGGGCGCCATCGCGCGATTCCTTGCGAAATTCGGCGAGGGCATTCAGCAAGTGGAGATCTACGTAGGCGAGGTGGACCGAGCAACGGAAATTCTGCGCGCGCGCTTTGGTCTCGCCCCAATTTATCCGGCCACGCGAGCAGGTGCCGATGGAACGCGCGTCAATTTCTTCCTAGCCACGACGCCGGAAGGAAAGAAAGTCCTCATCGAACTCGTGGAAGCAAAACCTAAATAGGAATTACTTTCCTGCGGGCTCGCCGCCCAGATTTCGGCCGCTTCATTCCCCGCTTTGCTGCAACAGCTTGGCCACGAGCGCGGTCCAACCGGTCTGGTGGCTCGCGCCCAATCCTTCGCCCGTTTCGCCGTGGAAATATTCATAGAAGAGAATCAAGTCGCGCCAGTTGGGATCGTCCTGAAACAGTTCGTTGTCACCAAACACTGCCCGGCGCCCGTTGCGACGAAGGAAAATGTGGTTCAGGCGGCGTGAAATTTCTTTGGCGGAATCCCAAAGTGTGATTTGACGGCCGGAATCCGGTGGGGATACTCCACCTTGAATTCGTCGCCATAATAGATAGTGAACGCGCTGCAAGGATTCGATGAGCAGAAAATTCATGCGGAAACCAGATCGGTCCGCGCCAGTTCGAATTGCCGCCGAAAAGATCGCTGGTAGATTCCGCTGGCTCGTAGTCTACCGCGCTGGAATGGCCATCCACGTTCAGCACAAACGGATGTTCCGCGTGGAATTTCGAGAGCGCGCGAACACCGTGAGGCGGACAGAAATTCGTTTTCGTCGAACACGTAGCGATAAATGCGCTCGAGTTTTTTCCGGTTGGCGATAGTCAGCAGCAATCGCGCGCCCTTCTCCGTCTTGCGGCTCATGTCCACGTGCTCGCTGACTTCGGGGTTGTGTTTCAGGAACCATTCCATGCGGCGACGAAAGCTCGGGAATCGCTCCAGATCTTCCGGCTCGAACGTCTCCACGGCAAACAGCGGAATCAGGCCCACCATGGAGCGGACTTTCATCGGGAGCGGCGCTTCTCCGCCCCAATGCAGGACGTCGTAATAAAAGCCGTCCTGCTCGTTCCACAATCCAATTCCCTGGCCGCCCATATCGTTCATGGCCTGAGCGATATACACAAAATGCTCGAAAAATTTGCTGGCGACATCCTCGTAAGCGGGATCTTCGCGCGCCAGTTCCATGGCCATGGCCAGCATGTTCAGGCAATACATGGCCATCCAACTGGTGCCGTCAGATTGCTCGATGAAGTTTCCCGGACCAAGAGGCATCGAGCGATCGAATACACCGATGTTGTCGAGGCCAAGGAATCCGCCTTCGAAAACGTTCTTCCCTTCGGGGTCCTTGCGATTGACCCACCAGGTGAAATTGATCAGCAATTTGTGAAAAGTGCGCACGAGAAACTTGCGGTCTTCCTTCCCTTGTATGCGCCCGGCGATTTTATAGACACGCCAGGCGGCCCATGCGTGCACCGGCGGATTCACGTCGGAGAAATTCCATTCGTAAGCAGGCAGCTGTCCGCTCGGGCTCATATACCACTCGCGCGTGAAAAGAATCAGTTGATCTTTCGCAAAGTCGGGATCTATCAGCGCCATCGCGACGCAATGGAACGCCAGATCCCACGCGGCGTACCACGGGTACTCCCATTTGTCCGGCATTGAAACTACGTCGGAGTTGTAAAGGTGCGTCCATTCGTGATTTCGGCCTTCGAAACGCTCGGGCGCGGGCTTGGGCTGGGTGGGATCGCCTTCGAGCCAGCGGCGAACTTCGTAATGGTAGGATTGCTTATTCCAAAGCAGCCCCGCGAACGCCTGCCGCTGCACGTGATGCGCATCGTCGCTTTCGCATTTGCCGATGCGCTCGGTGTAAAATTCGTCCGCTTCCTTCAACCGTTGCTCAAAGATTCCATCGAACGCGGGGCCGAAGAATTCTTGTGCCGCAGCATGGCCTTCCGCGGGATTGCGATCCATCAGGCGAAGCCGGATGGTCATGCTCTTCCCGGGCGCAATTTCGGCAGCGTAATGCGCCGCGGCTTTCGTGCCGGTCATTTCGGGATTCACGGCGGCGCGCTCGCCTTGAATGAGGTACCGATGAAAAGCGTCTTTCACGTACGGCGAGATATTTTCGGTGTTGAAGAGACGCTCCATGTTCGTCTCGTTGTCGGTAAAGAGCGGCTCAGGCGTTCCTTCGGCCAGGAGCCAGCGTTTCCCGTAGTGAAATTCGTCGAGCGCGAATAATTCCCCGCCCGCGAGTCCCTGCATGCGCGATACGGTCGGCTTGTCGTAGCCTTCGCCCCAGCCCCAGCGGTTGCGAAACCAGAGCGTGGGAAGCAAATGCAGCCGGGCGGCATCCGGCCCGCGATTCCATGCCGTGATTCGTATGAGAATATCTTCTGAGGCGGCCTTCGCGTATTCGACGAAGACGTCGAAGTAGCGATTTGCGGAAAAGATGCCGGTATCGACCAACTCGTATTCGGGCTGCAGACGCGTGCGCCGGGCGTTTTCCTCCCGGAGTTGATCGTAGGGAAAGGCCGCTTGAGGATATTTATACAGATATTTCAGGTACGAGCTTGTGGGCGTGGCGTCCACATAGAAGTAGCATTCCTTGACGTCCTCTCCGTGATTCCCTTCCCGGTTTGAGAGGCCGAAGAGCCGCTCCTTCAAAATACGGTCCTTCTCGTTCCACATTGCGAGCGCAAAGCAGATGTGCTGATGGCGGTCGCAGAATCCGGCGATGCCGTCTTCGCCCCAGCGATACGTTCGGGAGCGCGCGTGATCGTGCGGCAGATAATTCCAGGCGTCTCCGTTGGGACTGTAATCTTCGCGAACGGTGCCCCACTGCCGTTCAGAAAGATAGGGTCCCCATCGCTTCCAGTGCACGTCGCGGTCTTCGCTGGCTCGCAACCTCTGCTCTTCGGCTGTCATCTGGCGGAACCTTTTTTGTTTGTTTGAGGAATCAATGCTACCCCGGAGGGGGAGAAAATTGGGAGCTTTCCGTTTGAGTATGTGGATTCGAACATTGGCCTCGCCGCCGTCGCGCAAAACTGTACCTGTCGCGCCAGCGCGTGGCAAGACGCAGACTAAGCGGTGCCCAACAGACACGAGATTTTGTGCTTGGCGGACGGGAGCTGTGCGATTCTGTACCGTCTATCGATCAGTTTTAGCAGGCTGTCACTAGGAGATGGAGATAGCTCAAATTCCGCGAGATTTGGCGCAGAAATCTGCGTGGCAAACCGCCCCTGAAGGGCTGGGTGCTTCGGGGTTTGGTGCGCTTTTGCTCATTGCGGCTGCCGCCACGGCGGTAGTCGCGCCCATGTTTTTTCTTGGCAATGCCTCGGGACACGATTTTCAGTTCCATCTTGCGTCGTGGCTGGACGTGGCCGGGCAGTGGCGCGAAGGGATTTTCTATCCCCGATGGGCGGAGTGGGCCAACTGGGGCTTCGGCGAGCCTCGATTCATTTTCTATCCGCCGGGATCCTGGATGCTGGGAGCAGCGCTGGGCTCCATCATGCCTTGGAGAATGGCGCCCGGAGCTTTCGTATGGCTGGCGCTCATTCTGGCGGGATTTTCCATGTGGTGGCTCACCCGGGAATGGCTTCCAGAGCGGCAGGCGCGAACGGCCGCGGTCGTTTTTGCGTTGAATCCCTACAACCTCATGATTGTGTACTACCGCAGCGATTTCGCAGAACTACTTGCAAGCGCTATGTTCCCGCTGGTCGTGCTGGGAGCGCTGCGCGTGGGGCGAGACGGCTGGCGCCGCATGCCGCAATTGGCCGTTGCGTTCGCTGCCATCTGGCTTTCAAACGCGCCCGCCGGCGTGATTGCCACGTACTCGCTCGCGCTGCTGCTCATCGTGGAGTGCGTAATGCGCCGGAGCGTGCAACCGATTGTTCGGGGCGGCGTGGCGATGGCTGCGGGGTTCGGCCTCGCCGCGTTTTATGTTCTCCCTGCAGCCTGGGAACAGCGCTGGGTTCAGATTTCGCAAGCGCTGGCCGTGAATCTGAGGCCCGGTGACAATTTTCTCTTCACACACTCGAGCGATCCCGAATTCGTTCTCTTCAACTGGAAAGTTTCCGCGGTAGCCATGGGAGTGATCTTGCTGTCCGCAATCGCGGCGGTTTTTGCCGCGCGGCGACGCCGGGATTTTTCGGATTCCTGGTGGATGCTTGCGGCCCTGGCGGCAGTGGCCGTCTTTATGATGTTTTCGCCGAGCCTGCCGCTGTGGAACCATCTGCCAAAACTTCAATTCGTGCAATTTCCGTGGAGGTGGCTGGTTCCGTTGGATGCAGCTCTCGCTTTCTTCGTCGCGGCTACTATAGGAAGGTGGCGGCGGCAATGGATTCCGTGGCTTGTAATCGTGGTTGTGATGGGGGCGCTAGGCACAGCGTTCGTCAAGGATGCGTGGTGGGACAGCGAAGACATTCCCGTGCTCGCCGGCGGAATCAGCTCCGGGCACGGATACGAAGGCACGGACGAATATCAGCCTGTGGGCTGCGATCGGTATCAATTGCCGGGCGAGCCGCCTCCAACGGCTGATCCCTCGGAAGCGGCGGCGTCGCTGATTGACGCGTCAGCGCCGCCGCCAACGCCGCGCATCGCGAAACTCGACGCGGAATCCGGAGAGGTGGTGCCGGCAACGAGAGTCCCACTTCGCGTGGAGCGCTGGGATGCCGAGCGAAGGATATTTTCTTCTGAATCAGCGGAGCAGGTCACGCTGGCCCTGAGGCTACTCAACTATCCGGCATGGGTCGTTCGAGTGGACGGCGCAAGGTCCCGCGCCGGTTCGTTGCCGGAAACCGCGCAGATGTTGGTGCAAGTGCCGTCTGGACTTCGTGCCGTTCGGGTTCGCTTTCGCCGCACTTGGGATCGCACCGCCGGCAACGCCATTTCGTTTTTCTTTGCGCTCGCGCTTCTCGGATTTGCATGGATTGCCCGGCGAAAAACCGGGTAACACTCCTCTCCATCGCGTGCCGGCATCGCCGCCGTGATCCGAACTGGAGAGAGAGAAAGTCCGTTCCCGCAAAGCCCGCGAAGCCTCAGAAACCAGCTCAATCGGAAGCAGCGAGAGTTGCCTCCGCCTCGGTGATCGGCAACTTCATCGGTATCGATTCGCAAGGGATGAGGAACCTGCGAAACAGTTTCGCAAGAAGTGGCGCGCCCGGAGGGGTTCGAACCCCCGACCTTGTGCTTCGGAGGCACACGCTCTATCCATCTGAGCTACGGGCGCACGCCGAAATAGATGCAGTCGAACGATTGTATTACTTTTTATTACAAACGACCATCCAGCGCAGGCGCTCCGTACGAGGGAAACAAGGTTTCATCGTCACAAACCGCGGGCCAGGTTCTTCACCTGCTTGGCCAGCTTTTCGATCTGCTCCGCCTTTTGAATCATGGGAAGCGAGAGCACGTCGGCTGAATCCGTTTTCTCCACTTCGTCTTTCAACTCTCCGGCGAGAGTGTAGATTTTTTTGACGTCGTCGTGGATTTGGCCCTGATTCTTTTTGAGAATAGCCTTGGGATCGAGCTTGGCTCCGTCGGGGAGAGAAGGAATGGAGAGTGGATCCGCAGGTGGGCGAGCCGTGGGGATTTGCTGGCTGGGATTTTGCGCCTGGGCAAAGCTGACGGTGGAACAGAAGCCGAAATGAACCGCAGCTGCCGCTGGAATCATGAGCACGAGAAAATTGCGTTTGGTTGTGTCCATGGTTAATTTTCTCCTGACCGCGAAACGGTTTTGTAGCGCGGCCTTTAGGCCGGCGGTTTGGGTTTTGTGTTGCCGGAACAAAAACCCGCCCGCCTAAGGGCGGCCGCTACCACTGCGAAACCTAGGTATCGCTTCCGCGTGAGAATGCGGCGGCGGCAAAACCGTTGCCTGACAACATGCGTCGCGCCAAGGCGAAATCGTAAGGCAAAGGCGCTGTGAACTCCGCTAACTTCTGCCTCGCCGGCATCGCATCGCGCTGCGCGGGTGGTATAATTCCGCGCCTCATATCTTATGACCGAATCGATGACACAGTGGATGGAAATTGCGGGGACGCGAGCGCTGCGCATCCTCGTCATCGTCCTTCTCGCTTTGTTTCTCGCGCGCATCCTGAAAGCGCTGACCACGCGGCTGGTCCAAGCGGCGAAGGGCCAAACGCGCGTGGCGCAAATGCGCGAGCAGCAGACGCGCACGATGGCCGCGCTGCTTTACAGCGTGGGCCTCGGAATCATCGTCGCGGTCGCGGTCCTCACGGCGCTGCCCGAATTCGGCTTCAACGTGACGCCGGTGGAAGCAGCCGCGGCGGTCGCGAGCCTGGCTTTCGGATTCGGCGCGCAAAATCTGGTAAAGGACCTCATCAACGGTTTCTTCATCGTGTTCGAAGACCAATTCGTCATCGGCGATATGATTCAGACGAACGGCGAGACCGGCCGCGTCGAACATCTCACGCTGCGGCGCACGGTAATCCGCAATCTGGCCGGTGCCATCGTGACCATTCCCAACGGCATGGTGGGCCCGGTCGCCAACCTCAGCCGTGATTGGTCGCAGGCCTTCGTCGATGTCACCGTGCCGGCGGAAGAAATGGTGGGCCGCGCCCTGGCCACGCTGGAGAAAATCTGCGGCGATTTGCGGAATGATGCGGATTGGTCTCCGGCGCTGGTGGATGGCCCTCGCGTTCTCGGCATCGAAGCGCTTTCGCTCGATGGCACGGTGATCCGGCTGCAAGCGCGCACGATTTTGAATCGCAAGGAGGACGTGGCGCGCGAGCTGCGCCGCCGCATCAAGCTCGGCTTCGAGGAGTCGCGCATTCCGCTCGCCGACACGCACCATGTTTTGCTTTCCGGCTCGCTGGCCGATGCCGGGCCGGGCGGCGTCGCGCCGCCGAATTCCTGATTTTCTTTTTCAATTCTTGATTCTCATTCAACACAGGAGGAAGAAATGGGCGAAGTGAATCACGAACAAGTAAATCTGCTGTTGCGTTTGTACGACATCCGGCGCGAACCTCGTTTGCGTGAGGCGCGTGAATGGTACGTCGCGAATTTCAATCCCACGTCGGCGGAAGACGTGATGAAGCTGTGCCCGCCGGGCAGTCAGGAAAACGCCTACATGCGCATGGTGGTCAGCTACTGGGACATGGTTTGCAACATCGCCAATCGCGGATTGATTGACGAAGACTTTTTCTTCGAGAGCACCGGCGAGCAGTGGATCGTCTGGGAGCGCCTACAGCCCATCGCGGGCGCCTGGCGCGCGATGTTCAAGAACCCGCACGTGTTCGGAAACCTGGAAGAAAATTGTAAGCGCTTGACCGCCTGGCGCGAGAAGCGCGCTCCCGGAACGACCGAGGCCATGCGCCAGGCAATGGCGCAGATGCGGCAGGCCGCTGCAGCGAAGAAGTGAGGGAGGGCGGTTCGCAGTTGACCGTTCATAGTTGACAGTAAAAACCCGCGGCCTTTGGAGCGGCGACCTTTAGGTCGGCGGGTTTGTTTTTGGATCGCGCGAACGAAAACCCGCCCGCCTGAAGGCGGCCGCTACGAAGGCAAAGGGCGAACCACACTCCGCGAAAATGTTAGGTGGGGTGCCCGGGATTGTGGTAATTTTTGGCAAGACCCCGCGAGCGCAATTCTCCGACGGATTTATACGCGTCCGGGAATCTGCGGCCAGATTCGCCGAGCCCCACAGGGGCATCCGGGGAGGAACGACTCGAATGAACGCCCGCCACCCAGCCATTGCCATCCTCGCGCTCGCCATTTCCGCTGCCTTGGCGCTGCCCGCTGACGTTACAGCCCAGGCGCAATCTGCTGCGCAGTCCACGCAGGCTGCCGGAAAAATCACCGCAGTGGTGCCGGTGGTGAACGTCATCCGCGGCGCGCAGCAAATTCCCGCGTCCACTTCCGCGCAGGTTTTCTGGGGCGACACAATCAACACGGGCCACCTGGCGCGCGCGCGCGTGACGCTCGATGACGGTTCGCTCCTGAGCGTGGGCTCGGATTCGAATCTCACCATCGCCAAGCACGACGCCGCCGAGCAGCAGACCGACCTCGATCTGAATTACGGACGCGTGCGCGCTCGCGCCGCCAAGCTGGTCAAGCCCAACTCGCATTTTCAGATCCGCACTTCGGTGGGCGTGGCCGGCGTGGTGGGCACGGAAATGATCGTCATGTTTGGTACGGACGGAACCATGCGGGTGATCTGCGTCGAGGGCGCGTGCAAGGTCTGCGACAATCTCGGAAATTGCGTGCTAATGAAAGGCGGCGAGGAAACCGGTGTGCGCAATAATCAGCCACCCTCGCAGCCCGCCAACGTGACGCCGATGAACATGACCCAGGCGGTGAATTCGACGGCCTCGACCGGCGCTGCCGCTGGTGCCGGCGGAATCGGAGCTCTCGGAGGCGTCGCTATCGGCGTGGGCGCGGCCGTGGCGGCGACCGTCGCCGTCGTGGTGGTCCGCGTCGCCACGAAAACTCAAACCTGCTCCGCTCCTACCTCCACCGGCGTGATGGCCGGCCCGCAGCCCGCGTGCGTCAGGACCGGCGTCCCCCGCACCAATGGCCAGCGCCCTATGTAGTTCTTCGCCGCCCGCGGCTGGGCCGGCTTTGGTTTAAGATTGCGTCACGCGAGGAGCGCGATGTTCAGCTCTTAGGCTGGACGCGGCGCGAGAAGATGGCGAAAGGTGTGAAAAGCGGGATGAGGACCGGAATGAGCGCGCACCACAGCGCGGGCTTCGCGATGAAGTAGGCCGCGGCAGCGTCAATGGCAACCACCAGAAAAATCAGGATGGCCATTCTTCGCACGCATGTAGGCATGGGCAGCATTTGCACGGACATTCCTCCCGCACCCTTTTCCATATAGTAACGCGCCTCCATGGTGCCGGCAATCCGCGCTCGAATCCCAGATTGTCTTACGTCCACTCCCGGCGCTGCTTAAGATGGGCGAGGCCTGACGGCGTGATCCTAATAATCTCCCGGCCGTTTTCGCGCACTCTCGCGATGAGGACCCGGTCGTTGGCATCCTCCCAAACGTTAAGCCTGGGGGAGGACGGCCCGCCTGAAGGGCGGCCGCTACAAAAAAACGATCAGCGATTTTCGCTGTTAACTGCGGACTGTCGACTGTGAACTGTGGACTGCGCTTCTAAAAGCTGGCGGCGGGCGCGCCGTGGCTGCATCCCACCCCGTTGGTTACGCCGGTGAGCACGTTATTCGCTTCGGTGAGTGAACGACTGTAGCAGCCGTTGATGGTGTCGAACGAGAAATAGTCCTGCGAGCTGGCCTGGTCTGCGTTGCCGGTGATCTCGAAGGACGAATTGACGAGCAGCGTGTCCATGGGCGCCACCGCATTCGTGACGATGCTGTAATAAATCGGCACGCCGTTGGCCTTCTCCGTTTCCGTGGACTCGTACTTCTGCGAAATCTTCGTCTTCTGCGCGAAATTCCCGTCGGGATATTCGACGAAAGTGATGTCGGTGACCAGCGGATAAGAAAAGTGCTTGCTTACTTGCAGCGTCATCGAGCCGTCGCGCGTAGTGGTGGTGGAATCGATGGTCGTCGTCTGCGTGACGTTCTCTACGTCGAGCGAATCCGTGATGCGATATTCCTGCACGTTCGAAAAATGTGAGGTCTCGAATATTTTCGTGTCCACGCGGCCGTGCGAGGTGTTCACGTAGCCTTCGAGCGTGAAGAGCCGCTTCGACGCTACGGTGACTGATCCGGTCACGTTTCCCTCGTCGTCCACTTTCGTGTTGTTCACCACCGTCGGGCTCGGCGCTTCGCTGATGGTGTTCTGCGTCACCGCTCCGGTCACTGTCGTTGACCCGTGGTCCTGGTACAGCAGCAGCGTGGCGTACACGTTGAAGTAATACTCCGTGTTGTACACACTCAGCGCAATCGTGTGCGATTCGCCATTGCTCAGCACGCCTGCGAACGGCGTCAGGTCCACGCGATACGGAATGAAATTGAGCGTCTGCACGCCCGGAATCGGCGCCCACAGATACGGATCGATCCCACCGGTGTAAATCCACGGATACACCGACGCAACGCCAGCAGGCGTGCCGTCAATCGTGATTTCCGCCTCGCGGAATCCGGTGTTGCCGCAGAAGCCGAGCAATTGGCTTTCGAGATCGGTCGGTGGGCACAGGAACCACTGCTCGTCCGTCTGCTGGCTCTGCGTGATCACGTCGAGATACGCGCGCTCGATGTTCGTCGGCAGCGTGAACGTCTCCGACAGCGTTTGCGTCGGATCGCTGAGCTGCACCGCTCCGCCCGCGGCGTTGGGCATCGGCAGAACCGCATCGGGCGTTCGCGGCGCAGGATCGGAGACGTCCGTCGGGTAGAACTCGATCTTCGCGGTCCCGAAAATAATACCGGTGTATGTTGAGTTGACGATGTTGTAGATGTCCGCTTCGCCGGATTGCGGTTCGGTCAAAAGCGCGCTGTAATCGGTGAGGTCGCGCTCCACATGCCAGTTCGGCCCGAGCGACGGGTCCGGCTCAGGTGTCGTTCCGTAGTACACGTTCACCTGGCCCACGTAGATCGCCGCCGTGCGGTCAAACTGAATTCCTTCGGTGACGTGAAAGTTTCCGACGAAGATCACCTTGGCCCAAGGCCCGGCGCAACCTTCCGGCGGCGTGTAATCGAAAGTCTTGGCGCTGTAGTCCGCGAACTCCTGATCCTGAAACAGCGTAACCACGCACGGCTTGCTTTTCGGATGCGGTACGTGCGGATCGGCCGTCGCCGTGTTCCCCGATCCGATGGTGAACGCAGGGGACGACGCGCTCTGCGCGTGCGTCGTTGATACCAGCAGGGCGATGGCGGCAAGCAGCAGCCACGCCATCTTCCAAGTGTAAACGCGGACAACTCGAATCACCGGCGTCCTCCAGGTAGCACACCCTGTATTCTGGGGCGTCCTTATGAGCGTGGGTAAAGGATAAGCCGGGGAGTATTAATGTCAAGCATCGGATGTAAATCGGGGGGCGGGATGCGAAACGCCCGCGACCTCGGCGTGCGTTTGCCTTTGCCTTGTATTTGCCTGGGTAGGGCCCCGGCGTGCCGTGCCCGGCGCCGCGTCACTCGTTCGCGCGTGGTGCACCATCGCGCGGCGGCGCCAGTTTCGTAGCGCCGCCTTAAGAGCTTGCCCGCCGCAGTGGGCGGGCGGGTTTCCGTCACAGGAAAAACAAACACGCCGACCTAAAGTTCACTGTTACGAGACCTCAATCGAATGTCCGGCATCAGTCCTTCTCAAACGGGTGCGGCGGCAACAAAAACTGCAATCCAAAATACCCCACGAAATACGGCTGGGTAACTCCCGCGGCCTGGACGCTGCGTCCCGCCATCAAAAGCAAAATCACCGGAGGATGTATCTTGTAACGCAGACCCCCTTCAAGTGTTTGCTGACTCGTGGACGGATGGAACGTCCCGTTGGCGTAAAATTCCGCGTCCAGTTCCAGATTCCTCGTGAAATCGTGCCCGACGACCGCCCCGGCCAGCCATCCGTCCGGCCCGAGATGAACGAAGTTGTAGCCCACCTCCCAATTCAGATCGACTGGCCCAAGCTTTTTCGAGAACTCGACCGGCAGGATCAAGCTCGCGCCTCGCGGCGTGATTCCCCGCTCGACCGAGTTATTCGGATTGTTGATGGAAAGTTGCGGAAAAACCGACATGGCAAAGCCCGAATCCGCGTTGTCGCAGAACCGCCATTTCACTCCCAGCTGATCCTGCGCCAGCCCGTATTTCACAGGCGACGGATTCGCGACGCGCAGCCAGGCACTCTCGTAGGTCAACTGGATGCGCTCGCCGAGCCCGAAATTGATATCTACGTCCGGTGTGTGTGTCGTTGATGCATTGGGATAAAGAAATGGCATGTAGCCAAAGTTGATTTCCCATTGCAGGTTGCCGGGCGTGCCCGGATCGTTCGTGTAATACGGCGGGCCGCCCTGCGCGTGCAGCGGCGCGCAGGAAAACGCAAAACACAAAAAAAGAGCAATGGTGTATTTTTCAAGATGGCGGGCACAAAAGGCAGGCTTCATTCGGCCGGCAACTCTGAGGAAAACGTTGGAGGCGCGGGTGGGAATCGAACCCACGTATAAAGGTTTTGCAGACCTCTCCCTTACCACTTGGGTACCGCGCCTCAGAGCACACAGTATAACGAATCTCGCGCGCCGTTTCAGCCCGCAATCAGCGCGGCGTCACTTGATGTGCAGCTCGTACGGCAAACGCGCCTGCACCGGCTCCATCACGCTCAGGATGCGCTCGAGCGTCGCTTCAATCGAGCCCGCCTGATCCGTCTGGTCCTTTTCGCGTCCGATGAGCTGCTCGAAGAAGGTTTTCTCTTCCGGGTAGCGCACGATGCGAATGGACTCGCTCGCGGGAATGTGTGCGAGCTGCTTGGCCACTTCGATGGCGCGGTCAAGTCCGCCGAGCTCGTCCACCAGGCCCAGCCCCTTGGCTTGCGCGCCGGACCACACGCGGCCCTTGCCGACCTTGTCCACTGCCTCGACGGTCATGCCGCGCCCCTGCGCCACGCCTCGCGTGAATTCGTCGTACGTCTCGTGCAGCGATTTTTCGATGTAATCTCGCTGCGCCGGAGTGAAATTCTGTTGCGCGGAAAAAAGCGTGGCGTTCTCGCTGGTAGCCACATAGTCCGTGCTGATGCCGAGCAGATTGTAGAGTCCCGAAACGTTCAGCTTCCCAATCAGCACTCCAATCGAGCCCGTGATCGTATTGGGGTCCGCGACGATTTTGTCCGCTGGCGACGCAATCCAGTAACCGCCCGAAGCCGCCACGTCCGACATGGACACCACCACAGGCTTCACCTGGTGCGCCAGCAGCACTTCGCGTCGAATCACTTCGCTCGCTACCACCGAGCCGCCGCCCGAATCCACGCGCAGCACGATCGCTTTCACGCTTGAATCCGTGCGCGCTCTGCGAATGTCCGCCGCCACCGAATCGCCGCCCATGATGAATCCGCCCCCAGGTGTGGTGCCGGAATCTCCTGAGACGATTAGCCCGGTCGCATGAATCACCGCGATTTTTTGCAAGCTGAAATTTGCCGCAGGAGCCATGAACGCGCGGTAGCGATTCAGCGAAACTGGGTTCCAACCGCCGCGGCGTCCCTTGAAGTAATCCTGCACCTGGTCCCAATAGCCCAGCCGGTCGACAATTTTGCTGCTCACTGCTTCGCTGGTCGAAAGCGGGCCGTGATTCACAAGCGTTTCAAACTTCGTGGGATCCATCCCGCGCGCCTGCGAAGTTTCGCTCAGATACTGCGCGTACACGCTGCGCAAAAGCGATTCCACTTCCTCTTTGTGCGCGGGCGTGAATTTCTTTTCGGTGAAAATATTCCCCGCAGTCTTGTACTCGGCGATGTGGTAGTACTCCGGAACGATTTTCAACTTGTCGAGCGTGCCCCGAACGAACACCGCCTCCGCCATCATTCCACGAATGCTCACCTGCCCGGTAGGCACCAGCCAAATTTCTTTACAGGCGCTGGCCAGATAATATTCCTGGTTTCCGATGCCGTCGTAGCCCAAGTAACAGATGCTCGGCTTGCCGCTCCGGCGAAATTGCAGCAGGTGCGCGCGAATTTCCTCGAGTTTTCCCCAGCCGGTCGCAAGCGGCGCGATGCGGACGACGATCCCGGCGATGCGCGAATCGTTCGCAGCGTTATCAATCGCGTCTGTGTAATCATGCAAGACGGGAACAGTGCTCCCGCTGAAAGCGCTGAAAATGTCCGGGGCACGCTGTTCTTCGATTTGGCCGTTCATGTCGATCACCAGCACCGAGTTCGAAGCGATCCGCGCCGGCTTCGACGCTTTCCAGAAGAACACCACAAGAACCAGCACCAGCAGGATAATCACAATCGCTCGACGCTTGCCCCAGGTCATCGTCGTTCACCTCTTCTCTTCTGCGCCGGTTCTGCGCACCGTGTAAAGCGCGCATCGCAGAACGCCAATCGGCCGCAAAAATCAGCCTGAAACAAGGTAGCACCCGCCCGCGTAAAACTCCAATCGCCTCTACCTTTATCGAGGCTTTTAACAGCCTCCATTCACCCGTCACTCCGAGCGAAGCGAGGAATCTTTCTTCTGGGTCTTCTAGCCTGAACGCGGTTTCGCGAACGTCTACAGAAACTTCCTCGCCGGACTACAGGTTTTACCGCATGGTCATCCCTCTCCGGGACGATTAAATTCAGGTTCGCGGGAAGGGTGCGCGTGGCTAATTGGTGCCCCAATCGCGCTTTCGCGCCGTCCTTTCCGCGCCAAACGCAACAAGGCAGCTGCTGATTGACAAAAATCCAGGGCTGACACAGAGGAGAACACCCGATGTCGCTACTCGCATGGATCGTGCTGGGGTTGATCGCCGGGTTCCTCGGAAGCAAGATCGTGAACAGCTCAGGCGAAGGAGTCCTGCTGGATATCGTTCTGGGCATAGTTGGCGCCGTCATCGGTGGCTGGCTCTTCAACAGGTTCGGAGCAGTTGGAGTGACCGGCCTGAATCTTTACAGCATTCTCGTGGCAGCAGTTGGCTCGGTGGTGCTCCTGGTTGTGTACCATGCGATCCGCCGCACAGTCTAGCCCTGGCCGGAAACGGAGCCCGAATCATGTTGAAACAATTTGCAAGTCAGAGGATCTGCCCGCGTTGCGGAAGCGGAGCGGTTCGGCTGTCGCACCGTCGCAGTTTTGTCGATCGCTTGCTGGATGTCCTCAATTTCCGGCCGTACAGGTGTAAGGACTGCAACGGAAGGTTCTTTAAGATCGCCGTGGCGTAAATCGCAAATCCGCGTGTTCAATCCGACGCCGCAATTCTAGTTTCCCCGTCCTGATCGAGCAATTATCGGGCCTTTACTCGACCCTGAAACTTAAGTCGTAGCGCTGTCGGCGCGGATGAAATGCATCACAATGAGTATCAATCCGATGACAAGCAGGATATGGATGAAGCCTAGGGTGATGTGGAAAGCCAGAAAACCCAGCAACCATAAAACGATTAATACGGCCCCAATTACAGCCAGCATGTGACTCCTCCTTGGAGAACTTGATCGTATCGATCTAGTTTGCTGCTCAAAAAATCGTGGAGATGGCCGAGGGTAAAAAAAGGGAGGAAGCCAAAAGACAGCTTCCTCCCGAAAGCTACCGGTTGGTCGATGCTGCAGCGGACTTGGAAGAAGACTCGCCGGTGGAGGAAATGTCCTCCGCGCCGGTGGCCTTCATGACTTCCTTGGCACGCTTGATTTCGTCCGATGTATCGCAGTGTACGGATAGAAGAATTCCGCCCTTCTGAAGACGACCCTCATAGCGCTTCGCTTCATATTCGGGAATTCCCAAGCCGATGAGCCCGCCCGTCAGGCCGCCCACCGCTCCGCCTACGCCGAGACCCGCAAGGCCAGCCATGATTGGTCCTGCGGCGATGAAAGGCCCTAGACCAGGAATCGCTAGAAGGCCGACGCCGGCCAGAACGCCTAAGGTCCCGCCAATGACCGCTCCCGCTCCGGCGCCCGTTGCGGTGCCTTCGGGAGCTTTCGTGGCTTTTTCGGTTCCAATCGCCTTGCCGCCGAGATTCTCCGGCAAAAGAATGGAGACGTTGGAAGAGGCAAATCCGGAGTTTACGAGCGTATCGACCGCCCGCTCGACTCCTTCACGTGTGGTATAAATCCCGAACACTGCAGTTTTCTTTCCTGACATTTGTGTTTCTCCTTTTGGTTCTATTAGTTCTCAGAAAGATGAAGTCTTAGTGTTCAGCTCTTAGGTGGTGCAATTTCGAGTTGATCGTCAACATTGGCATCGCCTGCGACGGCTTTCGCTTTCGCTTCGATGTTCGATTTCTCATCCTCGGAGCGGACCGGTCCCTTCAAAGTCACCTTTCCATCCCGTGTGATGATCTTGATGTTGTGTGCGTAGGTTGAAAGCGACTTATCTTGAAAAATCGAGCTGCGGATTTTCTTGGTGGTATCCCGGTCGGCGGGATTCATTTTTTGCTGACCAGCTGTGGTGGCATCCTTGTTTGCGTCACCTTGGTTTGTTTTCGTATTGTCCGAGGCTGGTTGCTGGTCTTGCAGCACCGGAGTTGCCAGCAGCGTGGTGCTCAGAAATAGCGACGCGGCCGCTAGCGGCAGAAACCTCAAAATTTTCATGTTTCCATCTCCTTTGACTCGATACTTTGCACTCGCCGAACTGCATAAAAGAACTGAACTTTGCGAATGATATTGGACCTCGTGAAACAAGCCCATACTGGAATCGACGTAGTTTCCGCCCTACGTTGCGGTATGCCACTCCAAGCAAAGCACTTACACCTCAAAGGCTAAGGGGGTAGTACGCGCGGCCCATTCACACGCTCCCATGCGCCCGGTACTATTCTTGTGCGGGGGAAAACTGCGATGCGGACGATAGAAATCTCTAAGTGTCTCGACATGCTTCAATCTTCACGCGCATCGAACGTAGTCCTGCGCCTACGCACCAAATTCCTCTTGTCTCTTATCCTTGTCATCGCGGGACTTACGTTCGCCACACTTCTGATTGTGGGCCGCTCTGCGGAGATTCAGGTACGGCAAGATATTGAGAAGGACACCCGCAACTCGATCCTGACTTTCCAGAACCTGCGCGCGGAGCGGCAGATCGAGCTCAATCGCCAAGCCGAGCTTCTAGCGACGCTCCCGAGTGTGAAAGCGCTGATGTCGGAAGACGCGCCCACGGCCTCGAGTTCGCCAGATTCGATCGGCGACGCTTCGTCCGCAACCTCCGAACATTCGACAGACGGTGACGTTACCGAAGAACTATGGCGGTCAGGTGGATACGACCTTTTTGCGCTGGCGGACTGGAGAGGAAAGATTGTTGCGTTGCACACTGCGATCCCCGGCTTCTCCGCGGACACTGCGGAGAAGATGTTTTCAAGTTCGAGCGGCTTAGGCGACACGGGCGGATGGTGGTTTGGCAATGGCCACTTGTACCAGATAGCCAGCCGCCCCGTGCATCTTGGTTCGCCATCCGAGAATAAGAACCTGGGAACGGTGATCGTCGGGCACGAAATCGACTCTACTGTAGCCCACGATGTGGGAAAGATCGCCTTCTGCCACGTCGCTTTCCTTTATGGAGGCGAGATGGTAGCGAGTTCGTTGCCCGTGCTCGAAGAGCGCAACGTCGCGAGCAAGCTTCGAATCGATTCATCTACAGGAGAAATTGAGATCGGAAACGAGCGCTTTCTCATGCGCTCGCTGGATCTCACCCCCGGCTCGAAGCCGGATGTAAGCCTGACGATTTTTAGATCCTACGATGAGGCCGCGGCGTTTATCACGCGTCTGAACCAAGATTTGATCGCATTGGGCCTGTTAGCCGTCTTCGCCGGCGCAGCATTGGTTTTCCTTATTTCCCACACGTTCACGCGGCCGCTCGCAACCTTAGTCCAGGGCGTACGCGCGCTTGAAACGGGAGATTTCACCTACCCGCTGGATTCCGGCACCGGCGACGAGGTGGCCGAAGTCACCGCCGCCTTCGATCGCATGCGCAATACGTTGCAGCGAAATGAAGAGCAGAGTAAGCGACTCGGAGACCAACTCAGGCAGGCGCAAAAGATGGAAGCGATTGGCAGGCTGGCCGGCGGAGTGGCGCACGATTTCAACAACCTCCTCACAGTCATCAAGGGCCATGGCGATCTCCTGGAGGAAAGACTCATCGCTTCGAGTCCGCTTCAAAACAGCGTTACTCAGGTCAAGAAAGCCGCGGATCGCGCCACTTCGCTGACCCGGCAATTGCTTGCTTTCAGCCGCATGCAGGTCTTGCAACCGAAAGTTCTGGATTTGAACGCGCTCATCGCCGACATCAGTAAAATGCTGCCGGTGCTCGTCGGCGAAGACATCGAATTCTCCTTCCAGCCGGACAATGCACTGCGCAAAGTGAAAGCAGATCCATCGCAAATCGAGCAAGTGCTGATGAACTTGGCGGCCAACGCCCGCGACGCCATGTCCAAAGGCGGCAAGCTCACGATACGCACGCGGAATGTCGTTCTGGACGAGGAGTACGCAAGAACCCACCCACCTACCTCGGCGGGTAGCTACGTCCTGCTGGAAGTCTCCGATACTGGGCAAGGAATGGGCGCGCAAACCAAGGCCCAGATCTTTGAGCCGTTTTTCACCACGAAAGAGCTGGGCAAAGGAACCGGACTCGGTCTCGCGACCGTTTACGGGATCGTGAAGCAGAGCGGCGGTTATATCTGGGTCGACAGCGAACTCGGCCACGGCACTAAATTTCAGATTTTCCTGCCCCAAACCGGCGAGCAAGTTCAGGGGACATCATCAGCCGAAGATTCGGCCTCGCGCGCGCTCGGGCGCGGCACCGTGCTTTTGGCCGAGGATGAAGAAGGGGTCAGGGATCTCGCGTGTGAATTTCTCAAGTCCGGCGGCTATAGCGTGCTCGTCGCCAAGGATGGCTTGGAAGCCCTCGAAATAGCAGAACGTCGAAGAGGCTTAGTAAACGTGCTCGTAACGGACGTTGTGATGCCGCGAATGCGGGGCACTGAGCTAGCCCGGAAATTGAAGCGCTTCCATCCTGAGCTCAAGATTGTTTACATGTCCGGCTATCTCGAACACAACAGCCAAACCGATGGCTATCAAGCGGGATCAGCGTTTTTGCAAAAGCCCTTTAGTCGCGAGAGCCTTCTGCACAAAGTGAGCGAGGCAATAGACAATCAGCCCAATTTGCCAGGTGTGATAGAAGCGCCGACCGTGTAGCTCCGGAGGAGCGAACGTCACCGAAACGGGATCAAACTCTCGCCTCGCGCAGAAACCGGGCCGCTTCTTCGGGCGGCGTAGGATTGATGTAGAAGCCGGTCCCCCACTCAAATCCCGCGACCTTGGTCAGCTTGGGCATCATCTCGATGTGCCAGTGATAATGGTCGTTGATTTCCTCGCCGATGGGCGAAGTGTGGATCACGTAGTTGTACGAAGGGAAAGCCAGAGCGGAATCCAGCCGCCCGAGAAAATCCCGCAAAACCCGTGCCAGGCTGCCGTAATAAGGCGAGGGCATGTTTTCGAACGCCGAGCTGTGCTGCCGCGGAAGAATCCAGGTCTCGAACGGAAATCGCGGCGCATAGGGCGCGAGCGCGATGAAGAATTCGTTCTCCAGGATCATGCGCGTCCCGGTTTCCATTTCCTGGCGAATCATGTCGCAAAAAATGCAGCGCTCTTTCTCGTCGTAGTAACGCTTCGAGTTGTCCACTTCCTCGCGCACGCGCTTCGGCACGATGGGCAGCGCGATCAGTTGCGAGTGCGTGTGCTCGAGCGACGCGCCTGCCGGCTCGCCGTGATTCTTGAAGAGCAGGACGTAGCGGAACCGCCGGTCGTTCTTTAAATCCAGCATCCGGTCGCGGTAAGCCCACAAGACTTCTTCCACGGCCTTATCCTGAATTGTCGCGAGCGTCTTCTGGTGGTCCGGCGTTTCGATGATCACTTCGTGCGCGCCGACGCCGTTCATACGGTCGAAAAGCCCTTCGCCTTCGCGGTCGAGACCCCCTTCAATTCCGAGCGCTGGAAACTTGTTGGGAACGACGCGCAGTGACCAGCCCGGCGTGTCCTTCCCCGAGCCGTTCCGGCCGTAAGCCAGAATCTCCGGAGGCGTCTTGCCTTCGTTGCCCGGGCAGAAGGGACAATTCGGGGTGCCCTTGATCTGCACGCTCTCGCGAACAAAATCCATGGGACGCTTGCCCCGATCCGTCGAAATAATTACCCAGCGCCCGGTAATCGGATCCTTACGCAGCTCCGGCAAACTTCCCTCCCTCGCCCGATCGCATCTTGAATTTCTGTTGAATCTAGCTTAGAACGTCAAACGCAGCTGGCCATCCGCTGATTCTACTCCTCCGTACGAATACGCAAGAGCACCCGCAAAACCTATGGTGTGTTTCTATGCACTCTAGGGAACGTCTTCGCAGGCAGGTTTACAACCTATCTGGCCCCGGCGTTGAAGGCTCCCTTGTGCAGGCGCACCAGCGGCTTAGCGCTCGGCCGCATCTCGATGGCCAGCACGTCAAACCGGCACGTCGCCGATTCCAGACGGCGCGAGCGCAGGAATTGCCGCGCCACGCGCGTAAGGTTGCGACGCTTCTCCCAGTTCACCGCGTCTTCAGGGCGCGGCTGGCCGGGCGCGGGTTCTGCACGCGTCTTCACTTCGACGAACGCCAGCACACCGCCATCGTATCCGACCATATCGATTTCGCCCTTGATGCCGGGCGACGTGAAGTTGCGCGCGACTAGCACGTATCCGTGGCGCCGCAGATACCAGTAGGCGTAGGTCTCGCCGCGAATCCCCGTGCGGCGCGCGCGATGCTTGGGCGTGTCCTCGCCCTCCCCGCCGGCCGCAGACTCCAGTAGCCCTTTGCGCGCCGCAAAATCTACAAACGCAAACATCAAACGGCCGAACATTTCTTTGCCTTCTCGCGTCCCTGCTTACTTCACAGCTTCAAGTTCCCACTCCACAGTTTTTCCGCGAATCACGAAGCACAGATAATACTCCCAGAATTTGCGAAACCAACGATAGTGGTTGACCATAAATTGAAATCCCAGCCCCCGCCAGATGCGCAACAGCTCCACGTGCACGCGCTTCTCGCGCAGGTTCGCCGGAGCGTAGTAATCGTACTCTGCGGGATGCTCGCTGAAAAACCACAGCGAGAAACTGGAAAGGTGCCAGCGGTGCGCCGGGCTGCAGTACGACGCGTGGTCCGTGTAGTGCGGTGTGATGATGGTGATTCTGCCGCCGGGCTTGGCCACCCGATGCACTTCACCCAGCACGCGAAAAATGTCGTCCACTTCCTCGATGATATGCACCATGCGTACCTGGTCGAAGCTGCTGTCCCGAAACGGCAGCGTTTTCGTCCAGTCGCACAGGACGTCCGCCTGTCCCGCCGCGCTCATGTCAATACCGATCGAGCCGGGATACTTTTTTCTGCCGCAGCCGACGTCGAGAATGTGCGCCATCCTCTACCTGAGTTCCTCGAGCGCGAATTCCACTCGGTCTCCGTGGTTTGCAGCGCTCATTTCTTTCGGCCTCCGATCCACATCATCGGCGTCCACTCGCCATCCGTCTCCACCACCTTCAGTCCCGCCGATTCGCAATGCGCCACCGCCTCATCCGGACGTATCGCGCGCCCCTGCCAGGTGTCGAGATAGCGCAGCCGGACAAAAGGAAATCTGAATCGCGCAGCCTTCCCCTCGCGGCCGCGATCCTTGAATCCGCCTTCAACCATGAAGCGCCCAACCGGCAGGGTCCACAGCCCTTTCATGTGCAGCCGGAAAATTCCTCCGCGCCGCAGGACCCGCGCCCCTTCCTCGAAATAATTGAAAATCGCACGTTTGTCCGGCACATGCTGGAATACCGCGAACGACCACACAAAATCCACACTTTCGTCCGCAATCCCCGCAAGGTCTCCACCCGATACATCCTGAAACACCGCGCGCGGCAGATGATAGGACGAAGCCTTGCGGATCATCTCCGGAGAAACATCCACTCCGATATATTGCGCGAAGTCCTGCGACATCCACCGCGCGATCCGTCCAATTCCGCATCCGATTTCGAGGGCCGTTTTTTTTCGCGGATCAAAATCCATGCGCTTCAGAAATGGAGTCACGTAACGCTCGTAGTCCGCCTTCCCCGACGCGAAAAATGCATTCTCCTCGTTCGGAACGTCCGGCCAGTTGATGTACGCCCGGGCATTTTCTCGCGCGCGAGCGTCCCAGTCGCGGCGCAGCGCATCGAGCCAGGGTCTTGCGGTGGCCGGAGATTCGCTCACTTGATGACTTCGAATGTGAATTGCATCAATTTGCCGCGAATAATGAAGCTCAGATAATGCTCCCAGAACTGGCGGAACATGCGACTGTGGTTCACCAGAAATTCAAATCCCAGCGCGCGCCACAACTTCAACAGCGAAACGTGATTTATCTTCTCGTGCATGCGCACTTTTGTGTACCACATATCGCGCCCATGCATTCCGCCGGGATAAAAATAAAGAAAGGAATAGGTGTTCAGGTGCCAGCGGTGCGTGGGATCGCGGAACGAGCTGTAGTCCGTGTAATGCGGCGTGGCCAGAAAAATAGTGCCCCCCGGCCGCGTAACGCGATGAAATTCTTCCATAGTGGCGATGATGTCCGCCACGTGTTCGATGATGTGCTCTGCGCGCACCTGATCGAAGGAATTATCGCGGAAGGGCAACCCGCCGCGGTCGAGATGGCAAAGCACGTCGGCGGCGGTCGACGGATTCATGTCCAGGCCAATCGAACCCGGATATTTTGTGGGGCCGCAACCGACGTCCAAAATGCGCGGCAAATCGTCCTCCGCGTGAATTTTTAAGGCCGCCCAAAATACGGCATCATTCTGAGGGGTCCCGAGTCGCCGGGACTAGGCAGAATCTCTCTTTTCATTCTCGCGCTCAAGAGAGATTCTTCAGGCCGCGAGTTCCGCCCTCAGAATGACGTGATTACCATCCGTCTAATTGCGAAGCGTGAATCTGGAGCGAATCTAAAGCGACCGCTCGATCTCGCTGATGATGCCGTCAAGCGTGCGCAGAGCGAATTCCGCCTGCTCTTCGTCAATCATGAGCGGTGGAGCGAGCCGCAGCGAATTTTCTCCGGCGCCGAGAATCAGCAATCCCTTGTGGAATGCCATCTCGACGATGCGGTTCCGCAGATCGGGAGCCTTCTCCTTGGTCTTCTGATCGCGCACGATCTCGATGCCGATCATTAGGCCCTTGCCGCGAATGTCGCCCACGATCTTGTGCCGATCGCGCCAGTTCGCCGTCTGTCGCTTGATAAATTCGCCCATGCGAGCCGCATTTGCGATGTACTTCCGCTCCAGCAGTTCGATGGTGGCAAGCGAAGCAGCGATCGACACAGGATTGCCGCCGAACGTCGAAGCATGCGCGCCCGGTTTCCAGTCCATCACATTGGCCTTTGCAATCATCGCGCTCAGCGGCATGCCGGAAGCGATTCCCTTCGCGGTACAGATGATGTCCGGCTCGATTCCGGCATAGTCCACGGCCCACCATTTGCCCGTGCGGCCCATGCCGGACTGCACTTCGTCCGCAATCAGCAGAATGCCGTGTTTGCTGCAAAGTTTTTCCAGGCCTTGCAGAAACTCCGCCGGAGCCGGAAGATAACCGCCTTCGCCCTGAATCGGCTCGATGATGATTCCCGCGATGTCTTCGGGATCCACGATCCGCTTGAAGAACTCGTTCTCGATGTAGCCGAGCGCATCCGCGGTAGCATCTTCCGGGCGTGCACCAAACGTGCCGCGATACGTGTTCGGATAATGCGCGTGAAAGACTCCGGCGAGCAGCGGCCCAAATTGCTTTCGCTGCACGGCCTTGCTAGCGGTAAGAGAGAGCGCACCCATCGTGCGGCCGTGAAAGCTGCCGAAGAAAGCAATTAATTTGTCGCGCTTCGTGTGGTAGCGCGCGAGCTTCATCGCCGCTTCGATGGCCTCCGTGCCGGAGTTTCCAAAATAAACGCGTTTCGCTTCCTTGCCCGGGGCGATGGAGGCCAGCTTTTCTGCCAGTTCGACCAGGCTCGGATAGTAAAAATCCGTGCCCGACATGTGAATCAGCTCCGCGGCCTGCTTTTGAATCGCGGCGACCACTTCCGGATGGCAGTGCCCCGTGGCTACCACGGCGATCCCGGCCGCAAAATCAAGGAACAGGTTGCCGTCCACATCTTCCACCGTCGCGCCGCGGCCAGCCTTCGCGACCAGCGGATAATCGCGCGTGTAGGATGGCGAAAGAACCTGGCGGTCCTGTTCGACGACAGCTTCGCCTTGGGTCCCGGCAGCGGCGTCACCAGTGCGGTAGCTTCATTTCAGACTTCGTTTCGATGGCTTGCATGTCTTCCTCCCGGAAGTGAGTTTAACCTCAGCACACACACGGTTTCCTGCCGATGCATGTTGGGCCGGGCTAGTGGAGGAAAACTAAGTTAGTCAACGCCGAAAAGATTCGGGCGCTCGTGGGAGGGCTGGCTGTGCAGCGAAAGATCGTGTTTGGAGGAGATGCTCATTTGAATTTCCAGCGGACGCTGCCGTCCTTCGCATCCTCAATAATGATACCAGAATCGGCGAGTTGCCGCCGGATTTCGTCCGCGCGCTTGAAGTCGCGGCGTTTCTTCGCCGAGGTTCGCTCTTCGACCAGCGCTTCGATCTGCTCGGAGTTCATGCGTGCCTGTGCCGAGCCGAAACCGAGTTTGCGCAGTTTTTCGTCATCATCGTCGGCGAGCACGGCCAGGACGGCGTCAAATTTCTCCATCGCGGCCACCAGGCGAGGCGCGTCTTGCTGCAGGAACTCGCCACGGTCCATGGCGGTGTTGGCGTCGCGCACCAGATCGAACACTGCCGCGAGCGCAAGCGCCGTATTCAAATCGTCCGCTAGCCCCGCATCGAAATCCGCTTCAGCCTTCTCGGCGCGTTTCTCAATCGCCGGGCTCGAGCCCGCCTGGAATTTCTCCGCCTTCAACCGCGCGACGAAATTCCTCAGCCGCTCCACCGAGCTGGCCGCCTGCTGCAATCCGTCCTTGGTGAAATTCAGTTGCCGCCGGTACGGAACCGAAAGCAGCAAAAAGCGGATGGTCGAAGGCTTGTCTCCTTTGGCGAAGAGGTCGCGCAGCGTGTAGAAGTTGCCGAGAGACTTCGACATCTTCTCGCCGTCGATAATCAGGTGTTCGGCATGCAGCCATAGCTTCACAAACGGATGGCCCGTGGCCGCTTCGCTCTGCGCAATTTCGTTTTCGTGATGCGGAAACGCGAGGTCAATGCCGCCGGTGTGAATATCGAGCGTGTCTCCCAGATACTTCATGGCCATGGCCGAGCATTCGATGTGCCAGCCGGGCCGTCCGGGGCCAATTTCGGTCTCCCAGAAATGCTCGCCGGGTTTCGGCGCTTTCCACAACGCGAAATCGCGCACGTTTTCCTTCTCGTAGCGGTCCATATCCACGCGCGCGCCCGCCTGCATTCCCGAAAGATCAATCTTCGAAAGCTTTCCGTACTCCGGAAACTTGGCGATTCGGTAATAAATCGAGCCTTCGCTCGTGTACGTAAAGCCCTTTTTCTTGAGCCGCTCGATCAAGGCCACCATGTCTTCGATGTGATCCGTGGCGCGAACCATCTCTTCCGGCTGCTCCAGGTGCAGGGCGTCCATATCCTCAAGAAATGCGCGCATGTATTTTTCGGTGTACTCGCGGATTGTGATTCCGGCGGCCGCGGCGTTCTGGATGATGCGGTCGTCCACGTCGGTCAAGTTCATCACCTGCAGGACGCGGTAGCCGCGCGCGTGCAGAAATCGCCGCAAGATATCCTGAAACACAAACGTGCGGAAATTTCCGATGTGCGCGAAGTCATATACGGTTGGCCCGCAGGTATACATGCGCACTTCGCCCTTATGGATGGGCTCGAGCGGCTCCAGGCGGCTCGTCAGCGTATTGTGTAGGTGTATCTGTTCCATTTTCGTGCCGTGTGCAAAAGCGTCATTCTATCCGACGCCTCACTCCGCAGCCAACCAGCAAATCGGATGGTGAATTGAGCCCCGAACCCGCCCGCAAGTGGCACGTCCGCATTCACCTGTCACCAAAACCGGCGCCAACTGCACGATTGACGCCCAAAGCTATGTTCCGGCGCGGAACAAAGCGCGGAGTTGTTGTCTTAAAATGCGAATCGCCGGTACCCATAGTACTTCCGTACCATTTTCATTTTGATGTGTTGAGTTAGTCTATGGACAGGTTTTGAGGCTTTTCCGGCGACATTGGCTGGAGGGGCCGAAAGAGAAAAACGATGAAAAAAATAATTTTTCTGATTGGCGTTCTGTTCCTCGCCGGCTCTGCTCACGCTCAAGTCGCAGCCACATCGATCAACCAGGCGGGTAGCCTAACTCCCTCCAATGGAATTCATAGTGGCGACGGGAATAGAGCACCGGTCTTGAATTCGAGCGCCACAAACGATGGCGAATACGTGATCTCCACGTTCGAAACCTATCAACAAGCCCTGGCGAGCGGCGAGCAAGAGCTGAAAGCGAAGACTCCCCAACTTGCTGAAATCGCGCGAACGCTTCGGGCGGAGAAGAAGACGGCGCCCCCGAAATCCGTGATCGTAGCCGATCAGGACGTCGAAGGGAAAATGACCATCTCCCGGCAGAAGCAGGAACCTGAGCCTGCTCGCACAAGCGAGTAAGCAAGCAATCAGGGATTTAGCTGCACGCGCCGGATGACGATTGTGAGGTCGCCCTGCGAAAAGCGCGTGGCCGTGAGTGGGCGCGACTTCAATAGAAACATACCCTCGAGCGGCAGTGCGTAGGTCTGATCCAGGGCGTCGACTTCCACAGGCTTTCCAAGCGGCAATTCAAAGCTGATCTCCACACCCTTAGCCGGCATCGTCACGCAATCGTAAAGGTGCCATCCATTCACATATCGGCGGATGAGTTCCGTTTCGGGCTGCACCGGCTCGCCTTCCATGCGCACTCCTTCGATCCCGGAATCCGGTGGAAAGAGGGCCATGGCATCCGGGGCGCCGCGTTCGGAACGCAGCAGGGCGCGATACTTCCGCTTACCGGCAACTTCTGACGACTCGAGAATAGTAAACGTGGGAGCGGCCAGGTCCAGGTGTGGCGCGTTTGCTACAAATGCCGGGAAGGTATCCCAGTTAGCTAACCCATCATCGAGGCGGTGGAAATTTGTAGCCACGCGAAGCGCTTCCGGGAGGCGTCCCGACGTCGTATGCACAACCCATTGCGATTTGCCCGAATCGCCGTCCAGACGATATTGAATGTTGACGTGCTCGGGCGCCTTCGCCGAATACGCGGGCACGATGATCGCCGCAAAAGCCGCTGCCAGCGTCGCTGCAATCGCCACACCGGGAACTGCGATGCGCAAGAGACCTCGCGATTTGCGCAAATCCGCCAAAATCGGCGCGAGCGGCGTCAACAGCAGAGCCACGACCACCGCGATTCCCGCAAGTATGCGCACGCCCAGCGCGCTATAAAGCAGAATTGCGTGATCGAATCCGAGAATTCCTGCTACGGCCAAGGGCAGCGTCGCTGCTAGCCACGCCCCGTGGCGTGGTTCGCTCTGACGCAAAGAAAACGGCAGCCCAGCCACCGCCGCCACGCAAACGGGAACCAGCAAGATGAACGCGAATCCCCGCGAGAGCCACGAAACCAAAACCGCCAGCAATGCCCACCACGTCCAAACGCCCGCCCAGAAGCCCCAAAAACCCGCGCGCAGTCCCAACCCGAGCGCCACGCAAGCCACCACCGCCAGCGCGAGAGACCAGAACGCCACTTTCAACGCCAGCGGATGCGCTACCCAATTTCCCGGCATAGCTCCCGCCACTCGCAGGAACAGCTGCAAGCCTACGCTCAGAAGCCCCGCTCCCGCGAACATGGCGAGCCAACCGACAAGTCCCCACAGTATCGCAATGGGCTCGAGCCGCTTCTTCGCCACGAGCCATCCTATTTGCAAAAACAGAATCACGGCCGCCGCAATAGCAATCGGGAGGGTTCGATTCGCCGGCCACCAAATAATCCAGCGCTCAAAGACGCTAGAGAAAACGGCCTCACTCTGCGGAGGATTCTCGAGGTCTGCGTTCGCCAGCGCCAGGACCATCGGCAGCGCGTTGTCGCCTTGATGCTGCAAGCTCGCGGCATTCGCGTTCTCAAAATTATCCAGCGGCGTGTGATAGTGCGGCTCGTCGCCGATGAACGCGAAATTCGCGCCCTGGTACCCCGCAGCTTTGAACACGGTGAAATCCGTGTCGTTTGGCAACTGCTTGTAAGCCTGGTAAAAAATCGAGCTTGTCGCCGGCCGCGAAACATTCTTGGCGTAGAGCCGCACCACCCACTCGTTCGCGCTTCCCGTCTCAAACATGACGCTGGGCCCGGAAGTCCCGCGCGCCTCCAGATTCACCGCCGCACGCACTTGCTTGGCCCACGGGTGCTGGTCCACGAAAACGCGCGCTCCAAGCAGCCCAGCTTCCTCGCCATCGTCGATCAAAAAAATCACGGAATTCCGGAGCGTGGGAATGGTCTTCAGTGCACGAGCGATTTCAAGCACCGTCGCAGTTCCCACGCCATCATCGGACGCTCCCGGCCCAGCCGCAACCGAATCGTAATGCGCGGCGACCAGCACGGCCGCTCCGGATTCCTTGCCGTCCAATCGAGCGAGGACGTTTTTCACCGTCGCGCAGGTTCCGTATTCGTCGCACGAAAAACCGATCTGCACCTGCGACGCGTATCCAAGCGCGGTAAGCTCTGCAACCACGCGCCCGCGCACCACGTCGTTCGCGGCGCTTCCGGTGGGGTGAGGTATGCCGTCTTCCACCAGACGGCGCAGCACTTCGCGGGCGCGTCCGGCGGAAAACTGCGAAGCAGGAGCCGAAGGTGGCTCGGGCGCTGGAGGACGCACCCCTTCGAGCGAGAGGAAAAAAATAGCCGCCAGAATGGCTAGAGTGAATAGAACTCGAAACTCTACCTGCGGTCCTTCCTGCTGCAAACAGGCCTCCAGTCCGCGTCATGCTAGGCCGCGCACTCCCTCAAGTCAATGTGCAAGAAAGCCGCCTGCCGCTGAAACAATTCGCAAAACCTCTCTTTACACTGTTTGCGCCCCATGCTAACTTCTTGCGCGTACCGCCATCCGATAGCGCCAGGCGGCAGGGCCATTGACTATTGACCCTCCACAGTTTTTGTCTCGAAAAACCTCCCCGAATGATTAAATTGAAGCTTCTTCTGCCGACGCGGCATCGGGAGCAAACCGTGCGAGGAACCTAGTGCTAAAACTGCGGAAAGTCGAGTTGTTGGGCTTCAAGTCGTTCTGCGAGAAGACCCCTATTACGTTCAGCGGCAGCGGGATCACTTGCATCGTCGGCCCGAATGGGTGCGGCAAATCGAATGTTGTGGATGCCATCTCCTGGGTCTTGGGCCAGCAGAGCCACAAAATGCTCCGCGCCGAGCGCATGTCCGACTGCATTTTCAACGGCACCGCGAAACGACCTCCTCTCGGTCTCGCTGAAGTCACGCTGACACTCGTGGACCCGGATTTGTCCGACGCCGTAGCCAAGGTGCTTGGCACACCCGAAGACGCCGCAGAACAAACCCCGGCCGCAGAAGGCCCCGCGCTGGTGGAAAACGACCCGCAGGTTTCCGTGCCAAACGCTGACGGCTTCCTCGAATTGCCGACTAGCTCGGAAGCCCCCAATGCCATTGACGCTTCGGACGAATCATCCGACAAGCGCAAGCCCTGGAAAAAACGCGCCGCCGAAAAGCCCGCCATCGCACTAAAGCCCGGAGAGGTCGTCGTAGGACGCCGCCTGTATCGTTCAGGCCAGAGCGAATACCTCATCAACGGCCGTGTGGCCCGCCTCCGCGACGTACAGGAAATTTTCATGGGCATGGGCCTGGGCCCGGACAGCTACGCCATCATCGAGCAGGGCCGCATCGGCCAAATCCTGAATTCGAAGCCCATGGATCGCCGCGCCATCATCGAAGAGGCCGCCGGCATCACCATGTACAAGACCAAGCGTCGCCTGGCGGAAGCGAAGCTCGAAGCCTCCAAGCTCAATCTCTCGCGAGTAAACGACATTCTTGTCGAAGTAGAAAAACAGCTCGCTTCGCTGAAGCGCCAGGCGTCGAAAGCCCGGCGCTATGCGGAGCTGCGCGAACAAATGCGCGGGCTCCTGCGCAGCGTCCTGGCGAGTAAGGCGGAGCACCTCGATATCGAAGCCGCGCGCTTGGCAAATCTGTTGCGCGATATGGACTCGGCGGAAGAGCGCGAGGCGCGCTCGGTGCACGAACTCGAAGCTGAACAGGAACGCTTGAGCGCGCGCAGCTATGAACTCGATGGCGAGTTGCGCCAGGCGCAGAATTTACTCGGGCAAACCGCGCTCGATCTCGATCGCGCCGAAAACCGCATCACCTTTAACCGCGAGCAGGTGGCGCAGATCGATGCGCGCGCCACGCGACTCGCCGCCGAAATCGATCAAGCCGAGCGCCAAGCCACGGAACTCACCGCCCGCATGGCCGCGCAGCGCGAGGCCGTCTCTTCACTGCGCGAGCAAAGCGCTTCTCTGGAAGACACTCTTCGCGAGTCGACCGAACAAGCCGCTTCGAGCGTCACCGAACAGGAGCAGCTTGACGCCCGCATCGCGGAGCTGCGCCAGTTTGCCGGACGCCTTGTGGAAGAATCCGCGCGCGAGCAGGCTGAATCGATTCAAGCCGAAGAAGCAGCCACGCGGCACACGACAGCCGAAGAGCAGCGCGGCACGGCGTTGCGAGCCATCGAAGCCGAATACAACGCATTGGAGGGGAAAGCCACCGCCGGTGATACGACGTTCTTGCAAGCCCAGGCGCGCGCACAGGAACTTGGGCAAGCCGTCCGCGACGCGCAGTCGAAAGTTGCCGAGCTTCGCCGCAGTCATCAAGAAACCAGCCGTGAGCTCGAAGTGCTTCGCGAAGGGCTTTCCGCCGCGCGCGCACGCCACGCTTCCATCGAACAGATTCTGAGCGAGCGCGCCTACACCGCCGACGCAGTTCAAAAATTGTTCGGAGCACAAGTTGAAAGCGGCAATGCGAGCGAGCGTGGATTCCACGCCGTTGGCCTGCTCGCGGATTACGCCGAAGTGCAGGAGCAGTACGAAGGTGCCATCGAGCAGTTCCTTCGCGACGAGCTCGAATACGTCGTGGTGGAAACCTTCGATCATGCGCGCGCCGGAATCGCTCTCCTTCGCGACGAAATGGGCGGCCGCGCAACTTTCTTCGTCGATTCTCTGCGCAGTCTGAATATCCAGACGCCCGAAGCCGACGCCTCCCTTCCCTTGCCCGATGGCGTTGTGGCCCGGCTTGACCGGCTCGTTGATTTCCGCGACCCGCTCGGCCCCGCAGCCAAACATTTTCTGACGAGGCTGCGCACTGCGTATCTCGCCGAGACCAGCATCGTCGCCGAGCAGCTCGCCAACGAGAATCCGCACAGCTATTACCTGACGCTCGACGGCACTTGCTACCACGGTCGCACGGTTTCCGGTGGCCGCGCCGGCGAAGCGGGCCCGCTCGCGCTAAAACGCGAGTTGCGCCAACACGAAACGGAAGCCGCGCGGCTCGATCGAATTGCACAGGGGCAGCAGGCCGACCTCGCTCGCATCGCGGCGCAGATTGAAGTGGGCGAGTCCGAAATCGCCATCGCCATCTCGCAGCACGTGGAAGCTGAAAAATCGCTCGTCACTGCCACGCATTATCGCGAGCAGGCCCGCGCCGACCTGCAACGGCTTGATCACCAGCTTTCGACCGAGCGACAGGAAATTGAGCAACTTCGTTCCGATGCTGAATCCGCACGCCGCCGAGCCGTAGAAGCTCACCAGAAACATGCGGAAGCAGTTCGCTCCCGCGCCGCTGCTGAGGCGGAAAGCGCCGAGGCCGCCGGAAAACTCGCGCGCCTGCGCTACGATTTTCAGATGCTCCAGGAGCGAGTTGTCGCGCGCCGTGAAGAGATGGCCACCATGTCTGAGCGCTTGGCGAGCGCGGAAGCCGCCGGACAGAAGCTTTCCGAGGAAATCGCGCTGGCCGACGAGCGCTTGAATTCTTTGTTACAGCAGCAGCGAGCCATGTACCAGGAAAAATCCGAACTCGAATCTTCGTGCGGGCAGCTTTCGCTGCAGACGGACGACCTTCGGAGAGAGAAATTCCGGCTCGAAGAGCAGAAGGCTTCCCTGGAAAAAGAATGGGAAGAGGCGCGCACGCGCACAAACCAGCTCGAGGAATCCGTACGCGGCAAGCGTTCGTCGCTCGACGAGTTGCGCGCCGAGCGCGGCCAGCGGCAGATCGAAAAGGCGCGCAATGACGCGGACCGCGATTATCTTCGCCAAACCTGCATCGCGGAACTTAACTCCCAGCCCGAAGACTTGATGGCCCAGGAAACGCAGCTGCTTGTCGGCGAAGAACTAGTAGCTGCAGAAACGAACTACAACGAAATGAAGGCGCGCGTCGAAGCTATGGGCCCGGTTAACATGATGGCGCTCGAGGAGTTTCAAGAGTGCGAACAGCGCGAAGGCTTCCTCCGCCGCGAACGCGACGACCTGGTGCAATCCATCGAGAACACGCACCTCACGATCACCGAGCTCGATCAGGTTTCCCGTCAGAAATTCGAGGAAGCGTTCAACTTTATCAACGCGCATTTTGCCATCGCCTTCCAATCGCTCTTCGGCGGTGGTCACGGTGAGATGCGGCTTGGCGAGCCGGATAGCTCAGGCGACGCCGGCATCGACATCGTGGCGCAACCTCCAGGCAAGCGCCTACAAAATATCCTTCTGCTCTCGGGCGGCGAGAAGGCGCTGACCGCGCTCGCGTTGCTCATCGCTGTCTTCCGCTACCAGCCGAGCCCCTTCTGCATCCTGGACGAAGTGGACGCACCGCTGGACGAAGCCAACGTCGGCCGCTTCAACAAAATGCTCGCGGATATGTGCGGGCAGACGCAGTTCATCGTCGTCACCCACAATCGCAAGACCATGGAAATGGGATCGGTGATGTATGGCGTGACCATGCAGGAGCCCGGCGTCTCCAAGCTCGTTTCCGTCAAGTGGGAAGAAACCGAAACAGCGTCGAAGGCCGCCAGCAACGCCGCCTAGCCCACGCGCTGCGTGGCTAGTGTCGAGGTTTAAATGTAGCGCCGCGGACTTTAGCGCGGCGGACCTTCCCTTCCTATTCAACAAACCCGCCAGCCGAGGGGCTGTACTCGCTAGCTAAGCTTCCTCTGTTTTTTCTTCAGGCTGGCTCCACAGGAACTTCCTGCCGCTGCCAACACTTCTTAGCCATTGACAACCTCGTTCTCTGCGCTAGAATACCGGCCTCCTGGGTGAGGAAAAATATTCCGTGGCTTCTCCAAAAATGAGTGTCATCTCGCAAACAGATTTTCCCACGCTCAAGCTTCGCGGGCGCGGCAAAGTGCGTGATATCTATGAACTCGGCGACCGCTTGCTGATTGTCGCCACTGACCGTCTCTCGGCTTTCGACGTCGTGCTGCCCACGCCGATTCCCGATAAAGGCCGCGTTCTCACGCAGTTGTCGCTCTTCTGGTTCGATGAACTCGCGGACGTCGTCCCCAATCACATTTTGTCGGCGAAGAATTTTGACGGCGCGCTCGCGCCCTACGCCGCCGCGCTCGAAGGCCGCGCCATGCTGGTTCGCAAGACCGAGCCAGTACCGATCGAGTGCGTCGTGCGCGGCTACATCTCCGGCTCAGGCTGGAAGGATTATCAAAAGTCCGGCGCGATCTGCGGCATTCCGCTTCCGGCCGGGCTGCACGAGTCCGACAAGCTGCCCGAGCCGATCTTCACGCCCTCGACGAAGGCTACCACCGGCCACGATGAAAACATTTCCTTCGAAGAAACCGTGTCTCGCGTGGGAAAACCGTTGGCCGAGCGCCTGCGCGACACGACGCTCGAGATTTACAGGCGCGCTTCAGAACACGCCGCCGCACGCGGCATCATTATCGCCGACACGAAATTCGAATTCGGACTCATTGGCGACCAACTCATCTGGATTGACGAGGCCTTGACTCCCGATTCCTCTCGCTTCTGGCCCGCCAGCCAGTATGTCCCGGGCAAAGCGCAGCCATCTTTTGACAAGCAATATGTCCGCGATTATCTGGAACGCATCGGTTGGAACAAGCAACCCCCGGCTCCAGCACTTCCGCCAGACGTCGTAGCGGGCACGCGAGAGAAGTATCGGGAAGCCTATCAGCGCATTACCGGCCACGCACTCGACTAAGTATCAGTCAAAAACCCCTTCGCCTGAGCGTCACTGCGGAGCGTGCAATCGTGAAAGATCAATTGGAATCGCTTATCGGCATGATGGTCGAGCGCGGCATTCTGCTCGAAGAAGCGGTTACCGAGTTCGAAAAGAAATTCATCAAGCGCGTCCTCGAACGCCTCAACGGCAATCAATCGCGCGCCGCCAAGGCTCTCGGCATTCACCGCAACACGCTGAGCCGAAAGGTTGGTGAGTATAAGCTCGACCACAGAGCGCGCCGCCACTACTAACCCGGTCCCAAAAATAAAAATGGCCGGCCCGTTGCTGAGCCGGCCATCCCATCCAACGCGGATTATCTTCGAGTCTACTTTCCGGGGCTCTTCGGTGCGACCTTGTGAGGAGTTCTCTTCCCGCCCTTCTCAGCCGGAATGTCCTCAGGGTTCACTTTGGCCTTGTCCCAGTGCAACAGGAACGCCGGATCGGGATCGTAACTCACCAGCGTCCCGCTGAAGCGTACGCCGTCATCCTTCTGCAAGCGGCTCGCCTCCGGCTGTCCGACTACTTTCACGTCCACGTTGGCCGTCGTGGCGGCCTCGATCTCCTCCGGCGTCGCTCCGGTGTAGAGGTGCAACTCCACAGAATCGGTTCCGGGAGTGACATCGATTATTTTGCCCACCACTTCCGGGAATTCTGCGCTGCAGATCGCCAGCCAGGTCATCTTCGCTTTGTCGCCGCCGGCCTTTAGATCGGCGAGCACGGTGAGTATGTTGCTCGCCTTCCGAATTTTGTCCAAATCGTCCGCGCTCGGGATGGTGTAAGTCGCTGGGCGATCCGGAGTGTTAGCGGCAAGCTGCAGGAGCTCGTTGAGCTGCGCATCCACTGTCGAATCGCAGCCGGGTTGCTCGTACACCAATATTTGCTTGCGCAGGTAGTCCTGCACCTTCGGAGCGTCGTTCATTTTCTGATCGATGGCTCGCGCCAGATACCAGAACCCATCGAGCGACTGCGGCGGAGTCGATTGCAAATAGGACAGTCCCAGGCGGTAGTTGGTCAGTGGATCGGTCGGATTGATGGCCAGCGCCGCCTTGAAATATTTGATCGCGCTGGCGTAGTCCTTCAGAGTGTAAGAAGCGGAGCCCGCCGTGTAATAGAACATGACGGTCGGCCCTTTCTTCTGCTCTGTGAACTGGTCGTCCGTCAAATTTGCCGGCTTGGCGATCTTGCTGAGCATATCGAGCGCCGCCAGGGCGGCCGCGCGCGCTTTGTTCAGCTGATCGGTTGCGTCGGATGCCTTCTCGTTGAATGCGTAGTTGAATGCCAGCGAGCGCGTGTAGAGCGCCTGTAACTTGGTCCCCGCGTCCACTTTGTCACCGAGTGCCACAAGCTTGTCCGCGTACTCGATGGCCTTCGGATAATTCTTCAGGTCGTTGTAGCTCGAATAATAAAGGCGGTAGACGTAAGGCATCAGCGAGGAGCTGGGAAACTTCGCGACGAAATCGTCAAGGCACTTCACGCGTGCCTGCGCGTTGGTTTCCGCGTTGCACGCCTGGAAGCCGTTGTATTCCGGCATGGTGTACGCCGGCGCCTTATTCTGGTCATCCTGAGCGGCACTCGGCCGTGCATCGAGACACAGCGCCACAAGAACGGCCAGGAACATTCCTATGATGACAAAAAACTTTCGCATGTGCTTTCGTGCCTCCTAGACCGATTTCACTTCGGATAATAACTTCACAGGACTGCAACCCGCGTTAGGAACACGGGACAAAGAGAATGGATTATAGGGAAAGCCATCCAAGCGTGCAAGGTCAATTCGCCCGTTAAGCCTCGATTTCCGGCGTGCACGGGCCACGGAGCCCGCACCAGCCGTCATCCGCACTAAATGATAAGATGTTCCACCGAAGCAAAGAGTGGCCTCGAAGGAGTTCCGCTTTGACCCAAGCAACACCGTTGGAAGGCACAGTCGCAATCGTCACCGGCGCGAGCCGCGGCATTGGCTTCGCCATCGCGCGCACCCTGGGACGCCTCGGCGCGAAACTTGCCATCTGCGCGCGCAACGCCGAGCGCCTTGAAACTGCAGCAGCAGAGTTGCGCCGCGAAGGCCTCTCCGTTTTCAGTTCAGCGGCGGACGTTTCAAACTCCAAGGACGTCGATTTTTTGATCCGGCAAGCCACACAAGTACTTGGCCCGCCAGCGATCCTCGTCAATAATGCGGGGCTGGGCTATTTTGGCCCCACGCACGAAGCCGCCGAATCCAATTGGGACTCCGTATTAGACACCAATTTGAAATCGGTGTTCCTGATGAGCAAGGCCGTGGCGCCGGGGATGATCGAGCGGCGCAGCGGCCACATCATCAACATCGCCTCGCTGGCTGGCAAGAACGCCTTCGCCGGTGGCGGAATCTACTGCGCGTCAAAATGGGGACTTCTTGGGCTGACCGAATGCATGGCCGAGGATCTTCGGCCACACGGTATTCGGGTCAGCGCCGTCTGCCCGGGCACGGTGGCGACAGACTTCTCGCCGCATACAGGGAAGGATCCTCGCAAAATGCTGCAACCAGAGGATATAGCTCACGTGGTCGAGATGATCGTAACGCAAGCTCCTCAGAGCTTCATTAGTGAAGTTCTGCTGCGGCCCACGCAGAAGCCCTGAATGGCTCCCTGAATCTTTCGCGGAGCCGCTTGCATCATATGATTTGATATTAAACGATTCCAGGTTAAACGAACTTGCCGACACACTTTAGAGGCTCGGAGGAAACGAAGCGAGCGCTGAATGCGTTCATCAATCTCCAGCGCGCATCGAATTCGGTAGCTGCGAGGTTGAGCGCACAACTCGAGTCCGAGGAGCTAACGATGAGCCAGTTCGGGGTCCTGGAGGCTCTGCTGCACCTGGGCCCCATGTGCCAGCGCACGATCGGCGAGAAGTTGTTGCGCAGCGGCGGGAACATCACGCTGGTAGTGGACAATCTCGAAAAGTACGGCTGGGTGCGGCGCGAACGACAGAAAGACGACCGCCGAATGATTGTGATTCATCTGACTCCGGCCGGACGGAAATTGATCGCCCGCGTTGTTCCGGAACACGCTCGGGCCATCGTGAAGGAAATGAGCTCGCTCGATTCTTCAGAACAAGAAGCATTGCGGCGCCTCTGCCGAAAACTAGGGCGAGGAGGCGAAGAACTGCACCCTAAAAAACTCAGTAAGGAGAAAGAACATGTTACAGATTCGACCCAGTGAAGAGCGCGGACGCAACCAGCTTTCGTGGCTCGACACGCATTTCACATTTTCGTTCGACCAATATTACGATCCGAAACACACGCATTTTCGATCCTTGCGCGTGCTCAACGAGGACATCGTAGCGCCCAGCCAGGGCTTCGGAATGCATCCGCATCGGGACATGGAAATTCTGACTTGGATTCTGGAAGGCTCGCTCGAGCACCGCGACAGCATGGGCACCGGCGCAATAATTCGCCCCGGTGAATTGCAGCACATGAGTGCGGGCAGCGGCATATTGCACAGCGAGTTCAACCCGTCTCCCAAGGATCCGGTTCATCTTTTGCAAATCTGGATAACTCCGGAACGCAAGAACCTGAAGCCGGAATACGAACAGCTCACGTTTGCGGATAAAGATTTGCGCGGCAAATTGCATCTGGTGGCCGGGCCTGAAGCGCCGGTAACGATCCACCAGGACGCGAATCTCTATATAGCAAGGCTGGAAAAAGGCCGGGAAACAAGTCATCCTCTCGAGGCAGATCGTCACGCCTGGGTTCAAGTCGCACGTGGAGCGGTTCGTCTGAACGGAAAAGACCTGAAAGCAGGCGATGGCGCGGCAATTTCCAGGGAACCCGAAGCACGCATTGAGAGCAAAGAGGCGTCTGAGATTTTGCTTTTTGATCTGGCGTAAATCTAATTCTAAAAAGGAGAACTGACGTGGCTAATTCTTCGGACAGTTTTACACCGCTGGCGGGCCGGATTTTGCTGAGCGTGATATTCCTGATTAGTGGCGTATTCAAAGTCGCCAGCTATTCGCAGATAGTCGGCTATGCCGCCGCAAAGGGATTGCCGCTGGCGGGTGTTGCGATTGCGTGCGCGATAGTCGTTGAACTTGGCTGCGGCCTCGCCATTCTGGCCGGGTTCCAAACGAGAATCGCGGCATGGATTTTGATTCTCTATCTGATACCGGTCACGTTCTTTTTCCATAACTTCTGGGCGGTACAAGGTATGGAACAACAAACGCAGATGATCAACTTTCTGAAGAACGCTGCGATTATGGGTGGCTTGGTAATCTTGGCTGCAAACGGCGCCGGCCCATACTCGGTCGATCATTCGCGCGCCGCGAAAGCCTGACCCGGGCGCGGATAGGGCCTCACACGCTTTCTCTGCCTTGCGGAGTCTGAAGTAGGGTTGTGCGAAAACAGTGAAAACGGAAATTTTCCTAAGGAGGAATTAATTATGAACTCGCCAAAAAAGCCCGCGGAGACCAGCGCGCCGATTCACGACTTGATCAAACACCGCTGGAGCCCGCGCGCATTTGACGCCCGGCCCGTCGAAGCTGAAAAATTGCGCAGCCTGCTGGAGGCTGCCCGTTGGGCGTCATCGTCTTACAATGCGCAACCCTGGAACTTCATCGTGGCTACGAAGGATGATGCGCAAAGCTACAAGCGCGTACTCGACACGTTCGTGGAATTCAATCAAGGCTGGGCTAAGAACGCGCCCATCTTGGGATTGACCGTAGCCAAGCTGAAGTTCGACGATGGAAGGCCAAATCGCCATGCGTTCCACGACGTGGGCCAAGCAATGGCAAATCTGGTCATTCAGGCAGAGGCTCTCGGTCTTTCGGTACATCAGATGGCCGGAATCGATCCGGACAAGGCGCGCCAGATATTCGGTATTCCGGCAGACTTCGAAGCGGTTGCAGGATTTGCGCTAGGTTATGCGGGTGATCCCTCCACATTGCCGGACCAATTGCGCGAGCGCGAAGTCGCGCCGCGCGAACGCAAGCCGCTCCACTCTTTCGTCTTTACGGGCGAGTGGGGAAAGCCCTCGCCCCAGGTCAAAGCGAAATAGCACTAAGTCAATCCACTAAGTCAGGGCCGAAATGGACCAGGAAGGCCACGCCACAAGGTAGATCGAGTGACGGTCGAAGCGGTTCCTCCAAATGGGAATCCAAGGCGCGAACCCTTTGCGAACACCGCAAGGGGCTGCGGCACCCCGGCGGGGAGAGCGGACTTCGTTGTGGACTGTCGGTTTAGGACAACACTCCTCGACGCGATACCCGCCAGCGAAATCGTGAAACGGTCGACCACCGGTCCGGGGAAAGAAAGGCTGCCGCGCTGAAGGCCGCGGCGCTACATTTAAACCTCCAGCCAGGCAAAGACGTGGAACGACCTACGCAATAGCGCGCAAGAGCCGGACGAATGAAGATGTTGGCGAGGGTGGCCCGCGCGACGTCTCACCCTCGCCGATTCGCAATAGAACGTCCTCAGTGTCCCTTTATTCCATGCGCCTCCGTCAAGGCATCAATGAATACTCCTGTGATTGCGCCCGAATTTTTGATGCGGGATAGTTGCGTACCGCCGACGGCTCCGAATACATCCACCTCGGAGAACGCTCCGCCGGTGTAAATGAAACCGTGGTACAAGCTGGTCGCATCCTGGTAAAAGCCCGCAACCTCGCCCTTGTCATTAACTCCGAAAGGTGTTGTGCCGGTGCCCAGAGGAACGTTCAGCGAGGTGAAGACACTGCCGTTGTAGATAAACCCATAGACGTTGTAGGAGGAGTCCTGCCAGTAGCCGACGATTTCGCCTGAGGAGTTGATTCCCGTGGCGTAAGTCGCAGTGGCGCCGGGGTAATCGAATGAGGAAAACGTACCGGCGTTGTCGAGATAGCCGTGGATGGCGCTCGTTGCGTCGGCATAGGATCCTACGATCATTCCGGAGTCGTTGATTTCAAGTGGCTCGGTACCTGTCGAGCTCGGGTAATCGATGTTGGTGAATGTTCCGGCGATGTCGAGATATCCGTGGGCGACGCTGGACGAGTCGGTGTAAGCACCGACGATCTGACCAGAGGTATTGATTCCGGTGGCGAAGCTTGCGACCGCATTTGGAACGGCGAGCATTTGATAAACCCCACCCTTCAGAGTGAAGGCGATCTGAGGTGTGGACGGAACGGAAGAGGGATCGAACTCGCAATAGCCCACGATTGTTGAGGCGTTTGCATCGTAAACTACGGACTCGGCTGCGCCCGGAAAATCGGCGGTTGCAAACGCGTAAACTTTAGCCTTCTTACTCACGACGACGGCATCCTGCGTTGCGCCTTCAGTTCGGAGCGCGCTCTGAGGTGAATGGTAGCCAGGGAGATACTGCAGCATACGGTCCGCGAGCGGTCGCGGGGCTTTAATTTCAGAGCTTGACTGCGACCAGGCTGGCTTGACGCCGGCGAACAAGAGAACAAACAGAATTACTCGCAAGCGCATGGTGATTTTCATCGGCAAATCCTCCTTTGTGTTTTTCCGAATCGAAATGGTCGTGTGTCTCTCCGTAAGGATGTGGAAAGGCGAACGGGAGAGCGGGCGGGCTGGATGCTGACAACAGTTTTATCGTTTGTCAATATCGATTGTGGTCATAGGGCCGCGTTAACGACTGAAGACAGAACAATCCTTCGCACGGCATCCCTGGCGTGGAAGGAAGGCTGCCGCGCTGAAGGCCGCAGCGCTACATTTACACCTTAATGCTAGAATTGCCGGACGATTTTGCCGACGAGGATGCGGGTTGTGTCTGAATCGAGTGCCAAGGCGGTGTTGGCATCAATGACGTAGTACACCAGGTTGTAACTGACGTTGGGATTGGTGGCGACGAGGATGGCTGTTCCGCGGCCATAGGTGGAGTCGGGCGCGGCGATGGAGCTGGTAGTGGTATCGATGGGATCGGTCTGGAATCCGGCGTTGAAATTGTTGATATCGAGATTTCCGCTGGTGACCACCGACGAATCGATGTCGGCCTGGCCTTCGACGTCCTGCTGATACGAAGCGGGAGCGTTGTGGAACATGCCCTGCCCGGCGATATTGAGCGCGAAGCCGCCCGTTCCCGGCTCGGTAAGAACCTGCTGCTCGTAGGCCAACCCCGTGGCGACCGCATTCGAATCGAGCTCCAGCATAATGGCGGAGCTGGGAGTTTGCGCAGTGGGATACACGGCAAATTCGGAAATCGTGGAACCTGGACCCGCGGGACACGCGCCGCTGCCAAGGTACAGCCGGAGATCGATGCGGCCCGTTCCAGAGTTCACGGTGTAGGTGCAGGTGCCGAGCGCCGTTTTTGTGGTCACCGTGCCTGCATTGTTGCTATCGAATACACCTCCGCTAATCGCATTGCTCGCCCCCGCCGCAAATACACCGCCCGATCCATATGCTCCCGCTGTCGAGGTACCTCCGGCAGTGAAGACGTAGTTCGCTGAAGCGAGCGAGCCGGGAGCGGCTCCAATCAGTACGTCGCCCCCAAGATAATTGACGTCGTCCATTTCAACGAGATGCAGGTGCGTGCTATCGACAATGTAGAAGGCATATCCGAGCGTCCCCGTTAAGGTGCTGGTAAGGGTGATGGTCCCGCGTCCGGTGCCGGGCTGCGTGGGATCAAACGCGTAGGAGCCGTGCAACGAAGTGTCGCTCGCGGTGACGGCGCCATTATCGTTTAGGTCCAGGATTGTATTCCCTGCGGGGATCCCGCCGGAGCCATTTGAAGTGAACTTGCCGGCAACAGCCATCGGATGAAACATCGGATCGGAACCCGAGACGCCAAAGACGTAGGGACCATCGACCGACAATAGAGATGACGTAAGGTCGTCCAGATTCTGCTGGTCCATGGTTCCGCTGCCGGTGAAATTGCGGTCGAAGCGAATCATCAAGGCGTGCTGGTTGGTGGTGAGCGCAAACTGCCAGGTCGCGGCGCCCACCGAGCCACTGTTTATAACGGCGCTCGCACGACCGTCCGGACCAACCTTGTAAGTGCCGGCGATTTGATACTCCACCCAGCCGCCGGTAGTGAAACTATCGACATCCTCGACGCCGCTGACAATGTGGCCCATGCCGTCCGAGACAAAGCTCCCGGCGATGGTAGCGAAACCGGAAGCGTCATTTCCGGTGTAAGAGAACGCAAACGGACCAGAGAGTGAGGCATCCGAATAGACGATGGTTGCTGTGGAGGTCGCCGGTGCGGTGGCAGCCGGGTCCGTCGCGGTGACCGTTATTGTGGCGCCCGGAGGCGGATAAGCGGGTGCGGAGTACAGCCCCGTGATTGAATTAATGCTGCCAATGTCGCCGCCGTTCGTGGAAGTTACGGTCCAGGTGGCGTTGGGATCGGCAACGCTATTCAGATACGCGGAAAATTGAAATGTCCCGCCCGCAGGAACCGTCGCGATGGTGGGCTGCACGGCGAGCCCTGAGCCAATGCCTACAGTGACTATCGCGTCGTTGGAAGTTACCGTGCTGGTGTCGGTGGGATCGGAAGGGTTCTGCGGCGCAACGGCGGTGATGGTGACTTGTCCATTGTTGTTCGTGGGCACTATCGCCGGGGCGGTGTACTCGCCGACCTGAGGGTCTGAGGGAGAAGAAATAATCGTACCGAGTGTGGAGTTGCCGCCGCCAATGCCATTCACCTGCCAGGTTACCGCGGTGTCCGTGGTGGTCGAGGAGTTCGTGAGTGTGACGGTGGCGCTGATGTCGATGGTCGTATTGATCTGAGCGTTGGCGGCCGTGGGCGAGATGGTGACCGCTTTGACTAGAGCCGAGCCGCTAGAGCTGCCACCCCCGCAGGCGGGCAAGCTCAAAATCGCGGCTAAACCGAGAAGCAAAAATACCAGGGGTAAAATTCCGGTCTTCAAACTCTCAGGCTTCATGCGCACCTTTATGGTCCATCTCCCGCTGTTCGGGGCATAGCATTATTCCCGAACCAGGATGAAAAGTTCCGTATTATTTTTCCGTACGATGCAAAGATGCAAGGACTCACGGTACGGTTGTGCGGCTAGAGTTCTCGCAGGGACAGCGCGACGGGACGGCGGGCGGCCCGAATTGCAGGAGGAACACCCCCAACCAAACCCATGAGCAGCGCAAATAGTATACCTACACCGAGCAGCAACGGCGTGATTTTGAAGGCGAACGCCACGGACGAAAATGTCTGCATGTTAAGCGTCGTGGTGGTCAGGCCGTTGAGCTTGAGCACGGAAATCGCGCCGAGCAGGCCGCCGATGAAGGCGATGAGCAGAGCCTCAAAGAGAAATGACAACACGATGCTTCCGGCCCCGAAGCCGATGGCGCGCATGGTGGCGATTTCGCGCGAACGTTCGGCGACAGCGGAGTACATGGTATTAAGCGCGCCGATGACCGCACCCACGCCCATGATGGCGGCGACCAGGGTGCCCAGCACGGTGATGAGAGTTGTGAGCACCTGCGACTGCCGCGCGTAATACTCGTCTTCGCGGTCCACCTGCACGGTCATGGTAGGGTCGGCGGTGATCGAATCCTTCAATTGTTCGAGCGCGGCCGGAGAAGTCAACTTCACAGTGACCGATTGATAGAGATTGTCGGGGCGCTTGTAGGTCTGATTAAGGACGCGGGCGTCGCACCATATCTCGGAGTCGAAGGCGCTGCCGCCTGCATCAAAAACTCCCACGACGTTCCACCTGCCGCCCCCGAATTCCACTGTTTTGCCGAGCTCGAGTCCCTCGTAGGTGCTGGGAACGTTCCTGCCGACGACCAATTCGGCGAGGCCGGGCTGGAAAAATCGTCCCTGCGCGATGTGGACGTTCTTGCGAACTTTCAGGACTTCCGGAGTGACGCCGCGAACCTGCACGTTTGCGTCGGTGCCCGTCGTTTTGAGCGGGAAAGCTGCTATGACGACAACCTCGGGGCTGACGAGCGGTTGGCCATCCACACGCGCGATGGCCGGCTTGTCTTGCAGGACGTGGATCTGGTCGAGTGTGACGTTGCCGTCCAATTCGCCGCTAGCTCCAGCACGGCGAATCAGGGCGTTGTCAGCAGAACCGGAAGAAACCAGAGTCGCGTGGAAGCCACGCGCGAGCCCCAGCATGGCCAGAAAAACTCCCACGGTGCCGGCGATGCCGAGTACAGCGACAATCGCGGAGACCCATCGCGCCCGGAGACTCCGCAAACTATAGACGATCGGAATTGCCATCAGCTAAACCCTCCGAAGGGCGTCCACGACGCGCAGGCGCATCGCAGAGGTGGCCGGAAGTATTCCGGCCAGGATCCCTACGGCGAATGCTGCGATAAGTCCCAAGACAATGGCGGATCCGGGGAGGGTAAAGGATTGCAGAATGCCTCCCGTCGGATCGCCGGCCAAGGTGAGCAACTTCGCCAGGCCCAAGCCAAGCGCCCCGCCGACCATGGAAATGAACAATGATTCGGTAAGAACGAAGAACAAAACAAAACGATCCGAGTAGCCGACAGCTTTCAGGACAGCGAGTTCACCGATGCGCTCGCGGACGGCAATGGCCATCGTGTTACCAGTGACGAGCAACAAGGTGAAGAACACAACTCCGCCGATGGCAAGGATGAGGAACTCGATGTTGCCCGCTTGCTTCACCCAACCTGCGGCTGCAGCTTGCAGAGTCTCGCTCTTGGTCTCATAGGGCGAGTTGGCGAACATGTCGTCGATGGTCTTCTCGACGCGCACCGAATCATCAGGGGAATCCAGTTTCACCGTGTACCAGCCAATATTGCCCTTGTCGAATTGGCGGCGCTCGTCGAGATATTTATAGTGAAGCCAGAACTGAGATAAATCCACTCCCGCGCGCGGACTGTCGTAGATGCCGCGGATGTTGAACTCCCAGGCGCCAAGGCCGTAGATCGGCGCTGTTAGCGGGATGCGATCGCCGATTTTCCAGTGGAAGCGTTTGGCGGTTTTTGAGCCGACGATGGCACCTTCACGATCGGCGACGAAAGCATTCCATTCGTCGTCCGACACCACCTGCTCCGGGTAGACTTGGCGTTGGTTTTCGACATCGATGGCAAAGCTTGGGAAGAAGTTCTTGGGGTCCTGGTAGATGCCGCCAAACCAAACGTCGAACGTGACTCCCTTTACGCCGGGAATGCGGAGAATCTGGTCGCGATAGGAAATCGGCAGCGGCTGGATGATGGAAACTTTGTTGATAACCATCAAGCGGTCCACGCCGGCGACGTCAATTCCCTGGTTGAACGCGCCGTGAATTACGGCGAGCAAGCCGAAGAGAAGCATAGCTACCGCAAACGAGCCGATGGTTAGAGTCGTGCGAAGCTTCTTGCGAAAAAGGTTGGCGAGAATCAGTGGAAAGTATTTCATGCGTGGCTCCGCGCCGCGTCGGCTAGAACGCCTTCGACCAACACGCCTTTATTCAGGTGCAGGAGTGCTTGAGCGCGCTCGGCTGCCGCAGGGTCGTGCGTCACCATCAGAATCGTCTTGCTGTATTCCTTGGAGAGCCTGGTGAGGAGATCGAGAATCTCATCGGCGCTCTTGCGGTCCAGGTCGCCGGTGGGCTCGTCACAAAGAAGGAATGTGGGATCCGCAATAATGGCGCGGGCAATGGCGACGCGTTGTTCTTGTCCGCCGGAAAGCTGCCGGGGATAGTGACTCATGCGATCAGCCAGGCCAACGATTCCGAGGGCCGCCTCCACGTGCTGGCGCCGCTCGGCTTTGGAAAGCTTGGTGAGCAGGAGCGGCAGCTCAACGTTCTGAAACGCGGTGAGCACTGGAATCAGGTTGTACATCTGGAAAATGAAGCCGACGTGGCGCGCGCGCCAGTCGGTGAGTTTTCTTCCCGACATGTGCGTGATTTCATCGCCGGCGACGGTGATGCTGCCCTTCGAGGGAACATCCAGGCCGCCTAGCAGGTTGAGCAGTGTCGTCTTGCCGGAACCGCTGGGGCCCATGAAGGCGACGAAATCGCCTTTATCGACATCAAGGTTCAGGCCCTGCAAAACGTGGATTACTTCGTCGCCGCGCTTGTAGGTTTTATCCAGCCCGCGGATTTGAATCAAGCTGCCGTCGTTTCCTCTGCCATCTACTCGAACCATGTTGGCGAACCTCTATTTCTTGATTTCGATGGCTTGCCCATCGTGAAGATTCGCGGGGCCTTTTACGACCACGGTGTCGCCCGCGACGACACCGGCGAGAATTTCAGCATCAGAGCCACGCGCGTTGCCCACGGATACGGCGCGACGTTCGAGATGCTCTTCCTTCACTAAGTAAACGATCTTCTTGCCCTGATCGTCACGGACAGCCGCCTGCGGAACCAGAGCTACCGGGGCATCCGCGCCATTTTTCTGCTCGGGCTCGTCGCCCAGAAAGGTGACCTTGATGCCCATATCCGGCAGAATGCGCGGATCGAGTTTCAAAAACGAGATACGCACCTTGACCGTGGCTTTCTGGCGATCCGCCGTGGGGATGACCGTACGCACCCGGCACGGAATCTGCCAGTCGGGATAGGCGTCCAGAACCGCAGTAACACTTTGTCCTGGGAGAACGCGAGCGATATAAGCTTCGTTGACGTCCACTTCGATTTCGTTTGAGTTCATGTCGACGATGGTCGCGATGCCTGTACGCGTGAAGCCGCCGCCGGCAGAAATCGGCGAGACCATTTCGCCGACCTGAGCGTCTTTCGAAACTACAATGCCATCGAAGGGTGCGCGAATTACGCAATTGTCCACGGCCTGCTGGGCCTCGCCGATGCGCGCCTCAGACGCGGCAACCTGCTCTTTCGCCAAAGCGATCTTTGCGCGCAGGCTGTCCGCGGCCATGGTGGCGTTGTCCATGGCTTCCTGGGTCTGAACGCCTGCGGCCAATAGCTGACGTGCGCGGCGCAATTCGATTTCGGCGTTCTTGAGCTGTACTTCGAAGTCAGCAATGGCTGCCTGCGCAGCGTTGCGGTCCGCTTTTGCGGAGTCGAGCGCGCGGCGGGCGTCGGAATCATCGAGCGTGGCGAGCACAAAACCCTCAGGGACGTGCATGCCTTCGTCAAAGTTGACGCGGGTAACGCGCCCGGTGATCTTCGCGGCGATGGTGGCGCGGCGCCGTGGGGTCACGTAGCCGCTGGCGTTCAAAAGCGCGGGGCGGCCGGCAGCCGCTTTCTGCGCCACAGCCACTTCCACCACCGCCTTCTGATCCCGAAAGGCAAAAACTGCACCGGTCACGATGACGAGTACGCCGATGACCGCGGCAATTATGCCGAAGACTTTTCCAGTCCTGCCGCTCCTGCGCTGTCCCTCGTTGATGCGCAAAGAGCCGAGGTCGTGTTTGGGCGGAATGGGCGTAGTAGCCATCAGAAAATAGAACCCCCGATGAAGGAAGCCTCACTTACTGTACGTATCGGCAGTCCCAAAAATTACGAGAACCCGATGCGTGAGGACTCCTGAGTCGGTGAATTATTGTAACGTGGGCGGCCTGATTTAGGCTTGCCAAAACGAAGTTTCAGCAGGGATTGAGGGCCGAAATCAGTGCGCAAATCCTGGAGCAAAGCTTTCGGCCCGCCGTCAAATTTTCGGCAGGACAATTCCCTGCTGCGCCTGATACTTGCCCTTCTTGTCCTTGTACGAGACTTCGCATTGCTCGTCGGATTCGAAGAAAATCACCTGGCAGAGACCTTCATTCCCATAGATCTTCGCAGGAAGCGGCGTGGTGTTGCTGATTTCGAGCGTCACGAACCCTTCCCATTCGGGTTCGAACGGTGTGACGTTCACGATAATCCCGCAACGCGCGTACGTGGATTTACCGACGCAAAGAGTGAGCACGTTGCGCGGAATGCGAAAATATTCCACGGAGCGTCCGAGCGCGAAGGAATTCGGCGGCACGATGCAAACGTCGCCTTTGAATTCAACGAAGGATTTGGAATCGAAATGCTTCGGATCCACGATGGAAGAATTGACGTTGGTGAAGATGCGGAATTCATCGGCTACGCGCATGTCATAGCCGTAAGATGAAACACCGTAACTGATGACGCCGTCGCGCACCTGGCGATCTTCGTAGGGCTCGATCATTTTGTGTTCGCGGGCCATCTTGCGAATCCATTTGTCAGACTTCACCGACATGCAATCCTCCCTCGCTACGGAAATATTCGGACGGCCTTCGCTGCGCTCGGGTGAAAAGCGAGTTGCGCATGTTATTACACCGGGTGGCGCTTGACAACCTGCAAACCCCTGTCTAGCATAGGTTTCCAGTGCAGAGGGAGGTTCGTGTGATTAAGCTCGACATCGTCAACGCCATCGTCCAAAAAACCAATATCACCCGCACGAAAGCGGAGCAGGCGGTGGAGACGGTCTTCGAAGCCATGAAGAATGCGCTCGGCCGTGGTGAACGCATCGAACTGCGCCGCTTCGGCGTCTTCAATGTAAAGCCGCGCAAGACCGGAATCGGGCGCAACCCCCGCACCGGACAGCAAGTGAGCATCCCTCCCGGAAAGGCCGTTCGTTTCAAGCCCGGCAAAGAATTGCAATCGCTGCCCGCCCCCTCTCCCAAGGCTTAATTCCTGTTGCGCCGCCGTCTATTAGCGAGGGCGGAACCGTTTTTTCTTTTTGGGGCGTCTAAGTTCCATGGGCAATAGTTTCGGCAACGGCCACGGTCGCGTCCCTTTCGAGGTTCTCGATGCCCAGCACTCGCCGATCATCGACTTGCCGCCGCCACCTTCTCCACGGCGCAGGCGCCCGATCTGGCCCGCCATCGTCCTCTTCCTTTTCACTCTAATTTCCACGCTCGCCGCGGGATCGGAATTTGCCCAGGCGTACGCGCATAACGAAGAGCCGTTTTCCGGAGACGAGAATCCATTTGCGATGATGGTGGCGCCGATTGAGCACCCGCATCTGCTGTTGCTCGGAATTCCATTTGCATTGAGTCTCCTGGGATTTCTGATGGCGCATGAGATGGGCCATTTTCTCGCATGCAAGTATTACGGCGTTGACGCGAGCTATCCGTACTTTCTGCCTTCTCCGTTTCTGTTCGGCACGTTTGGCGCTTTCATACGAATCCGCGCGCCAATCACTACGCGCCGCGCGCTGTTTGACATCGGCATCGCCGGGCCGATCGCGGGGTTCATGGTCGCCGTGCCCATATTGGCCTACGCGATAGCGGTGTCGAAGATTGTGCCGGGAACGCCCGAAAATGCCGGGATCATCTTCGGCAATCCGCCATTGATCCACATGCTTATGAGAGTATTTCATCCCGGTACGGACACTTCCTACCTGCTGCTGAATCCGATTGGACGCGCGGCGTGGTTTGGCTTGCTGGCCACCGCGCTGAACCTCCTGCCGGTGTGGCAACTCGACGGCGGACACATCGTGTACAGCCTCTCGAGCAAACGGCACAAGGACATTTCCCTGGCAGTCTCGCTCGGGCTCATCGCTCTGGGGATTCGTTACTGGCACGGCTGGGGAGTCTGGGGCATCGTTCTACTCATACTCTCGTTGCGATTCAGGCATCCTCCCGTTTACGACCGCTGGGAACCGCTCGATGCTTCGCGAAAACTTTGGGCCTTTGCCGCTCTCGCGATTTTCGTGCTGTGCTTCACACTCTGGCCGGTGATGATCTCGGACTAGAGTTTCACCGCGCGGTCCATTCAACTGACTAAAACATGCTGGCAGGATCCACGTCCACAATGACGGCATTGTCTGGAATTTCTTTCGCGGCGCAAAAAGCGAGTGCGCCGCTGAGCGCTTCCGAGAGCGCCGAACGGCGCGGAGATTTCAGCACAAACTGGAAGCGATAGTCCTTTTTGAGGCGCGCGAGCGGGGCGGCTGCGGGTCCGAGAACCTTCACATTGCGATCCTCGAACGGAACGAAATAACCCGCCAGCGCACGCGACCAGCGAATGGCGTTTTCGATTTTTCGATCACGCACCAGAATCGTTGCCAGGGCGGTGAACGGCGGATAGTGCAACATCCGCCGGAAGTGCGCTTCCTTTTCGTAGAACGAAACGTAATCCTGCTGGACGGCGAGCTGGATGGCGTAGTGCTCGGGATAGTACGTCTCAACAAGGACCTCGCCGGAAAGTTCCCCGCGGCCCGCGCGTCCGGCCACCTGCGTGAGCAACTGAAACGTCTTCTCCGCAGCGCGAAAATCTGGGCGGCCGAGCGCGAGATCCGCTGCCACCACTCCGACAAGAGTCACGCGCTGGAAGTCGTGACCTTTAGCCACCATTTGCGTACCCACGAGAACATCGAGTTCGCCCTTCGCGAAAGCGCCGAGCACCTGCTGGTATTCGCGCTTGGTACGGACCGTGTCGCGATCGAGCCGCGCGATGCGTGCGTTGGGGAATTTCTCGCGCAAATATTCTTCGACGCGCTCGGCGCCGTCGCCGACGAAATACATGTACTCCCCACGGCACTTCGGGCATTCCTTCGGCGGACGAATAGCGTAGCCGCAGTAGTGGCATTCCAGGCGCTGGCGGCTCTTGTGATACGTCAGCGCGATGCTGCAATTTTCGCACTGCACGAACGCGCCACAGCTCCGGCAGAGCAGTGACCAGGAATATCCGCGGCGGTTGATCAGCACCATGGCCTGTGTTTTTTCTTCGAGACGCAGCGCGATAGCGGCGCGCAGAGTTTCCGATACGGGCGCGGCTTTGTGCTGGCGGCGAAATTCTTCGCGCAGATCCACCACGCGCACTTCGGCGAGCGGGCGGTTCTCCACACGCGAAGTGAGTTCGAGCAGGTGATATTTGCCCGCGCGCGCGTTGTGGTACGTTTCGAGCGAGGGAGTCGCGGAACCGAGCAGCGCCACGGCGCCTTCCAGGCGCGCACGATACACGGCGGTGTCGCGTCCGTTGTAACGCGGCACTTCCTCCTGTTTGTAGCTGGACTCCTGCTCTTCGTCCACGATGATAAGGCCGAGATTTTCGAGCGGCGCGAAGACTGCGGAGCGCGTTCCCACGACGATGCGTGCGCCGCCGCGCCGCACACGCCACCATTCGCGTGCGCGTTCGACGTCAGGCAGGCCGCTGTGCAGAATTGCGACCGTATCGCCGAACCGCGCGCGGACCAGGCGGCCGACCCAGAGTGTCAGCGCGATTTCCGGAACCAGAACGATCACCGTCTTGCCGCGCGAAAGCGCCGCTTCGATGGCGCCGAGATACACTTCTGTTTTGCCGCTTCCGGTCACTCCATGAAGAAGGCCCGCCGCGAATTTCTCCGCCACGAGCCAACGCCAGATTTCGGCTAGAGCTTGCTCTTGTTCTGCGTTTAGGACGTTGGCCGGCGGAACGAAATCTGTGTCCCAGGCGTCTTCTTCGATGGCGTGCGGCTCTTCCCAGATCAGCAGGCGGCCTTTTTTCTCGAGTCGCTCGATAACGGAGCGCGACACATTCGCCTGCTTGAGGAGCAGCGTGAGCGGCAGCGGGCCGCGAGTGCCCGTCAGGACGTCGAAAATGTTCCGCTCGGCTTCGTTTGCAGGCGGCTCAGTTTGCGCGGGGTTCCAGGCGACAATTTTCTGCGTGCGCTCTTTTCGGCGGCGCACCATTTCTCGCGCGGCGAGATAGCCGCGACGAATAAGCCTCTCTGCGGCGGCTTCTGCGCCGGGAATTCGCCTCACACTTGAAGATGCGATGGCGGTGCCTTTTTCGCTCGTGGCATCGAAACGGCGCAGAAAATCGAGATCGACAGTTTCGACGTCTGTGTTTTCAGCGTCAGCAGTGAGCTCCTGCAAATACTTGCGCCCGGTGTCCGTGAGCCAGTACTCGCGGTCGTGGCGCAGCTCGATTTCCGGAGGCAGCATCGCGCGAAACGCCTCACCGACAGGAGCGAGATAGTAGCGACTGACCCAGTGCCCCAACTCAACGAGCTTGGGCGGCAATGCGGGAAGCGAATCGAGGAGGCTCGAAATTTCCTTGATGCGCGGAACATCGGGGGCGCGGTCCGTCATCGCCAGCGCCACACCCACCATCGCGCGGTTGCGGAACGGCACGACCACGCGGCGCCCGACGAGCTCTTCACCGTTGAGCGACTCCGGAACGGCATAGGTGAACACCGAACGCAGAGGAACAGGAAGCGCGACTTCGCAGTAGCGGGTGGCCATGGAAGCAACTAGTGTAACAGCCCGTGCGACAGCCTCTCATTCCCTGACGAGAGGGATCTAGCTTACGGCGAGTTCGAGGCCCTCGGCGAAGTTTGCGGAAGCCGCATACTCGACGTGCAGCACGCGTCTTGGCTTCGCAGAGCGCGATTTTGAGGAAGCGTGAACGATCAGCGGCCTCATGACAAGAATTCCGCCGCGCACGACAAGACAATCGATCGGCGTTATTTGAGCACTTAAGCGGTGTATCGCGTCGTCACTCAGCACGCCCATCGTGTGTGTGCCCGGGAGGACTCGCAACGGGCCATTTTCGAAAGTGGAATCATCGAGATGCAAGCGAAGCGCTACGACATGAGAAAGCGCGCTGGCCGGCGCGTGCGCGTAGAGTACTCCATCCTTTACTGACCAAGGTCCCCACTCCGGGCTTTCGCGCCGCTCTCGCAGCGGCAATGCTGTGTCTTGATGCCAAACCACGAGCCAATTGGAGAAGGGAGACTTGTCAAACAGAGTGGCCCTGAATGGAAATGGATTGCTCCCGAGAACTTGCTGCGCAATAGCTAAGAGCCGCAGGTCGCGGGCAATTGCGAGAACAGCGGGATGTCTAAGGGCGTGCCGCATTCCGGCACGGCTTCGCGGGAGCGAATTGTGCGCGAGACCTTCATTCAGACGCTCGATGTCGCTGCGCGATAATACTTCGGACAATATTGCAAATCCTTGCTTCTCAACTTCGGCCCCTCGCATATCTGATCGTCTCCGCACCTGACAACAAACTTGGATGCTAGATGCTGACGCAAACGATGCCGGCGAAAATTAGGACTATTCCAAACCACTGGCTGCGTTCAAGGCGCTCGCGCAGGAAAATCCACGACAACAAAACCGTTACCGCGCCGTAGAGCGACGCGAGAACGCTCACGACCGAGACCGGGCCAATCCGCAGGCCGGCATTGTTGGCAACGAACGCAGAGGTATCCATCAACCCTACTGCTGCAAGCATCCACCACACACCGCCGTGGGGCATGCGGATGCTCTGGTGCAGGGGCAGGGCGAAGACCGAGAGGGAGACGAGCGCCGTCAGCCGCATCACCCAAACGGAAACTGCGCTGCCGACGAGCGGCACGACGTGGAATCCGAGAAACCAAAACAGAAATCCGAAGCCTACCGCCGCAAAGATGGCCCAGACGACTCCCTCCGATAAGTGCGCGCGCGATAATTCGCTGTCACGCGAAACTTCGTTCTTCACCGGGGCGAAGGATGTGGCAGCCAGGATCACTCCGACGAAAGTGATGGCCAGTCCCGCGGCACGCAGCGCATGGATTCGCTCGCCGCTTGCGAGTGCCAGCGCAACCGTAAGCGCGGGATAGCTCGAAGAAACCGGCGCGACAATGCTCATCACGCCGACTTCGAACGAATGATAGAGAGAAAGCGATGCAACGACATTGATCAGACCGGCGACGACCGCGAAGACCCACGGCCGCCAACCCGGCGCGACACCGTGAAAAAAGTCGCCCGTCCATTTCAAATACGCAGTGAGCGCGAGAAAACCGAAGAACTGCATGAAGAGCAGCGTGCGGTACGCACCGACGCGCCGCGAAGCAAAGCGCGCGGCAAAATCCGCCAGGCCCCAGCACACCGCTCCGGTCAATCCGAGAATGACGCCCAAGAAATTCTCCGGGAAGGCAGGCTATTTGCGTTTGGTCCGCAGGCCGAGGACCGACATCACTTTCTGCAAGTCCTTCCAGACTTCGCCCTTCGCGTTTGGATTACGCAGCAAATACGCGGGATGGTATGTGGCGATAAGTTTCGAGCCGCGGAAATCGAACCACTCGCCGCGAAAACGCGAAATGCCCTGAGTTGTCTGCAGCAAAGTCTGCGACGCGCAACTGCCTAGGCAGCAGATCACTTTCGGCCGGATCACATCGATCTGGCGGTACAGAAAAGGCGAGCACGTGGCGATTTCATCTTTTTCCGGCAGGCGATTTTCGGGCGGCCGGCATTTCACCACGTTGCAGATGTAAACATCCTGGCGCCGCAAACCCATAGCCTCGATCATTTGCGTGAGCAGTTTTCCCGCGCGGCCCACGAACGGCTCGCCTTTTAAATCTTCGTCGTGGCCTGGGCCTTCGCCGACGAAAACAAGTTCGGCTTTCATGCTGCCCACGCCAAAGACGATGTTCGTGCGGCCCTTGTGGAGCTTGCAGCGCGTGCAATCGCCGATGTCTGCGCGAATGCGCTCGAGCGTGTCATTCTCGATGCGATCAGCAGCTTCGAAAAGCGACGGCCCAGTCACCATCGGCAGGACGGACGCGGCAGGCTGTGCCAGCTTTTGCGGCGCTGCTGCCGCCAACTGTGAGCGACCAATCGAAGTTTTAGGTGAGAGGTCAAGAGAAGGAGCTGGCGCGCGGTGAGATGGTGCAGCAGCCATGGTACGAGGCGCAGGTTCAGCCTGGGCGGCAGGCTCGGACTCCGCAGGTGGTTCCTGCACGGAGCGGCTTCGATAGTAGGGCCCCAGGCCGAGATCGTCACCGTAGCGCAGCCAAGCTTCCACACGTGCACGATCCGCAGGATCCATCAAAATCTCCCGGCCCCAAGGAATTTGTTCAGGCTGACTTTAACACACGAGGCAAGAGGGCCCGCGCTGCTACTTCGGATATTTCTGAATTTCGAGGGCCTGATCGAGGATGCGGTTGGCGACTTCGAACTTACTCATCTTGGGCAAGGGAATCTCGCGGCCGTCGCGCACGTAGAGTGTGACGATGTTCGTATCCGCATCGAATCCCGCGCCTTCCTGGGTCACGTCGTTGGCGACGATCATGTCCGCGCCCTTGCGCGCAAGTTTTCCGCGTGCGTTCTCCGCGACAGAATTAGTCTCCGCGGCGAAGCCGACGAGGATTCGATGGCCCTTCTCGCGCCCTAGCTCCGCAAGAATATCCGGCGTAGGTTCCAGTTCAAGCGTGAACATCTGCTCGCCTCGCTTGATTTTCTGTCCCTGCGCGGCAATCGGACGATAATCCGAAACCGCTGCGGCCATGATTACGATATTCGCCTCGGCAGCACGCTCGCGGACAGCCTGGTGCATTTCCTCCGTCGCGCGCACGGGAACCCAATCCACACCCTCGGGAATGGTCAAATCCGTCGGCCCGCTGACGAGCACGACGCGCGCTCCGCGCCGATTGGCCGCTTCGGCCAAAGCGTAGCCCATCTTCCCGGACGAACGATTCGTCAGGAACCGGACGGGATCGATGTCTTCACAGGTTGGCCCGGCGGTGATGAGAATGGTTTGGCCGGCGAGATCGCGCCGAAGGCCCAAAACCTCGCAGACTTTTTTGACGATCGTTTCGGTTGCGGCGAGACGTCCCGCGCCAACCATCCCGCACGCGAGATAGCCTTCATCGGGTTCCACGACATAAACGCCACGGCTGCGCAGGGCGGCGAGATTCTGCTGCGTCGCCGCGTGCTCCCACATGTTCACGTTCATAGCCGGAGCTAGAACTACAGGAGCTTTCGTTGCGAGATACAGTGTGGAAAGGAAATCTTCCGCGATGCCGTGCGCGAATTTTCCGAGGATGCCGGCAGTGGCGGGAGCGACCAGCAGCATATCGATCCGTTGCGCCACGGCGATGTGCTCGATCGCACTTTCGACGTTCGCCGGCGCGCCCGCCGTGCTGAACATGTCGGTGATGACTTTTTGCCCGGTAAGGGCAGCGAAAGTGAGCGGCGTCACAAACTCCTGCGCCGCGCGGGTCATCACCACCTGCACGTCCAGCTTTTCCTGCTGCAGGCGGCGAACGAGCTCCGCGGCCTTATAGGCCGCCACTCCTCCGGTTACGCCCAGCGCGATCTTCATGGAGCCGCGGCAGCTTGCTACTTCCGCCGCTTACCGTCCTTGTCTTCGGGCTCCCCGCTCAATTCCTTCGCTTCGTACTCGAGCAGCCCTTTGAGTAATTCTTCTTCGGCGATGCGGGTTGTTTTTCGGGACTTCGGGTTGTCAACCATGGGTCGACCGCCCATCATCAATTGCCTCGCGCGGCGCGCGACAACTACGACATAGGCAAACTGGCTTTCAGGTGCCTCTCTTAGCACGGCCATGAGAAGGTCAGCCTCCAAAGGACTTCAGGATTTCGCGAATTCTGTCTTCGTTCAGTGGCACCCGGCATCGCGAGCCGAGTGCAATTGCCTGTACTTCCTTGCCCGCACGTTCCAGATCATCGTTGACGATGGCGAAGTCGTAGCTGCTGTAATTCAGCATCTCCTGCCTCGCCCGTTCCAGGCGCCGGTGAATCTCATCTTCCGAATCCTGGCCGCGCGCCCGGATGCGGTGTTCCAGCTCCGCACGCGAAGGCGGCAGGACAAAAACAGCCACGGCGCCCGGGAGCTTTTGTTTTACCTGCAATGCTCCCTGGACGTCTATCTCAAGCACCAGATCTTTTTTTTGGCCTGTGCCTCGTCCAGCCACTTCCGCGGCGTGCCGTACCAGTTCTTTCCGAATACCTGCGCGTATTCCAGAAAATCCCCGCGCTCCACCATTTGCTGGAATTCGGACTCGGTAACGAAATTGTACCACTTGCCGTCGCTCTCCGTCTTGCGCGGCAGCCTGGTGGTGCACGAAACAGACAGCAGCGTGCCGGGCAATTGCAAAATCTTCTCCACCAGAGTGGACTTTCCGGAACCCGATGGCCCGGATACGATTAGCACCAAGGGAGCCGGTTTGCTCATTCGATGTTTTGCACCTGTTCGCGCAACTTTTCGATTTCGGATTTGATCTCGAGCGCGAGCTGGGTGATTGCAAGCCCTTCCGCTTCGTTCCCAGGAGTCTTGGAAAGCAGCGTGTTGGTCTCGCGCTGCATTTCCTGGAGCAAAAAGTCCAGCTTCTTGCCCACGTCCGAACTGCTCGCAAGCAAGGAGCCGAATTGTTGCACGTGACTATGCAACCGCGCCAGCTCTTCGGAAACGTCGCTGCGTTCCGCCGCGATAGCCGCCTCTTGCGCGATACGCGCGGGATCGAGCGGCGCGTCGGCAAGCAGTTCTTTCAGGCGCGTGGCCAGGCGTTTGGCGAATGCCGGGCGGGCGCGCTCGGCAAACGTCTGAACCTGGGAGGCCATGCCTGCGATCGTTCTAAGGCGCGCGGACATTTCCTCGCGCAAATGATTCGCTTCGTCCTCGCGCATGCGATCGAGCTTGTCGAGAGATTCCAGCATGCATCGCGCGACAACGGTATCCAACTGTTCGAGTTCCGCTTCGATTGACTGCGCGGGCGGTCCGATGACTCCCGGCAGGCGCAGGATCGATCCGAGCTCCGGCTCGGTCTGAATGTTGAATTGCTTTCGAAGCACGTTCACCGCTTGAAGATAGGCAGCGGCCACTTCCTGATTCACGCCCACAGCCGCCGGGCCAGCCAGCTCGTAATGCAGCGTGATATCGAGGTGCCCGCGCCGCACGCGCTCGCGCACGATCTGCCGAATGCGCGGCTCGAGCGGCTCGAAACCCTCCGGCAAGCGCAGGTGCATATCGAGAAAGCGATGGTTCACGCTGCGGATGGTCACCCGTAGGCTCCAACCATTTTCCATGGCCCGCGCCTGCGCGTATCCGGTCATGGACTTCAAGCCCGCCAGGCGGGGCTTCGAAGGATTTGCAGTCGCGGGTTGTGAACTCGTTCCGGACATTGTTACACGGGACCTACGGCTCGCGACGCCGGTTCGACGTCGCGGAATTGCATGTCGTACAAACGCGCGTATATGCCGCCGCGCGCCAGAAGCTCTTCGTGCGTGCCGCGCTCACGGATTGTGCCGCCTTCCAGCACAGCAATCAAGTCCGCGCGCCGAATTGTGGAGAGCCGGTGGGCGATCACAAACACGGTGCGGCCGGTCATTAGATTGTTCAGCGCGTCCTGCACCAGCATTTCGGATTCGGAGTCCAGTTCCGAAGTCGCTTCATCAAGTATGAGAATCGGCGCGTCCTTTAGCAGCGCTCGCGCAATCGCAAGGCGCTGACGCTGGCCGCCGGAAAGCCGCTGGCCGCGGTCGCCCACGAGGGTTTGATATCCCTTGGGCATCTGCGTGATGAAATCATGTGCCAGAGCGGCGCGGGCCGCAGCGACCACTTTTTCTTCCGGCATGTTCGGGCGGCCATAGCACAGATTGTTCCAGATCGTGTCGTTGAAGAGGATGGTCTCTTGCGTCACGATGGCCATCTGCTCGCGCAAGGAACGCAAGGTGACGCCGCGCACATCGTGACCGTCGATCCTTACGGAGCCCGAGGTCGCGGTGTAGAAGCGCGGCAGGAGATTGAGCAACGTCGTCTTCCCAGCCCCGCTCGATCCCACGATCGCCACCACAGCTCCCGCTGGCACTTTCAGCGCGATGTTCCGGAGCGTCGGCGCGTCGCCGTCGTCATACATAAAGCCGGCATCGTCGAATTCGACGTATTGCGCGAGGGGCGACAGAACTGTAGCTTGCGGCGTGTCGAGTTTTTCTTCGGGCAGGTCCAGGAATTTAAAAACTTGCGAGGATGTTCCCAAAGCCTGCACAAACAGCTGGTAAATGCTGCCAAGCCGCTTGATGGGTTCGTAAGCCTTGAAAAGCGCATAGGTGAAGGCGAGAAACGAGCCGCTGGACATTCTGCCCACTTTGATTTCGCCGCGCGCGTACAAAAGGATCATAGCTATTACGACCGCGCCGAGCACGTCCATGATAGGGCCGGTCGCGGCCAAGGCGCGGATCCAGCGCATGTTTTCGCGCAGCAAGTTGCGGCCCGCATCGCGGAATTTTCGGATTTCGAAACCTTCCATGCCGAAGGCTTTCACCACGCGGTTGCCGCTGATGGTCTCCTGCAGGATCTGGCCAAGATCGGCCAGGCGCGTACGGCTGGTTTCCGTGGAACGTCGAATGCGCCGCGTTAATTTTGCAACCGGCCAGACCACCAGCGGAACCAGAACAGCCGACCCGATGGCCATGCGCCAATCAACGACCAGCAGAACGATAACGAAAATCACCAGGCTGAAAATCTGGCGGAAGAAATCAGCCAGATAGTCGGAGAAGGCGCTGCGCATCTGCTCGATATCAGCGATCACCGCGGACATGACCCGGCCGACCGGGTTGTGATGAAAGAAACCAACCGGCTGCTGCACCACTTTACTGTAGACGCTGTTGCGCAGATCGGTGACGCCGGAGAGACCCACATATTGAATCAGCGTGCTGCCGAAATACTCGGCAATTGCTTTGAGCAGAAAAATGAAAAGCAAGGAGAGGGCAAAGACCGACCAAACGTGATGCACGCGCGCCGGAACAAAATCGTTCATGTACACGATCCGACCGGTCCACGGAACTTGAAAGAGTACGAGTTTCTGTAGCGCGGACTGCGGATTGAGCACTACGTCCACGGCCGGTTTGATGGCAAAAGCCACCAACCCTTCCGCGATGCTCATGACCACCATCAGAAGAATTCCGGCGGCCAGAGGCACGGTGTAGGGAGTGAGATAGCGCAACAGACGCCGGATCTCTTCCCCTTGCGTCATGCCGGAAGTGTTTTGTTTTATCTCAGAGTCCAAATTGGAGACCTTCGACGCCGCGGATGCCGCCGCCGGATTTCAAGACACCGATTTATCGAGGTCCCGGTGCATGACCTTGGCCGCGTATCCTTTTCGCTGAAGCGTGCGGCGAATCACTTCTGCCAGCGCAACAGACCGATGCCGCCCCCCGGTGCATCCCAGCGCCACCGTCAGATAGCTTTTCCCTTCCTGAATGTAGTGCGGAATCAAGTACAAGAGCAAGCTTTCGATGCGGCGGAGGAACTGGCCCGTCTGCGGAAAGGAACGAATGTAACGCGCCACGCGTGGGTTCTTCCCGCTGAAAGGCCGTAGCCGCGGAACGAAGTACGGGTTCGGCAAAAAGCGCACATCGAAAACGAGATCTGCGTCCGCCGGAATCCCGTAGCGAAATCCAAAGCTCACCACCGAGACCAGCAGCGGGCGGTGGCCCGGTTTCTGAAAGCGGTCGATGATGGACTGGCGGAGCTCGTGGACATTAAATTTTGTCGTATCGATGATGACGTCGGCGAGGCGGCGAATGGGCGCCATGCGGCGGCGCTCTTCACGAATTCCTTCGGCAATCGAGCCTTTGCGGCCGAGCGGATGCGGGCGGCGCGTTTCGCTGAACCGCCGGATCAGTGCTTCGTCGCTGGCCTCGATGAAGACGAGCGTAACGGGATGTTCGCTCGCGAGCTTGCGATAGATTCCGGGCAGCTTGTCGATCTGCTCGCCTTCGCGCGCATCCACCAGCAAGGCCGCGCGTTCGATCTCCGTGCCCTCGACATAAAGCTCGCTGAATTTTGGAATCAGCGCGACGGGAAGATTGTCCACGCAATAAAATCCGAGATCTTCGAAGGTATTTAGGACGGAACCCTTGCCCGAGCCCGAGAGGCCGGTGAGGAGAACCAGCCGGCGCGCATCGCGATTTCTGTTTCTGTGCGGGCGCTTCACGGCAGAAGCAGCTACGCCTTCACCCGGCGGCGGTGAGTACTGGGGATTCTCAGGTCTTCGCGGTATTTCGCGACCGTTCGGCGAGTGACGTGGATGCCCTCATCGCTGAGCATTTTCGTGATTTGCTCGTCAGTGAGGGGGTGCGAGGAATCTTCGTCCTCGATCATTTTCTTTACCCGCCGCTTCAGCGATAGCAGCGACATTTCGCTGCCCTGCGGACCGTTCACTGATTCGCTGAAGAAATAGCGCAACTCGAGAACGCCCTGCGGCGTGTGCACGTATTTATTCGCCACCGCGCGGCTCACCGTGGAAGGATGCACGCCGACTTCCTCGGCCACTTCCTTGATCATCATGGGCTTCAGATGGTCGGCGCCATAATCCAGGAAATCTCCCTGGCGGCGCAATATGGATTGGCAGACGCGCTGAATGGTGTGCTTGCGCTGCTCGATATTTTTCATCAGCTGGATGGCCGCGGTGAACCGCTCTTTCACGTAGTTGCGAACGTCGCGGTCGGCAGCGTCGCGGGCCAGCAAGCGGCGATAGGTTGGATTCAGGCGAAGCTGCGGCAGGTCGTCATCGTTCATGAACACTTGCCACTCGCCATCCACTTTGCGGAACTGAACGTCCGGCTCGACGAGACGCGGCTGGGTGCGGTTGTACCGCAGACCCGGCCTGGGATCGAGGCGCTTGATTACGTCCACCGCCCGCTTCACCAGCTCGACCGGCCGGTTGAGAGCGCGCGCTACTTCCTTGAGCTGGTTATTCTGCAGCAGTTTCAGATGCTCGGCGATGATTTGCTGCGCCAGCGTATTTTGCGGGTCAATCAGCTTGAGTTGCATCAGCAGGCATTCCTGCAAATCGCGCGCGGCGATTCCCGGCGGGTCGAATTCCTGCACCATCGCGAGCGCTTCTTCCACGTCTTCCATAGAATAATTGGCGGCCTGCGCGATTTCTTCGAGTGTAGCGGTCAGATATCCGTTTTCGTCCAGGTTGCCCACGATCGATTCTGCGATTTTGCGAACGGTTTCGGTGCAAATGCTTACGCTGAGCTGCCAGTTGAGGTGATCGGCGAGGCTCTGCGGCGAAGAGAGAAACTTGTCGAAGGAAGGCTTCTCGATTTCCTCGCGCTCGCTGTTGGAAATTCTCTCCGCGCCGGAATCCAGGTACTGCGTGAAAAAAGATCCGAAATCGAATTCATCGAAGGGGTTTGCCGGCGCAGTCTCCGGGACTTTCTCGGTTTCTTTCTTCAGAAACGCTTCATCGGTGTAGCTTTCTGCCGTGACGCCGTCGTCCTCGGTAGCTTCGTCGAGAACGGGATTCGCCATGATCTCTTGATTGATCATCTCCCGCAGCTCGAGCCGGTTCAGCGCCAGCACACTGACCATTTGAACGAGGCCCGGCGTCAGGATCTGCTTTTGCGCGACGCGGAGATTCAGTTTTGGCGCTAGCCAATTCATAAAATTTCGTTTAGTTCAGCCGGAAACTCACTCCCAGATAAATTCGCCGCACGTCGGCGTCTTCGGAAAGCTCGGCCGGGGTCCCGGCAAACAATATCTTACCGTCACTGATGATATACGCGCGGTTAGTTACCGCCAGCGTTTCGCGCACGTTATGGTCGGTCACCAGCACTCCAATACCCGCCGCGCTCAAATCCGCGATAATTTTCTGAATGTCCACCACCGTCAGTGGATCGATGCCCGAAAATGGCTCGTCCAAGAGCACAAACGACGGCGACAGAACCAGAGAACGCGCGATTTCCAACCGCCGCCGCTCCCCGCCGGAAAGCACATAGGCCTGGCTGTACCGTACGCCTTCCAGCCCCATTTGCGCCAAAAGTTCTTCGACGCGATCCCGCCGCTGTTCCGGCGTCAGGGGCAGCGTTTCCAGGACGGCCATCAAATTCTCTTCCACCGTCAATTTTCGAAAGACCGAAGGCTCCTGGGGTAGGTAGCTGATGCCGCTGCGGGCCCGGAGGTACATCGGGAGGTCAGTGATATCCTCGCCGTCCAGTAAGACACGCCCATAGTCCGGACGCGCTAGGCCGACCAGGATATAAAACGTCGTGGTCTTGCCTGCGCCGTTCGGCCCGAGCAACCCAACCACTTCGCCCTGCCGAATCTCCAGGCTGACGTTATTAACGACCTTGCGACCTCTATAGGACTTGCTTAGCTCGGCCGCCTGGAGTTTCAACATGCCGGTTCATTTCTCAACCCGGTGCTTGGTCAGCGTGCGCAAACCTTCCTGCGAATCAATCAAAATCGTATCATTCGCGACAAAGAAGGTCAACGAATGGCCCGTGGTTGTGTCGCTAGAAGCATCGGTTAGGGTCGGATTTCCGCCGGAAAGTACGAATTTTCCGTCCGTCGCCGTGTATTCGGCCTGCTCCGACGTGCCCCGGCGGTCCCCCTGACGCACCACCACGCCGCCCAGGGCCAGCGCCCGGTCTAGCTGGCGGCCTCCGTTGGCTGCCGGAGGGACGGCTGCGGGGGTGCCTGGGGCTGCCGGAGGGCCTTGGCTCGATGGGCCAGCCGCTAGGAACACGTCGAGTGTCCGAGAATCGAGCGAACCCTGCTGAGAATTGGCAGTCACGCCGCCTTCCAGGTGGGCCTTTCCGGTGTCGCTCCAATAGGTCAGCACAGGGGCGTGAATGTCCCATAACGTGGGACCGGAAGGCGTCGCTGGAGCCGATCCCGATAGCCTCGTGGACGGAGATTTGGACGGCCCCGCAGGCAGCTTTGCGAACTGGCTCGAGGCTTGCGGGAAAATCGCGACCACGTTTCCCGTAGCCTTCATTTTCTTTTCGTCGCGCCAGATTTGGATTTCGTCCGCATCCAGCACCGAGTCACCTTGCCACAGCCGCGCATGCCCCGCGTAAACCACGTGCCCGGATGCGCTCGATCCCTCAAATCGATCGGCGGAAACATGTGCCGGCCCTGCGCCAAGGTTAACCGCGCTGCCCTGCGCGGCGGGTTGATAGGTGGAAGCGACACCTCCCGTACCGCGAATCTCGCCGGACTTTTGATCGATCGAGACATTGGCTGCGGTGGTCCGGCTCAGCGAATCGAAAAGAACGGGCGAACCATCCAGGGTGATTGTATCGGTCGCTCGAACAATGTGAGCACGCGCCGCGCTGGCTTGGCGATCCGTTTGTTGGAAGCGCACATTTCCGCTCTCGTCCACCGTATCCCACTGCCCGCTTGCACCAAACGTCGCGGCGAGCTCCGCTGCGGTGCCGGTCTGCGGCGCGCCGCCGCCAATCTGACGCCGGAATTCCGCGCCGGAATGCCCGAAGAGTTTCTGGATGCGGCCATCATTGCCAAATTGCGCCACAAATTTCTTCGCGCGAATTTCAGTTGTGTCGCCTCCGGTCTTCGATTCAATGGTGCCCGGCGCCAGAGTCTCGGCGCTCTCCGCGCGCGGATGATCGGGCTGCTTTCCGGGACCAAAAGTCACGCGCAGAGATTCGGTCGTCAATGTCTTCAGATCGGAACCTTGCCCGGAATCAAGTTTTACTCCTCCGCTTGCGGTCATCTTATCGATTTGGTTTCGCGGCCCCATCGCGAGTTCTACGTGCGCACCCGAAAAATGATCCGTGCTGCCCGCTGTTTTGCGCGTTCCCTGCACATTGCCGGCGGCCAGGATGCGCTGGATCCAGCCCGCAGGATCAAGACTGGCTTCGAATTGGTCTGCGGAGATCGTCACTGGCCCGCCGGATTCCGTCGAGTGCATTACGGGATGGCCATTCGCAATCGCGTGTTGCGCGTGAAATTCCGTGTCAAGCTCGATCGCGATTTTCTCCGCCGCGAGTTCCCGATTAGCCTGGCGCACGAGGGCGGGACCAGAAAGCACGACCAGGTGTTCGTCCCGCCGAATTTCGAGACTGCTTCCTGTCGCAGTGACCGGCAAGCTGTTGGTTCGTTCGGACGCCGCCATATCCAATTCCACGGCACTTTGGAGCAACACGAAGGCCTTTTGCGTGTTGTAGGTCATTCCCACGGCGTGCCCGGTGCCCTGCGGGAACTGAAACGCCACCGGCTCGGAGGTCGAAGCTTCGCCGCTCTCGCGGTTAAACGTCAGGTTGCGCGTGGTGATGTGGATGGCCTGTTCGCCGGGATTGCCCGACGCAGGATTGGCCCCGGAGACGTCAATTTGCACGTCGCCTTCGCAGCGCACGTCGCCTGATCCGGGCTCGTATCCGCATTCGCGCGCGTGGATATTGTCGTTGCGATTTCCCTCGCGGCCGTAGATGGTGATCCATACATCCTCGAGCAGATATTTATTTTGATCTTTGAATTGTGTAGCGTGCGAGGAACGCACCGTGAAGATCGTTCGGTCACCCTCAACTTTGGAGAACGAGGTTTCTTCAGATTGCTGCTCCACGGTCGCAGGCACAGACGCAGGTTGCGACCGGCGCGTGCGAGCTTCGCGTATGGCCCGCTGCGAATAGACCCCGGCGACAATCAGCACGATAACGCCAGCGGCCATAGCCGCCCAGCGTGCGTATCGCGCTGCTTCTCTGTTCTGCACCGCAAAATCTCCCCCACTCAGTTAGAAGCTGAGTATAGGTGAGGGGTTTGCGTGTAACAACTGCGGAAGAGGAGCTATTCAAGCATGCGGAAGCTCAGCTTCGCGGCTTTCCCTAGGCACGCGACGCCTGTCGCCTCGAGCCGAACGGGCGCCCCCGCGCCCGGCCAATCGAAGAATCGGACGCCGTCGCCGGCCAAAAGTGGCGGGAAGGCGAAAAACCTCCGCGGGGAAAGTATTTTACCGGGCGTGCGTCGCAGCGTCTTCGATCAGCGCTGCAACCTCCTTCGCGTGGGAGATGTACCCACAGTGGCTGGCGCCCAGGAGTTCGATCGTGTGGCTCTTGGCTCGCTTGGCGTACCAGCGTTCGAGGTCGGGGTTGATGGTTCGGTCTTTTGTCGCCACCGCCATCCAGCTCGGCTTGGTTCTCCAAGCCGCGGTGCTGATGACCGCTTTGAAATTCTCCCCTTTGTTCAGCACCTGCGAGCGCGCCATGAATGCAGCTTGTTCGGCAGGCAGGTCAGCTGCGAAGTATTCGTGGAACTGTGCGGGATCGATGTAGGTGAACCCATCCGGCGTGCTTTTGATCGCGCCAGATTTGCCCAGGTCGCTCGGGAAGCGGTTTCCGTCGTCAGACTCGTCCTCTCCGGCATCGGGCATGTGCGCAGCGATGTACACCAAACCCACAACCGACGGATCGGTTCCCGCTTCCGTAATTACCGATCCGCCATAACTGTGCGCGACCAGAATGCACGGCCCGTCCTGGAGAGCAAGCGTGCGCTTCGTCGCCGCGACATCATCTTGAAACGATGTCTCCGGCTCCTGGACCATGCTGACGTTGTAGCCGTCCTTCACCAGGATGTCGTAAACGCCTTTCCAGCCGGAGCCGTCTGCCCAGGCGCCGTGCACCAGAACAATATTTCGAATGCGATGCGCGTCGTTCTGCGCTGAAATCGCGGAGCAGGTGGAAAGCAGCAAAACTACAAAGAGGGCCCGGGAAATTCCTCGGAATACTCGCATAGGTGCCTCCCATGAACTCAAAACGTGGGGGTATTTAACACCTACTGGTCTGCGGCAAGCAAGCCTACGCCTGTAGCGGCAACACTGTCGCGCGTGGTGTTCTTAACCAGGTACATGGCCTCGTCCGCAAGATGCAGCAGTTCGGCCTTCGTGCGGGAATCGGTAGGGTAGGACGCTACTCCGACGCTGGCCGTAATGTGTGCGTTGATGCCGGACTCCTTCAGCCATACCATTTCGCGAATCAGCTTGTGCAACCGCCGCGCCACGCCGAGCGCATTTTCTTTTGACGTTTGCGGCAGAAGCACGACAAATTCGTCGCCGCCGTATCGGAACGCGAGGTCAATCATGCGGCACTTGTCCTTCACCGCCTGGCCAATTTCCGCCAGCAGCTTCGAACCCATCAAGTGCCCATGCGTATCGTTCACGTTCTTAAAATGATCGAGGTCGATGAAGATCAGTGAAAACTCAAAGGCGTAGCGGTGCGAGCGGTAAATCTCCGTATCCAGCATGAAATTCAAATGCCGCGCGTTGTAAAGGCTGGTGCAATCGTCGGTGATGGTGAGCTCATGAATCCGCTGGACGTGCCGCGCGTTTTCAATGGCGATGGCGGCATAATCCGCGAGCGCTTCCAGCAGCGCCAGATCGCGCTGGCTGAATCCTTCCGGGCCCACGCAGTTAATCAGCTCGATTACGCCCAGGCATTGATCGCGGAAGCGCACCGGAACCGCCACGATCGAGCTCGTCTCCATGTTGGTCTTCGAATCCACCTGCTTGAAGAAGCGAGAATCCTTCGTCGTGTCGGGCACCACAACGGCTTCGCCCGTTTGCGCCACCCAACCCGCCAGGCCTTGCCCCACCTTGATGCGGACGTCCTTTAGCGCATCGGCGCCCTTGCCCGTAGCAATCTGAAAGAAAAGTTCGTTCTTCTCCAAATCCATCAGCAGCAGAGACCACGTGTCGGGCTGCAGCACCTCATTGATTTTTTCCATGATGGTGCGGAGAACCTGGTCGAGTTGCAGCGACGAAGTGAGGGCCTTGCCGAGTTCGTGGAAAACAGTGACTTCGTTATTGTTGTCGGGAATAGCCGCGACCACGCGCGGAGTCTGGCGTCTTTCCACACCATCGAACTGTTTTAGCTCTGGCGGTCGGCTCATCGGGCTATATAGGGACACCTTCGCCGGTCCGAAGATTCCTCGGACGACGCTCTCATTATAGAGAACGCTCCGAGCCGTCCGCAACGAGCTTGAGGTACAGGATTGACTAATGTTCCATGGGCAAGCTTGCGCGTGAATTTCGCGCGAACATTGACACTCCCCTGACCCACGCCTATATTTTGTATTGCAGTCGGTCCCGGCGGATGTCTTCTACACCTTTCGGCGAACATCTAAAACGCGAGCGGGAAATGCGGGGCGTCTCTCTGGAAGAGGTCTCCGCCGCCACGCGTATTGGTACGCGCTTTCTGGAAGCGTTGGAAAACGAGCAATGGGATCAACTGCCGGGCGGTGTGTTTAACCGCGGCTTCATCCGCGCCATCGCACGCTTTCTCGGGCTGGATGAAGAAGGCCTCGTCTCTGAATATGCGCTCGAAACCAAGGGCCGTCCGGAGCCGGGGGTTGTCCCCGAGCCAGCGGACGAATCAGGCCGCCGCTGGGGCGCCATCGCGATTGTTGTACTGCTGATTCTCTTGGTCGCCGCGGGAAGTTGGTTCGCCGTCGTTCGTTTCGGCCCGCGAATCGCCGCGCGCCTGCACAAACATTCCACCGAACCTGTGAGTCCCGCTCCGCAGGCTGCCCCGGGAGACGCCCATTAGCGCCGAACTCCGCGAAGCCATTCGCTCCGGCCAGGCCAGAACGGAGCAGAAAACCGCAGTCTTTACCGGCGGCCCTTTGCTTTCGCCGGAAGATCGCGCGGAGCTGCTCACCATACTTGCCGGCGACGCCGACTCCGCCGTCGCAGAGCGTGCGCAGAGCGTGATTCTGACGCAGCCGCTGGATCCTTTCCTCTTGGCCATTTCGCGCGCCGATGCCGACCCACGATTGTTCGCTTTCTGCGCTGACAATATGTCGCAGAAGCCGGGCGTCGCCGACGGTCTCGCCAGAAATCCCACTTGCCCTTCAGGAGTGCTCGCGCATGTGACGTCGCGTTTGACGGCCGCGGGAGTGCAGGCAGTGCTCGACAGCCCCGAACGGTTCAGCTCCGATCCGCGGTTGATTGCTGCCATGGGTGAGTGCCAGGCTGCGACACCCGAGCAAAGAGAGCTTCTTGCCTCGCTAAGCAAGAATGATCCGCTGCCGGCAGAATTACTTGCGGAAGTCGCAGCTGAGGTTGAGCCGGATGTGGTGAAACGTAAGACTCTGACCCAGGAACTTGCGCACATGAACGTGGTCCAGCGGCTCACGCTTGCGCTCAAAGGCGGACGCGAAGCGAGGATGGTGTTGATCCGCGATCCCAACAAGCTGGTTCAGCGGTGCGTGTTGCAATCGCCGCGCCTCACGGACACGGAAGTCGAGCTGTTTGCGGCGATGACCAACGTGTCGCAGGAGGTCCTGCGCACCATTTCGCTGGCCCGCGTTTTTATGAAGAACTATACGATCGTGAGAAATCTCATGACCAATCCGAAAACGCCGCTCGATATAACGCTACATCTGCTTCCACGCCTGACTGCCACCGACTTGCATAAGTTGACGACGAACAAAAATATCGCGGACACTCTGCGTTCCATGGCCCTGAAACTCCATCGCAAGCGCAAAATGGGCGACCATTCGGGTTAGCTGGAATTTGAGTCAAGCACGGCCCTAACGCCGGTCGTCACAGGAATGAGGAATCGAACGGCCGAGGCAATAGTTTCCCGGAACTCTCCTGCTCGATTTTTCCTTTTAGGTTTACGAGAATCACCGGAACATCTCCGCAAAATTCCCAAATGACCTGGCGGCACGCGCCGCATGGCGGCGTAAGTGTGTCCGTATCGACAGCGACGGCCATCGCTTCAAATCCGCGCTCGCCCTCGGAGACAGCCTTAAAAATCGCCACACGCTCCGCGCAACACGTCAGCCCGTAACTGGCGCTTTCAACGTTGCAGCCGGTATAGACACGCCCCGAATTCGCGCGCAGCGCGGCACCAACGCGAAAATCGGAAAATGGAGCGTGCGCATTCTCGCGCGCCTGCTTCGCAGCTGAAATTAAAGCGTCATATTCGCCCATTTTTTCCTTTCCTTTATGTTAAATCCGCGGCGATTCGCGGCAGCACCGCGCGCAGTAGAGCGATAAACTGGCCTTTCACCCGCTCCCCGGTCTCTATCACTTCCGCGTGATCCAGCGGACGATCCAGAATTCCGGCCGCCATATTCGTGACGCAAGAAATTCCCAGCACGCGCACGCCCATGTGCCGCGCCACAATCACTTCCGGCACCGTGGACATGCCCACCAAATCGGCTCCAATCGTCCTTAAATAACGAATTTCGGCCGGAGTTTCGTAGCTTGGCCCGGAAAGCGCGGCGTAGACGCCTTCCTGCGCGTCTATGCCGAGCTTCTTGGCTTCGACGAGCGCGATTTTGCGGTACGGGGGCCAATATGCCTGCGTCATATCCGGGAAGCGCGGGCCGAAGCGCTCGTCGTTCGGTCCAATCAGTGGATTCGCGCCCTGCAAATTAATGTGATCGCGAATCACCACGAGCGCGCCTTGCTTGAATTCAAGATTGATTCCGCCCGCGGCATTCGTCAGGATCGCGGCGCGAATTCCAAGCCTCCCGAACACGCGCATCGGAAACGCGATTTCTTTAGCCGAGTACCCTTCGTAGAAATGAACGCGGCCCTGCATCGCCGCGACGGCAATGTTTCCCGACCTCCCGATGACAAGACGCCCGGCGTGACCTACGGCCGTCGAGCGCCGGAACCCGGGGATTTTTTCATACGGGATGCGCACGGCATCCCTCAACTCATCGGCAAACGCGCCGAGACCGGAACCCAGCACAAGCGCAATCTGCGGCCGGAGCTTGGTTTTCGCGCGGATGAATTTCGCGGCGCGCTCGGCGCGCGCGAATTCCGTGCCCCGCGCCGAAGCCTTCGCCCCGCCCGAGGTCATCGCAGCATGACTCCCACGATCGAGGCGGACATCAGATTAGCCATGGTCCCAGCCAGCATGGCGCGGATGCCCAGCCGCGCGAGCTCGGCTTTCTTGTTGGGCGCGAGCGCGCCGATGCCGCCAATCTGAATGCCGATGGAGCTGAAATTCGCGAATCCGCAAAGCGCGAACGTCGCGATGGTGAACGACCGTGGATCGAGGCCATCTTTCATCGGCCCGAGACGCTGGAAGGCCACCAGCTCGTTCGTCACCATGCGCAGGCCGAGAAGGTTGCCGACCGTATGACAATCCTGCCAGGGAATTCCGATGACCCACGCAATCGGAGAGAAAAGCCAGCCGAAAATTTGCTCCACGCTCGACGGAAACCAGGCAATGCCGATGTGCGCGAGCCCGTTATGCACGACGCCAAATATTCCGTCCACCAGGTAAATCAGCGCAATGAAAGTAATCAGCATGGCGCCGACGTTCACCGCAAGGTTCAGCCCATCAATCGTGCCGCGGGAGATTGCGCCCAGTGCGTTCGTGTCGCGCTCCAGCGGAGCCATTTCCACGCGGCCCGATGTCACCGGCGTTTCCGTCTCCGGCACCAACATCTTAGACAGCAAGATCGTTCCCGGCGCGGTCATGATCACCGCCGCAAGCAAATGTTTCGCTTCGATTCCGTACGCGATATAAGCCGCCATAATGCCGCCGGAAACGTGCGCCATGCCGCTGGTCATGATGGTCATGAGCTCCGAGCGGGTTACTTCGGGAAGAAACGGACGAATGGTCAGCGGCGCTTCTGTCTGGCCCATGAAAATACTGGCGGCAACATTGAGCGATTCCGCGCCGCTCGCGCCCATCAGGCGTGTCATCACCTTCGCGGCCTGCTTGATGATGAACTGCATCACGCCGTAATAATAAAGCAGCGCGAAAACGGCGGCGATGAAGATGATCGTCGGCAGCACCTGAAACGCAAAGAAAAAGCCCATGGGCGAGCCTTTTTTGCCCAGGTTGCCGAAGACGAATTCCGAACCGAAGAACGCGAAATCGAGGACCCAATTCACCGCCGCTCCCGCTTTCTGAAAGAGCAGGCGACCGTATTCCCAACGCATCACGAGAAACGCAAAAACAATTTGAAGCCCCAGTCCCCAGGCCACGGTCTTGTAACGGATGGCGCGGCGGTTCGTGGAAAAAAGAAACGCCAGGCTCATCATCGTAATCATTCCGAAGATGCCTACGAAGCGGTGCATTCGATGCACCCTCCTTATTTGTGCCGCGCGCGCCTATTGCGTTTGCGTCGCGCCGATAATCTTTCGCACTAGGGGCGGCAGCGCCGGCGCTTTCTCGTCAATCTCAAAACATTCCGACAGCAAATTCATCGCGTGGGGCAGCCGCGAATCCAAATTGTAGTGGACAGTACAAAGCGTCGCACCTGCTTCCACCGCGTCTCCGATTTTCTTTTCGAGCACCAGGCCCACGCCCGGGTCCACCAAATCTTCCTTCTTCTCCCGGCCGCCGCCCAGCATCATGCTGGCAATTCCTACTCTTTCGGTATGAATCGCCGTGACGTAGCCCGCGCGCGACGCGTTCACGCGCGCAACGTGCTTCGCGTGCGGCAAACGTCCCGGATCGTCCACAACTTTCGGATCGCCCCCCTGCAAACGAATGATCTCGCGGAATGTATCACGCGCCCGCCCCGATGTAATCATTTCCCGCGCCAGCTTGCGCCCTTCGCCCACCGTTTTCGTTCGGCCGCCGAGGTAGAACATCCACGCGGAAAGCTCGTCGCAAAGTTCGCGGAGATCTTCCGGGCCGCCGCCATGTAGGACCTCGAGGCATTCCTCGACCTCGAGCGCGTTGCCTACTTTGCGGCCGAGCGGTTGGTCCATGCCCGTAATGAGCGCGACGATTTTCTTGCCCATCCGCGTTCCCGTCTCCACCATCAGCCCCGCGAGATACTCCGCGTCCGCCTGCTTCTTCATGAACGCGCCGTCGCCGGTTTTCACGTCCAGCACCAGCGCGTCGATTCCCTCCGCCATCTTCTTGCTCATGATTGACGCGCAAATCAAATACGGGCTTTCGACCGTCGCGGTAACGTCGCGCAACGCATAGAGCTTTTTGTCCGCGGGCGCAATCTCCGCGGTTTGGCCGATCAGAGCGCACCGCGACGCTTCCAGCACGCGACGAAAATCCTGCAGCGATGGGTTGACGTTGAACCCGGGAATCGATTCGAGTTTATCGAGCGTACCGCCGGTATGGCCCAGGCCGCGTCCGCTGATCATCGGCACATACAGCCCCGCAGCCGCCACAACGGGAGCAATTACGAGAGAAGTTTTATCCCCAACGCCGCCAGTCGAGTGCTTGTCCACTTTGGCAGCCGGCAAATCAGACCAATCGAGCACCAGCCCGGAATGAAGCATGGATTCGGTGAGCGCGGCAAGCTCCCCGCTGTTCATTCCGCGCCAGACCACGGCCATCAGCCAGGCGGCGATTTGATAATCGGGAATGCGTCCGTGCGTGACGCCTGCCACGAGGAATTCGATTTCTTCGCGGGAAAGTTCCGCGGCGTCGCGCTTCTTGCGGATAAGGTCAACAGCTCGCATGAAGAAGGATAAGCGGCCACGCTAGCATCGGATGATGAGCGCGTCAACGACTCTGCGCGAACGGCAGCGGCTCTAGTGAGGGCGTTTGTCTGGCGCTGAAGACATAGCTCGTGAGCGCCAGAGTGCTTTGCCACCAGTCAGAGATTCTCGCAACGACGCCGAGTGCGGTATTCTCAAGGCAAATGCGCACCTTGATTGCCTTCGCTGCAGCGCTCCTGGCAACCGTCACGGTCAACGCCCAAACGTGTCCGCCGCAGGATCAGCAACATGGTCTTGAGGAGGCAGCGACACCTTCTGTTCTGCACGGTACCCTGGTACTTCACGATGAGCTTCGTCAGTGGCTAGGGATTGAGCTCGACCCTCCCGCATGCGGCCAAAAGGAAGTGGAGCTCGTATATTCAAAAGTTGAAGATTGGAGAAACGCGGAAACACTCCGCGGATGTACCCTCACTGCCACCGGGAAGCTATATGACAGTCCGACGGGTTATTATTCAGCTGATGTTGCGATTTCAGATGCGATCCTAAAGCCTGATCCATCGTGTCACGCGTTCCCAGTCAAGCCAGATCCGCATGCAGTTCCTATCCCTCCGAGCGTAGCGGCCTATCAAGTCTCGATCAGCGTGGATTATCGAGGCAAAGGCCACATCGACGTAAGAGTGTGGCAGAACGACGATAAGCAAGTGCTCCTTGCACCTTGGCAGGCCTACGTAGGTTACACACTGACGGGATCTATGGACGTCATTTGGTTTGACTGCCAAAATGACTTTCGCATTAAAGACATCACGCAGACTCCTGAAAACCCGAATGGGATTTTCGATGACGAGCCGACAGGTACTGTCTTGCAAGATCTGAACGGCCCAAATGTAATCAAATTCACTTGCAAGAGGAAGTCGGAGACCGCGCGTCTAAAACCCAAACCTAATGGGTAAAGTCAATAAAAACAGCACTTCTTATAAGCCTTATCGACGGCGTGCGGCGATTTCGGCGGCTACCTGCTGCATCTCGGCATGTACGCGGCCATTGGAGACCAGCAGCGATGGGCCGCCGGGATGATAAGGTCCGCCGGAAAGATCGGTCACTTTGCCGCCGGCTTCGGTGACCAGCAGCATTCCGGCCGCAGTGTCCCACGATTTCAGCCCAAATTCCCAGAAGGCCTCGAAGCGCCCGCAAGCGACGGAACAGAGATCGAGCGAAGCAGCGCCATCGCGACGCACACCGTGCGAGCGCAGCGTGAACTCCCAATAATAGTGAATGTTCAAGCTATCGGTTCGTTTGTGCGTGGGAAAGCCGGTGGCAACGAGACTTGTCGCCAGCCTGTCAACGGTAGAGACGTGGATCGGCTTGTCATTCAGATAAGCGCCCTGCCCGCGCGCGGCGAAAAAAAAACTCGTTGCTCACGGGATTAAATACGACGCCGACGATCGGTTCACCATCTTCCAGCAACGCAATGGACACGGCAAAACACGGATAGCCATGCGCAAAATTCGTAGTGCCGTCGAGCGGGTCCACATGCCAGACGTAGCGCGATGGAGAAGTCGCCCCACCCGAGCCCTCTTCCGCGACGATGGCGTGGTCCGGAAATTCGCGGCGCAGACGCGCCACAATCACGGCTTCAGACCGACGGTCGGTTTCCGTAACCAGGTCCACTTCGCCTTTGTACGAAATTTTCTGCGGGCGCGCGTGTTCGTAAAGCAGGATGGCGCCGGCTTCGCGAGCCGCTTCCTTCGCCACCGCGAGAAATTTCTCCGTGTCCACTAGCGCGCGGCTCCCACGGTGAAATATTCTTTGCGGTAGCGAACCATGTCCCCGGTCTTCACATTCACGGTGACGTGGCGATGGCTTCCGGGAGGTGGCACGGGAGTGGGATAGTAACCCAGCAAATATTGCGTGCGAAGCTCGCGGTCAATGCGGTCGAACATGGCATCGAGCTGCTGCATTTCGTCCACCATGAACATGGCCCCGCCCGTGCTATCGGTAATCGTAATCAACGCGTGCTCGCCGGCCGTATTCCGCCCACTTTCGTTCGCCGGACGAATCACAATGGAATAAAGCAGCGCTTCGGACGCAATCGCCGCGCGCCGCGCGTCTTCAAACTTTGACAAACTCGTCGTCTCGCCGGCGTCGGTCACTATAACGATCGCCCGCCGCCGTTCCGCCGGACGCCGCCGCAGTGAATTCGAGCTCAGCACAATCGCATCATAAATTGACGTTCCCCTGCCCGGAGTGATCCGGCGCACAGCGTCCTGCAGTTTCGGCACGTCAGCTGAAAATTCCGAGAGCTGCGTAACCCTCTCGTCAAACTCGAAAACGCTCAGCGTGTCACCCGGCCGCACTACCTGCCGGATGAAGTGTGCCGCCGCCTCGGTTTCGAATTTCATATCCTTAAAAGTGCTCATGCTCGAATCAACCATCAAAGCCAAATCCAGCGGGCGGCTGGTTTCCGCCTCGAAGCGCTCGATTTTTTGCGGCACGCCTTCTTCGGAAAGCTCGAAGGCGTCTTGCGTCAGGTCCGGCACGGGACGTCCGTTCGCATCGATCACGCTGGCAAGAATGCTGACGAGATTCGTCTGCACGTGAATCACGCCGGACTGTTTCTCCGGCTGCGATTGCTGCGCTCGCAATGACATCGCCGCCCCGGCACACGCAAGAATTCCTGCCAGCGCGCAAGCGTTCCACTCCCCGCGGGATCTTTTTCTCATTTGTTTGGCGGAGAGTTAGATTCATCCGGCCGGGAAATGGCTTCCTGCGAGGGCTTTTCGCCTTCAGCCCAAACCGCGCCGCCGGCAAAAAATTCCTTCTTCCAGATGGGCACCGAGAGTTTGAGGGTGTCGATGGCGTAGCGGCAGGCGTCAAACGCCGCGCCGCGATGAGCGGAACTCACAGCTATCAGCACGCTCGTTTCACCGATTTCCAGGCGCCCAAGCCGATGAACCATGGCCAGCCGGCGGATCGGAAATCGCGCGCGGATTTGCGCGCCGATCTCGCGCATTTTGGCCAGCGCCATTCGCTCGTAGGCCTCGTACTCAAGATAGAGAGTGCGCTGGCCTTTGAAATTGTTTCGGACAAAACCGTCGAATACGACCACCGCGCCGTCTTCGGGAGCTTTCAGGCTTTCGACCAGTTCGCGGGGTTGGATCGGCACGCGCACAAGCTCGAAAATGTCGTCCGCGACGGCGGGTTGCTGGCCGCCGCTGACCGGCGGCAGAAAAGCAACCTCGTCGCCGCTCGCGAGCGTGGCACGCCAACCGGCGTATTCCTGATTCACCGACGTAGCAATCGAATTCCGGAATTCAGCGAGCTTGGGGAAACGGCGGCCGTAACGCTCGAAAAGATCTTCCACGCGAGCCCCATCGGAAAGCTCGGCGTCATCTTCGGCAACGCCGACAATTTCCTTCAGCTGGCCGAAAAAAAGCACGCGCACACGCATCGAATCGATTCTACCGTGTTCGCGGCTCGAACGCGAAGGGCCGATCAATCTCGCGGCGAAGCGTCCGTGCGAGTGGGACGCGAGCGCGAAGCGAGTAGATTCTTGAGCGCGTGAACGAAGTCTGCTTCCTGTTCCTCTTCTTCTTTCTCCGCCAGGCCTGTACGCATCGCGTCAAAAACCGGAAGGCGCGCGACGGCGGGATAGGGCGTCCGATCCCCGCGCACCGAAAACCAGATGATGCGATTCAGGGCGCGGGGGTCGGCCAGATCAGCCTGCGTGAAATTCTGTTGCAAGCTGCGGCGAATCCAGCGCGCCGTTTCCGCGTCGCTCGAAGGTTGCACCATCAAATTTTTCAGCGCCACATCGGGCAAGAGCGCCTTGTAAGGCCGCAAGTCCGGCTCGGTCTGGAAAATGTTGATGGGCGTGGCGGAGGCATCGAGTTGATTCATCGGCGGCATGCCAAGCAGCAACTCCATGGTCCGAACTAGGCTCACGGTGCTGTGATAGTCGTGGATAAGCGCGCCCGGCCGATTGTAAGCGCTGATGGCCAGAGCGGGCGAGCGGTGCGCATCGACGTGATCCGGCCCGGCCTGCGCATCATCTTCGAGGACGAAAATCGCCGTGTCCTTCCAGTACGGGCTGGCGGACACTTCCTGCACCAAAAGACCGAGAGCGTAATCGTTGTCCGCAACATAAAATTGCGGCGTGGGCATGTGCGGACGCATTCCGTTCGTGTGATCGTTCGGAAGGTAGACGATATTGAATGCCGGCAAATTATCGGCTCCGCCCTTCCCCAGCGCGTCCACGTAGCCACGAAACTCAGCGAGCCAGGCGGCGATGCGCGAATATCCGCGAAAGTGCGAGTCCGGATTCGCGGCGGAGATCAGAGCTTCGCCCTGCCCGCCGGATTCCTTCGACGCGCGATAGGAATCGGTCGTCATCGAGTCGGGCGTGTACAAATCGAATTCGCGGTGCGCCGTGCTGATGTGGCCTTCGAGAGCTTTCTTCAGGGCAAACGCTATCACGGTCGGCGTTGTGTCCGGATATTGGCGCTCGCGATTGGCGTTGAAGGAATCGATTTCGGCTTGCGAGATCGTGGCCACGTACTCGCCGTTTGAACGATAGGTGATGCTGGCGCGCGCGGCATCGTCCCAAAGATAAAGCGTTTCGGGTTCACCGATGTCGCGAGCGCCGTTCAGGTAAGGCACGTAACGCTGTATCAAATGCGCCAGATCGTCGGCAGTAGCGGGCACGGGAAGTATGGGCGGCTCGCCTTTGTGTGGCCATATATCAGGCTCGCGATTGATGCCTTGGAAATCGTACGTTCGCCCGCGCTGCGAATAATTCCAGCGAAAGGCTTTGTCCACGTAATCGTTCGAAAGCGCCGCCGTGGCCCAATTGTGGCCGTCGGGGCTGGCTTCGGAGTTTACGAAAAAGCGGTCGAGAAGCCCGAATCGCTGCGCCAGAGCGTGCGCATTCGGCGTAATGTTCTGCGGCGGGCCTTGCGCCTGCCGCGCTGCCGTGCCTCCACCGAAAATTGCCAGGCTCGCATCGCCGTCCGCGCTCGTGCCGTCGCCCGATTTTTCAACATCTCCAAAAACTTGATCGTAGGTGCGATTCTCCCGGATCACATAAATCACATGGTGAATCGGTGAAGCTCCGGAAAAGAGCCGCACATCCGGCGCGCCGATCAAGCCATCGTTGCGCATTACCTGGCTTGTGTAATCCTGCAAAGCGCGCGCGTCCGGCTCATCAATCTGCGAAATGTTTCCAGCGATCAAAGATACGTCATACTGCCCGCCCTGTCCGATATGCCCGGCGCCCACCGGAAAGCGGTCGCTCGGAATATCTGGCGCGCGCCCGGAATTATTCACCTGCAATGACGAGGCCTCAAAGCCGGTGCCCTTGCCGTTGGCAACGAAGACCGTGGCATTTGCAACACTCAACGCCGATGGATATTGTCCCGTCGGGATAAATCCACGCACTATGCTTCGGTTCTCGCTCTCCGACATTTTTTTATCGTCATCGTCGCCGCGCTTTTCTTGTTTTTTCGCCGCGCTGATTCCCTGCCCCGCCGCCGACAGCCCAACCACGGCGACTGCGTTGCTGTGCGCGTTCGCGACATAGAGCGTTTCGCCGCCCGCGCTGAGCGCCAGGCCCTCGGGCGAGCCGCCCGGCAGCGCCTTCTCCGCCAGCCGCACGCTGATCGTCTCGATGGCGCGATCCTGCGCGGTGTCTATCACCGTGACGCTGTCTGCATCCGAATTCGCGACGTAAAGCCGCGTGCGCGCTTCGTTCAAAATCATCGCCGTTGGATGCCTACCCGCAGGAACAAACTTCACTTGTTTCGACGCGTCCGTCGCATCCACCACCGCCACCGAAGCCGTGGCCCAGCAGGACACGTACACCTTTTTCGTTTCGTGCGATTCCTTTGAGGACCAGGCCACGACTCCATAGGGATAAACAAAGTGCCCCGCATGCCCATCGCTCAAATCCACACGCGTCAAGCGCCTTTCGCCGCGCAAATCACGAATAATTCCGAGCGAATCTCCCAGATCGTTAGCGACAAAAAGAGAATCACCATCGGCGCCAAGCGCCAGTCCAAGCGGATAGACCGGCTCCTGGTCATGTTGGATACGTTGCGAGCCCGCCTCCGTGGAAAATCCTCGCACAGACAAATACGGCGCCGTGATTTTCGTGTCCGGCCCGTTCGAAGGCGGCGAGATCGGCTGCGCTGCATTTGGCCGAAAGCGAAACATCCAGATTTTGTTCTCGTACCCGCCCGAAACATACAGCGTATACGCGCCACTCGCATCGGGACGCGGCGAAAACGCGCACCCCACCATCGCGCTCTGCGGGCTCGGGAAATAAACATCCTGAATGACTTTCGGTGCCTGTTGGGCGTTGAGGTCGATCACCGACAGCGATTGCTGCGCCTCGTTCGTCGTGGCGTTGAACTGGATTCCAAACCCGCTGTTCACGCTAATCAGATATCGCCCGCCGCCGTCTTTCGCGTCGTGGTCCGGGCTGCGGACGAACGCCATCGGCATCGCGCCCACTGCCGGTTGCCCGGTATTGGCGTCGAGGACGAACGAACCAGCAGGTGTAATCGGCCGGCCCTCAGACGCCGGCGGGTTCGCCTTTTGCGTTCGCTGCTGTGAAGAGGCCGCAAGCCCAACCGCGAACGCCACGGCCAAGCCTCCAAGCGCGAAACTCAAGACCGTCTGTGATCGCGTGAGAGACATCGTGTCACCCCGCCGAATTTACTTGTACGAAGACGCCAGGTGCGCAATTTCATCCAGACGTGCCGCCGCTCGCCGCAACGCCGCCACTAGCGAATCTGCTTCGCGTCGCAGCGCCGCAGCGTCATTCCAGTCCAGCGCCTCATGGACGCCCGGAAAAACCTCTGCCTCATAGCCTCCGTAACTTCCCGGAGCGTAAATCGTGTGCTTGTACCAGGGGCGTCCCAGGAGCCCTTCCGGCGCCAGCAAACTCTGTTCCACGCTGGCCAGCTCGCGATTTATTTCATCTTCCTTCGTGGCATTCAGCCGCACACCTGAAATCGATTGCAGCGCCTGCGAAGCGCGCGCGGCCGAAGCGGATAGCTGCGCCGCGGCACTTGAAATTTCCTTCACGCTTGCGCTCGCCAGTCCCTCTTGCTCCGCACGTGTAACCTCATCGCCGGCCGCGCGGCTGATTTCCAAAGCATACGCCGCGTAGTCAAACGGCAGAAAGTCCGCCTCGTCCACCCGCAACGCCAGCGTGCCTAGAATGCGCGCAAGCGCCGCGTGATATGTAAACGCAGGGTCGCCAAAATGTTTCATCCAGTAGAAATCGTCGTAAAGCGAGTGATAGACGCCGTAATCGCCGCTGAATCCCACCTCAATCGAAGCAATGCCCGCAAAATCCAGGAACGGGCAAAAGTCAGAGCCCGACCCGAGAGCGCCCAGCGGCACCTCACCTGGAGTTTCCGCCTTAGCCCGAGTGCGCGCTGAACCCGATTCTTGCGGCGGATGGCTGCTATGCTCGCGCCAAGTTTCAAAGACGCTGCCTCTGCCGCTCGGATCAGGGACGTCCCGCGTGGCATCTCGCACAAGCTCCTTTAGCGACGGAGTGGCCGAGGCCTCGAAATTCGGCCCCGCCACTCCCACGTCGACGTTGATGTAGGCCAGTGCTTTCTTCTGTAGCTCCGCGCGATTCTGCTCCACCCATTCCGTGGATCCAATCAGCCCGGGCTCTTCGCCGTCCCATTCGCACATCACAATCGTGCGCCGCGGCTTCCAACCCGATCGCGCAAGTTCTCCCAGCGCGCGTGCGGTTTCGAGCATCGCGGCAGTTCCGCTGTTGGGATCGACGGCGCCGAAAACCCAAGCGTCGTGATGATTGCCCAGAATCACCCAGGAACCATCGTCCTCGCCGTGAAGCTTCGCAATCACGTCATAAATCGGCCGCTGCTGATAATCCATCACCAGTTTCATGTGCGCCTTGGCTTGTCCTGACCCAAGGTGGTAAGTAAGCGGCAGACCTCCCTGCCACGCGCGCGGCACGTGTGGCCCCCCGAGATTTCCCAGAATCACGGCCGCATCTTGGGCGTTGATAGGCATGGTAGGAATGTGCGGCAAACTGGCAGCGTCGGCGGGAGCGAGCCGCTTCGCGTCCGGCGTCGATCCAACGCCGGGAGTAAGCGGATCCCCGGGATAAATCTCGGTATAAAGGACCGAGCCTCGCTGGATTCCACTCATGGGACGCCAGGGCCCGTTGGGAAATGTATCGCCGGCCGCATAACCGTCATCTCCGGGATCGGAGTAAATGATGAGGCCAGCAGCTTTGTGCTCCTCCGCGAGCTTGGTCTTGATGCCCCGATAGCCGTGCCCATAACGCGCGAGAGCAATCCTACCTTCCACGCTCACACCCAGCGATTCAAGCTCGCGGTAATCGTCCTGCATCCCGTAATTCACGTACACGACCGGCGCTGTTACGTCCCCCGACGGCGAATATGCGTTAAACGCGGCGGCGAGGCGTTTGTCGTATGTATCTTTGTCCTGCGGAAATGGCTGCTCGGGCGACGCCAGCGTCTTTTTCTCGGGTGCGACCAGCTCGAGCTTCACTTCGCTGGGCTGCGCGAGCCAGACGCTGTAGCTCACGATTTCGGCGTCGAATCCGAAGCTGCGATATTGCTCCAGCAGCCATTCCGCAACGCGATGGCTCGCCTCGGTCCCGGCCATATGCGGCTCGCTCGTAAGTTGGCGCAGATCGCTTTCCGCGCGAGCAGCCTCAGGAATGCTTCGCAATTTCTGCTCGAGCGCCCGTTCTGCCTCCACGCGCGCCGGCGAGAATCCGCGAATTCCGGTGTTGCTTCGCGGTCCAGCGGAATGCGCAACGGAGAGAAGAAAAAAAACCGCAACCAAAATTCCAAGAGTGCGCCGTCCCGGCACATCGGCCATTCGCAACCTCGCAATAAAACGTTGATTCTACATTAGGTGGACGGGCCATCTCCCGATGGTTTCGCGAAATTCTTTCTTCGATTACGGGCCCCGCGTCGTTCCGGCGTACTCAATCCAGCGGAGAACTTTGCTTGGCACGCGGAGCCTATGCGATTAGAATCCACTGCAAGAGAGGGGTCAGCCGGGCTCCGTCGGTCCTCAGTACAAAGCATTACGCTGATTTGAACGAAAACACAGAGGGAAGGTCATGAAGGTTCTGATTTCGGGCGGGTCGGGACTTGTTGGTACCGCGCTTACGCAGTCTTTGCGCGCAGAAGGGCACACCGTAGCGCTTCTTGTGCGTCCGGGAGGAGATGCCTCGCCCGGCGATGTGCGATGGGACCCCGTGAGCTCATTTGTGAACCTCGATGCAATGGAGGGCACCGACGCCGTTGTAAATCTAAACGGCGCGAGTATTGGCGGCGGCAGATGGACACCCGCGCGCAAAAAGCTTCTTCGCAGCAGTCGCATCGATTCCACGCGCGTCCTTGAGGATGCTATTTCCCGAATGAAGCAGAAGCCCCGCGTGTTTGTTTCTGCGTCCGCCATCGGCTATTACGGCGACCGCGGCGACGAAATTCTGACCGAATCCAGCGGCAGCGGCGACGATTTCCTCTCGGCTCTTGCCCGCGATTGGGAAGCGGAAGCCATCCGCGCGGAATCGCTTGGCATCCGTACCGTCATCACTCGGTTCGGCGTGATTCTTTCCGCGAAGGGCGGCGCGCTGCCGCGCATGCTCACCCCATTCAAACTGGGCGCTGGCGGGCGCCTGGGAAGCGGCAAGCAATGGATGTCGTGGATTGCTCTCGACGATGTGGTCGGGGCCTTGCGCGCTGCCATCGCGAACGAGCAACTGCGCGGCCCCGTGAATCTGGTGGCGCCAAACCCCGTGCAGAATTCGGAATTCACGCGTGTGCTGGCTAGCGTCCTTCACCGCCCAGCCATCTTCCCCGCGCCGGCCTTCGCCTTGCGTCTCGCCCTCGGCGAAATGGCCGACGCGCTTCTTTTATCCAGCCAGCGAGTTCACTCAGAACGCTTGCCCGTCACTACATACTCCTTTCGCTACGAGAATCTCGAGCCCGCCCTCCACGCAATTCTTGCAAAGAAGTAACCTGGTTCCCGCCCGTCCTTGCTAATTTGCGGTTTCCAGGCCCGTCGATTGCCCGTGCCTTTGCATCACTGAATCTCGCCGCCCTCTTATTTCAATACGTTAAGAGTCGCCTCCACCTTAAGCACTCGCCCCGTGAGCGGATCTGTCGCCACTGTCGCCTCGGCTTCCTGTCCATCGCGCAGCAGCAGCGTCACGTCGCCGCGGAATTGCCGGATCATCGGCTCGTCGCCCGGAGGCGGCTCGCCGGCAGTCCAATCTTTACCTCCATCGATATGGCCGTCTTTATCTCTGGATGGCACGTACAAGGAAGACCGGTCGATCTTTATATCCACGCTGAATCTCCCGGGAGTTGGAAGGACATGATTCATGCGGTAACCGATATCGCTGACGTCGATGTTCGTTCCCACGTCGATATACTGGAACGAAGCTTCCCCTGTCTTTGAGATGCTTGTGTTGACCGGAACGCGAAGGCCCATGCGCAAAGACGAAGTCAACGCCGTACCCTGCAATAGGAGCGGAATCGAGTAAGGCATGCTGCTGAGCTTCTTGGTTCCATCATATTCGGTCAGGACGATTTGGAGCTTCGCAGGCACAATCGCTTCGGGAGCGCGCGTCTCGGTGGCAGGCTTGTCCTGCGCTTTAGCCGCCGGTGCCGCAAGTAACACGAGCGCAGCACACATTCCAAGCCAATATGAAACTTTCATCGATTGCCTCCGGTAACTCAGGTGTTGAGTACTGTAGGAAAGACGCCGCCACTCGTGGTTTAGTTCAGGGCAAGACCCGGGCCGGTGCCCGAGTCGGCTTTCGGTGCATCAGGAAACTCCAGCGGCGCGATCTCAATCGGCTTCACTTCCAGCAGTTCTTGCGCTTCCTGTTGCGCGACGTAGAGCCTTCCGCCGTCCACGCGGCCGCTGCGAAGCGCCTCGTTAAATTGCACGACAGCCAGCAGTTCTCCCTTGGGTACGAGGACTTCAGGCTCAGACTGAGGCGTGTGGCGAGAAGGCGCATGGAATGCGAGTGGCGTTCGCAACGGGCGCGAACTAGCGACGCTTTCCTGGGTGGCAGTCGGTGCAGAAGTAAACACGGGCAATGTCGCGGTCACTTGCTCGACAGGCGGCGTGGCAACGTCGCGATGCGGCAAACGCGCCACGATAATCGCCAGAATCGCGGCCAAAACTAACGCTGCCGCTCGGAACGAGACGAGCCTCTTGGATCCCGGCTCCGCCGAAAGCCATGCAGCCCAGTTCCTTTGCGCAGGAACGGCCTCCTGCGCCAGCCGCGTGCGGAGACGCACCCCGAATTCCGGCCCTGGCTCACCCGCAACGAGCGTTTCGACGCCGCGATCCACCATCTCGCGCACACGCTTGGCATGCGCCAGCGCTTCCCGGCACGCATCGCATTCCATCGCGTGGGCGAGCAACTCCGGCTCGCGCTCCGGGCGCAATTCGCCCAGCGCAAAATCGTTCACCCAATCCGTCATCCGGTCGGGGTGTTTTTTATCAGCCATTTCAATCTCTCCGCTAATTTCTTCCGCGCCAAAAATAACCGCGACTTCACTGTGCCTTCGGGCAGCCCAGTCAAACTTGCGACCTCGCGCGTGTTGTAGCCCTCAATCGCCGCCAGGACCATCACGAGCCGCAGCCGTTCTGGAAGCTCATCCATCGCGCGTGCCACATGCCGTTCGAATTCGCGCGCTGCCGCGACATTTTCGACGCTCGTGCCGCGCTGGTTGTTCAAGTCCGCGGACATCGCCGCCGTTTCGCGCCGTTCCCGGCGGCCCGCCGCGCGAATACGATCGAGCGCGAGTCGCCACGCCGTGCGCACCAGCCAGGCGCGAAATCGCTCGCGATCGCCGAGGCGATGAAAATTGCGGTAGGCGCGCAGCATCGCTTCCTGCGCTACGTCTTCCGCTTCGGCGGTATTCCGCAGCACACTCAGCGCCACGCGATACGCGAGTGTGGGGCAATCGGCAAGTCGCTGCTCGAATTCGCGTTCGAGCGAAGCGTCCTGGCTCACTGCGCTCCCCGGAAAACTGGCCGCCAGTGCATCCATCGCTGTCCTGTTTAGCCAGACGCCGGTCGCGAGCTTTTGGTTCATTTTCGTGGGATTTGCAAGGAACGCTTACAGGCCCAGGCGTTCCAGTAATGCACCAAGGTTTGACGAATCCACCACCAGCTCCGGCCGCGATACGGCGAAGTCCTGCACCTCATCCAGCGCCTGAAATAATCGCATCTTGGCCACCGCGTACTCTTCCGTGCCAGTCAGCGCGCGCCCAGTTTGCTTGGTCCATTCCTCCAGCACGGCCCGCGGCACGAAGATGCGGATGGGAAACATGGTCTTGCGGTCGGCCGAAACGTAATACACGAATTCGTTTCCCGGAGCATTGTCGCGCGTCGCAGGATGCACGTCCTGGAATTGGTACTGATAGACGTAACCACTCTCCGACGAATAGCTCTTGATGCGCCGAACAATCCCGGGCTGAGACATGGCGGCATTATTCGGCGGTCCCTCACGGCTGTCAACTACCGCTCTTCCCGGGCTTCACTCCCGAAATGGATTGAGCGTGTGCCAACTTGGAACCACGAAACACCGCATTCGGCTCGGGTTTATTCGCTCAAGATCCCCGGTGTTAGTCGACTCCGCGTGCCCTCATCCGTATAACGCCCTCGCGACACAATGCTTAGCCGCGCGCTTCTCCTCGTGGAGCGTTCTCAGTGAAACGCGGCGCAACGCTTTTGGCCGTGCTCCGCTTTGGCACATCCCTTGCCTTCTCGTCCGTCGCACATGAGGAATTCATTCAAACTTGGGCGGCTCCGCGCGTGCGACCGATTCCCCTCGCACCTATTCTTCCGCGCGCTTCTCTGCGCCGCTGCGTTCGTACTCGCAGGCTGCGGATACGCGTTTGCTCCACCAACGCCTCCGCCACCCAACGTCACCGTCACGATTCAACCAACCAGCGCCACGCTCTTCCTCGGCCAGACACAGCAATTTCAGGCCACCGTAACCGGCGATTCCAACATGAACGTCACCTGGGAAGTGAGCGGCATCACGGGAGGCAGTTCAACTGTCGGGACCATTTCCGCGAGCGGTCTTTACACCGCGCCGCCAATTCTTCCGAGCCCCGCCAGCGTCACGGTCACAGCTGTCAGCCAAGTCAATCCCAAAGACAGCGCATCGGTCCCCGTCACGCTTCAGGACAACATCGTGGTCAGCGTCTCGCCGCCCAGCGCAACCCTCGCGACCGGCGCGGCGCAAGTTTTTTCCGCGACCGTCACTGGAACAGGCAGCCCTTCCACGAGCGTCACATGGAGCGTGGACGGCATCCCCGGTGGAAATTCGACGTTCGGCACCATCGCAACGAATGGCCCAGGCTCCGCCGTGTACAACGCGCCTGCCACTCCACCCACTCCCGCTAGCGTCACAGTGACAGCCACGAGCGTCGCCGACACCTCAAAATCCGCCAACGCCATTGTCACTGTAGTTTGCACAGGTTCAAATTCAATTTCGCCGTCAGCGGCAAACATCGCGCTCGGCGTGACGCAATCGTTCATAGCTCAATTCTGCCCCGCGCCCACCGCAGCTATTACCTGGGACGTGAACGGGATTCCCGGCGGCAATTCCACGCTCGGCACGATCGTAGGCACCAGCGCAACCGCTGCGCTCTACACCGCGCCCGCCGCTCTTCCCTCCAGCAATCCTGTGACGATCCACGCCGTCGCCGGCTCTGCCACCATATCCGCAAACGTCACCATCGTAAGCGCCGTCACCGTAAGCATCGCGCCCAGCGCCACTACTGTAGAAATCAACTTGCGCACGTCACTCACCCCTGTCGTCACCAACACCTCAGACACCGCCGTCACCTGGTCCGTCAACGGGGCGTCAAACGGCAACACAACCGTGGGCCAAATCTGCGAATCCGGCACGAGCCCCTGCATCCCCCCACCATCTGCTGCTTCCGGCAGCGTGGATTTCCTCGCGCCCGCCGCCATCCCCGCAGCAAATCCCGTAACGGTCACAGCCACGAGCGCGGCCGATCCCTCGCGCAGCGGCACGGCCATGGTCATCATCACCGGCCCCGCCGGAGTAGTTGCCATTTCCATCTCGCCGACTTTCGCCGTTGTAGCGCCTTCCACCGCCTCGCTAGCGCAACAGCAATTCGTCGCCACTGTCACCGGTACCACCAACACCAGCGTCACTTGGGCCGTACAGAGCGCCGTTCCCGGCCAGGGTTGCAGCGGCGCGGCCTGCGGCTCAGTGGACGCGAACGGTCTCTACTCCGCTCCCACCGCCGCGCCGTCGCCCAACGCAATCGCGATCATCGCCACAAGCGTCGCCGATTCCACCAAGTCCGCCACCGCTGCCATTGCCATCTCAAGCGGCCCGATCATCGAAGCAATTCTGCCCTCGAGCGTAATGGCAGGCGGCGTGGAAGGATTCCCCTTTGAAGTGGAAGGAATCAACTTCATCGCCGGAGCCGGAAGCTCCGCCTCCACTATTCTGCTCAATGGAATCGCGCGCGCCACCACCTGCGCCTCCTCGGCCAGCTGCGCCATATCTCTGAATCCCTCGGACGTGCAATCTGCAGCCACCATCACCATTCAAATCCAGAATCCCGGTTCACTCGGCGCGCTTTCGAATCCGGTGCCCTTCGTCATCGTGCCCTTCGACGTTTCTGTCGGCGTAATAACTCTCAGCGCGAGCCAGCCCGCCGTCACCGGCACCAACATCATCGTCACCGACCCCACCACCGCCGCCGAATCCGCACCCATGAATGTGGATTCCATCGGCTTCCTCACCGGCGGCAACAATTGCGGAATCGGAGCCGCGCCCCTCACCATCACGCGCCCTTCGAGCGGCACATCCACCGTGAGCCTCTGTATCCACGGCAACCTGCTCGATCCCACTTTTACCTACGCGTTCAGCGGCCCTCCCGGCGGCGACATCGGCGTCACCGCCTCCGCCGTCACAGGCATCTTCCCCAACACAATTGAACTGGATCTCGTGATTTCCAGCACAACTCTTCCCGGCGTGCGCACTCTGTTCATCACCACGCTCAACAATGATCACGCTTTCGCCACCGGAATGATCGAGGTGCAATGAGAATGAAAATGACGTCTGGAATACGAACGCGCGCGCGCCTCTCCACAATCCTGCTCTGCGTCTCGCTGCTCGTGTGCGCAGCGGCCACCGCCGCAACTCTGGCGCATATGTCCGTCGCTGATATGACGCACGCCTCCAGCCTGATCCTCCGCGCGCGCTGCCTTGGCAATTCCACGCGCTGGGATTCCGGCGAAATCTGGACCTTCACATCCTTCGCGCCGGTGGACGTGTGGAAAGGCTCCGCACACTCAACCATAACCGTGCGCCTGCTCGGCGGCAGAGCGGGCAACATCACCTCCAACGTTTCCGGCGTTCCGCGCTTCCGCACGGGTGAAGACGTCGTGCTTTTCCTGCAGCAAGCGGCGAACGGAAATTATTCCGTGGTCAGCTGGGTTCAGGGAACGTTCCGGATCGGCCACGATCGCGGCGCCGCGCTGGAAATCGTCACGCAAGACAGCGCCGCTCTCGACACTTTTGATCCCGCAACGCGCCAATTCAAGCCGTCCGGAATTCGCGGTTTGCCACTCCACGCATTGCGAGCGCAAGTTTCCAGCGCCGTGCACGGAGAACTAGGAAGAAAAAAGTGAAACGCGCCATCGCACTTCTCACCGCCGCGCTGTTCTTCATCGCCACGCTCTTCGGGCCTCCGGCGCAAGGTTACACCTTCGATTCCACCATTCCCCAATCCGGCGGTTGTCCCCAGCCGAACCATTGGAACCTGTCGCTGGCGACCCCGCTCGATCGTCAGTGGAGCACTTCTCTTCCCGCGCTCTTCACGCCGGTCATCCTCACCGTGGCCGCTCCGGGCACGCCCGCGCAGCTCGACGAAATCGAACAGACCATTTCGGATTCGTTCTCCGTGTGGTCCGGAGTCACCGGAACATCGTTCAACGCGACCTCCTATCCCGGCCTCGAATCTCCCATCGCCCGCGTCAGCGCCGCGAATTCCTGCACTGACGACGCGGAAGACAACATCGACGGCCTCAACACAATCTGCTTCAACCAAACGAGCGATGCTTTCACCACCGGTGTTTTGGCATTTACGCGATCGTTCACCGCCAACACTGCGGGAGCAAGCGTCGGCTCGAGCGGCCCCGCTGCCTTCGTGGGCCAGATTCTCGATTCGGATACGCTCTTTTGCAATAACGGCACGGTGATCTTCGCAACGCCGGCGGCACTCTCCACCGTGGCGGGCCAGGGTGCCTACGATCTGGAATCGGTCCTCACACACGAACTCGGCAACTGGATGGGCCTGGACAATTCGGCGGAGATACGCGCCATGATGTTCCCCTACGCTCCGCCGCCCGGACAATTTCTCGGCGTCCGTCCCACCGCGGAAGTGCCCGACGGCCCGCTGAGCGACGACGACCGCACTGGCATTCGCGTCCTTTACCCCGACCCGAACGACACCACCAACATCGGCGCGATTCGCGGCCAAATTCTTCCCGCCAATCCGTTCTCACTCGCGACCATTCCCGCTCCATCGCTCGGCACATCCGTTACAGGAATTGTCGGCGCCCACGTGGTGGCGCTTGACGCAGCCACCGGTGCTGTCGTCGCCGGAACTCTGGGCGGCTGGAGCTGCAACGCCGCGAGTCCGCCCACGCGGTTCGATGGCACGTTCGATCTCGAACGCCTGCCCATCGGGCGTAATTACAATCTCTATGCGGAACCGCTCAGCGGTCTTGCCTTACCCGGTGATTTCAGCGAGGCGCTCGGAGATTTGTGCTCCATGGATTTAGTGCCGGCGTGTGCCACCCCCACTCTGAACACCACATTCAACGGGCGTATTCTTCCGGCCTCTCCCTGATTCGCGGAAATCGTCCACCCAAAAAGAAAGCGGCTCCCGGGGAGGCGGGAGCCGCTCGAGTACAGCTCTTGCAAACCGTTCTACTGCGTTGGCAGAATTTCCTGTGTGAAGCCGACCGTGTTCACGGACCGCAACGTCGGAGTTCTCGGAGGCAGCCATTGCGGACCGTTTGTGAAGCTTGTGTCAAAATTGTAATTACGATTGGGTGGTGCATATACGGAACCCGTATTCTTGTAGAGTCCGTTCGCTTGCCGGTTGTAGTAGAAGCTCACCAGCGAACCTTCGTAATTACAATTGATGCCTCCCCAGTTCTCCAGGAAGCGCAGGAAGTTGTGCAGCCCTCCATCGGTTCCGAAGTCCTCCGTTCCCTCTCCCGGTGGGTCTGCAAACGGGATCGGTTTGCCGGAAATCAGCGCCACGCGATATGAGGTTTGAGCAGCGTTCCGCCCGCCGTCATTGTAGGGCGAGATGAAAGTGTTGATGTCGTTCCAGTTATCCGAAAGCAGCGTCACGGCGTCGGCGGCGACCGATGCGCCTACCGTTCCTGCCGCAGCCAGGTTCCCTCCCGGCGCGTTATAGTCACCCTCGATATAGACCGGGTTCTCGGAGGTGATGGTCAAGCCGCATGGAGGATTAGCCGGAGCGGCCCCGTAGCAGGCAGCGCCGAGACTGATGACGCTCCCATTCACGAGCTTCAGCGCCCGGCGGAAATACGCCGGTGGATTTTCCCTCGACTCCTGAGCAACGTTGTAATACTGCTGTGGCCCGATGCCCGCACACAGCCCGGCTCCCAACTTTGGCGCGCCGGTCACGAGGAACTGAGGTACAAGCTGCACTGCTCCGTAAACCCGCAGCGTGCCATCACTTTCGAGATCCTCACCTCCGTCGAGCGCGCCGTTCGGACATGCATTGGCGCTCGCCGGGTTGACGATATCGTTGAAACCGAACGCTCCCACCTTGGTACCGGCCACGGGATCGATGGCATTGCCCCGGCGGTCGCTAAAATAGATCGCGTATCCGCCCGTAAGGTCTGCGCTGACTCCGCTCGTTCCGATGGTTCCCATAAACCATTTGTCGAGGTTGGTCACGTCGAGTTCGACGTAGTTCATGACCCCTTCGGCAGTGAGGCTTGCCGGAGTGAATTCGGGACGCTGAATGCCCTCTCTCGTGTCGTAAAGCACGTTGGGCCAATAATCGTAACCATGCTGGTTCGCAGTACCCGCGGGAGGTAACCCGCACCAACCGTTGGAACCCGCACCGGTAGAAGGATTATCCCGCAATCGCGCCAGGCGAATCACCGCATTCGGGCTTGGATTCGCGCAGCCGTTCGCCGATTCAGCCGGCTGTTGGCCACCCGGAACTCCCTGAAGCGTCGGAGGGCGCGCGCCGTTCAGCGGGTCGATGTTGCGACCGGTGTAACCGAGCTTGAGGATCTCCTGGGTTACGTCCACCCAGGCAGTTCCGCCGGCGTTTTCGTATTCAATTTTTATGCAACCTTGGATGATGGGATAGTACTGTTTAACCCAGTAGCCATCCCCTGCGCTATACGCCGTGCCACCCTGTGCATCTGAAACCGGCAATGGGTAGACTCCGCCAGTGCCAAGTGCCCCGATATTTCCCGCAATCCAAGCCGGAGCAGAGTAGAAAGGGATCGTCGTGTTCCCGTCGCCCGACGGGGCAGACGTGTCCCACGCCAGCGTTGCGAGGTCCACCGGGTTCTTCGAAGTATCGATCGTATCCAGGCTCATCACATCTGCGGTGTTACAAGCAGCAGCGGCTCCCGCTACCTTGCCGAGCGGATAATCATCCAGAAATATGCGCAAGCTGGCCTGGTCGAAATACTGTTCGGAGAACTCGGCTGGATTCGAGCCCGCTTCGCCGACGGTCGGCCGACGAATGAGAGAAATCGGTGTAGTGATTCCACCTAGCGCCGTGGCCGTCAAGTTCAAAGGAGTAACTCCGTTGGTAAGCTCTCCGAGGTACGCCGGTTCCACCGTACCATTCCAATCCGGGTTGTTCAGGCCCGCGCTGACGCCTCCATACACGCTACTCCCTGTCGTACTGCCTTCCGTGAGCGCAAGTGCGCGCCAGTTCGCCGGGTTACCGCCCAGGGCAGGATCCAATGCTCCCGGTACCGTTGCAATATCGACGACCCCGGTATAATCACCACCGGCGGCCGCGAGCGTAGAACCTGACGGGTAGCCGTTCTCCAGGTTCGTCCGGATTACTTGGCCAACCACAGTGACTTTATTGTTGAGATAGAGCGGCCCCATGTTTGAGGCCAGCCACAAATTGCCATTGGTATGCACGCGTCCTCCAAAATCGAATGGAGGCCCGTTGAAAAAGCTCAGGTCGGTCTGGGAAAAAATTCCAAACTGAAAAACGGGAATTGCCACGGCCTGAATTTGCCGCTGCAGTTTTACTTCCGCGCCGTCCAGTGTCTGCGACGCGACGCTCAGAGTGAACGGTGTGATCAATCCCTGCATGCCTGCATACGGGCTCGGCGGAAGAATCGTCGCGTTTTGCGACGTCGGAACGCACGGACTGGCCAGCGGCGTTCCGCACAAGATCTGATAGGTGGAGCCGTTTGCATTCTGATACTGAATTCCCGTGATTCCCGTCGGAGGAGCTCCCACGATGGTGGCGATGTTTGCAGTAGTGAGCGCGCCTTGTGTTGCGAACGTATTTCCCACGTCCGTGGTCATCTTTTCCATCGCGGCTTCGGCGCCATAATAGGCTCTTTCGCGATCGCTGTTATTACCGCCCAGGCGCTGATCGCTCATCACCATCCAGCACATTCCCACCACGATGGCGGAAATCAGGATCAGTACCAGCAGCGACGTTAGAAGAGCGATTCCTTGTTCTCGTTTGGTTCTCACAGCTTTTCTCCTTTAGAAATCCCTGGAAAAATTCCCTTTCCTGCAGCTCCCTATGGCACCGGCGTTTGCGGCGCGGTTGGCGAGGTGTTGAATGCAGGCACGAATGCAAGGCTGCGGATACAAACTTGCGAGCTTAGGTTATTCCTCAGGAAGAACGGGTTTGCCACCGCCGTGTAGGGAACCTCGGACCGTCCAGCGACGAACACATTGACCGCGCGTATCTGGAAGGGAGTGTCACCCCCACCCGGCGTTGATGCGTCTCCAGGTCCCAGAGGATACGTTCCTGCCGGGGCCGTCGAGTTGATGATGTCGTAACTGAATTGCAAGTCCTCGATGACATCGCCTATTTGCTGCGGAGGATTTGCGGGCGCGCCTGCCGGATAGTTCGGGTAATTTACCTGCCGGACCAATTGCGGTTGCGTGGGAGTGGTCGCCGCGTCGATGTAATAGCTGACCATCCAGACGCGAGTGATGGTGGTTGGAGGAAACGTTCCGTTGGGAACTCCGGCCGTCAGGTTTTGCAAATACTTCACTGTTCCGCTGGTCGCGCCGGCTATTCCATTCAATCCGGCTGGATCTCCGGCAGCGAAATTGATGGTCTGTCCCGCTACCGATGTGACGTACTCGATCGCCGCTCCATTCTGATTCGTAAACATCATGATATTGCCGGTCGCGATAGGAGTTGGCGTGCCCGGCATGTCGAAACAGCCGGCCGCGAGTGTTGCGAACGCTCCGTTCGGATCAATCGCTCCCGTGCAAACCGGGGCCGACGGCGCAGCCTGCACGATCGGATAGCTATTCAGCGCGTGGCCGCTGCCGTCGCTGGCTACCGTACTGTTGTCCGCATAGAACAGGTTGATTATGTCGGACGCAGTGGCTCCCGCTACCAGGAGCGCTCCCGTCGTGGGGTTTACGCCGTACACCAATTGTCCCAATTGGTTTCCAGGAACCACCGCAGGCAGCACGGTGTAGTCCGTAACCGGGGCCGCGCCGTACGAAAAAATCGTAGCCGTGCCCGGACGCTTCACCGCGGACGTTGCGCCTGTCGCCGGCAGGTTGATGCCGCTCTGGGGAATTCCTTCCCCGGCTTGCATCATGTCCTTCACCATGAAGTGCATGCTGGCGCGCAGGTTTTCCTGAACGTTGGCTTCCAGTGCCACCGCCTCGGTGGCATTTCGCGCCTGCATCAGCGATACCGTGGCGATGCCGACTACCGAGACCACGATCGCCATCGAGACCATCAATTCGATTAATGAGAATCCGGTTTCCCGCTTCATTCCTTGCTCCTCGCGGCTCTAGTCGTATGCCGAGATAAAAGTGGTTATCGAGTACGCGCGCGTGAACTTCCCCACCGTGTAATTGACCGTCACCACGATCTGGCTCAGAGCGTTACCTTCGTTCGCTATGGGCGTGATCGTGATGGTGCGGGTGTAATTGGAGAGCGGAACTTGTACGTCATCCGCGGTGCCCAGAATGTTGTCCGGCCCGGGCAACAGGATGTAAGCCGGCGGCGCGCCCACGTCGGTAGTCGCGCCGACGAGTCCATCGGGGCCCGGCTGCAAAATCGGCAGCGGCCCCGAAAGAAAAAGGCCTCCCGGATTGCCTCCGCTGAAATTCGAGACCTGCGCGAACGTAATGTTGTTCGTATACTTCGCCGTGTTGATGGCTTCTACCGCTTCCTCGGCCTTTTGCTGCGCGATGAAGTCAGCCTGCGATCCCTGCATGTACGCGAGTGAATCTCCAAGCATCGCCGCCAGACCTAAAACTCCAATGAACATGATCACCAGAGCGATCATCGTTTCCAGCAGTGTGAAGCCCTTTTCTAGCTGACGCTTTCTCGTTTCCCGCATTTTCCCGTTCTCCTTCAAAATTGCACCCAGCTGGCCGCGTTTGCCGCCGCCTTCCACGCTCGAATTCTTCCCGTGGTGCCCAGCACCGTAATGGCTCGGGCCGAATTCGTCTGGCCCGCAACTCCCAGAAAAACTGTCCCGTTGATCGGAAGATACGTCGCTCCCGCTACGAGTTCGCCGTCGCTCTGGAACATCATTCCCGCGGCCGGCCCGCCGTTTACGCCGTTGAATTCAATCGCGGAAGCGTTTCCGTAGGCGTCCGGCGTATCCACGCCGCCGAAGGTCATGAATGTTGCCGGATACTGAATCGGTACCGTGCTCATCACCGGATTCACCGGGCCGCCCCCGGCCGTAAGGTCATTTCGAATCGTGGTCACGATCTGATACTGCGTTTGTCCGCCGACGGCGACCGTAGGGAACGTAACCTGTACGTAGCGGCGATTCGCGATGGAGTATTCGCGCGCTTGGCGCAACTGGTCGAGCACCTGGCGCATCGCCACATCCACCTTGGCGTCCTGCAGCACCGGCGCAAGCTTGATCACGGCGATGGCTGAGACGATCAGAATCAGCGCGATCACCACGGTCATCTCCAGCATTGAGAAGCCGCGATGGCCGCCCAAACCGCACTGTTCGCATTCGAATTTCGTTTCCTGCTGTTTCACGCTGACACCCTCGGGCCGCCCCGGAATTGAGTGGGCGAACCTTATAAATCTGCTATCGGTTGTGCACTTGGCAGGCCATGCCGAACACGCGGCAACCCTAGTACATTCAGCTGTTTGCAGCGATTGACACAATGCGTCAGCGACGTGCTGAAATTTTTCGGGGTAGAAATGTTACCGATGTGGCGGCGGGCTACCTGAGTCCGTGAGACCGATTACTTGGAAGTTTTCGAGGCGCGGGCGAGTTCGTTTATGGCGCGAGTGAGATCGTTCGCCAGTGGACGCGGAACTTTTGTGCGAAGAATCTTCGCGACCTCGCGGTAATACCACAGAGTCTGTGTTTTTGTGGCTCTGAACCGTTTCCAGATATTTTCGCCAAGATCGCGGTAATCGGAGAGAGTTTCCCGCACGTTGTAAAGCTTGTCCGCGGCCGAAACCAGGCGGACCGATGAATTCGCGCGGCGCAAATGGCGGAGATAAGCTTTTTTCCGCTCGAGCCACGGCGGCTTTGGAAACGTATCCGCGTCCGTGCAACCGGCAACAATCTTCGCGACGCGCGCGCCGAATCTTCGGCGGATTTCGCGAAGGCGCGGCTTGCCTCCCTGGTCTTCCACGGCATCGTGCAGAAGCGCGGCGATGGCTTCGTCCTCATCGCCGCCGTGCGTCAGGACGATGGACGTCACGCCCAGCAGGTGCGCGACGTAAGGACGCTTCGTGCCTTTGCGAAATTGCGCGGCATGAAGTCGCGCCGCGTAACGGAGCGCACGATAAAAGCGCCCGGTGAGGAATTTTTCGTTCGGCATCAGTTGCGGTCGCGGATTTTGGAGAGCAAGCGCAGAATTTCGAAGTACAGCCAGATGAGCGTGACCATCAGGCCAAACGCCGCGTACCACTCCATATATTTCGGAGCGCCGGTGCGCACACCGGTCTCGATCATATCGAAATCGAGGACCAGATTGAGCGCCGCGATGATCACCACAAAAACGCTGAAGCCGATTCCGATCGGCCCCGAGCCGTAAACGGAAGTGAAGTGAACGCCAAAGAATCCGAGAACAATGGTCAGCAGGTAGAAAAGCGCGATTCCTCCGGTGGCGGCCACCACTCCCAGCTTGAATTTTTCAGTTACTGGAATCAAACCGGAACGATACGCGAGCAGAAGCACGATCAGCGTCCCGAAGGTAATGCTCACCGCTTGAATCGCAATTCCCGGATAGCGCAATTCGAGCATGGCGGAAATTCCGCCGAGCACCAGACCCTCGAGCAGCGCGTACACCGGCGCGGTCACTGGCGCCCAGGTCTTCTTGAAGATCGTGATCATGGCAAAAATAAATCCGCCGATTCCGCCGATCACGAGCGACGGCATCACCGTTTCAGGCGAGCGCGAATGCATGAACTGATTCCAGGTCCAGGCCGCAGTGGCGATCACGCAAATCAGCAACAAGCCCGTCTTGTTGACGGTGCCTTGCAGCGTCATGGCTTCGCCGACTGCGACGCCTTCGCCTTGAAATGCGCGGGGACTCAGCGCCGGGTTCGATGTCCTCATCAAATCTGCCACTCCGATTCTCCTTTTCGCCCGCGCTGGGCGACGCTATTGCTCTCGAAGGCTGCGTTTCGCCAGGTACGTTTTTTGTTGCGATTAGAAACGGCGCGGTCGTTTGTTTTGTGTGACTTAGAGGGATTTCTAATCCACGTCGTTGCGATTAGAATCTCCCGAATTCGGGTACTTTCTCCTGCGTCCCGTGATTCAAACAGCGAATTGTAATTAACGATCACGGAATTCACGCTAGCACAATGCAACTTCAAAGGCGAGGGGTTGAGTGGTGTGGACGGCATTCGAACTTTCGCGTTAGAGCGGTTCTACCGTGCGTACAATGATGACGATATCCCGTTACGGGCCTTCCATAGAAGCGCGCACGGAGAGGATTAGCCATAGATGAAAATAGTCTCGCTGAACACCGGGCTTCCGCGCGAAGTTACGTGGCACGGAAGGAGTGTGACGACGGGCATCTACAAGCAACCGGTGGAAGGCCGCGTTGCATTGCGTACGCTCAATTTGGATGGAGACCGCCAGGCGGACCTCACCGTGCACGGCGGCGTCTACAAGGCTGTGTATTGCTATCCGCTCGCGCACTACGATTACTGGGCCCGCGAACTGCCCCACCGCGATTTGCCCATGGCCATCTTTGGAGAAAACTTCACCACCGATGGATTGATGGAAGACTTGGTCTGCCTTGGCGACAAGTTTTCCGCCGGTTCCGCGGAAGTAGTGGTGACGCAGCCGCGCCTGCCTTGCTACAAACTGGGTATTCGATTCGAATCCGACGACATGGTGCGGCGCTTCCTGGCCAGCGGACGGACGGGTTTCTATCTGGCGGTCACTCGCGAAGGAGAAGTCGGCGCGGGCGACGAGATCAAGGTGATTGCTCGCGACCCAAATGCCGTGCCCGTTTCGGAGATCACGCGCCTGTACATCGCGAAGAGGTGGGACGCTGACGACGTGGCGTCCCTGCAGCGAACACTGCGAGTGGCAGCATTGCCCGAGAGTTGGAAGGAGTACTTCCGCGAGCGACTGGAGAAAACGAATATCGATTAGTTTGCGGACGCCGGCGTGGCTTTGGCGAAGCGGCCGAGATACTTGTCCACGTCGTTCCAGGCATCGTGTTTCGCGGCAAGAGCAACATACCCGTCGGGGCGAACGAGCCATATGCCGCCGTCGAGGTACGGTTTTCGTGGTGAAGGCTCGACAAGATTCGGATACTTCGTCAGCAGCATTCTGGCGGCGGACGTGTCTTCGGCAAATAAAGCGAAACGTGGGGTATTTCCCGAACCCACGGCCGGCTCGTCCACGCGAATTGGCGCGCGCTTGCCAGGCTCCGGGCCGCCACGCATATGTGCCGATTGCGCGTTCAGCGGACTATGGGAATAGGCGACTGCTACTTCCGAAAGAAGGTTTGCCATTGTGTGCTTGACCGGCGCGAAACCAAAAATCATCGAAGCGACATGATTACGGATGGACTGCTTGATGCCGCCCCTCATCACGGCTAGCGACGTGGCTTTTCCCGTTGCCTCTAGAACCAGTTCTGCGATTGCACTGCGCTCCGCACTGTAGCTGCCGAGCAACGGCTCCTGCACGCAGATACCCTGCGACACAAGCGCCAGTTTCCAGGCAAGATTGCAAGCATCCTGCATTCCGGTATTCATCCCCTGTCCGCCGGCAGGGCTATGGACGTGTGCGGCGTCCCCGGCGAGGAAAACGCGATCCGAGCGGAAGTCCGACACTTTACGTTCGTTGATGCTGAAAGAGGAAAGCCAGACGGGATCGCTAGCCCGAATTCCCCCCGGGCCGCGCACGTCGAGAATTCGTTGAACGTCCTCGACCGTTGGCGTTGGACGGTGCCCATGGCCAATGGCGCCTGATGATTCTCCAATATCAGCGATCACGCGGTAGCGCGTTCCCTGAAACGGAAAAACCGCAAGCACACCCTCAGCATGCCAATAGATATTGACCGCGGGAACCCCGGCAACGCCGTCCAAATGAATGTCGGCCAGAATCCAATCGCTCAGCATTGTACTACCGTGGAATTCCATCCCGAGCTGATGACGCACGGTGCTGTGAGCGCCGTCGCAGCCAATCAGCCACGATGCCTCCGCTGTCTCTTCCTGCCCATTGGAATGGAGAAGCGTACAGGACACTCCCGTGCCACTCGACTGGAATTGTTTCAATTCCACTTGGCGCTCGGCCTTGAGTCCAAACGTGCCGAGATGCTCCTCCAAGAGGCGTTCTGTGTCGCTTTGTGGAATCATGAGCACGAAATTGTGAGGGGAATCGATATGAGTCATTTCAATGCTGGCGATTTCATCGCGTCCCGACAGAATGTTTGCCCCCGCAACTTTGAAGCCGGCGTCGATGAAGCGCTGAGTACAGCCAGGTCCCATACGGTCCATCAGCTCCAGGGTACGCGGCCAGAGAACGAGGGCCTTCGATTTGTCAGTTCGCTGGGTGTTTTTGTCGATGACGCGCACGGCCAAGCCGTAGCGCGCGAGCTCGCAGGCCATGGTCAGCCCAACGGGACCCGCCCCAGTAATCAGCACGTCCACTGTCATGTTCTGACGCCTCGTGAAAGGAATATTCCTTTGCTCATTGTGGCTTTGTCAAGCGAGGGAGCGGGAGAGGCCTAGCGTCTGGGGCGAACTTGCGGCAGCGAAACAACCGACGACAACTCATCTGTTGCCATTCGCGTGCGAAGGGCTAGAGTGGAGGCGCTGCTCCTATGAAAGCACTCACGGCATTCTGCTTTTGCTGGGTAGCCATTGCGCTCTCTGCGCAAACCAAGCTGCGGACCTTTACCAGCCCGAATGGAGACTTCCAGTTCCAGTATTCTTCCGTGCTGGTTCATTGCACACAAGAACGAGGCTCATGGATTCCGGGTGACGGCTGCGCGAGCCAGGGTGGAGTCTGTGAAGACACGGACAGCCCGGCCACGACGATTATTTGCTTGGCCTACCCGAAGACCGACTTCAAGGACAAGCCAACGTTTTCTGCCGCGGCGTTTTTCGCAGCCGAAGTCCCCGGCGCCACAACCGCGGAGACTTGCCTCGCTGGTACGAAGGATTGGCTCATCGAGGGCAGCGAAGACACGAAGGTCAATTCCATTCGCGCCAAGGTGTTTCACACAAGTGACAACTGGCTGGGCGGCGGTATAACCGGGGACATCTATAGAGTGTTTCATGGCAAGAAGTGCTACGAACTCGGCATACAAGAGGCGCACACGAGTTCGGGAGCTTACGATCCCGGCACTTTCAAGGAATTCACGCAGCAGGACTCCGACGAGGTAAACGCTCGGCTGCACCAAGCCCTCAATTCCTTCACCTTCCTCAAAGACGTGCGCCGCTGACGAAGTGACGCCGCTGCTGCGAGCGCGGCGCTGCGAGTCGCTTGGCGCGCCGAAGACAATTTCCACCGCATTCCCTATCGACGGGTTCTTTGCTCCAAAGTCAAGACTAACAGACGAAGGCGGCAATCATGCGGCACCAAGCAGTCGATCGCCGCCTCCATCTTCAAGTCACGCGTGATTTAGAATCGGAAGGTGACACCAACGTAGGGTTCGGCCATCTGCGTGACAGCGTTTGTGAACTGATTCGAGACCGTGAAATCGGGAGCCCTGTAGATGAGTCCGCGATAGCCTGCTCGAATGCCGAGCCTCTTTGTCAGCTTGTAATCAACTCCCCCGCCGTAAAGAAATGTCGCGCGATCCTGGCCGAGGGACCCAATGGTAGATCCGGCGCCGACGGGAGAAAAGAAGAGGACGCCTGTGCCGGTTTCAAGGAATGGATGAAAGCGAGCTTCGGGAGGAGTGCCGAACGTGAACACGTATGCGAAAGTAGCTTCATGATTGTTGGATTGCGTAAAGTTGCCGGAATCGTATTCTTGAGAAAAGCGAGAGAAGCCGTGGTTGACCTCCACCGCACTCCAGCGATTGAAGTGGTAGCGATAATTGACCAGGAATCCGGCGGAATAAGTCGGAGTGTCCGTCAGCCCGGTCCCTGTTGCTTGATTCTGAAAATTTCCGGTGACGCTGGCGGACACTTCAGAATTGCCTTCCTGCGCGAGCGCCGGTAAAGCGAACACCGCTAGCGCCGTCAAAAGCAGACTGATTTTCGTTCTCATTTGATGGTACCCCCGTTGAATTTGAATTCGTCCAAGCCGCGGGCACACCCGTGCCTGTGACGGACCAATCCATTTTTTTGAAACTTCCCGCTACATCCAGTACGTCTCAGTCGAGAGCGGCTAGCACGCCCTCGTCCCAAGACACTGAGGAACTTCGCTGCCTTGGATGGATGGCGGGGGATGCAGGTTGCATGATTTGCTACGAAGGTGAGGAATTATTGTGGGAAAGTTTTGGAACTTTTTCACAAGAGAGAAGGAAGTCGAAGTAACGGTGCGTGTTTGAATCCGGGAACAACTATTGCGTTGTGTGAAATGCGAAAAATGCGAACATCATGCCGCGTTTCGCGAATTGCCGGCGCGGCTGCCAGGTCCACCGCACGAGCAACCTCCGTCGCTCTAGCTTTTGGAGCGGCGCTCATACTGCAGGGCGCGACCTCTTCGGCTCGAGCGCAAGGGTTCCAGACTGTGTTGCACGCGCGCCGGCGCGTCTTCCCCGACGTCGGACGAGGCGCGACGGAGATTAAGCGCGACGCGACTGGACGCTATTACGTGCTTGCCTATCCCGCGAGCGCAATTTTTGTTTACAACTCCGACGGCCAGCGCATCGGCCAGATCCCTAATGCACATTCCGGCAGTGCGACGATCAAATTCGCCGTCGATTTCGACTTGGACTCCGATGGGCGCCTTTTCGTCGCCGATCGCGGAGCAAACGCCATCGACATATTCAAACCGGGAGGCGAGCTCGAAGCAAAAGTCGCGGTAACGGCACCGATGTCCGTCGATGCTCTCACGGGCGGCGAGTTCGCCGTCGTCACGCTGCGAAGCGACCGTTTGGTGCGGGTACTCGATGAGCAAGGGAGGCTTGTGCGACGCTTTGGAGATGTGGCGGACGCGGTGAGCGATCCGAAACTCATCAGCTTCGCCGCGGGCGGAGCTTCCGCCGATTCGTCACCGAACTCAACGGGCTACGCCGCCGATTACATACCGAGCCATTCCGCCGGCTTCGCCATGAATTTCGGGAGGCTTTACAGCGGCACGCCCGGGAGCATGTACTTCGCGTTCACCTCGGTCGAGGATCCGAAGTTCCGAAAGTACGATCCCTTTGGCTATTCGGCCTATGAAGTTACGATCCCCGCGAGCGCACTCGTGCCGGACGCCGGACGCGACGACCCGCGCGTACAAGTCGGGATGAGAGTTTCCGGAATGCGCGGGCCGGGAGAATCCTACTCGCTCGGGACCATGTACTCGGTGGGTGGCGACGCCAAGTTCACGGCATCGAGCGGCGGAGGCCGGGGCGCACGCGGCGCGGGTAATCAGCCAGGCACATCCGGCCCGGCTGGCACGAACTCAACACCTGGCGGGATCCCCGGCTCGGTCGATACCTCCGCGGTGAATGCGATCTTCACGGCCAATGCGACGGACGGAAGCGGCGATCCCGGCGACTTGACGGACATTAGCGGATTGTTGAGCGGCGGCGCGATGAGTGGCATGTATGACGCGAGTACGCTGAATGCTCCCGGCGGAATATTCGGACCCGGTGGATTCGGCGGATTCGGCGGCGGTTTTGACGATCATTTTCACGGCGGCGAGGGCGGAGAAGGATTTTCCGGCGGCCACGTGGGCGGAACTCCGGGCGGCGGTGGAGGCGAAGGCGGACACGGAGAATTCGGCGAGCATGGCGGCTTTGGCCACGGCTTCGATCGCGGCGGTGTGAATACCTATAGCGGAGTGGTGAAGATTACCGAACGTGCGCCCGGCACGAAAGCAAAGCCTGTGATTCGGGCGATAAGTGTCGATACCACGAATCAAAATGTGTGGGCCGCCGTCAGCGATTTGCTATTGCACTTCGACAAGAACGGAAATTTACTCGATACCTACCGCGTGGCCACACCCGAAGGCGCCGCCCTGCAGCCGGTCGGCATTCTGGTCGAACAGGACCGTCTTCTGCTTGTGGCCGACCCCGCAGGAATTTACGACTTCGCCCGCCCGGATAAGCAATAAGTTTCACGCGAGAAAAATCTAAAAGAAGATTTGGTAGCGCTAACGGGAATCGAACCCGTATTTCAGCCTTGAAAGGGCCGCGTGCTAACCGTTGCACCATAGCGCCAATGGAGAATGCTGCGAGACCTATTTCGATTATCAGAGATAACGCGGGAATTGACAAGCAGAGCCGGAACAGGGAAAAGCAATCTCAGCTGCTTGTGGCGGCGTCACTTCCAGGCGTTGCGTTCGCGCAGCGCGGTGATGTGCGCGACGTGATGGCGCCCGTGCCAGGAATAAAGCGCTAGCGCGGTGTCTATCGACATGGGCTGCTTCCAATCGGGATGGCGGAAGGTGCGCGCCCAATCGGAATCGGCGAGAGACTGCAACAGAAAGACCCAGCGCTTGTGTAAGTTGTCGAGCAGCGTCAGCGAGGGCTCGATCGGAGCTTTCGCATCGGCCAGTTCGGCCCAGCGCGCTTCCTCGTACGTCTTGATGTTGGGCGACTCTTCCGTGAGCGCGAGCTTCATGCGGATGAGCGCGTTCATGTGGCTATCTGGAATGTGATGCGTTAGCTGGCGAACGGTCCAGCCGCCGGGGCGGTAAGGCGTGTCGAGCTGTTCGGGCTTCAGCCCGGAGACGGCGGCGCTAAGACGCGCGGGGGCTTCGGCAATCGCGCCAATGAATTCGCGGCGCTGGCCGCTCGTGATGCCATCAGGGCGCTGAAATTTTCCGATGGGATACCTCAGATCTGCTTCCATGTGCGCGGCTCCTTTTTTTGCTTAAGAAGACAGAGAGCGTTCATTGCTCCGCAGCTGGTCCTTGTGCCAAAGACAATAATCTGATGCGCAGCGGGAAGGCAAGATTCGAGTTTCAAGAGGTCGCAGGAGACTTGTGTGGCGTGCTTCTGGCACTGCTACGGGCGAGGTTACGACTGGCGGTCTTGAAATTCTTCGTGCCAGGCCATTTGAATGGCTTCGAGCTTGCCTTCGTTCGAAAGTTTCGGATCGCCGGTAAAGCCCGGAAGCTCGGTGACCCATTTGTGCAGGTCGGTGAAGCGGACCGTGAGTGGATCGAGGCCGGCGTGTTTGTCCGCGAGCTGAATGCCGATTTCTTCGGTGTCGTCCCAATCGAATGTTGGCGGCACGATTTCTCCTTAGTGCTCGGCTTCCTTGGCGTAATTTTTATTCCACTCGGGAATTTCCACGACGATATCTTTTGTCCCATCGGGGACGCACTGGCAGCCCAGGCGCGATTTCGGTGTCACGCCGGGCGCTTCGTCAAGCTGATCGAGCTCGGCGTCCGTCGCTTCGTTGCAGGTGTCGAGACCTTCGTGAACTATCACGTGGCAGGTGGAACATGCGCACACTCCGCCGCAAGCGTGATCGAGGCCCATTTGATAGCCCTGCGAGATGTCCAGGATGCTGCCGGGCAAACCGTCGTGGCCGTACGGAATTTTATCCGGGTCCACCTCGACCGTCTTGCCATCCCTGACAAACGTTATTTTGTACTTCTTCGTCGCGGGCGTGAATTTTGTCTCTTCGATGTAAGGATTCTTGCCGCCCATTCCATGCTCCTTCGTTGCTGACTGCCTAAAGATCGTCAACCGAAACGAAAAGTCGCCGGCCTAAAGGCCGCCGCTACAAGAACAAAAAAGCTACATCTAGACTTCTTCGAGGCGCTTGCCTTCGAGTGCCGTTTGCAGCGCGCCATTCATCAGAATTTCCGCGAAGTGCATCGTGGCCTGATTCAGTTGGTCAATGCGGTCGCGGATAAGCTTGTAATCCGGGCCGGCCATGGCCGCGCGCAACTGCGCGACGGAATCGTCGATCGCCCGGCGCTCATCCGCAGAAAGCTCCGCAGCGCGCGGATTGGCCAGCGTCTTCTCCGTGGCCGCGAGAATCGTGTCGGCTTCCGTGCGCGCTTCGATCACCTGGCGCTCGGCGAAATCCTGCTCCGCAAATTCGATGGACTCTTCGAGCATGCGCTCGACTTCCGTGTCCGACAGCCCGTAGCTCGGCTGCACTTCGATGGTGTGCTCGGAGTTCGTGCGCAAATCGCGCGCGGACACTTGCAGGATCCCGTTCGCATCGATCAGGAATTTCACTTCGATGCGTGCGAGGCCCGCGGGCCCCGGCGGAACCTTCAACTGGAATTTCGCGAGTGAACGGCAGTCCTTCGCGAGTTCGCGTTCGCCCTGGAGGACGTGCACGTCAATTCCCGTTTGATTCTCGACGCCAGTGGTGAAAAGCTCCTGGGCGCTCGCGGGAATCGTGGAATTTCGCGGAATGATTTTCGCCACCACGCCGCCCATGGTTTCGATGCCGAGCGAAAGCGGCGTGACGTCCAGCAACAGCATCGTCTTCACGCCCGTTTCGAGGATGTCCGCCTGCACCGCCGCGCCGAGCGCGACCACTTCGTCGGGATCGAGTTCGCAGTGCGGAGCGCGGCCGAAATATTCGCCCACTGTCTTGCGCACGAGCGGGATGCGCGTGGAGCCGCCCACGAGAACGACTTCGTCCATCTCATTCGGCGCGAGTTTCGCATCGGCAAGGGCCATTTTCACCGGCGCCATGGTGCGCGCCACGATCGGACGGATCAGCTCTTCGAATTCCGCGCGCGTGATTTCGCGCGTGTAGTTCCCTTTCGCGCCCAGCGAATACTTGACGGCAGCTTTTTCGGCGTTGGAGAGGTCGTGCTTCGCACGAATCAGCGACTTGCGCAATTTCTGCACCGCTTCGCCGTGCTGGTCGAGCTGTACGCCGAACTTTTCACTGATTTCGCGGCGCGCCAGATCGAGTAGCGCGTTATCGATGTCATCACCGCCGAGATGCGTATCCCCGTTGGTCGAAAGTACCTGATAGATGTCGCCGTCGCTCGTGGAAATCAGCTTCAAAATCGAAATGTCAAACGTGCCGCCGCCGAAATCGTAAACGGCCACATGCCCGCGCTTCTGCTTGTGCAAGCCATAGGCCAGCGCCGCGGCGGTGGGCTCGTTCACCAGGCGCAGAACTTCAAGCCCCGCAAGCCGGCCGGCGTCTTTGGTGGCCTGGCGCTGCGCGTCGTTGAAATATGCCGGGACGGTGACGACCGCGCGGTCCACCGGCTCGTTGAAATATTTCTCGGCCCAGGATTTCAATTCGCGCAGGATAAACGCGGAAATTTCCGGCGGTGTGAAAGATTTATCCCCCAGGCGCACGCGAATCACGTTGCGGCCATCGGGATCGATGCGGAATGGAAAGATTTTGAGCTCGTCCTGAATGTCGGCAAGGCCGCGGCCCATCAAGCGTTTCACGGAATAAATCGTGCGCTCGGGCTGCGTGAGCAAGCGTTCGCGCGCGGGTTCGCCGACGATGATCTTTCCGTCGGGATCCACGCTTACAACCGAGGGACACAAAGTCGAGCCGTACGGACCCGGAATACACTTCGGCGCGCCCGTTTGCGGATCAAGATACGCAATCAGGCTGAAGGTTGTGCCTAAATCAATGCCGACAACGCGTCCCATGCTTTGTCTAGACCTCTGCTAATTCTCTTGCCACGCTCGCGACGAGATTGCGGATGTAGCTGCGGCGGTTGAGCACTTCATTCATACGCGCGAGCAGCGCCTGCTTCTGAGCTTCGCTCGCGCCCCCGTCGAGTGCCTCATCCCATTCACGGCCGACTCCTGCAAGTTCCGCATCCACCTCTGCAAGCTTCTCCTGGAAATTCTTCTGCGCGGCATCGAGCGGTTCGCGCAACGCGGCGGTGTCACCACCCTCGGCGCGCGCTTCACGCAGCTCGTCGAGCGACTCGTTCAGCTCGAAAACTTCCTCGAGCAACTCCGGCGGCGCCTGCTGCCTGGTGGTGCCTTCTTTTCTGAGCCCCAGGTGCAACAGCAGGTATTCAACGCGCGCAATGGGCTCGCGCAGCGTGCGATATGCGTCATTCAGTTCGGAAGAGCGCTCGAGCGAGAGATTGCGTTCGAACTCGCCAGCTCGCACAAAATTATCCGGGTGCAACTTCCAGCTCAGCTTGTGAAATTCAGTTTCCAGTTGCGCGGGATCGAGCGAAAGCTTTCGTGACAAGCCGAAGAAGGCAAAATAATCCGCTCCGGCGGGCAGTGGCTGAATTTTCCCGCACGCGGGACAAAAATGCGTCCCTGCAACGGCCTCCTGGCAGCTCCAGCACTTTGTGCCGGCAGCCTGGCCAGCTTCATCACGCCGGGTTTGTGTCACACTCATGGCTGCCTCGTATCTAGAAGTGGTTGCCTATCCGGCGGCGGGGGAAGAAAGCAGCCGCAAGAAAATCTCACGCGGTAAACGAACTTCCGCAGCCACAGCTCCGCGACGCCTGGGGATTCTGGAAGACGAAGCCCTGCTTCATCAAATCCTCGAGGTAATCGAGGGTGGTGTTGTGGAGGTAGAGATAGCTCTTGGGATCCACGAAAATACGAGCGCCATTCTCTTCGAAGACTTTATCGCGATTGCGCGCTTCGGTATCGAGGCGCATCGCGTAGGTCAGCCCGGAACACCCACCCCCCTGCACACCCACACGGAGTCCGCCCGATTCAACGGGCACGCCTTCTTTGCCCAATAGCTCGCGGATTTTCGCCGCTGCTTTTTCGCTTACATGAATCATATCGAGCCTCCGCTCCGCGCAGCACCGATAAACCGCGCCCTGCCGAAAGTTCCGGCTCGCGGAGCGCGCTACTCCCTTTTAGTTGGCAGCAGCGGCCGGTTCGGCCTTTGCTTCCGTCTCGCCCTGCTTCTTCTTCCAATCGGACAATGCGGCCTTGATGGCGTCTTCGGCCAGCACGGAACAGTGGATCTTCACCGGCGGAAGCGAGAGCTCGCGCACGATATCCGTGTTCTTGATGGCCAGAGCTTCCTCGACGGTCTTGCCCTTCACCCATTCGGTGGCCAGCGACGAGCTGGCAATGGCCGAGCCGCAACCGAAGGTCTTGAACTTGGCCTCTTCGATCACGCGGGTATCGGGATTCACTTTCATTTGCAGCTTCATCACGTCGCCGCATTCAGGTGCGCCAACGAGACCAGTGCCAACGTTCGGATCTTTCTTGTCCAGCGAGCCGACGTTGCGCGGATTGTTGTAGTGCTCGATTACTTTATCGCTGTAAGCCATTAGTTGATTCTCCTATTCAAAGTAACAGTGCTGTCCAAACCCTGATCGAAAATCACTTCATCCGAGAGCACCACGTTCGGAATGGAAGCCGAACGCCCGGCGCTCACTTCTTCTAAAGTCCGTTCCACCACTTCGTGCCGCAAGGTGAGGGATTCCAGGAACTCGCCCAGTTCCTGCAACTCGCGAAACCGCCGCGAATTGCAGGCAGTCTCGTCCACGTTCGGTGCGAAGAACACGTCGAAGACAGGCGTATTTTCGCTCACCGTGGCATGGACTCCGAGTGTGCCCTGGTATTTCATTTCTCTTAGTGTTGCGCTCCCGCTGCCTGCCAGTTCATCTTGCTGACGTCCACGCCCTCTTTGGCCATCTCGTAGAGCGGCGAAAGCTCGCGCAGACGCTTTACCGTTTCCACCACGCGATCCGCAACGTAGTCCACTTCCTCTTCGGTGTTAAAGCGCCCGATGCCGAAGCGGATGGACGTGTGGGCCAAATCTTCGCCCACGCCGAGAGCCTTGAGCACATAGCTCGGTTCGAGTGTGGCCGAAGTGCAAGCCGAACCGCTCGAAACGGCGATGTCATTGATGCCCATGAGCAGCGATTCGCCTTCAACGAATGCGAAGCTGATGTTGATGTTGTGCGGCAGGCGATGCGTCATCGAGCCGTTGATGAAGGTCTCATCGAGGCGCGACATGATTCTCTCGGTGAGGCGCTCGCGCAGCGCGCGCAGCTTCTTGCTTTCTTCCACCATTTCGTTCTGGCAAATCTCGCAAGCCTTGCCCAGACCGATGATGCCGGTAACGTTCAGCGTGCCCGAGCGCATCCCGCGTTCGTGTCCGCCGCCATCGATGATCGCGGCGAGTTGTACGCGCGGGTTCTTCCGGCGAACGTAAAGCGCGCCCACGCCCTTGGGACCGTAAATCTTGTGCGCCGAAATCGAGAGCAGGTCGATACCGTCCTTCTGCACGTCTACGGGAATTTTGCCTACGGCCTGCACGCCGTCCACGTGGAAGAACACGCCCTTTTCCTTGGCGATCTTGCCGATCTCCTCGATCGGCTGCACCACGCCGATTTCGTTGTTCGCGTACATGATGGAAATCAGGATCGTCTTGGGCGTGATTGCCTTGCGAAGCTCGTCGAGATTGATGCGCCCATCCTTCTGCACCGGCAGATAGGTGACCTCGAAGCCGTCTTTTTCAAGGCGCTTGCAAGTGTCGAGCGTAGCCTTGTGCTCGGTCACCTGCGTGATAATGTGGTTGCCCTTTTCGCGATACATTCCGGCCACGCCCTTGATGGCCAGGTTCGTCGATTCCGTGGCACCGCTGGTGAATATGATTTCCTTCGGCGTGGCGTTGATGAGCTTGGCGATCTGGCCGCGCGCATTCTCCACCGCTTCTTCCGCCACCCAGCCGAATTCGTGGTTGCGGCTCGCCGCGTTGCCGAACTTTTCCGTGAAGTAAGGCAGCATGGCCTCAACGACGCGCGGGTCCACCGGCGTAGTCGCGTGATTGTCCATGTAAATCGGAAGCTTGATTGCCATTCTATTCTCCTAAACTCTTAACTCGACGACCTCCGACATTGGCGCTTCGTCGGTCATCTGTGAAATTGTGACTTTCCCAAGCACTTCCAGAATGCTGTCGTTTACTCGCCGGAGCGGTTCCCGGATCGAGCAAGTCGTGGTCACATCGCAAGCCCCCCGCGAGGTCACGCACGACGTAATAAATAATGGACCGTCAATCGCGCGGATTACATCCAGCGCAGTTATCAACGAAGGATGCCGCGCCAGGGTGTAGCCCCCGCTCGAACCATGCCGCGCCGCGACCAAACCGCCCTTGGCCAGCTTCTGCAGCACCTTGGCCATCAGCGGCGTGGACATCTTATAGACCTCGGCAATGTCAGACGCGCTGCAAGACCCGTGGCCGTTGTGCATCGCCAGATGCTTCAGGGCAATGAGCCCGTAATCCGCCTTCTTGGAGAGCTTCATCATAGTATGAGATTCAAATACGACTGAATGAGTCGCATTTGAATTCTAACGCTCGCGCTCCCACCGTGTCAAGTTCCCTGATGCCCACAAGCCCAAAGGACACAACATCTTAAACAACGACCATTTTAGTCGCCTTAGTCAAATTCCATACAGCCAATGGTTGGAAATTGAGGCTGAAACGGCGGAAACGCCAGCCGAATGGCTTTCAGCGAGCTATGCGAAGCACGCCAGCGCGCGACTTGAAGCCAACCACTCTACTTGGCGGGAGCGGGCTTCCACTTGTCGAGGAATTTGGTGATGTCCTCGGCTCCCAGTTTGGCGGTGGAGGCGAACTCCCCAGCCTTCTGGCTGTAGACCACTTTCCCGTCGGGATCGACCACCGCAAGCACCGGAAACCCGTTGTCGAGCGGCGTGTCATATTTCGCGGCGATGTCAGTGTTCTGCTTGCCGTCGCCAATGTTCACGTTGACCACCACATAATTCGCGTCCACGAGCGGCGCAATGTCCTTGGAGCGGAAGGCTGTGTCAAGCACATGGCAATCGAAGTTCCAGTTTCCGCCGAAAACTAGAATCACGCGCTTGTGATCCTTTGCTGCAGTCTGGAGCGCCGCGCTAATATCAGCGGCAGCCTTGTCGGTTGGCGGATAGAGATCCGTATTGGGCTTCTCAGGCTCCGGCAAGCGGCCGGGAGGCGTGGGCGTCAGATCGTTTCGGTTCGTGCCGGCGATGCGCCAAACGTCCTTGTCTTGTTGTACCCAGACTTGCGCCGCAGTGACGACGTTCGGCACTGCCGGATCTTTCCCTAGGTCCATCTCGACTCTAAGGATCAATATGACTACGCCCGTCTGCGGTTTGCGAATCTCCAGAATTTTTGGCTGAAAGTTGCTGAGGCCTTTGGCGGCGAGTCCAGACCAGAATGTGGGCTCTTCGATGGGATCCTCGGCCTTGCCCGCCGGCGTCTGCACTTTGGAAGGCGGCTTCGTGGTGTAAAGAGCCGCCAGCGCCGCTTTATCTCCCGCAACGACGGCGGCGGTCCACTTAGTTAGCGGCGCAAACGCAGACGTATCCGCCGCAATGGCCGAAACAGTTGTTGCTGCGATGAGACTGTGGCTCGACTGGCCCGCGGTAGAAATCTGCAAAGCACACAAGGCCGCCATTATCCAAACCACACGATTGAGTCTCATCTTCGCCCCTTTTTGTAGGCCAATTCGCCCGGGAGATACTACATCATCCGACCGCTCAATGTTAAATTTGAAAATGTGGAAAAGGCGCCTCCACTCCGGATTTTTTGTCGCGGCAGCGCGGGAAAATCTAGGTTAGAATGACGCACCGAATGGCTTCCGAGAGCAACAAGCCGGTAATTGCCGTCTACCCGGGCTCGTTCGATCCCGTGACGAACGGACACCTTGACCTGATTGCGCGCGCCGCGTTGATTTTTGACCGACTGATCGTGGCGGTAGCGCACAATCTTGAAAAAGATCCGCTCTTCGCGGTGAAGGAACGCCTGGAAATGCTTGAAGCGGTCACCTATGAGTGGAAAAATGTGGACGTGGACGTATTCGATGGTTTGCTGATGGATTTTGCCCGCGAGAAGAATGCGCTGGTGGTGGTTCGCGGAATTCGCGCCGTCTCCGACTATGAGTTCGAACTGCAGATGGCCATGATGAATCGCCACATCGAGCCGCAAGTTGAAACCGTCTTCATGCTGCCGGGCCAGCAATACAGCTACTTGAGCTCGCGCCTGGTGAAGGAACTCGCGCGGCTTGGCGGGTCGGTGAAAGATTTGGTCCCGCCGCTGGTGGAAGAACGCCTGCGCGCGAAAGTCAGTTAAGGGAAAAACATGGAAATGGCCACAGGGAGAAAAATGGAGCAAGTTTTCGAGCTGGCAGATCGAGTGAATCGTATCAGCGTCTCGCAGACGATGGTCGTGCTGCAGGAAGCCGAACGCCTGAAGGCGCAAGGAATCGACGTTGCCGATTTCGGTCCCGGCGAACCGGACTTTCCGACGCCCGAGCACATCAAGCGCGCGGCCATCAAGGCGCTCGAAGAAAATCGGACGAAGTACACACCGGTCGCAGGTATCGCCGCGCTGCGCCAGGCCATCTGCGAGTGGCACGCCGCGCAGCTGGGCTCGTCCTACCAGCCCGCCGAATGCGTGGTGAATACTGGAGGCAAGCACGCCATTTTCAATTCTGTGTGCTCGCTCGTGAATCCCGGCGACGAAGTCATTATCTCCGCGCCCTACTGGGTCAGCTACCCGGACATCATTAAATATGCCGGCGGCCATCCGGTTGTCGTACCCACACGCGCTGAGGACGAATTTATTCTGCGCGCTGTCGCAGTGGAAAAAGCGATCACGCCAAAAACGCGCATCGTGATCGTAAATTCGCCGAGCAATCCCACCGGCGCGGTGATTCCGCCCGATGAATTCGCGAAGATCCTGGATGTCTGCAAGCGCCAGGGCGTCTGGCTGCTTTCCGACGAGTGCTATTCGCACTTCACCTACGGCGACGCGCGGCCGTTTTCGGTGGCAAGCCTGCCGGGCGCAAGAGATCGTGTAATCATCGCCGGCTCATTTTCGAAGACTTTTGCCATGACCGGGTGGCGCATGGGCTACGTGCTCGCACCCAAGCCGCTCGTGGACGCCGTCGCCAAACTGCAAAGCCAATCTACTTCCAATCCGAATTCGATCACGCAGTACGCGGCTCTCGAAGCCATGCGCGGGCCCATGGATTCCGTCGCCACCATGCTGGCCGAATACGCCCGGCGCCGCGAACACATTCTCGCCGGCCTGCGCGCGATTTCCGGAATTACTTGCGCTACGCCGCAGGGCGCCTTCTACGTGTTCCCTAGTATCGCCGCGCATTTGAACACGCAAATGCCCGATGACGTAGCCGCGGCCAAGCAGCTTCTCGAGCGCGAGCACGTTGCCGTGGTTCCCGGCGAGCCCTTCGGCGCTCCCGGCCATCTGCGGATTTCCTACGCCACTTCCATGGAGCGAATCGAAGAAGGGTTGCGGCGGCTTGCGCGCTTCTTCGGCCGTGCAACGTGAGTCTTTGTCCGGCGCGCCTCGAACCGATTTTCAGCCCGCGTCCCTGGGGCGCCCTTTCCCTCGCGCCATTTTTCCCTGAAAGATCGGATCTCGCTGAACCGCTCGGGGAAGCCTGGATGACCGGGAACGAGTGCCGGCTTGCGTCCGGCGCCTTCGCCGGAAAAAAGCTTGGCGAAGCTTGGCGCGAAATGCCGCCGGAATGGACCGGCACCGCGGCAGGCCGCGACGCTCCTTTCCCCCTGCTCGTGAAATTTCTTTTCGTCGAAGATAAGCTCTCGGTGCAGGTTCATCCGCCTGATGATTACGCCGCGCGCCACGAGTCCGCCTCCGGCGGCCGCGGCAAAACGGAAATGTGGTACGCCCTTCGCGCGCGTCCAGGCGCCGAAGTTATGGTGGGACTCAAGCCGGGCGTCACACGCGATTTGTTCGAGCGCGCGATTGCGGAAGGTACCGCCGAAGATTGTCTCGTGCACATTCCCATGCGACAGGGCGACGCCATCTTCGTCCCCGCCGGAACGGCGCACACCATCGGGCCCGGCTTGGTCCTCTGCGAAATTCAAGAGCATTCCGACATTACCTATCGCGTGTACGATTACAACCGGCGCGACGCCAAGGGCCATGCGCGCGCGCTGCACATAGAAAGGGCGCTCGAGGTAATCCAGTTCGGCGAGCAGCCCGGCGGAAAGATCGAGCCGGTCCGAATCGAGCGCGGCGCTGCGACAGAAACGTATTACGCCGCTTGCAAATATTTTGCGACCGAGAAATGGGAATTTCGCGAGCGCATCTCGGCAACAAGCTCGCGCGAACGCTTCGAGTTGCTGATTTTTCTCGAGGGCTCGGGCGCCATTCTCTGGGGTAAGGAACGCGCGGAGTACGCGCCCGCGCAGGTCTGGATCATTCCCGCGGCGCTCGGCGCATATCAACTCGTCCCGGAATCGCGCTCGGCGCTTTTGCGCACGTATGTGCCGCGCGAGGTTAGCGAATTCACGCGCCGCCTCGACGGCCAGGGCGTGAGCGAGGCAGAATGGTCGCGGCTGGTGCATCCGTGAGCCGTTCACGCAAACCGGAATTGTTGCGGGCCTGTGCCGTCCTTCTCGCCGGAGGACGCGGCACGCGCTTTTGGCCGCGCAGCCGCCTGCGAACTCCGAAGCAGCTCCTGAATATCGCCGGGCCCGAAACAATGTTGCGCGAAACGGTGGCGAGGCTCGAACCGCTTTTCCCGCTGCGTGATTTCTGGGCGGTAACGAACGCAGAACAAGTTGCCGCCGTGCGCCGCGAACTCCCTGGCGTTCCCGCTTCGCACATACTGGCGGAGCCTGTAGGGCGCAACACTGCCGCCGCGATCGGCCTCGCCGCCATTCATCTCGCGCACCAGTATGGCGACGCGTTGATGGCCGTGGTTCCTGCAGATAGCTTCGTGGCCGATGCCGCGGGCTATCGCAATCTTGTTCGCGCAGCTTTAGTCTTAGCGAGCTCGCCCGGCAATTTGGTCGTGCTCGGCGTCACACCCACGCGCCCGGAAGTCGGATACGGCTATATAGAGCGCGCTGGGATTGTTGCGCGGCCTCGCGGAGTGGCAGCCCATGCTGTGCGCCGGTTCACTGAGAAGCCCACGCTCACTCTGGCGCGAAAATATATGGCGTCCGGAAAATATCTGTGGAACGCGGGGATGTTTTTCTGGCGCGTTTCCACATTCCTCGAAAACTTGCAGCGATTTTTGCCGGCCACGCATGCGGCGCTCGCGCACCTCGCGAAGACAATTGGCACGCCGCGCTATGCCCGAACGCTGAAACGAATTTATCCGCGACTCGAGAATATCTCCGTGGATTATGCCGTAATGGAGCCGACCACTCGAACGCCAGGCGCGGGCCGGGTCTCCGTGATTCCCGCCAAGGTCGGCTGGAGCGATATCGGCTCGTGGGCCGCTGTTTATGAATTGCTCGCCGCGAAACCCGGCGCGAACGTTTCCGCTGGACCATTTCTAGCGCTGGACGCCGCCGGAAATTATTTCTGGAGCCCGAACAAGCTCGTGGCCGCCATCGGAGTGCACGACCTGGTGATCGTGGAAACTGACGACGCGATTCTTATCTGCCCGCGCGATCGCACCCAGGACGCCGGGAAAATCGTCAAATGGCTCGAGCAACAAAAGCAAAGCCATCTTCTCTAAAGCCAGAATACGCCCGCTCCATTTTGGCCGGAACCGGCGCGGCCTCTCCCCACAACACTTCTTCCCGCCGCAAAATCCATCGCTTATACTGCTGGACCGTGACCGAAATTAAATTTGGCACCGACGGCTGGCGCGGCGTAATCGCCGAGGATTTCACCTACGACAACGTGCGCAAGGTGGTCCACGCCATCGCGCGCTATGTGGTGCGCGCCGAAAAGCCCGGCCAGGGCGTGCTCGTAGGATTTGACACGCGCTTTGGCTCCGAAAATTTCGCGCGAGTCGCTGCTGAAACTCTCGCCGCAGCGGGCATTCCCGTCTGGCTTTCAGTGGATGCGTGTCCCACTCCTGCGCTTTCACTCCTCGTGCGCATGCGTGGCGCCTCCGGTGGAATTCAGATTACCGCGAGCCACAATCCGTATCGCTGGAACGGGATCAAATTCAAGGCCAGCTACGGCAGCTCGGCTTCTCCCGCGATCGTCGCGCAGATCGAAGCGGAACTCGCGAAGGTCTTGCAAGACGGCGTCCCCCCGCTTCCCCCGAGGAAAGATTTGATCCATTCGCTCAACGTAAAAGCACCCTATCTCGAAACTCTGCAGGGACTCGTGGATTGGGACCGCCTGCGCGCAGCCAAGTTTCGTTTCCTCATTGATCCTATGTACGGCGCAGGACGCGGCCTTTTGCGCGAACTTTTTCGCCGCAATGGAATCGATTGCGATGAAATTCGAGGCAACCGCGACCCGCTTTTCGGCGGCGTGAATCCCGAACCCATCGAGCCGCACGTCGAAGCGTTGCGCGTGGCTCTGCGCGACGGCAAGTACGACGCCGGGTTCGCCTTTGATGGCGACGCCGATCGCATCGGCGCCATGGACCGCGACGGCACCTTCATCACGCCGCACCAGATTTTTTCCATCCTGCTATGGCACCTGGCTGGAACCCGCAAGCTGACGGGCGACGTGGCGAAGACCTTTTCCACCACCAAAATGATCGACAAGATCGCCTCCCGGTTCGGCCGCAAGGTTTGGGAAACGCCCATCGGCTTCAAATATATCTGCGACCGCATGCTTGAGAGCGACATCCTGCTTGGCGGTGAAGAAAGCGGCGGAATCGGGACCAAACTTTATTTGCCCGAGCGCGACGCTACCGTGAACGCGCTGCTCTTGGCCGAAGTGATGGCCTGGCACGGCAAGCGGCTCGGCGAGCTTGTCGCCATGCTGTACCATGAATTCGGCGAGCATCATTACGGGCGAGTGGATCTCACGCTCAGCGACGGAAAAAAGGAAAAGGCGCTGCGCTACTTCGCGGACCCGAAATTCAAGCGCTTGCTCGATTGGCCGGTCACGCGGCGCGAGGACCTCGACGGCATCAAAGTTTATCTCGGCGACGTGGGCTGGGCCATGGTGCGTGCCTCCGGCACCGAGCACATGCTGCGCATTTATTCGGAGACTTCCAGCGCCGAAACCACCCGTCGCGTCCTGGATGAGGTAGCCGCGCTGGTCCAGAAGATTCGCTAACGGCGCTGAAGAAGGGAGCCAGATATGGAAGCCGTCAATTTGAATGAAAAGCTATCGAAGATAAAGGAATACTGGAGCCCCAAAATCATCGGCGAGCTGAACGATTCTTACGTCAAGGTGGTGAAACTGACCGGCGAATTCGTTTGGCATCATCACGATAACGAGGACGAGCTTTTCCTGGTTGTGAAAGGCCGTTTGCTCATGCGCTTTCGGGATCGCGATGTCGAGGTTTCGCCGGGCGAATTCATTATCGTGCCGAAAGGCGTCGAACATCTTCCTGTGGCGCACGAGGAAGTTCACATCGTGCTATTCGAGCCTAAGACGACACTTAACACAGGCAATGTCCGCAACGAGCGGACACACGCAAAACTGGAACGGTTGTAATCCAAGAGCATCGCGCTACAGAGGGCGAAAAGGCAAAATCGATGAAGCGGCGGCTCTACACTCTCGACGTATTCACCACCAAAAAGTTTGCCGGAAATCCGCTCGCTGTCGTCACTGATGGCGACGGCCTTTCGACCTCGCGCATGCAAGCCATTGCGCGCGAGATGAATCTTTCAGAAACCGTGTTCATTCAGAAGCCCACGAATAATCGCGCGCTCGCGCGTTTGCGCATTTTCACCACCACCACCGAGCTTCCGCTGGCCGGCCATCCCGTGATCGGTACGTGGTTCTTGCTGGCCGAACTCGGCGTGGTGCCCGCGTCGGAAGGCCGCGTGCACATCCTGCAGCAAACCGGCGCGGGAATTCTCCCGGTTGAATTCACGTTTCACGACGGGCGCCCCATCAGCGTCACCATGACGCAGAAGCCTGCCGCCTTCAAGCGCGCGCGATTCACTCGCGCAGCGCTCGCCCAAAGTCTGGGATTGAAGCCGAACGATCTGGCCGCTTCTCTACCGCTCGAATTCGTCTCCACTGGAATTCCAAATCTCATCGTGCCGCTGAGCCGCCGCAGCGTGCTTCCACGCATCCGCATGAACATGCGCGCTCTCGCGCAGCTGGTTTCGAGCGGCGGCACCATGGCTTATTGTTTCGCTCTCGGTTCGCGCGGCCACGCCTTCGCGCGCGGGATGCTGCCCTGGGGAATTCAAGAAGATCCGGCGACGGGTTCGGCGGGAGGTTCGCTCGGCGCCTATTTAGTGCAGCACGGACACCTGCGCCCGTTGGAAACTTTGAAGATCGCGCAAGGAGTGGAAATGGGCCGGCCGAGCGAGATTCATGTCGAAATCAGCTCGGAGCGCGGCCGCCTGACGCCAAAAGTCAGCGGCTCAGCCGTGCGCGTTTTCGAAGGCGAAATCGAAGCCTGAGAATTTCTCGCGCGCTCAACTTTCGAGCTTCTTGTACGCCGCGTCGAGGATTCCGTTGAGGAACGCAGGCGCGTCCGCAGACGAAAATTTCTTCGCGAGTTCGAGCGCTTCGTCAATCACCACTTTTGGCGGTGCGGTGCCGAAGCGTAGTTCGTAAATCGCCAGCCGCAAAATGCTTCGATCGACCGCCGCCAGCCGCTCGAGCTTCCAATTCTCCGAAAGTTTTTCGACCAGCTTGTCGCTCTTCTCCGCCTCTGCGAGCGCGCCTTCAAAGAGCTGGTCGGCAAACCTGCGCGTGGAATCCGCGGCGCGCGCCGACTTCCAGAAAAGCTGCTCCACGCGCGCGGGCTTCTGTCGCGTCATGTCCCACTCGAAAAGCATCTGCAGCGCAAACTCGCGAGACTTGTGGCGCAGCGTCATGCTAACGTCGCCGCGCCGGGCGGCGTGCCGCGCCCGCGGACTTCCTCGAAGAAAGTTTGCGCGCGAGATGGGCCATCTCGATGGCGGCAAGCCCGGACTCGTAACCCTTGTTCCCGCTCTTGAGGCCCGCGCGGTTGATGGCTTGCTCCAGCGTGTCGCAGGTCAGCACGCAGAACGTCATCGGCACGCCCGAATCGAGCTGCGCCAGTTGAATTCCGCGCGCCGTTTCCGACGCCACGTAATCGTAATGCGAAGTCTCGCCGCGCAGAATACATCCAATGCAGATGATCGAATCGCAGCGCCCGGTGGCCGCCAGTTTTTTCGCCGCAATGGGAATCTCAAACGATCCGGGCACGCGTATCACCTCGATCTGTTTCGCTCCCGCGCCCGCGCGCTCGAGCGCATCGAGCGCCCCAGCCAGCAGCCGGTCGGTGATGAAGCTGTTGAACTGGCTCACCACGATGCCAAAGCGCAATCCCGCCGCGCTCAGTTCGCCGCGAATTGTCATCACCCTGATGTTTTCCGCCATACCTCAACGCCCCTGAAATTTCGCCGGCCGCTTCTCGATGAACGCGCGCGTCCCTTCGCGCATATCTTCGGTCGCGCAGCACAATCCAAAAAGCGTCGCTTCGAGAAACAGCCCCTCTTCCTGCGGCATTTCCATTCCGTGCTCCACCGCTTCCATGGCGTACTTCACCGCCAGTGGCGCGTTGGCGATAATTTTCCTGGCAATCGATTCCGCGGTGGAAAGCAATTCCCCCGGTTCCGTCACGCGATTCACCAGTCCAACGCGCAAAGCCTCTTCCGCCGTAATCATTTCGCCTGTAAGAATCATTTCGTGCGCGACGCCTTTGCCGCAAAGCCGCGCCAAGCGCTGCGAGCCTCCATAGCCCGGAAGAATGCCGAGCTTCACTTCCGGCTGGCCAATTTTCGCGTTGCGGCTCGCAATGCGCATGGTGCACGCGAGAGCAACTTCGCATCCACCGCCCAGCGCGAACCCGTTGATCGCGGCGATGGATGGTTTGCCGAGCGTCTCCAGCCGATGAATTACTTCCTGCCCGTACAACGAGAATTCCTTCCCGTCCACAGGCGTGCGCTGCGCGAGTTCGTTGATGTCCGCGCCAGCGACAAACGCTTTTTCGCCCGCACCCGTAAGAATCACGACGCGCACGCTATCATCGCGCTTCGCCGCGTTGAGCGCCTCGCCCAGCTCATCGACCGTCTTGCGATTCAGTGCGTTCAGCACCGCCGGACGGTTGAACGTAATTCGCGCAATCTGGTCCTTCACCTCATACAGCAGATTTTCGTAAGCCATTTTTCTCCAACGATAAATCGCGGAATTCGGCCCCGCCATAGTAACTGAATTAGGTTCGATTTTGCAGGATCGCCCGCTCAGGCGACTGATTCGACGACGACCGCGATTCCCTGCCCGCCGCCGATGCAGGCGCTGGCGACTCCGTAGCGCGCGCCACGACGCCGCAACTCGAGCAGAAGCGTCAGCACCAGCCGCGTTCCGGTTGCCGCGAGAGGATGGCCCAGTGCAATCGCTCCACCGTTCACGTTCGTCTTTTCGCGCTTGAGCCCCAGCACTTTTTCCACCGCGAGATATTGCGCCGCGAAAGCTTCGTTCACTTCGATCAAATCCATTTGATCTAGCTTGAGTCCCGCGAGCGCGAGCGCTTTCTGAATCGCCGGCACTGGCCCGATCCCCATGATCTGCGGAGGAACTCCCGCCGTGGCCCATCCCACGATGCGGCCCAGCGGTTTCCATCCGCGCTCTTTCGCAATCTTTGAGTGCGTCACCACGACGGCGGCAGCGCCGTCCACGATGCCGCTCGCATTCCCTGCAGTGACGATTCCTTCCTTGCGAAAGGCGGGCGGCAGCGCATCCAGAATCGCCATCGTCGTGTCCGGCCGTCTGTGGTCATCTTCAGTGACCACCACCGTTTTCTTCCCCTTCTTCACTTCCACGGGAACTATTTCGTCCTTCATGCGCCCTTCGCGATACGCCGCTTCGGCGGCCTGCTGGCTGCGCAACGCGTATTCGTCGGATGCGCCTCGCGTGATTCCGTGTTCCGCCGCAAGATTCTCGGCCGTCTCGGACATACTGAATCCGCAATACGTGTCGTACAGCCCGGACATCAGCGAATCTTCGAGCTTCCCTTCGCCCAACTTGAAGCCTGCGCGTGCCCCGCGAATCACGTGCGGGCACTGCGACATATTTTCCATCCCGCCTGCGAGCACCAGCCTCGCTTCGCCAAGCAAAATTCTTTGCGCTGCCTGCGTGATCGCCTCCATGCCCGAGCCGCACAGGCGGTTCACCGTCACCGCCGGCGTTTCAATCGGCAGCCCGGCCTTGAGCCCCACGTGCCGCGCGCCGTAGAGAGCGTCCGCGCTCGTCTGCATCACGTTTCCGAAAATCACGTGATCGAATTCGGCAGGGTCCGCGCCCGCGCGCCGGATTGCTTCGCGGCCCGCCGCTGCGCCCAGCTCGATCGCGCTCGTGCCCTCAAACGCGCCCATATAGCGCGCCATCGGCGTGCGCGCTCCCGCTAAAATCACTGCATCGGTTATGAACATTTGTTCTTTTTCACTCTCAGGGTGTGGCCAGCTCCACAAGCGTGTTTCCGCCGCGTTGCCGCGCTTCGTCAAGTCCCGCTTCAGCGCGATTGATCCATTCCGTCACGCGATCTTCGGTTTCATCGCCGGGCCGCGCGGAAGCTTCGGCCACGATCGCGCTTACGGTTAGCTCCTGTTGTCCCCACGATGGACGCACTGTCATAGCTGCTTCCTTCAGCTTTTCCGCAAGCAATCGCGCGCTATCGAGCGGCGTATCCGGCAGAATGAACGCGAGAGACCACGCCGTGTACTTCACCGCCACGTCGGTTTGCCGCACCGCGGACAATAGCGTGCGCGCCAGTTGCTCCACAAAATGCTCCACGGCTGCGTCGCCGTGCTGGCGCAGAAGGTCGCCGCCGCGATCCACGTGCACCACCACCAGCGAAAGCGAACTATTTTGCGCTCGCGCGCGATTGGATTCAACCAGCAGGCAATCGATATAGGCGCCGCGATTCAGCAGGCCGGTTTTTTCGTCGGCCACAGCCAGCGAGCGGACGAGCGAGCGCAGGCGCGAGTGGTTCACCGAAAGCACCAGCTGATCGCCCACCGCCTGCAGAAAAAAACTCTCGTTGGGCTTCCATTTCCGCGCGTTCGCATCGCCCACCAGCAACGCTCCGGACAGTGCTTGGGTTTCCTTGTCCGTGAGCAGAACGCCCAGCGCCGATTCCAGTCCCAATTCGCGCAACGCTGGAATGGACGATGCTTGCAGCTCGATTCCTCCCAGCGAATCGGGCTGCACTTGCGCCATCAATCCCACAATGCTCGAAATCTTCGCAGCGCCCGCCGGCGAAACTCCCGGCGCGGAATACTCCGCCGTGGATTGCGGGCCTTCCCCGGGCGTGCCTACCGCCACCAGGCAGCGTGTAACGCGAAGATGCTTCCCAATTTCCGCCGAGGTTGACGATAGGACCTCGCGAGGCGTCGGCTGCCGGTACATCAAGCGGTTGATTTCGGCGATGGCGGCGAGATCGCGATGAGTTTCTGAAGCCGTGGGCGCGGCCACAGTAGGAACGCTCGGCATATCCACCGGAGGCGCAACCACCGGCGCGGGCTGGGGCGCTGATTTTACTCGCACGCCCTTGGGCCACCAGTTTGCCCTTTCGTAGAGCGCGCGCAAGCGCTCGTTCTTTTCTTCTTGTCCGGGGAAAAGCTCGGCAATGCGCTCGAGCCGCTCCACTGCCTTCGTCTGCAGAGAATACTGGAGGAAGATTTCCACTTGTACGACCAGATCCTCCAGCGCCTGTTGCTGCCGAAATTCCTCCGGCACCGCCCCGTCTGCGTCCGATGATTCGCGGCCGGCTCCGGTGAAGCCGTCGGTGCGCGAAGAAACCGTAGCGGCCTTGGCCGCGCGCGCTAGAATATTCTGCAGGAAGCCGGGATCGACCTTGCCTTCCAGTTTTGCGATGCGCTCCTGGTTGCGGTAATCGTACGGATCTATGTCCACCAGCCGGTCGAGAGCTTCGCAGGCTTCTTTCATCTGCCCCGCGCCGAGATATAGATCGAACAGCCGCACCAGCGCGTCAAAGTATTTCGTTTCGCGGTTCAGCTCTTCATAAAGCCGCGCCACCGATTCGGCCAGGACGATCGAAGTAGGATGCAGAATTGCCAGCTGGTCCATCTGCCCCACCAGCTCGGCCTCCTTACGAATTCCGCGCATCCATTCTTTGGTTTGAACCAACAGCACAGCAGCCTTCGCATCTTGCCCCGCGCGAATGTACGCGCCCGCAAGTTCGAAGAGTTTGGCGAAGCTGTCCGGTTTTTGCCTGTAGAAGGACTCCAGCGTCTCCTTGGCATGGTCCAGCCGACCCGTGCGAAGAAGCGCTTCGCCGTACAGCGCGAGGAATCCGGTATCAGTGTCAGTCGGGGAGAAAGGGTCCAGCAGCATGACCGCGGACTCTGCGTCGCCTTTGCGCAATTTCGCTTCGGCGAAAAGCAGCGCGCTGCTGCGGTCTTGCGGTGAAAGCTCGTGCGCGCGCCCAAAATATTCAATCGCTGCATCCGTCGCGCCTGCCGCTTGGATCAGCTGCCCGGCGCGCAAATAACTTCGCGTGGCCAGGTCCGCATGCTTCAGCCGCTCCGCTTGTTCGCCCAGAACCGCATGCCGCTCGGGATTTTCCGGATCGAGCATGGCCATGCTCTCGTAGCATGCCAAAGCCTCGATGCCGCTGTGTTGTTTCTGGAAGAGATCGGCAGCCAAAGCAAATTGCTCGATGGCCTCGGCGGCGCGGTTTTGTTTCTGAAGCAACGTTCCGTAGCGCATCAAGCGGTCCGGCGGCTGCGGAAACGTGCGCAGAAATCGCACGAAAACTGCGGAAGCCTTGGCGCCGTCACCCGCCTCGACCAAGCGGTCAAATTGAATGCCGTAATATTGCGCCGCAAGCGCCGGCTCGTTCAGCCTGGTATAAATATCCGCCAGCGCCTGCAGCGCTTCCTGATGGGCGGGCGCCTCGTCGAGCACGGCCTGATATTCCGGGACCGCTTCCTTGAGCTTGTTCTTCTCCAGGCTGCGTCGCGCCCGTTCGAGATGCTTGTTGAGGTCCTGAGCCATGGGAATTCGCGCGTCCTTCGGGTCCGGCAGGCGTGCTGGGGAAGTCCGCCCGCTTTACTTCCGCCGCGACATTTTTACGGGCACCGAACCTGCGCGCGGGTCAAACTAACACTATATACTGGTCGCTGCGCCGCCCTCAAAACGAAATCCAGCCGACGTGCGAAGAATGAGGATAGGCATTTTCGAAGAGGTGTGCGATTTCAGCTTGAAGCCTGCGCGGGTGTGCGCGTTGGCCGCGGCAGGTGCGTCACCGTTTCCCGCATCGATTTCAGCGACAATCCACTTCGGACCAGCGCCGCAAATCCGAGGATGACAAACGGTATCGTCAGCGCCAAAAACGCCAGGATCGAAAAACTGGTCGCGCTCGTCTTATCCACCTGAAAAACGCTCAACCCGAGCACGCAGAAAAACTGGTAAGACCCCACATTGGCAGGCGCATTCGGCAGTGACACGCCCAGATTGATCACCAACAGCACTACAATCGCGGCCAGAAACGGCAGCTTTAACCCGTACGCCAGCATCATCGCCCACAATCCCATCACCTGGCACAGCGGCATGAACACCGAAGCCAGCACCGCCGCATAAAAACTCGGCGCCGTGCCCATCGCGTGCAACGCGATCAAAGCCCCCATCATCCGTCCGGGCATCCGGCGGGAAGCCACTTCCACCGAGGGTTTGTCGCCGAGCTTGAACTCGAGGTAAAGAATCATCGCCACGATAATGGCCAGCAGCGCGAGAGTTACAATTCCCAGCGTGTCCGCCACCCGCTGGAATTTCCGCGGCAAATCTACCAGCAGCGAGACCACTCCGAGCGATGCTGTCGCGATCACCAGGTCCACCAGCCGCTCCACGCCCACGGACCCCGCCACTTTGCCCAGACCAATGTCCTCCGAATCCGACAGCAGGTAGCACCTCAGCAATTCGCCCGGCCGCAGCGGGAACACCAGGTTCGCAAAAAGCCCCGCGAACACCGCGCGAATCGCATGCGTCAGCTTCACCTTCCGAAAGGGAGTCAGCAGGAATTTCCAGCGCAGCGCCTGCACGCCGTAGCTCAGGACGTCAAAGCCCATCCCCACCAGCACCCAGCGCCAGTTTACGTTTGAGATCTCGCGCAAGGCCTGCATGATGTGGAAGTCGTGCAGCACCCACACCAGGCACGCAATCGACAAGCCATACCCTACGAACAGCGGAACTTTCGATCTCTCCGGCTCGGCGGTTTGGAACAGAGTGATCAACGAGGCGGTCCCGATGATTGGCGGGGCGTTTCTTTCATCACGGTTATCTCGATTCTGATCTCGGCCGAAGCCTTAAGCATGAGCGTTTTTCGCTTCCTCTTGTTCGATGCCGAACATGCCCTGCGCGCGCAGACTCGCGCTCATCCCACTCCTGATGATATCGTGCCGCAGAATCGTCCCCCGCAAATTTGTAGCATGGCTCGCAGGTCGTCACCCGGGAGCCTCCGCGCCGCATACTTCCATCCGCGCCCAGGGCCAGAGCGGCCCCGAAACTCGGTACAGCCTACGACATCAGCCAGCCCCAGGCAATCCGCCTTTTTCGCTTTCGTGTCGCCTTACTTTCGAGGATTTATCTTTAATTCGATTGGGCGGTCATCCGAGTCGGAAAGCCAAACCTTTGGCGTCCGCAACTTGTAAGCCTGATCGAACTGCAGCAGCTCCAGCAGGTTTTCGGTAAACTCCTCGCCCCAGCCTTGCTCGATGTCCAGAGCCACGGCGTAGGCGCTGTACTTTTCGAGAATCTCCGGCGTCTTTCCCGGTCTGTTCTCTCGATTTAATCTGTCCGCATCGGCACGCGATAGAAATTCGCGAAAATTCTTCAATTCTGCAATCACTCTGCGGCCGGCCTTCGTGGGCGCTTCCAAATTGTGCCGGAAGACGAAGTTCAGAACCACGAGTGCAATTACGAGTTGGGCGAATTGCAACGAAGTCAGATACACCAGAAAGCTGAACCCCAGGAGTATCGGCGCCAGAAGGATGAACGGAATCGCATCGTTTAAATCCAGTGGCCGAGTCGGTCGATTGCTTCCCGGCATGTACGAAAGTAGTTTTCGAATAGTAGCCGGCCAGATCCGCAGCGAGGCAATCAGACTGGAACCGCCGATTGCAATCCAGATGCCCAAAAACGCAATCGACTTCAGCTTGGTGTCGCTATCGAAAATCGGAAGCGAAAAAAGCACGTGCGTTATAATCGCGAGCGAGAGAAGCACGCCGCAAAGCCAAATCCACCCGTGCATGGAAATGAATTGTGGCTCTGCAACTTCTTTCACGGTTTCCTCGAACTCTTCGTACGCCCGGCAAATCCAGTCGTATTCCCGGCCGTTGAATTTGTACGTGCGAACGCCGGACGGAGAAAAAAGCGCGGTGAGTATGGCGGATTCTTCCGGCGGAAGCGATTCGGCGGGCTCCAGCAATTTCTCGAGTACAAACCAGTCGTCTTGCTGTTGGACTTCGAGAAAGCCTTTGGTCGCAAGCGAGATCAGCGCGGCCGCGAAAGCCCTCTCGCTCCGTCCGCTCTCGATCAGATACGCGGCCACGCCGGGCGAAATCCCCTCCGGCGGCTCGTAGCGCGTTACCCCGATATCCCGTCGTGAGTTCCAGTGAAGTGCGATGGTTGCAAGCGTGTAATAAACGAATACCCCTGCAACGCTTATCCACGCGACTTGATAAACGAGTGCCGAAGCGTTCGGTGTGTCTGGCACGTGTTTGCCCCCAGTGCCTTGAATCAGCCAGCTTCTAAGCCGTTCCGGCAGCCGGTCGCAATCCTCGTGAGGCTATTTTAACCCCGAATCTGCAAGTCCCGTTGTCTTGGCCCAACGTGTCAGTTCACTTTGAGGCCGCTGGGCTCTCCGGCTACTCGCCAGGCAAACATCAGGTAAGAAAGCGAAGTCAAATCGATGGCCGGCTCGGTCGTGGTGTACGACTGCACGTTGTCCTTAAACACCGCGCCACCCGCGTTGAATTTTTTGTACTCATCCCCGCCGCCGGGAGGGCACGTGCGCATCCCGGTCAAAAATCCGGAGCTCGCGGAGGAATTAGGCCCTTCGACCAACGCGCCGTACAGCACCGGCGGCTGGCCCTCGAGCGAACCCTTGATGTTGGCCACTTGGTGTTGCATGCAGTCCGTAAATGTCGTCCCATCGCCGACGATGAACGAGACGCCCCACGCGTTTGTGCCCAGAATATTTCCGAGCCATCTCTTCGAATAGGAGTCGTAGCTCGCATCGCCCGTGAGGTAGTAATACTCCGCCGCCATCACCGAGAGTCCCGCTCCGTGAGCCGCCGTGTCATAGCTGTTCCACGGAAATCCAAAGCCGAAGGGATCTACGTCCGCCTGCGCGATGGCTTCGTTGTCGAGCTGGTTTTTCAAATCGCCAAGCAAATCCGCTTGGGTCACAGCGAGCCCGCCGGGATTCCCCGCGATTCCGATCGCGCGATACAGCTCAAAGTGCGCCAGTCCGCTCACATCGTAAAGATTTAGCGTGTCCGTGCCGTCGTCCGGTCCGTTGATGTACGCGTGCGCCCAACGGGCCGCAGCCTTTAAATAAAATGACGGATTCGTGTGTGGCAGTCCCGGCGGCAGCGATTCCTTCGCGCCTTCCAGCGCAAGATATATTTCCGTCGCGCCGAGTTCCAGATCGTCGCGCCACGACGTCTCCGGATAAAAGTCAAAAGGAGCCGTCGTAAGTAAATTGCCCGCCGGATTGGTGTCCGCCAGATCGAAAATGTGTTCCGCGGAAAGCAGGCACGAGCTCGCGAGTTTCGCATTCGTCGACTGAAACACCTGGTAGCATTCCGCGAAATCCGCAGCGAGCCGCCCGGCCAGATTGGGACTTATTTTCGAACCGGCCGCTCCGGCTGCAAAGACTGGCCTGTGCCGGATGTATTGGAAAGCGGAATTCGTTCCGCCGAAAGTGTCGTCCTTTTGCGGCAAGCGCCACAAATCGTGGTCGCTCAAAATGTTGCTATCGTCCTCGAAATCCGTTCCGATGCCGACTTGAAAAAAGAGCGTCTTGGTATCGTCATCCCACATCTTTTCGAGGAACCTCACGCCGAACTCGGTCTCGTTGGTGAAATTCGATGCCCGCGGGCCGGCACCGAGCTGATCGGGGAAATCGCGGACGCCAATCAGCATGATCGCCACCGCATAGCTCGTTGTCTGCACAAACTTCAAGTAGTCGCCGGCGTCCCACCAGCCGCCTTCCGCATCAATCACCTGCCCGGTGGGAACCAAGTCGCCCACAATGAAATCGTTATCGTCAAATTGAGGATTTTCATACACGGCGGCTTTCGCATCGTTCAGGTGACCCGGAGCGGTGCGCAGCGCGGTCTTTATGAAATCCGCGCCATCGCGCTCGTTTTCATAAAAATATTTCGCGTGCGCGATCGGCTCGGAATAAATTTTTTCAGGCGTGTCGATCGGGAACGGATCTGACGTAACCAGCTCAAATGAATTTACTGATAAGGTGTAGGTTCCCCGCGTCGCGACGGAGAAGTCCAAAGCGTAGACGTTGTACTGGCCCCACCTGCCAAGTTTTGCGCCGACCGGGCTCGAATAGGCGATTACGCCCTTCGAGTTCACCACCGTGAACGTCGCTTCGGTCGCAGCCCTGCTGGACATCAGATACGCCCGGCTCAGCGTCCCGAGCTCGTAACCCACTTGGTTCACATGAATGTACGCGCTCGGCGTACTCACGTCCGGAAGGTCTTGTGCCTCTTGCGCCGAACCCGCAGCGCATGCCCCGAGAATAATAATCAGCGCAATGAGAGTACGCACGGCGGCGGCCACAGCGCGCCCTCGCACAATTCGACCACTGGTTGTGATGGAGACTACTGTTGCGCGCTCGGCCGACACTTCGCCTCCGCGATTCGTTCGAGAATTTCTATGTGTGGCGGCCGGGGAGGTCCATCACTTGGCCTGTTCATACCGCCATCGCGCAAGGTTGTCAAGCCCAGGCGTTTAATGAACTTCATTAAAGTCCCATAGCAACGCCAGTGAGGATTTTTTTCTTTTTTTCGCCGGGTGTACGCAAATCTGCGTACACCTCCACTCACCTTCCTAACCTACTTCCCACCTTTTCTTGCACTTACTTGACTACGTACTTCTACGAATAGATTCCATTTCAAAATACTGCTAGCGTGAGTCGGGGCGCTATTCCGCCCCCGCGAGGAGGAGACATGGACGACGAGCAGTGCCGAGCGAAGCCCATCGGAGGATTTCGCTCAGGCGTGGGGAGCCTTGCGCCTGCCGCTAGCTTCGCCGCGGATTCCGCGGCACCGCCGCGGAAGCGCACCGAAAAATTCGGATTTTGTCACTCGCCACTGCCTTTCCTAATCGCAACAGTCCCCGGATTAGAATTCGACGTAACTCACAGAAAACAAACGACGGCGGCCATGCCTAATCGCCGCAAAACAGCGTTTTCCGGATTTCGCTCTGCACCGCGCAAGAGCCGCGGATCAGAGCTTCGCTCGGGGAGGATTTATGGCGATGCCGGCCTGCAACTGGGCGAGATTCGATGCGGCGGTGAAGTTGCCGGGGTCGAAGCGCAAGCAGGCGCGGTAGCTGGCCATGGCTTCGGCGCGCTTGCCGAGCCGAGCATACGAATTGCCGCGATTGCGATAGGCCTCGGCGTAGGCGGGGAAAATCGCGATGGCGCGATCGTAGGCTTCGATGGCGGCGGGGTCGTCGCCATCAGAGGCGAGGAGAACACCGATGGAATAATGCGACTTCGCGCTCTCGGGAGAAGTTTGCACGAGCTTCGAATAGAAATGCTGCGGGTCGAGCCAGTCGCGATTGCGGACGGCGGTGCGCGCGCCGAAAACGAGGGCGACGGCGACCAGGATAATTTTCCAGTGGCGTGTGCGAGCGAGAAGAATGCCGAGAAGCAGCGCGAGGCCGATGCTGGGCGCGTACATGAGCCGCTCGCCCATGATGGTCCCGATGGGGAAAAGGACGTTTGCGGTGGGCGAAAACAAAATTGCGTAGGTGAATACGGGCGCGCGAAATTCGGGCCGCCGCCACGCGAAATATATCGCGCCGGCGGCGAGCGCGATTCCCGCCCAGGCGCGCCAATCGTCCGGGCCCATGACCAGGCGGATCTGCTTGTAGGAGTAGTCGGCCGAAAGCGTGATGGGCGCGATGGCTTTCCCCAAATACATGCACTGCACCCAGAGCGCGGTGAGGATGCGCTGGCCGGCGCTGATGTAGGCGGAGGGATTGTCGATGGGAGGCACCTGAGCGCTGCCCGAAAGCACGCGGTGGGCGAAAAGCGCCGCAGCGATGATGGCTCCGGCGCCCGCGGCGGTGGCAAGCGAATCGCGCGCGCGCCAGTCCTTGCGCGGAAAAACTACCGGCAGCGCGGCGAAGGCGGCGGCGCTTTCCTTGGAGAAAACCGCGAGAGCGAAAAAAATCAGCGCGGCGAACGGGCTGCGGCGATAGTAGAAAATCAGCGCAGCGAGGCTGAACGCGGCGGCGAGGAGTTCCGCGGAGCCGACCACGGAGGTGGTGGCGTCCGTGTGAATCGGCAAGAGCGCGAAGAGCAGTGCGGCGATGAAGGCGGCCCGCGCGGGCGTTTTTACCGCGAGCAAAAAATGGTAGAGCAGCAGCACAACGGCCACTCCCGCGGCGAGGCCGATGGCGTGGAACAGCGCGGGGTGCGTGCCGCCCCCTGCGGCCCAGGCCAGCGCCCAGATCGTTTGCGAGACCGGGCGGTAAAGCTGGAGGCCGCGCGCGTCCGGCCAGTAACCCGATTTCCAGATGTGCGCCAGCTGGGCGAACGAGTGAATGTGCATGGAGTCGTTCTCGACCAGGAGGACGCGATCGTCGAAGACGAAGCGGCAGGCGAGCGCACCGAGATTGGGTACGAGGAAGGCGGCTGCGAGCCACCACGGCGCGTGCGGCACCGGCGGCTGTGCTGCGTGGACTTCGGCAGTTTTTGTTTCGCGCGCCGTAGTTTTGGATTTGGCCTCTGCTGCGGCGGCGAGTTTTTGCTGGCGGCGAAGGCGGCGGGCGCGGCTCATGCGGGTGTCGCGTGCGAGGCTATCACAATTTTAGCGGCGAGAGAGTCCTGCGACGGAGCGGGCCGAGGGCCGCGGGCGATTGCGGCTTGGCGGTGGCCGGGCGCGAGAAACTGTGGCACACTCGATAGTTTGAAGGGCGCACGCCGCGCGCGACGGAAATTATCGCTAACGGCAGCGCCGCGCAATCGCACAGAGAGCCATGGATCCCCAGTACATTCGGAATTTCTGCATCATCGCGCACATCGACCACGGGAAATCCACGCTGGCGGACCGTTTGCTCGAGCGAACCGGCGCGCTGACGCAGCGCGAGATGACTGCGCAAGTGCTCGACTCCATGGACCTGGAGCGCGAGCGCGGCATTACCATCAAGGCGAAGAGCATTCGCCTGCATTACAACGCGCGCGATGGGCACGAGTACCGGCTGAACTTGATCGATACGCCAGGGCACGTCGATTTTTCCTACGAAGTTTCGCGCGCGCTTTCAGCGTGCGAGGGCGCGCTGCTGGTGGTGGACGCGAGCCAGGGCGTCGAAGCGCAGACGGTGGCCAACGCGTTCCTCGCTTCGCGGCACAATCTCACCATCATTCCGGTCATCAACAAAATCGATTTGCCGGCGGCGCGGCCGGACCACGTGAAAGAGCAGATCGAAAATGTTCTGGCGATTCCGGCGGACGATGCGATCGCAATCAGCGCGAAAAGCGGGATCGGCGTGGACGAAGTGCTGGAAGCGATCGTGAAGCACGTTCCTCCGCCGAAAGGGTCGGCGGATGCGCCGCTGCGCGCGCTGATTTTCGATTCCTGGTTCGATTCCTATCGCGGCGCAGTGGTGCTCGTGCGCGTGATGGAAGGCCGGCTCACGAAACACATGAAAATTCGGCTGGCCGCGAGCGAGGACGAGTACGAAGTGGAAGATCTGGGCGTGCTCACTCCAAAGCCCGTCGTGCTGGACGAACTTTCGGCCGGCGACGTGGGCTTCATCATCGCGAACATCAAGCGCGTGGCCGATGCGCGCGTCGGCGATACGGTTACCGAAGCGGATCGTCCGGCGCCGGCGCTGCCGGGCTTCGAAGCCATCAAGCCCATGGTCTTCGCCGGACTTTTTCCGGTCAACGCGAGCGATTACGAACTGCTGCGCGACGCGCTCGGGAAATTACAGCTCAACGATGCCGCGTTTTTCTACGAACCGGAAAACTCCGTGGCGCTTGGGTTCGGCTTTCGCTGCGGCTTTCTCGGATTGCTGCACATGGAGATCGTGCAGGAGCGCCTAGAACGGGAATTCGGCATCGATCTGATCACGACCGCGCCGAGCGTCGAATTTCGGATTACAACGATTACGGGCGAAGTGATGGAAGTGGATAACCCGACGAAATTTCCGCCGCCAAGTTCGATTCAGAAAATTGAAGAGCCCATTCTGACGGCGATGATTATCACGTCCGAGGAGTCCGTCGGCGGCGTGCTCGCGCTGTGCGAGGAGAAGCGCGGGGTACAGAAGAATTTCGAATACCTCTCGCCGACTCGGATCATGCTGACTTATGAAATGCCGCTGAATGAAATCGTGCTCGATTTCTACGACCGGCTGAAGAGCGTTTCGCGCGGATATGCGTCGCTCGATTATCACCTGTCAGGTTATCGCGAATCCGATCTCGTCAAGCTCGATGTGCTCGTAGGCGGCGAGCCGGTGGACGCGCTTGACGATCATCTGCCACCGCGATTTGTCCTACGAACGCGGACGCGAACTGGTCTCGCGCTTGCGCAAACTGATTCCCCGGCAGATGTTTGAAATCGCCATCCAGGCCGCCATCGGCAGCCGCATTATCGCCCGCGAATCCATCAGCGCAATCCGCAAGAACGTGATCGCCAAGTGCTACGGCGGTGACATTTCGCGCAAACGCAAACTGCTCGAAAAGCAGAAGGAAGGCAAGAAGCGTATGAAACGCGTGGGGCGCGTGGACATTCCGCAGGAAGCGTTCTTGGCGGTGTTGAAGGTTTCTGGCGGCGCGGACGAGGAGTAGTTCTATTGCTAACCGCATTCCGCCGGGGTTAAACTGCGTCGAAGGCGAGCGCCAGATGCCAAAAACGAAATTCATCAAGAACAAAAAGGGCGAAAAAATCAGCGTCGTGCTCGATATCAAGGAGTACGAGAAGTTGATGGAGGATCTCGAAGAGCTCGACGACATCCGCGCATACGATCAAGCTAAGAAATCCGGCGACGCCGCCGTTCCTTTCGATCAAATTGCGAAAAGAGTCCGCCAGTCCCACAAGTGAGCTACACAATCCTAGGCCTCTCTGCAATCGAGCGCGAGCTTGCTCGACTCAGGAAGAAAGACTACGAAAAAATAGAGGCAGCGATCCTCCGCCTTGGAGAAAGATCCTCGCCCGGCTAATTGCCAGAAACTGAAAGGACGCGACGCCTGACGGATTCGAATTGGCGAGAATCGCGTAGTCTACGAAATCAACGACCAAGCAAGAATTGTAACGATTCTGGACATTGGCCATCGCAAGGAGATTTACCGCTGATCGTGCGCGCTTTGCTTCACGGTCCCCTACGGTTCCGACTTGGTTTTGCGGCGGACGGTGGCGGCGAGGTCGCCGCGGGCTAGGCGGACGGAGATGTCGTCGCCGAGCGCGACCTGATCGGGCGAACGCAAAACTTTCCCGGACGTGTCGTATGCGATGGCGTAGCCTCGTTCGAGGAGCTTCGCGGGATCGCGTTCGTCGAGCTGCACACGCAGCGCTTCAAGACGGCGGCGCTTAGCGACCAGCGCACGGTCCAAGCGCAGTTGCAGCTCGGCGGAACGCTGTTCGAGCGCGCGATGCAGACGGCCCACGCGGGCGCGCAAATCGAGCGCGGCAAATCGTACCTGAGCGGCAGTGAACCGGCGGCGCTTGCGCATGACTACGCGATCCAGCGCGGCACTTAGGGCGGAACGCTCGCGTTCGATGCGTCGGCGAAGCACCTGGCCGCGGCCACGCAGGTCGAATGAAACGATGTGCGCGCTCGCTTCGCCGAGGCGTTGGCGCGCCATGGCCAGACGCAGGCGCAAGCCGATGGCGAGCGACGAAGACATTTCGTCCACCTGCTGCCGGCGGCGGCGCACCAAAACCTCCAGCTGGCGAAACGCGCGATGCGTTTGCAAATCGCGCGCGCGATGCCGCCATTCCGAAAGACGGTAGCGCATCTGCTGCACCACGTGGCGGTAATGCTCGGCGATGTGGCGTTCGAATTCCTGGCGCGAGCGCACGACGATTTCGGCGGCGGCGGAAGGAGTGGGGGCGCGAACGTCGGCGACAAAATCGGCGATAGTGAAATCGCTCTCGTGGCCGACGCCGGTGATCACGGCAATTTCGGAGGCGGCAATCGCGCGCACGACAATTTCCTCGTTGAAGGCCCACAAATCCTCGAGCGAGCCGCCTCCGCGCGCGACAATGATGACCTCCGCAATCTTCGCGCGGTTGAAATGGCGCAGCGCTTCGACGATTTCGCGGGCCGCGCCATCGCCCTGCACTTTCACCGGATAGAGCATGACGTGGGCGTTCGAGAAGCGGCGCTTGAGCACGCGCAAGATGTCGCGAATGGCCGCGCCCGTTGGCGAGGTGACGACACCAATGCAGCGAGGCAAAACGGGTAAGGGCTTCTTGCGGCTCTCGGCGAACAAGCCCTCCTCGGCCAGGCGCTTTTTCAATTGTTCGAAGGCGAGTTGTAGCGCGCCCGCGCCGACCGGCTCGATGTGAGTGACGTAGATTTGATATTCGCCGCGAGGCTCGTACACGCTGAGCGAGCCGCGGACGGTGATATGCAATCCGTCCTCGGGGCGGAATTTCAGTCCGCGCACCTGATCGCGAAAACAGACGCAGCGAATCTGGGAGCGCGCGTCTTTCAAGGTGAAATACAAATGGCCGGACTGGGCCGCGTGGAAGTTCGAGACTTCGCCTTCGAGCCAAATGTCCGGCAGCGAAGTTTCGAGAAGATCGCGGACGCGCGCGTTCAGCTCGCTGACTTTCCAGACGCGGCGTTCGGGCATCAGGTTGAAGAGAGAAGCTTGGCTCATGAGATTAGCGGCGGAAGAAATTCACGATCCACATCACCAGAGTAAGCGCCAGACTGACGAGGATACACGTCACGATGGGGAAATAAAAACTGCCGTGGCGTCCCTGTACGGCAATGTCGCCCGGCAAACGCCCCAACCGGAAAGAAAGCTTCGCGCCGAAAAGCAGCAGCGCACCGGCGGCGACGAGGACAAAGCCGACGACGATAACGAATTTTCCGACTTCGCGAAGCGGCTCCATCGGCCTATTCTAACCCCAGTTGCCACGCGATAAGAATTGACACGAATCGAAAAGGCGGTATGGTTGGCGGTAGAACGAACGATCCCGAACAGGAGAATCGAAATGAAAAAAGTGCTACTCACCATGTGCGCGGCGCTGTGCCTGAGTCCTATTGCGTTCGGACAAGCGCTGACGCAAGCGGACCGCGATAAGGGCGTGAAATATCTGGAACAAACACGCGACGCAATCGTTGCGGCGACGAGCGGGCTCTCGGAAGCGCAATGGAAATTTAAAGCGGCCCCGGATAAATGGTCGGTCGCCGAGACGCTCGAACATATCGCTCTGGCTGAGGATTTCATCTTTGGAGCGGCCGAGAACACCGTGAAGACCGGGCCCGCGGGCGCGCCCGGCCGCGACTTTATGAAGATCGACGCCATGATTCTGCAGATGACTCCCGACCGCAGTCAGAAGAGACAGGCCCCGCCACCGCTCGTTCCGACGGGCCGATGGACTCCGGCCGAGACCCTGGACCATTTCTTGAAGAGCCGCGCGCGAACGATTGAATACCTGAAGACGACTCCGGATCTTCGCGAACACGTTAGCGACGGGCCGTTCGGATCCATGGACGCCTATGAATGGCTGATCTTTATTGGCGCGCACAGCGAGCGGCACACGAAGCAGATTCTGGAAGTAAAAGCGTCTCCGGATTTTCCCAAGAGCTGAAGAAAGCGAAAGAGGCCGGCCTAAAGGCCGCCGCTACGAAACCGTTGGCGACGCGAGATTGCCTACGCACGAGACCGCGTTCGACATTACAGTTGACATTTATATAAATACTTATATATTTGCAGAATGAGCCTCGAGCACATCCTGCTGGGTTTGCTGCGCGAGCCAGCCAGCGGTTACGCGCTGAAAACCGTATTCGACGAGCGCATCCATTACTTCTGGGCTGCCGAGCTGAGCCAGATTTATCCGACGCTGCAACGGCTCGAACGCAAAGGCCTGCTGCGCAGCCGACGCGAAAAAGCCAAACGCGGAGCCGGACAGCGCGTTTACCAGGTCACGGCGGCAGGGCATCGCGCGTTGCGCAAGTGGCTGGAAAGCGACGTCGAGCTCGGCGACGACCGGATACAATATCTCGCGAAGCTGTACCTGATGCACGAGCTGGGCGACGCGCCAAAAACGCTGCAATATCTCTCCGGTCTGCGCGAAGCGTTTGCGCGAAAGTATGCGGCACTACAAGAAATCGAACGCTGCTGGGCCAAAGACGATCCCGCGTATCCCGATTCCCTTTCTCTGCAGATGTTTCACGTGCTTCTGGCCCTGCGCAACGGGCTATGCATGCTGGAAGCGCGTGTGAAATGGTGCGACGAATCCATTCGCAGGGTCAAAGCGCGAATGGAAAAGGAGGGAAGTCATGTACGAAATATTTCAAGACCTGCGCTGGACACACATCGCCGCGGGCAGCATCGCGCTGCTGCTGTTCTGGATTCCAGTGGCGGCGCCAAAGGGCGGCCGCATCCACGTTAGGATTGGCTGGGCCTACGCTGCGGTGATGTCGGTGGTGGTGGCCACGGCGCTCACGATGAGCGGCCTGGCGATTGCGACGCCGCTGAGTATCCGCCATTTTTCTCGCGTACTCTCAGCGGCGGAAACGGCGCGGTTCATAGCGGCGTCGCGCGACGCGGGAATATTTCTCGCGTACCTTGGGGGCGTCACACTTGCCGCGGGATGGCAAGGCATCGGCGTTTTGCGAACTCGCAAAAATCCACAAGCTTTTCGAAACTGGTTTAGCGTGGGATTGAATGCGGCGGTGATGCTGGCGGCGCTATTCGTGCTGTGGCGTGGGATATCGCAACGAAATGCAGTGTTCCTGGGCATGAGCCCGGTAGGATTGTTCGTCTCCGGGGGCAATCTAAGGTATCTGCTGCGCGGGCCGCAGAGCAAGATGAGTTGGTGGTACGACCATCTGGGAGCGATGATTGGGACCGGAATCGCTGGGTATACGGCCTTCATTGTGTTTGGAGGCGCGCGCATTTTTCCCGCGCTGACGCACACGCGATTCTATGTCCTGTTCTGGATCATGCCCACCCTTATCGGCGTGCCGGCTATTTTTCTAACTGTGGCGTATTACAGGCGCAAATTTCACGAGGACGGCGGGGTGAAGAAGTCCTCGAATCCGCAGGTGAAGGCGGCTTTCTAGGCCATAACGAAATTCGCCTAGATGAGCTCGGCGCCGGAGAAGAAATAGCTGATTTCGAAGGCGGCGGTTTCCGCGGCGTCGGAGCCGTGCGTGCAGTTGCACTGAATGCTCGCGGCGAGTTCCTTGCGAATGGTGCCGGAAGCGGCTTTGGCCGGGTCGGTGGCACCCATGAGGTCGCGCCACTTGGCGATGGCGTTTTCCCCTTCGAGGACCATGACGACTATTTTGCCGGTGCTCATGAATTCGGTGAGCTCGGGAAAAAACGGGCGTTCGCTGTGGACAGCGTAGAATCCCTCGGCTTCCCTTTTTGTTAGGCGGCGCGAGCGAATCGCGATGATGTGAAATTTCGCGGCGTGAATGCGGCTGAGGATTTCGCCGATGAGGCCGCGGCCGACTGCGTCGGGCTTAATGATTGCGAGAGTGCGTTCGATGGCCACTAGATATTTCCTTTCCAGAGAAATTTTCCAAGTCTGAATGCTTGCGCGAACCGCAAAGCTGGAGCTTCAGCGGCTAAAGCCGATCGGTTTCTGCAGATTTTATGTCGTGGCTAAAGCCACGACCCACAAAGATCCGACCCCGCCGAGCTACATTCAATTCATTTCCGCTTCGAGCGTTTCTTTTTCGGCAGGGATTTTTTGTTCCGCGCGGATTTTCCCTTCGATTTACCTAGCACGGCCGCCACAGTATGCCCGATTTCCGCGGGGCTTTGCACCGTGTGAATTCCGGCGGCGCGCATGGCTTTGTATTTGTCGGCGGCAGTTCCCTGCCCGCCGCTGATGATGGCGCCGGCATGGCCCATGCGGCGGCCGGGGGGCGCGGTTTGTCCGGCGATGAAACCGACGACGGGCTTGCGTACGTGCTTCTTGATGTATTCGGAAGCTACTTCTTCGGCGTTGCCGCCAATTTCGCCAATCAGGACGATGGCGTGGGTATCAGGATCTTCGTTGAACAGGCGCACGGCGTCGAGAAAGCTGGTGCCGATGATGGGATCGCCGCCAATGCCGATGCAGGTGGATTGACCGATACCGAGCTTGGTGAGCTGATCAACAGCTTCGTAAGTGAGCGTACCGCTGCGGCTGACGAGTCCCACGTGGCCTTGCTTGTGAATCGAACCGGGCATGATGCCGATTTTGCATTTGCCGGGCGAAATTATGCCCGGACAGTTGGGCCCGATAAGGCGCGTGTGCGAATTCTTCAACGCGGCGGCGACGCGAACCATGTCGAGCGTGGGAATCCCTTCGGTAATGCAGATGACTAGCGGAAGATGGGCGTCGACGGCTTCGAGGATGGCGTCGGCTGCAAATGGAGGCGGGACGAAAATCACGGAGGCGTTCGCACGCGTGGATTTCACGGCATCGGAAACGGTATTGAAAACGGGAACGCCGAGATGCTTGGTGCCGCCTTTGCCAGGTGTGACGCCGCCGACAACTTTTGTGCCGTAATCGAGCATTTGCTGTGCGTGGAAGCTGCCTTCGCGGCCGGTGAGGCCCTGGACGATGACGCGCGTGGATTTGTCGATTAAGACGCTCATCGCGCACCTCCGGCGAGTTTGACGACTTTTTCGGCGCCGTCTTTCATGCCGTTCGCGATGGTGAAATTGAGGCCGGAGTTGCGGAGGATTTCCTGGCCCTGCTTGACGTTGGTGCCTTCCATGCGCACGACGACGGGAATTTTGAACTTCAGCTCTTTGGCCGCATTCACTACGCCGCTGGCGAGGACGTCGCAGCGCAGAATGCCACCAAAAATATTCACGAAAACTGCCTTGACGTTGGGATCGCTGAGCAAGATGCGAAAGGCGTTCTTCACCTGATCTTCGGAAGCGCCGCCGCCAACATCGAGGAAATTTGCCGGGCTGCCGCCGCTGAGCTTGATGATGTCCATGGTGGCCATGGCCAGGCCCGCGCCATTGACCATGCAACCGACGGTGCCGTCGAGCTTGATGTAATTGAGTTTGAACTTGGAGGCCTCGACTTCGAGCGGAGTTTCTTCGTCGAGATCGCGGAGCTCTTTGTACTCGGGATGGCGATAGAGAGCGTTATCGTCAAAAATTACTTTGGCGTCGAGCGCGATGAGGCGGCCGTCGCCGGTAACAACGCAGGGATTGATTTCGAGCATGGACGCGTCGGTTTCGATGAAGGCGCGGTAGAGCGACTGGAAAAACGGGACAGCGACGTTCAAGATTTCAGGCGCGAGGCCCAAACCGAAAGCGAGCTTGCGCGCCTGGAAGGGTTGGAAGCCGGCGGCGGGATCGATGGTTTCGCGCAGGATGGCTTTCGGTCGATCCTTGGCAACTTCTTCGATTTCCATTCCACCCGCAGCGCTGGCCATAAAAACGGGCTTGCCGGTGGCACGATCGATGAGGACGCTCAGATAGAGCTCGCGCTTGATATCGAGGCCTTCTTCGATCAACAAACGGCGGACGATGCGGCCTTCCTCGCCAGTTTGCGGCGTGACGAGTTTCATGCCGAGAATGCGCTCGGCGAGCGACGCGGCTTCGTCGGATGATTTCGCGAGTTTTACACCGCCGGCCTTCCCGCGTCCGCCGGCGTGAATTTGCGCTTTGACGACCACGACGGGCGTGCCCAGGCGCTGAGCCACGGCGCGGGCCTCGTCTTTTTTTGTGACCATTTCGCCGCGCGGCACCGGCACGCCGAACTTGGCTAGGATGGCTTTGGCCTGATATTCGTGAATTTTCATGCTGGCTCCGCCGGTTTCCTGAAGCTCGCCCGGAATAGTGCTAGTATTTGCGCACGCGTAAACGGCTTAGTTTACTTGGAACCTCGAAGTCGAGCAAGGCGTACGATGACACTTGAAATGAAGGCGACGTGCGAGAAGTGCGGCTGCGCGCTGGCGGCAGGCGACCGGGCATTTATTTGCTCGTTCGAATGCACATTTTGCGCGAAGTGCACCGAGCATATGCAGCACGTTTGCCCGAATTGCGCAGGCGAACTCCTTCGGCGGCCACGAAGGAAGGCTTCGGCGGGTCCCGCTTGAAAATGCCGACGGAAGGCAGACCTCAACGCACGAAATTGCGAGCTTGAAATAACCATGATCCACGAGCTGCTAGGGAAAATTGCCGCGGGGGAAGATCTGACGCGTGCGGAAGCAGACGCGGCGATGGAACAGATCCTCTCCGGACGTTCGAACGACGCGGAAATCGCAGGGCTGCTGAGTTCGCTGCAACTCAAAGGCGAGACGGTGGAGGAGCTCGTCGGCTTCGCGAGCGCGATGCGGCGGCACGCCACGCGAATCTTCCCGGGCAAAAATTTAGCGCGGCGCGGCGAAACGCTGGTGGATACGTGCGGGACGGGCGGAGACGCGAGAGGGACGTTCAACGTTTCCACTGCGGCGGCGTTCGTGGTGGCGGGCGCAGGCGTGCGCGTGGCCAAGCACGGCAACCGGTCCATCAGCTCGAGGTGCGGTTCGGCGGACGTGCTGGAAGCGCTGGGCGTGCGGATCGATCTCGAGCCGGAGCGAGTGGCGCGTGCGATTGAAGAAGTCGGGATCGGTTTTCTCTTCGCGCCTGCGGTGCACGCAGCTACGCGCCACGCAATGCCGGCGCGGCGCTCTCTGCGCGTGCGCACGGTTTTCAATCTGCTGGGGCCGCTGACGAATCCAGCAGGAGCCTCGGCGCAAGTGGTAGGCGTGTATGACGCGAGCGTGATCGAAATGATGGCGCGCGCGCTGGGGGAGCTCGGAGTGCGGCGCGCGTTCGTGGTGCACGGCGCGGACGGACTGGATGAGATCTCGATCAGCGGGGAAACGAGCGTTGCAGAGTTGCGCGACGGAACGGTGCGTAGTTACACGATCACGCCCGAAGATTTCGGATTGCCGCGGGCCCCGATCCAGGAAATTCTAGGCGGTGACGCGAAGCACAACGCTCAGATCATTCACAAAATTCTGGGACGTCCTTTGATTGCTCACGACCATGGGCCGCGACGCGATATCGTGCGGGCCAATGCTGCGGCGGCACTCGTCGCCGCGGGAAGCGCGACGGATTGGATGGACGGCGTGCGGCTCGCCACGGAATCAATCGATTCCGGCGCGGCGAGAGAGAAGCTGGACGCGCTGGTTGCGTTCACGCAGATGGGAAGGGGCCAGTCGGCGTCCTGAGAAGTGCCTGGCGATACAAGAACTCGAAACAGTTTGTTTCCCTTTTGTTGCTTTCACCACGGCGGGCGGACATAATCACTGGGTACGGCGTCATTTGTAATGGTGTCGGTGAGAGAATGAGCGAGTCGATGAAAGGCCGGTTGCTTAGGGCCATCCTGCAAACTGCAACGATCGTGTTGCTGTTGTTTGCAGTGGCAGGCTTGTCCACACTCGCGAAAAACAGCCAGTATTTCCCCAAATCGAATCCCACGCATTACGTAAACATTGCAAGCAAGATGAAAGTGGCTCCGCTGCCGAATGCATTAGAGCGACAGCCGCTCTATCCGATCGCGAAGGTTCTTCTGCCACAACCGTGTGTCCTAAAGCATCAAATGGTCCAGGAGATTCCCGTTCCTTCCCGGTCCATCGGCGTCAGTGTCAGCATTCATCATCGAGCACCTCCTCCTTCGCTGTCTTAGCACATAGGTTTCCAGTACTTCCAAATTTGGTTATTTGAACCAACCTGGGTCTCTTCTGTGATTCTTCGCCGCATTTTTGGCGACAGGAGCTGACGTGAAAACGGGTGAACATTTCACTTCACGAAGAAGTGACTTTTTGCGATTTCGAGGTGAGCGGATGGAGAAAAACAAAAGACGCGGGCGGCTGGCACCGCTCATTTCCATAGGATTGCTGGCGGCGTGTGTTTCCGGCTGCGGAAACTCTCACAAGGCGGAGGCAGATGCGGCGCATGCTCCGACGGCTCCGGTGGTGAAGGTGGCACGCCACAATCTTTCGAACACACTTGAAATCGCGTCAGAATTCGAGCCGCTGCAGGAAATCGAAGTTTACGCGAAGGTCTCCGGCTACATCAAAAAACTGTATGTGGATTGGGGAACGCACGTCAAACAGGGGCAACTCCTGGCGGAGCTGGAAATTCCCGAGTTGCAGCAGCAATTGCAACAAGACGAAGCAGGTGCGCGCCGAAGCGACCAGGAGCTATCCCGCGCGCGCGAAGAACTAAACCGAGCGCAGTCTGCCTACACCGTTGCGCACCTCACTTACACGCGGCTTGCGGATGTGCAGAAATCGCGGTCCGAACTCGTAGCCCAGGAAGAAATTGACGCGGCACAGGGCAAAGATCTGGAAGCGAGCGCGGGGGTTTCCTCGGCGAAAGACGCGGTGTCCGCGGCGGAGCAGGGATTGTTAGGCGCCAAGGCCGCGCTGGGGAAAGACCAGGCCATGTTCGGATATGCGCGAATCACCGCGCCGTTTGACGGCGTGGTGACGCAGATTTATGCCTACACCGGAGCGCTACTTCCAGCCGGGACTTCTTCGAACAAAGGCGACCTGGCGCTGTGCCAGCTCTCGCAGAACGATATTTTGCGGCTGGTAATTCCTTTGCCGGAGAGGGCGGTCTCGGATGTGCACGTGGGAGACGACGTACAGATCGAGACGTCCGGAGCGAAAAACTCTTTTACCGGGAAAATCGTGAGGCTTTCCGGGCAGATTGAAACACAAACTCGCACGATGCACACGGAGGTGCAGGTTCCCAATCCGAAGTATGAGCTGGTCCCGGGAATGTATGCGTCGGTGAAGATTCCGCTGCGCTCCGCTTCGAACGTTCTGAGCATCCCGATACAGGCAGTGGAATCTTCCGGCAACAGCCAAGGCGCCGTGCTGCTGGTGAACGCTTCCAATCGAGTAGAAAAACGCGAGGTCAAGCTGGGCATTGAGACGGCCACGTATGCCGAAGTGCTTTCCGGCTTGAAGGAAAACGACAATGTGATTTTCGGCGAACAGAACCAGTTCAAAAGCGGAGAACTGGTCTCACCCCAAATCGTTTCTGCTCCGGGAATGGAGTAGAAACGTGCCGACATTTTCCATACGACATCCGTACTTCATCATCGTCCTTTGCCTGCTGGTCTGCGTACTCGGGCTGACGGCCCTGGTACAGATGCCGGTGGACATGTTTCCCCCCATCAACATCCCCGTAGTGCTGGTGGCCACCTTTTACAATGGGATGCCTCCTGAACAGATCGAAGCGGACATCACCGACACGTTCGAACGGTTTTTTACTCTGGGCAGCGGCATCGATCACATCGAATCGCGATCGATGGCGGGCGTGAGTTTGATCAAGATTTATTTCCAGCCGGGCTCGGACGCAAACGCGGACGTTACGCAAATTTCAAATCTGGCCATGGCGGATTTGCGGCGATTGCCACAGGGGACACTGCCACCGGTAGTAATGAAAGTGGACGCGTCGAGCCTGCCCGTTTGCCTGCTGACAGTGGAAGGCGAAGGACTGAGCGAAACACAGCTTCACGACTATTTACAGTTCAGCATCCGCAATCAGATTGCGAGCGTTCCCGGGGCCACAGTGCCTCCGCCCTACGGAGGCCGCTACCGGCAGATCATGGTGGACGTGGATCCGCTGAAGCTGCAGGCCCACGAGTTGAGCCCCATGGATGTGGTGCGCGCCATCGATCAATCGAACCTGATTCTTCCGGCGGGCGACGTGCGCATCGGGCCGATGGATTACAACATTTACACAAACGCGCAGGTACCCAATGCGGAGGCCATCAACCAAATCCCGCTCAAAACGGAAGGCGAAAAATCCGTTTTCGTCTCGGACATCGGGAAAGCCGTGGACAGTTCGTCTCTGCAATACAACATCGTGCGGGTGAATGGACAGAAATCCGTGTACGTCCCCATTCTGAAACAGGGTGGCGACACCAACACGATTGCGGTGGTGGACGGTATTCGAAAAGCGATTAAAAATCTTCGCGACATCCCGGCACAACTGAAGACGCATGTTGTTTTCGACCAATCCGTATTCGTGAAGGGCGCGATTTCGACTGTGTTGCGTGAAGGAGGTATGGGGATCCTGCTTACGGCCATCATGATCTGGATGTTTCTAGGAAGTTTTCGGGCCACAGCGGCGGTGTTCCTCTCGATTCCCCTTTCCGTACTAATTACGTTTTTCGTTCTGCATTCGGCCGACAAGACGATCAACAGCATGGTGCTGAGCGGACTTGCGCTGGCTTTCTCGCGGTTGATTGACGATTCGGTGGTGGTTCTCGAAAACGTTTACCGCCATATGGAACTTGGCGAAGAGCCCGAAGCTGCGGCCATAAACGGAGCGAACGAAGTCGCGCTCCCGGTACTCGCGATAATGCTGGTGGCGGTGGTGGTCTTTTTCCCGGTGACTTTCCTTTTCGGAGTAAGCAAGTATTTGTTTTCGGCGCTGGCCCTGGCTGTGGTGATCGCGCTGTTTGCTTCTTATTTCGATGCCGTGACCGTGGTGCCGCTTTTCTGCGCCTATTTCCTGAAACCCATCCACGTACTTGACGAAGAGTCGGCAAGTTCACCCAAGTCCTGGAGCGAGCGATTTCATGCGGGATTCAACAGCCGGTTCGAGCGCATGTTGAATTTTTACGAACGCTGGGTGCGCAAGGCGCTCGAGCGTCCGCGCGAAGTTGTGTGGGGATTCGCGGCTTTCTTCGTCTTGAGCTTCGCGCTGACGCCGTTGATAGGCGTTGCGTTCTTTCCACGCGCGGATGCGGGACAGTTCGTTATCAATGTGAAAGCGCCCACCGGGACGCGGATCGAATTGACCAACGATTACGTGAAACAGGTGGAAGAGATCATCCGGAAGACGGTTAAGCCGGAAGATCTGAGCACCATCGTTTCGAATATCGGCGTTTTCCCGGACTTGTCGTCTTTGTTCACGCCGAATTCGGGAATGCACACGGCGACGGTGCAGGTGGGACTCAATAAAGAGCATAGCGTTAGCAGTTTTGTTTACATGCGCGAAGTGCGCGAGCAAATCGCGAAGCAGTTGCCGCAGTTGCGCACGTACTTTCAATCGGGAGGATTGGTGGATGCGGTGCTGAATCAGGGGATGCCTGCGCCGATTGACGTTCAGGTAAGCGGGATGGATCTGAAAGCTGGCGATGTCCTGGCCCAGAATCTGGCGCGGCAAATACAGAAATTGCCGGGCGTGGCCGATGTTTATATTCCGCAAGACATGGATTATCCCGCGCTGCAACTGAACGTGAACCGCGAACGCGCGAGCCAGTTGGGGCTGAGCCCGAAAGAAATAGTGGACAACGTGATTACCGCGCTTACTTCGGACGTGATGATCGCACCGAGCTACTGGGTCGATCCCAAGACCGGCAACAATTATTTCGTCAGCGTGCAATACCCGGAAAATCAGGTGAAGTCGATCGAGGACTTGAAGGCCATGCCTTTGCGCTCTCCGAATCTGAAAATGCCGACGTACCTGAACCAAGTCGCGGATGTGACGCAAATTCAGACGCCCACAGAAGTGGACCACTACCAATTGCAGCGGACGTTCGACGTGTATGTTGCTCCCACGGGGGAAGACATTGGCGGGCCGGCCAAGGGAATTTCCAAGATAATAGCCCGCACACAAATTCCGCCGAACATTCGTATCAATGTGCGCGGATTGGTGGTAACGATGCAATCTTCGTTCAAGAGTTTTGGGCTGGGATTGTTGCTGGCTATCCTGCTCGTGTACTTGATTCTCGTCGCGCAGTTTGCTTCGTTCACCGATCCATTCCTGATCGTGCTAGCCGTTCCGACCGGCCTCGTGGGCGTCTTATTTACCCTAGCTTTCACCGGAACAACGCTGAACATTCAATCGCTGATGGGCATCGTGATGCTGCAGGGCATGGTGGTTTCCAACAGCATTTTGATCGTGGATTTTGCGAACGTGCTGCGCGCGCAGGGGCACACCTTGGTCGAAGCGATTGCGCACGCCTGCCGGATCCGGCTGCGGCCGATTTTGATGACTTCGCTTGCAACCGTGGTCGGCTTGCTTCCTATGGCTTTCAAACTGGAAACCGGCAGCGAAGCGTATGCGCCGCTGGCTCGCGTGATTATCGGCGGATTGATTTCATCCATCATTCTGACCATTTTCGTGGTTCCGGCGGCATACCTCCTTATCTACGAGCGCCGTCCCGCTCCGAATATGGAGGCTCTGCCGGAGGAGGCGCACTGATGTCGCAACGACTTTCGATTTTAGGTTTGAGTTTTTTCACACTGCTTGCGATTCCATGTGCGGCGCAAGAGGCGCAGAAGCTATCTCTCGCTGATGCCGAGAAGATAGCCATTCAGAATCATCCGCAGATTCAAGCGGCGGGATATCTGGCGCTGGCCGCGCAAGCGCAAGTGACGCAGGCGCGCTCGGCTTACTATCCGCAGGCGGTGGGAAGCCTTACGGGCGTGGAAGCGGAGCACGATAGCCGCATTGCCGCGGGTGGGCTGAACAATCCGATCATCTACGACCGATACGCGAATGGAGTCACCGTCGGACAGCTGGTCACCGACTTCGGGCGGACTCACGAACTCGTGAAAAGCTCGAACCTGCACGCGCAAGCGCAGAAAGAGAATGTGACCACGTCGCGCGCGGACGTTTTGATCAATGTTGACCGCGCATACTACTCCGTGTTGCGAGCGCAAGCGGTACTGAAAGTCGCGGAAAAAACGGTGAAGAATCGTCAGCTGGTCTCGGATCAGATCACCGAATTGGAGAAGAACAAGCTGAAATCGGGATTGGATGTGAGCTTTGCGAATGTAGACCTCGCGGAGGCCCAGCTCCTTCTGATTCAGGCGCAAAACGGAGTTGATGCTTCTTATGCGGACCTCTCCGCTGCGCTCGGCTATGCTGAGCAGACGACGTTTACATTGGGGGAAGAGCCGGTGCCTCCGGCTCCGTCACCAAATGTTTCCGACCTGATCTCGCAGGCGATGCAAAATCGGCCGGAGCTAATCAGCCGGCGGCTTGATGTTAGTTCGACGCAAAGCTATGCGACCGCGGAGCGGGATTTGTGGTTCCCTACGATTTCCGCAGTGGGCGCGGCAGGCTTAACCCCTTATCGCGAAGAGCCGCTGGGCAGCCGGTATGCTGCGGCGGGCTTCAACGTGAATATTCCACTATTTAATGGCCACGAGTTTGGAGCGTTGCGCTCCGAAGCGAACGCACAGGCCAAGGCACAGCAGCAATATCTGCGGGACTTGCAGAACAATATAGTCCGCGAAGTTCGCAAGGCGTGGCTGGAATCCAATGCCGCATTCCAGCGGCTTTCCGTGACGCAGCAACTCTTGAGCCAAGCTACGCAGGCGCTCGATCTCGCTCAGGAGCGCTACAAGCTCGGACTGAGTTCCATTATCGAGTTGAGCCAGGCTCAGCTAAACATGACGCAAGCTGAAATCACCCAAGCCAGCGCCAAGTACGATTACGAGGCCGCGATTTCGACCCTGAATTACGAAATCGGTACGACGCATTAATGAGCCGCTATCGGACGCCTACGGCTGGGCGATAGGGCGCTCGAGGGCGGTTCAGCAACGGACGGCGCGAAGAGTTACCACGGCCCAGGCGGGGACGTCCAGGACATCAGCATTTATGCGGGTGCGGGGCTTCTCGCTGAGGTCACTTAGCCAGAGCGATTCCAGGGCGAACTCGGACCAAATTAACCTTGCCTGGCGGTCGCGGCCGGAGGCGCCGAAGAGGCGGATGATCCAGGCTTTGCCGTCGTCGCTGCGCTTGAGCGCGGTGATGAGGACGTCGTCTGGTTCGACTCGCACGAGCGGTGCTTGCATGGCGGCAGGTGAGACGGTATCCGGGGATGGCTGGACCGCGATTAGCGGCTGGGTGAGGCCGGTGGAGAAGCGTGCTGAAGATGTGGGATCGTAGCCGCCATGCGGGCGCAACGCGTAGCGGAACGTCACGGGGCCTTCCTGATACGCGCGGTAGTTCGTTCCCCAGTGGTTGTTCATCACCCAGGAGTAGAACTTCTGCGTGGGCTCGATATGTTTGCGCCAGATATCGGGCTTGGTTTGCGAGCCGAGCATTCTCGCGCTGATCTCGCCTACCTCGATGAGCGGAGCATCGAGAGTGGCGCAGCTAATGCCGAGTTGGTCGTTTGCGACGTCAACCCAACGGCCTACCGGCAGCCAGTTCTTGCACGAGCCGGGGAGCTGATCGATTTCGGGGCGCATTACGGCCAGCGGGATGTCCACGCGAAGTTGGCCGTTGGGCACATTGAACGGAAAAGCGAACTGGACGCTCTCTTTCCCGCCTTTTTGAGCCCAATCACCTTTGCCCGGCGTGGGATTCATCGGAGCGCGTTTTTTGTCAACGATATTGGTTAGCTCGAGGTAATCGGCTCCGGCGCACAAGCGCACTCTGCGGACGAGGCTGTGGCAGCCGGGAGCTTCGGAGTCAATTCGGACTACGGCGACTAGCGGACCGTTCTCTTCAAGAGTGATCTTCACTGGCCCGTTGGTCTGGATGTCCGCAAGATTGGCGCCCGCAAGGAAAAGATACTGGTTGATTTGCTCGACGCCGATGGTGTCCGCGAAATTATGGCTTTCACCGTGGCGCTGCAATTCGACGATACCGCCGGTGTGCGGGTCGATACGGCCGCGAATGAGACCGTTATCGAGCACGGTGCCGTCGATCGAGACGGAACGATCGGGTGGATGCGGCGATTGCACTGAAACGCGGAACCGCGCGGAACTGAACGGCGGAATATCGCTGACCCAGACCGCGAGTTTGCCGTTCGACAAACGCTGCGAGGGTACGGGCTTCCCGTTTGCGTCCGTGACGCGGTCGAGAGGAGATGCTGCGGCCGGGAATACGACAAGCTCGGAGCGCGGCCAGGACGTGGTGTTGTAAACGTCGACTACCTCAGCGCGCTTTTGCGATACGCCAATACCGGGATCCCGGCCTAGAGAACGGTTGAGGAGCTCGCGCGACTGGCGCGAGGCCTGAACTGCGAACGCGCTTTTCGTTCGCCATTGATCCGTAACGAACGGATTTTCCGAATCCGAGACGCTGTTCCACGCGCCCCAGGTGTGTTCGGAATAGAGCAGCACGTTGCGCCATGCGTCATTGAAAGCGTCGGACGGATACGCGGCGGTGCCGCCGCGCGCCGCGTCCATCGCGAAAAGGGCGTCGGCTTGCACGAGGCGCTCCGCAGCGTCGCGGTTGATGGACGTCTCGAGCGCGGACGATCCGGCGCCGTCCTCCCAGTAAGGCGTGAGATCGCCCTTGTATTCCGGCAATTGCGTTCCGTACTTTTCTTCGAAGGCGCCAAACGCTGCGCTCGTGGACGAGATTGCGAACTTCGGCCACGCGTACTTCGTGTTCCAATCGCTGAAGAATTCGGAGATTTGCGGATCGGGCTCGGCGTTGTCACCGTGGCCGGACCAGCGGATGTAGGAAATGTCGTACGGGAAATTTACGGTGTCGAGGCGGTCCTGATAATCGCTCACCCACTGGTCGGAGGCTTGGTGCACGACGTGCGACATCGCGTAGCCGGTCCACGGGACCCACACGAGAATTTTCCCCTTGCCGGAGGGTGAGAGCCACCAGAAGGGTTTGTCCTGCCATTGCTCCATGATCGAACCGATGCGGTCGAAATAATTCGGTGCTGCGGAAAAATAGCGGATACCGGCCTGCGACATGGCCGTGGCCGTGCCCCAGGTGAAGCCGGGCACGTCACTAATCATCGCGGAATCGATTTGCACTTTGCATTGGCCGGCGAGCTCGGTTGCGTAACGGAAAAGCCGCAATAATTCTTCGGGGCGGCACAGCCCGGTGAGCTCGTTCGCGTACATGCCGTTGAGGGCGACCCAGCCTTTTTGCACGGCGTCGACGAATTCGTCTTTTTCAGCGGCGGACGCGCGGAGCATAAACATGTCAACGGCCCACAAGCCTTCCATGTTCCAGACGAAACGCGCGCCTTCGGGATAGGCGGCGGTCTTGCGAGCGAGTTCGATGCCTTGGCGCAGATTGCGGATTTGTTTTTCTTCGACGACGGATTGCTGGTCGGTGTAGCCGATGTCGTTGTGAGAATGGGGCAGGACGAAGACGCGCACCTTGCGGACAGGCTTAAGTATCGCGGAGTAAGAATTCGTACGGCTGCCAATCGCGACGTCTAGATTTACGGTGCGCTCTGCGTCGACGGAGGGGACGAGCACATCGATCGCGCGGTTTTCGGGCGCGATGATTTGGCGGAGGCCTTCGACACCGTCAATGCGAACGACTGCCATCGAGCCCGCGTCGGTTGGCGCGACTGCCAATCGGATGGGCTGAAAGGCTTGGCCATCTTTTTCGATGAGGCCGCGGATGGCGGTCGCGGGTGATGCAGAAGGCTTCTGCTCCTGGCCCTGCGCGATGGAATTGAGCCGAGCCAGCTTAGAAGCAAATGCACTGCTGCTCGCGACGGCCAGACTTTTCAGGAAATCGCGCCGCCTCATACCGAGCCTCTCGACCGCGGAAGTAGCCCTTTGCTATTTCGGTGAGGGCATCGTCCTGCGGATGGAACCATTTAGCATGCGGAGAACGGCCGGAAGCCGATCCCCGTTAGCAGCTAGCGGCGCTTGCGCAGGGTGCGTCCTTTGGGACCGCTGTTGACGTTGGGAACGTCTTCGCCAAGCGCGGTGGCCAAATCGATTTGATGGTCCTGCTCTTGCATTAGTATCTGGCGAATCTGTTCCGCCATGGCGAATTCTCCGAGCGCTTCGCATTGCCGGACGCGATCGCGGTAATTGCGAATGGTGGCGTTTTCATTTTCGAGATCGAAGCGGAGCATCTGTTTGGGATCTTCCGATGTGCGAACCGGCTGCGGAGTGACGGTGGGCATTTTGCCCAAGTAATCGATCTGGCGCGAGAGAATGAGGGCGTGATCGAGCTCCTGCTTGGCGTGAATTTCGAGCTGGGCGGCGATGTCCATGTACGCAGCGCCGCTTAACACCTGGGAATAAACTACGTAAGCGATGATGGCTTGGTATTCGCGGGAAAGGTCCTCGTTTAACAATTCCGCGAGACGATCCCGGGAAACTTCCTTTTCGTTCGCGGCAGGTTTTGGGGCAGCCATTTAATTCCTCCTATGAAGTGTGCGGCAGATTAAGAGTCTCTGGTGCTGTATCTCTCATGGTTGAGTCCACTCTGAGAGGCAGAAGTATGACGCGAGAGGGTTTTGCGCTGCAAGCCAAATGATAATGTTCACGGTCTAGCGGCCGTGCGAGGGATCGGAGGAAGCGGCGGAATCGAGATCGAGATAAGTGGCGGCTGAGCTGATGCGTGTGCTGACAGGTAGATAGCAATTGCCGTCAGGATTGTAATTGGCGGGGCAACGGCGCGCGAAATCATGGCGCCGGGGAGACTGGGCGAACTGCCAGACGTCGGCGAAGGCGGTGCCGCTCGCGGAAGGAGGCGGAGGGCTCTTTGAAATGGCGCAGCCCGGGGAGGGTGGGCAGACGTCGTTGTAAACGAAGAAGACGATTTGCCGAGCGCCGGCGTGATCGTGGATGTCATCGGCCGTGACAATCGTTTGGCCGCGGCCCTCTTTTGCCGGAATTCCCGAGCAATAAACACCTGCGCGAAAACCTGCGGCGATGATGGCGTCCACCCAGGCGAAGAGGTAGGCGCGCTGCTCGGCCAATAATCTTCCGCCTTCTTCCTGATCGAGAAAAATGATGGCGCCGGGGGGGAACCCTTCGCGCTTGGCGCTTTTGATTGCGGCTCGCGCATCGGACGCACCGAGAGCGACTGGATCGGCGGGGCGCTTGAGTTGTTTCGAGGTGCGGCCGTTGAACAACACTAGAAATCCGAAACCATTTTCGCGAACGATGGCGCGCTTCCCTGCCCAGGTGGTCGAAGACGCGCCGGGCGGGGCGTTGAGCCAATAGCCGGTGAACGAAAAAGATTGCTTCAGAGCAGGCATCGCGAAATCGCCGGGATAATCGTTGCGGTCGAAGCCGAGGTAGGCCGCCGGCGCATTCGGACTATTTTGCGCGAAGGGGAGTTCGCCGCGCGTTGGCAGAAGCATGGCGGCGAGGAAAAACAAACCCGCGAGGCTACGATTTGAGGCCAAGGAAATTCTCGAGGAGCTTGAAGCCGGCGGGCGTGAGGACGGATTCGGGATGGAACTGCACTCCTTCGACGCACAGCTCGCGATGGCGCAAGCCCATAATGGTGCCGTCGTCCGTTTCCGCGGAGATTTCGAGCGATGGAGGCAGCGATTTCCGCTCGACGATGAGGGAATGATAGCGCGTGGCGACGAATGGCTCGGGCAGGCCGCGGAAGATCGTTTTGCCGTCATGCTGGATTTCGCTTGTCTTGCCGTGCATAAGCTTTGGCGCGCGAATCACGCGGCCGCCGAAGGCTGCTCCGATGGCTTGATGTCCGAGGCAAACGCCGAGAATGGGAATCTTTCCGGCGAAGCGCTGGATGAGCGGGACGCTGACGCCGGCTTCCTTGGGCGTACACGGGCCGGGCGAGATGACGATGCGCTCGGGCCGCAGCGTTTCAATTTCATCGAGCGTGATTTTGTCGTTGCGGCGAACTTCCAGTTTCTGGCCCATCTGGCCAAGATACTGCGCCAGGTTATAGGTGAAGGAATCGTAGTTATCGAGTAGCAGGATCATTTTTTTAATCACATCAAAAGTTTAAGCGCGTGTCTATTCATTTGCGGCCACGCGGGCCGCTGGATTCGCCGCCATGGTGCGCGATTTCAAGTGCAGTGACGAGAGCGCGCGCTTTGTTTACCGTTTCCTGATACTCGCGGGCGGGCACGGAATCGGCGACTACTCCACCGCCAGCCTGGATGTAGGCGCGGCCGTCCTTGGCCACCAGCGTGCGCAGAGCGATGCACGAATCGAGATTACCGGAAAAATCGAGATACATGATTGCCCCGGCATAAAGACCGCGGCGACTGGGCTCGAGTTCGGCAATGATTTCCATCGCGCGGATTTTCGGCGCTCCTGAGAGCGTTCCCGCCGGAAAGCAGGCCATGAGCGCCTCGAAACAATCCACTCCTTCGCGCAAGCGGCCACGCAGGCTCGAGACGAGATGCATCACGTGCGAATAGCGCTCGACAAACATGAGGCGCTCGACCGTCACCGAGCCATATTCGCACACACGGCCGAGGTCGTTGCGGCCGAGGTCGACGAGCATGATGTGCTCGGCGCGCTCTTTGGGATCGGCGAGCAACTTCGATTCGAGCTGGCGGTCTTCTGCTTCGGTGCGACCGCGCGGCAGCGTTCCGGCAATCGGACGATAAAATGCGTCGCGGCCCTGGACTTTCAAAAGCATTTCGGGGGAGCTGCCGACGACGGAAACACCGTCGAGTTTCAGGAAATAAAGATAGGGCGAAGGATTGACCACGCGAAGCGCGCGGTAAATCTCAAAGGGATCGGCATTCGTTTGCGCGGAGAAGCGCTGGCTGGGAACAACCTGAAAAATATCTCCGGCGCGGATGTAGGACTTGGCCTTGCGCACGGCGGCGAGGTAACGCGTTTTGGTGAAGTTCGATTGAATGCGAAGCGGGGCGCCGCGGCGCGCTCGCGTCTGCCGCGGGAGCGCGCCCTCCAAGGCTCTGCGCGTGCGCCGAATTTCGCGCACTGCTGCGCCGTATTTCGCGCGGAGACTGCCGGGACCCTCGGTGAAGACATTGCGAATCACCCAAATGCGATGCTGCACGTGATCAAAAGCGACGAGGCCCAGAAAAAACATCATCACGCAGTCATCGAGGCCGAGTTCATCTCGCTTACTTTCGGGAATGCGCTCGACGAGGCGGACCATGTCATATGCGAAATAGCCTATGGCACCACCAATGAGCGGAGGAAGACCGGGAATGCGAACAGGATGGTAGCGCGCGGAGAGACTGCGCAATCGCTCGATTGGATCCGCTTCGAATTTTCTGAGCTTGCCGGCGGTTTCGAGGGAACACTGGCGCCCGCGAGCGCGAAAGACCTCTTCGGGGTTTGCGCCGGCGAAAGTGTAACGGGCGATGGTCTCGCCGCCTTCCACGCTTTCGAGCAGGAAAGAATACTTGGCGTTGTGCGCGAGGCGCAGATGCGCGCCGACGGGCGTGAGCATGTCGGCGATGAAGGTCTCATAAACGGGAACGAGATTTCCCTGGCGCGCGAGGCTGCGGAACGTTTTGAAGTCGGGCAAAATCATGGAGATACTTTTTCCGAGTCGTCGAGGGCGCGAAGAACCGCGCGACGCATGGGCGCGACCGGAGCGCGCTCGCCAGTCCAGATTTCCCACTGCGCCGCGCCCTGCGCGAGAAACATGTCGAGTCCAGATACTGTTTCGATGCCGCGGCGCGCGGCAAGTTGCAAGAGCTTGGTCACGCGCGGGCGATAAATCAGATCGAAGACAAGACGGCAATTTAGTTCGCGAGCTTCGAGAGGCGTACGGTCGATGCGCGGATGCATTCCAACCGGCGTGGCGTTCACGATGGCGTCGAAAAATTCGCGGCGAATTTGCGACCGCGGTACGGATTCGCCACCTACGGCTCGCGCGAGCGCTTTCGCTTTCTCGGGACGTCGAGCCGAAGTGCAAACCGAGGCACCTGACTGCGCCAGTGCAAAGGCAACGGCGCGCGCCGCGCCGCCTGCACCCAGAATCAGCAAGCGGCTGCCGCGCAAAGGCATGCGGCTTTCGAGCGCGCGAAGAACGCCCACGTAATCGGTGTTGTAGCCGTAAAGTTTCCCTCCGCCGCGTACGACGACCGTGTTCACCGCGCCGATAGCAGCGGCCAAGGGGTCGCAATCATCGAGGTGGCGCAGGATGCTCTGCTTATGCGGAAGGGTCACGCTGAAGCCGCGGATGCCCAGCGGCTCGATGGCGGCGAGAAAATCCGGCAGATGGTCCACGAGAAACGGCAAATAGACCGCGTCCATTTTGCGTGCCTGGAAGGCGGCGTTTTGAAGCTGCGGCGAGAGCGAATGGCTAATCGGATTCCCGATAACGCCGTAGATGCGCGTCTTCCGCCGAAGTCGATCCGCACGAAAGAGATTTTTCATGGCGTCGAGCGAGACCTGCCCGGGCGCGGTCGCGTTTTCCACCGGCGCATAGGCAAGGGCGCTCCCCTCGCGCAGCGCAAGTATCCGCGCGGGCAAGGCCAGGTCACCCATCGGCACCGCCACGAGATCCCGGCGCCCGCGCGTGAGACGAAGCAGGCGGAGACTTTCGGCGAGCGAACGACACTGCGCAGCGATCTTGATCGCGTCGGGAAGCGAGCGCGCAAGCCTCGATTCGACGCGCTTCCAAGATTCGCGCGTGCCGCTGAAGAAGTGCGCGGAGGCGAGTTGGCAGCCTTCGCCGAGAAGGACGTCAAGGAGCTCGGGCGGGCACTTCGAGGCGCTTTCGATTTCAAGGTCATACCAGCTACAACCGGCGCGAAGGGCGTCGGCCAAGTGGAGCAACTGCCTGGCGATTGTGCCTCGGAAGCGGCCCCCAGCCTCGCGGCGACGGCAGGTGGCAATCAACGTCGCTCGTGGCGGTTTCTGCGCGAGCCGAGCGATGAAACGGCCGATTTCGCGATCGTCTGCCAGCCAATCGAGGCGTAACTCGACAGTGCGCGTCTGGCGAAGAGCAAGTGCAAGCTGCCGCGACATAGACGGCGCGCCTTCCGCCGCAACAACAGCGCAGATTTTGTCCCTAACCTTCATGATTAGTGCGCTTCCAGGAGCTGTCCGCACGTTCTGCGAGCGACACCGACGCCAATTGGGACCGCAAAACCGACCGTTAGAAGCCGTTTGCGGGCAGATACTGGCCCAACGTACAGGTGAGTTCAGGCTTCTACCATGCGGTACACAATGTGTAAAGCCTAGGGGACCATTGTCTTGACGAGTCCTGGTACGTCTATTACAGTCAGACCATCGGTTAATAGCTGCGGGCAGCACCGCGGGGAAGCGCCTGTTAGAAGGTGCGCGGTATTCAAAGGAGCGAGCATTATGCGTGGGAAAATTGTCCTTGCCGGTCTGATTTTGAGCCTGTTTGGGGTGGGTGCGTCGGCGCAAGACAAACACATGTTTCCGATTGCGAACGACCTTTATTGCTCGGGGGTGGTATCGAGCGAAGCGGTCCCGCGCGACACGTTCATCATCTCGGGCGAAGGCTCGAACTACAAGGTCACGTTCCAGGAAGGCGACTACGTCTTCGTGAACAAGGGCTCGAGTCAAGGTGTGAAAGTCGGCGATGAGTTCTCCGTAATCCGCAAGACCGAAGAAGCTATCTTTACCGAATGGGCCAAGTGGCAATTCATCATCCTGCGCAGAATGGGGACGATGTGGGAAGACGAGGGCCGTGTGCGCGTGGTGGTCGCCCATCCCAACGATGCCATCGCCCAAGTGGAGAGTTCCTGTAACTACGTGCAGCGCGGCGATATCCTTCTGCCGTTTGCCGAACGCCCGGCGCCGCCGCTCAAGCCCGAAGATAAGTTCGACCGCTTTGCGCCGCCTTCGGGCAAGGCGACCGCAATGATAATTATCGGAAAGAGCTATACGGTGCAGTTCGGCAACAACGATATCTTTTACGTGAACCTGGGGACGGCGCAGGGCGTGAAGGTTGGCGACTACTTCCGCGTGTTCCGCTACACCGGAACTGAGCACGAAACAGCTTACCAAACGGGCCGCTTTGCTTTTGATGTGGATGCCTATGCCGGAACATACGGCTTCGGCAGCGTTCCCTCAAGATACAAGTGGGACAACACGCCTCGCGAAGTGGTTGGAGAAGGAATGGTGGTGCGCACGGGGCAAAATTCGTCGACTGTGTTGTACACGTTTGGCCTGCGAGAAGCGTTCGTGGGAGATTACGTGGAGATCGAGTAGCACTTTTTGCAGGCTATCGCGCGGGTGATGACCGAAAGTCTGACTCGCTGAAGACTTCTGCAGTAAACGCCTGGATCCGGGTTGCCGGATCCTGCCAGGCGTTCTTCTCAAATCCGGCCTTCGCACAAGTTTCTTCGAGGAAACGCCGGGCATTCCAGTGAAACTGCGACGCTACCTGAGGTAGAAGAACTCCCCGCTCCCATCCACGGCTGACAAGCAAGCCGTGCTTGCCAATTTCGATCTGCTCCACGGTGATATTCTCAGGCGGAGAAAGCACGGAAAGCTCGATTTCGATTTCGTCCAATTCCTCGGGGTGAACAGCATCAAAACGGGGATCCTCGAGCGCGGCAGACTTTGCGCAATGCGCGACGACCTGGGCTAACGAAATATTCGCGGTTAGCTGGCCGATACAACCGCGCAGGCGACCACAGTGGCGCAAGGTGACGAAAGCACCGGCCGCCTGTGGACGAATTTCGTTTTCGGGAAGAGACGATAGCGGCTGGCCAGATTCGTTGCCTTGAACGGCCAGGGTGAGAGAGCGCCTTGCAAGTTCCAGGAGAGACTGCTTATCGCAGCTACGGAGTGAGGACATCCTGCGGCTTCTCTTCCGGCTTTACCATCACCACACCACGACGCCTCTGTTGCACGCGGAAGTTAATCTGGCTCCAGAACATCTGAAAATAATGTATAGCCGAAAGGACAGCGCTCACCACCACGAGCCAAAGAAGCGTGGTTCCGAGAGGTTTCAGCGCGGGATACTTCGCCGTCAGGATCACAGCGCAGCCCGCCAGAACCTGCAGGATCATTTTCGTTTTGCCAAGAGGCGAGGCGGGAATGATCAGGCCTTCGGAGGAGGCAATGTCGCGCAAACCCACGACTACGAATTCCCGGCCGATGATGATGACCACCATCCAAGCCGGGACCAGCCCCATCTCGACCAGAGAGATAAAAGCGGCGGAAATCAAGAGCTTGTCGGCGATGGGATCGAGCAGGATTCCAAGAGTAGTGATTTCACGTCGCTTGCGAGCAATGTAGCCGTCCATAACGTCGGTTGCGGCAGCGACAAGCAATATCAAGACGCCCCAGACTTCGAAATGGATGGGGAATCCGTCGAAATCCCAATTAGGCTGGCGAGTCAACAAGACGACGACCAGAAGCGGAACAAAAAAGATGCGGAGAGTCGTGAGACTGTTTGGCAGGTTCATATCGATGCTTGAAAGAACCTCGGCTTGCCCGCGACCGGGCTGGCCGTGCGCTCGGTTCACTATAATCCCACGGAGTTTGCGAAGTCAACGGCGCGGGTTCGCGAAGATATCACAGCAGCAACATGTCTCTGACGGCGGTCTTAACGAAACAGGCAAATCCATCTGCTAGTAACTCTTAGAAGACGTATTGCTGCACATCTGTGCAAATTCCATCGGGGGTTAATATGCCGAGCGGTGGCCGAGGGATCTTCGACAAGTGCAGTAGTGAGGCGGTTAAGGGCCTTATTTTCATGGCTTTAGGAGATGCCACCGTTCTTCAATAATGGACAGAGCCGACTTCTTGGGCGAACTTTAAAAAATTAAGCGTCTTCTTTTTCCACAAGCTTTTCCACAGCGGGAAGGCGGAAACGGCGTTAAATCATGCAGGTAGAGCGGACTAGGATTGCCGGTCCGCGTCGATTTCAGAGGGGAATTTGGCGCGCAATTTACCCCAGCGGCAAACGCTTTGTGTTTTGGAGCTCTCGCGCTAGAGCCGGGCGCTAGCAGGTGGCATGACAAAGTCTTCCAGACGCCGCGCGAGCGATTCAGGCAATTCGGCATGCAGATCCATGTGGCCGTCGAGCACTTCGGATTGAAGGACGCGGCCGCAAGCGTGCACAAGGGAGAGATGGCGGCCGTCCGAGACCGGGATGCGGAGATGCAAGTGCACAAGCGGGTCCACCGGCATCACTGCGTCGACTCGCGCGAGCAGTTCGTCTAATCCGGCGCCTGTGGCCGCGGAAGTGAAAACGGTTTGCTCGTGACGTCCATTGGAATTCTTCAAGATGGCGAGATCTTCTTCCGAGAGGCGATCGATTTTGTTGAGCACGTTCAGGCGCGGGCGATCCGATACTCCCAAATCGGCAAGGACCTTCAGAACATCGGCGTCCTGCTCGGCGTGATGCGGATTCGAGATGTCCGAGACGTGGAGAATCAGCGCAGCTTCCTGAACTTCCTCGAGCGTTGCGCGGAAAGCGGCGATCAGATCCGGCGGAAGATCACGGAGAAAACCGACAGTGTCGGAAAGAAGCACGCGCCGGCGCGACGGCAAACGCACGGCGCGGACGGTGGGATCGAGAGTGGCGAACATTTTGGAGGACGTCAGCACGCTCGCGTGCGTCAGGGCGTTGAACAGCGTGGATTTTCCGGCGTTCGTGTAGCCCACAAGCGCGATCATGCCCAGCGGAACGGCCTGGCGCGCGCGACGGCGCGTGGTGCGCTGGCGGCGAACGGTTTCGATCGAATCCTGAATTTTGCGAACGCGGTCGCGGATACGCCGGCGGTCGGTTTCGAGTTTCTGCTCGCCGGGCCCACGGGTACCGATTCCGCCGCCGAGCCGGGAGAGCTCTTCGCCGCGGCCCGTGAGCCGGGGCAACAAATAATTCAACTGCGCGAGCTCGACCTGAAGCTGCCCTTCCCGGGTGCGCGCATGGCAGGCGAAAATATCCAGGATCAGCTGGGTGCGGTCGATTACGCGGCAGCCAACTCCCTTTTCAAAATTGCGGAGCTGCCCGGGAGTAAGATCATGATCGACGATTACAAGCGGGACGTGACGCATTTCCGCTTCGACGCGAATTTCCTCGAGCTTGCCGCGGCCTACAAGCGTCGCGGGGTCCAGCGCGTCGCGAACCTGCAGTAGGCTACCGGCAATTTTCGCACCGGCGCTTTCCGCCAACTCTTCGAGTTCCTGGAGCGAATCGCGGCCCGCGGCGGTGGGATCGCCCGCGCGTCCGCGAGGAGCCTTTTTGAGGCCGATGCCCACGAGCAAGACTCGTTCTCGATTATCCAGGGGTTGTGCAGTTTTCATCGATAGCCTGTCAGAGGGCCTGCCCGAGTCCAGGAGGGTTCGTTCTCATCTGGAAGACATTATACGCCGGTCGGTACTGCCAGGGAATCCGCGAACGGTAATTGAGGGAAAGCGCGTTGACCGAAATGCAGTTCAGCGCGAGGCCCGGCCCGAGGGAGCGGAAGCAGCGAGAATGAGATCGGAGAGAAATTCGCCGAGCGTGGGGCCGGCAAGACGGAAACCGGGATCTCGAGTCGCGCGATCGACCCAACCGAGATGTACGAGCAGTGCAACTTCAGCCCATGAATCTGCGGCTGCCGGTGCGAATCCCACGTCGCGCAGGACGCTGCCTATATGTGCGCCGCGCTTCCTTTCGATTACGGTGATGCGGCTGGCGATGCGATCGTCACGCCGCGCCCAGTCACGCAGGGCGGCTTCCAGACGCGCACGGTCGTAGTCGGCGCTTCGCTCTACAAAGCGAGCCCACCGAACGGCCGCTCTCGAGTCGGCATCTGGAGAGGCATCCAGCCATTCTGTTTCGTCGCTTTCCCAACGGTTGAGCATTTGCGCGAGCAGATCTTCGCGGTCGTGAAAATGCCAGTAGAAACTTCCCTTGCTCGCGCCGAGGTCGCGCGCCAGCAATTCCACGCGGACCGTTTCGATGCCTTGGGCGGTGAGACGCGCAAAGGCAGCTCGAATCCAATCGTCGGGTTGGAGAGGCGAGGGCCGTGCTGGAGATGCGGACGCCATGGTTTGCGCAGGTTCTATTCGGACGATATCGAACCTGGCGGCGAGCGTCAAGTTGTCATCCCCGATTCATCTGAAGAAATTCGAGGGCGGCTGCCGCGATGGCCGGGTCGTCACCGAAGCCCGAGAGCCAATGGACCGCCGGTTCCTTGCGGAACCAGGTGAGCTGCCGCTTTGCGAACCGACGCGTGGCTTGCTGGATTCTTTTCACTGCGTCTGCGACAGTCAAGTGACCGTCGAGGTGTTCGAGCAAGTCTGAATAGCCGATGAATTGGAACGGCTTCGCGTCCGGCGGAACGTGTGCGGAAACCAGCCGGCGAACTTCATCGAGCCAGCCGTCTTCGATCATTCTCGCGGTACGCGCTTCGATTCTTGCGTAGAGGGCAGAACGAGGCGGCAACAGTCCGATTTTTTGTATGTCGTAGCCTTCGAGACCGTGCCGGCCGCCGCGGTGAATTTCGCCAACTGGCTTCCCTGCCAGCACCCTCATTTCCACGGCGCGAATCACCTTCTGCGTATCGCGCGGCGCTATTCGCGCGGCGGCTGCGGGATCGAGCCGGGCGAATGCGCGATGCAGATACTCCGGACCGCGAAGTTTTTCTTTCGCGCGCAGACGCTCGCGCAATTCTTCGGAGCGTTCCGGCGCATCAGCCAAGCCCAAAAGCAGCGCGCGCAGATAAAGTCCTGTTCCTGCCGTCAGGATTGGAAGCTTTCCGCGCCGGCGAACTTCTTCGAGAACAAGAAGCGCCCGCCGGCGATATTCTCCGGCGGTGAAAATTTCGCTTGGCTCCACAAGATCTACGAGGTGATGCGGAATTCCGCGCTGCTCGGCAAGCGGAACTTTCGCCGTGCCGATATCGAAGTGGCGATAAACCTGGGTGGAATCACAAACGAGAATTTCGCCGCCGAACCGCTCGGCTAGCGTAATACCCAGCGCCGACTTGCCGGAAGCGGTTGGCCCGAGGATGACGACAAGCCGTGTGGTTGCGTCGTCGGCACTCATCGCGCAAAGTGCCAGTAACGCAGCAAGAGGATGAGGAGAACGAGAGCAGCCAAGAGAATCGTTCCGACGACCTGGGTGCGATTGAGTTTCACGGAAAGTCTACTGATCGGAGCCCGGCTTTATATTGTAGTAGAAGGCGGCCCGCAATTCGATAAAAGGGCCCTTGAACTGGGACGGAAGCGGAGGAAGCGGCACGGAGGTGTGGATGGCGGCCATTACCGCGCGATCGAGCGCCTCTTTTCCGGACGTCCTTTCGAGAATCGGTTCCGTGACGTAGATCGTGCCGTCGCGATTGATGTGGAAAGTAATTACGACAATGCCCCTTTCTCCCATGTAGTAGGACTCCGGGAGAACCGCGATCCAATTCCTCAAGACAATGGCGTGGAGTTGGTTCATGTAGCTGTCAAAGTTCACACCCTCGGTGTCGGTAAGGATGCTCATCCCTGCGCCACCGATGGGACCTTGGCCGCCGCCGCGTCCAGCGCCTCTTGGTATGCCGCCGCCGGTGTAAACGCCACTTCCGCCGCTGTGGTTGATCGCGTCCTCTATCTGATCGTTCATCATCTTTCCGGGCGATGCGTTTGGCAGACCAAGATTCAGGCCCGGCTTGGGCTGAACTGATGGTTGCACCGGCAACACGGCCGAGGGAACGACCGGCGCGCTCGAAGCAATTGCGCTCGGCGGCGGAGTTGCATTTGGCCGCGGAGTCGGCGCCGCCGGCAAATCGGAAATCGGTTTCTCGGGATTACCCGGCGGAGGTTCGAGCATGTGCGATTCTGGTCTCGGCGGAGCGACTCTGTTCAGCGTCTTGCTGCTGATCTTTGGCGCCGGAGGAGTGGGTGTTCTTGAAACGGCGTTCACATCGGATGGCAGGTACACAACGCCCAATTCCTTGCTGGCCAATTCTATTTCGTCGCGAGTAGGAACGTGAGGCGGGAAAAGTTTCGGGAGCGAAATCAGGAAGATGATGAAGACAATGTGAAAGCCAATCGAGAAGGCCCGCGTCAGCAAGTCTCCCTTCGCACTGCGCTTGTCTTCCGATTCGACGAGAAGATTGGCTTCGCCGGTGTTGAAGACGTCCGGCTCCACGAGCTCGCGGAGCGCGGCCGTCATCTGGGGCGGCTGATCGAATTTATCTATCTCGCGCTGCTCGGGCGGCTCGACGAAAGCAGGCACGACGATGCGCGAATCGAGAATCGCTATGGGAACGTGCTCCGTGATGGGGCCGAAGTCCTCAAACGGCTTCGCCGGCATTCCGCGCGACACCAGGGTGCGATCGACAAGAACGCCGAGCGGAAAATGTGCGGGAATATTTGATTTGCCGTTAAGCGGTGGCGCATCTGACAGGTCCGACGGCACGACCGTGCGGTCGTCCATGTACGTAGTCAGGCGGCGGGGAGTCTTTTTCGAGTCCTCTTCGGTGAGAGGGTGAACATCCGTCGGGACCAGGGTGCGAGGAATCATCGAGAATCCTGTGGGGCCAAAGCACCCAGTTGGACGCGCTTGGCATGTTCGAGGATGCCAGCCATTACGCGGTCGGCCAACTCGAGCGCGCGGCGCCCCGCGGCTCCGTCGACAACCGGGGTGCGGCGTGTACGGACCGATGCCAGAAAGGCGCGAAGCTCTGCGCGCAGCGGCTCTTCGGGAGTTGTAGGCATTTGTTCGAATTTAATCTGGGGATGCCCTTCGACGGTTTCCACGCGCACGCGCAAAACATCCTGGCGCGTGAAATCGAGCGAGATGTATTCGTGCTCCTGAAAAAAACGCATCTTGCGGATTCGTTCAGTCGATACGCGGCTGGCCGTAAGATTCGCCACGGTTCCAGTAGCAAATTCGATGCGAGCTTGCGCGATATCTACTTTGTCGGTCATCACGGGGATGCCGACCGCCTTCAGATCCACGACGGGCGCGTTGACGAGCGAGAGCAGGATGTCTAGATCGTGAATCATCACGTCGTAAACGACGTCGATATCAAGGCTGCGCGGGGTAAAGACGCCGAGGCGGTGCACTTCGAAAAACATGGGACGCGCGACTATTTTTTGCACCGCGACAACGGCTGGATTGAAGCGCTCGACCTGGCCTACCTGCAGTATGCGGCGGCTGCGCTGGGCTGTGGCGATCAATCCGTCAGCCTCGCCCAGCGATGCCGCGATAGGCTTTTCGACCAGGACGTCGATTCCGGCGTCGAGGAGGCGGCAACCGACATTCGCGTGCTCTTTGGTCGGCACCGCGAGGCTCACGGCCTGCACGCCTTCGGCCGGCAACGACTGAAAATCGCGGATGACGCGCGTGCCGAATTCTGCGGCCACACTTTCCGCGCGCGCGGCGTTGGAATCGACAACGCCGGCGAGCTCCGCGCCTTCGATTTCGCGCCACACGCGCACGTGGTTCCGGCCAAATTCGCCGACGCCGACGACCGCAACGCGAATGGGCTTATCGCTCACGATCTCTTTTTTCGCTCCGTTTTCAGCGGCTCGCTCGCAACGGATTCCTGAGCGAATGCCTCAATCGCGATGCCTGCATCATTGGCCGCACGAATCAGGTCATCGCGATCGAAGAGCAAGGTGCGGCCGGCATCGATGGCCAGCGCCGTGGCATTTGAGCGGCGCATCACTTCGATGGTTGTGAGCCCGATCACCGGCACGTCAAATCGCATGTCCTGCAGCGGCTTGCTTACCTTCACGACCACGAGCCTTTGGCCGCCGGCGATACGCGCGGCGCGCTCAATCGTTTCGTCCGTGCCTTCCATGGCCTCAATCGCAACGCAGGCGCGGTCGCGCACAACCACCATTTGCCCAAGGTCGAGTCCTGCGATTTGGCGCGCAATCGCACGTCCGTACGCGATGTCAGCGGCTTCCGATTCATCCGGGGCGCGTCGCGTTAAAACACCAGGGCCCGGCAGCAACGGGCCGAGAAATTTCGTCGAATCCACCAGATCGATGCCTTCTTCTTGCAAGACACCTGCGACAGCGCCAATCAGCGAATCCGTATTCTTTGCCGGCAGCGAAAACAGTAGTTTCGCGAGCCGCCAGTCCGGGCGGATCGAGCTAAAAATCTTATTGTGCTTTACTTGTCCGGCCATCACGGCGTGCTTCACGCCCTCCTGATGCAGCAATTCGATCGTGCGGCTAAGCTCGCCCAGGCTCACCCAATGCACTCGCCTACCGGCTTGCTCGAGCCGCGGAGAAGCTTCTTCGCGAATGGCGATGACGACCATCTCGATTCCACGGCTGCGCGCGCCTTCGAGCACAAGAAAAGGAAAATCGCCGTTCCCGGCAATCAATCCCCAGCCCGATTCGGTATGTTCTGCCGTTGCAGCCACAGTCGCCCTTATTTGGTGAGGCCGCGCTCGGCCGATTCGATAAACCGGATTAGTGTTAAGACGTCCTCAGAGTCCGAGAGGGTTTCACGCATTCTTTCGAGCGCCTGCGAAGTATTCAACTTTGAACGAAGCAGCAGACGGTAGGCTTTTTCTATGGGCTCAATGCGAGACGGAGAAAAACCGTGGCGCTCGAGACCGACCGCATTCACGCCGTAACATTGCGTATCGCGCGGAGCGACAACTTTCGAGAACGGCGGCACATCCTGCGTGATGACGGTGTGCGCCGCGATATAGGAATGGCTTCCCACGCGGCAGAATTGATGCACCGGGCAAAACGCGCCGACCGTGGCGTAGTCCTCTACGGTGACGTGGCCGGCCAGCGTCGCGCCATTTACGAACACCGTGGAATTGCCCACGACGCAATCGTGTCCGATGTGAGCGTACGACATGATGAGATTCTGACTGCCCACGCGCGTGACGCCTCCGCCCTTAACCGTGCCGCGATTCACCGTGCAAAATTCGTGAAACTGGTTTTCATCTCCGATTTCGAGCGAAACGCGCTCTCCCTTATACGTCAAATCCTGGGGATCTCCGCCGAGCACAGCGAACGGGTAAACACGATTTCCGCGGCCGAGGCGCGCGGGGCCTTGTACGACAGAGTGATGATCGAGCACGCATCCGTCGCCCAGTTCAACTTCCACCCCGACCACCGCGAAAGCGCCGATTTTCACGTCATTGCCGATACGGGCCGACGAAGAGAGGTCGGCGCGCGAATCGATCTGGCTCATAGCACCTTCTCGACGGAATCCGCAGCGGGTTCGGCCTCGGAATCCAGATCGACCATCTTGCACATCAGCGTAGCTTCGGCGGCAAGCTCGCCATTGACAGTAGCCTTGCCCTGGAGCTTGCAAAATGTTCCGCGCCAGGCGAGAACGTTTACTTCCACGCGCAATTGATCGCCGGGAACCACCGGCCGGCGAAATCGCGCGCCATCAATGGCAACGAAATACAGCAATTTCTTTTCGCGGTCTTCCACTTCCTGGAGCAGCAGAAGACCTCCCGTCTGCGCCATGGATTCAATGATCAAGACGCCCGGCATAATGGGCTTGCCCGGAAAGTGACCCTGGAAGAAGCCTTCATTAATGGTGACGTTCTTTATTCCGACTATTCGCTTCCAGCGTTCCATTTCTTCAACGGCATCAATGAGCAGGAATGGATAGCGATGTGGAAGAATCTTCTGGATCCCGTTGATGTCGAGGATCATCGTTCCCCTCTAAGTGTGTGGAGTTGCCATTCGCGCAGGTCACGGCCGCTTGTTTCTCCATCACGCAATCCAGCAATTCTATACGAAACCCGAGCGAGTGGGAATCGCGCGAAATCATCGTTGCGGCTCTTGTTTGCTGTTGCTAGCATACCCGCGCCATGAATATCGACCGCTCGACTATTGCTCGCAGCTCCATTCGAGAGCTGCTGCGGAGACCGCAGGGCCGCGAGAAAGAGATGGTGCGGCTGCTCGGCAAATTCGTGCGATGCGAATCGCCGAGCCACGACAAGAGCGCGGTTGACCGGTTTGGAAGCATGGTCGCAAGTGAATGGCGGCGGCGCGGCGCGAAGGTGAGCGTCCTGCGGCAGAAAGAGCGCGGGAATCATGTCAGTGCGGTAATGCCCGGCTCTGGTGGTTCCGCGCGCGGGCAGATTATGGTGCTGGGCCACCTGGACACGGTCTATCCGCTTGGAACACTCGCCAAGATGCCGTTTCGGATTTCCAAAGGACGCGCGTGGGGGCCGGGAACGTTCGACATGAAGGGTGGGCTGGTCCTGGCGCTCTTTGCCGTGGACGCGTTGATTGCAGCGGGGATTCGAACGCGGAAGCGTCTTGTATTCCTATGGAACTCAGATGAGGAAATCGGAAGCGATAGTTCACGGCGCGCGATTGAAAGCGAAGCACGGCGAAGCGATGCGGTGCTGGTTCTCGAACCGTCCTTCGGGCGCGACGGGCGTTTGAAAACGCAGCGAAAAGGCGTGGGCGGAGCTGAAATCATCGTCACGGGACGCTCCGCGCATGCAGGAATCGATCCGGAAAAAGGAGTAAACGCGGTACACGAACTGGCGTTGCAGATCGAGCGGCTGATGCAATGGAACGATCCGCGCCGCGGGATTTCGGTGCAGACCACCGTGATTAGAGGCGGGACGGTCACAAACGTGATTCCCGAACATGCTCAGGCGCAGGTGGATGTTCGCTATTCGCAGTTATCTGACGCGCGAACGCTCGAAAGATGGCTGGGAGCGATCCGGCCGATACTCAAGGGCGCGCGCGTGGAAGTGCGGGTGGGGTCCGGTCGTCCGCCGCTCGAACGCACGACGGAAGTCTGCTCGCTTTTCCAACATGCCCGAGAGCTGATGGGGGAAATGGGGCTGTCGCTGGGAGAGGCTTCGACCGGCGGAGGATCGGATGGAAGTTTTACTGCAGCGGTCGGCACACCCACCCTGGATGGACTTGGTGCAGTCGGCGATGGACCGCACAGCCCGCGCGAGCACGTTTTGATTCGCGCGCTTCCCGAACGCGCCGCGCTTCTTGCGGGGCTTCTAAGCACGCTTTAGCTGCGAAGCGGCTCCCGGCAACGGCGATACGCACTGCCAATCAGCGGACGTCTTCGCGGCGCAGAAATGCGATGGTCTGCTGCTGCAGGTCAGCGTAATCACAACCCAGGACTTCGCGCGCGGCTTCTTCAGTGGAGGGCGCAGTTGCAACATGTTCGAGCAGGCGGCTAATGTCGCTCATGCCGCCATTCTGAATGATGGACTCGACCACCGCGAGCGACCAGGCATAGGCTGTAGCGGCGGCGCCTCCCGAGAGACCCATCCAGGAGCCTTCCAACATTCCCAGCGTCGGTACCCTTCCTTCGCTTGCGGCATCGTACAAGCCCGCCGCCGACGAACTGCTCCGGCGGCCTTCCATATACTGCGCGATGCCTTCCTGAAGCCAGGTGGGCGCGCGTCCATGGGATTTCTGCCCCACGAAGCTGTGCGTCAGTTCGTGTTTCAGCACGTGCGCGAGTTCGGGAGTGACGCTCGACAACCCTTGGACCGGGATGCGCAGGCGGCCGTCATTGATTGCGCCGGCCCAGCTCGGCGCGCGAGTGATGTCCGCGAACGCCTGATTGGTATAAAGGATGACACCGATCTGTTCCGGCGGCGTGAAATCTAACTGCGATTCGAGGTCGCGAAAATCATCTTCCAGAACGTGAAGAATGTCGCGGGCCAGGTCCGGCGTGGCTTCGCCGTTGTACTTCAACGCGAAATGCGCAGTCTCGCCCTCGCGATAACTTTCTTCTTCAGCTTTGTCGCGCTCGGCCTTTTCGAGAGCGCGCTCGACTTCCGGATCGCGACGCAAACTTTCCGAGCGTTTCCATTCGGCTACAGCGTGCTCGATGTTGTTGGCGCCGTAATAAGCCCAGCCCATGAGTTTGGCAATATCGGCGGCGGACGGAGACGAATCGGGCGTAATGCGCCGTGCATGTTCGAGCGGATCAAGAGCGGCCGTGAACTGGCTTTCGCGCAGATACAGGACCGCTAGATTCAGCAGCAGGCCGGGATTGTCCGGCGAAAATGAAAGAGCCTGGCGGTAGTGGTCGATTGCGGAGTTAATTTCGCCCTTGGCGACTAGAAATTGCGCGGCAGCGTAATGCGCGGCAGAGACTTTCTCAACTGCAGTCGCGCCGCCGGATCTCGCGTTGGTTTCGAGCTGTGCGATGTAGCCGAAATCGATTGAATCATTATGAATGGTCAGGAGAGCAACATCGTCGTAGCCGCGCACGGGATCGATCTGGGGCGCCGAAACAGGTGGTGCGGCAGAAGCGCGCGAAGAAGAGTACCCGAACTCGTCGCGATCGATGCGCTCCACGATCGATTTTGGAATGGACATCTCACCGGCGGGAGTTTCGTAACTGACGCGATCCCCATTTTCGGAAACGTGGCTGGCCACAATCCGGCGGCCGTTTTTCAGCACGATCGTATCGCCCGCCGCGAACGAGGCGGTGGCAGCAATCAGGGAGACGATAAGCGCTGCTTGACGCACACTCCGATTTTACCAAGCGACCGCTTCGAGGCTCGAGGGTGCTTGTCGCTTCATGTCCTAGTTGTTACAGTCGCCTGGTGCCATACGCAAAGCGGTTTTCGCTCCGCTTTCTCCTGCCGGCAGCATGCGCTGCTTTGCTAGCGCTGTCGCCGCACTGCTTCGCGCAGCAGACAGAGGGCGACGTGCCAGCAGCCAGCGCTTCAAACGCAGTTCCTGCCGCAGCCACATATTCTGCGCTGCAAGCGATTCCTAACGAGCCGCACGCGCTTTATCAAGCGCTCAACGACCTTCGTCCAGATGCCGAGCGAGTTTATTCCGTGCATCAACTAAGTTTCCGGCGCGACATCATCAGCTTCACTTTCACGGAGGGCAAGCTCGCGTTCCTGCAACCGTTGGGAGGCCGCATTACAGGGGCCGTTTTCACCGGCCGGGGTCACGTGCTGGCAACGCCGCGAGATCGCGGCGAGCGGCGTTCGCTGGCGCAATATCTTGGCGTGCCGATTCTGGAGCAGAGCTTTTCGCGCGCGTACTTGCGCTTCACGGATGAAACGGCGGCAGAGATCGAAGCGCAGCTCGAATCCGGGGAGGGCAAACCAGAGAGCGACGCCGACTTTGCTGGGGCGTGGAACACGATTGCAGGGCGCCTGGCGCCGCCGCACTCACTTCGCATCATGCTTGACGTACTTTCCGAAAATCCCCTGCCATATTTCTACGCGCTCTTGCAGAGCGATTCCGTAGGCGCGTTCGATGTGCTGGTTGATGACCGCCGAGAGGAACAAGTCCTGATCGGCCAACCGCGCGTGGCCAATGGCATTCCGACTTACGACGTCTGGGCCTCTTTTCGCGCACAAAACGCTCCCGCAGTGCCGATCGAGATTTTCGCGCCGCTGGACTATCGCGTGGACTCCACCATCGCAAACGATCTTTCGGTTGAGGGCAAAACAACTCTGCACCTGACGGTGTTACGCGGCGGAGAGCGCGTGATCCCGCTGGAGCTTTCCCGCAAGCTAGGCGTGGAAGAGGTTCACCTCGAGGACGGCCGTCCGCTCGCTTATTTTCAAAACGAAGACCTGGGACGCCGGGACATACTTCGCAAGGGAAACGACGCAGTTCTGGTCGTACTCCCGGCGCCGGCGCCCGCGGGCGAGCAATTCCGAGTGCAGGTTTCGTATCGCGGCAGCGTGATCACAGACGCGGGAAACGGCGTGGAATTCGTCGGCGAGCACGAGACGTGGTACGCGCACACCGGAGGCGGGGAGCACTTCGTTCCGTTTGATTTGGCCTTCCGATGGCCCAAGCGCTTCACGCTGGTTGCCACCGGCGCAAAAATCGAATCGCATGAGGACGGAGATTCAAAAACGGGCCGGTGGCGATCCGACGTTCCTTTTTCGGTGGCAGGGTTCAATCTCGGGGAATACAAGACGGAGAGCGCCGGCGAGCGGCCCAGAATTCAGGTTTATGCGAATCAACAGCTCGAAGACGCCATCGTGGCGCGCTTGGCACAGAAGACGCCGCCCGCTCCTTCGCTTCCTTCGATCCTGGAGGCGCCTCCGTCCCAGATGCAAGTTGCGATTGTACCTCCTCCGTCAACACCGAGTCCCGCTGCCGTACTCAAAAGCCTCGGCGCCGAAGTGCTCGACTCCATACACTTTTACGAGAAGCTAAATGGTGCATTTCCCTTCGATCATCTGGATGTCGCGCAAATCCCCGGCTCGTTCGGCCAAGGCTGGCCGGGCCTGGTGTATTTATCGACGCTCGCGTTTCTGCCGCCCGAAGCGCAGGAGCGCGCCGGTTTAGGCGAATGGGCGCAAGGCGAGGCGCGCGATCTGATGCCGTTCCACGAAGTGGCGCACCAATGGTGGGGGAACCTAGTGGGTGCAACGAGCTATCGAGATACCTGGATTCAAGAGGGCCTGGCGAATTATCTGTCACTTCTTTACGCCGATAGCAAGAAACCTGGCAATCATCGTCTGGCAGCATGGCTCGAACACTATCGCGCGAACTTAATCGCCAAGTCGCCGGGCTCAACCGAGATTGTGGATGAATTCGGACCACTGAGCCTGGGCGTGCGGCTGGCATCGTCGAAATCTCCAGACGCCTACAACACAATCATCTACGGCAAAGGGACCTGGGTGATTCACATGCTCCGCGAAATGCTACGCGATCCGGGCGCGAAAGACGATCCCGACGCGCGATTCCGGAAGCTTCTGGATTCCACTCTCACCGACTATCGCTTTCACGGTCTTTCCACCGCCGACTTCGAGCACGAGGTCGAGCGGCAAATGACGCTGGCCATGGACCTGGAAGGGACGCACCGGATGGACTGGTTCTTCGACGAGTGGGTTCGCCAAACGGGCATTCCGCACTACACAGTGAAATTCGAAGTGAAGCCGCACGGCACCGAGTTCCTGGTTACCGGCAGACTGGAACAGAACGGAGTGGACGACGTCTTTACGGCCGCGGTCCCACTCTATGCAGCCCGGCAAGGAAGCAAATTAGAAAATCTCGGCGTGGTAATCACCACCGGCCCGGAAACGCGCTTTCATTTCGTTTCGCGAACGCGCCCCACGCGAATTGTGATTGATCCCCACCTTACATTGCTTTGCCGCACGGATTAAATTCGGCGGCGTGCGCATTCCGATAGGCCCCGGAAATTCCCTTCCAATTACATTTTTTACACAGAAGTTTTTAGGGATTCAACTTGCACGCGCGGTTCTGCAGTCTTATGCTATGCAGTCCTAAGTGAGGCATCCGGCAGCCGCGGTCTGCAAATCGGGGCTGCTGGGCTAAATCGTAACGCACTCATTGCATATCAGAAGCACTTGGGACCTGTGTTCGCGGCGCCCTGGGTGGGGTCACTCGAGCGTCCGCTGCGAATTATTGATGCCCCCTTTAAGCAGGTTGCTGGATATCTAACGGAGTTAAGGGCGGGTTATTTCGTGGATCCTGAGGGTTCACAAAACATAGAAGCGGGCCAAGCTCCTATTCTTGAGCCGGGCCATACGCTTGCGACTGTCACCGACAAGATCAGCTCGATCGTCCTTGGTAAAGGGACGAGCAAGGGCTGGATATTCGGCTTTGCCATCTCTTTTGCCCTTCTGATGCTGCTGAACGTTGCGGTGACGTATTTGTTGGTGAAGGGTGTGGGGATTTGGGGTATTCGAATACCAATCGCCTGGGGATTCGCGATCGTGAATTTCGTTTGGTGGATTGGTATCGGCCACGCTGGAACACTGATTTCCGCAATTCTTCTCCTCTTGCATCAGAAGTGGCGGACCTCCATTAACCGTTTCGCTGAAGCGATGACAATCTTCGCGGTAGCTTGCGCCGGCATGTTCCCGCTGCTGCACATGGGCCGGCCATGGATGTTCTACTACCTGCTTCCCTATCCCAACGCCATGTGGATGTGGCCGCAGTTCCGCAGCCCGTTGGTTTGGGACGTCTTTGCCGTGTCGACTTACGCCACGGTGTCGCTCCTTTTCTGGTTCGTGGGGATGGTCCCTGACTTGGCCACTCTTCGCGACCGGGCGAAGAATCGCGCGGCACAAGTCGTCTATGGCGTGCTGGCAATGGGCTGGCGCGGGTCGGCGGTGCATTGGTCGCGGTATGAAACGGCCTCGATGCTTCTGGCCGGATTGGCGACGCCGCTGGTCATATCCGTTCATACGGTAGTGAGCTTCGACTTCTCGGTGGCCATCGTTCCGGGATGGCATAGCACAATTTTTCCGCCCTATTTTGTGGCGGGCGCAATTTATTCCGGATTTGCGATGGTAATTACGCTCGCAATTCCGATCAGAAAGTTTTACCACCTGGAAGATTTGGTCACCATGCGGCATCTGGACAACATGGCTAAGGTCATGCTCGCTACAGGCGTCATCGTGGCCTACGGCTACATGATGGAGACCTTCATGGCCTTCTACAGCGGGAATCAATATGACCGCTACATGATTATGAACCGCATGACGGGACCGTATGCCTGGGTCTACTGGCTGTTGATCAGCTGCAACATCGTGATCCCTCAAATACTTTGGTCGCGCAAGGTGCGCAATAGCGTTCCCGTCTTGTTTGTAGTGGCGCTGATCGTGAACGTGGGCATGTGGCTGGAACGCTTTGTGATCGTTGTGGTCAGCCTGCATCGCGATTACATTCCGTCGGCCTGGGGCACCTACATTCCCACGCGCTGGGATTGGGCCACGTACGTTGGAACGATCGGACTTTTCCTGACGCTGTTCTATCTTTTCATCCGCTTCCTGCCGATGATTTCCATCGTGGAGATGCGCTCATTGGTCGAGGAAACGAATGAAGAAAGCCGGCCCAAGTAAGTGAGGCTGAGGAATTAGATGTCGCAGATATTTCATCACAGCACGAACGTTCTCTCGCGACTGAGCATTTATGGAGGTGTGTTTATCGTCGCGCTGCTGGGTGCGGCGCTCTACGGCATTGAACTCTCGCCCTGGTACACCGATGTAAATGTGGCGCGTGAGCAGCCTGTTCCGTTCAGCCACAAGCATCATGCGGGCGAACTCGGGATCGATTGCCGCTACTGCCACACCTCGGTCGAAAAGTCAGCGTTCGCAGGCGTGCCGCCGACGCAAACCTGCATGACCTGCCATTCGCAGATCTGGACCAACGCCGCGATGCTCGAGCCCGTGCACGCCAGCTATCGCGACGACAAGTCTATTGCCTGGACGCGGGTAAATGCACTGCCCGAGTTCGTGTACTTCGATCACAGCATTCACATCAGCAAGGGCATCGGCTGCACTACGTGCCACGGCCAGGTGGCGGAAATGCCGCTGACCTGGCGCGCGCAGACTCTGTATATGTCCTGGTGCCTGGACTGCCATCGGCAGCCGGAAAAATACGTGCGTCGGAAATCGGAAGTCTTCAATCCGAATTATCACGCGCCGGCGGATCAGATGGAACTCGGAGCGAGACTTGTGAAGGAATACAAAATCAAAAGTTTGCAAAATTGCTCCGTGTGCCATCGATGAAAACTGGAAAACGAACACTATGAGCCTCGATCCAAACGTGCCAGACCGCGACCCGATCGATCTTGCTGCTGCAAGCGCGAAACTAGCGCAGGGCGGAGAGAAACGCTTTTGGCAGAGCCTCGCGGAGCTGTCCGAAACGAAGGAGTACCGCGAATTCCTCGTGCACGAATTCCCGCACGATACGGCGAAGAATCCCGAAGGAATCGACCGCCGGGACGTTCTGAAGCTCGCGGCCGCTTCCGCAGCGCTCGCCGGCCTGAGCGCCTGCACCAAACTGCCGACGGAAAAAATTGTTCCGTACGTAAAGCCGCCGGAGGAAATTATTCCGGGCAAGCCGCTGTTCTATGCGACCTCGATGCAACTTGCCGGAGTCGCCGCAGGCGTGTTGGTTGAAAGCAACATGGGACGCCCGACGAAGATCGAGGGCAATCCCGAACACCCCGGGAGCCTCGGAGGCACGGACGTCTTCGCGCAAGCCTCGGTTTTGACCATGTACGATCCCGACCGGTCGCAAACCGTAATTCACGAGGGCCGCATCAGCGATTGGAACGAGTTCGTGACAGCGATGGCTAACGCGCGCGGGCAACAAGCTTCCAAGGGCACGGGACTTCGGATACTGACGGAGACCGTGACGTCGCCTTCGCTCGCCGCGCAAATTCACGGTGTGCTCGCACAGTTTCCGGAAGCGAAGTGGCATCAATACGAGCAGTGCGGGCGCGACAATGTGCGCGCCGGAGCGAAATTAGCTTTCGGCAAGGCCGTCAATCCGGTCTACAAATTGGACAAAGCGGACGTGATCGTGTCCCTGGACGCGGATTTTCTTACAGCGGGCGCCGGGCACGTGCGTTACGCACGGGAATTTTCGGCGCGCCGGTCAATGGAGTCGCCGTCGTCGAATCCAAACCGGCTCTATGTCGTGGAGTCCATGCCGACGAGCACGGGCGCGATGGCGGACCATCGCAAACCTCTGAGTCCGAGCGGTATTACGGGTTTTGCGCACACGCTTGCAGCGTCGGTTGGAGTTGCTGTTCCTAATGGCATGGGAGAGTTTCCCGTCGAATGGACCCATGCGGTCGCAAAAGATTTGCAACAGCATCGCGGATCGTCGCTGGTGATCGCGGGAGAAGAGCAGCCGCCTTTCGTTCACGCTCTTGCGCACGCGATGAATGCGGCGCTGGGAAACGTCGGCAAGACCGTTTACTACACTGACCCGCTTGAAGTGAATCCTGTCGATGGGATCGAATCGTTTCGCGATCTGTTGAACGATATGAAGGCCGGGAAAGTTGATGTGCTGCTGATTCTCGGCGGCAATCCGGTTTATGACGCTCCCGTTGATTTCGAGTTTGGCCCGGCGCTGCTGAATGTGAAGCTGCGCGTTCATTCCGGCCTGTATTACGACGAGACCGGCGAGCTTTGTCACTGGCACGTTCCGGCAACACATTACCTCGAATCCTGGGGCGATGCGCGAGCCTACGACGGCACCATAGGCATCATTCAACCGCTGATTGCTCCGCTTTATTCCGGGTGCCATTCAGCGTACGAGATAGTCGCTCTGCTGGGAGGCGAGCCGGGCAAATCGAATCACGATATCGTGCGCGATTACTGGAGCGGGCAGCGACCCGAGAAGGACAAAGCGTTCGAGGCGCTCTGGGAGCGATCGCTGCATGATGGGATTGTCGCTGGCACGGCCTTGCCGGCCATCAATGTTTCCGCGCGCACCGATTTCCCACAGCCGGCCGGGGCGCAAAGCAGCGGCGCGAGCGCTGCAGATCTGGAAATTTCGTTCCTACCAGACCCGGCGATCTTCGACGGGCGCTTCGCGAATAATGGATGGCTGCAGGAACTGCCCAAGCCCAATACGAGATTGACGTGGGACAACGCCGCAATGATCAGCGCGGGGACGGCGCAGCGCTTAAACGTTGCGGGAGACGATTACGTAAAGCTCAAGCTGAACGGCCGCGAGACCAAGGCCGGCATCATGATTGTGCCGGGCCACGCGGACAACACTGTGACGTTCCACCTCGGCTACGGCCGGCGGCGTGCAGGCAAAGTGGGCACCGGCCCAGGTTTCAATGCCAATTTCATTCGACAATCGGAACAACCATGGAACGCGTGCGGGCTGCGCATCGAGAAGACCGGAGACAAATATTATTTTGCGGTCACTCAGCACCAATACATCATCGACCGCCAAGGTCACGGCTCAGAAGAAGAGAGCGACAACGCATTCAAGCGCGACTTGATTCAAGTGGCCACGCTCGATGAATTTCGCGCCAACCCAAACTTTGCTCGAGACCCAAAGGACGAGTCGGGGCGCGGGCTTTCGCTATATCCGGGCTTTAAGTACGAAGGCTATTCCTGGGGCATGTCCATCGACCTGAACAAGTGCGTGGGATGCAACGCGTGCGTGGTCGCTTGCCAGTCCGAAAATAACATCGCGGTGGTCGGTAAGGATCAGGTGATGGCCGGGCGCGCCATGCACTGGATCCGGATTGACACGTATTTCCGCGGCGGGATTGCGAATCCCGAAATGTATTACGAGCCAATGCCGTGCATGCAGTGCGAAAACGCGCCGTGCGAAGTGGTATGTCCGGTCGGCGCCACGACTCATAGTCCGGAAGGGCTGAACGAGATGACCTACAACCGCTGCGTGGGGACTCGCTATTGCTCGAACAATTGTCCTTACAAGGTGCGCCGGTTTAACTTCCTGCTGTTTTCCGACTGGCACACGCCCAGCCTCTTCGGCGTTCGCAATCCGAATGTGACGGTGCGCAGCCGCGGCGTGATGGAGAAGTGCACCTACTGCGTGCAGCGGATCAACGCGGCGAAAATCCGCTCCGAGGAAGAAAACCGCAGCGTGCAAGACGGCGAGATCGTCACCGCCTGCCAGGGCGCGTGCCCCGCTGATGCCATCGTTTTCGGCAATATCAACGACCCGAATAGCCGCGTGGCAAAGCTCAAGGCCCAATCGCGAAATTATAGTTTACTGGCGGAGCTGAACACGCGGCCGCGTACAACCTATCTGGCGCGCGTGCGGAATCCCAATCCGGAGATTCACGAGTAGCACATGAAGCGTAAAGCCATCTACGGACTGCTGGCGGAATTCGAGACGCCGGAACAGCTTCTCGAGGCCGCGCATCGCACGCACGATGCCGGCTACAAAAAGATCGACGCCTTCACGCCGATGCCGGTGGAAGGCATGGCGGAAGCGGTTGGATTCGAACACACCACGCTGCCCGCGGTCGTCTTTACCGGCGGATTGCTCGGTGGTCTCTTTGGCTTTTTCATGTGCTATTACGCGAACGTAATCAGTTTTCCGCTCAATATCGGCGGCAAGCCGTACAACAGCTGGCCCGCCTGGATACCGATTACATTCGAGCTCACGATTCTGGGCGCGGCCCTCTCGGCAGTTTTCGGCATGTTGGCCATGAACGGCCTGCCCACGCCGTACCATCCGGTCTTTAACGTCGCCCGGTTCGCGCTGGCGTCCAAGGATCGTTTTTTCCTTTGCGTGAAGGCGCGGGATGCGAAGTTCGATTTGACCAAGACTGCCGAGTTTTTGAAAAGCCTAAACCCGCACGGAGTATTCGAAATTGAAGCTTAATTTTCATCGCGGCGTGATAGCGAGCAGCAATGCGGGCGTCAGCCCCGTGCTCTGTTGCGTTCGGAAGCTCACTTTCTTGAGCGGAATCGCTTTGCTCCTGGCGGGATGCCGCCTGGACATGCACGTCCAGCCGAAATATCTTCCGTATAACGCGACAAAATTTTTCGATGATGGACGCTCGGAACGGCCCGTGGTGCCGGGGACGGTTGCGCGGGGGCAGTTGCGTCTGGATGAATTGCTGTATACCGGCAAGGAAAACGGCGTGGTCGCGGATAAATTCCCCTTCCCTATCACGCGCACCGATCTCGAACGTGGACGCCAGCGCTACAACATTTATTGCACTCCGTGCCACGATTACACCGGCAGCGGACAGGGAATAATCGTGCAGCGCGGCTTCCCGCCCCCGCCGTCGTTTCATACCGCCGAGCTGCGCCAAGCGGCCGCGGGCCATTTCTTCGAGGTCATCTCCAACGGCTACGGCTCGATGTACAGCTACGCCTCGCGCGTGGAGCCGGAAGACCGCTGGCGCATCGCGGCCTACATTCGCGTGCTTCAGCTGAGCCAGCACGCCACGCTGCAGGACGTGCCGGAGAATAAACGAGCGAAGCTGGCGGAACAAAATGCCGGGAAATCACCGGGGCAACCACAATGAACTCGCTGGAAAAATTCGAGCCGAAGATTGACCGCGCGCAACGAAGTGCTCTGGCCCTGGGAGGAATCTTCCTGCTATCGTGCGCGCTCCTTGCAATAACCGGCGTTATCAACGTGCAGGATGCTTTCCAGTCCTATTTGTTCTCCTACGTTTTCTGGTTTTCAATCCCTCTCGGATGCATGGCGATTTTGATGATGCATCACCTGACCGGCGGGTGGTGGGGCTATCCCATCAGGCGGCTGCTGGAAGCGGGAACGAGAACGTGCCTGGTGATGGCGGTCTTGTTTATCCCCATATTGTTCGGAATAAAAGAACTGTATCCATGGACGCAGTGGGCCGTCGATAAACCAACTGACCCCAGCCTTCATTTCAAAGCAATGTACCTGACGGAGAATTTATTCATCGTGCGAGCTGTAGTTTATTTCGCGATTTGGCTCGCCATCGTTTATCTGCTGAACAAGTGGTCCTACGAGCAGGACAGTAGCGCTAACACTCGGATGGCCTCCGTTCTGGAAGCTTTCAGCGGCCCCGGATTGATTCTTTGGGGAATCGCGGTCACCTATTCCGCAATCGACTGGGTGATGTCGCTCGAGCCGATCTGGTTTTCGACAATCTACGGAATGCTGTTCATGGTGATTTCGGCTCTGTCGGCGATGGCGTTCGTGATTTTCGTTCTGCGCCTGCTTTCGAATAGCGAGCCCGTCAAGGATGTGGTGACGCACTCGCAATTCAACGACCTCGGAAATCTGATGCTGGCCTTCGTGATGCTGTGGGCTTATCTCTCGTTCTCGCAATTCCTGATTATCTGGGCCGGCAACCTGAAGGACGAAATTCCCTGGTACATGGCGCGCGCGTTCGGCGGGTGGGGCGCTTTGGCCGTTTTCCTGATGGTGATGCACTTTGCCATTCCGTTTCTGCTGCTGCTTCAGCGCGGAGTGAAGAGGCGATTGCGCGTACTTTCCACCTTGACGGGCGCGATGGTTGCGCTGACTCTCGTTGATGTTTACTGGCTGGTTGTTCCGGCCTTTAAGAACGAAAGAATCGCACCGCAACTGCACGCGTCAGATTTTCTTTCCGTAATCGGAATTGGCGGCATCTGGGTCGGCACGTACATCTGGCAGCTGAAGAGGATGCCGCTCTTGCCGCTGCACGACCCGCGATTTGAAGGAGCGCTCCAGCATGAGCATGGAGACTAAGCGCCCGGGCGGTCACATGCCCGAGGGCGCCCACGAGACACCGGGCGCGCAATCGGAGGGGTACGAGCACCAGGACACCAACACCAGGAGCCTGCTCAAATACGAGTTGTCGCTCGTGATCGTTCTCGTGGTCGTATTTTTCGCGATGAAATGGACTTTCTCCTATTATGCGAAGACGCAGCCGCTCGGGCCGGCCGTTTCGCCCTTTGAAAATACGCGCGTGCTGCCGCCATCGCCAAGATTGCAGCCGCAGCCGCGCAACGACTTGCACAATTACTGCACGGCGCAGATGCAAACTTTGAACACCTATGGCTGGGTGGACCAGCAAACCGGCGTGGCGCGCATTCCGATCGACCGGGCCATTGATTTGACGCTGGCGCACGGCTTGCCCGCGCGGCCGGCTGCGGAAGCAACCTCTGCCGCGCCTCTCTTGATCGCGCCCGAAGAGGGTATTGCAAGCAACGGCCCGTGCTCGTATTGGACTTCTGAAGAAGAAAGCGGAAAGAAATCAAATGCGGAGCGATGACGCGGCGACACTTTTGGAGCTTGGTAAGGCAAATCTGCGAATGACGGGAATGCTTCAACATCTTATGCGCGGCAAATCTATCGCGGTGCCGGCGCGGCTGCTCGCCGTGATGGGCGCGCTCGTGCTGCTCGCATTTCCTGTCACCGCCAATGCCCAGTTGCAAGGACCAGTGCAGAATATCGGCGTGCGCCCGTCGCTCTTGAAGGAAGTCGGCGTGGACCAGAAGCTCAACCAGCAGATTCCACTGGATCTGACTTTCCGTGACGAGCACGGCCAACCTGTCCAGCTTAGGCAATATTTCGGGCAGAAGCCGGTGATTATTTCGCTGGTCTATTACAACTGCCCGATGCTCTGCACGCAGGTGCTGAACGGCGTCGAGTCGAGCCTGAAACTTCTGCCCATGGATATCGGCAAGCAGTTCAACGTAATCACCGTGAGCATCGACCCGACGGAGCGGCCGGTTCTGGCCGAAGCCAAGCAGGCGCTCTATACCGGAATTTATGGCCGTCCCGGCGCCGCAGCAGGCTGGCATTTCCTTACCGGCGACGAGCCGCAGATCCGGCAGCTCGCTGACGCCCTGGGCTTCCGCTACGCTTACGATCCCGATTCGAAGCAGTACGCGCACGCCAGCGCCATCATGCTGTTGACGCCTGAAGGGAAAATTTCACGCTACTTTTATGGGATTCAATACGCGTCGCGCGATCTGCGCCTGGGCCTAGTCGAAGCTTCGGAGGGAAAGATCGGCACTCCGGTCGATCAAGTGTTGCTCTTCTGCTATCACTACGATCCAGTCACCGGAAAATATGGCCTGCTGATTTCGCGCGTGATTCAGGCGGCCGGGGCGCTGACCGTGCTGGCCATTGGAATTCTCGTGCTGCTTCTGTATCGCGGCGAACACTACGCGCTGCCGGAGCGAAAAGCGTGAAATCGAACCGGGAGCGGCACGAGGTCGTTGCAAAAGGCTTATAGAGACAAACCATGATGGCAACCATCCAATTCGTGTTCATTTGGCTTGCGGCAGTCGTGCAATCGCCGATTCCGCTGCGCCCCGAAGCGGCTTCTTCGATCGCGGAAGGAGTGGATCACCTTTATTTTGCCCTGACGGCCATCACGCTGTTCTTCACCATCCTGATTTTCTCAACGATTTTCTTTTTCATGGTGAAGTACCGCCGGCGCGCTCCCGACGAGCGTCCTGCGGAGATCGAAACCTTCATGCCGCTCGAAATTGCCTGGACGCTGATTCCCACGCTCATCTGTGTCGGGATTTTCGTCTGGGCTTCCAGCCTCTATTTCGAGAATTCCCGCCCCCCGTCGGCTGCCTCCGAAATTTTCGTGGTGGGCAAGCAATGGATGTGGCAAATCGAGCATCCCGAAGGCGTGCGCGAAATCAATGAGCTTCACGTGCCGGTGAACGTTCCAGTCAAGCTCACCATGACCTCCGAAGACGTAATCCACGATTTCTACATTCCAGCATTCCGCGTGAAGAAAGACGTGCTTCCCGGACGCTACACTTCCCTCTGGTTCCAGGCCACGAAGACCGGCACGTTTCATTTGTTTTGCGCGCAATACTGTGGCGCAGACCATGCCGAAATGCTCGGCTGGGTTTACGTCATGACCCCGTCCGATTACGCCGCTTGGCTGGCCGGGGGCGCGCGAACCGTATCCATGTCCGACGCGGGCGGGCACATCTTCAGCAATCTCGGTTGCGCCACGTGCCACACGCCCAACGGCGCCGGCCGCGGCCCTTCGCTCGCCGGAGTTTATGGCAAACGGGAAAAACTGAAGAACGGCGACACACGCGTGGTGGATGAAGCCTTTCTTCGCCAGGCCATCGTGAATCCGAATTCGGTCGTTCTTCCGAACTATCCGCCGATCATGCCCACCTTCCAGGGCCAGATCAACGAAGAGCAAGTGCTCCAGCTGATTGCCTATGTGAAGTCGCTGGGGCCTGAGTTATCGGAAGAAAGGAACGGGAAATGAGTACGGCCACGCTGGACGTCCACGAAGTTCCGGCCGATTCTCGCGTTAATTATTTGAACGCGAGTTACGGCGTAAAGTCGTGGCTATTCACCACCGACCACAAGCGTATCGCGCTGCTTTACCTGGCTTCGATCACGCTGATGTTTTTTGTCGGCGGCACGTTTGCCGTCTTGATGCGCCTTCATTTGATTGAGCCGCAGGGCGCGCTCGTGCAGCCGGAAACCTACAACAAGTTGTTCACTATGCACGGCGTAATCATGGTGTTCTTCTTCCTGGTCCCTTCCATTCCCGCCACGCTCGGGAATTTCCTGGTGCCCATGATGATCGGCGCCCGCGATCTCGCCTTCCCTCGGCTGAATCTTTTGAGCTGGTACATTTATATTATCGGCGCCAGCTTCACGCTCTACGCCATTATCTCCGGCGGAGTGGACACTGGTTGGACCTTCTACACCCCGTATAGCAGCAGTTTTTCTCACACCAGCGTGATACCGACGGCTCTCGGCGTTTTCATCACGGGATTTTCTTCCATCCTTACCGGGCTCAATTTCGTGGTGACCATTCACAAAATGCGCGCCCCGGGCCTGACCTGGTTTCGCTTGCCGCTTTTCATCTGGGCCATTTACGCCACCAGCATTATCTTCATTCTTGGCACGCCGGTGATTGCCATCACGCTCTTCTTGCTGGGTCTCGAGCGGCTGTTGCATATCGGCATCTTTGACCCGGCCATCGGCGGCGATCCCATTCTTTTCCAGCACCTTTTCTGGTTCTATTCGCATCCAGCGGTTTACATCATGATTTTGCCGGGCATGGGTGTGATGAGCGAGTTGATCACCTGCTTCTCGCGCAAGCGGATTTTCGGCTATAGCTTCGTGGCTTTCTCGAGCCTGGCCATTGCCATCATCAGCTTCCTCGTCTGGGGCCACCATATGTTCGTCACCGGCCAATCGATTTACGCTGGGCTGATTTTTTCGGTGCTGAGTTTTCTGGTCGCGATTCCTTCCGCGGTCAAAGTCTTCAACTGGACTGCAACGCTGTACAAGGGCTCGATTTCCTACGACGCGCCGATGTTGTACGCGCTGGGCTTTATCGGGCTCTTCACCATGGGCGGCTTGACCGGATTGTTTCTCGCCTCGCTTGCCACCGACGTTCATCTAAACGGCACCTACTTCATCGTCGCCCATTTCCACTACATCATGGTAGGCGGCGCCGTAATGGCCTACCTGGGCGGCATTCATTTCTGGTGGCCGAAAATTACCGGACGCCTCTATCCCGACGGCTGGGCGCGTTTCGCCGCGCTGGTGATCTTCGTAGGGTTCAATTTGACGTTCTTTCCGCAATTCATGCTTGGTTATCTCGGCATGCCGCGGCGCTATGCCGTATATCCGGCGGAGTTTCAGGTCCTCAACGTCATGTCCTCCGCCGGCGCTTCGATTCTCGGCATCGGCTATCTGATTCCGCTCATTTATTTGACGTGGTCGATGCGCTACGGGCCTCCGGCGGGGCCGAATCCATGGGGCGCCAAGGGACTCGAGTGGCAGACCCCCTCGCCGCCACCGACTGAAAATTTTGAAGAGATTCCCGTGGTGACTGAAGAAGCTTATGACTACGCGAACACCGGAGGGAGCCGTGGCTGATATGGCTGCGCACAGCGCGCATCCGCCGGGATTCGCGCATCAGTTTGAGGACATGGAGCAGCAGCGCGAGGCTGGAAGCCTCGGGATGTGGGTCTTTCTCGTCACCGAAATTATGTTCTTCGGCGGGCTCTTCGCCACTTACATCGTTTATCGCTCGCTCTATCTGCCGTCATTCGAAACAGGAAGCCGCCTGCTCGATGTCCGCTTCGGCGCGATCAATACCGCGGTGCTGATCGGCAGCAGCTTGACCATGGTTCTCGCGATTCGCTCGGCGCAGGTCGGCAAGCGCCAGGCGCAAGTGATGTTCCTGGTCCTGACCATGATTCTCGGCGCCGCATTCCTGTTCCTGAAGTTCAATTTCGAGTGGCGCCACGATTACATGGAGCATCTCGTGCCCGGATTCGGCTTTGTCATCAAGCCGGAGTGGGGAGCAGCCGGAGCGCACGTCCCCATGTTTTTCTGCTTTTATTTTTTCATGACCGGATTGCACGCGCTGCACATGATCATCGGCTTCGGCGTGCTCTCCGTGCTCACGGTCATGGCGCACCGCGGCCGCTTTACGCCCGAGTATTACACGCCTCTTGAGGTGAGCGGCCTCTACTGGCATTTCGTGGATATCGTGTGGATTTTTCTTTTCCCGCTGCTCTATCTCATTGGAGGACGCTACGCCATGGGAGGGGGACACTGATGTCCGAACATATCGTCCCGGTCACAACGTACCTGGGAATTTTCCTCGCGTTGCTGATGCTAACGGCACTGACCACTGGCGTCGCCTTTATCGACATCGGCTATTTTCACACCGGCATCCACTTGCTGGACATGATCCCCTGGAACACGGTGGTGGCGCTGGCGATCGCCGTCGCGAAAATGCTGCTCGTCATCCTCTTCTTCATGCACGTGAAGTACAGCAGTAAGTTGACCAAGCTCGTCATCCTGACGGGTTTTCTCTTCCTCGGGATTCTGGTTGCGCTCACGCTCGCTGACGAACTCACACGCAATTGGACACCCGTTCCCACCGGCTGGGGCGCTTTCCTTCCGTATTTGCACCTGTAGCGGCGGCTTAGGCCTTTCAGGGTCAGGCGTCGTTAGCGGGGCGCGGCGCGGAAGGCGAGAACGGCGTTCAATCCACCAAAGGCAAACGAATTCGAAAGTGCAGCCTGCACTTGCTGCACACGGGGCTTGTTCGGAATGTAATCGAGATCGCATTCGGGATCGCGTTCGTTGTAGTTCGCCGTCGGCGGCAAGATACCGTGATAGAGCGCGAGGACGGTCGCGATGGCTTCGAGCGCGCCGGCCGCGCCGAGCGCGTGGCCGTGAAGAGATTTCGTCGAGCTGACGCCAAGCTTGTCCGCATGAGCGCCGAAAACTTCGCGGATCGCGCGGCTCTCCACGGGATCGTTACCGGGAGTGCCGGTCCCGTGTGCATTGATGTAGCCAACTTCTTCAGGAGCCATCGCGGCAAGCCGCAGGGCATCTCGCATAGCGCGCGCCGGTCCGGCCACCGTGGGCTGCGTCAGATGGTGGGCATCCGACGTCATCCCGAAGCCGCAAATCTCCGCGTAAATTCTGGCGCCGCGCGCTTTGGCAGCTTCCCATGGCTCCAGGATCAACATCGCGCCGCCCTCGCCCAAAATCATTCCGCGGCGGTCCTTGCTGAAGGGGCGGCAGGTGTCCGGGGCGATGACGCGCATAGCCTCCCACGCTTTCAGGAACCCGATCGCGAAGGGCGCTTCACTTCCACCGGTGACTGCGACTTCAACCTCGCCATCGCGCACTAATCGAAAAGCTTGTCCCATGGCGTGATTAGCGGAAGAGCACGCCGTGGACACCGTATAGGTTGGTCCCGTGATGCCGAGCTCCATGGAAATCTGGCTCGCACCGGCATTCGACATAGTTTTGGGGATCGTCAGCGGGTGAACGCGCCCGCGCTCGGAGACGTAGAGGTCTTGGAATCCGGCCTCGATGGCGAATTGCCCTCCGACGGCCGAACCGCAGACCACCGCGCCATTCTCGCGCAACTCCGGCGTCAACTGCAGGCCGGAATCGCGGATGGCTTCTCGCGCGGCCACCACGGAGAATTGCGCAAAGCGATCCAAATAAGCTTCTTTGCCACCCTCGAAATGTTGCGTAGGGTCAAAACCTCGAACTTCCGCCCCATTTTCGATCTTGAGCGCGACGCGGGATCGATCTATGTCACGAAGTTTTTGAATGGCACAGCGACCGGTGCTAAAGCCTTCCCAGGACTCGGCGAGATTGAGTCCCAGAGGAGAAATAATTCCCAGACCTGTGATGGCAACCCGGCGGCCCATTCCTTAGTCCGCCGGAGTAGGCGAGCCCACGGACGAATCGGGCGGGGCAGCGGCGAGGAGTTTCTTGACGCCCGTCACGACATCATTTACGGAGCGGATGGAGCGAACATCGTCGTCGGGAATCGAAATTTTGAAGGCGTTTTCGAGCTCGAACAGCAAGGTGAACACGTCCAGGGAGTCGATGCCCAGATCCTGCAGATTTGTCTCCAGTGTGATTTTGTCGGCGGGAATGCGTTTCACGGACGCCAGCGTGGAAATCACCTTTTCTGCAACAGCATCAGACATCAAAACCACCCCCAAGTTGCGATGAACTTCGCGCGTCCTGTTACAGGCTATGGGACGCTGCAAGGGAACAATTCGTTATTTGTGTGCCTCTGAGACCGTAGCCCAACCGGCCCTCAAAATCAAATTCTAGCAGGACTGCGTCTCCCCTCGCTCGATGTATTTCCCGCGGATGGGCTCGCCTTCCGCAGCTGGCCTGAGACAAAAAATCCGCCGACGGCAAGTCCCACCTAGTGAGTCATCGGCGCGGGCGTTACCACAGGTGGCGGTGCGGTCGACCCAGCCAGCTGGAATTCTTTCATCGCCGCAGGCGGAAGCTTTTCAATGTTGCTCAGGAACGTCACGATCTGCCACATCTGCGTCTCGCTCAGCGTCTTGTTCCAGGCGGGCATTCCGGTCCAGCGGACGCCGTGCTGGATGATGTAGAAGTTCTGGTTTTCGGGCATGTCCGGCGCATCTTTGAAAAACGCCGGCACTGCCGGGTAAAGAGACCGGCTGAATTGGCTGTCCGGATTCGACGGCACACCGTGGCAGCCCGCGCAGTGATCTACATAAAGCCTCGTTCCGGCCACGATATTTTCCTCGCTCGCCGTAATCGGATTCTTCACGTCGGGAGCGTGGCGATCCGTCGAAGCATCCATAGCGGTCATGGCCAGCTTTGACTCCACAAAGCCGGGTTCCTGATCTGCACTGAAACTCAGGTAGCCCTTCTTGATTACTAAAAATCCTCCCACGCCAATAATAAGCAGCGTCAAGATGACACCGGAAATAAAACCTCTCATGCGCCTGCCTCCTATGAGTTTGTCGATCCCTGCATCGTTGCGCCCGGTGCTATTTTACCTCGGACAGGCGATTATATTTCCTCAAGACTTCGCGCAACTTATCGTGCGGCAGCGCTTCGACGGTATGGGCGTTCGCGCCCGTCATTGTCTTTGCGGCGACTAATGCATTCACGACGGCCTCCTCGGTGGCCTGCACGGTAGCTTCGAAGAGCGCGTCCATTTTGTCGTTGGGGAGCATCCGAAGAGGAACCACCTTTTTCTCCTCCAGCCCCACGCCGGGATTTGCAGTGGAAAAAGCGATGAAGATGTCGCCCGAGCCATCGCCCGAAATGCTTCCGAGACGCCCCAACCCGAGCGTAACTCGCTTCGCGATCCGCTTCATTTGCGTTGGCAGCAGCGGCGCGTCCGTGGCCACGACCACGATGATGGAGCCCGTGTCGTCGCCCCACACCGGGTGGCCGGTAATCTCATATCCAACGGGAGTTCCAGCGATACGCAATAGATGCCGCGTGCCGAAATTGCATTGCACCAGCACGCCCACGGTGTATCCGCTGAGGCGATCGGGCAGTACGCGCGACGCGGTTCCGGTGCCTCCCTTGAATTCGAAACAAATCATTCCGGTCCCGCCGCCAACGTTTCCTTCCGCAACCGAGCCCGCACGCGCGTCGTCCATGGCCGCGAACGCGTCCTCTTGTTTCACGTGGAATCCATTGATGTCATTCAAATATCCGTCCCACGTTTCGGCCACTACGGGCAGCGACCACCAATCATCTTCGGGAGCCGGCAGTCCGTGTTTGACCTGCCACGCGATCACGGCATCGCGCACCACGCCGACGCTGTGCGTATTCGTGATCATCACCGGCCCGTACAAAAATCCGGATTCCTCTACCCACGTGGTTCCGGTCATTTCTCCGTTCCCGTTTTCCGTAAACCAACCGGCGAAGACGGGATCCACAGCGGCCTTTCCCCGGGGGAAAATAGCCGTCACGCCCGTGCGAACGGGGCCCACGCCGGGCTGCAATTTGCCTTCACCTGAAATGAGCGTGCGGAAACCGACTTCGACTCCCTTCACATCCGTGATGGAATCAAGCGGACCAGGCGTGCCTTCGAATGGCACGCCCAGAGCTCGGGCGCGTGGGCTCTCCGGCGCTGGCGCGGCCGTTGAACTCGTTTGTGCACCGGCAGAAATCGCAGCGAGCAAGAGCGCGCTCGCAAAAATGAAAACGTATCTCTTCATGGCTTCTCCGGCAAATCCGCAGAATCCAATTCTTGGGTTACATGCTGCAACAATGCCGTGTTCTTTGCCAGTTCCTCTTCCAGAATTTTTGCTTGATCCGCCGCGTGCTTCCAGTCCCCCGCTTCCGCCGCTTCGGTCAGCCCGGGCAACTCCAGATGCGCGTAGGTGTAGCGCGCGGCATAGAGCGAATGCTTGAACCACGGGCGTCCCGGAATGCCTTGCGGATTGCACCAGTTGCGCTCGACTTGCATCAACTCTTCGTTCACCCGCGATGAGGTGGACTTATTCATGTGTCCGCTCGAAATGGCTTCGGCCCTGCTTCGATTGAGTTCGCGTCCGGCAGCTTCGAATTCAGCGATGCGTTTTCCCAAGGGCGCCACACTGATGTGTCCGCTGACATGGCTCGAACCATCGAGGTCCGTGAGAAATTGCCGGATATTCCGGGCGTACGTTTCGAAATCGAACGGCAGAATTTCCGCATTCGCCAATCGCAGAGCCAAGACGCCCCAAAGCTGCGACATCAGCGTGTGATAGCGATATCCCGGATCGCCAAAATGATTCATCCAATAAACATCGTCGTACAGCGAATGATAAACGCCGTAAGGCCCGACGAAGGTGAGCCCGACGGTGGGAATCCCGAGAAAATTCAGAAATACGGTGTGGTCGGAACCACTGCCAATGCGCGTATCCGCGAGCTCCGAGTCCGCAATTGGAAGTTTTTCGTTCAGCTCTTTCTGGCGCGAAATTTTCCACTCATCGTAAAGCGTTTTGCCGGATGGCGCGGGCAGCGTGTGGCTGACTTCCACGAGCAAGGGCGCGAGCGAACCCACCGCGTCGCCCTCGAATTCATTTCCGGAGGTCGCTTCGTCAACATTTAAGTAGGCAACCGCTTTTCGTTTCAATTCATCCGCAAATTCCTCGCCCCACTCGGTCGAACCCGTCAACGCGTATTCCTCGCCGTCCCAGCTGCAAATCACGAGCGTGCGCTTCGGGCGCACGCCCTGCCGCAACAATTCGCCGAGGTTCCGGGTGAGTTCGAGCATGGAAGCGGTGCCGCTCGAAGGATCCACCGCGCCAAAAACCCAGGCATCGCGGTGATTGCCCAAAATGACCCACTCGTCGGGCGATTCGCCGCCTCGGATGCGCGCTTCCGTCACGTAGTAAGGTTGGACGCGCGTGTCCATGTCAACTTTCAGGTGCACGCGCACGCGTTTGCCTCCGAGCCGATACTTCAGCGGCAGGCCACCCTGCCAGGAATCGGGCGCGACCGGCCCGTCCATTTTTTCGAGAAGCGGTTTCGCATCGTGCCATGAAAGCGGCACGCCCATGATTTTGGGCAGCGACACTGCTTGTTTGACCGGAATGCGTTTCGCTCCCGGGACCGAAGCCCATCCGGGAGTAAGAGGATCGCCTGGCTCGAGAAAGTCGTAGGTGATCGCGCCGCGTTGAATGTGGCTTTCTGGTCCCCACGGACCATTCGGATACACGGTCCCCTTTGTGTATCCGTCTTCCGCAGGATCGGAATAAATCAGAATCGCCGCAGCGCCGAGCCGCTCCGCCGTCAGCGCCTTGAAGCCCCGGTAGCTATACGGATTCGAATAGCGCACCAGCACAATCTTTCCACGGACATCGATGCCGTGCTTCCGGAGATAGTCGTAATCTTCGGGATTACCGCTGTGCGCGTAAACCACCGGCGCGGTAACTTCGCCGGACGCGGAATAGGCGAGATACGCGCCGTCAGCTTTGGGATTCTTGGTGTCCGGGTCAACATCGTAAGCATCTTCGCGGAGGCTTGCCTGATAGTGAGTAGGATGCACCATCTCAAGCGAAATCTCGCGCGGCGAGGAATTCAGCACATCGTATTCGTGGATAGTTACGTCTTCAAGGCCTTGGCTCCGCCATTGGTCGGCCACCCAACGAGCAAGCTCATTGTTGCGCGCCGAACCCGCCGGATGCGGCTCCGAAGTGAGGTAGCGATGAAACTTCGATATTTGGTCTGTCGAGGTGAGCGCGCGAAACCGCAGCTCGAGCGCCGCTTCTTCAGCCGAGGCGCGCGGAGAAAAACCGGACATGGGCTTGAGGTCGCTCGATTCGCTAGATGCGGCAAATCCGAGCGCGAACACCAGCACGAGGGCCGAAAGGAATAAGCGGCCGCGGCGATCAGACGAGCGCAGAAGAGCCTCCGGTCCCTGCAAGGTTAGTCCTCTCAAGCGCAGCGATGGCGCGCCCTAGTCCGGCGGCCAGCATTTGTATCATGGGCGTGGTGATGGTGAACGGCGGAGCAATCAAGATGTGATCGCCGCGGGTGCCGTCAACACAGCCTTGAATGGGATAGGTCATCAAGCCAAACTCCATGGCGTCTTCTTGAATCCGTGACGCCACGCGAGCGTCCGGCGGAAACGGCTCGCGAGTCTTGGCATCCCGCACGAGTTCCACGCCGAAAAGAAGGCCCATGCCGCGCACGTCACCGACAACGGAGAATTTTTTCAGGGACTCAAGCGCCGCGCGAAGTTCACGCCCTACAACCTCGACACGAGCAAATAAATTTTCGCGCTCGATGTAATCAAGGACGGCGCTTCCCGCGGCAGCCGACACCGGATGCGCGTTGTAGGTGAAACCGTGCAGGAACGAGCCGGAGCCGCGCGAAATTGCCTCGACCACATGTCCGGCAACGATTACGGCGCCCAGTGGCGCGTAGCCGCTGGCGATGCCCTTGCCGACGAGAATGATGTCGGGCGTGACGCCCCAATGTTCCACGGCAAAGGGCTTGCCGGTACGGCCCATGCCCGTCATTATTTCGTCAGCGATAAGAAGAATTCCTCGGCGCCGGCAAATTTCCGCAATCCTTTGAACGTAACCTTCCGGTGGCACGGCTGCGCCAAGCGTCGCCCCCACGACCGGCTCGAAAATAAATGCAGCCACGTCGTCCGAGCCGTCGCGATCCAGAATGCGATCGAGTTCGTCGGCGCAAGCGACATTGCATTCCGGATACTTCAAACCCAGCGGGCAGCGATAGCAATAGCAAGGCGCGATATGTCCCCATTCGGCGAGCATGGGAGCGAACGGTTCGCGCCGCCGGACGTTCCCGGAAACCGAAAGCGCGCCGAGCGTGCTGCCGTGATAACTCTGCAACCGGGAAATCACGCGGAAGCGTTTTTTCTCGCCGCGCTCGATCCAATACTGGCGAGCGAGCTTCAGCGCCGTCTCGGTGGCTTCCGATCCCCCGGAAGTAAAATAAACGCGCCCGCCCGCTCGCATTCCGCTGGGAACGAGCGCGAGAATGCGTTCGGCGAGCTTTTCGGCGACCGCGGTGTGGAATTGCGATGAGTGTACGTAGGCGAGCCGCGAGGCCTGCTCGGCCATCGCGCGAGCAATCTCTTCCACTCCGTGTCCGATTGTGACTACAGCGGCTCCGCCCGAGGCATCGAGATAGCGCTTGCCGTCCGCCGTATAGACGAAGCAGCCTTCGCCGCGCACCGCTTGCGGATATGCCTTCAGAAAATTTCGAGGAAAGACGGCTTCGTTCATCACGGACGCGCTCAAAGACGAGCGATTCTAGCAGGAAAACGCAGCCGTGCCACGCAGTCGTCCCGTGATTCGCTAAGCCTCGGCACCCGCGTTTATTTCCAGTCCAGGTTTTCAAATTAATCGTCGGCGGTGGGAATTTCATGTCCATGCCTTCGAGCGTCTCAGCGATGATGTGCGACACGGCAAGATTCCGGAACCACTTCTTATTCGAGGGAATGATGAACCAGGGCGCGTCGGAGGTGCTGCAACGCGCGAGCGCATCTTCGTAGGCCGCGGTGTAATCGTCCCAATATTTTCGTTCCTTGAAATCCGCCTCGGAAATCTTCCAGTGTTTGTCGCGATCGTCGATGCGCTCGAGGAACCGCTTCTTCTGTTCGTCCTTACTGATGTGCAGAAAGAATTTCAGAATCTTGACGTTGTTCTCATGCAGCATGGCCTCGAACTCGTTGATTTGCTCGTAGCGGCGTGACCACACGTCCTTGGGCACCAGGTTGTGCACCCGCACGACCAGCACATCCTCATACTGCGAGCGATTGAAAATTCCGATCATTCCGTAACCCGGAACGGCTTTATGGATGCGCCACAGAAAATCATGCGCGGCTTCCTCGTCCGAAGGCACCTTGAACGATTTCACGATGCAGCCTTGGGGATTTACGCCCGACATCACGTGGCGAATCGCACCGTCTTTGCCCGCAGCATCCAATCCTTGAAAAATTAGCAGCAGCGCGCGTTTGTGCTCGGCATAGAGCCGGTACTGCAGGCTGTCCACTGTTTTGATCGCTTTTTCGGTGCTGGTCCTGGCCTGATGGCCCTTCTCCCATCCGAGTGTCTCGTCCGGGTCCGTTTTCGGCAGCTTCGCCTTGTGCCCCGGCTTGACCATGAGCTCTTTGCTGAAATTCGTCGCCATCGTTGCGCCCTCCTCTTAGGCCTATAGCCGAGCCAGAGTGGAAAATAGATAGGGAATAGTTCTCGCGCTAATGAGTGTAACGGGAAAGTCGGTATCTGCCTTCCCTCGTGTCGTGTTTTTTGCCTGTAACATTATTTTCACGCCACATTCATTATTCCGGGCTATCATACTGGATTCAGTGCAGATATCCGACATGGCTACGAGTACGCCTGACATCTCAATAGCCGCCGAATTCGTCCCGGCCAAGCAAACCACTATGAAGCGCGCCTATCCCGGCGCCCTGGTGGTCGTGGAAGGCATTGACGGCTCGGGGAAAAGCACCCAGCTTTACCTCCTGAAGCGCTGGCTCGAGATTGGCGGTTACCGCATTCATTTCACGGAATGGAACTCCTCACCGCTGGTGCGGTCCGCCACCCGTCGAGGAAAGCAGCGCCGCTTGCTGACTCCCACCACCTTTTCGCTTTTGCATGCGGCCGATTTTGCGGATCGCTGCGAGCGGCAGATCATGCCCTTACTCCACGGGGGCTACCTCGTTTTGGCTGACCGCTACATTTACACCGCATTTGCGCGCGACGCCGCCCGCGGATGTTCTCCCCACTGGCTGCGGAATTTGTACGGCTTCGCTCCCGTTCCCGACATTACGTTTTATTTTCGCGCTCCGCTGGACGTGGCCGTCAACCGCATCGTGGCCGGCCGCCCCAAACTCAAATATTACGAAGCCGGAATGGACCTGGGAATTTCGCTCGACCGCGCGGAGAGTTTCCGCATCTTCCAGGAGCGCATTCTGAATAATTACGATCAGATGATTGAGACCGACCATTTCGTCCTGATGGACGGCACCGTACGGGTGAACAAACTGCAGAAGCTGATGCGGCAAATCGTGGGCGAGAAAATCGCTCTGGAACAATTCGCGCCCAAGAAAAAATGAAGAAACCACGCAAAAACGCGCCTGCCTCGGTCCCGGCGAACGGACGTCCTTCCAAGAAAACAAAGAAGAGCGCCCAGACAGAATCTCCTTCCCGCTTCTACGGCACGCCACTCCCGGGCGTACGGCCCGAGGAACTCAGCGGAACCTTGATCGTTATCGAAGGTACGGACGGCTCCGGCCGCTCGACGCAGATATCCTTGCTCACGGAATGGCTGGAATCGGAGGGCTTCGCAGTCCAGACCATGGGACTCCGCAGGTCCTATCTCGTCGGCGAAGACATCGACGCGCTACTGGCGGAAAATGCGGTAACGCGCATGACGCTCGCGCTGATGTACAGCACGGACTTCTTCGACCAGCTCGAACGCCGCATCCTTCCCGCCCTGCGCTCCGGACTCATCGTGCTAGCCGACCGCTACATCTTCACGCTAATTGCTCGCGCGGCAGTCCGCGGAATCGCGCGGGACTACCTGCACGGTATTTATGAAACAGCGCTGCGGCCCGACCTTACATTCTGGCTCAACGTCCGCCCGGAAGTGGCATTCGACCGCGAATTCAAGAAATCGCAGACCATCAGCTACTGGGAATCGGGGCGCGACATGTCCCTTTCGAACGATTTGTTCCAGTCCTTCATCCGGTATCAATCCATGATCAAGCGCGAGTTCGAATATCTTTCGAAGCGTCACGGTTTTCTTGAATTGGACGGTGAAGGCAGCGTCTCCCTGGTGAACCGGGAGCTTCGCAAGCGAATTGCGTCGCATCTGGGAATCCGCGGCACGCACTACCAGCCTTCGCACGCCCTGTCGCAACTCTGGCGATAACGGTGGCCGCTCCCGTCCAGTTGGCAGCGATCGACGCCGGCTCCAATGCCATTCGGCTGGTGATTGCGCGGGCTACTTCCTCTCATCACATTCAAATTCTAGACAGCGAACGCGCCGCCGTCCGCCTGGGCCACAACGCCTTCACGCGCCGCCTGCTCGATAACGACACCATCACGCGCGCCACGCGCGCCTTCCGCCAGTTTCGCAACCGCATGGAACAGCATCAGGTCAGCGCGTATCGCGCGGTCGCCACTGCGGCGGCGCGCGAATCGCGCAACTATCGGAAATTGATGGAGCGCATCCGCCGGAAAACGGGAATCGAGCTCGAAGTAATCAGCGCTGAAGAGGAAGCCCGGCTGGTTTGCTCCGCCGTGCAATGGACTCTCGGCGACCGCATTCAACCTCGCCTGATTTTCGATTTGGGCGGCGGCAGCCTGGAGCTGAATTTCTTCCAGCGCGGGGTGCTCGAGCATCGCGTGGGTCTTCCGCTCGGCACCATACGCCTGATGGAAACGTATTCCATCAAAGGCGCGATCGATGAAGACAATGCCAACCGCCTGCGGCACCACGTCCTTTCCCTCTTGCGCAGCGCGCTTCCCTCGCCTCCCAAACTCTCGCGCGCGATGGCAGTTGCTTGTGGAGGAAACGCCGAAGCTCTTGTCCGCATCGCTCCGGGGCCGATGATCGAACGCGTCCCCACCATCAATATGCGCCTGCTTCGCGATCAAACCTGGCGGATGCTGGCGCTCGATGTTCCCGGCCGCATGAGAGTTTTTCGCGTCCGTGAAGACCGTGCCGAAGTAATCGGTATAGCAGCCATCATTATCACCACCCTGGCAAAGTGGCTCGACCTGCGCTCGCTCCTTGTTCCCGGAGTCGGCGTGCGCGAAGGCATTTTGCTCGATTTGGTCGAAGCGCAGTATTCCGGTGCAGTGCCGTCGGAAGAAGAAAGAGGGCGCGCCGCCGAGATGATGGCCGGCGTATTGTGGTTCGCGCGGCGGCTCGATTACAATGCGCATCATGCAGAGCAGGTGGCGCGGCTCGCTCTTTCGCTATTCGATCAATTGCGGCCCATTCACGAAATGGGCGGGGAGCTGCGGCTGCTTCTCGAAATCGGCGCGCTGCTTCACGACGTCGGACATTTCGTGAGCAATAAATCGCATCACCGGCACGGCGAGTACTTGATTCGCAACGGCGAGATTCCGGGATTGCGCGGATGGCGGTGCGACATGGTTGCCGCGCTGGTGCGCTATCACAATTCGAAATCGGAACCGGAAATCGGGCACGCGTCCTACGCCGCGCTCGACGGGCAACGCCGCCGCCAGGCCCGCCTACTTACTTCCCTGTTGCGCATTGCCGAGAAACTCGAGTCCGAGCATGCGCAACGCGTCACCGGCGTGGACGTGCAGATTGCCGGGCGCAAGGCCATTTTTGTGATCCGCGCCGCCGACGGCACGCGCCTGGACCTCGCGGGGCTAAAGCGGAAAGCAGATCTGTTCGAGAAAGAATTCCACCTCGAGGCCGAGTTTCGTCGCGCGCAGAGGAAGGAAAAAGAGAAGGTTGCGTAAACCATGATTCTCTATCTCGTGCGCCACGGTATCGCCGTGGACCCCAACGATCCAAAATCACCACCCGAACCCGAGCGGCCGCTGACGGCTAAGGGCGTGCAGAAAACGCGCTCGGCCGCGCTCGGCCTGCGCGCCATCAGCATCAAGCCCGATGTGCTGATTACGAGCCCTTACGTGCGCGCAGCGCAAACCGCCGAAATATTCGCCGAAACTCTCGGATTCCCGCCGACGAAAATTCGCGTTAACGAAGCGCTGAAGCCCGCCGGCAATCCCGCCGAAGTCGTAAAGGAAGTCACGCGCCTGCGCGCCAAGGAAGTGATGTGCTTCGGCCACGCGCCACAGCTCGATTTGATGATCGCGTATCTGCTGGGCACGCGCGGCTCCGTCACGGAGCTCAAGAAGGCCGGCGTGGCATGCTTCGAGCACGCCGCCGCGCATGGGAAATGGGAGCTTCGCTGGATATTGACGCCGAAGATGCTGCGTCAACTGGCGGACTAGGCGCTCTGCGATTCTGCGAAGGGGATGGCCTGGAGTGTTCGTCCCCAGGGAAATCCCGCGCGCCAGACAAGCCAAAGAGACTCCTTGTCGGCGGTTTTTTTTCGGAATTCCTCGAGACGCGTGCTGCGTTCCTCGTCGATTTTTTTCCGCCACTTCGCGACGGCAGCGGCGTCCAATCCGGCGCAATGCCTGCGAATTTCGCTGCGCAACACATCGAGGTCGTGCACTTCGCCTAGCAAATCCTGCATGTGCTTCAAATCCTCGCTCCAGGCGGAGTAGCGCTGCGACAGAAAATTCTCGAGGATGTAACGGAATTCCTTCAGTCCGATGCGCAGCCGGTGCCAGGCCACGCGGCTTCGCCCTTTTCGCGCGCGTTGGTAGAGCGCGATGGCGTCATTCAGCCGGATCACCGCCAGGCGCTGGAAAACCACGCTCTCGACCGGAAAAAACTCCGCCTTGGCCGGAAGTTTCTTCAACCACTTCTTCCAATCCTTTCGATCGAACTGGTCCAGAGCTTTCCCGGCCTCTTCGCGGTGCTTCGCTTCTTTCCGGGCCAGCACCTTCACCAGATGCTTACGGACCGGATCGCTCGCCGCACCCATCTTTTTCGTCCACTCGCGCTCCACTTGTGTGTCGCGAAGATCCCCGAGCGCCTGGAATAAATCGCGCGTCGATTTCTTGAGTTTGCGCCAGCCGGGGGTAGGATTCACTTCGCTCAGCGCGTCAGCCATGGTGCGGCAGCGCCGCAGAGCCACGCGCAGATCATGCACTTTATCGGCGTCCCAGTCGTCGCGGACGTCGTCCGCCGTCTCCAGGACACGGTTCATCCAGAGTTCCAGTCCATGATTCCTGGACGAACTAGCTGCAGGTAAAGTTAGTGTCTGTGTCACAGAAAAAACGCACCCGGTTCAAGGCAGGGCCGAACCCGGAATGGTACACTGGCGGCGCGAATTTTTCCAGCGGCCGCGCGGCATTTTGATCGAACGCCCCGCTTCGCACCGCTCGCGCCAGTTAGGGTATCGAGCTACGGACATGGCACGCAAACCTCACAGCATCAATCTCACGCAAGTCTCTGAATGGGACGACGGAAAGCTGCGTCGAAAGGACGATCAGCTCGCAGCAGAAGAGCCGCTCGAAATTCGCGTGGGCAACGAACCGCTTAGCGTCACCATGCGCACGCCCGGGCACGACCTCGAACTCGCAGCAGGTTTCCTATTCTCCGAAGGCCTGGTGCAGCGTCGCGAGCAGATTCTTGCGCTCGCTCCCGCTAAACCGGAGAGCGCCTCCAACGCCGGCAACGTGGTCGAAGCGGAGCTTGCACCCGAGTCAGCGCCGGACTTCGAAAAAATGCGTCGTCACTTCTTCGCCGCTTCGAGTTGCGGCATTTGCGGAAAGGCCTCCATCGATTCAGTGCGCTCGCGCCTGCTGAAGGCTCCCAATCCCGATTTTCGCCTCGATCCCGAATTGCTGCTCCAGCTGCCCGATGCGTTGCGCTCGTCGCAGGAAGTATTTAGCCGCACGGGAGGTTTGCACGCTGCGGCTCTTTTCGATCCCGCCGGCGCGTTGCTGGTTTTGCGCGAGGACATCGGCCGGCACAATGCCGTGGACAAAGTAATCGGCTGGGCGCTACTCGAAGGTCGCGTTCCGCTCTCGAATTCGGTCCTGCTCGTCAGCGGCCGCGGCGGATTTGAAATCGTGCAGAAGGCTATCGTAGCCGGCGTGCCGGTTGTGGCGTCAGTCTCCGCGCCGTCAAGCCTCGCAGTACAACTGGCGCGCGAGCTGCGCCTCACGCTCATCGGGTTCCTGCGCGGCCGCCGCTTCGTGATCTACGCCGGCGAAGAACGCATGATGCAATCGTAAGAATCGAACCTTGCCCGGCGGCGAAATCTAATCGGTGGCTTTCTGCACATTCTCAGTAGCAACGTGGTCTTGCGACTCGCGAATCATCTGCCGGAACGCGGCATACAACTCACGATCCCACCATCCGCGCTCCGCTTCCTCGTCCATGATCTCCAGCGCGGCGTTCGAGGGCATCGCAACCTTGTAAGGCCGGTCGGTCGTGAGCGCGTCATAGACATCCGCAAGCTGCAGGATCCGCGCGGTGAGCGGAATCTCGTCGCCGCGCAGAGAATCGGGATAGCCCGAGCCATCATACTTTTCGTGATGATGCCGGATGATTGGAAGCACGAGGTGAAACGTCTTGAGCGGCGCGCAGATGCGTTCCCCCACCACAGAATGCTTGCGCATGACGGCAGTTTCTTTGGGCGTCAGCGGTCCTGCTTTCAGCAGAATGGAATCGGGAACAGCCACTTTGCCGATATCGTGAACGATTCCAGCTCGTCGAAGCGCCTTGATTCCGTCCTCCGCCACTCCGAGCAGCTTCCCTAATCGCGCCGACATTTCGGCAAGCCGTTCGCAGTGCCCGCGCGTGTAAGGATCGCGCGCCTCAATCGCGTGCGCCAACGTGAACAAGACTGCCTCGGCATTCTCGAGCTCGTCGGTGTATTGCTTCAATCGCAGCAGCGAACGCGTCCGCGCCAGCAGTTCGTTGAAATCGATCGGCTTGCTCAGAAAATCATCCGCTCCCGCGTTGATTCCCTGAATGCGATCTCCGGTCTCGGAAAGTCCGGTAATCAAAACCACCGGGGTCAACCGCGTTTCGGGAGTCGCCTTGATGCGCCGGCAAACTTCGAAGCCGTCTATTCCCGGCATCAGAATGTCGAGAAGGATCAGGTCCGGACGAAACGCGGCGCACTCGGCCAGAGCGGAGGCGCCGTCGCTCACCGTGCGCACGTCGAATCCCTCGCGGCGCAGCAACAGATCGAGCGCGGCGAGCGCCGTGGACTCATCGTCAACAATTAGAATGCGTTCAGACATGCAGTGCTCTCAAACTAAATGTATCTCGTCCAGGATTTTCGGACAACCGCGGAAAGGGAGTGGTGATTCCAAACCCAGCTTATTCCCTGCGTAGAGTTGCTTCGATCAGGCCGTGGGGCTCGTCCATGGGGACAAAAACTTCCGCAGGATTGTCCATGCCAAAGGGCGAAAGGTCCACGAGACGAAAATGTTTGTCCGGCAGCGACAAATGGATTTCGCGAATGCGATCGAAAGTGCCCAGCACCGCTTCGCCCATGCCGTACAGCGCGTGCTGCAGCGATTTGCTATCGTGTTCGGCAAAAGTTTCGAGCAGCGTCTGGCGCACGCCATGCCAGAGTGGGCTGAACTCTACTTCGTCACCGTCGTAAAGCCATTGCGCGCTGATTTCCGTCCATTGCAAAAGCCCGCCACCGTCCTTTAAAGTTGTGTAAGGGTCGCGCAAAAATCCATCGAAGGCAGTTTTCGCCGTCTTCAGCACGGCCAGCCCCTCAATACCGGCGCGAATCGTCGTTCCTTCGCGCGTGCCGGTAAGTGAAGCGGTCCGCTTGCCTAGTCCCACCGGGCGCGTGAACGCCGACGCGTGCGGCTTCGCCCCAATTTGGATGCGCGCCCAGGGATTCTCCGACGCGTCCACTCGCACGCGCGCGACCTGCTCGTTGTAAGTGAGAAAGTGTTCGATCACATGCAGAGCAAAGTCCTCGACTGCTTCGACCGGATACTGCCGCGCGAGCACGTACACGGTGTTCTTCATCGTGTCAGGCGGAAGAATTTTCCGGTTGTCACCCTGCGCGTGCGCAGCATCGAAGTCGCCCTCAAAGGTGACGCCGATGGTCATCTCCTTGATGTCATGCCGCCCCTCCTGCCGCACCACGCGAAGCAATCGCACCTGCGATTCCCCGTAACTGCTTTCGGCGAGTTTGGTAACCATGCGTCAGCTCCCGCGATGCGTGGAATATTGCCGCTTGTTGTGGGTTTCCATCGTCGCCAGCCCTCAATAGCCGATTTTGTCCGGCTTCTCTTCCCACGCGCGAATCGCTGCGAGCGCCTCGTCGCGCATGATTTGGATCATCGGAATCTTTCGTTGTGAATACGGCCGCGCGATTTCCTCGTAGATGAAGGCGTCGTCAAATCCGGCTTTCGCCGCGTCTGCAGCGTTATTCGCGAAATAAACTCGTGCCGGACGCGCCCAGTAAATCGCGCCCAGACACATGGGGCATGGCTCGCAGCTGGTGTAAATCTCGCAGTCTTTCAGTTCGAAGGTTCCCAATTTCTTGCACGCCTCGCGAATGGCCGTCACTTCGGCGTGTGCCGTGGGGTCGTTCGCCTCGGCCACGCGGTTTGCGCTTTCCGCAATAATTTTTCCGTCTTTCACCACCACTGCGCCAAAAGGCCCGCCGCGGCCGCTCCGTACGTTCTCCAGCGAAAGCACAATGGCTCGGGCCATGAATTCGTTTTGCATGTTGTCTTCCGAATCGCCGCTGTCACCCGCACGGAACAGCGGCGCCTTAGGTTACATCCATCAGTGGAATTTCCCGCGTTGCAAAGGAGCGTTCCTTGCGCCGCCAAAAATAGAGCAGCGCGCAGCCGATAAAAATCAGCGCAACGCAAAGGCCGGTCCACAATCCCGGCGCACCCCATCCCAAGTGGAAGCACAGATATGCTCCCAGCGGCAAGCCCAGAAGCCAATAGAACAGCAGATGGCACGTCATCGGCGTCCGCGTGTCTCCTGCACCGCGCAGCGCGCCGGTCGCCACCGTTTGCATTCCGTCAAACAGCTGAAAGAATCCGCCGACGAAGAGCAAAGAACCCGCGGCGCGAACGACGACCGGATCGGGGGTGTAAATTCGCACGATGTACTGCGGCGCCGCCAAAAATAGAACCGCCATGACCGCCATGAACCCTGTCCCCAGTAGCATCGCGGTCCAGCCCGCGCGGCTCGCGCCATGCGGATCGCCCCGCCCAAGCGCCTGTCCCACTCGCACGGCTGCTGCAGCGCTGATTCCGAGCGGCACCATATATGTGAAACTCACGGAATTCATTGCCACTTGATGGCTCGCGAGTGGCACCGCGCCCAGCCTTCCAATCAATGCCGTGGCCACCGCGAATACTCCCACTTCCATTCCAAACTGCGTCGCTGCCGGCAGACCCAATTGCACCAGTCGCCAAATGCGAAAAAAATCCGGCGTCCGCTGCGTTTCGCGCAGGCCGGTCTTGTAGCGGTGGTCGTAATAGACGCAATACGCGAGCAGCACGCTCATCATGTAAAAGCGCGCAATGCATGTGGACCAACCCGACCCAACCGTGCCCATGGCACGCAGCCCCAGGTGGCCGTAAATGAGCGCCCAGTTCCCTGCCAGGTTCACCAAATTTGCCGTAATCAGCGCGAACATCACCGGCTTGGCCTGGTTCATCCCCTGGAGGTACCTGCGAAATACAAAAAAGAGCAATAGAGGCAGCGTGCTCCAATTGAGGGCGCGAAGATACGGGATTGCCTGGTTCAGGATGGACGCTTGGATATCGAGCGAACGCAGCAGCGGCTCGAACAGCAGAACCAGCCCCATCAGCACCGGCCCTATGCCCAAACTCAAGTACGCGCCGTTCACAAGTGACCTGTGGCAATCCTCCAGGTCGCCTGCTCCGTACGAGTGCGAGACGAGCGTATCCAGCCCCAACATCAGTCCCGTGCCAAAAATGGCCACGGCGATATACAGAATCCCGCCCAGGCTCACCGCGCCAATGGCCACGGCGCTGTCGGTTTGGCGTCCCACCATCATGGTGTCCACGATGCCCATGGTCATCCAACCGAGTTCGGCGAAGACGAGCGGCATCGCCAGGCGCAGCATCGGGCGCGCTTCTTCCGCTATGTAATGGAGGAACAGCCGTTTCAGCATGACTTCCCATCTCGCGGTGATTTCTAGAGATTTGCCCGGAACGAAAACACACGCTGACTGGATAGCTTCAAAGTTTAGCGGGATTACCTTGCGGAACAAACCTCAAAAGCATTTCGCGGAGTGGTCACCTCGGCGAAGCCGGCAGTCGCGTTTGTCCGACACTGTCGCTGGGCAGCAGACCTTGTTAGCGATTGCTTCTACGAGCTCGCGAGCAAAGCGACGAACTTATCCGGCTTGGCGTCGAAGGCGTCCTGGTGGGTCTTCATGCAGAAATAGTAGGTCTGGCCTTTGTAAACCTCCGATAGCGCAATCTTGCGATCGACTTGCATCCAACACACCGCGCAAATATCGCCCTTCGGCTTCGCCGCGAAGATGGAGTTGGACCCCGCGTCCATCCAGCCTTTGCCTTGATATTCGAGTTGAAAAGCCGTGCGCTCGATAGCTTCAGTGCCAAAATAGCGTCCGATGACGCGAAGCGCCAGATCCATCCCGGAGGTAAGGCCACCGGCCGTGGCGAGATTTCCTACCTCCACAAAACGCGCGCCCCGTTTCACATGAACGTCCGGAAACTTCATCTCTAAGTCGGTATAAGCAGCGTGATGAGTGGTGGCCGCTTTGCCGTTCAGAAGTCCCGTGGCCGCGAGAACGAATGCACCGGTACAAACCGACATGGTGACGTCGGTCGTCTCCGTCGCCTTGCGTATCCATTGCAGCATCGCTTCGGAGTCTCCGTTTTGCGCTGGAATTACGACGACCTTCGGCGGCGGTGCGTTTTGAAAAGTGTAGTTCGGCACGATCTTTAATCCGCCGCTGGCTGTGACCGGCTCCATTGTCTCCGCCACGGTGTAAAGCTCGAACGCGTCATCCATCATGTCGCGTCCCGGAACATCCGCGTCCTGAAAAACCTCCCAAGGTCCGGCAAAATCAATGAGCACCGCCCCTTTGGAGATCACAAAGGCCACAGGAATGGCACCGCTCGCCGGCGGCTTAAGCGGGGTTAGACCAGCCGGTGACTTCGTGGCTTTCTGCGTTCCCGTGACCTGGGCTGTCGAAAGCGAAAGCGGAAGGGCGGCGGCCAAGCCAACCGCGCCTGATGCCTGAAGCAATTCCCTGCGTGTAAGCTTCACTTTCTTCATATCGTCCTTCCTTTGGATTGATCTTCAAATGACGTCGAACTCATTCGGTTCGTAGCGCGATAATCGGATCCACTGCAGCCGCGCGACGTGCGGGCAGATATGTCGCAATCATCGCCGCCGCAATCAGCACGAATGCCACGCCAGCAAACGTGACTGGATCCGTTGGCGCTGTCTCAAATAGGAGCGACTTCACGAGGTTACCCAGCGCGAGCGCCCCGGCGATTCCAATCCCGACCCCGAGAAGGGCCAACAACAAGCCCTGCCCGAGAATCATGCGCAAGATGCTAGAAGGCTGAGCACCCAGTGCGATCCGGATTCCGATTTCGTGTACGCGTTGGCTGACGTTCAGCGCCATAATCCCGCCGATCCCAGCGGCAGCGATCAAGAGCGCCAGCGCGGCAAAAATTCCGAGAAGGCTTGCGGTCACGCGGGGAGAAGCCGTCGATTCGGCGCGCGCCTGTTCCAGTGTCAGCACATGCGTTACCGCGGCTTGTGAATCCACGTCGTGTACGGCCCGCGTCAGCGTCGCGGCCATGCTCGCCGGATCCAGTGTCGTGCGCACAATCAACGCCGAGGGATTTGGTCCCTCCGCATGCGGATAGTAAATCTCCGGTGAAGCCGCATGGTCGAGCCCGAACTCCCTCACGTCGCCCACGACTCCGACGACCTTGTTCCAAGTCTCGCCCTTGTCGCCCGAGATAAATTGGCCGATGGCGTCCTCTTTGGCCCAATACTGACGCTTCATCGCATCGTTGATGATCACCACGAGCTGTTCTTTCCCGCCGTCCAAATCCGTGAACTCGCGGCCCTCTTCCAGCGGGATACCCAGCGTCCGGAAATAATCGGGCGAGATGGCCGTGAAGTTCCCGATCGGAGGCGCTTCGGCGGCTCCGATTTCGCGTCCCTTGATTTGAAAGGAACCGGAAAACGCACTTGAACCGGCCGATATCGCTTCAGGTTCCAGCGGGTAGGTGCCCGCAATGGCAACAGACAAGACGCCCGGCTCGCTCTGCACGCGAATCAGAACTTTCTTGATCACATCCACGTATTGTTCCGGCTTGGCGTACTTGCTGAAACTATACGTGGTGCTCAATGCCAGCACGCGCTGCGGAACGAATCCAGGGTTCACTTGCAGCATCTTCACCAGGCTGCGCAGCATGAGTCCCGCACCAATCAAGAGCACGAACGAAAAGGCAATCTGCGACACAATCAACGCGCTACGCAGGCGATTTTTGTGCTGGCCCGTACCTGCTCCGACGCTCCCCTCTTTCAAACTCGAAGAAAGATTTGCGCGTGTGAAGAGCGCCGCCAGTGTGCCGAATACGATGCTGGTTCCCAGCGCCGCGAGAAGCGTAAAGACCAGCACGCCCGCGTCAATTTTAATTTCATGCGCGCGGGGTGTGAGTCGCGCCGCAAAATCGGTGAGAAGCGCAAGGCTGCTGTAAGCCAAAACCAATCCCAGCGCGCCTCCTACCAGCGCGACCAGGAAACTCTCGGTCAGAAGCTGGCGCAAAAGACGGCTGCGTCCGGCGCCCAGCGCCGTGCGAACGGCGAGTTCGCGCTCACGCCGTGACATGCGCGCCAGCGTCAGGTTCGCAACGTTGGCGCACGCAATCAGCAGCACGAACGCCGCCGCAGCCAGAAGTATCAACAGCGTCGGCCGCGCCTCGCGCGTCAACTCCTCTCGCAGCGGAGTCGTGGCCGCCGCGTAGCCCGCGTTATCGGGATAGGACTTCGGATATTGCAGTTTCAACCGCCCGGCAATCGTGGAAAGGTCGGCACCGGCTTGTTCCACCGAAACGCCCGGCCTCACGCGCCCAAAGACTTCCATCATGCGCGCGTCGCGGTTATCGATGAATTTCTGCGACGAGCGGAAAGGGCACGCCGACGTCGGCATGTAAACATCCCTCTCGAGCGGATATTGCGGAATCGGTGGAAGCACTCCGACAACGGTGTGGACCTTGTCGTTCAGCTCGAACGTTTTGCCGACGATTTCCGGATCGCCGGCAAATCGGTTCTTCCAGTATTCGTAACTCAAAATCAGCACCGGCGGCGCGCCCAGTTTGTCGTCATCCGGCAAAAATGTGCGTCCCAGCAGCGGCTTCACTTCGAACAAATCAAAAAAATTCGCGGAGACCACCGCCGTGCGAACCCGGTCGGGATCGCCATGCCCGAAAAGAATAAAAGACATGGTGTGGTATTCCGCGAGCCCGGATAGCGTCCGATTCTGCTCGCGATAGTCCTGAATCTCGTGCACGGAAAAGCCGATATCGTTGATTCCCGACTTCTGCGCTTGCTGGCGAATGAAAACCAGTTGCTGCCCGTCCGGATACGGCAATGGGCGAAGCAGCGTGGCATGAACAACGCTAAAGATCGCAGTGTTCGCGCCAATCCCCAGCGCCAGCGTGATAACGGCCATCAGCGTAAATCCCGGGTTCTTCCGCATCATGCGGACGGCGTAGGCAATATCTTGTTTGAGAATTTCCCAATGTTCGCGCGGTGCAGTTTGGAAAATTCCCTTCAGCGTTTCCCACCACAGTTGGACCAACCCCGCAAGTCCGCCGCGATCGCGTGCCTCGCGCGTTTGATCTTCAAACGTATGCTCCATCTCCGGCCCATAATCAGATTGGAAATCGCCGGGGAGTATCCGCAGCAGCGAGCGAAACACGCGCTTTGAAAGCGGGATGGCAGCCGGACTCATATCGTCTTTCCTCATGCCACTTCAGTTTTGCGAAATAATTTCTTGCTGCGGGCCATTCCTAGAAGCTCTTCGAGGCGCCGAGCCTCAATCACCGCCACTCGTCGCCCGTCTTCCGTCAGCCGATAATATCGCCGCCGCTCGTCATCAAGCCCAGCCGCCGGCCGGTTGCTCGATTCCGCGATCCAACCCTCTTCGTTCAGCCGCTTGATGATTCCGTAGAGCGTCCCGGCGCTCAGCCGCACTTTGCCGTCGGTCCTTAGTGCCACTTCTTTCAGAATTGCGTACCCGTGCTTTTCGCCGTCGGCCAGTGCCAGAAGGACGTGAAACAGCGCCGGCGTCAGCGGCTCTTGCGATTCCCTCATAGCGTCGTCTCGGGAACGGACCATTCAGATTTCTCCTCGCCTCGGCAGCGCCACCCGGCTCACCTATATCGCACCGCTTCATACTATAGCGTCGCACGATATAGTGTCAATAACTGATTTGACGCACTCCAGGCGCAACGGTGAGCCACTAAAGCAGAGGAAATCCAGCCCCGGGGAAATTGCGCGAGGACCGAGCGAGGAATTGGCGGCTAATCAGGCTTCGACGGGCTTTCGGAGAGTTGGTGCCAGATTACGGCGCTCGCGATTGCCGCTCCAGCTCCGAATAACAGCAGAAAGGCCAAACGGCGGCGGCGTCTCTTTCGCGGTGATACTGTCTGTTCGTCTCCGGCAGCGGTCGCCGGATCATCATCCATCGTCACGCGGTATGATTTCCCCGCGGCAATTGTGTGGAGTTCGCCATCGTTGTCGAGCACCAAGTCATTTTTATATGCCGAGATCACAACTTCCTGCGGCCCTGTAATGGTCACCTGGCCGTACGCAGGCTGGCCGTTCGCCGCGCGAAGAATGCCTTCCGGAATCTCGAGTTCGAATTGGTCTTTCCCATCCGACGAAAACCCGACCGTCCCGCGCGTAACCACCGCGCGAATGGCGTCGGCGTCCTGCGCTAGCGTCGCCGCACTCGATGAAAGTAGATACGCCTGGCTCGTGCCCAGCCGCAAGCGCAACGCGCCCCCTGCATTGGTAGCGACTGAATCACCGGGATAGACCGTCGTTCCGACCGCCACTTTGGCCTCGCCGATCTGCGCGTCCTGCGCCTGCACCACTTGTCCCAGCGCTTTTTCGTTCGCCGCAAAGCTGGGCAGATTCAAAAGCTCGACCACCAGCATTGCGACCAGGAATGACCGGGCAAACGATCGCATAATTCCCTCCGAAAGATACACACACACGCTAGGTTGACCCGTCGTGGGGGTCAATCTGCAAGCTGCCGCAATTGGTGTAAGAGATAACACCCCGGAACATTTGCGGAGCGAGCCGAGCTCACTCCGGCCTACATCCGGGCTATTAAGCAGCCTCGAAGTGAGATAACCTCTGCAACTTCCGGGAGACCCTTGGAGGTTTGACATGCGGTTTCGTCATGGGTTCAGCGCACTCAACTCCGTCATCAGTTTTTCCGCAGTATTTGTTTCCCTCGCATTCGCGTCGGCATTTGCCTTTGCCGCCCCAGCCCAACAGGCCGATTCCCACCTCTACCAGGACTTGCGCTGGCGCTGCATTGGCCCGTTTCGTGGCGGACGCACCGTGGCGGCGGCAGGGGTGCCCGGACAACCGAATGTGTTTTACATAGGTGCGAACAATGGCGGCGTGTGGAAGAGCACCGATTACGGTCAGACCTGGACCCCCATTTTCGATGGCCAGCCAACCGGCTCGGTCGGCGCGCTAGCGGTTGCTCCCTCAGATCCCGAAATCATCTATGTTGGCAGCGGCGAAGGCCTGCGCAGGCCAGACCTTTCCACCGGCGACGGCATTTACAAATCCACCGACGGCGGCAACACGTGGATTCACCTCGGACTGCGCGACGGCCAACAAATCACCAATATTCTGGTTGACCCACGCGACCCGAATCGCGTCTTCGTTGCGGTGTTAGGGCATCCCTACGGGCCGAACGCGGAGCGCGGTGTGTTCCGTTCGATGGACGGCGGAAACACCTGGAAGAAAATTCTCTACCAAGACGAAAATAGCGGCGCCACGGATCTCGCGTTCGACCCGTCGAATCCGCAAATTCTTTTTGCCGTTCTCTGGTCTTCGCGGCGACCGCCATGGACTACCGGAGCCCCCCTCGAAGGACACACCGGCGGCCTCTTCAAATCAACGGACGGCGGAGACACCTGGACGCCGCTCGCGAAAGGATTGCCCACGAACGAGCAAGGTCTCGCGCGCATTGGCATCGGCATCGCGCCCAGCGATCCGAGCCGTATGTACGCGCTTGTTGACGCGCCGCAACTCGGTGGTCTCTTTCGCTCGGACGATGCAGGCGAGAGTTGGCAGCGCGTGAACAATGAAGATCGCATCTGGGGCCGTGGATTCGATTTCGCCTGGGTGCGCGTCGCCCCGAACAACAAGAACACCGTCTACATTTGCAATACTTCCACCTATCGCTCCACCGACGCGGGTGCGAACTTCACGGCCATAAAAGGCGCTCCCGGTGGCGACGATTACCACACCATCTGGATCAATCCCGAAGATCCGAAAATTCTCCTGCTTGCGTCCGACCAAGGCGCAACCATAAGCGTGAACGGCGGCGACACCTGGAGCTCGTGGTACAACCAGCCCACTGCGCAGTTCTATCACGTCGTCACCGACAATCGATTTCCCTACTGGGTCTATGGCGGTCAGCAGGAAAGCGGGTCGGTCGGCACCACCAGCCGCAGCGATTGGGGTGAAATCACCTTTCGCGAATGGCACCCTGTAGGCACGGAGGAATATGGCTACGTCGCGCCTGATCCGCTTCATCCAAATCTTATTTACGGCGGAAAAGGCACGCGCTTCGATATGAATACTGGGCAGACGCAAGACGTCGCGCCTGTCATTCTGCGCACCGGAAAGTATCGCTACAATCGCACCGCTCCGCTCATCTTTTCCCCGCCGATCCCCACGCCCTGTATCTCGGCTCAAATGTCTTATTTAAGACCACCGATGGCGGGCAAACCTGGCAGATCGTGAGCCCGGACCTTACGCGCGAGGATCCCGGCGTTCCACCGAACATTGGAAACATGGTTGCGGACGATCCCGCCAAGGGCAAACACCGCGGCGTAATTTATTCGCTCGCGCCCTCGCCTCTCGACGCCAACCTGATTTGGGCCGGAACGGATGACGGCCTGATCTGGGTCACCCGCGATGGGGGAAAGAATTGGCAGAACGTCACGCCGCCCGGCCTGACGGCCTGGAGCAAGATCGCCCAGCTCGATGCTTCGCATTTCGACGCAGGCACCGCGTATGCGGCGGTCAATCGGTTCCGCCTCGACGATTTGCATGCCTACGCTTACCGCACCCACGACGGCGGTAAGACTTGGCAGAAAATCACGAATGGCTTGCCGGACGATGCATCCGTGAACGTCGTGCGCGAAGATCCTGTCCGCCGCGGCCTGCTTTTCGCCGGCACGGAGCGCGCCATTCATGTTTCTTTCAATGACGGCGATTCCTGGCAGTCGCTGCAGTTGAATCTCCCGGCTACGTCCATGCGCGACCTCGTGATTCACGGCGACGACATCGTCGTCGGCACGCACGGCCGCTCGTTCTGGATTCTCGACGACATCACCCCGCTCCGGCAGATCGATGACCGCGTCGCCGGCTCTGCGGCGTTCCTCTTTAAGCCGGGAATCGCTTATCGCATCTGGCGAAACGCCAACACCGATACTCCCCTGCCGCCCGAAATTCCCGCGGGAAAGAATCCGCCTGATGGCGCCATCATTGATTATGATCTGAAATCCGCGGCAACCGGGCCGCTGAAACTGGAGATCCTCGATTCAAATGGAAAAATCGTGCGCAGTTTTTCCAGCGCAGACAAACCCGAAGTAACGACGGAACAACTCCAGAAAGAACTCAATGTCCCGCTCTATTGGGTTCGCCCTCCGCAGATTCTTTCCGCGGAAGCGGGGATGCATCGCTTTGTCTGGGACCTACGGCTCTCTCCGCCTCGCTCGCTTTTTCACGAGTACCCAATTTCCGCGATCCCGCATGACACGCCACGCTATCCCCTCGGCCCCGCCGTGTTGCCCGGGAAATACACCGTGAGACTCAGCTCAGGCGGCCAGGACCTGACGCAAGAGCTCGAAATCAAAATGGATCCGCGTGTCCCGGTGACTCCCGGAGCTCTGGCCGAGCAATTCCAGCTAGCTTCGAAGATTCATGACGCCATGAATGCGAGCTATGACGGACTCGCACAGGCGCATTCCGTTCGCATCCAAGTGAAATCACTCGCAGGGAAAGTTCCAAACGGCACGCTCTCCGGCTCCATCCTAGCTCTCGACCAGAAAGCCGCTTCGTTCGAGGGCAGCGCCCGGCGGTTCGGCCTGCCGGTAAGGCAAGACAGTTTCTCGAAATTGAACGCTCAGCTTGGCCAGTTGCTCGCGGTCGTGGATGGAGCGGACGCTGCGCCTACTAAAGCCGCCGAAGAGACATTTGCGACGGTGCAGAGTTCCCTCGCCGATTTGTCCAACAGCTGGGCAGCCGTAAAGGAAGGAGAACTCGCTGCATTGAATGATCAGCTTCGCAAGGCAAACCTCCCCGAGATCAATCCGGCCGTGGTCGCGGAACTGGAGGAAGACTCAGGCGGAGACGATGAGCCCTGAGCTTTAAAGATTACAGTTTGTCGATTTTTGCTGCGAGGATGAAATCGCTTTCCGTGAGACCGTTAATTTTGTGCGTCCAGGTAGTGACGCCCGCTTTGCCCCAGGTCAGAAAAATGTCCGGGTGATGTCCCTGCTCTTCCGCGATCTCTCCCACCTTGTTCACGAACGTCAGCGCCTGGCGAAAATCCGGGAACTTGAATTCGCGCGAGATATGATGCCCATCCACGACCTTCCATTGCGGCACCTGCTTGGAAAGATCTTCAAGCTCTTTCTCGGCAAGCGGTGGCACGCCTCCGCGGCATGGCACGCAGGTTTTGCTCGCAAGGTCGCTCATAGCTCTTCCTCCTCAGAATTCGATCCCGCGTTCACGATTCTCGTGTGACGCGATGTTCGCGTGGCCCGATGTTCGCGTGAATTGTACAGGAACACGGCAGCCCCCGGGTAGGCAACACAACTGGCCCACGGCAAACGAGTTCTGTTATGCTCTCCCCCGCACGCAGCACAAAAATCTCATCCTCGGGGGAATCAATGCCGGACGAATTGCAGGAACTTCAGGAAAACGCCGAGCACGGCAAAGAGCATAGCCTTTCTCACGTCACCGTGACCATGGCGATCCTCGCGGTGCTTGTTGCCGCCGTTTCGCTAATGGGCCATCGCTCTCACACCGAGGAGCTCCTCCTGCAGACCAAGGCCACCGACCAGTGGGCTTACTACCAGGCCAAGGACATTCGCCGCCGGAATTACGAGCTCTTCCTTGACGAGCTTTCCGTCTTCTCGCTTCAAACCACCGACGAGGTCGCCAAACTCAAGGAAAAGTACGCCAAAGAAATTGATCGCTACAAGGACGAGCAAAAGGACATCCAAGCGGAAGCCAAGGCTGCCGAAGAGGAAGTCCACACTCAGCAGCGGCGTGCGGACCGCTTTGACCTTGGTGAAGTGCTGCTGGAGGCCGCGTTGGTCATTTGTTCCATAACTCTACTCACGCGCAAGAAAATTTTCTGGCAGCTCGGAACATTCCTGGGTCTTGTCGGGCTGGGAGTCGCAGCGGCAGGATTGTTCATCCACTAACGCGATAGTCCCGCGGCAAGAATTCTGCGATCAGCGCTTGCCCGAAGCGGCCCAGCGCGCCTCGATATATTCGCGCATGTACTCCGCGAACGCCTTCTCGAGTTTTTGAGTCACCGGCCCCGGCGCGGAAGCAATTTTGTGTCCGTTCACTTCGCTTACGCCCAGCATGCTGCGGTTCGTGGAAGAAATAAAAACTTCGTCCGCGTTGTAAAGGTCTTCGGGCCGAAGCGTGCGCTCTTCCACAATCGCCCCGGCGCTGCCTCCGATCTCAAGCAGAACGCTTCGAGTGACGCCTTCCAGGCATCCCGCAGACAACGGCGGAGTGCTCACGCGTCCGCCTCGCACGCAGAAAATGTTGGCCGCCGTGCATTCGGATACTTCCCCGCGCTCGTTCAGCATTACTACCTCATCGAAACCGCTTTGCTGCGCTTCGTAAAGGCTCCACACATTATTCAGCCACGAAGTGACCTTCACGCCTGCCAGTGGCGACGCGGCGTGCCTGCCTTGCTCCCGCAGACCCAGCCGTACCGGCTCCCGATATGCCGGCAAATCAGAAGAGTAAAGCAGCAAATCCACACGCGGAAAATTCTCGTCGCTGCGCCAGAAACCCACCTGGTTGTAGATAGCGTAGATTCGTGCACAGCCTTCGCGAACGTTGTTCGCGCGCAGAACTTGGCCCAATTCCGCGCGCACGGTTTCTTCCTCGAAGGGAAACGGGCAATGTGTCCGTTCGGCGTCGCGTTTTAGCCGCTTCCAGTGCCGCTCGAATGCGAACGGAATTCCTTCGGAGACGCGCAGCGTGGTGAAAAGGCCCCAGCCGCTCAAAAGCCCGCCCTGCCCGGGCGAAAGACGCACCTGCTCGATGGGCAGCAGCCGGTCGTTATGAAAAACAGTTCGATGAATCATGCGCCCTCCGCAGGGTCCCGGATATTCTAGCGCAGAATGTCCTCGCACCTCGTCCTTCCGCTCGCAATGCTCTGCTCTGCAACCTTCCAGCCGCTCCGGCATCTTTGATTAGGGTATTGACACTGGCCGCTTCTGCGCCTAGATTGACGCAGTAGCCCTCGGAGGGATTTATGCGCGAATTATCCCGCTGCTGTCTCATCGCAATGATAATTACCGGGCTGCTGAACGTTCCCGCTTTCGCCGCCAATGAAAAACCGCTGGGCCTCGTCACACAGGCGCAAGACGCTCAAATCGGCAACTCCAAAGTTGCTGTCGGTACAACAATCTTCCCCGGGGATACTCTCGCCACCGAAATTGGCGGAACGCTCCGCATGAAAGTGGGAGCGAGCCAGTTGTACCTGCTGTCTTCGAGCTCGGCGACGCTCGCGCAGGACACCGACATCGTGCACGCAGTAGTCGGACGCGGGACCGTGGGTTTTTCTTCGAACGGAAACGACAAGCTTGAACTTGAGATACCCGAAGGCATCGTCCGCGCCGCAGACGGCCAGCCGGCTTACGGGCAGGTAACCATCACCGGCCCGCAGGAAGTGGTGATCTCGGCATATCGCGGAGCGCTGATCCTGGACAACGACGGCGACATCCACATGATTGCCGCGGGAAAATCTTACCGCGTGACGATGGATCTTGACGCCGCCACCGCTGAGCCACAAGCGCCCGCCGGCGCGGGCACCAAGGGCGGGGTAGTCGCTCCCCGCCGCCGTCATCTGCTTTTCGCTTTGATTACTCTTGGTGTCGTGGCAGGAGCGAGCTACGGCATCTGGTACGTGCTCTCCGAGAGCCCTTCTTCACCCAATTAAATAAATGTTTCAGCCAGCGTGAGCGGCCGTGAGGTTAAGTCTGCCTGTGGCCTACTGAATGTGGCAGGACTTCACGCCCTGCTTCGCGAAATATTGCTGGTGATATTCCTCAGCGCGGTAAAACTCCGAAGCCGGCGTTATCTCCGTCACGATGGGCCGCTTGAAAACGCCTTCCTTCATCAGAATATCTTTTGACGCCCGCGCCGCGGCTTCCTGCTCCGCGTCGTGGTAGAAGATCGCCGACCGGTATTGCGAGCCCACATCCGGCCCTTGCCGGTTCATCGTAGTCGGATCGTGGCTCTTCCAGAAAATGGCCAGTAGCTGCATATAACAAATCTTCGCCGGATCGAAAGTCACTTCTACCGCCTCGGCGTGCCCCGTGCGTCCGCCGCAAACATCTTTATACGTGGGATTCTTCGTAGTTCCGCCGGTGTAGCCCACTGTCGTTGAAGTGACGCCATCCACTCCTCGAAACGCGTCCTCCACACCCCAGAAACAACCGGCTGCGAATGTTGCTTTCGCCATAATTTCAAAATCCTCCTGTATTACTCGTTCTCGCGAATCTCATTTTGCCATATCTCTTCGTGTTGCGAAATCGCTGCACTATCCTTAAAAGAGCCCGCGACATTTCTCCCCACCCAGACTCGATAGTGTATACTCCGCAGCCGAACACGACCCATGGATACCTCCATTAGATTACGCGCGCTCACTTTGGTTTCAACCGCCGTCGCGCTCATGCTCTTTTTGCCCCAAGTCGTTCAATCCCAACAGGACGCCGCCCCGCAATTCCCCGAAATGCAGTGGCGCATGATTGGACCCTTTCGCGGCGGTCGCGTTCTTCCCGCCCTGGGCGTGCCTGGCAGGCCCAACGAATATTTCATCGGCGCGGTCGGCGGTGGCGTCTGGAAAACCACCAACGGCGGAAACACCTGGCACCCGATTTTCGACACAGAGCCCATCGCCTCCATCGGCGCCATCGCGATTGCGCCATCCGATCCGCAGACTATCTACGTCGGCTCAGGCGAAGCCGACATGCGCTCGGACATTTCCTTCGGCGACGGTGTCTACAAATCCACCGATGGCGGAGCCACTTGGCACAACATCGGCCTGGCCGATTCGCGCCAAATCGGACGCATCCTCGTGGACCCGCACGACGCGAACATACTCTTGGTCGCTGCCCTGGGCCACGCCTACGGGCCCAACGACGAGCGCGGCGTCTTCCGCTCCACCGACGGCGGCGCGACGTGGACGAAAGTTCTCTTCAAAAACAACGATACGGGCGCGATCGACCTCTGCTTCGATCCCGCGAACCCGCACATCGTTTACGCTTCGCTGTGGCAGGCGCGCCGCCCGCCCTGGAGCGTCTACGCTCCCACCAGCGGCCCCGGCAGCGGCCTCTACAAATCCACGGACGAAGGCCTCACCTGGCAGCAAATCTCGGGCCACGGATTTCCGAGCGAAGGCCTCGGCCGCATCGGCATCGCCGTCGCCCCCGGACAAAAAAGCAATCGCGTCTTCGCGCTGGTCGATGCAAAAGAAGGCGGCGTCTACCGCTCGGACGACGCCGGCCAAAACTGGAAGCACGTCTCCGGCGATCATCGCATCTGGCAACGCGGCTGGTATTTCGGCGGCATCACCGCGGACCCGCGCGATCGCAACACCATCTACGTCGCGAATACCGCGCTTTATCGTTCCACGGATGGCGGCGACAATTTCGAAGCCATCAAAGCCTCGCCCGGCGGAGACGATTATCATTATCTATGGATCGCGCCCGACGATCCCCAGCGCATGATCGTAGGAAGCGATCAGGGCGCCGTCATCAGCGTGGATGCCGGCAAGACCTGGAGCTCCTGGTACAACCAGCCGACCGCGCAGTTCTATCACGTCACCACCGACAATCGCTTCCCTTATCGCGTCTACGGCTCGCAACAGGACAGCGGCACCGTCGCGACTACGAGCCGCTCCGACTACGGCCAAATTACTTTCCGCGATTGGTCCTCTGTCGGCAGCGACGAAAGCGGCTACATTGCACTCAGCCCGGCCGAGCCAAATGCCGTCTATGGCGGCGGACCTTACGGCATGGTCTTCCGCTTCGATTGGACCACCGGGCAATCGTTCGACGTCGCTCCGTCCACGCGCGGCGGCGCCAATCCCGCGTTTCGATTCACCTGGACTTCGCCGCTCGTGTCTTCGCCGCTAGATCCTCATCTACTCTATTTCGGCGCGCAATTCGTTCTGCGCACCGACAATGGCGGCAACAGCTGGAAAATCATCAGCCCGGATCTAACGAAGAGAGCTGACGAAACTCCCGATTCCTCATCGAACGCTTCGAAGGAAAAGCAAGAAGACCGCGGCGTCGTTTACACCATCGCGCCGTCACCGGTCAGCGCAGGGCAAATCTGGGCAGGCACCGACAACGGTCTCATTCAGCTGACCACCGACGAAGGCGCGACCTGGACAAACGTCACGCCGCCGGAGATCGCCGCGTGGAGCAAAATCACTCTCATCGAGGCTTCGCGCTTCGACGCTGCAACCGCCTACGCCGCTGTGGATCGCCACGAACTCGACGATTTGCGTCCGTATATCTATCGCACGCGCGACTTCGGAAAATCATGGCAAAAGATAACCGACGGAATCTCCGAGCGCGCCTACGTGCAGGTTGTCCGCGAAGACCCTATCCGCAAGGGGCTCCTCTTCGCCGGCACCGAAACCGGTGTGTATTTCTCGCTCGACGACGGCAATCATTGGAATCCGTTGCAGATGAATCTCCCGGTCACCTCGGTTCGCGATCTCGCGATCCATGGCGATGATCTAGTGGCTGCCACGCACGGCCGCTCGTTCTGGATTCTTGACGATATTGCGCCTCTTCGCGAATGGGCCAATTCTCTCGTAGGCCGCGATGCTTATCTCTTTCATCCAGCACCAGCGATTCGAATAAGGCGAAGCGAAAATCGTGATACGCCGCTGCCCCGGGAAACTCCCGCCGGAGTCAATCCTCCGGCCGGCGCAATCCTCGACTATCTACTGAAATCGGATGTCGCCGGCGAAGTCGCTCTCGAAATTCACGATAAAAGCGGTAATCTCGTCAGAAGATATTCAAGCGAGGACAAACCGCCAGCCATCCTGGAAAAACCTGAAATCGAAAACTCCTGGTTGCCAAAATTTACGCCGCTGGCAAAAACCTCCGGAACACATCGCTTCGTCTGGGACTTGCGTTACGCTTCTCCTTCCGCGATCCATCACGAGTATTCCATGGCCGCGCCCATCGCTTCCGGCACCGCCACGGAGCCGGACGGCCCGCTCGCGCTTCCCGGCGAATATGAAGTCCGGCTGATTGTCTCGGGGCAAACCGCCACGGCAAATCTAACGGTCGAGCAGGACCCGCGTGTTCATGTTTCCGCCGAAGATCTCGCAAAACAATTCGCACTTCAACAGAAAATAGGCGCCGCTCTCACCCAAGCCACCGTCACCATTCGAGCAATCGCCGCGGTCCGCTCGCAACTTCAACTTCTCAAATCTCGATCGAGCGACGCCTTAGCGTCGAAGGAAATCCTCGCCGCAACCGGCCGGATCGATGGCGCCGCAGGGAGCATAGCCGGCGAGGAAACGGAATGGCCGCTCATGCCCAGCGGCTTGGCAGCGGTCGATGGATCGCTCGCGTCACTCGCCATCAGCGTGGGCAGCGCGGACAGCGCTCCCACGGAACAGGCCCAAGCTGGGTTCGCAAAACTGGAAAAGGATTTGAATGCCCGGCTCGCCGAGTGGGAGGCTTTGAAGCAGCAGGAACTTTCCCGGCTCAACAAGCAATTAAAAGCAGCAGGAATTCCGTCAGTGACCGCGGAACCGTCAGGCGGGGCGGTTCACGAGTAGCTGGTCGCCGTCCACATTAGCGCTACGTGATCGCTCCAGTATCGTCGCCAGAAATTCGGGGATTTCGAACACCGCGTTATTTCTCATCGCCGCCGCATTAGCCTGGTAACGCGCGAGCGCTTCCGGCTCGATCAGGTGCGCGACAGCTTTTTCCACGTCGCTGAAACTGTCCAGCACCACGCCAACTTCATTCTCGACAACCCAATCCGCGTTGTAGCGTTCCTGCGGCAGCGTCCACGCGTTCCGTTCCACAATGACGGGAAGCTTCATCGCCAGAGCCTCGCTCAGACTTCCCGGCCCGGGCTTCCCGATGAAAAAATCCGATAGCTGCATGTAGTAGTTAACCCGGTTCGTGAATCCCTCCACGAAAATCGGAAAGCGCCATTTTCGGGCGCGCAACGCTTCGGCGCGCTTTTCATTCTTCCCGCAGATGAAGATCAATTGTAGATTCAGCGGCGAACGATCCAGGCTCTCCGCGATTTTCGGCATCGCCTTCGAACCGTATCCGCCGAAAAGGACAAGCCCCGTTGGCAAATCCGGACGCAGCCCGAGCCGCGCCCTTTCCGCCATGCGATTTTCTACCGCCGCCTCGTAAAATCTCGGATGCAGAATCATTCCCGAAGCGCGAAAGATTCGGTCATCCGAATGGCCTTCTGCGCGCGCCTGTGCCATGGCTCGTTCCGAGCCGCAGACAAAATATTGTCGTTGATTCGGCTCGATCCAAAAATGTGGCGGGTAGTCGGCTACGTCGGTAAGTACCGTTACGAATGGGCGTCCTGGATACACATGGTCGAAACTCTCATAAAGCGCCCGATTGAAGTGCGGCACGAATGACACAACCAGATCCGGCTGAGTTTCCTTCCAATGCCGCTCCAACATTCGCACCGTCGAGCGATGGTACGTGCGAATGGCTAGTTGCAGGACCTTCATCAGCTGCGTGCTGCCCAGCGTCCAACCATTCCGCAGCATTGCGTTGTAGAAGTCTTGGATGCGTATCCCTGCGTATTTCTTGAGGATATCCAGCTCGTCGAGCAGCTCCTGCAGGTTGGTCAGGCGAACGTCCCACGAACGCTGCTGCGCCCTTATGGACATTTCCAGGGCCGTGGCAGCCGCCCGGTGGCCTCCGCCGGCATCGAAAAAGCCGAACTCGATTCGCTCCATGCGCCAGGCATTCTGGCACCCGGATTGCCGTGCGATACTACGCCAGTGTTAAAATGGGACTCTGTGTGTCTAAAGAGTTAAATAGCTTCATTTTCATAACTTTAGCCTGTGAGTAATCTCCCTGTAACACACATCTTCTACGCTTGTCGTCGTGAAGTGCGACTTGCATGTCCACTCATACTTTTCCGGTGCTTGCACCACCCCCTTTGCGCGCCAATTTTGCCGTGAAAGCTACAACGATCCCGAGCAGGTTTACGAGGTTCTTTGCCGCCGTGGCATGGGCCTCTTCACCCTCACGGATCACGATTCCATCGAAGGCGCCGAAAAACTGCGCCACCACCCCAATTTTTTCGTAAGCGTCGAGCTGACTTGCCGGATGCCGAGTGGCACCGAGGTTCACATCGGCGCTTATGACGTCAGCGAGCGTCAGCACATGCAGCTCATGCAACGCCGCAACGATCTGGTGGCCCTGCTGATGTTCCTCACCGAGCGGCGGCTTTTCTTCAGCATCAACCATGTTTTCTCCAGTCTCACCGGGCCTCGCAAGCTCGAAGACTTCCTCTGGTTCGAAAAGTATTTTCCGGCCGTCGAAACGCGCAACAGCCACATGCTCGAAGCCACCAACGACAACGCCGCGCGGCTTGCACGGCGATGGAACAAAATCGCCATCGGCGGAAGCGATGCCCACGCGCTTCCCTCCGTCGGCACTGCTTACACCGAAGTTCCGGGTGCGCGCGATAAAGACGAGTTCTTTGCAGGCTTGCGTCGAGGCATCGGCCGCGTCGGCGGAGAATCCGGCAGCTTCGCGAAGCTCACTCGCGACGTTTTCCTGATTGCCGGCGAGATGATGCGCGAAAAATATTGGACCGCGCTGATGTCACCGCTGGCAGTCCTCGTCCCGATTATCACTTATCTGAATTATTACGACGAAGGCAAATTCAGCCGTCGTTGGGCGGCGAAAGTCCTCGGAGACGCTGAAGGCCGCAAACGTCGGCGCTTGATTGCGGTCCCGCAACCTGCGGCGGAGGAATGGGCATGACCGTTGCTCGAGCCGTTTGGAACCAGATTCAATCGAACGATCACCGCTTGATGCGTCGCGTGCATCGCTGGCGGGCGCCCCGTTGGTTCCGCATCCTTATGATATTGATGACCCGCCTGGGCGATGGCTGGCTCTGGTATACGCTCGGCATAATTTTGGTGTTATACGGCGGCGAACACAGGTTCCTCGCCATTGGGGCCGCGTCCAGCGCTGCGGCCTCCGGAATTCTTCTGTTCCGCGCGCTCAAGCGTACCAGCCGCCGCCAACGGCCCTGCGAAATCGAGCCGCACTGCTGGTCTTCGATTCTGCCGCCCGATAAGTATTCGTTCCCCTCGGGCCACTCCATCACGGCTTTCGCCGTCGCTCTGTCGATCGGCCTCTTTTATCCCGATTTGCAAGGATGCTTGCTGGCTGTTGCGCTCCTGATTGCCTCGTCACGAATCATTCTTGGGATGCATTTCCTGAGCGACGTTCTGGCAGGCTCCGCCATCGGAACAATTCTCGGCTTCGTGAGCTATTACATCTTTGCCGCGCTCTGACGTTTCAGCGGTACACGGTTTCATCCCCTCGCCATCCTCGCGTGAGAAAGCGCGAAGAACGCGCCTCGCCTTGACGTGTGAATACATTCGAGTGGAGAATCTCTGCGGTCCTCATCCGGAAACGAAGCTAACTCAGCCCGGCCCGAGGCAAAGTCCAGGTGGGTGGGCGATGCCCCGATCCAAAGGAACTTGCGATGAAAGCGAAGTCTTCGAGACCGAAACCCGGAAGCGGCACCAAGACCGGCTCGAGTCTCTGGGGACCGAGCGTCCAGCAACGCATGGCCGCGGGAAAGTCGCTGCGCGACAAGGTGCCGCGGACGTCCCACGCGCGCTGGGTTCCTCCTGCCAATCGTCCCGACCCAATTAAGCTGCTGCAACACGCCGACGCCGGAAGACTCCCCGAGCTTTTGCCCATTCGTTACGCCCGCATGCGGAGTTCGCCCTTCGGATTCTTTCGTGGCGCTGCAGCCGTGATGGCGTCCGACCTTTCGCACACTCCTATGACCCGGATTCGCGTGCAGGCCTGCGGCGATTGCCATCTTTTGAACTTCGGTGGCTTCGGTTCGCCGGAGCGGCGGCTGGTTTTTGATATCAACGACTTCGACGAGACGCTTCCCGCGCCTTGGGAATGGGACGTGAAGCGGCTCGCGGCGAGTATCGTCCTTGCCGGCCGCCAGATGGACCAGAGCAATCGGAATTGCGCCGACACTGTGCGCCTGATGGTCGCCTCTTACCGCAAGCATATGCGGGAGTACGCGGAGATGCGCGCACTGGAAGCATGGTATTCGCACATCGACGCGGAGCTTTTTGTTTCCGAGGCCAAGACCGTCCGCGACAAAAAACTGTGGGAGCAGACCGAACGAAAGGCCAAACATCAGACTGCCGAGCACATTTTTCCGAAGATCACCGGCGTCGTGAACGGGCGCCGGACCATCATTGACAGGCCGCCTCTCATTTACCATCCCCATCATTACGAAAAAATCGGAAAGCACGTGAGGGCAATGTTTCGCCGCTACACCCTTACGCTTCCGGAAGAACGGCGAGTGATTCTCGACCGCTACCACATCGTTGATATCGCGCGCAAAGTGATCGGCATCGGAAGTGTAGGCACGCGCTGCGCCGTAATTCTGCTGATGGCAGGCCCGGATGATCCTTTGTTCTTGCAATTAAAGGAAGCCCACGCTTCGGTGTTGGAGCCTTATGCAGGCAAAAGCCGTTACCCGAATCACGGTGAGCGCGTGGTCACCGGCCAGCGCATGTTGCAGACCGCGAGCGACGTCTTTCTCGGGTGGACGCGCGACGATTACGGCCACGATTATTATTTCCGCCAGCTCCGCGACATGAAGATGTCCATCGACATCGACGAATTGACCAAGACCAACTGGCTCGAATATGTCGAAATCTGCGGCTGGGTGCTGGCGCGGGCGCACGCACGTTCGGGCGACGCCGCGCAGATCGGCGGCTACCTGGGCAAGAAGGACACATTCGACCGAGCGCTTGCGAAATTTGCAATCGCTTACGCGGATCAAACCGAGCGCGACCATCATGCGCTGGTGAAGGCAATCAAGACTGGGCGCTTGCGCGCCAGCAGCGACCTTCTCGCCTGATGCGAGTGAGTCGCGCTACGGCACGCGATTCACAAATCCAGCGGAAGTGGATTTTTGCCTGTAATCAAGCGCGCGGAACGATCGAACGTGATGTAAAGCCAGGCCCACTGCAGCAGAACTAAAACACGATTCTGAAATTGCACGATGTAAAGCAAATGGACAAAAATCCAGATAAACCAAGCAGGCAAACCCGATAGCTGCAGCCAGTTCAGATCCGCAACCGCCGCGCCACGACCAATCGTCGCTAGATTCCCTTTGTCGAAATAATGAAACGCCGACATTTTCTTATTCTGCAATCGCGCGCGAATCAGTTTCCCGACGTAGTGACCCTGCTGGATGGCGGGCTGCGCCACTCCCGGAAGCGGCTTGCCGGTTTGATGACTGAAATTCGAGAGATCACCGATGACAAATATTTCCGGATGACCCGGGACGCTCATATCCGGCTCCACCACCACGCGCCCTGCATTGTCGAGCTTCGCACCGGCTTCTTGCGAGAGGATACGGCCAAGGGGAGAAGCGAGCACACCTGCAGCCCACAGAACCGTACGCGTGGGAATTGTTTCCGTGCGATCTCCTTCGCGGATCGTGACCGAATCCGCTTGGACGCCGATGACCATCGTTCCGGTGCGCACCGTGACTCCCAGGCGCTCGAGCATCTTGCGCGCGGCCTCCGACAATTTCGGCGGATAAGTCGGAAGCGCGCGATCCGCGCCTTCGACCAAAATAATCCGCGCCGTGGACGGATCGATGTCGCGAAAGTCGTGCCGCAGAGTATCGTTAGCGATTTCGCCGAGGGCGCCGGCAAGTTCCGCGCCGGTGGGCCCTCCGCCGACGATCACGAACGTCATCCAGGCGCGCAGCTTTTCCGGATCGCGCTCGCGCTCGGCGGCTTCAAAGGCCAGAAGAATGCGGCGGCGCATGGCCGTCGCGTCGTCCACAGTTTTCAGCCCCGGCGCGAATTTCTCCCACTCATCGTGGCCGAAATATTGATGCGTTGCGCCGGTGGCGACGACGAGCGTGTCGTACTCGATTTCTCCGTCGCTGAGTACGACGCGGCGTTTCGCAGCGTCGATGTGCACCGCCTCAGCAAGCAGCACCTTCGTGTTTTTCTGCCGACGAAGAACTTGGCGCAGAGGCGCAGCGATGTTGGCCGGCGAAAGCGATCCCGTCGCGACCTGATACAACAGCGGCTGAAAAAGATGGTAATTGCAGCGATCGATCAGCGTGACGTCTACCGGGGAGTGCTTCAGGGTTTGCGCGACGCTCAGGCCGCCAAACCCTCCCCCGATGATGACAACTCTGTGCCGATTAGCCATGTATGAGCTTCCGGTTATTTGACGCTTTGTCGCAGTCTAACGACGCAAGAACTGGGGCGAAATGAGGATTTCGCGTGAATATAAAGTGGCGTTCTGAGTAACGATTAGAAATTTGATTTCTCTTTATTTTCAATAGGTTACGACGATTTCTATTCGAAGTCACTAACGGGTAGAAACATCGTTGGGGTGGAACGAATCGGAGGGTTTGCGGACCCCCGAATGCGAGCCGATCGAACTCCTGCGTTTCCGCTCAGCCGCAACTGCTAGCCCACTTTTCTTCCCTCTTTTTTCGGAGCCGACTTTGCCGCGCTGCGAACCAGAGAGGGCTTGCTGTCACCGGCAGTCGCCGATTTCGTGGCGAGGCTCTTCTTGAGAGCTTCCATCAAATCGATGACAGGCGTTCTTGCCGCGTGAGGCACTGGCGTAATCCTGCGGCCTTTGCTCTTGGCTTCGATGAGATCCTGCAAGCTTTGCTGATAGGCGTCGTGATACTTGCTGGGCTCGAAAGGAGCGGCCAGGCTCTCGATCAACTGCTGCGCGAGCGCCCGTTCCTGCGGCTTTACCTCAGTCTTGTCGGCACGGCCGTAGTCGGCGGCTCGAATTTCATTGGTATAGAACATGGTGTGCAACGTGAGTCCATGTTCACGCGGACGGATGATGACGATGTTCTCGCGATTGTGCATGGCGATTTTTGCAATTCCGGCATAACCGGATTCTTCCATGGCTGCAGTCAGGAGGTGGTAGGCCTTCTGGCCGGGTTCTTCGGGCGATACGTAGTAGGAGGCGTCGAAATATACGGGATCGATTTCGTCCACCTTGACGAATTCAAGGATGTCCATGGTGCGAGCGGATTCCGGTTCGACTTCATCCAGCTCTTCCTGAGAAAAGAGCATGTACTGGCCCTTTTCGTACTCGTAGCCCTTTTCGACCTCCGAGCGCTCCACCATGCGGTCGCAGGTGGGACAGAACAAAGGCTGCTTGAGTCGCGTGTGGCACACCTTATGGAGCTGGTTGAAGCTGATGCGCTCTGTACGCGCCGCGGGCGAGAGGCGAATGGGGATCGAGATCAGCCCGAAAGTCAGATATCCCGACCAAGTGGAACCAGCCATGAGTCACTCCTAGAGATTCTGCCTGGGATAGACGAACAACCTTGAGCGAGGGTAGCGCCTGATTTGGAATGCGTCAATACTCGAGTTCCCAAAAGCGCTTAGGTAATAAACGCTATAAGCGCTTGGCGAGTACCAGAACAATGAGAATAAGCAGGATGAGGCCAAGGCCGCCGCTCGGGTAGTAGCCCCAGCCGGCGCTATAGGGCCAGGTGGGCAAACTGCCCAAAAGCAACAAGACGATGAGGATAATCAGAATAAGCCGGAGCATGGGTTGGCTCTCCTTTGTGCTGGCTCTAACCCGCCGTTCAGGCATTCCCGCACAAGCGGTTGAGAACGGTGCTGCAATTACGGATGGCGGCGTACTATAGTCCTCTCTGGTGAAAACGTCTATGCAGGAAAAGCTGTAGGTGCGTACGTGAGTCGCTGTATCCGGTGGAACCGCGCATGAAGCTGAAACGGGTGCTCATCGCCGCTTTGGTGGTAGTTGCCGCGCTATACCTGGGCGATTGGATATGGTTTTCGCACCGGGCGAGCAGCCCTGGCGGTGCATTGGGATCGGTGACCTACTATTACGCGAGCGCACTCAAGGACGGCAAGGCCGAAGTTTATTTCGATCAGCCGCAGACGGACGCGTGCGCCAGGTCGATTTTCCCTCATTCCGGGTACAACCCGTGCTGGTACGAGAACCGCAGAAGCAATGTAAGGACGGTTGATTAGAGCTTCGCAATTGTGGGCAAGAGCAGCATTCCGCAGTTTCATCCCTGGAAAACCGTAGTAGGCTGTCACGTGAAATTATGACGCCTGCAATGGCCGGAAAACTTCAAGACCAGGTCTCCCAAAGAAAGTGGGACGCCGCGTTCGAGCTGCTAGGCGGATTGACCCCTACTTCCGCCGCGGACATGGTCATGGGTCTGCGGTTTGAAGAGCAGCAGCTTCTATTCCAGCAATTGCCGGTACCACTGGCCGCTTCGATTCTGAATCATCTCCCGTACTTCCATGCCTACGTCTTGCTGCATGCGCGTCCGGTGCAGGAAATGTCCGCGATCCTGGATGCGATGAGCCAGGGAGAGCGAGACCATTTTCTGGACGCACTCCCGGAAGAAGCGTGGAAGTCGTTGATGGATGAGCTTGCGGAAGTTCCTTCAGGCGGCGCGTCGCAGACGGTGGAAGTTTCCGAATCGGGACGAGAACCGGCAGTGGTTCCGCAGCCCGCGGCTGACGAGAAGCCAATTATCGAAGCCAGGCAAATTGAAAAAAGTTTCAAGCAAAAGGACGGCAGCGAGATTCAGGTGATCGCTCCGGTTGATTTGTCGGTGAGCTCGAACACCATCACGGCGCTGCTGGGGCCGTCCGGCTCCGGGAAGTCCACCCTTTTGCGAATACTTACGGGGCTGACTCCGCCGACAGCAGGCGAAGTTCTCTGGCACGGACAACCGGTGACAGAATGCGGCCCAAACGTTGCGATCGTGTTTCAAAGTTTCGCGCTGTTTCCCTGGCTCACGGTGCTGGAAAACGTGGAATCTCCGCTTCTTGCACGGGGAATGGAACATGCAGAGCGGCACCAGCGCGCGCTGAAGGCCCTGGATGCCGTGGGGCTGAAGAACTTTGAGACGGCCTATCCGAAAGAGCTTTCCGGCGGAATGAAGCAGCGCGTGGGATTCGCGCGGGCGCTGGCCGTGGAACCGGAAGTTCTTTTCATGGACGAGCCGTTCTCGGCGCTCGATGTGCTGACGGCGGAGAACCTGCGCGGCGATTTGATGGACCTCTGGCTGGCGAAGAAAATTCCCACGCGCAGCATCTTCATCGTGACCCACAACATCGAGGAAGCGGTGCTGCTGGCGGACCGCGTGATCGTACTGGGACGCAATCCCGCGCGAATCCGGGCGGATTTCCGCATTGTGCTGCCGCAGCCGCGAGACCGCAAATCCGCGGCGTTTTTTCCCTACGTTGATTACATTTACAAAGTCATGACCCAGCCCGAGCTGGTGCTGGCGCCTCCTTGTGCCACGGACAAGCGACCCACTCCGATCCTGCCGCACGCGCGGCCCGGAGGCGTGGCGGGCTTGCTTGAACTCCTGATCGACCGCGGAGGAGAGGAGGACCTCTACCACGTGGCCGAAACGCTTTTGCTCGAGGTGGACGACCTGCTGCCGATTCTGGACGCCGCGACGATGCTCGGGTTCGCAACCGCACATGAGGGCGACGTGAAGATTACTCCGCAGGGACGCACTTTCGCGGAAGCGGATATATCGGCGCGCAGGCGGCTTTTCCGCGAAGCGTTGACGCACGTGCCGCTGATGCAGCAGATCGTTTCGGCGCTGCAGAGCAAGTCCGATCACACCATGCCACTCGAATTTTTCAGGGATTTGCTGGACGAGCGCCTTCCCGCTCATGAAGTGGATCTGCAGATCGAAACGGCGCTCAATTGGGGCCGCTACGCCGACATTTTCACCTACGACTCGGAAAGCGACCGCCTGCGATTGATTCCGGCGGGAGAAACTGCAGCTTCCCGCGAAGCCGCTCCCCTGCACTGATGCCACGCAAAAAAATACCGGGCGGAGTTTTGACCTGGGGAACTATTCCCCGGAGCGTGCCGAACATCCTGCAGGAACTCCCGATTCTTTTTGCCGGTCTCGCGCTGTTTTACGGATTGCTGTCCATGACGCACTACTGGATGGCACCAGTAAACGCGCAGACCGCCATCCAACTGCAGCCCAGCGCTCTGCCGAAGTACGCGATGTTTTCCGTTCTGCGCATCGCGATTGCGTACGTGTTTAGCCTGGGGTTCACGCTGGTGTACGGCTACATAGCGGCGTACAACGCGAAAGCGGAAAAGCTCATGATTCCCCTGCTGGACACGCTGCAGTCCATTCCGGTTCTCAGTTTTCTTCCGGGCGTGATGCTGTCGATGGTCGCATTGTTTCCCACCAAGCAGCTGGGACTCGAGCTTGGGTCCATCCTGCTGATCTTTACTGGGCAGGTGTGGAACATGACGTTTAGCTTTTATTCTTCGCTGAAGAGCATCCCGCGCGAAATGCGGGAGGTGGCGGCGATCTACCGCTGGAGCTGGTGGCAGAGATTTACGCAGATGGAACTGCCCTACGCGGCAATTGGGCTGGTGTGGAATTCGATGATGTCGGTCGCGGGAGGCTGGTTCTTCCTGATGGCCTGCGAAATGTTCACGTTGAGGAACCGCGATTTGCGCCTTCCGGGGCTGGGCTCATATCTGCAGTCAGCGGCAAATGCCGGGAACACAAGAGCTATCGTTTGGGGGCTCGGGGTGATGATCGGGATCATCGTGCTAATCGACCAGCTCATCTGGAGGCCGGTGATCGCATGGACGGAAAAATTCAAGTTCGAGCAAGTGGAATCGGTGGAGGCGCCGCATTCGTTCGTTCTGGACCTGGTGAGGCGTTCGAAAGTGTTGCCGTTCGTCGCGCGAGTGGCGGTGCTGCCGGCGCGCGAATACTTGAGCTTATTTTTTGCAAGAAGGCGCGCGGCGGCCAACGAGATGCGAAAGCCGGGAACGATTGGCAAATGGATTTCGTGGGCATTCGGGGGCGCGGCTCTGGCCGGCATTGCCTACGCGTTCGTCAAGATGACCATGTTGCTGGCCGGGCTTACCAGTACTGAGATCCGCGGGATTTTTACGGGAGCGGGCGCGACATTTCTGCGCGTTACGCTCACGCTCGCGCTGGCGGGGTTGTGGACCATTCCGGTGGGTGTGCTGGTAGGACTCAAACCGAAACTTTCCGCGATTGCCCAGCCGCTCGCACAGATCGCCGCATCGGTTCCGGCCACGGCCCTATTTCCGATTATTCTGCTCGTGCTGATCAAAGCGGGAGGCGGGCTCGGTGTCGGATCGATCGTGCTGCTGCTGCTGGGAACGCAGTGGTACATCCTTTTCAATGTGATTGCCGGCGCCATGGCCATACCCACGGACCTGAAAGAAGTGTGCAACGTGTTTCGGTTCAACAAACTTGAAAGATGGCGCGAACTATATCTGCCCGGGATCTTTCCCTACCTCATCACCGGCTTTGTTACCGCTTCAGGCGGAGCCTGGAACGCGAGCATCATCGCGGAATATTTCCGGTTTGGGGGTCACACTTATACGGTCACGGGGCTTGGCGCCGTGATAAGCGACGCCACCGACACGGGAAACTTTCGCGTGCTGATGGCGGCGACAATTCTGATGGCGGCCATGGTGGTGACCATCAACCGGCTGCTGTGGCGAAGGCTGTACGCGGTGGCGGCAACCAAATACAAACTCGAGGGTTAATTTTCCCCAAACCCTCCAGAACGACCCTCCCTTTTCATTACGAAATCCTTATGTCGCGCTTATGACTCCCTGATGCCCAGGCTGTAGCATTTTTTGGCAACGCGGTTCGTTAGAAGAATAGTGCCCCTAGCAACGTGTGACGGACATCAAAGCGGTTAGCGAGGGTTGTCGCAACCAGAATCCGACTGCCTGGGCATCGTGTGTGTGCAGAATCGAAGAAGGAGAGATTCCATGCTGAAATTCGTGTGGTCTGTGAAGCTGCAAGTCGCTTGCTGTGCGCTGGGCCTGATGCTGGGGCCGCATCTTTGTTTCGCGCAGACTGCCAGCGAAGGGGCGGGAAAACCAACGGGCACTTCGGCGGATGAGCAAATACCACCCGCGGTAGCAAAGAAGCTAGAGGCCATGGAAGCGCGCATCGAGCAGCTGGAGGCGGAATTGAAGGCGCGTTCTGCAGCAGCGCAACCGGTCTCCGCGGCTGTCGCGGCCCCGGCTCCCTCGTCGTCTGCTTTGGCAGCGCCGCCATCGATGGCGGCGATGGCTGCAGCTTCGACGTCAACGATCGCGGCAACGGCACCGATGGGTTCGACGCAATTGAGTGCGCAAGGGCAAAGCGAGCCCACCGCGCCTCCAGCGGCAGCCAACGGCAAAGTGGAGCCGTTCTCGGACGCGGACTGGACCTGGCTGAACGGCAATCCGCGCACCAAAGACATATTTTGGGACACGAAATTTTTTACGCCGGAAATCCGGTTTGACACCAATTACGTCTTTGATTTCAATCATCCCTCGGATCACTCGATAGGCGGGTCGAGCGAACTGTTCCGGTCGCAAGAAGTGCAACTGGAGCAGCTCGGCATCGGCGGCGACTTTCACTGGGAGAACGTGCGCGGCAGGCTGATGACGCAATTCGGCATGTATTCGGTGACGACTCCGCGGAACGATCCGAGTCCCGGACACGGGCAATGGGATCTGGTTTCTGCTTACCGCTACCTGGCGGAAGCTTACGGCGGATACCACATCAACAAACTGGACGGGATCAACGTGGACGCGGGAATTTTTCTCTCGTACATCGGATTGTTCAGCTATTACAATTTCGATAATTGGGCGTACCAGCCGTCTTACGTTTCCTCCAACACGCCGTGGTTCTTCGAGGGCGTGCGCGTGCAGATTTTTCCCACGAAGCATTTGAAGATTGAGCCATGGTTCATCAATGGATGGCAATCCTATGCTTCGGCCAACCACACGCCGGGACTGGGAGGGCAACTGAAATGGACTCCCAAACCGTGGGTAAACATCATCTCGAACAATTATGGATTGGGCGAAGATGACCTTTTCGTGCCGCACCGCAAGCGCATCCACACGGACAACAGTATCGAGGTGAAATATTTCGACCGGCCATACCGGCCGCTGGACAAGATGGCGCTCACATTCACCGGAGATTTGGGCTGCGAATACGGCAGCGGCGTGAGTTGCTACGGCGATCACAAGGGCGGGCCGAAGCAGAGCTTCGTGGGGTACATGCTGTACAACCGCTTCTGGTTCCACAAGGATCTGTTTGCTGTGACGCTCGGCGGCGGGCAGATTAACAATCCGGGGCGCTATCTGGTGCTGCTGCCGCCAATCAATGGAGAGAGCGCTATTACGGCTTCAACAAATTCCCCGTACTTTACCGAGAATCCGGGGAACCCGTTCAAGGCGTGGGATTCTTCGTTTACGTTCGACTACATGCCCAAGCAGTATGTTACGTTCCGCTGGGAGTATGACTATCGGCACGCGAACGTGCCGTATTGGTCGGGGCGTGGCGGAATCACGCCACCCGGCGGGAACAACGGCTCTCCGCAATTTTACGCGTGCAGCACCGGCGCGTCGTCCGGGCAGGAAACGCTCACGGGGGCGGAGACGGCTTGCGGAGGCGGGCTGTCGAGCGTGTGGTTCCCGGATCTGCGGCGGGACGAGTCGTTCATTGATATTTCGATATTGGTGAAATTCTAGGGCGTTCGATGGCTTTTGAAGACGCGAGGAGATAGGCAGCGATGCGCGATTTCGTGTTTGTGATGAGCGCGATCATTTTCTTTGCCGCGGCGATTGCGTACGTTTGGGCCTGTGACCGGCTCAAGTAGGGAGCGAGACGATAATGGGAAACGTAATTCTGCTGGGAATTTGCGTGCTGCTGCTGGCGTATCTGGTGGCGGCGCTGCTGTGGCCGGAGAAATTCTGACATGACTGCAAATGGCTGGGCACAAATCGGACTGTACCTGCTGGTGATTTTGCTGATTACGAAGCCGCTGGGCGTGTTCATGGCGCGCGTCTTCAGCGGCGAGCGGACTTTTCTGGACCCGCTAATGCGGCCGATCGAAAGGTTTCTCTACCGCGTGACGCGCGTGGACGAGAAGCACGAAATGCGCTGGACGGAATATGCGATTTCGATGCTGCTCTTTAGCGTGGTGTCCATGGTGCTGCTGTACGCGATCGAGCGCGTGCAGCTTTGGCTGCCGTGGAATCCGCAAAAGTGGGCAAACCTCGCGCCGGATTTGGCGTTTAATACCGCGGCGTCGTTTACGACCAATACGAACTGGCAGAACTATTCGGGCGAGACGACCATGAGCTATTTCACGCAGATGGCGGGGCTCGCCTATCACAACTTCATGTCGGCGGCGACGGGGATCGCGCTGGCGATTGCGTTTGTGCGCGGAATTGCGCGGCGAGAACAGGAGACCATCGGAAATTTCTGGGTGGACCTGACGCGCTCGATATTGTGGGTACTTCTGCCCGTGTGCGTGCTTGGGGCGCTATTTTTTGTTTCGCAGGGCGCGATTCAAAATCTGCGGCCGTATGCCAAGGTGCGACTCGTGGATCCGCAGACGGTGCAGGTCACTGGATCCGATGGGAAGACGACGCAGCAGCGCGTAACTGAGCAGGTGATTCCGATGGGGCCGGTTGCGTCGCAGGAAATCATCAAGATGTATGGGACGAACGGCGGCGGGTTTTTCAACGCGAATAGCGCGCACCCTTACGAAAATCCCACGCCGCTTACGAACTTCATCCAGATGATTCTGATATTTGCCATCCCGGCGGGGCTCACTTACACGCTCGGGCGGATGACGGGATCGCAGCGGCACGGTTGGGCCGTGTGGGGCGCAATGGCGTTTCTGTTCGCGGCGGGAGTGGCTTTCACGTACACGGCGGAGGCAAGGGGCAACCCTCTGCTCCACGGGGTGGACCAGAAAACGAGCGCGGGACAAGCAGGCGGAAACATGGAAGGCAAGGAAGTGCGCTTTGGCATCGCGGATACGGCGCTTTTTGCAACGATTACCACGGACGCGAGCTGCGGCGCGGTGAACGGGGTTCATGATTCGTTTACGCCGCTCGGAGGAATGATTCCGCTGGTGAACATCATGCTCGGCGAAGTCGTCTTCGGCGGCGTCGGCGCCGGGCTCTACGGAATGCTGGTCTTCGTAATTCTCTCGGTGTTCATCGCCGGACTTATGGTGGGAAGAACGCCGGAATACCTGGGCAAGAAGATCGAGGCGTACGACGTCAAGATGGCCATGCTCACGGTGCTGATTTTCTGCCTGGTGATCCTTGTCTTTACGGCCATCTCGGTCGTGGCGCCGTTTGGGACTTCATCCGTTACGAACCCCGGTCCGCACGGGCTCTCGCAGATCCTGTACGCGTACGCTTCAACGGCGGCGAATAACGGCTCGGCGTTTGCGGGGCTGAATGGAAATACGCCTTGGTACAACGTGAGCCTGGGCTTCAACACGCTGATAGGCCGGTTTTTTATGATCATTCCGATATTGGCGATAGCGGGAAACCTGGCGCGCAAGAAAATCCTGCCGGAATCGGCCGGTACTTTTCCGGTAACGACTCCGCTGTTCTCCGGCCTGCTGGTTACCGTGGTCCTGATCGTCGGAGCCTTGACGTTTTTCCCGGCACTCAGCTTGGGGCCGATCCTGGAGCACTTGCTGATGAACGCCGGAAAAGTTTTCTGAGGTCATCGATGAGCATGGGCGAACGCGAAAACAAGAAATCGTTGTGGCACTGGGGGATCGTCACCCGGGCGACATGGGATTCCGTGTTGAAGCTGAACCCGCGGACATTGATGAAGAACCCGGTGATGTTCGTGGTGGAAGTGGGGTCCGTGGTTACGAGCGTCGAGCTCGTCAACGATTTGCTGCGGCACAACGGCAATCTTGGATTTGAGCTGCAGATCACGCTGTGGCTGTGGTTTACGGTGCTCTTCGCGAATTTCGCGGAAGCCATGGCCGAAGGCCGCGGAAAAGCGCAAGCCGAGACGCTGCGCAAGGCGCGTTCGGAAACTACGGCGAAGCGCTTGAAGCCGGACGGCACGATCGAGGAAGTGTCCGGATCAAAATTGCGCGCCGACGATATCGTGGTGGTATCGGCGGGTGACTTCATACCGGGTGACGGCGAAGTGGTGATCGGAGTCGCCTCGGTGGACGAATCCGCGATCACGGGCGAATCCGCCCCGGTGATTCGCGAATCAGGAGGCGACCGCTCAGCGGTGACCGGCGGAACGCGCGTGCTATCGGATCAAATCACGGTGAAAATCACGGCCAATCCCGGGGAAACATTTTTGGACCGCATGATCAAGCTGGTGGAAGGCGCGGAACGCCAGAAGACGCCCAATGAGATTGCCCTGAATATTCTGCTCGCGGGCCTCACGATAATTTTCCTGCTGGCAGTGGTTACGCTCCAGCCCATGGCCATTTACAGCGGCGCTCCGCAAACCGTTTTCGTGCTGATCTCGCTCCTGGTTTGCCTGATTCCGACAACGATCGGAGGTCTGCTATCCGCGATCGGCATCGCTGGAATGGACCGGGTGGTGCAGAGGAACGTCCTGGCCATGTCCGGGCGAGCGGTGGAGGCAGCCGGCGATGTGGATACCCTGCTGTTGGATAAGACTGGAACGATCACTTTGGGCAACCGGCGAGCGACGGAGTTGATTCCCGCTCCGGGAGTGAAGGAAGAAGACTTGGCGGACGCGGCGCAACTCGCTTCCCTTTCGGATGAAACACCGGAAGGCCGCTCGATCGTGGTGCTGGCCAAGGAAAAATACGGGCTGCGAGGGCGAGGCCTTGCGTCTGCGGCGGCTTCCTTCATTCCATTTTCCGCGACAACGCGGATGTCGGGTGTCGATCTCGACGGGCGTGAAATCCGCAAGGGCGCGCCCGACGCCATTCTCCAATACTGCTCGCAATGTTCGCATCGCGCGCCTGCAGAGGTTGAGGAGGTCGTTAAAGCCATTTCCAACGCCGGAGGAACGCCGTTGCTGGTCTCCGAGGACGGGCGCGTGCTGGGCACTATCTATCTGAAAGACATCGTAAAGGGCGGAATGCGCGAGCGCTTCGATCAACTGCGCGCCATGGGGATTCGCACGGTGATGATTACCGGAGACAATCCCCTGACCGCGGCTGCCATCGCCCGGGAAGCGGGTGTGGACGATTTCCTGGCGCAGGCGAAGCCGGAGGACAAGCTCGCGCTGATTCGCCGCGAGCAAGCGAAGGGGAAACTAGTGGCCATGACCGGCGATGGAACCAACGACGCGCCAGCGCTGGCCCAGGCCGATGTGGGCGTGGCCATGCACGCCGGAACGCAAGCCGCCAAAGAAGCCGGAAACATGGTGGACCTCGATTCCAATCCGACGAAATTGATCGAGATCGTGGAAATCGGAAAGCAACTTTTGATTACGCGCGGAGCTTTGACTACCTTTTCCGTGGCCAACGATGTGGCCAAATATTTCGCCATCATACCGGCGATGTTCGCGGTGGCCTTTCCGCAGCTCAACGTGTTGAACGTGATGGCGCTGAAGACGCCGCAATCCGCGGTGCTCTCGGCCGTGATTTTCAACGCGCTCATCATCATCGCGCTGGTGCCTCTGGCGCTGCGCGGCGTGAAGTACCGGCCGGTGGGAGCGGAAGCGCTCCTGCGGCGTAACCTGCTGATCTACGGACTCGGCGGAGTGATCGCGCCGTTTCTCGGGATAAAGCTGATCGACCTGATCATTACGCATATCGGTCTGGCGTGAGGACAACGTGAAGAAGAATTTGCTGATTTCAATCTGGATGACGCTGGCAACAACCGTGCTCCTGGGGATTATTTATCCGCTCGTCGTCACCGGGCTGGCCCAGACTCTCTTTCCGCGATCGGCGAATGGCGGATTGATCGAAGCCGGCGGAAAGCTGGTTGGTTCCCGGGTGATCGGCCAGCCATTCACGTCTCCCGGCTACTTTCATTCGCGTCCTTCCGCTGCCGGCCCAGCGGGCTATGACGCCACACAGTCGGGTGGATCGAATCTCGGGCCCACGAACAAAGCGCTATTTGACCGTGTGACCGCAAGCGTCCAGACGACGCAAGCGGAGAATCCCGGCGCACCCATTCCGGTTGATCTGGTGACCACCTCGGGATCGGGGCTCGATCCAAACATCTCCCCCGCAGCCGCGGAATTCCAGATTCCGCGAGTGGCGCGAGAACGAAACATGAAGGAGGACGATGTGCGGCGGCTCGTAAAGGCGCACACGGCGGAGCGCCAACTGGGATTTTTCGGTGAGCGGCGCGTGAACGTCCTCGAGCTCAATCTGGACCTCGACGCCACCTATCCTCTGCACTAAGCGATCACTTCGCTGGGCGAGTAGTACGTGGCTTGCCTTCCGGAGGCTCGAACCGATAGCCAACCCAAGGCTCGGTGTGGATGTAGCGCGGATTGCGAGGGTCCGGCTCGATCTTCTTCCGCAACTGATTGATGAACACGCGGAGATATTCCGTCTCTTCACCGTAGTCCGGCCCCCACACTGCCTGCAACAGCCGCCGATGGCCGAGCGATTTTCCCTGATTGGCGACGAGGTGGCGCAAGAGTTCGAATTCCTTGGGTGTGAGCCGGACGGAACGGTCTCGGACCGTGACGCCGCGCTTTTCGAAGTCGATCTGGAGCTCATCGGTAATAAACGCGGGAGTGTTCTCTTCCGGCGCAGCACGCCGGAGCGCAGCGCGAATGCGCGCCATGAGCTCCTCGGAGCCAAAAGGCTTCACCACGTAATCATCAGCGCCGGCGTCGAGGGCTTCCACTTTGTCGCGCTCACTATTGCGGACAGTCAACATGATGATGGGAACGTCGCTCGAAGCGCGGATTTCCCGGCAAGTCTCGAGACCGGAAATTCCCGGCATATTCACATCGAGAAGAACGAGATCGGGACGCTCGCCGCGAATACCTTCCAGCGCTTCTTCGCCGGTGCGCGCCTCGACCACCGAATAACCATGGGATGCAAGCGTGGTGCGCATGACGCGCCGGATTTGTGGCTCGTCATCGACGATCAGAATCGTAGCGGTGCTCATGCGCCGACCGCACGACTGCGATCCACCGGCAATGAGAACGAAAATACCGAGCCCTGCGCGCGCTGGCTCGTCAGGCTCATTCCACCCCCATGAGCGGCCACAATCGCTTTCGAAATCGGCAGACCCATGCCGGTGCCCTGGACGAGGAATCGCTGATCTTTGCCGCGATAAAATTTTTCGAAGATCAAGCTCTGCTCGAGATCGTCAATTCCGGCGCCGCGATCGGCCACGCTGGTGACGAGGAAATCCCCGCTTAACTCGGCGGTGATAGTGACGGGTTCTTCGGGAGGCGAATATTGATTTGCGTTCTCGATCAAGTGTACGAGGGCTTCCTTCATCAAGCCCAGATCGACGCGCACGGGCGGAAGTCCCTCGGGCACGACGACGCTCACCGTCCGGCTCCCCAGGGAGCTCTTGCACTGGCGCAGGGCGGCATTGATGACGTCTTCGATGGGATGGGATTCCAGCTTTAGCTCTACTTCGCCCGCATCGAGCCGGGCCATTTCGCCGGCCTCGCCAACCAAGCGATTCAGGCGGTCGCTTTCTTCATTGATGATGGTGAGGAGCTCGTGCTTCTGGGCATCGCTGAGACCGGGATTCGAGAGCAAATTCGTCACCGAGGCTTTGATGGAGGTAAGCGGCGTTCTGAGGTTGTGGGTGACCGAATCTGTCAGGGCGGTGCGGAGGCGCTCTCCTTCGCGAGCGGCTTCCGTTTGACCGAGCTGTTCGATGGCGCGGGCGCGCTCCATGGCCACGGCGATCAGAGTTCCCATGGCTTCGAGAGTTTGCCGCGAAAGAATCGTGCCGGAAATTCCCAGGCTGCCGATAGGCCGGACGCCGAGGCGCACGGGCACGAAGCAGAGACTATTGGGTACGTCAATCACCGGCTCCTCGCGCGCGACGATGGCTTTGAGACTATCAAGGTCGAGACGTGGAATCACCGGGCCGGAGCGGTATATCTTCTGCTTATCGGCCAGCAACAAGGCTGCTGCGCCCACTTCAAAGGTATTCACAATTTGCGCGGGAATGCGATTGAGCAACTGGATGACGTTGCCGGATTCGAGCAGGCCCTGACTGAAAGCGTAGAGTTTTTCGATTTCGCGACGCCGCGCGGAAGCGTCTTCCGCTTTTTGCCGCGCGCGTGTGGAAAGGCTGCTGGCCAAAACGGAGACGACCAGAAAAGCGAAAAGCGCGACCCAGTTTTGCGGGTCGGCAATGGTGAGCGTTCCGACGGGCGGAAGAAAGTAATAATTGAACGCCAGCATCGCAACGATCGACATAAAAACGGAGACGGCGATGCCCCAGACGGTGGAAACAGCCAAAATGGCGAGAAGAAACGTGAGTGCGACGGTGGTCGGATTGACCGGAAGCACGCGGCGGTAAAACACGGCGATCCCAAACACGATGATGAAAGCACAAGCAAAACGCACTAAACGGGTGGGAAAAGGCTCGCGCACCGAGCCATTCTATCGTAGCTTTACGGGCACCCGTAGAAGAGAATAGGCCCATGCCGAAGACCCCGGAAGAATGGCTGGCGGTATCGAAGCCGCCGGAAAAAGCCAAAGGTATCCTGAAGCTTTTTTTGGGCTATGCGCCCGGCGTCGGCAAGACGTACAGCATGCTCAGCGAGGCTATCCGCCGGCACACACGCGGCGAGGATGTGGTCATTGGCGTGGTGGAAACGCACGGAAGAAAAGGAATCGCGGAGCTGGTGCCGCAACTGGAATGCGTGCCGCGACGCAAGATCGATTACAAAGGAACGATATTCGAGGAAATGGACGTGGACGCGGTGATTGCGCGCAACCCGCAGGTGGTGTTAGTGGACGAACTCGCGCACACCAACATTCCCGGAAGCAAAAACCGCAAAAGATACGAAGACGTGCTGGCGATCATGGACGCAAAGATTGACGTCCTTTCGACCGTCAACATTCAACACATCGAAAGCATTGCTCCAACGGTCCGCGGGATCACGGGCGTAGTGGTACGCGAAACCGTGCCGGATTGGGTGCTGCAGATGTCGGATGAAACCGTGATGGTGGATCTGACGCCGGAGGCTTTGCAGAATCGCATGAAGCGCGGCGACGTCTATGGAAAGGAAAAAGTGGAGCAGGCGCTGAAGAATTTTTTCCGGCGCGGAAATCTAATCGCTTTGCGCGAGCTGGCTCTGCGGCAAGTGGCGGAACAGGTGGACCGCAGCCTGGAAACTTACATGGTGGAGAAGGATATTCGCGAGAGCTGGGCTGTGCGCGAACGCATTGCCGTGTGCATCAGCGGAAACCCAAAGGCGCAGTACCTGGTGGCGCGGGCCGCGCGCATGGCGCGGCGCATGGACGCGGAGCTTTATGCTTTACATGTCGACACCAACAACGCCGGAAGCGAGCAGGAGGAAAAGGCGCTGGTTGCCAATTTGCAGTTCGCGGAAAGCCTGGGCGCCAAACCCGTGAGGCTGAAGGGCGAGAGCGTGTCGGATGCGACCGCGCAGTTCGTGCGGGAGAAGCACGTGACGCAGGTAATTTTCGGGCGGTCGGCGGTGGAAGGCTGGAGAAAACTGCGGTACATGAACGCCATCAACCGGTTTTTGCGCGATGCTCCGGCCGTGGACGTACACATCGTGACGCAGGAACCAGACTAGAGGCGGCGGTGCGACGCCACAGAACTGAGCCGATAGCGCTATTCGTCTTCGGGTGGAACGTCAAACTTTACTAACTCTGATTGGAAGCCCTTCGTTTTTACCGCTCCGTATGCGATTCCCACCACCATCCAGACGCCGCCGGCAATTTTCGCCGCGGGACTCAGATTCAGCCAGATGAAAAAGCAAATCACGAAACCGAGGACGGGCGAAACCAGGTTGGTCCATCGCTTTTCCTGGGCGTGCAGATAATAGCGGACCCAGGCGGCGGCGTTTACTCCCATGAAGGCGATCAACGCACCGAAATTGAGGAGCTCCGCGCCGCGTTCGTAGGTGATCAAAAATGCGCCGACGAGAGCGATGGCGCCGACGAAGATGACGTTGTTGCGGGGCACATGATTTTTCGGCTCGATGGCGCCGAAAAACTTTTTGGGAATGCCGTCGCTGCGGCCCATGCCGTAGAGCAAGCGGGCCGCGCCGAGTTGAGAGCCCAACCCTGAGCCGATATTGGCAATCAAGACCGTGAAATTGATCAGATTAAACAGGAAGAATCCGCCGGCCTGCCGTGCTACCAGAGGGAACGCTGATTCGACCATTTCTTCCGGGAACGGCTTCGAACCCCACACGAGCTGCGCGGCGTAGACTTCGAGAGAGGCCAGGATGCCGGTGATGATGCAGACACCTACGGTTGCCAGCATGATGTTGCGGCGCGGATTTTCCACTTCTTCGGAGAGCGTGGAAATGGCGTCAAAGCCGATGTAAGTGAGCACGGCGATGGAAGTGCCGCGGAAGACGGCGCCGAAGCTGAAGGTTTCGGGATTGTAAAACGGCTGCGAAAAAAAGCCGGGTCCGTAGTGGTGCAGTCCCCAGATGAAGCGGATTACGAAGACGAAAAATATCACGACTACAATGGACATCCCGGCGGCGAGCACTTCGTTGATTCGCGCGGAGGTCTTGACGGCGCGCAGATTCAGGAGGGTAAAGGCGACCGCATAACCGACTGCGAGCACCCAGTACGGAACACCGGGCAGAATATTCTGCGTGAGCTTGGCGGAGATAATGGTGCAGATGAGCGGATTCAGAATGTAATCCATCAGCATGGCCCAGCCGGTGACGTAACCAAGCGCCGGATGGATTTCCTGGCCCACGTAGGTGTAGGCCGAGCCTGCGCTGGGATATGCGCGTGCCATTTTTCCGTAGCTGACGGCGGTGAACAACATGGCCACCATGGCGATCAGGATAGTGGTGACGACGTGGCCGCGAGCGGCGTTGCTAATGACGCCGTAGATGCCCATGGGGGCGATGGGCTGAATGATGACGATGCCGATGAAGATGAGGTCCCAAAGGCCGAGGACTCGACGCAGCCTTATGGGAGAGGCGGGTGCAAAGCCTTGGATGGGTTCGCTCATTCGGTGACGACCGACTTCACGAGATTTCTAGGATGGTCGACATTGCAGCCATTCAAGATGGCGAAGTGATAGGCGAAAAGTTGCAGGGGCACAACCTCGAGAATGGGCAAGAGCAATTCCGGGGCGGCCGGGACATGAATCACACGGCCGGCGATGGAGGCGATTTCGCGGTCGCCTTCGCAGGCGATGGCGACAGATATTCCTCCGCGACTTTTCACATATTCGAGAACTGCGAGAGTCTTCTGGTAGCGCAGGACCGAATCCGGGTCGGATGAATCGCGCGTGGCCAGTGCGATGACGGGAAGTTTTTCGTCCACGAGCGCGTTCGGGCCATGGCGCAACTCGCCCGCCGGAAGTCCCTCAGCTTGCACGTATGAGATCTCCTTCAATTTCAAAGCGCCTTCGCGCGCGATGGCGTAGTGCACGCCGCGGCCCAGATACAGAAACGCTCGGGCTTGCTGATATTCGCAGGCACAGCCGGCCGTTTGCGCGTCCCAGGAAGGAAGGGATTTTTCTATGGCTTCCGGAAGCTGCGCAAGCGAATTCAGGTGTGTGCGGGTAACCTCGGAAGTCATGCGACCGCGCTTGCGGGCCAGAAAAAGCGAAAGAAGATAGAGGACGGTCAACTGCGTGGTGAAACTTTTCGTCGCAGGGACGGCCTTCTCCATGCCGGCAAAGGTATGCAATGTGGCGCTGGCTTCGTGCGCAATCGTGGAATCGGAAACATTCGAGATGGCGACGGTCTTTGCGCCGCGATTCAAGGCTTCGCGCTGCGCCGCGAGAGTATCGGCTGTTTCTCCCGATTGCGTGATCACAATGACGATGGGATCGGTGCCCGCGTGCGTCGAGCGGTAACAATATTCGCTGGCGTACTCCACATCCACCGCTACGCCAGCCAAGTCCTCCATCATGATTTCGCCCGCGAGACCTGCGTTCCGGCTTGATCCGCTCGCGGCGATAATGATTTTCTTGAAATTGAAGAGGGCGGTTTCGATAGGCTGAAGCGACTCGGCGAAAATCAGGTCGCCGTCCACGTTGCGCCGAACGCATTCCCGAATCGCATGCGGCTGCTCGCAAATTTCCTTGAGCATGGAATTCGGGAAGGCCTGCGGCGCGCCCGCACCCGGATTCTTATGCTCGCTGGGCATCAGCGTCCACCGCCTGCAGACTGCGAACGGGCTACGCCTGCGCTATTCAATGGAATAGTGACCGGGTTGACGTTCCAGCCGGAGACGCGAAGTTCCACACCGCCTGAAATATCCGCTGTGGGGAGATATTTCGCCGTCAACTCGCGTGTTTCCCCGGGCATGAGTTCAATGTAATTGTCATCCCAAAAAACGGGAAGGATTTCGTCGGTTTGGCCGCTGCGGTGAATTCCGAATCGAATCTGAAACGCAAGATTAGGGCTCGGGTTCTTGAGCGTGACGTGAACGAGAGGGCCATCCGCTCCCGCCGCGAGGTTCGCGCTGGCTTCGAGGCCGACCTTGGGCAGAGTTTGGAGCGCCGTCAAATCCTCGTAGGAAGAAACGGGTGTGTATTTGTAACTCGTCTTCGACCATTCGTAGGTGTTCTTTTTCGAAGAGAGCCAATAAAAATTGGAGCTCAGATTTTTTCCGTCACTCGATTGCAGCGAGAGTTTCACGAAATAGACGGGAGATTCAGGGCTGAAGGCCTCGGCCGGAAGGGTCAGGGCTTTTGCCACGCCGTCTGCATCCACGTCGGTCTGCACCTGGCTCGAAAATCTTTCGTGCAGTCCGACGTCATAGAGCTTTGCCGTGACCGTCAAGCCCGAAAATTTCTGGTACAAGCTATTCACCACGACGATGCCGTTGTCATCGTAGGAATACAGGACGTGCACGGGCTCGCAAGCTTTCTTTGTGCCGAAATATCCCCCGGCAGGTTGCTGGTAATAGTCATACAGATGCCAGATCAGGGAGGGCCAGGCGTTATTCAGCATCCACTGAATGATCCCGGTCGAGGTGTACTTGTTGCGAGAGTAGGCTTCGAACATGGCGCGTTCGCCTTCGTAGGCCATTGCCTGCGATTTCACTTCGTAATCGTCGAGGCTGGAAGCCGCGCCATAGATGGACTTCATGGCGCCGTCAAAGTGGCTCAAATCCTTGAAGCCCTCGGATCCGGCGTGGTAGTTCCAGAACGCGTCGGGCGGCCACAGATGGTCGGCGGGAAGCATTTTCCTGAGGCTGCTCTCGAGCAGCACCGCCGGTCCCGGGCCCGTTTCGGTGTTGAAGCCGAACGCGCCGCCGTATTTGGAAGTATCGGTGAGCCAATAATCCGCAGGGACGTAGTCGTAAGGGCCGGTCATTTTTACGCCGGACTGTCCAGTCACGGTAGTCGGGGTTTGCGAGGCGGAAGAGAGATAAGGATTCGGCCAGTCGGTTTCTTTCAGAACCTTGATGTATTCCGTTTCGACATTGGCGGGTGGCGGTCCGTCACTCCCATTCAACCAAACGAGCAGGCTCGGATGGCTGCGCATGCGATAGATTTGCGAGCGCAAGGAGGCGGATGCGATTTCGAGATCGCCGGGCTGCCAATGTTTCCATTGCTCCCAATGGTCGCAGCAGCACCATCCGGCCATGATGAGGATGCCTTGCTCGTCCGCGAGATCGTAGAAGTCCTCGGTCTCGAGTTTTCCTTCGAGGCGTATCGCGTTGAGATTCATTTCGCGGACGTAACGAAAATCCGTTTCCAGGCGTTGGTGATCGTGGCGCAGCAGCATATCCGGCGACCATCCGCCGCCGCGGATTAGAATTTTCTTCCCGTTCACGTAGAACTGGCGAGCGCCTTTCGAATTCAATTCCGAAGTAATTTCTCGGATTCCAAAGCGCACGCTCTGCTCGTCGGACAATTCGTCTCCGACCACAAAGCGGAAGGAAAGCTGGTGAAGATTTTGCGGGCCCATGCGGTAAGGCCACCACAGCGCGGGGTCTTTAATGCGCAACTGCGCGAATTCTTCGGGCGTGAAGCGGGCCGTGCGGGTTTCTCCGGGCTTGAGAATGAAAGTCTGGCGAAACCTGATGTCTTCGATCTGGCCGTCGAGAAAGCCGGTGATTTGCTTGGTGCTGGCGTTGACCAAATCAGCCTCCGCAGAGAGATCAGCCTCTGCGAGACCGGCGGTAGAGAAATGAGTGATGACCTGCGGATGGCGAATGGCGACGGGCCCGCTCGCTTGCAGATACACCTCGCGCCACAACCCCATGTCTTTATCGGGCGGAGCGGGATTCCAATCCACCCAATTGATGCCGAGGTCCTTTTCTGTTTGCGCGATGGCTTCGACGGCGAGTGCGTTTGGTCCGTCACGGTGGACGAGCTCGCTCACATCGAATTCGTAGGTGCGATAAGCCCCGGCGATATCTCTTCCGCCCGCCACTTTCTGGCCGTTGAGCCAGATGTTGGCGTGGTTGTTGATTCCGCCAAAGTGCAGCCAAACATGCTTACCTTTGAAGCCATCCGGCAGCGTGAACTCTTTGCGATACCACCAGGAGCATTGAAAAGGGCTGTCACTCGGCATCGAAATATTCGAAAAGTTCTTCCCGATTGGGTAGGTTGTTCCGGGGATATCCCGCAGGTTTTTGCCGTAATATGGATCCGGATATGTTTTATCGGCCACAAGGGCGGCGACAACGGTGGAAGGCACGGAAGTCGAATGCCAACCGTTGGTTTTGTAACCGGGAGTGGAGATTTGTTCGCCATCAGCCAAGAACAGGCAGGAAGATTGCAGGGCCCAGCCTTCGTGCAGCGACGTTTTCGAATCCAATTGCTCGTGAGTATCCGCGAGAGCTCGCGACGGCAGGAGCGCCACGATTACCGCGGCGCAAAAGACCAACGCGCGCGAGGAGAAAAAACGAGCCACGGCATCTCGTCTGAGAACCATTTACCCGCCCTCCGCAAGAGACGAATTTGTTGTCAGGCTTCGCTGGAGCCGCGCGTTTCCTGCAACGCCGAACTTTATTTTTTGGTTTATTAAAGTTTATTAAACCGACGTATTATTTCAGGCTCTTTGCATGTGTCAAGCCAAAAGACAAGTTCCTTGTTTTCATCGCCTCACGTCCAGGAAACGGCGCGCGAGGATTCCCGCACGACCAGCTCTGGGGCCAGCTTCCGGTGAACCACTTCGAATTCCCGTTCTTCAATAGCGGCGTTGACTGCTTCGAGAACGAGCCCCACGGCTGCGCTTCCCAATGCCTCCATCGGCTGGCGAACGGTGGTTAGCGAGGGAACAGACAGGCCCGCGGGAATCACATCGTCAAAGCCGATCACGGAGCAATCTTCCGGCACCTTCAAACCGGCGCGCGCCAGGCCGCGTATGGCACCGAAGGCGGTAAGATCATCAAAAGCCATAATGGCGGTGAAGCGCTTCTTGTGTTTCAAGAGCTCCTCGGTGAGCCGGACTCCGCCCTCAAAACTCGAGTTGGGATCGAGCGAGTCGGGAAGATCCACGACGAGAGCCGGATCGATTTCGAGGCCAACCGAACGCGCAAACGAACGCACACCGCGCCATCGCGGTGAGCTATCGACCAGCATCTTGGGGCCACGAATGAACGCAATCCTTCGATGGCCGAGCGAATAAAGATGCTCCATGCCGAGATGCGCGCCGGCTTCATTATCCACCATCACGGAGCTGACCCCACCGGTGCTGAGCTCGCGCCCAATCATCACCGCGGGAATATTTCGCTTTTCAAGATCGGCCAGCAGATCGATATCCACAAAAAGCCAGTTGGCGACGAAGATCAAGGCTTCCACCGGCCGGGCCAGCAACATTTCCAGGTAGCGCTCGAAACGGCCGCGCTGGTTGTGGCCGTCGGTCAGAATCCCAAGATAGGAAGCCTGGTACAGCGAATTCTCAATGCCGCGCAGAATTAACGTGCAAAAGGGATCGGTGATATCGAAGACCATCACGCCGACGGTGCGATTGCGCTTGGCGCTGAGAAAGCGCGAGACGACTTTGGGACGGTATCCGAGTTTTTTGGCGGCTTTTTCGATGCGATCCTTGGTCGTCGGCGGAATATATCGAGCGAGCGGCGCGTTATTGAGAACGATGGAGACAGTCGCGGGCGAAACGCCGCTCTCTTGCGCAACATCGCGAAGCGTGACACCCGACTTCACGGCCTTCCGACGGCTCAAAGCATGTCTCCTGCGAGCAGGGTTCTGCGGTGTCGAAATGTTCGAACATCTTTATCATAGGCGGCGAAACGAGGCCAGCGGAAGAAATCGCTCGAACGACGAAACTAACGAGGGTATCGTTCCGTATAGGAATGACAGAGGAGATTCACTATGACAACAGACGCTGGCTCACCTGACCCGTCTCCGCAAGCCGACAACACAGCCGCGCTTCCGCAGCGCTCGCAATTCGCAAATATCTTCATGGGTCCAAATGGAATTCGCGCGGGCTGGCGGCTCCTGATTTTCGTCGTGATTTTCATTGGACTGGGCCGGCTAACGGGCTTCACGCTTCATCGGATTCCGGCTATTCATGCCTGGGAAGAAGCGCAGTCCAAAGGCACCTTGACTGCTGTCCACGGAATATTCGACGAAGGCGTCGGGGTCTTGATCCTGATCGTATCCGCGTTGATCATGTCGAAAATCGAGAAAAGGACCTTTGCTGATTACAGCCTGCCGCTCACGGAGGCATTTGGTAAACGTTTTTGGCAGGGCATCCCATTGGGACTGGCCATGCTGTCGATATTGATGGGAATTATCGCGGCGCTGCATGGATTTTCGATCAGCGGCTTCGCGCTCGGCGGCGCTGCCGCGGTGAAGTCCGGACTTCTCTTCGGTATCATGTTCGTTCTCGTCGGGATCTTCGAGGAGTTTTCTTTTCGAGGATACATGCAAGCGACGTTAACCTCGGGGATCGGTTTTTGGCCGGCGGCGGTGGTGCTTTCGATCTTGTTCGGAGCAGGCCACCTGAGCAATCAGGGCGAAATGGTATACGGCGCGCTGATGGCGGGCAGCTTCGGGTTAGTGGCGGCACTTTCACTACGGCGAACCGGGAGCATCTGGTTTGCGATCGGTATGCACGCCTCGTGGGATTGGGGCGAGACGTATTTGTACTCGGTTCCCGATAGCGGGATGGTTGCGCAAGGGCACCTGCTGAATTCATCGTTCCACGGCCCGACGTGGATAACAGGCGGAACGGTCGGTCCGGAGGGCAGCGTATTCGCTTTCGTAGTGCTGCTGCTTTGGGCTGTGGCCATTCATTTTTTGTTTCCGGCAAAACAAACGGCGGCCTGAGTCCGAACTCCGCGGAATCCTTTCTGCGGGATGCCGCATCTATCACAAGTCCGTAATTCTCCGTGTTTCGTCCACAGGGAGCCAGGTAGCCACTGCCGGCCATGGCGTTCTTGCCACGCTGGAGAATCACTGATTTGACAATGGAGAGAAGGAATCGTTAAAATCGCTGGATTTTAGTGAGGGTTGAAACCTCACTTAGGGACCTCGACTATGGAAAAGAAACGGCTGGAATATTACAAGAAGAAACTGGTCACGCGGCGCGACGAACTCGTGCGCGGGATTGCGCGCACGGAACAGGAAGGGCGCGAAGCGGATGACGATCCCACGGTGGATCTCGCCGATAAAGCTGCGAACTCCTACACCAAGGAATTCCTCTTCGGCCAGACCCACAACGAGCGTTCGCTGCTGCAACTGGTGGACGACGCGCTCGCGCGCATCAAAGAGAACGCGTTTGGGGAATGCATTTCCTGCCACCAGGAACTTCAGCAAAAGCGCTTGGAAGCCGTGCCCTGGACCCGCTACTGTCTCCCCTGCCAGGAGAAGATGGAGCAGGGGCTGCTGTAAGCCTTTCGCGCCGCGTTTTGAACTGCGCACCGGTTAAACGTTCGGGACGGGTGTGTTCGCGGTAGATGCGAACACACCGTCCACCATAAAATTGTCTGGCGCGGGCTTGCCGTAGAACTCACCTCTTCCTTTGCCGTCGGAATTGGAGTAGCTTCTGCCGGTACCCTTCGGTTAACAACGCTTCCGTGATCTTAGGACGCACGCTCGACGCATTCGCGGCAGTGCTCTTCCCTGCTCCGTGCCGAATCTGCGGCCAGACGCTGACGACGGCGAGCCGAATTCCCATTTGCGTGGAGTGCCTTGCGTCTTTTCAGCCGATCATGGAGCCGATGTGCCAGTGCTGCGGACGTCCGTTTGTCTCTACTGTCGCGGCCGAGGCCATACGGCCGCTATGCCGGCTTTGCCGCGCCGACTCCTTCGCGTTCACGCGCGCGCGAAGTTACGCTGTATACAACGACGCGCTTCACAGCGCGATTCTGCTGCTGAAGTACGAAGAGGTGACGCGGTTGGGTGATTGGTTCGCCGCGAAGTTGGCTGAAGTGGTCGCGCACGAGGTGCGGGAGTTTCGCGCGGACGTGGTTGTGCCGGTTCCGCTGCACCCCGATCGACTGCGCGAGCGAGGCTACAATCAGGCGGAGCTGATAGCGCGGCCGCTGGCTCGACGCCTGGGACTCAAGCGGGGCGCCTATCTGCTGGTGCGTACCAAGCCGCGCCGGGCCCGCCTGGTGCTGTCACGGAAGGAACATTGGGACTCGGTACGTGGCGCCTACGCTACCCGCGAAGGCGTGCGAGTTGACAAGCTGCGCATTCTACTGGTAGATGATGTAATGACGACTGGCGCGACCCTTGATTCATGCGCGCGCGCGCTTCGTAAGGCGGGCGCGGCTGCAGTCTTCGGGTTGACCGTGGCGCGAGTCGTTTCCGGCCTGTCACCATCGGGTCCTGCGCAGGAACGGCAAAAAGACTCAGGTGAGGGAAACCAGCAGGGTGCCTAGAGCATCCGATAGGTGGGTGAGTCTTCACACGAAGTGAAAGCGAGCACATGGATAACCGGCTGAAAATCGCACTGCGCCCCCGGCCAAAAATCGGGCTGGCGGGGCTCGCGCCGGATGCCGCCGCTCCCAAGCTTCCGATTTCGTCAGCGAGCCGGCCATCGGTGATGCAGGCGCCGGTGCTGGTCTTGAACGCCACTTTCGAGCCTATCAATGTGACGGCAGTGCGCCGAGCTTTGGTCCTGATGCTCAAGGGAGTGGCCCAGGCGGAAGAGACCAGCCACACCGAAGTTCACTCCACGCAAAAAGCGATTCAGGTGCCGTCGGTGATTCGACTGCTGACATACCGGCACATCCCGCAGCAGAGCCGCGCTCTTTCGCGCAAAAACATTTTGTTGCGTGACCGCAACACCTGCCAGTTCTGCAGCCGGGCCTTGCCTGCATCTGAATTGACGCTGGATCATGTGATGCCGCGTTCGCGGGGCGGGCGATCCTCGTGGGAAAACCTGGTGGCGTGCTGCTACGCCTGCAACAATCGCAAGGGCGATCGCACGCCCGAAGAAGCGGGACTCAAACTTCAACGGCGGCCGCGTCCATTTACGCTGCATACCTCGCGCCAGTTGATGCGCCTGATCGGGCATCGCGATGAAAAATGGCGCAAATACCTCTTCTATTAACCACTTGCCGCGCGCGCGATTTGTGCAACCTTTTCCAGCGGATTGCGTCTAATCAATTAAATCACTTCTAGGACACACCCCGGGAAGTGGCACTGGTTCACTCCAGTCCGCTTCCCTTCCCTTTTGTGCGTTCCAATTTTCTGAATTACTGACGGAAGACAACTTTTGGACCATGTCGCCAGTTTTCGTTTAGCCCGATACGCGTGAACTGAATTTCGTGCGACATGTATTTCAACAGTGCGTCGGTGGCCGGATGGAAGCGGAGTCCGGGCGCGACGAGCCATAGCAGCGGCGGTTTGGGATCGAGTTCGATGCCCGTGAAATAGCCGTGGAGCTGGAAATCGCCGTCGAGTTGATGACGCCGGACGCGCAGCCAATAATCCACCGCCTGAATGGGCAGCTGAATATCCTCAGATGCTTTTAGCTCAATCACGACGAGCCGCCCACGGTGCGTCACGCCGAGCAAATCGATCACGCCGCGATCGCCCGCTGCCAAAGCTGGGACCTGCGAATACAAATCCGCCGGATCGAGCTGCGCATCGACCTTCGAGGGATCTTCGATCACCAGCGTCTCGAGCCAGCGCTCGGGCGCCCAGCGATAGAGCGGATGATTCGTATCTTCGGCGAGCGAACTGCGATGAAGATCGAGATCGCGTAGCAGGCGTTTCAGTGCCGGCTCAGTTGCGGCCGAAAAAGTGTGCTGCGTATCACCCAGGCCGAATAAAATTCCTTCTTTTGTGCATCGCGCGAATTCCAGACCGCGAAAACAGATTGCCGCGTCGTTGGTTCCGGATGGGATACGGACTTCAATGGCCTCGGCTGAGGCCGCTGGCGCGAGCGATTTGATGTGCGCGACACTTTCGCGCGCCGCGGACAGGGCCGATTCGACATCACGGCGTGAAACGAGCCTGCTCTCGATGTTTCCTCCGTCGGCAGCGTCAATCTTTTGCATGGGACCGTCCGGCTGCCGTAGTTCGTAAATCTCGGTCCGCACCGTGGGGGAAAGCGCGAGCAACCGCTGGCGCAGAGATTTGCTCGGGCCAGACGGAACGAACAAACGCAAGCCTTCGATCGCGCGCCGGGTGGTATGGCTTCGCGCCCAATCGAGCCACAGAATTCCATACGCGAGAATTCCTTCCACGGCCGCGGCGTTTTCGTGCGGGGAAACCGCGAGCAGGGCCCATTCTCGCGCGCCTTCGTGCATGCGCCCTCGGACGTACAAGCCGGAAAAAGAATGCTCCAAATCTGGGGCGGCGCTGAGCGAATCAATCGTCGCGTCAGGAAAGCTTTCGGCCAGGATACGTCCCAAGCGCCCGCGAAATTGTTCGCGACTGATGCGGCCAGCGGAGCGTGGCGAATCCGTGCGCAAGAATTCGAGCCGGCCCGGTTTCGTCTGGCCGAAGCGCTGGACTTCCAAAATGATGCGATCTTCGGCGCGTTCTTTTACGCGCAAGACGCGGCGCGTCAAATTCCGCTCGTCCGACCACAAATGCACCAGCGGAGTTTTGCCCTGGCGCTGAAGTTCGCAGTGCAGCGCAGCGAGTTCGGCGAGCCATTCGCCGTCCTCGCGAACTTCCACGCTGCCCGACGCAGCCATTTCTGCCAGCGCGCGATCGAGCTCGGCCCAATCATCCGCAGGCGCGTTCAAGGACACACCACCATTTCCTTCGACGCAACTTGACCCGGAACCCGGAGATCCCGCGATTATTCCAGAAGAAGACCGGTTACCCGAAGGGCGGGATTCTCGTGATTCCACGTCACCGGAAGATGCTCGAGCGTCATCTGAAAATCATGGCTCTGCCCAGCAGCAATGGGACCCGTATCGGGCCCGATCAACTGTTGGCTCTCGCGCAGAATCACCTGATTGAAAGGGTCGTGAAATTCCACGGTGATTTCGAGCGCGCGCACCGTACGCACGCCGTCATTCGAAATCGTTCCGGCAACATAGGTGAAGTCCTGATTTAGAAAATTCGTGGCGTGGGCCAGTTGAATATCCAGGAAGTGAATTCGCTGAGCGTAGGCCTGCTCTTCCGAGCCGAAAGGTAATTTCGCTGTGGCGCTAGGCGAGTGTGATTGCATGACTCGCGTCAGCAGGAGGAGTCCCCCAAAAAGAAGCAGTACGATTACGGCGCCGGCAACAAAGGCGACGGGGAGTCGTTTTCTATCCTCACGATACGAACTCTCTCCCGGTTCCATTAGGCTTCCTGTGAGGCTCAGCGCCCGAACGAAAGGCGGAGAATGAGCGGCTCGGGAAGGCCCGCTTCCTCCATCCGTTCCTGAACCGATTTAATATCGTAGGGAACGCGCCAGAATTCGATTGTACTGTTGGGGACGTCCGCAATCGCGAACGCAGCTCGCGCGTCGCCATCGCGAGGCTGGCCCACGGACCCCGGATTCAACAGATAGGTGGAGCCCTGCTCCAGCGTAAGCGTGGTAAAAGGGGTGCCTGCGGCGGGCTTGAAGTGAAGTACGCCGACTTTATTGTCGCGCAGAGTGAAGCCGCCTTGCAGATGCGTGTGTCCGAAAAAGGTGATGGCCGAGGGCGCGTCCAGCAACCCGTCGAGCGCTTGCGCCGGAGCGAACACGTACTCATCTTCGTCGCGAAATGCGCCGTGGACCAGTGAGAATCCCTCGACCGTACTCGGCCCCGTCGGCAGCTTCTCTAGCCACTCGCGATTTTCAGGGCGTAGCTTCTCGCGGGTCCAAAGAGCTACGTTGCGCGCCACGGGATTGAAATCATCGGCATTGGCGATGCCGCTTCCCGCTTTGTCATGATTGCCGCGGATGACGAGAGCGCCGAGTTCGCGTATGCGGTCGATCACTTCGTTGGGGTCTGGCCCATATCCGACTACATCGCCCAAGCAGAGAACCTTGTCCCAACGGCCCTTGGCCGCAGCCAAGGCGGCGTCCAGCGCCGTCAGGTTCGCGTGGATGTCGCTGAGGATTAAATAGCGCATTCAGACGCTCCGGAGAGCAGGATGCGGATTATAGACGAACCCGAAGCGCGTTGCACGAAAGTCCAGCGGCGAAAGAGCTCGGGGCCGGGCCGCCGGCCAAACGTCATCCTATCGAATCAGCATGCAGTCTCCATAACTATAGAAGCGGTATCCGGCCTCTACCGCGTGCCCGTACGCTCGCAGAATGTTTTCGCGTCCGGCAAAAGCAGCGACGAGCGCGAGCAAACTCGACTGCGGCAAATGAAAATTCGTGAGCATTTCATTTACGATTCGGACCGGCTTGCCCGGATAAATGAAAATGTCAGCGTCGGCCGCTCCGGGAGCAAGCGTTGCGCCTCGCCCAGCGGATTTTGCGGCGGCATCTTCGAGCGCGCGCACCACGGTAGTCCCGATGGCCAGCACAGGGCGGCCTTCGGTCTTCGCGCGGGCAATCGCCGCAGCGGCAGCTTCGGAAATTTCGTAGGATTCGGCGTGGATCTTGTGGTCTTCGAGCCGTTCGGTGCGGATCGGTTCAAACGTGCCCAGGCCGACGTCGAGCGTGATTTCTGCAATCTCTATCCCGCGCTCGCGCACGCGCTTCAAAACCTCAGGAGTGAAATGCAGCCCCGCCGTGGGCGCTGCCACGGCACTTCCCTGTCGCGCGTACACCGTCTGATAGCGCTCGCGATCGGAATCCTCATCTGCGCGCTTGATGTACGGCGGCAACGGAATCCGCCCAAGACGCTCAAGCGCTTCGTGAAAGCCAATCTTCGAAGTGAAGCGCAAAACGCGCAGTCCGTATCCGCCGCGGTCCTCCACACGCGCTTCGAGCTCGCCATCGCCGAAAACGATTTGCTCGCCGACGGGAATCTTTCTGCCGGGCCGCACGAGCGTTTCCCACAGATCCTCCTGGACTTGCCGTACCAGCAAGACTTCAATCGCGGCTTGCAGATGCTCCTCGCGCGCTGGATTATTATTACCAGGCTTCTGCGCGTGAATTCCCATGCGCCGGCCAAAGAGCCGCGCCGGCAGCACTCGCGCGTTGTTTACAACAACCAGCTCGTTGCCGCGCAAAAGGTCCGGGAACTCGCGAAATTCGCGATCTTCCCAGACGCCGGAAGCGCGATCCACCACCAGCATTCGCGAAGCATCTCGCTCGGCGAGGGGCCGCTGGGCAATCAGCTCTTGCGGCAGATCGTAGTTGAAATCGTCTAGATCCATGCGGACTTGATCGCTATTTGCAGTTCAATTTTTGCGAACAACATGGCACTCGGACGCGGCTGGCGCAACTCTCGCAATTGTGCTAAGAAATCTTTACCGTCTGGCATCGGGTCTGTCTAACCTGCTCCTGTGGGTCAAACTCAGGTTCGCGTCCCCGGAGCCATTCTATCTAACGGAGCAGCGCGCGTCGCTAAGGCAGGGAACCTGTGGAAGGGCCTGCAATCGCCCGATCAATTGGCAAGGTAACGCCGGATGATTCCGTAATCATCACCGCGCGCGGCGTTGAGCGGCTTCGTGCTGGCCATCTCTGGGTCTATCGCAGCGATGTTCGCACGGCACGCGCCGAGGCTGGCTCCATCGTTCGCCTTACCGATGAGCGTGGGCGTTACCAGGGCCGCGCGTTCTACAGCGACAAATCGCAAATCGCCATCCGCCTACTCACTCGCGAAGATGTCCCCATAGACCGCACGTTTCTCACTGAGCGTATTCGCCAAGCCGCTCAATATCGCGAGACCGTGGTTGAGAACACGGAGGCGTACCGGCTCGTTTACGGCGAAGCTGACCTCTTGCCCTCGCTCATTGTGGACTGCTACGGCGAATACCTCGTGATCCAAACGCTGAGCCAGGCCACCGAGCGTCTCAAGAATCTCATCGTCGAAATCCTGGTCGAGCTGTTTTCGCCGAAGGGTATCCTCGAACGAAACGACCCGAAAGTCCGGATGCTCGAAGGCCTCGAGCAGCAAATCAGTGTTTTATACGGCGACGTCCCGCCTGAAGTCCAGGCGAGCGAAAACGGGGTAACGTTTGTGTACGACCTGCGCCACGGGCAAAAAACCGGCTCCTTCCTCGATCAGCGCGAGAACCACTGGGCGGCGCGGCGCTATGCCTCCGGCGAGGTACTGGATTGCTTCAGCTACCAGGGCGGCTTTGCGCTAACCATTGCGGGCAACTGCGAGCATGTCGAGGGCATTGACATGGGCGCCGCAGCCGTCCAGGCCGCCCGGCGCAATCAAGAGTTGAACGCGATCTCGAACGTCACGTTCCGCGAAGGAAACACATTCGACTTACTGAAGGAATATGACGAAGTGGGGCGGCAGTTCGACATGGTGGTGCTTGACCCGCCCGCGTTCGCCAAAAATCGCGACAGCATTCCCGCAGCTCAGCGCGGGTACAAGGAGATTAACCTGCGAGCGCTGAAGATTCTCAAGCCCGGCGGCTACCTGGTCACCTGTTCCTGTTCCTATCATATTTCCGAGGCTCTCTTCCTGCAAATCCTCGCCGAGGCGGCAAACGACGCAAGGAAGGCAATTGCAGTCGTTGACCGCCGAACGCAGGCTCAGGATCATCCGGTATTGCTGACTGTGCCGGAAACGCTTTATCTTAAATGTATAATAGTAAAGGCTTTGAAATAGAATATGGCGGGTAGTGGATACGAAATAAACTTGACAACGATACACGCATATTTTATCATGCCATTGCGCTAATTTGGGGCGCTCCGGACCAATGCTGTACCGGGCTCTTTGTATCCTTTCAGAGAAAGTGAGATTATTGCGTTATGGTACGGCTCGACAAACTGACAATTAAGGCTCAAGAGGCCCTGCAAGCGGCCCAGGAAATGGCGGCACGTTCAGGCCAGCAGCAGATTGAGCCGCTCCATTTGCTATGGGCTCTAGTCTCCCAAGGCGAGGGAGTGGTGTCGCCACTGCTCGAAAAGCTCGGGGTCTCACCGGCGCAGGCTACGCGCGAAATGGAAGCGCAAATCGAGCGGCTGCCGAAAGTGTCCGGCGCCACGGACCAGTATCTGAGTCCGGCAACAAACAAAATTCTTGAACGCGCGTTCGATGAAGCGCAGCGCCTGAAGGACGAGTACGTCTCGACCGAACATATTCTGCTGGCCATTGCCAAGGCCGATCGCGATCCCGCCGGACAACTGCTCGCGCGTCTGGGCGCCACCTACGACGCGATTTTGCAGGCCATGGCAGCCATCCGCGGCAGCCACCGCGTGACGTCTCAAAATCCAGAGGCGACCTATCGGGCGCTCGACCAATATGGACGCGACCTTACGGACCTGGCGCGGCGGGGAAAGCTTGATCCCGTCATAGGACGCGATGAAGAGATTCGCCGCGTGATGCAGATTCTTGCGCGGCGCACGAAGAACAATCCCGTGCTGATTGGCGAGCCAGGCGTGGGCAAAACAGCCATCGTTGAAGGTCTCGCGCAACGCATCATCGCCGGTGACGTTCCGGAAGTCTTGAAGCCCAAGCGGATTGTTACGCTCGACTTGTCCGCGCTGGTTGCCGGCGCGAAATATCGCGGCGAGTTCGAAGACCGCCTGAAAGCCGTGCTGAAGGAAGTCACCGAATCCGAAGGCCAGATTATTCTCTTCATCGACGAACTGCACACGCTTGTGGGCGCGGGCGCCGCCGAAGGTTCCATGGACGCGTCCAACATGCTGAAACCGGCGCTGGCACGCGGCGAGCTGCGCGCGATTGGCGCGACCACGCTCAACGAGTACCGCAAATACATCGAAAAAGATCCGGCGCTTGAACGCCGCTTCCAGCCCGTGTACGTCGGCGAGCCCTCGGTGGAAGATACCATCGCGATTTTGCGCGGGCTCAAAGAGCGCTACGAAGTTCACCACGGCGTGCGCATCAAGGACGCGGCCATCGTTGCAGCTGCGATGCTTTCGCAGCGTTACATCACCGACCGCTTCCTGCCCGATAAGGCCATCGATCTTGTGGATGAAGCCGCCGCAGGGTTGCGCATGGAAATCGATTCCCTGCCCGCCGAGATTGACGAAATCGAGCGGCGCATCATGCAGCTCGAAATCGAAAGGCAAGCTCTCCGCAAGGAATCGGATGCGCACTCGAAAGACCGCTTGAAGCAGATCGAAAAAGAGCTCAGCACGCTGAAAGAGCAGTCCAACGGCCTGAAGGCGCACTGGCAGACCGAAAAAGACGCCATCGGGCGCATGCGGAAGCAGAAGGAAGAAATCGAACGCCTGAAAACCGAAGAGCAGCGCTACGAGCGCACGGGCGATTTGGCGAAAGTGGCGGAGATACGCTATGGCAAGCTTTCCGCTGCCGAAAAGGAATTGAAAACGGCGCAAGACCGGCTCGCGGAACTCCAAAAAGATCATCCGATGTTGAAGGAAGAAGTCGGCGAGGAAGAAATCGCGAAGATTGTGAGCAAGTGGACCGGGATTCCGGTCGGGCGCCTTCTGGAGGGCGAAGTCCAAAAGCTCGTTCACATGGAAGAGCGGTTGCGCGACCGCGTGGTGGGCCAGGATGTCGCTCTTGCGAGCGTGGCGAACGCGATTCGCCGCAGCCGCTCGGGATTGAGCGATCCCAACCGGCCGATCGGGTCGTTTCTATTTCTCGGTCCCACGGGTGTGGGCAAGACGGAACTCGCGCGAGCGCTCGCGGAATTTCTGTTCGACGACGAACGCGCCATCATTCGGCTCGACATGTCGGAGTACATGGAGAAGCATTCCGTCGCGCGGATGATCGGCGCGCCTCCGGGCTACGTGGGTTACGAGGAGGGCGGACAACTCACAGAGCAGGTTCGCCGGCGTCCGTATTCCGTCGTTCTGCTTGATGAAATCGAGAAGGCCCATCCGGATGTATTCAACGTGCTGCTGCAGATTCTCGATGATGGGCGCCTAACCGATGGCAAGGGACGCGTGGTGGATTTCCGCAATACGGTTATCATTATGACGTCCAACGTCGGCTCGACCGCCATTTTTGAACTGGCGGAGAAAGATCCGAAAAAGGCGCGCGAACAAGCCATGGCCGCGTTGCGGGAACTCTTCCGCCCGGAATTTCTGAACCGCATTGACGATATCGTGCTCTTCCGTCCACTGGGGAAGGACCAGATCGAACGCATCGTCGAATTCCAGATGCGCAATCTCACGAAGCGGCTCGCGGAGCGCCAGTTGACGCTGCACTTGACGTCGGCGGCCAAGGCTCTGCTCTTCCGCGAAGGCTTCGATCCGGCCTACGGTGCACGCCCGATGAAGCGAGCCATCCAGCGGCTGATTCAGGACCCGCTGGCGCTGAAGCTTCTCGATGGCGAAATCCATCCCGGTGATGTAATCCGCGTGGATGCGGATACGAAAAATGACGAAATGAAGTTTGCGCGTGAAACAGCAAAGGCCGGGGCTGCTTAATAGGACGACAGGTTGGGACCATGAAAACTCTAAAGACCACTTTTTTACTGACGGCTTTGACGCTCGTTCTCCTGTTCGTTGGGGAGGCCTTCGGAGGCCCGCGCGGCATGACCATGGCGCTGGTCTTCGCGGTGTTCTTGAACGGCACGGCCTACTTCTTCTCGGACAAGATTGCGCTGGCTTCCAGCGGCGCGCAGCCTATCAGCCGGGAACAGGCGCCGCGCCTCTACGCGGTGATGGAGCGCCTCGCCGGCAAAGCGAATTTGCCGATGCCAAAGCTGTATCTGATTCCGCAAGCGGCTCCGAATGCGTTCGCCACCGGGCGCAATCCGAGCCATGCTTCAGTAGCTGTCACACAGGGATTGCTCGAATTGATGAACGACGACGAACTCGAAGGCGTAATCGCGCACGAGCTTTCGCACGTCCGAAATTACGATATTCTCACCTCGTCCATCGCGGCGACGATTGCCGGCGCCATCACCTGGATTGCGCGCATGGGTTTCTGGTTCGGTGGTGGAGACCGCAGGCGCGGTGGGGGAATTGGCGCAATCTTGATGCTCGTCCTCGCGCCGGTTGCCGCACTCTTGCTTCAGCTGGGCGTTTCCCGCCAGCGCGAATATCAGGCGGACGCATCCGGCGCGAAGATGGTTGGCCATCCTTACGGGCTGATCAGCGCGCTCGAAAAACTCGGCGCATATAACAAGAAAATTCCGATGGACATTCCTCCGTCCACGTCTGCGCTTATGATCGTTCAGCCGTTCACGGGCGGACAGTTGTTCTCCAATCTGTTCAGCACTCATCCTCCGCTTTCGGACCGCATTGCAGAATTGCGCAATATGACGGTCACCCGCTAGGAGCCGCTCGATCTTCCGCGCATGAGCAAGATCGACAGGGTGCATACTGCGCCATCTTGGTGGCTTGATTTAGACCACGCAGAAAACATTACAGCCACGTAAAAATTGCAGCATCCCAGGCCATCGGGCACGAGCACTCCACGCCGTTCGGAGAAACTAAATGTTTTACTATCAATAGCTTACGCTGCTTGGTGGCGGCCTTCCCGGTTTGGTTCCGCGCTTGCTTCTATCACCCGCGAACGGGCTTCCCCCGGAGGAGAAGAAATGAGCGAGGAAAGACAAGAAATTATCGCAGAGGACGCGGCCGCGCCCCGCTGGGTCGGGATCGTAGTCGTCGCCCTGGCAGTGGTTTCTTTGGTGGCGCTAGGCGCGGGTTGGACTGCCTCTACGCGATCGAAGGAACTTCAGCAGAACATCGCGGCCCAGAATCAACAGTTCAAGCAGAATGATGATATTCTGAGGCAGCGCTTGGCCAAGGCCGAAGACACCAACGCGCAGCTGCAAGGCGAGCTGAGCGTGGTGACCGACAAGATGAAATTGACCGAGGGTGAGCTCAATCGGGCGCGCTCTCAGGCCAAGAAAATCAAGGACGAAGACGCGAAGGAACTGTCGGACCTTGCAGAATCAACACGACAGCGCAACTGGCGACCAAGGCCAGCGTTGACGACGTCAACAAGCTCGGCACGGACGTCAACGGCGTGAAGTCCGACCTCGACGCGGAGAAGAACAGCCTGCAGTTGACCCGCGGCGAATTCGGCACTCTGATCGCGAAGAACCACGACGAAGTGGAAGAGCTTCGGCGGCTGGGTGAGCGCGATTATTACGAATTCACAATCGACAAGAAGAACAGCCGCGAGAAAGTCGGCAACTTGATGGTCGAACTTCGCGGCACCAACACCAAGAAGAGCCAGTATGCCGTTACGATCTTCGTTGACGACCAGCGCCACGAGAAGAAGAACCTGTCGGCCAACGAGCCGCTGTACTTCTTCGAGAATGGAGCCAGGTCTCCGCTTGAGTTCGTAGTGAACCAGGTGGGCAAGGACAAGATCACCGGCTACCTGAGCATTCCGAAGGTAAACCAGACGCATGCGCAGGCGGCGTCCGGCGGCAACTAAGGCAATTGCACTGGCGGCGGTTGCAGCAAAGCGGAGGCGTCCTGGCGCCTCCGCTTTTTTTTATTCGGACTTCTTTAGAGCACGCATCTTACGGCTTAGGAATCTCTTGGCGAGAGAAGACAACTGGTCGTGCTTGATTTTTCCCTGCTCGTACAGCTTCACTCTTCCCTTGGCCACTTTGCGACGCCGACGCTGCCGCTTTTGGGCCACATAACGTTTCTCGTTTGCCATTCAATTTCCTCCCATCGTTAAGCGCCTCTTGATTGTATCGGAGAAGGAAAAGGATGCAAGGCTCGCCTGTGATTTTGCACGCAGAGTTCGCGTAGGATTGATGGGTTATGACGGTCACCGCCATTTATGCCAGTCGTATTCTGACTCCTCAGGAGGAGATCAGCGACAGCGTCATTCTGGTCGAAGGCAGCCGCATCACCGCTATCGGCCATCGCGACGAGGTACAGATTCCCGCAGGGCGCGGTGGATTACGTCGCCTCCGGGATGACTGTCGTGCCCGGATTCGTGGACGTGCACATCCACGGCGCGGGCGGCCACGACGTGATGGAAGCAAATGCCGACGCGCTCGATCGCATCACGTCCACGGTGGCGCGCCACGGCACCACATCCATCGTAGCGACCACCGTCACTGCGCCAGTCGACCAGACCTGCAAGAGTCTCGAAGGCATCGCGCATTACATTCGCGCGCATCGAACCCGGCCGAGAATCGCGCGCGCTCGCCGCCGAAATTCTCGGAATTCACCTCGAAGGCCCATTCATCTGCCAGGCTCGCCGCGGCGTTCATCCCCTGACTCGATAACGCGGCCTTCTCTCGAAATTTTCGAGAAATTTCTGCGAAGCGGCGGATGGCCTGGTTCGGATTCTTACGATTGCGCCGGAACTTCCCGGTGCGATGGAGCTAATTGACTGCGGCGGTGGCAAGCGGAATTGTCGTCGGCATCGGCCACACCGACGCGGACTTTGAGCAAACCATGGCTGCCATGAAAGCCGGCGCGCGCCACGCGGTACATTTTTACAACGCGATGCGGCCCTTCTCGCATCGCGATCCCGGCGTGATCGGCGCGATCCTCACCGACCCGGACGTCACCGCGGAAGTCATTGCAGACGGCGTGCACGTTGCAGGGCCGGCGATTCAGGTTCTGCTCGGCACCAAGGGATTCGACACCGTTATGCTGGTAAGCGATGGCATCGCCGCTACCGGCATGCCCGATGGACAATTTCGCCTTGGCAATTTCGAGATGATTGTGAAAGACGGCGTCTGCCGCAATGCGGAAGGAAAGCTTGCCGGCAGCACGCTGACTCTTGACCGTGCGCTGCGGTACGTTGTGCGCTCGGCGTGCCGTTCGTTGATGCGTGCGGATGGCTACGATTTTGCCCGCGCGGCGACTTGGCCTCGCGGGAAAAAAAGGCATCATCGCCGTGGGCGCGGATGCAGACCTCGTCGTGCTCACCCCGGATCTGCGCGTCGCCGGAGTTATGACGCGTGGCGTCGGCCTGGCATCATAGGCAGCTTAAGATAGGCTAATCTCGTTTGGAATAAGAACGGAGGGCCCGCTTACTTATTCAGCGGGATCTTCAACTCTTCGGCGATTTGCTGCGGATCGAACGGGCTGCATGCAAAGTAGCGCCCGTCGATTCCGATCGTGGGCACCTTGCGGCGGCCGCCATTCACACGAAGGACGAGTTCCTCGGCATCGGGCGACTCGTCGATGTTCACTTCCTGAAATGCGATCTCTCGCTCGCGAAGAAACTGTTTCACGCGGCGGCAGTCGCAGCACCAGCAGGTTGAGTAAACTACAATCTCAGACATTCTAATCCTCATTTGACCACACTTATTGGATGCGGGAAAAAGCGGCCGACTCGGGGTGCGCCAAGAGGTAAGTGCCTTCCTGAGCTGCACTATGCAGGATGAGCCTAACCCTCTGCAGCGCCGGAAACTCCGCCTTTGGCAGCGGTCTGCAAACGCACCGTCGCGCTGTCCGCTCTGAACGAAGCCTCTTGCCAGCCGGCTTCCGTCTCGCCCGGCTTGGTAAGCTCTGCCTGGGCTTTTTCGAGCGCAGCGCGAGTGCGCGCCACGTCAATTTCCTCGGCGCGTTCGGACGTGTTCCGCCAGCACGATCACGCGGTCAGGCAAAACTTCGGCGAAGCCGTTGATCACGGTCAAGGTAGCGCGTTTCGCGAGCCCTTGCGATACGTGAGCATGCCGATGCCGAGTTCGGTGATCAGCGGCGCGTGGCCCGGCAAGATGCCCAGGTAGCCTTCTTTACCGGGCATTTCGACCGACTGCACGGTCTCGCTGCAGAACGTGCCTCTCCGGCGTTACGACCTGCAGTTCGATGTCTTCGGGTAGCATTCGTTTCCTGGCCGCGCGCGCGGCGCAAATTACGCTGTCGCCGCCATCTTCTCCGCCTTCTCGCGCGCTTCTTCGATTGTGCCGACCATGTAAAACGCCTGCTCCGGAAGATCGTCGTGCTTGCCTTCGACGATTTCCTTGAAGCCGCGAACGGTGTCCTCGATCTTCACGTACTTGCCTTCGAGGCCCGGTGAACTGCGCGGCGACGAACATCGGCTGCGACAGGAATTTTTCGATCTTGCGCGCGCGCGCCACGGTCTGCTTGTCGTCGTCGGAAAGCTCTTCGATGCCGAGAATCGCGATGATGTCCTGCAATTCCTTGTAGCGCTGCAGCACGGACTTCACGGCGCGCGCCACGTTGTAATGCTCCTGGCCCACAATGCGCGGATCGAGAATGCGCGAGAAGCTCGCCAGCGGATCGACGGCGGGATAAATGCCGCGCTCGACGATTTGCCGGCTCAGGTTCGTCGTCGCGTCCAGGTGCGCGAACGTCGCGGCCGGAGCCGGATCGGTGTAATCGTCGGCGGGCACGTAAATCGCCTGCACGGAAGTGATCGAGCCGTTCTTGGTGGAAGTGATGCGCTCCTGCAATTCGCCGATTTCGGTGTTCAGGTTCGGCTGATATCCCACGGCGGAAGGCATGCGGCCAAGCAGCGCCGATACTTCCGATCCCGCTTGCACGAAACGGAAAATATTGTCGATGAAGAGCAGCACGTCCAGGTGTTCTTCATCGCGGAAATATTCCGCGACGGTCAGGCCAGTCAAGCCGACGCGCAGGCGCGCGCCGGGCGGTTCGGTCATCTGTCCGTAAATCAGCGCGCAGCGCGATTTCTCCGAATTGCCCGGCACGACGACGCCCGATTCCTGCATTTCCAGCCACAGGTCGTTTCCTTCGCGCGTGCGCTCGCCCACGCCGGCGAACACCGAAACGCCGCCGTGCTTCATCGCGACGTTGTGAATCAACTCCTGAATCAAAACGGTCTTGCCCACGCCCGCGCCGCCGAACAGGCCGATCTTGCCGCCCTTCAGGTACGGCTCGATCAGGTCGACGACCTTGATGCCGGTTTCGAACATTTCGAGAGTTGTGGACTGGTCTTCGAGCGAAGGCGCCGGACGGTGAATCGGGATAGCGCTTGTCCGTCTTCACCGGACCGAGGTCGTCCACCGGCTCGCCCAGCACGTTCATCACGCGCCCCAGCGTCGCGCGGCCCACAGGCACGGAAATCGGCTCGCCCAGGTCCTCAGCCTTCATGCCGCGCACCAGGCCTTCGGTCGGCTTCATGGCCACGGAGCGGACGCGGCCTTCGCCAAGGTGCTGCGCCACCTCCGCGACGATGTCGATCGGCTCGGGAACGTTGAATCCCTTCGCTCGTGATTCGCACCGCGTTGTGGATCACGGCAAATGGTGCTCCGGAAACTGCACGTCGACCACCGGCCCGATGACCTCGACCACGTGGCCCGATTTTCAATTCGTCTTGTCTTCGTTCTGCCATTCTGGTTCTCCCTCGGTTTTGTCTGGCGCGCTACGACATCGCCGACGCTGCGCCGCTCACAATCTCGATCATTTCCTTGGTAATGCCCGCCTGGCGAATCTTGTTCATCTGCAAAGTAAGCTTGTCGATCAACTCGGACGCGTTTCGCGTGGCCGCATCCATCGCGGTCATCCGCGCCGCATGCTCGGCGGCGGCCGATTCCAGCAGGATGCGAAATATTTCCGATTCCAGGTAGCGCGGCACGAGACCGCGGAAAATCTCCTCAACGGGCTGCTCGTAAATGTAATCCACCAGGAGCGCGTTGCCTCCGGGCGTCGACTCCATGGGAAGCGAACTCCCGGGCCCGGCATGGCTTGCGAGCGACTCTTCTCCGCCTCTCCCTTCCGCCACCACATCGGGATCGACGGGAAGCAATTTCTGCGGCCTGCAGGTTCTGCACCATCACGTTCTTGAATTCGTTGTAAATCGCGTACACCGCGTCCACTTCTCCGTTGGTGTAAATTTCCGCGATGCGCGCCGCGATTTCCTTCGCTTTTGCAAATTCCACTTTGGCAGAAACATCCAGGTACTCGCCTACGAAACTCAAGCCGCGCTTCCGAAACGTGTCGCGCCCCTTCTTGCCGACCACCATCAGCTCGATCTTCTTCGAAGAATGCTCGCGCATGAAGTCCCCTCGCATGGCGGATTACGTTCGAATTGAACGCTCCGGCCAGGCTGCGATCGCCCGTGAGCACGATCATCAGAATCTTTTCTTCCGGCCGCCGCAGCAACAGCGGATGGGCCGCGTTTTCCATGCGGGCTGCCGCGGAACGCAGAACACGCAAAATCTCGCGCGCGTACGGCCGCGCGGAAAACACGCCTTCCTGCGCGCGCCGCAGTTTTGCGGCGGCCACAAATTTCATCGCGCGCGTGATCTGCTGCGTGCTTTTCACCGAACGAATTCGGCGCCGGTAATCTAAAAGTGTGGGCATGAAATGTCGTTACGCTCCGGCTGCTCTCGGGCTAGTGTGCTGCCGGTACCGGCGCAGGCTTCTCATCGGATTTCGCCGCCGCGCTAGCCGCAGCAGCAGGGCTCGCGCTCGCTCCGAGAGAAGCCTTGAATTGCTCCTTGAAAGCATCCAGCGCTTTGGTAGCTTCCGCGCGCACGGCGTCGTCAAACGCCTTCTTCTCGCGCAGCGCCTTTAGCAGGCCCCCGTAGTTCGTCTCGATGAATGGATACATTTCAAGCTCGAACCTGCGGCACTGCGACACTTCCAGATCCTCCAGGTAACGATTCGCCGCCGCATAAATAATCAACACTTCTTTTTCTACAGCGAGCGGCTGGTATTGATCCTGCTTCAAAATTTCCAGCAGTCGCTGGCCTCGAGCGAGCTGCGCTTGCGTGGCTTTGTCGAGTTGTTCGGTGCCGAACTGCGCGAACGCCGCGAGATCGCGATATTGCGCGAGGTCAAGCCGGAGTGTGCCGGCCACCTGGCGCATCGCTTTGATCTGAGCGTTGCCGCCCACACGGCTTACAGAAAGTCCCGCGTTCACGGCCGGACGCATGCCGCTATTGAACAAATCCGCCTCAAGATAAATCTGGCCATCGGTGATGGAAATCACGTTCGTCGGGATGTAGGCCGAAATGTCGCCCGCCTGCGTTTCGATCACCGGCAGCGCCGTCAGGGAGCCCGCGCCGAGTTCATCGCTCAGTTTCGCGGCACGCTCCAGCAAACGAGAGTGCAAAAAGAAAACGTCGCCGGGAAATGCCTCGCGGCCGGGAGGGCGTCGCAGCAAAAGCGAAATTTCGCGATAGGCTTGCGCGTGTTTCGAAAGGTCGTCGTAGAAACATACGGCGTGGCGCTTCGTATCACGGAAGTATTCGCCAATGGCGCAAGCAGCGAACGGCGCGATGTACTGCATCGAAGCCGATTCAGAGGCCGACGCAGCCACCACTATGCTGTGTTCCATGGCGCCGTTGTCGGTCAGGATTTTTACGATCTGAGCAATCGTCGAGCGCTTCTGTCCCACCGCGCAATAAATGCAAATCATGTCGCCGCCGCGCTGGTTCAAAATCGTGTCGAGAATAATCGCGGTCTTTCCGGTTTGGCGGTCGCCGATAATCAGCTCGCGCTGGCCGCGTCCGATCGGAATCATCGCGTCAATCGACTTGATTCCGGTCTGCATGGGCTCGCGCACGGGCTGGCGATCCACCACGCCCGGCGCCAGGCGTTCGAGCGGATTGCGCTGGCTGCTCTGAATGGGGCCTTTGTCGTCAATAGGGTTGCCCAGCGCGTCCACCACGCGCCCGAGCATGCCCTCGCCCACCGGCACGGACATGATTTTGTTCGTGCGCTTGACGATGTCTCCCTCTTTAATCTCGGTGTAGTCGCCGAGCAGCACGGTGCCGACCTGGTCTTCTTCCAGGTTCAGCGCGATGCCGAAAACGTCGTGCGGGAATTCCAGCATCTCGCCGGCCATGCATTTGTCGAGGCCATGGATGCGCGCGATGCCGTCGCCGACCGAGATCACCGATCCGACTTCCTCGACCGCCAGCGTCTGCTGGTAGTTCTCGATCTGCTCGCGCAGAATCTTTGTAATTTCGTCAGCCTTGATATTCGCCATCCGTTGCTCCTGTGTTTCGGTGAACCTATTCCGTTTCCAGCTGTTCGCGCATACGATTCAATTGCTCGCGCACCGAGCCGTCATAAATTGTCGAGCCCACGCGAACCACTGCGCCGCCCAGCAACGCCTTGTCCTCGCGAAAATGAGCTTCGATTTTCTTTCCGGTGCGGCGTTCGAGCACGCTCGTTAATTCCTTTTTCTCCGCGTCGCTCAGCTCCCGCGCCGACCGCACTTCCGCCACCGCGATTCCCAGTCTCGCGTTCAATTGCTGTCCCAGGGCTTCGAGAATTTCGCGCAGCATCTCCGTGCGGCGGTGATCCACGATCAGATAAATGAAATTTCGCACGGCCTCGTCCACGCTCATCTTCGCCGCCACCAGCTCGATAACCCTTCGCTTCACTTCACCGCTTACTGCCGGACTTTCGAGCGAATTCCGCAGATCCGCCGACGAGAAAAATACGTCCACGAAATTTGCGAGGTCGCGCTTCACCTTATCCGCGCTCTTCCGTTCGAGCGCGACGTCCGCCAGCGCCGCGGCGTATCTTTCGGCAACCGCGCTCAATTGACGCTCCTTTCGAGCTCGGCGACAAAGGTCTTGAAGAGTGCCACCTCAGCCTTCGGTGTGATTTCCTCGCGCAGAAGAGCTTCCGCGCGTTCGATAGCCAATCGCGCCGCCAGCACTTTCAACTCCATTGACGCGGCGCGCCGCGCAGCCTCGATCTCCGCCTGAGCGACTTGCTCAATCTTGTCGGCCTCGGCTCGCGACATCGCGCGCAGCCGCTTGCCTTCGGCCTCCGCGTCGAGCTTCGCTTGTGCTCGCAGCTGGCGAACTTCATCCTCCAGGCTCGCCATCTTCGTCTGGATTTCCTGGCGACGGCGTTCGGCTGCTTCACGAGAGCGCGCGCCTTCGTCAATTTTCCGGGAAATATCTTCGGCCCGCGCGCGGAAGGCGGGGCCGCCGAACTTGACGCAAGCCCAAACGATCAGGCCAAGCACAATCGCAAAATTCGCCCAGCGATAGAAGTATCCGGTGTGAGTTTCTACCGGCGGAACTTCCCCTTCCTGCGCGAGTGCCGGCAGAGCGACCGAGAGGAGAAACACTGACAGAAAACCAAGGGAGCCCAGAAAACGCTTCATTGAGCCGCCCCTCCGCGCATGGGGGAAGGACTCTCCAGAATCGTCCGCGCAATTTCGCTCGCCAAGGACGGCGTCTGGCGCTCCACCTCAACCTTCGATTCGGCAAGCTCGGTGGCAATCTGCTTCTTGGCTGCCGCTACTTCTTCCTGCGCGCGCGAGCGCATGGCCTTCAAAAGCTTGGCGCGATCATCGAGAACCGCTTGCCGCGCCGCCTCCTGCTCCAGATATATTTCGCCGCGCGCTTTTTTCAGCGCTTCGTTGTAGGCCTGTTGATCCTTCGCCGCCGCGGCTTCCACTGCGGCTGCTTCCGCCCGCGCACCTTCAATTTTCGCGCTGCGTTCCGCCATGGCTTTTTGAATGGGAGTGAAGAACGCCCAGCGCATGAAAAGATAGAAAATGAAAACGATAACTACCGTGGGCGCAGCTTGAATGAAATATTCTGCTATATGGCGGAGAATTTCCATGTTCAGGAGAAGATGCGGTTCTGGCCGCCCCGTTTATATAGTTTCACTCTGATCCGGTATGCCGGGTCTCCGCTGGAATTCATTGGGAGACCCAAACAAAGCTCGTGATTATCGCATTCGCCACTCGCCTGCGTCAACGCCGAGCTTGCACGGCAAATCCGGCTGGGTAAGGTTCACTTAAGCGGTGCAGAGGTCCGTCCCTCAAACGCATTTTTGTTGGCGATCAGAAACCAGAGAACAACACCCGAAATTGGCAAGGCGAAAAGGAGCCCGGTCCAGATGGGAATATGAAACGGGCTCGGCGGCGTGCCGAGCGCTTGTTGCATGTCGATCATCGCCTGGTCGTAGCGCGCTTGCGTACCCGGCACCAGTACCATCGTCAGCGCATTAAAGATGAGAAACTGAAAATAGTACAACGCCACGGTGCGGCTCCACGGTTGGAGTTTCAGCAATCCGCTGGCCGTGGCAATTTGCACCGTTCCCAGTGTCAACATGATGCCGGACGCAGTCAGCCCGCTGAAAAAGAATCCCAGAAAAAACACGGGGGCATGCACGAACAAGAACGCAACCATGGAGAACGCGCTGATCAGCATGTACCAGCCGATGATCGTAATGCTGAGAGGTCGCCCCGATGACAATGATTTCGCTGCCGCGAATTGCACGGAGCCTGGGGTTGTGGACGGCCCCAAGAACTGGTCCCTAGTGCTTCGCTTGCTGAAAAAATAGAGCCCCCAGCCGCCGAGCGCGGCGAGTAATCCGTAAAATATCACGCCGAAGGTCCGCGCGGCAGTCACGGCGCGCGCCATCGTCTCCGGATCACCTGGGATGACTGCAGTCGTGGGAAAAGGCATCACCGCCAGAAGCACTGTCGCCGGGAGACACCCTACCAGCAGGAACGCACTGAAAACGAGCATCGATATCCTCGCCCATCCCCGCAGATGAAGAAGCCCGATGCCCGAAGAGAGCCCCCATGCCGCTAAACCAATTATAAGAACCAGAACAAATATCATGAATGACTTTGAAAGCTGAGGCTGCGCCGGCGTCGTGGAGACCAACGAAATCGCCAGGATTCCGAACACTCCGCAAATCAGCGCAAGAGCGCTTCCGATAAAGACGATCACCGCCGAAGCGGTTACACCAGCCGAGCGTTTCATTGTTCATCCATGCGTGCTATTTCGCGCGAGTATATACCAACGCTCCGCGAGCCATACTTTCTTCCAGTGCGGCCACTGGGCTGCCGGTGCTGGCGCAGCAGGGTGTGAGTTGGATACAATGCACGTTTGGGCGTTGCGGCAATTTGCCGCCTGCACACCTGGCGCCCCGCTTCACGCGTCCTCAAGGAGACATCTAATGCCATCATTCCCCGGAGTCGATTTCCTCGACTTCGATTCCCTGCTGAGCGACGAAGAAAAGCTCGCCCGGCAAACCTCGCGGCAATTCGTCGATGATGAAATCATGCCCATCATCGAGCAGTACAACCGCGAAGGAAAATTCCCGGTGCAGCTTGTGCCGCAAATGGCCGAGCTCGGTCTTTTCGGCGCCAGCTTAAAAGGCTACGGCTGTGCGGGCATGTCCAACGTCGAATACGGCCTGGTAACCCAGGAGCTCGAGCGCGGCGATTCCGGCCTGCGCAGTTTTGTCTCCGTGCAATCAGCGCTCGTGATGTACCCCATCCACGCTTTCGGCTCCGAGGCGCAAAAGGACAAATGGCTTCCCCTGCTGCAACAGGGCAAGGCCATCGGCTGCTTCGGGCTCACCGAGCCGCAATTCGGTTCGAACCCCGGCGGGATGCTGACCCGCGCGGTAAAGAAGGGTGATTCCTACATTCTGAATGGCGAAAAAATGTGGATCACGAGCGGCTCGATTGCAGATATCGCCGTAATTTGGGCAAAAACCGAAGACGACAAAATTCGCGGATTCCTGGTCGAAAAGGGCATGCCAGGATTCAAAGCCTGGGACGTCCACGGAAAATATTCGTTGCGCGCTTCCGTCACTTCGGGGCTCGCCATGACGGATTGCAAGATTCCCGCGGGAAATCTGCTTCCGGGCGTGGAAGGCCTAAAAGGCCCCCTCTCCTGTCTGAATCAGGCCCGATACGGCATCGGCTGGGGTGCCATCGGCGCGGCCATGGCTTGTTACGACACGGCGCTCAACTACGCCAAGCAACGCAAGCAATTCGACAATAAGCCCATCGCATCGCACCAGCTCGTCCAGGAAAAACTAGTCTGGATGATCACCGAAATCACCAAGGCGCAGTTCCTCGCGCTGCAAGTTGGAAAACTGAAAGACCAGGGCCGCGCCCACCCTTCGCACATTTCCATGCTGAAGATGAACAACGTGTGGGTGGCCCGCGAAACCGCCAGCCGCGCCCGCGAAATTCTCGGCGCCAACGGAATCGTGGACGACTACTGCGTCATGCGCCACATGAACAACCTAGAGTCCGTCTTCACCTACGAGGGAACGCACGACATCCACAAGCTGATCATCGGCGAGCGCATCACCGGCATCGCCGCCTTTTCATGAGCGCCGCGAACAGATTCCGCGCCGCAGCTCTTTTCATCTCGCTTCTGATGGGACTCGCCGGCGGTGCATCCGAGCTGCCTTCAAAACCGAAAGTGCGCGCGATCACGGCTTTTGTTCGCCTCGATCGTGCCCATTACCAGGACCAGATCCAGGAGGCTCTCGCTTTCCTGCGCCAGGCCAAAGCCGCCTACGAAAAAGCCGGCTTCGAAGTCCAGACAATCCGCATCACCACGCAACCTTTCCCCGAATACACGCGCGACCTGAGCGACGAACAAACGCTCGCGTTCTTTCGTGACTACGACGCGCTAACTGTGAAAGAAGGTTTCGACGCTTCCATCGGCCCGGCGCTGATGCGCGATACAGACGACGCGCGCGAAGCCGACTTGCTCGCCAAAATCCTCGCGCAGTCCAAGACGCTCGAAGGCTCCATCGCCATCGGCGGTGAAGACGGCATCCACTGGAATTCCATACGCGCGGCTGCCGGCGTGATCCGATATCTCGAAAACAACACTCTTCATAGCCAGGGCAATTTCAATTTCACGGCCTGGTCACTCGTACCGTCCGGCGCGCCGTTCTACCCCGCCTCCTACTTCACAGGTGAAGGCAAGCAGTTCGCCATCGGCTTGCAATCAGCAAACGTCGTCGCGGACGTTTTGGCGTCCACGAAATCTCCCGAAGCAGCCGAGGAACGCCTGAAAGCCTCGCTTACAATTTATGCGCAGCAGGTCGAGGCCACAGCAAAAACAATCAGCCAGACAAGTGGCTGGAAATATGGCGGAATCGATCTTTCGCCTGCGCCGCTAAGAGATGTCTCCATCGGAGCCGCCATCGAAAATTTCTATGGCGCGCCAATCGGCTCCAGTGGAACGTTGACCGTGGCCGCGCTCATCACACGCGCGATCAAGGCAGTTCCAGTTACGCAAGCCGGCTATTCCGGGCTGATGGTTCCCGTGCTGGAAGATTCTGTGATTTCACAGCGCTGGAGTGAGGGGCATCTCTCGATCGATGGCCTGCTCGCCTATTCAGCGGTTTGCGGGACAGGTCTTGACGTCGTTCCGCTCCCCGGCGACGTCTCGAACGAACAGCTCATGCGCATCCTGGGCGACGTAGCAAGCCTCTCGGTGAAATGGCACAAGCCGCTGTCAGCGCGCCTCCTGCCTGTCGCAGGCAAAAAAGCGGGAGACCAGACCGAATTCGACGATCCATTTCTGGTCAACGCCAAAATCCAGCCGCTTCCCTAGCCCTCGCGGAAACTCTTTTATCCACAACCCTTGTTTTCATTCGCCCCAATTGGATTATCATAGGCTCCCGGACGAACGTCCCCGCCGTCTGGGTCAGCCTCGCATCTCAGGAGCCGCAATGGAGAAGGCACTCAGCCTCGAGTTCTTGCGCGTCGTCGAACGCGCTGCGATCGCCTCGGCACACACCATGGGCCTCGGAGACCGCCACAAGTCCGATCAGATGGCCGTGGAAGCGATGCGCTCGGAAATGGACACGGTCGGCATGGACGGCACCATCGTCATCGGCGAAGGCGAACGCGACCAAGCTCCCATGCTCTTCATCGGCGAAAAAGTTGGCGCCGCTGTTCACGATAAGACGCGTAAATACCCTGCCGTGGATATCGCCGTCGATCCACTGGAAGGCACCAACCTCTGCGCCACTGGTGAGCCAAACGCCATCGTCGTTCTCGCCGCCAGCGACCGCGGCGGGTTACTGCACGCTCCCGACCTGTACATGGAGAAAATCATCGTCGGCCCATCGTGCAAAGGCGCCGTGGACCTGGACGCACCGGTGGCCGACAACCTGAACGCAATTGCCAAGCGGCTTGGCCGCAAGGTGCAGGATCTCGTCATAATCGTTCTCGATCGCCCGCGCCACGAAACGCTCATCGCTGAAATTCGCGCGGCCGGAGCGCGCATTCGTCTGATTTCCGATGGCGACCTCTCCGCCGGAATCAGCGCCGCGGTAATCGGCACAGGCGTCCACGCGGTCATGGGCACCGGAGGCGCGCCCGAAGGCGTCTTGACCGCCGCAGCTCTTCGCTGCCTCAATGGCCAAATCCTCGCGCGTCTCGTCGTCTCGAAGCCCGAGCATCACGAACGCATCGCGCAGATGGGCATCAAGGACCCCAAGCGCATCTACGCCACCGAAGACTTGGCTCCCGGAAACCAAATCATCTTCGCTTGTACCGGCGTCACCGGCGGAAGCCTCCTTCGCGGTGTGCGTTTCTTTGGTGAAGGAACCCGCACCCATTCGCTGATCCTGACCTACGACGATCGCCAGGTGCGCTTCGTCGATACCGTGCACCTCGAAAAGCGTCCGGACGTAAGAGTGGTTTTCTACTAGCATTCGGGAACATTTCGCCGCCCGTCGAAACATTTCACGTTTCTTCGCGTAACTAGATTCAGGGACGATACAGGAGGGGGAGCATGTCGAGCGCGCCAGTGCCGCCACAGCGCCGGAACACCGCCCTATGGTGGATTCTTGGCATCCTCGCCGCAGGCGTGATCGTGATGGTCCTCTTCGGCGTCACCATCGCCGGCTTGTTTATCCGCCGGCTGAACGTTCGCGATTCGGGCCGCAACGTCGAGATTCAAACTCCGGTCGGCGATATCAACGTCAACAAAGCCGCGCACGCGACCGGACTGCCGGCTTATCCCGGCGCGACGCCTTCGATGGACAGCAAGGGTGGCAGCGTGGAAATCAGCGCAAACGGCTCCGGCGTGGGAATCGCCACTGAAGTATTTGACTCGAAAGATCCCATCGATTTCGTGCAAGCCTGGTACAAAAAGCGCCTCGGCCCTGACTTTCGCCTGGACACCGGCAAGGACGCCTCCGATGCGCATGCGAACGATTTCTTCAAGGGAGACGATCACGACCTTGCATTTGTGGATGATCGAGGCAACGGCGCACGCATCGTAGCTCTCAAGAAGACCTCGAGCGGCACCAAGATTACGCTGCTCCGTGTGGGAAAGCGGGAACCTCAGTAGTAAAATCCATCCGGCGCGCTTCCAGCGGCCAATCAGACACAGACACAGCTACATTAGGAATCGATAAGCGGGGGAGACACGAAGGTTTCGCCGCCTCTTGCAACTAGCCAATCGAGGCTGCGTTCTTACCTTGGGCGATGGCCCGGCTTCTCCGCGTTGCGAGCCGCCGGGCCGCCCTGGATTCAAATTCTTGCAGCGCTACACGTTCCGCGAAGCTAGCGGTGAAGCGCCGTCGCAGAATGGCTGGTTTGCTGTTGCCGTCGAGGCATTCCGTGGGGCAGCCTCTCGGCGACTTGCGGCGGCAGCGCACGCATGCTGTGATTCGTGCTCACATGCTCGCTGATGGCCTGCAGCCTCTTCAGAATGCCCTGCCACTGTGTCCAATCGAGTTGCCGCAGGTACGGACGGAGCCCCTGAATGAACGGGTCTTCGAGCACCGTTTCGCCGTTTGTTTCCGGCACGAAGAAACGGTTCAATCCGACACCCAGCGCCTCGGCGATCTTCTCCAGCGTTCCGAGACTAGGCGTCATCTGTCCGCTCTCGATGCGTGACAAATACGAGCGAGAGACGCGCGAGCGAGCTTGTAGCTGGCTCTGCGTCATACTCCGCGATTCCCGCAACTGGCGGATACGCTGGCCGATGTTCTCCACAGTTTCGCGGTTTGGCCAGTTCTCAAACAGTTGGCGGTCGTCACCCGGCAAATCCTGAGGCGATGGCGTCGGGATGACGAAGGTCACCTTTGCAGGCAGCATGCGCAAGCAACGGCGACAGTTGTCCGTTCGTGTGCGGTATTGCACCAATCCACATACTTGGCAACGAATTACTTCACGGTCAAGCTCAATGCTGCTTGCTGTATTTTCTTTTTCCGCCACCGGTTCTCCTCGCAGACTTTTCCGGCGATGCGAAGGGGAGGACTCTCTTGACAGGGGGAAGGCAGGAACGGCGCGCGAGTGATTGTCCATAGGGTGCCATTTCTTGTCAAGTCTTATTTCGCGTTCTCGAGTCTCCGGTCTTGCCGCCATCGTCCAGCTCCTTACAAACAAAGGTGCTTGCCCCGGTCTCCGATGCAATTGAGATCCGTTTCGCCTTTCGCCTGACGCTTCCAGTCTGATATCGAGGTGGACACATCGTCGCGCAGCGTCATTCGTGACGATTTTTGCCTCAGATTCGCATTTGTTGCACTTCGAGTTCCGAATAGAACTTCCATTCTATTTTTCCACGCTGATCTGGGCGAATTCGCCGTAAGCGTCTTGCTCGTCGCTAGATACGTAATTTCTTCGCCTTCGCTGCCGCCCCAATACTGTCCAGTTGAACCCGCTGCGCTGTCTCACTCGATACCTGCTCCGTCTCAATCCCTCGGTGACGTGTCTCATTCTAAGAATCTCACCCCAAACCGTCTTTGTGCGGGAATGGCGGCCCCGTCGACGGTGCTAACCCCATTCCACCAATTTGGTCCTTGGCGTCGCTTCCACAGCCTTCTACCATGGCCGCCGATGAACGCACGACCCAGCACCGATTCGCGCCCAGCCGATGCGATCATTTCCTGGCTACGTGGGCGCACCGAGGAAATGGCTGCATTTCTAGCCGAGCTCGTCGCTATTCCTACCGAGAATCCGCCGGGAGCAAACTATCGCGCTTGCGCGGACTTGCTCGAAGCGCGTCTGCGTCGATTGCATCTCGACTGTGAACGATTCGGGCCTGCTGAACTCAAAAACGACGCCGCTGCCACTCCCGTCTTTCTGTTGGCGAGTTATGGAAGCGGGCCGCGTTCGCTTTATTTTCACGGCCATTACGATGTGGTTCCGGCACAATCCGCGGAGCAATTCCAGCCGGTTCGCAAAGAGAATTTTCTGTTTGGCCGCGGCTCGTGCGATATGAAGGGCGGAATCGTCGCCATGCTTTACGCCATTCTCGCCATCAGGGAATGCGCCGGCCAACTAAACGGCAAGGTCGGCCTCACGCTCGTTCCCGATGAAGAAACCGGCGGAACGCACGGCACGGCGTGGCTGGCAAGCCAGGGATTGCTCGGGCAAAACGCCATCGGGATGCTTTTGGCTGAACCGACCAGTGGCGCGGTGTGGAACTCCAATCGCGGCGCAATTTCGCTGCGCGTTCGTGTCTTCGGAAAGTCCGCGCATGTTGGATTGCAGCATCAGGGAGCCAATGCGTTTGAACGCATGCACTGCGTCGTCGAGCGCCTCGAACAATTGAAGCGCGAAGTGGAACAGCGCAAGACTCGATGCGCGGTCGGCGCGGAGCAAATGCGCAATTCGATTCTGATGCTCGGTGGACTCAGTGGCGGCGGCGCTGGCTTCAACGTCGTCCCGGAGCAGTGCTGGTTCACCATTGATCGCCGGATTAATCCGGAGGAGAGCCTCGATGAGGAGAAGGCCAGGCTCCTGGGGGTACTCGAGCAATGCATGCAGGACGGCATTCCCCTGGAATGGGAAATTCTGCAGGAGGGCCGCTCCACCGCATGCGACGAAGACGAAGCGCTCGGCAAAACTCTCTCACGCGCTGTGCAAGCCATAACTGGTGAAGTACCCTCTTTCGAAATGTGCCCCGGCCTGCTGGAAACCCGCTTCTACGCAGCAGAGGGGATACCAGCGTACGCCTACGGTCCTGGACTCCTTTCCGTCGCGCATGGACCGAACGAATACATCGACCTGCGCAAGCTGGTTGATTCGGCCGCGATCTATGCCGTCACCGCCATGGATATGTTGGCGCACTGACCCGGCGCGAGCCGAAATCGAGCGATCCTGAATCGCTATTGCTTTCCGACGCCGTCATCTTGCAGGATTGTTACGAACCAACCCAATGCCTACACGCGACGACGCTTGGAACCTTTTGTGCGAGTACACCCAGAGCGAAAGCCTCCGCAAACACGCTCTCGCCGTAGAAGCCTGCGTCCGCGCTTACGCTGGGAAGCTCGGAGGCGATGAAGAACTCTGGGCCCTCACTGCCCTGCTCCATGACTTCGACTACGAGCGCTGGCCCAACGCCGCTCACCATCCCACCGAGGAGCATCCTTACGAAGGCTCGAAAATCCTGCGCGAGCGCGGCTACCCGGAAGAAATGATCCACGCGATACTCGGCCACGCTAATTATTGCGGCGTCGCTCGAGTCTCTCCGCTCGACCGCGCTCTCTTCGCCTGTGACGAGCTCGCCGGATTCTTAACCGCCTGCGCCCTGATTAAACCGAGCAAGAGCATTCATGAAGTAGAAGCTGCTTCGGTGAAGAAGAAGTTGAAAGACAAGGCCTTCGCCCGTGGCGTCAGCCGCGACGACGTCTACAAAGGCGCCGAAGAGTTGGGCGTTCCCCTCGACGAACACATCGCCTTCTGCATCGCTGCCCTCCGCGCCGTCGCTCCCCAGCTCGGTTTGAATGGCGTAGCCAATACCCTTTGAAATTCTCCATGCAAGAAGAAGAGCGATCTGGGCGCGCGGGACGTGTTTTCCTCTCCGCCGAATGGCGCGATCTCGTAATGCTCAATTACACAGCGGACCCGGCAACCTTGCGCGCATACGTTCCGCGTGGCACCGAACTCGATTCGTTCGAGGGCAAGACGTTCATCAGTCTCGTCGGCTTCCGCTTTCTTCGCACCAAACTCTTCGGAATCCTCCCAGTTCCCTTCCACACGAACTTCGACGAAGTGAATCTTCGCTTTTATGTCCGGCGCAGCGATGCCGGAGCCTACAAACGCGGAGTTGTTTTCATTCGCGAAATCGTGCCCAGGCACGCGATCGCACAAGTCGCTCGGCTAGCGTACGCAGAAAATTACATTTGCCTTCCCATGAAGCACAGCATAGCGAAGAGCGACGCCAGCTTCACGGTCGAGTATCAATGGCGGCTCGATCGGCAATGGTGTCGTCTCCATGCGCAAACGTCAGGCACTTCAACGCACCCGGCGGAAGGCAGTCTCGAGCAATTCATCACCGAGCATTATTGGGGTTACGCCGCGCAGCGCGACGGCGGCTGCAAGGAATATCGCGTCGAGCACGTTCCGTCGCGTGTTTGGTCTGCAGCCGATGCTGGCCTTGGCGGCGATTGTAGCTACCTCTATGGCCCGGAATTCGGGCGTGTTCTTGCGCGCCGGCCGGATTCCGCATTTATCGCGGACGGCTCCTCCGTTCGCGTTTTTTCTGGCGAACGAATCACATAAGTGCTCTTGAAACTTGCAGTCACTTCATCTTCTCAATGCGGAACGTGTAGCATCCCGCCGTCGTGCTCCGCACATGAATGTAATCCACATCCGCGCGCGCAAAGATCTTCTCGATGGCAGCATCCACGGTTCCATCCTCCACGAATTCCTGCGCCAGTAGCCGTGCACCTCGCGCATACGCGTTCAGCGTTCGCGGGCTCTTCCGGAGTATCTCGGGAAACCCTCCATCTTCCGGATAGCGCTCGCACGCTTCCGCATGCACGTAAACCGGCCCGGGCAACGGCAACGCTTCGATGCCTTCGAACGCATCGTAGGTGAAGAGCGTGGATTTTTCGCCCGCGGAAATCAGGCCCAGGCAGTGCCGGCACGGAGCATCTCCGGCGGACACTTCCGTGTACGCAGGAAAGCCGTAACGCGGATCTTTCTTGGTCTTGCGCACAGACTCCGCAAGCTCGCTCGAGATAGCCAACACTCGGATCGTCGCCATTTTTCCTCCTCGAAATTTCAGCGCGGCATCAGGCATCACGCACAGGCCAAGTCTCGCCCCTCGCGCGAATCAGAACCATCCGCTTCTTGCGCTCAAACTTTTTTCGCTCGCGAGACTGATTGGCATTTGTCCCGTCTGTGTTAGAATCCCCGCCATCCATGGAGCGAGCGGGAAAATTTCTTGGCGGTATGCTGCGGAGACTTGAGCGCCCCGAAGCGGCGCTTCCCTGGCTCACCAGCGCGTGGCCCAACATCGTGGGAAAAATTCTCGCCAAGCACACAAAGCCCGTTCGCTGCCAGGCAGGACGTCTCGAAATCGCTGCCGACGGCAAAGCCTGGCAGAAGCAGCTCGAATCGATGGAGAAAGAATTTTGCGCCCGCGTCAATCAGGCCTGGGGCGGGAATCTCGTCCGCGAAGTGAAGTTCATCGCCAAGCCCGGCCCCAAGCGCCTCTCGCGCGAAATGGATAACGAACACACTCCCTTCGTCCGCCGCCGCAAATCCTGAACTCGTTCATCTCTGTTTTCGGAAACCGTCCACAGGAAACGCACGCTTGCACTCGAGCGGTTGTCTCCCTAAGATAAGCTATGTATCTTGCGCGAAAAAAAGGCCGATCGAAGGAAGAGTCGGAGCGTGAGTGCCTCACTCTAATCGCAACACCAGGGATTAGAATTCGATCTAACTCATTGAAAATAAAGGAGCGAGGCCATCTCTAATCGCAACAAATTTCGTACCCTGGCGCAAATTGGAATCGGCATCGTGAGGAGCAGCCGATGACTATCAGCCGCGAAGATGTGTTGCGCGTCGCCGAACTGGCTCACCTCGAGCTCACTCCCGCCGAGGTCGAGCTCTATCGCGGCCAGCTCGATGAGATCCTCAACTACGTGGGCAAGTTGCAGGAGCTCGATCTGACTGGCGTCGAGCCCATGTCCCAAGTCCTTCCACGTTCTCACGGCGCATCATCACATTCTCCGCAAGGTGCAATCTTGTCGGGAGCTGATGGCGATTCTGAACGCCATCCGGAGCTTCGCGATGACGTGGTTCGCCCTTGTGACGTCGCAGATGCCGTTCTGGCCCAAGCTCCCGACGCGGCAAAACCCTTCTTCCGCGTCCCGAAGGTGATCGACCGATGAGCGCCGCAACACCATGGACCGTCGCCGGAGTACGCGATGCGCTTCAGGCCAAGAAAATCTCAGCGCGCGAGCTAGCGAAGGAGTTCTACGCGGAAATTGGCCGACGCAACCCGGAGTTGAATGCGTTCCTCACGCTTTCTCCCGAACGCGCCTACGCGCAAGCCGACCGTGTGGACGCAAGCGTAGCTCGCGGCGAGGCCTTGCCTCCGCTCGCCGGCGTTCCCATCGCAATCAAAGACGTGATCAGCACGAAAGGAATTCGCACCACCTGCGGCTCAAAGATTTTGGAGTCTTACGTCCCGCCGTACGATGCCACGGCGATCGTGCGCCTCGAGAACGCTGGTGCCGTAATCCTCGGCAAGACCAATTGCGACGAGTTTGCCATGGGAAGCTCGAATGAGAACTCTGCATACGGACCAGTACGGAACCCCGTAGCCTTGGACCGCGTGCCGGGAGGCTCCAGCGGTGGTTCGGCCGCGGCCGTGGCTGCAGGTCTGGCTGTCGCAGCCCTGGGAACCGATACTGGCGGCTCAATTCGTCAGCCTGGGGCTTGTTGCGGAATCCCCGCCATGATGCCAACATACGGACGCGTATCGAGGTACGGGCTTATCGCCTTTGCCTCCTCACTCGACCGGATTGGGCCCTTCGCCAACGATATCGCTGATACCGCTACGGTTATGGGCGTGATCGCTGGGCATGACAGTAACGATTCCACATCGGCTGCGGTTCCCGTCCCGGATTATGGTGCCGAGCTGGAGCAACCGCTCGCGGGGATTCGAATTGGCGTCCCGGAGGACTATTTCGGAGCGGGACTCGACGGCGAGGTGAAGGCGCATGTCCTCGCGGGCATCGACCTCTTGGAACGGCTGGGCTGCCGCCGGGTCCCGCTCAAAATGCCGCATACCGATTACGCCATCGCCACCTACTACATCATCGCGACAGCCGAGGCCAGCTCGAACCTGGCGCGATACGACGGAGTACGGTTCGGCCTTCGCGTCCCGGGAGCGACGCTCATCGAAATGTATCGCAAGACGCGGGATCGCGGTTTTGGTCCTGAAGTAAAACGCAGGATCGTGCTCGGAACCTACGCTCTTTCCTCCGGCTATTACGACGCGTACTATTTGCGGGCCCAGAAAGTGCGCTCGTTGATCGCGCGCGACTTCGCTGCGGCATTCGAAAAGGCTGACTTCATTCTGACGCCGACCGCGCCCACACCCGCTTTCAAATTGGGCGAGAAGACGGCGGACCCGCTTCAGATGTATCTTGCTGATATATATACGGTTACGGGGTCTCTCGCCGGTGTCCCAGGCATCTCAGTGCCCTGCGGAAAAACCAAGATTGGTTTGCCTGTCGGCTTGCAAATCTTTGGCCCCCATTTCAGCGAAGGCGGAGTGCTGCAGCTCGCCCGCGCGTTTGAGAAAGCGGTCGGCTTTTCCGTCTGAAGCCGAGCCTCAATGAGAGACTTGGCGCCGATACTCGATCACCTGAAATCTTCCCGTGCGAAACTTGTCTCGATCTCCGAGCAAATCCCCGCCGAGCGCTGGCGCCAATCGCCCGGCGCGGGTGCGTGGTCCGCAGGGGAAGTCATCGCGCACGTGACCGTGGTGGAACAGAGGATCGTGGCCGGAGCCAGGAAAACCATGGAGAAGTCGCCCGTCCATGTACCGCTCTTGAAGCGCATTCACAAACCTTTGGCAATCGCGGCATGGCGCGGCTTCAAGCTAAAGACGCCGATCCCGCTCGATCCGAACCTCGTCGCGGCACGGCCGGAATCGCTCGATCGGCTCGACGCGGTGCGACTCGTTACCCTCCAATTCATCGAGGCCACGCGAGGACAGGACCTCCGCGTCTATCGCTTTCCGCATCCGTTTTTGGGCAGCCTACATGTCTACGATTGGTTCCGCCTGCTCGGATACCACGAATTACGCCACGCGAAACAAATCCGTGAAGTTGTAGAAACATTCCTCCGTTAGGCTTCGTTTTTCCATTTTGAGCAAAGAAATTGAAGCACCCTGCTTCGCACGGGATTCGCTTATTTGGCGACAACCCATAGAACGCAGACGGGTTCTACGCCGGCCTTAGCCGAATGGTTTGGCCCGGAATAGTACGGAACGACTATTGCAAGGGGAATTTGCCACGTCTAGGCTAGTGTGAGCGTCAGAAAGAATGGAGAGGCGGCCATGGTGAGAATTAAGTCGAGCCAAAAGACCTTTACCGAGGACGAAGTCTCGCGCCTCACCGGGATTTGCCTGGACCATCTGCGCGGGCTCGCGCGGAACAAACACCTCGGGACCATCGTACGTGCCGCCGAAGCAGCCGGCGCCGAAGCCGAAAAGTGGCTCTTCACCAACTCGGATCTGATGATCCTCACGGTCCTGCAAGCCCGCTGCGATCACTAGCGTCTTCTCAAGCCCATCGCCAATTCCTGAAGTGCGGCTTTCCGGCAGCCCTGGAAGGCCGTTTTTATTCAACCCTTCGGATCGCCTTCTCCCAACCCGCAGTTGAAGCGCAGCGGAACCAGAAGTATCCTGACGTTCACTCAACTCCAAGGGCGCAAGACGCATCCTATTCGGCAGACGCGGTGCGACGCAGGGGACGATGCCGGAGAAACCACAAATCGCAGGTTCGCAGCTTCGCTGGCGCGCGACCCTCCTGCTGCTAACCTTTGCCGCAATTTCGGTCGGGCCGGCGCTGCTAGCCCAAGATCCTGCCGGCCAGGCCAAGTCACCCGCTGGCCAGCAAGCTTCCCCAGCTCAGCAATCTTCCTCGCCGACGCAAAATCAGCCTGCGTCCAACTCCGCCTCGCCGGCGCTTCCGCGCGGCAAGAAATTGATGCTGAAAGACGGCAGCTTCCAGCTTGTCCGGGAGTACAAGATCGAAGGCGACCGGATCCGCTACTACAGCATCGACCAATCGCAGTGGGAGGAGATGCCGGAATCGCTGGTGGATTGGGACGCGACCCGCAAAATAGAAGCCGCCGAAGCACACCGCGACGCGGAGATTGTCGCCAAAGCCCACGTTCTGGAAAAAGCTCGAACGGCAGAGTCGCTCGATATCGATGCCAGCCTCGAAGTGGCGCCGGGTGTCTTCCTGCCTCCGGGCGAAGGCGTCTGGGAATTTGACGGCAAAGGAGTGTTCAAGGTTCCGCAGGCCGAAGCCGATATCAAGGCCAGCAAAACGCAGCTGATCAAGCAAGTGTTGATTCCCATTCCGATTGTGCCGACGCGGCATACCGTCTCGCTGATTGGCCCGCGCGCGCGGCTCCGCATCCACGCCGGACAAACGGAGTTTTATATGCGCACTGCCGACGGGCGCGAGCCCGAGCTTGAGCTGCTTCGCGCGCGTGTGCGGGGAGACAAGCGTGCGCTTGAAAATCTCGACAAACTTTTCCAGTACGAGCAGGCTACCGGCCGGGTCACATTGCTGATGCAGCGCTGGCAAATCGCTCCGGGCGTGTACCGGTTTACGCTGGAGCAAAAGCTCGAACCCGGAGAGTACGCGCTCGCGGAAATCGTGCAGGGCGGCGGCACGAACCTTTATTTCTGGGATTTCGGATTAAATGCGGAAGAAGCGCCTTCGGCAACGAAGTAAAGTCGGCGGGATCGGATCCTATTTCAATTGCTCGCTCTGAGACTGCACGAGGGTGGTCAATAATTCCGCCAACACCGAAACGTGAAAGGGCTTTTGCAGGACCGAGGCTCCCCGCAAGCTGAACTCAGCGATGGTGGCGGAGTCCAGCAAGGCCCCGGTCATAAAGACAAAACGCGGAGTTGCCGTTCCTGCCTGCGCGCGCACGCGTTCGAATAGCTTTTCACCGTTGATCCCGGGCATATTGAAGTCGCATAACACGATCTCATAGCGGCGTTCGGCCAGGAGGGCGAGCGCTTCTTCAGCACTCGAGGCGCCTTCTACCACCATGCCCCGAGCCGATAGCCCTTCTTGCACGATTTCGCGGATGCTCTCTTCATCATCCACAACGAAGACAGAGTGTCCACGCAGCTCCGCCGACCCGGATAGTGCGGGAACGTCGGCGCGCGGCGCGGCAGCAACGGTGGAACTTTCTTCCGTTACAGCGGGAAGCACCACGCGAAGCGTGGAGCCTGCGCCCAGATTGGATTCCACCTCGATCTTCCCCCCGTGCTCTTTGGCAATGGCAAGGGAAATCGTGAGACCGAGGCCGGTTCCTCCACCGGGACGTTTGGTGGTGAAAAAGGGATCGAAAATTCTCGCGATATTTTCCGGCGCGATCCCGCAGCCATCATCCACGAAACAGACGCTTAGTTTCCCGCCCGCATGTGCGATCGAAATCCGAAGGGTGCCATGGTCACGTGCTCCCAGGATGGCTTGTTCCGCGTTCGCGATCAGATTGGAAAAGACCTGCACCAGGAGCTTGGCGTCCCCTTCCACCATGGCCAAATCGCGGGGCTCCTCGAATTCAACCGTGATGTTTTTCTGCTGCAGTGAATTGCGATGGGGCGCCAAGGCCTGCTTGACGATTTGATCCAGCCGGACTTTCGACTGGCGCAGGGCCGACGGCCGCGAGAAGACGAGAAGATTCTGGACGATGGCGGCAGCGCGGCGCGCTTGCTTCAAAACCGTCTCGACTTGGCGGTGCATTGTGTCGTCGAGAGCGCGCTCACTGAGAAGGTCGCTGATGCCCAGGATCGCCGTGAGCGGATTGTTCAATTCATGAGCCACGCCCGCCATCATTTCGCCCATGGCTGCGAGCTTTTCCTTCTGTGCGACCTGTTGCTCCGCTTTTTTCGCCTCGGTGACGTCGCGCGCCGAAGCCACTACACCGCTGATTCGGCCGGACGCGTCAAACAGGGGCCCGGCGTTTGCTCGAAGGACGCGCCAAGAACCGTCGGCGTGCCTCACGCGGTATTCGAATTGCTCCCCGGTGGCGTGGCCGCTGGCAACTTTCGCGAACATGCTTTTCACTGCCGCGCTGTCATCGGGATGGACTTGCGCGCCGAGCGAGTCGCCGATAAATTCCTGCGGCGGGCGGCCCAAAACGTCCTGAGTGCGCGGGCTCGCGAACGTAAAGCGCCCCTCCAAATCCAGAACTGCGATCATATCGGGAAAGCTGGCGATGAGATGGCGCACGAATTCCTGTTCCAAGTGCAGGCGCTTTTCCATCTCGCGGCGTTCCGTGACGTCAACGAAGGTCCCTTGAAAGCGAAGCACGCGTCCCGCGTCATCACGGATCACCGTACAAGTATCCAGGCAATGGATCTCCTGCCCATCCTTGCGCCGCAGGATAACTTCCCGATCGTGTATGGCGCCCTTTTCCGCGACTTCGCGGACGAGAGCTTCCCGTTGAGAAGGATCCGCATAAACTTCCCGGAAACTGTGCGATTGCAGCTCCTCTTTGCTTTCAAAGCCCAGCATGCGAACGAGCGCGGGATTCGCGTCAAGCACTTTGCCATCGGGCGAGGTGAAGAAGACTCCATCGCGCAGCGTTTCAAAAAGCGTGGCGAAGCGCGTGGCGGATTCGCGCTCGAGCGTGATATCCCGGGCCCAACCGCTGATCGAGGTGGCCTGGCCGGCTTCTTCCACCGCCTGCAGCCAGCAGCTGAAGTGGCGCAGTTCATTATCTTTTTTCAACCGCAGGGGAACCGTTCCGGTCCACGAGCCGTTCTTGAGAAGCAGCGGCAGCCAGCGCTCGGGTTCGGCGCGGGCAGGCAGCTCGACGAACTCGGCCAAGCGGCGGCCGATGAGATTCTGAAAGGAAACGTCCAGAACCTCGGACAAGCGCCGGTTGGCCACTCGAATCTCGCCCTCAAGGGAAAGCGTAAATACCGAATGATCGAGGTTATCGATGAGTTCCCGATAGTTTTGCTGGGAACGCGAAATCACGTCCACGAGCTTGTCGAACTGCGCTTCGGTAGGGGAACCGAGAGGGTCCTGCTGGGCGTCTTTTTTGGACGAGTAGGGAGACATACGTGTGCGCCGGCGCCTATTCCCTTCCGCGGCGACGAAACCGGACAGGGTGGTGCGTCAATTCAAGTTTAACGGCTGGATTGGCCGCGAGGAAAAAGAAAGCAGGCTCGTATGCCAAGTTGCTTAACAGGCTGGATGAACAGGCGCGCTACTGTACGCTTGGAGTGAATGGATCGCACACGCAGCTAAAATCAAAAAGGGCGCCCCGGTAAACTGGAGCGCCCTTTTTTGTTTTCGAATTATGGATCGTTCGCCGCGGTCTAGCTTTCGGCGACGGCGTCGGTATCCTTGCGCAGGAAATCGAGCGCCGCGGCTTCTTCCGGCGTGAGCTCGGGCTCCATCGCTTGCGGCTCTTCCCGAGGAATCTCGGTGAGCAGCTGGATATTGCGGTAGCGATCGAGACCCGTGCCCGCGGGAATCAGCCGGCCCATGATGACGTTTTCCTTCAAGCCGCGGAGGTAATCGACCTTCCCGGAGATGGCCGCTTCGGTAAGGACGCGGGTGGTCTCCTGGAAGCTTGCGGCGGAGATGAAGGAGTCGGTCGAAAGCGACGCCTTGGTGATTCCGAGAAGCAACGGACGGCCGGTTGCGGGACGCCCACCGTCATGGATGATGCGGTCGTTCTCTTCGCGGAAGCGGAACTTATCGACTTGCTCCTCGAGGAGGAACGACGTATCGCCCACGTCTTCGACTTTCACCCAGCGCATCATCTGCCGGACGATCGTTTCGATGTGCTTGTCATTGATGTTGACGCCCTGCAGGCGGTAAACCTCCTGGATCGAGTTCACCAGGTAGGCCTGCGTGTACTTTTCGCCGAGGACGGCGAGAATATCGTGCGGGTTGAGCGGCCCGTCAATCAGCGGCTCGCCGGCCCGAACGTGTTCGCCTTCCTGCACGTTGATGTGCACGCCGCGCGGGATGGAGTATTCCTTCATCGTTCTGCCATCTTCGCTCTCGACGTAGATTTTGCGCTGGCCCTTGGCGATTTCGCCGTACTTCACCACGCCGTCGATTTCGCTGATGACGGCGGGATCCTTGGGCTTGCGCGTTTCGAAAAGTTCCACGACGCGTGGGAGACCTCCGGTGATGTCCTTGGTCTTGGTGGTCTCGCGCGGGATCTTCGCGAGCACGTCGCCCGGCTGCACCTCGTCACCATCAGCGACCATCAAGTGGGCGCGAGAAGGCATGAGGTACTTCTTCCGGACGCGTCCCTGCGGATCGCGAACGAGAATCGTCGGCTGGTGCTTTTCGTCGCCGGGAGGAAGCGTGACGACAAGCTGCGAAAGTCCGGTGACTTCGTCCACCTGCTCTTCAATCGTGATGCCGGCCTGCAAATCCTTGAACTGGATCGACCCGCCGGTTTCCGTGAGAATCGAGAAGGTGTACGGGTCCCACTCGCACATGGTCTGTCCGAGCGTGACCGGCTGTCCGTCTTCGACCTTGAGGCGCGCGCCATATACGACGTGGTGGCGTTCCTTTTCGCGGTTCTTTTCATCCACCACGGCGATCAAGCCAGAGCGGTTCATGGCCACGATGGTCTTGCCGCGGCCCTCGACCACGTTCAAGTCGATGAACTTCACGAAGCCGTTGTTGCGCGCTTCGACCTTCGACTGTTCGGTGACGCGAGTAGCCGTGCCGCCGATGTGGAACGTGCGCATGGTCAACTGCGTGCCGGGCTCGCCGATGGACTGCGCCGCGATCACGCCGACCGCTTCTCCCATTTCGACGAAACGTCCGGTGGCCAGGTTTCTGCCGTAGCACCGGCCGCAAACACCGCGGCGGGATTCGCAGGTCAACACCGAACGAATCTTCACGCGCTCGATGCCCGCCGACTGAATGGCGTTAGCCAGCTCTTCGGTGATTTCCTGGTTAATCTCGACGATGACGTTGCCTTCGTAGTCCTTGATCTTCTCGAGCGATACGCGGCCCACAACGCGGTCGCGCAAGGGCTCGACTTCGACGCCGGCTTCGAGAATCGGTTCGACGTAGATTCCGTCGGCCGTGCCGCAATCGAACTCGTTAATGATCACGTCCTGCGCCACGTCCACCAAGCGCCGCGTGAGGTAGCCGGAATCGGCGGTCTTGAGCGCCGTATCGGCGAGACCCTTGCGGGCGCCGTGCGTGGAGATGAAGTACTGCAGCACGGTGAGGCCTTCGCGGAAATTCGAAGTGATGGGAGTCTCGATGACTTCGCCCGAGGGCTTGGCCATCAAGCCGCGCATTCCGGAAAGCTGGCGGATCTGCTGTTTCGAACCGCGCGCGCCGGAATCGGCCATGACGTACACCGGATTGATCACGCCCTGCTTGTCCTGCTCTTCGAGGGCCTTGAACATTTCGTCCGCCACTTTTTCGGTGACGTCCGACCAGATGGCGATGACTTTGTTATAGCGTTCGCCGTTGGTGATGGCGCCATCCAGATATTGCTGCTGCACTTTGACGACTTCGTGTTCGGCCGAGTCCACCAGCTTGAATTTCACGCTGGGGATGACCATGTCGCTGATGCCGATGGAGACGCCGGACTTGGTGGCGTAAAGGAACCCAAGCTCCTTCAACTTATCGAGCATCAGAACGGTCTTCTCGATTCCGAAGCGCAGGTAGCAATACTGCACCAGCGCCTGCACGCCCTTCTTCTTGAGCAAGCCATTGACGAAGGGCATATCGCTCGGCAGGTGATCGTTGAAGATCACGCGGCCGACCGTGGTGTGCAGGAATTGCCGGTTGAGGTGCACCGGCTCGGTGTGCGAGACGTCCTGATCGTCGTAGGCGTTCGTGAGGTCGATCACTTCGCCCGAGTAGCGCATGCGGATCGGGGTGAGCAATTCGACTTCGCCGGCCTCGAGAGCCATGACGCATTCATCACTGGAGCCAAACGCACGGCCTTCGCCCTTGGCCTTCGGCTTCGACTTGGTCATGTAATAGATGCCGAGGACCATGTCTTGCGTCGGGACCGCGAGCGGGTAGCCGTTGGCGGGTGAAAGAATGTTGTGCGAGCTGAGCATGAGCACGGACGCTTCGACCTGCGCTTCGGGCGAAAGCGGAATGTGCACGGCCATCTGGTCGCCGTCGAAGTCGGCGTTGAACGCCGTGCAAACGAGCGGGTGAATGCGAATCGCTTTACCTTCGACCAGCACAGGCTCGAACGCCTGAATGCCGAGGCGGTGCAACGTGGGGGCGCGGTTCAGGAGCACGGGGTGCTCGCGAATCACGTCTTCGAGAATGTCCCACACGATGGATTCCTGCGCCTCGACGAGTTCCTTGGCCTGCTTGATCGTGGTGCAGTGGCCCGCGGCTTCAAGCTTGTGGTAGATAAACGGCTTGAAAAGCTCGAGCGCCATCTTCTTCGGCAGACCACACTGGTGGAGTTTCAGTTCCGGTCCGACGACGATGACGGAACGGCCGGAGTAGTCCACGCGCTTGCCGAGCAAGTTCTGGCGGAAGCGGCCCTGCTTGCCCTTGAGCGTGTCGGACAGCGACTTGAGCGGGCGGTTGTTCGTGCCGCGCAGAACGCGGCCACGGCGGCCATTGTCAAAGAGCGCGTCCACGGCTTCCTGCAACATGCGCTTTTCGTTGCGCACGATCACGTCGGGAGCGTGGAGTTCCATCAGCTTCTTCAAACGGTTGTTGCGGTTGATGACGCGCCGATAGAGGTCGTTCAGGTCGGACGTCGCAAAGCGGCCGCCATCGAGAGGCACCAGCGGGCGCAACTCCGGCGGAAGCACCGGAATCACGTCCAGAATCATCCACTCGGGCTTGTTGCCGCTCTTGCGGAAGGCTTCGAGGACCTTGAGCCGCTTGGCGTACTTGATCCGCTTCTGCAGGCTCGGATCGATTTTCATCTTCTCGCGCAGCTCTTCGGAAAGCTTTTCCACTTCCACGCGGCGCAGGAGTTCCTTGATGGCTTCCGCGCCCATGCCCGCCTGGAATTTTCCGATGTACTCCTTCTGGAGTTCGCGGAGCTTTTCCTCGGGCAGGATGTCTTTTTCGCGAAGAGACGGAACTTCGCCCGGATCGATGCAGACGAAGGTCTCGAAGTAAAGGATGTGCTCGAGGTCGCGCATGGTGATATCGAGCAGGTAGCCGATGCGGCTGGGCAAACCCTTGAAGAACCACACGTGCGAGCAAGGCGAAGCCAGCTCGATGTGGCCCAGGCGCTCGCGGCGCACCTTACTGAGCGTGACTTCCACACCGCACTTGTCGCAGATTACTCCGCGGTGCTTCATGCGCTTGTATTTTCCGCAGAGACACTCCCAGTCGGTGACGGGGCCAAAAATCTTGGCGCAGAAAAGTCCGTCGCGCTCGGGTTTGAAGGTGCGGTAGTTGATGGTCTCCGGCTTGGTGACTTCACCGTGAGACCAGGAACGGATTTTCTCGGGACTCGCCAGGCTGATGCGAATGGAATCAAAATCCGCAATCTGGCTGGCGCGATCGTACGGGCTCGAACGGTACAAGGGCGATCCTCCTCTCCGGCCAGGGCCGGAGCAAAAAACCAAAACTTGTGGAGCGCTCCCGCAATATTCCGCGGGAGCGCGTTCGTTAGTCGGCCGCTTCGGCTTTTTCCAACTGCGGCTTCTGGCGCTTCATCAATTCGACGTCAAGGCAGAGCGACTGCAATTCGCGCACGAGAACGTTGAACGATTCGGGCACGCCGGGTTCAATTCCGGGCTCGCCCTTCACAATCGCCTCGTAGATCTTGGCGCGGCCATAGACGTCGTCGGACTTCGCGGTGAGCAACTCCTGGAGAATGTGCGCGGCGCCGTAAGCTTCGAGCGCCCACACTTCCATTTCTCCGAATCGCTGTCCTCCGAACTGCGCCTTGCCGCCGAGCGGCTGCTGCGTGATCAATGAATACGGGCCGATGGAACGAGCGTGAATCTTGTCGTCCACCAAGTGCGAAAGCTTGAGCATGTAGATGTAGCCCACGGTGACTTCCTGCGCGAACACGTCTCCGGTCATGCCGTCGTAGAGCGGGATTTTCCCCGTCTGCGGCAGCTCGGTGAATTCGAGCAAGTGGCGAATGTCGCCTTCGCGGGCGCCGTCAAACACCGGCGTTGCGAATGGCACACCCTCGCGGAAGCTGTAGGCCAGGTCGAGAATGGCATCGTCATCGAGGTCGGCGATGGTTTTCCAAACCGACGTGGGACCGAAAGCGTCCTTGAACCATTTGCGAACGCCTTCCGCGCGCGTTTCCTTGTCCAGCAGCTTGCCCACCTGCGCGCCGAGCTCCTTCGAAGCCCAGCCGAGATGAGTTTCGAGAATCTGTCCGACGTTCATACGCGAAGGAACGCCGAGCGGGTTCAGGACGATTTCAACTGGCGTGCCGTCCGGCATGTAGGGCATGTCTTCCTTCGGCACGATGCGGGCGATGACGCCCTTGTTCCCGTGCCGGCCCGCCATTTTGTCGCCGACGGAAAGCTTGCGCTTCATGGCGATGTAAGCCTTCACCAGCTTGATCACGCCCGGAGGCAGCTCGTCGCCCTTCTTGAGTTTTCCGATGCGCTCGTCGGTAATTTTCCGCAGCACGTCGATCTGACGCGAGGTCATTTCTTCGACCTCGTCGATCTTCTCGATTAGCAGCGGGTCCTTATCGTTGAGGCGCAGGCGTTTCAGGTTGCGCGTCGAAATCTTTTCAAGGATGTCGCGCGTGAGCTCCGTGCCCTTGGTCAACAACCGCTTGTTGGTGCGCTCGTCGTGCAGGTCGGCGGTCAGCCTCTGGCCTCCGAGCAGATCGTTCAAGCGCTTCAAGCGCTCGTCGGTGAGAATGCGGATCTCATCGGCGAGGTTCTTTTCGAGTTTCGCAATCTGCGTTCCTTCGATGGCCTTGTGGCGCTCGTCCTTCTCCGCACCCTTGCGGCAGAAGATCTTCACGTCCACGATGGTGCCCTCGATTCCCGGCGGGCAGTAGAGCGAAGCGTCGCGAACGTCGCCGGCCTTCTCGCCGAAAATCGCGCGAAGAAGTTTTTCTTCCGGAGTCAGCGTGGTTTCGCCCTTGGGCGTCACTTTCCCGACCAGGATATCGCCAGGCTTTACGGTTGCGCCGATGCGGATCACGCCGCTTTCATCAAGATTGCGCAGGAAGCTCTCGTTGATGTTGGGAATATCGCGCGTGATTTCTTCGGGACCCAGCTTCGTGTCCCGCGCCTCGATTTCGTATTCCTCGATGTGAATCGAAGTGTAGTAGTCCTCCTCGACCAGCTTTTCGCTGACGAGGATGGCGTCTTCGAAGTTGTACCCGCGCCAGGGAAGGAAGGCGACCAGCACATTGCGGCCGAGCGCGAGCTCTCCGCGGTCCGTGCACGGGCCGTCCGCCAGCACTTGCCCCTGCTTCACGCGGTCGCCCGCGCGAACCATGGGCTTCTGGCTGATGCAGGTATTCTGGTTGGAACGCTTGAACTTCGTGAGCAGGTAAATGTCGGAACCGACTTCGCGGCTCAGCACGCCGGACTGGTCTGACTCCACGCGCACGATCACGCGTTCGGAGTCCACCTGGTCCACGATGCCGTCGCGGCGGCACACGATCACGGCGCCGGAATCGCGCGCAGTCACACGCTCCATGCCCGTGCCCACCAGCGGAGCGTCTCCGCGAATGAGCGGCACGGCCTGGCGCTGCATGTTCGAGCCCATCAACGCGCGGTTCGCGTCGTCGTTCTCCAGGAACGGAATCAGGCTCGCGGCCACCGAAACAAGCTGCTTCGGCGACACGTCGATGTAGTCCACCTCATCGCGGCTCTTCAGGACGAAGTTTCCGGCCTGGCGGCAGTTGACGAGTTCGGTCGTAATTTTTCCGCGTTCGTCGAGCGAAGCGTTAGCCTGCGCCACGACGTAGCGGTCTTCTTCCCACGCCGAAAGATAGAAGCAATGTGGCTCGACGACGACTCGCCGCCGCTTCAGCTCTTCGTTCGTCTCTTCGACTTTCTCGCGTTCGACCACTTCGCCGGCCTTGAATTCGCTATCGCCGGAATTCACGATTTGCACGAAGTCGATCACGCGGCCGCCCTTTACCTTGCGGTAGGGCGACTCGATAAAGCCGAACTCATTGATCCGCGCGTAGCAGGAAAGCGAGCTGATCAATCCGATGTTCGGCCCTTCCGGCGTCTCAATCGGGCAGATGCGTCCGTAGTGCGTGGGGTGAACGTCGCGGACTTCGAATCCAGCGCGCTCGCGAGAGAGACCACCGGGCCCAAGAGCCGAAAGGCGGCGCTTGTGGGTGATTTCGCTGAGCGGGTTGGTCTGGTCCATGAACTGCGAAAGCTGCGAGCTGCCGAAGAACTCGCGAATCGCCGCCATAACCGGCTTGGCGTTCACCAAATCGTGCGGCATGGCCGTGGACATTTCCTGGTACACGGACATCTTTTCCTTGATGGCGCGTTCCATGCGGACCAGGCCGATGCGGAACTGGTTTTCGAGCAGCTCGCCCACCGCGCGGACGCGGCGATTGCCGAGATGGTCGATGTCGTCCACCGAGCCGATGTTCTTGCGCAGCTTCAGCAAATACTTGATAGCCGCGACGAAATCCGCGGGGTCGAGCGTGCGCTTCTCGAGCGGAGTTTCCAGCCCCAGCTTGATGTTGAATTTCAGCCGGCCGACTTTGCTGAAATCGTACTTCCGCGCGTCGAAGAACATCCCGTTGAAAAGCGCAGTTGCGGTTTCGAGCGTTGGAGGATCGCCCGGACGCAGCTTGCGGTAAATTTCAATCAGCGCTTCCTTGGACGTGCGAATGGTGTCCTTCTCGACCGTGCGGCCGACGATGATGCCGACGTCGTCGCGGTCCGGGAATGCGATGTCCACTTCCGTGATGCCCGCTTCGCCGATCGAGGCCCACATTTCGGGCGTGAGCGGCTTATTGGCTTCGAGCAGAACTTCGCCCGTCTGCCGATTCACCAACTCGCCGACGGTGACTGCGCCTTCGAGATCCGCCGGGCCGATTTCGACTTGCGTAACTCGTGCCTTGGCCAGTTCCTTGTACAACGGTTCGGTGATGCGCTTGTGCGCGCCGACCAGAACTTCGCCCGACCGCGGATGCTTGATTTCCTTGGTGAGCTTGCGGTCGATGAGTCCGTCGGACACGTTCCAGAAAAGCTCGCCATCCTTCAGCGCGACTCGCTCCACTTGATAGAACGTGCGCAGAATGTCTTCATTCGACTTCATGCCCAGGGCGCGAAGGAAAATCGAGCCCAGGAATTTGCGCTTGCGGTCGATGCGCACGTAGAGAATGTTCTTGGTGTCGTACTCGAACTCCACCCACGAACCGCGGTAGGGGATAATTTTCCCCAGGAAGTAGCTGCGGTTGTTGGCGGTCTCAAAGAAAACGCCGGGCGAACGGTGCAATTGGCTGACGATGACGCGCTCGGTGCCATTGATGATGAATGTGCCGTTCTCGGTCATCAGCGGAATATCGCCGAAGAAAACTTCCTGCTCTTTGATATCGCGAATGGACTTCGCGCCGGTGTCTGGATCTTTATCGTAAATGGTCAGACGGATGGTGACCTTGAGCGGCGCGGAATAAGTCATGCCGCGCTCCTGGCACTCGTTCACGTCATACTTCAGCTGCAGAGTGACCGGGTCGCCGCACTTGTTACAGAACGTCGGAGTATTCTTGTTGAACGTGCCGCACTTGGTGCACAGGACGTCGCCCGTCTTGTAAGGATTGGTGACCACGGACGCGCCGCAATTGCGGCAGGTGGCGCGCAGGTGATGGAGTCCGCGCAGATGGCCGCACTTGCATTCCCAGTTGCCGATGGCGTAGTCCACGAAATCCAGTTGCGAGAGTCCGCGGAAATCCTGAATCGGAAACACGGAAGTGAAGACCGACTGCAAGCCGGTATCTTCGCGCTCGCTCGGCAGCAAATCCATCTGCAGGAAGCGCTGGTAAGACTTTTTCTGTACGTCAATCAGGTTGGGAATCTGGACGGTCGTCTTGATTTTGGCGAAGTCCAGGCGTTCCCGTTCCCGAGTGGCGCGATTGCCGTTACGATTGCTCATTGAATATCCTCTTCAGGGTAACGCCGGAATCGACAGTGCGGAAAGACACCCGCCCCGTCGGTCCGGGAAGGACGTATCGTGAGGTTCTGAGTTCAAAAGGAGCACGCGCGTACGCGAATTCCCTTGCGGCCCCAGCATCGCGGCCGCAGATCAGGGGCGGCACTACTTGACTTCGACCTTAGCCCCGGCGTCTTCGAACTTTTTCTTGATCGTGGCAGCTTCGTCTTTGTTGACGCCTTCTTTCACCGTCTTGGGGGCGCCATCCACCAGGTCCTTGGCTTCTTTCAAGCCCAGGCTGGTGACTTCACGAACCGCCTTAATCACGTTGATCTTGTTGGCGCCGACTTCCGTGAGAACGACGGCGAATTCCGTCTTCTCCTCAGCCGCGCCCGCTGCTGCTCCGCCTGCCGCACCCGCCACCATCACGGGCGCCGCCGCTGCCGCCGATACGCCAAAAGCTTCTTCCATTTTCTTGACGAGATCGGAAGCCTCGAGCAGCGTCAGACCCTTGATTTCTTCGAGAATTGTTTCCACTTTGCTGGCCATTGCTGTTTCCTACCCTCCTCACGAGATGTAAAAACGTTTTACGAAAATCTATTGAGCCGCTTCGGGCGCGGGAGCGTTTTCAGGCGCCGCGCCGCCTGGCCCAAACTTGTTTGCTTTCGCCGCTTCGCTCGTCACCACCGCCAGATTGCGCGGCACCGCAGCAAGCACCGTCGCCACGCGCTGCGCCGGAGCATTCAGCAGGAACATAATCTTGCTGATGAGCTCGTCCTTGCTCGGTAACTGCGCGAGCTGGCCAATTTCCTGAATCGAAATGACGCGCCCTTCCACCCATCCCGCGCGGAATTGAAACGCCGGAACGTCCTTGGCTACCTTCGTAAGAATCTTCGCCAGCGTGACCGGATCGGTTTTCGTATAGGCAATCGAATTCGTGCCCTTCAGGTCTTTGAGCAAGCCCTCGGCCGGCGTTCCGGCAGCGGCGCGCTCGGCAACCGTGTTCTTAACGACCAGATAGTGGCCGCCCGCTGCTTCGACCGTCCGGCGAAGTTTGGTGTCCTGCTCGACCGTTATTCCCTTGAACGTCGAAAGGATTACGGTGGACACACTCGCGAGCTGAATCTTCAGCTCTTCCGCCTGCTTTACCTTTTCGGCCTTCTTCTTCATGCCCAATCCCCCGCTAGACTTTCTTTCTTGTTACGCTGCCACCGCTACCGCGGCTTCGGCCTCGGCATGATCGATCGGAATGCCTGGACCCATGGTCGAAGTCAGCGTGATTTTCTTAATGTACTTGCCCTTCGCTCCAGCCGGCTTGGCCTTCTGGATCGCCGCGAGCAACGCGTGCGCGTTCCCCGCCAGATGCTGCGCCGAAAAACTGATCTTCCCCACGGGCGAATGAATAATCCCGGTCTTGTCCAGCCGAAACTCGACTTTACCTGCCTTGATTTCTTTTACGGCCTTCGCGATTTCGAACGTCACCGTGCCCGTCTTCGGATTCGGCATCAAACCGCGCGGCCCCAGAACTTTGCCCAAGCGCCCGGCAGACTTCATCATGTCCGGCGTGGCGATCACGGCTTCGTAATCCGTCCAGCCTTCCTGAATCTTCTGCACCATATCTTCGCCGCCGACGAAATCCGCGCCCGCTTCCTGCGCTTCGCGAACTTTTTCGCCGCTCGCAATCACCAGCACGCGCTTGGATTTGCCCAGCCCGTGCGGCAGCACCACCGTGCCGCGCACCATCTGGTCCGATTGCTTCGGATCCACGCCCAGGTTCAGGACGAGTTCCACGGTCTCATCGAATTTCACGAAGTGAGCCTTGCGAAGGAGTTCCGCGGCCTCTTCGAGTTTGTACGGGCGCGCCTCCACCAACTTGCGCGCCTTGTCTATATTCTTGCCACCAATCTTTGCGCTGCGGCCCATCGTGATTTTCTCCCACTGCGTGCGACGTGCTAGTCGGTTACTTCAATGCCCATGTTGCGCGCCGTGCCCATGATCGAACGCATTGCCGCTTCCAAACTCAGCGTGTTCAGGTCCGGCAATTTCGTCTTGGCGATTTCTTCGACCTGCTTGCGCGTCACCTTCGCCACCTTGTTGCGGTTCGGCTCGGGTGAACCCTTGACGATCCCCGCAGCCCGCTTCAAAAGCTCGGAGGCAGGTGGCGTCTTCAAAATAAAAGTGAACGTGCGATCGCTGTAGATCGTCACGAGCACGGGGATGATCATGCCGTCCGGCTCTTTGGACGTCTTGGCGTTGAACTGCTTGCAGAAATCCATGATGTTCACGCCGTGCGGGCCGAGTGCGGTGCCCACCGGCGGCGCCGGAGTGGCCTTCATGGCCGGCAATTGCAATTTCACCGTGGACTGTATTTTCTTTGCCATCTTTTTCCTCTAGGCGACCTTCTCTACCTGCGCGAAATCCAGCTCCACCGGTGTCGAGCGGCCAAAAATCGTGACCGAAACCTTCAGCGTGCTGCGGTCGGAGTTCACTTCCTCCACGACACCTGTGAAATTCGCGAAGGGCCCTTCGCCGATTCGAACTTTTTCGCCGCGATCGAAGGACAGTTTGGGCTTCGGCTTTTCCGCCGTGGTGGTGGCCCGGTTCAAAATATTCTGCACTTCCTCATCCGTGAGCGGCGAAGGCGTTTGACCCGAGCCCACGAACCCAGTCACGCGCGGCGTGGAACGCACCACGTGCCAGGTGTAGTCGTCCATATCCATTTCCACCAGCACGTAGCCGGGATAACACATTCGCGGCGAAATCACCTTCTTGCCGCCGCGCACTTCCACCACGGATTCCGTCGGGATGATGATTTGCCCGATTTTATCCGTGAGCCCGAAGGCGGCCACGCGGCCTTCCAGGCTTTCTTTCACCTTTTTCTCAAACCCCGAGTAGGTGTGGACGATGTACCACTGCTTTGACATTCGCGCCGATCCTATTGCTTGAAGTATTTCAACACCCGCTGAATTAATTCACCGATACCACGGTCCACGATAAAAAAGTAGACGCCGAAGAATGCCACCGTCACAGTCACAACCGCGGTCGTCGAAATCACGTCCGCGCGCGACGGCCAGTTTACCTGGCGCATCTCGACGCGCACATCATGAAAGAACGAACGCAGACGCCGCGGATATTCCGCCAGCTTGCCTACCGGCTCCATCAGCGAAAATCCGCTGACGCGATGCTCGGATTCTTCCTTGTTCAACTTAGCCGACTGTGCCATTTAGCTGGTCGCCTTCGCCCTTTAACCTAACGCTTCCGCGCCGCTGCTCCTGCCCATCCAAGCTGGCAGGGGAGGAGGGATTCGAACCCCCACTCTCGGTTTTGGAGACCGATGGTCTACCGTTGAACCTACTCCCCTAAAAACCGCCGAGGCCCGGGACCCGCGAGAAGCTATTTGACTTCCTTGTGCCCCGTATGTTTTCGGCACGTATTGCAAAATTTCGACGTCTCCAGCCGGTCCTGGTGCTTCTTCCGGTTCTTGGTGGTCGTGTAGTTCCGGTTTTTGCAATCGTTGCACTGTAATGTGATTATTTCGCGCATGTTCGTTTACTCGATGATCTCGGCGACGGCGCCGGCTCCGACCGTGTGGCCGCCTTCGCGAATGGCGAAGCGCAGCCCCTTCTCCAGCGCTACCGGCGTGATCAACGTGATCTCCGCCGACACGTTGTCCCCCGGCATCACCATCTCCACTCCCTGCGGCAGCTTCACGTCGCCGGTCACGTCCGTGGTCCGAAAATAAAACTGCGGCCGGTAGCCCGTGAAAAACGGCGTGTGCCGCCCGCCTTCTTCCTTGGTCAACACGTACGCTTCGGCCTTGAACTTCGTGTGCGGCGTGATCGAGCCCGGCTTGGCCAGCACCTGCCCGCGCTCCACTTCATCTTTTTCCGTGCCGCGCAAGAGCAAGCCCACGTTGTCGCCCGCGATTCCCTCGTCCAACAGCTTGCGGAACATTTCCACGCCCGTCACCGTCTTCTTCATCGTCGGGCGGAATCCCACTATCTCCACTTCTTCTCCCACTTTCACCTTGCCGCGCTCGATTCTTCCCGTCACCACCGTACCACGGCCCGAAATCGAGAAAATATCTTCAATGGGCATGGCGAACGGCTTGTCGATATCGCGCTGCGGCAGCGGTATGCTCTTGTCCACCGCTTCCATCAACTCCAGCACCGACTTCTCCCACTTCGGATCGCCTTCCAGAGCTTTCAGCGCCGACCCGCGCACTACTGGTATCGTGTCGCCAGGAAATTGATAGGTCTTCAGCAGGTCGCGCACTTCCAGCTCAACCAGTTCCAACAACTCCGGGTCTTCCACCATGTCGCACTTGTTTAGAAACACCACCACCGCCGGCACGCCCACTTGCCGCGCCAGCAGAATGTGTTCCCGCGTCTGCGGCATGGGTCCGTCCGTCGCCGCCACCACCAGAATCGCTCCGTCCATCTGCGCCGCGCCCGTGATCATGTTCTTCACGTAGTCCGCGTGCCCCGGGCAATCGATGTGCGCGTAGTGACGGTTCGCCGTCTCGTACTCCACGTGCGACACCGCGATGGTGATGCCGCGCTCGCGCTCTTCCGGCGCGTTGTCAATCGAATCGAATGCGCGGAACGATACCTTGGGGTTGTTCTTCGACAGCACCTTCGTGATCGCCGCCGTCAGTGTCGTCTTGCCGTGGTCGATGTGCCCAATCGTCCCCACGTTTACGTGCGGCTTACTCCGCTCGAATTTCTCCTTCGCCATCTCGCCTCGCTCTTTATTAGGACTTCGCGACCTTCCTCTTATCCAGAGACGCCGCGCTATAACTCTTCACTACCGTATGACTAATCCAAAATCTTCTAAGCCGCCAACTCGCTTTGCACAATGGAGCGGGGGACGGGACTTGAACCCGCGACCATCTGCTTGGAAGGCAGAGACTCTACCACTGAGTTACCCCCGCTCATTTTCCCAGTGCCCTTATCCCCAGCACCGGCGGTTGCGTAATCTGGAGCCTGGGACCGGGATTGAACCGGTGACCTCGTCCTTACCAAGGACGCGCTCTACCAACTGAGCTACCCAGGCACCGCGACCATAGAACATGTCGCAAGAGACGCTGGTGGACGGGGGAGGATTCGAACCTCCGTAGCCCGCAAGGAGCGGCAGATTTACAGTCTGCTGGTTTTAGCCACTCACCCACCCGTCCCGCAGAACCGTTCAGAACGCTGTCCCGGCGTTCCGTGAATCCTTCGGGACACAAGTTCATTGTCCCGCTCATCCAACAAGAACTTGACCCGACTGGTGTACGGTGCACTCCGCAATGCAGAAAGGGCTGTTGTCTAAAGACACCAGCCCTAGCGCGTATGTCGCGAGGAAGTCCGTCCGCAACCCTGCCAAAATTCGCTTGGCCTCAAAGTCAGCTGGCGGAGGGATTTGAACCCCCGACCCTCTGATTACAAATCAGATGCTCTACCAACTGAGCTACGCCAGCGTTGCTCAAACCGAGCAAAATTATCATACCGGCAATCAAATTGCAAGCAAGTTTCTGCCCCACCAGCAAACCCACTGCCAACTCAGCATTTACCGCAGTCCCAGTACGCCCGGGATGTCCTAATGTGCAGCAGGAGCCGGCGCTTCAGCCGCCGGCTTCGCGAATTGGCTATCGGCCAAGGGCACGTTATGATGAATTTCCGTGAACGTAATTGTGTACGCTGATTCCGCTGTCGTTTGATGCACCGCGTATGGCAGCTTGATTCCGTCCACGTCCCGGTAGTCGGTGAGATCCGCCTGAACCACAGCAGGCCCCTGTGCCGAGTGAATGTTTGTGACCGCGCGCACGAGAAGCCCGCTCTGCGTATCGAAGTACATTTTGTCCACATCGCCACTCGGAGACGTCGCTTCAATCACATAGGTACCGTGATCGCCGACTTTCTCCGTTCCGGTGACAACCAATTTCGGATAGTGCTTGCGAATATCCAGCTGATGGTAAAAATCCGCCTGGCGCTTCGAGTCTGCCAGTTCCGCGCCAGACAAAGTGCGCTGTCCGTTCATCGGGTCATCGGACCAGCCGACCGTGCCGTCGAAGCCGCGCTCGAATACGCTGCCGGCAACGTTGACGACTGCGATCATCGAATCAGGCGCCTTCTCGTGGATTTCCACCGTGCCGGAAACGCCCATGGCCGGAATGTCAATCGTCCCCTTGGATACGCGTGAAGTCAGTTTATACCAAGCCGCTTGGCCGCCGATTGCGTTTACGTACTTGTCCAAAACTTGATCGGTGCTCGGAGTGGCCGCGTCAGATTTCGATGCTGCTGGAGGCGTCGCAGGCGTCGCCGCAGTTTGAGCCAGCGCAGACACCGTCAGCGCCAGGCTCGCGATTGCCAAAAGCGAAAACTTGGTGAGATTCGATTTCATGTTCAAGGCCTTCCTTCGCGGACGCCTCGTTCGCGATTGCTCGATTTGAGGCTGCCAGCGGTATCTAGCGCGAAAATCCCCAGGACCTGCCTCTCTGAATTCTTATACGCGGGCGGGGACAGAAACGTTACACTATTTCTCCTGAAACGGACATAATTTTAAGGTGCCTATCTCTTCGACGAAACGCGCGTGGATCGTAATCGCCGGGTTGCTCCTTTTCGTAGTTGGAGGACTCGGCTTATATTACGTGACCCAGCGGCACCCTCTCCCGCCACTTCCCGGCGCCAATCACGCGGGCCCGCCGCCTGATATTCTGAGCCAGCTTCCGCTGGACGCTCCGGCCGTTGGTTATTTAGATGCTTCAGCGCTGCGCAAGTTGCGGAATTCGCCGCTAGCCGCCGTTCTGGGCCTGACCTCACCCGGCCCGGAAGCCGACCGCGAGTACGCCGACTTCGTGCGCGACACCGGTTTCGACTACACGCGCGATCTGAATCATGCGGCCCTCGCGTTCTGGCCCGCAAGTTTCGGCACACCCGACAACCCCCTCGCCGAAGACCGCATGCTGGCCATCGCCGACGGCCGCTTCGACCAGGAAAAAATCAAGGCTTATGCGCTGCGCACCGGAAAGCTGATCACTCGTGGGACGCAATCAATCTACGAAGTGCCCGGCAACCCGCCCATATCTCTCGAATTCCTCTCTCCAACTCGCATCGCTATCGCCGGCGGCAAAGGCGCAACGGATCTGGTCGCCAATATTAGCCCGTCGGCGCCCGCCGCGCGTGACCCGGAAATGCAATCGCGCATTCAGCGCGTCGCCGGGGCGCCGATATTCGCCGTCGCGCGCGCCGACAAACTCCCACCCAGCTTATACGCCAATTTTCGGAACTCGCCGCAGCTCGAACGCTTGGTGCGCAGCATCCGGGCCATGACTCTCGCGGGCCAGCCCGAAGGCGATAACCTAAAGATGGCGCTCGACGCCGAATGCGATTCCATGAAAAGCGCGCTTGAAATTTCTGCCCTGCTCGACACCTTTCGCATGGTCGGCTCCATGGCCGTCTCCGACGCCAGGATGCGCCGTGAGATGACTCGCGAGCAAGCCGCCTTCCTCTCCGCGCTCATCAATCAACTAAAAGTCTCGCACCAGGACAAATGGGTTCGCCTCTCGCTCGACATCACGCCCGCAATGCTGGGCGCTCCGCGCCCCCATCCCACCTCGGCTCCTGCCGCTCCTCCGCCCGCCGCTCACCCCGCTCACTAGCTTACGGAATGGGGGCGATGCGAGGGGCGTGCGGGGGAAGGCGAGAAACTGCGCCCGCCCGAAGGCGGTCGCTACGCAAGCAAAGGCAAAAGCGAACGCGAGCGTCACGCAGGATTGTCATTCCGAGCGCAGCGAGGATCGCTCTTCGATCGGCGCCTTATAAACCGTGAATGAATCGCCTAAACGAAGCGCCGCTAACTAATCCGCGGCGCCTGCAATGGTGGAAGCGGTGCTGAGGTAACGCCAGGGGTTTACCGGCGTATTGTAGATGCGAACTTCGTAATGCAGATGCGGCCCGGTCGAGCGACCGCTGGCTCCTTCTTGCCCGATCACGTCTCCACGCTTGACGTGCATTCCTACTTCGGTGCTAAACCCGGAAAGATGCCCGTACCAAGTCGTGACGCCGAATCCGTGGTCAATCACCACCAAGCGGCCGTAACCCGCGCGCCGGTCAACCACGATAACCACTCCATCGGCTGTCGCTCGCACACTGTCGCCATAATGCGAGGCAATGTCCATCCCCGCATGGAACGCGCCTTCTCCACTGAAGGGATCCAGGCGCTCGCCGAAATGACCCGTAATCTCACCCACCACCGGCCAGAGCGTCGGCACGATGCCTAGGCTGCTCAACTGAGCGGCCGGCAGGAGCCGCATTCCGCCGCTCGACATGGCCACTGCGGTAGCGTTCTTTTCGAGGTAGCTGAATTCGTCCACGGATTCCTCAAACTCGGCCTCGGGCTGGTCCGGGCCTTCTGCAAACCCGAAAGGAGTTTGCCGGAATCGAGTGATGCCGTAGGCCACGGCCACTTCGCTCGCCAATGACTGCAACGAGTTCAGCCGCTGGTTGGTGTCCTTGACCTCGGTCTGGAGTTCGCGGTATTGCTGCTTCAGGTTGTCCTGGTCCCGCCGCAGCGAATTGTAGTTGGTGGCCTTCCACAGCATCCGCGAGTACGAGCTCATGCCTGCAAGCACGGTAATGCCGCCCACCGCCGCCAAAATTGCGAGCATATGTAGAATATAGAAAGGAACGCGTACGCGGCGCATGCCGCCGGAGGCGCTCGAAGCAATAAAGAACGTATAATATTTGCCCTTCATAGTCTCAGTTTCGTCCAGAGTTAATTTTGTCCAGCTGATTGAAGATCGCGAGTCCCCGTCCGCGGTCCGCCGGTTCTGTGCACGGTTTGAACCGGGAGCGCTGGTTCGAAACCGGGTGGATTGTAATGACCTGACCTGCCCAGGTCAACCCTAATCTTCCATTTTGCATAGGCGCACCCTTGGGCGCAACTCAATCCGGCAATTTCCCTTCGCACTTTTAATTTTGGATTCTCTGCTGAAAACCTTACCTTATGAGAAGGTCACTCTACAACTGTACGAGAGTTCAGGATGAACAGGGAACGTCAACTGGTCGAAAGGGTAGGTCGGGCAGTCCGCTCGCGCACCCTCAAAATTGCGAGCCGTGGACTCTTGCTCGGAATTGGTGACGACGCTGCGATCATCGCGCCCGGTGGCCGCAGCGATTGGGTGCTCAGTTGCGACGCTTCGCTTGACGGCGTCCACTTCCTCGCCAAGTCCTACCCACCGGATTCCGTCGGCTATAAATCGCTCGTGCGCGCCGCGAGCGATCTCGCGGCCATGGGTGCCGCGCCTCGATTCTTCCTCTTGACGCTTGGCATTCCCGCCAGCCTCACTGGCTCCTGGCTCGATGCGTTCCTCCGCGGGATGGGTCGCGCGGCCCGCACCATGCGCATGGTCCTCATCGGCGGCGACACCACGAGGAGCGCCGCAGTCGCGATCAGCATCACCGTTCTGGGGGAGAGTGCTCATGGACTCGCGCTAAAACGCTCCACCGCGCGAGTTGGGGACATTATATATGTTACCGGCAAGCTGGGCCGCGCCGAGCTAGGTCTCCAACTGATGCTTCACAGCCGCGGCAGCGTCAAAAAACAATCCCGTCGTCTCCTGCAGCCTCACCTCTACCCCAAAATCAGGCTAGGGCTCGGAGCATGGCTTGCGAACCACCGAGTTGCTTCTGCCATGATGGATATCTCGGACGGGCTCTCCACCGACCTCGGTCGTCTATGCGCCGCAAGCCGCGTTGGCGCCCAGCTATGTGCCAACCGAATTCCGACTGTCAGCGTACCCGAACGCCTATCGAAGCAGCTGAAATCGCCCCATCTCGACCCGCTACAGCTTGCCCTCCACGGCGGCGAAGACTACGAGCTTCTCTTCACCGTCTCACCTCGAGATGTGCGCAAGCTCGAACGAGCGCCCGGCTTCTCTGCGCTTTCGCCCATCGGCGAAATCACCCGTGAGAAGAGAATCATCCTTATGGACGACGCCGGCCGGGCAACTCTGCTCAAGCCCTATGGCTGGGATCCCTTCGGAAAGAGGTAACGATGGCGAGAACTCACCCGTCGCCTTAGTGCGGCGGTGCGGGCGAACCCCCATGCGTGGGCTGCAGCGCAGTCCCTGGGAGAGCCGGCGGGGCGGCCGCCTGCTGCGGCGGCTTTGGTTTTGCTGCGGGTGAAGGCTCCGGCGCCTTCGTTTCCGTCAGTCCTTGCTCCGCCGCATCTGCCGGAGGCGCGGTATCGGGCACATCCACTTGAACCTGTCGCGATGGCGCGATCTTTTCGAGCGGCACCACATTCGGAAAACTCTCCGTCGGCGTTCCCTGCACCGCCTGCTGCATAAATTCTAGCCAGATGGGCAGTGCCGCGCGCGCCCCGGTTTCTTTCTTGCCGAGCGAGATGCGCTTGTCGTCGTTGCCCACCCAAACGCCCGCGGTGATCTGCGGCGTGAAGCCGATGTACCACGCATCGGTGAAATCGTTGGTCGTGCCGGTCTTCCCCGCCGACGGCCGCCCAAGTTCCTTCGCGCGCACACCGGTCCCGAACTGCACCACTTCTTCGAGCATGGCCACCATCGTGCGCGCCACGTCCGGCGAAACCACGTCGGTCACGTTCGGCCGCGGCTCCTCAAGCACCGCGCCATCGTAAGAAGTAACGCGCCGGATATAGTGCGGCTCGATGTGTATGCCGTCATCGGGGAAGACGGTGAACGCGGACACGTGCTCCATCAGCGTCAGGTCGGCAGCGCCAAGCGCCAGCGGAAGATACGGCGGCAACGGGCTGGTAATCCCGAATTTTCGCGCCAGCTGAATTACGCTCTGGATTCCCACGTGATCCAATAGCCGCACCGCGGGAACGTTGCGCGAATCGGCCAGCGCACGGCGATACGTGATCCGCCCTTCGAATCTGCCGTCGTAATTGTGCGGCGAATATTCCTGGCCTCCGCTGCGAAACGTGACCGGCTCGTCCACCACGGTATCGAACGGCGAAATTCCCTGCTCCACCGCGTCGGCATAAACGTAAACCTTGAAGGAGCTGCCCGTTTGCCGCACCGCCTGCGTCGCGCGGTCGAATTTCGATTCGCCGAAATCGTAGCCGCCCACCATGGCCTTGATCTCGCCCGTGGGATTATCGAGCGCGAGCAATGCGGCCTGCGCGGCGGGACGCTGTTCGAGTTCGACCCGGACCGTGTTTCCCGAAACTTCTTTGATCCACACCACAACCAGATCGCCCGGCTTCAGCAATTGCACGGGCGACTTGCGGCCGGTCCACGAAAAATCCGCGGGCGTCAACATGGCATGGTACTGACCGATCTTGATGGAAGCGAATGTCGGCTGAACCGCGGTAACCAGGCCCGTAATGTAATCGCCCTTCTGAACCGACCCGCGCCACTCTTCGTTCTGATATTTGTCGAGCGTGGCGAGATTATTTTGCAAAATGTTCGGCAGATTCCCGCGCCAACCGTGCCGTCGGTCGTACGCGTGCAGCCCGTCCCGCACCGCCTGGTCCGCGGCCTTCTGCATCGCCACATTGAGCGACGTGTACACCCGCAATCCCTGCTCGTGAACCGCCGTGGTTCCGTAGGTGTGCTCCAGATACTGGCGCACCTCCTCGACGAAATAGGGCGCCAGATCGTTGCGCCCCGAAGAAATGTGCAACCCCAGCGGTTCTTTCGTCGCCGCCGCGGCTTGCGCCGGAGTGATTTTGCGCTCGTGCTCCAGAAGCGACAGCACCAGATTGCGGCGCGCCAGCGCACGTTCCGGATGATTCACCGGAGCGTAAATCGGCCCGCGAATGATAGCGGCGAGCGTGGCGGCTTCGGCGAGCGTCAATTGGCCCACCGGGCGACCGAAATAATATTCGGACGCCGCTTCAAAACCGTAATTGCCGGAGCCGAGATAAATCTGATTGCAGTACATCGTGAAAATCTGATCTTTCGTGTAGTGCCGCTCGATCTGGATGGCCAGAATTGTTTCCTCAATTTTGCGCCGTAGGCTGCGGTCCGAGCGGTTGAGGAAAAGTCCACCGGCCAGTTGCATGGTCAGCGTGCTCGCCCCTTCGGCCATGCGGTGCCGCAAAACGTCGCGCCACGCCGCTCCGAGCACGCGCGGAATGTCCACGCCCCAGTGTTCCTCGAAGTGCTGATCTTCCGTGGTGATGATGGCGTCTTTCAGCACCTTGGGAATTTGCGAGTAGGTGAGCAAAATGCGCCGCTGGATCGCAAACGTTCCGATGGATTGCCCGTCGTCCGCGTAGAGCTCCGTCACCACCTCGGGCCGGTAATCCTCCAGCGCGCGAATTTCCGGAAGGTTGCTGCTGTAAACAAAAAGCAGGCCCACTGCCGCGCCCAACCCTATCGCGCACACCAGCAGAAAGGTGAACGCCAGGCGCCCGAAGAGCGTCTCACCCGTAATCTTCATCGTCGCGCGGTAGAATCTGTCCATCGCATTTCATTCTATCGCATCCCAACGACCCTCGCCGCGCTCTGCGTTTCCCCGATGTTTCTAATATTACGCGTAGGGTAATGTTTCGCACCGCGGCAGAAGCCGAAGCCGGATTTGTGCGCTAAACTTCGCCGAATATGCCCCGCTCCCGACTTTGGAAATGCCCGAAATGCGGCAGGCTTTTCGCCAACCGCAATCAATCTCATTTCTGCTCGCACTACACCTTGCGCCAGCGTCTCGCCGGAAGGACTCCGCAGGCCATCGCATTGTTTCGCGAATTCGCCAATCTCGTGAAGCGCTGCGGCCCGGTGCGCGTCCTGCCCGAAAAAACGCGCATCGCTTTCCAGGTGCGCATGAGTTTCGCAGCCGTGAGCCTGCGCCGCGACCGCCTCGTGGGCCACGTCGTCCTCGCCCGGCGTCTGGAGAATCCGCGCTTCACCAAGATCGAATACATCTCCCCGCGCAACCACGTGCATTCCTTCTGCTTCCATTCGCGCGAGGAGATGGACCGCGAAGTGCTCGCCTGGCTCCGCGAAGCCTACCGCGTTGGCCAGCAACGCCACCTATCGGACTAATGGCGGTTCGGTTTCTCAACACAATTCATCTTCGCGAAAACAATCTGCGGTAGTATGGCTCGCGACATTTGCTCCATCAGATTTTGCGAGCTAGGCGGCCAGGGCATGGAAGCGAATCCAATTCTGTTCCGCGACTTGACCTACATTTTCCTTGCCGCCGTCGCGGGCGGCTTGGTCGCCTGGAAGCTCAAGCTCCCGCTGATTCTTGGATTCGTGGTTGGCGGGATCGTGATCAGCCCGTTCACGCCCGGCCCGCAACTTTCCGATTTGCACACCTTCGAAGTCTTCGCCGAAGCCGGCGTGGTTTTCCTGATGTTTTCCATCGGCGTGGAATTTTCCGTTCCGGATCTTTTGCGCGTGAAATGGATCGCGCTCGGCGGGGGCACGCTCGGCATCGTCCTTTCCCTGGGTCTTGCGCTCCTGACTGGATGGGTCGCCGGCGCGAGTTTCACGCAATCGTTTGTGATCGGCGCGACGGTTTCCGTGGCCAGCACCATGGTACTCGCTCGCTTGTTGGCCGACCGCGGCGCGATGGCGACCACCTACGGCCGCGTCATGATCGGAATCACGCTGGTGGAAGACGTGGCCGTCGTATTCATGACCGTCATCATTCCCATATTCAGCGGTCCTGGCGAGGGACGTTTCACGCGCGCGGCGTGGGCGCTCGGCAAAGCCGTGCTCTTGCTGATTCCTTTGGCGCTCCTGGCCATGACCGTGGTGCCTCGCCTTCTCCGCCGGGCCGCGCGCACGAACGATCCGGAACTCTTTCTTCTCGTGGCTATCGCGATTTGTCTGGTGTCCGCAGGCGTCGCTCAGGCCATGGGTTTTTCCGTCGCGCTCGGTGCATTTTTGGCCGGGCTTTCCATCAGCGGTTCGAAGGACTTGCATTCCGCGCACACCGCTCTGATTCCGTTGCGTGATGCGTTCGTGGCCCTGTTCTTTGTCTCGCTTGGCACCCTGGTGATTCCGAAAGTGATCGTTCACAACCTACCGCTTCTTGGCGAGTTTCTGCTGCTGATCGTCGTCGGGAAATTTCTGATCTGGTTGGGAGTGATGCGGCTCTTCCGCTATTCGTTCTGGACCTCCATCGCCGTGGCGGCGGGGCTCACGCAGATCGGCGAGCTATCGTTCGTTCTTGTGGAGGTTGCGCGGAAGTCAGGACTCGTGGGGGAAGAAGTTTTCGCTGCGACGCTGGCTGCGTCGCTCATTTCGATTTTCTTGAACGTGTTTATCGTGCGCGGCGTCTTCCGCTGGGGCGGGTCCAAGCTCGCCAATGAAAAAGCGACGGCCTAATTAATCTGGTCGGAACAAATCAGAAGGCAGCTAGAGCGCTTCTTCAGCTTCTCCAAGCGTGTCGTACGACTTGATGAGATGCGAGACGTGAGTCATCTCCACCAGAGTCTTCACCTGCGCGTTCATCGCCACCACCGCCATCTTGCGCTGCGTCCTCTGCGTCGCCACGTACGCGCCAACCACGGCGCCGAGGCCAGCGGAGTCAATGTAGCTGACGCCGCTGAAATCCAGAATCACCACTGGCGCGGTCTCCGCACGCACGGTGTTCTGGAATTCAAACACGCTTTGAAGATTCAGGGACCCTTTCAGGCGCAAAATCTTGTGGCCTTCGCGGTTCCCGGCAACCGAAACGATTTGTAGATTCCCATTAGCCATGGCGTCGCATGATAGCGGAACGCATTCCGCCAATTGTTAATAGAGTGTTACAACTTCGAAGCCCCGAATCGGCTGACAAAATCAAGGATCGAATCGTGCCCGCAGCTCGGCCGGCACCACGGGACACAGATCGTCGCGCCGCCCGAACACGCGATAGCGGACGCGCGCCACAAAATCGTAAATCGCGTCGCGTAACCCGCGTGGTATCAGGCTTATGATTGCCCCAAGGGTTTTCCATCCGCCGCCTAGCCGCCGCAAAATGTGAATCGAAGCATCCGACCGAATCAGCAGCGACCCGTCGCGCGCCAACACCATGAAGCTGTCGGGAAGCCCTTCGCGCCGCTCCGCCCCCACGCGCGCCTGAAACGTCTCTCCTTGCAGTGGCGCAAACCGGAAGGCGCGCCCCGTGCCGTCGTGCCTCAAGACGAACTTGACCACGCGATGGCAAAGTGCGCAGTGGCCATCGTAGAAAATGTGCTCGGTCTCTTGATCGAGTGGCGGCATCCTCAAAAAAGCATAGCATGTTGCAATACCTCGCGAGCGTTCCGGTGGAAACCACTGCAGGGGAAGCCGCTGGACAGATTTTCCGGAAGTCACTAAGCTTGAGATTCACGAACGCGCCGGGAGAATCGCCGCACACATGAAGTGCAACAACATCCTCGAAGCCATGTGCAACACGCCGCTCGTGCGCCTGAATCGCGTGGCGAAAGATTCGCCCGCGGAAGTGTACGTGAAAGCGGACTACATGAATCCGGGCGGCTCGGTGAAGGACCGCATCGGCCTTGCGATGATTGACGAAGCCGAACGCACCGGGAAACTCAAGCCCGGCGGCACCATCATCGAGGGCACTTCGGGAAATACCGGCATGGGACTGGCGCTCGTCGCTTGCGTGCGCGGCTACAAGGTTGTCTTCACCATCAACGACAAGCAATCGCGCGAGAAAATCGATTTGCTCAAAGCCTTCGGCGCCGAAGTGATCGTCTGTCCCACGGCCGTGGAGCCGGAAGATCCGCGCAGCTATTATTCCGTGGCACAAAAGCTCGCGCGCGAAATTCCCAATTCGTATTACCCCAATCAATATGAGAACCAGATGAATCCCGAGGCCCACTATCGCACCACCGGCCCGGAGATCTGGAACGACACGGAAGGAAAGATTACGCATTTCGTCTGCGGCATGGGCACCGGAGGCACCATCAGCGGCGTAGGGCGCTACCTGAAGGAAAAGAATCCGAATATAAAAATCATCGGCGTGGACCCCATCGGTTCGCTTTACTACGAGTTCGTGAAGACGGGGAAAGTCGGCCACGCCACCACCTACGTGGTTGAAGGAATCGGCGAAGATTTTTTTCCCGGCACCATGAACCTGAAAGTCCTCGACGACGTGCTGCAGGTGAATGACGAGGAATGTTTCGTCTGGGCGCGGCGCCTGGCCAAGCAGGAAGGAATTTTCACCGGCGGATCCGGCGGCGGATGCATCGCCGGAGCGCTGCGCGTGGCGAAAACTCTGAAGCAGGGCGACGTGCTCGTCGCTTTCCTTCCCGATTCCGGCTCGCGTTATTTGAGCAAAGTTTTCAACGACGGATGGATGCGCGAGCACGGTTACGTCGAAGCCGAAGTGAAAGTGACCGCGGCGGACGTGATTCGCGTGAAACGCCAGAACGGCAAAACGCGCGAGCTGATCATCGCGCGGCCCGATCAAACCGTTTTCCATGCGCTGCACACCATGCAGAAGCAGGACATTTCGCAGCTTCCCGTTTTCGAAGATGGCAATTCGATCGGCACTGTGTTCGAAGATCAGATTTTGAATCTCGCGCTGCAGGGAAAGGATCTGCGCAAGCTGGTCATCCGCGAGGTGATGAGCACTCCCCTGCCGCAAGTGCCGGCGGACGTGCCGGTGGAGCGCATCACGCACATACTGAGCCACGACAGCCCTGCCGTATTCGTGCAGATGCCGGAAGGGAAAGTGGAAGTGCTCACCAAATTTGATTTGATGGACACCATCGCGGGCCTGGTATCGTCGCGATAGCCGCCGCCATTCTGAATCCATTTTAGTTTTTGTTCGCCGAAGCAGCACGACAACCTTCCGGAAGAGATCAGCCGAAAAGTTCGAGGATTTCTTCGTAGCGTTTGAACGGAGGAATCAGATAGGCGCCGGCGATGCCTTCGTTGCGCGCGGTGCGCGCCCAATCGAGCATGCGGCGAGCGAGCACAAATCCGCGGTCACGCGCGGCATCACCCGCTTTTTCCATTTCGCGCAGAGTGGTTTCTGGAATCACGATTCCGGGCACTTCGTTATTCAGCCGCATGGCCTGCTTGTAACTGGTGAGCGGCCACAAACCGACCAGGACGGGCACCGGCGATTTTCCGCCCATGCGCCGCAAGAACGCGCTCCAGTGCTCGGGATCAAAAATCGGCTGGGTCATGGCGAAGTGCGCGCCCGCTTCGATTTTTTCCTCGAAGCGGCGGAGTTCCTCGTCGATATTTTCCGCCACGGGATTCACGGCTACTCCCACGGTGTAATTGGTGGCGCCGCCCAGGCTTTTTCCGGCCCAGTCCGTGCCTTGATTGAGCCGCGCGAGAACTTTCACCAGACCAATGGAGTCTACTTCGTACACGCCGCTCGTTTCGGGATGATCTCCGAGCGATGGCGGGTCGCCCGTGATGGCGAGGACGTTGCGCACACCGCCGACGGCCCAGGCTCCGAGCAGCATGGCCTGCAAACCGATGATGTTGGCGTCGCGCGTGGTGAGATGCGGAATGGTTTCGAACCCATGAGCTTCGAGCGCGCCCGCTAGTACCATGGCGTCCATTCCCACGCGTGCGAGCGTCCCGCTATTGATGTCGATCGAATCCACTTCGCCAGAGGCCATCACGCGCCCGACCTGCTCCACGATGCGGTCGATGGTGACGCCCTTGGGCGGGTCGATTTCGACGGAGACGACGAATTTTTTGTCCTGGATTTTGCGCCAGAGTTTGCTTTCCGGTTCGCGGGCCGCGATGCGGCGAAATCTTTCCGCAGGCTCGAATACCTCCACGGACCCGGCGGAGGCAGTTTTCGCGCCGCCGGATTTTCCCGGGCGCAATTTTTTCACTGCCTCAGCCATAGCGCGGATGTGTTCCGGCGTGGTTCCGCAGCAGCCGCCGATCAAGCGCGCGCCCAGCTCCGCAGCTTCCTGCGCAAACATCGCAAAATATTCGGGCGAAGAGCGTGGATAGACCGTGCGGTCTCCGATGCGTTGCGGAAATCCCGCGTTGGGCATAGCGGAGAGCGGCAAGGAAGTCGAAGCGGCGAGTTCGCGCAGGATGGGGAGCAAAAGCTGCGGCCCGACGGTGCAGTTCGCCCCCACGGCTTGAACGCTTTTGTCTTTCAGTTTTTCCCAGACGTCCGGGGGGCGCGTGCCGCCGAACGTGCTGCCTTCTTCGGAGTAGGTCATTTGCGCGACGATAGGAAGGCGAGAGAAAGAACGTATGGCATCGATGGCGGCAACGAGTTCGTCAACGTTGCTGAAGGTCTCCAGCACGAAAAAATCCACGCCGCGTTCTTCGAGCGCTCCGGCCTGTTCCTTAAAGATTGCGAAGATTTGTTCTTCGGGTAGTTCGCGCACGTGCTGAACGATTCCGAGCGGGCCGATGGAACCAGCGATCAGAACTTCGTGTTTCGCGGCCTCGCGCGCCTCGCGGGCAATTTTCACGCCGCGATGATTGAGTTCCGCGACGCGATCCGCGAGGCCGAATTGCGCGAGCTTGAGTCTGTTCGCGCCGAACGTATTCGTTTCGACGATCTGCGCGCCAGCCTCCAGATATTGCTGATGCACGCGGAAGACGGCTTCCGGGTGCAGCGAATTCAATTCGTCCACGCAGCGCTGCGGCCCGGCCGTTTCGTAAAGCAGGGAGCCCATGGCTCCATCGCCGATGAGGATAGCGGCGCGCAGGCGTTCATTGAAATCTTCAATTCGCATCTAGGACGGCTCTCCCATGTCTCTTATTTGGTCTCTGGGGTCGCAACAAACGGTCAATTATATCATCGAGACGCCGCCGGAAACCGCGAACGATAGCGGCTCCCGCGGCGCGCCAATTAGTGGCGTTCTGAGTAACGATTAGAATTGTCGCTCTCCTTTGTTTTCAGCCATTTGCGGCGATTTCTATTCGAAGTCACTAACGATTAGAAACTCCTCCGATCGGGTGTTTTTCGGGCACCGCGCTGGGGACTTTGATGCGGCGCGCTGGATCTCGGCGCGGGGAGCGCGGGTTTCGCGCGGCCAACGGCGGGGATGGCGACGACCTGGACGACGTGTGTGGTTGGCGTGTCAATCCAATCTCCGTTTTCGTTGATTCGGGTATAGGCGCGAATGGCGCGAACGAGCCCCTCGGCGGTCGGCGAAATGCGCTGGGACTTTTCGATGACGTATTCGAGCGACGAACGCAGATTCCGGTTGCGGAGTTGATACAGGCCCAGAGCGCGGGCGTGGCGGTAAATGGCCATGTCACTGCACTGAAGCTTGAACTCGTGCTTTATGATGTGAACATTGTTCCAGTGAAGAAAGGCTTCCTCGATGGCTTCACGCTCGGGGTGGTGACAGACGCTGCAGAGGCGCTCGTGACGCAAGAGGGAGGCGGCGCGAGTTTCACGTACCGAACGGCGGCGCGAGCGAAGGGTGAGACGCCGCGGGATACGCTTTTGTTTTGCAGATCTGGAAGCGTTGCGCGAAGAACGGGAATGCGGCGAGGTTGATTCCGTAGCCGAAGCGTCGAGTGCCGGGTCCTCCGAGCGTTCATCGAGAGAGATGGGAGTGCCCCGGCGTGCGAGATGGTCCACGGCGCGCTTCAAGGCCGGAGGCATAGCGATGCTGGAGTCGGCGGTATCGTCCGCGCCAGCGCCTTCTTCTGCGGGCTGGTCTTCTTCTGCGAGTTCACCTTCAGGAAGTGTGGATAGAACCGGAATTACGAGCTCTGACAACCCGCGTGCGCCGGAATCGGAGGCGGGATCGTAGGCATGTTTGGTGCCGGCGACCATGACGGTCGAGGTCGGAGGCGCGGGAGGATTTTGGGGTTTGGGGTAGCGGTCGGAGGGGCGTGCGCCGGAAGGGATGCAATCTTCGAGGTCGAGGTCAACGGTTTGGCGCTTTCCGTTGTGGGGGGTTCCAAATATGCGTCTCATTTTCGTTGTACTTCTGTCCTCACTTTGGGCCTATGGCCCTTTCTTTCTGGCGGCGGCTACACAAGAAGCGCCGACGCCGTGGGGGTTTATGGCCCCGACTTACGCTAGCAGAGATTTTTTGTGATTTCATGTGGAAAATGCGCGGCACTTGGATGTGATTTATTGCAAAAGGGTTACGGGGGAAAATAGTTTGTGTGGACGCTGAGGGGATATGCAGATTTGCGTAGGGGTGGAAGAAAGCCACCCGCCTGAAGACAGCCGCTACAAAACTTTCCCAGGCGGCGCGATCTCGCCAAGCACTTGTGCCGGGCACGGCATGCCGTGCCCCTACGGTGGCGGCGAGCGGCGAGGTGCGCGGGCGTTTTTTGCGTGAAGTTGGGAGAAGCGAAGAACCGGCAGGAGGCCGACGCTACCAAGTTAAAAGAACCAGAAGCGTTTGCGGCGACGCTGGGGGGTGGCGCCGGGGCTGAGGCCCAGGCCTTCTTCGAGTTCGGGAACGAAGGGCAGCGGGCGGCCTTCGAGGGCGGCGCGCGGATTATCCACAAGTAAAGCTTGGGCAACTTCCTCTCCGTGTTTCTTTGCCAGGTAATCGAACGCGACTTTCAGACGCAGCGGGCGTGAAGTGATGTTGTGCGCGTCACTGGCGATGAAATGCACGGCTCCCGCATCGATCAATTCCTCGGCGGAGGCTTGCGCAGATTTGCCGAACCTGCCCGAAAGCGATTGCGCGGTGACCTGCGCGTAGCATCCCTGACGGAGCCAGCGGAAAAGGCGATCGGGCTTTGCGCGTATCAGCGGATTTCTTTCCGGGTGCGTGATGATGGGATGAAGGCCGAGGAGTTGGAGATCATGCAAGGCCTGGTCCAGGGAGGGGGGAATGGAGTAGTCGGCGAATTCGACGAGGAGATAATTTTTCTGGTTGAGCGTGTAGATAGAAGGATCCTGGCGGATATGTTGGAGGTTTTCGAAGCTCAGGTGGAAATCGCAGCCGGTGGCAAGAGTGAGGCGACCTTGGAGTCGCGACTGAAGTTCATTCCGGCGCACTTCTACCAATTCGGGAACGAACTCGTGATTAGGGCTGGAGTGAGGCGTGGCGATGACGTGAGTGACGCCGTCTTCGATGGCCATTTCGGCCATGGCGAAAGACATTTCAGGATCGGCGGGACCGTCATCAAGAGCTGCAAGTATATGGCAATGAATATCAATCATTGAAATCGAGAATAACGCAGGGGAGAAGAGATAACAACGGAGACGCGCGGAAGTGTTGCGAAACAATTGCAAGCCCAAAACGAGATTGGCCAACTTCTTGCAAATATAGCGCTGAAAGAGGGCGGACAAGCAGAATTTGGCGAACGTAATAAAAGCAGCGGAGTGCTCGCAAAGCGAAGCTGATTTGGTCTGGGTGCTGGTGGGTGACGGCGAGGAGCGCGCGACTCTGGAGGCGGAAATCTCACAGCGCGGACTGAACAACATCCGCGTGCTGCCCTTCGAGCCGCCCGAAGATTTGAACCGAATGTATTCGGCCGCCGACGTACTGCTCCTGAACCAGGCTGCCGCGGTGGAGGATGCCGTGATTCCGTCGAAGCTGCTGGCGTACATGGCGGCGGGCCGCGCGATCGTTGCGGCCGTGAGCGAACGGAGCGAGGCGGCGCGGCTCATCCGGCGCGCGGCGTGCGGGGTCATCGCGCGAGCGGAAAATCCAGGGGCGCTGGTGGACGCGGTACTCATGTTGCGGGGCGCTCCGGGGACGCGCAGTATGCTGGCCGCCAACGGACGAGCCTATGTGGAAGAGCACTTCACGAAATTGAGCGTCCTTGCGGCCTACGACGAATTCTTCCTGAACGTATTGTGCACACCGGAAATTACTCCCACGCCTGACGAGAAAGCGACGGACGAGGGTTGGACCGCCCCTGATTCCCCGTCCTTCGCGCCGCGACAGCATGGCGCGATGCAGGTTCGTCGCCTCGCAAATATCCGAAAATAGACTCCAGGAATTCCAACACAATGCTTCTGCGCCTGAAATACTACCGATTTTTTCTGCGAATCGTGACCTACGCGCTTCCCTTGCTGGCCTTTGAGCTGGGGCTGCGAATCTGGACGCGCACGTGGAGCGGCCTCGAGCGGCCGGCGGAGTTTGACGCTTACAGCCATTTCAGTTTGCTGGCGTTCGCGACTTTCGTCTGGGTCATTCTGGCGGAACACTACCGGGTGACGAATGTGGACGAGCTGTTTCGCGAGCGCACCGGCACGCGCGCGGCACTCGCGGCAAACGCCGCGACCAGTTCCCTTCTACTGGCAGCACTGTTCTTCACTCGAGAGTTCGTCTTCCCGCGCGGGCTCTTTGCCATCTGGGCGCTGACGCTTCTGTTTTTGACGGCGCTGATGCGCGCGTTTTTCCGGGGTTACGTGCGGGCAAGAGTGAAGGACGGGAAACCGGTGCGTCTCTTGATTGTCGGCGCAGACCAATTTGCGCACACAGCCGCTTTACGGCTGCAGGAGATGCCGCTCGGGCCGTGCGAGGTGGCCGGCTACGTGCGGTTGCCGGGGCAGCAAGTGGCGCTTACGGACAAGCCGGTGCACGAACTTGGGACGCTCGGCGAGTTGGATGTGGAACATGGAATCGATGAAGCGGTGATTGCGATTAACCCTGCTCAATTTCACGAGATTCCGAAGATCCTGCAGGCGCTGGCGCATTTGCGCATTCCCGTGCGCGCCATCGTGGACTTGGGCGAAGGAATCGTTGTGCGCGAGAGATTGTTTCAGCTGGGGCGCATGCAGATGCTGGATTTGACCACCACGCCGGCAGAATCTCTGGACTACACGCTTCTGAAACGGGCATTCGACGTGACATTCTCTGCGCTGGTTCTTTTGCTGACCTGGCCGGCGCTGGTGCTAATCACGCTGTCCATACGGATGACGTCGCCGGGCCCGGTTCTCTTCGCGCAGGACCGCGTGGGGCTCAACGGGAGAGTCTTCCCCATGCTGAAGTTCCGCACCATGAAGGTTTGCGAATGCACGGAGAGCGACACTCACTGGACCACCGAAAACGATCCGCGGAGGACGCGGCTGGGATCATTCCTGAGAAAGACGAGCCTGGATGAATTGCCGCAGTTCCTGAATGTGCTGCGGGGAGACATGAGCGTGGTGGGCCCGCGTCCCGAGCGCCCGCATTTTGTGCAGAAATTCCTGAACGACATCACGCGGTATAACAACCGCCACTGGCTAAAGGCCGGGATAACCGGATGGGCGCAAGTGAACGGATGGCGCGGCGATACTTCCATTCAGAAACGCCTGGAATACGACTTGTACTACCTGCAGAACTGGAGCCTCTTTTTCGATCTCCGCATTATCGTCCTCACCGTTCTTTCGGCCATCGTAGGGCGGAACGCCTACTGATCCTGTAACTCGCTGATTGCCCTGAGCTTACCTGCCGTTTCCTATACCCCTGGGTCTTGCCCTTACGCTCGACGAAACCGACTTGCAATCCTTGCACTTTTGGCTGGGGCGAATCTTTGTCAGTCTTCTGATTCTTGCTATAGTGTTTTGTCAAGCAGCCAACGGCCCCGCGCAGACCATACCGGGGCTGTCACAAATCGCACAAGCGAGGGAGCGGATGGGCGCAGATCGCAAGCCGGAGTTCTTTGCAGGGAAGGACATCAGAATCGGGATCATCGGGTGCGGCTATGTGGGCCTTCCGCTGGCTCTGCGATTCGCGGACGAAGGCCATCACGTCACAGGCTTCGACACAGACATAGAGAAGGTGAACAAGCTGAACGCGGGCCAGTCCTACATCCAGCACATTCCGGCCGACAAGATACAGCAGCACGTGCAGGGAAAACGCTTTGACGCCACCACGGATTTCGCGCGCTTGCGCGATATGGATGCCGTGCTGATCTGCGTCCCCACGCCGCTGGACGAGCGGCGCGAACCAGACCTGAGTTACGTGGAAAAGACGGCGCAATCGATCGCGCCGAACCTGCAGCGCAATCAGTTGATCGTGCTCGAAAGCACCACCTATCCCGGAACAACGGAAGAGCTCGTACTACCGATACTGGAGAAGGGCGGATTGCGCTGCCCCATCGCCAAAGGCGACGGATCGGAAAACACCGCGACCGATTTTTATCTGGCTTTCTCGCCCGAACGCGAGGATCCGGGGAACAAGCAATATGGCCTGGCGCAGATTCCCAAGGTTGTGGGCGGCATCAATCCTCCCAGCGGACGGGCGGCGGCGGGGCTTTACGCGCAGATCGTTTCGCGCGTAGTGCCGGTGAGCTCCACGCGTGCGGCAGAGATGGTCAAGCTGCTCGAAAACATTTTCCGCTGCGTGAATATCGCGCTGGTGAACGAGCTGAAGCAGCTTTCCCTGCGCATGGACCTGGATATTTGGGAAGTAATTGATAGTGCCTCCACCAAGCCGTTTGGATTCATGCCGTTCTATCCCGGGCCGGGACTCGGCGGCCACTGCATTCCGGTGGACCCTTATTACCTTTCCTGGAAGGCGCGCGAGTACGATTTCGCTACTCGCTTTATCGAACTGGCCGGCGAGATCAATACGGCCATGCCTTATCACGTGGTGGATGCGCTGGTGAAAGCGTTGAACGAGCGGCAAAAGAGCCTGAAGGGGTCCAAAGTGCTTTTGCTGGGCGTGGCGTATAAGAAGGATGTGGACGACTTGCGCGAATCGCCTTCGCTGAAACTGCTCGAACTGCTAACCGGAGGCGGAGCGCTGCTCGATTATAACGACCCCTATTTCCCGGCCTTGCACAAGATGCGCCACTACGATTTCTCGAACATGAAGTCGGTGGAGCTGACGCCCGAGCGCCTCGCGAGCTACGACTGCGTGCTGATTGCAACGGACCATTCGAGCTACGATTACGAGGCTATCGTGCGGAACTCGAAGCTAGTAGTGGATTCGCGCAACGCCACGCGGCAGGTGAAAAAGGGCCGCGAAAAGATCGTGGCTTGCTGAGCATTCCCTGCAGAGCCTTGCTATTCGCATCTAACTAAATGAATATAATGGACTTGCGCAGGCATTCCAGGCTGGCGGACTTTTCCTGCCTACATTGTTCCGCTGTTGACTGAAAAACACGAATGGAACCATAGTCCCATTGCCGATAGCACTAGCGGGGGCTATGGTGAGGTTATGGCAGCGCCTCTCTCACCGCCGAAGGAGAAGCAGGCCTGGATTGCCGATCCCGGACGGCGCCGGAGCATGCGCGTACTGCTCAGCGTGCCGATTACGGTGAGCGGCAAAACAACGGAAAATCAGATCTTCATTGAAGACACCCGCACGCTGGTGGTGAACGCGCACGGCGCATTAATCTCTCTCGGAGCTCACGTCGCTGCGGAGCAGCAAGTCGTGGTTTCCAACAAGGCAACGCATCAGACGCTCGAATGCCGCGTTGTTTATGTGGGGAGCGCGCAGGCGGGAAAAGCGCAGATGGGGATTGAGTTCGTAAAACCTTCGCCCATATTTTGGCAAATCGACTTCCCTCCTGACGATTGGGTTGTCCCCGAAAACTGATTTGGTTCGCACGAAAAATTCAAAAACTAGCGTGATGCGGAAGTTAGCTCGGCTCGAACATTTCCCATGGGAAGCTCGGCCTCGATGAGGATGGGTGTGCGCGTGGTGTCTCGCGCGAGCCAAATAGAAAAGGTTGACTCCGGCGCGGCCTTGCCGCGTTCGAAGAGATTGATGGAAACGCGCGTGGCGGAAAAATTGCCGGCCACAACGGCGACCGTTTCGCTCGGGACTTCCCGGCTGGCAACCATCTGATAGACATCATGGCCGTCGTAAAGCGGGGCGCGAAACTCGGGTTGTTGCTGCCAATCGATCCCGCGCAGCGCGTAGAGCGCCCCGAGGGGATCGAGCGTCCCAGGCAGCACGGCGACGCCGGCAACATTTCCGCGACGCGACTGGCCGACGGGGACAAGGCGCAACACTTGTGTTTCCTTCTGCCCCATTTCATCAAGGTACATTTCGTATTGGCGACTTTCGAGCGTAGCGGCGTCGGCGTAGGAATCGAACTGGTCGTTCACGGTGATGAACGAGCGCAGAGGACTGAGCGTGCGCGCAGACGCGCGGAAGTGCCAGGTGCGCCAGCCGAAGAGTTCGCGGCGCTCGGGAACGGTCAACTGCACGGCGGCAGCGCTCGAGAAGGCGGACCACTGCACCTGGTAATTTAGAGTTTCGCCGATGCGAAAAGGCGCGAGAGATTCGATCAGAGGATGAATCGAGGCGGCGTTCCGTTGGCTTGTGACCGGCAATTCAGCCTGAGCGGCGAAGGCTATCGGGGGAATATTTCGCAGTGCCAGCGGCACGACCGCGATTGCGACGGGAAAAGCTGCGCCTACAAGGAGCGCGCGCCGCAATTTTTTTCGTTCGAGCTTCATGGCCACGGAAGAAAGCCGCGTCTCCCTAGAGTTATTGTTGCGCGGACAACAAGATCGCAACGCATGTTGCCCGTCTGCAACCTGCCAAGCTATAGTCAAGCGTACCTGAAAGGCGCAAGGCGGACTACCCGTTCCTGACTTCGATTCCCGGCGCGGATCAATCCTCTCGATTGCGGCCCCCTAGGAGGAGTTCCAGAATGCGCTACCTGGTTACGGGTGGTGCCGGTTTTATCGGCTCAAACATGGTGGACGAACTCGTGCGCCGAGGCCACGAGGTGGTGGTCCTCGACGATCTTTCCGCGGGCAAGGAAGCGAATCTTGCAGGCGTGCGCAGCAAAATTGACCTGCACGTGGGGAGCATTACCGATCTGGCAAAAGTACAATCGGCCTGCGTGGGCGCGGATTACGTAATTCACCTGGCGGCGCGGACGTCTGTGCCGCGATCAGTGAAGGATCCGCTCGAGACCAACAAGGTGAATATCGACGGCACGCTGAATGTGCTGGTGGCGGCGCGCGATGCCAAGGTGCGGCGCTTCGTGTATGCCGCGTCGTCCTCGGCGTATGGCGAAACGCCGACGCTACCGAAGGTGGAGTCCATGCCATCGGAGCCGATTTCTCCCTACGGAGTGACCAAGTATGTGGGCGAGCTGTACGCGCAAGTTTTCGGCCGGGTGTACGGGCTGGAGAACGCCTCCGTTCGATACTTCAACGTCTTCGGGCCGCGGCAGGACCCTACCTCGCAATATTCCGGCGTGCTTTCGCGCTTCATGCTGGCGGTGCTCGAAGGCCAACAACCGGTGGTGTACGGCGATGGCGAACAATCGCGCGACTTTACCTACATCGAAAACGTGGTGGATGAAACGTTGCGGGCTTGCGAGGCGAAGGGCGCGTCGGGGTTGGTCTTCAACGGCGGAACTGGCGCGAGAATAACCCTGAATGAAGTCCTAAGACTTCTGGAAAAAATAAGCGGGCAGAAAATCCAGGCGAAATACGATCCGCCGCGAACCGGCGATATTCTGCACTCGCAAGCGGACGTTTCGCTGGCGCGGAAAGTGCTGGGGTACGAACCTCGCGTTCAATTCGAAGAAGGATTGCGGCGCACCTGGGATTGGTACAAGGCCGCTTACGGAAAGAAATAGGGCTCGGCGCGCGGACCTAAACGGTCTGGCCGTTGAGGTGGGCGGGAAGTTCGGTGAGACTGTCGAGCGTCAAATCCGGCGGGTGCGCGCGCAGGCCTTCGGCGCCTAGACCGTAGCTCACACCGCAAGCCCAAATCCCTGAATTGCGCGCTGTTTGAATGTCCACCTCGGAATCTCCGATAATCATGGCTTCGCGCGGCGCGGCGCCCAGCTCCCGCAGAAGAACTTCCACACCCCTGGGATGCGGCTTCTTGGTTTCAAAACTGTTGCCGCCATACACAAACCGAAAATAACGGGATAGATCGAGGCCATCGAGAATCGCGCGGCTGAAATTCACGGGCTTGTTGGTCAGCACGGCCATGGGATGATGCGCGAGGAGCGCGAGACCTTCGCGGACGCCGGGATAGGGCACGGTGTTATCGAGCATGTGGTTGCGGTAGTAGCTGAGGAAATAGGCCAGGCCGGAGGCGGCTTCCTCATCGCTCACAGTGCCGCCGAGCGCGCGGCGAACAAGAACCGGCGCGCCGTTGCCCACCATGGCGTAAATCGCCTCGTGCTCGAGCGGAGCGCGGCCCATGTTTTCGAGCGTGGCATTGATGGCGAGCGCGAGATCGAGTTTGGAATCGATGAGCGTGCCGTCGAGGTCGAAGATCAACGCGCGCACGGCTGAGAATTGATTTGGGTCCGGAGGCACTCGCTCCATTTTATTCGGAGCGGCCGGGAATGTCACCCGGCGACAGCTCGAGGCGCGCAGGTTTTGGCTTGGGGACGCCGGCTGCTACAATATGCGGTTTGTCGCGGCGTTCGATTGACCGCTTGAGGCCCCATGGCTGAAATTCGTCCCTTTCGCGCCCTCCGATACGATACCAACCGCGTGAAGCTGGCTGACGTGCTGACCCAGCCGTACGACAAAATCACTCCGGCGATGCAGCAGCGATATTACGCGGCGAGCCCGTACAATTTGATCGCGATCGAAAAAGGATTGGCGCAGCCCGGCGATTCGCCGCAGAACAACGTGTACACGCGGGCGGCGCAGAAACTTGAAGAATGGATCGTGGAGAAAATTTTGGTGCAGGATGCGGCTGCGAGCATGTACGTGTACTCGCAGGAGTATCTGGTTCCCGGGACGCATACGCGCAAGGTGCGCATCGGCTTGATCGCGCTGGGGCGCGTGGAGGATTACGACGCGAAGGTGGTGTTCCGCCACGAGCGAACGCTATCGGGGCCCAAGGCCGATCGCATCGAACTGCTACGGCAGACCAAAGCGCAAACAGGGCAGCTATTCATGCTGTACGACGATCCCGCGCGAAGAATCGATACTTTGCTGGAGGAGACGGCGCGCGCGTCCGCGGCGATCGAAATGCGCGACGAATTTGACGTGACGCACCGGCTGTGGCCGGTGACGGATGCGGCGTTCCACCGCCGCGTGCAGACGGCGATGGCGGAGGAAAAGCTCGTCATCGCGGACGGGCATCACCGGTATGAGACGGCGCTGGCTTACCGCGACGAATGCCGGTCAGGGCTGGGCAAAACCGACCCGCTGGCCGCGCATGAGTTCGCCATGATGACGTTTATCAACACGCATTCGAAAGGCCTCACGATACTGCCGACGCACCGCTTGATTCGCAACGTGGCGAACTTCGATTTCGATGGATTCCGGAAAGCCGTGGCTCCCTTTTTCGATTGGTACTCTTATCCGTTTCAGGGCGCGGAAGAGCGCGCGACGAGCCTCGCCGAATTTCGCAAGGATTTCGAGAGGCAGAACCACGGACGCCGGGCCATCGGGATATATCCTGGAAGGGTAGAGAGCGCCAGCGGGCGAACCGGCGCGTTCTATTTGTTTCTTCTGCGGCGCGATGCGGATCTCGAAGCGTTACTCCCGGGCGTATCCGAAGCGCAGCGAGGCCTGGACGTAGTGCTGCTGCATCGCTTGATGCTCGAAAAGGGACTCGGGATCACGCCCGAGGCCGTGGCGGCAGAAAACAATGTGGGCTACGAGCGCGAAATGAATGCAGCGATTGATTTGGTAGATCGCGGCGAGGCGCAGCTCGTGTGCCTGCTGAATCCGGTGCGCGTGCAGCAAGTGGTGGATATTGCGCTGGGCGGCGACGTCCTGCCGCAAAAATCGACCGATTTCTATCCGAAGCTTCTAAGCGGCGAAGCCATTTACCAAATAAAAGGCCGAGTCGAAAAGTAAGGCGTACGCTGACCGCAATGACGAGGGAGGACGCGGGTGGAAAATAAGCGTCAAAGATAACAGCGCGACCCAGCGTGTTGGCCGAGTCGCGCTTTAAGATGATTGACCGGACAGACTACTTGGCGAAGCTCTGAACCGCAGCGGTTTCGCTATCGTAGGTATCGAAGACGGTCATCAGCTTGGTGACCTGAAGAACTTCCTTGAACTTCGATCCCAGGTTGGCCAATTTGAGCGTGGCGCCTTGCGAGCGAGCGCTGTGGAAAGTCGCTACGAGAGTTCCGAGGCCGGCGCTATCGATGTAGCCGACCTGCGCGAGATTCAACACGATTTTTTTCTTGCCCGCAGCCAACAGACTCTTGACCTTCTCGCGGAACGCGTTGCTTTCCTCGCCCAGCACAATGCGGCCTTCAATCTCAAGAACCGTCACACCATTCACTTCTTGATCCGTCATTCTGAGTGCCACGTTCACGCCTCCTGAAAGTCTGTGAATCCGTTTTGAACCGGTTGACCCAAGAAGCCGCCCCATTCGCTGCGCGGCGGACTCTCTAGTTCAGTAAAAATCCGAGCAGGACATATAATACCCGCAAGCCGGACAGATTAGCTTGCAGCTTCGCGGCGCCAGCCGGGCCGAGCAGCTCGGGCAAAACCCAGAAGCAAGCTCCGGCTCTTGCCGGGACTTGCGAGCGCCGACTTTCGGCTCCCCTGCCTGGGCCGGGGGAACAACCGCTTTAGGTTGTATCATCCCTGGGCTTCCTTTGAACGGACGTTTATAGCACATCCTGTCGACAGGGAAAAGCAAAGCTCAAAATCCGGGGAGTCCCAACCGGGCAGTGGTTTGGACACCGCGCAGTCCGATTTAGTTCCCTCTAATATGCGAGAAAGAAGGAATCCGGGGCCCGGTGGAGGCAATCTCACGCGTCCGAACCGCGAGCGGGTGCAGGCATATAAGGCCCCGCCTCGGCGGGCAAACCCGCGCGCTCGAACTGGACCGTGCTGTGCGTGATCTGGAAATCGTGCGCCAGGACTTCGCGTATGCTACTCAGAATCTTTTCGCAGTCTTCCATGTGCATGTCGGGAATGCGGACGTGGCAGGAGAGCGCGTTCAAATCGGTGCCCAGCGTCCAGATGTGGACGTCATGAACCTCCATTACACCCTCGACGCGCAGGAGGGCTGCGGCGACTTCCTTGAGGTGAATTTCCCGGGGCAAACCCTCGAGAAGAATATGGCTGCTTTCGCGCAGAATGCCGGTGCCGGACCACAGGATCATCGCGCCGATGCCCATTCCAATTACCGGATCGAGCCAGGTAGCGCCGGACCAGCGAATGCAAAGCGCTCCCACGACGATGGCGACGTTTGACAGGGCGTCGCCCAGGTTGTGAATCCAGACGCTGCGAACGTTGAGGTCGCGGCGACCACGGTGGACTGCGAGCGTGATGCCTCCATTGATGACCAGGGCGAACACCGAAACCCACAGCATGACGCCGGTTTGAACTTCAACCGGATGGCGCACCCGCAGGATCGATTCATACAGGAGGCAGAGCGCCACGATCGCGAGCAGCATTGCATTCACAAAGGCCGCAAGAATTCCCGCGCGATGATAGCCGTAGGTCTTTTCCGGCGTAGGAGGGCGCTTGGCCCAGCGCATGGCGAGCCAGGCGATGACGAGTGAAGGCACGTCAGTCAAATTGTGCACGGCATCGCTGACGAGCGCGATGGAATGGCCTGCGTACCCGGCCGCGAGCTCAACGGCCACCAGCGCAAACGTTGCGACAACGGCCAGACCCAAAACGCCGGTCAGGCCTTCGCCGTCAAGGTGAACGTGCGAATGCCCGCCAAGGCCATGCCCGTGATGGCTGTGATCGTGCGCTTTGTGTTCCGGCGCACCGTGCGCATGGACGTGCATGCCATGAATTCTACTCGCAGAGGGGCTCGGCGCACAGTCCTGGCGGCGCATGCGTAACCCCAAGCGCCGTTGGAGCTGCGGGAGTCGAAGGAACGAACGCGCCGGGCGAAACGCAATTGACTTCCCTCGCTGCCACCGCCTACCATGACAAGAGGTTCGGAACCGACAGAATTCTGAGGGGGCGCAGGCGGAACGCAGCACGATTCGCGCCGGCGATGACGCAACACGCTGCCAAGCTAGTCTTCTGGGGAGTGCGCGGCTCCACGCCGACGCTGGAGCGCGACACATGGCGCTACGGGGGCAACACGCCATGCCTGGAATTGACCGCTCCGGGCGGAACCAGGTTTATACTCGATTGCGGCACGGGCCTGCGAATGCTGGGGAACCGGTGGACGCAGATGCAGGGCGGGCGCAGCATCGATGCTCACGTCCTGGTGACGCATTATCACTGGGACCACATTCAGGGAATTCCGTTTTTCCATCCGTTTTTCGAATCGCAGAACCGCTTTCACTTTTACAGCTTCCAGTCAAAATATCTGGGGCAGAATAGCCTGCAGCAGGTCTTCGAAGCGCAGCTGGCCAGCCCGTATTTCCCGGTGGACGTCAGCATGATGTCGGCCGCTCGTGAGTTCCATGAGATTAGCGGCGGCGATAAGTGGGAAATCAACGGCACGCGAATCAGCGCGGCCGGCTTAAATCATCCGCAAGGCTGCCTGGGTTACCGGATTGAGACTTCAGGTGGCTCGGTTGTTTATGCCACTGACAACGAGCCGGGAGCACCGGAATTCGATAAAAATTTGCGAGAGCTTGCTCAGGGAGCGGATGTGTTGATCTATGACGCGCAATATTCGCCCGAACAACTGGCATCCGAACGCAGAGGCTGGGGACATTCGAGCTGGCTCGAGGGTGTAAAGATCGCGCGGGAAACGAAGGTACGGAACCTGGTCCTCTTTCACCACGATCCCGACTCCGCGGACAAGAACGTGGACGGTTTTCTTTCTGCCGCGCGTCAGGAATTTCAGCCGACCTGGGCTGCGACCGAGGGAATGTCAATCACGCTCAGCGAGCGCGGCGTGGACGTGGCCATGCGCGAATCACGCCTGGGACAACGGCGACGGCTTCGGTTCACGGCCACGGTGACGGGACAATCAGAAGACGGCAAGACATTCGAAGAAAAAGCGACCGTGCGCGACATCAGCCTGCAGGGAGCTTATCTTTGTTTGAATAATCGGCCGCGACTGCAATCGGAGGTGCGTGTGGTGATCGAAGCTTCGGGCGATCCTACGCGTTCGAGCATTCTTTCGTTGCGAGGAACCGTCGTTCATTTCGAGCCTGGCCGCGAGCACAGCCAGAACGGCATGGGCGTCGTCTTCATCGAAGATTCCGATACGGGCCCGCGCGACTGACACAGCGGTAATATCAAACGCAGATAGTCAATCGGGGTCTTTGAGTTTGGAGAGTTGTAGATCGAGATCAGCGAGGGCGCGGTTCAGCTGTTCGCGGTAGCGGTTGTCTTGGCCGGATTGCAGTTGCTTTTCGACCCGCGCGCGAGAGAGCAAAAGCACTTCTCGCTGGCGGCGGATCTCAACTTGTTCCTGAGTCAATCGCCTTTTATTCGCACGGCTCTCTTTGGATTCGAACTCCTGGACCTGACCTTCGACCGCCTTGCTTTCCCACCCTCTCGCCATGGCCTAGATTCTATGTTGCCGGCAGGCGATAACCGTACGATTTTTTTGACAAATTTCGTCGGTGGAAATACGAGCGCCGGAGATTTTCATCCATTAGGGCCTCTACCTCAACACCCAATCAGCAGGCTTTTCCAAAAACTTGAAATCGCATCTTTGGCCCGCGGTCCCGGGCCAGTCGACGCGTGTGACCTGCGCCTTTGCGGCGATTGAATTCCCGTGTGCCGGGAAGAATACTTCCACCATCGTGTTTACATCAATGGGGGCCGGGCACCCGCAGAAAAAGCCCGCAGCGCCCACATTCTCTGTGGGCGTAAGGATTTCAAATGGCTTCTCGTTAGTATCGATTCCGCGGAGCTTCAGCATGACCCTGAGCCGAACGCGCGGATCCGGCTGAGGGGCACTGTGGCTGCTACTGATGAGCTCCGTCAGTTTTTTCTGGAGAGCCTCGATGTTGACCGGCTTTTGAAAGAAGCCTTTGGCACCGAGGCTTTCGCAATAATCTTTGTAGCGTTCGCTCGATTCACCCGAAACGATCAAGATGGGAATGCGGGAAGTGAAACTCAAGGAAGAAAGAGTCTGGCAGACCTCGAAACCCGAATATTTGGGCATCATCAGATCGAGCAAGATCGCGTCGGGTTTGTACTGCAGCGCCAGCGCGAGAGCCTCTTCGGGAGAACCGCTGTCAACGATGTCGTAGGAATCCTTAAGGCGAAATCGCATTACCTTCCGCACGGATTCGTCATCGTCAATAATCAAGAGCCGCGCCGTCTTTGTCTTGCGCTCGCCCGGCAGGACGGCGCTATTTTCCGCTTTCAGCGTGTTCGGCATTTTGTTCAAGTGTCCTTTCGCCTTGCTTCTTGGCCAGAATTTCTTCGACATTACGCAGCAACTGGGCGCGGGTAAACGGTTTCCGCAGGATGGTAATCCCGGATTCAAGAACCCCATGCGTTGCAATTGCTCCGTCGGTGTAGCCGGATATGTACAGGACTCTCATTCCCGGACGCTCGGGGCACAATTTTTCAGCTAACTCACGGCCGCTCAGTCCCGGCATCACGACGTCAGTCAATAGAAGATCGATGACGCCGTCGAACTCCTTGGCCAGTTCCATGGCTTCGAAGGCATCTTCAGCTTCGAAAACTTTGTAGCCGCCCTCTTTCAAGGTATTGCCCGTGAGTTTGCGGAGCGACGCTTCGTCTTCCACGAGAAGGATCGTTGTCGGTCCCTGCACTCGCTCAATCGGCGACTCCATCGGCGGTGCGACTTCCTCGACTCCCTCAGCCAGCGGAAGGTATACGTCAAATCTGGCGCCTTTTCCGACCTCGCTATCGAGCAGAATATAACCGCCGCTTTGCTTGATGACGCCGTAGACGGTGGCTAGTCCCAATCCGGTTCCTTTGCCCTGTTCTTTCGTGGTGTAAAAAGGCTCGAAAATGTGGGCCTGGACCTCGGCGGTCATGCCCGTGCCCGTATCACTTACCTGCAACATGACGTAGCGTCCCGGAACGACGTAGCGCAAGCGTCGCGCGGCTGTTTCGTCGATATCAACATTGGCTGTTTCAATTTTCAGCTGTCCGCCGCGAGGCATCGCGTCTCGCGCGTTTACGGCCAGGTTCAAAATAACTTGTTCGATTTGGCCACGGTCTGCTTTCACCTTGCCCAAGGAAGGTGATGGGGCGATTTTCAAATCGATGTCTTCGCCAATCAGGCGACGGAGCATTTTCTCGACATCGGCGACGATCGAATTGAGGTCCAGAATTTTAGGTTCGAGAACTTGTTTGCGGCTGAAAGCGAGGAGTTGCTGGGTTAACGCCGCCGCTCTCTGACCGGCCTTTTCGATTTCGTTGACCGCTTCGAGCATGGGGTCGTCAGGGGCCATTTTCTGCTGCATCGCTTCGCTGTAACCGATAATCACGCCGAGAATGTTATTGAAATCGTGGGCAATCCCGCCGGACAACTTGCCTACGGCTTCGAGCCGCTGCGAAAGTAAGAGTTGTTGCTCCAGATGCCGGCGTTCCGTGATATCGCGATTGACGATGATAAGTTTCTCGACTACTCCGGCGGAATTCCGGACAGCGCTCGCCGTAGATTCCAGCACGCGCCATTCGCCACTCTTATGCCGAATGCGATATTCCACGCGGCTGCCCACGCCCGAGTTACGAGCCTCGTCCGCTGCGGCCTTTACGGTTATCTTGTCGTCGGGATGGATCTGCTCGTAGGCGGAGGTTTTCTCCAGCTCTTCGAGAGAGTAGCCAAGGATTTTTTGGTAGGACGGGCTGTTATAAAGGCGCTGGCCGTCAACCGTAACGACGGCGATCATGTCCGCCGCGTTTTCGCCAATCAGGGAAAATAACTCCTCTTGTTCCACCAAATGCATTCGAAACCGATGAATTTGGAGTTGCTGATACACCACATAGACGACGAAGAGGAAGACCATGCCGACGAGAGCGCGCATCGCCATATGGATGTTGAGCGCATCCCAGAAATTTCGTTGAAGAATGAAGATGGTTACAGAAAACGAGACGATCCCGAGGGTAAGTAACAAGGTGACCAGGACACCCGAAAAGGACAGCCACCACTGGCGCCTCTCGACACGCCTCAAGCCAGCCCGGCGTGACTCTGAATCTCCGAGCGCCGAAATGTTAGGAAGCTTCATATTCGCGGCTGCGTTCTAAAACGATCGCGCAAGTAAGGTCGAATGTGCACGTTTTTTGCCAATGAGGGGCAGCCAGGGCGAAATAACTCCGATAACTTACTGTCGCACTTTCACTTACGAGCAAGAATCTGCGCTTGTTCTCAGTCCATTCCCGCCCATGCTCCAAAACTGGACAACTGTTTCAATGCGAACCAACCGACGCGTATTGACAACACATCTCACCAAAAAATAGAATTTGTCCGCCATCGACCCAGAGCGGGTCCAAATTGTGACATTCAAGTTGCTCGCCTATGTTATCGGCTGCCTGGGGAGCTTGGCCGCCGTCAATTTTGTAACCTCCGTTCGTATTCGGCAGATTCTCCTGCTGGCGGTAAGTTACGCCTTATATGCGCTGTGGGGCGCTTGGTTCCTTGGTATTTTGATTTTCAGTTCGTTCGTCAACTATGGCCTCGGCGCATATTTGCGGCGGCGAATCACGACGGGCCGGTTGTGGCTGGGGATTGCGTTCAACGTAGCGCTGCTGGGAACGTTCAAGTATCTTCCTGAAATCGCAAACGCCGCTCCTTCCTCGGAGGCGCTTCACGCGTTTCGCCAGCTGATCCTGCCGCTGGGTATTTCGTTTTGGACATTTCAGGCTCTCAGCTATCTTTTCGATTTGTACCGCGAAGAGGACCTGCGCCCGTCACCGATTGAGTTTCTCCTCTATATAACGTTCTGGCCCACAGCCATTTCAGGGCCGATTTGCCGGTTGACCGAGATGCTTCCGCAATTCCGCCATTCCGAACCGCCATCCTGGGATGATTACGGCACGGGGATGCGCCGCATAGGACTCGGCCTCTTCATGCTCGGTGTGGCTCAGATCCTGGGCGGCGGCTTAATACCCGAGCAAGGAATTAACGCGGGGTTTAGCCGGGTGGATGTGCATTGGAGTGGGGCGGATGTCTGGCTTCTGGCGATCGGATACGGGTTTCAGTTATTCATGGACTTCGCAGGCTACTCGCATCTGATGATTGGCGCTGCACGCTTGCTCGGTTTTCGGCTGCAGGAAAATTTCGACAAGCCCTTTCTTTCGACTTCACCATCGGTGTTCTGGACGCGCTGGCATATGTCACTCTCGTTCTGGATACGCGACTACGTGTTTCTGCCGCTGGCGTCGTTCCGTCGCGGTCTGGTGTGGCGCAATTTCACACTCGTCGTGGCCATGGTTTTATTCGGCCTGTGGCATCGGGGGAGTTGGCTATTTCTACTTTGGGGCGCTTATCATGGCGTGCTGCTGGTGCTGCACCGTCAATGGCAGCAAGTAGAGCGTCGGACAGGGCTTGCGATCTCGAGTCGGATAGTGACTCCGGTAGGCTGGGCTTATACCTTCGCCGCCATTAGTTTGGGCTGGATATTGTTCCGAGCTAATGGGCCGCAAGAAGCGCGTTCGATGCTGGGCGCCGTGTTTTCACCGGCCACGTACTCGCAGCGGGCTTTGCCGGACACTTTGTATTTGACGGTGGCGGCGGTGGCGGGAGCTTATTTCGCCTGCTTGATGATTGGATCGTTTCTGGACCGGCTCGCAAGCATGTCTTTCAATTCGCCACGCGCTCAAAGGGCGGCGGCGCTGATCTCAAAGGAACGTTGGGTCTGGGTGGTACCCGTGGCGGTGGTGCTGGCAGTCTATGCGTTCGTGGTCGTGCGACCCGGCCAAACAGTAGCGCCGCCGATGCTGTATCGTCTGTTCTGATTTCGCTGAGGAGTTCATGCACTCTGAGCAATACCTGGAGACTGCGCGCCGCACTCGGCGATTTGCCGTCAAGCTGTGCGTGTGCGTCGCGATCCTCACTGCTCTATTCATCGTGGGAGAAGGGCTTTCGTATCTCGGGATGAAACATAGCGCGGCCGTCGAGGTACCAACTGCTCCGGCCAGCATTTACCAGGGACAAGCCTGGGCGGACACATACCAGCGCGAGTGGGCTACGAGGCCGCCCGATCTGCAATACAAACCGTACGTGATTTGGCGCAAGGCGCCGTTTGCGGGCCAGACAGTCACGATCGATGCCGATGGCGTGCGCAAAACTTACTACTCTTCCTGCGACGACACGGCGTTCACCATCTGGATGTTCGGCGATTCCGCCTTGTGGGGCACCGGCGTGCCCGACTGGGAAACCATACCTTCTCTGCTGGCGAAAAGGTTTTCGGATTCAGGCCGCAAAATCTGCGTGGTGAATTTTGGCGAAACGGCGTGGGCCAGCACGCAGGAAGTAATCGAGCTTATGCTTTCCCTGAAACAAGCCGGGAAGAAACCGAATGCGGTAATTTTTTACAACGGAATCATAGACACGTATATCCCCTACCAGACGGACGTGCCGGACGCTCATTTCAATTTTGCGCGGACGAAGCAAGCGTTTGAAAGCCAGCGCAACAACGCCGCAGGTTTCGAATACCTGCGCCAGACGAACACCTACCATGCGCTGATGGAACTCCGATCGATCTTGTCCGGTTTGGGCGCCACGCGCGATAACGGGCGACTTAGCCCCGAACGCGTCAACGCAATGGCCCGGGCGACATACAGCAATTACGTCAAGAACATGCAACTCGCCGATTTGCTGGCGCAAGGTTACGGATTCCATTGCCTCTTTTTCTGGCAGCCTACGTTGCTCGCCGGGAACAAGCCGGCTACCTCGGATGAGATCCGCTTACGTGAACGCGAGGAAAATGAGCATCCGGGAATCGATCGCGTGTTCAGCGCCACGTATTCTCTTTTCAGCGGCTACAGAGCCGAAAACTTCTTCGATCTCGCAGACATTTTCGATCAACAGCGCGAGGCGCTTTTTATCGACTTCAGCCATCTCGGCCCAGCCGGAAATCAGATGATTGCGGATAGAATGTTTGCTGTGCTGCAACAACACGGGAGATAGGAAGCTTCGTTGGATTTCCCACAACAAACGATTGGGCAAATCGTGCAACCGCAACTGAACTTCACGATATTGACCGAAGCCCTCCTTGCTGCGCCTCCCGCGAAAGCGTTCGTCACCATGTGGAACGATGACGACGACGTGCGCACGCTTACCTTCGGAGAGTTCACACGCTGGGCGCAGGCCCAGAGTGTTTATTTCAGCAAGCAAGGCGTGGCGAAAGGAGACCGCATAATTCTGATAATGCCGCAAGGCATCGAACTTATGGCCGCCTTCGCGGGAGCGTTGCTTCTCGGCGCGGTGCCGGCGATTCTCGCGTATCCCACATTTAAAATTGAACCCGCGAAATACCGCTTCGGCCTGAGCGGAGTGTCCGCGAATTTGAAGGCGAAGCTGGTGGTGATCGACGATTCTTTTCCCGAAGAATTTCTGGACCACGTCAGCCTGGGAGACCAATCGAAGCTCGTCCGCGCCTTGTCACCTGCACCGGATTCGGCGAACGTCACCGCGCCTGATATTTCATTCGCGTCCGAGGAAGTAGCGTTCATACAACACTCTGCCGGGACGACGGGCTTGCAGAAGGGCGTGGCACTGTCACACGGGGCCGTTTTGCGGCAACTCGGGCATCTGGGCGGCGCGTTGAAAATTCATCCGGAAGATCGAATCTACAGCTGGCTGCCGCTCTATCACGACATGGGGCTGATCGCGTGCTTCATTCTTCCCATGGTCTATCATTTGCATGTGGTGATGCAGTCACCGTCCGACTGGGTGATGCAGCCCGCGAGCATGTTGCACCTGATTTCGAAATATCGATGCACTCTCGCGTGGGTGCCTAATTTCACATTGCAATTCCTGGCGCAGCGGGTGAAGCCAGAGGAGCGCAAGGAATTCGACCTGGGGAGTTTGAGAGCTTTGATCAATTGTTCGGAGCCGGTGCGCGCTGCCAGCATGGATATGTTCACGTCCGCGTACTCGTGCTGCGGTTTGCGACCTGGAGTCTTGCAGACGTCTTACGCCATGGCGGAAAATGTTTTTGCGGTTACGCAATCGCGCATCGACGGGAATAGCGAACCGCGCCGGATTTGGATCGACAGCGAGAAATACCTCAGTGACCACCTGGCGGTTCCCATCGCGGAAGGCTCCTCCAAGGCAGCCTGCTTTGTGTCGTCGGGGGAATGCCTACCGTGCAACGAAGTAAAAATTGTTTCAGACGACGGCCAGGAGTTGCCGTCGGGGCACGTCGGCGAGATCCTGATCCGTAGCGATTCCATGCTCGATGGGTATCACAACCGTCCGGACTTGACGGCGCAGAGCTTGCGCGATGGATGGTACTGGTCCGGCGATTTGGGATTCTATGTCGATGGTGAGCTGTATGTGACCGGGCGGAGGCGAGACTTAATCATTGTAGGCGGGAAAAATATTTACCCACAGGACGTCGAAGAAATCGCCTCCAGCCACCCCAAGATTCACGACGGCCGCGCTGTCGCATTCGGTGTGTTTAACTCGAACATGGGAACGGAAGAAATCGTAATCGTCGCGGAGGCGCAGGATGTTGCCGACCTGCCGGATTCCGGCGAAGTGGATCGAGCCATTCGCAGCGCGATTGTGGCGGAATTAGGAGTGACACTTCGCGGTGTGTACCTCAAACCTCCGCGATGGATCGTCAAGAGCACGGCGGGCAAGCCGGCGCGCTCCGCGACGCGGGAAAAGTTCTTGGCCGAACATCCAGAACTGAAACGAAACTAAAATTAACCCGAGGAACTTGCACGCATGGCCGAACCAGCGGAAGCATTAATCGAGTATATTCGCCGGGAATTGATACGGCGACCTAATGTGCAGATCGACGGCGACACTCCACTCGTCTCTTCCGGCCTGATCGATTCTTTCTCTCTCGTCGATATCCTCTCCAAACTGGAAGAAGTGACGGACATGCGTATCGCAACGAGCAAAGTCCAACCCAAAGACATGGACACGGTCCGGCTAATGCTAGCGACGGCCGCGCGCGTGGGGAAACCGCGAAAGTAGGTCTGCGGCGAAAGTTCGAATCACTTCCGCTTAGTATTGATGGCCATCCTTCTCTACGGCCACTTTTCCTGCGAACGATTTGTAAACAAACCTGAAATATCCCGCCGCCAGAATCATCCCGATGGTCCACCAGACCAGTCCGACTTTCAGTCCATAGGGACCGGCCTGCGCGCCGCTCACGGTCAACGAATAGATTGAATCACGCGCGGGCAATACCATGGGATAGATCCCAAAAACCACGCTCGTAAGCATTCCCGTGATGTACAGGCACGAGGCAAGAAACGCTTTTCTTTCGTCCCGCCTTCTCAATTCAAATTGCACGCCAGCCGCGCCCGCTACGGCGAGCGCCGGAAAAACGAAACCCCACCACCATCTTGCAAAATTCAATCGCAGCTGCGGTTGCACCGCGAATGTAACCGCCGTCACCACCACTGTAAGCAGTGCCGCACACCACCATGCTCGCGATGCCGTCACCCGAGCGCGTTCGTTCACTTCACCCTCTGTCTTCAGCTGCACCCACAACGCGCCGTGCATGACCAGCGCCGCCAAAGCTAAGACGCCCACGAGCACGGTGTACCAATCCAGAATTCCGCTAACCTCACCGAGACGCCAGTTGGTCCACAGCGGTTCGAAAAAGTATCCCGTTTTGTCGAGTGGGACTCCGCGTACTACGTTGCCCAAAGCCGCACCATAAAAAATCGCGAGCAGAAGGCTCGAGGCACAGAACACGAAATCCCAAAGCGGCGTCCAAACTTCACTTTCGACGTGATTCCTAAACTCGATCGAAGCGCCCCTCAAGATCAAGAGCCAGAGGACCATCATGAGCGGTAGATAGAATCCGCTGAAGCTCGAAGCGTACAGCGCGGGAAAGGCAAAGTACAAAGTTCCGCCCGCCGCCAGCAACCACACTTCGTTGCCGTCCCACACCGGGCCGATGCTGGCGATAACTTGCCGGCGTTCTTCTTTCGTCTTCGCTACGATCAGATGAATCGCGCCCGCGCCAAGATCAAAACCGTCGAGCAAAACATAAACTGTGATCATGATCGCCACGAGGCAAAACCAGACCGTTCCCATGGGCAGCTCCTCAATCCGCGGCAACGGCGGCCGGCAGGTGATTCGGTTCGCTTGGCTCAGGCCCGTGCTCAATCTCTCGATAAACCAAGAATAAAAACAGAATGGACAGCATCCCGTACATCCCCATAAATCCAAGGAGGGTGAAGAGCGCGTTTCCGCCGGATACCCGCGGTGAAACGCCTGCCGCCGTCCGCATCAATCCATAGATCAACCAAGGCTGCCTTCCCAATTCCGCCGTCATCCAGCCGGCGGTATTTGCGATATACGGTAGGGGCATGCAGAGCATCAGCAGCCAGAGCATCCATCGAGATTCGTACAAGCGGTTTCTCCAAAGCATCCACGCAGCAAGAACCATCACAGCGATGAAAATCGTCCCGAGTCCCACCATCACGTGGTAGCTGTAATAGAGCAGCGGAATTTTGTCCGGCCATTGATCTTCCGGAAAACTATCCAACCCGCGGACGTGCGCTTTCCACCTCTGGTAAGTCAAGAAGCTCAACATGCTCGGCACCACCAGCGGATTATCCAGTTGGCGCTTTTGCATGTCCGGCTGACCCAGGATTGCTAGGGGCGCGCTATCCTGGGATTCGAACAGTCCTTCCATTGCAGACAAGGTGGGCGGTTGCTCCGCGGCGATCATTTTTCCCTGTGCGTCGCCGGTGGGAAAAAGTTGCAGCAATGCGGCAATCACGCCAACCAGAACTCCCGCCCGGACGAACGTTTTTCCGTACGACTCGTACCTCCCGGATAGCAAATAAAACGCGCCCACCGCGGCCATCACGAAGCATCCCGTTTGCACCGCTCCGAGCATGGTGTGCGCGTATTGCCAGAGCGCCCACTTGTTCAGCACCAATCCCCAGAAACTCGAAAGCAGAATTTCTCCGGTGGCGGCCCGCGTGTACCCGGTGGGGTGCTGCATCCATGCGTCGGTTGCCACAATGAAATAGCCTGAGAGCCACGAGCCAAGAAAGACGAGAAATCCCGCCCACCAGTGCCCTATGCGGCCGAGCTTCTTTTCTCCGAACAAGAACAATCCGAGAAAACTCGACTCGAGAAAAAAAGAAAAGACACCCTCCATCGCGAGCGTCTGGCCGATGACGCCGCCGGCGGTTTTCGAAAACTCCGCCCAATTGGTTCCAAACTGAAATTCCATGGGAATTCCGGTGACCACACCCAGAGCGAAATTGATGCCGAAAATCCGGGCCCAGAAGCGTGCTGCCTTGTCGTAATGCTCGTCGCCGGTTCGCAGCGCTTTCGTCTTCAGATAGACGAGCAGAAGGGCCAGTCCCATGGTGAGCTGCGGAAAGATGTAGTGAAACGTAATCGTGAAGGCGAAATGAAGGCGATGCAGCGCCAGCCCATCTTCCATGGTTACCAACCTTTCTGCGCGAATCCATCTGCGTTGTGCAACTCAGCCAGAAAGCAACCTTGGGCAACTTCTACGAACTGTGTCTGCGTCGGGTGAGATTAATACTTCCCAGGCGCGCTGGCTATAACGAATGCTTTCACGCCCTTCAGCTGTGGTCTGTGGAGCCTCAGGGCCACATTGGCAATGTTTTTGTTGCTCGACACAATCCGCCAAAAGCCATATAAAATCATCCCGGCGGGCCCGTAGCTCAGCTGGTCAGAGCGATGGACTCATAATCCGTTGGTCCCAGGTTCGAATCCTGGCGGGCCCACCAGCCATCGAATGAATCGAGTTCCAAACAGGGATCATTGGCTTTTTTGGTCCCGCAGCTGAACAAAGGATTGCGTTCGTAATTTTGGAAGGGGCGAAAAAGATGGCGATTGCGAGTATTAACCCGGCGACCGGAGAAGTCCTCAAAAAGTTCGAGCCGCTATCGGACTCCGAGATCGACGCGAAGATTCAGCGCGCGACAAAGACTTTCCGCGAATATCAAAGCGTGCCTTTCGCGAAACGCGCGGCCATGATGGTGAAGGCTGCGGAGATCCTGGAAAAAGAAAAGGAAATATTCGGACGGATGATGACGCTCGAGATGGGCAAGCCCTTTCGCGCAGCGGTCGAGGAAGCGGCCAAGTGCGCCGTTGGTTGCCGGTACTACGCCGAAAATGCGGAACGGTTTCTCACCGACGAAGTCGTGCAGACCAGCGCGACGCGGAGCTTCATTCGCTTCCAACCTCTTGGCGTCGTTCTCGCGGTCATGCCCTGGAATTTTCCCTTTTGGCAGGTTTTTCGATTTGCGGCTCCGGCGTTGATGGCGGGTAACATGGGCCTTCTAAAGCACGCGTCCAACGTCCCGCAGTGCGCACTGATGATCGAAGACATTTTGCGGCGAGCCGGTTTTCCCGAGGGAGCGTTTCAGACCCTGCTCATCGGAACGGATAAAGTGGACGGAATTGTGGGTGATTCGCGCATCGCGGCGGCCACGCTCACTGGAAGCGAAGGCGCTGGAATTCAGGTGGGAGTGTCCGCGGCAAAGAGGATCAAGAAGATCGTGCTGGAACTCGGCGGCAGCGATCCTTTTATCGTCATGCCGAGCGCGAACATCGAAGAAGCGGTGGCCACAGCGGTGAAGGCACGCGTCCAGAACAATGGACAATCGTGCATAGCGGCCAAGCGGTTTATCGTTGCCGAGAGCATCGCGGATGAGTTCGAGCGCAATTTTGTGAAGAAAATGGAGGCGCTAAAGCTGGGCGATCCCTTTGACGAGAGCACCGACCTGGGACCCCTGGCGACGCCCGACGCAGTTACAAGCCTCGATGCAGATGTTCAGAAAACGATCAAGGCCGGGGCGCGGCTGTTGACCGGCGGAAAGCGCGTCGATCGGCCCGGAAATTTTTACGCGGCCACAGTTCTTACAAATATTCCGGAGGACTCGCCCGCCTACTGCGACGAGCTATTCGGGCCGGTCGCTTCAATTTTTCGAGCCAAAGATGCTCAGGATGCCATTCGCATCGCCAACAGCAGTCCGTTCGGGCTTGGCGCAAGCGCGTGGACCAAGGATGAAAGCGAGCGCGAGCAGTTCATCAACGGTCTGGAATCAGGAATGGTTTTCATCAACCGTATGGTAGCGTCGGATCCGCGAATCCCATTCGGCGGCGTGAAGAGGTCAGGACTCGGCCGGGAGCTCGGAGTTTATGGTATCCGGGAATTTACGAACATCAAGTCGGTTTGGATTCAGTAACCCGATTGCGAAGACGCCTGGGCTGCGCGGATTTAGTTTTCGGAAATTGTAAATTGAACTTCGCTGGTCTGCCCCGGCTTCACAACGACTTTCTTGACCCAGGTTACCGGCGCACTGTAGATAGGCCGGCTCACCTCCACCTGGGATGCAACATCTAAAACTCTTTCTTCCGAGACGACTCGCCACCCTTCGTGCCACGCCTCAATCTCGTATTCCCCGGGGGGAACGTCTGTGAGCGTGAAAAAGCCGTGATCATCCGTGACGGCGTAATACGGCTGCTTCACCACGATGGCCTCTGCGTTCATCCACACGTGCCCGGCGTTGCACTTCAGATCCACTACGCCGCTTCGCCGCATGGTGACGGGGATGTACTGGTCTTGAAACGGAAACGGAATGTTGTTGGATACTGCGCCCGACATGTGAACTGTGTGCAGGATGGGATCACTGCTCTTTACTTGCAAATTTCCGCCCTGTGCCACAAGGACGATGTGCGGAACGTAGCGGCAGCTCTTCTGGTCCAGATGCTGGCGTGCCTCCGGAAGATCCATGGCTTTGCCCTGGCTGATGTCCTTCAGAAATACGACGGTGTTGGCAACTCCGCCATCTGGTTCGATCACCAACCGCTCGAGATCGCGCGTTCTCTCTGAATCCGGGTTGCACACATCGGTGTTTTTCGTTATCGGGAGCCTGGGAATCCTGGGAATCGGGCCGGACCATCGCACCGTTCCACTGATGGTTCCCCCATTGTCCACTGCAATCACTGTGTAGTCGGTTTGCGCGGCAGCTTGGCTGCCGTACGAGACCGCCACGAGGCAAATGGCCAGCCCGAGAATTGCGCGCATTGTATAGGTAAATATTCTCATGATCATCTCCGGGCCATTAGGTCCTTATGAGCGGCCTCCTTGAGTTTTGGGGCGTTGTCGCCTTGCAGCGTGCGCAAGTAGTGGACGAGGTCCCAAGCTTGATCGGGTGTCACCCAACTGACATATGACGGCATCGGCGTTCCATCGAGTCCGGTCATGAAAATGCGATAGAGATCCTGATTGGAGACTCCGCACTTGAACCGCGTTCCAACAGTGAAATCATAGGGAGTGATTGGATTTTCCTTGCTGTCGCGAAGCGACGGCACCGAAGGGCCGTCGCCATGCCCCTTTTCTCCATGGCACTCGAAGCATTTCAAAGATTGATATACATCCTTGCCGCGCCGAATGCTCTCGGGTGTAGCCGGGGATTCGGGGGGAATCTTGACAGGCGGATCCGGTTTTTCCTCAACAAAACGGTCCGAAAACGTTTTCACGTAGGCGACCAAGTCCGCGCGATCGTGACTTGTAAGTGGCAACCAGCGGGGCATCCCGGTGGTATCAACGCCTCTCCCAATCGTGTCAAACAAGTCGCTATCGAGCGGGATGCTTCCGGAAGGTGTGGAACGGCATTTGAAGAGGCCCATGGTGAAGTCGCGCGGCTTCGGATCCATATAGGGAGCGTTCTCGCCTTGTCCGTCTCCTCGTATCCCGTGGCAACCAACGCAGTAGCGCCGGTACAGCTCTTTTCCGCGCTTGGCTTGGCCCGTCAGGCTTCCAATTTTGCTTTGTTGCGCGGAAACGGCGGAGCAACACAGAAAACTTGACCCCGACATGGCCAACATCAAAAGCAAAATTCTTGTCATCCCAGCATTCCCACGAACGTCGCTGCCCGCAAGAAGGAATCGCATCTTTGTCAATTGCCCGGCGGACCCCCCGCATCAAAGAATACCCCCATCAAGATTCGTTCCAAGCTTATATCGACCAACTTTGTCCTATTGGTAAGATGAATTGCGTCGGCTGGCTGCGGGCTGACTGGCTTTTCTGCTAGGGGTGATCTGATTCCTGGAGCAATTCGGGGGGATCGAGAGAGCACTGCTTCCAGAATGCGGCGTCGGGAAGCGTTCCAGCTTGCCACTCTTTTACGTTTGCCATTGTCGCCGCGATTTGTCCTCCGTCGGCGGAATCAAATACGATGACGATTCCCGCGACAGTTGGATCCGTGGAACCTACGTCTTTGTACGCCTTGAGAAAGAGCGACTTGGCAAAGTCTCGCTTGGCTTCTGCAGATGATGACGCCGACGACGGTTCCACCCAGATGAGCCTTACATTCTTTCCATGCAGTGGCTCCCAGTGGCCTTCGAAGGGATGTGTCTCTTCGCGAGTTACGCGAAACGACGGGCCGCTACCAGCGTCTGAACCGTTGTCTTTTCCGGCAGAGTCAGCAAATGCCTCCGGCAAGTCCAATTGGGAGCGGCGAATCCATCCGCGCGACACTCCGGAGACCTGGACGTGTATCCAATCTCCTTCCTTGTCGAGGATCTGGAATTCGTCTTCTGCATCTGCGGAAAACAGCACGGAAGCTGTGGATTGTGGCTTCGCAAACACGGGGGTGAGCGATTTCCGGACAATGGCGAGATCGGCTGGATGCGTTTGGCTCTTAAGAATCTCCTGGAGGTTTTGGATTTGGCCGTTCAATTCTGCAATGCGCCTCTCTGCCACTCCGCGCTGCTCTCTTAGAGAGTTAAGGTCCGCATCGGTCGGCGCCGAAGCCCCGCCTCCCATTGCAGGAGCTGCCGGAGTCACCGCACCGGTGGGGATCGGAGCGAGTTTGTTGCTGCTGGAATAGACAGAAGTGTCCAGCGACGGCGCGGAGGTCGATGGCGCGACCGGCGGCCCGGATGTCCGCGAGGAAGACAGCGCAGGGGCCGCCTGTGTTGCGGTGGCAGAGCCCGAGCTCTTCTTTCCGAGGAGCTCTTCGAGACGGTCGAGCAAATCCGATTCCAAGCGGCCGTTCGAGGGCAGTACTTGATAACCGGACTTTGCAGCGCTGGGATCCGTGTACCACGCCGTGATTTTGGCGGTGACCTGCACTATCGTGCCACCGGAAGCGCCGCGCTTCACTTGCAGCTCAAATTGGTAATAGCCGCGCGTGTATCGATCCAGAGACTGCTCGGTCGCTCCCACAAATCCATCGAGAATCGGCAGCTTCCCGCTGGCCGACGAGTGCAAATCCTGAATAGCTTTATCGACCTCGGCCCGTTGATTCGGGAAAGTCCGTTCGGAGGCGCCGGCCTGCGCGCCCGCGTGACCGGCTAGCAGGCACGCCAACAAGAGGCCCAAACATGCGATACGGGGAATCGGAATTAATCTATTCACTGGTAGGGTTCCACCTGATCGTGGCGCAGCCATCCCCGGTGTCCATCGGTGGTTTCCACGCCGTACCAGTAGGGCGTAACGATCAAAATGACAACCTGCGCGCCGGCCGAAAGCGATTCCAGTTTGGACGCCGAGTGGAACGGCGCTGATTTCAATTCGGTGTTGGGCCCTTTCACCCTAAGTTCGAGATCGTGCTGCAGATCGTGAAGGCGTTGCTCCAGGTCTCTAATGGACGATCGCGAGGCCTCCAGAGTCGATGCTTCTTCCTGGCGTTGCCGCATCAGAATCGCCTTGGCCGCATCCGCGTCCTGGCGCTTCTTCAGGGAGGCCGCCGTTTCCGACTTCTCCAATTGAATGCGGTGCAGCCGAACTTGAATTTCGTTGAACTCGCTCGTTTCCACCGTGCCATCGGACGGATGCGCTTTTCGGCGCATGTCCTCTACGAATACGGCATCGATGCGGAGGCGTGTACGCAGGTCGTTCACGGGCTGCACAACATATCGTATGGCGATGGTTCCTATGTCGTTGCTGTCTTTGAAGTGCCGGGGTGCCACAGCCCCGGTCAAGACTTTGAAGAAGACCTGTCCGGGCTCGTGCCATGGTGCAAACAAGTCGGAGTTTTTTGCCGGTTCCGCACCCGTGAGGGTCTCGTCCTTGTCGTACACCTGCGTCCCGTAAATGACGGTCTCCTCGGCAACGCCTTGTACGGCCTGGAGGACGTCGGCCTCTGTACCCCGAACTTCAATCACGAAGCCTGCGGCCTCCGTCAACTTATCGTCGTGGCCCTGAGCTGCAGTTAGGTGCGGGGCGCCAAGAATAATCAGCAGGAGGACGCCGCTGGGCCAAATCCAGCGCAACCATCCGTGCCGCAGACGCCTTTCCTCCCGCGTTCGACCACGCGATCTTGTCACAGATATCGCCACGGAATTAACAAGCCTCACTTGAGCTCCAACACGTTCCTAACTCGCCGTAGTCGCACTTGTCAATCCGAATATTCTCTCGCTGCACGTATACAATCTGGCGAAAGTCTTTTTTGGGTATCTAATTGAGATTGGGAGCGATAACTCCTCCGCAAAAGAAAATCTCGAAAATTCAAAAAAAGACTTGCGTTCTTTAACTATACGGAGTAGTAGTTTTCCGAACTGGGGTCTCAGACCGATACTTGGCCGAAAGGCGACGGCCACACCTGGGGGCGAGATGGTCAAACGGCTTCTTTGCGGTAATAAGGCAAGCAAGTCTTCACTGGTGAGCTGGCTTCTTACCTGTGCTTCTGTACTCCTCATGTTGGTCGTCGGTGATGCCCAGCCCGCCTTCACGCTACCAATCCACAAGGTCTCGGCGATTCCGGCATTCGCGCGCAAGTACGGGCTCCCGTGTTCGGCGTGCCACACCGCCTGGCCAGAGCTGAACGCCTTCGGGCAAGTCTTCCGCGACAATGGCTATCAGCTGATGAACGACAGGGATTCTCCCATCTGGCAGAATCCGTCGTACTTCCCGATCGCGTTCCGGATCACGCCCAACTGGCACCTGGAAAACGCGAGCCACCAGCCCATCGACGCCATCCCCGGAAATGGGAACAGCGGCCTGGTTGAAGGAACCATCACGGAGCACGGCTTCGACCTATCGGGCATGGACCTGTGGTCGGCCGGGACACTCTACAAAAACGTATCATTCGTGCTCCTCCCGTCGTCCGATGCCACTGCATCATGGCACTTCGAGAGCGCCTTCATACGTTTCGACAATCTATTTAAATCGCCGTGGCTAAATTTGAAGTTTGGAAAATTTGAACTCGACAACTTGATTTCAGAGAAGAGATTTCTCTTCCTTTCCAATAATGGTGGGATTTACCAAGCCTATCACTTCCTTCCGGTGGGAGATTCAAACAACTTTGGCATCGGGGACAATCAGCTAGGCTTTGAAGTCGCGGGCCATTCCCAGAACAGCTATACCCGTTACGCAGTCTCCGTGCTGAGCAGCAACGAAGGTGGCGTGGGCTTTACGAGCGCTCCGAGCGGGGCAACAAATATTAACAATTACACGGGCCGAAGCTACGACGCATACCTCACGTTCATGCAGGGTTTCCAGGCGGGCAGCTGGGGATTGCAGCGGCTGCAGGGCTTCGCTTATGTCGGCCAAAGGTCCACCATCTTCAATCAGACTATCGGTGGGGTTGCAATTCCGGCAACTGGGACGGGCAATAAGCCGTTCTATCGAGTGGGACTCCAGGGAGACTTCTATCTCGGCAAATTCGAGTTCCTGCCGTTCTACCAGTACGGTTACGACAACGTTTACCTCGGCACCTCGACTCCCGCGAATATCCCGCTTCCGACGGGAGCCAAGGCCCCGACATGGAATAGCGCGTTTATCGAAACGCATTATTACGTCAACCCACAATTGGTCTTGCTGCAGCGCTGCGAGTTCATCCGCATGTCGCAGCAGGCGGTTCCGGGAACTCCGGGTGATCTGGGGAACATCGACGCGTATTCGGCTGGTTTCCGTTGGTATCCCATCATGTTCAGTCGTGCAGGGGTTGCTTTCCACAATGAGTTCTCGATCGTAAAAACCGTCGGCAATGTTCCGCTAAGCGGGGACGGCTCAGGCCTGCCGCCTCTCTCGCCGAACGAACCAGTGTGGAGCAGCAGCGTGTTTGTCGGATTCGACTTTGACTTCTAATATAAGAGGAGTTTTTATGAGACTCCGGACGGCCGTACTGCTATCCATGCTGGGGCTGGTTCTAGTTTTGGTGGTGAGCGCTGCTCCCTGCTTCGGGCAGATTGACATCAACATCCGCCCGGCCACGACGAACATGGAGAGCCACATCGGCAACCTTACCGGGCATGCCTATGGCGACGGGCAGCTTCACCCCGACGCGGGAGTGCAGCTTTATCGGCGATTTTGCGTTGGTTGCCATGGCGCTCTTGGTGACGGGACCGGCGAGAACGCGCAGTGGATGGATCCGAAACCGCGCGATTTCACGATCGCGACATTCAAGTGCCGTTCGACTCCCACCGGCACTTTGCCGACCGACGAGGATCTCTACAACAACATCACGCGCGGATTCGTAACCACCAACATGCCGGCCTGGAGGCCCTTGCCGGCTCAGGATCGGGCAAATTTGATTGCCATGGTGAAAGCGTTCTCGCCACGATGGCAAACTGAAAAGCCGGGCACGCCCATCGCAATCCCCGCGGAAACGCCGGCATCGATTGAGAGCATTCTCAACGGGCGCGCTCTCTTCCAGAAGATGGAATGCTGGAAGTGCCACGGTCCGGAAGGCCGCGGAGACGGGCCATCGGCTTCGACGCTTACCGACAGCAAAGGCAATCCCATTCGCCCGTACGATTTCTCTACAGGGAACCGCTTCATGTGCGGTTCAACGAACCGGGACCTCTATCGCATTTTCATGACCGGATTGGATGGCTCGCCAATGCCCTCTTTTGCGGATGTGATTAAGCCGGAAGAGGCCTGGGATTTGGTGCACTTCTTGCGCACCTTGCAGCTATCGTTGAAGCCACCAGAGTTGGCTACTTTCCAGAAATATGTGGCTTCGCATCCGGGACAGCTGAAGCCCATCGGGGCGGAAGCGCCTCCGGGAACTGGCGGTAAGTAAGTCTTCATAAATCCTCGGTCTAAAAAGGTGCCTATGCGAACTAAATATATTTCCGTTCTGGCTCTGGTGGTTTTGGCGGGATCGGCCCTTGTGGTCGCGGCCACTCCTCCCGCAGAATCCAGCATCGAAGGCAAAGTGACCTACACGGGCACGCCCCCGAAGATGAAACCGATCGATATGAGCAAAGAGCCGGTTTGCGCCAAGGAGCATAACCCGCCGGACTTGATCCAGACTGTCACAACCGGCCCCGGAAACTCGCTGGAATACGTGGTTGTATACATCTCCGCGGGTGACCCGGGTGGCGCGCCTCCCAGCCAACCTGTTAAATACGACCAAAAGGGCTGCATGTATATTCCACACGTCCTCGCGATGCAAGCCGGCCAGCCGCTCCAGATTTTTAATAATGATCCCGTGGCGCATAACATTCACCCGATGCCCAAGTCAAACCCGGAATGGAATAAGTCACAGCCTCCCGGGACTCCGCCGATCGACACCAAGTGGGAGAAGCCGGAGTTCATCTCAGTGAAGTGCAACATTCACCCCTGGATGCACGGCTACTTCGTCGTTCTCAAGACTTCCCACTACGCAATTTCGGACGCGAATGGGGCGTTCAGCCTGAAGGGGCTCCCGGCGGGGAAGTACACGGTGACTGCCTGGCATGAGCAATATGGAACGCAGAGTCAGGAAGTCACTGTCGGCGCCGGTGAGACGAAGACAGTTAGTTTCACCTTTAAGGTTACGCCTTATCTTTACTAGCAAACGGTTTGTGCACGCACCAGAGGCTTGCGCCCCGGGGCGTGGCCTTACTTCAGACCGCATAATCGCAAACGCTTGACTTAGTTTTCAAACGCCACAGAGGCGCACCGCCATGGGCAAGCTATTCGCAGTAGTGCTGACGATTATCACCATCGTGTCCGCCGCCATATTCGCCATGCACGTCTGGTGGATGCCGGTGGATATTTCAGTTCATGGACCGACACTCGACAAGCAATTCAGCGAGACACTTCTGGGTACCGGGATCGGCTTCCTTGTGGCTCAGCTCAGCCTCGCGTTCTTTGTCTGGAAGTTCAGCGGCAACAACGATGGCCGAAAAGTGCGGGAATTTCCCGGCGGCGCCAGAGTCATGGTCCTCACCGCAGTGATTCTCGTTGGTATCGAGATTCTTACCCTCTCCTTCGTAGGGTCGAGAGCCTGGGCGGCCGTGAATCTGGATGCTGCTCCGCGCGACGCTTTGCACATTGACGTCCAGGCCGAGCAGTTCGCGTTTTATTTCCGCTACCCGGGGCCGGACGGCCAGTTTGGCGTAATGCATCCGGATAAGATGAGCGACGCCAACGGGAATTACTACGGCTTGGATCCCGAGAATGATGTTGCGGCGCGCGACGATATCATCGTCGCTTCCTTGACCATACCCGTCAACCGGCCGATCTCACTGTCGCTTCACGCCAAAGATGTGGGGCATTCCTTTTACGTTCGCGAGCTCCGCGTCCAACAGGATTTCGTTCCGGGTATCGTCATTCCGGTCCACTTTACTGCGACACAGACCGGGAAGTTTGAGATTGTTTGCACGCAACTCTGCGGCCTCGGCCACTACAGCATGAGGGCGTATCTCCAGGTCGTGACGCAGGACGAATACGACCAGTGGTTGAAGTCTCAGGCAGGGCAATAGTCAATCGGCCCGCGCCGTTGCGCGCAAGCGCGATCGGCGGTCGGCTTTTCCTGTGAGGCAGGCACATGCACGAAACGTCGGCGCAACCAGCGGCTCATCACCACGCCCCACCGCAGGGCTTTCTTTGGACCCACGTTTTCAGCCTGGACCACAAGGTCATTGGTAAGCAGTACTTTTTCCTTTCGCTCGCCGCCGTCGTTATCGGGATGGTCTTGTCCTGGCTCATGCGCTTCCATCTCGCCTGGACCACCGCGGCGATTCCCGGTCTCCAGCATCTGTCCCAGGTCGGAGCGCCCAACGGCCTCATCACCCCGGAGTATTACCTTTCCCTGCTGACGCTGCATGGCACGTTGATGGTTTTCTTTGTGCTCACAGTCGCGCCCCAGTCAGGCTTCGGAAACTATTTTCTTCCCATTCAGATCGGCGCGGAGGACATGGCCTTCCCGCGGCTTAACATGCTTTCGTTCTGGGTGACATTTGTGGGCTTTGCAGTCCTAATTTCCACGCTGTTTGTAGCCGACGGCCCGCCCATCTCCGGATGGACGGCGTACGCCCCGCTGAGCGCCATAGGAAGCGATGCGGGGCCCGGCCTCGGCACGGGCCAGATCCTTTGGGTGCTTTCCATCGCGATTTTTTGTATTGGCTCGCTCCTGGGCGCCCTGAATTTTATCGCCACGACTTTAGATCTTCGCACCAAGGGAATGACGCTCGCTCGCATGCCGTATTCCACCTGGGCTTGGTTTATCACTTCGGTGCTCGCGTTGCTGGCCTTTGCTGTGTTGCTCCCAGCTTGCGTGCTCTTGATCCTGGATCATGTCGGGGGAACCAGCTTTTTCATTCCGGGGGGACTGGTCGTCAGCGATAAGCTCCAGCCTCATTCCGGTGGTTCCACGCTGTTGTGGCAGCACATGTTCTGGTTCTTCGGCCATCCGGAGGTTTACATCGCGATTATCCCGGGCGTTGGGATTACCTCCCACATCCTGGCGACCACGGCGCGCAAGCCCCTCTTGGGGGGCAGCCGGGTTCTAGTCAGTTGCATGGTTTCGATCGCCTTTCTCAGCTTCATGGTTTGGGGCCACCACATGTTTATCAGTGGCATGAACCCCTTCTCCGCTCTCGTTTTCTCGGTGCCGACACTGATCATCACGATTCCCTTCGCCATCATCGTTTTGGACTGGATCGGCACGGTCTATGGGGCGCGGCTGCGTCTTCATACGCCGGGACTTTTCGCCATCGGGTTCATCTCGGTCATGATCACGGGCGGGCTAAGCGGTTTCTTCCTGGCACAACCATCCCTCGACATCTACCTCCACGCCACATATTTCGTCGTTGGACATTTCCACATGGTGATGGGCGTCGCGGCAATCTTCGGCATGTTTGCGGGAACGTATTTCTGGTTTCCCAAAATGTTCGGCCGCATGATGAGCGAAACGATGGGCAAGTGGCACTTCTGGATTACCTTCATCGGCGTCTATTGCATCTTCATGCCCATGCACTACCTGGGACTTGCCGGGAACGTACGGCGGTACTCATCCTTCACAGACGACTACCTAGTGCCGCTGATTCCCGTCCACAAGTTCATCACCATTGCGGCATTTGTCACGGGAGCGGCCCAGCTTATCTTCCTTTTCAACTTGTTCTGGAGCATGTATCGGGGAAAAAAGGCGGAGGAGAACCCTTGGGAAGGTACAACGCTCGAGTGGACGATTCCATCTCCTCCACCGTTTGACAACTTCGGTGGCCGCCATCCAGTCGTGTACCGCGGCCCGTACGAGCTCGGTGTCGATGGGCCCAAAGGTGATTACATAATGCAGGATTCGCCGGAAGTGATGGTCAAGTCTTAGCCACGGGGAGGCGTTGTGAGCGAATCGGACATGACGTTGAAGAGCGGACAGCCCGTCTGGCTGGGCGGGGAATCGCCCTACGCGATTCCGTCCAAAAAGCTGGGCATGTGGCTTTTCATCGTTTCCGACTCGATCACCTTCGGCGCCGTACTGGTCTGCTACGCTTATCTTCGAGTGGCGAGCCCCGATTGGCCCACCCCGTTCCATCTCTCGAGCATCATTAACGGCTCCATCATGACGTTCGTGCTTCTCTCTAGCAGCGTCACCATGGTGGCGGCGGTCGAAGCAGCTAAGAGCGGGCGCACCGCCGCCAGCATTCGCTGGCTTGCGGCAACAATGCTCGGCGGCGTTCTGTTTGATATCCTCCACATTCGCGAGTGGCTCGGCCTGATTCATGAGGGCCTTCGCCTGTACAGCAATCCGTGGGGCTCCTCGCTTTTTGGTGCGGCATTTTTCACGCTCACTGGCCTGCACATGACTCACGTCACCATTGGCGTTATTTACTTGTGCGTCGTCGCCGTCGGGTTTGGCCGGGGCAAGTTCACGTCCGATGACGTGGAGATCAGCGGGCTTTATTGGCACTTCGTCGATTTGGTTTGGATGTTTATCTTTCCGCTCGTGTATTTGATGTCCGCGCGGATCGTCCATTAGAGTTTCATAGGGGAGCCAACATGAGCGCAACGGCAAATGCTGCGCACGCCGACAGTCCCTCACGGATGAGCTGGTTTCTGAAGGTTTGGGTTATGCTTCTGGCGCTCACCGCGATAGAGGTTTTTCTGGCCTACGAAGATCTTCCCCTGCATACCATGCTTGTACTCCTGATGGGGATTTCGATCATCAAGGCCGCGATGATCATCGCCTATTTCATGCACCTGCGATACGAGCGCAGCAATCTCGCCTGGACCCTCTTGCCGGCCATGGTCTTTGTGCTAGGAATGATGGTGGTATTTTTCCCGGATAGCATCCGGATCGAACACCTGGGCCAGTTTTTGCGTTAGTGTTTATTTTTTGCGCGTTGACAGTACACGTACTTGGGCATGATGATGATTGCGGGAGGATAGGATGAGAAGGTTCAAGCTTGCAGGCTGGCTCTTTCTCGCTCTCATCCTCGTTCTCGCCGTTCCCAAGCCGCTTTTCGCGCAGGGCTGCGCGATGTGTTACCAATCTGCTGCCAATTCCGGGTCGCAGGCCATCCAGGCTCTTAGAGCCGGTATCCTGATTTTGCTTTTCCCTCCGTTGTTTATCTGCGCGGGTATCACGATGATGGCCTATCGCAAGCGCAATCAATGCGCCGACAATGGAACATCCATCGGCCTCAATCCATAAGCTTTCACACGGAATGAAAACTGGAGCAGAACCGCAAGCTTTAGGGGGTCATGCCTGCGCGGCGCAGAAGATATTGGAATCGCGAGTCCGCGCGCAGCGCATCAAAACGCGGATCCACCTTCAGCCATATCAGTCCGTCCGCTCTTTTCTCGAATCCTTCTTCGAGGGCCTCGAGGGCCTGATCCTTTTCGTCGAGAGCTATCAGCGTGGGAGCTTGATAGGCTGGCGTTCTGCCGGACTTCGCCTGTTCTTTCAGCTCAGCCAGTATTTTCTCAGCCTCCACGCGGTTTCCCGAGACCGCGTAAGCATGCCCCAGGTAGTCCAGATACGCGCCCGGCCGAACGCTTGAAAGTTGAAGAGTTTTCTGGAATTCAAGGATCGCCTTGCTGTAGTTTCCCAGTCCTTCGGACGCTAGGCCCAAAACTGCGTGTGCCGCCATGAAATCCGGGTCTCTCCGCAGCGCCGCTTCGCTCTCGGCAGCAGCTTGATCGTTCTGGCGCGCAAAATATGCCACGTAGCCCGAAGCTGCGGTGACGATCACAGACAAGGGATCGATCTCGCGCGCCTGCCGGATTTGCGCAAGCGACTCCGACGCGCGGCCCAGCGCCGCGAGATACAGCGCATACCACTGGTGGGCAGACACGCAGTTCCCATCCAATTGAATGGCGCGCTGAAACTCCTTTTCGGCCGCGGTCCAATTCCATTCCCACATGAAATAGACGTATCCCAGAGAAGCGTGTCCCTCGGCGAGCGAACCATCGAGCTCCACCGCTTTCATGGCCGCAGCCTTGGCCTTGGGAATTCCCTCAGCGCCGGGCATGAACCCATAAAACATCAGCGCGTTGTACGCATCCGCGAGGCCCGCGTACGCCAGCGCATACTTCGGATTGCGCTGGATCGCCTCCTCGAAAAAGCCTACTGCCGTGGTTAGACTGTCGCCGGATCTCTTGTTCCAGAAGAACCTTCCTTTTAGATACGCGCTATACGCTTCCGGATCGACCGGCTGAGCGCCAGCCAGTGTTTCTTTCACCTCAGGGCTCAGCTGCACTTGAATCTCTTGCGCCACGGCCTGCGCCACTTCACCCTGCACCTGGACGAGGTCGCCGAGCGGCCGGTCGTATTCACGCGCCCACAGATGTGTTTGATCGTCCGCGCGAATTAGTTGCGCCGTCACGCGCAAGCCATCGCCCGTCTTCCGGATGCTGCCTTCCAGCACGTAATTCACGCCAAGCTCTTGCGCGATTTCCTTGATCGGCTTGTTGCTCCCCTTGTAGGTCATCATCGACGTACGCGCGATCACGCGGAGCTGGTCGTGGTTTAGTCGTCCGAGCTGGCTGATGATTTCTTCCGTAAAACCATCGCTCACGTACTCCTCTCCGGCGTCCCCGGTCAAGTTCTCGAAGGGCAACACCGCCAGAATCGCGCTCCCTGTTATGGGTTTGGGCCTGCCCCGAAAGTGCCTCCAGGCAACGTAGGATACGGCCGCGATGGCAATCGCCAATACTAATGCAGCCACCGTCCAAGCGGACGCCTTGCGCTCTTCCTGCAGGTCTGATGGCGAGACCGCCGCAGGGGCGGCGGGTAGCGGCTCAGCCTCAGATAGATCGTCCTCCAAATCGGCGTGGGGTGTTTCGATGACCGCTTCAACTGAGGCGATGAAGCGGTAGCCGCGGCGCGGAACAGTCTCGATGAACTTCGGCTTATCGCGCTGGTCCGAGAGCGTTTCGCGCAGCTTCTTAATGGCCGTGTTCAGCCCGTCTTCGTATTCGACGTACGTCTCGCCCGGCCAAAGCTCCTCTTGGAGCTCCTCACGGGTCACAAGCTTTCCCTGCCGCTTCGCCAGCAACCCCAAAAGGCGTAGAGGCTTGTCTTGGATGTGAACTTTGCTGCCATACTTGCGCAGCTCGCCTGCATACACATCCACCTCATAGGGTCCAAAGCGCAAGGCGGGCTGAGGCTCAGGCAATCCCATTTCGATAACCACTCAATAGTAATTCGGGGGGACTTCGCGGAGTCTAGCACAAATCAATCAGCCGCAGACCCGATTTGTGGTGCAAGCCATTATTTTCCTGTCGCTTATCTGTTCAGCTAGAGTTCAGATAAAAGTCGGATGTCACAGACGGCTGGCAACACGCGTTTCTCTGTAACCGGCAGGTATTTCTCCTTCTAACGCAACCCCGGCGCTGCGCTGCCGCTCCCAGACCCGAACCTGGGAGGGCAGTGCGGTTGTCGGGTTCTCCAATCGAATCTTCGCGGGTACGTTTCTTCTGAGCACGGTGAGCGGCGTGGTGCTACCTTCCAGAGGAGCGCAAACCACTTGATTCGGTGATACGATAAGACAAAATTGCTGTGCGCCCGTAGCTCAATTGGATAGAGCATCTGCCTTCGGAGCAGAGGGTTGGGGGTTCAAGTCCCTCCGGGCGCGCCAAGTCTTAAAATCACCCAATCCCGGCAATTCGAACCATCGCCGTTTTCAGGCAGTCCGCCGCCGTACACTACCGGCGAGCCTTCCGCCCTTAGCTTAGGGCGCGTCGCAGGCGTTTAGTAGTCTTCTGCAACTGGCGCTTCAGGGACTCGACCTGCTTCGACAACTGCACGAGTTCTTCTTTCGCGACCGCGCCGGCCTTTGCAACCTTGTGCGCCGTGCGGTCCGCCTTGCCCATCGCGGCTCCGATGCTTTCCGCCGCCTGCTTGATCCTGCTCTTTCGTGCCATGGTTGCCTCCAATGAATCGATGCCATCGTATACGCGACGTACCTGCATCGTCAATCGGCGTTATAGCACCAGAACTTTAGTCGCCTGACGTACCTTCATCGAGATATTTCACGAAAACAACTTCGTTCTGCGCTTCGTTGTACAGCAGCTCGTCCACATTCGCCTGCGTCATCAGCAAGCCGAAACCACCTGGGCGCAAACCCTTCTGCTGACGAATGGCATCGTGCACCGTGGGATCGTCGGGCGAATGCGAAATGGCGGCATGGTCCAGCTCGCTGAACTTGAATCCCGGGCCGGGGTCCGCGATCCGATACATCAACATGCGTTTGGCTCGCAGATAGGAAATTCTAACTTTGCGGCTGGCGTCCAGTTTTCCGCCCCACTCGACGGCGTTCAAAAGCAGCTCGTGAAACGCCTGGCCAACCGCGCGACGCACATCGTCGGGCAACCCGGTCTTCAGGCGCGACATAAAACCTTCAATGCGCTCGGCTTCCTCCAGCGAGCAGGACACCAGCAGCTCGACCCAGGTGGGCCGCGCCGAAATCACCTCGATGGGAGGCGCCTCCGTTTTTTTCGCCAGCGTTTCTTTTACCAGCTCTACCAGTTCCTTGGGTTCCACTGGTTTTGAGATGTAGTGAAAGGCTTCCTCGCGAATCGCACCCAACAAAGTTTCCGGAGTGTCGTCCGAGGTCATCACGATCACTTTTGGCCGCGTTTTCGACTGGCGCATCTTCGCCAGCACTTCCAGACCGTTCATCTTCGGCATCCACACGTCCAGCAGCACCAGGTCGAACTTGCCGTCCTTCATTTTCTTGAGTGCTGCGGCGCCGTCCGGGGCGGTGACCACCGTGAATTTCTGGGCGCGAAGAATCTCGGAAAGAAGTAAACAGGTTGTCCGGTCGTCGTCTGCAACAAGAATGCGGGTCATCGCTTCCTCCGCGAAGTTTTGGGCCGGCGGGCTGGCCGCCGAACCCCTTTTTTCTGCTCGCGAACCTCTTGCAGCGCCGGAAGAAGGAGCGCGATCTCGTCTTCCAGCGTCGCGTACATGTCCCAGGTGTTGTCGAGTTTACCCTGACGCGCCTCTTTTTCAATCTCCCGGGCGGTCTCAAAAGCGCCGGTGGGTCCAAAATTGCCGACCGAGCCTTTTAGAGCGTGGGCTGCGTCCCCCAGAGCCGCCGCATCCCGCGCGGTGAGGGCTTTTCGAATCCGAGCCATCATTTCGGGGCAGTCTTCTGCAAAAGTCTTTACCAGCGCCCGCACCAGTTTTCCATCACTTCCAAATCGCTCCAGAAGCGCTGGCCCATCCAGTGCTGAGCCTTTGGATTCCGCCACGGCTCCGCTTGGATGCTCTGCATTCGAATCTGAGAGTGTACCTTCCACCGTTTGTAAAAACGTTTTGGGATCGAGCGGTTTGGGGAGATAGCCGTCCATGCCGGCTTCCAGGCAGCGCTCGCGATCGCCTTGCATGGCGTGAGCCGTCATCGCCACGATCGGCAGATGCACGCCTGTGGATTTTTCCTTCTCGCGGATGGTGCGCGTGGCTTCCAGTCCGCCCATCTCCGGCATTTGAACGTCCATCAGCACCAAATCGAATTTGTGCTTGGCGATGGCGGAAAGCGCTTGGAGCCCATTTTCCGCCACGATCACGGAATGCCCGCGCCGCTCGAGGAGATGCAAAGCAAGCTGCTGATTCACCGGGTTATCCTCCGCCACCAGGATTCGCAACCGCCGCGGCGCCTCACTCTCTCGGCCGTGACGCTCGGAAGCCCTGGCCTTCCGCCGGCCCGGCACATGCAGCGCGGTGACGATCGCGTCCCAGAGTTCGGATTGCTTCACCGGCTTGGTCAACGCAGCCGCGGCCCCTGCCGCCTGGGCATGAGTAATGTCCTCGCGCTGCCCGGCCGATGTGAGCAGGATCACGGTCGTATTCTGCAAACGTGGATCCTTCTTCACTCGCGTGGCAACTTCAAAGCCATCCATTTCCGGCATCTGGCCATCGAGCAGCACCAAACGAAACGGGTTCCCTTTTTTCCGCGCGGCCTCCATGGCCTTGAGCGCCGCAGGACCACTCTCCGCCACCACCGGCTTCATCCGCCAATTCACGATCATCTGTTCGAGTATCTTCCGGTTCGTTGCATTGTCGTCCACCACCAGTACGGGAAGATTTCGAAGTTTCACGCGCGCGAGTTCCGGCGCCGTTCCCTTCGCGGCTTTCGGCAAGCCGAAGCGCGCGGTGAAATGAAACGTGCTTCCCCGCCCCACTTTGCTCTCGACCCAGATGCGGCCTCCCATTAATTCCGCGAGTTGCTTGCAGATTGCCAAGCCCAGCCCCGTGCCGCCGTATTTTCTCGTGGTGGAGCTGTCGGCCTGCGCGAACGCTTCGAAGATTCGCTGCTGCTTTCCCGGCGGGATGCCCATGCCGGTATCGGTGACCGAAAAATGCAGGGTCGCCTCTTTACCAGCCACCGATTCAACGCTCGCGCGCAGCACAACTTCTCCGTGCTCGGTGAACTTGATGGCATTGCCGACCAGGTTGACCACGATTCGCCCCAGCCGGCTCGAATCGCCCAACAGAACATCGGGGACTTCCGGCGGAAAGTACGATGTCAATTCGAGCTTTTTCTCCTGCGCTCGCAGTGCGAGCACTTTCAGCGTGTCCGCCACGGTATCGCGCAACCTGAATTCGGCGCGATCCAGCTCTTCCTTCCGCGCTTCCACCTTTGAGAAATCGAGGATGTCGTTGATAAGGTCCAGGAGCGACCCGGCGGAGGCCTTCACCGTGGTCAGATATTCGCGTTGCTCCGGCGTCAGTCGGGTTTCAAGCGCGAGCTCCGTCATGCCGATGACGGCGTTCATCGGTGTGCGGATTTCGTGGCTCATGTTGGCGAGAAACTCGCTCTTCGCCCGCGTGGCTTCCTCCGCCTTCTGCTTAGCTGCCTCGAGTTCCTCCACCAACCGTGCGAGGCGCCGCGCGTCCTGTTCCTGCGCGTGCCTCGCCGCCTCCAGATACTCGGCGTAAAGTTTCAAATCCAATTCTGCATTGCGCCGCTCGATAAACTGGCCGATTTGGCTGCCGATGGAATCGAACATTTCAACGAGTTCGCCTTCCAGCCTGCGGACCTCGCGGCTGAAAAACTCCATCACGCCCGCCACGCGTCCGCCGGTGCGAATGGGAAATGCGAACGCCGAACGCAAACCTTCCGCCTTGCCGATGGCAGCGCGAGGAAGATTATCGTCGGACGGGGGATCCGGAATCCACTCAGGTTGTCCCGTTTCCCAGATGCGCCCAGGGAGGCCCACGCCGCGCTTCAGCGTCATCTGGCGCGTCGCGGCCACGAATTTCGGGAACTCTCTTGGCGAGGTCTCCCAAACCGCGATGCAGCCAAGCGCATCCGTGCTTTCGTCCACCTGCCAAACGGCGCCGAAATCCCAGTCCAGCCCGTCGCAAATGGACTTCAAAATCTGCGGAGCCGCCGCGCCCAGGGACTCGGCTTCGGCCAGCAGGCGCGTCACCGCATAGCCGGTCGCGAGCCTCCGCTCGGTTTGCTTGCGTTGCGTGATATCCCGCGCGACGGCATAAATCAATTTTTCGGTTTTGTTGGGAGTCGCATTCCAGAGCAGCCAAAGATAGCTGCCGTCCGCGCAGCGATAACGATTCTCAAACGAAATCGTCAGCGCTCCTTTGTCCATTTTCTTTGCTTCCTCGATCGTGGCCTCGCGGTCGTCCGGGTGGACGAACTCTATGTACGGTCGCGAGAGCAACTCCTTTTTCGGAATGCCCAGCGTCCCTTCCCACGCCGGATTGATTCGCTTGAAATACCCGTCGAAACCCGCGATGCAAAGCATGTCCAGCGAGAGCATGAAAAGTTGGTCCAGTTCTTCTTCGGCTCGGCGCCGCTCGAGAATCGCACGGGACAAATCGGAGACGCTGCGGCGAAGTTCTATCTGCGCCACCACCATCCGGCTCAGCGATTTCAGGGCTTGTTTCTGCTCGGGGGTGAGCGCGCGGGGAATCCGGTCCATTACGCAGAGAGTTCCGAGCGCATACCCCTCCTGCGTAATCAGCGGCGCCCCGGCATAAAACCGCACATTGAGCTGGCCGGTCACCAGCGGGTTCGTGCGGAAGCGCTCATCCTCCAGCGCGTCCGGCACCACCATCATGTCCGGCTGTAGGATCGCGTGGCTGCAAAACGCGACGTCGCGCGTCGTTTCCCGGTCATCCATTCCGACTTTGGATTTAAACCACTGGCGATTCTGGTCCACTAGGCTGACGAGTGCGATGGGAGTGCCGCAGACTAACGCCGCCAGACGCGAGAGATCGTTGAATTCCTGTTCCGGAGGCGTATCCAGGATGGCGTATCGCCGGAGCGCTTCGAGTCGCGCCTTTTCGTTTGCGGGTATTGGCGCTTTCATGGCGGGCTGAACTGGCCGGTGCAGCAAGGTATCTTAGGGCCGCCTGAGCAGACAAGTCAATCGAAGCCGCGTTCGTATCTCCCGGCTACAGCGCATGCGATCGAGCGCGAGTTTCCTTGAGCCATTCGTCGATCCGCGCGAGCGCCTTCTCCAAATGCCCTGGGTCTCCGCCGAATCCAAACCGCACGAAGCCCTCCATGCCCACTTGATCGCCAGCAACCAGCAGGACGCTTTTCTTCGTGCGCAACTCTTCCGTCATCCGCGCCGAGTTTCTGCCGCCGCGCAATCCCACCCACGCAATTGCGCCCGCTTTGGGCGGCACGTGCGAAAAAGAATCGGCATGCGCATCGAGCCATCCGCGCAGGGGAGGATAGTTTCGCAGTAGCGTCTCGCGTGTGCGATTCAGGATCCAGGCGCGGCGTTTCGGCTCGAGCGCTACCGACGCCAGACGGTCAGTCAACATGGTTGGTCCGATGCTGGTGTAATCGTGATAGCCCCACAGCCGCTCGATCATTTTCGGCGGGCCGACGATCCAGCCAGTTCGCAGTCCCGGCAAGCTATATGCCTTCGAAAGTCCGGCCGTGCACAGGATGCGATCGTACCCGCCCCAGAAGCTTGGCGTCATCACGCCGTCAAATTCCGCGCCGCGATAGACTTCGTCTGCGAGTATCCATGCGCCGACTTTCGCTGCCGCCGATACGATTGCTTCCCGCTCTATCGCAGTCAGCACCGCCCCCGTGGGATTGTTCGGATTGCAAATCGCCACCAGACGAGTCTTCGGCGTGATTAGGCGCGGCAGTTCATCCACATCAATGCCCCACCCGCGTTCCTCGCGTAGCCACAGTGGCTTCACCGTTGCACCAAACGCTCGCGCCAAACCCGCCACCTGCATGTAATTCGGCAACATGAAGACAACTTCGTCGCCCGGCTCGATGAGTGACCAGGTCGAAACGAAATTCGCTTCCGAGCCGCCGCAGGTGACCAATACATTCGCCGCACTCGCGCCTGGGTAAAGCTCGGCGATCCGCGCGCGCAATTCCTCGCTCCCGTTCGTCTGCGGATAGTATTGCGGCACATCGAGAATCTTTTTCAGCGTTTCCGTGTCCGGCACGAGTTCTGTCGTCGAGAGCGGATGCACGCCGCTCTCGGAAATATTCAGTTCGACTTTGTTTTCCCAGATCGATTGCCAGCGTTCGAGTTCAAACGGTTCTATTTGCATTTGCCCAACCCCTGCGCCGATTCCCAATCCACTCGCGATTCGGCGCGAAAGAAATGTAAGGGTAAGCGGCCCTTTTCCCAAGCGGAATCCGCAGTCCGGGTTGCTTTCTGCGGGACCCTTGCGCAAGAATAGCTCCCGAAATTCTAATCGCTCTTTCCCGGGGGAAAATGACAACGTGAGCACCGTCAACCCGCATCCAGGGCCAAATCCAGAACGAATTTTTGAGACTTTCAACGCGTATCAAAAGACCGCCGCACTCAAGGCAGCCATCGAACTGGACGTCTTCACCGCCATCAGCGAAGGAGCCACCACGATACCTGTGTTGGCGAAGCGCTGCCAGGCGACAGAAAGAGGCATCCGCATACTCTGCGATTATCTTGTCATCAACGAATTCCTGCAGAAAAACGGGCAAGAATATGCCCTGGCTGAAATCTCGGCGATTTTTCTAAATCGTCAGTCGCCGGCTTATATCGGCTCCGCCGCCGGCTTTCTCACTCTACCTGCATTGATCGAACCCTTCTGGGATTTGGCCACTATCGTTCGCACGGGCACTTCCCCGCGAGGCGAATCAACGACGCACGATCCGAATAATTCCGTTTGGCTGGACTTCGCGCGCAGCATGGCTCCCCTGCAGAAACTTGCCGCCCGTGGGTTGGCGGAGATTCTCGGGGCCTCGGCCGCTGAAAGATGGAAAGTGCTGGACATCGCCGCGGGCCACGGAATGTACGGCATTACCATCGCCGAAGAGAACCCCAACGCGGAAGTATTCGCGCTGGATTGGCCCGGGGTGTTGCAGGTAGCAAAAGAGAATGCCGAAGCCGCGGGAGTGAGCTCGCGTTTTCACACGTTGCCGGGCAGTGCCTTCGAAGTTGCCTTCGGCACGGATTACGATATCGTGCTGCTTACCGGTTTCCTGCACCACTTCGACCCGCCGGCTATTGCGACGCTGCTCCGCAAGATTCACGCCGCTCTCAAGCCCGGCGGCCGAGCGGTCACGGTGGAATTCGTGCCGAATGAAGATCGCGTTACGCCGCCGATTCCGGCCGCCTTCAGCATGGTGATGCTCGGTTTCACGAAGGCAGGCGACGCTTACCCGTTCTCCGAATACGACCGGATGTTTCGCGCCGCTGGATTCCCTTCGAACGAATTGCGCCGTACGCCGGGCCCGCAGAGCATTATCATTTCGAGGAAATAAATCTGGAGGATTATTTCGCGCTAGGCGCGACAAACGCCAGCGAAAGCAGCGTGTGTTGCTCCATTTCGTGCGCTTTGTGCGAACCCGTGGCAGGGCTCGCACTTGCTGAGCGTTTCACTGAAAGCACCGGACGTCCGCGCGCCAGCCGTTCGAGTCGTGGCAGCAAGAACGCCAGCGCGCCCATATTGGCAGGCTCCTCCTGCACCCACACGAATTCCCGCGCATTCGCGTGACGATCCATTTCGGCCGCAAGCTCCGCTTCAGGAAACGGATAAAGCTGTTCGAGGAAGACGATGGCCGTCGAGGTATCCTTCCGGCGCTTTCGCTCGGCCACCAGCTCGTGCCCGATTTTTCCCGTGCACAGCAGAACGCGTGTGGCCGTGCCTTCGCCGCTATCCGGAATTACCGTTTGGAATCGCGGCGCCCCCAGGTCCGCAAGCGAAGAACTCGCCGCCGGATTCCGCAACATGCTCTTGGGCGTGAAAACCACAAGCGGCTTGCGCCACGCTCGCAGCGCCTGCCTGCGCAGCAAATGAAAATATTGCGCCGCGGTCGACGGCTGGCAAATTTGAATGTTGTCGCGCGCCGCCAATTGCAGAAATCGCTCGACGCGAGCGCTCGAGTGCTCCGGCCCTTGCCCTTCGTAGCCGTGTGGCAGCAGCAGCACTACGCCCGAAAGCAAATTCCATTTGTCTTCGCCCGCGGCAACGAACTGGTCGATGATGATCTGCGCGCCGTTGGCAAAATCCCCGAACTGCGCTTCCCAAAGCACAAGCGCTTCGGGGAAATCGCGGCTGAAGCCGTACTCGAAGCCCAGCACCGAAGCCTCAGAAAGAGTGGAATTGTAAGCTTCGAACCAGGCCTGCCCCGGCGAGAGATGTTGGAGCGGAACGAACTCCTTTTCCGTCTCGATATCGATCAACGCCGCATGGCGCTGGTTGAACGTGCCGCGCCGCGTGTCCTGCCCGCTTAGCCGCACCGGCGTTCCCTGCTTCAACAGCGAACCAAACGCCAGCGCTTCCGCCATCCCGTAATCGAGTGCGCGTTTTCCCTGCGCCATCTCGACGCGCTGCTCGAGCAGCTTCTTCACTTTCGGATGGACGTGGAACCCCTCAGGATATTTGGTCAGCGCTTCCCCGATAGCCGTGAGTTCATTCTGCGCAACTCCGGTATTCACTTCGAGAGCGCTCGAATACTTCCCGCCCCGATACGCATCCCAGTAAGCCGGCATCTTGCGCATTGGCGGATTCTTTTCGAGTTCGAGCGCGTGCTTTTGCGCTGCGTCCAGTTCTGTGCGAACGCGCTCGACCATGGGGTCCGGATCAACGCCGATTTTTTCGGCGTAAATCTTCCACAGCGGCGCGTGCGCCTGAATTTTTCGATACCTCAGCGGCTGCGTAATCGTGGGATCGTCCACTTCGCTGTGCCCGTGCCGCCGGTACCCGATCAAATCCACCACCGCGCCCGTCCCAAACGTGTTGCGATATTCGAGCGCCATTCGTCCCACGCGCGCAACCGCTTCCGGATCCTCGGCATTCACGTGAAAAATTGGAACCGGCAACCGCTTCGCCAGGTCCGACGAGAATTGCGAAGAATGCAGATCGCGAGGTATGGTCGTGAATCCGATTAGGTTGTTCACGATGATATGCACCGCCCCGCCCACGGTGAATCCCTCGACGCCGGCCATGTTCAGCGTCTCCGCCAGAATTCCCTGCCCTGCAAACGCCGCGTCGCCGTGCATCAGCACCGGCACAATTCCATCGCGGCCCGCTTCGCCTTTGCGCGTCTGCTTCGCGCGTGTCCGGCCGATGGCAACCGGGTCCACCGCCTCTAGATGGCTCGGATTCGAGACCAGATGAATGCCCACCTTGCGCCCGTCCGCCGCCGAAAATTCGCCGGTGGCGCCCATGTGATATTTCACGTCGCCGCCGCCAAGCACGCTGCGGGGATCGACGTCTTCAAACCGCGCAAAAACTTCCGCGGCGCCGCGCCCGGCGATGTGCACCATCACGTTCAGCCGCCCGCGATGGCTCATCGCCAACACGGCCTGCTCCGCGCCCTGCTCCGCCGCCGCGCTCAAGATGGAATCGAGCAACGGGAGCAGCGCCGCTTCGCCCTCAAGCGAATATCGCTTCGTTCCCAGATAGCGCGTCTGCAGAACTTGCTCGAAAATCTCGGCGCGGATCAGCCATTCCAGGATTCGCTCGCGGTCCACTTGCGGAGCTGCGGATTCCATGCGCGCCTGAATCCACTTGCGCTTCCCCGGATCGGCGATGTGCATGAATTCGACGCCGATGGTGCCGCAATAAATTCTTCGCGCCGCTTCCGCCTCCGGTCCGCTAATTTCGAGCTCCGGCATCGGGACCGGCTGTAGATCTCCCAGCGGATCGAGATTCGCCTGCAGATAGCCCCAGCGGCGGAATGCGTCCCACACGCGTTCCTGCGCCTCTTTCGATACTGTGGATTCCACAACTGCCTGTTGCCGGCTCACAAATCTCCTCGAACGGATGCCTCTATTATAGCGTTTGAAGTGCCGAACCCGCGACCAGGCTTGCTATTTTTCCGGCCAGGCCCCGAGCATTCGCCGTAGCAGAACAAATTGGCCCAGGTGATACGAATTGTGATCGGCGAGCAGCAAAGCCTGCCGTAAAATCGTTTGTCCGGTGCCGTGGGCGATGGGAGCGAACAGATCATTTCGCGTATCCATCACCATCTCTCCCATCGCTTCAACGTCCTTCTGCAGCGCATCGGCGGTTTGTTCCCAGGCCGCGTCGCTCGGAGGCGCGGGAGTCTTCGGCCAATATCCTGCCGGCCAATCCGGCGAAGCATGCTTCGGGTCTCGGCAGAAATTCAAGATGTCCCATTGCGCGATGCGCGTGTGCTCCAGCAATTCCCACGGCGAATGCGGCGCGTCCTTTGGTTTATTGCCGCGCTTTGCTTTCGGGAAATCTCGCAGCGCCGCCGCCCAGTCCAGGTGCGCTTCACTCCAGGTCAAAACCTTTCGCAAGTGCTCGCGCAGAGCCTTGTCGCTCATTAGAATTCCTCTCGCCACACTAACACCAATCTTAAGCGCCGCCCTGTAGTCCGGTCAATCAGGCCGCCGGCGTGGGCATCACTTCAAGCAGGAACCATTTCTTGTCGCCAGCGTCTCCCCGTCGTATCATCCGAGCGATTTCATTCCAAGGAGTGTGACATGCTCAGCTCGCTCTTCTCGCGTCGCGATTTCTCGCGCGCCATCGGCAAATCGCTAGCGGTTGCCTGGGCTGCACCCCGCCTTGCACCAACGTTTCATCCCGGAAAGCCGAATCCCGGAAGCGCGGAGCCTGCTGCGGAATCCCCGATACGCCTCAGTTTCAACGAGAATCCTTACGGCCCGTCGCCCAAAGCGTTCGAGGCCTTCTCCTCCTGCGGGCGAATCGCCGCGCGCTATCCCTTCGCAACTTATCCGCAGGTGCTCGACGCGCTCGCGCAGAAATATGGCGTGGCTCGCGAGAATATCGTTCTGGGTTGTGGCTCCACGGAAATCCTTCGTTCCGCCGACATGGCCTTCCTTGGGCCAGGAAAAAACGTTGTCGCCGCCGAGCCCACATTCGAAGCCGTGCTTGAATACGCCCGCTTTACGCGCGCGGAACCCGTGAAAGTCCCGCTCACCGCGGATCATCGCCACGATCTTCCCAAGATGGCTGCCGCCTGCACCTCAAAGACCGGCGTCGTCTATGTCTGCAATCCGAATAATCCAACCGGCACGATCAACACGCGCGAAGAGGTGGACACTTTCATTCAGTCCGTCCCTTCTTCCGCGCTCATTCTCGTGGACGAGGCCTATTACGATTTCGCCGATGATCCGCACTATGGAACCGCCGCCGAATGGACCAAGAAAAATCCCAACGTCGTCATCGCGCGAACCTTCTCAAAATTGCACGGCATGGCCGGCATGCGGCTCGGTTACGCAGTCGGCGCAAAAGAAACCATCGCCCGGATCGACCAGTGCATGACTCAGGACAATGCCAATGCCGCCGTACTTTCCGCCGCGCTTGCCAGCTTGCGCGACACGGAGTACCTCGCCTCCTGCCGCAACCGCCTCAACTCCACTCGCGGATGGCTGTGCGACCAGCTTTCCAAAGACGGCCGCTCCTTCATTCCCTCGCAGGCGAATTTCCTGATGATCGACATGGGCACGAACGTTCAGCCCATCATCGAGCAGTTGCGCGCGCGAAATATTCTTGTCGGGCGGCTGTTCCCTTCCATGAGCAACTTTCTCCGCGTCACTATCGGAACCCAGTCGGAGACGGAGGCTTTTCTCGCTGCCCTTTGCGAAATCGCGCCGGCTACGGCCTCGAAAGCTGCCTAGTCGCGCGTGAAAAACAAAAAGGGCTCCGGCAAGCGCACCTGAAATCGCGCTTGCAGAAGCCCTTGAATATAACTGTGCCGCCTCTTTCGGAAATTCCCCGGACCACCCGAATGCTATTCGGGCAATCAAGCGTTCCGATTACATTAATGGGCCGCTAATCCGCTGGAACTTGCTTCGTTCCTACGCGGGTGCGCCGGCCGCTCCCACCGCTCGCCGCTGCTGAAAACACTCCCGGCAATACACCGGTCGGCCCTGCGTGGGCTTGAAAGGCACCGTTGTTTCTTTTCCGCACTGCGAGCAAACGGTCTTGGTTTCCACTCGTTGAATGTTCCCCGAGCCCGAACCTGCACCTGCAATCGAACCGTTCCCCTGAGCACGGTTGGCTTTGCACGCCTTGCACCGCTTGGGCTCATTCTTAAAGCCCTTGTCGGCGAAAAACATTTGTTCGCCGGCGGTGAAAACGAACTCCGCTCCGCAATCCGAGCACTTCAGGACCTTATCGTGATATTCCATTCGCCGCTCCAGAACCGAGCTGGGAAGGAGAGGCAGCGGTACAGATCACGCCAGACGTAAATAGGGGTTCGCTTTGCACACCCGCAGCTCCCGACTTTCGGCTAGCGCGAATCTGTTTGTGTGGATGACCCCTACTTGGCCTAATCCTGCTCACGCCGTTGCTTCTTCCGGAGACGCTTACGCGAGAGGGCTTCCTTGGCTCGCCTCTTTTCACCGGGCTTCATGTAGTAGCTATGCTTCTTGATTTCCTTGATGATGTCTTCCGACTGGACCTTTCTCTTGAACCGCCGGAGAGCATTTTCCAAGGATTCTCCCTCTTGAATTACAACTTCTGCCACGCGTATTCACCCCCGTTCCCTTCTTGTCTGTGATTTTGGTCTGATGGAATCAAACCAGTTTACCGGTTCACACCTAAACCGGCAATTGCCAACTTCTAATAGCGGAGGCTATCACCTAAGTCAAGACTTAAATTGTGAAAACCAAGTATTCCGCATGTAGATAACTCTCTGGTTAATATAATACCCTTCCCGCCTCCGCAAAGCGCTCTCCGAAATGTTGCCCGCACTTCTGCACCGCATGTGACTTGCTGTTAGAATGGCTTTCGCCGGACCGAAGTTTTAGGGAGGCACCTCCGATCCATGCAGTCGATGCGCAACGCGCTCGGCGTACTTCTGGCGGGTGGCCAGGGCGAACGCCTTTGGCCTTTGACTCGCGACCGCGCCAAGCCCGCCGTGCCCTTTGGCGGCGTCTATCGCATCATCGACGTCACTCTCTCGAATTGCCTCAATAGCGATCTCCGGCGCGTATTCGTTCTGACCCAGTACAAAGCGCTCAGCCTTAACCGTCATGTGCGCCGCGGCTGGTCCGGCTTGATGGGTCTGGGCGACTTCATCGAGGTGCTTCCCCCGCAAATGCGCGTTTCGCAACACTGGTATCAGGGAACCGCCGACGCCGTCTATCAGAACATCTACTCCATCGGCAGCGAGCAATCGAACTTCGTCTTTATTCTTTCCGGCGATCACATCTACAAAATGAATTACCAGAAAATGCTCGAGCAGCACGTCGCCGCAGCCGCCGATGTCACCGTCGCCACTATCGAAGTCGATTCCGCCGACGCCAGTAAAAGGTTCGGAGTCATCGAAACCGACGCCGACTGGCGCATTGTCGGCTTCGAAGAAAAGCCGCTGCACCCCAAGGAATCGCGCATCCATCCGGGAAAAGTAAACGCCTCCATGGGCGTCTATCTCTTCAACACCCAGCTTCTCCTGCCGATTCTGATCGCGGACGCCGAAGATCCCGTTTCCTCGCACGATTTCGGAAAAGACATCCTTCCGCGCATCATCGGCAAATATCGCGTTTTCGCCCACAACTTCCGCGACGAAAACAAAAAAGATATGAAGGAAATGTCCTACTGGCGTGACGTGGGAACTATCGAGGCCTATCACGAGGCCAACATCGATCTCGTCTCCGTCTCCCCGATTTTTAATCTTTACGATAAGTCCTGGCCGCTGAATACCTGGCAGCAGCAATATCCGCCGGCAAAATTCGTCTTCGCCGATCCCGAGCGCAAAGGCGTCGCGCTCGATTCGATTGTTGGCGGCGGTTCTATCGTCTCCGGTGGACGCGTCGAAAGATCAGTCCTCGGCTACGACGTGCGCGTCAACAGCTACAGCGAAGTCGATGACTCCATCATTTTCAATCATGTGAACATCGGCCGGCGCTGCCGTATCCGCCGCGCCATCATAGACCGCCATGTGGTTCTTCCCGAGGGCACCGTGATCGGCTACGACATCGAAGCGGATCGCGCGCGCTACTCTGTCTCCGAAAACGGAATCGTCGTGGTCGTCCGTGCTGAATCCATGCTCGAAGAGCCCGAGTAGTCTCTCACTATCACCGCCTTGACCAAGTTGCATCCAATTCTCGAGAAGCTCGCAGGTGGCGACCGCCGTTCCATTGGGAGAGCGAACGAAGTCGTTGCGCAAGTGCTCGCCCGTCCCGCGCAGTTTCGGCATCTTTTCGACGGCATCTCGAGCGATGACCCAGTCATACGCATGCGCGCCGCGGATGCCATCGAGAAAATCACTCTTCGGCGGCCGGATCTACTCCATCCCTTCAAGAAAAAACTCTTTGAAATCGCCGGACGAACCGATCAGCAGGAAGTTCGCTGGCACATGGCGCTCATGTTGCCGCGCCTAAAACTCACTCCTCGCGAACGCGCTCTGGCGTTGGACATCCTGTTCGATTACCTCCGCGATCGCAGCAGCATCGTGAAAACGTGGTCCATGCAGGCGCTCGCGGACTTGGCCGCCCAGGATGCAGCGCTGCAATCAAAGATTCTGCCCTTGCTCGAAGAGCTCACGGAAGTCGGCACCCCGGCCATGCGCGCTCGCGGCCGAAAGATTCTGCAGCGCTTGAAAAGGCAGCACGCAACAGCTTAGGATGCTGACTCCGTAGGCGCGTGAGATTGCTTTCCAGCGCGCCGACGAATTTTCCATCGGGAGAAGCGATGTCCACAACGATCACAAGCGTTCACGGCCGCGAAATTATCGATTCCCGCGGCAATCCTACCGTCGAGGCCGAAGTCGGCGTCGCAGGCGGCGCCATCGGCCGCGCTGCAGTCCCCTCCGGCGCCTCCACCGGCGAGCATGAAGCCATCGAGCTTCGCGACGGTGATAAATCCCGCTACCTCGGCAAGGGTGTCCTCAAAGCCGTCGGCCACGTGAACAACGAAATCGCCCGGGCCATCGCGGGCATGGACGCTTCCGACCAGCGCGCTATCGACCGCCGCATGATCGAAGCCGATGGCACACCGAACAAATCGAGCTTCGGCGCCAACGCCATCCTTGCCGTCTCCATGGCCGCAGCGCGCGCGGCCGCCACCCAACTCGATCTGCCGCTGTATCAATATCTCGCCAGACTTTCATCCGAGGGTTATGCCGACACTCTCCCGGTTCCCATGATGAATATTTTGAATGGCGGCGCGCACGCCGATAATTCCGTGGACGTCCAGGAGTTCATGATCATGCCGCTCGGCGCTCCGAATTTTCACGAAGCTCTACGCTGGGGCGTGGAGGTATTCCACAACTTGAAAACCGTGCTCAAGAAAAATGGTTACTCTACTGCCGTCGGCGACGAAGGCGGTTTCGCGCCAAACTTGAAATCAAACGTCGAGGCCATCGACCGCGTCCTCGAAGCCATCACCGCCGCGGGCTACAAGCCCGGCGAACAGATTTGCATCGCCCTCGATCCCGCCTCCAGTGAATTCTACGACCGCAGCAAGAAAAAATATGTCTTCAAGAAATCAGACAAGTCCGAGCACACCTCGGAACAAATGATCGAGTTCTGGAAGTCCTGGGTCCGGCAATATCCTATCGTTTCCATCGAAGACGGCCTGTCGGAAGACGATTGGGACGGTTGGAAGCTTCTCACGCGCGAGCTTGGACAATCGGCGGCCGGTGAAACCCCAAATAAAAAAGCGGTTCAGCTGGTCGGCGACGACATCTTCGTCACCAACCCTAAAATCTTCGCGCGCGGAATTTCAGAAAAGGTTGGCAATGCCATCCTGATCAAATTGAATCAGATTGGCACTGTGACTGAAACTGTCGAAGCCGTGGAAATGGCGCGCAAGGCGAACTACGCCTCCATCGTCTCGCACCGCTCCGGCGAAACCGAAGACACTTTCCTCGCCGATTTTGTCGTGGCTATGGGTTCCGGCCAGATCAAAACCGGATCGGCTTCCCGCACCGACCGCATCGCCAAGTACAACCAGCTCCTTCGCATCGAAGAGAGGCTCGGCGAAGATGCCGTCTTCCCCGGCTTCAAAGCGCTTTCAGCCCATCCGGTACTCCGCCCGCCGCGCGTCGTCGGCCCAGCAGAGGGCGCCCGCCGCGAAGGAGAATGAGTTGAAGTAACTATTCGTAGCGCAACGCGACCATAGGGTCAACGCGCGTGGCGCGGCGCGCCGGAATGTAGCAGGCGGCCAGCGCAACTAAAGCCAATAGTGCGGCTACCGCCCCAATCGTCAGCGGATCGTCGCCGTGCACGCCATAGAGCATCGACGTCAAATATCGCGTAACGCCGAGCGCCACGCCGATGCCCACCGCCGCGCCCGTAAACGCCAGCACAATACCCTGCTTCACGACGAGCCGCAGGACGTCGCCCTCTTGTGCGCCTAACGCCATGCGAATGCCGATTTCGCGCGTTCGCCGCGAGACTTCGTAGGACAACAGGCCGTAAAGGCCGATGCACGCCAGCACCAGCGCCAGCAAACCGAAAAAGGCCGAAAGCCGTGCGATCAGCCGCTCCTGAAACAGCAGGCGGTCGATCTGCTCCGATTCAGTTGTGATCTGAAAGAGTGGCAAATTTTCATTGAGTTGGGCTACAGCGCGTCGTATCGCCGGAAGTAAAACCTGCGGGTCAGCCGCTGTGCGCACCTCGAACGACGCCCCCATGCCGGTTTGCGGCGCATACATCGTCGCGCTGATATCCTGTCGCAAGCTGTTGTACTTCGCATCGCGAACCACGCCGACGATTTCGTACCCGGCACTCTTGGGGCCCTTCTCGTCACCGGCTGATTGGCCAAACTGCTTTCCCAGCGGATTTTCCTTACCCAGATATTTCGTCACGAACGCCTGATTCACGATTACGGGTGTTGGTGCCCCAGTCGGTGTGGGACCATCGTTGGCCGCCGCTAGCCCATAATCGGAAGCGTTAAAGCCGCGGCCTCCCAGGAACGGAATCTGCATCGTGCTAAAAAAATCCGGCCCCACGTTCAGGATGTTCGCTTCCGATTCACGATCTTGCGGCGTGCCGGGCCAGTGAAATCCCGTCACCATCAAACCACCGCTTAGCAGAGGCAACGATGAATAGCTCACCGCCTTCACTCCCGGCGTTTCCGCGAGCCGCCCCTGCAAATCGCGATAGAAGCTCTCGATCTGCGTGTCTTTGTAGCCCGCGAGCGTGGGATCGATAGTGAAAATCACCACGTTGTGCGAGTCGAACCCCACGTCGATGCTCCGCAAATTTTCCAGCGTGCGCACGAGCAGACCGGCGCCGACCAGCACCACAATTGCCAGCGCCACTTGCGCCACCACCAGCGCGTTGCCGGCGCTGAACCACCTCCCTGCCACTTGCGCAATGCTCGATGAGACGCCGAAGCCTTCTTTCAGCGTAGGGGTTAGATCAACCCGCGCGCTGCGAAACGCCGGAGCAATACCAAAAAGGATTCCGGTGACAAGCGAAACTGCCACGGTGAATCCGAGTACGCGCATGTCCACTCCCGCGGCGAATCCCAGCGCCCGCGTTTGATTGCTGGAAACGAACGACACGATCGCGTGCGCGCCCCAATAAGCGAAAAGAATCCCCAGCGCGCCGCCGAGCACGGAAAGCATCACGCTTTCGGTCAGAAGCTGTCGTACGATCCGCGTCCGGCCCGCGCCCAGCGCCAATCGCACGGCCATTTCCTTTCGCCGCGCCGCCGAGCGCGCCAGCATCAGCCCGGCAACATTGGCGCATGCGATCATCAAAATGATTCCAACCGCGAGCATCAATAGATACAACGGGTTGGCATATTGTTTGCGCGAACCGCTCAATCCGGTTTGCGCGGACACCAGAGTCACGATCGGTTCATCGGCCGGCGCGGAGAATGTTTTCTCGCCGCTCGACGTTGCGCTCGGCTCCTGGCCTTGTGCGGCATTTGCTGACGGAGACGGAACGGGCAGCGCCTGCATCTTCGCGGGCGGACTGCCTCCAGCGGGCGCGGGCGGCGGCGCCCCACCGAGAACCATTTCTTTTCTGACCAAACCGCCTCCCGGCGGCGGCCCGGGCGGTCCGGGCATCGCTCCTCCGGCCTCGAATATCGGTACAGACCCGTGCAGCATTTCGTTGCGGAAAATTCCGCTGATTGCTGCTTGCGCCCGCGGCAACGGCATTTCCGCTTTCAGCCGGCCTACCACTGTCAGCCACCAAAAGGTCACGTCATCCTGGCGATGCTGCCAGCGTGCTGGATTGCTCGTTCGTGGCCCGACGGCGAGCGGCAGCCAAATGTCGTAGTCGCTCCCTGGCGTGATCCCCGTAAATCGCTGTTCCGCCACGCCGACAATCGTCACAGGGATGCCGTTCAGTTGAATCGTACGGCCGATCGCATCGCGCGCGCCGCCAAATGCGCTTTGCCAGTAGCCGTAATTGAGAACGGCGACCGACGCTGCCGATGGCGAGTCGTCGCTCGGCTGCAATACGCGTCCTGCGGAGGCCTTCACGCCCAGCGCGTGGAAAAAATCTCCGGAGACCACTTGGCCGCTGATCACGCTCGCGGGACCATTGCCGGTCAGGTCCAGGCGGCCCGCGCTGGCAAACGCGGCGACTCCCGAAAAGACGTTCGCTTTCTCTATCTCGCGAAACATCGGCTCGGAAAGTGAGCAGCCTGAGGGATTCGCCTCGCCGAATCGGAGATCGCTGGGGCAATCGCCCGCGGACATGTAACCCCGAATCTCCGGCGACTTGCGTGCGCTCCATTTCAGCACGACCAAGCTCGACGGATTTTCCGCCGGCAACGACCGCAGCATCACCGCGTCAATAAGGCTGAAAATCGCTGTATTCGCCCCAATGCCTAGGGCGAGTGTCAGCACGGCTATCGCCGTGAACCCTGGCGACTTCGCCAGCACTCGCAGCCCATACCGGAGGTCTTGCCAAAGTGTTTGCATGCTTACACCTCAGAACCGCTGCGCTCGGCGTACATCATACCCAATCCCGCTCTCGAACGGATACGCTGCGAGCTTGTACCGTGTAGACGTATCAGCCTCTAAACGGATAGGCAGGAGCAGCCTTTCAGGTTCTGGTTTGCGGGGTAGTCAGGCGTCGGACGCGCAAACTAATCCGCAAAGTATTGAAGCTTTGGTCGCGCTACTGCTTCTGATCCACTTTGGGGTCGAGCTGCTTGGCCTTGGCGACATCCGCTTTTCCACCTGACTTATCGCCTCGCTTCTGCTTGGACAGCCCGCGGATGTAGTAGCAGAGCGCGTCATCGGGGTTGAGCTTGATGGCTTGATCGCAGTCCTGGATGGCTTGGTCGAACTGACCCTTTTCTCGGTAGGCGCTGGCGCGGAAGTCAAAAGTGCCGGCGTTATTGGAGTCGAACTTGATCGATTGCGTATAGTCTTCGATGGCGTGGTCAAAATCCTTTTTACGGCTAAACGCGTGCCCCCGCCCGGCGAGCGCCTTCGCGTTATTCGGATCCAGCTTCAGGGCGCTGTCGAAGTCTTGCGTCGCGCGGTCGAGTTGGCCTTGTTGTTCGTAAGCGGCGCCGCGTCCGGCGAACGCATCGCCGCTGTTTGGATTGAGCTTGATGGCCTGATCGTAATCCTGGATGGCCGTGTCCATCTGTCCATTCTCGACAAGGGCATTGCCACGGTTCAGGAAGGCTATGGCAAGGGTGTCTGGCTTTTCTTGGCCTGACTCGATCAGCGCGGAGCACCCGAGCATCTTGTGCATCAGATCCTTGCTTGTGCACCAAGCCAGGTTGTCCTCGCGGGTGTTCTGCGCTCTCGCAGAGCCTGCCAGCAACGTGCCGGCAGCAAGAAAAATTGCCAACGCCCTTACCTGCATCCCCGTTCGCCCCTTTTAGCCTTGGAAATGGTTACACCTGGCCCGCTAATGCCGGTGCTTCTGGAATGATTATGATCGCCGCCCGGCGTTTCCTGGTTCCCGCTGCTCAGTTCGGATGAGGAGAGAAAATGGCCTGCATGCTGGGGGATAGTCGCAGAAGCGACGTTAGGAATGCGTAAGATTCGTATAAAGATTTCGTAAGGGAGGAGAGATCTCCCCGCGAATGCCGCCCCGAGCATCATTCTGAATTCTACCATTCGCCTCGATGTGTTATGCGTTCTAAAACCACGCGGACGTTCCACGACGGAAGCGGCATCGGCCCCGCGCCTCCCGGCTTCGTTGACTTCGTGCCTGACGAAACCTTAAGATGTCCAACGAATGTCGGATTCCTCCTCTCTGATCGGGCAAACCGTCTCCCATTACCGTATCGTCGAGAAACTCGGCGGCGGAGGTATGGGCGTGGTTTATAAGGCGGAGGACACCCGGCTTCGCCGTTTCGTGGCGCTGAAGTTCTTGCCGCCGGACGTGGCCCGCGACCCCCAAGCGCTGGCGCGATTTCAACGCGAAGCCCAAGCCGCCTCGGCTCTCAATCATCCGAACATCTGCACCATTTACGACATCGGCGAACAGGACGGCCAGGCCTTCATTGCCATGGAGTTTCTGGATGGCATGACGCTGAAGCATCGCATCAACGGCAAGCCCATGGACATCGAGGATCTGCTCGCGCTGGCCATCGAAATTGCCGACGCGCTTGACGCCGCGCACGCCGAAGGAATCATTCATCGTGACATCAAGCCCGCCAATATTTTTGTGACCAAGCGCGGTCACGCCAAGATCCTCGATTTCGGTCTGGCCAAGGTCACGCTACACCGGAGCGGGCTCGTCTGCCGCGACAGTCGTCGGCGAAATGACCGCAGGCGCGAGCACAGAACATTTGACCAGCCCCGGCAGCACCTTGGGCACCGTCGCTTACATGTCACCCGAGCAGGTTCGCGGCAAAGAACTCGATGCGCGCACGGATTTGTTTTCGTTCGGCGCCGTTTTATACGAGATGGCGACGGGCACGCTTCCCTTCCGGGGCGAAACATCCGGTGTGATTTTCAAATCCATCATGGATAGCGCGCCCACTCGCAGCCGTTCGCCTGAATCCTGAAGTTCCGCCGGAACTCGAACGCATCCTGAATAAAACTCTCGAAAAAGACCGTACCTTGCGCTACCAGAGCGCCGCTGATGTGCGCGCGGACCTGGCGCGCCTGAAACGCGAACAGGACTCAGGCCGTTCTACCCATGCCGATATTTCTGCAAGTGTTGCCGCGGCTACGGCAAGCTCAGGGTCCATCTCCGCTGCGGCGCCAAGTCCGAGCAGTTCGCGAAAATTCTGGATGATAGGCAGTGTCGTGGCCGTGTTGCTCGTGGCCGGAGCCGTTGGACTTTATTTCCTGAGAGGCAAATTAGGAGGCGCGAAGATCACCTCCATCGCCGTGCTGCCTTTCGTTAACGCCACCGCCGATCCAAACAATGAGTACTTGAGCGACGGCTTGACGGAAAGTTTGATCGGCACTCTCTCGCAACTCCCCAACGTCAAGGTCATGGCCCGCAGCACCGTCTTCCGCTTTAAAGGAAAAGACCAAGACCCGCAGCAGATCGGCAAGTCGCTCGATGTGGGAGCGGTGCTCATGGGCCGCGTCACCCAGCACGGTGACACGCTTGGCGTGCAAGCCGATCTAGTTAACACCTCCGATGGAACCGAGCTGTGGGGCTCGCACTACGAGCGCAAGCTCGCCGACGTCACGCAGGTACAAAGTGACATCACGAGAGACGTCTCCGACAAATTGCAGATTCGTTTAACCGGCGCCGCCGAGCAAAAGCTGGGCCGCGCGGGTACTGGCAATCCGGAAGCGTACAGGCTCTACCTCGAAGGGCGGCAGCAGTGGTACGGCCGGACGCCGGATGGGTTAAGGAGGAGTATCGTACTGTTCCAGCAGGCCATTGCCGCCGACCCCAACTACGCGCTCGCCTACGCCGGCCTCGCTGACAGCTACACCGTGGCAACCGGCTACGGAGTGGTAATCCAGCCGACGCAAGCGTTTAAGCTTGCGGATGAGGCGGCGCGCAAAGCGCTGGTTTTGGACGACTCGCTTTCCGAGGCGCACACCGCGCTGGCCATGGTGCTCGCTTCCACATACAAGTGGAACGAGGCCGAGAAGGAGTTTCGCCGCGCCATCGAGCTGAACCCGAATGACGCTACGGCGCATTACTTCTATGCGTTCCTTCTGCTCATGCCGGAAAACCGGATCGACCAATCCCTGGCGGAATTCCGCATCGCCTTATCGCTCGACCCGCTTTCCCCCATCGTGAACACAAACTACGGGCTCACTTTGATGGTGGCGCACCGCTATCCCGAGGCTATCGCGCAATTCAATCAGTTGTTGGAACGGGATCCGTCGTTCGTGCCCGGGCATTACTATTTCTCGCAAGTCTATGCCACCACCGGCCGCTATGCTGACGCGATCGCTGAAATGCAAAAAGTTTCGACACTTACTGGCTCGACGATTACTGGCTCGTTTAGTCTGGACGCACAAGGCTACATCAAGCTGGTAGCGAATCCCGGCGTCATTGCTGCTCCCAGCACTATTGCCTACACTTATGCGCTCGCCGGAGATCGTAATAAAGCGTTCGAGTACCTCGAGAAGGCCTACGCCGAACAAGACTCCGAAATCATGGCCTGCATCCGCTTCCCCGCCTTCGACTCTCTCCACTCCGATCCCCGCTGGGCCCAATTCATGGCCAAGCTCGGCCTCCCCCAGTAACCATCATCTCCTGTAGCGCCTTTGGTTTTGTTTGTCATCCCGAAATCCGCGGAGTGTGCGGATCGCCTTGAGGGATCTGCTTTAGGTTTAAATGTAGCGCCGGGGCCTTCAGCCCGGCATCTTGGTTTGCTCGCGCTCGTTTCCCGTCGCCGGCATCCTGCCGGCTCTTGCGCCTTCGTTTTTGTTTGTCATCCCGAAATCCGCCGGGTGTGCGGATCGCCTTGAGGGATCCGCTTCCAGGTTTAAATGTAGCGCCGGGGCCTTCAGCCCGGCATCCCTCTTGCTCGTACTTCTTTCCGCCTGTCCGCTTTCTGTATCCAACCGGAACCTCAAGCGTCCACACCAAACCCGATTTGACATCGATGTTATAATGGTAAATGGTTATGATAAGGTACATAAAATACGACACTTACAAAAAGTGGACGCGGGCTAAATGAACGCTCCCGCGGCACGGCCCTTGACGCCCTCGCCGCGGCCCTCCGACAAGACCTACAGAATATTTAATCGCCAATATGATTTATTAGAACCAATCCTAAGTTGCACAAAACAAACAACCGCACCTCGTTCTAATCGCCAAAATTTTGCACTCCTCGCTTTTCCGCTTTTGCGTCCAGCTTCGGCCTCGCCACGCAGCGCCGCATCAACCGTCCGTAGTAATATGTCTGCGCTTTTCAACCGGGAAGGCTCTCTGACATGACCACGAAGCGGCCCAAACCTATTGTTCTCACCGTCCTGGACGGCTGGGGCTACCGCGCCGAAACCAAAGGCAACGCCGTCGCTCTCGCGCGCAAGCCCAACTACGATCGCATCCTAAAAGAATTCCCCAACACGCTGATCCACACGTCCGGCCCGGCGGTCGGCTTGCCCGACGGGCAGATGGGCAATAGCGAAGTGGGCCATCTCAATATCGGCGCGGGGCGCATCGTTCAGATGGACAGCACGCGCATCGATCAGCTCATCGCCAGCGGCGAATTCTCGCGCCAGCCGCTGCTCCTCGAAGCCATGGAGCGCGGACGCACTCGCCAATTACACCTGATGGGTCTCCTGAGCGACGGCGGCGTGCATTCGCACATCAATCATCTCTTCGCGCTGCTGCAAATGGCGCGCGAAAATAAAGTACAGAATGTTTTCGTCCACTGCTTTATGGACGGGCGCGACACTCCGCCCGAAAGCGGCATCGATTTTCTTCGCCGGCTCGAACAGAAAATGCGCGAGCTCGGCGTCGGCCGCATCGCGAGCATCAGCGGCCGTTACTACGCCATGGATCGCGACAACCGCTGGGAGCGCGTCGAAAAAGCCTATCGCGCCGTGGTTCACGGCGATTCGGAAGTGAAATTCGCTGACCCCATCGCGGCCATCCGCGCCAGCTACGAAAAAGGCGTCACCGACGAGTTCGTCGTGCCTGCGGTGATCACCACCGAAGCCGCACCGGGAAAGCCTGCCGCGCCCCGCGCCGTCATTCGCGATGACGATGCCGTCATATTCTTCAATTTCCGCGCCGACCGCGCCCGCCAGATGACCCGCGCTCTTATCGAGCCCGGATTCGACAAAATCAGCGATCCCACGCGGCCGAAGAATCTTGCGTTCGTGGCCATGACTCAGTACGAAAAAACCTGGCCCTGGCTGCGCTATCTCCTCGCGCCGGAAAAGCTCGAGCATATTCTCGCGAACGTCTTTGCCGAACTGCAGTTCAAGAATTTGCGTTGCGCGGAAACGGAGAAGTACGCGCACGTCACGTATTTCTTCAATGGCGGCGTTGAAAAACCTTTCCCGGGCGAGGAGCGCATCCTGGTCCCTTCGCCGAAAGTCCCGACCTACGACTTGAAGCCGGAAATGTCCGCCGCCGGCATCGCTGACACCGTCGTTCACGCCATTGAAAAAGGCGACTTCGACGCCATCATCATGAATTTTGCCAACGCGGACATGGTCGGCCATTCCGGAAAACTCGAAGCCACGATCAAAGCTTGCGAAACCGTGGACGCGTGTCTCGGCCGGATTTTTCAGGCGCTGCGTCCCCGCGGCGGCGCCTGGATTATCACCGCCGATCACGGCAACGCCGAAACCATGATTGATCCCGTCACCGGCGGACCGCACACCTATCACACCACCAATCCCGTTCCATTTATTCTGCTGACGGACGACGGAAAATTGAAACTGAATTCCGGTGGGTCGCTGCGCGACATCGCCCCGACCATGCTCGGCGTCCTCGGCGTGGACGAGCCGCGCGAAATGACTGGCCGCGATTTGCGCGTGCCGACTAAATAATTAGGAGGAAGAACCGTGGAACCGGGCGGCAGTGAGAAGAGGCCGGAGCTCATGGGATTCGCGCGCCCGATGAACGCTCTGTGGCTCGCGCTTCTTTTCGCCGCTACCTGGGCCTTCTGGTCGCTTCGCGCCGCACTCGTCCTGCTCGGCCTTCTGATCGTCGCGACGGTTGTTAGCGTTCTGCTCCGGAGCAACCAGCGATGACTCGAACCGGTTTCTCCAACTCGGATGGGCGATCAGTCGCCGGCGGTCGGTTTCGGCGACGTGTAGCCCTGGCGGGCGTACACCGTGACTTTCTTCATCTGGCCCTTTTTGTCGGCGAGCAGCATGGGGTTGCCCTGGTCGTCCACGACTTCAACCTTGATTTTGTGATACTTCCCGTCGGGTGCAGAAGTCGGCGTGAACCCCAGCGTGTACTGGCTGCGCAAAAACGAGGTGACGGAATTGAAAATTTCGGGCATCTCGCCCTGAAATCGCGGAAACCAGGCGTATCCGCCGGTCATGTTGGAGAAAGTGGTGAGCTCATTTTTCGCCTGCAGATAGTTGATGTTATCTTCGCCATGGCGGCTGCGTATCGCCGCCTCTTCGGCCATGCCCACGCAGAAAATCGGCACGTCCGTTTCCTTCACGCGCTTCAGAGTCTGATCCAGTGTGTGCTTGCTGAAAGTATCGAAGCCGGATGCCAGCACGAGGATGGATTTCTTCCCTTTCACGTCGCGCAGCTCGTCGAGGGTTTCGAGCAAAGCATCGAACAAAACAGCTTCGGTGAAATCGGGAAAATAGAGACCGGCGACAGCCTGCGCCACTTCCTGCTTATTCCGCGTGAAATCCACCAGAAGATGCGTCTTCAGGTCAAAGGTCTTCAGCGCCACATAATCCTTGTCGCTCAAATGACCCAGAAATCCGTATCCCCAGCTCTTCGCGTAATAAGCATAAACCGAATAATAGAGCTTGCTGAACTCCATCAGGATGACGATGGTGATGGGCGCTTCGCTCGGACCAAAGTTGGCAATCTGCTGCGGCTGATTATTGTCGAGAATGCGAAAATTTTCTTTCTTGAGTCCCTGCACGATGCCGCCGTCCTGATCCGTAACCACAGCATCGACATTGACGACGTTCGATTCGACCGCGATGGTAACTTGCGGAGCCTGACTTTGCCCGGCTTGCGCCGGCTGCTGCTGCCCTGTCGGAGGCTTGGGCGCTTCCGTTTGTTGCGCCGCGGGCGGAGGTTTCTGCGGGCCCTCTTGCTGCCTCGCCCGCGCGGTCAAAGCGCCGGGAGGTATGCCCAAAGCGGCGATGAGAAATCCCAGAAGAATGGCGCGAAACCAATTATTCGAATGCATGTTCCCCCTCTTCCCGGATTTGGATGCTGCCACGCCCCATAGGGATGGTCAATTGCAATCCAGAAAACGCTGCGAGTCAAGCGCCCGGCCGCTTTACGTCGCCATGATAGTATGAATTGCTTAGTTGAATTGCGATGTACTTCCGGAATTCTGAGGAGATGAGTGATGGCGCGCGCGGGCATTCGAATTGTTTATCTGGCAATTTGCGGTTTCCTCTGTTGCGCTTCCCCCAGCCGCGCGCAAACCGCGCCGCAATCGTCGCAGGCGGGCAACGCTGATCTTTTCAAAGTTGAAGGCGAGGCGGTGGCGTGGCTGCAGGGCTTGATACGCATCAATACGAGTAACCCGCCGGGCAACGAACTCGTCGCCGCGAAATACATCGCGGACATTCTGAAGCAGGAAGGCATCCCCTCGGAGATTTTCGAAAGCACGCCGGGGCGGGGATTTCTGGTGGCGCGCCTTTCCGCTACGGCAGTGCCGGACCCTTCGCGGGCCTTGCTTCTGATGGCTCATCTCGATGTGGTGGGCGTCGACAAGAGCAAATGGACCGTCGATCCCTTCGCGGCGGTAATGAAAGACGGATACATGTATGGCCGCGGTGCGATTGACGATAAAGGCATGCTGGCCGCAAATCTTGCCATCTTCATTTCCTTGAAACGCTCCGGTGCGCGTTTGAATCGCGACGTAATTTTCCTGGCGGAAGGCGACGAAGAGGCCGGCGGCGCGACGGGAATGAAATTCGCAGTTGATAAGCACTGGGACAAAATCGCCGCGGGCTATTCGCTGAACGAAGGCGGCCAGACGGTTTTGAACAATGGAAAGGTCCAATCCGTCGGAGTGCAGGTGAGCGAAAAGGTGGCTGTAAACGTGGACGTAATTGCCACGGGAACCTCGGGCCACGGCTCGATGCCGCGCAAGGACAATGCCGTTGTACATCTCGCAGCGGCGATCGCAAAAATCGGAACGTACGAAGCTCCCGTGCAGTTCAATTCCGTCACGCGCGGTTATTTCGAAGGGCTCGCTCCCGTGGAAGACGAGGAAACCGGCAAATGGATGCTCGCGCTGGAGAGCTCGGACCGCGGGGACCACGCGGCGCGCTGGATTTCGAATGCGAGCCCCATTTGGAATTCAATGCTGCGCGACACGATCGCTCCGACCATGCTGCAAGCCGGCATCCGGCAGAACGTGGTGCCTTCGGAAGCGCGCGGCGTGCTAAATATTCGCCTGCTTCCCGGCGACATGCTCACGCCGTTGATTGGAAAACTGCAGCAACTGGTCAACGATCCGCAGATTCGCTTTGAAGAGGAGCCCAATGGCGGCGAGGCCGCGCCCTCCACTTCCCTGACCACTGACCTCTACAGCACGATTAAGGTCGCTGCAGGCCAGACGTTTCCCGGGGCCACGCTGGTGCCGTATATGTCCACCGGCGCCACGGACTCCGCACCGCTGAGAATGCGAAACGTACAGGCCTATGGGCTCACCCCGTTTCCACTCACCAGCGACGAATTGATGCGCATGCATGCCGATGACGAGCGCATCCCTCTCGATTCGTTTCGCATGGGAATTGAATTTCTCTACAGGATCGTAAATGCCTTCGCGGTGGCGAAATAATCCGATGAACTCCCGGAGGGCAAAGATCGTTTGCACGCTTGGGCCGGCGAGCTCGTCGCCGCAGATGATCGACCGGCTGGTGCGCGCGGGCATGGATGTGGCGCGGCTGAATTTTTCGCATGGCACGCCCGAAGGGCGCGCGCGCATGGTAACGGCGGTCCGCCGCGCATCCGCGCGCTACGAAAAATCAGTGGGAATCCTTTGCGACTTGCAGGGGCCCAAGATTCGCACAGGCACCCTCGAACACGGGCGCGCGATACGGCTGCGCTTCGGCCAGCGTTTCATCATTACGACGAAGAAAATCGCCGGCACGGAACACGGCGTCAGCACGACTTTTCGCGCGCTGCCTGAATCAGTCCGCAAAGGCGATCGTATTCTCCTTAGCGACGGTGAAATTTCTCTACGCGTGCTCTCGACCAGAGGGCACGAGATCGTATGCCAAGTGGAGAACGGCGGCGAACTCGGCGAGCACCAGGGGATCAACCTGCCGGGAATAAGACTGAAGATTCCCTCACTCACCAACAAGGACCGCCAGGACCTATTGTTCGCTCTCAAAATTGGGGCGAACTATATCGCGCTCAGTTTCGTGCGCACCGCGGCCGATGTGCGGGCGGCACAGGCCGCCATCGCGAGCGCGGGAAAAGATACACCGGTGATCGCCAAGCTAGAGAAGCCGGAAGCGATCGACAATCTCGACGAAATTCTGCACGTGGCGGATAGCGTGATGGTGGCTCGCGGAGACCTGGGCGTGGAAATGAGCCCGGAAAAAGTACCGGTGGTCCAGAAGCGGATCATTTCCCGCGCACGCGATGCGCTGGTGCCCGTCATCACGGCCACGCAGATGCTCGATTCCATGCAGAAAAATCCGCGGCCCACGCGCGCGGAAGCTTCCGACGTTGCCAACGCGATTTTCGACGGCAGCGACGCGCTGATGCTTTCGGGCGAAACGGCGGCGGGCAGCTATCCGCTCGAATCGGTGGAAATGATGGACCGCATCATCTGCGAAGCGGAAGCGAGCGTCACCGAGATCCTGCGCCCGGCGCGTTCCGGCGATCTGCAGATCAGCGAGGTCATCGCCGAAGCAATTTGCCACGCCGCAGAAGAGCTGCACATGAAAGCCATCGCGGTCTTCACGGAATCGGGATCTTCCGCGCGGCTGGTATCGAAGTACAGGCCGCGCGCGCCGATTGTCGCGTTTTCTCCGGTGCAGGAAGCGCGGCGTCGGTTAACGTTGCTATGGGGAGTTCTGCCGCGGACTATCGAGCGCGTCCATGATATCGATAAGCTCGCGCGGGTGGCGGAGGAACGCCTGACCGAAGAGCGCCTGGTGAAACGCGGAGACATCGTCGGCGTTATTGCCGGGACGCCGCTCGGCACAACCGGCTCGACGAATTTGATGCGATTGATCCGGATCGGGGGGTAGCTTCACTCGGGCACGTACGAAGAGTAAGAGAGAGCCTTCGTCGTCCCGCGAACCCCTCCGGGACGCGAAAGGCGCGGGTCGTCAATTCACCCAGTTGTCGGGATTTGACGGCGGTTTTTCGTTGTGGTCGCGAACGTACACTTCGAATTTCTTGCGCAGGCGGCGGCGCTTCCAATCAGAGAAAAAATTGCGGAAGTTATAGAGGTAGGAACCGCGCCGCAAGTAAATGTAGCCCACCAGCATTCCGCCGAGATGGCAGACGTGGCTCACGCCGTCACCCGTGGAACCAATCGTGCCGAAAAATTCAATCGCTCCCATCGCGATCACGAACACGCGCATGGACACGGTCACCGGCAGTGGGAAAACCCAAACCTGGCGGTGCGGCATGATGATGGCCACAGCGAGCAGGACGCCGTAGATCGCCCCCGATGCGCCGATGGTCGGTACCAGCGCGGTGCCGCGCCCGTGCGGATCGATAATCAGCTTGACGATAATGTCGATGATGCCCGCGCCGATTCCGCACAGGAAAAAATATGCGTAGAAGCGCCGCGCGCCCCAGGTGTGCTCGAGGTCCGCGCCAAACATCGCCAGGAAGAGAAGATTCAAAAGAATGTGCCAGACTCCGCCGTGCAGGAAAATATAAGTAAAGGGCTGCCAGATGCGAAGCCCGTGCACGGCGACATAAGGCCTGAGCCCGAACCAATCGAGCCAGAATCTGTAACCAGCCTCATGGAAAAGCAGTCCGGAGATTTCCTGCAGGAAGAAAACAGCTATGCAGGCGATGCAAATCGTCTTGATGGCGCGCGGAAAGTAGCTTCCGAGGTCAAAGCGATAACCGTAGCCGGACGAAAAGGATCTCACGAAGCTCCAGTGTAAAGGCTGAGCGACGCAGAGTCAAAGTAGGCCGGGGGATGAGCACTAGACAACCCCGTTTCTGGTACACCCGGGGCGTGGGTAACATTTCCGTTCCGGATTTGGCGCGATAACGGTGGGGCCGCCGGTTGCAGCCGCCCACGCGCGCGTGATCGAAATCGGGATTGCGATTGAATCGACTCCGATGACGATTTAAATTTCGCTGACGAAGACGGGCAGGACGCAGAATCGCGGTGGCCGACGGTGGTTTCGGCGGGGCCTGCTGCCTGTTAGCCGCAAAGCCGCTCTGAGCCTATCCACAGTTGAGCCAGATCTCTGAGGTTGTGTTTGTATGTACGCGTTACCAAGTATTCCTTCCCATCTTTTACACGCAGCCTGTACTCCCCCGTCGGCAAAGGTTGGATCTCCTCCACGGCCAAAATATTCACGACGACCGAGCGATGGATGCGAATAAAACCGTAGGGTTTGAGCTTCTCCACCATGGACGAGAGGGACTCGTGCACCAAATAGGGATTAGGTCGGTGTTGCAACGAAACGTAATTGCCTTCGGCTTGCACCGCCAGGATGTCGGCTAAATCCAGGAGTAGGAAGCTACCGTTTGTCTTGAAGGCGATTCGTGGTGAATGCCAGAGGGGCAGTTCCGATCGTTTTTCCGGTTCCATCAGTCCCTCGTCCGGTCCCGCCTCGGCCTGCCCGCAAGTTTCGAATGTGAGAACTCGCCGAGCCTACGAACCGATTGGTATGTACCGGCTTCGAACCCATTCGTTAGAACCGATGCGATCAGACCCGCTTGCGGTTGCCCGGCTGGCGCAGAGACCTCAGCCAAGCCACGATATTGTTAATCCCCGCCTTTATCACTTTCGGATCCTGAGCATTCTTTCCCAGCGAGCCATAGCCTTCGACCATCGCAATGAGTAAGCCGGCGGCGTCAGCGGGTTCCACGTCGCGGCGAACGCTTCCGTGGATCTGGCCCTCCCGCAAAACGGAGGCAGCAGCCTCGCGCCAGGCATCGAAGATTATCTCCAGCCGCTTCCGGAATCCCGCGTCAAGAGGAGACATTTCCTGCGCCAGATTGTTCAGTTGGCACCCGCCGCATACATCCTTGGGCTGAACGGATATACCTCGAACGATGCCGATCAAAGCGTCGATAGGATCCTTGGCGCTCTGTAAAGGCCGCACCCATGTGCCGCGGACGTCGGGGGAGATGACCTCTTCGACGACGGCGTATCCCAAGGCTTCCTTGTTTTTGAAGTGGTGATACAGCGCTCCCTTGGTGACGCCGGCAGAGGCCAGAATCGTGTCCAGGCTCGCACTCTGGAAACCCGATCTGTAGATCTCGCGAGACGCCGCCTGCAGCAAGCGCTCCCGCGTGCGCTCCGGATCACGCAGCCTGGTCGCTCTACGTTTCGGATTCTTGCGCGCCGCCAACATACCAACCAGCATGTATGGTAACGATCGGAGCGTCAAGAGAGATCTGACGCGCGCTGAACACAATATGAGAATCCGTCGCACTTATTGAATTGCGTAGGCAGGCCCTGGTGATCATGACTCGCAGTGTTGCCCCGCTCGATTGTTAGATTAGCTTCTTCTCGCGATTTCTTAACATACAGACCGGTATGTATGTTAGCTGCCCGAAAGCCAATCACAATTGAGCGGCCTGACTTTTGGCTGCCGACGTTTTCGGTTCATAACCCCTCGTCAGCGTGCGTGAAAAGTTGGAGAAACAGTCGCTCCAGCCGTTTTGCGACCGTCCCAGGACTTTGTTAGTCCGCCACTCGTTTTCGCATTCTGAGGTGTTGGGCCCGTTGTGTCACGTAATCGTCGTGAACATGGAGCACCACATGCTCCCTGAGTTCCCTGCCAGCGATCTCAGCACGAAAACTTTGCTCGGACCAAAAGGAGAAAATATGAGCGCACTAGGACGGTTGCGGAATTTGTGGATGCCGTGGGTTGCGATGATTGTTCTGGGTTGCTTCAGTGATGCGTTCGCTCAACAGAGCTACAAAATTACCGATTTGGGCATTAACAACAGCAAAGACAACTTCAGCATGGCCATGGGCCTCAATAGTCAGGGCTGGACGGAGAACATGGATGGGACCGTGAACCCTCCCGAGAACAGTGTGTTTACAACAGTTGCCAGGGGCCGCGCGGTGATAAGCATCTACGGATTCAACATCGACCTGGGTACGCTTGGAAAGCCCAACGCCAACAGTTGGATTAACTGGGGCGGGATCAATGACCGCGGGGAAGCCGTTGGTCAGTCCGAAACCGCTGATCCAGATTCGAACGGTGAAGACATTTGCGGCTTCGGCACACACCTTACGTGCGTTCCGTTTCTTTGGCGGGGCGGCCACATGAGCGCTCTTCCGACGTTCGGCGGAAATAATGGGCAGGCCAGCGCCATCAATAACCCCGGAGTTGCCGTAGGATTTGCGGAAAACGGCGCCCTGGACTCCACATGCCCAGCCGGCACAACTAACAATCGGATCGCGTTGCCGGCGTTGTGGGAAAGAGGCAAGGCCGACGCTCTTCCTCTGCTGAGTGGCGATGTAGACGGTTTCGCATTCGGGATTAACGATCGAGACCAAGCCGTAGGCTACTCGGGAAACTGCACCGTAGCGACGCACGCCGTAATGTGGCAAGACAACACTGCCTACGTGCTTCAGGATCTCGGAGGTTCAGGTTCCAATTTCGCTTATGTCATCAACAACCGCGGCCAAATCGCCGGGCAAGTCGGCAGCGCTGACGGCACAACCTTCTATGCGGGGGTTTGGCTGAACGGCGCGGACGGCGCAGTCACAAACATCGGCACTCTGCCGGGAGATTTTGCCGCCTTCGCCACCGGCATCAACGGCCGGGGCCAAGTGGTGGGAAACAACTTTGACTCCAATTTCAACTGGTCCCACGGCTTCATCTGGCAGGATGGTGTGATCACCGACCTTAACACGCTAATTCCCGCGGATTCCAACCTCTTCATAATCTCGGCTAGCAATATCAATGAGGCCGGACAAATCTCGGGCATGGGAACCGTGCTCAGAGGGCCGCATGCGGGCGACATCCACGCTTATCTTTTGACCCCCTCAAAGGAACGCATAGGCGCCTCGATGGCAGATTACGCACGTACACACCCGCCACTTTTGGCCGCGAATGCTTGCAACCATTCTTTGCAAAGATTCAGAGGCCGATTGGCGCAATAAAGGGTATTTTCGGACCTTGCGCAGCATGCATTCCAGCCGCATGCCGCGCCAAGGCGCAGCCCGGAGATCGTGCGGGACAACATGGGTCACGTCGGATATCGACGTGACCCATAATGTCTACGGGCAAGAGCTGCTGCGAAGAGCGATTGGATGCGGTCACCCAAGCTATGGAAGCCGTAACCAATGCCGCTCAAAATGCCCAGAAAGAAGAGAAAAAGAATCAGCCTGAATCCGTCAGCAACGAATCGGCGCAGCGCGGTCTTGCGTGGCCTTCGACTCTTACATTCGCCGCACTCGCCTATTTCCTGATCCAAAAAGGAAATTTGCTGGAAAGCTCGGGCGATAATCCTCTCCTAGTACTCCACTTGGCGATGCGTCGAGAAAAACACATTGCCGAGGTAGCCATGGCACGAAAAATCGCTGTGCGGTTGTACTGGATGAGATTCTGCTTTGAATCTTTGTCAACTCTCAATCGAGAGCGCGTGTAAAATCGGAAATTATGATGGACTGGCTTCCTTGGGCACCGCTGGGAGCGGCAATCCTCCACATTTGTGAAGAGTTTGTTTATCCCGGAGGGTTTGTGGCGTGGTATCGACGCTATCGCGTTCACGCTTCCCGGATAACAACGCGATTCCTCGTAATCATCAATGCGGCACTGCTGATAGCGTGTTGGGACGTCGCAATCCTCGTGCGTCGCGGAACGGGCGCTCCCTACTGGCTCACTATCGCTGCCCTAACTTGCTCGAACGGATGTTGGCATGCCTGGGCCAGCTTCAAGTCTCGTGAATACTCTCCTGGGGTAATTACTGGAGTCGCGATCTATATCCCGTTGGCAGTCTACGGCTACATCCATTTTCTGCGGTCGGGCGCAGTTTCCGCGACGACAGCAATAATTGCAGCCGTTATCGGCGCTTCGTATCCCTTTTGGTCCGCACTTTTTCACAGAGGGGCACAGAAATAACTTCTCGGGTAACCGCGTTATCTCTAACGACGCCGACCGTTTCAAGAGATTTTATTCGTATTTTTTCTGCGCACGAACACACTTTTCCCACGGCACGCGAATCGCGTCTCTGAGGCTGCGTCGTTTCACTTGTGTCACCCTAACTAGCTCGGGCCGTTTCCACTTCATCGACTCGGTGTTGCCCACCAAACATCTCTTCGGTCACGATCGACCATGATGAGTTATGCGAACTCCCCGTAGGGAGGCGGGGCGCCTAATCAATCGGACGGTGACTCTTCGCACCATAACGCGGTCCAGGCATTCCCGCACAGGCATCACCGCTTCTCTGCTGCATCTGTCCACGACGACAGAACTCTTGATAATCAATCTGATCCCGCAACATGATCCACAACCGAATCCCGAGTTTTCGCGCGGCGGCAACTCGGGCTTTCCCCAGACCCTTCTGCACTAATTTGCGCCGGTAGAACCGCTGCAATTCCGGATCCCGGCGCACCGCGTGTGCCGCCGCCTCACACCAGAGAAAGCGCAAAAGCGGATTACCTTGCTTGCTCAAACCTCCCAAGCGCTGTCGCCCCCCGCTGGAGTTTTCCCTGGGAATGATCCCGATATAGCTTGCCAGCGCCTTGCCGTCGCGGAACCGTTTCGGATCGCCCAGAAAGACATCGGTTGCCAGCGCCGTGATCGGTCCCACGCCGGGATGAGTCATCAGCAGCCCTGCCGTGGGTCGTTGGCCTGCTTGTTCCAGGACTCGCTGGTTCAGTTGTTCGATCTCCGCTTCGAATCTGGCATACATCGCCTGCAACTCACTGCGCCGATGAGCGGTATGTGTTGCCAGCGGTAACGACGCGATCGCCTGTTGTCCGCTTTCGCTCCACAGCGAACTCCCTCGCCTTAAACCATTCGCCAGCGCGATGGCCTGCAGCGCATTCTGTATCCGCGTCCGCAGGCGTACCCATTGGTGACGGTGTAAGAGCAACCCTCGCAGATCCAGGAGCTCCTTCGACGGTTGCCAGATCGACGGAAAACGGTTTTCTACCAGCAGCTTTAGAAGTAGCTCGGCATCTCGCTGGTCATGTTTCTGTCGGCGGGGTTCGGCCGCTCGAATCGTCGCCGGATGACCGACCTGACAGTCGATTCCCAGTTCTTCCATCAGGTGCAAAAACCACTTCATCGACCCAGTCGCTTCGATGCCTACGCGCACCGGACCGGGAAGCGTGGAATAAAACTCCCGCACGTTGTTGCCTTCGTGCGTGAGAGTCTGAGTCACTACTTCCCCTGTTCCGGTGTCCAACATGGCCAACGTTTGTTGGCGAGCGTGCAAATCACATCCTATAATCCGCATCTCGGCCTCCTTCGGTCCGAGCACTGTTGGGGTGAACACCGAACAGTTTACTCGGGCCGTAGCGAGGCCGACGTCGTTATGACATCAATCGGCAGTTGGAAGGCGGTTGCGCTTCATTGACTTGATTTGAGACACAACACAACCTAAGATGTGCGGCCAATGGTGGCTACTGATTCGCTCCTGGGCAAGGTCATGCATAACTGCCGTATCGTCGCAATGGATTCAGGAAGATCACAATGAAACTCCCTCCTGACACCAAGGCGGCGTTCCTGGTTGGGGTTTTTCTGATTTGGTCGGCAGGTGTGTTTGTCCCGCTACGTGCACAAGACACTTATGATGCCGTGATTGCAAACGGCCGCGTGATGGACCCGGAATCAGGCCTTAACGCGACCCGCAATATCGGGATCATTGCAGGGAAGATCCGAGCCATTTCCGCAGCGCCACTCACCGGCAAAACCAACTTCGACGCCACAGGTCTTGTCGTCGCACCCGGTTTCATCGATTTGCACGAACATGGGCAGACACCGGAAAAATACAGGTATCAAGCCCATGACGGTGTCACGACTTCGCTCGAGCTTGAAGTCGGCACGGACGATGTTGACCGCTGGTACGCTGAACGGCAGGGGAAAGCGCTGATTAATTTCGGCGTGAGCATTGGCCATATTCCGGTGCGGATGAAAGTAATGCACGACCCCGGGAGCTTCCTGCCTCGCGGCGACGCAGCGCACCGAGAAGCAACATCCGAAGAACTCCTGGAAATAGAGCGAACGATTGAAACGGGCTTGCAGCACGGCGCTTTGGCCCTTGGAATGGGAATCGCGTACACACCAGCGGCGACGCGCTGGGAAATCGTGGAAATGTTCCGCCTGGCGGCAAAATACAAGGCGTCCGTGCATGTTCATCTACGTTACTCCGGGTTGAAGGAACCGGAGACGGGCCTGGTGGGAATTCAGGAAGTCATTGCGGACGCCGCGGTGACGGGCGCGCCGCTGCATGTGGTGCACATCAGCAGCATGGGCTTAAAGTACACGCCTCAGTTGATTGAGATGGTGGCGGACGCGCAGAAGCGAGGATTGGACGTTACGACCGAATGCTATCCGTACACCGCGGCCAGCACCGCGCTGGAGTCGGCAGTTTTCGATGACGGTTGGCAAGAGAGAATGGGAATAACCTATAAGGATATTGAGTGGAGCGCGACTGGGGAACGATTAACGGCAGATACCTTTGCGAGGTACCGCAAGGAGGGTGGGAGTGTAGTCATTTTTGAGATTCCGGATGACGCAGCGCGAGCGGCCGTGGCCAATCCGATCGTGATGATTGCGAGTGACGGACCAGAAGCTACAGGGCCCAATATTCATCCTCGCGGGCAGGGCACGTTTTCCCGTGTGCTGGGCCACTACGTGAGAGAGGAAAAGGATTTGGATCTAATGACGGCGCTGAGGAAGATGACGCTCATGCCAGCGCAGCGGCTTGAGAAGCATGCACCGGTGTTTCGCGACAAGGGCCGCATTCGAATCGGCGCCGATGCGGACCTCACAGTGTTCGATCCCGACAAGGTCATCGACAAGGCGACTTATGAAAAGCCGCTGCAATATTCAGAGGGCATACAATTCGTCTTTGTGAATGGGACGGCGGTCGTAAGAGACGGCAAGCTCGTAGAAGGGGTATTCCCTGGACGTGCTGCGCGGGCGCCGATTACGTCCGCGAAGTAACCGGACCGTGATCGGACAAACCGTCTCGCGTTACAGAACATCCGGGAGAAACTGCTCAGCGGCGACGGCTAACTCCTGATAAGTCGTGCGGGTCTCATGCAGCGACTGTCCCGCCTTCCATCGGCGCCGGATGTTGCTCCTCTCCATCGCAGAAAGCCCAAACCGTTTCCCTGGCCTTAAAATCTGCGGACCAATGGAAAAGCGTCAGACGAGGGCGAGGGCGATTTCGACCTTGATGGTGTCAGCAACCTTATTGAGGGGAACATTGTGCGTCATGCCGAAGTCTCGGCGATTGAATTCGAACTCGGCCCTAATTCTTTTGTGGCCGGCGAGCTCCGGTAGCAAGGTGACCTTGAGAGAAACGGGCTTGGTGATTCCGCGCAGGGTGAGATCGCCCTCCATCGTGAAATCGCCCGGGTCGGTGCCGGCCGTGATGCTTTTCGAAACAAATTGAATACTCGGATAGTCCTTTACGTCGAAGAAATTCTTGTCTTTGACGTGCTTGTCCTTCATGCCGCTGCCTGTTGTAACGCTATCTGCTTCGATGTCGAGGGTGAGTGTGGCGTCCTGAAAATTGTCGGAAGGCATTTTCAGGTCGCCATGCCACTCGTGGAACACGCCGACAACCTTGGAAAAGGTTGTGCTGGCGTGAAATTCGATGCGACTGTCCGCCTGGACAATGGTCAGAGTGCGGTCGGCGGGCGGATCCGCGGATGGCAAACCTGCAGGAAGCAAGAGAGCGATGGATAAGAGCGGCCGGAGAAGATTGAGCGCGATTCGCATATAGAATGTTCGCACAACGGGAAAGCGCGTAGAAGCGCTAAATGAGCCGAGATGAAGCGTCCGGCGTTGGGGGTAGCCGGGATCCCTTACGATTTATCGAGTTTCTTGCGCGCGAAATAGAAGAGCGAGGCGGCCAACAGAATGAACATGACGAGGCCAAAGAGGTTGCTGGTGGCGAGCGAACCCAGAATCTTGGGACCGAAGGCGAAGAGATCGGCGCGCCAAGGCAGCCGGAATACCGTAGTGACCCAATGTGGTACATGCGATGAGATTTCGGGGTCCTGCAAGAGATTGATGACGATGCCGAGCAGGCCGAATACTCCCCCGGCGGCGATCAGGCCGCTCGAATAGAGTGCTCCAGGGCTGGCTTCGCCCTCCTCGGTTTTCTTGGACGTAGTTTCGACGAGCCACCGCACCAGCCCGCCCGCAAACATGGTGGCGGTGGTTCCAATCGAAAGATAGGCGCCGACGGCAAAAGCGAGAGAACGCACGCCCAGAATTTCCACGGCGAGAACGAGCGCGACGCCCATTAATACCAACCGCCAAGGCAAACGCTGGGTGAGGATGCCATTGATGACCGTAGCCATCAGACGCGCCTGCGGCGCAGGAGCTTTATCGCCGCCGATGCCTTGGACCCACTGAATCTCAATTTCCTTGGTTGCCGGATCGTAGAGATATTCACCGTCGGCAATCTGCGCCGAACCCAGCGCGTTGATCAGAACGTAGTTCTTCCCCTGATAGGTGATCGAATTTCTCTCCACTTTCACGCCCGTAGCCAAAGCTTCTACGTTCACGGGAATTCGCGCCGGCACGTACTTCTGAAGCCCCGTGTTCATCAGATTCAGCGTGGCGCCAATGGCGATCGTGGATATGGTTACGCCGATCAGCAAACCCATTTGCTGCCGAAATGGTGTCGAGCCGACCAGATAGCCGGTCTTCAGATCTTGCGAAGTGGCTCCGGCGATGGCCGCAGCGGTGCAGACCACGCCTCCAATGACGAGCGCGAGAACTGCATAATTCGGCGCCGTCCAGCCGGCCACCAAAAAAATCGCGCAGGTGGCCATCAGCGTGGCGATGCTCATGCCGCTGACGGGATTCGAGGAATTGCCCAGCAGGCCGCTGATGCGCGAAGCGACGGTGACAAAGAGAAATCCGAAAACGACGACGAAGACGCCCGCGAGCAAATTCTGATACCAGGTGGTGCCCGCGCCTTTGATGGGATCAAACGTCAGCATCACCCACATCATTACGACGATTACAAACGAGCCAATGAGCACCGTGCGAATCGACACGTCCCGGTCGAGACGGTTCTTACCCTCCGTCTGCATGGCTCCCTGCGCTCGAACGTCCTTCAGCCCCGCGCGCAGGGCTGAAATAATGGTGGGCAGCGTTCGCAGCAGCGTGATCAATCCGGCGGCGGCGACGGCGCCCGCGCCCATGGGCCGAATGTACTGGCGCCACATATCGTCCGGAGTCATTTGCGGAATGGGAATTGTGGAGGGGTAGATGGGCGTGTTGCCGGCGAGCTGGCCGAAAAATTGAATGGCGGGCATCACCAGGAGCCAGGAAATTACGCCGCCGGCAAAAAGAATCCCCGAGACTTTGGGCCCGATGATGTAGCCAACTCCGAGATATTCGGAAGTGATGGTGGCGCGAAAGGAGGCGCCGGGAAACCAGTGGGGACGACCCTCGGGCTGCGAGTTCCAGGCCTGAATGGTGTTCATGAGAAACGTATAGGCGCCGCCGATGCCGAGGCCCCAGAAGACGCGTCCTGCGAAGGAGCCGCCGCGTTCACCCGCGACTAACACATCGGCACAGGCGGTGCCTTCGGGAAACGTCAGATTGCCGTGCTCTTTGACGATTAGCTGGCGGCGCAACGGGATCATGAAGAGCACGCCGAGCCAGCCGCCAAGCAGCGCCAACGGGAAAATGCGCCAGAAGGTGAATTCGGTGCCGAAGCCGAGGAAGATCAGGGCCGGGATCGTGAACATGACTCCGGCGGCTAGTGACTCGCCGGCCGAGCCGGTGGTTTGGACGATGTTGTTTTCGAGAATGGTCGAGCGGCCGAAGGCGCGCAAAATGCTGATGGAAAGCACGGCAATGGGGATTGACGCGGAGACGGTGAGGCCGGCGCGAAGCCCTACGTAAACGGTGACGGCACCGAAGAGCAGGCCGAAGAGCGAGCCGAGCACGACGGCGCGGAGGGTGAACTCGGCGATGCTCTCGTTGGCCGGAATATAGGGATGGAATTCGTCCGGCGGCGCGGTCGAACTCCACTGCTTCTTCGCCATTCGTGCCTCCAGAGACTTTAGCGCTGCGCGGCGATTCCATGCAGCACGCTAAGCGCGCAATTCGGGGCAAGTTAGCATCAGACGCACGGCCAAGCAAGCCGCATTCCGCCACGGAAGGGCTTTTGCGACGCGATTGGGCAACGGATGTATGGCTCGCATTTCCTTCATCAAGCCGCTGGTTTTTCGAGCGTGAAGGAAGACGTGAGCTGAATCGCCTGGTGCAGTGTGCGATAGAGCGGGCAGTGCATGGGGTAGAGACCGTGCACGCGCTCGACTGTTTCGAGCGCTTGTTCCGGCGCAACCAGACGCATGGCCAAATGGATGCGTCTGATGACCAGCACACCTTCGTCCGTTTCCACTTCGCCGGTCACTTCCCCTACCAACTTTCGATTGCTCGCATCGATGTGGCGCGCCTCCAGCGCACCTCCGAAGGTGCCGAGCATTCAACCGGCGGTCGCGGCGATCACATAGTCGATGGTGGCGGCGTGAGACTCGGTGAGCTTGGCGGGATCGACTTTGTAGTGCTCGGCGATGGCGCCGTGGACGCTGAAAATCACCGGCTGCGCCTCACCGGGCAAGTAGGCGATGCGAAGAGGACCTACTTTCCTCTCGATACGTGACTTGGAAACGTAAACCACTTTTGACATGGCTGCCTCCTGTTGTGCTGTGACGTTCCACTCAACCCACGTTGAATCGTACAACAGTGACAGTTCAATGCGAAGGCGGCGGTGGCAGTCCCCTGCGCTGACTTCGACTCGTTCGGCGGTTGCATTCCGTTCCGACATCGTTCCGGCAGGCATTGACATTGACCTAAAGGCACGATAGCTTAGGCCTCACTTTACTGCTTCACAATCAGTTCCAAGAGCAGGCGCGCGGTACAGATGGCTCTGAGGAATCAGGGATTACGGATCTCACAATAGAGGAGAAATCGCCATGACTCCAGCCGGGCGATTCTGCTACGCCTTCCCCGTTCTTGCGGCGTTGTTGCTTCTGCCGGGTGTGCGCTCCACATCGGCAGGCGACGATTGGCTGCCCATCCCGCCCGCGGACCTGGCGCTGAAGGACAATCCCGCGCAGCCGGGCGCCCACGCCATGATTCTCTATCGAGAGAGCGCGGTGAATTCGACGCATGCTACGGTGGACGAATACTATCGCATCAAGATTTTCACGGAAGAGGGGACGACGGCAGGTAACGTCGAAATTCCTTTCCTGAAGGGAAACACCGACATCACGAATATCCGCGGACGCACCATTCAGCCCGATGGAAGAATAACCGCCTTCGAGGGCAAGCCGTTCGAGAAGACCGTAGTGAAAGCCAGCGGTTATAAGTTTCTTGCGAAAAGCTTCACGCTTCCGGACGTCCATCCAGGATGCATCATCGAGTACAAATACCGCGACCAGGGTAACCCGGCCTTTTACTACAACAATTCATGGACGGTTTCCCAGGAGCTTTTCACACGCGACGCAAGGTTTTCCATCGCGCCGTTCGTCGGGAGGCTGGCGCTGGTCTATCGAACTTTCGGGCTGCCGACAGGTGTCGCGCCTTCAAAGCAGTCGAATGGTTCGTGGGTGATGGAGATTCACAACATTATGGGCATCCAGGAAGAACAGCTGATGCCGCCCGAGGCCAGCCTGCAGGCGCGCGTGGAATTCTTCTACCTCCCCGCGGACACTCCAGATCAGGAAACCGCCGAGCACTACTGGAACAGGATCGGGAAGAAATGGTCGGAGGAGATCGACGCATTTGTGAATAAGAAAGGAGCGCTGGAAAAGGATTTGGCTCAAACGAGCGGGCCGAATGATCCGCCGGAAGTCCGCCTCCAGAAGATTTATGGACGCGTGCAAAAGCTTCGCAATCTCTCCATGGAAGAGCGGAAAACCGAAAAGGAAGGCAAGCAGGAGCAATTGAAGCCTAACGTAAACGTTGAGGACGTCCTGAAACACGGTTACGCCTCGGGACTTGAGATGAATTATGCTTTCGTAGGTCTTGCGCGCGCTGCCGGGTTCACGGCCCAAATGGTATTCGTCGCTCCGCGCAACGAAAATTTCTTCTATCCCAACATGCGAGACGCCCACGAACTCTCGGCCAACCTCGTATGGGTCCGCGCCGGGACCAAGGAATATTACCTGGACCCCGCCTCTAGTTTTGCTCCTTTTGGCCTGCTGCCGTGGTACGAGACGAACACAAAAGGCATGCGCGTAACCAAAGAAGGCGCCGAGATGCTTTCGATCCCGGCGTCCGCCACAACCGATGCGACTATCGTGCGACATGCCACACTCGAACTCGATGAAGACGGGCTTGCATCCGGAAAGATCGAACTGGAACTCACGGGACAATCCGCGGCGGTCTGGCGCGAGGATGAACGCCACGAAGATGAGACGGGAAGAAAAAAGACATTTGAGAACCGATTCAAGGAGTGGCTGCCGACAGGATCCTCGGTGGAAGTGACCAGCATCAAAAACTGGGAAGACAATACTCTTCCCGTACAGGTGGAAGCTACTGTCACAATCCCAAATTTCGGAACGTCCGCGGGCCGCCGAATGCTCGTCCCCGTCTCGCCCTTTCAGGCCACTCAGGCGTCGGCATTCCATTCTCAGGTGCGGGTCAATTCCATTTATTTTGCCTTCCCCAAAGAGGAGATTGACGACGTAAAGATCGAATCGCCGGCCTCCTACAAGATTGAAACTGCCCCACCAGCGCGCAAGCTCACGCCGGGTCCGATTTCGTATGAGATTTCGGTCACTACGCAAGGCAATACGATGGAAGTGAAGCGGCGGCTCGTTTTGGGAGGAATGATGTTCCCGGTCGAATCCTATCCCGCGTTGCGATCATTCTTCAATTCAGTGAAATCAAATGACGAATCCCAAGTGGTTTTTCAACATGACGAGTCGGCCAAGAATAATTAGCGCATTGATGTTGGCGGTAACGGGAGCGGTTGCGGCGGCCTTTCTATGGGCGCCGCACGATGCGCAAGCGGACAACGCTCCGGATTGGCTGCGAGCCGCGGCGCAGGATAAATTGCCGGAATATCCGAAGGAGACGGTTGCAGTCATTCTGCTGGACGAACAGCAAACCATTGTGAAAGACAATGGCGAGATCGAGACGCGCTACCGCCGCGCTTACAAGCTTTTGCGTCCGGAAGCCCGCGAGAATTTTAGCCACGTAAACGTCTATTTCGACAATGAGACGAAGCTGTCATTCTTGAAAGCATGGACGATCATGCCGGATGGCCACCAACTGGAGGTCAAGGAAAAGGACGCGGTTGAACTAGGGGTGGGAAGCGAGGATCTCTACAACGACCATCGTTACAAGTCCCTGAAATTTCCGGAAGCCAATCCCGGCAGCGTGGTGGGCTTCGAATACGTGCAGAAACACCGGCCATTTGTCTTTGAGGACGACTGGAGCTTTCAGGATCTCGTTCCCTGCCGGCACGCGCGCTTCTCACTGCAGATTCCGGCGGGCTGGGAGTTCACGAATCATTGGGCTAATTTCGCGGAACAAAAGCCGCAGGTTTCCAGCGGCACCCAATTCGTTTGGGAAGTTCAGGATGTCCCGGCCATTGAAGTTGAGCCGGACATGCCGGCGTGGTCCAGCATTGCGGGGAGGATGGACGTCAAATACTTCCCGCGCGATCCAAAGTTGCGGGCAAAAACCGCAGGAACCTGGAATGACCTGGGAATTTGGTACAACGGGCTGACCGGGGCAAGCCGGATCTCTACACCCGCGATCCAGCAGAAAGTTGCCGAGCTCACTGCCGGATTTACAGATCCTCTCGCAAAAATGAAAGCGCTGACGTTCTACATGCAGCGCAAGATCCGCTACGTCGCGATCGAAATAGGGATTGGGGGTTACCAGCCTCATCCTGCCGCGGACGTTTTTACGCACCAGTACGGCGATTGCAAAGACAAGGCAACGCTGCTGAGCACCATGCTCCACGAAATAGGCATCGAGTCTTACTACGTTTTAATCGACGCAACCCGCGGGATTGTGAATCCAGATTTCCCCTCCACGAGATTCAACCATGTCATCCTGGCGATCCGACTCCCGAGTGATGTAAAGGATCCATCCCTTTACGCTGTGGTGGACGATCCCAAGCTGGGACGTCTACTATTCTTCGATCCCACGAATCGTTACGTCCCGTTGGGATATTTGCCGACTTATCTTCAGGACAATTTCGGGCTGGTGATAACGCCGGACGGCGGCACACTCATTTCGCTGCCCCTCTTGGCTCCTTCGACAAATAGACTTCTGCGCACGGCAAAGTTGAATTTGAGTTCGGCGGGCAACCTAATCGGCGACATTCAAGAATTGCGATGGGGAGCACCGGCAGATGACTCGCGGGAGCAATATCTGCAAGTCGCTCCCGCCGAGCGGCAAAAAGTGATGGAACGATTTCTTGGAAATTTCTTCAGCAATTTCACACTGATGTCCGCGTCGCTGAGCAATCTGGAGGAATACGATCAGAGCTTATTGGTTAATTACAAGGTTGCAGTAGAAGGTTACGCGAAGTCGGCGGGCAACCTGCTAATTGTGCGGCCGCGCGTGGTAGGCGGCAAGGGATCGAATTTGCTCGCCGGCAAGCCACGCAAATACGCGTGGGAATTCCATGAGACAACACGGCAGGACGATGTGTTCGACATAACGCTGCCGGCGGGTTACGTCGTGGATGAGCTTCCGCAACCGGTGCAGGCCAAGTGTGACTACGCAACTTATAAGAGCGAAGTCGAGGTAAAAGACAACGTCCTTCATTACAAGCGAACCTATGAGATCACCGATTTAGTTGTGCCTACCCAAAAACTCGGAGAAGTGCGCGACTTCTTTCATCGGATTGCCATGGACGAAAAATCGAGCGCGGTTCTCCGCCGCGCCAATCCTTAAACTTACATACTGAATCGCAACGAGGTCGATGGCCCCAAATGCGGGCGCCGTGCGGAACGCGTGTGTTATTCTTGGCGTCACAGAGAGGAAAACGAATGGGATACATCGAACGGATTCAGGGCGACCTTACCGCGGCGATGAAGCAAAAGGACGAGCTTCGGCTGAGCGTTCTGCGCATGATGAAGAGCGCGCTCAAAAACAAGGAAATCGAAAAGGTTCGACCGCTCGACGACCTGGAATCCCTGCAGGTGCTCCAAACGCTGGTGAAGCAGCGGCGCGAGTCCGTGGACCAATTCACTAAAGGCGGCCGCATGGATCTGGCTGACAAAGAAGCCAAGGAGATCAAGATCATCGAGCAATATTTGCCGGCCGCTCCCTCGGACGAAGAGATTCACCGCGCCGTCGACGCCGCTATCGCCGAGGCGGGGGCGGATTCGCTGAAGCAGATGGGCGCGGTGATCAAAGCCGCGCGGGCGCGGCTGGAGGGAAAAGCCGTGGACGGCAAAGTCTTAAGCGATCGCGTGCGCGAACGCCTCACCGAAAAATCCTGACGCGGTATTCGTCACATGCCGCTGCCGGAAACCATCCTCGTAAAATATACGGAAGAGGAAGCCGAGTACATCAGCATGCGCCCGCTGGTGCGGCAGACGTTTCGCGCCGCGGAACTGGTGGATATGATCGTCAGCGTGGCGGGCAAAGACGCGGGGCGAGTGCAGAAAATTCTCGCGGGCGGCACCATCGTCTTCCATAATTTCCGTTACTGGTGGCCGGGATTTGAAGCTGACTCTGTCGCGCTCGCGGAAATTCTGAAGCTATATCCGGAAGCCGACCCATCGCGAGCGTTTCGCGCGGACTCTTGCAGCAAAGTGATTCTCGAATCGAGTGGCTCGCCCGCGCGCCACTCCCTGCGGATACCCCGCGATGAGGCCAGCAAGCGCCGCCTGTTTCGCGCGCGCAACTTCTGGAATATTCTGATGAACATGGCCCGCGATCCCGCCCCCGCCTACCGCGAATATTCCTACGCGCTCCGGGCCGACATCTATGCCCTTCCGCTTAGTGGGAAGCAACTCGCGCGCCTCACCCAAGAAGCCACGCGATACGCCTCTCGCTCCCTGCGCGCTGAGCTCGCCGCCATTCCGTCGTCTATTTCCCACGTCGTTTTCGTTTGTCCCCGCGCGTCCAACTCTTCTTCGTCACGGTAACGCGTTGGGTGGGGCTTGCCCACGGTAGCCACGGCGGAGGCGGGTGCTATAATCCCGCTCGTTCGCAGACCGATATTCCAGGGGGCGCTCCTCATGCCGAACGAGCCGCATCCACCGCGAATCACTCTTTTTCGCCTGCACATGGGAGAGTTCTGGTCCGGCGATCTTGGACTCACTCTAGTCACCATGGCTCTAGCCGTTCTGATTTTCGTAATCGCTCCATTGCGCGAAGCTGGCCTTCACGGACGCATCATCCTCGATCTCGTTGTCGTTGCGTTGATGATTTCCGCCGCTCTGGCCGTGGACCAAAGCCGCATCGCGTCGGCTGTTGTGATCAGCGTGGTGCTGGCGAGCGCGGTGGTGTTAGGGGCTGGGCGCGTTCATCCCACGTCATTTCTACATGAGCTGGGAAGCGTTTGCGTCACGCTCACGCTGCTCGTCTATCTTCGGATTGTCCTGCTGGTGATGTTTCGCGGCGGTCCGGTGACCTGGAGCCGCATTCAGGGTGGCGTGAGTGCCTACCTTCTTGTCGGTATGATCTGGGCATCTGCCTATGAGCTTTTGGAGCAGCTTTACCCGGGCTCGTTCCATTTCATCTCCGCGTCGGCAGATCTCGACCAGCTCACGGCAAAGTTCACCTATTACAGCTTTGCGACACTAACTACGCTCGGCAGCGACATCGCGCCAATACTTCCATTCGCGCGCTCGCTCACGATTGCCGAGGCCGTCGTCGGCCAGCTTTTTCCGCCCGTGCTCCTGGGCGCTCTCGTGGCTATGGCACTGCAACCCCACCCCAAGTCCTGAAAACGGCAGCCTTGAATCTATCGCGCTGCGATCGGGGATTGAATTGATCGTGGCGGCGAGGGCTTCGCACGGCGCAAAGACTTGCGTACTAGTTTCCGCCAGTGGGGGGATTCCCTCCGGTTCGGCGGATTTCGAGCGCGACGATCGGAGTTCCGTCGCAAGGGATGTTGGTCAGGAAGCGTAGAGTGCCCGCGTTATCCTCGAATGCAAGTCCCGACTGCGCTGAACCGCCTTTGAACTGTCCCCAGGATTTCGGTACCGACGCAACGCAACCCGGCGTCCACACTTGTGGGTCGGGTTTCTTCGGCGCGGCGGCGTAAATCTGCAGAGATACGAGCGCGACTACCACTAGAGCGACGGCCACGATTGTCTTACTTGGTTTTCTCACCGCGTTCACTCCTTTACCAAGATTTCGGCCGCCCGCCTCCACCAATGCTTCGGCGGGCGCCCGCACATTATAAGGCTACGGAAAGCTGAAATTCGCGCACGGTGGCGGGCGCGTGAGCATTTGACACAGCGGGTCGCAGCCGATAGGCTCGACGGAATGAAAATCATCGTTGCGGACAAAATCAGTGAGCGCGGAATCGCGCTCTTGCGCGAAACGGGCTGGGAGATCGTTCTTCCGGCTGCGACAGCGCTTGCCAGCGAGATCGCGAGCGCCGATGGACTGATTGTGCGGAGCGCGACGCGCGTCACGCCCGAGCTGCTCGATCGGGCCGAGCGGCTGCGTGTGATTGGCCGCGCCGGCGTGGGCGTGGACAACGTGGACATGGAGGCGGCGACGCATCGCGGCGTGCTGGTGATGAACACGCCGGGAGGCAACGCCGTCAGCGTCGCGGAGCACACCTTTGCGCTGCTTCTCGCGCTCGCGCGTAGCGTGCCGCAATCGAACGCGGCGATTCAGGCGGGGCGCTGGGAGAAATCGTCATCGGGAATGGAGTTGCGCGGAAAGACGCTCGGCCTCATCGGACTCGGGCGCGTGGGAACGGAGGTGGCGCGTCGCGCGCGGGCGCTCGAAATGAAAGTGCTGGCTTACGATCCTTACGTCACGCAGGCGGCCGCGCGCGAATTGGACGTCGAGCTGATTCCCTTGGAGGATTTGCTACGGCGTTCGGATGTGATATCGCTGCATACCGCGCTCAGCCCCGCGACGGAAAAAATCATCAATGCGGCCGCGCTCGCGCAGATGAAGCGCGGAGCGCGCCTGATCAATTGCGCGCGGGGCGAACTGATTGACGAGGCCGCGCTGGCCGAAGCGTTGCGCTCGGGCCAGCTTGCAGGCGCGGCGGTGGACACGTTCGCCGTGGAGCCACCCAAGAACTCGCCGCTAATTGGCTTGCCGAACCTGATTGCCACGCCGCATATTGCCGGTTCCACGGCCGAGGCGCAGGAGGAGGTTGGCACGCTGATCGCGCAGCAAGTCCGCGACTACCTCGCCGAAGGGCTGATCCGCAACGCGGTGAACATGCCCGCGCTCTCGGCCGAACAGTATCGCCGCTTGCGGCCGTATCTCGAGCTGGGCGAGCGCCTGGGTTCGCTCGTCGCACAAGCAGCGCCTTCGGTGAGCTTCAGCCGCATCCGCATTCGTTACGCGGGAGAACCCGCGGAGATGGGCTCGCACGTGATTCGGAGCGCGGTCCTGATCGGGGTGTTGAATTTCGTCCTCGACGAGAAAGTGAATCTGGTGAACGCTTCGCAGGCGGCAGCCGCGCGCGGCCTGATTGTGGAAGAAACCACGTTGCGGCGCGAACGCGGCTTTCCCAACACGGTCGAGGTGGCAGCAGCCAACGGCGGGCACGAACTTTCCGTTGAAGGCGCTGTGGGGCAGGATGGCTCGCCGCGGATTCTCTCGCTCGACGGCATCAGCCTCGAAGCTCCGCTCGAAGGCACGCTGCTCCTGACGCGCAACCGTGACGTTCCCGGCGTAATCGGCAAAATCGGGACCGCGCTTGGAAATCTGGGCGTGAATATTGCCACGTTCGCGCTCGGACGGCGCCAGCCTATACACGGGGCGGAAGCGGTCGCGCTGGTGCGGCTCGATGGCGCGGTGGACCCGGCCATTCTTCAGCAGATTCGCGCTATTCCTTCGATCACGGAAGCGCGGCTTATCCGCTTGGCCGAACCTGCGAAAGCGTCCACGCAAACGACGTGACGCAGCGAATGGTGGGCGCGCGGAAAACTGTGCTATCCTGAGATTCTTCCCGCGGATGGCATTTCGTCCGCGTTCGTGACGTCGGGGCGTAGCGCAGCCTGGCTAGCGCGCCTGGTTCGGGACCAGGAGGTCGGTGGTTCAAATCCACTCGCCCCGACCATTCTTTTCAATGAGATATCTCGGCCCCCTGGGATTTGATCCACACCACTGTAGATAAAATTGTAGATAGTCAAGTTGCACCGTGCCCCCCAAATGAGACAGTGCGAAGTTCGAGACTCTCCATCGAACGGGAAAGTCGATGCCCAAAGAAACCTCCGTACTCACTGGCTTTCCGAGAGCGTGCAATCCGCCGTAAGACGCGCGGGAGACAACATCAATAGGTTGGACCGTGAATTGGGATCGGATCAAACATTCTCTGCGCCGAGAAACCGGAAGTTAGCGAGCCAGGAACAGGACCGGCGCGATCACCGAACTAGAAGCAAAAAATCGTCCAGCTCGGACGTGTCATCGGCGCGCAATCGGTGGAAACGAGCAGCGTTTTTGATGACGCCCTGTTGCCCTTGCTGACTTCGCAGGATGGCGACAATTGGTTGACGGTCACAGAATAAAATTTAGGATAGACAGAATGCAAACGCTCAAACGCATAATATCGGCCTTCGGCGGGGCTTTGATCTTGGGGACAACACTGGTCGAAGCCTATTTTCAGAGTTTTGGCTTTTACCGAGAACATTATGTATGGCCCATGGAAAAGTTCGGAGTTCTGACGCCATTGCGGTGGCAGGACAAGGCCTTCCTAGCCGGATTTTGGACCCTGGCGGTTGGTCTAATATATCTATCGTATCGGCTGCTAAAGCGTGCCTTCCGAAGACAATCTGCAGACACAGTGTGACCTGTCCCTCGCCAAAATTCCATCCTGTCCCTCGCCAAAATTCAATCCGCGCCGAAAATGGCACGGTTCTCGCTTCGCCACGGTGTGAGTCTGAGTTTCGACTGTGAATTGCTTGGAGGAGCGCGAAGGTTCTCTTAGGTGGGAACGTGCGTACACGGCAAATGTATATAAGGATAGGGGACAAGACAGCCCAGTTCAGGCTGCCCGGTCGTAGCGATGGTGCAGCCCGCCAAGTCGCGCGTGAGAAAGGATGCGACCCGAGGCTACTGAACGTAGCCTCCCGCCCGGCGTTCCCTTCCCGAGTCCGAGATGCGTGCGGTCGTCGTGATAGTAACGAACATACTCCCAGAGCAACCGCTTCAGATGCTTTTCATTCACTGCTATGATGTGATCCAGCAGGTCTCGTCGGCAGCTTTCGACCCAACGCTCTGCCACGCCGTTTTGCCAGGGACTCTCGAAGGAAGTCCGCACAGGACTCATCTTCAGGCATCGAACGGCCAGCGCACCCTGTGGGAGACATCTGACTGTAGATAAATTTGTAGCTGCGAAAGCACTCAACCTCCACAAGCTTCAATAGACCTCAACAGGCAGGCCGCAAACGATTCAACGCCAATGACTTGGAATCGTCAAAAATCCACAGATTTCAATAACACTCGGAATCTGGTTCGGGACCAGGAGGTCGGTGGTTCAAATCCACTCGCCCCGACCATTCATCTCACAGAATCGCTGCCTAGTTCTTAGTCTGCCTTGCTTCGTCAAAGCTTGATTCGGGCACGACCGAAATGGGTCGGCCGTGCCACATCGCGCTTCGTCAGATTTAGTGTTTCTGATTATTTGGGCTTGCGGTCACTGCGGCGGCCGCGCCGGCCAGCGTGTTCTGCTGCATCGAACCGCCGGCTTCGTTGCTGGCGTCCATTTGTACCCAGAACAACTCCCCGGCATTGGCCTGGTAGACAGTAAATGCCATGTTGACCGGACTCGTGAAGTCAGGGCTGGACAGAGCAAGCGGACCGAAAGTGAAGCGGCCCGTGTGGTCGCCGTCAGGTGCAGCGGTTGCTGCGAAGGTGACCTTGGAAGATTCCAGGGCACCACCTGTAAGCGTTCCGAACGGATCGCTGAGGAAGCCGGTCGCACTAAACCCACCCGCCGTCACCGTTGCCTCTCCGAGGAAATCGAACTCGAACCCGTCGTCGCCGGCGGATCGACCCTGTGCTCCGAAGGCGTAAGCGCCTGTGAAGTCAGCTGGGGCGGCATCGGTTTGCGGAAGCAAGATTCCAATGCCGGCAAAGTTCGTGTCCATTTCGGCAATGAGTGCTCCTCCTTCCCCTGCTGTGTTGGTTGTGTTATTGGGATCAAGGATGTTGAGTGTCGGGTCGACCGCATAGATTCCGACCGTGGCAACGCCTCCAAATCCCGCGTCAAAGCTCATGCTTCCATACCCGTCAGCAGCGAGAGTGTATTTACCAGAGATGGACGCGGCGGGCAACAAAGCCCCGAACACTTCATTCAAATCCGCGACACCAGCGAAATTATTCGTGACCGGGGAACCTTCCGGGACGACAGAATTGGATCTACGTCTCAGGGCCGCACCGGCGTTGGTTGTAAATTGACCTGCCGCGGAATAGAAGTCGACGCTCGCTCCAAGAGAGAACACGGAAGCCCCGATAGACGCATTCGAGAAGTCTGGGGCGGCGCCTTGGCTATACGCAGAGCCGACACCCGTGCTACCGAGTTCGGTCTGGACGATCCGAAACACTTCGGGACCAACGACATAGTAATTGGCTGTGTCCATAACGATGGTATCGGTGGTTATAGTGCCGCGACCGAATGCATCGGGCGCGGACAACGTCGCGCCGGCCGGGATGGGCACGCCCACCGAAAGATTCCCGCCGTCATTGGTGTCCGTGGTACCCGTAACGTCGCCGCCGGAATCCACCGTGAATATGCCTCCGTTGACAACGGGCTCAGTGTCAACTCCCGAGCCAGAGACAACAAACGAAAATGCGCCGGAGGGCCTGGCGGTGGACGTCTGAAGGTCAAGACTTCCAGCCGACGTTGCGCTTCCGTCGAACTGGGTAATCAGCGCATGGTTGGCATTCGAGAAGGCGACTGCAAAAGTCTCGGTCCCTGCAACGCCGAGCTTTGCATTGTTGGTTACCAGAGTCAGAGTTCCGTTGCCGGAACCGTCAGCATTCATGGCCAACGATCCACTCATGATCGTGTCACCTTGAGGCTGGGGCGATGCGATTCTGTCACCATCGGTGTAATCTTGTTCGCCGCCGAGAACCGTGCCGGAACCATCCGTGGCCATAGTCACTACTCCGGCAACGTTGTAGGGGTCGGTGTCCTCGCCGTCCGAAGCCACTCCGTTCACGTAGAACGAGAAATTCTGCGAAGCCGAGGCCGGGGGCGTGATAGTTATGATGCTGGTACCTACGAAACCCTTCCCTTCCACGGTCGCACTAATTGTTATCAGTCCGCCCTCGGGCGGAACAGTTGCGGGAGCAGTGAACACGGTGGTGGCTCCGCTCGCTGTTTTGTCGGGATTGAACGACGACTTTCCGCACGATGGGGCGGGAGTGCAGTTCCAGTCCACTTCCCCGAGGCTTGAAGAACCGTCGGTCACAACAGCGGAGACGTCGGCAGTTGTACCGACCGCCATCGTCGCTGGGGCTCCAGAAATTGTGACGGGAGTGCCGATCAATTTGAAGCCAGGGGAGCCGCAGGCCGCGTTTCCTACCGCACAGAACGCAACGACAACGATCCAGAAAATATCGCGCTTCATAGCTGCCCTCCGTTCGCTCCGGACTTCGCAACGCCGCCGCGCGACGCTCGCGTGATGATGAAGCCGTGTTCGTTGCGGATTGTGTAAATGCGGCCATTCGCCAGAACCAGGCGAGTCACAAACACTTGCCGGCCTCTTATCGTCTTCATCACGCCGGTCACCTGAACCTGCTGGCCCGGTGTAACGGAGAGAGCGCTCTTGCCCTGCATGGCGAACGCGCCCAAACTCGCGTCCACTTTTCCGGAATTTGTCTCGATGGTGAGATGAGAACCAGCCAGCATCTTCTGTTCGGCGGCGGGCTCTTCCACCGCGCTGCTTACCGTGCCGGAGAGTGTTACTTCTTTGGTGATGTCGTAACTGGGCGGTACGGCGGATTTAGTTGTTACGTCCGCGGTCTGCGCATGAATCGGTGTTGCGAATAAGCACAACGACAGAACCACAAATTCCCCAAGAGTTGACCACGATTTCATCGGTGCCTCCGTTGTTAGTTCACTTCCCAAAAGCTCCAAAACTCGTAACTGCAATTCATGTTTCCCTCGCCGCCGGCATGGCTGGCGATCTAGCGAGGACATGTTGTAGATCCAGCTCGATGCTATTACCCTGCCGTGCGGTAAATAGTCTTGTGGCTGGGCCACAGGGCTGCGACGATCGCGCCATCCCCGAGAGAGAGGTGCCCAGAAAACTGGCGCGGCTTGGCCAGCTTTTCCGTCACCACCGATATCGACCCAGCGGCAAGTACCTTATTTTTCATGGCTTTTCACCCGTACGGGACAACCTTCACATTGCCTTTCGAATTGCAGTGTGCATAACGGCTGCCATTATTCCTGACGGCACACGGCAAACGGGAGGGTCACGGTGCATTACCCAACGGTGCTATTCGCGATTCAAGGACCTGCGATGATTGTAAATCGAGGAAATCAGCCAAAAGAAAACCTGGGGCTTCTCTGCCGAGTAGCTAGGCAACCCCGGGCCGAGCAGGTGGCTGTCCGGTTCTCTTCTCGATGCTACAGCACACGGGGGGAAAATCGCACGCGTGCCGCTGAAATTCTTCAGGCTCAGCGCAAAAATCGTAGGAAACATGATCGAGGGCCTGCACGACGATAGCGGCGTCGATGCGAGCCTTTTGAAGCAGAGGAAGCATATCCGCCGGAGTGAAATTGCGCTTCAAGACGCGCATTTCGCTTGTAATCCAGGCGTCTTTCACGGATTCGTAATTCCAGAAATGCTGATGGGAGTCGATTCTCAAAGCGCTTCCGAACCTCCCCAAGAGGAGAGATTCCCCGAGGAGTCAAATTCCACATCGCGCGGAACTCCTGTGGCGGCCAGATCCAACCGTGCCGATATTTCGCTCGCGTAGGCTTCAGAGGCCTGGAACTTGTCGAGGGAGAGCGTGCTCGAAATTCGCACAATTCGTGGAACGATAGCGTCCGACAAAGCGAGCGATGCGAGAGCTTTCTCGATGCATTCGCGGTCGGTGTCGAAATAAATCGGAATCTTGGTAGTGGAGGGGGTCAGCGCCGTGAGCGAGTTTGTATAGCTAGCCTTGCGATCGATTTTTTGAACCGCACGAGTGGTGGTGAAATCCGCTAATCCGATTCCGAGGGCGTTTCCATTGGTGGCGTGGGTCAGGTCGCGTACGAAAATCCGATAGATTCGCGGCATGGCGTTGGCGTCGGGAACGAGCGACGAAGAGTATCCGTACACCGAACGGCCAATTACGTTGGGGTCCATGCCGGTTCCGCTCAAGTTTTTGCCCATGAAATCGATAATCAGCAGATCGATCTCGTCGAAGGGCAGCTTGGGCATGAGCGATCGCGCCCGGGCGAACAACTTCCCTTCCTCGGCTTCGATTTCCTCGTTACGGATCACGCGGAGGTCAGCGGTTTCGTGATTTTGGTCCTCGACAACGGCGACGGCGCAAAGAACCGGCGCATTTTTCAAGATCACCCGGGCCACTTCGCGAATTACGCGTTCGTGCCCCAACCGGCTAGCCGCTGCATGAACGGCGATAGCTCCGCGGTGCTTGGCCAGACCGATGGCAATCATTTTGAGAATGCCGCTGCCGAGAGATCCGCTGAAGTCCGTGTGAGGCTTGATGCGATTGATCACCACGATTCCGTCGGCTTCGAGAGCGGCTTCGCTGAAAAAGACTTCTACGCCATTTTCGGTGATGCCAATTTGCCGGACATCCATGCGCGTATCAAATGGAACGCTCATCGATCCCGGTGTGATGCCATATTCGGCGAGCACGTGCGCTTGTCCCGCCGGCGTAGCACCGCCGTGGCTTCCCATGGCGGGCACGACGAAGGGCTGCATGCGAGCGACACGCAGAATTCCAATCACGCCGGAGACAATCTCGCGCAAATTCGCAATGCCCCGGCTTCCCACCGCGACAGCGACGCGGGCTCCGGGCTTTAGCCGGCTGAGAATCTGTTCCTGGCTAAACTGCCGCGACAAAACGGCTGGGAAGTCCCAGGTAGGCGAGGGCGGATAGCGCCGTTCGACTTCGATCATCTTTGGAAGAGCTGCTGACATTCTACATGGCCCCAAGACGTCCGAATGCTTCACCCGTTTCGTTCCTCGCCGGTCCCGCCTCGCGCCGGAGAATCGATGCGCGCAAGCGGAAGCGGAATGCGGTATTCCAGCCTGGGAAACGCGCTTCTAAGATAACCAACGGCATCTGGCAAGAATCACGCCCTCCCGCGGCTACTTCGAAATCCTGTCGAGATAATGCACCTCGCCTGCCCCACGCAGACGGGCCGCGGCGCTTTCCGGCGTGGTATCTCGTTGGGGGGTCGCGAGCATTTCGTATCCGACCATAAATTTCTGAATCGTCGCGGACCGCAACAACGGCGGCAAGTAGTGCGCGTGAAAGTGGCACTCCGCATGCGGTTCGCTGTTTACCGGACTTTGATGAAAACCCATGGAGTAGGGGAAGGCCGTTTCGAAGAGATTGTCGTAACGGATCGTGATGCGGCGGAGAATGTCAGCCAGCGAATCGCGCTCCTGCGCAGAAAGTTCGCCGAGCGCGGACAGGTGGCGCTTGCTGACGACCATCGTTTCGAACGGCCACACCGCCCAATAGGGCACGAGCACAGCGAACGAATCATTCTCGCAGACAACACGCTCGCGTCGTTCTAGTTCTATCTTCAAATAATCGCACAGCAGGCACGTTCTCTTTGCGTTGCGATACTCACGAAATGAATCGAGCTCCTTGGCGGGAAGATTCGGCAGAGAAGCGCTGGCCCAGATCTGTCCGTGGGGGTGAGGATTGCTGGCACCCATCAAAGCTCCGCGATTCTCGAAAATCTGGACATACCGAATCCAAGGAATTTTCGAGAGCGATTCGTATTCGCGGGACCACACCTCGACAACTTCGCGTACTCCCGCGAGAGTCATCCTTGGAATGCTGAGGTCATGGCGCGGCGTGAAACAAACTACGCGGCAAATACCAGCCTCCGCGCGCGCGACGAACAATCCCGCTTCATCCAATTCGACGTCGTGAACATCTGGAAGAAGCGCCGCATAGTCATTGTCGAAAACGAAAGTTCCCGCATAGTCGGGATTTTTGGCGCCCCCGGCACGCGCGTTGCGGGGACACAGATAACAGGTGGGATCGTAAACCGGTTGATCGGACGCTGCAGGATTATCGACTCGCCCAAGCCAGGGACGCTCGGTGCGATGCGGAGAGACGAGCACCCATTCGCGCGTCAGCGGATTCCAGCGGCGGTGCGGGCTCTGCTGCAATTCCGGTGGAGTCATTTCCGCTCTTCGCTCTACCTTTCAGCCAGCCGTTCGACGCCCTCGGAAGCTTCGCATACGTAAATATTTGGCTGCAGTCCGATGGCTGCAAAGTACCGCGCTGCAATAGCACGCTGGAATTCAGCCGAGTTCGCGGCCTTCACAAGATTGATGGTACACCCGCCGAAACCTCCTCCGGTCATCCGCGCGCCGTACACTCCGGGTTGCCCCGACGCCAATTCGACCATGAGGTCGAGTTCCTTGCAGCTGACTTCGAAATCATCGCGCAGGCTGCGGTGAGAGTCGGCCATGAGCTGCGCGAGATCGCCAAGCGTTCCATCATCGAGCGCCGCCGCCGTCTTTTGCACGCGATCGTTTTCGCTGACCACATGCCGGCAGCGCTTGTATATCGTGGTCCCGAGCAATTCACGATGCTGCTCGAGCTGCGGCAGCGTTGCGTCACGCAGCGTGCGGACGCCAGGCAAGACCCCCGCAAGCCGCCGCGTACCTTCCTCGCACTCTTCGCGCCGCACGTTGTATTCGCTCGCGCCCAATTCGTGATTGACCATGGTGTCGCAAATCACCAGTTGCACTTCCGCAGGAAGCCGTACAAGGCGATAGTCGAGCGACCGGCAATCCAACAACAGCGCGCGGCCCGCACGTCCGTGGCAGGCGACAAACTGATCCATGATCCCGCAGCGCGCACCAACAAACTCGTTTTCGGCGCGTTGGCAGAGAAGCGCGAGCTTGGAACGCTCCACGGCAACTCCGGCCTGATCTCCGGCCTGATCCATGTAAGCGAAGCCGACGGCCACTTCAAATGCCGCCGAAGAACTCAGACCCGCACCGATCGGAACTTCGGTCCGCACGTAAAGATTCGCGCCGCGCAGTCGAATCCCCGCCTGTTCCATGGCCCAAACGACCCCGAAGGGATAATCACTCCAATTTCCAGAGGGACGAACGCTTAACGGAGCGAGCTTGGCCTCGGCTGAACCTCCGATATTCTCGGAGTGAACTACGAGCTTGCCGTCGTCACGTGAGGCGATGCCGACCCAACAAGATAGGTCAATCGCAACAGGCAGCACGAACCCGCCGGTGTAATCCGTGTGCTCGCCAATCAGATTCACGCGCCCGGGCGCACGGTATACTGCCGCCGGGCTTACACCAAATCGAGCTGCAAACTTTGCTCGAAGATCTTCAACCTTGTCCATGAATAGCTTCGCGGCGATCCGCAACAACCAAAAAAAAGGAACATCATAATACCTCAGTCACGCGAGTCGGCGTTGGAGCTTCGTCACCACACCCCAGACTCATTTCGTTTCCTGCCGATAGAGTGTCGAGGTGTGCGACATCGTCGACACGACAGCCATGGTTCCCATGGCGGCCACGGCGATCAACCCGGCCCAGTCAAACAGACGGCAGGAAAATCCGGGCGTTTTCATTTTCGGGTTGCACCACAGAACGACGTTGCCGAGCGCCAACAAAATCCGAATTTCCGTTGGTCCAAATTTCGCGAAGGAAAGTCTGAAGATCCCGAGAGTGTAAGCCGCCAGGTAGCTTTCGATCGAGAGCAACAGGAAGGCGACGAGCATGCCCATCGCAATGCGCCAATCGATATAGGTGGAAGCTCCCAACCCGCTCATCAGGAAAAGCGCGCCGAACGAATCCACCATGTGGTCCACGTAAAATCCGTACCGGGGACGCTGCCGGTTTCGGACGCGCGCCAGCGTTCCGTCGAGGCTGTCTCCAAACCAGTTCAGCGCGAGACAAATTGTCGCAAGCAATAGCCCGGCAGGTTGCCACCGCGCCAGCCAATAGCTGGCGCCCGCCAGGATCATGGCCACAAACCCAAGCAAAGTCAGATGGTCGGAACTCACCCAAGCGGGCATGCGCGAGGCGAGCCAAAGTAATGCGCTGCGTTCGAGTCCCGACGTGACGCTTTCCTGGATGCGTGTTGCATTTTTGAAGTCCGGCGGGCGCGCATCTGCTGGCGGCGCATTCAATTGCTCTTGGTTTGCTTCGCGATGAGTTGCCGTCTCGACTTCCAATCGCCGCAGGTTCACGTGGTCGCTCCTTTTCGAACTCTCGTCGTCGTGCGAAATTGCCTGGTGGAACTCGGCATGTGGACTATGCGTTGGCAGCGAGAGCAGACTCAATGACCTGCAGGTCATTTCAGATAAAGAAAATCTCAATTCATAACAAACGTGAAATCAGCCATTTAGTGGCAATTCTCCTCTAGAATTGGGCGACCTTGGGAGGCTCGGGTGGCTGAGGCTAAACGCGAGAAACGAAATTTCCGTTTCGGTGTGTTTGAACTCGACACCGAAAGCGGCGAACTCTTCCGTGACGGAACAGCGCAGCCTCGTCTTCGCGATCAGGCCTTTCAAATATTACTCGTGCTTTTGGAACGCCCGCGGGAACTCGTCACCCGGGAGCAGCTTCGCGAGCGCCTGTGGTCGGCTGACACGTTCGTGGATTTCGATCACGGATTGAATACGGCGATCAATCAGTTGCGAGGCGCGTTGGGCGACGCGGCGGCAAATCCCCGATTTATCCAGACGCTGCCTCGCCGCGGATACCGTTTCATTGCGCCGGTCGAGCTAGTCTCTCGCGAACGTGGAGCTAATGAGCCCACATCCCCGCCGGCTGGCTCATCGCTCTTGAGCGAAGCACATGAATTGCCGTCCGTCCCCAAAACGACGGTGCGGATTCTCTTCTCGCTCATACAGTTGATGTACCTGATCTTCTACACAGTTTCGTTGACGCGATTATCTCGAGCGGAGACAATTCTCGCAGAGTCGGGAAAACCAGCTCTTCTGATACTGGTCCTGCTGATTATCACAGCCGCTATCGGCATACCAATCCGGCTTTATTTGCTTACAGCGGCAGCCTTCAACTATCGTGGTTTAAGCATGAAATTCAAAAAACTCTTCCCATTTCTCCTGCCGCTCGACGAACTTTGGGCTCTCGCCCCATTTCTGATTGTTCACCAAATCGGCTTCGGTCTTGCGCTGGCCGCGACTGCCGGCCTATTGTTCCTGCCCTTCTCGCAGCGTTCGCTTCTGCTTATGGGGTTTGCCTCCAAGCCCGCATCGAATTAGCGCGGCACGCGAGAAGCTAAGTGCGCTTCGCCGCTTGCGATTTTCCCCACACGAAAACGAATACCCCGATGGCGAGCAGCAGCAGTGTCAAGCCCACGATCTTCACCACCGCCAGCGCCTTGTGCGGATCATCCTCCGCCGGCAGCACGGAAAAAATTATGGTGATAAGCGTCGTGGTGAAACCCAGTGCGCCGAGCACCGTGGCCACCGGCTTCCCTCCCGGAATTCGCATGATGTCCGGCGCAGCGGGTTCGCGCTGCAGGCGAATCAGCGACGCGAAAACGAACAAGTACGGTATGAAGTACGAAATGATTCCCATGCTGACCAGAACTTCGTACGCGCCATACACGCTCGTCCCCGCCTGGCCCAGCACGATGAAAATCACTCCGCAGGCCGCTTGCACCAGCAGCGCCACGTACGGTGTTCCCCACCTCGGATGAATGCGCGCGAAAATCGGTGGAAGGTAGCGGTCGAGCCCGGCGACGAAGGGCAAGCGCGCGGAGACGGCCAGCCACGCGCCGAGCGCGCCAAGATTGCTCACCGTGATGAGCAGCGCGGCGAGCGATACAATTCCGATCCCGCCCAGCCCCACGATTCCGATGCGCTCCGCCGATTTCGCAATCGCCTGCATGATTCCCTGCAATCCATTTATTTCACTCGCGGGCAGTGAAATAAGCACCGCGACGGTTCCAAGAATGTAGCCGGTGGTGACAAACGCTCCGCCGGCCAACAGGCCGCGCGGAAGATTTTTGCGGGCATCATGCACTTCGTCACCTAGAAACGAAGCCGATTCGGATCCGCCCAGCGCAAAAACGATCGTGGCGAGAAAGAGAACGTCGCGGAAGTGCATGTGCGGGACTATGGTCGTGCCCGTAAAAGATGTAGCCGACCCGAAGCGATGCCACGCCACACCTGCGATGACGAAGAGAATTGCAATGGGCGTCCAAGTGCCGATGGCTCCTAGATTGTGCAGCCATTTGCCGACGGAAAGTCCGATGACGTTTAGGAAAGTTCCCAGCGCCAGCCCGAACAGCGCAAAGAGGAGGAAGTAAGTTTTGTTGTTCGAAAGTGACTGCCAGCGTTCGGGGCCGATAAATAGCGCGTTGCCCGCGGTGAAATAAAGAATTGCCGGATAATAAGGAAGGTTGCTGGCCCAGTAAGTCCACCCAGTCATGAATCCCGGAAACTCGCCGAAAGCGCGCTTCGACCAGATGTAAAGCCCGCCCTCCTGCGGATAGCGCGAGGAAAGCTCCATCACGGAAAGAGCCAGCGGAAGATAAAACGCGCACCACGCGATCAGCCAGATGACAACGGCGCTCGCTCCGACCGTCGCCGCCGTCGCAATCCACCGCAGGCTGATCCCGGTGACGATGTAGAAGAGCACCAGGTCCCGAAAACCCATCGCCCGGTGCGGACGGCTGGGACTCTCGGCTTCACTCATTCGCGGAATTCCAGTCGGGCATAGTTCGTTAGCCCGACATCATGCTCCGAGCGCATTCAGAAAGCGAGGGGCTTTCCTATCGCAAGCACAGGCACACGCGTGTGCTGTTTACTACTGACCTTTGCCCGTCGCCTTCGGCTTTTCGTCGTGGCCGTAATATTCGTACGCGGACATCGGCTTCTCGCCGCCTTTCTTCCAGACGCGCTCGTCCGCCGGAAGTTTTCCCAGCGCGCGTGCCATCTCGCGAATATGCGTGGCCACTGCGCCGCAACACGCGCCGATGTAATTCACGCCCAGCTCGCGCGCCTTGGTTGCGTACTCGGCCATCTCCCGCCGCGTAAGCTGATAAGGCTCGAGCTGATCGGGAAACGCGGCGAGGCTCGTGAAGTCGCGATGCTCGTGCGTGGTGCGATAGGCCACGGGCTGGCAGCCGATATAGCCCTTCACCGCTTTGCGCATTTCCGCCATCAACGGCAGCGTGTGCTCCGGGCTCCGCAGGCAATTGATGCCCACGATGTCCGCACCTGCGTCGGCCAGTGCTTTCGCCACATCGGCGGCTCGTTTCCCGTCCGGCGTTACGTCTTCGTTCTCGAAGCACACCGTGACCATTACCGGCAACTTTGTCTGCTTTGCGCGTTCGACCGCGATCAACGCTTCACCCAGAAACGAAAACGTCTCTCCAATGATGAAGTCCACGCCCTCCGCCACTTGCACGTCGAGCTGTTCGTCGAAGGTTTTTCGCACGCGGTCCGCCGCTGCTTTATCGTTTGGCTCGTACATCCAGGTGAGGCTCAAGTTACCAGCCACCAGGCACCGCTCCCCCGCAACTTGTTTCGCAATGCGCACCGCCGCGCGGTTCAGCTCTTCCACGCGATCCGCCATTCCCACGGTCGCGAGTTTGTCGCGGCTGGCGTAGAAAGTAAGCGCTTGCAGCACTTCCGCGCCGGCGTCGCGAAATTCCCGGTGCAGCTCGAGCAAGGCTTCGGGATTGTTCAGCGCCACCTCCGGCGTGAACGGTCCCGCGCGCACGCGCCCGCGCTTTTCGAGCTCCAGTAAATACCCGCCGTCGCCCAGCACGGGCCCTTCAGCAAGCTTTTCCAAGATTCCCTTTTTCATTTTTTCTCCTTCCGGCTCGATGCCACGGGCCGGCCAGCAAAACTCATGCGACCGCTTTCTTCACTCGGCCCCTTTTCAAATCGCGCAGCGCCTGATGCGCCGCGTTGTAGCCCGGCGCCCCGGTCACTCCGCCTCCGGGATGCGCGCCCGCTCCGCAGAGATACAAACCATCCAGCGGCGTGCGGTACTGCGCCCAGCCCGCCACCGGACGCATGAAAAAAAGCTGTTCGAGCGAAAGATCGCCGTGAAAAATATTCCCTTCGGTAAGACCGTAAGTGCGCTCAAGGTCTAGCGGAGTCAAAACCTGCCGCGCGAGGATCGCATTCGGAACGTTCGGAGCGTACTCGGCGATTTTTTTCACCACACGATCGCCCAGGAGTTCGCGTTTCTCGTCCCAGTTTCCTTCGCGCAGGCGATAAGGCACGTATTGAATGAACGTCGTCATCACGTGCTTGCCCGCCGGCGCAAGCGTGGAATCCACATTCGACGCCACCACGCAATCCACCCACAACTCTTCCGGAATTTCGCCGAACTTCGCGATGTCGTAGCAGCGCTCAGCAAATTCCAACGAAGGCACCAGAGTAAAGAGCGAACGCTGCGAGGCTGGCCAGTCGCCGGGCATTCCCGTCACGCGCGGTTCTTCGCTCAGCACGAAATTCACTTTCGCGCACGGCCCATCCATCTTGATACCGGCGATGGCGCTGCGAAAATCATCCGGTAGCTCGCTCGCTTCCACCAGCGTAAGAAACGTGCGTTTCGGATCGGCGTTCGAGAGCACCAGGCGGCTCGAAATTTCCGTGCCATCCCGCAGTGTCACGCCACTTGCGCGGCCTTCGCGCACGTTTATCTTCGCGACGGGAGCAGCCGTCAGGATCTCGACGCCGAGTTGGCGTCCCGCGGAAGCTAGCGCTTGCGTGATCGCGCCCATCCCGCCGATCACATGGCCGTAAAATCCCTGAGTATCTCCATCGCCCCCGCTCAGCAAATGAAACAGCAGCCCGAGCGCTGTGCCCGCGTCGTAGGGGCCGCCGTGTTTCCCGTAAACGTTGTTCGCGAGAAACATCGTCTTGATTTTCTCCGAGTGGTAATGGCGGTCGAGAAAATCGCCGAGGCTTCCGGTAAGAAACGAAACGAGCTGTGCGACCTCTTCTCCCGTCATCCCGCGAAATCGTTTGCCCACACGCAAAAGCTCCCACCAACCTTCGGCTCCGCGGAACGAGGGATCGGGAGGCGGCTCCAGGAAAAACGGCTGAAGGTAACGCGCCAGTTTTTTTAGTTGCTCGTCCACGCGAACGAAAGTTTCCGCATCGCGGGGCGAAATTTTCCGAAACTCGGCTACGGCGCGCTCGTGGTCCGCCCACCACGGCACCACGTGGCCGTCGGGAAACGGCACGAGCAGCGACGGATCGCACGGAACCATGCGCAGGCCATGCGCTCCCAAGGCGAGATCTCGAATCACCGTCGGCCGCAACATACTCGCGATATAGGAAGTTGTTGAAGCGCGGCAGCCCGGCGCGATTTCTTCGGTAACGCAGCAACCGCCGACAATCTCTCGGCGCTCGAGAACGAGCGTCGAAAGTCCCGCGCGCGCGAGGTACGCCCCGGCCGTCAGGCCGTTGTGGCCTGCGCCGACGACGATTGCATCGTAGGACTTGCGCAAGGGAGGCATCTTGGATATTATGACCGCAAGTCAACGACTCTTGACTCGCATCTAGATAGCATAAATGGGAATGAATTCCAATGACAGCTTCTACAAGTGACCTGCGGTCAAACTTACGCGCGAGGCCGCGCCGCGCGCTTCTCGAACCTGCTTTGCCTCCGCGCCCGCAAGCCGGCCCGCGACTCGAGGCCAAGCGCACGCGAATCGTGGACGCCGCAATGGCTCATTTTGCCGAGCAGGGCTATCACGCCGCGCGAATCGAAGATCTTTCCGCGCAACTCGGTGTCGCGAAAGGTTCCATCTTCCAATATTTCGGCAGCAAGGCGGGACTGTTTCTCGAAGTCTACAAAAAAGCTGTGCGCTCCTTCCCGACCTATCTCGATTCTCCCTCGCAGATTCGCGAACGGGGATTTTTCGAAATCCTGCGCTACTGGCTGCTGAGGACCGAGCGCCTCGTTCGCGAAGATTGGATTCCCTATCGCGTTGCGCTCTTGGGAAATTACGGCGTGGACCTTAGTTTGAAGCGCGAGATCAATCGCTTCCTGCTCGCCGAGGATCCCTACGGCAGCAACGCATTCGTGCGTTTGGGAATTGCGCGCGGCGAAGTCCGATCGGACATTGATCCCGCGCTCATCGTTTCCATCGTGGACTGGACCATGGAGCGCTTTCAGGACGCGCTACTGACCGAGGAACTCGATCCCGGACTCTTTCCGCATCCGGCTGATCCGGAAAAGAATCAGATGCGCATCAATCAGTTTCTGGAAGTACTGCGCGGGGCGGTCGGAGTCTGACGAAAAATCTTGTGCGCTGGTAGCAAGCTCATATCCTCTTGAGGAGAAATTGCATGGAACCGACGGTCCCGGAGATTCTCGCTTCGTACAACGATTCCGCCCCACTGGCTGAGGCCTACACTATTCCCGCGCCGTGGTACACGGATCCGCGCATCGCGCAGCTCGAGTTGCAAAATGTTTTTTCGCGCACGTGGCAGGCCGTCGGGCGCCTGGAGCTAGTCGAAAAACCGGGGCAATACGTCACTGCAAGCGTGGCAGGGGAGCCGGTCCTCGTCGTGCGCGGCAGTGATAACAAGCTGCGAGCTTTTTTCAATGTTTGCAGACACCACGCGATGACCGTGATGAACGAGCCTTGCGGACAAACGCCGCATTTGCGCTGTCCGTATCACGGCTGGACCTACAACCTCGAAGGCGAGCTGCGCGGCATGACGGAATTTGAAGGCGTCTGCCATTTCGACCGCGCGCAGAATGGGCTGGTTCCGATTCGCGTGGAGACCTGGGAGAAATTCATTTTCGTAAATCTGGATCCACAGGCCGGATCGCTTGTGGATTTTCTCGGCGCGCTCGTTAAGCTTGCGCAGCCTCTCGGCTTTGCGGATTTGAAATTCGTGGAGCGTCGCAGCTACACGCTGGACTGCAACTGGAAAGTTTACGTGGACAATTTTTTGGACGGCGGATACCACGTTCCGCACATGCACAAGGGCCTGAACAGCGTTCTCGATTACACGAACTACACGATTGAAAACGTGGATCGCTGCTGCGTGCAATCGAGCCCCGTCGCGGTGGACAGCAACTCCGAAGCGAGCGCCGCGGCCACGCGCAAAGGCGACCGCGCCTATTATTTCTGGCAATACCCGAACTTCATGCTGAACTGGTATGAAGGCTACCTCGATACGAACCTCGTGCTTCCGCTCGGTGTGAATCGCTGCGAAGTGATCTTCGATTTTTATTTTGGAGATACCAGCGAATCGAACATGCCCTACGTCCGAGAGAGCATGGGCGTGAGCGAAGTCGTGCAGCAGGAAGACATCGTGATTTGCGCTGGAGTGCAGCGGGGGCTGAGCTCGCGCGCCTACAAGGCGGGGCGTCTTTCGGTGCGTCGCGAAACCGGCGAGCATCTCTTCCATCGCTTGCTCGCCGCCGATCTGAAGAATTCTCGCGCCGCATCGGCGAGATAGTTTTCGTCTCCTCACAAAATCAGTCGAAGATTACCGTTTTGTTTCCATACAGCAGGATGCGATTTTCGATGTGCCAGCGCACGGCGCGCGAGAGCACGACTTTTTCCAGATCGCGTCCCTTCTGTATCAAATCCTCCAACGTGTCGCGGTGAGAAATACGCACGACGTCCTGTTCGATGATGGGACCGTCGTCCAGCACTTCGGTGACGTAATGGCTGGTGGCGCCGACCAGTTTCACTCCGCGGTCAAACGCCTGGTGGTGCGGTTTTCCGCCAACGAAGGCCGGAAGAAACGAATGGTGAATATTGACGATGTGGTGCGGGGGATATTGCTGAATGAAATCGGTGGAGAGAACCTGCATGTAGCGCGCGAGCACGATCAGGTCGATTCCATGCGGGCGCAGAATCTCGAGCTCCCGGCGCTCCGCTTCGACTTTGTTATCCTTGGTTACGGGAACCACGTGCAGCGGAATTGTGTAGAAATCGCTCCAGCGCCGCGCGTCTTCGTGGTTGCTGATGATGACCGGAATTTCGCAATGGAGTTCCCCGCTGTGCCGGCGGTAAAGCAAATCCGCGAGGCAGTGATCGTAGCGCGAGACGAAAATCGCCACTTTGGGACGGTAACTCGAAAGCGCAACGCGCCACTGCATTCCAAAGCGATCGGCGATGGGCTGAAAATGCCCGCCGAAGTCGCGCATGTCGATCGCGAATCCAGCCAGGTCCCACTCGACGCGCATCAAAAAAAGATTCCGCTCGTTGTCCTGATGCTCGTCGGCGTGGAGTGTGTTGCCGTTCGCACGAAAAATGAAATCGTGGACCGCGGCGTTGAGGCCCTTTTGGTCAGGGCAGCTAATGAGGAGGATGGCGGTATTCTTCAAACGTTTCTCCGGAGTGTTTCGTCGGGCTAGCTCACGTCACTGGTGATCGCGCGGAATGGTGTCGTCCCATTTTTTTTCGCGAATCTGCGTCCCATTTTCTGTCAGATGGCGCTCGGAGTGATAATAAAAATTCTTGCCGTCACTGTGGACATCAAGGATCACGCTCCACACCAGCACGCGGCCAGACAATTCCACGGTGGTGGAACCTTCGCCGTGAACCGAACTCGTCGCAGGATCAGCGTCCGCTACAACGTAACTCATCTGCTCATGGTCTTTCATGCGGCCCCAGGGGTATTCGGAGGAATCGTCTCCGACCCAGGCGACGCGCGTGGTTCCGGCGATCAAATCGTGCGTCACTGTCCAGTCCCGCGGCGGCCAGGTATCGCCTTCTGATTTCACACCCGCGAGCGGAGGTTCGGCTTCGGGTGCGAAGAAATGGGGCCGTGCGGCCGGTTCCAACGGAACGATTGGAAGTGTGAGCTGCGAAGGCTGCACGCCGCCGAGCTGGAGCGATGTAGTCATGGGGTATGGCGTGGGCCAAATCATGGGCCACAGCGCGTTTGAGATGGCGAGGCGAATGCGGTGACCACGCTGGAAAACCCAACTCGTGAGATGCAGCTCGATGGGAAGCGAATAAACGCGATTCGGCACGAGATCGCTGGGATTTGCGGCGGATTCGTGCTGCGCGCCGCTTTGGCCGGCGCCGGTGACCATGGTAACCGTTCCGTCCGGCGCAACATCCGAAAGCCGCACGAACCAATCCGCCAGCGGAGCGCTCGACGAAACATTTAGCAGCGCTTTTGGCCACCCGAGTATCGCCGAGTCTTTTTCGAGCGGCGCAGAATCGTAGACCAAGCTGAAAGCGTCGATGGGGCGCTGATCGGTGGTGAAATCACCCCACCAAAAACCGGCTTCGATGCCGATCGAAGGAACGTAGCCCAACTCTTGTGTAGCAGCGGGAGGCGCGGCGTGGTCGAGCGAGTGCTCCGGCGAAAGAAAAAGCGATTCGGTGTGCGTATCGGCCGCCGGGAAAGTTTTTTCGGCGCGCCAATCACCCGGAACTTCCTTGATGTTGGGATCGGGCGGATACCAGTGGCGCATGTACACTTCGAATCGCGGCTCGTCGAGGATTCCATTCTGCTTACCCTTCAACCAGTAATCCCACCAGCGCGTGGCTTCCACGCGCCATTCAATCGTAGGGCCGGGCTCGGCATCGTGCGGGAAAGTATGATTCCAGGGGCCGAGCAACGCCTTCACCGGCGCGTGAACTCGCTCGAAAAAGCGTCCGATGCTGTCGCGATAGCCATCAAGGAATCCGCCGATCATGAAGGTGGGGACTTTGTAGTCGGCGTAATGGTCCGGCGCGAGCGAAGCGCGGCGCCAGAATTCCGAGTCACGCTGATGATGAAGATACAGAATGAACCAGGGTGTGGCGTCGAAACGAGCGGCGAGAGATTTTTCATCGGTGGGAAAATCCGGGGCGCGCGTGAGTCCCAGTTGCAAGTCCATGCCCAGCTCGAATTCATCGACGTGCATCAGGCCGTCAATGTAATGAATATCGTCGTGGAATAATTCTTCGGTGGCGCACATGGCGATGATGGCTTTGAGCGCGGGTGGATGCCGGCGCGCCATCTGAATGGCGTTGAAGCCGCCCCAGGAAATGCCCATCATGCCGACATTGCCGTTGGACCACGGCTGCTTCGAAAGCCAGTCGATCACCTCGAGACCGTCCAGCTGTTCCTGATCCGAGTATTCGCGGTCGGGAGGATTTCCTTCGCTGGCGCCGGTGCCGCGAAGGTCCACGCGGGCGGTGACGTAGCCGCGACGAATAAAGTACGAATGCAAATCCCAATCGCGCGCGAGAGTCCAATCATCTTTGCGGTAGGGCAAATATTCGAGGATGGCCGGAAACTTTCCGCTGCGGTCCGCCGTTTTTGCCACGCCTTCGAGCGGGCCATCGGGCATATAGAGATTTACGGCAAGGCGCACGCCATCCTTCATCGGAATCCACGCCTGGACGGTTTTGATCGCGGAATAGGCCGGCGGATCGGGCGGCGCAAACCCGTTCTGCGAAGATGACTGCGCGAGGGTACGAAGTGGTGCGAGCGAGGCTGATGCAATCAGCACGAACGCGAAGCTTGCGAGTCGTTTCGAGTGCCTCATGGGGTCGTCCTCATTGTGTTGAGCGAGGCTGAGGCTACCACAAGAGCTGTGCGTTGCCGATGATTGTGGAATTCGGAACAGGCGAAACGCGCGAAGGCGCTGACTGCTAGTCGGAAAGTGTGTGCTGAGGCACCCTCCTTTTTTGTTGCGATTAGAGAGAGATGCCGTTGTTTGTTTTGAATGAGTTAGCCGAAGTTCTAATAAATGGTAGTGGCGATTAAGAAAATCATAGAAGCAGTTGATCCGCTGGGGACTGTACCGCGAAGCCCGAGTTGTGCCAACTTCAATCACAGGGCACGGTAGCACAAATAAAAAAGAAATTAAATTCGGTAAAGTACGTACGGAAAAGTGCGGAAAGCTAGAGAATGGCGCGAATCACTCCGCCATCCACACGGACCGCGGCGCCATTGGTGGCCGAGGCGAGAGGGCTGGAGAGATACACGATCATGTTGGCGACCTCGTCGGTGGTGGCAAAGCGCTTGAGAAGCGAGGATGGGCGGACGCTTTTAAAGAATTCTTTTTCGAAGGCCACAGGGTCGGTCCCGCTCTGCGCACCCAACTGCGCGATGAATGTCTCCACGCCCTCGGAGCGCGTAGGGCCGGCCAGCACGCTGTTGACGGTGATGCCCGTTCCTGCGACGGTCTCGGCGATTCCACGCGCGACGGCAATCTGCGCCGTTTTCGTCATTCCGTAGTGAATCATCTCCGCGGGAATCTGCACCGCGGATTCACTCGAAATGAAGATGATGCGGCCCCAGTTCTTCTGCCGCATGCCAGGAAGATAATGGCGCGAGAGCCGCACACCGCTCATGACGTTGGCCTCAAAGAAACGCAGCCAATCTTCGTCCGGAATTTTTTCGAAGGGCTTGGGCTCGAAGATACCCATGTTGTTGACGAGGATATCGACCGCGCCGACGGCCTGAATGAGTTTCGCGCAGCCGGCCGCGTTCGAAACGTCCGCTGCAACGCCCGACAGATTTGCGGCTGGATGAGCTTTTTGAATTTCGCGAATGGCGGCATCCACGCGTTTTTCGGTTCTCCCGTTGATGACTACCGATGCGCCTTCGGCCGCGAGCGCCTGCGCTGTGGCAAAACCAATGCCCGCCGTGGAACCTGTTACGAGCGCCTTCTTGCCGTTCAATTCGAGATTCATGTTCTTTACCTCAGTCCGGAGAGGCTTGCTCTCCGCTTGGGTGGATGCTCACAAGAGGCTACGAGTCGCAATTATAAAGGGGAGATCAAGCTGGAGGATCGGAACGCGAAGAAGATTAACGCGAGCGAAATGCGGAGGAAGAACTAATTTCGCGCTGCGGCCGATGCAACCCGGGCGTCTCGCTTCCCCAGGCCGGGCCGGAAGGAAGCAAAATCCTACTGACGCCCGGCAGACTACTTACCGAGCGAGAGGCGGCGGCGCAATGCGAATACGACCGAAACTCCTGCGCTAAGCATGAGGAGGTCGGACGGCTCGGGCATCGTGTATGCACGCGGCGCGTTTCCTCGGCCATGTCTGTCATGACCGGGCCAAATCGCGGAGGCGGAGGCCGAAGCAACGCCTACCAAAGTAACGATCCCAACTAGTACGAGCAATCTGATCAACTTCGTCATAATGGTCTCCCAAATCTACGTCCTGCGGTACAGCGATAAAGAAGCAATTGGGGAGCCGCATCGGCTTCCTTTAGAATCAATGGGTTACGAGGAACGCCCCGTCTGGCGAGATAAGGAATTGCACATTACAGTGGGATAAACGGGAAAAGGCCTTTCCCTGCTCATTCGGTCTATAAGTGACTGATGGGAAGAGGCTTCTGGTGATCACAACATCTGCCGCGCTGAAGACCGCGGCGCTACGTTTAAACCTTTTGGCGAGAAGCGTCTTCGAGGAACTTGGCCCAATGGGACAAATGATTCAGAGAGGGGGTGTGCGTGTGATCAAGTTCGAGCGGCGTGATTGAGATCGCGCCGTCCCGAATTGCGGCCATGTCCGTGTCGGGATCGATGCCGTCGACCAGTTGCTGTTCGTGCAGCCAAAAGTAGCGGCGGCCGCGGGGATCGGTCCCGGGCTGCAGCAGATTACGCGTGATTTTCGACGATTGGCGCGTGAATCGGACTTCGCCCTTCCATCCTTGTGGAACGTTGACGTTGAGCAGAATGCCCGGCGGGAGGCCTTCCTTGAGGATGAGTGGAACGAGAGTGCGGGTGAATTTCGCGGCGGGAGCGTAATCGAAATCCTTGCCGCGATAGGCGACCGAGACGGCGATCGCCGGTACCCGATTGATGGCCGCTTCCATGGCTGCGCCGACCGTTCCGGAGTAATAGACGTTCTCGCCCATGTTGCCGCCGCGATTGATTCCGGAGACCACCAGATCGGGCTTCTCTTTCAGCAGTGTATGGAAAGCTAGGATTACAGCATCGGCGGGCGTGCCTTCGACGGAATATTCGCGTTCGGCAATCTGGTCGCAATAAATCGGCTGTCGCAGAGTGAGCGATTGAGCGGCGGCGCTGCGCTCGTGCGAGGGAGCAACGACCGTGATGGCGGCAGTGTCCTTGAGCGCGTCAACCAAAGCGCGCAGGCCGGGGGCGTGAATTCCGTCGTCGTTGGTAATCAGGATATTTGGCTTACTCAAATTATCCGGCATGGGAATTCCCGCGCGGGCAAAACACGCTATCAAACCCTTTCAGGAGAGGAAGATGGTCGGGACGACTGGATTTGAACCAGCGACCTCACGCACCCCAAGCGTGCGCGCTACCAGGCTGCGCCACGTCCCGACCGCTTCGAACGGTATTCAGCGTATCACTCGCGTTCGAGAAGGGTCAAGACAGCGAGAAGCTCTTCGTGCAAATCGAGGAGAAATTTGCGTTGCGCGCGCGAGGGAGGCTCGCGGCGCGGAGGCGCGACCGGGGCATGTTCGCGTTCGGGACTGTCGATTGGATGGGCGCCACTAACGCCAGCCTGGAGATCGGCGAGATGCTTTCGCGCGCCGACGATGGTGAAGCCTTCGTCGTACAAGAGACGCTTGATTTCGAAGACGGTTTCGATGTCCTCGCGGCGGTAGAGACGATGACCGCTCGGACTCTTGACCGGCTGCAGCGTGGGAAATTCCGTCTCCCAATAGCGCAGGACGAAGGCTTTCGTGGCCGTGAGACGGCTGACTTCGCCGATGCGGAAAAGACTTTTGTCCGGAATGGGAGAAGGAGACGAAGCTGGAGCGGGACTCGCCATGGATTTCCCTATCGTAGGCCGATTTCAGGCTATGTCAACCCCCAGGCGGTTGAAAAAACGAGACGCGCGCGCGTGCGAAGCCTGCGCGCCGACCGAGGGCGAGAGTCTAGTCGCGAGGGTCTTTTCTTTCGCGATGGCGGGATCCGCGCTTTTTGAGGCGCTGATTGAACCGGATGGGCGTGCCGGTGAAGTCGAAGGCGGCGCGCAACTGATTTTCGAGGAAGCGCTGGTAGCTGAAATGCAGCGGCTTCAATTGGTTGGTGAAGAGCACGAACGTGGGAGGGGCGGTGGTGGCTTGGGTGATGTAGAAAATTTTCACCTCGCGGCTAGCCGGAGAAGTGCCCTTGTCGAGGTCCACACTTTTCAGCCAGCGATTCAACTCACCCGTTGAGATGCGGCGGTTGCGCGCTTCAACCACGCGATTAATTACGGCATACAGGCGGTCGATGTGCTCGCCGGTCTTCGCGGAGAGGAAAACCACCGGAGCGTAGGAGAGAAATTTCAAGCGCTGGCGAACGAGAGGCTCGTAATCCTGAATCAGCTTGTTTGGATTCGCGCCTCCACCTTTTCCTCCGCGCTTCTTTTCGGCGGAAGATTTTTCCTGCGCGGCTTCGAGGGCGAGATCCCATTTATTCAAGACGATGATGACGGAGCGACCGGATTGCTCGGCGTAACTTGCGATGGTGGCGTCGTGCGAGGTGATGCCGACGGAAGCGTCGGCGATGAGAAGAGCGACATCGGCGCGTTCGAGATGGCGCCGCGCCATAATCACGCTCAGTTTTTCGGCGATGAGTTTCGTTTTCCCCTTGCGCCGAATTCCGGCGGTATCGAGGAAGCGATACAGCTTGCCGTTGCGGTCGACGATGGTGTCCACGGCATCGCGCGTGGTGCCGGGCTCGGGCGAAACGATGGAACGTTCGGAGCCGACGAGCTGGTTCAGGAGCGTCGATTTGCCGACGTTGGGGCGGCCGATGATGGCGATGTTGACGTCGGGCGGCTTTTCCGTTGATTCGCCGCGGGGAAAATTTTCGGTGAGGGCGTCGAGGAGAACATCAACGCCGAAACCGTGCTCGGATGAAATGGGGAAAACTTCGTCGCCCAGTTCGTAAAATTGCGCGGCGAGTTCGGCTTGCTGCGGCGAGTCCACCTTGTTTACAGCGAGAACGGGAGGCTTTCCGGCACGACGAAGAAGCTGCGCGAGTTCCTCGTCGAGCGGAGTGGGGCCGGTGCGGCCGTCAACGACCTGCACGACGCGGGTCGCGTTTTCAATCGCGACGCGAGCCTGGCGCAAAATTTCGCCGGGAATTCCGGCCTTGTCCTCGGGCACGATTCCGCCCGTATCCACTACCTGAAAGTTTTTCCCTTCCCAGTTGGCCGTGCCGTAGATGCGATCGCGCGTGATGCCGGGCTCGTTGGTGACGATGGAGCGGCGCGTGCCGGTGAGGCGGTTGAAGAGCGTGGACTTGCCCACGTTGGGGCGTCCGACGATCACGATGGACGGGAGATTGGGAGTCATTTGGCTTCGCACCGGCGACGGCGAGGGCTATAGACTATCATTTATAGGCACGGAGCGCGGGGACGTAATACGACTGCGCCCACGGGCAATTCTGACGAACGCGCTTCGGTGTGATATTTTAGGGTCTCATCCCTGCGGTACAACGAATGGCAAAAGCCTCCACTGCGAAGAAAGCTGCGGCCACCAAGTCCGAGGACATAAGCATGGAGGGGATCTTCGGGCGCGGCGGGCTGCTCGAAAAAAGCCATCCGGGATATGAATTTCGCGCGTCGCAACTGGAGATGGCAAAGATCGCGGATGCCGCGTTTCAGAAAAACCAGCACGTCATCATCGAAGCCGGCACAGGCACGGGAAAAACACTGGCGTATTTGATCCCGGCGATTCGCAGCGGCAGACGCGTGGTGATTTCCACGGCGACCAAATCGCTGCAAGAACAACTCTTCCAGAAGGACGTCCCGTTCCTGCAAAAGCATTTTGCGCCTAACCTGAAAGCGGCGCTGATGAAAGGGCGCAACAATTTTCTCTGCCGGACGAAAGTAAACCAGATGGATGGGCAGGGACAGGCGGTGTTGAAAGGGATCGACGAGGTCGATTGGTTTACGCAGATCCGCGACTGGTCGAAACTGACGGAAACGGGCGACCGCTCGGAGCTGACGTTTCTGCCCGACGACGCCGAACTTTGGCATCGCATCGACGCGCGCAGCGACCTGTGCACCGGGCAGAAATGCCCAGACTTCAACCGCTGCTTCATCACCGCCATGCACCAGCGCGCGCAGGAAGCGGACCTGATCATCGTGAATCATCATTTGTTTTTTGCCGACCTTGCCATTCGGCAGGACGACTTCGGCTCGATCCTTCCGGAATACTCCGCGGTCGTGTTCGACGAAGCGCATGAAATCGAGGACGTGGCCAGCGATTATTTCGGGCGCCGCGTTTGGAGCTATCAATTCGACGAACTGGCGCGGGACACCGAGAACATGCTGCGCGTCTTGCACATTCAAGCCTCACCGCTTCGAAAGCATCTGACACGCGTGCGCGAGCGAGCCCGCAGCTTCTTTGAGATTTTTCCGGAGCGCGAAGGCCGTTTTCCATTCGGGGCAAATGAACGAAAGGCGTTTCTCGACCAAAATCACGAGGCCTTCAGCGACCTGGCTGCGGCAGTGAAGAGGATCGAAACTGAACTCTCTGCGATTACGCCAAAGCCGGAAGAGGTGATCGCGCTGGCGCGGCGCGCCGCCGAACTGCGGCGCGAGTTTGGATTCCTGATGGAGAGCGAAGAAAAGAGCTACGTTTACTGGTACGAGCGCCGCAGCAAGGGGATTATTCTTACGGCTACGCCGATCGACGTGAGCGAGATTCTTCGCGAGAAGCTTTTCGACCGTTTCGACAGCGTGGTGCTTACGTCCGCGACGCTGGCGGTGGGCGGACGCTTCGATTATTTGAAGCAGCGGCTGGGCGTGCAGCCGGCGACGGAAGTTGTGCTGCCGCAGGAATTCAATTTTCAGGAGCAGGCACTGCTGTACATTCCCTCGGGCTTGCCGGATGTGCGCCATGAGACTTTTTCCGCACGCGCGGCCGAGGAAATCGCGCAACTGCTGGAAATTTCGAAGGGCCGGGCTTTTTGCCTGTTCACCAGCTATGCGCAGATGAGGGACGTTCACCAACGCGTCTCGGGAAGCGTGGAATTTCCACTGCTCCTGCAGGGGACCGCGCCGCGCTCGATCCTGCTCGACCGATTCCGCACGACACCCAACGCGGTGCTCTTCGCGACTGCAAGTTTCTGGCAGGGCGTGGACGTTCCAGGCACGCAGCTTTCCTGCGTCATCATCGACAAGCTGCCGTTCGCCGTGCCGAGCGATCCGATTGTGGCGGCGCGAGTGCGGGCGCTACAAGAAGATGGACGAAACGCCTTTGCGGAATATCAGGTGCCGGAAGCGGTGCTGGCGCTGAAACAGGGATTCGGGCGGCTGATTCGTTCAAAGACGGACCGCGGGATTCTGGCGATTCTGGATAACCGAATCTCGCGCATGCAGTATGGTAGAATTTTTCTCGAGTCCCTGCCCGGATACACAATCACGCGGGAGCTGTCTGAGGTTGCTCGGTTCATGGAGAATCATCCCGATTAGGGCCGCGAAGAGCACGCATTCTGCGGGTGGACGGGCGTGAAGGAAAATTCATGTATGAAGTAAGTGTGGACGAGACGTTTGCCGCAGCGCATAACCTGCGCAATTACAAGGGAAAATGCGAAAACCTGCACGGGCATAATTACAAAGTGCGGGTGACGCTCGCTGGCAAGGAAGTGGATGCGACCGGGCTGCTGTACGATTTCGTACACCTGAAGCAAGTGATCCAGGGCGTGATTCGCGCGCTGGACCACAAGTATCTGAACGAGCTGCCGCCTTTTGACGTGCTGAACCCCTCCGCCGAGAACATTGCGCGCTACATTTACGAGCAGACCGCGAAGCAGCTTCCGCAGGCGGCGAATGGCGCCGGAGTATCGAGCATTACCGTGTGGGAGACAGATACGGCGGCGGCGACGTACCGGCCATAGGATAGAGATATGAACCGAGCGCTTCTGGTCATAGCGATACCTGCTTTCCTCGTTTCCATTTTTTGGCTGACGATTGGATGGGGATGGCGCACCGCTTTAGTGGTCGGCTGCTTGGAACTCGCGGTTGCGGTGGGCACGGTCTGCTACATTTCGCGGCGCAACGATAGCGTGCCGCCCAATCCGGGTTGCGGCGGAGTAATTAAATAGCGGCGGCTCCGATTTTTCCATGGTTATCACGGAAATTTTCAAATCGATTCAGGGCGAAGGGACGCGCGCGGGCTTGCCGTGCATTTTCGTCCGCCTGACGGGCTGCAACCTTCGCTGCACCTGGTGCGACACGGCCTACGCTTTTCATGGCGGTACGAAACTTTCGCTCGGAGAGGTGCTGGAGAAGGTTCGCGCGCTGGCCGGCAACGGCAACGCCCACGTGCCACTCGTGGAAATCACGGGAGGAGAGCCGCTGCTTCAGCCCGAAACTCCCGAACTGGCGGAGCAACTGGTGGCCGCCGGATATACGGTGATGATCGAGACGAGCGGCGAACGTTTTGTGGGCGGGCTCCCGACGGGCGTAATCAAGATTGTGGACGTGAAATGCCCGGACTCCGGCGAGCCCGGGACTTTTGATTTGGCGAATCTCGAAACCGTCGGGCGCTCGGATGAAATCAAATTCGTAATTTCGTCCCGCCGGGACTATGAGTTCGCCAAGGAATTTACTTTGCACCACCAGCTGCCCGATCGAGTGCATGAGATTCTGTTCTCGCCCGTATTCCCGGACCCCGCAGGCACGTGGCTGGGATTGAGCGCGCGGGAACTCGCCGAGTGGATACTGGCGGATGGATTGCCCGTGCGGCTGGGCCTGCAATTGCACAAATTCATCTGGGATCCGGCGACACAGGGAGTTTAGGATTCATCAAACGCGCGCCAAAGTGACGAAGAAAAACAAAGCGGTGGTGCTGCTGAGCGGAGGGATGGACTCGTGCGTGACTGCAGCGATTGCGGACCAGACGCACGAGCTGGCGCTGCTGCACGCGAGCTATGGGCAGCGGACGGAGCGGCGGGAGCGGCGGTCGTTTGATGAAATCGCGGACTTCTACGGCGTCGAAGAACGACTGGTGATTCGGCTTGATTCGCTCGCGCAAATCGGCGGGTCGGCGCTGACCGACCAGCGCATCGCTGTGCCGGAATCGGGCGAAGCCCTGGCGCCGGAATCCGGAATTCCCAATACGTATGTTCCCTTCCGCAACGCTCATTTCCTTTCGGCCGGGGTAAGCTGGGCCGAAGTGATTGGCGCAACTGCGATTTACATTGGCGCGGTGGCGGAAGATAGTTCTGGCTATCCGGACTGCCGTCCGGAGTATTATCGGGCGTTCGCGGAGCTGGTGCGCCAGGGCACGCGACCGGAGACGCGGATTGAAATCGTGACGCCGGTGATCGCCATGAGCAAGCCTGAAATCGTGCGGCGAGGGGCCGAGCTTCGCGCGCCACTCGAACTCACCTGGTCCTGCTATCAATATGAGGACGAAGCTTGCGGAACGTGCGATAGTTGCCGGTTGCGACTTCGGGCTTTCGCGGAGGCCGGGCTCGCTGACGCTATCGCATACAGGCCACGAGTTGCGCAATAATAGGCGGCCGCACAACCATCGAACAGGAGATACGCACATGAGAAAACTGATTCCTGCCTGGACAGTCCTGCTGCTGGCACTCTTCTTCGCCGGCGTCGTGCGGGCGCAAGGCACCGGAAGACTGAACGGCGAGGTCCTGGATAAGGAAGGCAAGCCGTTTGCGGATCTTGCGATCGAGATCAAGAATCCGGACACGGGCCAGACCTTCAATGTGAAGACGGACAAGAACGGGAAATTCGTGCAGCTGGGCATGCGCACGGCGGTGTACGTGTTCACCTATCCGAGCTTGAACTATACGGAGAAATTTCAAGTCATCGATGGCCAGGAGAACAACTACAAGATCAACTTCCAGGAGCTGATCGCGAAGGGAAACGCGGCGAATCCTGAGGAGACGAAAAAGAAGGAAGACGACGCGGACAAATTCAAGAACATGAAGTTGCACTTCGACAACGGCGTGAAGTCCATGGCCGATGCCACGGACCTGCAAAAACAAATTCGCACTGCCACGGCGGACCAAAAGGCTCCCTTGCAGGAGAAGCGCGTGGCGGATTGCCAGACTGCTCTCACGGAATTTCAGCAGGCGGAACAGGGAGTGGGACCCAAGGAAGTGAACAATCACGCTCTCGTGTGGGGGAACATCGGCACAGCTCAGGAATGCACCGGGCACTTCGACGACGCGGCAGCTTCCTTCCAAAAGGCAATCGATCTAAAACCACAAGCAAATTATTATTCCGGCTACAGCACGAACGTGGCGAACGCCGCGGCGGCGATGACCGATCCCAAGGCCGCCGAGAGCAAGCTCGCGGAGGCAACCGCGGACTGCGAAAAAGCCCTGGCGCTCGATCCGGCGTTGGGGGCGACTTGCTACAAGAACGTAGGAATTGTTCTCAATAACAAGGGCAGGCAGAAGGACGCGATCGCGCCGCTGCAGAAGGCCACGCAGGCGAATCCGCAGGATGCTCAGGCGTGGTATCTGTTGGGCAGCTCTCTTTCGGCCATGATTGAACCGAAGCAGGAAGGCGAGAAGATGTTGTACATCATTCCTCCGGGAACGAAAGAGGCATACCAGAAGGCCATCGACCTTGCTCCCAACACGCCCCTGGCGGCACAGGCGAAGGAAGCTATCGATGGGCTGGACGCGCTGACCGGCGGGACGGACATGACGGTCTCGAAGAAGAAAAAGAAGAGCTGAAGAAATTTCGTCGGCACTGATTTTCGATTCCTGTCGGGGGCGGGCTTTCTCTTCGCTCGACCGCCGACCGCGAGAGTGCTATTCTCTCGAAGCAATCGGACTTACTTCCTGGGTGAACCGGAATTGAACCAGACCAGCATGGAGCGCCGCCGAAGCGAACGCCTCTCCGAGTCCCTTCCGGTAATCGTGAGGGGAATCGATCTTCTGGGCCAACCTTTCGAGGAGCGGACTTCGACGCTCGACCTGAATCTCCACGGTTGCCGCTACTCATCGAAGCACCACCTTCCAAAGAACACCTGGGTCACGCTTGAACTGCCCGAAACCTCGAGGCGTTCGAACCGGCTCGTGAACATGCGCGCACGCGTGGCCTGGGTGCAACGGCCGCATTCGATCCGGGAGTTTTTCCAGGTGGCCGTGGAATTGGAACGGCCCGCGAATATCTGGGCGCTTGGCGCCCCGCCCGAGAATTGGGCGTTGACGGCTCTGTCGGATGAGGGTGCAGAGAGTCCGCGATCGCACGGAGAATTTCGAACGACGCAGGAGACTGAAGCTGGGCCTGCTGTCGCTGTACCGCTAAACATATCCGCATTGATGGGAAACCCGATGAAAGACATGACTGGTTCTTCCGGCCTCGTTCCGGAGCACGACGCTGCACTCTCCATCGAATCGAGCGCAGCAGCGAATAGTCCGCTGTTGCGCGAACTCCGGTCCGAACTTGAAAGACAAGCGAAGGAAGCTATTGCCGACGCTACGGAGCAGGCCCGGCAAGAAATCCTTCGAAGCGTCGAAGAGGCCGAGCAGGAAAGAGCCGCCGCGGGTGAAGGTTTTTTCCGAAGATGGAAGGCCGAATTCGAATCGGCCCAAACGGGGGCGCGCGAGGAATTCTCCGCGCAATTAGGGACGAGGCAAAATGAATTTCTGAAGGGATTGAAGGCAGAGTTCGAACAGAATTTCGCCGAGGCGCGCGACTTGATGAACGAACTCACACGCCACGGGGAAGCGCTTCGCACGGAAAATGATGCAGCGCAGGGCGCGGTGAGCCGACTGGCGCAGGCCCGACTTCAATTCGAGGCGCTGGAAGCAGCGCAGGCTTCGAAGCCACCCGCGGAGCCTGCGAAGGAAGAAGCTGCTTCGAGCGAGGGCGCGGCAGGAGTCTGGCAGCAGCGGCTTACGGGTGAAATGACGGTTGCGCTGGCACAGTGGAAAGAGCTCTTGGAGTCATCACTGGACAGCAGCATGCAGCGGCTTGTGGAGCAGATGTCGGAGCGGTCGCAGGACGTGCTGCGCGGCGCGGAGCGAAAGATGACTGAGCGCATCACGGAGATGCGCCAGCCTCTGGAGCAAGCTTCCTCGCAAGCGCGCGAATCAGTGGCCGCAATCAAATCGTCACTGGAGCAGGAGCTAACGCTGGCGCGCACGTCGCTCGCCGAAATCGAGCAGGTAGCCGGACGTACGAAGGAATATTCAGCGCAGCTCGAAGCCGCGACCCACGACACGCTGAATGAACTTCACCGGCGCCTCGAGAAAATTCTCGACGCGCAAACCGCCGAGCTGAATCGCCGAGCCGAAAATCTTGCTGCCGGCGTTTCGCAGCGCGTGGCGCCGGCCCTTGATTCGCTGGGCCAGCAATTCCTGGAACGCACCATGGCGCAGGTGGAATCGAAGATGGCTCCGCAGTTCGAGCGCGTCCCCGAATTGCTTCGCGAACTCGCCGCGCGCGAGGTGCAGGTGGAAGAGAGTTTGCGCCTGCATCGCGAACGCCTGCGGCAAGTCTCGGAAAATAACCAGCGCGAGGTTTCCGCGCAGTTGACCGCGACGATTCTCGATCTTCGCAATGACTTTGAGGCCGCGCGCAAGGAAGCACTCGGGAAATGGGGCGAGGAGCTGGATGCCGCCGGGGTGCGGGCTTCGCATTCCGCGGCAGAATCCATCGGCCGCACCTCGGAATGGTTCCAGCAGGAAGCGCGGGCTCGCTTGCAGGTGCTGGTGGAACAAACGGTGACGTCCGCAACGGCGGGCTTCGACGAGAAGACCGCGGAAGAGATCAAGAAGTTTGAAACCCAGTTGACCGCGGAGTCCGCGAAACACGTGGTACAAATCCACGAGCGGCTGGAAGGATTTGCCGGCGAGCTCAGCGGGCGCACCCGGACGGAGCTGGACAAGGCAGCGGAAGCTGCGGCGAGTTCGTTCGGCCAGGTGCTGCGCGAGATTTCCGACGGCGAAGTGCAACGGTTTGCGGACGTGAGCCGGACGGCGATGCAAGAGCGCGCGGGGGAACTCGAGCGTTCGAGTGCGCAACATTTGGAGCAACTGGGAAACAGCGGTGCGGCTTTGGTCTCGCGCTTCGAAGCGCAAATGGATTCACATCTCGAAGCGGCTACCACAGAAGGGCGCGCCGCGCTTACGGCCGAGTTTGCGTCCACGCTCGATGGGTTCCGCGCGGAGCGGGATGCCTTCCACAAAGAATGGGCCGCCAGCCTGGATCAATTAGGCGGCGAAGCGGTGGGAAGATATCAGGAGCGGCTCGACACCACGAGCGATTCCTGGGTCGTATCTTCCGTGCGCCGGCTGAACGAACACGGACAAAACACGATCGAATCGCTTTTGCGCGCGGCGGACCAGGCTCTGCGCGATTCCTGCTCGAAGTTGTTCGACGGTCTCGCACAAGTACTCCGCGAACGAACGGCGAACGCCGCGGGAGTTTCCGGCGTAGCTGGATTTGCAGCTGGACCTGCACGCGAACCTTCGGAATCTACCGGGACTCGCAGCGAAACTACCTGAGTTATTTTTTTCCCACGATTTCAAGAACTGAGCGACCCACGTAACTGAGTTGTTCCAGCGTCATGCTTGGGAATAGCGGCAGGCTGAGCACGCGCTCGCAAGCGCGCTCGGAATGCTGAAATGTTCCCGCCGGATTGCCGAGCGAAGAGTAGGCGGGCTGCAAATGCACGGGCTTAGGGTAATGCACGGCGGTGTCAATGCCGCGCTCCGCGAGAGCTGCAATTAGAGCGCTGCGGTTGTCCACGTAGATTACGAATTGGTGATAGACACACTCGTCCCGCACATCGTCCACGGGCATTTCCAGGCAGGCGTTCGCAAAGCCGCGACGATATTCGCGCGCGATTTCCCTCCGCCGTTTCGTCCAGGCATCCAGATGGGGCAGCTTGCAGCGCAGCACGGCGCCCTGAAACCCTTCCATGCGATAGTTGTAGCCGACGAACTCGTGATCGTAGCGCGCTGTCTGGCCGTGCGATCGGGCGGCGCGGGCGAATTGAGCAATCGAGTCGTCGTCGGTCGTAAGCGCGCCGCCTTCTCCGTAGGCGCCCAGATTCTTTGTGGGATAAAAACTGAAGGCGGCGGCGTGCCCCAAGGTTCCCACACGCCTGTGGCGATACCGCGCTCCGTGCGCCTGGGCCGCATCTTCGAGGATGCGAAGGTTGTGCTTGGCAGCGATGGATCGAATGGCGTCCATATCCGCCGGACGGCCGTACAAATGAACCGGGATGATGGCGCGCGTGCGTCGCGTGATGGCCCGCTCGATCAGATTCGGGTCAATGTTCGCCGTGGCCGGATCAATATCGACGAGGACAGGTTGCGCGCCGCAATAGGTAATCGCTTCGGCCGTCGCGATAAAAGTGTTCGGAGTTGTAATCACTTCGTCGCCGGTCTGAACACCCAGCGCCAGCAAGCCGAGATGGAGCGCGGCCGTCCCAGTGCCTAGCGCGACGCAGTGCTTCGTGCCGCAGAAGGCTGCAAATTCGCGTTCGAATGCTTCCACTTCCTCGCCCAGAACGAATGCGGATTTTTGGCATACGCGGTCCAGCGCGGCGAGAATGTCGTCGCGCAATCCTGCGTATTCGGCTTTCAAATCGAGCAAAGGAACTTTCATTTGCGGCGGCGTCACCATCCAGACAAAAACTGTACTGTAGGGTGAGCGTGTTCACAAGCCCTGTCGCCTATGGCGGCAACAGGCATTAAACTCTTATAGCTAGCAGGTCATGGTATCTTTTCAATGCCTATGTCAGTTGCGCGCTTCCCTTCCGAAAAAGGGCCTCACGGCGAGGCGCCGAGCACACTTCGCTCTGCCGATGCCATGCGAGAAATGCGCCTTTCCGTCATCATTCCGGCCTATAACGAACGTCCTTCCATCGAGGAACTACTGCTGCGCGTGCAGAATTCGGGTTTGGCCAATGAGGTGATCGTGGTTGACGATGGATCAACCGATGGGACGCGCCAGCTTTTGCGCGGCTTCCACGAACAGAAATCGAAGGGGTGCAACGAAGTGGAGATTTGCGAGGGCCGCGCGCGACTTTCACTGGAAAGGCTGCATTTTCTGTTTCAGGAGAAGAATCAGGGAAAGGGCGCTGCTGTGCGGCGTGGCTTCGCGGAAGCGTCCGGGGACGTGTACGTGGTGCAGGACGCCGATCTGGAGTACGACCCGAGAGATTACGAGAAGCTGCTGGAGCCCATTTTCGACGGGCGCGCCGACGTCGTATATGGCTCGCGATTTATTGGCGGGCCGCAGCGCGTGCATTTCTTCTGGCACTACGTGGGCAACAAATTCCTCACGCTGCTTTCGGACATAGTCACGAATTTGAAACTCACGGACATGGAAACCTGTTACAAAGCATTCCGGCGCGAAGTAATTCAGGGCATGCAGCTGAAGTCGAATCGTTTCGGATTCGAACCGGAAGTCACCGTTAAAGTCGCCAAGGGAAAATGGCGGGTTTACGAAGTGCCGATTTCTTACGCCGGACGTTCGTATGAAGAAGGGAAAAAGATAACCTGGCGCGACGGCTTCGTTACGCTGTACTCCATCCTGAGATACCGCCTGTTTGATTAAATGTGGGTCAGAGTGCCGGTAATTTTTGTGCGGCGCAGAGCCCAGGCAAAAACGGCGAACGAAAGCGGAATCAAAATCACGGCGAAAACCAACAGGGCGACGATTGAATGCCAGAGCACGCCCCAGCCCGCTCCGGCGAGAAGTGCAGCGCGCATTCCTTCGAGCGAATAGGTCACCGGAATCAGACGCGCCAGCAGCTGCAAAGGTGCAGGCAAAACCGTAACCGGATACATCATTCCGCCGACGAGCCCGGAAACGCCCAGTACGATCCACTTCGCGGGGTTCCCTCGCTTGAAGAGGATTGAGTAGCTCGCTGATAAAATTCCCAACCCTGCAAACGCGAGAATTGACGCCAGAAGAATTGCCACCGCTCCCGGCCAGTTGGCCGAGTGCGGCGCGAAGCCAAACAGCAGCGCTCCCCATGCGAGATAGACGCATGTCCGAAGCGCCAGGGCGACGAAAGGATAGACTGCCGAACCCGCCAGGATGACGGGCAACGGCGTCTGCGTGACGAGCAGCGCCTCGAGCGTGCGGTTCTGGCGCGCTTCCTCGATGCTCGAATCAAACGCGCTCAGCGCAACGCTCAAATAATCGAAGAAAGCAAATCCCACGAGCGCGAACGCGAAATAGTTGGTGCCCGCGGGCAACTCGCTCGAAAGCTCGGGGCTCTGGACGAAGCGCGAGAGATAGTAAAACGTGGCCACACCGAACAGCGCTTCCAGAGTTTCGAGCAACAGCGCACCCCGATACCCGCGCGCAATAGCGAAATCACGCTGAAAGAATGCAGCGATTTTCCGGATTGTGAGCGCAACGTTCATGGAAGCGCCTCGGCGGTCGCGGGATGCCGCGCAAGGCGCGAAATCGCGCCCTCCAGATTCGCGGTACCGGTCGAGGCACACAGTCCGAACGGCGAATCGCACGCGATCACTCGTCCTTCATCGAGAAGAACCACGCGGTCGGCAATCTCCTGCACCTCGCTCAGAGTGTGCGAAGCAAAAAGCAACGTGGTGCCGCGTCCGCGGACAAGATCATTTTTCAAAAGACGCCTCAAATCAGCAGCCGCGAGGGGATCCAGGCTGCGCGTGGGCTCATCAAGCATGAGGATGACAGGATTGTGCAGCAACGCGCGTGCCAGGCCGAGGCGATGCACCATGCCGGTAGAAAACGTGCGCACCTGGCGATCCATGCTGTCTTTTATTCCCATCTGTTCCGAGGTACGCGCGATCCGTTCTTTCGCGAGCTCGGAGGGCATGTTGTTCATGGCGGCGAAAAATGCCAGATTCTGGCGAGCGCTCAGGCGACTATAGAACCCTTCATCGCCGCCGGTGTGATACCCAAACTGCTGCCGGACGCGGGACGCGTCGCGCTCGACGTCGAAACCTCCGAGCGCTGCTTGCCCGCGCGTGGGCAGAATCAGCGTCGCAAGGATGCGCAGCAAGGTGGACTTCCCGGCCCCATTGGGGCCGACTAGCGCTACCGCTTCGCCGTGCGCCACACTGAAGGAAACTCCCGCGAGCGCTCTTTGCGTGGCACGCGCGACCGGCTGCAGCAAAGCCCGCCAGCCTGACAGCGCCGGCGGAAAATATTTTTCGACGCCTGCGACAGAAATGGCATGCGTTGGCATCCCCGCCGTTATAACCGAATTCACCGCGCCGAATCCAGTTCCGTCATTGCTGTGGGTGTGAACTCCCGGTAGAATAGCGCCGGGGTCGTTGCGGTCATTCAGACTTGATGGTTCGCAGGGCGCAAGAACCCCTGCCGGGCCTGCGGCGCATTTACCTACCCAGTCCAGAAGGATAGGAGCGGCCGAATTGGACCCAACTCTATCTGTGCATTCGATCGTCCTCGCTACAGGCGAACAGGTATCGTGTCCACTTGGTGAAGAGTCGGCCATCCTCAACCTGAAGAACAGCGTATATTACGGCGTGAACGCGGTGGGTGCGCGCGTTTGGAGACTTCTACAAGAACCTAGAAGTGTGGAGGAACTCCGCGACGCGCTGGTCGATGAATACGAAGTGGACGCCAAGCGTTGTGAGAGCGATCTAATTGCGCTGCTCGAGAAGATGCGAAGTGAGGGGCTGATCGAAGTGCGCCCGGCAGCGGTTCCCTGACTTCGACTTCGGCAGCTTGCCGCCTCCCCGGCGAAACCATTGTGGCCTGTTGGCGGCGAGAGACATCTTAATTTGGACCGCGCGACTTTCAGGAAGGCCGCGGGTTGAAGGCAATCATGGATAGGTGGCGTGGTTTCTTACGGCTGAGCGGATTCGAGCGCGGGGTAGTTCTCGAATCTATGGCCGGGCTCGCCGCGACTTGGCTGGGTCTACGCCTGGCCGGTTTTCGCCGCTGGAAGAATGCATTGGACTGGCTTGCACCGCGTGTCAACTCCGAAGCTCTTGCGCCGGAGGCGTCGCTCGCCAAGTCCGCCCGAGTAATCGCCCGAATGGAAGCCGCTGCCGCACGAAATCTTTTTTTCAGTACGAATTGCCTGGAACAGTCGCTGGTGCTTTGGTGGCTCCTGCGATTGCGCGGGATTGCAGCGGAACTTCGCGTCGGCGCGCGAAAGGATTCCGGCCGCTTTGAGGCGCACTCGTGGGTTGAATTTGACGGCAAAGTCCTGAACGACGCGGGGGGAGAGCACCTTCACTTTGTTCCATTCGAAGGGCCGATCATTCCCATGGAGACGCAAACTCGTTGAGCGGAACCGTGGGCATGTTCGACCGCGACGGCGCCCCAATTGATCGGGGACTCTTGCAAGCGCTGGCTCAGTTTCTCTCCTTTCGCGGACCGGACGCGCGGGAAACGTGGTCGAGCGGTTCCGTGGGCTTCGGCCACACGATGCTGCGCACGACGCGCGAATCGATTCACGAGCGCCAGCCTGGTAGCCTCGATGGACAACTCTGGATTACTGCGGACGCACGAATCGATTTTCGGGCGGAACTCCAAGAAAGGCTCGAAAACGCGGGGCGAAAACTCGAGCGTCCGGCTACGGACTCCGCCTTCATTCTGCAAGCGTATGCCGTGTGGGGCGAAGAGTGCGTTCACTACCTCCGGGGAGATTTTGCTTTCGCCCTCTGGGATGCGCGCCGAAAGACACTTTTTTGCGCACGCGACCATTTCGGCATCAAGCCTTTCTACTACGCCGAACTCGGCGAGCTTTTTCTTTTCAGCAACACGCTAGACTGCTTGCGTCTGCATCCGCAAGTTTCCGGAGAGTTGAACGAGGCCGCCGTCGGAGATTTTTTATTGTTCGGGCTGAATTGCGATGTCGCGACCACCATGTTCCGCGAAATTCGGCGGCTGCCTCCCGCGCATTGCCTTTCAGTTTCCCAGGAGGGCCTGCAGCTCCGTCGATACTGGACCGCACCCACCAACGGCTCGATCCGCTATCGCCATCCGGACGACTACGTGGAGCATTTCCAAATTTTGTTCCAGTCCGCCGTGGCGGATCGCTTGCGAGTCGACCGTGCGGGAATCCTACTGAGCGGCGGCCTGGATTCGGGAGCAGTTGCAACAACGGCGCGCGAGATTGCAAATACTTCGTTCGGGGCGGCGGACTTGCGCGCCTATACCGTGGTTTATGAGTCGCTGATCCCTGATCAGGACGGCCCGCACGCCGCGCAAGTGGCGGATTTTCTCCACATTCCGATTCGGTATCTTGCGGTGGATGGCCTGCGGGCGTTTGAGCGGTGGGACGATCCCGAATTGAGCTGGCCCGAGCCTGTTGACGATCCTCTCTTCGCCGGCCTCTTCGACCAATTTCGGATGATTGCAGCAGATTGCCGAGTAGCGCTATCGGGCGAGGGCGGCGACAATCTGATGCACTTCGAGATGTGGCCCTATGCAAAGCAAATGCTGCGAAAATCGGATTATCGCCATTTATTGATTGAGTTGCCGCTTTATCTACGGCAGCGTTCCTCGCCCTGGTCCGGAATTCGACGCCGCTTCAAGGGAATTTTCGTCAAGAACTCGACGGCACCGATATTTCCCGCCTGGCTTGAACCTGGATTTGCCCGGCGCCTGAATCTCGAAGCACGCTGGAAAGAGTGGAGTGAGTTGCCGGCAGCGCGGCCACATCCGCTTCTGCCAAAAGCGCATGCGTCGCTTTCTCTGCCGCACTGGGCCGATATGTTTGAGCACGAAAACCCGGGAGTTTCGCGTTGTCCGGTCGAGGTGCGCTATCCATTTCTCGATTTGCGGGTTGTAGATTTCCTTCTCGCCCTGCCTCCATTTCCCTGGTTCTTCGAGAAAAAGCTATTGCGCGAGGCCATGATTGGACGACTGCCCGAGAGTGCCCGTGTTCGCCCGAAAACTCCGCTGGCAGGCGATCCGCTCACCCGGAAGTTGCGAGTCCCCGAAGCGGCGTGGCTCGATCAGGTGCAGTGGACCGAAGATATGGGCCGCTACGTGAACCATTCGGCGATTTCGCCTCTGCGCGCTGACAAAGGCCTGGAGCAGATACGCTCAGACGTACGCCCGCTTTGCCTTAACTTTTGGTTGCAGTCGGCGCGTAGAGTCCGGTATAACTTGCGTGCGGAGGTTTGCAATGCCTAAACCCGATATTCGGGTGCCGAAGAAGGCGTATTCCTCGCCGATCCTGACTACTTACGGAACGGTGCAGGAGCTTACTCAAAAGGTAGGCATACGGAAAAGTAACGACGGCGGCAAATATCCGATGAATAAGACTGAAATGTGAGATCCGTGCGATTCAGTGAGGTAAATGTCTTCATTTTGAAGAAGAATGACCGTAAGTTATTGGATTGATCGAAGCGCCAGTTCCCTCTGTAGCTTGCAAGTTGAACGAAGTGAACTTCACCTATTCAGTCTTCGGTTTGCTCCTCCGGTGTAACGTCTCCCTTCCGGAACTTTCGCATGCGCATAGCTCCGCTGCCGGAGCGGCCGTCGAAATCCACATGAACATTTCGCCCTACCCGGGAGGCGATATTCCCGCCGGGCCGGAAGAGCTCACTTATACCAGCCTCTATACCGACGATTTGGGTGAGCCCGCCTTGCGAATCTGGAACGTCGATGGTGGCGCTTTCCTGCATCTTGTCTATTTTGACGGCGCACAATTCTGGATGGACCGCGGCGGCAACGAAGTTTGGGTGCTGTGGCCGGATTCTTTGACCATTGAAGACGCCGCGACGTATCTCCTCGGTCCGGTGCTTGGACTTCTGCTTCGGTTGCGAGGTGTGACGTGTCTGCACGCCAGCGCGGTTGCCATCGGTGACCGGGCCGTCGCTTTCGTTGGCTCCGCGGGAGCCGGTAAATCCACGACAGCCGCAGCGCTCGCCCAAAAAGGATACGGCGTAATCTCCGACGATGTCGTGGCACTCGTGGAACGCGAAAGATCTTTCTTCGTTTATCCGGCCTACCCGTACCTTTGCCTCTGGGCCGATTCCGTCGCGATGGTGTACGGCGCGGACAAGAAACTTCCAAGCTTTTCTGCGAACTGGGACAAGCGTTTGCTTTCGCTCGGGAATAATCAATTGCGGTTTGAGGAACAGCTTTTGCCGTTGGGGGCTATTTTTGTGCTCGGCCAGCGCAGCTCCGAAAGCGGCGCGCCATTTCTCGAGCAACCGAGGCCGAGCGATGGCTTGCTCTCAATGGTCGCGAATTCGTACGCCACGAATCTCCTGGACAAGCAGATGCGAGCGCGCGAGTTCGAGCTTTTCGGGCGTCTGCTCGAAACTGTGCCTATTCGCCGTCTGCGGCCTCACGAAGACCCTTCCCAGATCGACCATCTTTGTACGTTGATTCTGGAGTCCTATGAAGGAATCCGGATTCAGCCGCTGACGCACGCCGCCTCCGAATAGTCCTCCGGAAGCTCGATTTTGCCCATAACGGGTGTCCTAGGGAGCTTTCAAACTTCTCCGTATCAGCGCTTCTCTCTGAGACGATTTCCATTTACTCTTACCGGCGCGGTAACTAAATTCCTGCAGGCTGCATCCTATGGCCCGCGGCAACACAACAATGCGGTGCTAACACTTTGGGAGGATGTTCGTAGATGACCAAGCTAGCAGCTCTTTTCGCACTCGCCCTGATTTTCTGCCTGCCGGCTATGGCACAGGGGACGCCGCAATACGAGATCGGCGGAGGCTACACGTTTCGTTCCTATGACGAATCGCAAACGGGAACTCGATTGAAAATGAACGGTTGGAATGCGTTCGGCGATTATCACATCTGGCGCTTTATCAACGTCGCCGCCGATTTTTCCGGGACTTACAATCACTACGGCTCAAGTACGAACGTCTATACGAACGACGGGAGCACCGCCGTTTACAACGCCCTGATAGGTCCCCAACTCTATCCTTTTGGCCATCGTCACAAATTTACGCTTTTCGGCCACGTTCTCTTTGGAGGCGGTCTGTACGTTTACAATCTCCCGCCGCAGGGTGGCTATGGCGCCGTCCATACAACCGACAGCGCCATGTCGTGGATGGGAGGAGGCGGCTTGGACGTGCGCATCAACAAACACTGGTCAGCCCGACTGCCCGAGGCCGATTACGAACAGACACGCTTCTTCGGCGGTAATCCCTCGCAGGGCAATTACCGCGTCTCCGTTGGCATCGTCTACCGCTTCCATCAAAAATAAATCCGGGTGCGCCACCTGCTTTAGTGGACACCGTAAAGGACACCGGTGCACGGAAGGGGTTGTTTGAGGGCCTTTTTAACACATACAGTAGTACTGTAGTACCATTGAGATACTTCAGCGGCGTTATAGAATTGCGCCCCATGGCCGTAAGAATTCGATGCGAACATCTCGATAAATTTCGGATGGATGCGGTCTCCAAGCTGCGAGCAGCACGAGGAATTCGCAGATCCAGAGACCTTTCGTTTTACCAGGATGCCGAGCTAACGCGCGAGGAACATCGGAGTGTCGATGCTCTGATCATGCATCTCCTAGCTGGGCACAACGGGAAACCTTGTCCCGCAGGCAGCAGGCCGATCGTGGGCATTACCCAGCCCAAGGAAGAAGAGGCGCACAATCTCTACAGCGCCGTCGCTTAGTTTCCGAGCCTCTGCCGAACGCAGTTCTCTCCTAGAGATTTCCGCTGAAAGGCGAAAGCAGGCTAGAACAACTCGGGGGTCTTGAAACATTTCACGTTGCTGGGATGCACGTTTGAAGATTTTGCGGGTGGCCGGTTTCTGGGCCACCCGCGAATTTCGAGAAGGCTGTCAGTGTCAGCCGCAAAGGCAAGCTCTTCGAACTGCAAACTACTGCAGAGCCGTTTCTGCCTGGCAAGCAACGTCCGTTGCTGGCGTCAGCAAACCCGTGGGGTCGAAGCGCACCACACCGGATTCGTCTGAACAGAAACCGCGCTGACCAGTCTGTCCCACTGTAACCGGCTTGGCATAGTCAACGAAGGTTGGAACGACACCGCCAACAGCCGCGCCACCGATCGCGTTGATCGTGTAGCCGCTCTTGGTGCCCGCAGCCAGAACCGGGTCAATCAAGCAAGCCGTGGCAGCGGACGCGACGCAAGGAATCGCACCACCCAGCTTGGCCAGGTTCGTGGAATAACCGGTGCCCCACGTCGAAGAATAAGTCACTTCGGCGGTAACGATGGAACGGGTAGAACCCACAGCGGAGGCCTCATTGGCCGCGATGCGGGCGCGAAGCAGGTTTGGAATTGCAATGGCGGCGATGATCAAAATAATCGCCACGACGATTAGAAGTTCGATTAGGGAAAATCCTCGTTGTCTCTTGAACATTTCTATATCCCCTTGTTTGAAATCGAGCTTGATCTTGAGTTTCTTGATCTTAGCTCTCGCAGTCGTGTAGAGTGCACGGAGCTTGCCAAATTGGAACGCGAGCCAAAGCTGTGTGTCAACTACGGCTATCTGACACATTCTTAGTGAGTTGCGGAAAAGCCAGACCCGGTGGCGACCTTGCTGAACCCCAAGAATCCCCGAGCCACTTTGAAAAGATGACAAATTGTGTCTATTGTCCGCGCCGCAAACAGGCGTCTCAGGAACTGATAGACTCTTGATGCCACGATCGTGGCATAAGGAGACTTCGTGGATTACCATCGCGAGGCGCCCTCCTTTAGCAGTATAAAGCTGAGTCGCTCCGCAATCACGAAACCAAGCGACCCGCTTTCCTAAAGCGAGAATTTAAATCGGCTTGCAGGTGCGCTCCACGGCCTTGTTTGGTGAGCCAGACGGACTAACCAAAATTGCGTGATTGAGCCTTGGGCGATTGCGATGCGGGTATTGGTTAACGGTGATGCGCACGCACCCGTTGCACTGCCTTCCCGCAGCAAGCTCGGGAAGGCAGTGCAAGGCCAGGCGGATTGCTTTAGAAGGAGAAATATTTGCCGGTCACGGAAACGGCCTGTTCCTTCTTTAGGCTTTCGAAGACCCAAAGATACACAATTGAGCCGTCGGTGTTGGTGAGCGATGACACAAAATTCGCGCTGGGATTGCAAGGGGCTGGACCGTAATTAACATCTTGGCTGTACCCATCGATGGCGTATAGCACAGAAGCCGGAACCGGGCTCCCGACCTTCTGGAACATCAAGCCATACGAAGGAGCACTCGATTCGCTTCCGTTTGCCGGAACGTATCCCCAAGCACTACTTGAGGACGAGTCGAAGCTTTCGAGATATCCGTCGGGTTCGGTGTCGTCCCCGGCAGCTTCTCCCGGATCCACATCAGCATAGCGGAACAGAAAAGCTTCCTTGGGTGTGCCAGAGTTGTTTTTGAGCTGCATCAAAACCTTGGCAGATGGATTAGGTCCAGGTGAATTGGTGATCGTCTGGGTTAGGACCCATAGACCATCGCTCGTTGTGCGCGAGATTTTGACCATGCTTGCGGTGTGCGAAACCAAGACCGGCGAGCCCCAGTTCCCACTGTCACCACCCTGCGCGTAGTCGTAATAACCGACGTCTGTCGAAAGATCGCATATCCCATAGCCTTCTTGGAAGCTACCCTGTCTAATCTGCTCAACGCCCGCAGGACTCTGGAACTCGACGATGTTGCCGTTCACGGTCACGCAAAACTGCAGGTAGGTGTAACCGCTGCCGGATGTGAATGTGTACGAACAAGTGGTGGTTGCGTCTGGAGTCGCTTCCTCACTTTTTGCCTGTTGCTGCGATCTGCTCGCCGCGGCGGCGGCGTTCGATGGCTTAGCTGAGCGAAAGCCGTCGAGCATTTTCTGGAGCCTCGGATCCGGAGCGGATGTTGATTCATCCTCTTGAGCGAAAGCTGATCCGGCAAACATCATAAACACTGCGAGACAAGCTAGAGCGACTATCCTGGTAGTGAGTTTCACGTCGTTCTCCTTTTAACTTGCGGTTACCGGCCACGCGTAGTCCGTTGGCCATCTGAACTGCGGGGTTCGTGTGGCTCGTATCTCAAATTGTGACTATCTGGGCAATAGAACGAAGGTGAGATATAGGTGAAGATCAGGTGAAGGCCTAAATCACTCATACGGAAGCGTTTGTTGTTGCAATCGCATCAATTACGAGGGACAATCGGCGCAAGAATCTTGCTAATTGGCAGACTCGTGAACAGCTCTACGGCCATTTTTCGATTCGGGTCCTTCGAATTGAGGTCCCGTACCCGCGAATTCTACAAACATGGACGAAAGCTTCGGCTGCGCCCGCAGCCTTTCCAGGTACTCCATCTCCTACTAGAACATGCAGGCGACGTAGTCACCCGGGAGGAGCTCCGCCAGCAGCTTTGGCCTTCCGACACCTTTGTCGACTTCGAGCACGGGCTAAATACCGCGGTGAAGGAACTCCGTGCGGTGCTGGGAGACTCGGTCTTCGAACCTCGCTACATTCAGACACTTCCTAGATTGGGATATCGGATGATCACGCCCGTACTCGCCGAGGCGTCGCCGCCAGCGACCCAGGTGATCACGGAACTCCCAGCCGAGGTCCCCGAAAGCTTGACAGAACAAAAGACCACTGATCCTCCTAGGTCGCAGGTTCCAGTATTCCCGGGGTGGCGGGCTATTCTCGCGCTTTCGATTGTCCTAGTCGTGGCCTTGGGCGGTTACGTTCAGTGGTCCCGTTCCCGGGCTCGCTCCCAACCATTGAACCCGCGGCTCATGCTGGCCGTCCTTCCGTTCAAAAACCTCACCGGAGACGCCGCGCAGGACTACTTCAGCGACGGACTAACCGAGGAAATGATCGCGCAACTCGGTCGTGTAGAGCCCGACCACCTCGGTGTTATCGCTCGAACTTCGGTGATGCACTATAAAGACAGCCGGGAACAATTGGAACAGATCGGCCGCGAACTCGAGGTGCAGTACGTGCTGGAGGGCAGCGTCCGGCGCGATTCAGACAAGGTGCGCATTACCGCTCAACTCATTAAGGTGCGAGATCAATCCCCCGTCTGGACGCAGCAATACGATCGCGACGTGAGCAACTTGCTGACGTTGCAGGGCGAGATCGCGCAACAGATCGCAAATGAAATCCAACTCATTCTAGGCGATCACCATAGTGCGATCGGCACGGCCCATGAGCCTATTCTCTCTCCCAACGAATACGAAGCGTACGATCTCTATCTCAAAGGACGTTACTTCTGGAACAAAAGGACTCCGCAGGGATTCGATCGTGCGGTGGAATGTTTTGAGCGGGCGGTGGGAAAAGATCCCAATTACGCTCGCGCGTATGCCGGCCTGGCCGATTCCTACGCACTTATGAGCGGCTATGGGATCGCATCACCGAAGGAGGTGATGCCGAAGGCACGCGCCGCTGCGCAACGGGCCATCGCGCTCGACGACAAACTCGCCGAAGCTCACGTCTCGTTGGCCCTGATCGCTCAAAATTACGATTGGGACTGGCAAACCGCCGAGAAAGAATACCGGCGCGCCATCGAGCTAGACCCCAATTATGCCACGGCTCACCACTGGTATGCGGAGCATCTGGCACTGGAGGGCCGGTTCGACCAGGCCTCCGTGGAGATGCAGCGAGCGCGCCAACTGGACCCTCTCTCTCTGATCATGGCCACAGACAACGCAGCAATTTTGTATTTCTCACGGCAGTATGACCGAGCCATCGAACAGTTTCGATCGGTGTTGGAGATGGAACCCAACTTTCCAAGGGCGCACATGTTGGTGTTCGCATATGTCGAAAAAGGAATGTACGCGGATGCGTTGGCGGACGTTGACAAATGGCAGCGCGTCGACAAGACGCCTTGGAACCAGCTCATGCGGGTGTATGTGCACGGACGAGCCGGCCAGCAGGCGCTCGCTCACCGGGAGCTAAAGCAATTCGAAGAGAGGAACCCTCTGCCGCTTGATTCTTTGCCCGTCGCAGTCGCTTATATTGGAACAAAAGATAAAGAGCAGGCCTTGGCCTGGTTGCAAAAAGCCTACCTGGAACATTCCGGTTCTCTCACCGCCCTCAAGGTCGATCCCACTTACGACTCGCTACGCACCGACCCTCGATTTCAGGAACTTCTGCGGCGCATCGGGCTAGGGCAATAGGCTCTTTGTCGCTCGTCACTGCGAGCGTTTCATCTCCAACCTGAACATTTCTGAAAGCACTACAGATTGCGCTTGCGAAAAACTGCATGCTCGGTGCAGATTACGACACCATGCACCTTACGCTCGAAGCTAACGGGCCGCGGCGAGCACTCTCCATCGTTGCGATTTTCGCGGCGGCAATCCTTTCCTACCAGGCCATCCGGATTTGGTTAGCCGACCATCGCGTCCATTCGAACCGGCTGGAGATCATCGAACGCGGCGCCGAACTCGAACCCGGAAACGCGGACGCTTGGGACATCCTAGGCCGTTACCAGCAATTGGACTTTGCAGCGGGCGATCCCGCGCAAGCAGTGGCCGATTTTGAGAGAGCGGTCCACGACAACCCGCTCTCCGCTTATTACTGGATGAACCTGGCCGGCGCTTATGAGGCAACAGGAGACATCGCTCATGCGCGAGAAGCATTTGAGCATGCGCGCACTGTGTATCCGCTTTCGGCGGAAGTGGCGTGGAATTACGGCAATTTTTTGCTTCGCCAGGAACAATTTCCGGAAGGTTACGCCGAAATCCAACTTGCCGTCCGGGCCGATCCATCTCTCTTGCCGCTCGCAATTTCACGCGCCTGGCGCTCCAATCACGACGTCGGTACGTTGCTGAGTGACATCCTGCCCCAAGATCCCGAGGCTTACATCCAGACGCTGGACTTTTTTGCCTCTATCCAGCAAGCGGAGCCCGGACTTGCGGTCTGGCAGCGGCTGGTGTCGCTCGGCCGGCCCATTGCGTTGCCTCGCTCGTTCCGGTTTCTTGACGAGTTGATTCGTGAAGATCGCTCAAACGATGCGAGGCGGGTTTGGCGCGAAGCGCTCACTCTGGCCGGTCTGCCCCACGAGGAACCCGTAAATCAATCCTTAATCTGGGATGGAACGTTTGCCCATGATTTTCCCAATGGGGGGCTGGGCTGGCGCTGGGAGAATCCACTGGGCATCGCGATTGATTTCGACGCGCCGCCGCCGTCCGGCGTCGGGCGATCTGTACGGCTAGATTTCGGCGGCGGTACGAATCCGGAACTCGTGCAGCCTGCGGAATATGTACCCATTGAGCCCGATCGCACCTATCACTTTCACGCGGATCTGCGCACGGAAGGCATCACAACAGAAAGTGGCATGCAATTTTATATTTGCGATCCAAATCATTACGGTGCTGTAAGTCTGTTTACGGACGACCTCACCGGCTCACATTTATGGACCAACGTAGATGCCGAGGTAACCACCGGACCGCAGACACACTTCCTGAAAGTCAGTTTGTATCGCAGGGCGAGCCGCTTGTTTGACAACAAGCTCAGCGGAACAGTTTGGATCGCGGACGTGTCGCTTGTCCCGTCACAGGGCTCGCCCGGGCGGACGTCGCCATGAGGGGAATCCGCTGGGGCCTTTGCGCCGTGTTCGCGTTTAGTGTTTTGGCCTTCGGGTCCGTCGAGGTCTGGTCGGAATCGTTCCTGGAGATCGCGGCTGCAGCGCTGTTTTTTTGGTGGGCCGTTCTAGTTCTCACAAATTCCGAGGTAAAGATACATTGGAGCCCGCTGAATTGGCCGCTACTCGGCTTCATTGCGATCGGCTTTATGCAACTCGCCGTCCGCGCCACGCCTTATCCGTTTCTTACCAGGCTTGAACTCTTGCGGCTGGGCGCCTATTTGATTGTCTTTTTCCTCGCGACACAGGTTTTTCGGCAGCGTCCCGAGCTTGTGGGCCTGACGTGGTTCCTGATACTTCTTTGCTTTTCGGTTTCGTTGCTTGGCATCATCCAACACTTCACGTCCGAGGGAACGATCTACTGGTTCCGCAAGCTGGCGGGGGGCGGCGAGCCATTTGGTCCTTATGTGAACCGCAATGATTTCGCCGGATTCGTCGAGCTCACGCTGCCCGCCGGCCTGGCACTTCTGGTCTTCCGGGGCTTACGACGGGATGTTTTCCCACTCGCGGGTTTACTGACGATCATTCCAATCGGGGCGTTGATTCTTTCGGGTTCCCGCGGCGGAATTATCTGCTTTGCGTTCGAAATCGCGGTCCTCGGCTTGCTGGCGAGAGCAAGCAAGGGATCGGGAGGCTCGCGTTTCGCCGCTCTTGCGATTGTTGCGCTCGCGGCTTTGGCGCTCGTTACATGGCTGGGCGCCGGCAGAGCCATTGAACGATTCTCGAAACTGCAATCCGGAGACGTGACCCTTCATCGCCGCGGAACGATGTTCGTGAGTGCAGCGCATATTTTTGCCGATCATCCATTCACAGGCACCGGCCTGGGCACTCTCGTCGCCGTTTACCCGCGCTACGAAACTCTGTATGACGGCAAGCTCGTCGATCACGTCCATAACGATTACATGGAGCTATTGGCGGAGAGCGGACTTCTCGGTGGGCTGTGCGGATTCGCTTTCCTGTGGATTTTGTTCCGGGAAGCGAAAGATTGCTATGCGGCCGAGCAGGGCCACTTCTCCCGCGCACTACATGGGGGAGCGGTAACGGCGATATGCGGCCTGCTGCTTCACAGTTTCGTAGATTTCAATTTGCACATACCGGCCAATGCTTTGCTTTTCCTGCTACAAGCTCATCTAGCGACGTCAACACCGTTACCTTCCGAGGTGAAGTTGCCGCGCCAGCGCGTTCGTGTTCGCGACCGCGAGCCAGCTGTTGCTTCCTCTGAAGGCTAGGACTCTTCGTCCGGCGGTAATTTTCGGATTCTTCATGTCGGGTGTGGTGCTGCGTGATTTCTTTCGGCGAGACTCAATTATTTTTCGAGCGTTGTTCAAGAGGAGGAGGAATGTCCCGGGTTGACACGGATGCACGGGGTGAGTGATAGTGTCTGCGGGGTTATCTTTACTTATGACTTTCACGGTCCGAAAAGTTTCGGACTGGCGCAGAGCGAAGCTTGTCTGGGTGCTCCCTGTTTTGTTTTTGTGGGGCGTGCAAGCGGCCTACGGCCAGCAAAAACTCGAAACGCCGCAAGAGACAAACGAAAAGATTCAGCAGCTCGCGAGCATGGCGCGCACGCATCCCGTTGATACGCCCATCGGCACGGGCGATCTCCTGCATATTGAAGTCTTCGACGTCGCGGAACTTTCGCGGGACGTTCGGGTTAGTGATGTGGGCGACATTTCCTATCCTTTGATTCCCGGGAAGATTCAAGTGTCTGGGCTCACTCCCTTTCAGCTGGAAGAGAAGATGGAACAACTGCTAGTAGAAAATGGCCTGGTGTCTCACCCGCAAGTTTCAGTTTTCGTGAAAGAGCAGAATAGCCAGCCAGTATCTCTGGTGGGAGCGGTGCAGAAGCCGATGGTGTATCAAATCATCCGGCCCACGACGTTGCTCGAGCTACTCGCGAACGCCGGCGGCATTAGCGATGAGGCCGGAAGTGTGGTCATTATCACGCGCCAAACGGGCGCCGCCAAGACCGACGCGACCGCCGCTGCGAATGAGTCTGTGCCGGAGACGCAGACGATTACGATTCGGTTGCAGGATCTCCTGGAATCAGGCGATCCCGCTTATAACATCGCGGTGTACGGAGGCGACGTCGTCAGTGTGCCGCGCGCGGGGATCGTATACGTGACGGGTGCGGGGATTAACCAGCCGGGGGGTTACGTATTACAAAGCCACGGTGAACAAATTACTGTGCTGAAGGCGGTAGCGCTGGCGCACGGATTGTCGGGATTCGCCAAGGCCGACCAAGCAGTGATCATGCGGAGCAATCCGGAGACGGGTCAGAAAGACATGATACCCGTGCACATAAAACAAATCGAAAATCGAAAAACTGAAGACGTGGCGATGAAATCCAATGACATCCTTTACGTGCCAGACAGTTTGGGCTTGAAGATTTTGGCCAAGGGTGCAGAGTCCGGCGTGGCCATCGGAACGGGGCTGGCCATTTACCGGTTCTGATCAGCGACGCGATGGGGACCCGCGAACACGATTTCTCGGATAAGGATTAAATGGAAGAGCCATCTAGGATTGTTCCGAACGTTCGTGACCGCAAAGCCTCGGAAGCACTCACGGTTATACCTGCGCCCTCTGTACTTCCTTGGGACCAAGCGCCGCGCGAGCCGCACTTACTCGATTACGTAATCATCCTGCGGAAACATCAGTGGCTGATCCTTACATTCCTACTGACCGTAGTAACCGTGGTCACCATCGCGTCGTTCAAAATGAAGCCGGTGTACGTAGCTGCGGCACGCGTGGAAGTGGATAAAGAATCGCAGAACATGCTGCCGTTCCCGGAAGCCAATTCGTACGATGAAATGATGGACATGGACAACTACCTGGAGACGCAGGCGAAGATTCTCCAGAGCGAAACGGTGGCGTTGCAAACGATCAAGTCTCTCGACTTAGCCCGTTATCCGGAGTTTGGCGGGAATCCAAACGCAACGGCCTGGGCCCATGCAGGAGCGACTCCGCGCCGCCCGGCGATCCTCGGAGCGTTCCTGAGCCGTCTGACGGTAAAACGCATCCCCAACAGCCGCTTGATTGAAGTGCAATTCGAAGCGGAGGATCCGCAACTCGCCGCGCAGATCGTCAACACTCATCTGCAAAACTACGAGGAACAAAACTTTCGGAGTAAGTACGACGCGACGACACAGGCGTCAAACTGGCTTTCCGCGGAGCTTGAAGAACTGCGGATCAAAGTGGAAAAATCGGAAGATGCGCGAATCGCCTACGAGCGAGCGAACCAGATTTGGCAGATCGACGAAAAGCAAGACATCACCAGCCAGAAACTCGCAGATCTGAGCAAGGCCGTCACCGATGCACAGACCGAGGTGGCTCAAAAAGAAGCGTTGTACCGCATGGCCCTCTCCGGAAATGTGGATGCGCTTCCGCAAGCTCGCGGCAGCGAAGTGATTGCGAACCTGCTGAAGCACAAGTCCGATCTCGACGAAGGGTATGCGGAAGCTCTCAACCAGTACGGTCCGAATTTCCCGAAGGTGTTGCGGATCGCGGCACAGCAGAAAGAAGTCGAAGACAGTCTGGTCAGCGCGCGTAAAACGCTGGTGGAAAGCGTCGAACAGGAATTTAACACGGCGCGGAGCCACGTCGAACTCTTACAGCAAGCGCTCGATAAGCAGAAATCGGAAGCCAACGATCAAGCCGAGAAGCTTGTTCAATACCACATCCTCCAGCACGATGCCGACTCCAATAAGCAGCTTTACGATGGCCTGCTTCAAAAATTAAAAGAAGCAGGCATCTCGGCCGGCCTGCGTTCCAGCAATATCCACATTGTCGACCCGGCGCTGGCCCCGGCGGGTCCCGCACGTCCGCAGAAGGCCCGCAATATCTTGCTCGGGTTTCTGATCGGCCTGATCGGCGGCGTGGGCCTGGCGCTCTTCCGCGAGTATCTGGACAATACGGTGAAGTCGCCGGACGACATAGAAGCTCTCACTGGTCTGCCATCTTTGGCCGTGGTCCCTTCTGTTCCCGGGTTGAGCACCCATCAAGGAAGGCTCTCACGGCTTGCGGGGGCGGTGGGATCGGGAGAAAAAGGTTCGCGGGTCGAGCTGTTGGCATACGTGCAGCCAAAATCCCAAATCTCAGAAGCCTTCCGCGCGCTGCGAACTTCGCTGCTTCTCTCCCAGGCCGACCATCCGCCGCAAGTGATTCTCGTGACCAGCGCGCTGCCGCGCGAGGGAAAAACAACTGCAGCGGTCAATCTGGCCGTGACACTGGCGCAGCTCGGGGATAGCACTTTGCTGGTGGATTCCGACTTGCGGAAGCCCGGCATCCGTCGCGCGCTGAACCTGACGATCGGAAAAGATGCAGGCTTGAGCTCCTATCTGGCCGGCGTTTCAAGCCTGGATGAAGTGCTCATTCCGCACCCGACGATCACCAATCTCTCGGCGATGACCACGGGTCCAGTGCCGCCCAGCCCGGCCGATTTGCTTTCTTCCCATCGAATGCGTGAGGCGATTACCGAATTACGGAGGCGATTCAAGTTCGTGGTGATCGACTCGCCTCCTGTGATGGCGGCCACCGATGCCGTGATTCTCTCCGCGCTCACGGACGGGGTGTTGCTCGTAGTACGCAGCTGTGAGACACCCAAGGAAGCATTTACACGCACGCGCGATCTTCTGGCCGCCGTAAAATGCCGCTTGCTGGGCGTGATCTTGAACGCCGTGGATTCCAGCGCGCCAGATTACTACTATTCTTACCGCTACTATCCATACGCCTACGGCTACGGGTACGGCGAAGATGTCGGCAAAACATCTAAATTTCCATCGGGACCCGGCGAGCCAAACCGACCTTCAAGCTAGGGGTGACTTCTTGCGTTATTTAATAACGGGTGGAGCGGGATTCATTGGATCGCATCTGGCGGAGGCCCTGCTCGCGCGGGACGATGAAGTATTCATCCTCGACGATCTTTCGACGGGGAGCGTCGAAAATATCCGGCACCTGAAGACCCACGAGCGTTTTCACTACATCTTCGATTCGATTACGAACAAGCACCTGCTGGCGGAGCTGGTGGACGAATCCGACGTTATCTTTCATCTTGCGGCGGCGGTTGGCGTGCGTTTGATCGTGGAAAGTCCGGTTCGGACAATTGAGACGAATGTTCACGGCACGCAATTCGTGTTGGACGCGGCATCGAAGAAGAAGAAACTGGTTTTTGCCGCCTCGACTTCCGAGGTGTACGGCAAAAGCGACAAAATCCCGTTCCACGAAGACGCCGACCTGGTTCTCGGGCCGACCAGCAAAGGGCGCTGGAGCTATGCTGCGTCGAAGGCCCTCGACGAGTTTCTTGCGCTCTCGTATTGGAAAGAGAAAGGGCAACCGGTTGTGATTGCAAGGCTCTTCAATACGGTGGGCCCGCGCCAGACGGGCCGGTATGGAATGGTGCTGCCAAACTTCGTGCGTCAGGCGCTTGCCGACGAGCCAATCACCGTTTTCGGCACGGGCCAACAATCGCGCTGCTTCTGCGACGTGCGCGATTCAGTCCAGGCCATACTCCGGCTTGTGGCGAATGAGAAGGCTATCGGAGAGGTCGTCAATATCGGTAACACGCACGAAATTACGATGGAAGCGCTCGCAGAGCTCGTGAAACGGCGGACCCACAGCAATTCGCCGATTACTTTCGTACCCTACGACCAGGCCTATGAGCCGGGTTTCGAAGACATGCCCCGGCGCGTGCCTGCGCTCGAAAAACTTCTAGCAATTACGGGCTTTCTCCCACAAATTCCGCTGGACGACATCGTGGACGGTGTCATCAACTACTTCAAGGACAAGAAAGTTACTGGAACTCCGAAAAACGCGGCGGCGGCAGGTGCGGCCGCGACGGGCCGGATGATGGCGGGATCGTCCGCGGATTGAGATTCAAATTGTTCCCCCGGGGGGAAAGGTCCTGTTTCAAGAACTTCCTTGGAGAGTGGATTTGTCGCTGGCAAATCATATCGAGAGCCTATTGAGCAACGATGCGTTCTTGTATTCCGGAACGGAACTCGACGCCATGGCGGAGGCGCGGGGGTATCGCGCCTGGATCCTGAGTTATTTCAAGCCTTTCCTCGGAAGGCATATTCTTGAAGTGGGGGCCGGCAACGGTACGTTTTCGCAGTTGTTGTTCGAGGAAGCGAAGGGTGCCCGGCTTAGCCTGCAGGAACCTGCAGCGAATCTTTTTCCCCTGCTGAAGCGGCGTTTTTCAGATGCGCCGCAGGTTCGCGTGATCGACGGACCATTCAGCGCCGATCGCTGCGATTCCTTTCCGGTAGACACCATCGTCATGGTTAACGTGTTAGAACACGTGGAGAATGATCGGGAATATCTGCAGACTATGCGGCGGATGCTCCCCGCAGGAGGCCATCTACTTCTGTTTGTGCCGGCCACACCCGGAATATTCGGTTCTCTGGACCGAGCTCTCGATCACTATCGGCGCTACACGAAGAAGGATTTGTCCGCGAGGCTTTGCGAGGCCGGCTTTCGGATTAAAAAAATCCGTCACTTCAATTTTGTAGGCGTGGCCGCTTGGTTCGCCGCTGGAAGGCTGCTAGATAAGAATACGGTTCGTGCCAGCGAAGTGCGCTTCTACGATCGCTGGATTGTGCCGATAGCTTCAAGAATTGAAAATCGGTGGGAGCCACCCATGGGGCAGAGTCTGCTGGCCGTGGCCGAGGTTCCGCAATGAAGCGATTGGACGGAGTTAACAGTGATGTCTGGCGCGCGGACCAGGGGGCTGCCTGAATTGCCTTCCAATATACGCATTGGCCTGATTGGATTCGGATACTGGGGCCCAAATTACGCTCGCGTCCTGAATGAACTGCCCGATTCGACGGTGACGGTAATCTGCGATTCAAAGCCGGAGCGTCTCCAGCGAGCGGTGTCTCGGTTTCCCCACATTCAGGTCTGCTCCGATGTGCAGGAACTTCTGCGACGCGCGGACGTGGATGCAGTGGTGATTTCCACGCCGGCCTCCACGCATTTCAAACTCGCCAGGCTCGCGCTTGAATCCGGCCGCCACGTGATTGTCGAGAAGCCGCTGGCTCTGGAAGCGGAGCATTGCGAAGAACTGGGCGCGCTCGCGGAAAAGCAGGACCGCGTACTGATGGTCGCGCATACATTTTTGTACAATCCGGGAATCCAGAAATTGCGCGAGTGCGTAAAGACGCCCGCTTTTGGCCGGGTCTATTATTTGCATTCGACACGCACGAATCTGGGCCCTATTCGGGCTGACGTGAACGCAATCTGGGACCTGGCGCCGCATGATATTTCGATTTTCAATTACCTGCTCGACGAGCAACCGCTGTGGGCCAGCGCCATCGGCTCACGAGCGCTGGGAAATTCCCGCGAGGATGTGGGATTTGTCACACTGGGTTATTCGAACGACGTGATCGGCAACATTCACGTGAGCTGGGCCGACCCGAACAAAGTGCGAGAGGTCGTCGTGGTGGGAAGCCGCCAGCGCGTTGTGTTTGATGATTTGGACGACCTGGAGCGAGTTCGCATATTCGAGAAGGGCGTTTCGGTGGGCCAAACGGACGCCGGATCTTTTGGAGAGTTCAAGCTGCTTATACGCGACGGTGATATCGTCAGTCCCAAAATTGAATTCAGCGAGCCGCTGAAAAACCAGGTCATCGATTTCGTCGCGGCCATTTCCCAGCACCGGCGGCCAGTATCGGATGCGGTCACGGGCACGCAAGTCGTCGAAACCCTAAAGGCGATTGATGCTTCCATCCGGGAACGGGGGAGAGCGGTGGAGGTGGCGAAGTGCAAAGTTGCGTCCCGGTCGAGCTAGGGCGAGACTGTGTGATCGATGCGGGCGTGATTCTCGGCTACCCTCCGGGACGCCCGATTGAACGCAAGGCTGTGCGCATCGGCGACCATGGTCAGGTCCGGTCCGGCAGCGTGATTTACGCCTCGGTGGAAATCGGCAACGGATTTGAGACAGGTCACGGCGTCATTATCCGGGAAGGAAACCGAATCGGGCACGACTGCGCGGTCTGGAATCACACCACGATCGATTACGATTGTCTGCTGGGAGATCGTGTGCGGATTCATTGCAATGCTTACGTTTGCCAGTACAGTGTGATCGAGGACGACGTATTTCTCGCTCCCGGTGTGCTGCTGGCGAACGACCCCCACCCGCTTTGCACAAAATGCATGCAGGGGCCCACGATTAAATCGGGTGCTCGGATCGGCATCGGTGCCACCATCCTTCCTCACGTGATTATCGGGGAAAATGCGTTGGTCGGCGCTGGCAGCGTGGTTATCGAAAATGTTCCTGCTCGCGCCGTGGTGGTGGGCTCGCCGGCGCGTGTGGTTTCAGACGTGGATCAGCTTGAATGCCCATTCGATCTGGTCAAGCCGTACCAAGACGGCATCGATGTGCGGCGCCGACCGGAATGGAATTCAGTCGCTCCTCTGCCCCGACCCGTGGTGCGGCCCAATCGCCACGAAAGATGAAAACGCTGGCCGCCATTTTCGCCTATAACGAAGGGGACAAGATCCGGCGGACCATTGCCCGCCACCCCTATCCGCGCGACTACGATTTGCTGGTAATGGATGATGGCTCTACTGACGGCACTCTCGAGTCTCTTCCGAAGAACAGCTGGTTGTACCTGCGCAACACGACCAATCAGGGAGTGGGCTCTGCGATGAAACGCGTGTTCGAGTACGCGCTGGAGAATAAATACGACGTCCTGGTCATCCAGGCTGGAAACGACAAAGACGATCCTTCCGAGATTCCGCGCTTGCTTGAGCCCATTCTCTCCGGGACCGCCGATTTTGTGCAGGGGTCCCGATTTCTTCCCGGAGGAGGATACGGCAATACACCCGCGTACCGCGTGCTAGCCACCAGGATCGTTCATCCGCTGCTATTCTCGATGTTCGTGGGCAAGCATGTGACGGAAACTACGAATGGATTTCGGGCGTTCCGCACGAAAATATTGCTCGACGTGAGAATCGATTGGCGGCAGGACTGGCTCGACAAATACGAACTTGAACCTTATCTTCTTTACAACACGATCAAGCTCGGCTACCGGCATTGCGAGGTGCCGGTCACCAAGGTGTACCCGCCTCGCCAGCAGGGATATACGAAGATGAAACCGATTACGGGCTGGTGGAGCATTCTTCGCCCGGTCGTCTATTTGGGCTTGGGGGTTAAGAAGTGACGGGAGCATTGAAGATCAGGTTCGTGGATTTGCAAGCGCAGTACAGAACCATCGCGCCGGAAGTTAATGCCGCGATTCAGGGCGTTCTGGACAGGAGCGATTACATTCTGGGCGAAGAGGTCCGTCTGTTTGAGGAAGACTTCGCGAAATATATCGGAACTGCACACGTTGTGGGAGTCGGATCCGGGCTCGACGCGCTTGAACTTGCTCTGCGCGCGTATGGCTTCGGTCCCGGCGACGAGGTCATCACGGCGGCGAATACATACATCGCAACGGTGCTGGCGATCATTGCGGCGGGTGCACGCCCCGTTCTGGTGGATATGGATCGGGCCACCTACAACATCGATCCGGCCGCGGTGGAAGCTGCGATCACTCCGAAAACGCGAGGAATCATGCCGGTTCATCTTTACGGACAGCCGGCGGACATGGACGCAATTCTCGCGATTGCGCGGGAGCACAACCTTATCGTCATCGAAGATGCCGCCCAGGCGCACGGTGCAATGTATTCCGGGCGACGGGCCGGCACCTGGGGACACGCTGCAGCCTTCAGCTTCTATCCCGGAAAAAATCTAGGTGCTTACGGGGATGGAGGGGCAATCACCACGGATGACGCAACCATTGCGGAAAAAATTCGCCAGCTGAGGAACTACGGTCAGCGCGTGAAATACGAGCATGCTGTTGCGGGAACAAATTCGCGACTCGACACGATGCAAGCCGCGATTTTGCGCGTCAAGTTGCGCTACCTGAATCAGTGGAATGCGGCTCGACAAGAACACGCCAAGGCTTACAGTTCCTTGCTAGGCAACGGGCCTTTCGTTCTGCCGAAGATCGCCACGATCCGCACGCACATTTTTCATCTTTACGTGATCCAAACGGAAGACCGCGCCCAAGTTCAGAAGTATCTGGAATCAAATGGGGTCGCGACGGGCATTCATTATCCCATTCCCATTCACATGCAAGAGGCTTGCAAGGATCTCGGATATCGCCGTGGCGATTTCCCCGTGACCGAATCCGCAGCTGCTCGGATTTTGTCGCTTCCGATATATCCGGAGTTGACGACGGAACAGCGCGAATTCGTCGCTACAACATTGCTGGCGTCGATCCGGCAATTCCCTGTAAAAACACAAGGGGTCCTTACCTGATGCTGCAGACACCGCAGTCCCGGGGGCGATTTTCAACGCGCGAGAAGATTCTGTTCGCCCTGTTTCTGCTCACGCTGCCCCTGGCAAACCCCTGGGTGCGCGGGGACGGAGTGGGATATTACGCGTACGCGCGGTCGCTCATCATTGAACACCGCCTGGACTTCACGAAGGACTGGCAGCACGGCAACGAGAGTTTTGTGATGGGGCGCATCGACGCCGACGGTCGTGTGAGCTCCGCTGAATACACAAGGACCGGCCATATCGCAAATGTCTGGGCCATTGGTGCTTCACTTCTTTGGGCTCCGTTTCTCGTCGCGACGCACGTAGGCGTAATGCTATGTGACCAGATGGGCGCACATGTCGCGGCCGACGGTTTCTCCACTCCTTATTTGATTACCATGGCCTGCGCAACCGCGATTTACGGCTTCCTCGGTCTTTGGCTTTCTTTTTCTCTCGTTCGGAAATATTTTGATGAGCGCTGGGCATTTCTGGCAACTCTGGGAATCTGGTGGGCAAGCTCGCTTCCCGTTTATATGTATTTCAATCCGTCGTGGTCTCACGCGCACTCGGCGTTCGCCGTCGCCCTCTTTCTATGGTACTGGGATCGCACCCGGAGCGAGCGCACCATCGCGCAGTGGATAGTGCTCGGCCTTCTTTCCGGGCTTCTCGTGGATGTTTACTATCCGAATGGCGTCATGCTGCTGGTTCCACTGCTCGAGGGGCTTGGTCAATACTTGCGGGACTGGAATTCACTCGGGCACCGCAAATCGGAAATCCCTCTTTTGCTCGTTCGCCACGTGATGTACGTTGCCGTTTTCGTTGTCGCGTTATTGCCCACTTTAATTTCACGCGAGATAATTTTTGGCAGCCCGCTTGACACAGGTTATCCCTCGGCGCGTGCCTGGGCGTGGAGGTCACCTCCGCTGTGGAACGTGCTGTTCTCCTCGGACCACGGAATGCTCAGCTGGACTCCGGTTCTGATTTTCGCTCTAATCGGGCTCGTGCTGTTCCGGCGGGTCGACCTGCATTTTGCGAACTACCTGATCGTTGCCTTTCTCGCTTTCTATGCGGTGGTTTGCCTGCACCCTGATTGGGATGGCATGTCTTCGTTTGGCAGTCGTTTTTTCGTGTCACTAACACCATTGTTCGTTCTAGGACTTGCAGCGTTTTTCGACCGGCTCGCACGCTCGTGGAACGAACGCCGCGCTGCGATTCTTGCTCCTTGCGCCTTGACGTTCTTCATTGCATGGAACATGGGACTGATTTTTCAGTGGGGCACGCATCTGATACCGGCGCGCGGGCCAATTTCCTGGCGGGATGCCGCGTACAATCAGGTCGCGGTAGTGCCCATACAAACCGCGCGTACCTTGAGAGCCTATCTTACGCGGCGAAGTCAATTGATGGGTCGTATTGAGCAGCAAGACGTGAACCGGATTAAAGCGGAAAGACCCAAGGGGTCGCAGTGAATACGATTAGCGTCACCGCCGATCGAGCCGGGCAGTCCAAGGCCAAGCTCGCCGTCTCTCGAATCACTCCGCCGAGCAGTTGGTGGATTCTGCCCATCGATGAACTTTGGGAATACCGCGAGCTGCTATATTTCTTTGTCTGGCGCGATATCAAGGTCCGGTATAAGCAAACGGCTATCGGGGCCACATGGGCTGTTTTGCAACCGTTCCTTACCATGCTGGTCTTCAGTTTGTTTTTTGGCAGGCTCGCACACATTCCTTCGCAAGGATTGCCCTATCCGATCTTTTATTACAGTGCGCTACTCCCCTGGACGTATTTCGCGACCGCGCTGCAAAATAGCACCAACACAATTGTTGACAATCAGCGGCTGATCACTAAGGTCTATTTTCCGCGGCTAGCTCTGCCGCTGTCTTCCGTTCTGTCTGGGCTGGTGGATTTTGGCATTTCTTTTCTGATGTTCGTCGCCATGATGATCTATTATCACATTCGCCCTTCGTTCGCCCTGCTCTGGCTCCCGTTTTTCCTGCTGCTGGCCGTTCTGACGGCGCTCGGAGTCGGGCTGTGGCTATCGGCGCTCAACGCAATCTATCGGGATGTGCGGTACGTACTGCCGTTTCTTGTACAGTTCTGGATGTTTGCTTCGCCCGTGGCCTATCCGACCTCGCTTGTCCCTGTAAAGTGGCGCTGGTTGTACGGATTGAACCCGATGGCGGGAGTCATCGAGGGGTTTCGATGGTCGCTGGCAAGCCACGGAGAACCGCCGAGCCGGCTAATTTTCGTCTCAGCAGGAGTGGTCTTGGTGGTGCTGCTCTCCGGTGTGGCTCATTTTCAGAAGATGGAGACGACGGTTGCGGATGTCGTGTGATTGAATTGCAGGTTGAAAAATGACAGAAATCGCCATTCAGGCGGAAAGGCTCGGCAAACGCTATCGGGTCGGGGAGCGGGAGCGTTACCTAGCATTGCGCGATGTCCTCACCCGGGTGCTCAGAGCTCCGTTTAGGCGAGGGCCGCGGCGCGCAGCCGACTACCTCTGGGCGCTGAAGGATATTTCGTTTGAGATCAAACAGGGTGAGGTCGTGGGACTCATCGGCCGCAATGGAGCTGGGAAGACGACGCTCCTGAAGCTGCTATCGCGGATAACGCGCCCGACCGAAGGTTTCGCCGAAACTCATGGTCGCGTGGGGAGCCTTTTGGAAGTCGGTACCGGCTTCCATCCCGAGTTGACTGGACGCGAAAATGTCTATTTGAGCGGCGCGGTACTGGGCATGAAGAAAGTCGAAATTGTGAGTAAATTCGATCAGATCGTAGGCTTCGCCGAGGTCGAGCGGTTCATCGATACGCCTTTGAAATATTTCAGCACCGGGATGCAGATGCGCCTGGCGTTTTCCGTTGCCGCGCATCTCGAGCCGGAGATTCTGCTGGTTGACGAGGTTCTTGCAGTCGGCGACACGCAATTCCAAAAACGCTGCCTGGGCAGGATGCAGGAAGTTTCTCGTGGGGGACGCACGATCATTTTTGTCAGCCATCAGATGAACCAGATCCGCCGGCTTTGCGAGCGCGTAATCTGGATCGATTCCGGCCAGCTTCGTCTCGATGGTCCCGCTGAAGCGATTATCAGTGCCTACGAGCAATCGGCCCTTTTGGCGTCACAAAGAAGCCAGACCGAGACGGCGTCGCAAGAGGTTGTTTCATTTTCGGGATGGGAAGTTCTTGAGCCCCGAGGCAGCGAACCCAACATCGTTTCGGATGGATCCGCACCGGTCGCGATCCGGATTCACGTGCACAGTCGGCAGGCGATAGCGCACGGAAAGGTTGCGGTTGTACTCTACGATTCCCGTGGATTTCTGGTTTCGGGCTGGTCGTTTGATGACTTGAAGCTTGAACCGGCCGAACACTATATTCAATTGTCCTTTCCGGATTTGCCGCTCAGGCCCGGTGCGTATAGCGTGTACGTCAGCATCCACGATGACCACGAACGAAATCATAACTGGACGTTGGTCCCGGCGTTGGTCATCGAGGGCATGCCGGTGACTCACTTTATGGATGAGTGGGCGGGAGTGCTGAATATTCCTTGTTCCCTGGAGTGTAAACAAATTGAGCTCGACGCTCGAATTGGAAAATAGTGCGACCTTGCATGTGAACGGCCGGGCGCACACGCGGGCTTGCCGGCCTGCAACCCCGCGAGATTGGCTCACGGCCCATTCGCGCGTGCGACTTGGGCGCCTTGACCGTTTTCCCGCGATCCGCTGGAGCCGGGACAGAATCGTCAAGACTCTCGCTCACGAGGGATCATGCATCAAGTTCGATACAGAATATGGTTTCAAGATGTTTCTTCCCGCCTCATACGTGGGAATGATTATCATGGCTCTCGACGGTGTTCTATTTCACCCAACCCTCGTAGACATTGCGACAAAAGCCATTCGGCCCGGCGACATCGTTATCGATGGAGGCAGCAATGTCGGTTTCTTCGCCCTCCTTGCCGGCAGATTGTTGCATGGTAAAGGGCGCGTTTTCGCGTTTGAGCCGGATCCGGAATCGTTCGAACTATTGCGGAAAAATGTGGAGTGCAATGGACTGCTCAGCGTGACAGAAATGGCGGAGTTGGCACTGACGAACAGCAACGGATCGTTCGACTTTTCCGTCGCTGTGGATGAACCAATGCTGAGCGGCCTCCTGGCCAGGCCAGATGTTCGAGGCAAGACGATTCGCGTTCGAGGCATGCGCTTGGACGACTATCTGAAAGCCCTGGGGCAAAGCCATGTCGATGTGATTAAGCTCGACCTGGAAGGAGCGGAGCCCGAAGCTCTCTCGGGCATGAGTGAGACCTTGCGCTCGGCCCGTCTATTGATTTTCGAGGTCAACGAACCACAGCTCAAGGCTGTAAATGTGGATCCGCTTATGCTGGTCAGCCAGACTGCGGAGTCAGGCTCGTTTGATACGATTGCATTCATCGATGAAAAAAATAATCGCATTTGTCCCTGGGATCAAGAGGACTTCCTTCGAGTCCTTCAAGACTACAAATTCGTTAACGTTCTGTGTGCGAAGCTCAGTTGTTGTCCAGACGGCTTGTTGTAGCGCTCTTTTGACTTTGGGGGCTGTCAAAGGGCTTGGTAGCAAACATAGGAACCTGCGTGGATCAAACTGTTCATCTTCAGCCTTCGGTATCGGTTGTGGTACCTACTCGAGCGCGCCGCGAGATGCTACGCATCTGCATCGAGAGCCTGCTATCTCAGGACTATCCTCGTGACCTATACGAAGTCATTGTCGTGGAGGACGGCACGAGTGATGGATCCGGTGTCGTTGAAGAACTTACGGCGAAATCTTCCGTCCCTCTGACGTACCTCCAGATTCCCCATAGTGGCGCGGCCACCGCAAGAAACGTTGGTCTCGCCCATTCGAATGCCGATATCGTGGCTTTCATCGATGACGATGCGCAGGCGACCCGAGAATGGATCACGGAACTTGTCAGACCGTTGCTTGAAGAGGGTGTGGCCGGATCGGGTGGACGCGTTTCTCCGGAATATCCCGATCAGCTTCTTCGTGCACAAGTTTCGTCGGACGGCGATGTAAAGTGGTCGGGTTTTAACGTCGTAATTCCAAAGCCCCAGGAAGTGGATTTCGTTGCGGGCGGGAACATGGCCTTCTGGCGCAAGTATCTAGTCGAGGTCGAAGGTCTCGATGCAGGTTTCACGCGGCGCGGCTCCTGGCGCGAGGACACCGATTTACATATTCGCCTGCGGAAAAAAGGCTACCGTCACATTTACAATTGGCAGGCGCAGATTGGACATCGCGCGGCTCGCTGGCTTAATCCTGTCGAGAGGTTGCGTCCTGGCCTGGTTTGGGCGATGACGCGAGATGATGCCTATTTCCGGACCAAAAACTTCGGATGGGCTGGGGCGGCCGGGGCGATGCGAGCTAATGTCGTCGATATGAAGAGCCGTATCGTTTACGGCGCAGCCAATTTCGCTTTGATTTTTGTCCACATGTTTGCGTGGATCCCCGGCGTTTGGCAGGGTTTGCGAAAGAAAAACCGGGGGTTGGGGACACTATTCAATCGATGAAAGCTCTCTTGATTGCGCAGCCATTTCCCTATCCGCCGAACACGGGGTCGCGGAACCTGATTTTTCATTGGCTGGACGCGGCGAGCCGCGCGCACGATGTCCATTTGCTCTGGATTGGCGATCCCCGGGATGGTAAAGATCGAATCTCAGAGTTGCCTGGGGTAAGGATCGATTCGATAACGGCGATACCGGCCGCGGAGCCGCTAGCCCGCGTTCGACGCTTTGCCGCCGCAGTTGCGCTAGGTATTCCGCCGACGTCGCTCGCGGGGATGACTTCCACGGCTCGGAGCGAAATCCTTCGACACGTTCGAACAAACCGGTACGACGTCGTTGTGCTTACAGAGAACGTCGTGGCCGGCTACGCTCCCATCCTTTCCTCCTACGCTCCCGTCGTTCTGTTTAAACATTCCGTCCAGGCTGTAGACGCCAAGGATGCACGCCGCCGCAACGGGATGTGGCGCCCTCGCTGGATACTCGAGGAGTGGATAGTGCAGCGGTTCGAGGCGAGGACGTGCCGGGCCGCGACAGTGGTGTGCACCGTCAACTCTGACGATGCTGCCGACCTGCGGCAGCGATATAGGCTTGCCGGTCCTGTCGATATCCTACCGATCGGTGTCGATCTTTCGCAGTTCCCGAATCGACAAACGGATCCAGCCGGACACGTGATTGGTTTTTTTGGAAACATAACCTGGGGCGCGAATGTGGACGCAGCCAAATGGTTCGTGGATCAAATTTTGCCGAAGATATGGGAAAAAACACCGTCGGCGCAATTTCGGATAATCGGGCCAGGCAGCGACCAAGTTGCGTCGGGAAGACTCGATCCGCGAATCACTTCTCTTGGCCCATCGCATATACCGGATGCCATGAAGGACGTCACCGTCGGGGTTGTGCCGGTTATCTCCGGCACGGGTGTTCGTTTGAAATTGCTCGAGATGCTAAGCCTGGGCGTGCCGGTCGTGACCACATCCCTCGGAGCGCTGGGTACCGGGTGCGTTCATGAAGAGCACGCGATGATCGCAGACGACGCCGATTCGTTTGCGACCGCGGTCGTCGCCCTGCTCGAAGACGCAGCATTGAGGAATCGATTGACCCAGGCGGGACTGAAGCTCATTCGGAAGCATTCTTGGGAGAGTTTCTACCCCCAGATTGTGGGCGTATTTGAGAAGGCTGTGGCCACATATAGAAGAGGAAACGTTGACGTTGGAACTGCTGCGACACAGGAGGCGTTGTGAAGACCCTTATCACGGGCGGAATCGGTTTTATCGGCACGAATCTGGCGGATCGCTTTTTGCGCGACGGCCACCAGGTCGTGTTGTTCGACAATGTCGGTCGCGCGGGTGTGCAGGAAAATCTCAACTGGCTCCGCGCGGAACATCGCGACCGGATAGAGTTTGTCGAGGGAGACGTGCGAGATTTCGCCGCCGTTGAGAAGTCCATCCAAGGGACGGACGCGGTGTTTCATCTTGCCGCCCAAGTGGCGGTGACGACCTCTGTCGCAAATCCACAAGAGGATTTCTCGATCAACGCGCAGGGAACCTTGAACGTCCTCGAAGCGGCTCGGCGGCTGAATCCGATGCCCATCGTCCTTTACACCTCGACGAACAAGGTATATGGAGGGCTCGAACACCTGCGCGTCGTTGAGCGAGCGACGCGCTACGAGTTCGAGGATCTTCCCTTCGGAGTGTCCGAGAGTTGCCCGCTCGACTTTCATTCGCCGTACGGCTGTTCCAAGGGCGCGGCCGACCAGTACGTTCACGACTACCATCGAATCTACGGACTGCCTTCGATCATCTTTCGCATGTCTTGCATCTACGGACCCCACCAGTTCGGTACGGAGGACCAGGGGTGGGTGGCACACTTCGCTCTGTCTGCTGTGCGGGGAGAGCGTCTCACGATTTACGGCGATGGCAAGCAGGTGCGTGACCTGCTTTACGTCGAAGACCTCGTGGAATTGATGTCACGTGCTTGCGAAAATATCAAACGCACCGCCGGGCAGGTGTACAACGTTGGAGGTGGTCCCGCTCACACGATATCCGTATGGGCCGAGCTTCAAACTCCGCTGAAAGACACTATCGAAAAGCTTCCCCAGGTAGATTACGGCGAGTTTCGCCCCGGAGACCAGAAAATCTATGTGAGCGATATTCGGAAGGTGCAACAGCAGCTGGATTGGAGTCCCCGCGTCGGCATCGCCGAGGGATTACGACGCATGGTCGAATCGTGGGGAAGACCTAGAAAGACGGCTTCAGCGAGATGAGAGGTTCTATAGGAAAATATTATAGATTAGGTTACCGCCAGCTTCGCCTCAGGCGATGGGCAGAATAAAGAGCGCATGTCCCAGACAACGTCATCCAAAACGTATGCCGAGTCAATCCGGTGAAATGGATCGCACTGCTCGGGCGGCAGGACATGCCGACAGACGGCATCGAGGACTATTGTTTATTCCTGGCGAGGGCGCTCGCCCTACAAGGAATCGAGCTGGAGCCAATACGCCTTCCGTGGATTGAAATGGGCTGGGTAAGCGCGTTGCGCCAGCTCAAGCGTGCGAGCGCTCAATGGCGCGGTGAGTGGGTGTTGCTGCAATACGCGGCATTCTCATGGTCGCGGAGCGGGTTTCCGTTTGGGGCCATCGCGACGGTTGCGCTTCTTCGACGGAGCGGAGTGCGGTGCGCTGTGGTGTTCCACGAGCCCGGCCGCCAAACCGGCTTGCACGGGATAAATCGCGTGCGGGGCGTTTGCCAGGATTGGGTTGTCCACACGCTTTACCGCCAGGCGGAGAAAGGAATCTTCGCGGACCCACTCGAATCCATTGAATGGCTTCCCAAGGGCGAGGCCAAAGCGGTATTCATTCCCATCGGCGCGAATATTCCTGAATGTCCTCCGCGAGTTCAGCGCGCAAACGACCGAGACGGCGCCGCAAGAACTGTTGCCGTTTTCTGCTTGAGCGATCCCCCAAACCGCCAGCGAGAGGTGAGCGAAATTTCCCAAGCGATGCGCTCGGTCGCAGCGAACGGCATACGGCTTCGGCTGGTGTTTCTTGGGCGTGGAACCACGGAGGCAACAGAGGAGATCAAGCGCGCGTTTCGGGGATCCTCGGTGGAGGTTTCGAATCTCGGGCTCTGCAGCGCAGAGGAGATCAGCCGTATCCTCGGCGAGTCCGACGCGATGCTATGCGTTCGCGGAAGACTTTTCCCGCGGCGCGGGAGTGCCCTCGCCGGAATCGCCTGCGGGCTTCCTATCGTCGCTTACGCGGGAGCGGCAGAAGGCACGCCGCTCGCGGAAGCGGGCGTCGAGTTGGTACCCTACGGAGACCGCGAAGCTTTGGGTGCGGCGCTGACGCGAGTGCTTCTGGATCAACAATATTGGCAACAATTATACGAACGAAATGTGCGCGTGCAACGGAAATACTTCTCGTGGGATCCAATCGCTTTGGCCTTCGCCGATATGCTAACTGAAAATAGGATCAATCCATGAAACTTCTTATTTACGCGCGAGATTGGGCACCATCCGTCGGAGGAGTACAAACAATCACGAAGACGCTGGCCGACGGGCTGGCCGAGTGGTCAAAAAGGCACAACGAAGAATCGATCCAAGTCACGCTACTCACTCAAACTCCTGCCGGAAGTATGAATGATTCGCAATTGCCATACCGTGTTGTTCGCAAGCCGGGCTTCATGGATATCATTCGGGAAATCCGAATGGCGGATGTCATCCATCTCGCTGGCCCGACGCTCCTTCCGCTCATCATTGGGTACTTATTTCGCAAACCGACGATTGTCGAACATCACGGCTATCAAGCGAATTGCCCCAACGGCCTCCTGCTTTTCGAACCGAATCACAGCTTATGTCCAGGCCATTTCATGGCGGGCAACTATCGGAAATGCATCGAGTGCAACGCGAGAAATTTGGGTTGGTTTGGGAGCATTCGAAGTCTCTTTTTCACTTTTGTGCGGCGATCGCTGTGCTATCGCGTTGCTGGGAATATCGCGATTACGGACCACGTAGCAATGAGGGTCAAGCGTCCTCGCACGTGCACGATATATTACGGAGTCCCTGACGGAGGAAAACGACCCTACCATGGATCGCCGGATTTTGTTCACGGGCTTGAAATTGGATACGTTGGGCGTCTGGTGCAAGAAAAGGGACTTCCTGTACTCCTCAGGGCGGCTAAGCGACTTGACCACGTCGGAGTTCACTTCCGTCTGACTTTCATCGGAGACGGACCTCAGCACGCAGAGCTCAAAGCCCTTTCCGACGAGTTGAGCCTGAACGGAATGGTTATCTTCACCGGCGACCTAAGAGGTGCGGAACTCGACAGAGCATTAAGTGCCATCCAAGTCGTGGTCATGCCTTCCGAGTGGGAAGAGACCGCTGGCCTAGCTGCAATAGAGCAAATGATGTCGGGCGGCGCTGTAATCGCCGCTCGGATCGGCGGGCTCGCGGAAGTCGTCGGCGAAGCAGGTCTCAAATTTGCGCCGGGAAACTCCGACGAATTGTATTCCTGTCTCAAAATCCTTGCAGATGACCGGAGAAAAATTCGAGAGCTTGGCTCTCTAGCCCGCGCGCGGGCCTTGCAGGAGTTTTCTACAGGACACTTCACTGAGCAACATATCGCGATGTATAGGAACATTCACAAAGCGTGATCCTCCGCTGCCATGGGATTCCAGTCTGCTGTTGGTATATCATTTCTTGACTAGAATACGATTACGAGCGTCGCGAAGAACCTTGGGTCAAATTAGACTTTTTCAGAGGAGTCTTCGGGGGCAGTTGAAGGGTTGTTAAGCTTGCAGATTCCCATTGCGAAAACTCAGGCGCTAATCGGACACGACGAGAGGAACGCCGCTTAATGGACGGGTTATAACTTTCCCGCAGGCGAAAGGGGCATTTTAACAGCTAACAGAACAGAAGACCAAGTCCACGATTTCTACATCTTTTCGCCCACCGCCCAAAGCACCCGTCCGAACGGTAAGTGCAGCGTTCCCCAAATCCTCCCTAGCGCGCGTACCACCAAAGCCCTCCTCTGGCGAACTATTTGCGACCAGGTGAAACCACGAAACTTTAGGAAACGTATTAGACTGCCGAGATCCTCCTCTATAACACGGCATTCGATTACCTTGAAGCCGGCACGTTTCAGCGCCATGCGCAATTCAGCTCGTGTGTATTCCCGATGATGACCAAAGTATGTGTTGGATTCCGCCGATGCGTCGAAATACTGATCGAAGTTATCGTTCACGCTCTTTCCAATCAGCAGCAAGAACCGATTGTAAATCGAGGCGTGATTCGGTGTGCTCACAATGATTCTTCCTCCCGGAACCAAAACACGATGAATTTCGCGCAGAACCCGTTTGGGAGAGAATGAGTGGTGTTCAATCACATCGGTGTACGTAACAAAGTCAAAGGTGTCCCCGGAAAATGGTAAGGGTTGGAGAGCGACATCGCACTCTCGGTAGTCCACCCCGCGATCAGCAGCTATCCTTCCATATTGACTTGCATAGAATCCATAGTCCACGGCCGCAGCCTTGCAACCGGCCTGCGCCGCGAAAAGCGCCAAAGCTCCGATTTGAGCCCCGACGTCCAGAACTCGAGCAGGCTGGCCGTTCAGTGACGCGTGTTTCAGGATGTGTTTCAGAATTCGAACTTTATCGCCGCCGACCGCCCGATTGTCCTGAATCCAATCGCGGGAATCCGCAGGAATTCGCGGGTCAGCGGCCAACTGCTCGATCACTTGATTGAAGCCTTCCAGAGTTGGGTATATCGCTGCCAATCGAGTTCTCCGTCATTGTGACTAGAATTTCGCCGAGACTTTTGCAAGGAATCATAGCTCAAATCAGAATTGGCCTTTGGCATTCTAGGTGCGCAAACAGTCTTCGCGTCCTGGATAATCAAGTCTGCGAGCAATTTTCCACGAATTATTATATGCCTCTCTTCCTTGGCTTCCCAGGATAACTCCTCCCATGAGAAGACTGGTACGAGTCGTTGTGCGATTATCGCTCAGTGCAAGTTGGTCATCCGTTTCAGTGGGCGCTGCCACGGCGCGATTGGTTAGACCAAGAAAATTCAAAACGAGATCGATAATCTGAACAGTTTATTATCAAATTGGTGGCACGAGGTTGGGAATTACGTGCAAAACGGCGGCGAAACAACCTTATGTTACCGCACGAGCTGCAGCGATCAGGTTTACGATTGCTGCTCAAGCACTTTTTCTACGCATCTAGGACGTTCTTCATATTTGATTATGAATTGATTATCGTGGACTAGCCTCGAACATGTCTGAAATATGAGAAGGGCTAACTAATTACGATCATCGTTACAGGCGTAGCCAGAATTCCGCAAAACCTGCAACCAGGGCGTCCGACACTATTCTCGTAAGTGAGATAGAATGGCAGGGCAGAATACCCCGGATTGTAAACGGGCTTTCTGAAATAACCTCGAGAGGCAATTCAAGAGTTGCTGGGCGCGCGCATCCCCGCAGTTAGAGATCAGGCGCTGATTGGCTTGAGCGTTTTTATTCTAGCTATCTGGCTAGCATGGCAAATCGGCGGAGTAATCAGCGGCAACAATATGCCAGCCCTGATATATGCGGTAGCCGGACTCGCTGGTTTCTTTGTGGTCGTAACGATCCTTCGAAATTGGCGGACGGGGTTTTACATATTCCTGATCTGGATGCTTTTCGAAGATTTGTTCCGGAAGTACATGGGCAACGGCCCCGCGCTTTTTTTTGGCAAAGATATTCTGGCAGCGCTCGTATATATTTCTCTTTTTACAGTGATCCGGCGAGGACGGGAGAAACGATTTCAGCCACCCTTTTTGCTCTTCCTTAGTTTTTTCTTTTTCTTGGGCTTTCTGCAGGTCTTTAATCAAAACTCACCTCACATTCTGTACGGCCTGCTTGGATTCAAGACCTATTTCTACTACATACCGTTCATGTATGTTGGGTATGCATTAATTCGGAGCGAAGAGGATCTTAGAAAATTTCTGGTTCTAAATGCGGCGCTTAGCGGGCTCATCGCTGGGTTGGGAATTGTCCAGGCTATTCTCGGGAATTCCTTTCTAAATCCTGCGAGGCTCGCACCAGAACTTCGGGACCTCGGAAATCTTGAAAAAGTCACACCGATTAGCGGGCAACTCTTTTCCCTGCCGGATTCCGTCTTTGTAAGTGCAGGCCGATTCGATGAATTCCTCGTGCTAGCCTTTATTCTCGTTTTAGGAACAAGTGGGTATCTGCTGCTGGCCAATCTACGGGGTCGCAAGATTGTTCTTGTTGCCATAGGCGTTATTGGAGTCGCGACGCTCCTTTGCGGCAATCGAGGCGCGTTCATGTTTGTGTTGATCAGTGCTTTGGCAATGGTGCCCAGTTTTTTATGGGGTGCGCCTTGGCGTCAGCGACAAGCTCACAGAATGGTCAAGGCAATCCGCCGCTTTGTCATTGTAGGCTCAACGGGGTTGGCATTAATTCTCTTGGAGTTCCCACGGGAGGCCGGCTCCCGAATCGCGTATTATGTAGAAACACTGTTGCCGGGCAGCTCCGCGTATCAGGGAGGCTACCGCATGTGGGATTACCCCGCCCAGAACTTATTAGATGCGTTCAGTCGTCCAAATTGGCTCCTGGGAAATGGCATCGGCACTGCTTCTCTTGGCATACAGTATGTGGCCAAACTAACCGGGCAGCCGGTGCCAAACCTGTGGGTCGAAGAAGGATATGGGGTATTGATCGTCGAAATGGGAATCATAGCTCCCTTTCTTTGGATCCTTTGGACAGGTGCGCTTTTGTATTACGTTTGGAGTGTAGTAAGGCGCCTTCGGCAGACGCGCTTCTTTCCGATTGCATTTGCGATATTCTGGTTCGCGTTCCTGCTGTTCTATCCGATGACCTTCGGTGGTTTATCGGCTTATCAGAATTATGTCTGCAATATCTACGTATGGCTCCTGGTAGGGATTCTCTTTAGGCTGCCTGAAATCCACGCGAGCACGCCAAATCCTTTGGAAGTACCGTCTGGAAAAGCGCGTGCTCGCGGCGGATTCCAATTCTAGGGAACGCGGCCAAGGAAGCAATGGAAGTGTCTCTAATTCGGTAATCAGGAACTCTATAGCGTCCTCCGGATCGCGTCGCAGACAACGAGACCAATGCAAGGAGATCAGATGCTTGGGAATCTGGATAAAGCGGTCGAAATCCAGCGCCGCTATTACACTGACACAGCCGCGTGTTACGACGAGATGCACCGTCGGGAAGCTGGCGATAACCCTCAGACCTTTAGACTTTTATGTGCCCTGTTTCAAATGCTCGATGCAAAAACCGCGCTAGACGTAGGTGCTGGAACCGGCCGTAATATGCGCAGTTTATTGAATGCCGTGCCAAGCCTCTCAGTGTGCGGAATAGAGCCCGTGACGGCCTTGATTGAGCAGGCCGTGAAAAGGAATGGGATCTCGCACGGTACTATCTTGCAGGGAACTGGAGAGGCGTTACCTTTTAGAGACTCAAGCTTCGACCTTGTCTATTCGCTCGCAATACTCCACCATGTCCCAGAGCCGAATGTCGTCGTTCGCGAGATGCTCCGCGTCGCGCGCAAAGCAGTGATCGTGATTGACGGAAATCGCTTCGGACAGGGAACTTGGCCCATGCGCCTGCTCAAACTCGGCCTTTACAAGGCGGGGCTGTGGAATGCCGTCAATTATCTCAAGACTGGCGGCAAGGGGTATCTGCTAACAGAGGGCGATGGCTTGGCATATTCTTACAGCGTTTATGACTCATTTGATCTCTTGGCCAATTGGGCCGAGCAGTTGATTATTATTCCCGCGGAAGCGTGCAAAGCTTCCAGTTGGCTCCACCCGCTCTTGACGACCGGCGGTGTACTTGTCTGCGCCGTGAAGAACGAGACTTCAGGATGAAATTAGCGTGCGTTTCTCCTCACTCAGATATTTAGTGGTCTGAGCGAGAGAGCTATCGGCTAGGTAATTGACGAGTGGACGTGAAGCGCAAAACGAGCGTCGCTGTTGTTTCGCCGTTCCTTGACAAGAGCCATGGCACAGAGCGAATCACGATCGAGTGGTTATCGCATCTACCCATTGAATTCGAAATCCATGTCTACAGCCAACGCGTTGAGGATTTTGACCCGTCACAGTTCACGCTTCACCGAATCCCGAAACTTCCGGGGCCCCATCTCTTCAACTTTCTCTGGTGGATCGCGGCGAACCATATCTGGCGCCATTGGGATCGCCGCTTTCGCGGTTTGCAACACGATTTGGTTTTCAGTGCAGGCGCGAATTGCTTTGACGCCGATGCTATTTGTGTCCATATCGTTTTTGCAGAATACTCCCGGCGGGTTGCGCCGGAATTGAAGTACGTTCGAAATCGCATTTGGGACTGGCCGCGGCTCTTGCATCGTAAGCTTTATTATAGAATCGCCGGCTATGTGGAACGCTGTGCCTATCTACGCCGCGGGACGACGCTCGTCGTTTCTTCCCGGAAGACCGCTGGCGAACTCAAACAATATTTTGGACGGACCGCAGGCATTCCAGTCCTCTATCTCGGACTCGATCACTCCGCCTTTAATCCTGCAACTCGAACAGCGCTTCGCGAACGCGCCCGGCGAACCCTAAGTCTCTCGCAGGACCAGTTCACTCTGATTCTGGTCGGCAACGACTGGCGCAATAAGGGCGTGCCTGTCCTTCTCGAAGCTCTGACACGACTGCGCGATTTGCCCGTCGGGCTGCTCATTGTGAGCCGGGAAGATCAATCAGCGTGCAGCAATTTCGTCCGCGAGAAGGGACTAGAGGATCGGGTCCGTCTGTTGCCGCCGCGCAGAGATATCGAATTCTACTATGCAGTGGCCGATGCCTATGTTGGCCCCTCACTCCAGGACTCCTACGGCATACCCCCAGCTGAAGCGATGGCGTGCGGTTTGCCGGTGATCGTCTCCTCAGCGGCCGGCGTATCCGAGATTGTAACAGATGGTGTCGATGGGTTGATTCTTCATGATCCCACCGACGCGAGCGCCCTTGCCGCTTTGATCCGGCATCTTTATGAGGATCAGGAATTTGGCAATTGGCTCGGCACGAATGCGACAGAAATGACCCGCCAGTACACCTGGGCACGCAACGGGGGCGAGCTCGCCGCTATCTTCGATGAAATACTCCGGTGCAAGGCACGGTCAGCGGCGCAAACTCTAACCCAAGAATCATAAACGGAGTGGCTGTTCGGCAAATGAGATGACTCTTTACGCATCGAGAGAACGTTGGGTTGGCGTAGCGGAAATTCTTCGATTCGTCTGCCGCCCAAGGACCATTTCACTGCCAGCGGACTCTTCTTTTCAAAATAGTTCTGCGCTCCGCCGTGCCCACTGGGGAGTTCGACACATCACAGCACGACTCCAATTTACTGAAAAAGTCTGTCCCGCGCGATTTGCCACTCACGGTCTGTTCGCCTTCCGCAAATGAAGACCCGGACATCGAAATCTCAAACGATGGGGATCATCGGGCTCTTCCCCGAGTTGCTCGGCGTTGGAGGAGTGCAGGAAGCCGGGCGCCAGAGCGCTGCGGCTCTGCAGGAAATCTCGCTCGGCCACAATGACTGGTTCACATATTTTCAGAGTCTCAACGATCCGCCCGGCATTCACGAACACGATATCGCCGAAAGTAGAATTTCCCTCCGCGGATTCGGAAGATCCAAACTTCCGTTCGTATTCTCCGCGCTCCGTCAAGCGAGCAAAGGTGGCCGCATTGTTCTCGCTGCGCATCCGCATCTGGCGCTGCCTGCAGCATGGATGAAATCGTTTTCTCCGCACATCAAAGCGATCGTGATGTCGCACGGCGTGGAGGTGTGGAAGTCACTTCCGCCGCTACGGCAAAGAGCTCTTTTGTCGGCGGATCTGGTGCTGGCCCCAAGTAGTTACACCGAGCAGAAGCTGGCAGACGTTCAGGGCGTACCACAAAAGAAGATCCGTAAGTTGGCATGGCCGCTTGGCCGGGATTTCCTGCACATGGCCGATGCGGCGGGCAGCCTCGAGGTACCAAGAGAATTCCCGATGGGCCGTGTCATCCTGACGGTTGGACGCTGGGCAGCCAGCGAACGCTACAAGGGTGCCGACGAGTTGATTCGTGCGGTCGCAAAACTCAGATCTGAGTTTCCGGACCTGTTCCTCGTGGCCGTGGGCGGCGGTGATGATCTTCCCCGACTCAAAAAAATTGCTGCCGACCTCGGTATTTCAAAATGGGTTCGATTTCTCGAAACCCTTTCGCGTGCGCAGATCGCGGCGTGCTATGCCCAAGCTAAAGTTTTCGCCCTGCCCAGTTCCGGCGAAGGCTTCGGCCTGGTTTTTCTCGAGGCGATGGCGTTCTCGAAGCCGGTCGTGGGCGCCTCCACAGGAGGGACGACAGACGTCGTCGAGGATGGCGTCAACGGCCTTCTTGTTCCCTCAGGTGACGTCGAGGCACTCGAGCGCGCTCTAGCCACACTGCTCCGGGACGAATCATTTCGCGCCGAGCTTGGCAGGCGCGGCGCCGAAATCGTGCGCGGGAGGTATTCTTTTGAATCGTTTCGGATCCAACTCGCAGGCATCCTCGAAGAGTGCGGTCTGGCTTCCTACCGACCGGCATAGTATTCTGTGTGTTCTTCGTGCCAGCATTTGTCGAGCCAGCCCCCAACTGGAAGAAGCAGCACTACCATGATTGCCGGTGTACCTAGGCGAATGCGCGTTCTGCAAACAGTTCAATCTTATTTTCCTTTTCAGGATCGGGGCGGCCCGGTCGTCAAAGTACGTGCGATAGCTCGTGGCCTCGCCCAACGCGGACATCGAGTTACGGTCTTAACCGCGGATCTAGGATTTGGATCTCGCAATTCTTTCGGAATGCATATCGAACGATGCCCTTGGGGGTGGCGCGCGGAAGAGGATGGCGTCGAAGCCATCTACCTATCTACGCTCGCGCACTATCGAGCCCTTACGCTCAATCCCGATGTGGTAGGATTCTGCCGGGCAACGCTGAGCCAGTTCGACCTAGTTCACCTGTATGGCCTATATGACGTGCTAGGTCCAGCCGTGGGCTATTTCTGCAGACTCGAGGGAATCCCATACATGATCGAGCCGATGGGCATGTATCGCCCCATCGACCGCAGTTTTCGCCTCAAGCGTTTGTGGCATAGCAGCTTGGGATCCGGGTATTGCCGCAACGCGTCACAGATTGTCGCTACATCAGAGATGGAGCAAGAAGAGCTGCTGCAAGACGGAGTTCCGCCAGAAAAATTAGTGATTCGATATAACGGCATCGACAAGGAGGCAAGCGCGAGCTCCCTGCCCCGCGGGAGTTTTCGCGCGAAATGGAGAATCGCGGCCGATGAGCCTCTGATTATTTTTCTGGGCCGGCTCATTCCGCGAAAAGGCGCGGACATGCTGATCGAGGCGTTCGCACAGACCTGCCCGGAAAAGGGCCGGCTCGTGATCGCGGGGCCGGAAGGAGAATCCGGCTATCGCGCGGAGCTTGAGAAGCGCGCTAGTAAAAGCGGGATCGAATCGAGGACTATCTTCACCGGACCACTATATGGCCAGGACAAATCCGCTCTCATGGCCGACGCGGATCTTTTTGTTCTTCCGTCGCGATACGAAAATTTCGCGAATGCCGCAGCGGAAGCGATAGGTTGTGGTGTTCCTGTCATCATTACGGAGTCTTGCGGCATCCGCTCGCTTGTCAACGGCAGGGCTGGATTGGTGATTCCTCCCAATAAGGAATCGCTGGTTGAAGCGCTTCGCAAATTGATTTTGGATCCAATACTTTATGCGAAGTTCAAGGATGGTTGTCGGGAAGCGGCTGCTCAGTTGAGCTGGGTTCGCCTGACCGCACAAATGGAAGGCTATTATAGGGAAGCTCTGGCGCACACAAATGGAAGGCACTGAACGCGTCACGTTCTACGACCAGCACCCGTTCGATTGGGTTTCTTCCGATTCTGCCGAGGAAATCCATGCCGTTGTCTCGCGCCCATTGGTCGACTTGATCCAAAGTCTCGATGCGACTTCCTTCGTTTTCGACATCGGCTGCGGGCCGGGCCGCGTACTGGGCTTCCTCGCGCGCCGAGGAATTCCGTGCGTCGGTCTTGACCGAAGCCGCGTCTCCCTGAGCCTCGCCGTACAGCGATATGGCAGGCCCGGGGTTGTGGGTGATAACTTGCATCTTCCGTTCGGCGACGACACCGCTGATGTTGTGATATCCGACGGAGTCATCCATCACACCGAGGACCCGCTCGCCGCCTTCACTGAGAATTTCCGCGTGTTGAAGCCTGGCGGGCGAATGTATTTGGCGGTGTACAAACCCTCCGGCCGGTATCCTCTACTCTACAAGCATCCGGGCGGGTTGATTCGCAGCGGACTTCTCCATTCCTGGTCGCGCCCGTTTGTCGTGGCACTCTTCCAGATGCCCTATTTTCTGGTCCATTTCCTGCGCTCGAAAGGCAAGCGTACCTGGGCCGGAGCGCAAAATCTCTTCTACGATTATTTCGTGACGCCGCGCGTTACGTTTCTTCCTCGACAGGTCGTGGAGGAATGGTGCTCCAAGCAGCAAGCTCGTATTATCCAATATGATGAAAATCCGGGTCAGAATGTTCACTCGTTCCTTCTTGAGAAGAAGGCTCGTCCAAGAAATCTTCCGCATCCGGTGGGCACATCGAGCGCAAAACTGCTTTCCAGACAAAAGACCGAAACCGTATGAACGGCGGCCACATCCAAGAGACCGATCACACTACGATGCCGTCTTTGCAAAGAACGGGCGATTCGGAAGCGAGTCAAGAGCAAAGGCCTGCCACTCAGAATAGGGCCGCTCCCGGCTTTTATCGTGTGGCTTGGATTTCTGCAAACGCCTTGTTGATTCTGTCGATTTTGCTCACCATTTATTTCGTATTCTGGGAGTACTCAACCCGAAGATATTTGGAGGGATTTTCCGACGCAATTGTTCCGGCTACAGCCGCTCCTGACGAAAAAATCGCCGGCATACTCAACTGGATGCAACACGGTCCGGCGCGGCGAGCCTCCGTTCCCGATGACCTCGCCCCCAATCGGGATCCAACCGATACCCTCAACTACGAGGCCCTCCTGCGGGTATGCGGAACCGCCACCAATGCTTTCATCAATCTTGCCGACATTGGAGGCCTGCCGACGCGCAGACTTCTGTTGCTGGACTCCAGAGAACTGACGAAACATGTCGTTGCGGAAGTTCTTGTCGATGGACGCTGGATTGTTGTAGACCCTACTTTTCGCGTTATTCTCCGCGGCGCGGATGGGCGGCCCCTAACCCGCGAACAATTAGCAAATCCAGAAGTCTTTGCGGAAGCCACAAGAGGCATAGGCAGATACGATCCAAATTACACGTATGACCGCACTTCGCATATCCGGGTGGAGCGCTTGGGTTTTTTGGCTCCCGCTTTGCGAGAAGTGCTCGACCATGTCGTTCCGGGATGGGAAAGCTCTCCCATTACAAGCGCGCTGGTTGAGCGCGAATCATTGGCCGCCACGTTTGCGGGAATCATTCTCGTGTTGTTCTTGAGCCTTTCGCGCGTCTCTCTGCGATGGTACGGCGAAAAGCGGCTGGGAGTGCGCCGAGCCCGTGTGAGGACACAAATTGCCAAGGCGTACGCGACGTTCCTTGAGTTGTCGAACAAGCGTGATCTTTAGGAGCCCATAACTTTAACGTAAGTTTTCTGCAGACCAAAAGTGACTTGTGGCGCTAAAACCATTTGTCGAATCGCGGAAACAAGTGACGGTTGGTTTGCTGGGCCGCTAGGATCCCCAGAGTTCCAAGCCGGCTCCGTAGCATTACTCCGGTAATGTCAGTATCCCATCACTGTGCGAAACAGTTTGTATTGTCAGCGTATACATCTTTACCAACATTGTTTGGTATTGCTATGCTCGCCGCTCCGTTTATCGTCCCCGAATCACATGCGAGCTTCGTCGTTCCGGAGACAGAGAAAACATGCCAGATGTTCGTCAGTCCGCTGGCAGGAAGTGTGTGAGGAATCGTGATGGTCGTGGCGTTTCCCGTCACTTGAATCCTGCAATCTCCGGTCGTCAGGGTGTAGTCGGTAGATTTGGTGGCAATGGGGCAAACGTAGCCACCGTTCTGGGTAAAGGTAGCAGGAACAGGCGATGTCGTATTTACGCCGAAAGCGTTGGGCGTGAACCTGTGCGCCGGGATAAGAGTGCTGATCGTGGAATCAACGCCCCCGGAAGTTGGCAGCACGGTCATCGCGTAGTTTGTTGTGGCTGCACCCGAAACGAATACGTAGTTCATTTGCTGAGGCTGCCACTGACCGTGGTTGAGATTCGGCATTTCGGAAATGGCAAGGCAATATCCTGCTACTGCACTGATTCCCGAAATAGGCGCAGTCCACACCCAATTTATTGCATTGTTCGAGCCACTAAGAGTAACTCCAGAACTTTGTAGAGACGGAGCTGACTGAGTAGAATTGCAATTAGAGGTGGTGGAATAAATAGTACCGTAATAGGTGGCGGCAGCTATTGATCCGCCCGGGACCGCAGTTCCTCTAAGCCCCCTAGGAGGATAGGTCGTGGGAAAAAGAATATCCATCGTCCCGCTAGCGGATTGGTTGATCGATGCACCATATCCGAAATCGCTTCCGTCATTGAGCATCAAACCAAAAACAGGATCGATCGCGACTCCTGCAAAGCGGCTGCCGTTGAAAGTTGCGCGCAGAGCGTTACCGTCGTGCCCGCCAAATTGTCCGACATCGCTCCTCAAACGGTAGTCTTGCCCACCATCTCCGCCGAGCCTCACAAAGTAATCGAACCCGTTCCAGCTCTGCACCGAGCACCCAGAAATAGGATTGCCGTTGGAATCCTGGATGATGTTGGCAGAGCTGTAATTCCCGCCTGCTCGGATGTTACACCCAACTATGCTGGAAGTACGCGGGTGATCAATTTGTATGGCCGGAGCACCTCCATTCCCGGCGATGGAAAAGTCCATGATGATTCCAATGATATTTGTACCTGAAGAGTTCAGTTCGATGAATGGTTGAATTCCGCTCGAATCTGCTCCAGTGACATTGTTGAAGCTCAGGTTTGTTAGTGCCGGCAGCGCAACATTTCCAGGGTTCCCAGAGCTATTGGTAATGTAAAGAAACGGCGTGTGACTTCCTTCCCACCCGCGGATATTCTCGAACACCAAGTTTCCCGGTCCGCTACCGATCGTGCTCACTCGTTGGTCGTAATGAAACATGCCACCGATCCCTTGCAGGTTATCGAATTCCGAGAGCCCGACAAGCGGAGCCTCGTTTCCAAGAGGGGCATCTCCCGTCATCAAAACGCAATAAATTCCTTGTACTTCAGCGGTTGCACATTCGCCACCATGCCATTCAAACCAAAATAAATTTGTAAGCTCAAGGGGCTGGTTATCCGGCTGGCCCGTTTGTCGCACGGCAAGATTCACGTTCTCAAGTTTGTTACCCGTGCTGGTGTAGAACCAAAGAGCTCTGTTGTATCCGTCGATTTCGATATCCCGGAAGGTGACGCCGACGTAACCGTTTGGATAGCGCACGTCAAACACCGGCGCGTTGTTGGGATTCGAGCCCGGGACAACCCGTATCACAGCCATGGGGCCCCTCACAAATTGCAACGTGCTCGCAGTTCCAAGCCCCTCAATCGTCACGCGGCTGCAGGGCATTTCGAAAATAGGCGCTGTGGAAGGAAGCTGGGTCTGGGCGACCAAGTAAATTCCGGGCGGAAAATCGAGAGCGGGCCGGAGAACAGTTGCTCCAATTCGAGCGGCACAAACAGAAGCCAAGGCCGACTGAATCGCCGCCGTATCGTCAGTCACGCCGTCACCTTTCGCGCCGTAGGCTGTCACATCAACATAAGGGCGCAGGCGAGCTATCGATTGAGAACCGCTCCTGAGGTATCCGGGATCTCGAAAGGTTACTAGCTCCCTTACCCACTTTCTATTAGTCGAGGAACTAGCTGTGGCGAGTTGCTCGGCATTGGGGCTCTGGATAACGTCGAACACCGATGAAAGAACACGCCCGATCATGACCCAACTGGGTGACCACGCTACAAGAACTATCGCACTCAAGATTATTTCTCGCATGGAAGCCTCCTCGCGTTAGATTTTATATTTACTCTAGGAAATGGACACTAATGACGTTAGAGGTGAGTCCCAGCTCATACGCATTATCCATAGCATCGGTTATAGACCTGTTCCCGATTTTTGGTTTCCGTAAACATGATTCCCGTATTCCTGAAGGACAAGCAAGCCGAAGAGGCGACGTTGCGCGGAGTTCAAAGGTAAGATTCACGATGAGAACGGACGCCATGAATCCTTTCGTGACAGTAAAAACATAGGGTGATCAGATTTTCCTCCGCATCATCACCGAGGGAACTCCGAAAGCGGATATGGTGAATCTGCAGTTCGCTCGCTCTTCCGCAATTCTGACATCGCCAATTATCCCGCTGCAGGACTTGCCGGCAAAGTCGCGCATAGTCCTCTTGGTTCAGTTTGACTCTCGGGCGTTTAGGCAAAAGCTGGTTCAAGCAGTTTCTTTCAGGCCCTTAATCAATTCGATTCTCTCAGGCCCGGGTAGTGACGTGACCGGCTTGAATTAGTCCAGCGGGAGTGAGAGAAAATCACTCTAAGGAGAGCTGGACATGCCAAACAAGAGATACAAAGCAGAGCAGATCGTGACGTTGCTGCGTCAGATTGAAGTAGGAATTGCGAACGGAAAGCCCACCCCGCAAGCCTGCAAGGAAGCAGAAATCACCATACAGACCTACTACCGCTGGCGGAAGGAATACGGCGGCCTGAAGCTGGATCAAGCGAAACGGATGAAGGAGCTGGAGCGAGAGAACGCGAAGCTGAAGCGTTTGGTGGCGGAGCTATCTCTGGAGAAGCAGATCCTGAAGGATGTGGCCTCGGGAAACTTGTGAGCCCTGAGCGGCGGCGTTGTGCGGTGGAGCGTGCGCGCGAAAAGTACGAAGTCAGTGAGCGCCATGCCTGCCGGCTGCTGGGGCAGTGGCGCAGGACACAACGCTATGCCGCGATCCAGAAGATCGACGAAGAGGCGCTGACGGAAGCGATCGTTGCACTGGCCAGTGAATACGGTCGCTACGGATACCGTCGGATTACGGCGCTGTTACAACGTGATGGTTGGCACGTGGGCAAAGATCGGGTACAGCGCATCTGGCGTCGTGAGGGGCTGAAAGTACCGCAGAAACAGCGGCCCCGTAGGCGGTTGTGGCTGAACGACGGGTCGTGCGTGCGACTGCGGCCGGAGCGTGCCAATCACGTTTGGAGCTACGACTTCGTGAGCGCGATGACGCATGACGGAAGAACGCTGCGGATGCTGACGCTGATCGATGAATACACGCGAGAGAGTCTGGCCATCCGTGTAGCAAGAAGGCTCGGGAGGTATGAAGTGATTGAAGCTCTAGCAGATGTGATGCTGCTCCGGGGAATCCCGGAAAACATTCGTTCGGACAACGGCCCGGAGTTCGTGGCGAAGGAGTTGAGACAGTGGCTGGCAAAGCTAGGCACAGGGACGCTGTACATCGAGCCGGGAAGTCCTTGGGAGAACGGCTACTGCGAAAGCTTCAACGGGAAGCTGCGGGATGAATGCTTGAACGGAGAGATTTTTTACTCACTGAAGGAGGCACAGATCGTGATCGAGAACTGGCGCGTGGAATACAACACGAAGCGGCCGCACTCTGCACTCGGCTACAAGCCGCCTGCCCCCGTGGCCTGTGGCCCCTGGGGAGTAAATCCAACTTCACGGCCCATGGCTGTGGTATAAAAACTCTCACTTCTCCTGGACTAACAAATCAGGCCGGTCAGTAACTGGCTCTTGTATAGCTTGAAGTACATGATTTCACACGCTTCTGTCTCCTGACCTGTCAAATGGCGTTCCACCTCTCGTTTGAATTCTTCTCGCCGCAGCTCTTTGGCCTTGTGCACCCAGGGTGCACAATCGAATTTGCTCCCCTCTCGGCGTGCCACCTTGACCAATTCCCTGGCCTTGGTCCAGCCCACTTCCCGAAGCTGCTGCTTCGGAATCCGAGTCAGATGCTCATGAATGGTCATCAGGTAATAGGCCTTCCGGCGTGATTCCGGGAACCGCTTCTCTAGAAAATCATCAAATGATTTCAGATTCTCTAATCTCCAGTACTGGCCTGAGCGCACTTCGCAGAGGTATTGGCCCAGCTCCACAAATCGCTCATCGCACTCTCGCTCCTTCGTTTGCTCCCAGAATAAGATCTCGTCGATCTTCCCCAGAACGACCATGGCTCGGCGACGGTTGAGCTCTGGAGACATGAGCGGCCGTCCGCTAGTCCGTAAGCTCGTCAAGCCAATCAAGATCGCTTGCTCCTGGCCTGCGGATGAGATTCACGTCAATTAAGTCTTGTTTGTTGAGACACAGCCCTAAATGGGAGCAGCTCATGCAGCCGTTCTGAGGGAAGCGGATCCCGCTGTGGGGTGGGAATTGGGCCATCTCCACCTGGCCGATTGTTGTCTCGACCAGCCGGCCAAACTCAAGGCGTTGTTCTTCGGAGATCGATGCCTTCAGATATTGAATCTCGGGCAGCTGCTTCCGCACGAACACAACGAGCGCGACGTCCGAAATACCGCTGATCCAGGAGTAGCAGATAAGCTGAGGGTCTAGTGTCAGCAGCCCTTCCGGCTCTTCCGGATAGCGACTCGTTGTGGTCTTCCAGTCCATCAAGCAGTGTTTTCCATCGAGATTACCAATGGCATCGATATAGGAGACGAATTCGTTGTTGCCCGGCAGAGTTCGCAGAATCTTCACTTGCAGACTCTGTTGCGGACGATGAATGCGAACGCGATCATCCTGCGCGAATTTCTGGAGCAGGTGGACTCCCTGGTGGACCAAGCGGTCCCAGGAATCGCCCTTCCTGTATTCGAACGGAGTATCCCGAAAAGCGCCCCATTCCTTGAAGAGTACTGCGGACGGGTCCTCTTGCCGGAAGTAAGCGCCCAGGGCGGTTTCAAAGCAGCGACCGAAAACCATCGCTGCGCGCGTGTCTCGTTCCCGCCAGCCATCCAGATACCGGTAGCGATAGCTGCGAGGGCAACGAAGATACTGACTAATCTGCGTGTAGCTGTAAGTCATCGGAACCTCCCGGCAGCACGCCCTCGCGAGCGTCCTTGGAGATGAATTCCCATTCGCTGAAAGGCGCAAATCCTGCGAGGTCCAGATAGGTGCGACCACCAAATACCTTCCGCGTGGTTCGCAGGACTCCGATGAGACCGAGCAGCGCTTTCTCATCCACTTCGTCCCGCCCAAGTAGATCGCGGTCGTAGCCAAAATCGCGCAGGAACCAGTTCAGTCGCCATAGAGCCTTCGCGGTGGCGTAGAGTCGACCCGAGACTTTGCGCGAAGCGAGATCCTGGGGCTCAAGGATGGCAAAGCTGAGAACGAAAAACGGCTTCTGCGGATGCCAACGATAGGAAGCGCGATCGACTCGCACGAGGAACATGCCCTGCAGGAGCTCGTCGCCGCGTGATCCTTCTGAATGCAAACCAGGGAAATGGCGTTTCACGACTTCACCTCCTCAGATTGGCCGTAGCTGTTCAACTTGCAAATCAGCGCGGCCCGATCATTTGCAGCTTCTTCGGTTACGATCGAAACGAAGGCCTCGATGAGGTCTCGGCTAGCGCCACGTAGTGTTTCCGACCCACAGAAATCAGCCGCATAACGTTTCACTAGGTTGGGATCGAGCTCGTACTTTCGAATCAACAGGCAGAGCTTGTCACGCAGTTTGGGCTGGCCATTTGGAGAGCCATTGCCATTCGAAAAAGCGGTGTGGCTCCTAACTCTATTTGCGGGTTCTTGGGAGGACAAGGGCGATCCGAGTTCTTCAATCGAGCAGAGACCAATCCCGTAGGCCTTGCGCAGAGCGCGGTTAACTGCACGAGTCTCGGCGATTCGCATTTCGGCTCCGAGTACATTAGTTGACACGTTCGTGGGATCGGCATCGCCGAAGCCGACAAAGCCCTTCGAATCCCGACTCTTATAGACTGTTGCCTTAAAGACCCAGCGGGCACTGGAGGGCTCCGAGAGGTTCTCCTGCACCGCTGTAATGATGCCCAGACAATGTCTGTTTTCTGCGACCCTGAGCAGGCCCGAGTGTGTAATGTACCAACCGCCGTCCAACAGCTGCAGGTGTCCATCTGCAACAGATAAAGCAAACCTTTTTGTGAGCGCTCGTAAATTGACCAAAGCTCTGTTCGGAAGTACTCCCCAGAGAAGCCTGGCGTGTTTCAGGTTACTTCGAAGCTGTTTCACTCGTAGTGTCATGAAGCACCATGTCATCCATAGGATGACAAAGGATGACACATGATCATACCTTTGTCAAGAACGAGCGAATTCCGAGTGTTCGGCAATCGGTGATAGAATTTCGCTAACATGAAAAAAGATACGAGGCTTACCTTTCGGGTGCCGTCTGATCTCAAGAGGAGCATGCAGACGATTGCGGCAACTGAAGGTCGTAGCATGGCGCAGATTTGCGAAGCGTTTCTGCGGGCGGGATCCGAAGGCTACAAGGCACAGGGTGGAAAATTCCTGCAGCGGTTCCTCACGAAGGCCGTCTAGACGGTCATAGGTTCCTCTCACAATTCACTCAATTACTGTGTCGAAAGAGTCACGGGTGCCCGCGTCTTTTTGGCCTTTTCTACTTGAGAAAACTCTAGTCAGATTGATGCTGACGTGACCGAAAGCCAAGAAGGGGAATGACCGTGAAATCACGCCCGACATCAATCGATGCACCACGAAGCGCCACTGGACCGCGGACCATAGCAGGGAAGCGACGAAGTAGCCGGAATGCGATGAAGTACGGGATATTTTCCCGGCACCTAATTCTTGAAGGCGAATGTCGTACAGATTTTGAAAAATTGCATCGGAGCCTACGAGAATATTTCAAGCCGCAAGGAGCCATGGAGGAAATCCTTGTAGGTCAGTTGGCTGAACTGATTTGGCGGCGACGACGTGTGCTCGCAGCCGAAACCGCAACATGATTGAGAGGGCCCCAGCGTTTGTTGGTTTTGCTAATCAACCAAATTCAGATTTACCCCGTCAACCTCTGTTGCGAGCTTGCTTAGATGATGGTTCGACGCCCGTCTCCGCCAAAGTGGCCCTTCTGCAAACGGTGATGAAAAGCCTAGTTCAGCTGTCGAAAAACATCACTAGACGCGGCTTTGACTTCCAGGAAGATTTCGACACCCTGCATGAAGTCTACGGCAATTTCGACGTTTTCTCTGAGGAAGGGTTTTGCCGCACCTTTGTGGGGCTCATGATGATGGGTTTGAGTCACAACGAGACTGATGGCGAATCAGGGCCCAACAATGAGAACACTAAGATGGCAATCGAATTGATTGAGAAGGAAACGCAGCGCCTATACCAGCTTTTGAGGAGCGCCGAATCGAATGACGTGGTACTGAACTCGCTTTCTTCGTTACTTCCTCTCCAGGCAGACTTAGACCGTGTCATCCGATACGAGGCTCATATAAGCCGTGAGTTTGATAGGAAGTTGGGCCAACTGGAACGGCTTCAACGCGCACGACGCGGTTATCCATCACCGCCCACAATAAAGCTCGAACTCGATTGATTCCTCCCTGTTCAGTGCTGCGCGATCGCGTCCGGGAGCCTGCACCGGCAGCGTAGCAATAGCCTGAGCCCACTTGCCGCAGAAGCACTCAGAAATCGAGTAACTTGCTCATTGATATGTCACCGAAATTGAATAGTTGGTGGTCGTAGCCGTACCGCTCGCCACTTGGATTTCTTCAACCAGCATATCCTCGGCGCTCGTCGAAACCGTCCCAGTATTCGCACAGCTTGTGCCATTGGCAATTGTAGTACAAGACAGTGTCGCCGAGGTTGTTACGTCGATTATAGAGGCCGTGACCATAATGCCAGAACCAACGGGGGCCCCAGCGACAAGTGTAATGCCCGTGATTGTTATGGTACGGTTGTTAGGAACGGGCGTCTCCATCGAGCCTTCCGAAGTATGAGCGACTGGCGTAGTACCGGCTCCATTGACACCCAAGTATTTGGCCGTCGTAGCATTGGGGGCGTAGGCTACCGTCGAATCAGTCCATACAGCGCTCGTGATTCCGCTTCCACCGCTGCATCCCGATGTGGTCAAGTTTCGGCTCGCGTCCGTACAGACTGTCGAGGATGTGGAAAGCCCCGTAAGGTTTGCTCCTGTCGCTCGGATGCCGCTGTGCGTGGCTGTCGTGTGCGTCACGTCCAGATCATACGCGGGAGATTGGTTGTTGATGCCCAGGGCGTTTGGCGTGAAGCTGTGAGCCGCCGTAAGCGGGCTAATAGTCGAATCGTTGCCGCAGCAGGTAGGCAGAGCGGTCATGGTATAGCTGGTCGTGCTCGCGCCGGAGACGAAAGTGTAGTTGGCTTGCACCGGCTGCCACTGGCCTGATTGCAGGTTGGGCGTAGGAGAAGCCGTCACGCAGTATCCGGCGATGGTGCTGACGCCCGCCATCGGTAGCGTCCACGTCCAAGTCACGGCGTTGTTCGAGCCACCGACTACGACTCCAGCGCTTTGAATCGAAGGCGCTGATTCCGTGTTGTTGCAGTTCGTTGTCGTGGAAAAAACGGTGCCGTAGTAGGTTGCCGGAGTCAGCGTTCCGCCCGTCGCGGCCGTGCCTGTCACTGCAGTCGGCGGATACGTCGCAGGGAAGTCAATGTCCATTCTGCCACGCACAGTTTGGCCTACGCTCGCGCCCCAGCCGAAGTCCGCGCCGGTATTGACTAAGAGTCCGAACACAGGGTCAAGTCCCACGCCTGCATAGCGCCCGTTATTGAACGCCGAGCGGAAGGCTGTTCCCTGAATCGCCGAGCCGAAGGCGTTCATGTCGCTGCGCAGGCGTGGGTCGTAGCCCGAGCCTTGTATCACGCCATCGTCAAATCCGCTTTTCGTCTGAGACAATCCCCCAGCCAGTGCATTGCCACTGCCATCCTGCGCGCCGAAAGAGCAGAAGTTCCCGCAGGCGATGATGTGGTAATACTCAAGAGACCCGTTGCTCACAACGATGGCGGGAGAAGAGCCTCCGAAGGATCGGTTTATCTCCACGCCCGAAGCCGTCACGTTGGCGGCATTTAGATTGAAGACTCCCTGCGGCGTACTTGCGTTGCCGTCCGCAACTACCGCATGGTCGAAAGTGAGCCCCGCAATGTCGGTGAAAAGTCCCGTCCCACCGGAGCTTGTGACAGTGAAAAATCCGTTGGCGCTCGCCTCAACCGTCACGTTGCGGAAAACGAAGTCGTTGGGGACGTTTCCACCAGAGCTGTATCTCTGGTCGTAGAGAAACCCTCCGCCCTGTGCCGTGACGTTCGTTACGAAAATCAAGTAGTCCGTGTTGGCGTAGCCCGCTCCACCGTTTCCCACGAACTCCGCGTCGTATAGGGACTTGAATTGACTGATGGTTCCGGTAGAAAACCCGACGGCCCCGCCATTCCAAAAAAGCCAGAGAACTCCATTAGCCATAACTGGTGTATTGTCGTTTTGCCCGGTGAAGTTGACGTAAAGGTTCGCGTCCTCGAAGGTGATGTTTGTTCCGTTGAAGATTCCGACTGCCTGGTTGTAGCCGATGATGGTGAGGTTCTTGATCTTCACTCCCGCAATCAACGCCCCGCCGGAGGCCAACATCTGAATCGTCGGAGCCACGTTTGGCCCCGAGCCCACGTTTATCGGCTCAAGCCACGGCCCAGGGCCGCTTGAGAAAGTCGTGCTCGGCCCACCGCTTCCGGTGAGAGTTATCCCCGAGCAGGGAATGGTGATGGCTTGTCCGCTTGGCAGGCCAGTGGGCGGTGTCGTTGGCGGTGCGCTTGTCGGCTGGCTGTATCCGTAGATTCCCGGAGGGAAATAAACGTCGGGATGCACCGAGGAGCCCGATATAGTCGTAGCGCACGAAGCGTTGATGGCTGACTGAATGGCTGAGGTGTCATCAGCAATTCCGTTTCCCTTCGCGCCGTAAGCCGTCACATCAATATAAGGGCGCGGACCCGCAATTGATTGAGAACCGCTCCACAGGTATCCCGAATCTCGAAAGGTCACCATTTGCATTATCCAGTTCCCAGACGCCGAAGAAGTGGCAGTTGCGTGTTGCTGGGCGTTGGAGATCTGGATGTTATCCTCAGCCAGACTGCCTCCGGTCGCCTGTATAGAACCAAATCCATTCCCCGCACTGGCTGCCCCTGTGTCGACGGAAGCGGCGGCAAAAACCAATTCATTGCCAAAGTTTGGCACAGGAAGACCGCTGTTCAAGCTGTTGCTCGCACCTGTGTTGGTCGACGTGATGTCCAGTGGCGAGTTTTGGTCTGGTCCGGTGTACTCAACGATGACAACGCTGCATATAGTTGTCGAAGCGCTGAAATTGACAGTAACTGTGTCCGAGCCGCCTCCCGCAATGTTGCTCGCATAGAAGATTTGGGAATCGACTAGGGAAGTCGGTTGGGTGGTCGGACCCACGGCGTTATTGTAGGAGTTTAATAAGCTGTCCGTTACTGTGCTCACAGTCACAGCAGATGGCTTCCATGATGCCCAAACGACAATAAGGTTGTGAGCGGTAGGATTTGTAGTGAACGTTGCCGCGCATGAGCTGCCGGAGCCGGCAAAATTCGCCTTTGACTGAACGCGCGCGATCGTGGCCCAAGTGGGCGAACAGGCGACGAGAACCATTGCGCCCAAGACTATTCTTCGCATGGAAACCTCCCGCGATTGACTAGAAGTTGTTGCATGGTATCGCGGCTCCAAGTAAGGAGGGATAAATCTTTAAGAAGTACGTACTTAATAGGTAACTTACACTTCCACCGCTTTTCACTTGGCCCACGATGGCCACGATCTCCTCTGAGTCTCCGAATCTCCAGGAAAACAAAGCAGGCGACGATGTCGGACAGGAGTTAGGGGCAAACGCGCGAGGTTACTGTCGAGAAGGCGATCATTTGGATGATCTCATTTTTAATCCGTCCGGAGCTTACGGAGGAGAACTTTGCTTTTGTGTTATTATAGGGTAATAATATAATAGTTACTACAAATGAACGTAGGGACTTTGATCGCTCAAATACCAAAGGGCAAAAATGCAGAACGAACCTGCCTATCATCATGAAAATAGACATGATCCTACAAATCGGTCTTTCATTTGAGACAAAGGCTGGCCGCGCCGAACCGTGCTTGATGTCGTCTCTTGCTCCTACATCGCGAGAGGTGCTCGACCATGGCGCTCTGAGATGGGAAAGCTCTCCGAAAACGAGCGCGCTGGTTGAACGCGAATCCTTGGCAGCCACGTTCGCGGGTATCACTCTAGTATTGTTCTTGAGCCTCTTGCGTGTCTCTGTCCGTTGGTACGGCGAAAAGCGGCTCGGGATCCAGCGCGCGTAAGGACGCAAATCGCCAAGGCGTATGCCACGTTCCTGGAGCTCCCGAACAAACGCAACATTTAAGAAATCGATGTTCGCTGACTTTAGCCAAGCCACTCAGTGGTCCACTTTCACCGTTTCGCGTGCGCGCCTAACGATCGCTACAAGCGTCCGGGCAGCGTTCACAACCTTCTGTGAATTGCCGGCGCGGAGCGATTTGACATCCACCAGATCGGTTCCGACCCCCAATGCAAAGGCGCCCGCCGCTAGATATTCTTCCGCATTAGAAAGAGTTACTCCGCCGGTAGGAATAAATGCAATGTGCGGAAAGGGCCCACGCAGCGCCTGGATGTATTTCGGCCCCCCCAAACTGCCGCAGGGAAAAATCTTGATTAGTTTGGCTCCCGCATCGTGAGCCGCAATCAGCTCTGAGGGAGTCAGCGCGCCGGGTATCATAAGCTTTTCGCATCTTTCTGCCGCGCGCATCACTCGCGCGCTCAATCCGGGACTCACCAGGAACTCTGCGCCCGCGTCGAGGCACGCCTCGGCTTGCTCCGGTGTTGTGACCGTCCCCGCGCCAACAAGCGCTTCGTTCTTGTACCGCGCGGTAACTTCTCGAATCACATCGATCGCGCCGGGCACCGTCATGGTGATTTCGATAATGGGGATGCCGCCTTCGCAGATTGCGTCCACTACGCGGCAAGCCTCAGCCGAGCCGGCAGCGCGCACTACCGGGATGATCCCGATCTCCCCGATTCTCCGAACGACATCGTCAATGGTCATAGTTTCTTCAGATACTCACTTGAGCCGGCCCATCTCAGCGAACGATTCGCGCTGTTTTTCCTTTCATGACTTCGAGAACTTCTGGCAGGCTGGCCATGGACGCGTCTCCGGGCGTAGTCATCGCCAGAGCTCCATGGGCCGCACCGCATTCGACTGCCCACTGTGCATCCTTTCCGGCGAGGAAGCCGTAGATAAATCCCGACGCGAAGGAATCGCCTCCGCCGACGCGATCGTAAATTTCCAGGTCTTTCCGCCGCGCGGCCTCAACAAATTTCCGATCGCAATACGCAACCGCTCCCCAATCATTAACTGTCGCCGTTTTTGCGTTGCGTAGCGTTGCTGCTGCGACGGTGAGGTTGGGAAACTCCCGAATCACCTCTTCGATCATTCGTTTGAAATTTGCCGGCTCGAGTTGCGAATGCTCCTCATCCAATCCGGGAACGGCGAATCCCAGCGCGGCCGTAAAATCCTCTTCGTTGCCGAACAACACGTCCACAATCGGCACGAGCAGGCGATTCACTTCCTGTGCGCGCGATTTTCCGCCGATCGATTCCCAAAGAGATGCTCGGTAATTTAAATCGTAGGAGACCACCGTCCCCGCTCGCCTCGCCGCCTCCATCGCTTCCTTTGCTACGAGAGGCGTCGTCTCGGAGAGGGCGCAGAAAATTCCGCCTGTGTGAAACCAACGCGCTCCCTCTCTTTCAAAAATCTCGCTCCAGTTGACGTCGCCCGGCTTAAGTTCAGAAATCGCCGTGTGGCCGCGATCAGAAACTCCCGCCGCGGCACGCACCCCGAACCCACGCTCGGTGAAATTCAATCCGTTGCGGACCGCGCGGCCCACGCCGTCGTACGGCACCCATCGGACGTGTTCGAGATTGACCCCTCCCGCCAGCATAAGGTTTTCCACCAGGCGGCCAACGGAATTGTCCGCGAGCGCGGTGACGATTGCGGTTCGTAGACCGAAGCATCGGCTCAATCCGCGCGCTACGTTATACTCGCCTCCGCCTTCCCACGCCTGAAATTGCCTCGTCGTGCTGACTCGCGCGTCACCTGGATCGAGACGCAGCATCACTTCGCCAAGACTCACCAGATCCCAGCGGCAAAGTTCTTTCGCCTTGACTTTCAGCACTGTCATATTTTGCGCGCTCGCATGTTCTCGACAGCCTGAAATGATTCAGGAACTCGTGCCAGGTCGAGATTGGGATCTACAAACAACCACGATAGTGCGCCGACAACGCAAAGTGCCGCTGCAGCCAAAAACGAAGCGGTCCAACCGTAACGCGACGCAATCCAGGGAGTAAGGGAAGCTGTGACCGCTCCACCCATCTGCCCGCCCATATTCATCAAGCCGGAAACGGAACCACATGATGCTCCACCAATATCCGCAGTCACGGACCAGAAGGAGCTTTGCGACAAATAGAGAGCGCCCGCGCCGCCCGAAAGGACAACGCTCGCCAGGCGCGCACTCGCCACGTTTGCCCCGAACACAAGGAAAGTCCCGGCCAGCGCGATCGAAAAGACGGCGACGCCGCAGCGCCCGAATCGCTTGCCGCGCAACTTCGTGAGCCGGTCGCTGAGCAGACCGCCGAGCGGGCAGCACGCCGCCATCGCGAGGAACGGCAGCATTGCGTAGAATGCGCTGGCTTTCAAATTCAGCCCGCGCACCTTGGCGAGATAAATATAAAACCAACTGAAGAAAATCCAGGCGACATAGCCATAGCAGAAATAGCTCATTGTTACGGCCCACACCGCCTTGCTCGCAAGTATTCTTCCCCAACTCACGCGAGCTTCGGAGGTTCGCGCTGCGTCCACGGTAAGTCCCGAGCGAATCGCCACAGCCTCACACGCGGACACGCCGGGGTGCTGTTCCGGACTATCGCGCGCGGACAAATACCAGACGGTCCCCGCAACCACGCCGATCAACGAGCAAATCCAAAACGAAGATCGCCATCCGTAGTGAACCATGCAGTACGTAATTAGCGGCGGCGTGATACCCGCGCCTATTCCGACACCTGCGAAGATTAGTCCATTCGCAATACCGCGCTCTTGCGTCGGAATCCAGCGAGACACGAATTGATTGGACGCCGGATAGATGATCGCTTCCCCAGCGCCGAGAAGAAATCGGATCAAAATAAAACCAAGTAATGCGCCGGCTAGCCCGGAAGGTATGGCTGCAGTGAGCGCGGTAAAAATCCCCCACCATAGCACTCCGGCAGCAAGCACACGCCGCGAGCCCCACTTGTCCGCCAGCCAGCCTCCGGGCGCCTGGAAGAGCGCATATCCGAGCAAAAAGGAACTAAAGACCCAACCGAGGTGAACATCGCTCAAGCCGAACTCTGCCGCGATAGAACTGCCCGCTATCGAGATATTCACGCGATCGAGAAACGCCACTGCGCTCAGAACAAACAACCAGAATACGAGAAACCAGTGCACGTTGCTCGTTCGTTCGACGCTCATTCTAAAGGCCTCGCCGATTGCAGAGCGGTGCCACACAACCGCCAAACACAAATTGCCTTTGTGCCGACAATGGAGTTTCCCAGCTCACTCGAATTTCACGCGCAGCTTCGCTCATGCGGTGTGACCGCGAAAAATTTGTACAAGCTGGTCAGCGATAATTTTGTCTTCACCCGGCTGAAGCATGAACGAGTTCATCTCGAGACCGATTTCGGTCCTTCCCAACACAATCGAAGGCTTCGATTTTCGTAGCGCGTCAGAAATCTGACGCGGCGTGAGCACGATGCGCCGTGGATCCCAATTGATCTGCATCGACGGAACGTGGTTGGCAACGTCCGGCACAAAGTAAGCCGTGCTTACACCCTCCACTTTCGTTATCTGCTTCGAGATCGTGTCCAGTCGCTTCCACCATTCTTGCGCCAGCGCCTCGTGGTCTTCATTCAGATAAAGCTCGAGCGCCTTCACCATGCCGACAATTTCTTCCTTGCCGACTTTCTGGCCGCGCCCGAGCGTGTCTTCATACGGACTGTTATTCAGCAACGCGTAGCGAACCAAATCCTTCTTGCCCAGGAGGAGTCCGGCGCATTGAGGTCCGCGCATCGCCTTGCCTCCGCTGAAAGCGACGAGGTCGTAGCCCATTTTCGTGTAATCCCAAAGGTGAGAAACGGGAGGCGTATCTGCGGCGGCATCGATGAACGACGGAATGTGATTTTCCATGGCGAGCTTCGGCCATTCATCCACCTTGATCTGACCCGAAGCATTCGCGAAATTCGAAAAGTGCATCATGGCGGTGCGCGGACTGATGGCCCTGCGCAGATCCTCGCGGCTTTCGATTTCAATCAGCTTTATGCCGGTGGCGCGGAGCTGGTGATCGAACGGATTACGATGCGATCTTTGAATGATGACCTCTGATTTCATCCCTGTAAGGTCCGGCAGTTGCCGAATGAACTCCTCGTTGTCGCCCGTGAGTATTCCCGCAAGTCCCGACTGCATCGCTCCGGCAGCGCCGGAGGTGACCACCGCGGAATAATCCTCCGGCAGCTTAAGCATCTCGGCGATCCGTTTTCCGACGGCCGCTTCCAACTCCGGAATGCTGACGAAATGCTTTGCGGCTTCTGCCATCACCACTTCAATCTCTGGCCGGGGCAACGAACCTCCGAGCGTCGTCATCGTCCCCTGTCCGTTGATCACGGTCGTGACGCCGAGTTCCTCGTACACGTCACCGGAAGCGCCAAAGCCGGAAATTTTGGCGCCTTGCGGCACAGTCCAACCGAACAGCTTGCGCGCGCTGAGTAACGACCCAAGCGTGGCACCCAGCGAGCCTAAGAACGTCCGGCGATTCCATTTAAATTGCATCGGTGTGCTCCTTGATTTTTTATTTGCGTGTAACCGCGGCGATGCAATTGATTTCCACGAGCGAATCTCCCGGCAGCGCTGCCACCGCCACGGTCGTTCGCGCGGGGCCACCATGTGGAAAATAAGTCTTGAACACTTTGTTCATGCCGTCGTAGAAGTCGATGTTCGCCAGATACACGGTGAGCTGCAAAATACTGTCCACGGAGCCGCCCCCTGCTTCGACCAGCAGTTTCACGCTGTCCATCACGTGCTTGGTGTGATTTTCGATGTCCTTCGGGAAGGTCTCGCCGGTGTCATGCGAGTGCGCCCCCTGGCCCGCAATGTAGATCAAGCCGTTGTTCACGATGAGCGGCGTGATCATTTGCGTTCCCTCGGCGGGCTTGCCTTCATAGCCGAGCTTCTGCACGCCGCCAGCCTGCGCAGCTCCCGCGGCCTGGTCCGAGCCGTTAGCTGCGGAACCAAATATTCCCGCGAGCCCCAGCCCCGAAACGAAAGATGCAAAGCGCACTCCGAAATTTCTCCGAGTGAAAAGATTGGCAACCATTGTGTTTTCCTCCTTTTTGACGTTCGTCGAGATCTTCGTTACTCACGGCAATGCAAACGTGAACAAATTGTCCCCGGAAGCAATCGCAATGTACTGTTTTCCGTTCACTGCAAAACTCATAGGCGAGGCGTGAATTGGCTGCCCGGTTTGAAAATGCCAGAGCGGCTTTCCGGTGCGGCCATCCACCGCTTCAAAGGAGTCAGAATCGTCTCCGAAAAAAACCAAGCCCGCCGAAGTGACCATCACTCCGCTGGACGATCTTCCCAAACCAACCTGGGGATAGCGCCAGGAGAATTCGCCGGTGGCAAGGTCGTACGCCAAGAGGATTTTCTGTCCCCCCACGCCGTGAGCGTGCTTCACGCCCGTCGCATAATAGGGGCGTCCCTCTGTGAACTCCTGGGGTTTCATCAAATAGGTCGCACAATCCTCGACCGCGATGAAATAAAAGAGATGAGTGTCGGGATTGTAAGCGGGAGAATACCAGTTTGTGGCACCCTCGAATCCCGGGCATACGAGGGTGCCGGCCGCGCTCGGCTGAACATCCGTGCGAATCGGCCGGCCTTGCGCGTCAATTCCCTTGGCCCAATTGAGCTTCTCCACAAACGGCTTGGCGGACAGGAATTTTCCGTTGGTGCGATCGAGCACGTAGACGTAACCGTTACGGTTCGCTTCCACCAGCAATTTGCGAGGCTCGCCCTTGTACACCGCGTCCACCAAGACTGGCGTTTCCGTCGCGTCGTAGTCGAATAGGTCGTGCGGAGTAAATTGAAAAAACCATTTCAGCTTTCCGGTGTCGGGATCGAGCGCAAGAACACAGTCGGTATAAATGTCATCGCCCGGACGTGGGCCGCCGTCGAAATCCGGAGCAGGGTTACTCGTTCCCCAGAAAACCGTGTTGAGTTCTGGATCAAACGTGCCCGGCATCCACGTCGTGCCGCCGCCGCGAAGGTACGATCGCCCCGGCCAGCTTTCAGAACCAGTCTCGCCGGGACCTGGAATTGTCCAGAACCGCCACGCAAGTTTTCCGGTCTCAACATCAAACGCCGCGAGAAAGCCGCGGACGCCATCGTCACCGCCGGAAGTACCAACGAGAACCTTATTTTTCACCACCAGCGGAGCACTGGTCGCGCCATAATTTTTGTTTCCTTCGGCATAGGCCACATCCCACAGCAGATGTCCCGAGCGCGCATCGAGGCAAAGCAAATGGGCGTTGTCCGTTTCGAGATAAATCCGCGAGTGCCACACTCCGACACCCCGATTGTGATGCTGCGAGGCATCGTCGATAAGTCCTTCGGTGACCGGCCTCGAATAGTGCCAAATCTCGAGTCCGGTTCTGGCATCGAGCGCGTACGCGTCGTTCGCCGCGGTCACGAACATAACCCCGTTAAAGACGACGGGTGTCACTTCCAATTCTCCGGCCTTCGGCGCGTGAAAGACCCACTCCGCGCGCAATTGGTTCACGCTTTTCTGATTTATTTGGTCGAGGCCTACAAAGCGACGGCCCGTATAATCACCGTTGTACGACAGCCAATTGCCCGCCGGTGGCTGCACCAAGAGTTCGTCCGGATGCACGTCAACCAACGTCGAAATAGCGCCAGCCGGCTTTTCCTGTGCCACGGCCAAAACAACGCCACAAACGCAAATCACGAAAAGTAGAAGGCTTCGTCGCAGGGCACCCATTCGACTATGCGCCCCCTGAGGCGTGCTGGAGTTGAGCTTCGCCCAATGAACCACGATCCACGCCCCGCGCATCGATCAATCGGAGTGAAACGCGCGTGGTCCGCGGCGGGATTTGGATTTCCTGATCCAAGCTGACGAGTTCCGCAGGGTTCACTGCCTGAAGAGCTACAACTTTCAATTCTCTATTGTCATGGTCATAAAGATAAGCCGCGAGTTGCCCCGCGAAAAAGGCTCCGAATGACGCGGAGATCCTGACGCCGTCCTTCGTTCGCGAGACAGCCAGGGCCTCGCTGATCGCTCCAGCATCCGTCACGGTCGCAAAGTTCTTTCCGATGCGGGCCGGATACCATTTCGTATCCATCGCATACGAAGTGCCTGGCTCGAGCCGCACTATTGGGCTGTTCAGCTCCGCTTCCATGTAATACGGAGCGTCGTCTGGGCTCATCCGAATGAACGGCATGCCCTTGCTGTCGATGTCTACTCCCGGACCATTCTTGTAAAAGATCACTGTCGCTTTTCCCGGATAATCACCGCCTTCGCGAAACACAAACCGTTCGATCAGAGCGAACTGATTCGAATAATCTGCGACGGCTAGCCAGCCTCCGGGCGAATCAATCCAAACCTCGTTTTGCAGATATAGCCAGTGCAAAGTGAAGAGGTCATTTTTCACCGAAAACGAAGAGTCGTCGGCAAGGCCGGAGCGCACGTGATAGCCATCAAGATAGGAGCTTTGCGGATTGATGGGGGTAAAGGCCCAGAAGTCTCTGTTGTAGGCGCCGGCCGTTTGCAGGTCTGCGGTGTCGTACTGAGTCACCGATTGCATCGACCACTCGATGGGGCGCGCAGAGATATTCTTCATAACTGCGTGGAACGCGATCTCCGGTGAGTCCCGACCGATGCTTATCTCCCGCGAGTATTGCAATCCCGTTCGCTTATCCGGGGGTCCGTCCAGCCGCAGAGTGCATCGGGAATCCTGAGAAAGCGCTTGAAAGGCGTATGCGCCATCGTCCAACTCGTCCGAGATTGGGCCCGGCCAGTGATGCTCGTCCTGGGCCCCCTCGGGCATTGGCCAGATCTTATCGCCGCCATAGTTGAACCATTTCCCTTTGGCCGCGCCCTCGGACGGGGGAAGGTAACGCCCTTTGTACTCAGAATTCACGAATAGAAACGGATGGCCTGCGAAAAAAACCTGCATCAAACGTCCGCCCAGTTGAGGCACGATGATCAGCTTCAGCCATTCGTTGCTGATTTGTTCTGCTTTCCATCCCTCAAAGTAAATCGCGTCGATCCGGCACGCAGATCTAGAAGAGCCCTGCGGCGAATTTTGCGTCCCTGAGCGGGCCACGCAAAGTCCCGGCAACAAGAAAGCGATTGCCAAAGCTTTCGTGAAAACGAGCGCTCGATTCATGGGCAAACGGGGCCGGCCTTTCATTTCCGGGCATCTTTCAGCCATGTTTTCCTGCGCGAGTCCGTTCGACTTGGCAGGGAACTCTTGCGGCGCGCAGCGTTCCTGCCGGCAGGCTTGGATTCTTGAACGCGGCTGGCCTTGCGATAACCCAGGTCTCTCGAGATCAGAAGACCGACTTCTCGAGTGAGCGGTCCCAGCTGCCGCAATCGCGCAACACCCATGCGAACCGCCGGCCCTGTGATGCTTAGGCTGGCATTGACTGCTCCGGTGTGGTCCCAGATCGGCGCCGCCACGCACCGGATATGCGCTTCGTGCTCTTCGAGATCACAGGCGTATCCATTCCGTCGAACCAGTTGCAAATGCGTTTGTAATTCCTGGGGACTACCCGCTGTGTTCGGCGTGAATCGGCGCATCTCGATGCGGTCGAGAACACCGGCCTGTTCTTGTTCAGGCAGATAAGCCAAAAGAACTTTCCCCACCGCTGTGCAGTACAGCGGGATCGCGGCGCCTATGCGCGAATGAATGCGAAGCGGCTCCGGCGAATCGAGCTTTTCCACGTAAACCGCGGATAAGCCGAAGCGGACGGTCAAGTGAACGGTTTCACGCGTGCGGTGATTGAGTTCCTGGAGATAGGGCAGGCTCAGCCGGCGCAGGTCTAGTTGTGCCAGTGCCGCTTGACCGAGTGAAACGCAGGCGATGCCCAGATGATAGTCGCCGTTACCATCGCAATTCAGATAGCCCGCCGAAGTGAGGTTCATCAAGAAGCGATGGACCGTGCTTACTGGAAGCCCCGAGAGCTTCGCGATCTCTCCGGCGCTGATGCCCTTTTGAGAATCTGTGAAGAGGTGAAGCAAGCTCAGGCCGCGCTGGAGAGAGTTGATATTGTAGTCGCGCTTGCCGCCCATTGCCGGTTGCCTCGAATCGATTCCCGCGAGCCGGGCCCGAAATGAAAGTCCAGCTTATCTGGTGAAAATGCTGATACACAAGATTCGGGAAAGATTCAAGCTATATTTATGGAAGATTCGATTTCAGGGGCAGCCGCGGTTCCCTACAATCGGCCGAACTTCTTCACCGCCTCTTCGATGGACTTGAATTTCTCGATGGTGGCGTACATCGAATGTTCCTTGAAATCCATCTCCTGCGCCAGCGTGAGGACTTCTTGCGCTTTCGCCCGAGGCACCACCACGACGCCATCGGCGTCGGCGATCACGATGTCATTGGCGTTCACCGCCACACCATCGCAGACCACGGGAATATTTGTTCCAGCAAAGCGGTAATGTCCGACCGACGTGGAAGGCACGATCCCAAGAGCGTACACCGAAAAACCGATTTTCTGCAGATAGGCAACATCCCGAACCCCTCCATCAATGACCGCGCCAGAAAAATTACGCGCCGACATGGCGGTACCCATTAGTCCTCCCATTCCCGCGATGTCCGCGCCGTCGTCGACGGCCATCACGTACACAGAATTCGGTTCGCCCTGATCGATCGCCGCCAGCATCCCCGCCAATGCATTGGGGTCCTGGTTACCTTCGTCCTTCTTTAGCTGCACGGTTAGCGCATATCCCGCGAATTTGGAGCGAAAGATAGGGCGCATGTGATGCGACATGTACATACGGCGTCCGAGAAGTTTTTCCACCGCGTCTGAAACTGACGCAGCTTCCACGTGACGAAAACCATCGAGGAGCGACATCTCCGCGTTTGCCTGCCGGCTAAAAACGCCTGAATGGGCCGTCGAAATCGAGGCAGCCCAGATCACCACAATCCCGCAGAGTATCGCAGCCATCATCATGCGCGTTCGGTTCAGCAGTCTGGCACGAAATGCATTTCCCATGGTGTCCTCCGGTTCGCACGTATTTGGCGCACTCTATCACTAGTTCACTTGTTTCGCCCACGCGCGCAGGAATGCAACGCGCCACAAACAAACTCAGTTGCCCGCTAAAAAAACGGGACTTCCCGATCGCAAACGTGGAAAAACGCACTGCGGACGCGCAAAAAGGCACACTTGCGCATGGCGCACCAAAACCCGATAGCCCGCCATTTTTAATTAAATTTAATAAAACAAGAAAAAAGTTGACACGTCAAACGCGATGGGGTAAACGAACTCCACACGGGGTGGGCTTTTTCCGATTTCTTAGGGGAATCTTTCACCTAGTGAAAGCTCGAACCGGCTGCGGCCGACCAACGACAGCAGCCAAGGCAGCGAGCCTCATTTTAGAAGGGGTGCCAGAATGCGCATGCGCCGAACGCTTCTACCAGTCCTCGTCATAAGCCTGCTGTTGGGCTCGGCCGTCGCATGGGCCAGCATCACGGGTAGCATCGCGGGAATTGTCACCGATCCCAGCGGCTCGGTCGTTCCGGGTGCCTCCGTCATGGCGACCAATACCGCCACGGGAGTGCAAGCTACGGTGCAGACCGATGGCGCAGGGTTCTACAGCTTCCCCGACCTTCCCGTAGGCGATTACGACCTGGACGTCAAACAAACCGGATTCAAGTCATACCACAAAGGCGGAATCCACATTGACGCCAACTCCGCAATTCGTGCCGACGTAAAACTCGCCCTCGGCGAAGTCTCTGAGAAGGTCACAGTCGAGAGCAGCGCTGTTCAAGTGGAAACCCAAAGCACTCAAATGGGAGAAGTAATTGACAGTCAGAAGATAACCTCGGTGCCTCTGGATGGCCGCAGCTTCATTGACCTGCTGTCGCTTCAGCCCGGAGTGGTTCCCGGCGCTTACGCATCGCAGGCAGCAGGCCTCAATGATCGCGCCGTGTCGGGCACCCTGGGCGCCGGCAATCAATCTGTCAACGGCCAGCGCGAAGCATCCAACGGCTTCATGCTCAACGGCGCCAACGTCAACGAAGGCAAGAACAACGGCACCGCCGTAATTCCCAATCTCGATTCCATCGAGGAATTCCGCATCATCACCAACAACTTCGACGCGGAGTACGGGAATTACAGCGGCGGCCAAGTCAACGTGGTTACCAAGGCCGGCACCAACGCGATCCACGGCGACGCTTTCGAATTCAATCGCAACACCGCCTTCAACGCCAGAAATTATTTCTCCCCTTCCATAGGCAAGTTCATCCAGAACCAGTTTGGCGGCACCCTAGGTGCGCCCATTAAGCACGACAAGATTTTCTTTTTTGCCGACTATCAGGGGACGCGCACTATTCAGGGCCAGACTCAAACAACTACCGTCCCCACGGACGAGGATCGCACCGGCGACCTCTTCGACGACCAGAATGAACAGATGTCTGGGTTCGTCAACAGCGACCCACTCAGCAACCCCAATTCCTGGGCGAATGTGCTGAGCACTCGCCTCGGTTACCCGGTCCAACCGGGCGAAGCCTATTATTTCTCCGGATGCAATACTAGCAACCCGGTTACCGGATGCGTTTTTCCCAATGAAGTTATTCCGATGAACGCGTGGTCCTCCGCTGCGACGGGCCTGCTTCCCTTCATCCCGAAAGCGAATATCACGGACAATCCGAATTTCAATTTCTCCACCTCCGCCTTCGACAATCGTCTGCGAGACGACAAGGGCGGTATTCGCCTGGACTTTAATACCAGCAACTGGGGCACCATCTCCGGCTACTACCACGTGGATGATTCAGACTTAAACGCGGCTTATCCCAACGGGGGCGCGACGGTCCCCGGCTTCAACGGCATTAGCGACACGCGCGGCCAAGTCCTCGTACTCAGCGATACGAAATCCTTCGGCTCGACGGCGGTCAACGAAATCCGCTTCAGCTATCTGCGCACCGCCAACCACCTGTTCACTCCTCAGGGGGGGCTCGGCCCCACGCTCGAATCGCTCGGTTTCCCGGGAGGATTCAGTGCGCCGGGCGGCATCGGCCCCATCACGCCGAGTCTTCAGGGCGTGCCCAACGTCAATTTCAACAACTTCTCCATCGGCGTGCCCTCGGACACCACGCGCCAATTCAACAACACTTTTCAAATCCAGGACAATTTCACCAAAATCATCGGCCGGCACAGCCTCAAGTTCGGCGGCCAATTCCACTATGACCAGATCAACGATCGCAACTTCTATGGTGAAAACGGCTCCTTCGACTTCGGCGGCGGTGAGACCGGATCGGACTTCGCGGATTTTCTCATTGGAGCGCCCGACGATATGATCCAGGCAAGCGAACAGATCCTCGACTCCCGCACCAAATATGCCGGCCTGTACGCGCAAGACAGTTGGCGCATCACGCCAAACCTCACTCTGAATTATGGCCTGCGCTGGGACATGATCCAGCCCTGGTACGACACCGGCAACAAGATCGAAACTTTAATTCCCGGCGAGCAATCCGTTCTCTTCCCGGGCGCTCCCACGGGCTGGGTTGTTCCGGGCGATCCTCACGTGCCACGAACGCTAGCCCCTACGCAATATCACAATTTTTCCCCTCGCTTGGGACTTGCGTACTCACCGGGATTTGACTCCGGCTTCATTGCTAAATTGACCGGCGGCCCTGGCAAAACCAGCATTCGCATGGGCTACGGCCTCTTCTACACCTCGGTGGAAGACCTCACGCAGTTCCAGGAAATCGGAGACCCACCGTACGGCCTTTTTTACGTCAGTCCCGTTTCTCCAATTTTCGAAACGCCTTATCTCGATCGCGCTACCGGCGCGTCCGAAGGCCAGCGTTTTCCCTTTGTGTTTCCTCCGGGCAACGTGAGCGCTAAGAATCCGGATAACACGTTCAATTGGGCCGGAGTCGAACCGATCTCGGGTGCCCTCGCATATGAGAATTCGAACGTCACTCCTTACGCCGAGGATTACGAGCTTTCGATTGAGCGCCAGTTTGGCTCTGCCACAGTTCTCAACGTCAGCTACGTGGGTACGCAGGGCCACAAGCTCATCACTGAGCGCGAAGCCAATCCTGGCAATCAGGCGCTTTGCCTCCAACTCATAGCCGACGGCGCCACTCCCTCTTGCGGCCCGTTCAGCGAGGGCAATACTTTTACTCTTCCTCTCGGCGTCAACTATCCCGCCGCCACTACGGCAAATTTGGAGGGCGTGCCCCCCGGACAATGCGGCACTGCCAATCCGGGCAACGCTTGCGTGGTGAATACCACCTACTCCGTGCTCGGTCCCCTTTTTGGCAACAATCCCTTCGAAGCCACCATCGCGCAGTCGGGATACAATTCTCTTCAGATCAGCCTGCACCATTCAACATCGATCGCAAACTTTCTTGTGGGTTACACCTTCAGCAAATGCAGGGACGATGCGTCAGGCCTGCAGGAAGGCGTCAACCCGTTCAATCCCAAAGCCAGCATGTCGCTCTGCGCTTTCGACGTCACTCACAACTTCGTCACAAGCTACGAAGTCCACCTGCCGTTCGATCGTGCCTTCCACACCACCTCCCGTTGGAGCAATATCCTCGCGCGCGGTTGGGCCATCTCGGGCATCACGACTTTCGCCACTGGCCTCCCGGTCAACATTTCGGAAAACGATGACAATTCTCTCACCGGCACCCAGTTCACAGAAGCGCCCTTCGATCTTCCGAACTTCTCCGGCGGAAAGGTTCTAACCGGCGCCGACCCGCGCTCCGGCCAGCCCTATTTCAATACCGGCCTGTTTACCGAGGAGCCGATGGGCGCCTTCGGGAACTCACCTCGTCGCTTCTTCCACGGCCCTGGTCTCAACAATTGGGACATGGCGCTGCTAAAGGACACGAAGATCACCGAATCGAAGTCTCTTCAACTTCGATTTGAAGCCTTCAATGCCTGGAACCACACCCAATTCGGCAGTCCGAACGGCTTGTGGAATTCGGGCCAGTTTGGTCTTATCACCAGCGCCAACAATCCGCGCATTCTGCAAGTCGGAGCCAAATTCCTGTTCTGAGCGGTCGGCGCAACCTGTCGCTTAACCGTTGCCACGTCGTGAGGAAAATCAACGAACCCATCGGGAGGTCCTCTTCGAAATTTCCGAAGAAGGTCTTTTTCTTCGCGCTGTCCATGTCGACCCCGCTCCCGCTTGCGCTCGTCTTTGTTCTCCTTTGCTTTCCAGTCGCTTCATTGCGCGCACAGCAGCGTAGCGACTCCGCTGCCGCCAATTCACTCCAGCCCGGCAAACGAATCTGGACCACAAACTGCGCCGCTTGCCACGGACTGGATGGCCGCGGCGGTGAGCACGCGCCGAACATCGTCACGAATCCCGAAGCTTTTCATCTTTCGGACGCCGAGATCTTCCGCATCGTTCACGACGGCTCTCCGTCCATGGCCATGCCTTCTTTTGGTTCGACTCTCGATCAATCCAAAATCCATGCAGTCGTAAGTTATCTGCGCAGCATGCAAGGAAGCCAGCGCGACGAACGCATGCCCGGAGATCCTAAAGCCGGCGAATCACTTTTCTACGGGAAAACAGGGTGTGCCGGATGCCACATGGCTGGCGTCGCCGGAGGGTTCCTGGGCAGCGATCTGACCGAATACGCCCGCACTCACGCCATCAGCGAAATTCGCGGGGCCATCACAAACCCGAACAAGAATCCCGATCCGCGCGAGAGAGTCGCGGTTGTGACTACGCGTGCAGGCGAGAAATTCACAGGCGTTGCCCGCGACGAAGACAATTTTTCCCTCCAGTTGCAGACGAGCGATGGCGTATTCCATCTCTTTCTGAAGTCCGATCTTCAAGAACTCGAATATCAAACCGAGTCCCTCATGCCCTCCGACTACGCCTCCCGGCTCACCGCTCGCGAATTGAACGATCTGATCAGTTTCTTGATGCGTATCGCTCAGAGCAAAACGCCCAAAGCGCCATCCGCAATGCACACCCGGGAGCAGCATGATGACGATGAATAACAAGCGAAACAAACTGCTGGCTATGTGTGCGGCTGCCGCTGCTCTATCTTTCGCTGTTTTTCTCCACGGTTTTGCGCAGGAGAAAAAGTCCGCTCCGGAATTCTCCTTGCGAGCGGAGTCGCCGGAATTCTGGGGTCTCATCGGGCGCGACGCGAAATTAGAAACGCTTTCGACCGGATTTGGCTTTACCGAAGGGCCGGTCTGGGATCCCTCGGGCTTCGTTTACGTCAGCGACGAAACCCTGAACAAGATTTTTCGCGTCTACCCGGACGGCCACAAAGAGGCATTGATTTCGCTCGGCGACCCCGACGGAAACACCTACGACTTGCATCACAGGCTTCTCGATTGCGCCAGCGTCCTGCGCGCTATCATTGAAGTGAGTCCGGACGGCCAGTACAAAATCCTCGCGGGCCAATTCGAGGGCAAAAAGTTCAACAGTCCAAACGATGTCATCATCGGACCTGACGGCGCAGTCTACTTCACCGATCCCACACTTGATTTGCCCGAAGGACAAAAGCAGGAAATCCCGTTTCAGGGCGTCTACCGGCTCAGCGACAAGGGCGACGTCCGCTTGCTCACCAAGGAATTATCTCAGCCGAACGGTCTCGGCTTTTCTCCGGACGGCAAGAAATTCTATGTGGACGACAGCGAGCAGAGAAATATTCGCGTCTATGATTTCGCTCCCGATGCAACTCTCGCCAACGGGCGGATTTTCGGAACCGAACCGGGGGGCAAAGGCGAGGGTGTGCCCGACGGCATGAAGCTCGATGAAAAAGGAAACATCTTCGTTACCGGTCCCGGGGGAATCTGGGTGTGGAACCCCGCGGGCCGTCATCTGGGAACAATCATCATGCCGGAGCAGCCTGCAAATCTCGCCTGGGGCGACAAGGACTACGGAAATCTTTACATCACCGCCACGACCTCCGTTTATCGCTTGCGAACCCAAGTTCGCGGATTCGTTCCGTATCTGGCGCATACTCATTGACGCAGATTTCCGGCCTGGGCACTATGAGTTCCCTGTCGAGAAATTATAATGTTTGCTTCACCGGCATACTCAGGTAGACCTCTGCAATCCCTTCCGGTACATTGGTGGGCCTATGTGTGGCATTTGCGGCGTCATCGGAATCCAATCAAGCGGAGAGAGCGAAGCCATAGTGCGCCGCATGATGGCCGCCATGCTCCATCGCGGCCCCGACGAAGATGGCATCCTTCTCTCGCCCCCTGTTGCCGCGGGCATGCGTCGCTTGAGCATCATCGATCTTCCCGGCGGCAGCCAGCCTGTCTGGAACGAAACTGGAACCCTCGCGGTCGTGTTCAACGGCGAAATCTACAATTTTCGCCAGCTTCGCGACGACCTCGAAGCCGCCGGCCATAAATTCCTCACGCGCTCTGACACCGAAGTAATCGTCCACGCCTACGAAGAGTGGGGCGAAAATTGCGTTCCGCGCCTGCACGGGATGTTTGCGTTCGCAATTATCGAGATGCCGCACGGACGCGCGGGACGCGCCACTCGCGTCTTCATCGCGCGCGACCCGCTGGGCATCAAGCCTCTCTATTACGCACAGGCCGGCGGCGCGTTCCTTTTCGCCTCCGAGGTGCGCGCGCTTCTTGCCAGCGCCTGCGTTCCGGCTTGCCTTAGTGCCGAGGCGGTGCCTTCGTATTTGCTTTTCGGTTCGGTCGGCGAACCCATGACCATGGTAGACGGCGTTTATTCTCTCTTGCCGGGCCATTGCATGGGACTTTCTGCGGACGACCCGGCTCGCGCTCCGGAGCCGAAATCGTACTGGAACATTGCCCAGATCATCGAGAAGGAGGCCGAAGAAAGACGCGCGGCAAAGACCTCGGGCTCGTCCGCTGGTCCAGCCGCCACCGTTCGCTCGCTCCTCGAAACCGCCGTGCGGAGTCATCTCGTCGCAGACGTGCCTGTGGGAGTGTTCCTCAGCAGCGGAATCGATTCCACGGCGATCGCTGCTCTCGCCGGCCGCGTGCAAAGCGGAATCCACACCTTTACAGTCGCCTTCCCCGACACCGAGTTCAGCGAGGCAGAAATTGCTCGCCGCACTGCCGAGCGCATCGGTTCCGCACACACCGAACTTAAGATTTCGGGTGACGATATGGTCGCTCGGCTCGACGAAGCAATCTCGTCTTTCGACCAGCCCAGTATGGATGGCATCAACACTTATTTTGTTTCTTGGGCCGCACGGCAGGCAGGCCTGAAGGTTGCTCTTTCCGGGCTCGGCAGCGACGAGCTTTTCGGCGGTTACAACACCTTTCGCGCGACCACAAGCGTTGCGCGTATCGCTGCGGTGTCCCGTTTCATCCCGCGGCCGGTGCGCACTTTCACTACATCCCGGCTCAAGAATTCGAGGTCTTTCCGCGCGTCGCCGGATGCTTTGGGCAAAGCGTTCGCGTCTTGCCTCGATCCGGACATACTTCCGCATCCTTATTTCTTCATCAGGACGCTTTTCACGCCGCAAACAGTTTCTTCCCGTATGCGCGAGAATTCGGGCTCGTGGAATTCGATGCCCTGGATGAAATGGATTTCCGGCGTGGCCTGGGAATCCCGCGCCATGGACCGGTTCACCGGGGTTTCCTGGCTTGAGTTGCGCGCTTATCTCGCCAACACGCTTCTGCGTGACACCGATGCCATGAGCATGCGCCATTCGCTCGAAGTGCGCGTGCCGTTCCTCGATACCCCGCTCGTTGAATATCTTCTGACGCTTCCTGAATCCGCGAAGCGTGGTTCCGGCCGTCCCAAGGCGCTTCTCGTCGAAGCCCTCGGAGACCTGCTTCCGGAAGAAATCATTAACCAGCCGAAGCGCACCTTCACCTTCCCGTGGGAATTCTGGATGCGCGGAAAATTGGGCGATCGCATCGCGGTCACGCTCGGAGATTGGGCGCCCGCGCTCGAATCCTGCTTGGGAAGCAGTTTTGGACAAGCGGTCTGGAGAAATTTTCTGCGGGGTCACACGACCTGGTCGCGTCCCTGGAGCCTGTATGTATTGAATGAATGGGTGAAGCGGAATCTTGTCGCCCAACCCGCCGGCAACGTCGAGCGGCAGAAGGCAATCGCCGTACATGTTCGCTAGCTAGGTAAGAGTTCTCTCATTGCGACAGGGCATGGAAAACTTGAAATGATCATCCTGGGGATCAACGCGTACCACGCCAACGCTTCGGCGGCGATTATTGTGGATGGGCGTTTGCTGGCCGCTGTCGAGGAAGAGCGTCTGAATCGCGTGAAGTACGCGGCGGGTTTGCCTGCGCGCGCGATTCAGTATTGCCTCGATCAAGCGGGCATCAAGCTTTCCGAAGTGGATCATATCGCGGTACCGCGCAATCCCTGGGCGCGCCTGGGCACTAAACTTCGCTTTGCCTTGCGCATGCCGCGCTTTGCCCTCGATCGCGTGCGCGTGATGAAGCGCTTCGCGGGAATACGCGAAGACTTGGCAGCGGCCTTCGAACTGGCGCCCGGGAAAATTCGTGCGCGCTTCCACCGCATCGAGCATCACACGGCGCATCTTGCCAGCGCATTCTTCGTCTCTCCATTTGAGAACGCCGCGGTCCTTTCCGCCGATGGCCTGGGCGATTTCGCCAGCTCCATGTGGGCGCTCGGCGAAGGCTCGCATATGCGCGCTCTCGGCGAAATCACCTTTCCCCATTCGCTCGGGATGTATTACACCGCGCTCACCCAATACATCGGCTTCTGGAAGTTTGGCGACGAATACAAAGTGATGGGCCTCGCGGCTTACGGCGAACCCGAATTCCTCGATGAATTTCGCCGCATCGTCTATGCCGACGGTCCGCTGTCCTTCCGCTTGGGCCTCGAATATTTCACGCACCAGAGCCAGGGAGCCGATATGACCTGGCGCGAGGCAGACCGCACCCCGATCCTCGGCCGCCTCTTCTCGCCTTATCTCGAACGCCGTCTCGGCCCGGCACGCAAAGCGGAAGAGCCTCTCGAGCGGCGGCACCACAACATTGCAGCAAGCATGCAGGCTGCTCTCGAAGAAGTCCTCGCCCAGCACTGGAATGCGTTGGCAGAGAAAACGCAGCAGAAGTCGCTCTGCCTGGCGGGCGGCGTGGCATTCAATTGCGTCGCCAACGGAAAAATCTTCGAACGCTCACCTTTCGAGCGCGTATACGTGCAGCCCGCCGCCGGTGATGCTGGCCTTTCCGTGGGTGCGGCCTTTGCGGTCAACCATCAGACCCTCGGTCGCCCGCGTGAATTCGTAATGGACCACGCGGGATGGGGCCCCGAGTTCTCGCCGCAAAATGTTCGGCAGTCTGTCAAAAGTTTTGAGGCACCAAACGACGAAGTCAGCATCGAAGAGCTCGGCGAAACACCCTTGCTTCAAACAACCGCCCGTCACATCGCCGACGGAAAAGTGGTCGGCTGGTTTCAGGGCCGCGTGGAATGGGGACCGAGAGCGCTGGGCCAGCGAAGCATCCTCGCCGATCCTCGCCGCCCGGAGATGAAGGATATTTTGAATCGGCGCATCAAGCACCGCGAGATATTCCGGCCCTTCGCTCCTTCTATCCTGGAAGAAGCCACCAGTGACTTTTTCGAGACGTCGCATCCTTCGCCGTTCATGACCTTCGCCTATTCCGTCCGCCCGGAAAAACGCGGCGTGATTCCAGCGCCCACACACGTTGACGGCACAGCGCGACTCCAGACCGTAAGCCGCGCGTCGAATCCGCTCTATTGGAAGCTCTTGCGCACCTTCGGAGACCATACCGGCGTGCCGGTTGTCTTGAACACATCCTTTAATGACAACGAGCCGATCGTCTGCCGCCCCGAAGAAGCTCTCGATTGTTTTCGCCGCACGCAGATGGACGTGTTAGTAATCGGAAATTTCGTTCTCCAGAAGAAATCCACGCTGGCCTCGCAGGGAGAAGCCGCCAAGGGTTTGGCAAAGTACGCGAAGTAAGGTAATGCACATACTTCTGTTCAACGAATACTATCCACCGGATACATCCGCCACGGCGAAAATGGCGGTCCAGGTTGCAGAAAAACTGGCGCAGCGCCACCGAGTCACCGTCGTCGCCGGGCGCCCCTCCTATGACCCAGACGAGTTCTATCCTTTCGCATTTCTCAGACGTGAAACCCGCAATGGAGTTGAGGTCGAGCGCGTCGGCTCTACCGCTTTTCCGCGCCACCAGATGCGCCGCCGCGTCTCAAACTATCTTTCTTATCTGGCGCTCGCGGTCCCGCGCGCACTCGAGATTCGCCCCGACATCGTTCTAGCCATGACCGACCCGCCGGTCGCTGGACTTGCCGGAGCATTCGTCGCGCGCATGTCCGGCCGCCCTTTCGTTTACAACATTCGCGATCTGTATCCGGACATGGCCGTCGGAGGCGGCGTCGTGCAGCCCAGCCACTGGGTCGATCGCTGGGAACGCATGCATCGCCGCGCTCTCAAGCAGGCCGACCGCGTGATCGTTCTCGGCGAAGACATGCGAAATCGCATCCTCTCCAAAGGTGTCTCGCCCGACCGCGTGGTTGTCGTTCGCGACGGCACCACCTTCCCCGCCTCGATGCCCGCGACGGACCATCCGCTCGTGCAGGAAATTCGCAGCGGATTTCCTTTTGTCGCGTTGCACGCAGGCAATCTGGGATTTTATGGCGCGTGGCAGACCTTGCTGAAAGCGGCTGAAATTCTGCGCAACGAAAGCACCGGCCTTGTGTTTATTGGCGACGGAGCGAACCGCGCGGCCTTGCAGTCGTCTGCCGCAGCCTCGTCCAATGTTCGGTTCCTGCCGTTCCGGCCCGCCGAGCAGATTCCGCACGTCATGGCGGCGGGCGACGTGCACATCGTCACCGTGCGGCGGGGGCTCGAAGGCATCGTCGTCCCGAGCAAGCTCTATTCAATCCTGGCGGCAGGCCGGCCGGTGCTTGCGGTCGCCGCTCTGGAAAGTGATGCCGCCCGCATAGTGCGAGAGTCGGGCTGCGGAATGTCCGCCGATCCTGACGATCCTCAGGCTGTGGCTGCTGCCATTCGCCAACTGCGCGACAATCCCGGTCGGCTTCCGGAGATGGGTCGCCGGGCGCGGGAAACAGCGAAGAAATATGCTAGAGTGAACGAGCTTGAAAAATTTGCAGGAATCATGGAAGAAGCGCAACGTAATAATTACGGAGGGCGCCATCTGGGATCGTAAGAAAGTTCTAGTAACGGGCGGTGCATCTTTCATCGGGTCGCATTTGGTGGACGCGCTTATCGAGCGCGGCGCGCATGTGCGCGTGGTTGACGATCTCACGAGCGGTCGTCGCCTCAACATCGAACAGCACATTGCGAGCGGTCAGGCCAAGTTCGTTGAAGCGGATTTGCGCGAACCGGGCGTTGCGCGTGCGGCCATGAATGGAATTCAAGTCGTCTTCCACCTTGCTGCCGATCACGGCGGACGAGGTTACGTTGACTTGCATCAAGCCGGCCCGGCTTCCAACCTATTCCTCGACGGTCTCATCTTCTGGGAAGCCGTGAAAGCCGGCGTCGAAAAAGTCGTGTACGCTTCCTCCGGCTGCGTTTACCCCAACTACATGCAGACCGACACCAGGCAGGAAATCTATCTTCGTGAACAGGACGTCAAACCGCCGCACGACGCTGACAATATGTACGGCTGGGCCAAACTGATGGCCGAACTCACCCTCCAGGCCTATCACCGCGAGCACAAACTCGGAGCGGCATCCTGCCGGTATTTCACCGTGTACGGTCCGCGCGGCGTTGAAAATCACGCCGTGATGGCCATGATCGCGCGCGCTTTCGTCGGCCAGAATCCATTTGATGTCTGGGGAGACGGAATGCAGATTCGCAACTGGACCTATGTGGACGATATCGTCAGCGGCACTATCCTCGCCGCCGAGAAAATCAGCGATGGCACCGCAGTGAATCTCGGCACCATGGAACGCGTTCGCGTGATTGACGCCGCCAACATGGTCCTCGAATTTTCCGGCCACAAGGCCGAAATCCGCCTTCGGCCGGATATGCCGACCGGTCCCGCAAACCGTGTCGCCGATAATACGCTCGCGAAAAAGCTTATGGGCTGGGAGCCGAAGACGCCCTTCCGCGCAGGTCTGCGTAAAACGATGGACTGGTACTTCGCCAGCAAGAAAAAGGAACAGGTGCGCGACGTTCTGGAAAGCATGCTGACGGCTCGCTAAGCGGAGTTTCGAAGGTATGGCCATCCACGCTGATTTGATCGCCTTCGTCGTCGCGCTTCTCGCGTCGCTTTGCCTCACCGTCCCCATCCGCCATCTTGCTCTGCGTCTCGGCATGGTGGACCAGCCCGGCCCCCGCAAGGTTCACCTGAAACCGATTCCGCTTCTGGGCGGGATCGCGATTTATCTGGGCTTCGCCCTCGCAATTCTGCTGACCGTTCACGGAGCTCCGCAACAACAGATCGCCGGCATCCTGACGGGCGCAACGCTTCTCGCCTTCATCGGCTTTCTCGACGACGGCAAGCTCCTGCATCACCAGGTCAAACTTCTGATCGGCATGCCTGTGGCTGCTCTGATATTGATCGCCTCCGGAATTCACGCCCAGCTTTTCTCCCAATTCGTTCCCGGCCCCAGCGGCAAAGTCCTGGACGGAGCTTTCACCATCCTCTGGGTCGTCGGAATCACCGCATCCTTCAGCATCCTCGATCATATGGACGGGCTTTGCGCGGGAATCGCCGCAGTGGCGGCTGCTTTCTTCACCCTATCCGCCAGCATGAACGGCCAAATGCTCGTTCGCTCGCTGGGTGCGGCGACTCTGGGCGCTTCGCTTGGATTCCTACGCTGGAATTTCAGTCCCGCGAAAATTTTTATGGGTGATGGCGGCGCCATGTTCCTCGGGTTCTTAATGGCCACCCTCGGCCTAAAGGTTCGTCCCGAAGGCGCGCCCTTCCCGATTACTTGGCTGATTCCCGTGCTGATACTGGGCGTCCCGATTTTCGATACCACTCTCGTGTCAATTTCTCGCGCGCGCCGCGGCCTTCTTCCCTTCACTTCTCCAGGAAAAGACCATACGGCTCACCGCGTGTCGAATCTTGGGCTCGGGCATCGCGGTGCCGTACTTGTGATGTATTGCTTCGCCGTTCTTCTCGGCGCGCTCGCACTCCTGGTTCCCAGCCTTTCGCCGGCAACCGCCTATGGTTTGGCGGCGCTTGTAGCCCTCGGTGGCCTTGTGGCTGTCATTTTCTTGGAAGGCGTGCCATACGAGCGCCAAGGGAAGTTGCCTAAGATTTCCTCCGTCTCCTGAACTCGTGCCGGATCCCCCTGGGGGCTTTGCCTTTTGCGCTTACTGGCCTGTAGGATATACTTTCGCTCCGGTCGTTTAGGGGTGTAATCGCACTCGACGGAGCATCTCTGGTTGTGGATGGCAGAGAGCAGCCCGCTTGCACGGCGCCTAGCCTCGCTCCCCGGCAATTCAGATCGCATAAGGACGGCTTCAGCCTACTAAAATGGCGCTCGAATTACGCGACGCGAAACAAGTCAATCATTCCACTACCTCACCCACAGATACTCGAAGTGTCGCGGTAGTGGGCGGCTCAGCGGCCGGTTTATTTACCGCAGCGCTATTGGCGCGCAAAGGACTTTCCGTTCGCGTATTCGAGCGCATTGAAACGCTGGAGCCCGACGCGCGAACTCTCATCGTCACCAACCGCATGCGAGGCTTGTTGGGACGCGCCGCCGAACATAGCATCGTCAACGAAATCCGCCGCTTCGAACTTTTCACGGACGGTCGCGCCGCGACCATCGCTCTGAAACACCCCGACCTCATTATTGAGCGCCGCGCTCTGATTCAAGGTCTCGCCGAAGAAGCTCAGAGTGCCGGCGCCCGCGTGGAACTGGGGCGCACCTTCCACGACTTGCATCCCAATGGCCGCGGCCTCGTGCTCGAAGTCGAGCGCCGCAGCGACGGCACCCGCGAGGAAGTCCGCACCAGCACAATCGTTGGCGGCGACGGAGCTTCCAGCCGCGTTGCACGGGCCGCAGGTTGGGCTCCACTCGAAACCGTTCCGCTTGTTCAAGCGATCGTGCCGCTGCCCAAAGATATGGCGCCTGACACTGCGCGTGTCTGGTTCGTCCCGCAAGACACCCCGTACTTTTATTGGCTCATCCCGGAGTCTCCGACCCGTGGCGCCCTCGGACTCATTGGCGAGACTGGCCCCGAAACCAGAGGGCACCTCGAGAAATTTCTCGAGAAGCGCAAGCTCGATCCAGTCGAGTTCCAGGGCGCGCGCATTCCGGTTTACAAGCACTGGGTGCCGGTGCGCCGCCAGATTGGCAAAGGCTCGGTGTATCTCGTCGGTGACGCGGCCGCCCAGGTAAAGGTCACGACCGTCGGCGGGATCGTAACTGGATTTCGCGGCGCGCTCGGTGTGGCCCAGGCCATCCTGAATGGAGGTTCCAGCGGCGAATTGCGCACTCTGCGCCGCGAGCTCGATCTCCACCTTCTATTGCGGCGCTCGCTCCACGATTTCCAGCAAGCCGATTACAGCCAGCTCGTCGATTTGCTGAACGATCCCGCCAAACAGTCTCTCGCTGAGTATTCGCGTGACGAAGCTTGGAAGATTCTCTGGCGTGTGTGCCTGAGCGAACCGCGCCTGATTCTACTTGGCCTGCGCGGACTTTTGATGCGCGGCCGCTCGTTCCGCTGGCCGCGTCTTTAGGCCGAGCCTTCTCGCGCTGTCCTCCGACCGGTTCGGAACCGATTGCTTCTTTCTTTAGTTCGATAATGATAGAAAGCAACTGGCGTGTGCATCCCAGCGCTCGTCGCCGCCGGTTCTTTCTGGAGGAAGAGATAGCGGGAAATGGAGACCGTCGAAAAATCCGCAAGCCGCGGAAAGCAAACACGTCGCGTCGTTTGCGCTGCCGTTCTGATCGTCCTGTTTGCCGCCGCGCTTGTTGCGTTTCGCGGCCTGGGGCGCTGGCTTGTGCGCGAAGACCCGCTGGCCAAGGCCGATGTCATTGTCGTCCTAAGCGGTTCCATGCCTTATCGCGCAGAACGCGCTGCCAACTATTTTACTTCCGGCTATGCAAACGAAGTTTGGGTGAGCCACCCCGAAGGTCCCGACGAGGAGCTGCAAGGGCTCGGAATCCAGTACGTCAGCGAAGCGGACTACAACCGCCAAGTCCTTATTCAACTCCACGTGCCGCCATCGGCCGTTCAAATCCTTCCCGATACCATTATTGATACGGAACAGGAGGTGCAGGAAGTGGCTCACCAGATGCGCCAGGCCGGAAAGTCGAGCGTCATTATCGTAACGTCGCCCGCGCATACTCGCCGCGTCAAAGCGCTGTGGACCAAACTTGTGGGCGCGAATCCTCGGGTCATCGTTCGCGCAGCGCCGGAAGATCCTTTTGATGCGGACCACTGGTGGAGGAACACACGGGACACTCTAGCGGTGGTACGGGAAATTCTAGGCTTGATAAACGTTTGGGCCGGCTTCCCGATTCGGCCGCATTCTCACCTAGCTTCGTAATTTTATCATCTGACGTTCTGAGGTTCGTTTTCCCCAAAAGGACCAGCGACCGACTCCAAAATCTTCCAGCGGTCCCATTCCGCCTTCTTGGCCAGGTCGCGCAGCCAAAGCTGCCATTCGAAGCCAACGTTTTCATCCCGGTCGGAGTAAAATGCCCGCCAAAAATTCCGGTCGAGCGAGATGTCCCCGCCTCCGTGGGATCCGTTGCCGTTCCCTGCATCTTCCAACGGATCGCGGCTGCGAAATTCAGCCAGTTGTGCCGAATCGAGCGGAACGCGGAAAAATACTAATTCATTTTCAGCCAAACTCCTCGCATGGCCGTTGGTCGCGGCCGGCGGGAAAAAATGCCCGCACAGCTCGAAAGACTTCTCTTTCAGTACCAACTCGAGCGACGGCGGGCGCTCGGATGAATCGCGCACCCGCGCCATCGGAAGTTCCCACAGCGTGAGTCTGTCGCATCCGGTTTGACCGTCGAAACAGCAGTCGAGTGAACGCGTCTGCCACGCCGCCGACTGCCGTTCCGGCAGCACTTCCGTGATCGTCGCCACGCTGTGCGCGCGCCACCTTTCGATCTTCACCGATCCGAGAAAGCTTCCGAAGGCCTTGATGAACGCCGCATCCTCTTCGGTTGTGTGTAGCGTTTCGCTCCAGAATCGATCGCTCAAGCGAAATGAGAAGGTCAGGACTTGTTCCAGGGGTGAGGGAGCTGATTCACTGAGCTTTCGACGGAATTCAGGGTCATCGACTTCTTCCAGCATTCGCACCCGGTCGGTGAGCTTTCGAATCGTCCAGGAATGGTGCCGCAGAACCCGGTGCCAGTGTTGCGCCAGGACGAAGAACACAAAGACAACGAGTATGCAAATGCCTAGCGCCGGCCAGAGGATTTCCATATACCTGTCCTCAATGCCTCCACGCAAAACGCGCAATTTCCCTGATTTGCGCGGGATTCTACTACGAATCGTGCGATTAGACTACGCAGCTCCGAATCGCGCGCGGCTTTCATCCAGGGGCCGCGCGCTCCTGCGCCACTCGTTCGCGGAAATATTCATAAGTCCGCCGCAAACCTTCCTCGAGCGTCACTTTCGGCTCCCAGCCCAGAATGCGCCGCGCTTTGCTGATGTCCGGGCAGCGCTGCTTGGGATCGTCCTGCGGTAAGGGATGAAAGTTGATCGGAACGCGCGCGCCCACAAGTGCGCGAACGCGTTCGGCGAATTCCAGGATGGTTATCTCCTGGGGGTTGCCAATATTTGTCGGCTCGTGCTCGTCGGATTCGAGCAGCCTGTAAATTCCATCCAGCAAGTCCGAGACGTAGCAGAAACTCCGCGTTTGTTTGCCGTCGCCATAGACCGTGATGGGCTCGCCGCTCAGCGCCTGATAGAGAAAATTGGGAAGCGCGCGGCCATCGTTCAGACGCATGCGCGGCCCATACGTATTGAATATCCGAACGATGCGCGTATCCAGCCCGTGATACCTGTGATACGCCATGGTCATCGCCTCTGCGTAGCGCTTCGCTTCGTCGTACACTCCCCGCGGGCCCACCGGATTCACATGGCCCCAGTAAGTCTCCGGTTGCGGGCTCACCTGCGGATCGCCGTAGCACTCGGAAGTGGACGCCAGCAGGAATCGGGACTTCTTCGCCAGGGCGAGTCCCAGCGCGTTGTGCGTTCCCAGGGCGCCGACTTTCAGCGTCTGTATGGGAAATTTCAGATAATCCGGCGGACTCGCCGGCGAAGCGAAATGCAGCACGGCATCGACCGGCCCTTGCACTTCGATGTAGCGCGACACATCTTGCCGCCCGAATCGGAATCGCGGATGCGCTAGCAGGTGCGAAACGTTCGACTCGTTCCCGGTGACGAGATTGTCTAGGCACAACACTTCCCAATCTCTTTCGAGCATGTGCTCGCAGAGATGCGACCCTAGAAATCCCGCTCCGCCGGTTATGACCGCCCGCAATTTTCACTCCCCAATTTCGAAAAAGACTCTGCCAATCGGCGCTTCATTATCTCCGAAACGTTCTTCCGCAATAAACGTTATGTCCTTCCCAGGCACCCACGAATTGCTGCCTCACAGCTAGTGAACGCTCGCCGCGGCAGGCGCCGGGAAAGCCGTAGTGTGGTCCGCCACAATTCGCCATCCTCCCGGAAATTTTCGGAAGTTGAGCGTAAACACTCCCGCGGGCTTGTCCTTCTCGCGCTCCAGTTGAAATTGTCCAATCGCGAATGCCGCTTCCTGGCAGACCACCTGCACCTCCAGATTTGAGAATGTCAGCCGCCCCATCGCCTTTCGGTCTGGATACTTTCCCCGGTAACGGTCCATCACTGCCTGCCAGCCGCGCGTGATTCCGCTCGCGCCCACGAACTCGGTTCCCTCCGATTTCCAGTAGCCCGCCATGAATCCTTCCACGTCACCTTGATTCCACGCCATCGTCTGCGCCTCCAGTAGAGCGCGGATCTGCGCTTCGGCGGTTACCTCAGGCGCAGCGTCCACTCGCGCAATCGCACCGGCACACACCAGGATACTAAGGACGAGAAGCGAGCTCGCTCGAATCAAACGTAGCATCATTTGCCTCCGAACAAATTGGCGCCGGAAATTCAAAGAGCCGCGCCACCTTTTGTACTTCATCCGTCGCCTTCCAGCAACCCGCATCGCTCTCCGGCCAAGCGTGCTCCTCCGTTCTAGCACGGTAGTACGTCCGTTCTATTGTGCCCGGCGGCCCCAAACGAGAAACTGTCCTTGGTCGAAGAACATGCTAATTGCAGCCTTCATTCTCGTGATCTCAAGCGCGGCGACAGTCCAGTTCATTATATTCAGCTGGCGCGCCGAACTGCTCCGCACCGTCTCCGAGCCCCAAATGAGCCCGGAGGGCGCGAGCCTGGAAACCTATCCTAAACTCTTAAGTTCCAGTAGCTTCCGGGAAGTCGCAACGGTCTATCGCGAGCTTTGCCCAGATCTCGGCGGTCCTACTCAGAACCTTCGCGCCGTAAGCATCTATTACGCCGCTATGCGACATCTGGGCCGCTTGGCCAACGCCATCGTGCCGGCTGGGGGCGCAGCCTGGGCAGAGCGCGAAATGGCCCTCTGCACCCAGTACGCGACCGTGATGCTCTCGCAACGCCTGGAACGCAACATGGTCCTGGTTCAGGAAGCCCGCTCACTGTAATCGGTTATCCCTCGCCTTCCAGAGCATAAAGCACTCTGTTCCATCTCTTTCCCCAATCCGCTGTTTCCGCCAAATCTTCGCCCTGTCCTCTCAGACGGTTGCTTCATACGCCATTCAGCCAAGTCATTTCTTAATCAAGCATCTGGTTTTGTGGCCAAATTAAATCTCATGATCCCAAAGGACGCAAAAACAGTCCTGTTTGAAGGAGGCGCCATGGCCAAGCGCGCCAGATTATCTATTTTGCTTGTCGGTATTCTAATTGCGCTAATTCAGTTCTCTGGCTGCGCCGACAAGCCGGCGACCTTCAACGCCGTCCAACTCACGCCCAACAAGCCGCAGATCATTGCTCAGAACACGACCGTTTCGATCAGCGCTAACGTCTTGAACGACACCGCCGGCATGGGCGTGACATTTGCTCTGAACGTCGGCGCCGTGGGCACGATCACTCAGAACACGCCAACAACAGCTACTTATTTTGCGCCTGCAACTATCAGCACCGCGGCTACCGACGTTGTCACCGTCACATCCGTCGATTTCCCCAAGTCATTCGCGACTCTTTCGATCACGGTCGAGCCGCCGCCGCTCATTACGACCACATCGCTTCCAACAGCAACCTTGAACGCTGCTTACACTGGCCCCGTGACTGCCACCGGTGGCGTGCCGCCTCTCATGTGGTCTATCGCTTCCGGCACTCTGCCAGCCGGGTTGTCTCTGGCCTCGAGCAAATCCAGCACGGTAAACATTACTGGCACTCCGACAGCGCAAGGTGCTGCGACCATCACCGTAATGGTCACGGACGCCGTCGGCGAATCCAACACCTCCGGCCCGTTGACCATCGTCGTAAGCGATCTCGCCATCACCACAACCTCGCCCCTGCCCGCTGCGGTGATCACCACACCGCCAACACTTTATAGTGAACAATTTTCCGCCACCGGCGGCACCGGCGCCGATACCTGGACCGTGGCAACTGGCTCAACTCTTCCGCCGGGCCTCACTCTCAGCGCCGCTGGTTTGCTTTCCGGCGATCCCACCACGCCGGGAAACTATAGCTTCGGCATCACCGTAACCGACAGCGGCATGCCGCCCGCCGTGATCACCGGTACTTTCACGCTCGTGGTTAGCCCTCCGCAGGACCTCAGTCTCCTGAACGGCCGGTACGTATATACCTTCAGCGGATATAACGCCTCGGGCTTTGTGGCCGTCGCCGGTGTTTTCAACGCCGACGGAAATGGCAACCTCACAGGCGGCGTCGAAGATTTCAACTCCGAGGGCTCGACACCCCAAAACTACACCAATATCACCGGCACCTATACGCTTGGTACGGACGGTCGCGGCACTATCACATTCGCCACGAATTCGAATGGCGCGTTCAGCCCCGTTCCTACCTACGCTTTCGCCATAGACTTGGCCGGACAACACGGGCGCTTCATCGAGTTTGACACTTCCGGAATCCGCGGTTCAGGCCGCATTGAGCTTACAACTGTCGCGAGCTGCACCGTAAACACTACCGGCACCACGTACACCGGTGATTTTGCGGTCGGCGGCGCGGGACATGCCTCCTCATTCACCAGTTCAGGAGAAGGCCCCATGGTATATGCCGGCAGATTCACGGCCACGCCACCGCTTGCGGTCGGCACACCCGGGAGCCTGGGGAACGGCGAGATTGATTACAACGCACCGAACAATGTTTCCACCGGCGGCACACTGTCCGGCACCTACGCAAATGGATCGGACGCCAACCGTTGCCTGTTCTCGTTGCAGTATTCTCTCGTGGGCGCTGCGTTTGATTACAGCGTTTATCCCATCACAACCTCGGATGCATTCATGGTTGAGATCGATCCCGTCAACGGGGTCACGCCTTTCCTCACCGTAGGTGAGATGATTCAGCAGCAGGATGGCGGCGGAGGATTCCCCACCGGCGCTGTTCTGAGTGGAAATATGGCGGGCGCTTTGAACGGCCACGTCCTCTCCGGCACCTACATCCCGGATGTATCGTTGGTTCAGATCGCGTCGCAAACCGGCACGGCAAGCTTTAATATGTCGTTCATCGACAATGAAGCCGGCACCGTCTCCAGCACGAATGGAAACCCCATCGCCGTGGCCTATAGCTCTGATACTTTGGGTCGCGTCGTTCCCAGCATCCTCATAAACAATTTCCAGCCCGTGTGCTATATCGTCAGCCCGGACGAAGCTTTCTGCATAGGAATAGTGTCGAACGCCCCCACATTCGGCCATCTGCTGCCGCAAGAGCAACCCGGTGCGGGCTTTACGCTCGGTTCCCTCGACGGCGCCTACGTTCAAGGAACCGGTGGTCCTGGCGTTGCCGCGGATAACGATCTTTCCGGCTTCCTCTCCTTCGATGGCAACGGAAACATCACCGGCACACAGGACATCAGCACGTCGGCTGCAAACACGCCGAGTCTGGCGGTGACGGGCACCTACGCGCTCACGAGTTCGGGTGCAACAGACGGCAGCGGCACGCTCAGTTTGACGGCTCCGACTCCGGCGTTCTCCGGCGCGTACTTCATCATTTCGCCCACTCAGGTCGTGATGATCACTACAACTACTGGCGACACCAATCCCGTCGTGTTCTTCGTTGGAAGTTTCTAGACCGCGCAAAACGCAATCGCAAGGGCCGGCCGAATTTGGCCGGCCCTTTTTTCTTGTTGGGGAATTACTCCCGGAAGCTAATACGCCCAGCGCATCAGGATTGCGCCGGTTGTGTAGCCCGCGCCCACCGCGATCAGCAGCACAAGATCACCCTTGCGCAGGCGCTTCTGTTCCAGCGCGTCCATCAATCCCAGTGGAATTGTTGCTGCGGTTGTGTTGCCGAAGTGGTCGATATTGACGAGAACTTTTGAATCGTCCACGCCCAGCCGCTCCTGCATCGCGCGGATGATTCGTAGATTCGCCTGGTGCGGCACCACCAGCGTAAGGTCCTTGCTCGTATAGCCGTTGCGCTCGAGCAACTGCACCGCTAACTCGCTCATGCGCCGCACCGCGTACTTGAATACCTGCGCGCCCTCCTGATGCACGTAGTGCATCCGCTTCTCCACCGTCTCTTGTGACGCAGGATTCAGCGAGCCCCCCGCCGGCATGTAGAGATTGCATCCGCCCGAACCGTCCACATCGTGCTCGAAATCAATTATTCCTTCGGTGTTGGAACTAGACGGCTCGACCAGGACCGCTCCGGCCCCATCGCCGAACAAAACGCAAGTGGCGCGATCCCGGTAATCAAGAATGGAGGTCATCACATCGGTGCCGATCACCAGCACCTTCTTGTGCGTTCCGGCCCCCACGAATTGCGCGCCAACCGTCAGCGCATACGCGAATCCTGAACACGCCGCTGACAAATCGAAGCCCCATGCTTTTTTCGCGCCCAGCCGGTCCTGAATCAGGCAGGCCGTGGCCGGAAACAGCATGTCCGGCGTAACCGTGGCGACCACGATCATGTCGATTTCTTCCGGCGCCACGCCTTTGGCAGCAAGCAATTTCCGGGCTGCTTCCGTTCCCAGATGCGACGCCGCTACGCCGGGGTCCGCATAATGCCGTTCGCGGATGCCGGTGCGCGTGCGGATCCACTCATCGTTCGTGTCCACTCTTTTTTCGAGATCGAAATTCGTGACGACGCGCGGAGGAACGTATCCGGCCACTCCCGTGATCTTTGCGGCGATGCCTCGGCCCATTCATCTTCTCCAGGACGAAAAGAATCGCTCGCGATTGTATGCAATCGCACGCCGCAGTGACAAGCAAAACGCTCGGCCCGTCGGCCGGAAATCGCTTCAGGACTTTCCTGGTAGGATCTCGAAGCGGTAGGTAATGGCCGCGGTCTTCCGCAGCATGGCCGCCACCGAACAATACTTCGTCTGGCTCAGTTCGATCGCGTCGCGTACCGCTTTTTCTTCGAGTTGCCCCGACAGTCTGTAAACCATCTCGATCTTCGTCCATACCGCTGGCGGTTCGCTCGCGCGCTCTCCGGATATCGTCACGTCCAGCGAAGCAAGGTTCTGCCGTTTCTTCGCCAGAATCAGAATTACGTCCACGGAGGTGCAAGCGCCCAGCGCGCCGAGGAGCATCTCCATCGGTCCAGGCGCAGCGTTGTGTTTGCGGTCCGCATCGAACGGGACCTCATGGCCCGAAGGCATCGTCGCGACGAATTCTTCACCGCCCGTCCACTTAATCGTGGCTGTCTGCATCACTTCCCCCTTGAATATTCTTGCGCGAGTCGTACAAGAAACTTTATCGAGGTTGGCCGAAGCAGTCTAGCGACATTCCGCCGCATAGCGCTCATTCACCCGGACGCAACGCGCCCTTAAAATTCGCTGCCATCGGTTAACCGGGGGAGTCTCTCGGCTCTGCGCCGGACTAGAGGGTTCTAGTGGTCCGCGACATCGGAACTGCCGACGCCTGCTTCCACACTGGCGTGTGGCGCGCGCCGCATCGCCTCGATGAAAACCTGCACGATCTCGGGGTCGAACTGGTTGGCGGCACAGCGTTCGAGTTCGGCAAACGCATCCTCGGAAGTCCGCGCCTTTTTATAAGTCCGTTCGGAGGTGATGGTGTCATAAGCGTCCGCAATGGCGATCACTCGGGCGCCATACGGAATGTGTTTTCCGGGCAGGCGATCGGGATATCCTGTGCCATCGAAAAATTCATGATGGTGCCGGACCATATGCCGGATGCGATTCATGGCCTTGAGCGGCTCCAGAATCTTCGCGCCGAGTTCCGTGTGGGTTTTCATCGTCTCCCACTCGGACGCATCCAGCGGCCCTGATTTGTTGAGAATCGTCTCGGGAATCCCGACCTTGCCGATATCATGCAGCAGCCCGGCCAACCGGATCTCTTCTACTTCCGCCTCGCTCATTCCCAGCGTTTTCGCGATCATCACCGCATAGGCGGATACCTTCTGCGAATGTCCTTGCGTGTAGTGGTCCTTCGCATCGATCGCGAGCGCAAGCGAAGTCACGGTTTCGACCACCGCGATCGGAATATCGTCCGGTGAAACGTTTCCTCCTTGCTCCACCAGCGAGCGCGTGAATTGCTCAAGGCGCCGGTAGATTTCCTCGAAAGCCTCCGGCCCGGTCGAGAACAGGCGCTTCAGCGTTACGCCCAAATACGCTTCGAGTACGTCTTTCTTCCATCTCTTCCGTATCGTTCGGATCGCCCTCCTCCGCGCTCGAAACCGAGTTCCCGCCCTGGTGCTTCGAGAGATACATCGAGGAGTCCGCCACTTGAATCAGCTCCTGCGGTGTCGAGCCATGCACCGGGAAGCCGGCGATGCCAAAGCTGGCGGTAATGTTTTTGTCGCGCAGCAGCGGATCGGAGGCCACCCATCCGCGCAGCTTGCTGGCGAACTGGCGGGCCTGCTCCACCGTTGTCTCCGGCATCAGGATCACGAATTCGTCTCCGCCGTATCGCGCCACCACGTCCGAGCGCCGGCAATTCTGCTCCAGAATGTGCCCCACGCGCTGAAGCACCACGTCGCCTTCGAGGTGCCCGTAAAAATCGTTAACGAATTTGAAGCGGTCAAGGTCCATCAGCACCAGCGCAAACGGCCGGTTCGCGCGCGTCGATCGCTTCCATTCCGACGAGAGCGCCTCCATCAGGAAGCGATGCGTCTTCACTCCGGTCAGCCCGTCCGTAATCGCCTGTTCCTGCGCCTTCTGGAACGTCAGCGCATTGTGCAGCGCGCCTGCGAAAAGGTCGGCGAGCGTGCGCAGCAGCAGGACTTCCTGCTCCGCGAATTCGCACGGCTCCGAGGACTCCACGTACAGCACGCCCAGCAAGTGCTCCGCGTAAGTCACCGGCAGAGCGATCGCCGACGCGGAACCCGGTAGAACCGGTACGCGGCGTCAGTTGCATTCACCTCGCGCACGACCGCCATCTTGCCCGCTGCGAGCTACCTGTCCCACCAGTCCTTCGCCTAGCAGAATCCGGCGTCCCACGATTCTCGTCGCGCGCCCGCTTCCGCCTGGACCACCAGCTCTTTCGCCGAGTAATCGAGCATGGCGATTCCGATGTGATCGTAGGTCAGCGCGTTCTCGATCTCCGCCGCGATTTTTGTGAGCATCTCTTCCGGATTCAGAGTGGTGATCGCGTGGCTGGAGATGTTGTTGATCAGCGTCAGTTGCCGCGATTTCTTCTGCTCCTCCGAGAAGAGCCGCGCATTTTCCAATGCGCGATCGCCGGCTTCGCTTGCAAGCACGCGCAGCAATTCCACGTGGCCTTCGTCAAACGCGCGCTCCTGCGGGCTGTGCACTGCCATCACGCCAATCGGCGCGGTCGTACAAGAATCAGCGGAACAGCGCAGATCGAGCCTGTCTGCCGCGATCGGCTCGAAACCCAGGCGCTGCGGCTTCCTCGTGCGAAATGCTCGCGAATCAGGAGCGGCTGGCCGGTCGTCACCACGTATTCCGCCAGATGGTTTCCCGCCGGCCGGGAGCGCTTCGGCAGCCGCTCGCCCTCCATCACCTCAATCTCGAAGCGGATCCGCTCTGCCTTCTGATCGTAAAACGCGATGAAAAAGCTGCCCACGTCGAGCAGTCGCCGCATCTCCGAGTAGATGCGTTCGAACAACGCGTCAGGTTCCAGCGTCGAGCTCAGCGCTCGGCCGATTTCATTCAAAATGTGCAGCTCTTCGCTGCGCCGCGATGTCTGCTGAATCAGATAGCTATTCTCCACCGCCATGCCGATCTGGTGCCCCAGCGCGAGAAGCAGACGCAGTTCCGCCGGAGTGAAGCTCCGGTTGTCCGGCGTGCCCAGCAGCAACACGCCGAATACGCGCTCCTTCGCCTGCAGGCTGATCCCCACCACCGTTCGCAGTCCCTGCCCCAGCAGCAGTTTCCGCACATGCCGGAAAGATTCTTCTTTTCGAGCGCCTCCCAGTTCGAATCCGTGTCCAAATCACGCAGCACCACCAGGCCGCCGAGCCGCGCCACCAGATTGACCATGTATTCGTCCAGATTGCTCTCCTGAATCGCCGGGCAGAACGCGTCGCCCAGCCCCGTGACCACCACCGACGTCGGCCCGTTCGTCCTCGCCGTAATGCAGGCACAGCGCGCCGGCCGGAATGCGCACCACGTTCAGCACGCGATCCAGCGCCTGCGCCAGCATCTTCTGGATTTCGCCGCCGATGAAGCTCGAAGTCGCCAGGTTCAAATTCGAAAGCGCCAGCATGTTGCGCTCCACGCGCCGCCGCTCTTCCTCATAAACCGCCATCACCATCAGCACGCCCGAGAAAAGCTCTGGCAAGAGAGCTAGCGGCAATAGATCCTTCCCAGCCAGCGGTCCTAGCCAGGCTTGAAACACCGTCGCCACGCGCAACAATCCCCAAGCGACAAATGTGATGCCCAGAAGCTGGTCCGCGCGAGATTCCTGTTTATGTCCTTCCTGCCAGAATGTTCGCGCGATCAGAAAGAACAGCAGCGCCACGCCCATTCCCAGCGGCGCCGCGATCCATCCTCGCGAATATGCGAAGGCCCAGAAACCGGCAATGGCAGCGGCAAAAGTCACCGCTTGCAGCTGAACCGCGAGTCGCGCGTACAATCGTGCCGCGCAATAAAACGCCAGCGCCGCCAGCCCCAGCACCCACTCATCCGCCAGGTCGAACCACTTGGGGGACGCCGGACTTATCCCCGCGGCATGTCTTGAGAAGTGGATTGCAATCAGCAGCCAGCCCGCGGCCCACACCAAAAGATATCCCTGGCGTTTCTGTCTGTAGACATAGACAAAGAACGCCGCGAGCAGGAAGGCTCCTGCCACCAACACGGCCGCGGTAACGTTGAGGTGCCCTGCCAACTCGATCTCCCGATACACACAACTCCGTACTTCTTTTGAGAATACCAGAAATTTGTCATTCGTCCGGTCGCGTGTCCAGCCGAGTTTCGTGGAGGTCAACCTCTGATATATGTGTGTTGGAGCCCGAAAAAGCCCGCAATCTTCACCGATTTAACCCTCAATCACGTTTAGGATCTGTAGCTTGCAAGTCAACCCACCCAAGAGCACCCTTCAGCCCCGCGCTCTCCTTCTTTAACGCAATCGAAGGCGCCCGACGCTCGATTTCGGCCTCTCGTTCCGCTAAGATAAATGGTTTCTCGGCCTGGAAGGAATCGCACAGGATGACACTCACGCAAAAGCCGCGCGTCCGTTTCGCTCCCTCGCCCACGGGCTACCTGCACGTCGGCGGCGCTCGCACCGCTCTGTTCAATTGGCTCTTCGTCCGGCGCGAAGGCGGCACTCTCATCCTGCGTATCGAAGACACTGACGTCGAGCGCAACAAGCCCGAGCTCGTGGACGGCATTCTCGTTGGCCTCAAATGGCTGGGAATTGAATGGGACGAGGGCCCTTTCTTCCAGTCCCAGCGCATCGAGATGTACCGCGCGGCCGCAGAGCGCATTCTCGCGAGCGGGGCGGCCTTCGCGTGCTATTGCAAAGCCCGCAGCCTACGCTGGAGGCGATCACGCCGCAGATCCTGGCGAAGACCACGACGGCGAGGGTGACGACGAAGGCCCAAAAGCCAGCAAAGGCCATCGCTTGTCCCTGCCGCGACCTGACCGACGCCGAGCGCGCAGCCAAGGAAAAAGAAGGCATCCCGCGCGCCATTCGATTTCGCACTCCACGCACCGGCGTGTCGAACTTCGAGGACGCCGTCTTCGGCCCTCGCGAAGTCCAAAATGCCGAGATCGAAGATTTCGTACTCGCTGCGCTCGTCCGGCGTGCCCACCTATCAGTTGAGCGTCGTCGTTGACGACATCGATATGCGCATCACCCACGTAATTCGCGGCGCCGATCATCTGTCGAACACGCCAAAGCAGGTTCTGATCTATGAAGCCCTCGGCGCCAAGCCGCCGATTTTCGCGCACGTTCCACTGATCCTGGGGCCCGACCGCACGCGCCTGTCCAAACGCCACGGCGCCACCAGCGTCGGCTCATACGCCGACGAAGGTTTCCTCCCCGAAGCCTTCCGCAATTTTCTCGCCCTGCTCGGATGGTCGCCCGGTGACGATTCCGAGTTCCTGCGCACGAACGAGCTTATCGAACGATTCGCGCTCTCCGGCGTCAGCCGCACGAATGCTATCTTCGATCGCGCCAAGCTCGAGTGGTACAACACGCAATATTTGCAGAAGCTCCCCATCGATGAATTGCTCCCCTACGTCGAAGCGGAGCTGAAACGCGCCGGCCTTTGGAACGAAGCCTGGGCCGCGGCCGATCGCGCCTGGTTCGCGCGCACCGTGGACTTGGTTCGCCCGCGCACCCGCCTGCTCGGAGATTTCGCAGGATGGGCCCGCGCGTTCTTCACCGATGACTTTGATTACGACGCGGAAGCGAGGGAAAAATTCTGGAAGGATGAAAAACTTCCGGCGCTAATGGCCAAGGTCACCGAAGCTCTGGCGGCCCTGCCGGACTGGAATCACGATGCCTGCGACGCCGCGCTTCGAGGCGTGGCTGCGGCGGAAAGCGTCAAAGCCGGCCTGCTTATCAACGCCACGCGCGTCGCCATCGTGGGCCGCGCTGTTGCTCCGCCTCTGTTCGAGACTATGGTCGTTCTCGGCAAGGATCGTGTAATCCCTCGCCTTCGCCGCGCCGTGCCGCATATTTCTCCGCGCTAACCTTGCGACGTGCGCGCGATTAATGCGCCGGCACTAGTCTCGAAAAAATCTCGGGATGCACTTCGCGCGACGCTGTTCCTTTGTTCGCGACCTCAAGCTTCGCGCTCACCGGCAATTTCACCGGCGGCAGGCAGACCGTGTCGTTGCACGCCTGGTACCGCAGCATGATCGGAATCTCGATCTCTCCCAGGGGCGCGTCTGCATGAGCCGCGAGCCGTAGCAACAGCGTCACGCTGCTGGTGTACACGTCCAGCGCGTGATTCGGCGAAAACGCGAATTTCTCCAGTTGGCCTTTGGGATAGATCGTGTCCTCGAGTTCGAAACCGGTAGGAAGCTGCGCCGTAAGCGTGGTCGCAATCAGATAGGCGTCCGTGGGCTTGTGCGAATTCATGTGGTAGCCGCGCGCGATTTCCAGAACCACCGCCACTTGAAAATCCCTCCCGCGTGGGACAGGTTCCAGCGAAACGAACGTGTGGGTTTTCACCACGGAAGCCGCGCTGGGCACAGCCGAAGAGTCCTGCGGCCCAGGAGCAGGGGATGCGTCCACGCGCTCACGCGTTCCTATCGCGATACTCCCAAAAAGCAACAAAACGCACGCAAGCAGCACGAGCCGAAATCGCATCCTATGCCTCACAATCCCCGTAGTTAAACTTTCACCGAGGAACCGATCTTTTCCGTCAGAATTCGGCTCATCACCTGGCTCAGCGTTTCGCCGGTCTTGTCCAGCACGAACGCTTGCGCCGCCTCCGACCATCCGAGTTTGAAGCTCGTGGTCAGCGCCGAAATCCAGATTTGCCGCACCGGAGCGTTCGGGCTAATGACGAAGCGCGTCTCATCTTCATCCTCGAACTCGATTTCGAGCTTCCCGCTGCCGCCTTCCACCTCGAATTCGTATTCGTCGCTGAGTTCGAGCAGTCTCTTCCGCAAACTCTCGAACGCCGCGTCACATTTCTTTTGAAAGTCTTGTTCGTCGATCATGGCAGGTCAGGTTACTCCAGTTCGATCTATAACAGGTCCTCTATCATTTTCTCCAGGCTCTTCTCGTCCACAAGCCCGATGTATCGCTTTTGCACTTTGCCGTCGCGCGAAATCACCACCGTCGTAGGCAATCCGATGAGTCCGCCGAATTTGTCGGCCAGGTCGTCATTGCCCAGCACAATCGGATAATTCATCGGCACCGAGCGGCCATCCACATCGAACAGCGACTTCTTTACGTAGGGATCGACCGCGCTCTTTCCTTCATCATCCATCGCCACGCCGAGAATCGTGAAGCCCTTGTCCGCATACTTCTGCTGAAATCCGATCATCCAGGGAATTTCTACTTGGCAGGGTTCGCACCACGTGGCCCAGAAATTAACCAGCACAACTTTCCCCTTCAGGTTGGCGAGCTTCACATCGTTTCCCTGCAAGTCCTTGAACGTAACATTCGGGGCGTCCGGCAGTTGCTTTCCAGTCGTGGAATCGTGCCCCTGCGAGGTTGCGAACACCGTCTTGCCCACCGCCTTGTTTTTAAGCGCTGAGATGAAATTCTCCGGCTGAAAGAACGCCAGCTTTCCCGAGAGCAGCGTCAGTTGATTGAAGAAAACCAGGCCGCCGATGGCCAGCAGCAGAACTCCGCTGCAAACTTCCACCGTATGCAGGTGCCGCCGGAATCGCTGGTAAAATTGCAGGAATCTACCGATGCCCAGCGCCGTCACCAGGAACGGAATCGCCAGTCCCGCCGAATAGCACGCCAGCAGAAAAATTCCCTGCCCGATCGTCTTGCGTATCGCCGCTACCGCTAGCACGCTCGTCAGGATCGGCCCGATGCAGGGTGTCCATCCGAACGCAAAGGCAAATCCCATCAGGAACCCGCTCACCGCTCCGGGCTTCCCGCCGAGATCGCGGAAACGCACGTCGCGATTCAGCCATCTCGTCAGCCCCGGGCCAATCAGAAAAATCAGCGCAATCGAAAACAGTTGAATAGGTTTCAGCCACCCGCCCGCCCAGGCTGTCCGCCATCCGAGCAGGACTCCCGCGGCAACCAGCGCGATTCCAACCGCCAGCCCTGCGCGCAACGAAATTTTCGCCAGCCACCCGATCAGGTGCAGGCCAAAAAGCACAATCAGCGCGCCCGCAATCGGCGCAAGCAAACTCCGGTTGCGCGCCAGAAAAGATCCCACCACGCTCGCCGAAGCTCCCAGCGCGATGAACACCACCGAAAATCCGGTCACGAACGCAAGCGCGGACGAAAAGAGCTCTCCGCGCGAGCTCTTGCCCTCTTTCAGCTGTTCGACACCGATCCCCGAAAGCATCGAAACGTACCCGGGCACGAGCGGCAGGACGCACGGCGATAGGAACGACACCAGCCCCGCGAGAAATGCCGCGCATGCAAATATGAATAGTTCCATCAGATGTTGTCCAATTTGGTCGGTCTAGGAGAGCTTCCGCGCAGCCGCCACTCTACCCGTTCGACATTCAATTTTCGCACATACATTAGACGCGCGCCCGCGCTTTTCGCTGCACGCCGCCTGCTTCAGAGTTCCGGATGCCGCTTGTGCCACTCCGTCGCGTCTTCATATGCCAGCGCGATTGAGAGCAGGCACGACTCGCCGTATCGGGGCCCGATAAGCTGCAATCCGATGGGCAATTTGTCGCGCGTGAATCCGCACGGAATCGAAATCGCGGGATGCCCTGTGAAATTCGCCGGCCGGTTCATGCGCACCAGCGCTGAGCGCACTGTCTCCTTCTCGCCGCCAATCTTCACCTCGTGCTCGCCAATTCGCGGCGCGGCAATGGGAGTCGCAGGCGCCAGAATTGCGCCCACCCGTTCGAACGCATCGTCAAAATCTCTCTCCACTTTCCTCTTCATCTCTAGGCCGCGAAGATAATCCACCGCTCGCACCTGCGTCCCCATTTCCAGTCGGCTGCTCACATCCTCTCCGTAATCGGCCGCGCGTGTCGGGAAAAATCCCTGCGATTCATGGTAGTGAACGGCCTCGGCCAGCGCGATATTCGTGCTCGCATCAACAGATTCGCTCACATGGGGAAGCCGCACCTCCTCGATGCGCGCCCCGAGTGACTCGAATAATTTAGCGGCCACTTCAATTGCATGAAGAACTTCCGCATCCACGCGCTCGAAGAAATATTCCTTCGGCCAGCCCAGCCGCATTCGCCGCGGACGATCTTTCCGCAGCCGGCGAAAACCGGGTGCCCTCGCGCCCTTCGGATACTTTCCGGCCATGGCCTGAAACATCGCGCACACGTCGCTCACGCTGCGGGCAAGCGGCCCGGCATGGTCCATGCTTTCCGCGAGAGGGATCACCCCCGCCACGCTCACGAGGCCGTAGGTCGGCTTCAGCCCGACGATCCCGCACAGCGATGCCGGAATGCGAATCGACCCGCCGGTGTCCGTACCAGTAGCGGCGAAGCACATTCCCGCTGCCACTGCCGCCCCCGATCCGCCGCTCGATCCTCCGGTAGCTCGATCGAGCGCCCACGGATTGTGCACCGCGCCATAGTGAGGATTCTCGTTCGTGATCCCGTAGGCAAACTCGTGCATATTCGTCTTGCCCAGAAGAATGGCTCCGGCGTGCGCGAGCTTTTCCGCCACATCGCTGTTTTTGTCCGGAACGAAGCCCGCGAGAATTTTCGAGCCCGCCGTCGTGCGGATCCCTCGCGTCCAGAAATTGTCTTTGAGCGCTATGGGAATGCCGAAGAGCGGGCTGGTCAATCGCGAGGCCGCGTTTCCACGGCGCGCTCTGCCGAATTCCCTCTCGGCCAGGTGCGCCTGTCGCCGCGCCTGCTGGGCAAGAACGGTCAGAAACGCATTAACTTTGGGATTTAGCCGCTCGATTCGCCCGAGCGCCGCCTCCGCCAATTCAACCGGCGAAATTTCCCTTCGACGCAGGAGGCGCGCGGCCTCTTCGATGCTGAGAAAAGTCAATTCCGGATGCGAAGCTCCGCGGCTCACTTAGAAGATTTTCTCCTGCCGCCGCAGTGTTCCGGCCGAGCCTAGGTTCGAAATGCGAAACACAACCAGATACTGGTTCTCATTGCGAATCGTGCCGAACGAGAACCGCCTGTATTCGAACCCGAACCCGCAGCACGATCCGTTGTACCCCACTTCCAAAATCTGATTTTGAAACTCCTCCTGCGTAAAGTCGTAGCTCAGCCCGGCCGTGAAGTTGACGCCGCGGCGCGTCAAATCGCCCCATCCCACAAGGGCGCGCACCTGATTCGAGCGCGGCTCAAAAACAAAATTCGGCGGATTCTCGTCCGGAGGTGTAGGAAGGTTCGTCGTCGAAAAATGCGCCAGCGTCAGAAACGATTGCTTGTACGGTTTTAGCTTAAGCAGCGTTCCGATGGCGGTCAAGCGCCCGCGCTTGCGGATCGAAATTCATGATGAATTGCGTGTCGAAGTGTTTGCCCGGCTCGATGCGCAAGTCGCTCACGATCGGCGAGAAATGCCGCGGCTGGTCCATAAAAGCGAAGGGGGTTAGGGAATCGAGCGCCTGAAAAACGTTTCGCTGCCCATCGATCAGCGCCCCTCCAAACGTCGGATCGAAATAATACTTCTCCGCGATCCGCCAGCTCGCCACCTCTTCCGTGCCACCGTCCTCGTCGCGGCGGTAGAGCCGCTGCGTGAATCCATATTCGATTTCGTTCGTGTCCGTCAGCGTTTCGTCCTCGTCGAAGCGCACGTATCGTTTGTAATCGTTCACTCCGTTCACGTAGCTGTAAATAATCTCCGGCTCGATCACATGTTTCCATTTCGTTCCTGAATCGCCCCACACCCGGTCGAATGACGGCGGGCGAATATCCAGCGCGAATTCCTCCGTCGTGCGGAAAAATCCCCGATCCAGATACGCTCCGTTTTGTTCTTGCCCGCCGTAGTAAGTCGAACGAAACGTGAACGTCGGCGTCACGTCAAGCCACGGCCCCCAGTGAAAAGGAACCGTCACGCTCGGCGCCAGTTCGCTGCGCCCCACAAAGTTCGGCGTGTCCAGCGGAGTGGGCGTCACCGTATCGCTTCGATGCGCCGCGTCCGCGAAAGCGTCGAACGAGAAATAGATGGGCAGGTTGTGGAACGGCGCCTGGTCCACCGAGCTGAAGCGCGCTTCCGGCGCGGTCCGCAGCGAAACGTACGTGTCCGGCGTGGCGCTCAGGTAGTTCTGATAGCTCAGCGCCGCGAAATTCAGACTGAATCCGCGAAAATTATTGGTGAGGAACGCGGAATTCCGTACTTCCGAATTCACCGCTTGCGTGAACGTTTCGCTCCACGCCAGCCGGTACGTCAGCGAGCTCAAATTATCCAAATCGGCCACCGCGCGCCATCCGTCCGGAAGCAGCGCGGTGAAGAGCAGCCGCGCCTCATGGCCTCCCTGGTTGATCGGCGGTCCCGTCGGCTGATCCAGCCCGCGATCGATTACGCCCGTGTACGTCGCTTCCAGCTTCGCGTTTTCCCAAGGACGCATGCGCAGCTCCGCTCTCTGGCTCCAGCCGCGCCTGCTGTAGTAATTCCCGCCCAGCGTTGCATCCATCCAATCCGTCGGCGCCCAATAAAACGCATCGCCTAGGATGTATCCCTTGTTCGAGCTCTCCCCGATATTCGGGATCATGAATCCCGAATCGCGCTGCTTTTCCGCCGGAAAAGTGGCGTAAGGAAGATAAAGAATTGGGACCGTCAGCAATCGGAAGTTTCCGTTCTCGATGTGCACCGATTTCTGCAATCGCACGGTTGCTGCCGGCGCGAAAAATTTCCACGTGGGCCGATCGGGATTGCACACCGTCAGCCACGCCTTGTGCAGCCGGTACGTGTTTTCGTCCAGCCGCTCCACTTCTTCCGCTTCGAAGTACAGCGGGTTCGGACTCAGCAGCAGCGTCGGCGTTGGCCGCCGCTCCATGAAAAACGTCACGCGCACGTGATGAAACTTTCCGCGTCCGCTGCGAACCTCATAGGTAGCCTCGTCTGCCTCCACGTGCTGCGTCATGTAATCAAGCTGCACGTGCCCGCGCGCGATCGCCACATACGTGTCCTCGTTGTACTCCACGTGGTCCGCGCGCAGCCGCGTGTTCTGGTAATGCACGTCCACATGCCCATCCGCGTAGTAAATCCTGCCGACCTGCCGCTGCTGGTCCGCCTCGAGCGTGGCTGTCTCATCCGCCGTCCCCGTTTGCGGCGACGTCTTCGCCGTCACACTTCGTTGCGCCGAACGCGTATTTCCGGGCGCGGCTTTAGTAGTGTCTTGGCTGAAAGCGGCGCGTGGAATCCCCAGAAAAATCACGGCCACGGCTAAAAGAACGCCAGACCTGCACACAGTTTGCGAAATTGTCGCGTCTGGCATCAGCGGAAAATTGCCCGAACGAATCCTCCAGCAACATTCAAAAGAAGGTCGAGACTAACACGCGCATCTTACGCCCGCAATCCGCGTCCGCGCACCATCGCACGCGCGCATCCACTGAGAATAACCGCTGCCAACCCGGGTTGCCTGATTGGCGACACTCTCCCCCAATTGCCCGCCGCGCCCTTCGTCACCGCCTGCTAACATGGCCTCGTTCCGCCACTGGAGCTTCCGCAGCGCAAAACGGACCAGTGATACGAATCTGCACGGAATGTGGCGCCCTTCTGCTCGAAGACGCCGAAAATTGTTCCTTCTGTGACGCACCTCTCGACGAAACCGCCGAGAATCTCCAACCGGTAGCCATTGGTGCGGCCAACGCCGACGCCGCATCGGCCCAAGTGTCTTCCTTGCCGGAACGCCGCGTCGCGCCCGCGTCTGCGCGCGAAGAACAAGACGAAGAACCCGAATGGCGTCGTGAGGTTTCACGCCGCCTCGAAGATTATCGCGCGCGTCGGCGTCATCTGCGTCCAGCCGACGATTCCGATTCGCAGTCCGGCCTTCCCTTTTCAGTCGATCCCGATCTCGACAGCTTTGATGATGACGACCGCGCCCCGCAGCGCTCGCGCCCTCGCCCCATTCAGCGCCACCGCGGCACCGAGCGCGTCGAAATCTGCATCCAGCCCGAGCTCGATTTCTCGCATGCGCCCGATGACCGCGCTCACCCGCTGACCGCGCTCTGCCCCGTGGCCACTCTCGCCGAACGCCGCAAAGCCGGCGCGCTCGATGTTCTCTTCCTCGGCCTCACTTACGTCGGATTCCTCGGCTTGTTCCGCTCGCTCGGCGGCCAGCTCATGCTCGAAAAAGTGGACGCCGTCGTTTACCTCGCCGTCTTTTATCTTTTCTACGCGCAATATTTCTTCCTCTTCACCACTTTCGCCGGAGCCACGCCGGGAATGCAGTTGCGCTGCCTCACCATCGTGCGTCTCGACGGCAGCCTCCCCGACACGCGCCAACTTCTCTGGCGCAGCTTCGGCTACCTCCTCGCCGGCGCGACGCTCATGCTCGGCTTCCTCTGGGCGCTCTGGGACGAAGACCACTTCACCTGGCAGGATCGCATTTCGCAGACGTACATCACCTCCGCCACGCCCGTCACGGAGCCCGAGCCCCTCGACGTCCCGCCCGGCCGCCACCGCTTCGCCCACAAATAGCCCTGCGCTCAACCTCCGCATATCAAGTATGATTCTCGCGGCTTCATTCATAAGCTGAATTTCCGGCGTCGCGAATCGTGCGCGCTCAAGGTTGGCATGAGTTACGTCACCAAAAATCTCGTTCCCGGCGAAACTCTCGTGTTCGAGACGCGCCATCACTGGGTCGTCCTGATCGGCCCGCTGCTCGTCAGTTTATTGCTCGGTGTTCCCGGCGTTGCGCTCATTGTAGATTCCATCGCCGCCAAAAATGGACAGGACGCAAACGCCATCAGCTCCACCCTCGGCCCTCAGGGAATGTCCATCCTCGGCGCAGCCCTCGTGATCGTCGCCGTCATCATTTTTGCTTACGGCCTGGCCAAGCGAAACGCCACCGAAATGGCCGTCACCAACAAACGCGTCCTCATTAAGACCGGCATGGCCAGCCGCCGCACCCTCGACATAATGCTTTCCAAGGTCGAGAGCATCGGCGTCCAAGAAACTTTCCTCGGCCGCATCCTCGGCTACGGCTCCGTGGTTGTGCGCGGCACCGGAGGCACCCCCGAGTCCTTCGTCCTGATCGCAAATCCCCAGAAGTTCCGCCACAGCGTACAAGAGCAATCCGGCTCGCTTTCACCCTGAGTCGTTAGCGAAGGGCTCGCCCTGCGCGCATTGGCGAAGGGTTAGCTCGATTCCCTGTCAGCCTTTCTTCGAGGTTCACACACTTCCCTGTGCGATGATGAAATAGCGAAGTCACGAGCCCAGCCGTTATGTGTCGTTTTAGTCAATAGATGGACAAAAAGTGTCCTGTTTTGCACAGTTGCTACCACTCTGTTGAACTACGGTTACTTGGGGTCGTTTTTACTGAACACCGAAAGTCAGTCTGCGCGCAGGCTGGGTTTCGTGAATCCAGGCGGATCAAAATGCCGTTTACCTCTCGAACCGTCATCGCCCAACCTGAGCTGGTCGCAGCTGCGTCCGGCGGACCCGCGAGCAGAAGGCGGCCTCTGCGCATCCTCTTTGTTCATAGTGACCCTCTACAAATGGAGCAATGCTTGCACGAACTCAAGAGGGCACATTTCGACGCTCGGGCAGATGTAGTCTCAACTCCCGAGCAGTTTGTTAAGTGTCTGCGCTCAAAATACTATGACGTAGTGCTCGTTCAATACCCGACCCCCAACTGGCCAGGTCCTCAGGCGCTCGAGATATTGCGCCTGAAAGACAGGCAAATCCCGATCATCTTCCTGACCGACAAAATGCAATTGGAAACTGTGGCCGCGCTTATCACTGATGGCGCTGACGATTGCGTTGAAATGGACCACATTGGTCACCTTCCCGTGGCCATTCGTCGAACTCTCAGCGAGAACAATCTGCGCGAAGAGCGCGACCAATCGGAGAAAAAACTGCGCCATTCGGAAGCAAATTACCGGGCTTTAGTCGGGAACCTGACCTATGGAATGTGTCGCTGCAACTTCGATGGCAAGTTTCTGGATGTCAATCAGGCCTTGGTGACCATGCTGGGCTATTCGTCCCGAGAGGAACTCCTGACAGCGGACCTGGCAAGTGAGGTCCTTTGTGACTCCGCCAATCGAGTGCGATTGCTCGGCCACTCTTTCGAAACGAATGGCTCCGATCCCCTGGAAATTGATTGGAAGCGGATGGATGGCTCGATCCTGAAGGTCCGCCTCAGCGGACGCGAGGTCAGCAACGAGGACGAGACCGAGAGTTACGAGATCATCGTCGAGGATGTCACCCAACAGCGCAAGTTGGAAGATCATTTGCGCCAACAGGCCGCCAAGGACCCTCTCACCGGACTCGCCAACTACCGCCAGCTCGTAGAAACTCTGGACACTGAAATCAAGCGATCCGAGCGCACCTCGCGCGAGTTCGCCATTTTGTTCCTTGACCTGGATGGATTGAAGAAGATCAACGATCGTTTCGGACACTTAGTTGGCAGTCAGGCGCTTTGCCGCATGGCCGATGTTTTGTGCATTTGTTCTCGCAACATTGATACCCCGGCGCGTTTCGGTGGGGACGAATTTGCGCTCGTATTGCCCGAGACCGGAGAAGAACCGGCGAACTTGGTGGCCCGGCGCATCCGTGAGAGCCTCGCGAATGATGGCAGGGAGCCAAAGTTGTCGGTCAGTATCGGCGTCGCTGTCTATCCTAAAGACGGCAAAAGCATCGACACACTCTTGGGCGCGGCGGACACCTCACTGTACTCAGTGAAAGGTAGACCGCGCAGTTCTGAACCGAGTCCCAAACGAAAGTATGGCGATCTCCGCCGCAAGGCCGCTGCCGGTGGCAAGACTTCTCGTTGAACTCTTGCGATTTGATCGAAGCAGAAGTCTGTTGACCTGCGCCCGATTCCGCCGCTGATTCCTGACGATGATGACCAATTGAATTTACTTAGCGGTAACGAAATGTGCTTTATTGGACATCTTTGCGGATTGGTTTAGAGCAATATTGAGCTATGCGGAAAATCAAGACTAAGAAACAGTCAGACCGAAAAATACTTTCCAGCGTCAAAAAAGAAATGGCCAGGCCTCGCGAGGCCGGATCCGTTCGAAATGAACGCTCGAAGACCGCTCTTCGCATTCGGTTGAGGCACGCATAGACGCTCAAGAATTATTGAGGCAACGCCCACACGTCCAAAGGGGTAAGCTGACATGGCGCATTCACTAAGAACGAGCAGTTTGACCCCCTCCTTAAGCCTCCTCCTGGATACAACTTTGACGAGTGAAGAAGCCATCGTGTTGCGCGCTCTCGTCGCTGGCAAAACCGAGAAGCAGGTCTGTCATGAACTCCGCATATCTCCGGGATTGCTCCTCCGCATCATGCGCGATCTGCGGGAAAAGACCGCCACCACCGACCGCTGCTCTCTGGTCGTATGGGCGCACCGGCAGATGAGAGGCCTTGACCAGCGAGTCGACCGCAGAGAGCGATACGAGCGTCCCGTCTGACTAGAAGCAATCGCCGCAGAGCGAAGTTGACGTTGCTCGAAAGTTGCTCATTACTCGTGCAGAACAACGCTCAGCAGCGAACTATGGATGTGCAGCCCGCCGTTGTACTGAATGAAGCCCAGCTTCCTGAATTTATTCATGAAAAAATTCACGCGCGAGCGCGTTGTTCCGATCATTTCCGCCAGCATTTCCTGGGACAATTTGGGAAGCATCTTTTGCGGCTGTTTTTGCTCGCCATAGCGAGCCAGCAGCAAGAGGGTGCGCGCCAGCCGTTTCTCGCTCGAGTTAAAAAGCTGATCGATCAAATCCTCTTCGATTCGGATGTTTCGCGCCAGCATATAAGCCACGAAGCGGTCGGAGAAGGCGTGTTCCGCGTGGAGCACGCGAATCATCTCTTTTTTTTCAATCACCAGTAAAGTCGTGGGTAAGATTGCGGTCGTCGTTGCCATCCGAATACTCTGGCCTGCCAAACCGCCCTCGCCAAAAAAATCACCCGGCCCTAAAATCCCCACCACCGCCTCTTTTCCGGTCGCATTGACCACGGAAACCCTTACACCGCCTCTCTGGATGTACATCACATTATCGGCGGGCTCGCCTTGCGCGTAGATCTTCTCCAATTTTCGGTACGACGCGACTTTTCTCGACACGCCGGCCGAATCGAGAAATTTTTGGAGGTTGAAGGCAGACTTTTTCTCGGGGGATTTTTCAGGTCCAGTTTTCTTGGAACTTGCGTGGGGTCCCATAAAAACTGTTCCTAACCGCGGTACTGTGACGTACCGTACTGTACTCTACCGTACCAAGCGATGTTCGGTGCGTCAAGTTTTTTCGCAAAATCTTTAGTGTCTCCGCCGGTACGGTACTTGCGTGATATCCTGCAAGATGGTGCCAGAACGGGAATTGTCGCTCGCGTGCGCGCGCTATTTGATCCGTCATCTCCTTCGGTTTTCTCTCTGGTTGAAAATCAGCAGCGGTGGTGGTTTGCAACCATCCTAGGCTGGCCTCCCAGCAAGTTCTCCTGGGCGCGATATTCTTCTATCTGTATGTTTCTACAGGCCTTGTTTCACACCACCCCTGGCGGCCAACTTTGGCACCCCCCTTGCCTTATACAGGTCAGCGTCTCCGAAATCGCCGGGAACGCAAAAGCAAAACGCACCCGGCGCCAGAGACGCGAAAAGCACCAAGCAGCAAAAGCGATGCCGGCGGCGCAGCCGATAACGACAGCGGATCCGGCGGGAGGTTCTAAGATGAGATATCTAAAGTACGTTGTCCTACTTGCTTTGTTCATGCTTCCGGCAGGCGCCGCGCACGCGCAGGTCGGCTTCGGAGTTGGCGTCGGTCCAGTTGGTCCAGCTCCGGTCTGCGCTTACGGCTACTACGGGTACGCTCCGTATGCCTGCGCACCCTACGGCTACTACGGCCCTGACTACTTCTCCGGCGGCATCTTCATCGGCGCTGGCCCGTGGTTCCACGGCTTCTACGGCGGACGCGGCTTCTACGGTCGTCCCGGCTGGGGTGGACGCCCTGGATTCGGTGGACGCCCCGGAATTTGGGGCGGAAACGGTTTCCGCGGCAATAACGGTTTCCGTGGCAACAACGGATTCCGTGGCGGAGCCGTAGCACCTCGCGGCGGTAACGGTTTCCGCGGCGGTTCTGCACCTCGCGCCGGTGGAAGTTTCCACGGCGGCAGCGCAGCTCGCGGCGGAGGCGGATCACGCGGTGGCGGCGGTCACGCAGGCGGCGGACACCGCTAAGTTCAGCGGCACGCTTCGCTAATCGCGGCAAGTAGTCTTCGCACAAGAAAAGGCTGGCAGCCCTCGCTGCCAGCCTTTTTTTCGCGCTGGAATCAAAACGATGCAGCACCCGCCTCTCATCAGAAAAGTGATTTCAATTCTGACTCGACCACGCTCGTGTATTCAAACCCGATGATCTTCTTCCGAAGGATCCCTTGGCGATCGTAGAGCATTGTTGTCGGCAAACCTTCGATGCCGCCAAATTTCTGCTTCAAGTCGTCTGACGCGACAGCCAGCGGATAGCGGACTCCGACTTCCTTTGCGAATAGGAGCGGATTTTCTACGTCCTTCATTGTGTCGAATTTGAATCCGACTACTGCGAATTCTTGGGGGCCATACCGGTCCAAAAGCTTCTGATATCCGGGCATCTCCTTCTTGCACGGCTGACACCACGTTGCCCAAAAATCAACTAGCACTACTTTACCGCACAGGTTAGTTGATGAAATTTCTTTGCCTTGCAAGTCCATTACGGAAAACTCCGGCAAGCTTGAACCGACCTCACCAGCCGCAATGATCGCTTCTTTCGGTGGAGGGACGCTCGCCGGGCGTTGCGAGCATCCGGCAAGTCCAACCGCAGCGAAGATCAGAATCGACAGCCGTTTTTTCAACATTTATTCCTTCTTCTGTATTTCCAAAAGCAGAAGCTTCAGAGGAGCTGAAGCATCCACTTTCTTTTTGCTCGCGGGCTTCTTATACAACTGGCCGCGGACTGTGACCACCGTTTGAGAGCCCGCAAGAGATTCAAGACCTTTCGACAATTCGTTTGGTTCGAACGCAAACGACCGATTGGGCTCAACCTGCAAAGCGAGATTGCCCGAAGAGTCCTTCACGATCTTCCCTTGTGCCGTCATGTCCATTTCTGCAACGGTCACACCACTGTCGTAGGTGGCCTTCAGAAGCTGAGTAGGGTCAATCAGCCCATCTTCTTTTGGGATCACTTGAACTTTTCCATCAATCAAGCTGACTTCGACGCTTTGAACGCCAGACTGGCGTCCGAGGTGTTGTTTCACCCCGTAAGCTCAAAAATTTCAGGTCATGCCTTCTACGCGCATCTCGATATGCTTGATCTGCGCTTGAGCCGCTGGCATTAACACCAACACGAGCAGAGCCAGCAACGTGGTTTTTTTGCAGTTCATCGTTCCTCCTTTCACCAAAGATGCATCCGAAACTGCTGTGTGATTCCGAAGCTGATGTGACGCCGGACAGGCGCGAACATCGCCCCGGTGGAATGCTCAATGTCCCAATCCGCGCCGAGCCAAACGTGCATGCCGGGACGCACACCGTAATAGGACGTGGCTCCGGCCAGGAACACGTCTCCACCGCTCCCGCTTTGAGTGGCGCCGGCGATGCGGTCATCCTGAGAATGCAGCCAAGTCAAGACAGGGCCGATAAACCATTCGCGGGCCCCATTCTTCGATTCATACGGCCGGTAAGACAGCCAGAAGCGCGATTCAATGTCGCTACCGAGGCGAGTTGCCTGTGTTCCTTGTGTACGTAAAATCGCGTGGAAATCCTCATCAGCAACGAGACGCCTGGCGTTGAAAAGCCCGGTGTAAGTCCAATTCCCTGCTATGAAGAAGTCGGTTGAACCTGATCCGGACTGCAAACTCGTAGGCAGGAGACTGCCGCTTTCATTGGTTAGGTTTGTTCGTCCTGTTGGAATCTTAGGCCCGAATGTCACGGATGCTTGTGTAGTCCCTCGTTGCGAGTCTCGCCGGTAGAAGCGGTACTTCACGAGCACGAGCGCGTCGCCAAGCCCTGTTCCACTTACCGTCGGCGCCCTCGCGCTAGCAAAGTGATTCGTGACTATCGGAACGAGAATCGTCAAATCGAAATTGCGGTAGAACCCCCACGTGAAATTGAAATCGCCTTCGTGCGAAAAAGTAGGCCGCGCCGTGCGTGGGATACTTCCCGATGATTCCGGCATTAATCCCCGGGTCGTAAAGATGGAGTTGTACGAGATTAATCCGCCGCCGGGAAACAGCGGCGGAGCAGTTTCCGGAGCTGAACCCTGGGCTTTCGCCGCAGGAGCCCAAAGCGACAAGAAAAACGCAACCAACGCAAAAAATGGCGCTTGGGGCCTTCTTGCAAGTCTCATCATAGATTTCTTCCAGTCGAAACAGACTGTACCGGGCACACGTCCTCGCAAACGGAGAGTTGGACGGGTGGAAAATTAGATCCGGAGAGGGGAAAGTGCGGCCGCTTGTGGACCTGGGGGCGCGTGGCAGTGGGCCATCACGAGGTAAGCCGAAGAGTCTAGGGATTGAGCTGAATCGGCGTTCGGCATCACCGCGATGCACACTATCGAATGCCGAACACCGGCCGCGAGAGACGGCTGTCCAACAGGTGCGTGCATCGATGGCATCGATTTGCAGCAATCCTCGCCGTGCTGGTGGGAGTGCGGCGCGCACGGCATTGTGTTGCAGCACTGCATCGCTGCATCGGGCGTTGACATGACCGAGCAGTCAAGCACATAGCCGACAAGGCCAAGCGCGAGCACCACAATAAGAATCGCTTTAGCGAATTGCATTACCCAACAAAAATAGACGCCTGGGATGCTCAAGTCAAGCGTCCCCGGCGGGTGGCCAAAGCCTATCGTTCCTTAAAACTACGATTGACCTTGCGGGCGCCGCAGCCCTTCGTTGCTGAAGAGGGTGCGGATTTTGGCTTGGGTGTACGCAAATCTGCGTAGACTTCCGCGCATTTCATCCTAGCCCTCATCTTTTCTTGCACTTACTTGACTAAGTAGTTCTACGAATAGATTTCGATTTCAAACTCTGCTAGCGTCAGTCGGGGCGCTCTTCAGCCCCAGAGAGGACGCGACATGGACGACCCGCAGTGCAGTGGAAGGATCATCGCCGAAGTCCGCGCCGCCGCCTCGCCGTGCGCGCTCCTGCCCGCACGCCAGAATATTCCGCCGTTGCTCCGTACCGCTTGCCCTGAGAAGTCTCGAAGGGTCGCTGTGAGAACTAAGCCCGCCGAAGCCTCGGCGAAGGCGGGCCACTCGCCACGAGTCACCTGCCCGTCCGGCAGGCGGGCTCGCCACTCGTCTTTTCTAATCGCAACAAGAGGGATTAGAATTCGTGCTAAATCATAGACAACAAACAACGCGCACTCGCTCTAATCGCAACAAATTTCGAGGGAGCTCGAATCGGCCGCAGCATGGACTGCTGCCACTGCGCGAGAAAATCGCGCTGCCGATGTCACCCGCCGAAGCCTTGGCGAAGGCGGGTCACTCGCCACTAGCCTTTTCTAATCGCCACAGTCCCCCGATCAAACTCCGAGCTAAGCCCAGTCGCCTCAGCTACATCACAAATTCTAATCGCCGCAAATTTGCCATTTCCGATTCCGCGCTCTCACCCGCCGCGCCGCCTGCGGAGTCGTCCGCATCCAAGACCCGCCGAAGCCTCGGCAAAGGCGGGACTGTTAACTATCAACTGTCAACTGTGAACTCTAAAGCGCATCTCCCTTCCGAATGCTATAATCACCCTTTGCATCCCCAAGCGTCTAACCTGGCGGGGCCCAAGGCCGCAGTGGAAAAGAGGAAAATCGCATGAGCCGTCCACTCAAAAAAATCGTAATCGTGCTGTCGCTCGTCGTCATCGCCTATGTCACCACCGGCTACGTTCGCGCCCGCTCGAACGACGAGAAGGCCTACCAGGCCCTCACCGTTTACAGCGAAGTCCTCCAGCGCGTGCAAACTGACTACGTGGACGATCCCAACATCGGCCAGGTCACCAGCGGCGCTCTTCACGGCTTGCTCGATTCTCTCGACTCTCAATCCGCCTACCTGAGCCCGCTCGAATACAAGGACCTTAAGGAAAAGAGCGGCAGCAAAGCCACTGGCGAGACGGGACTCGTGCTCATCCGTCGCGGCTACATCGGCGTGCTGGGATCCTTGCCCGATAGTCCCGCAGCCAAAGCCGGACTCCGCATCGGCGACATCATCGAAACGATCTCCGGTTTCACCACCGGACAAATGGCCATCGATCAGGCCGAAGCTCTTCTGCGCGGCGAACCCGGCACGGTCGTGAAACTTTCCGTGATTCGCCGCGGAAAAACGGAACCGCAGGACGTGGACCTCACGCGCGCAAAGCTTCCCGAACCCAAACTTGTCGAAGACAAATTGCAGGCTGGTGAAATCGCTTACCTGCGCGTCCCGGAGCTTGACGCCGCCACCGTGAAGCAGCTTCGCGAAAAGCTGGTCCAGCTCGATCATCAGGGAGTGAAGAAACTCATTCTCGATCTGCGCGATTGCGCCGCAGGCGAAGACCAGCAAGGCGTCGCTGCCGCGCAGCTTTTCCTCGCGTCCGGCACCATCACCACGCTCAAGGGCCAGACCGTCATGCCCGTGGTTTATTCCGCGGATCCTTCGAAAGTTGTCTGGACCAACGCTGTCTCCGTGCTGATTGGCATCGGAACCGCCGGCCCCGCTGAAATTCTGGCGAGCGCGATTGCCGATAACAAGCGCGGCGATACGGTCGGCGATCGCACTTACGGCACCGCCTCCATGCAAAAATTGATCGAAATGGACGATGGCGCCGCGCTGATTTTGACCGTCGCGAATTACTACACGCCGGGCAACAAGGAAATTCCCGCGAATGGAGTAGCCGCCACCGCCGAAGTTCGCCCGACGCTCGATGACGCTCTCGCCACCACCGGCGATCAGTCTCCGCCGCCGACTGCCGCACCGTCCGTTTCTCAGGACGATCCGGTAATCAAAAAAGCGATCGACATTCTTCAGAACCCCGACGCGGCGCGAAAGGCAGCGTAGTCCGGCGTGAGCGATTCGCGCGGAAGAAACCGCGGCGTTTCTTCGCTCCGCTACAGGGCGCACTCCGTTTCGGCTCTCTCTTCCGCTGTGCTCGCCGCGCTCGCCGCATATTTTTTTCTTGCCGGCTGCGGCAAAAAATCAATCTCGAAAACGGAACTTCGCGCCATCACCAGCGACGTTGTCGCTGCCGCGCAAAACATCACCGGCGCGCAAATCCGAAATCACCATTCGCCCCGAACTTCAGCCGTCCAAATCCGGCGCGCCAGGAACAATTGGCAGCGGACAACATTTACATTTCGCTGCCCGACCCTTCGCGCAGACGAGCTCGCTCGCTCAGGCGCTCGGCGACATCGCGCGCCGCCACAAACTTTCCGTGTCGCAGACAACTTCCGCCGGAGTCGTGCGCTTCGACTTCGCTTTCCACGGCACTGCGCACGCACACGATTCACGTGGTCACGCCGCTCGCCACGCGCACACACTCGAATCCGCAGCAAGCGCGCGGAGCTCCGCAGCTCGCCATCATCATCGACGATCTCGGCTACGATCGCGCCGCGGCGGATTCGCTGCTCGCGCTGCCCTTCCCGCTCACCGTTTCCGTGCTGCCGCATCTGCCGCTTTCGGGCGAAGTGGCGGAAGAAGCTTTCCGCCGTGGCGATCAAGTGCTCCTGCATCTGCCGATGGAATCCGAAGGAGAAACAGCGCGAACGGAAGAAATCGAACTGCGCGTGGGAATGAATGCTCACGAGGTGGAATCAACTCTCGCGGGAATGCTGGAGACGGTGCCGCACGTTGCCGGCGTGAACAATCATCAGGGATCGCGCGCCACGGCAGACCCTGCGCTGATGGAAGCGCTGATGCCGGCGCTGCGCGAGCGCGGCCTTTTCTTCATCGACAGCCGCACGCTGGCTTCGACTGTGGCTTACGACACAGCGGAGCGCATGGGCGTGCGCGCCGCTTCGCGCAAAGTATTTCTCGACGACACTCCAGAGCGCGGCGCGATCGTATCGCAGATCGAGCTTGCCGCGCGGGATGCAACGCGCGACGGCTACGCCGTCGCCATCGGCCATCCACACCCGGCTACGATCGCGGCGCTCGCCGAAGAGATTCCGCGGCTCGAAGCGCGCGGCATCCATTTCGTCTTTGCCTCCGACGTCGTCCGGTAAATTCCGCCGCTAGTAATCGCCGCCGATTTTATCGAAGAGCGGGGTGCAGGGCGCGAGGCGCGCTTTGGTGCCGTCGTGAACGGCAAATTGCACGCGGCGTCCGTTGATGTGCATGCCCCACAGGCTGGCCGCGCCGTATTCTCCGTCTTTATTGAGCGCGTAGAATTGAATGTGAAATTGCTTCAGGCGCTCGGGGAACGCTTTGTAATTGCGGGCGACGCGATGCAGCGCTTCCAGGCACGCATCGGTCGGTGACATGCCCTTGCGCATCATTTCGACGATGGTGTGAGCGCCGGAGATTTTGATGTTCTCTTCTCCGCGGCCGGTGGAGCCGGCTGCGCCGATGTCGTTGTCGGCGAAAAGCCCCGCTCCGATGATGGGAGAATCGCCGACGCGTCCCGGAATTTTCCAGGAGAGGCCCGAAGTGGTGGTGGTGCCGGAAATATCTCCCTTGGCATCCACCGCGAGACAATTGATCGTTCCGGTGGGCGGATGCATCACGACTTCCTCGATGTGTTCGCGCCAAGCCATCTTTTCCGGAGTGTCGAGAAGTTGCGCGAGTTTTTCTTTCCATTCGGGGCTGTCGAGTCCGGGGCGCCAGTTTTCCGATGAGGCAGCTTTCCAAGCGAGCCAGGCGATGCGGGATCTGTCGGTGAGCAGATCCATGGCCTTGAAACCTTCATCCACGGCAAATTTTTCAGCGCCACCACCGACGATGAAAACGTGGTTCGTTTTCTCCATCACCGTTTTCGCCACGAGCGATGGATTTTTTATTTTCTGAATTGAGCCGACCGCGCCCGCGCGACGCGAGGGTCCGTGCATGACCGAGGCGTCGAGCTCGACGACGCCCTCTTCGTTGGGCAAGCCGCCATAGCCGACGGAATCGTCGTTGGGATCGTCTTCCACTTTGGTAACGACGGCGAGAACGGCATCGAGTGTGTCGCCACCCGCTTTCAGGATTTCCATTCCGTCGTTCAGGTGCTGTACACCGTTTGCCGCGGAAATAATCAGCGGGCGAACGCCTTTTGCGGGAGTCGCTGCTTGAGCAAGCGTGCCGAGACCGAATTCCCCTGCCACAGGAGCCGTAGCGCCGAAAAGCCGGCGCGTGCCAGCGACAATCCCGCCGGCTAGAGTCGAGAGAAAGAACTTTCTGCGCGTCCATTTTTCCATTGTTTCGCCCCAGGAATGCGTTTCGTGCGAAGGCAGCATAATTCCACGGAGGCACAGGGACAAGCAGAGAATTCTGGCGATAGATGGAAAATAACTGCCGCGCTAAAGACCACGGCGCCGCATTGAAACCTCCGAGAAGGCGGGAGACCGCCGCACGTTTCCCAAGGATTTGTGCCGGTCTTACGGTTGGAAGCCGACGCTGCGCCAGAGCTCGGCGCAGTTGTACATGGCGCCGTTGGTGATGACGAATTCGACTTTGCGGATGTTGCGGATGGATTCGAGGGGATTGCCGTCCACGATGATTACATCGGCGCGCTTCCCCGCTTCCACCGTGCCCAGTTCTTTATCGAGGCCCATCACGCGCGCGGGAACAATGGTGGCGGCCTGAATGGCCTCCATGGGCGTGAATCCCGCCTGGACGTACAATTCGATTTCACGATGAAGGCTGTGCCCGGGGACGGTTTGATCCGTGCCCGCGACGATGGGAACGCCAGCGTGGTGCAGGGCGCCGACGATGGCGAGGTCCTTGGCGAAGATTTTCTCCTGAATCGGGGTGGCGGGCGAGGGCGGTCCAACATCGGTGAGAATTGCTTGCAGCTCGGGGGCGACTTTCGCCACGCCGGGCTCGATGCTGACAGCGGGCTTCGAGATATTGGCAGTGATGAATTCGAAAAGCGCCAGCGTTGGATCCACTACCGTGCCATGCTGGACCAGAAACGCGATGGCTTTCTGCGCTTCGGGTGAGTTCACGTCAATATCGGCGGCGGCTTTAAAGCGATCGAATCGAGTAGCGTTGGGCGGGAGCGTGGGCCGCATGATGTCCGCGATGTATTGGATGTGATTGATCTGGTCCTGCCCGGCTTCAATGACCTGATACGCATTGAGGCCCTCGGGAACGTGACCGGTGACAGTCATGCCAAGGTGATGGGCCTCCTCGGCTATGATTTTCACTTCTTCCAATTTCACCGAGCTGTAAATCTTCATCTGCTGGAAGCCTGCGTCGTGATACTTGTCTGTCCACATCCTGGCTTGTTCGGGTGTGTCCACGCGGGCCACGCCGATTGCGAGAGGGCTGCTGCCGTCCACGATTCCCGCGAGCAATAACCGAGGGCCGAGGCCGTGACCGCTCGCGATGGCGTCGCGCACAGCGGTGATGAACTCGAATTCGTTTCCGCAATCGCGCACGGTAGTGGCACCGGCGGCAAGATAAATCGGACCCCATTCGACCTGCTCGAAGTGCGCGTGCATGTCCCACAGGCCGGGAAGAATAGTTTTTCCGTGGGCATCGACTTTTTCCGCGCCCTTGGGAATTTTGACTTTGGAACGCGGCCCGGCGGCAACGATGCGTCCCTTTTGAATCAGGACAACTGCATCGGGCACGGGATCGGCGCCGGTGCCATCAATTAATGTGCCGCCGACGAGAGCAAGATTATCGGCGCGGCTGCCGGAGATTCCTTTGGAGATATCGGCGAGCGCGGCCATGCCGTCGGAGCCGGCCTTGCCGACAAAGGTCCCGAGTCCGCTTTCGTAGCCGTCGCGGATGGCTTCGAAGTGATCGAATTCCGCGTCGGTGGTGACGGCGGCGACGAGATTTTTGTGGGAGTCAAACCAGAGCGTCTCGCGGCCCCAGATCAGGCCTTCGACAGTGAAGCGATCGAAGGATTCGTCTTTTCCGCTGATGGCGACCGTGTCTTGGCCCCGCGGTTCAATTTTCACGCGGCCGCTCGGCAGCGTGGGTAGCTCCGCGGGCGAGCCATGTGCGGCCCAGTAGCGCACCATGAACATCTGCATGGTCGCCGGAGCGTAGCCGGCGATGGTGAAGAATTGCGCGGGACGCGCGGATTCGGTCCACTTATCGCGGCTGCGAACGCGCACTTTTTCCGGCTGAATTTCGACGGCTTCGTCAATGTCAGTCAGGCGCGAATTCTTGCCCTTGATTTCGAAGGCTTCGGGCGTCAGGTCGGAAGCGGTGCGCAGCGAGGCGGTGAGCGGGACGGCGGAGCCGCGATCGGTGAATTTGAAGTTCACTTTTACGGAGAGAGAATCAGCGTCGCGAGTGACCTGGTAGGTTTCTTCGCCGATGGGCTGTTCGAATTTGTGCAGAATGAATTTTCCCTGCTCGATGGGCGCGGGAGCCGCTTGCGACGCCGGGGCTTGAGGTGCCTGCGTTTCCTGCGGGGAGGCGCTGACCGGGAACAGCAAGAGAGCCAAGGCAAGCGCGGGCGCCATCCAGCGGGGAGCCAGATTTTGCGCGGTGTTGAATTTCATACGGGCCTCCAAACCGAAAGCGGAGGATATCCGCAGCGTGTCGCATTCGCAAGGTAAGAAAGAAGGAGACGCAAAGGATTCGGCCCCGGCCTTGATTTTAAGGCGGTGACGGCGCAAACGTGGCAGAATCCGAGATTCGCAGATCGACCAGGAAGGCGGAGAGAGCACATGAATTGGAGATACGGGAAGTCTTTCGTTTTGGCGGCGATTTTCTTGGCTGGCGCATTTGGCACGGGCGCGCAGGAAGAGGCCAACAAAGAAAAGACTTCCACGTCGAAGCCGAATCTCGACGTGGCAGTGAAGGCGATGTTCGGAGTGCGCGAATTCCAGCAGGCCGCGATCTCTCCGGACGGAAGACGAGTGGCCTGGGTGGAATCGCTGCCGGGACCCGGCGGCGCTCCGTCGGCTAATTCAGCGATTCAGGTGGCGGAATTGGGAGCGCCGGAGACGAAGAAAAGAATTACCGCCGGCGACGGCAAAACGGCGCACGAAGAACATGACCTGGCATGGTCGCCGGACAGCAAGAGCATCGCCTTTTTGTCCGATGCGGCAGCGGAGGGTCAGCTTCAGCTCTTCGTGGCGAGCGCCAGCGGAAGCGGCCCGAGACAACTGACGCACCTGAAGGGATTTCTGGCGAGCCCGGGATGGTCGCCGGACGGAAAGACGATCGCGCTACTTTTCACCGAGAATGCGACGCGCTCGGCCGGCCCACTGGTGGCGGAAACGCCGGATGAAGGCGTGGTGTCCGAAGAATTTCTGGAGCAACGGCTGACGCTGGTGGATGCGGCGACGGGGAAAGCTCGGCAGATATCGCCGGGGGATTTGTACGTTTACGAATTCGATTGGGCGCCGAACAGCAAGGAGCTGGCGATCACAGCCGCGCATGGCAACGGAGACGACAACTGGTACGTGGCCGGGATGTTCGCGATCGACGCAAGCTCGGGCGCGATGCGCGACGTCCTGGCGAAACCGGGGATGCAGATTGGAGTCCCCAAGTGGTCGCCGGACGGAAAAACGATCGCGTTCATCGGCGGGCTGATGAGCGATGAACCAATTGTCGGCGGCGATGTGTACGTGATGCCCGCAGCGGGAGGGCAAGCGAAGAATGTGACACCAGACTTGAAGGCCACAGCAAGCTGGCTCGTGTGGTCGGCGGACTCCAAAAAGATTTTGATGGCCGAGTATGTGGACGGCGCGAGCGCGATTCACGAAATCAACACGGATGGAAGCATGGGGAACACGCGCGATACATTTTTCAAAGGCTCGATACTCTCAGGCGGCTATGGGATGCAGTTTTCCATCGCGAGTGACGGCCAAACGATAGCGCTGATTCAAGAGTCGTTCGACAAGGCACCGGAAGTTTGGGCGGGAAAATTCGGGGAGTGGAAGCAGATTACGCATAGCAATGACGGGATGCGACCGGCATGGGGCAAGTCCGTGAGCCTGCACTGGACGACGGACGCGGGCAAGGTGCAGGGCTGGCTGACGTATCCACTCGATTTCGATCCGGCGAAAAAGTATGCGTTGGTGGTGCAGGTGCATGGGGGACCGTCGTGGGCGGTAACTCCGGCGTGGCCGAGGCGCTGGGACGCCGTGGCGCTGGCGTCACAGGGCTATTTCGTGCTGCAGCCGAACCCGCGAGGAAGCTACGGCCAGGGCGAGAAGTTTACAGCGGCAAACGTAAAGGATTTCGGGTACGGGGATTTCCGCGACATCCTGGCGGGAGTGGATGAGGCCATCAAGACAGCGCCGATCGACCCGGAGCGCCTGGGAATTACGGGCTGGAGCTACGGCGGGTACATGACCATGTGGAGCGTGACGCAGACGAACCGGTTTCATGCGGCGGTGGCGGGAGCCGGGCTATCGGATTGGCTGAGCTACTACGGTGAGAACAAGATCGATCAGTGGATGATGCCGTTTTTTGGCGCGACGGTTTATGACGATCCGGGCGTGTATGCAAAGAGCGCGCCGATCACGTTCATCAAGAATGTGAAGACGCCGACTCTGGTGGTAGTGGGCGATAGCGACGGAGAATGCCCGCCGCCCCAATCGTACGAATTCTGGCACGCGCTGAAGACGCTGGGTGTGCCGACGCAGTTGGTTATTTATCCGCACGAAGGGCACGTGTTCGCCGACCCGGCGCACAGCCGCGATGTGATGGAGCGCGCGGCGGCGTGGTTCAACCAATATCTGCAACCTGCGCATTAGAACAGGGAGCAAATCGCGGATTTGGGCGGATTTTTCATCTTTTTACGACGAAATGCTTATGCCAAATTTTTGCCTGTCAATCGGGACAGGAAGAGTCCCAGGCCTAAAACTGTTCCGGCGGTCTATTTCCCTGCGCAAGTCCGAACGGTAACCTCTTTTCAGTCGCCCGCAACGTGTCCTGGCGGGAAAGGGAGGAGCCTATGTCCCACTGGATTGGAACGACATCTCCGGCAGACGCGGGGATGAACGACTTCAAAGAATGCCTGAAAAACCTTCGTGACGGCCATGCCGACGAAGCTCTGCAGCATGCGCGGCGAGCCCTGGGAGTCGCTCCCAAGAACCCATTTTATCTTTCGTACACGGGTCTGCTGGCGGCGCTCTCGGAGAAGCGATTCGGAGACGCGGAAACACTGTGCCGGGAAGCGCTGGGGATGAAACACAACCACGCGCAGCTCTACCTGAATCTAGCGGAAGTTTATTATCAGGCGGGGCGCACGGGAGACGCGATTCAGACGTTGGAAAAAGGGTTGGTATCGGCGGGACGGGATTTCCGAATTCGGCGCGCACTGGAGAAGATCGGAGTGAGGCGGCAGCCGGTGTTCAACTTCCTGCACCGCAACCATCCACTGAACGCGACGTTCGGGAAATGGCGCCACCGGCTGACCGGTCCGTACCAGACAGCCTAGAAAGATCACGGGAAGCTCGGCAAGAACTGAACTTCTCTCCTCATTGCTGTATCCGGGACGGGATCGTCTGGCGGTGATCCTGTCCCGGGCCCCCTCTTCGCACTCGACGTAAGATTTCCCTTCGATAGAAAAACCGTTGCGGCCTAACTCTGTCCGAGGGGCAGGAAGTATTGCGTGCCCTTGACCGGCTGGCGGAGACGGCGGAGTAGTTCCTGCAAATCCTGGTTGCGTTCCACAAAATCAATTTCGGAAGTGTCCACCACGAGCAGATTCGACGCGGAATAGCGGAAAAAGAAATGCTCGTAGGCGCTGGCCACGGCTTCTACATATTCCGGCGAGATTTGCGTCTCGGCGGGATCGCCTTTTTTTGAGACGCGCTTGCGGAGCACGTCAGGTTTGGCCTGCAGGTAGATCACAAGGTCGGGCGCGGGAATCGATGGAGCCAGCATCTCGAAGTAGCGTTCGTAGAGTTTGAGCTCTTCGTTATCGAGATTGATGTAGGCGAAAATTTTGTCTTTCTCGAAGAGGAAATCACTGACGATGGGAGCGGCGTTGTCTTCGGGGCGGGCGTCGATGAGGCGACGGTGGCGCTCGTAGAGGAAATACATTTGCGCGCGAAAGGCGGCACCGGGTTTTTCATTGTAAAAATCGCCGAGGAAGGGATTGTCTTCGCAATCGTAGATGCGGCGAGCGTGCAACTGTTCGGCGAGAACGCGGGCGAGAGTGGATTTGCCGACGCGAATGGGTCCTTCGACGACGATGTGGCGAGGCGCTTTGAAGCTGGGACCTTTCACGCGACGGGATTATACCAGAGGGCGCAATTCGGGACGGTGCGCGATGAACACTACCAGCTCTTGGCGATGGCGGTGATAATGTGCGCGAGCGCGTCCACGTCGCGCGTGTCGATTACTTCGGCGGGGGAATGCGAATAGCGTAACGGCCAGCCGAGCGCGATATCCACGGAACCGTAGCGCACGAAGGCGGAGCCATCGTTTCCACCGCCGGTGACTCCGTACTGCGCCGGGATTTGATTCGCGTGCGCGAGCTTGATGATTTTTTCAACGAGATCGGGCGGGACGATATTGGAATTGTCCACGGCGCGGACGACGAATCCTTTGCCGATGGGGGCGCCCGCGAAACGCTTGGACTCAAGCGGCGAATCGGAGCTGACGAATGTGTCCACGGCGAAAACGTAATCGGGCACGCGGCCTTCGTCAGCGAGACGCTTGGCGAGTTTGGCGGCGCCGACGAGGCCTTCTTCTTCTCCGGTGGACCAGACGAGAGTGACGTCGCGATCTTTCAGTGGAGCGCCGAGGGCCCAGACGGCGGAGATGAGGGCGGCGTCGCCAACGCGATCGTCGAAGGCGCGGCCATTGGCACGCGTGCCGAGAAGCGGGCGATACGCTTTTGGAATGGTGATGGAGTCGCCGAGTTTGATGCCTAGTTTTTCGACTTCTTCGGGAGTGCGCGCGCCGACATCCACGCGGATGGCTTTCTCAGAATCCCGGGGCCACTCGAATTTCGGGTCGTCCCAGCCGTTGGGCAGCTCCATGATGGCGTCGCGATCTCCCGCTGCGGTGTGGACGAGCGCGGGATGGCCAGCGTAGAAGCTGAGTTCACCGCTGCCGCGCCAGATGACTTCGAGACGCCCGTCTTTCGATATGGATTTCACTTCGAAACCGATTTCGTCCATATGTGCGACGACGAGAATTCGGGGCGACTTACCTGCGGCGGCGGGAATTCCTAATTGCAGGATCAGATTCCCGGCGTCATCTGTTTCGGGCTTGGCCCAGGGGGGCAACATTCGCTTGATCATCTCGCGAACAGGACCTTCGTGGTAGCTCACGCCGTAGATTGGAATGAGGTGGCGGAGAATGTCCGTGTTCGAAGGATGATCGAAGATCATTCCGTCCATTGTGGTGGACCCTCCCGCTGGTTTCGGCTGAGGAGCCAAGCTGCCCTGCGCATAAAACTGGAGGAGATTTTCCAAATCCGCGAGGTCGGCGGCGTCAATGAGTTCGGCGGGCGTGTCGGACCAATCGGTTGCAATACCAACGTGCGCCCATTTCGCGGGCATGGGCGGCGGAGCGAGATAGCTGCGCGGAACAGGAGAGGCGGAGAAATCGGTATTGATGGGAAGCTTGTTGGAGTCGGCAAGCTGTTTCAGATCGGCGGCGAAACCGGTGGGCGTGCCGTTGGTTTCTTCGAGACCGATGAGGATGCCGCTACCGGGCTCGCGGCGCGGAGCGCGACGCACGTTTTCCATGCCGGGAGCGAGGCCGCCGGGAAGCAAGCGTCCGATGTAAATCATTTCATCCGGCTGAGTCGTGCTCAAGATGCGCTGGAGGCCGCGCGCGCCTGTGCGCTGCTGCACAACGAAGACGATGGTTAAGGTCCCTTTCACTTTTGACGGATCGATGCCCTGAAGCAATTCAACCAGCGCGGCGGCGCCGAAACGATCGCCGATGGAGGCGCCCGCCATCCTGTCGTGTGCGAGCGTGCCAAGCCGGCGATTGATGACCACGGGGCTGAGAACTGCGACGCCGGCTTTGCGCACTTCGGCGGCGGAACTCGCGCCGATGTCGATGTATATATTTTCGAGGTCGCTCGATTTCGGGGGATTGGCGCGGCCGGAGAGATGAACCGAAAGGCCGGCGGCGACACCGTCAATCCATTTGCCTCCGGAGGTTCCGACTCTGACGGGCTGCGCGGAGTAGAGTTCGTTGAAGATTGGCGCCAAGCCGGATTGCGGGAGGCGCTGAACCTGCAAGTAGCCTTCGTCGGTGATTCCGCTAACGACGAATCCGGGCTCGTCGATGGGCGTGACAATCAGGCGATGAGGCGCGGCGGTACCGATGGTCACGATGATGTTGCCGAGGTTATCGGTTTGCGGGTGGCGCGCAGCGATCTTCGCGCGGATTTCCGAGGCGAGAGCGTTCTCGTGACCCGAAATGGCGGGAGTTTCGACGAATTCGCGCAAGTCGGCGGACATGCTCGCGGGCACAGTTGCTGAATTGGGAGATTGAGCTGTTTGCGCGCCAACTGTGACGGGATTCACCAGTCCGAAAGCAAATAGAAAAACGGAGAAGATCGGGAACAAACGGCGGCTCATGCGGTTCCTCGGCCACGCAAAAAAGGCAAATCGCGCGCCGCCGCGAATCTACCGCACTCACGGGTTCGGCGCAAACCGAAACAGATCTTAGGCCCGGCAAAGTTCGGCAAGCATTGCTTCGCGGCGGGTGAGCGCGATTCGGTCAGCGCGGTTCAAGACGGCGAGATAGCCGATGGAGGCCAAAGCCGCAAGGAGCAGAAAGACGACCGCTGCCATCCAAATTTTTCCGAAGGCACGGGCAGCCACGAGCGTGAGCGCAATCAAGCCGGCAGCGAGGCCCTGGACTCCCAAGCTGGCGAAGACCGTGACGGTCGAGGCACGCTGCTTGCCGAATGCGCCGTAGTCGATTTTTTTCGGCATGTAAATCGAGAGCAGATTTCCGGCTGTGAGGTTCGCCAACAGCGCGAAAGTGAGGCCCGTGATCGTCGCCAGGGTGATTTCGGGGGACGGCGGTTGGTACAGGAAACATGCGGCGAGCCAGACCAAGAAAGTTTCGAGAGCAAGGACGAGGGTACACGCAAGATTTTTTCCGAGCAGTATTTCGCGGAAGCGCACAGGGGAAACGAAAAAGAACTGCATGCCGACCGCGTCCCCCCCAAAGGTGTTGTAAATGAGATTCGTCAGGATGAGCAGCGAATAGGCCGCTCCAACGGGAAAGGCGAACTCTGCCGCGTGCGCAAACAAATCAATTCCGTTCCCGGCTTTTGCCGGGGTGACTCGAAAGATCAGGAGAATAACGACCGGCATCACGAGGGTGAAAAGCATGGGACCGCTGCGCGAGAGGTAGCGGAATTCCTTTTCCAGAATCGCGGCGACAGGGCCGGATACGCGCGGGAAATTCCATCCGAGGCGGACGGCCTGCTTTTCCTTGCGCTTTGAAGAGCGCGCAAGGCCTTCGCTCAAATTCTCGCCGTGATATTCAGCACGAAGGCGCACGATGAGCAGCCAGAGGACAGCAAATCCATAAGCGCATTCGAGCGCGAAAACGGCCAAGCCAGAACCAAATTGGCCACGCAGGGCCCGCGTGATGGATTCAGCGGCCAAACCCGGCGGGAGAAGCCGTTCGAGCGGCAGAATCTGCGCCGCGTACTCAGATGCCTGCCCATGCTTACGCCCGCTGAAATGAGCCATCAGCGGACCGAGGAACTGGAAACCGATGATCAGGATAAAAAAGACGCCTCCGAGAATTTCGCGCGTGCGCCGTTGCGCGAGCCAGCGCCCGATCCAGGCGAAAATCATGCGTGCAAGCAGAATATTGAATATCGCAAAGACCAGCAGAACGATGGCGGCCCACAGGAAATATCGAGAGTCAGCGATGCCGATTCCAACCGCCATTCCCAGCAACCAGAGGCTTCCCATTAAGGTGGAGGGCTCCAGCGAGCCGTAAACCAAGCGAACCATGAAATAAGAAGGAAACGACAGAGGGAAACGAAGGAGATTTGACGAATCGACGCTTTCGGTGAGGGCGGTGGCCATCACCGGGAAGAGCTGCCAGAACAGGAGGATGAACCAGAGCGGAAAAGCGAGCCACGAGAGACGATCATGCGAGACCCAAAGCCAGGAGAGCGCACCGAGGGCGAACGAACCTCCTAAGCCGGCGGCTGTGAAACCGAGAAATATGAATCCGCGCGCGACAAGTTCGAGGCGCCCGCCAAGAGTGCGGAGGCCGTTTACGAAAAGCTGCCCGCGAACCCTGGCAATAGCGGCGAACTGTCCGCGTATTCCGGGGGAAGAACTCAGCCCAGCCATGAAAGTTCCTCGGCGGGACGCGTGCCGCCGACGATGCGAAGGAAAATCTGCTCGAGAGTTAGTTTTTCTCCGGGAGCCGGGAGAGTGGCGCCTGCGCCAGGCGCGCCCGCCAAAGCTGCGGCGGCCTGCGACTCGACACCGGCGCGAAGCTCTTCGAGCGAGCCCTGTGCGACGAGACGGCCTTGATGAATGATGGCGACGTGGCTGCAAAGCCGCTCGACAATTTCGAGCACGTGAGAAGTGAGAAATATGGTGCCGCCGCGCGCAATCATGCGCTGGAGCATGGCCTTGAGCGTGCCGGAAGCAATAGCATCCACACCTTCGAAGGGCTCATCGAGAAAGAGAACCTTAGGGCCGTGAATGACGGCGGCGGCCAGCGCGAGTTTTTTCTGCATGCCGTGCGAGTAGTCAGTGACGAGCGCCTTGGGCTGGTCGGTGAGCTGCATGAAATCCAGAAGCTCGGCGGCGCGCTTTGCGGCGGTTTCGCGGTCAAGACCGTACATGCGCCCGACAAAATTCAGGTACTCCATGCCAGTAAGCCGACCGAAAAGCGCCATGCCTTCGGGGACCACACCGATCTGCCGTTTCACCTCGACCGGATTCTGTGTGAGATCGAGCCCGAGAACTTGAATGCGTCCGTCACTGGGAGCCAGGAGGCCCGTGAGCATTTTGATCGTCGTGGATTTCCCCGCCCCATTAGGACCGAGGAAACCAAAAAACTGCCCGGGGGCGACTTGCAGGTTGACGTCCTGGACGGCGATGAGCTCTCCGAAACGGCGCGTCAAGTGTTCTGTGGCAATGGCGGGCGCATCCATGGAATTTTCGACTCTAGCACAGTTCCGATGGGGGACTTAGCGAGTGTTGACTGGCGCGACAGGCAATGCTGACGGCTGCGGAAATACCGCGAGGACGGCGGGCAATTCCAGCCGGAAGGTGCATCCGCCCTCGGGGCGATTGAATCCGGAGATGCGGCCGGCGTGCTCCTGCATCACGCCATAGCAAATGCTAAGGCCCAGGCCGGTGCCTTTGCCGACCGGCTTGGTGGTGTAAAACGGATCGAAGACTTTTTCCGGCTCCTTCATTCCCGGGCCGGTGTCTGAAAATTCGATGACGACGTTCCCTCTTTCACGGAGCGCGCGGATCATCAGAACGCCGCCTCCGGAAGTTTCCATGGCGTCCACGGCGTTGCTAATCAAGTGATAAAAAACCTGGAGCAACTGGTTCGGGTCGCCGCGCACGGCGGGAAGCACGCTGCGGTTTTCGAGTTCAATGCGGATGTGCTTTTCGCGCAAATCGAGATTTCGAAGCTGTACCGCACCAGTGAGAACGGTATTCAAATCGAGCAATTGTTTTTCGGCTGGAACCTGGCGGGCGAAGCTGAGCAGGTTGGTGACGAGATCTTTTGTACGGCGAGCCTGATCGCGAATTTTCACGCCCATGGTGTGCGCACGCGCCGTCTCCGGATTTTCGACGATCAAGAGGTCGGAATATCCGAGAATGGCGGTGAGCGGATTATTTATTTCGTGCGCGGCGCCGGCGGCAAGCTGGCCGAGAGAGGCAAGTTTTTCGGATTGCACGAAGTGAGTCTGGAGCCGTTTGACGTTCTCGAGCGATTCCCAGAGCTCGTGCACGAGTGCCGTACGCTCCTGATAGACCAAATGCTGCCTGAAGAAAACCAGCGTGGTCCCGACGAAGAGAGCGACCAGGGTGACGATGAGACGAAATCTCTGCACCGGCGCCGGAGCATCGCTGATGAAGACATCCCAAGCGGCGAGCAACAGAGCCACCAGAACACCAAACATCGCGAGACGCGCCGGCCACTGCGTGTCTCGGCGCGCTGGGTTGGGCACGGGCTCGGGCTCGAACGATAGATCGTGCGCAAGAATTCCGGCCGTCCCGAGCCAGACGAACGCGGCGAGCATAGGCAATCTCGTTAGAGCACCGGAGTACCCAGCCCCATGAAAGATGGACACTACCGTCCATAAGAGTCCGAGAGCATAGAGCGTCATGGATCCGAAGATATGGCCGTAAACGGTGCGCCAGGTTCCTTTGGTGCGAAGAAACAGGACGCCGAAACCTATCGCGACCACGAGATTTTCGATTACGTAACTGACCATATCGTGCGAAATAAACAATACGGGATCAGGCCAGATGGTCTTCCAGGGCATGGCAACAAAGATGTAGATATACAGCCAGAGAATGGACAGGAGCAACATATCCACCAGCCCGAAGCGCAGGGTCTCGCGCATCTTTCTGGCATGGGGCATCAGCGCCAAAGCAGCCATGAATGGGACCGTATGAAGGAAAAAAAGCAGGTCAACAGGAAACGGGACGTTCTTGGCGTAATTGAGTTCGAGTTCGATGTAGGTCAACGAAAGTATGCCGGCGAGCCACAGCGTGCAACCGAGCGCCAGAAACATCCAGAAGCCGTTGCGGCGGCGGTAGGGCGATGCCGCGTTCCAAAGCAGGCAGGTGTTCGCAAACAACGGTACCAGGCAGGCGAAAAGATATCCGAGGATAGTGAGCTGGGTACTGCGCGAGATTAGCAACGCAGCGGCAGTATAGCCACCGACGAAGAATAACCAGGCCCCCAGGATGAGGAGGGATGAACGAGAGAATTTCATGTGGACAACGCCCAAAGAAATTTTACAGTAGGGGCGACGAATTGGGCGGTGAACTTCCAGAACCCATTCTAATAAATAACCTTAGCTGGTGAGCCAGGCGCAGGCTGGGGCTTCAGAGTTTGTATTCTTTGCGATTCGCTTCACCGGATGGGAGAACGGGGCGGTGGGGCAAGACTCTGGCGAGAGCGTCCAGCTCAGGCTCGCCGGGACCCAGCGGCAGCTTGATTTGACCGCCCTGAGCGACAGAGCGCAGGAATCCCATGACGATTTCGAAGCCCTGGTAGGCGCTCTCGCCGTTGCAGGGATGGATTTGCGCGTCATCGTCGAGCCAGCGAGCGATGTCTTCGACGTAGCCTGCCATGTCGATGTCGTAGTTCATGGAGCCTTGGCCGGAAATCGCGCCCTGTTGGTCGCGAGCGACGGCGCGCCATCCGCCGCCGGTCAAGACCTCGGCGAACCCTTCGGTGCCTTGAGCGCCCATTCTGTTCTTGTGCCACCAGTAAGTCGCCTCTGGAATGTCGGGAGCGCCGGCGCCGCATTCGACGATTCCGCGGACGCCGTTGGCGAACTGAATGAAGCCGGCGATGTAGTCGGGCGAGGGATGGCTATCGGAAAGCTTGCTGCGTCCGGCGGCCTGGGCCATCACCCATTCAGCGGGCGCTTCGTTGTTGTACCAGCGCATGTAGTCCACCAGATGCGTGATGAGGTGAAACATCCAGCCGACGGCCGTGGCGTAAACGGTGTGAACGCGGCCGAGCGAGCCGCTGGAAATGATTTCCTTTACTTTCTGATAGTGCGCGCCGTAGCGATGCTGATGGCTTACGACTGTCTTGACACCGGAGGCCTGGACAAGTTTACGGATTTCAATGGCTTCGTTCATGGAAAGAGCGATGGGCTTTTCGTAAGCGATCAGCTGGGCGCGGGATTCGATGCCAGTGCGGATCAAATCTATGCGCGCTGCCGGCGGAGTGCAGAAGCAAAAAACGTCGGGGCGGATTTCCTTTGCAAGCGCGAGGGGATCGGTGGAAGCGTTTGGGACACCCAATTCCGCGGCGACTTTCGCAAGCTTCTCTGGGTCGCGAGTGGAGACGCCCGCCAGTTCAAAGCGAGGATTCTTCTGGAAACCGACAGCATGGTGCTTGCCTCGCTTGCCCAAGCCGACAACGAGGACTTTGTAGCGCTTTGGAGAGCTCACGGGAATCTTTCGACGGCTAATTTCGCCCGAAAGCGGCGTCCCATTCCAGGACTCTCGCGATGGTGTAATCGACCTCTTCGTTCGTGAGCTCAGGGAACATGGGGAGCGAAAGGCATTCGGCCGCGTTGCGTTCGCTGTTCGGAACCTTCGGATTGAGTTCGGACGGCTTGCCCCAGGGGAATCCCTCCTGTTGATGGATGGCGATGGGGTAGTGCATTTTCGCGTCGATACCGGCCGAGCGCAAGAATTTTTCTAGGTGATCCCGGCGGGGGTGCTCGACGACGTAAAGATGGTAAACGTGCCGGTAACCAGGAAGCTCGGTCGGCAGCTTCAGGCTTGTATCTTTGAGCGCGCTCGAATATCGCTCGGCGATTTCGCGGCGACGGTCGGTCCATTTGCTGATGTACTTCAGTTTTACGCTGAGGACGCCGGCGTGGAGATCGTCGAGCCGGCTATTGAAGCCAAAGCTGTGCACAGAGCGCTTGGGCGAACCGTGATTGCGAAGGCGGCGAACGGTGGCATCGATATCGGGACGATTGGTGATGAGCGCGCCGCCGTCGCCGAACGTGCCGAGATTTTTCTGAATGATGAAGCTGGTGCAGACGGCGTCACTTAGTTCGCCCTGCTTGAAAGAGTCTCCATGAGCGTCAATTCCCTGCGCACTGTCTTCAACGAGCCAGAGATTGTGCTTCTTGGCGATGGCGCTGATGGCCTTCATATCGGCGCACTGGCCGTAAAGATGAACCGGGACGATTCCCACGGTACGCGGCGTGATGGCGGCTTCGATTTTGGCTGAGTCGATATTGTTGGTGACCGGGCTCGAATCGACGAAGACGGTCTTGCCTCCCGCGATCCAGATGGCTTCAGCGGTGGCGAAAAATGTGTTCGCGGTGGTGATTACTTCGTCTCCAGGCTTGATGCCGAGAGCCATGAAGGCGAGCCAAAGAGCATCGGTGCCGGAGTTGAGTCCGATAGCGTGCTTGAGGCCGAAATACTGCGCGAGTTCGCGCTCGAAGCGCTCGAGAGTGGGGCCGAGGACGTAGGCCTCGGTTTCGAGCACGGTCTGAATTGCTTCGTCGATCTCGGTTTTGATGTTGCGGTATTGGCGGACGTGTCCGTAGAACGGAACATTCAATTTGGCCATTGTGGCGGGTGCTGGTACCGGCATGGTCTCCCTTCCCGAATTTTCGGGCGGCTAGTACGCCCGGATTCTTTGGCAGCGAAACGATTGCTCGCGCAGAATGCGGGCCGAAGAGCGAATCGAAACGGAGCGAATAGACCGAGCATACTGAAGACGGGCCGCTGGGAGGCATTTGATTTTTCGCGGCAATGCATCAATTTTTCCTGTGGGCCGTTTTGGCACTGAGGTTAAGCGGGCAGGGCTCGGTTGACTGCAAGATTTCTGGGAACTGTTGCGGCCGGAAAACTGAATCATGGACGTGCGTTAGTGCTCATGAGGCATGAGGCTAATACACGCCGCCAGCGGCGATAGGCGAATTTCTATGGTCCGGCCCGCTCTATAGGCTACAGAAAAGGCAGCCCCCGATTCTGTGGCTGTGGAGCGGGCCGGGACCGCCAGGGCGGGAAACTCCCTTGGTTGGTAGAGCGTCGAAGTAAGATAAGAAATCCAGATGAGTTCACCAGCCCGAGAAAACGTGAGGAGTCGCTTGCGCTGGGGGAAACTCTTGATGGTCCTTATTGCTTGGCTCTGCATAGCGTGTCCAAGTCCGGCGCAGGAATCCGCCACGCAGCCTCCAGCCCCGACACTGGCCGGGGTCGTTCACACTCCCGAAGGCACGCCCGTTCCGGGCGCTACGGTGCGCTTGACCAACACAGATACGAATAAGTCGTGGCTGAGCTGGACGGACGAATCTGGAAAATTCGAGTTTCCGCAGATTGCTGCGGGGCGCTACCGAGTGGAGGCCAGCCAGCTCGGGTTTGTGCAAGCCTCGCTGGTGGTCGAGGTTCCAGTGGTTCCTCCCGGCCCCGTTCCAATCGTTTTGCGCGTGTCAACTTTGGCGGAGCTCTCGGCAGCGCCCGCGGGTGGTACGAGTGGGCCGCGCTCGCCGGCCAATAAAAACAACGGGCAGGGCGGCCGGACGAATTCTGCGGATGGCTCGGGTACAGGCTCCGGCGCGAATGGCGGCCGAAGAGGAAATGGAGGCAGACAGCAATTGCCGGCGGGCGCGGCCAACGCGATTCGCGAAGGTCTGGCAGGTGGTTTCGAGCAAACCGAACTCACGGGCGAAGGAACAAACGCGCAAGGACAAGAAGCTAATGGCTCCGCGAATGGAGGGCCGCAGGTGGAAGTTGCGCTCTCGAGTAACGCTAATTCTAACGCGACGTCCGATTCCTTCCTGATGCAAGGGACCGTGGGCCAAAGCCTTATGACAAACGGACCTGGAGGGCCCGCTGGGCTTGGGGGGTTGGTTCCCGGAACGCCGGGAGGACAGGGAGGCCCAGGCGGGCAGGGTGGACCGGGCGGTCGTGGCGGAGGACAACTGTTCGGCCAAGGTGGCGGAGGAGGGGCTGGGGGACCGGGTGGTCCCGGAGGCGGCGGTGGTGGAATGTTCGGAGGGCGCGGAAGACTGGGACGGCAAACCGTGAACCGCATTCGTTTCAGTTTCTACGATCGCTACGAAAATTCGGCTTTTGACGCCAAGCCGTATTCGATCACGGGAAACCAGGTTCCCAAGCCCAGCCATTACGACGAGCGATTTGGCGGCAACCTCGGCGGCCCGCTGAAAATTCCTCACATCTATAACGGCAGCGACAAGACGTATTTTTTTGTCAACTACCAGCACGAAGTTCAATCGAGCGCGCTGGACACTTACTCCACGGTGCCGACGGCGGCCGAACGCACGGGGGATTTCTGCGGCCTCGGGATTACGCTTTACGACCCATTTTCGAATTTCAGCGGGCCGCGGACTCCTTTAGGCAACGGATGCCAGATTCCGACGATTAATACTGCGGCGGCAGGATTGCTCGCGTTTTACCCCATGCCGAATCTGCCAGGGACGGTACAAAACTATTTACTGCAAACGACCGTGCCCATAAACAACGACACTCTGAATTTCCACGTGCTTCATACCATCAATTCCAAGTTCAGCCTGAACGGAGCCTACAATCTGAATTCCCAGCGGCAGAACACGTTCGGGAGTTTTCCGGATACGGCCGGCCATCAATCCACATTAAGCCAGTCCGTGACGCTGGGGCTTTCGCACAACTGGACGCCGCATCTTGTCGAGAGCACGCAACTGAACTGGAGCCGGAGCCGCGTTCAAATCCTGAGCGACAATTCCTTCAAGAACGACATCGCCGGAGATCTGGGAATCACGGGGGTTTCCACCGATCCGCTCACGTTCGGCATTCCTGCGATTAATTTCACAAGCCTTTCGGGACTGAACGATCCGGTGCCTTCGCTCGCTCGCAATCAGACGCTCCGGCTTGGCGACAGTTTGAAGTGGGTGCACGGGAAGCACACCATGACGTTTGGCGGCGAGGTGCGCAGGATCGAGCTTAACTCCGAGTCAAATCCGGAACCCCGAGGACTATTCAATTTTACCGGAGTGATGACGTCGCAATTGGCGGCGAGCGGCCAACCTGTGACGCCCGTCCCAGGGACAGAGCCCTACTACGAACTCGCCGATTTTCTTTTGGGACTGCCTTACAGCACGAACGTGCAATTCGGCCCGAATATTTATCTGCGCAGCTGGGACTTTATCGCTTACGCCCAGGATGATTGGCGGGTGAACAAGCAGTTCACTCTTCTATTCGGCGTGCGCTACGAAGCGGCCACCCCTCCAGTGGACGAGTACAACCGGATCGCGAATCTGGATTTGAATTCCGCGGCCACGGAAGTGGATGTAGTTACTCCGGGCGGGACGGGAACCTTCAATGGAAGCTATCCGCGGGCTCTGATACACGGAGACTACGGGAATTGGGCGCCGCGCATTGGATTTGCCTGGGTGCCGCAATGGATAAAGCCGAAGACGGTCGTGCGCGGCGGCTATTCGATTTTCTACAACGAAGCGATTTACAACACCCTGGCGCAGCAATACCTGGAATACGAGCCGCCCTTTGCCACCTCGGAAAACCTGATCACCTCGGCGACTCAGGTCCTCACGCTACAGAATGGATTTCCGAGCACGAGCACCATCTCGAACAGGGGAGGCGTCAACCCATTTTACAAAAATGGAAGCGCGCAGATTTGGACGCTGGGCACGGAAACATCGTTCAGCCAGAATTGGATTTTGGATTTGACGTACACCGGGACGAAGGGAACGAACCTGGATTTACTGCGCGCGCCCAATCGCGCTCCGCTGGGCACCAGCCCCCTGAACACGCAGGATTCACTGCAAATTCCGTACGCCAACAGCTTCTACTACGATCAATCGGGAGCGAACTCGATTTACAACGCCCTGCAGGTGCGGGTGGTTCACCGCTTCACACGCGGCATTTCCGTGCAGGGTTTTTATACTTTCGCGAAGTCGCTTGATAACGCAAGCACGATTGGCGGCAGCACGCCTATTGTCGTGCAGCAAGACGGCAATTATGCCGCGGAGCGCGGGCCTTCCTCATTCGACGTCCGCCATCAACTCCGCTTTTTCTCGGTATACGAGTTGCCGTTCGGAGAACACCATCGCTGGGGAAACCGAGGCTGGGAGGAAAAGGTTCTCAGCAATTGGCGGCTGCAGAGCATCGTGACCTGGCAAACCGGGACGCCGGTTACGGCTTATCTCGGCGGCACCGCCGCTGATAACGGAACCGGAGCGAGTTTTTCCCTGCGAGCCGAGCAGATCGGCGATCCAAACATAAGCATTTGCGGAGGGCCACCGCTCGCTTTTTTCAACACCGCCGCTTTTGCCACGCCTGCTCCCACGGAATACGGCAACGAACATCGCGGCGCGATTGAAGGGCCGTGCAAGTTCAATTGGAATGCCTCGCTGGCAAAATCGTTTCGATTCGGCCCGCAGGAGCGGCATCACCTCGACGTTCGCTGGGAAATTCAGAATCTTTCGAACACGCCGACTTTTTCGGGGCTCTCCGCGACGCTGGGTTCGTCGTCTTTCGGCCGGGTGACGGGCGCGGGCTCGATGCGAACCATGGATGTTATGATCCGGTATAACTTCTGATGAGAAACATTCCTCGCATAATTACGGGCGCATCGCTTGTGGCACTTCTTGCCGCAGGACCAGCCTTGGCGCAATCCCAGCAGCAGTCGGCAAATCCGCCCGCTGCCATCCCCATGCCGGCATCTCCACCGGCTTCGCCGCAATCCTCGAAACCGAGCCAATCTCCGGTCCTGCGGACGCAATCGGATTTGGTTCGAATCGACGTCGAGGTAACCGACAAGTCCGGAAAGCCAATCAAGGGACTGCGCGCGAACCAATTCACGGTGACCGATGATGGCAAACCGCAGACGATTTCGACTTTCTCGTACTCAGATATCGAAAATATCGAAACGGCGGGAGCAGAAGACGCCAAGCCCCTGACCGTGCCGGTAGATAACGAAGGGCCGAACACACCCTCCGCGGAAGCGATCAGCGATCAGCTGCGCGATCGCCGCTTGCTGGTGCTCTTTTTCGACATTACATCCATGCAGACGGACGATCTAATCCGCGCGCACGATGCTGCCGACAAATTTGTGAAGCAGCAGATGACCAAAGCGGACGTGGTTGCGGTGGTCGCGTTTTCCACAAAACTTACCGTGCTCGCAAATTTCACAAACGATCGCGCGGTGCTCGAAAAGGCTATCGCGCAGCTAACCGCCAACAGCACGTCCGATCTTTCGAATCCTTTATACGCCGCGGCTGAAAATGGGGAATACGACGTGCAGGAATATACCGGCGCGGCCTACACCCCCGACGAAACCGAGTTCAACGTATTCAATACGGACCAGAAGCTCGCCGCCGTGGAAGGACTAGCGAACGTCCTCGGCGGAATTCCCGGAAGAAAAGCCCTGGTGGAATTTACCGGTGGGATTACCCAGACCGGCGAAGAAAATCGCACACAGCTTCGGGCCGCTACCGATGCGGCGAACCGCGCTGACGTTTCGATTTATTCAATTGATTCGCGCGGGTTGCTGGCAACACCACCGGGTGGCGACGCAACGACGAATGCCGCGACGGGAAACTCCATGTTTACGGGCGCGTCGGTATTTCACCAGACCGACCAACGAGAGGACTCCCGCGACACGCTCGCGACTCTTTCAACGGACACGGGCGGAAAAGCTTTCTTCGATCTGGGAGACTTGAGCGACGCGTTCCCCAAGATCCAGCAGGAAAACGGCGGGTACTACTTGATCGGCTATAACCTGGGCGCGGACGTGAAGCGCGATGGCCGCTGGCGATCCATTCACGTGAAAGTGAATGTTTCGGGTACGCATATCCGCTACCGCGACGGCTATTATGCGCCGCGCGATTTCCAGCATCTGCAAAAGGAAGACCGCGATCAACAGCTTGCCGACGCGGTCAATTCGGACAATCCGGTCGTTGAGTTGCCCGTCGCTGTCGAGACCGGGATGTTCCGGCTGAGCAATGAACAGACATACGTTCCCATCGCGGCCAAGATTTCGTCGAGCGCTCTCGATTGGGCGGAAAAGCACGGGAAACGGCAAGCTGAATTCGATTTTGCCGTGGAGGTTCGCGCAGTTCCTTCCGGGCAGACGGTTGCGCAACTGCGCGACACAACGCAGGTGAACCTCGATCCTGAACGATTCGAACAGATTCGGCAACGGAACCTGTTGTATCAGGGAGGCGTGGTGCTCGCGCCGGGAAATTACCGACTGAAATTTGTGGCGCGAGAAAATGAGTCAGGGAAGATCGGCACGTTCGAGCAAAATCTTATCGTGCCGGCGGCGCAGGCGGGAAAGATGATGCTCAGTTCCGTGTTGCTTTCGAGCCAACTTGTGCCGATCCAGAAGACATCGGAAGTGCAAACCAAGGGACAAGGGGTGCGAGCGAAACTCGCGAGTTCACCGCTGGAAATAAATGGGGAAACGATTGTGCCGAGCGTGACTCGCTTGTTTACCCAGAACCAGACGCTTTATGTTTTTTTTCAGGCTTACTATCCGGAAAAAACCGAGAAGAAAAACACTTTTGACGGGAATTCTTTGCGTGCGGGTTTGATATTTTTCCGCAATGGGTTGCAGATGAATGCCACGCCGTTGCTCGCGCCGGCAGAAGTGGATACGAAGAAGTCGGCGGCGTCATTCCGCATCAGCTTGCCGCTGGCGAAATTACCGGGTGGTCGCTACACGGTGGAAGCGATCACGATCGCGCCGGGGACGCAGCACTCCGCGTTCGGACGTGCTTACCTGGCGCTGCAATCCGGAGCGCCAGGTCCCGCGGCAAGTCCGGCTGCGAGCCCTGCTGATTCCACTCCCCAGGCCGAAGCGACCAAGCCGCCTTCGCGGTGAGATGAGATGCGGAGAGAGAAGGCTGCGAGCTAGCGCGCTGCGTAATACCCTTCTCTCGTTTGCACGACGAGGTCCTTCTGCTTCACGGTGAGATGGATTTTGTGATAACCCGGAGCGGCGTCAACTTTATCAGGGGTGTAGCCAAGGCTGTACTGGGCGCGAAGTTCCTCGTCGATGGCGGCGTAAATTTGATCGATGGTTTGTTTTTTGGAAACTTCAAAAAAGCGGCCTCCGGTTTCTCTGGATATCTGCTCGAGAACTTTCTTCCCGTCGGGGCGTGACTCCTGCGGGTAGTGGCGATGGCCACCGCCGCCCATGCCGCCACCGCCCATGTGCCCGCCGCCGTAGCCTCCGTGATTTCCGTATTCCTCATCTTTATCGGCAAACAGGATGGAGTAAACGAGAGTATCCGCGCGCTGGGCCGTTTCGATGCAGCTCTGCAGAGACTCTTTGCTGCCGCGGTCCACACCGTCGGATAAGATGATGAGAGCTTTGCGTCCCAGTTGCTTTTTCATGAGTTCGTCGGACGCGAGGTACACCGCGTCGTAGAGCAACGTGCCACCGCCTCTGCTGTGGGAGCCGCGGCCGCCACTCGAATCGTCACCTGCTCCTGTCTGCGCAAATTCCGGAGCGCCCAACTGTTCCAGAGATGCTTCCAGTTTCTGGCGCGAAGAAGTGAGGTCCTGGATTAGCTCCACTTGGTAATCAAATTGAATGACAAAGGCTTTGTCTTTATCTTCGCGCAGCGCGTGGTCGAGAAAGGCGTGGCTGGCGTTGCGCTCCTGGTCCAAAACGCGCCGCTGGCTCATGTTGGTGTCCACCAGGAGACCGAGCGTGAGCGGAAGATTGGAATCCTGAGCGAAATAGGTGATCGCTTGCGGATGACCATCCTGTTCCGCGACGAAGTCGTCTTTGGTTAAGTTGTGAACGAGAAGCCCATGCTTGTCGCGCACGGTGGCAAGCATGCTTACCATCTTGACGTCGACAGAAATGGTCGGAGCCTGCGGAGCTTGCGAGCTTTGCTGACTGTGCAGCGGCGCATCAACGAATGGAAGTAGCGCTATCGGGAGGAAAAGCCAGAGGCGTGCCGTGCCACGCAGCGCATTCGTTGAGAAATAATGATGAAACCGAGGGCTTTGCCCGGGCGTTCGTCTGGTAATCGACATGTAAGAAAACCGCCCGTCAGGGTCGCGGAGCCGGGCCTAGCGATCGATCGCTGGACAGACTTCGAACCGATGGCCGTTCCTCTAGGTATTCCGTTTGCGGGGCTAGTAAGTTCCATCTTCTCGGAAGAGGCGGGGGAGGCGGATTGGGGGACCCGCCTCTAGGGGGAGGATTTGTCAGGAGCTCAGCAGCGAGGTGCCTTGTAAAGAAAAGAGTTAATTGAAACCCTCTCGTTCGGAACCGTTTTGGTCCCGTACGTGTGACCTGCCTACTTTTAAACAAAGACCTTGCGAGAGCCAATACCGGGAATTCCGTATAGCGGAGAGGAAGTCAATGTAACGCGAGAGAGATCGGGCAACAGGGAGTTGTTATAACCGTGCCTCGACTAAATCCGGTTGATCGAGACACGCAGGAACAAGTTGACGCAACGAACGATTGATACGAGGTTCCTGTTCCTTTCCTACATCTTTGACCCTATGGCACGACCTTAGCACAGTAGTAAGATTGCACGCCGTGTACAGGACGCTCGGTAGAATGTCCGAAAATTACCCCCTTTCCATCCGCGCAGCCCGCAGCAGCAAAGCAACACCGGGTAAACGAAGGATGAAGGGCAGAGGAAACAATGCGTAAGATTTCAATTCGTTTGCTGTTATTCGCGCTCGTGATGCTGGCCATCTCGGGAATAGCGCAGGCGCAGCGGATCGGCGTAGCGATCACGATCGCGCCACCGGCACTGCCGGTATATGAACAACCAATCTGTCCCGGAGACGGCTATTTCTGGACCCCGGGGTACTGGGATTACGATTACGACGCCGCCGATTACTTCTGGGTGCCGGGAACATGGGTATTGGCTCCGGAGGCCGGCTTCCTGTGGACACCGCCGTACTGGGGCTGGGGAGGTTCGGGGTTTGTATTCTATGACGGCTATTGGGGCCCGGTGGTTGGCTTTTATGGCGGAATCAACTATGGCTTCGGCTATTTCGGCACCGGCTTTTACGGCGGACGCTGGGACCACGGGCATTTCTTCTACAACACGGCGGTGTGGCACGTGGGCGGCGACTTCCATAACGTTTACAATGAGCATGTTGACGTACACAACGACGTTCGCGTCAGCTACAACGGTCACGGTGGAATTGACGCGCGTCCAACTGCCGCAGAAGAAGCTGCAGCGCATGAGAGGCACATCGGTCCAGTGGCCGCTCAAACCGAACATGTGCAGGCCGCTCGCTCAAACCGAGACCTGAGGGCATCCGTGAATCACGGCGCGCCGCCAATCGCTGCAACTCCCAAGCCCGGAGCGTTTAACGACCGTGGTGTCGTTCGAGGTGATGCGGGCGGACGTCCGGAGAATACTGGTGCTAAATCAGCGGTTCATCCTAACGATCTGCCAGCTATCCAACATCCTGCGGCTCCGAACACCGGGAACGCGAACCAGGATAAGAAATACCAGCAGCAACAAGACAAGCTAGTCGCAAAGCAGCAACAAGAACGGCAGAAACTGCAACAGCAGCAGGACAAGGAACATCAACAGCTAGACAAACAGAAGGCTGATGACGCGAAACGGCAGCAGGTGGAGCAGAAGCACACGCAGCAAACGCAGCAAATGCAGCAACGCCACACGCAGCAGATGCAGCAAATGCAGCAGAGGCAAGCTCCTGCCCCGCGTGCGGCAGAGCCACGGCGGTAATCATCGATTGAACGCTAAACGGACGAGGCATCTGCCCACGGACGGATGCCTCGCCTGGAAAACTAACGCTGGCGTACTCGCCCTCTCTACGGCAACGGGAACTTCCCAAAGCCAATCTGGGTGTCTTGAAAATTTCTAAATCCGCCACAGGTCCGGATTGTTGGTAAAGGGCTGGGTTATCTGAAAACGGAGAAAACGGCAACTAGTGGCTTGGCGGCGCTTCTGTGAGCAAAGGAATCTGTTTCGTGGCTTCCGCTAGGGTAGTGACGATCGAGTCTGATTCGGCCATCCCCAAGCGGGTCTTCATTGCGTCTACGTTTCCTGAGAATCCCCACATTCCGACCACGATTCGCGACTTCGGTGATTGAGTGCGGACTCTCTTGTAGAGTTTTCGAGTGTGAAAAACCGCCAAGGGAGGGAGGGTGGTGATGCAAATAGCTTCGTCCTCTTGTTCTGAAATTTCCTCCAACATCTCCTGCATTGGTCCCGGAACGATTACGTGCGCTCGATAACCGGCTCGCATGAGTAAATGTGCCAACATCATTCCTAGAATTTCATCTCTTTCGTCACGGGAGGGAATACAGGAGATTTCGATCTTGGCGACGCCCGAGTTGCTTGGGGCCACAAGGGCCTGCGAAACATCTTCGTGTGGGGCCGAACTGGTATCCGGGACATCCGTGGGCGATTGGACGGTGAGGTCCTCAATAATCTCTTTCAAAGATTGGAAGAAGAAATGGTCTCCCGCCTCGCCCAATCTGGCTTCTTTGAGATCTTTCTTTTGAAATATCAGTACGGGCGTAATTACAGAGTCGTACAAATCCTCGATGGGCTTCTCCTCAAGATATTCATGCACTAGCTGCTTCGCACCTTCGAAATCCATTGCGAGGAGTCTCTGATAGAGCTGTATGTCTGCCCCCGACATCAGCTTATCGCCCAACAGAACATTGAGGAACTCCAGTTGCGGGATGTAGCGGCCCACGACGACGATGCAAACAGTCAGAGGAGTGGATAGCAACAGGCCTGCGGGTCCCCATAGAGCGGCCCAGAAAATCGCCGCCACCAGAATGGCTAAAGACGACACTCCGGTGTGTGCCGCGTACAATAGCGGCTCAACGACGAGCGAAGCCACGCTTTCGATAGCCAGGAATGCGCCCAACGCGAGAAGCGGCCGGAGCCAGCCGTCGAAGACAGCGAGAGAGAGAATGATTGGCATCGCTGCGCCAGAGATTGCTCCAACGTACGGAATAAATCTGAGAACTCCCGCGAGGATGCCCCAGAGCAATGCATTCGGAACCCCGATGAAATAGAGCGCTAAGCCAAATACGACCCCGAAGCTCAGATTGACGACGGATTGCAGTATCAAATAACGTCCGACTCGCTGGGTGGCTTCGTCAAATGCCTGCATCGTGACATGGAATCTACTCAGGCCTGCGAGCGTGAAGAGGCGATCGCGGAGGTCTTCTTGCCGAATCAGTATGAACGCCGTGAAAACCATGATAATCGCAACCATGCCGATAGGGCCCAGAAACGGGCCCAACAATGAACGGACCGATGTGATGGGATCGCTCTGCGGTATGACTTCGACGGGCAGGGGGTGAGCAACGGTAGCGGAAGGAACGGGAAGATGCCTGCCGCGAGAATCCTGCTGTCCCGCGGTATCCGACGACTGGGTATCGACCGAAGATTGAAGTTCGTTGCCAAGTTCCTTGACCGTCGCTTCTACCTTTCCGATACCGCCTTCCTTTACCCCGCGAAAAGACTCGATTTTTCGCGAAATCGTGGCCTTATAATTCGGAATCTGCGTGGCCAAGCCAATCGCCTGATCGAAAACCACCCAGCCCACACCTAACAGGATTGAAGCCGCCAGCAACACCACAATCACTGCCGTCCCTGGTCGCCCCAAGTGCGCCCTTTCCATCCAATTCACGAGCGGCGCTAACAGAAAAGCCAGGAGGACCGCGAGGGCTATCGGGACAAGAACCGTCCGGGCAAAGTAGAGCGCTGCGACACATATGACCGCAGTGACGATGGGGGGAAAGGTAACGACGTTTGGGCCTGATCTAGTCGCCATGGGGAGCGCTCATCGCTTTCGGCGTCGGGCGGTGCCGATTGTAGCCCACAATATACAATCGCTCATAACGAACCAGAACGCTCGGCGCACCGCACGCACGTTCGCGCCGATGGAAGGACTTGTAGTCGCGAACCGGGAATAGCAATGTCGCAGGAATCCTTACTCGGTAGACGCCGATTTTTATTTTCCGCAGGGCCAACTCGACCTCATTGAGAATGCGGCGGCGGACAGTGGAATGGGCCAGATGCTTCGTAAGATTATGGTGGGCCTCGGCGCCTTCATCGTCTGGTTCCCGATCCACAATGACATTCCCTCTTTGTCTGGCAAATCGCGCGCGTATCTCGTTGCGCTTCGCTGGCAACTGCTTTTTCGAACGCCCTGAGTTTTCCTGGAACGCTTTTTGTCATTACGGGCATGTCTCCCAGACCTATCTTCCCTACCGCCAGTGATAACTTTGGCCGCGGAATTCCTTTGCTTGCTCGATACGTCCAATTCAATCCGTCCGTATAGCCCTAAATGGTGGCAGAACCCATCGGGACAAAACTGTAGCGATTGGGCTATGAACGTGTACGACCGCGATGGATCTGAGGCGAACGAATTTCGGCGCTTGCCTCGCGCCAGCCATGCCCTGCCGGACCTACAAGAAGAACCGCCGTGGGCTACAGGGTTCGCTCGATTGTTGGAAAGCTGGGATGGGAATATGGTGCGAAGCGTAAATCGACACAACACTGGTGCGCAGGAAGTTCAAGCCACCGAACCGAGGAGAACAACATGAAGCAGAAAGCTCTTAAGGACTTATACGTCGATGAATTGCGCGATCTCTACGACTCTGAGAACCAGTTAATTAAGGCCATCCCGAAGATGGCGAAAACGGCAAACTCCGAGGAACTCCGCAAGGGTTTCGAAGAACACTTGGAGCAGACGAAGGGGCACGCTACCAGGCTCGAGCAGATTCTCAAAGGTCTGGGAGAGCCGATCAAGGGTAAGAAATGCAAAGCTATGGCCGGCATCGTTGCAGAGGGCGGCGAAGTGATGTCCGAAGGTTACGAAGGAAGCCTGATGGACGCGGCTCTGATCACCGCCGCGCAGCGCGTGGAGCACTATGAAATTGCGGCGTACGGATCAGTGCACGCTTTTGCGACCCTGATGGGAGAGACGGAAGCGGCGTCACTGCTGGAACAAACACTCGAGGAAGAAAAAGAAACCGATCAAAAACTCACTCAGCTCTCGCAAGAAATAAACACCCAAGCTTTTGGCGCTGGAGAATCAGGTGGGCAGCCGGATTCGAAAACCGCAAGAGGAAAGTACAAAGTGGCGAAGGCAGGCGGCTCTCGCTAATCAACGAGGCCATTCGTTCGAGGGTGCAGCCCGGTAGGCCGCGTCTCAGACCCGGCCTACCGCCTAGCAAAGGAGAAGAAAGATGTTGTTACTCATTCTTGCCATCGTTCTATTGCTGGCACTCTTTGGCAGCCTGCCTACCTGGCCGCACAGCAGAAACTGGGGCTACTACCCAAGTGGGGGCATAAGCTTGGTTCTGCTGATCCTGCTGATTCTGTTTCTGATGGGCCGGCTGTAAAACGGCGGACGCGGGCCGCATGATCGTTAAGCCGGCCCGGTCAAACATTCGACAATCTGAGCATTCTTCAAATCGTAGAGAAGGTAATCACCCGGATCCGCTTGCACCAAGATGGCGAGACGAAATCGGGCGAGCTCAAGACCTTGAACGGCTTCTATCCAAATTGGGGAACCACTGGGAAGCTTCTTAAAGATATCGTAAGTCGCCTTCATGGCCCTCCTCCAGGAATTGAATTTCAGGGGTAATTGATCGCTCCATCATTGGGACCTGGATGCAATTTGGCAACCAACCGCTCCATGAGGAAATACCTGTAAAAATAACAAATAATTGTAGTTACAGGATCGCGGAGTGCGGGAACCGTGCTCGAACCATGTAATTTCTTGGATGCCACTGGTAGATATTGCTTTTGTTTGGGCCGTCTCCACGTCGAGAAAATGGCGAATTCCACGATTTCGGTCCCCTCCGAGTGTACAGGAAACCCCGGCTAAGAGTACAGGATGCCTCCGATAGCGCCTTTTTCGGGGGATGTATTAGGTTAGGCGAGCATTCGAGAGGAACCCCAGTTATATGGAACGGTCTGCTTCATACATTCATTCATCGGCCGGGTGTCCCGCCGCGGACGTTATTCATTCCCTTCGGTTCGATTGGGCGGGTTCATGCAATCAGCCGGACAGCTCATAAAGCCGGCGGGACAACAGCGCTGGGTTATCGTGAATCGAGCGGAGAATTCGGACAGCACTCTGGCGTAATAATCTAAACCAAGAAGGAGCTGAATCCGTGGAGCGCGAGAAGAATAGATTTGCAACCGAGGAACCCGAAGATGTTGGGGAAATTCTTGCGGGGGCCTCCGGCCCTGCTGACGAGATGAAGCTCGTAAGGCAGGCCCAGGATGGCGACGAGCGGGCCTTCGCGCGCTTGTTGGCACCGTACATGCGGAAGGCCTACCACATGGCGCTGAAGATTACGCGCAATCGCGAGGATGCCGAAGACGCGGCGCAACAGTGCTTCTTGAACGCTTACTCTCACATCGGCCAATTTAACGGCCAGTCGCGTTTTTCAAGCTGGCTGCTGCGGATTGCGATCAACGAAGCGCTTATAAGAGTACGCAAGCGCCGTTCCGAGGATCACCACCTCTCCTACGAAGGCAACGCAGCGGAAGAACCGAGCCAGCTGGAACTGCTGCGCGCGAGCGACGCTTCCCACCCTGAGTTTCTCTATTCGAAATCCGAGAATCAACGCGTGCTTCGGGAAGCGATCGATGGCCTCGGCAGCACCTCACGCGTCGTTGTGTGGCTTCTGGGGTTGCAGGAACGCCAGACGAAGGAGGCGGCCAACATCCTTAAGCTGTCCCAATCGGCGGTGAAAACCCGCTTCTCCCGGGCGCGACAGCAATTGCGCGAGTGCCTGGCAGAACGAATCTGATGACCCTTTTGCGCGTGTATAATAGTTTAATCCCCGTTCTGTTCTGGAGAACAACATGAAAGCACTTCGCATTCTGATTGCGGACGATCACGATCTGCTGCGCCGTGGCGTGAAGGCATTGCTGCAATCGAAAGCAGGTTGGGAAGTTTGCGGCGAAGCTACTACCGGCCGCGAGGCGGTGACAAAAGCGGAAGAGCTGAAACCCGACATCGTGATCCTGGACATCAGCATGCCGGACCTGAACGGAGTGGATGCCGCGAAGAGGATCCGCAAAGCGTCGCCAAACACAGAAGTGCTTATCCTCTCGATGCATTATTCCGATCAATTGATCCGGGATATTCTGGAAGCGGGCGTGCGCGGATACATCGTGAAGTCGGACTCCGATCGCGACCTGATTATCGCCGTGGAAACACTCGCCAGCCATAAGCCTTTCTTCACCCCGCGGGCCACCGAAGTGATGCTGACGAACTTCAACGAGGGTAAGGCGCGGCCGGGGCCGTCTGAGCCGGTTCGTGACCGGCTGACGTCACGGGAACGAGAAATCGTTCAATTGCTGGCGGAAGGCAAGAGCAGCAAGGAGGTCGCTGCTTCCCTGTGCATCAGCGTGAAAACCGCGGAAACGCATCGCGCTAACATCATGCGCAAGCTGCAGTTGCACGCCGTGAGTGAGCTGGTGCGCTATGCCGTTCGCAACCAAATCATCGAGCCGTAATAATCGCTCCGATTAGTAGTTCTACAGGAATTTCTCCGTTGTCGTAAGAAACTCACTGTATTGCCCCGAGAACGAGCGTGAAGGATTATGTCTTCGCGGAATATTTTCCGCTAGCTGGAGGAAGGGGAGCCGGAACCTTGATTGTAAAGGTCGAGGGCTGGGCCGAGTTTCCCTTCTTCCTTTTTTATAGCTCGAGAAAGGGTCTAGACCATGGGCTCCGCAGCCGCACCGCATAATCCAGGTAATGAGTTCGAGGGCAATCTTCAGCTGACTTCTTCCGCGAATCTCGATAAGGCTCCTGTTCGACCGAACATTCTTGTGGCCACGAACGATGCTGAGATACGAGGCAATATGGCCGAACTTCTCCGCGCGTACGACGTCAAGATTCTTTGGGCAAAGAGCGTAGAAGAGGTCAAGACCATCATCGCGAGAGAAGATACGGCCGCCTGCTTTTGCAGTTTCTGGCTGGTGGATGGGACCTATCGTGAAGTTGTGCGATCTCTGAGGCGGCAAGGAGTGGAGATCCCAGCCATTATCGTTTGTGCGCCGGCTTGCCCTCATGAGTATCGGGACTACCTTGCAGCATTAAATATTCGCGCGTTCGATTTCATCTGCTACCCGTACCGCAAGAGCGACCTCGAAAGGATCCTGCGATCCGCGATCGGAGCACACATTCAGTCAGGGCGATCGGCTGCGGCGCAAACCGAGCCACGTGATGTCGAGTCTTCGACATCCGAATCGGCGCGGTCCCGGCAAGAATTTCCTCAAGGGAATCTTGTAGTCTCGCTCGAACCACTCGTATAGCACTCTAGGCACTTGCTTTAGCAAGTTTACTTTGGTCAGCTGCTTGGCCACCCAGGTGCACCAATAGACTGCGTTCGGGCAGAGTAGTTGCGCAGACTAGTTTTGGTCGACTGGAGGGCCATTGTGGAAGCAACTTTCGACATTTTCAAAAGACTAGGCGACGGAAAGCCGCTGTGGATAACGGCTGCTTCGACTCGCGAGGAGGCCAGGAGGCGCATCACTCGACTGAGTACAATCGCTCCCGGCGAATACCTGATTTACTCGCAGCGACAGGGACTTGTAATCGAATCGGTCACGAATTAGGAAAGTGCGTTTGTCCTGAGGCGAGAGTTAGTTCTTCAGCGGGATGGACCCGGAGAGCCGAAAAATTAGAACTACGATTTCTGCCGAATCGATATCCGTTCCATTGCGCCTGCCGGGAGCAAAACGCCAACCATGAACGGCGGCCACCGCCGCAGAAGAAAACGATTCCGAGTCGCGAAGGATATGGTCGGAAGTGATTTGGCCTTGCGCATTCACTAGCTCGTAGAGGATCACGCTGCCCTCGCCGACGCTGGCCGCTGGGAACTGAGGCTCGATGGTAACGACCGGCAGAGCGCTACGGTCAAACAAAGCTGCCAGAGGTTTATCGTAATTGTGTACTTGCGTTGTGCGCGGCGGATCGTACGATTGCGAAAATTGGAAGGTGATCCCGATTCTTGCCGGCACTGGATTGCCGTCCAAGCGCGCGGGGAAGAAACTCCAGGTTCGCACCGTGCCAAGGACGTCCTCAAGAAATGGAGAAGGGCCGCGCACGACCTTAATTTCGGCGGCCCTCCCGCGAGTATCGATCAGAACGTCGAGTACAACTTCACCCCCGAAAAGCGCTTGCGAGGGATAAGGTGCGGCAACCAGCGAGAGCGGCATCGGCCCCGAGGAATCAGTGGGGTCGTCCAGAGGATCAAAAGCGCTGGAGTGCCAGGGTATTCCCTTTTGCTGCAAGAGCGCGATGGCGTAATGGATCGGAACGGCTGCTCCCACTCCCGGCGTGCTTTGGTCCGTGCCCGCTGCAAGCGGGACAAGGCTTGATCGCAGCCATTGTCCCTCCACAAAACCGACAACTCCCTGAGAATCGGCCGCGATTACCGGAGAGCCGCTTTGACCCAGCCGAACTTGATGGTTGAAAAGAAACAAATCGGTTTCAAGCCGCCCTTTGTCGAGCTGAGAGAAGCGGAAATCGAATACCTCGCCGGCTGCCCGGTCCTCCACCGACGCGTCCAGCGTGTACGCATCCACAGGCTTCGATGGACGCACAGATGCGGTGAGCACGGCTCGGCCTCGCGTGGGCCAGTCATAGGCCAAGGGAAGAAATCCGACTTTGTATTTGCCTTCAAATGGGTTCGGCGTGGCGTGCAGAATGGCCACATCGTGGTCTCGATCCACGACGACCAGCGTGGCTAAAACAAATCGCGGCGGCCCGCCTGGCTGGCGGAGAAGGATGTAAGGCTGGCCGCCGTGAAGCTGACTCAGAACGTGCGCTGCGGTGACCAGGTAGCCCTGTTCGTTGATGAAGAAGCCATTGCCGTAGAAGAGATAACGATAGCCTCGGTCCGAAGAAGATTGATCAACGGGGTAGACAATCGGGCAAATGGCGGCGGATAGCGCGGCATCGTCCGCAGGCAGATCGGACGCTGCGAGCATCGCCAAGGGCCAGAAAACGAAAGCGAGAACGGCAATCGCTTTGACGGGAACTTTGGGATGTAATGTCATTCGACGCGGAGCTTGGCCGTTGCCTTTCTCCCGTGCAACCAGCATAGCGCCGCCACCGTGCAGCGCAATTGCCCTTTGGTACAGTGCCATCGGATTGCAAACCCTTTGCGGGCGCAACGATCGAGTCGGTGGGATTCAGGAGCGGAGAGACGTTTGAGGCTCGCGGTATCTCGACATATCAATTGCAGCAGCGCGGCGAGCCATACACGCGAAGCTACTGCCAGCCACCGCCCAGCGCTTTATAAAGTTGCACGAGACTCTGATATTCGTTTCCGCGCGCTTGCGCCAGAGTTAGCTCGGCGGCAAAGAGCGAGCGCTGTCCGTCCAGCACCTCAAGATAAGTGGTGGTGCCTCCGCGATAGCGCATGTCGGAGAGCCGAACCGATTCCGCCAAATCCGCCACCAATTGCTGTTGCTGGATTCGAACTTCGTGCAGCTTCTGGTATCCGATCAGGGCGTCCGATACATCTCCGAAGGCGCGCTGAATGGACTGCTCGTAGGCCAGCAGTGCTTGTTGGTGCTGGGATTCGGCTAAGTGCAGATTCCCGTGAAGCGCGCCACCGGTGAAGATCGGCTGGGAAACGCTTGCGCCGTAAGACCAGATCGTATTCTGCGAGCTCATCAAACTCGAGAAAGAGGCGCTGCGCCCAAATGCGCCGCCACCCGAGCTGGTCAACGAAATCTGCGGGAAGAATGCGGCCTTGGCGACGCCAATCTGAGCGTTCGCGGCGATCAGGTTTTGCTCCGCCTGGCGAATATCGGGCCGCCGAGCCAGCAGCGCGGACGGCAGGCCTGCGGGGACTTCGGGAGGTAGGTACTGCTCCGAGAGTTTGCGGCCACGCGGCACGGCACCGGGATAACTTCCAAGCAGAATGCTGATGGCGTCTTCTTCCTGGCCAATCTGCCTTTCAAGATCCGGGATCTGCGCGTTCGCAGAGTCGAGGACTTGCTGAGCCTGCAGCACATCGAGCTTGGTGGCCACGCCATGGTCCAGCCGCAGCGAAGTCAGTTTGACCGAGCCTTCCTGCGTTTGCACCGTGTCTTTCGTGATTTGAAGTTCGAGATCGAGTTGCAAGAGCGAAAAATAATCGCTGGCCATATCGCTCACGAGCGTGAGCGTGACGGTGCGTTGCGCCTCTTCGGTCCCCAAGAGTTGGGCACGCGACGCTTCCGTGGCGCGCCTGATTTGGCCGAAGAGATCGAGTTGAAAAGATACGTCTGCGGCCAACTCCAGAATATTTGCTTTGTAGGGGAAAAACTGTTGCTTGCCGCCGGCAAAAGTCGCATCACCTGACGCCTGCGGAAAAAGGCTGGAGCGCGTTATGGCGACTTGGGCGCGCGCGGCATTGATGCGCTCGGTCGCGATCTGTAAGTCGTAGTTTTGCTTCAGCGCTGTGCGGATCAGTTCCTGCAGCTGCGGATCCTGGAAGACCTCCCACCAGTGCAGATCTGCGAAGGACGCCGCCTGAGGCGCTACTTCCGCGTTAGCGTTCAAATCGCGATATGCGCTGGGCGTTGGCACCGCAGGCCGATGATAGTTGGGCCCGACCGCGCAGCCGCCGATCAGGCTCGAAGCCAAGAGTGACGCCAAGCCCAGGGAAACCAGTGGACGCAGCTTTCCGGTGTATGACTCGCTCCGTTGCGCGTCGCGCGCTTTTCTCAATCGGTAGCGCATCTTAGTCCCCCTCCGCCGGCGCAGGCCTTGTTTGAACGCCTCCAACGGCCGGCTCCTTGCCGGCGCCGGACCATTTCTCAACAAGGTAGAAGATGGCCGGAACCAGGAATATGGCGATGAAGCTGGCAGCCAGCATTCCCCCAATTACGGTGGTTCCGATGATCTGGCGCGCCACGGACCCTGCTCCAGTGGCCACCCACAAAGGCACGCTCCCAAGGATGAAGGCGAAGGAGGTCATCAGGATGGGCCGGAGCCGGATGCGGGCACCTCCCAACGCAGCGTCTATTAGCGGTGTGCCTTGCTCGTATTCGTCCTTGGCAAATTCCACGATGAGGATCGCGTTTTTCGCCGCCAGTCCGATGAGCATGACCAAGCCGATCTGGGAGTACACATCGCTCTCGATTTGCACCATGTAAGCCGGATAAAACCACTCGCCGATCGTGCGCCTTAACCAAAGCGCCGCGAAGGCCCCGAATACCGCGACCGGCGTGCTCAGGAGCACGCTGAACGGCAGCGACCAGCTTTCATAGAGCGCGGCGAGAATCAGAAACACGAACAACAGGGAAAAGGCAAAGACGGCCGCAGGCGAGACTCCTTGCTGGGCCAGTTTTTCCTGAAAGGAGATGTCTTTATAGTCGAAGCCCATTTCGCGGGGCATTGTTTGAGCGAAGACTTGTTCGAGCGCGGCGGTGGCCTGTTGGGAACTATAGCCCGGGGCTGCGTTCCCGACGATCTGTGCACTGCGGTATTCGTTGAATCGCATAGTGTATTCAGGGCCGATGCGAGGCTCGAATTTTGTGAGGGCAGAGAGCGGCACATCTTCTCCCTTATTGTTTCGAACGTAAAACTGTCCCACGTTTTCCGCTTTCGTTCTGTACTCGCCTTCCGCTTCGATGTACACCTGCCATTGGCGACCGAAGCGGTTGAAATAATTGATAAAATACCCGCCCATGAAGGCTTGCAGGGTCTTGTAAACGTCGGTGATGCTGACTCCCTGCTTAATCACTTTGTCGCGGTCCACAGTCACGAACTGCTGGGGAACACTGGGAAGATAGGTGGTGGCCAGAAAACCGATCTCGGGGCGCTTGCGCACCGCGGCCATGAACGTGTTCAAATTTTGCGTGAGAAAGTCAACATCCTTGCCGGCGCGGTCCTCCAAAACAAATGTGAATCCGCCGGAAGTGCCCACTCCGGGAATGGCCGGAGGCGAGAAATCGAATGCGACCGCTTCGGGCATCTGGCTCAACTGCTGATTCAACCGCGTCTTGATCTCCTGGAACTGTTCGGCCCTGGACTTGCGCGCGTCCCAGTCATCCAAAGTGACGAAGAAAAATGCGTTGTAACTGGTGCGCACAAAGCTCAGCAAGCTGAAGCCGATTACGCTGGAGGTGTACTTCACTCCGGGGGTCGCTGCCAGAATTTTCTCGACTTGTCGCGCAGCCTGGTCCGTGCGCTGCAGCGAGGCTGCGTTGGGGAGTTGGAGGTTGACGAAGAGATAGCCCTGGTCCTCATCCGGCAGGAAGCTCGACGGTACGCGCGAGGCGAAAAACGCCGCGCCTCCGATGAACACGAGCAGCAGCACGATCGCAATCGCGCTCTTGCGAATGAGTACTCCGGACGCGCGCACATAGCGTTCGGTCGCGCCCTCGAACGACCGGTTAAACCAGGCGAAAAATCTTCCCAGCACACCCTTGCTCTCTTTTTTCGGCCGGAGCAGAAGCGCCGACAGTGCCGGGCTCAATGTGAGGGCGTTGAAAGCGGAAAGGATGACGGAAATGGCGATGGTAACCGCAAATTGTTGGTAGAGCCGCCCAGTGATTCCCGGAATAAAAGCGGTTGGAACGAATACAGCGGAGAGCACCAGGGCGATTCCGACTACGGGCCCGGTTAATTCGTCCATGGCCTTGAGGGCCGCTTCTTTGGGCGGAAGTCCTTCTTCAATATGGCGGCCGACACCCTCCACGACCACGATCGCGTCGTCCACGACCAATCCAATAGCTAGAACGAGCCCCAAGAGAGAAAGAGTGTTAATGGAGAAACCGAACAACGGAAAAAAGATGAATGTTCCGATCAAAGCCACAGGTACTGCCAACATGGGAATGAGCGTGGCGCGCCAGCTTTGCAAGAAAATGTATACAACGAGGATAACCAGCACGATCGCGATCACCAACGTCTCGACAATCTCCTTGATTCCGGACGTGACCGCCTTGGTCGTATCCAACGAAATCACATAGTCCATGTCTTGCGGGAATGCCTGCTTCATTCCGGCAATCAATTTCTTCGCGCCGTTCGCCGCGTCCACGGCGTTTGATCCCGGCAGCTGATAGAGGGCGATGATAGCTCCGGGTTTGCCGTTCAAGCGGCCCATCACTGAGTAGTCCTGCGAGCCGAGTTCCACGCGCGCCACATCTTTCACGCGGACAACGCCGCCATCCGGGGTCTCGCGAACCACGATCTGTTCGAACTCATCCGCGGAAACCAGCCGGCCCTGGGCCCGAACGGAGTAGGTGTACTCCTGCCCTTTGGGCACAGGCTCGCTCCCTACTTGTCCCGCGGGATTCACCGTGTTCTGCGACTGAATTGCGTTGATGATGTCGGTGACGGTGATGCCTAGCTTGCCCAATTGATCCGGCTTGACCCACAACCTCATCGCGTATTGCCCGGCGCCGAAGATCTGCACGTTGCCGATACCGACGGAACGCGTCAGCGGATCGTGGATATTGATGTACGCGTAGTTGGCGAGGAAGTCCGCGTTGTACGTTCCGTTTGGCGAGTACAGGGTGATCAGCATCAAGGGCGAGGTCACGGATTTCTGTACCGTGATCCCATAGTTAATGACGTCAGCCGGAAGCTGCGAGGCCGCTTGTGTCTCTCTAGCCTGGGCTAAAATTTGGTCGATATTCGGATCTGTTTTCACGTCGAAATCCACGATCATGGTCATTCCGCCGTTGGCCGTGGCGTTCAACGAATACATATAGTTCATGTTATCCACGCCGCTCATCTGCTGCTCGATCGGCGTGGCGACGGATTGTTCCAGCGTCTGCGCATCCGCACCGACGTACACCGCTTGAATTTGAATCTCCGGAGGAGCGATATTCGGAAATTGGGCGACGGGCAACCTGACGATAGTGATCACACCGAGAATGACGGTCACGATCGAGATCACCATAGCGACGATGGGGCGGTTGATGAAGAATTTGGACATGATCTTACCTATCCTCCGCCATCGTTTTATCGGGCACGTACGGCTTCGGGTTTACCTGGGCGCCGGGACGCACCTTCTGCACGCCCTCGGCCACCACGCGTTCTCCCGGCTTGAGCCCTTCCGCAATGATCCATTGGGAGCCGACGCGGTCGCCGACTTTGACTGTGCGTATGCTCACCTTATTCTCAGCATCCACAACGGCAACCTGATAGCCGCCTTGCAACTCCGTCACGGCACGCTGGGGCACGAGTAGCGCGTCTTTCTGGATTCGGACGGCCGTACGAATTCTGCCGTAGCCGCCAGGACGCAAAATGTTTCCCGGATTCGGGAACAGCCCGGCGATTCGAATGGCGCCGGTGCCCACGTTGACCTGGCGGTCCGCAAAGTAGAAAGTGCCATCACTTGGATAGGTTGAACCGTCGGCCAAAATCAGTTGAAGGCGGAGGCTCTTGTCAGCGGCTTCCCGGGTTGTCGGTGTTGGGAATCGTTTGTTCCAAGCGAGATACTCGCTCTCGCTAACGGTGAAATAAACCTTGATGGGGTCGACGGTGGAAACGGAAGTCACAATTCCGCTGCTCGGGCTTACCAGGGCACCCACCTGAAGCTGGGCTTGCCCGGCAATGCCGTCAATCGGCGCGACGAGGCGCGTAAAATCGAGATTGATTCTGGCCGTTTCGACGGCCGCTTCGTCGGTCTTGATCGCCGCCTCAGCTGTGGCCACCGTGGCTTTGGCGGCCAAGTTATTCTGAACGGCATTGTCTAGATCCTGTTGGCTTGCGGCCTCTTCTTTCGCTAGAGGGGTGTAACGGTTGACGTCCAGTTGAGTTCTGCCTTGCACTGCCTGAGCGTTGGCAAGCGAAGCGTTGGCCTGCGCTAACTGCCCTTCGGCTTGGTCGAGCGACGCCTGAAAGGGACGTGGATCAATCTGAAAGAGCAATTGGCCCTTTTTAACAAATCCGCCTTCCTGGTAGCTCTGCTGCAGTAAGTAGCCAGTGACTTGGGCCCTGACGTCGGCGTTCGTGAAACCGTCGAGCGTGCCTATCCACTCGCCATAAATCGGAATGTCCTTCTGTTCGACTTGCGCTACCGCAACGTCGGGTGGGCCTCCCGGGCCCGCGCTATGTTTCGAGCAACCGGCCAAAAAGGCCGCACTCAGCGTGAATGCGAGGAGCAAACGTTTGATTGCGATGTTGCGTGCTGAATGACTTTTCATCGTCTTCTCCGATGGCGTGCCCTTGTCCCCGTTGACATCTCTGCGAGAATTAGTGAAGTCGATTCGGTGCGGTCCTAATCAAGAAATGATCAAATTCCCGAAGAGTCGCAGAGGCCCCACTCTCGACCTTCCGCATGTGAATCTTTGCGAAGTGAAACGCAAGTCACCCAATCCACATGCCTGCTTCGCTGGGTAAGCATGAGATGCAAAATCTATCGCAACGACTCCTCAGAAGCAATATCGCCGAAAGTTCGGACGACCGTGGCTCATCGACACGAATATCGCGGCTTGATGGTTCACAGTCACGAAGGTACTAAATTGATTTAGACGGAAACCTTTCGGGAAGAATCGCGTGTTGCCGCCTTCGGCTCGGGCTCAATCGATCTGCAGAAGGCGGGCAACGGGGGCATGGGCGAGAGTTTTTCGACGCCCTGAACAAATTGCACCAGAAACTCCTGCGCATTGAAACGGAAACCGTTGTGAGAATGAGAAAACGCGCGCGCATCGCGCGGGCGCACGTAATTACCGTCCGGGAGCAGGATTCTGGTTTTTTCCGTGTCGGCCAGATACGGAGCGATGACTTCACGGAGAATCTGGCCACAGAGCTGCGGATTTTTGAGTTGGAACATCACTTCGACGCGTTCGTAAATATTTCTATGCATCCAGTCGGCGCTACCTAGATAAACCTCCGCCTTTCCGGCATTCCCGAAGACAAAAATTCGGCTGTGCTCAAGGAATCTGCCGATCACGCTGCGAACACGGATGCGGCTGCTGAGGCCGCGGACACCCGGACGCAGAGCGCAGCCTCCCCTCACGATCAATTCAATCCGCACTCCAGCCTCGGAGGCGCGATAAAGAGCCTGAATGGTTTTGTCATCGATCAAAGCGTTCACCTTGGCAACGATGAACGCGGGACGGCCAGCGCGCGCATGAGCGGTCTCGCGCTCGATCAAGCTGAGGCAGTTCCGGCCGAGGTTCAACGGCGCGACGAACAGCGGGGTATATTGAGACCGTTCGGAATAAGCGGTCAAATAGTTGAACACGTGATGCACGGCCGAAGTAGTTCGCGCGTCGCTGGTCAAGAGGCTCAGGTCGGTATAAAACCGCGCGGTGAACGGATTGTAATTTCCGGTGCCCAGGTGAGCGTAGCGGCGAATCTGGCCATCGAGCTCGCGACGAGCGACGAGCGCCAGCTTGCAGTGCGTTTTTAAGCCGACGACGCCATGAAATACCTGCACGCCGGCTTCCTGCAGATTTCTGGCCCAGCGAATATTGGAAGCTTCGTCGAAGCGGGCCTTGAGTTCCACAACGACGGCGACTTCTTTCTTCGCCGCAGCCTCGATTAACGCGCGCACGATTGGCGAGTTCTCGCTGGTGCGATAGAGGGTCTGCTTGATCGAGAGTACGTTGGGGTCGTGGGCCGCGCTCTCGATTGACCTGACCGGCTTGAATTAGTCCAGCGGGAGTGAGAGAAAATCACTCTAAGGAGAGCTGGACATGCCGATGAAGAAACACCGACCGGAGCAAATCGTGGCGTTGCTGCGGCAGATTGAAGTAGAAATCGCAAACGGGAAGAACACCCCACAAGCCTGCAAGGAAGCAGAGATCACCGTTCAAACGTATTACCGCTGGAGGAAAGAGTTCGGCGGCCTGAAGTTGGATCAAGCGAAACGGATGAAGGAGCTGGAGCGAGAGAACGCGAAGCTGAAGCGTTTAGTCGCGGAGCTGTCTTTGGAGAAGCAGATCCTAAAGGACGTGGCCTCGGGAAACTTCTGAGCCCTGAGCGGCGGCGTTGTGCGGTGGAGCAAGCGCGCGAGAAGTATGCAGTGAGCGAGCGCCATGCCTGCCGGCTGCTGGGGCAGTGGCGAAGGACACAACGCTATGCCGCGATCCCGCGGATCGCCGAAGATGCGCTGACCGCAGCGATCGTGGCCCTGGCCAGTGCCTACGGGCGCTACGGCTACCGGCGAATCACGGCGCTGTTGCAACGTGCTGGCTGGCAGGTAGGCAAAGATCGGGTACAGCGCATCTGGCGTCGCGAGGGGTTAAAGGTACCGCAGAAGCAGCGGCCCCGCAGGCGGTTGTGGCTGAACGATGGGTCGTGCGTGCGGCTGCGGCCGGAGCGTGCGAAGCATGTGTGGAGTTACGACTTCGTGAGTGCGATGACGCACGACGGCAGAATGCTGCGGATGCTGACGCTGATCGACGAATACACGCGGGAGTGCCTGGCGATCCGTGTGGCCAGAAGGCTTGGGAGGTATGAAGTGATCGAAGCACTTGCGGACGTGATGCTGTTCCGAGGAATCCCGGAAAATATCCGCTCGGACAACGGCCCCGAGTTCGTGGCGAAGGAGCTCCGGCAGTGGCTGGCAAAGGTTGGTACCGGGACGCTGTACATCGAGCCGGGAAGTCCTTGGGAGAACGGCTACTGCGAGAGCTTCAACGGAAAGTTGCGGGATGGATGCTTGAACGGGGAAATCTTCTATTCGTTGAAGGAGGCGCAGATCGTGATCGAAAAGTGGCGCGTGGAATACAACACGAAGCGGCCGCATTCGGCACTCGGCTACAGGCCGCCTGCCCCGGCGGCCTGTAGCCCCTGGGGAGTAAATCCATCTTCACAGCCCATGGCTGTGATATAAAAACTCTCACTTCTTTTGGACTAACAAATCAGGCCGGTCAGAAAGAGGAGGGTTCATGTCCCACAAGTCTTTCGCTTCGAAATCGGTGAACCATATTCGGATCGTACTAACATCATTGGCGCTGTTTCAGTTCACGCTGGGTGGCCCATTGCTCAACTCGGCTCAGGCGCAAGAAGGAAGTGCGGCGAAGGCGCCTGCTACCAATGATGGAAATACAGTGTCTCCTATCAAACATGTGATCGTAATCATCGGGGAAAACCGGAGCTTCGATCACGTCTATGCCACCTATAAGCCGGCCAGCGGAGAAAAAGTCAACAATCTGCTGTCGGAAGGAATTATCAACGCGGATGGAACGCCAGGCCCTAATTTCTCGCTCGCAACCACCTATTCGGCGGTGGACAAAAAGCCGGATCCTTTTCTTATCAGTCCGGGGAACAAGTCAATTTACCCTGCGCTGCCAACTCCTCTGACGGCGGGTGCGCCCACAGATCCTTACGTCCCGACCGTATCCGAGGCCCACAAAGTAGAAACCGCATTGCCCGGCGACTACTATAAGTATCTCGTCACTGGTGCCACCGGCCTCCCCAAGTACGGACCAGACACGCGCATTAACAACGTTTACAATCTGCCGCCCGGTCCGTTTCCATTGACCGACGGCATGGTTTACGACACCTACTCTGCGAGCCCGGTTCACCGTTTCTATCAGATGTGGCAGCAACTGGATTGCAGCACCTCCTACTCGACAGAGTCGAATCCGAGCGGTTGTAAGGCTGATCTCTTCCCGTTCGTCGAGGTCACTGTGGGCGCGGGAACCAATGGAGCACCAGTGCCTAAGCCGTTCACAGAAGAGATAACCGGTGAGGGCTCGGCGGCCATGGGCTTTTATAACGTCCAGAACGGTGACGCGCCCTATATGTTGCAACTGGCACAGCAATACACCCTCGATGACAATTTCCACCAGTCCATCATGGGCGGCACCGGCGCAAACCATATCGCGCTAGGCACCGGCGACGCGATCTGGTTTAGCGATGGCAACGGGAACTCCGCGGTTCCTCCTGAAAAGGTGCAGGTTTACACGGGTACGCCTGATCAGGGCACTGTAAATGAAATTGAGAATCCCAATCCGGCACCGAACTCAAATAACTGGTACACCGAGGACGGTTACGGCGGCGGTGGCTACGGGTCCCCCGTCTCCGGCGGCGGGTCCTACATCAACTGTTCAGATGTGAGCCAGCCTGGGGTCCCGGCTGTGCTTGACTACCTGAGCAGCTTGCCTTACGAGGTGAATCCCAAGTGCGATCCGGGCCACTACTATCTGGTCAACAACTACAACCCGGGTTACTTTGGTGACGGCACGAATGACCGGCCTGATTTGTTAGTCCAAAAGAAGTGAGAGTTTTTATATCACAGCCATGGGCTGTGAAGATGGATTTACTCCCCAGGGGCTACAGGCCGCCGGGGCAGGCGGCCTGTAGCCGAGTGCCGAATGCGGCCGCTTCGTGTTGTATTCCACGCGCCACTTTTCGATCACGATCTGCGCCTCCTTCAACGAATAGAAGATTTCCCCGTTCAAGCATTCATCCCGCAACTTTCCGTTGAAGCTCTCGCAGTAGCCGTTCTCCCAAGGACTTCCCGGCTCGATGTACAGCGTCCCGGTACCAACCTTTGCCAGCCACTGCCGGAGCTCCTTCGCCACGAACTCGGGGCCGTTGTCCGAGCGGATATTTTCCGGGATTCCTCGGAACAGCATCACGTCCGCAAGTGCTTCGATCACTTCATACCTCCCAAGCCTTCTGGCCACACGGATCGCCAGGCACTCCCGCGTGTATTCGTCGATCAGCGTCAGCATCCGCAGCATTCTGCCGTCGTGCGTCATCGCACTCACGAAGTCGTAACTCCACACATGCTTCGCACGCTCCGGCCGCAGCCGCACGCACGACCCATCGTTCAGCCACAACCGCCTGCGGGGCCGCTGCTTCTGCGGTACCTTTAACCCCTCGCGACGCCAGATGCGCTGTACCCGATCTTTGCCTACCTGCCAGCCAGCACGTTGCAACAGCGCCGTGATTCGCCGGTAGCCGTAGCGCCCGTAGGCACTGGCCAGGGCCACGATCGCTGCGGTCAGCGCATCTTCGGCGATCCGCGGGATCGCGGCATAGCGTTGTGTCCTTCGCCACTGCCCCAGCAGCCGGCAGGCATGGCGCTCGCTCACTGCATACTTCTCGCGCGCTTGCTCCACCGCACAACGCCGCCGCTCAGGGCTCAGAAGTTTCCCGAGGCCACGTCCTTTAGGATCTGCTTCTCCAAAGACAGCTCCGCGACTAAACGCTTCAGCTTCGCGTTCTCTCGCTCCAGCTCCTTCATCCGTTTCGCTTGATCCAACTTCAGGCCGCCGAACTCTTTCCTCCAGCGGTAATACGTTTGAACGGTGATCTCTGCTTCCTTGCAGGCTTGTGGGGTGTTCTTCCCGTTTGCGATTTCTACTTCAATCTGCCGCAGCAACGCCACGATTTGCTCCGGTCGGTGTTTCTTCATCGGCATGTCCAGCTCTCCTTAGAGTGATTTTCTCTCACTCCCGCTGGACTAATTCAAGCCGGTCAGGTCAACTCCGTTCACGATTCCTCCGTCGTCGGTACGCAACATCGGCGATGAACTTCTCGAAGCGAATATTTCGTGGAAGTACTACGGGGATCAGTGGGACCGTTATCTCAAGGATAAATACCAACTCAACTATGGAGACTACGGTACGGAAAGCGATGAATACTGCAACATCTGCAATCCGTTCCAGTATTCAACCTCCATCATGACGAACGCGGCGGTGCGCACAGCCCATTTGCAAGACACAGTGAATCTGTATCAGGACATTGCAAAAGGCACCCTGCCGGCGGTTTCCTTCGTCAAACCGAGCGGATTCGTGGACGGGCATCCAGCCTCCTCGAAGCTGGATCTGTTCGAGGGTTTCGTGAAGAAGATCGTGGACGCAGTGCAGGCTAACCCAACGCTGTGGCAGGACACTGTGATCTTCGTGACCTTCGACGAAGGCGGCGGCTACTACGACTCAGGTTACGTTCAGCCGCTGGATTTCTTCGGAGATGGTACGCGCATTCCGCTCCTCGCGATTTCACAGTACACGCAGGGCGGGCACGTTTCACATCTCTACGGCGACCACGTTTCGCTCCTGAAGTTCATCGAACGAAACTGGAGCCTAACCCCCATTACGAAACGTAGCCGCGATAACTTCCCCAATCCGAAGGTAAGCGGCGGAAATCCGTACGTTCCAACGAACAGTCCGGCTCTAAGCGACCTGTTCGATATGTTCAAATTCACAACACCAGACGCGGCGGCAGCGAGCAGTGGCGGCGGCAAATAGGGCGTGCTTCACGGTTTAGGCCGTGCGGCTTCTTGAACCGCGCGGCACAGCCTTCAGCAACAGCTGGCGCCGGTCTTGCCAAAGGTCGGTCGGCGCCAGTTCCCTTTTTTGCTGCTTCTCGTCTCCGTCCCAGGCGCGTTTCAAAACTCTTGACAAACCATTGGCCACGGTCTAATAGTCCCAACGATTGACTGGATGCGGAGGTCCCATCGATGCAGACGTCCCGCAGAGACTTCTTTAAGGTGGCGGCCGTGGGCGGTGTCGCTGCTACCGTCTTGGGGTTCGACCTCAAGCCTGCCTACGCCCAGCTCAAAGAGCTAAAGATTGCACGCGCTGCCGAAACGCGCTCGACTTGTCCCTATTGCGCGGTGGGTTGCGGCGTGCTCATCTACACCATTGGCGACAAGGCCAAGAACGTCACGCCACAAGTGATTCATGTCGAAGGCGATCCGGACCACCCGACCAACCGTGGGACGCTGTGCCCCAAGGGCTCTTCACTCGAACAGGACATGCTCAACCCTCGCCGGCTCACGAAGCCCCAAGTACGACGGCCGGGTGCTACAGATTGGCAGGACATCTCCTGGGACGATGCCTTGAATGAGATAGCGCACTGGACGAAGAAGACCCGCGACGCGACGTTTGTGAAAAAGGACGCGAATGACGCTACGGTAAACCGCTGCGAGGGCATCTCGTTCATCGGCGGCTGCACGGACACGAACGAGTTCAATTATTTGGTTGTGAAAGCAATGAGGAGCCTGGGCTTGGTGTATTTAGAAAACCAAGCCCGTGTTTGACACGGCCCCACGGTCTCAAGTTTGGGACCAACGTTCGGACGCGGGGCGATGACCAATGGCTGGATCGACATCAAGAACACCGACATGATGTTGATCATGGGCGGTAATCCCGCCGAGAACCATCCCTGCGGATTCAAGTGGGCGATGGAGGCCAAGCGCAACCGCAACGCCAAACTGATTTCTGTAGATCCGCGATTCACACGCACATCCGCTACCGCCGACCTCTTCGTCCAGATTCGCGCCGGCACCGACATTGCGTTTCTCGGCGGGTTGATTCGCTATGCCATTGAGAACAACCGGATCGCGAAAGAGTATTTAGTTAACTACACCAACGCCGCATTCATCGTTAAGGAAGGTTTCAAACTTCCGGAAGATGGCTTGTACTCCGGATTTAACGCGGCGTCGGGCACCTACGACAAGACCACTTGGAATTATCAAGAGGGCGGAGACTTCAGCGGCAAAACGGACGCCGCCGCGACTTCTGCACACGCCGCCACGCAGGAATCTTCGACTGCTGGCGCGTTGGGCCACGCGCCAGAACCGACACCGGGCAAGACTGGCGCGCCGGTGCCACCTCCTGCTTTGCCGCCCAACGTCGCCTATGATTTGACGCTGCAGCACCCACGCTGCGTCTTTCAACTGATGAAGCAGCAATATTCGCGCTACACACCTGAGGCCGTTGAAAGGATCACAGGCATCCCGAAAGATCGATACCTCAAGGCCATCGACTTGTTCACTTCCATCCGCAAAGACGGCGACATGAAGAAAGTCGCAACAATCATCTACGCGGTGGGTTGGACGCAGCATACGTTTGGAACACAAATTATCCGCACCGCAGCGATGATACAGCTCCTGCTAGGCAACGTCGGAAGGGCGGGCGGCGGAGTGAATGCGCTGCGGGGACATTCGAATATTCAGGGCGCTACGGACATGGCGGGCTTGTACGACAGTTTGCCCGGATACCTGAAGGCGCCTGTTCCCGCGGACAAGGATTTAGCTACCTATCTGAAGCGCGTCACCCCAACGTCGTCGAAGCCCACGCCGTGGGACTCGATGAATTATTACCAGAACACGCCGAAGTTTTTCGTGTCGCTGCTGAAGTCGATGTACGGCGACGCCGCTACGAAAGAGAACGGGTTTGCTTTCGAGTACCTGCCCAAGATTGACCGCGATTATTCGTGGACGCACATCTGGGAAGACATGTACAACGGCAAGGTCAAGGGCATGATGGCCTTCGGCATGAACGGAGTGATGATCGGCCCGGACACTACCAAGAACATCAACGCACTGAAGAAAGCGGACTGGCTGGTAGTTGGTGAAATTTATCCGGACGAGACCAGCGAGTTCTGGAGAGCTCCGGGAATCTCAACCGACGAACAGAAGAAAATCAATACCACGGTCTATCGCTTGCCCTGCGCCGGCTTCGCGGAAAAAGACGGCAGCATGACGAACTCCGCGCGCTGGGTAACTTGGAAGTACGCCGCCGTTCCGCCCCCGGGCCAAGCGCGCCTCGACCAGGACATCATTGCGCAGATTTTCCTGCGCGTTCGGGGTCTCTACAAGAAAGACGGCGGGCAATTTCCCGACCCCATATTGAATCTGAACTGGGCCTACGCGGACGCAGCCCATCCGCCACTCACTCAGGTGGCGATGGAACTAAACGGAAGAGCGCTAGCGGATTTGACGGACCCGGTAACGAAACAAGTGATTAAAGCCGGTCAACAATTGCCCGGATTCGCATGGCTGAAAGACGACGGCACCACGATGTGCGGCAATTGGATTTATTCCGGCATGTGGACGGAGGCAGGGGCGCAGATCCAACGACGAGGCACGGAAGATCCCTCGGGAATGGGCGTGTTTCCTAACTGGGCATGGTCGTGGCCTGCCAACCGGCGCGTGCTCTACAACCGAGCTTCCTGCAACGTGGATGGAAAGCCGTGGGATCCGGATCGCAAACAGGTCTGGTGGAACGAAGCGGCGGGAAAATGGGCGGGCAATGACGTGCCGGACTTCAAACCCGACTCCCATCCGAAAGACCACATGGGGCCGTTCATCATGAATCCGGAAGGGATCGGGCGATTGTTCGCGCCGATTGGAGTACTGGCGGACGGGCCGTTCCCGGAACATTACGAACCGATCGAAAGCCCGACCAAAAACCTGCTGCACCCGGACCAATCGAATAATCCGCTGGTGAAGAAGTTCAAATCGCCGTACGACAAATTTGGCGACCCGGCGGAATACAGCATCGTGTGCACGACGTACCGGCTGACGGAGCAATATCACTACTGGACGAAAAATAATCCGATGAACGTGCAGTTGATTCCGGAGCCGTTCGTGGAAATTCCTGTGGAGTTGGCTGAAGAAAAAGGAATTCGCGGGACGGACATGATCCATGTAATCAGCGCGCGGGGAACCTACACCGCTAAAGCCTTCGTCACTCGCCGACTGAAGCCGATGATGATCGACGGCAAGAAGGTTTATCAGATCGGATTGCCGATTCACCAGGGCTTCCGCGGCATCGACGAGGACGAAGGAAGAAATGCACGAACGCCTGCGAATTTGCTCACGCCGGCGGTAACCGATCCAAATGCTCACACCCCCGAATCCAAGGGCTTCCTGGTGAAAATCGAGAAGGCGTAGGGAGCGGACGATGAGTCAAGCGTCAACAGACATAGTGCGAATTTCGGGGCACGCCGGGACTGTCCCAGGCGCCGGACTGAACCGCGAATTCCAAGTCTGCAAAGTGGTGGACACCACGACGTGCATCGGCTGCAAGGCGTGTGAAGTGGCCTGCCTCGAGTGGAATGGATACACGTTTTCTCAAACGACTTTCGACAACAGCTACCAGACCATGCCGGAAACGGCATGGAATTACTGGAACCTGATCAAATTCAACGAGCACGAGCGCGAGGACGGCAGCATGATGCTGCTGATGCGCAAAGATCAGTGCATGCATTGCGAAGAGCCGGGCTGCCTGGAAGCATGTCCGGCGGATTCCGCCATCGTGCAGTACGCCAACGGAATTGTGGATTTCCAGGAAGCGCACTGCATCGGGTGCGGCTACTGCGTCACGGGATGCCCATTCAACATTCCAAAATTCAGTCCGCAAGCTCGCAAGGTTTTCAAGTGCACGCTGTGCAATGACCGCGTATCCGTGGGTCTCGAACCAGCTTGTATCAAGGCCTGCCCCACGGGCTGCCTGCACTTTGGGACAAAGTCGGAAATGAAGGAACTGGCGGAGACGCGCGCGGAGCAGCTTCGCGATGTCTCCGGATTCGCCGACGCGGGAGTGTACGATCCGGCGGGCGTTGGCGGCACTCATGTTATCTATGTCCTACACGATGCCAAGAATCCTGAATTGTATGGAGGCCTGCCGAAAGATCCGCATATCCCTTATTCGGTTTGGCTGTGGAAAAAACCTCTGAAATGGCTGGGGAATTTGGCCATGATCGGCGGCATCGTGGGCCTCGCCTTGCATTACTTGCGAACCGGGCCGAAGAAAGAGGAGCCGATTCCGCCGGACGACCGGGGGTCTTCATGAGTACCACCGACACTGTACGGCGTCCTCGAACGACTTCGGATTTCGACGAGGAATTGATCCCGCGTTATTCGTTTGTCGAGCGCGTGAACCATTGGTTTGGCGCGTTAACATATACCTACTGTTTGATTACCGGGCTCGCTTTTTGGACACCTTACCTTTACTGGCTGGCCGCGATTGTCGGTGGAGGACCAACAGCAAGATTCTGGCATCCATGGTTCGGTTTGTTCTTCACCGTTTCCCAGTTCTTCATGTTCATGCAATGGGGCGGTGATATGGAAATGGATCACGACGATCGCGTCTGGGCGGATAACATCAAAGCCTACATAAATAATGAGGACGACAAACTCCCTCCGGTCGGGCGCTTCAACTGGGGACAGAAACTCTACTTTTGGGCGATGGTCGGCAGCACGATTCTTCTTTTGCTTTCCGGCTTTGTGCTGTGGTACGTCGAATCCGTCCCGTGGAGTATGCACATCCTGCGCTACGTGGCGATCCTGATTCACGCCAGTGTGGCGCTAATCACCATCGGTCTATTCTTGATTCACGTTTACATGAGCACGCTCTTGGAAGAAGGAAGTTTCGCGTCCATGGTTTACGGAACCGTCACCCGCGCGTGGGCCTGGACTTTCCACCGCAAATGGTATTACCAGGTCACAGGTAGGTCCCGACCCAAGCAATGATCCCTGCGCAGTGGGATCGCCGAATCCGCCGCGCCACTGAATTAGCTTCGACCTATCCATTCGCCGCCGAGGGGCTACGCTTTTACGCGCGCATCGCAACATTCCAGAAGAACATGTACGCCGAAGTCCAAAAGGCCATGGGGGATTCGTCGCAGGTCCCGGCCAGCCGGCCCCTGCGAGACGAACTCGATTTTTTCCTCCTTTTGCCACACTTTTCACCATTTCTGTCGGTGATCAAGCAGATTGCCCCGGCGCCAATGGCCGAGGCCGCGGCTCGTCTGGCACAGAAGGGACCCGCGGGATGGCAAGGGGCGATCGAAGAATTCTGGCACGGAGAACCCGAATTGTCCGGGACCGCGAACATCTCCGGGCTTTCCCCAGGTGACGATTCGAATTTGAATGAAGAAATTTCCTCCGACCGATTGCTTGCCTGGATTTTTCTTCAACCCTACGCGGAGTATCTCGCCGCTCACCGCGAGCCCACCACTGTGGATGGAACCCCCTCGACCTGCCCATTGTGCGGCGGCAAGCCAATCGTCGGCGTATTGAGGAGTGAAGGTGACGGCGCGAAGAAGTCGCTGATTTGCATGCTCTGCGCGAATGAGTGGAATTTTCGGAGAATTTATTGCCCAGCATGCGGAGAAGAGAGAGAGCCGCAGATGGCGTTCTATTCGGCGCCGGAGATCGCGCACGTTCGGGTGGACGTCTGCGACACGTGCCATACCTACCTGAAGAGTATTGATTTGACGAAAACGGGGCTGGCGGTTCCCGTTGTAGATGAGCTGGCGACCATACCTCTGGATCTGTGGGCGCGCGAGCACGGATACGAGAAACTGCAAATCAACCTGCTAGGAACCTGAAGGGCGCCCTGCGTGACAAAGGGCCGGACTCCATCACCACGGAATTCATCTGGCTTCCGCGGCCCTTGGTACTTCAGTACCAGTAACTTACACAACGACTTCGACGAGCGAACCATCGACTCTTGCGGAATGTGTCCCTACCTTAGGAATAGGGCCTAATACAAGGCCCGTACGGCAAGCCGGTGAAAAGCGCGGCTGGAATTGCGTTGTAATTCATAAGTGTTCGGTTGCGTTTGCCCATGTTTGTGCCGTGAGGCGCAGTCCCGAAGGATCTAATGTCGACACTGCTTGCGGTGAACAATCTGAGTGTCCGCTACCGCTGTCCGGACGCGAGCGAGCAGCTTGCCGTGGAACACGCGAGCTTCGACATCAGCTCAGGCGAAGTGCTCGGGCTGATGGGGGAATCGGGATGTGGAAAAACGAGCATCGCGCTGGCGTTGCTCGGCCTGCTTTCCAAGGAACAAGCGAATGTTTCCGGATCGATCCAGTTTCTCGGAAAAGAATTACTAGCGATGAATCAGAACGCGCTGCGCGCGATTCGCGGAGCGGGAATTTCGATGGTATTTCAGGAACCGGGAATCGCGCTGAACCCGGTGATGCAAGTCAGAGATCAGGTGGCGGAAGTGATTCGGGCCCACGCACATTTGAAATGGGAACAGTGTCGCGCGGACGCTGAGTTGGCGCTTGCTCGCGTGGGCCTACCCAACAAGCAGAGAATTTTTGCCGCGTATCCGCATCAGTTGAGCGGAGGCCAGCAGCAGCGCGTGGTGCTTGCACAGGCACTGGCGTGCAAACCGGCGCTGGTGATCGCGGACGAACCCACGGCCTCGCTTGATGCTCGCAGCCAGGACGGACTCCTGGCGCTATTGCGAGAACTGCGACGCGAATTGCGCATATCCATCCTGCTGATCAGCCACAGCGCAGAAGTGCAGGCGCGCCTCGCGGACCGTTTGATGGTGATGGAAAGGGGACGAATTGTGGAGCAAGGACCGTTCGCGGATTTGTATCGGAATCCTTCGCACGCGTGCACGAAAGCGATGCTGAGGACCAGCGCGCACGCGAATGATGCTGAGAATTTTGAGTTCGAGATGGTGACGTAGGCACAAAGGGCGCGGGAATGCGATGACATCGAGGCTGCAATCGAATAGCAACCAGATCGAGCCGCTATTGCGCGTCGCGGGCTTGAGCAAGCAATACATTCAGCGGCGTGCCTTTTCTCGCACGAAATTCAGCGTCACTGCATTTGAAGATGTGGACTTAACGCTTTTTCGCGGCAAGACCTTGGCGCTCGTGGGCGAGTCCGGAGCGGGAAAGTCAAGTCTGGCGCGATGTGTTGCTCTGCTCGAACGTCCCAGCGCGGGAACGATGGAACTGGAGGGCGAGAACTTGCTTGCGCTCAATCAGAAGGGCCTTTTCCCTATTCGTCGCCGGATGCAAATGATCTTTCAAGACCCGGCGTCGGCGCTCAATCCCGCATTGACTGCCTGCGAAATTATTATGGAGCCACTTGCGATCCAGCGCGAAGGAACGAACTCACAACGGCGCGAACGTGCGCTGCAATTGATGGAACAAGTCGGACTCGACGCGAGATGGGAGCGGAAGCTGCCATTTGAATTCAGCGGCGGCCAACGCCAGCGACTGGCAATCGCCCGAGCCCTGGCGCTGATGCCGAGCGTGCTGATTCTCGACGAGGTTTTATCGCATCTCGACGCGCTGAATCAAGACCTCATCCTGAAATTGCTTGCAGAGTTGCAAGTCTCCCACTCACTGTCCTACCTGCATATCTCGCACGATCTGCGCTTGGTTTCAGAATTTGCAGGCGAAATTGCGGTAATGTACCGGGGCAAAATCGTCGAGCGAAAAACAACGCGCGAGCTGTTCGCTTCTCCGTCGCATCCTTACACCAAGCAACTTCTGGCCACTGTTCGTTCCGTGGAATCGATTCTTCGGGAGCGATCTGCCTAAGAGGCCACGATGAAATACCTCGCCCGACGACTGGTCCATGCCACGCTGCTGCTTCTGGCGGTGTCGTTCTTTTCTTTCGCCATCCTGCAATTGGCGCCGGGCGATTTTTTCGCGCCCATGGGATTGAATCCGCAGGTTTCTTCGCGCACGGTAGCTGGACTGCGTGCGCAGTACGGCCTGGATCGCCCGTTGGCGATTCGCTACGGACATTGGTTGCGCGGCATTTTCAACGTGGATCTTGGGCTTTCATTTGCTTACAACAGTCCTGTGGCTCCGCTTCTCGCCGTTCGCGCGCGCAATACGCTTCTCTTGACTGGAACATCGATGCTACTGGCGTGGCTTATCGCGATTCCGCTGGGAATCTGGAGCGCGTTGCGTCGCGGACAATGGAGCGACCGCGCGGGAGGAGTGGTGGCGTCGACACTGCTGACGGTGCCGGACTTGGTTTTGTTTCTGGTGCTGCTGCTCGTGGCTGTGCGCACCGGATGGTTTCCGACGGGCGGGATGGTTTCGACGGCGTTTGGCGATTTGAATGTGTGGAGCAAAGTGAAGGATGTGGCGCAGCATCTTTTTCTGCCGGCGCTGGGATTGGCCATCGCTACCTTGCCGCCGCTCCTGCGGCACGTCCGCTCGGCGATGATCGAAGTGTTAGACGCTCCTTTTATCCGCGCGGCACGCGCGCATGGGATTCCTGAATGGCGGGTGCTGTTTCGTTACGCGCTGCCGGTTGCGGCGAGTCCTCTGATCTCTCTTTTCGGGTTTTCGGTGGCGACAATGTTGAGCGCCTCCCTGTTGATCGAAGTCATCTTGAGCTGGCCCGGCATCGGCCCGCTGCTGGTGGATGCGATTTTGGCGAAAGACGTCTACGTGGTGATTGGCGCGGTGATGCTGTCGGCCGTTTTCCTGGTGGCAGGAAATCTCTTCGCGGACCTACTGCTCTTTGCTGCCGATCCACGAGTGCGAGCGGAGTGGTGAATTGACACACCGGCGCAAACTCGCAGGCGCGCTGATTTTGTTGGCGGCGTTCCAGAGCCTCATTCTATTTGCAGGCTTCTTTGCTCCGTATGATTTCGCAGCTCAGGATCGCGAGCGGCCATTCGCGCCTCCCACAAGTCTTCATTTCGTGGATGCCCGGGGACATTTTCACCTTCGTCCGTTTACCTACGAACTCGGGAATCCAGGGCAGGGCGGCGAAGGGAGTTCCGCAGGCTCGGAACATCCATACCCAATACATTTTTTCGTGCGCGGCGCGCCCTACAAAATTGCCGGCGTGTTTGCATCCCGCATGCACCTTTTCGGCGTCGAGGCACCGGGCTACATTTTCCTGATGGGCTCGGACGCTTACGGCCGCGATCAATTCTCCCGATTTCTCTTTGGCGGGCAGATTTCGATGCTCGCCGGACTGATTGCCGCAATTCTTTCGGTGTCGATCGGAATCATCGTCGGAGGAATCGCCGGATACTACGGTGGCTGGCTCGATGAGCTGCTTATGCGCGGAGGGGAGTTATTTCTCGCGTTGCCCTGGCTGTATTTATTATTTGCCGTGCGGGCGGCGCTGCCTCTGCACATTTCGCAGTGGGAAGTATTTCTGCTTCTGGTTTCCGTCATGGGACTGATCGGTTGGGCTCGCCCTGCACGGCTGATTCGCGGGGTCGTACTGAGCGCGAAACAGCGCACTTTTGTCGTCGCAGCGCGTGGATTCGGGGCTTCGGACGCATACTTGTTGCGGCGGCACGTGCTGCCCCAAACCTATGCAGTACTTGTGACGCAAATGACGCTACTGATTCCACAATACGTGCTCGCCGAAGTCACACTTACTTTTCTCGGTCTTGGTGTTGGCGAGCCGATGCCGAGCTGGGGAGCTTTGCTGTCGTCTCTGCAGCAGTATTACGTTCTTTCCTCCTATTGGTGGATGTTTTTGCCCGCGCTATTTTTGGTTCCCCTGTTCCTGGTCTTTTATACTGCCGCCGATGCACTGCAGGAACTTCACAAAACCGTTACGCTGTAAAAACGATTAAATCTCTGCAAGAATTTATGCATGGGGAAAGACCAATCGTGGGCGAGATGCCTCGCGCTCGCGATTCTTATCGCGAGTGCCGTCTCGTCCGCGCAAGGGAGGCCCGGGCAAGCGAGTGAAGAAAGAATGACCGCGGACGCCGGCGCCATTGGCCACCCGGGCGGCCGGCTTGTGGTTGCTTTACGCTCGGAACCAAAAACCCTGAATCCAGTTCTCGCCGTGGATGAGCCTTCCCGGGACGTGATCCGTTGCCTGACCGCAGATTTGATTCACATTAATCGCGGGTCCTTGAAGACCGAGCCGTCTCTCGCAAAGTCATGGAGTGTTTCCCCCGACGGCAGGCAATATACTTTGCAACTTCGGCGCGGGTTGCGCTTCTCCGATGGCGAGCCATTCAATGCGGATGATGTGATCTTCAGTTTTCAAGTTTATCTGGACGAGAAAATCGATTCCTCGCAGCGGGATTTGCTGGTGGTGGGCGGAAAACCGATCACCGCGGTGAAACTGGATGCGTACACTGTGCGCTTTGAATTGACACAGCCTTATGCCGCGGCCGAGCGCTTGTTCGATGGTGTTGCCATCTTGCCCCGGCATCTCTTAGAGAGCACCTATCGTGGCGGCGGCTTTTCTCAAGCATGGGGCGTTTCTATGCCGCCGAACCAATTCGCCGGACTCGGGCCATTTCGGTTGAAGGAATACGTTCCGGGCCAGCGCGTCGTGCTTGAGCGCAATCCGTATTACTGGAAGGTGGACCGCGCGGGAAACGGATTGCCGTATTTGAACGAAGTGATGTTTCTGTTCGTCTCCAGCGAGGACGCGCAGGTTATTCGTTTTCAATCCGGAGATACGGACGTACTCAGCCGGTTCAGCGCGGAAAACTTCGCAGTGCTGCAGAAACAGCAATCCATAAGAGGCTATCACCTCGATGATCTCGGGCCCGGACTCGAATACAACTTTCTATTTTTCAATCTAAATGATCTGGCTCCGAAAGGACTTCCGGAAATTGCGAAAAAACAAGTTTGGTTCCAGGATGTGCGTTTCCGGCTAGCCATTTCGGCGGCGATCGACCGAGACGGAATTGTTCGCCTGGTTTACAGCGGGCGCGCGACTCCAATCTGGGACCAAGTGACGCCAGGAAACAAACTTTGGATCGACGAGAACATTCCGCATCCAGCCCGATCGCTGGAGCGTGCTCGCCAACTCTTGCAGTCTGCCGGTTTTTCCTGGAGCAGTGGCGGCAGTCTCCTGGATCCACGCGGCAACCCTGTAGAATTTTCGATCTTAACCAGCTCTTCGAACGCTCAACGCACGAAAATGGCGACGATTATTCAAGATGACCTGAAGCAGCTGGGTATGACGGTGCAAGTGGTTCCGCTGGAATTTCACGCGATGGTGGACCGGCTGCAGAATAGCTACAACTATGAAGCGGCGATCATGGGGCTCGTCAGCGGCGATGCCGATCCAACGTCGGAAATGAACGTCTGGCTATCGAGCGGCGAAACTCATCTGTGGCACCCAAATCAGGACAAGCCTGCAACGCCGTGGGAATCTGAAATGGATCAATTAATGCTGCAGCAACTCGTTACCATGGACTACGCCAAACGCAAACATCTATACGACCGCGTCCAGGAAATCGTGGCCGATAACCTTCCCGTGATTTGCCTAGTAAGCCCGGACATTCTGGTGGGGGCAGCTAATCGTGTTGGAAACTTCCGGCCAGCGATTCTGGTCCCGTACGCGCTGTGGAATATCGAACAGCTCTACGTTCAATAAAGTGAACGCAAGCCGCAACGCTCCCCGAAAAACACCAGCTCTGGATGAACTGCGCGCTGCATGGCCGGACACGCGCCTGGCACGCGAATGCCTGGGAGGCAGCGAGGAGGCTTGGTACGCACTGATTTCGAAATACAAGAACCTCATCTTTTCAATCCCCATGAAGTACGGGTTCTCGGCGGAGGATTCGACGGATATATTTCAGGCGGTGTGCCTGGATTTATTGTCTGAACTGCCTAAACTGCGCAAAGTGAAAGCTTTGCCGAAATGGATCATGCAGGTCACCGCGCACAAATGTTTTCACCGGAAACAGCAGGAGCGGCGCACGGAAGTTTCGGATCCGGCCGATGATCGATTCGAGCAGAGCACTCCGCCACGCGCCGAGGAAATTCTGCGCGAGGCGGAAGACGAGCAAAATCTACGGCAGGCTATGTCCGAACTACCGCCGCGCTGCCGAGAACTCGTGCGCATGCTTTTCTACGATGAGCCGGCTCGCCCGTATCAGGAAATCGCCGAGAAACTGGGAATTGCGGTGGGATCCATCGGGTTCATCCGGCAGCGGTGTCTGGAACGGCTGCGCAAGCGTTTGCTGGAAGTAGGCTTCTCGTGAGCGCGAGCAGCAAGAAAAATCCTCTCTCGGAGAAGGCTCTCCGCGAACTGGCAGCTCTCACCACAAAGTCCAGCCGCAGCAAATTTATAGCTACTCACCGGCGGCTGCTCACAAACGCCGTAGTCCAACAATTGAATAAAGTGGTGCGCACCAAGTTGCGCGAAAACGCCCGCGAAGCTCTTTCCCTTGCGGAAGCCAGCGTGGAGATCGCGCGCCGTCTGCGGAACAAAGAGGCTCTCGGCCGGAGCCTACGTTCCAAGGGAAACGCCCTGTACATGCTCGGCAACAATCAAGAGGCGCTGAAGTTCCACGGGGAGGCCTTGGGCATTTTCCGGGAAATCCACAATCTCGAGGAAGAGGCGCGCACGCTGATTCCTTCCATCCAACCTCACATTCTGCTGGGAGAATACGACAAGGCGTTTGGCGCCGCAGAAGACGCCAAGAAAATATTCCGGCAATTAGGGGATGACAAGCGCTGGGCCCATGTCGAAATAAATGTCGGCAACATTTACCACCGCCAGGACCGTTTCGAAGAAGGCCTGGCTTGCTACGAGCGCGCCTATGAGATGCTGCTGCCTTTTCGCGATTCCGAGGGACTGGCTGTCGCACTGTACGACATGGCCGTTTGCTTGATTACGCTGAATGATTTCCCCCGGGCGCTCGCGACTTACCAGCGTGCTCGGGAAATGTGCGTCACCCACGGCATGACGCTGCTCGTAACGCAAAGTGATTACAACATCGCGTACCTCTATTACCTGCGTGGTGAATACAGCCGGGCGATTGATATGTTGCGCGCCACCCGGGAGGAATGCGAGAAAAGCGGAGATGCGCACGTTTTGGCTCTTTGTTATCTCGATCTGGCGGAAATATATCTGGAATTGAACCTGAGTACGGAGGCGAAGGAATCGGCTCACGAAGGCTATTTGCGTTTCCAGAAACTAGGCATGGGATACGAGCAAGCAAAATGCCAAGCGTATGAAGCGATGGCATTGAGCCAACTGGGGAAGGCGCTGAGTGCACTCGATTTGTTTTCGCAAGCGCGCGCGAAGTTTGTCAGCGAGAAAAACCTGGTGTGGCCCTGGCTGATGGATTTGTATCAAGCCGTTGTTCTTTACAATGAAGGAAGGCTATTCGAAGCGCGGCGTCTCTGTTCCGGCGCGGCGACATTTTTTGACGGTTCCTTCCTACCGAGCAAGGCCGTACTTTGCCACTTGCTTCTAGCGCGCATAAGTTTGCGCACCGGAGAATTGGCGGCGGCACAATCGCAATCATCTGAGGCCATCGAGCGCCTCGCTCGTCTAGAGGCGCCCGTACTTCACTATCAGGCGCATTTCCTGATGGGGCAAATTCAGCAGGCTGCAGGAGACCTTCCCAGCGCTTACGATTCCTGCCAGAAGGCCCGGGAATCTTTGGAGACTCTTCGCAGCAGCTTGCGAGGCGAAGAACTAAAGATCGCCTTCATGAAAAATCGACTGGAGGTTTACGAGAGCCTCGTCGAGCTTTGCCTGATTCGCGGGGAAACGCCGAATGCGGCGGAAGAGTCCTTCGGTTATATAGAGTTGGCGAAATCGCGCAGCCTGGCGGAGCTTCTGACGCGTTCGGGCCCGGCCATTCGACCCGCCGATGCGGGACAGAGCGACCTCGTTCGCCGCATCCGAGAAATGCGCGAGGAACTCAACTGGTATTACCGCCGCATTGAAATCGAGCAATTGCGCGCGGAAGAACCATCACCCGATCGAATCGAGAAGCTGCAGAAACAGGCTCTCGCGCATGAGAACGAACTCCTGCACGTGCTGCGGGAATTGCCGCAGTCGGAGGAAAGCGCGAACCACAGCCCACCGACGAGGTCGCTCGAAAGTATTCGAGCGTCTTTGCCCCCGCAGTCTGCGCTCGTGGAGTACTTCAGTCTGAAGGAGCAGTTCATTGCTGCGGTGCTGACGCGCGAAGATCTGAAAATCGTGCCGCTCACGCCGGTTTCGCGGGTGGTCAGCGTCCTGCGGATGCTGCATTTCCAGATTTCAAAATTCAACTTAGGTGCGGCCTATACCGAGATGTTTGAGAAATCCATGCTCGGTGTGGTGCAGCAGCACTTGCGGCAACTTTACGATGAGGTGATGGCGCCGGTTCGAGATCACCTGCCGGCGCGGCATTTAATTATCGTGCCGCACGGCGTGCTGCATTATGTTCCGTTTCATGCTTTAGCGGATGACACTGGCTACCTTATCGATTCGTTCACGATTTCTTATTCGCCCAGTGCGAGTATTTTTGCTCACTGCCAAGAAAAGCCCGCGCATACTTCCGGCGCCTCTCTCGTTCTGGGAGTTCCGGATGCCCGAGCCCCGTTGATTCTAGAGGAAGTGCGTGCGGTGGCAAAGATATTGCCGGAGGCAGAATTGATCGTAGGAGCGGCTGCCAACGAACAAACCTTGCGCGAGAAAGGTTTGCAGAGCCGGATGATTCATATCGCTACGCACGGCAGATTTCGGCAGGATAACCCGATGTTCTCCGGCATTCGACTGGGCGATGCTTATCTGAACCTTTACGATCTTTACCAGCTCAAGTTGAACGCTGAATTGATCACTCTCAGCGGTTGCGCCACGGGGATGAACGTAGTTACTCCGGGAGATGAGCTGCTCGGCCTGGTCCGTGGGCTTCTCTACGCCGGAGCGCATTCCTTGCTTCTCACTCTTTGGGACGTCCACGACCAAAGCACTGCTGATTTCATGACTCTCTTCTATGAAAGATTGCAGAACGGCAATAGTAAAGCCTCTGCTCTGCAGGGCGCCATGATAGAGCTGAGAGAGCGTCACCCGCACCCCTACTTTTGGGCGCCCTTCACCCTAATTGGCAAGATTTCAGGGACTTAGCGGCACGCAATCTTTTTCAAGACTCCCTATATTTTTTGCGTGGGTGCCCACCCTTATGTGTTGATGGTGGAGGTAGGTTCAGGGCTCCTAATTTCAGGTTCAGGCGGGCGAGAGATCAAATTCGGGGGGAACGGGATGCGACATTATTCGCTCGAAAAGTGGATTGATTTCGCGAGAAACGTGATTCGGGAGGATGAAAAGGCGAAGATGCAAATCCATATTGAGACCGGTTGTCCGACGTGCCAGAAGGAATTAAGCCTGTGGCGGCGCTTGCAACAGACCGCGCAGTGCGAGTCTGGTTATGAGCCTTCTGACGGGGCTATTCGGACGGTTCAAGCTATCTTCGCGAACCAGCGCGCGCATCGGCCGCACAGCACAAAATTGCAGGTCGCCGCGTTGCTCTTCGATAGCCTTCGCACACCCCTGCTGGCCGGGGTTCGGTCCTCTGTAAGCACTTCGCGGCAATTGCTCTTTGGCGCCGCGAGTTACCGGATCGATGTGCGAATTGAGCCGCAAATGGACTCGGACAAGGTCGTGCTTATCGGCCAAGTCCTTAACTCAACCGATCCTGATGAGTGTGTATCTCAGCTTCCCGTGACCCTCGTGAGAGGCAATAAGATCCTCGCGGAATCGGTAACCAGCCAATTCGGGGAATTCCAGTTGGAGTGTCAGTTGGAGGGCGGCTTCCGCCTGACGGTGATACTGCCCGGTCGGGGTGAAGTGAGCCTCCCATTGATTGAACCCACGCTCAGCCAAGGAGAGGCCCTTCCGGACTCGACTGATGCAAATAGAGTTAGGAGTAGTTCGAAGGCCGAGAAAAAAGGTACTAGAACTAAAGGTTGATGCGCACAGTACGGTAAGTAGCCGCTTGTACCATTGCCTGAGGACGACGCCCAAAACAAACTTAAAGGGCGACAGTTACCAGGCGCAACGGACTACTGACCGAAACGCAAAAGGAGCAGTTGCAACCATGAGGCGTCTAGTCGGACTTTCCTTTCTTCTCGTTGTCGGACTTTGGGGTCGGCCCGCCGCGGCCCAGGGCATCTTGACCGGGCTTCTTCCGACCATCGGGCAAGTCTTGTCGAACACTCTCGGTCCTCAACCCGGAGTCATCGTTCGGACGAACCTCGGTCTTGCGGGATTGCAAACTGCCTGTCTTTCCAGCGGCTGCACGGTAGTCGGCAATCTCGATGGCAACATGAACCAGGTCTTTTTGGTTAAGCCCGTTCAAGGTCTTCTGCCCCAGCTCCTTGCGGATCTCCTCCAGCTAGTGACCGGAATAATTGACGCCGAGCCGGATCAAGCGCTGATGATTCCGCCCAATAACACGAATCAGACGAGCTCTTCGACGCCGCCCCAGGGCCTGTGGGACACGACGCCAGTCAATTATTACGGCAACACCGTTACCCACGGTTACGTGAATCAACCCGCAGCCCAAATCATTCGTGTAGCGCAGGCTCACAGCACATTTAATGTTTCCGGATCCGGCATCGTCGCGGACATCGACACGGGAGTGGACCCCAATCACCCAGCCTTCCAAGGGCTACTCCTGCAGGGCTACGATTTCACGCGCAATCAGGCTGGCGGCTCGGAGATGAACGACATCTCGATGTCAGCGCCACCACCCTGCGAAACGTGCGCGGCAGCGTATGTCAATCAACATACCGCCGCAATGTTGGATCAGCACACGGCTGCCATGTTGGACGGCTCGCAGTACGCGGCCTTCGGACACGGAACGATGGTGATGGGCGTCATCCATCTGGTTGCGCCGACCGCAATGCTGCTTCCGGTGAAGGCGTTCAACGCGAGCGGAAGCGGATCCCTTTCGAACATTCTGGCCGGGATTTATTACTCGGTGCAGAACAATGCGAACGTGATCAACATGAGTTTTGACATGACGACCGGTTCAACCGAAATGAAGAACGCGATCAACTATGCGAACAGTCACAATGTTATCTGCGTGGCTTCCGCCGGCAACGATGGCAAACAGGAGATGGTTTATCCCGCGGGGTTGCAAAACGTGATGGGTGTGGCCTCGACGAACAATCAAGATCAACGTTCAACCTTTTCGAATTATGGGAACCAGATCGTATGGGTCGCGGCACCCGGCGAAGGTGTAATCACCACCTATCCGTTCGCCACTTATGCCGCGGGCTGGGGAACATCCTTCAGCTCGCCGATGGTGGCGGGAACTTCATCTTTGGTACTCAACCTGCAATCCGCGTTTAACGAAAATCAAGTGGCTTGGACGATCGCTCACGCGAAGTGGATTGGCTTGAACATGGGTAACGGGCGACTGGATGCTTACGGAACTCTATCATCGTTAAATCCGATCCAGGGCTTGCTTCAGTAGGGGGTTCGCGCGTATGGAGATCTTGGAGCAGAATGCCGGCGGTAAGCCGTTCGCTCGCATCGGCGGTTTGGCGGAGGCGCACAATTTATCTGCCGGCACTGCGCTGAAACAATTTGCTCAATGGGCGCCTCCGGCTCTGCACGTGAAGCTCATCGAGGAACAACTTACCACGCTGCGCAGTTCACTGATCTGTGCCTTCAATCAACTACTGGATCTGAAAGACCTGAATACCGGCGTTCACAGCACGCGCCTGGCGGAGTGGGCTCTTCACGTCGCTGGGCAGCTTGGACTCGATCGCGATTCCCTGGGCGATATCGAAGTTGCGGCACTCTTGCACGATATAGGGAAAATCGGTATTTCAGACGCAATTTTGAACAAGCCTGCGAAACTGACTCCCGAAGAATACGAACTGATGAAGAAACATCCGGAGTACGGTTGGGCCGTCTTGCGCCAAGTACCCGGAATGGAACGCGCCAGCCTGGTGATTTTGCATCATCACGAAAATTATGACGGTACGGGATATCCGGGTGGACTTAAGGGCGAAGAAATCCCCATTGGATCGCGTATCGTCTCCGTGATTGATGCTTTCGACGCGATGGTTTCGAACCGGCCGTACCGTCAGGGCATGGCGTTCGAGGAAGCTGAGCGACGATTGTTGCTTGCGAGTGACACACAGTTCGACGCTCGCGTGGTGAACAGTTTCCTTCCCCTGGCACGAGCGGAAATGTCTTCCGTGTTCGCTGCGGCCGGTACCGCGGTGACTGCAGTACTCTAGTTCCTCATCTCCCCCCAGAGCCAATCCGCTTTAAATGAGTGTCCGAATTGGGCTTGCGTATAACGATCCCCAGACGGCAGGAAGCTAATTCTGTTTCGTATCTCCCCTACCGATTCTGGGGTAAGTTGGCGGCGAACCACAGCCAACGGCTGTGGACCTGATGCAATCCATCAGCGTTTTTTATTTGACTGATTGTGTGTTACTAGGTTCCATACCTTCTTGCTTGCGGCGGGTTTTTCGCTCAAGAGACAAAAGGAGTAATAAAAAATGAAGCGAATTGATGCCGTGATCAGACCTTCGCAACTTGACGAAGTCAAACAGCGTGTAAACGCGCTAGGGGTAACCGGACTCACGGTTTCCGAAGTTCGGGGATTTGGCCGCCAGAAAGGCCACACGGAGACTTACCGAGGGTCGGAGTACACCGTGGACTTTTTACCGAAGATCTTCGTGACCATTGCTGTGGTCGAAGACCTTGTCGAGCAAGTGGTGGATGCCATCGTGGAGGGCGCTCGAACCGGCGTGATCGGCGACGGCAAGATCTTCGTCTCGTCTTTGGATGACGTCATTCGCATACGCACGGGAGAGCGAGGTCCCGGCGCAATTTGAATGCTGTTTTGACCGATCGTGAAGCGGACGCTGGCCTTACCTTTAAGCAACAAAGGAGCTCCCAAATGCAGTGTTCCTCTATTCGGAGCATTACGAAGCGGATACCCAGAACGGTCCTCGTTCTGGTCTTTGCTCAATTCTTGTGCGGCTCGCTGAGCGTCGCTTTTGCGGATCAGGCTCAACCTGATCCCGCGGGTACGGCGACGGGCGATAAAACTTCGGTCGTTGATGCGGCGGGCAATCCGTTTGTAGTGCCCGAGCCGACCGATACCAGCGCGCCCGATTATGCGAAAAACAAAAAGGACTTCGACGAATTCCAGACGCAGGCGGCCAAGGAACCTCTGGCGATGAAGCTTGCAGATGGCGTGGGCCATACCCGCATCGCTACGAACTTCTCCTGGACGCTCCTCACAGGATACCTCGTGCTGTTCATGCAGGCTGGCTTTGCCCTGCTCACCTGCGGACTAGTGCGCAAAAAGAACGCCGGTCATCTGATGATGTTGAATTTCGCGGCGTACGTTTTCGCGTTCCTTGCTTACTACGCGGTGGGCTACGCTTTCCAATTTGGTGCGATCGCCGTGAATGCCGCTCCGTCGAATCTTGGCGGCACTCCCACTTTGAATCATTTTCTTATCGGGAGCGGCCAATGGGGATTCCTGGGTGGCAAAGGATTTTTCTTGACTGGTCCTGCGTATGATGCAAGCAGCAATTGCCTGACTCTGTTTGAAGTCGTATTTATGGAGACTGCCGGTTACATTATCGTGGGCGCGATTTGCGAACGCATAACCTTCTGGGCATTCCTCCTATGCGAGCTATTCATTGGCGCCTTGCTATACCCCATTTCTGGTTGTTGGGTTTGGGGCGGCGGATGGATGTCGCAATTGGGCTCGAGCATGCACCTCGGCCACGGCTATGTTGATTTTGCGGGTTCGTCCGTAGTTCACAGCATCGGGGGGTTTTGTGCCATGGCGCTCGCAGTGATCCTGGGGCCGCGCCTTGGTAAATATGGGCCGGATGGAAAGCCGCGAGGATTTCCGGCGTCCAATATAGTGTTCGTGGTTACCGGCACGTTTCTCTTGCTCTTTGGGTGGATGGGTTTCAATCCCGGATCGACGCTGGGTGCAACGGACCTTCGCATTTCCGTTGTGGCGGTGAATACGAACCTCGCCGCGGTAGCGGGGTCTGCAGCCGCAATGCTTTTATGGTACCGGCTTTTCGGCAAGCCGGACATCACCATGGCTTGCAACGGAATGCTTGCAGGTTTAGTCGCAATCACTGCTCCTTGCGCGTTCGTTTCTCCGACGGCGTCCGTGATTATCGGTGTCATTGCCGGCAGCTTAGTTTGTGCGGGTGTTCTCTTCAACGAGCGAGTGCTTAAGATCGACGATCCGTGCGGAGCCATATCGGTTCATGGCTATTGCGGCTGGCTGGGCGCGGTCTCGCTGGGAATTTTCGCTGATGGCACGTACGGCGCAGGCTGGAACGGCGTGGGCGCGGCAACTTATCTGGGCAAGACAGGCCAAGGCGTCACCGGTCTGCTTCATGGTGATTGGTCTCAGTTTTTGGTTCAACTCGGTGGCGCTACGCTCCTGGCGATTTATGCGTTTGGAGCGACGTACATTATTTTTACGGTCGTGAATGCGTGGCGTTCAATGCGGGTGACGCAGGCGGTCGAGCTCACCGGCCTCGATGTGCCGCAGTTTGGTATGTTGGCATACCCCGAAGACGCTGTAGAAATGCTAACTGCGGGGTCACAGGCACCACAGCGAGGAGTGTAGACAAGGCAGGACCAATCGGGACTGCTATACCAATAGCCATGCCAACAAACTCATCGCTCATTACGGAGCTCCGCGATTCTTCGGCGAAGGAAACTGCGCGCATCCGAGATCAATTTGTTAGCACAGGATCTGGCCGCGCGGCTCTGTTGGGTCGTACAGCCCTCATCGAATCCATCGTGGGGCGTCTTTGGAAGGAATTCGTCTCTGCTAAATCGGACGGTCCGGTGGATTTCTGCGTCGTGGCTTTAGGGGGTTTCGGACGTCGATGGCTTTTCCCTTATTCCGACATCGACATTCTGTTTCTTCACGCCCGCGATGGAGCGGAATCGAGACTCAAAGACCCAATCCGCAAATTCTCTCAAGAACTTTGGGATCTGGGACTCAAGCTCAGCCCCGCCACACGCACGCTCGGCGAATGCGCCCATTTCGACACCACCAATGCCGAGTTCGCGATTTCCTTGCTTGATTGCCGCTATCTCGCCGGTGATCGGCAGCTATTTGCGCGACTCCACGACGAGGTAATCCCGAAACTGATCGTGGGCGCGTCCAACGAAATCGTGAGGCGCCTGGCGGAACTTACGCGCACGCGCCATGAAAAATTCGGGAACACCGTGTTTCATCTTGAGCCAAACATCAAGGACGGCCCCGGAGGTCTTCGCGATCACAACGTAGTCAACTGGCTGTCACTTTTGGCAGCCATCGAAAAGTATCACGTCTGGCCTGCAGACAATGCCGTTCTTCCGGTCTCCATTCAGCAACCGTTTGATGCGGCTCTGGACTCACTCATGTCCATTCGATGCTTCCTGCACTTTCGTCACAATCGCGACGATAACGCGCTTACCTGGGAGTCCCAGGATGCCGCTGCCGAACACAAGATTGGGGTTGCAAATTCATCCCGGGCACTTCCATTTTCGAACGACGGCGTCCATACAATCCTTACTGCTTCCGATTGGATGCGCGTGTACTTCGGTCACGCGCGCACCGTCCACCACGTCTGCATTCAGCTGCTCGAGGAAATTCCGGCCGCGAGGCTTTCACTTCGCCACCAGTTTCAGCAATTACGCTCGCGGCTTTCGAATGCGGAGTTTTCCGTCGAGGATGGCGTGCTTTCGTTGCGTCAGCCTGCGGCGCTCAACGACCCGGAATTCATCCTGCGCGCTTTCCGGTTTCTCGCTCGCCATGGACTGACGCTTAGCTCGAACGCAGAGTACCAAATCGAGCGCTCCCTTCCGTCTTTTGCGACTGCGCTTCCGAAAGGGGCTGAGTTGTGGCATTCGCTTCAGGACACACTCGTCGCTCCCCATGCGGCAGACGCACTCCGCGCGATGCATTCGCTCCGCTTGCTCACCCTGCTGTTTCCAGAATTCGCAAAAATCGACGCGCTGGTAGTGCGCGACTACTCTCATCGTTTCACCGTCGATGAACATACATTCGTGGCCATCGACAACCTTCACGCGCTGCGCCAGTCCCAATCGAAATGGGATCAGCGCTATGCCGAACTTCTGGAGGAACTCGAGCAGCCCGAATTGCTGTACCTGGCGCTGCTCTTGCATGATGTCGGCAAAGGCGCGGAGTCTGGCGATCATGTACGGGCCAGCGTCGATGTCGCCGAGAGTGTCCTCGGGCGTCTCGATTTGGATGAACCCGATCGCGAAACGGTGTTGTTTCTCATCCGGCGCCATCTGGAAATGAGCGCCGCTCTACGCCGCGACATCTTCGATCTCGAAACAGTACGCGCCTTTGCCGAAAAAGTGGAAACGCCGGAACGGCTGAAGATGCTATGCCTGCTCACTTATGCGGACATCAAAGCCGTCAATCCCGACGCCCTCACGCCATGGAAGGCGGAGAACATTTGGCAGCTTTACATCGCCACCGCAAATCATCTCAACCGCAGCCTGGACCAGCGGCTTCACGTTGACGCCCACGACGAAGTAATGGCGCACCTTGGCACCCTCGCTTTGGCCGTTGGAAACCGCTTGGATACTTTTCTCGAGGGACTTCCCCGGCGCTACCTGCTGACGCACGCGGCGGGAGAAGTCCTGGCACACCTGGAAATGGCCGCGCGGCTGGACAAGGAGCCCGTGCAGCTGAGGCTACGGCGCGGACGCCACTGGTACGAAATCACGCTCGTCACTTCCGACCGTGCGTTTCTTTTCGCCACCATGGCCGGCGTTCTGGCGGCCTGGGGCATGAATATCGTGAAAGCTGCCGCGTTTTCAAATCAAGCCGGGACCGTCGTCGATACGTTCTATTTTACCGATCGCTTTCGAACGCTGGAACTAAACTTGCCGGAGTGGGAACGCTTCCAATCCAGCATCGTCGACGTCCTGGGCGGAAAAGTTGATCTCGATCGAATGCTTCGCGAGCGCCTGCACTCGGAAAAACGGCGTCCGCCGAAAACAAAGGTCGAGGCAAGGGTGAAAATCGATGATACCTGCTCCGGCCACAGTACACTTGTAGAGATCATCGCGCAGGATCAGCCCGGCCTACTCCACCGAATCAGTTCGATCTTCTCGCGCGAAAAGTGCGACATCGAAATCGCCATCATCGAGACCGAGGGAGAGACTGCCATCGACGTGTTTTATCTCACATCTTCAGGTGCTAAGCTTTCAACTGAGCATCAAACGAGCCTTCGTTCCGCTCTGCTCGCCGAATTTGCCCCGTAGATTTTCGGAACCCACACTTCTCGTCAGGGCACGGCCAGATTCCAACGATTTTTCGGTACCAAAACACGCCCTGCTGATGTAGTGTCCACCGCCATGGACGGTCGCCCGGTGCCGGGATCGAATCATAGGACCTCCGCCTCAGTTCCATCTCTCACGCGAAATCAGATCCGCGGCTTCTGGGCCTCCTGGGGCGGGTGGACGCTGGACGGTATGGATTCCTTCGTTTATGCACTCGTACTTGTGCCCTCGATGCGCGAGCTGCTTCCGCGGTCCGGCATTGCAGCCACCAAGGCCAATATCGGACTTTACGGTGGGATGTTGTTCGCCCTGTTCTTGATTGGCTGGGGACTTGCTTTCCTCTGGGGACCCGTTGGCGACAAATTTGGCCGCGTCCGCACGCTGATGCTGACGATCATGTGGTATTCGGTATTCACTTTTCTGAGTGCTTTCGTCACCAGTGTGTGGCAGCTCGCGATTCTTCGCCTCTTGGCCGGCATCGGCATTGGCGGGGAATGGGCAATGGGCGGGACGTTTGTGGCGGAGGAGTGGCCGGAGAGCCGACGCCGACTCGGCGCGGGCCTGATGCACACTGGTTATTACGTCGGCATATTTCTTGCCGCTCTCGCGAACTACGGCATCGGCAGTCACTATGGCTGGCGCGCCATGTTTATCGTGGGTGGTGCGCCGGCGTTGTTGCTCGCCTGGATTCGCCACGGAGTCACGGAGCCCGCTGCCTGGAAGAAGAAGGAAAGTGTCGTGCGGTCCTGGGCCGTTTGGCGTCCTTTCGCGACGCTGTTTTCGGCCGGCTGGCGGCAAAGAACGATTGTAAATGCTCTACTCATGCTGGCCTCAATCTGCGGGCTGTGGGCTGGCACCGTGTATGTGCCCTCGGCCATCACCGCCCTTGCTGAAGCCGGCGGACGCAGCACTCCGCAAGCCGCGCAACTCGCTTCCTGGGGCGTTATGCTGGTTTCGTTCGCCACGATACTTGGCTGTCTGGCGATGCCTTGGCTCGCCGAACGAGTCGGAAGACGCGGGGCGCTCGCTATTTTGTTCGCTCTCATGATGGTGTTCATTGCGCTCACGTTCGGCAAAGTCTTTTATCTCGGACCTTCGGCGCTTCCGTGGTTCTTCGTTTGTCTCTTCTTTCTAGGGTTGGGCGGCGCCAACTTCGCCGTTTACACTCTTTGGCTCCCCGAGCAATACCCGACGGAATGCCGAGCCAGTGCCTTCGCCTTCTCTACGTCGTTCGCCCGATTTGGCGGCGCCGGAATCACTTTTCTGGTCGGAACAGGCGTCCGGCATTTCGGCTCGCTCGGGATGCCGGTAGCAATGACTTCCATTGCATTTGCTCTTGGGCTGATTTTGATTCCATTCAGCGCGGAAACGCGTGGCGAGAGGCTGCCGGCGTAGTTTCAACATATTTCTCGATATAGATTTGTCGACAGAATGGGCTGAGGTCTCCCGGTTCGCAGGTCGGCAGATTAGATACGCTGGCAAGAATCAGTTGGATTGACGCTTTCCTGGCACTCGAGCTCCGCGACCAGTCGCTGTCACTCTGGCTTTCTTCTCACCAGTCAGTCTGCGGTTCACAACTTGAATCGGTCACGCTAGAATGCACGCCGATTACACCGGCGAATGGCGTCCCTGCACAATAAGTTCCTCGGCGATACGGCGAGCTTCGGGAAGCGTTGCTGCAGCTTTGCGATCAATCTCAGCGGGTAAATCGCGTTGAATTTTCGCCAATTCTTCTTCGAACAGCCGAGTCACCAATCCAGGATTGTGTTCGATAGGCTTGCCATCGTCGCCGGGCACTGTGACCTTGTGCCGCACGCGCTGCGCGATCATCAGGCGATAAATGCGGTCGGTAGCCAGGTCCTCCATATAGCCGTCGAGCAGGCTGGCTCCCTTGCCGTTGAGCACGCCGTTGCGATAGCGAATCACGGTGCGCACGGCCGCTCGCGTTCCCGCCAGAGTTATTGCACCAACCCCCTTTGGTATTGGGCGCAAGTCCGGATGAGAATTCGGAAGTTTGGGCCGCTTCGAAATCTGATTGGGATACGGAAACTGTGCGACCGCGATTTCGTTTTGATCCGGGTGGCCGGTCCACGCTCCGTCCATCAGGCAGCTGGCCTCATTCTGCTTATCCTGTTTCAAGATCTTTAAAGCGCGCTCGTTCAATTCCGCATCCGTGCGGCTGGGAAAAAGCGCGGTCATTCCGCCGATGGCATGCACTCCGTGCTTGTGGCAGATTTCCGGCATCAGCGTGCGGAAGTTCTGAAAGAAGGCCACGTCGTGCGGGATTGTATTGCGATCCGGCAAAATCCAGTTGGGATCCTCGATCATGAAATCGATCAGCGAGGCCATGTAATCCCAGCGGCCGAGATTCAAGCCGAGGCAATGGTCACGCAGGTTGAAAAGAAACTCCTCCATCTGATAGGCCTGCGGGTGCGCTTCCACCAGCACCATGCACTTTATGTAGTCTTTAGGCAAACCTTTGGATTTGGCTAGGGCCTGGAAGAGGTCGCGCCACCACAAGGCCTCCTCGGCTGACTCGCTTTTAGGAATATATACGGAGAAATTGTGCGCCAACGATGCCGGATCAATCTGGTACCAGATCAGGGCCAGATCGAACAGGGATGCGGACATGATCTCGTCCTTGATTACGCCGCCCTGGCTGAGGTGCAGCCCGCGGGGTCGAACCCAGGTCACCGTTTTCGAACGCTGCACCGAAACCTTCTTGCCTCGCTTCCGGTCGTCGTAGCTGAGTTCATACTTGTAAGCGGCAATTGTGTTTTTAACCGCCAACAGGATGTTCTCCCAAGCGTTGGCTGTGGAATCTTCGAGATCGAGCATGACCGCAGGAGAGCCGGAGTTCAGCAGCTTTACGGCCAACTCCGCGTCATCGGCCGGACCGGTCATCTGGTTGCGCTGATCCGCGCACCAGTCGGGCATCTCGATTCGCCAGTCGGAGGTAGTTGCTTCCGAGGCCGGCAAATAGTCCGGCGGATTTCCGCGGTGCGCCAACTGCAAAACTTCTCTGCGCTTTTCGACGAGTTTGTGTTGCCAGGGCGTGAATTGGTTGTGGAGGGGTAACAGGAAATCAAAAAAGCCCTCGGGGAGGTCCTTGTAGGGGTTCAAATCGGTTGGCGCGAAATTCATGTATTGCGGCTTGGCATGTTCTGTGGGCGATGCCATGGAATGGCCTCCTGCAGCCGGCGCCAGCAGTGACTGGGCCTTGGCAAGCTCATCGGCGTGTGTTTTTCTCTGTTTCGCAAATCATCTTATCCCAAAAATGCCAAGCGCTAGCGTGTAAGGTGATTTTCTCAGCAAACGAGTACTCGTGCCGAGAACTAGCGCGCTTGGAGAAAAAAGTACGCGCTCATCGCAATCCCGACGCCGATCACGAACGCCCGCACCTTTCGGGGATCGGATCTTTGCGCGTAATGCGCGCCGAACCACCCACCGACTAATGCACCCGCAACCATCACTGCAAACTGCAGCCACAAAACGGCGCCGCCCAGGATGAAGGTGACCACCGCAGCGGCATTAATCGCGGCGGCAAGCAACGTCCTGATCGCGCCCATGGCGTGGATATCCCGCATTCCAAGTACCGCCAGCATTCCCATCAGGATGAAACCGAGTCCGGCGCCGAAGTATCCGCCGTAGACCGCGACCAGCAACTCTACGAAGGAGCTCGCGGCGATCGCGCGCCACGATATTGTCCGGAGATCATCAACGACGGCGCTCGTGCCGCCAATTGCCCGAATCTTATTGCCAAAGGCAAACAGCAAGGTCCCACTCAAGAGCAGCCAGGGAACAAAATGCAGAAAAGTACGTTGGGGAGTTTTTAGCAGGAGCAGCGCGCCCACCCAACCTCCCGCAATGCTAGTCACGAGCAAAGGGACTAGGAGACGCCTCGGAACGTCGAGCCGTTTTAAGTATGCGACCGTGCTGGCGGCCAATCCCGGCCAGAGGGCTACCGTATTGGTAGCATTGGCCTGCACAGGCGGCACACCCACGAACAACAATGCGGGGAAGGAGATGAAGCTGCCTCCGCCCGCTAAGGCGTTCAAAGTTCCGGCGATCCCCCCGGCGAAAAAAAGAAAGAGGACTTCGCTGAACGGCAATCTCATGAAGGATCCCTAGGACACGGTGACGGCGCCACTGCTCACAACGACCTCTGGAAGCAGTGCGGAATAACTTTCCGCTGATGCCGGTTGATTCCAGTGCACCGGGAAGCGTAGGCTCTGGCCATGTTCGACCCATTATTGCACACTGCTTTTCCGTTGTTATTTATGGCAGGATTTTCGGGCCGGCAGGCCTCTGGCGAGGATGGCCCAGCTCGTCTCAACGACACTTACGTCGAGGCGAACGGCGTTCGACTGCACTGCGCCACGAGAGGCAAAGGATCGCTCATCCTTTTCCTGCACGGCTTTCCGGAGTTTTGGTACGAATGGAAGAACCAGCTGGACGAATTCGGCAAAGACTACCTCGCCGTCGCTCCCGATTTGCGCGGTTACAACCTTTCTGACAAGCCGGCGGACCTTGACCAGTATCGAGGCAAATTCCTAATCGAAGATATTCGTGCGCTTGCGGATCACTTCCGGCACAACGATCGAATCATTCTCGTCGGGCACGATTGGGGAGGCGCGCTCGCCTGGGCCTTTGCCGTCGCCCATCCGGACTACCTAAAAAAACTGATCATTATTAACGCTCCTCACCCGGCGATATTCGCGAGACTGCTGGCCACAGACCCAGCTCAGCAACAGGCCAGCCAGTATATGATCATGTTCCGAAGCCCGGACGCTGAATCGATCCTTTCCGCTAATAATTACGCCTTATTGGTTGAAAACGTCCTGGAGCCGTTGGTGAAAACGGGTGCATTCACGGAAGCAGACAAGGCAGCGTATTTAGAAGCTTGGTCGCAGCCGGGAGCCCTAGCCGGCGGACTCAACTACTATCGCGCGAATCATCTTGGCCCGCCTGAACGCTCGCAAGTCGCGCCCGATGTGGGTCTTCCCACAAACCATTTTGGCGTTGATTCAACGCGTATGGTGGTCAAGGTTCCAACTCTCGTGATTTGGGGCGAGAAGGATACCGCTTTGATTTCGCGTAACCTTGACGGCCTTGATGAGCTCGTTCCCGAATTGACCGTGAAGCGCGTGCCGGACGGCTCGCATTGGGTGATTCACGAAAAACCAAGCGAGGTTACTCGCTACATTCGAGAATTTGTCCAAGGGTAGAATACGACGACGATTCGCGACGTGCAGGAAACTCTGAGCGAGAGGCTTGCAGACGTCTCTCTTCCGGACGCCGATGGCCGGCAGATCCGCCTCGGTTCGCTGTGGGAGAGCGGGCCCGCCGTCGTCGTTTTTCTTCGGCACTACGGCTGAATTTTTTGCCGTGAACACATCGCGCAGTTGCGCGAACACGAACCAGCCTTCCGGAACAAAGGAGCTTCGCTCGCGGCCATCAGTCTTGGCGACCGCAACTACGCCCGCATTTTCCGCGAAGAAACGAGCATCGAGTTTCCCCTGCTGATCGACGAACGTCGCGAGGCTTACGCCATCGCCAACCTGCGCTCGGCCAATCTGCTTCACATCCTTCGGCGCGACAATTTCAAGAGCCGCGCTCGCGCCCGCGCGGCCGGGCATCATCAGCACAAACTTGGACTAAATCCATTTCAGTTGGGTGGCAGCTTTATCTTTGCACCGGGAAATATCGATCGCTTCGCTCACGTCAGCGAAACCTTCGGCGACAACGCAAGCCCGGATACGCTCCTGGCTGCCCTCGAAGAAAGTTAGAGAGAGTTGTGCCGGCGGGAAGTGACGTCAGCGCTCGATTTTTACGCGTCGGCTACTTTGAGGATTAGTTTCCCGACGTTCTCGCCCTTGAAGAGTTTCAGCAACGTGTCTGGAAACGTCTCCAGGCCGTCGACGATATGCTCGCGCGATTTGAGTTTCCCGGCGGCCATCCAGCCGGCCATTTCACGCCCGGCCTCGGCATAACGGTCGGCGTAGTCAAATACGACCATGCCTGTCATGCTGGCGCGATTAATCAGCAGAGAAAGATAATTCGAAGGGCCTTTAATCGGCGTGGTATTGCAGTATTGCGAGATCGCGCCGCAAATCACAATTCGCGCACCGCGCGCGAGCTGCGTCAGCGCGGCGTCGAGAATGTCGCCGCCGACGTTGTCGAAATAAACGTCGATACCTTTCGGGCAGTTTTTCTGGAGAGATTTGCGGACGTCCTCCGATTTGTAATCGATTGCGGCGTCAAAGCCGAGTTCGTTCACAATGTAGCTGCACTTTTCGCCGCCACCGGCGATGCCGACAACGGTGCATCCCTTTATCTTGGCGATTTGACCCACTACTGTTCCGACCGCTCCGGCTGCTCCTGACACGACTACGGTCTGGCCGGGCTTCGGCTGGCCGATATCCAGCAAGCCAAAGTATGCGGTCATACCTGGCATTCCGAGGGTGCCGAGATACACCGGTAAAGGAAACGCGCCAGGATCTACCTTGGTGATGCCGATACCTTTGGAGATGGCGAACTCTTGAACGCCGAATGCGCCGTAAACGTGATCGCCGACGGCGAACTTGGGATTTTTCGACGCGATGACGCGGCCGAGCGCCCCCGCCCGCATCACTTCGCCAATTCCCACCGGAGGAATATAGGATTTACCTTCGTTCATCCAGCCCCGCATGGCCGGGTCGAGCGAGATAAACAGAATCTTTACCAGAAGCTCGCCTTCATCAGGGTCGGAAACTGGCTCTTCCTTGTAGGCCCAATCGGTTCGCTTGGGCAAACCCACGGGACGCGCTGCCAGCTCGAATTTGTGATTCAAATTATTCATGAGCATTCCTCCGGGCGCTAATAATGCGAACGAGCCCTCTAGCGGGCTATTGATAGTTGCCTACAGATGAGAGTGACCAACGCGGCGCGCATTGTATATAATCGCGGGCACTGTGCCAAGCAGGACATTCCCTAAACAACGGAGGGTGAAATGGCCGGAGCACCCGCAAACGTATTGAACGTCCCGCGACCACCCGTGTTTGCCACGGCCGCGGAAGAACGCTTGCATCGCAAACGGATGCTGGCGGCCGCATTTCGACTTTTCTCGCGCTTCGGATTCGACGAAGGTGTAGCCGGACATATCACGGCGCGCGATCCGGAGCGGCTCGATCACTTCTGGGTAAACCCCTTCGGCATGCACTTCGGCCAAATTCGCGCGTCCGACCTGATCCTGGTGAATCATCGCGGAGAAGTCGTGGAAGGACAATATCCCGTGAATGGAGCGGCCTTCGCCATCCACTCGCGAGTGCATGCCGCGCGTCCCGACGTGGTTGCTGCGGCGCACGCGCATTCGATGTACGGAAAATCCTGGGCCTCGCTCGGGCGCATGCTCGACCCCATTACGCAGGATTCCTGCGCATTTTACGAGGATCACGGATTGTTCGCGGAGTTCACCGGCGTAGTCTATGAGACGTCGGAGGGCGAACGTATCGCGCAGGCCTTGGGACAACACAAAGCTGCGATTCTGCGAAATCACGGATTGATCACCGTGGGCCAGTGTGTGGAAGAAGCAGCGTGGTGGTTCATCACCATGGACCGAAGTTGCCAGGCGCAATTGCTTGCGGAGGCGGCTGGCGTGCCGGTGAAGATCGATCACGCCACGGCGGTTGCGACCAGGGAGCAAGTTGGAAACCATCTCGCAGGATGGTTCCAGTTTCAGCCGCTGCTCGCGCATATCACACGCGAACAGCCCGATCTGCTCGAATAGTCTCCTCAAGACTTTTCATGCCGGCGTCCGTCGTGGAAAGTAGTTCGCAGAAACGAACGACATGGAAACACACGAGCATCTCGACATACTGATCATTGGCGCTGGAATATCTGGCATTGACGCAGCTTACCGTTTGCAGACCGCCTTTCCGCGAAAGACCTACGCGATCCTCGAGGCGCGCGACTCCATCGGCGGAACCTGGGATCTCTTCCGCTATCCCGGCGTCCGCTCGGATTCTGATATGCATACACTCGGGTTTCCATTCCGACCGTGGCATGCGGAGGAGGCGATCGCCGGCGGGCCCGCCATATGGAATTACATCCGCGAGACTGCAGAACATTACGGAATCGACCGCCACATCCGACTGGGACATAGGATGATCCGCGCTTCCTGGTCCTCGGTCGAGGGGCGCTGGACGGTCGAGGCCCGGATGAAAGACGATGGACGCATCGTCCGGCTCGTCTGTAACTTCCTTTATATGTGCAGCGGCTATTACGATTACGAAAACGGCTTTAGCCCGGAATTCCCGGGCATCAAGCGGTTTCAGGGGCAATTCTTGCATCCGCAGGAGTGGCCGGAGACGCTCGATTATGCCGGCAAACACATCGTCGTGGTCGGGAGTGGCGCCACGGCGGTGACGCTGGTTCCGGCCCTTGCAAAAGAGGCCGCGCTGGTCACCATGCTCCAGCGTTCTCCGAGCTATGTGGTTACGCGTCCGGCCAAGGATACAAAGGCCATTTGGATGTACAAGCATTTGCCAGCAAGACTTGCCGCGAAACTCACAAAATGGAAGAACGTGCTTTACGCCATCACGATGTTTTCGCTCGCCCGGAGTAAACCGGAAAAAATGAAGGAGTTAATCATCAAGGGGATCAAGCTGCAGCTCGATCCCGATTACGACGTCAAGCAGCACTTTACGCCGCGTTATAACCCCTGGGATCAGCGGATATGTCTGGTGCCTGACGGCGACCTGTTCGCCGCGATCCGCGCGGGACGGGCAGTGATGGTCACCGACACGATCGAGACATTTGTCGAAGCCGGCATCCGTTTGAGCTCAGGGAAAACCTTGCCGGCGGATATCATCGTTTCCGCGACAGGTCTTGTGGTGAAGCTGATGGGCGGCGCCGATATCGTAGTAGACGGCGTACCCGCCAAATTTGAAGAGAAGATGGTTTACAAGGGCGCAATGTTCAACGGCGTTCCGAATCTGGCGTTCGCTTTTGGCTACACGAATAATTCCTGGACGTTGCGTTGCGACCTCACGGCGCGCTATGTCTGCCGCTTACTCAAATATATGGATCGTAAGGGCTGGTCGATATGTGTACCGCGTTCGCCCGATCCGTCGATCGTGCCCGAGCCTTTGCTCGATTTTAGTTCCGGCTACGTCCGCCGCGCCCATGGCGTACTTCCCAAACAGGGGCAGAAAATGCCCTGGAGGGTACACCAGAATTATGTGAAGGATCTGGCGACGTTTGCGTTCGGATCGGTCAACGACGGGACGATGGAGTTTCACCGAAAAGCGGTCACTTCGGAGTTGCGAGCGGAATCAATGGGCGCGGAAATCGGTAGGAGAACAGCGTAGCCGCGCGCAAAAGACTCAATCCGCAGCGTTCAGCGGAATCTTCGATTTAACACCGCCCTTGCAACTTAGCGTTAGTCGCTATAATGTCATAGCCACTATCGAAATGTGAAACTCGCACCGGCCCGGTGCAACAAGCAGGAGGACAGGTATCATGCGTCACACAAGAAGCGCTGCGAGACGGGCGTCATCGCCAGCACCCGCTAGCCCCACGGACGTGGATGCGGAAAATAAACGCCGCAGCCATAGCCATGCGGCGTCCGGCAAGGAGCCCACGTCGGGTCTTCGCGAACGAAAAAAGGCGCGGCTCCGCCAGCAGATCGTCGAAACGGCCCTGCATCTTTTTCGACAGCAAGGCTACGAAAATACACGCATCGACGACATCGTGCAGACTCTGGACATTAGCCAACCTACCTTCTTCCGCTATTTTCCCAGCAAAGAAGCGGTATTGCGTGAGGTCGGCCGACGTGCCTTTGCACGGCAGGCGGAAAGCCTGAAGGCCGAACTTTCCACCAAAGCCTCGACGGAACAACGCTTGCGGCGATTTTACGAATCTCTCGGAAACGTGACGGAAGTAGGACGCCCGCTCTGGCAGGCCGTAATTCTCGCGGGCGCGATGGACGCGGTGCGCTCACCGGAATTGCGAGGGCCTGAAGCTGCCACCGTCAGCCTTCTGCGCGAAATCATCGCGGAAGGCCAAAAGAACGGCGAGATCACCCGTGATTTTCCCGTCGTCCATCTTGCGGAGTTCATGGAGGGGCTATTCAATACCGTCGTCCGTCAATGGGCCGTTGATCTCACCGGGCCTCACAAACTCACCGAAAGAGTGCGAAGTGCGGTGGACTTTTTTTTGCGCGGCGCCAAGCCGTAGCCGGATCACATCCCGATCTGCGCACGAGTGAGCGAGCGTGCGCGGCCACTGACAAGGGCTGAGACAAGCACTCAAAAATCCTTGAGGTGCACTCGATGAAGGCAGCGGTCCTGCGCGATTTCAAAGCGCCGCTCACCATTGAACAGATCGCTCGGCCGAAGCCTGCGGCGCAGGAAGTACTCGTCGAAGTGGAGGCTTGTGGCGTGTGCCATTCCGATTTGCACTTGGCGGATGGGGATTGGCCTCAGATGATTCCGATCACCAAAAGGCCTCTAGTTCTCGGACATGAAATTGCCGGCCGTATCGTCGAAAAGGGCAACTCCGCAGATCATTTGGAGATTGGCGACCGCGTGGGAGTTCCCTGGCTGCACTGGAGCTGCGGCCAGTGCGAATTCTGCCGCGAGGGCAACGAAAATCTCTGCACCAAACAGCAAATCACGGGCGTGACCGTGGACGGGGGATACGCTGAATTCGTTAAGGCTCCCGCAAGTCACGCGACGAAGATTCCCGATGGGGTCTCGGGCATCGAAGCGGCGCCTCTGTTCTGCGCTGGAGTAACGGTCTATCGCGCGCTAAGGCAAGCTAGAATTCAGCTGGGCCAACGTTTGGCGGTCTTCGGCGTTGGCGGACTCGGTCACCTAGCGGTGCAAATCGGCGTTGGGCTAGGGGCGGTTGTTACGGCCATTGACGTTTCCGATGAAAAGTTAGCACACGCTAGAAGTCTGGGCGCATCCGCGGTGTTGAATCCGAGTTCATCGAATGTTGTTAGAGAGCTGCGTGGAGCGGGCGGCATGCACGCGGCCATCGTCACTTCTGCCGCGAAGGCAGCTTATGACACTGCCTTTCCGTGCTTGAGACCTACGGGGATGTTGCTGGTCGTCGGCCTGCCCTCTGACTCGATTTGCTTTCCGCCCATCATGATGGCGGCGTCCGAGGTGCGCATCCAAGCCTCGGCCGTCGGCACGCGGCAGGACCTGCGCGAAGTGCTGGCCATGGCGGCCGCCGGAAAGATCCGCTGTCAGGTGGCCACCCGGCCGCTGGACCAAGCCAACGAAGTGATGGCCGAACTACGCAAGGGCACCGTGTCCGGTCGTATCGTGCTTACTCCTCGCTGAAGCTAAGCGTCTCTGTCGCCGCTAGTCCTCTTCCCGGGCCTTGTTGGACACGGGCATCCAAAATCCTGATGCAAGTCATCGGGTTTCGTATTGACGTTAGTAACCATAATGTGATACCTACACTCAAATTCTCGGAGGGTGGCAGTCTCGCAGGTTTGCAGATTCAAAGGAGAAGCCATGAGGAAGCTGATCTCATCCGCATGTGTCCTGCTCGTGTTGGCGTGTCTGCTGGTAGGAGCTCCCGTAATGTACGCCCAAGGCGTGGGGGACTCGGGTAGCCTCAGCGGCACATTGACTGATCCGACGGGCGCCGTCGTTCCTAATGGGACAGTGAGTGCAGACGACGTGACCCGAGGGATACGCCTCACGGTCACCTCCGACAAGGGCGGACAGTATCGCTTTAGCAGCCTGCCTCCGGGAACGTACAACCTCAGCGTGCAGGCATCCGGATTCCAATCGGAAGTACAGAAGGGTGTCGTGGTCACCGTGGGACAGACCGTTACCCTGGATTTCCACTTGCAAGTGGCGACGACGGCGCAAACGGTCGAGGTCACCTCGGTTCCTCCCGTGGTGGAAACTGAACGGGGGAGCCAAGCGAATACTTTGACGCAGCAGTATATCGAGGACCTGCCCATTGACCGCCGCGATTACCTCACTTTCACTCTGCTTCTGCCGGGTGTCTCGGATTCCACGCGGCTGGCAGATGACCAGGACTTCCGAGTGAAGCAGACACCGCAGAGCGGACTTTCGTTTTACGGAAGCAATGGTCGCGGCAACAGCATCACCGTTGACGGCGGTGAAGCGCAGGACGACGCTGGCGGCGTGAGGCCCACCGTCAGCCAAGACGCTGTGCAAGAGTTCCAGGTAAACCGAAGCAACTACACTGCGGAACTCGGCGGCGCCAACGGCGCGTCGATCAACATCGTCTCGAAATCAGGCTCGAACGATATTCACGGCAGTCTGTTCGGCTATTTCCGTAACGATGGGATGGATGCTCGCGATCCGTTCGCCTTCAGCCCAGCGCTTAAACCTGGAGACGTGTTCGATCCGACCGGAGGCGATTCGGTAGGTACGCCCGTTAAGGATTCGCTGCAGCGCTATCAATTCGGCGGCTCCGTGGGTGGGCCCATCCGAAAAGACAAAACTTTCTTCTTCGCCGGTTTCGAGGGCTTACGGCAGGATGCGGAAAACGCGGTGCCGCTGCTGACGAATACATCAATCCTTCGTCCTACTTTCGACCAGCAGCAAATTTTCGCGGCGCTGGCGGCAAACCCGGCACCCGTGCCTTGCTTGAGTGGGCCTATCGGCACCGTTGTCGCCAGTCAACTGCCACCACCGTTCACCGGAATGACGACGCTCCCCGGACCCGTCTGTGCGGCTGCTCTTACAAATGCATTGACCGTCAACAACGTCAATCCTGCCGCTACTCCCATAGGCGCCTACCTCGTCGACCAATTCGAAACGGAGGGAGGACTCTTCGACTATAACTCCCGCGATTATCTTGCTTCCGCGCGCCTCGATCACCGCATCGACGCGAACAACCAGCTTTTTCTCAGCTATCGGTATGCGCACGACCTCGAACAAAACCCGGACGTGCAATCTCTAACCGCTTTCTCGGCAGGAAGTTCGATACACGACTATGACAACAACCTGCAGGGCGCCTGGTTTCACCAGTTCAGCCCGACTACTCAGAACGAACTGCGGGTGCAGTGGGATTACAACAGTTTCAATGTGATTCCGAACGAACCCGGACAGGCCGGACTCCAAATCCCTGGTTTCATAAACAATCTAGGGACCAACATCTTCTTGCCCAATCTCACGATTCTGCGCCGCTATGAGTTTGCCGATAACTTGACTATGATCCGCGGCCATCACACGATTCAGTTCGGCGTTGACGAATTGCTGCGCGGCAATCACACCGAATCCCACACATTTCTTCCGGCACGCTTCGTCTTCAGTAGCCTTCCTGATTTTGGAACCCTACTGTCTCCGCAGCTTCCCAGCCTGTCTGCCCTGGAGTCCGCCTCGTTCGGTCTGCCGCAAGTCTATCAACAGGGATTTGGCGATGCGGACTACCCTGCATACACCCGGCCGCTGACGGGACTTTACGTGCAGGACTCGTGGAAGATGACGTCGAGTTTCACGCTGAGCTATGGCCTTCGATATGACATCGACTCGCAATATCGCCCGCTGAATACCTACTATAAGGACTTCGCCCCCCGCGTGTCTTTTGCGTGGGATCCATTCAAGGATCACAGGACGGTGATTCGCGGTGGTTACGGGATTTTCTACGGACCCATCGACGCGCAGATCCCCCAGGTCGACTTGAGCCTCGGAGTGCTGAACAAGAATCACAGCACGGTGGAAAACAATCACAACACGGCGCAAGTTCCGGATCAGGTCAACAACGCGATTGCCACCTGCGGAATCGCCGGTATAGTGCCCGGCTCGGGAACCAGTCCGTGCACTCGGTACATTTCCATCTACGTGGATCCCCTTGCGCTTCCCCCGCCAGGTATCCCAGGTTTGCAAAACTCGGCGGTTGTATTCCAAACACTTTTTGCGGAGGGGTTGATTCAGTGCACGACTCCAACGCCTGGCAACAATGCATGTATCACACCCGCGGCTGTGGCCCCGCTCGGCATTATCGCCGCCAATAGCGGCCCTCTTTATCCACTGACGGTGCTCTTCAGCAACCCGCCCAACTACAGGCCTCCCCAATCGCAACAAGCTTCGTTGGGAATTGAACGTGAGATCGCGCCCGGATTCTCCATCGGTGTGAGCGGGATTTACTCGCATACGTTGTATCTCCCGGTCGCAATTGACACGAATCTATTGCCAACAACCCCGACGAGCACGGTAACGCTGGCCAGCGGGAAACCATTCGCCTATAAGAACTGGAATCTATTCGCAGGGAGCGACCCGCTGCTCGGTGGACTGCTCGCCCCCGAAACACCTTCTCTACCCTGCGCGGCGAATCCCTTCGCCTGTTTTGTGAATCCGCTGATTACTCAGAACAATCAGTACACCTCCGCGGCGTCCAGCCTGTACGAAGGCTTGATTATTGAGGTGAAGAAGCGCTTCAGCGATCACTTCACCATGTTTGGGAACTACACCTTCAGCAAAGGCTTCGACACCTCCACGGATTTCAACACCGACTACGGGCCGCAGGATCCGACAAACCTCGCTCTGGATCGGGGCCTGTCGGAATTTGACGAGCGGCACAAAGTGGTAGTCGCAGGAGTTTTCGACAGCCCGTGGAAGCAGGCGATCCTTTCCGGCTTCCAGCTCTCACCGATTTTTACCTACCACAGCGGGCTACCTTTCAATCTGCTGGCGGGAGGCGAAGTCAACGGCGACAATCACATCACCAACGAACGTCCTCTCGGCGCGCCGCGCGACACGGGTCTCGGGCCCGATTTCGTTGACTTCGATATGCGTTTGAGCTGGCGGCACAAATTGGGCGAGAAGGCTTCTATGACGCTCACCGCGGAAGGGTTCAATATTGCGAACAGAACGAATTTTGCCAGTGTGAACAACGAAGTGAGTCCGTTGTTTGGGATTCAGACGACGCCGGGTGTATGCCCCATCTCAGGACGATGCGCCACCGGCAATACTTCGTTTAACGTTCACGGCCTGCGTTCCGGCACCGTATTGCCGGACGGGGAGGTCGTCACGCCCAGTACGCCGCTCGCTTTCACTTCGGCTTTTCCGAAGCGCCAGGTCCAGCTGGGCATACGGTTTAGTTTTTAGCTCGAGCTTGAGCCACAACGACGGTCCGAGTGCGCTCGTGAATCTCCTCACGAGCGCCGGACCGCGCCCAGGATTCCGAAATGAAAGTCCAGCAACTCTTTGATCTAACTGGGCGCGTTGCCATCGTCACAGGGGGCTCTATTGGACTTGGCCGGCAAATGGCTGAAGGTCTTGCAGGAATGGGCGCAAATTTAGTCCTTTGCGCTCGGAAGAAAGAACGCTGCGAACAAACTGCCGGAGAATTGCAAAAGCTCGGCGTCAAAACGTTGGCGCTCGGTTGCGACGTGAAGAACCCCGCCGGCGTACAGGCGGTTGTTGATGCAGCGATCAACGAATTCGGCAGGGTCGACATACTCATCAACAACGCCGGCACTTCCTGGGGTGCGCCAGTCGAATCGATGACGCTCGATCAATGGAATAAAGTCATTGAGACCAACCTCACGGGAACGTTTTTGTTTTCTCAAGCAGTGGGCAAGGTCATGATTTCCCAACGTCGCGGAAAGATCATCAACATCGCGTCAGTGGCTGGGCTGCGTGGTTCATCGCCTGATTTCTCCGCCATCGGCTACAGCGCCAGCAAAGGCGGTGTGATCATTTTCACCAAGGACTTGGCCTGCAAGTGGGGCGTGCACAACATTCACGTAAACGCCATTGCACCGGGCTGGTTCCCCACCGACATGTCGGGAAAAGTCATCGAGCGAAACAAGGAAGCGATATTGGCGGGTGTGCCTCTGGGACGTTTTGGCGGTCCTCATGACTTGAAGGGCGCCGCCGTTTTTCTCGCTTCCGGCGCCTCAGATTTTATAACCGGGCACATCCTGGTGGTCGATGGAGGTCAGTCAGCCTAATCCAGGCGAAGCAGGCCATGAACATACCACTCACACCTCTCCGTTTCCTTCGCTACGCGGAACAGCAGTATCCCGGTAGGACCGCGATCGTCTGCAATCAGGAGCGCTTTACGTACGCGCAGTTTTCCGAGCGCGTCAGCCGTCTGGCGGGAGCTTTGCGCCGGGCTGGTATCCAACCCGGCGACCGCGTCGCTTTTCTCGGCGCCAATTGTCACCGCTTGCTCGAAGCCTACTACGGCGTCCCGGAAGCGGGCGCTGTTTTGCTTCCGCTGAACATCCGGCTGGCCCCCGAGGAACTGGCCTACATTCTGAATGATTCCGGCGCTGCCATACTCTTCGTGGAGAAGCAGTTTCTCGGCTTGGTCGAATCTTTTCGCAAGAATCTTCCCACGGTGAAACTTTTCGTCCAGCTGGATGGTTCGCCTGAGGTGCCCTGGCTGGCACCACAAAGCTACGACGCTTTTATAGGCGCGGCTTCTCCGTATCGCGCCGACATAAGTTCGATCGATGAGAACGCCCTGGCTGAACTTTTCTACACCAGCGGGACCAGCGCAAATCCAAAAGGTGTAATGCTAACGCACAGGAACATCTACCTCCACGCGCTGAACGTCTGCATGGGATTTCAGATTGAAAACGGCGCGGTCGAACTTCACACCATCCCGCTCTTCCACGCGAATGGATGGGGCGTCGCGCATTTCCTCACGTTGCTCGGCGGAAAGCACGTCATGATCCAGCGTTTCGAGACCAAGGAAGTTTTTCGGCTTATCGAAACGGAAAAGGTCGATTCCTGCAGCTTGGTGCCCATCATGGCAACCGCTCTGGTGAACTGCCCAGAGCGGCATAATTACGATCTGAGCAGTCTGAAACGGATTGTCATTGGAGGCGCTGCATCGTCGCCAACGCTCATTCGCGAGGTCGAGCAAGCACTCAGCTGCGATTGCTTTTCGGGTTACGGTCTGACGGAAACCTCACCATCGCTGACGATTTCTCCCATGAAAACGGAGCTGAACTGGGAAGGAGAACAGCGCTATGCGGGCCAGGCGATGACCGGCTTCGCATTTCCTGGTACGGAGCTACGCGTAGTCGATGCCGACGATCGCGACGTGCCTCGCGATGGTCTAGCCATCGGCGAAATCATCGCGCGCAGTGATGGTGTGATGGAGGGTTACTGGCGCCAGCCGGAAGCTTCCGCCGAAGCTCTGCGCGGCGGATGGTTCCACACGGGGGATATGGCCACTTGGAATGAAGATGGATACATCCTAATCGTTGATCGCAAAAAAGACATCATCGTGAGCGGCGGAGAAAATATCTCCTCCCTCGAAGTTGAAAAGGCCATCCTGGCGAATCCGGCCGTCCTCGAGGTCGCAGTCATTCCGGTTCCAGACGAAAAATGGGGCGAAGTGCCCAAAGCTTTGGTGGTTCTAAAACCGAACGCCGCGGCTACCGAGCCCGAACTCATCGAGTTCTGCCGTTCACGCGTGGCCCACTACAAGTGTCCGCGCTCATTCGAATTCTTGGATAGTTTGCCTAAGACTGGCACAGGAAAAATTCTCAAAAAGGATATCCGGAAAAAGTACTGGCAGGGCCAGGACACCATGCGAGCGAACTTCGCCTCGCCTAGGCGCAAAACCGAGGCTTGAGTCCGGTTGATTTTCAGAGACGTCGGTTTCGACTTACAAAGCCTGGAGTGCAGCTGGCACCTGAAATCTGAAGGAGCCCGAAACATGGATTTAAAACTAACCGAAGAGGAGTTGTCGTTTCGCGACGAGCTCCGTGCGTGGCTCGCCGCCAACCTTCCCAAGGACTGGAACGAATGGCGCGAAAAACCCATCGAGGAATCGTTTCCTTACCTCCGCGCCTGGCAACGAACACTTCAGGAAGGCCGCTGGGCAGCGGTGTCGTGGCCCAAAGAATTCGGGGGCCGCAGCGCCACTTTGATGCAGCAAGCCATTTTCTGGGAAGAGATGGCGCGCGTGGAGGCCCCGCCCATGGCCAACTCGCTGGGTTTGGGCCTGATTGGACCGACCATCATTGCCTATGGAACCGAAGCGCAGAAGCAGCGCTTCATTCCGAAAATTCTGAGCGCCGAAGAAATCTGGTGCCAAGGTTTCTCTGAACCGAACGCCGGCTCCGATCTTGCCGGATTGCAGATGGAAGCGGTCCTCGATGGCAATCACTACATCGTGAACGGCCAAAAGGTCTGGACCAGCTACGGCTGGGTCGGGAACTGGTGCGAACTCGTTGTGCGCACCGACCCTAGTGTCGCCAAGCACAAGGGCCTCACTGTCCTTCTGGTGGACATGAAATCGCCCGGCGTGGAAGTGCGTCCGCTGCGTCAAATGACCGGCGAATCCGAATTCAACGAACTGTTCTTCCGTGATGTTCGTGTCCCGGTTGAAAACGTTCTCGGCAAAGTAAATGACGGATGGAATGTAGCGGTGAGCACCTTGATGTACGAGCGGGGTTCGTACGGAGCGCGCTTGCACCTGATTTTCAAGCGTTACATTACACGCCTTATCGAACTCGCGCGCATTACTCAACGCAACGGGCGTCCTGCCGCCGAAGATCCGCTCATCCGGCAGAAGCTTGCGCAATGCAGCGCCGAGATTGAAATCATGCGCCTCAACCAGATGCGCGCCTTCAGCCGAATCACCGCCACCGGCGTGCCGGGCCCGGAGGGCTCGATCCAGAAGATATTCTGGAGCGAGTTGAACCAACGATTCCAGCAAGTCGCGCAGGAGCTGCTCGGCCCTTACGGCCAGTTGCTGGCAGGCGACCCGCACGCAATTGACAAAGGGATGTGGTCTTACGGCTACCTGCGCACCCGCGGAAACACCATCGAGGCCGGCACGTCCGAGGTGCAGCGGAACATCATTGGGCACTTTGTTCTGGGACTGCCCAGAAGCTACTAAGGGGATACACCATGCAATTCGGGTTGAGTGAAAGCCAGGAATTTCTGAAAGATGGTGCGCGCAAGTTTTTCGCCGGGGAGTGTCCTAGCGCGGAGATGCGGCGTCTGATGGAAACGGATACGGCATACGACGCCGCGCTTTGGTCGAAGTTGACCGACCAGGGTTACACCGGCATCATCTTTCCGGAAACGCTCGGAGGCGTCGGTCTGGGCAAGGTCGAACTCATGCTACTGATGGAAGAGGCGGGCCGCGCGTTGTTGCCGGGCCCGTTTTTCTCGACCGTAGTCCTGGCCGGATCCGTCTTGGAGGCCGTAGCTTCCGCCACGCATCAGAACAGATATCTCGCGCCGATCTGCCGGGGAGAAGCCCGCGCCACGGTGGCCATTCTGGAAGCCAACGCAAGCTGGAATCCGCGGGACATTCATCTAAGCGTGACGAATGGAAAGCTCACCGGGGAAAAGCTCTTCGTCTCGGACGCCGCTGTCGCGGATTTCATTATTGTTATTGCTCGCAACGGCGTGTTTGTAGTGGACTCCAAGGCTCGTGGCCTGACAATTTCTCCGATGTCGTCCATGGACCTCACGCGCAAACTCTACACAGCGGAATTCCTGGACACTCCGGCAGAAGAAATTGGCACTACTGCGAACCTCGGTCGGGCCTTCGATATCACCACCGCCGCGCTGGCTGCGGAACTCGTCGGCGGCATGCAGCGCACGCTCGACATCACCGTTGAATATGCCAAGACTCGCAAACAGTTTGGCAAGCCGATCGGGATGTTCCAGGCGGTGCAGCACCAGTGCGCGGACATGTACTTGGAAACAGAGAGCGCGCGTTCGGCCGTGTACTATGCGGGGTGGGCGCTGGAAGAAAACTCTCCGGACGCCGCCACGGCCGTTTCCATCGCCAAGATGTACGCCAGCGATGCCGGCCGCACCGTCGGCAACCGCGGCATACAGATTCACGGAGGCATGGGCTTCACCTGGGAAAACGACGTTCACCTATACTACCGTCGAGCAAAAGGATCGGAAACGGCATTTGGCGACGCCACATTTCATCGCGAGCGCATTGCCTCGCTGGTGATTGATTCCGGAAGCGTCGCTGCGAGAAGCGCGTAAATTCGCAGACCAGAGGATTCCTTCCATGAACGATCTTGTGGAGCTCACCAAAGATAGCGGCATCGCCGTCATCACCATCAACAATCCTCCGGTGAATGCGCTGAGCCCGGGCGTTCCTGAGGGTATTTCCGAATCGCTCGACCTCATCTCGCAGGACGGCAACATCAAAGCCGTGGTCCTGATCGGCGGCGGCCGTACTTTCGTGGCCGGCGCGGACATCAAGGAATTCGGGAAAATGACTTCGGGCAAGCCGCGGGGAGCGGGGTTGCTGCCGTTGCTCCTGAAAATCGAAGACAGCCGCAAGCCCGTGATCGTCGCCATTCACGGAACGGCCTTCGGCGGCGGCTTGGAGCTCGCGATGGCTGGGCATTATCGCGTGGCCCTTTCAACCGCGCAGGTCGGCCAGCCGGAAGTGAAGCTCGGTATCATTCCTGGAGCAGCGGGAACCCAACGCCTTCCGAGGCTAGCGGGAGTTGCTAAGGCCCTGGAGATGTGCACCACGGGCAATCCCGTCAAAGCCGACGAAGGGCTAAAATTCGGCATCGTCGATCGAATCATCGAAGGCGATCTGCTCGCAGGTGCTGTCGCGTTCGCGCGCGAAGTGGCGGATAAGCCGGCACCCAAAACTCGGGAACGGAATGAAAAGCTCGGAAATGCGGCGGACAATGCAGCCATCTTTTCGTCCGCGCGGGAAAGCATGGCCAAGAAACAGCGCGGTTTGCTCGCGCCCCTGGCCGCCATCGACGCAATCGAAGCCGCCACAAAGATGCCGTTCGAAGAAGGCTGCAAGTTCGAGCAGAAGCTCTTCATCGACTGCCTGTTCTCCGAGCAATCTAAATCGCTGATCCATGTTTTCTTCAGCGAACGGGAAGTGAGCAAGATTCCCGACATCCCGAAGGAAACTGCGATCATCCCGATCAAGTCTGCCGCGGTTGTTGGAGCAGGGACCATGGGCGGCGGCATCGCCATGGTGCTCGCGAATGCAGGTATCCCAGTGCTCTTGAAAGAGGCGGACCAAGCGGCGCTCGATCGCGGACTGGCAACGATCAAATCGAACTACGCAAATTCCGTCAAACGCGGACGTTTCACCCAGGAAGCCGCCGACGAGCGCTTCAACCGCATCACGCCGACGCTCAGCTACGACGGTTTTTCGAACGTGGATCTCGTGATCGAAGCTGTCTTTGAAGGCATGGCCCTCAAAAAGGAAGTCTTCAAGGAACTGGATCGCGTGTGCAAGGCGTGGGCGATCCTGGCCAGCAACACTTCGACGCTGAGCATTGACGAGATTGCCGCCTCTACCTCGCGACCCGCGTTTGTCATCGGGACGCATTTCTTCAGTCCCGCGAATGTCATGCGACTGCTGGAGATTGTGCGCGGTAAAGCTACCTCGAAAGAAGTTATTGCTACTTGCATGCAACTTTCAAAAACGCTCGGCAAAGTCGGAGTGCTGGTCGGCAACTGCAGAGGGTTCGTCGGCAATCGCATGTTTGGGCCATATCGGCGTGAAGCGCAGTTCCTCGTGGAAGAAGGCGTGGGCATTGAAGCCGTGGACAAGGCTCTGGTCGAGTTCGGAAATGCTATGGGGCCGCTAGCGGTCGGCGACCTCGCGGGCCTAGATGTCGGCTGGCGCATCCGCAAGGAGTATCAACACCTGGAAGTGCCCGGCGTTCGTCAGCCGTTTGCCGAAGATCGATTATGTGAACTCGGCCGATTCGGGCAGAAAACCGGTGCGGGTTGGTACAAATATGACGACCAGCGACGAGCGAGCCCGGACCCCGCCGTCGATGAACTCATGCGCAAGTGGGTAAGCGAGGCAGGAATTGTGCAGCGCCAAATCTCCGCCGAGGAAATCACGGAACGTTGCATCTACGCGCTGGTCAACGAAGGTGCGCGCATTCTGGAGGAAGGTTATGCACTGCGTGCTTCGGACATCGACATTATCTATCTGAATGGCTACGGATTTCCCGCGCATCGCGGCGGTCCGATGTGGTATGCCGACACCGTCGGGCTCAAGAAAGTTTATGAACGTATCTCGGAATTCCACCGACAGCACGGCGAGACCTGGCAGCCTACGCCGCTGCTGAAGCGGCTTGCAGAGCAGGGCAAGACATTTGCGCAGTTCGGCAAGGAAGAGGGCGCGGCAGTTTAGCGTCTGGTGGATTCGCAAATGGGGATCCTTTTTCTTGTTCGTCACGCCCAAGCTTCGTTTCTCGAGCAGAATTACGACAAGTTGTCCACGTTAGGAATAGCACAGGCGCGCCTGCTCGGCGACTACTGGGCTCAGCGCATGATTCTCTTCGACCGCGCCTGCGCGGGTCCTTGCGAAAGGCAGCGAGATACGGCAAAGCTCGTAAGCGAAGCTTACCGCGAGGCCGGGATCGCGTTTCCCGAGCCGCAGGTGTTGCCGGAGTTCGATGAATATCAAGGTGAGGCAGTGCTCAAGCGCGGCCTGCCTGCATTGCTCGAAAGTGATCGAAGAATTCGAGATTTTCATGCCACGTTCCAATCTTCGACGGGCGCCGGCGAGCAACGCGTGGCCTTTCAAAAATTGTTCGAGGCCGTTGTTGTGGCGTGGGTCAGCGGCGCGATTTGTCCCGAAGGTGTGGAAGCCTGGCTGGAGTTCTGCGCCAGGGTAAACTCCGGCCTCCTGAAGTTTCTGTCTGCCGGGAAGAGCGGCGAACGGATCGCGATTTTTACGTCCGGTGGCCCGATCGCTGTTGCCATGCAGCGGGCCTTGCACCTGTCTCCGGAAACTACCTTGCAAGTGACATGGATGTCGCGAAACTCTTCGTGGAGCGAATTCCTTTACAGCGCCGAGCGTTTTACACTCAGTAGCTTCAATTCTCACGGGCATATCAGCGACCCGGCCATGCTCACGTACCGCTAGAGGGAATTTTCGATGATTGATTTTCTGGACCATCCGGCGGCCATTCGATCAGGCGAGGAGCTCGATTTAGGAAAGCTCGAGCCATTCTTGCGGCGTCACTTCCCAGTCGAAGCGGGCGCGCTTCAGGTTCGCCAATTTCCCAGCGGCCATTCCAACTTGACCTACTCTCTGCATCTTGGCGGGAAAGAGCTAGTTCTTCGTCGCGCGCCTTTCGGAAGCAAGGTCAAGTCCGCGCACGATATGGGCCGCGAATTTCGCGTGCTCTCGAAGCTGCATTCCGTCTACGCTCCGGCTCCCGAAGTGATTCTGTATTGCGACGACGCGTCCGTCATCGGCGCGCCGTTCTACGTGATGCAGCCCATCCACGGCATCATCCTTCGGCGGCACTTGCCGCCCGGCCTGGATTTTCCCGCGGAAATCGCGCAAAGGCTCAGCGAATCTTTCATCAATAATCTGATACGCCTCCACCGCGTGGACTACGCTGCGGCGGGACTTTCCGATCTCGGCAAGCCGGACGGATATCTGGAACGGCAGGTTCGCGGCTGGACCGAGCGCTACTATGGTTCGAAGACGCACGATTATCCCGAGGTGGAGAAGATTTCCGCATGGATGCAGGAGAACACGCCCCCGACAAGCGCCGTTTCGCTGATCCACAATGACTACAAGTACGACAATGTCGTGCTCGATTCGCGCGACATCACCAAAATTGTAGGCGTCCTTGATTGGGAGATGTGCACTATCGGCGACTCGCTCTCCGATCTGGGCGCGGTTCTAGCCTATTGGATCGACTCCACGGATCCTGAGGACTTGCAGGAAAATCGTTGGGGCCCCACTACAGAGCCGGGGAGCCTGACGCGCGCGGAAATCGTGCACTCCTATTCTAAAAAAACGGGGTGCGATACTTCCCGGATCGCTTTCTACCTTGCGCTGGCTCGCTTCAAACTCGGCGTCATCGTGCAGCAAATTTATTTTCGCTATCACCAGGGCCTGACCACGGATGAGCGCTTTGCCTCGATGCCCGAGCGAATCCAAATGCTTTTGCGCGCTTCCTGGCACAGCGCCCAAACTGGGCGAGTTTAAAAGCGCATTCCGTTCCACTATCGGCAGAGGTTTTCAATTCCAGGTCCGACGGCGAGCGAAAACGATCAGGAGTAATAGCGCAAGACCCACTCCGCAACGCACACTGGCTTGGCGGAATTTTCGGCTTCTACCGTTACAGAATAGGTCGCTTCGACCGAGTTAGGGAGTTCTTTAAAATCCTGCAGTGTGAACCGCGCGCGAATTCTGGAATCGGCGCGTACCGCGGCCGGAAAGCGTACGCGATTCAGCCCATAATTCACCGCCAGTCGCAGGCCGCCTTGAATTTGAATTGCCTCTTTCATCAGGTGGCTGAGTAACGAGAGCGTAAGAAACCCGTGAGCAATTGTGCCGCCGTACGGCGATTCCTTTCCCGCCCGGGCACGGTCCAGATGAATCCATTGTCGGTCTTCCGTGGCTTCGGCAAATTGGCCAATTCGCTCTTGCGTCACGCGAAACCACTCCGTCACTCCAATTTCGAGACCCAACAATTCTTTCAGCGATTGCGGATTCTTGACCACGAGTGGCGCCATCAATTTCTTCCCACTTAACGCGGCCCTGATTCTCCGCCCGGATTTTTGCTCTTGGCCAGTTCCCACTTCGCAATCGATTCCGCGTGTACCTCGTCCGGTCCGTCGGCTAACCGCAGCGTTCGAACCATCGCCCAGGAGCTGGCCAAAAAGGTATCCTGCGAAACTCCGGCGCCACCGTGCGCTTGTATCGCCCGATCCAGCACGCGCAGGGCAATGTTGGGAGCCACAATCTTGATCATCGCAATTTCGGTCCTCGCCGCTTTGTTCCCCACGGTGTCCATTATGTGCGCCGCTTTCAGCGTGAGTAAGCGTGCCTGCTCGATCTCCATACGTGAGTCGGCGATACCCGCGCGAATCGTTCCCTGCTCGGCCAGCGGTTTTCCGAAGGCCACTCTTGTTAGCACCCGCTTGCACATGGTTTCCAGCGCGCGCTCTGCGACGCCAATGCATCGCATGCAGTGATGAATCCGCCCCGGCCCCAGGCGTCCCTGTGCAATCTCAAATCCGCGTCCTTCGCCGAGCAACATATTAGCGGCCGGGACACGAACATTCCCGAAATTAATCTCGGCGTGGCCGTGCGGCGCGTGGTCGTAGCCGAAAACACTTAAGAGACGGACGATTCTGACCCCCGGCGTCTCGAGCGGCACCAGGATCATCGATTGCTGTTTGTGCGGCGGCGCCGCGGGATCGCTCTTGCCCATAAAGATCGCGATCTTGCAGCGCGGATCGCCTGCCCCGGAGGACCACGATTTCCGCCCATTGATTACATACTCATCCCCATCTCGGACGATGCTCGCGGAAATGTTGGTGGCATCCGAGGAAGCCACGTCCGGCTCCGTCATCGCGAAGCACGATCGAATTTCTCCCGCCAGGAGCGGCTTCAGCCATTTTTCCTTTTGCGCTGCCGTTCCGTAGCGCGCCAGCACTTCCATATTCCCTGTGTCTGGCGCGGAACAATTGAATACTTCCGGGGCGATGTGGCTCCGGCCCATGATTTCGCAAAGCGGCGCGTACTCCAGGTTCGTCAGCCCCGCGCCGTTTGGATCTTCCGGCAAAAACAAATTCCACAAGCCCTCGGCACGCGCCTTGGACTTGAGTTCTTCGATAATCTTGGTTGGTTTCCAGCGTTCGCACGCTACTTCCTCATGAAATCGACGCTCGTTCGGATATACGTAGGCGGCCATGAATTGCCACAAACGGTGTTGCAATTCCTTCGTCTTGACATTGGGTTCAAAGCTCATACTCTGCTATTTCCCAGTGAAGAGCGGGGGGCGCTTTTCAACGAAGTGCGCCACGCCCTCCTTAAAATCTTCGCATCGCAGGCTGGCCAGCATTTCCTGTTCGGCGATCTCAAACGATTCCTCGAGCGTTTGGAATATCGCGTCATACACTTGTCTCTTGATCACGCGCAACGAGCGCGGGCTGACGTTTGACGCCAGGTCCAGAGCGTATGCCCGCACCTTCTCACGAAATGTTTCCTGCGGGTAGACTTGATTCACCAGCCCTATCCTCAACGCTTCCGCGGCGTCGATCATTCTCGCGGAAAAAAGCAAGTCCAGCGCATTTGCGTGCCCCACCAGGCGCGGTAACATCCACGCCATCCCATATTCGGCGATCAGCCCCCTGCGAGCAAAAGCTGTCCCGAAACGCGCCGCATCTGAAGCAAAACGCAAATCGCAATATAGAGTAATTACCAAACCCAATCCCACCACCGGGCCGTTGATGGCGGCAATCACGGGCTTGCCGATCGCCGGAAAATAAGAATACTTTCTCTGGAAATCGGCTCGCGTGCCTTCGCTGGAGCCTTCCGCGGGTTGCACCGTTTGGGCCCGTTGCGCCGAATCCAAGCCTTTCGTCGCCACCGCCGATAAAAGTGATATATCCGCACCAGCGCAGAATCCGCGTCCAGCGCCAGTCAAAATGATGACGCGCACGTTTTCGTCTTTCTCCGCCGCTGCCATCGCCGCGCGCACTTCGTTCTCCATGACGGCGGTCCAGGCATTCAGCTTGTCGGGCCGGTTGAGCGTGATCGTGGCGATTCGGTCGGCAACCTGGTATTCCGTTTCTTGGTTTGGCATGGTGAGGCGGATTATATACAATGGCAGCCGCGTTAGTAACATTCATCTGTTGGTGACTATCTGAATCTATGATCACTTGCACGTCCGCCCCGCGTTCCACTACCTTGCGTAGCCGGAGGATTCATGCCGTTTGTTGAAAATGAAGGTGCCAAAATATATTGGGATGAACAAGGCTCCGGCGAACCTCTGTTGCTCATCATGGGCCTCAGTTATCCGTCATATATGTGGCATCGCACCCGCCCTATTCTTGCTAAACGCTTCCGCACGATTGCTTTCGATAATCGCGGCGTGGGGCAAAGTGACGTACCTCCCGGGGTTTATCCCATCGCACTGATGGCCTCGGACGTAGCCACCGTGCTGGATGCTGCCGACGTCCAGAGCGCGCACGTATTTGGCGTCTCGATGGGAGGCATGATTGCGCAAGAATTTGCGCTGCAGTATCCGGAACGCGTGCGTTCGCTGATTCTCGGTTGTACCGCTGCAGGCGGCCCCCATGCCGTTCAGGCCGAACCCGCGGCGTTGGAAGTTTTGATGCGCCAGGGAATGACTCCGGAGGAAGGCAAGGAGGCCATCATCCCGTTCATCTACGATGCTGGCACGCCGCGCGAGCGAATCGACGAAGACATGGCCATCCGGATGGAGTGGTATCCCACTCCGCAGGGATACTCGAGCCAACTTCAGGGGATTATCGGGTGGGAAGCCTACAGCCGCATCGCGCAAATTACGGCTCCCACATTAGTTATTCACGGCGAGACGGACAGGCTCATTCCCGTGGCGAATGGGCGGCTAATCGCTGAACGTATCCCCGACGCGAAACTGGTGCTGATTCCCCACGCCAGCCACATTTTCGAGACCGACCAGCCTGACGCAGCGATTCACTCAATTCTGGAATATCTCGCCAGTCAGCGTGGCCATACGCAAGCTTCCGCGACTTAGAGCGCAACTTGGAGTAATGTTTTCGGGCCCCAAAAAGCGATTGCTCTGGTGCTAGCGCACAGGAAATTATGAACGCACCAATGAAGCTTGAGAACCGCACGGCGGTGATCACCGGGGCCGCAAGCGGCATCGGCCGCGCGATCGCTGTTTCGCTCGCGCGCCGCGGCTGCAATCTCGCACTCGCGGACTTGAACGAAGCAGGACTTTCAGAAACGGCGCGTATGGCGCAATCAGCACACGCGGAATCCGGAAACCAGACCACACCGGCGCGTGCCTTGCGCATCACCCAACATCAGCTTGACGTTGCAGACCGTCTCGCCGTGGCAGCTTTTCCGCAAGCGTTGCTGGTTGCGCATCCCGGTGTAGACGTCCTTGTGAACAATGCCGGCGTTGCGATTGGCGGCACGTTCCAGGCGGTCGCTGAGGAAGACTTCGAGTGGCTGTTCGAAATCAACTTCTGGGGCGTGGTGCGTATGACCCGGGCGTTTCTGCCCCTGCTGCAAAAAAGCGATGATGCGCGCCTAGTGAATATTTCGAGCATATACGGAATCATCTCGCCGGCGGGGCAAACCGCCTACTCGGCTAGCAAGTTCGCCGTGCGGGGTTTTTCGAATTCCCTCCTGTACGAACTTGCGGGCTCGAGCGTCGGCGTCACGGTCGTGCACCCGGGCGGAGTCGCAACTTCGATTGCAGACAGCGCTCGGGTGCCGAAGGGCATGCCTTTGGGAGAAATCGCGCGGCTCAAGGCCATCGCAAAAAAAGAATTGCGGCTCCCGCCTCAAGCGGCCGCCGAGATTATCGTGAAAGGCATCGAACGCCGCTCGCCGCGCGTGCTTGTCGGCAACGACGCAAAGTTCCTGGCGCTCCTCGAGCGTCTGGCGCCCAATTCGTATTGGAAAATCTTCCTTCGGTTGATTCCTAGGCGGTAATTGGCGTTCGTCTTTACTGGCGAGGTCCGCTTGCTCGGAAATCTGGGATCATGTCTGGTCGGGCGTCGTATATTAATGTATCGTTCTTGGCGTTGTGTTTTGCTGCTTCTTTTAGCGTGAGCGCCTGAAAATGACTAGCGTTGCACCGAAGTGGAATCTCTACTGTTTTGGGCGCAAGCGCAAGCTCCGCTCTGTAAGAGGGTCTGCGGTGCTGTGCAGCATGCTTCTCGCCGCGACCGTTCCCACCGGCTTCTTTGCCTTTCCTGCAAGCGCACAGCAAAATGATTCAGCAACGACTCCTACTGTAGTGCAGCCGGGCGCACCGGGAAAGCCGAGCAAGACGCTGCCGCCGTCGACGAAAGCCACGCTGCCGCCACGGTCGCAAGCCGATGTGGAATTCATGCAAGGCATGATCATGCATCATTCGCAGGCGGTGGAGATGACCGCGCTGATTCTATCGCACACGGAGAACAAAGAGCTGCGTTCTCTGGGCGCGCGAATCAGTAGCTCGCAGTCGGACGAGATAAGGTTCATGCAACGGTGGTTGGCGGTTCGCGGAGAACCCGTTTCCTTGGGGATGCAAGGAATGCCGGACATGAAATCGTCGGGTCAACCGATGGCTCTGATGCCCGGTATGTTGACGCCGGAGCAGATGGAAGCGCTGAGGAAGGCGAAGGGCTCCGAGTTTGATCGCCTGTTTTTGGCCGGGATGATTCAGCACCACAATGGCGCGTTGATAATGGTGAAGGATTTGTTCGCTACGGCGGGCGCGGGCCAGGACGCCGACGTGTTCAACTTCGCGACGGATGCGGACAACACGCAAAGGGCCGAGATCAAGATTATGCAGGCTATGTTGGACAGAAAACCATCAGAGGAGAAACGATGAACCGAGTGCCGAGTGTTGCTTTCCGTTTGGCGGTGGCAGCGATTATTTTAAGTTCTGGTGTGAGCCGGATGCAGGCGCAGACACCGGCACCGCCGCCCGCGAAGGAATCTGCGAAGGCGCCAGACGGGGACGAGAATCCGTTTGCCCCGCAGCCCGCTCCCCCGCTGCCCGCAGGCATGACCGGATCGGATGCGAACGATCCACGCTTCAGGCTGACTCCCGGACTGTATGACGCCGGTGAAGCGTCCATGGGCATGAAACACCTCCTGCTGGTCAAAAAGCCTGATGCGTTTCAACTCGGGGCCTCGCAGCCGGATGATCCCAAGGTCCAGAAGACGATTATCCAGCTCGGCATCGCCGGCGGCGACGTGTCGAAGATCCCGAAGGAGCTCCAGATGGTGATCGCGCAACTCGCTTTCGCCAATTCGGATTTGGCCTTCCAGGGCAATCACCTCTTTCAAGGAAACTTTTATGGGGTGAGTATCTATGACATCTCCAATCCGGCTCAGGCCGCGCTCGTAACTTCGATGGTGTGCCCGGGCGGGCAAGGCGATGTGTCGGTGTACAAAAACCTGCTGTTCATGTCGGTGGAGATGCCGAATGGCCGCCTGGATTGCGGTGAGCAGGGCTTTCCGCCCGAGCCTCCGCCAGCCGAAGGGCATGAGAAGGAACGCCACCTGCCCGCAGCACAAAAGGACCGCTTCCGAGGCGTGAGGATCTTCGACATTTCGAACATCAAGAGCCCCAAGCAAGTGGCAGCAGTGCAGACGTGCCGCGGCTCGCATACGCACACCCTGGTCGTGGATCCAAACGACAAGGACAACGTTTATATCTACGTCTCCGGGACATCGTTTGTACGTCAAAAGGAAGAGCTCGCCGGGTGCTCGGGCGAAACGCCGGCCAAGGATCCGAATACGGCGCTGTTTCGTATCGATGTGATCAAAGTTCCAATAGCGGCGCCCCAGGACGCGAAGGTGGTGTCCAGCCCTCGCGTCTTTATTGACGCGCGCACCGGCGCAATCAACGGCCTGACGAACGGCGGCAGCCACGGCAAGGGAGAGGAGAAACCTGCGGACACCGACCAGTGCCACGACATCACGGTGTACTCGGCCATCGGCCTGGCGGCGGGCGCGTGCTCGGGCAACGGAATTCTGCTGGATATCAAAGATCCGGTACATCCGAAACGCGTGGATGCGGTGAACGATCCGAACTACTCCTACTGGCACTCCGCTTCGTTCTCGAACGATGGGACGAAGGTGGTGTTTACCGACGAATGGGGTGGCGGGCTCGGCGCGCGATGCCGTCCCAATGATCCGAATAAGTGGGGTGCAGATTCAATCTTCAATCTCCACGACGACAAGCTGACCTTCGCGAGTTATTACAAACTTCCGGCCGCGCAGGCCGACACGGAGAATTGCGTGGCGCACAATGGCTCGCTCGTGCCGGTTCCGGGCCGCGATATCGAAGTGCAAGCCTGGTACCAAGGTGGCGTCTCCGTCATGGACTTCACTGACGCGGCCCACCCTTTTGAAATCGCATACTTCGACCGCGGACCGATTGATCCGAAGATGCTCGTGCTCGGCGGCGACTGGTCGGCCTATTGGTACAATGGCAACATCTACGGTTCGGAGATTGCGCGCGGTCTGGATGTTTTTGAACTCACTCCGACGAAGTTTCTGACGCAGAATGAAATCGACGCGGCGAAGTCGGTTCGCGTGGCTGAACTTAATGTGCAGGACCAGCAGAAGATCGATTGGCCTGCGAAGCTGGTCGTGGCGAAGGCGTATGTGGATCAGTTAGAGCGATCGCAGGCTTTGCCGGCGAACCAAATCGCGGTTCTGCGGAAGGCCATCGGCAGCGCAGAGGACTCGCACATGAGCAAGAGCAAAGTGGCGAAGCTGAGCGGCATGGCGCCGTCCTTGGAAAAGAGCGCCGCAACGGCGAAAAGTCCCGCTGATTCAGCGCGCTTGCATGCTTTGGCGGATATCCTGAAGCATCCGTCAGCGTAAACACATCGCCTAATCGGTTAGATTCTGTAGTTCGAAGACGCCGGTCGTCTGGCTTGCGACTGCGGTCTCGATGCAGAGAACCGTATTCGCATTCACCAGGTAGAACACTTCGTTTTGGGCCGTTGAGCCGAGCGTCAGAGATCCCGCGTAGCGTCCGTTCCCATTCGTGGTATAGGTACCGGTCAACGGAAGGCCCGGACTTGTAATCCCGCCGTTGTTAAGATCGACGGTTCCCGGCTGAAGCTCCGGGCTGTTGGTCGGGTTCGCGGTAGCCTGCCCTACGGCATCGTCTGCGTCGACTGTAATAGGCCCAGAGAAGATCATTGCATAGGTGCCGCTAAACGCCGGAGAAGACTGCACGAAAACACCGCCCGCAGCGGTAAAAGCGGCCCCTGAATCAATGTTAAGCGCCAGGAGGCCCTGGCCGCCGTGGGGTACACAGCGAAGAACGAAGGGCCATCGCTACAGCCGGTTCCTGTCACAGTTGGTGGGAAAGTGATCGTCGCGCGGCCGCCGGATGGAGCGGTGAAAGACCCCGTGGTGAACGAGGCGTTGCTCACTGGCGGGTTACTGGCGTCATTTACATCCACTGCCCCGCTCAGTGTGCTGCTTCCGCTCGGTGTGAAAAATCCGCCCATCACCAGATCGTTGCCGTTGAGGTCAACGCCCGCGGCGGTGAAAGCATACGTCCTGAAACAACTGAGCGCGTGAGATCGGAAATGACTTCGAGATGGGCTTTCATCCAAAAAGCTGTATAATCGCGCTTTCCGGTCAAACTCCCCCAGCTTCTAATTGAGGTTTTGGATGAACTCGATAATGGGTATTCCGAAGTATCACGGCGTGCGTTGTCAATTCTGTGGCCAGCCGATTCGCGTCTCGGCGCAGATCGCGCACAAGGCTGCCACGTTCCAGGGGAGGGAATCCACGCAAGACACCGAAACGGGTGTCCTCAATCTTCGCTGCCGGGTTTGTGAGAAAGAGAATTTCTACAGCATTGCCGACGTGGTCGAAATCACAGGATCGAGAAAAACCAAACTGGAATATCGCGTCGCTTGATCCGCACTTCCTCTCTCCGGACTTGGTTGGCACGAGCCTAAGTTAGCAGCGCGTGCCTCGCGGTTATTCGACACCCTTTTTGACTCGCCGATTCCCTCTTCGCGGACGCTAGCCCGCCAAGGAGACGAAAATGAATACTGTCGCACCAGGCAACACTCGGTTGGGATTCATCGGGCTCGGGCTCATGGGAAGCCGTATCGCGCAACGATTGCTCGATCAGGGTTACCAGCTCTTCGCCTACGACCAGGATCAAGCCAAGGTGGAGAAACTCGCCGAAAGTGGCGCGTCGCGCGCCGTAAACTTATCCGAGATCGCGTCGAATGCGGACGTGATCCTTTCGTCGCTGCCCGACGATCAGGTCGTGCTGAGTGTCTATGCTGGGGATAAAGGCTTGCTCTCCTACGTGCGCGAAGATTGCGCGATCATCGAGATGAGCACCGTGAGTCCGGAAACGCCGCGCGAACTCCATCGTTTGGCCGCGCAACGCAAGGCTAGCTTTCTGGATGTCACCATCTCCGGAAGCACTCCTGCCGCCGAACACGGAATGCTCACCCTGTTCGGCGGCGGAGAAGAAGAACCTTTTCACGCTGTGGAGCCGCTCTTTCAGGCATTTGCCCGGAAATATTTTTACCTCGGGCCGAGCGGGTCTGGCGCGACGATGAAACTCGCGGTGAACCTACTGCTCGGTGTAGGTATGCAGGCGATCGCCGAGGCCGTCGCATTCGGTCAAAAGGCCGGCCTCCGGCGCGACCGTCTTCTTGATGTTCTCTCGCAAACAGCTGTAATTCCGCCGGCTCTCGTCGGAAAATTCGAAAGGGCGACGATCAATGACTTCGGCCCTCAGTTCCCGTTACGCCTGATGAACAAAGATTTTCGACTGATCCTCGAAACTGCCGCCGTCGAGCGCGTTCCCTTGCCCGCCACCGCCGCTTCATTTCAGGTCAACATCGCAGAATTAGCGAGAGGCACCGACGAAGATTTTTCCGCGGTCATTCGGCAGATGGAGAAACTCGCTCGCTTGGACTCCCCCGCCGAGGATCGTCGAAACGCACCCACCTCATCCAGATGAGGGTTCCAGCTCTGACTCGCAAGATAGCGCGGCAGCCGCTTCAGCGATGTTCCTTCAGAAAATGTCGCGCAACGACGCTGGGCTGCTCAACGATGCGCTTTTCTTCGATGCAGACCGCCAGCCTGATAAATTGAGCCATGCTCCAGGCCAGTGGAGTCGCACTGCCGGTACCCTGGCCAAAAACAAAATGTGATTGCGTGGGTTCGGCTTGATCCCACACTTGCTCGGGAATCATACCGCCGGCATTGGCGAAGCGGAGCATCGTTTCCAAATAGGACTTTGCGTCGCGGCCTCGTGCGACCTCATACTCACCGCGTTCGCCGGTGAAAATGGGCCACAAACGTCCGATTCCGTCGCCCATCCAGGGACCGCCGAAAAATGATTCGCCATAGCCGTCGTGATTGTAGCGGCGGAAACCCGGACCGTTCGGCGTCTCCACGCGGATCGTCGAATCGATTACCTGCACGGATCGATCTATAGCAGGATCGTCCGCCGGGCGAATACCCAGACGGACAAATTCCAGGAAGCCCGCATCCACGACGTCGCTTGCGTCCCAAACACCGCCTCCATTCCGGACGTCGAGTTTGTATCCGTCGTTCGGGTCGGTGTTCTCGTCGATTCGGACGTAATAGCCTTGCGAAGCGAGTGAGCCGCCGAGGTGGCCTGTCCGCGTAACCAGCCAGCTCTCGATATTCGCGGACCAGTCATCGGCCACCTTGAGGTACCGCGCAGCGTCATCATTCGCGCCGTTCTTTTGCGCGATGTCCGCAGCACAAACCAATCCCGCAATTTCCGCGGCGAGCGTCGATGGGGAATATCCCGGAATTTCCTCCCAGCGCTCCTCTTGAGTCATCGGTCCTTTGGCGACGACAAACTCAGCCTCTGGGCGGATGTGATTGCGCCAGGTATCCGAATCCGTCTTGCCAAGTTGCCAGGCAAGAATCATGGGGTAAGACACTTCGTCCATTTGCAGCGCGGTCCAATACGGTGTGCCATTGAGCCAGCTGTTTTGGGGGAAGCTGCCGTCGGATTTTTGCTGCACGGTCAGCAAATAGTTGAGCGCACGTTCGGCCGCAGCTCGATCGCCTGCAGCGAGCAGGCCTGTGGCGACCTCATAGAGATCGCGGGCCCAGACGAGGTGATACCCGCCGACACTCGCCGCATCGGATTTCACCGCGAATCCCCAGGGGATGCTCATCGAAGCGATCATTGCGCCACGATAGGTCTTGTCCTCGTGCGCCTTTAGAACCATGGCGGCGAGGCGGAACTGCCGCTCGAAATGCGAGTCCACTGTGCGCAAGCCGCGCGCGTACTCGCTCCAGCCCTGAACGTAATCAGCACTGATGGCAGGGAATCCGCGCTGCAGGGTTTGGCGTGCGGAGTCCAGCGCCGCCGTGGGGGACGCGCCGAAGCCCAGGGCAAGAACGAAATGGTCCGCGGCAGCTATCTTGGCGGTCTCGATGATGTTTCCGTTCTCCGCGCGTGTGTAAGCCCACTCGAGCCTGCGGTGGAGCAAAAGGTCGGTATAACCGTCGCTCACGCCCGCATATCCCGTCGCCATTTGCTCGAAGCCCGGGCTGCTGACCAGCGCCGAAGCCACACCGTCCTTTTCCGCAATCAGCGCGCCTCCCTGGGTGTAGCCGGTGTCACCATACCCGGAATTCTTCAGTGCAGGGTTGTAGAGGACGTAAAGAGACAAACCCACAGAGCCGGAGAAATGAACATCGATAAGCAAAGTATCGCGCTGTGGGTCGGTAACATATGTTTTCACAATCTTGAAATGGCCGTCGGGATCACTGCTGGTCTGGCTGAACACCAGCGCGTTTTCGTTGATCCAGTCGATCGAGTGCATCATATCCCTTGACTCGATCCACACTTTCTTGCCATCGCTTACGCCGAACTCGAGCGTTCGCACATTCGCGGTATCGAGCCGCGGGTAATAAACCTCGGTCAAAACGCCACCTTGCAGGGTGAACCACACGCGAGATTCAGTGGAGGTGGCGGTGCCCACGGCCTCTTTGCTTGCCGGAGTCCAGGTGGGGACGGCGCCCGGAGTGCCAGGAGCCGCCTGGCCTAGCAGTGTTGCCGGGAAAACAATGAACAACAAGGCCAAAGCCGCAGACCGTAATCTTCCTGCATCCATTCTGTTCACCTTTCGGTCGGAAACCCGTGTTCCATCGATTGGCGCACTGCGTGCGCGCTCCGCGTGACTCCGTCCGAAGCGAGCCAGTCGTGGAAAAACTGCCGAGCCTTGGACCCCTCCACGCGCCTTCGTACTGCATCCACGACGGAAAGATTCGCGCGTTCGCCGGCGCCGAAGAACCCGATCCAGTACGGCACATGGAACAAAACACCTTCCGCTTCGGAGCGAATCGAGAAATTGCGAATTCGGAAGAATCCCGAACTGAAGATGAGGCGCCGAGCCTTTTCCTTGGCAATTTCGCCGGCGACGCAGTCGCTGAGTAACGGCTCGGGGTTGTTACACGTCTCGAGCACGACGAGCGCGTCGGAATCGGGCGCGAAGTCAAAACGATATGGGTCAAGTTGGCCCGACACGATATCGACCGCCAAAAGAAAAGAATCACGGCGCGAGCCGTTCATGATCCCGACGCGAAAGAGCCTGTAGGGGACATAAACGTTCGCCACCATGCGCAGAGGGCCTCGCACGGCGCGCTCGAGACACCCGGCCCAGCCCGGTGGCGCGAGCAGGGCCATCGCCTCTTGCTGGTCAATTTTCGGTCTCAATGATGTAATTGACGTCATCACAAATGAGTCCCTGCTATCGAAAATGAATCCACAGCCCAATCACCGCAACCAACAATAGCAAACTGAAAGCGACGTTCATGCGGTGCTCGAACACAGTCTCTGCTGCAAGTTTCGGCCCGCTGATTTGCTTCGCATCCAGTTTTTCCGCGACCGTAGCAAACGTCAGCCCGGCAAGCTTCTCGCGCGAAGGCGCGGGGCTGGTATAACTAACGGCGATCAACACGGCAGAGCAAATCACAAACATGACGATCGCGTAGTGCAGGAAATTAATGTCCACGATTCCGCGAATGAGGCTCGAATCGAAATGCCGCGTCTTGTCCAGCACTTCGAGCACGAAGCGGACGGCCCCCAGCACAAATCCCACCAGCAGCGAACTGATCGCGCCTTTCCCGTTCATGCGCGGCCACAAAATTCCGAAAAGGAAGCAGGCGGTAATGGGCGGGCTAATGTAGGCCTGTACGCTCTGCAGGTAGATATAGAGCTGCGCGCTCAGCAAGTGGATGAAAGGCACCCAAAGCAGGCCCAGGACCACCATCACTCCGGTGGCCACGCGCCCAATCGTGACGAGTTGAGATTCGCTCGCTTGCGGGCGAAGCTTCTTGTAGAAATCAAGCGTCACGAGCGTGGACGATGAATTGAACACCGAGCTCATCGCGCCCATAAGTGCCGCCAGAAGAGCGGCGATCATAAGTCCCACAAGACCGGCCGGCAGGAGATTGACGATCAGCGTGGGATAGGCGATGTCTCCGTTGCTTACGTGCCCATTCACCGTATAAAAGGAATCGGGATACAACTTGTACGCAATCAAGCCCGGCAGGACGAGAATGAACACCGGCAAGATCTTCAGGAAGCCCGCAAAAATGGTCGCGGCCTTGGCGTTGCCCTCGTCCTTGGCTGAAAGCACGCGCTGGACAATTACCTGGTCCGTGCACCAATACCAGATCCCCAGGATTGGCGCGCCGAAGAAAATTCCTGTCCACGGGAATTCAGGATCGCTCATCGGGCGAAACATGTGAAAATACGATGTCGGCAAGGCCGCGCGCAGGCCCGCAAAGCCTCCGGCCTTGTCCAGTCCGATGATGGTGAGAATGACGGCGCCGAAAATGAGAATCAGGGTCTGGACCAGATCGGTGTAAATCACCGCAGCCAGTCCGCCCGCGATGGTGTAAATGCCCGTAGCGATCACCAAAATAAACGCGGCTGTCAGCGGGCTCCAGCCCACCACGCGTTCGAGCACGATCGCTGCCGCATACAAGTGAACGGAAATCTTGGTGAAGATGTAAGCCAGAATCGAAATTGCGGCCAAATAGACAGCGCAATCGCGATTAAAGCGCCGCTCCAGGAATTCCGGCATGGTGAAAACGTTCGAGCGCTTGTAGAACGGAACGAAAACCCATCCTAGGATCAGAACCATGATGCACGCCATCCATTCAAAATGGCCCACCGGCAGGCCCGACGTCGCGCCGGAGCCCGCTAATCCAATGAAATGCTCTGTCGAAATATTGGAAACGAAGAGCGACGCACCGATCGCAAACCATCCAACGTCCCGGCTCGCCAGAAAATAATCTTCCGAGGTGCGCTTTCGCCGTGCGAAATAAAATGCAATGGCGAAGACCAGCACGAAATACACTGCAATAATCGCCAAATCGATCGGCGCGAGCGTCCGATGCGTAGCCGCCGCAGCGAGGAGCATCATATTCTCCTCCGTTTCGGACTGAATCTGCTATCCACTTTTGTGATCATGCGCACCTGTGTCCGGAACGGTCTTTGGCACCGCCCCATTAGTTAACCGAATACATTTGCAACTCGTGGGACCCGAGTGTGATCTCGACCGAGCCGCTGTGCACAGCCGTGTCCGGCCCTCCGAAGAGCGACGTCAGTCTCTGCGCCGCTTCCAGAGGAGTATCTGAAAGCAACAGCCGCAAGGATTTTTTGTCCGCGCCGGTATTGAATGCGACCAGCAGACTTTCGTCGCTGGATACCCGAGCAAAGGCATACGAATTCTGATCCCAGAAAACATGCCAAAGCCGCCCGCGTCGCAGTGCCGAGTGCTCGTGACGAAGACGCAGGAGCGTTTGGACGCGGGAGAAAATCTCCTGTTGTTCCGGCGTGCGGCCAGACTTCAGGAATGCGTTCTGCTCGTCGCCCGGAAAGCCGCCTGGAAAATCGTGCCGATTGTCGGGGTCATCGCCGCCGGTCATGCCGATCTCGTCGCCGTAGTAAAGCTCGGGTGTCCCGCGCATGGTCAGCAGGATTGAAAATGCGAGCTTGAGCTTTTCGGTAGAAATTCCTTTTGCGCTCGCGAGCCGAGCGACGTCATGGTTTCCCAGGAAAGGGACGAGCAATTCCGGATGAGGATATAACTGATCCTGCGCAAGGATACCGACAACTCCAGCTGGGGATTCATCATCGAGCACCATCTGCCGCAACACGGTGTACAACGGATAGTCGAACACGGTGGTGACACCCGAATCAATTCCATCTTCCCGCGGTCGTCCTCCGGCAAAAAACGACGTGATGACTGGATGAGGGTTGAAGACTTCGCCGACCGTCGTCATCTGCGGATACGCTTGCTTCAAGGCCTGATGCCATTTGGACCAGAACTGCCTCGACACATAGGGGAAGGTATCCAGGCGGTAACCGTCCATTCCGGTTTCTTCCGCCCACCACAATGCGTTGTCGATGAAGTATTCGGCTACATCCGGATTTTCCTGATTTAAATCCGGCAGAACATTCGCAAACCAGCCTTCCACCACATTCCGCCAGTAACGGGGCGGTGCGTGCGGATCAGTCAGATATTGGAAATCTCCCGAGGAGATCAGGTGATTTTTCTCCGTGCCATGAAACCAATCCGGCTCGGGAGGCGCTTGAGCCCAAGAGTGTCGTGGCCCCACATGATTGGGAACAAAATCCAGGATCAGTTTCATACCTTTCTGGTGAGCGGCGGCCACCAGCTCTCGGAGGTCTTCGAGCGTGCCGAAATGTTCCTCCACTGCATACTCGTCCACCGCGCCGTAGCCGTGGTAGTCCTCCGCGGACGAGTTGTCATTATCGACGATAGGCGTAAGCCAAATCGTGGTTACGCCCAAATCGCGCAAGTAATCCAGATGCTCCTGGATTCCGCGAAAATCGCCACCGTGATAAGCACGAGGTCTGGAGCGGTCGTACAATCCGGGCGACACGCCGGGATTATTGTTGCTCGGATCGCCGTCGGCGAAGCGATCCGGCATGATCAGATAGATCACGTCGTCAGGCGAGAAACCCTGAAATTTCCCTGCTGCAGATTCCCGTTGTGCGATCGGAAAGTCAACTTCCGTATTCCCCTCGGGAGTTTCAACCCGCAGTTTTGCTGCCCCGCGTGGAACGTCCTTGTCGATGTGAATCCACGCGAACAGATATTTTCCTTCAGCCGTGATCTTGGAGCGCAGCACACTGACTCTGGGATCAGCGCAGCTCACCTTGGCGTTCTCGAGATTTTGGCCGGTCATAAGCAGCATGACCTCTGGCGTAAGGCCAGCCCACCAGTTCGGCGGATCGATTTTTGTAACGCGAGGCTCGCGACTTGTCGCCGCAGATTCCGGCGATTGCGGTGACCCGGGACCTCCGGAATAAGCAACGGATGGCGCATATGCCAAAGCCGCAAGAAAAAGGCAGGCGAGGATCCAAACGCAGCGAGCGCGCCGCAAAATCGGTTCGAGCACGGTGTCATCCTAACTTGAAGACATGCGGAAAGGGAAGCGAGGTGGGGGGACGCTCGCTTCCCATCTTCCGCTCCGTCAGAACGTGATACGGAGGCCGAGCTCGCCTTCGCGATTGCTGTTCGGCAGCACGCTGCTTATCAACCCAAATAGCGGGTTGGCCACGAACACGCCTGAGCCGTTGTAGCTGCCGAAACTACCGTTCGGCTGACCAAAGTGGGGCGTGTTGGTAATGTTGTAGAACTGGACCCGGAACTGCGCCTTGACCCGCTCGGTTATATTGAAATTCTTAAAGACAGCGAAGTCGAGATTTGACAGGCCCGGCCCGATCATCAGGTTTCGCCCTGCGGTGCCGGGGCGGTCAAACACGATGCTTCCCGTGTCCCCGTACAACGTTGCTGGTGGCGCGGCAAAAGCCGCGGAATTGATGTACGTGATAATGTTGCCCGGATCCACTCCCGGATTTCCAACGCGGTCAGGGCGTTCGTTCGGCTGGACGCCGCCTCCGACTGTTAGGTCAAATGGCAAGCCGGATTGCAACGTGTAGATACCGTTGAACTGCCAACCCCCAAGAGCCAGGTCGAGAGGACGTGACCAGTTGCTGCCCCAGTGGTGCCCGCGCCCGAATGGCAGTTCATAAAGCGAGCTAATCACAAGACGGTACGGTTGATCGAGGTCCGACAAGCCTTGTTCGAGACTCAAATTCCGGAAGTCTTGCGGGCCTTGGCAATCGTATGCGCCGCAGGAGTCGTCGGTTTCTTTTTCCCAGGTGAAGGAAGCGGTCACCTGCAGTCCGTCGGTGAACCGGCGCTCGAATTGGGCCTGGAGTGAATTGTAGTTTGACTTGCCGTACGTGTTGTACGTGCTGATGCTTCCCAATTGTGGGTACAGCCGGGCACCTGGAGCGTTGGTGTCCTCGCCGAACTCGTACTCGTTTGCGTTGTAGTAGCCGGGCAGGTGCGCTCCGTGATCGCCCACATATCCAAGGCTCACGGACATGTTCCTGCCGACCTGGCGCTGAACCTGAAGGTTCCACTCGGAAACCTGTGAAGTGACGTTGCTGGGCAAGTACGCAATCACGCTTACGTTTGTCGGGGCCGAGAGGTCCAGGTCGGCGAAGGCTGTCGCACCTGTCGGCACCGGAGCCGTCGCCGTTGTGGAATCGAGTTGAGCCGGCGTCGTGCACGATGGAGAACAAGGAAGTGAACCGGAAAGTGCGATGCGATACCCATTTGTGTACTGGAATGAAGCAGCGCCGCTGAACGGCGGATTCTGTGCGAGTTGATTGCTGATTCCGCCGCGGTCCACAAAGTAGAACAATCCGAAGCCGCCGCGAACGACCGTCTTTCCGTCGTTCGTGAGCTGGTAGGCAAATCCGGCGCGAGGCCCGAAGTTCCGATAGTCGTTCGGCAAGAGAGCGCGCGATGCTCCATTACTTCCCGCAATAACGAGCGCACCGGTCGCGATGTCGAAGTTCGCCTGGCGATCGTCCACTTCAATCGGCTGAGTGTAAATATCCCAGCGAAGTCCCAGGTTTAGCGTCAATCGGTTTGTCACGCGCCAATCGTCCTGTATAAAGACCCCGTCCTCCCAGCTACGGGTTCCAACCATGCCATAGGGGACACCGTCTCCGTACGTGCACACGAATCCAGCCAGCAAGTCGGAAACTTCATAGCCGGTTGCGCTGTTGCTGCCGCCGCTACCGCACAAATTGAAAAAGCCCTTCCCCTCAGTGGGACGGAACAGGTTGAGTTGACGGCGAATGATGCTGCCGCCCATCTTTAGGGTGTGCTTGCCTTTGACTCAAGTAAGGGAATCGTTGAAATCGAAACTGGTTTGTGGAACCAGGTATGGGCCGTAGTCTCCCGTATATTCAATCTGGGTGTTGTAACCACCGATCAGAGCGATGCCGCCCAAATCCGCGCTGTTATTACAGTTCGGAATCCCTAAGTTCTTGCAAATGGGTGTGGTGTCACCCGGGGGCGTATATCCGAACTTAGTTCGCACATACCCATAGTGCATTTCGTTGATCAACTGCGGATCGAATATATGGCTCCAGCCGATCGCCGCGCCGTTCGGATGGTTAAACGTGGTGCCGGTACCAAAGCCCGAAGGCAGAGTTGAAAGAAATGGCGTTTCGGTGTTATTTGCAACGCCGTGGCTGAAGCGCGCGAAGATTTGATCCTTAGAGCTATAGTCGTAATCCGCCCGGACATCAAAATCGTTCCAAGACTCGACGAGATCTGTCGAGTTCCTGTAATTGTTTATAATCGAGTTACATCGTGAATCAATCGTTGAATTACAGTTCGGCTCCGGGAACGCTTTCAGGTAATTTTGTCCGACCGTATTTATGCGGGTCGTCGGAATCACGTTCGGCTGCGCGCCACTTCCTTCGAATTGCAAACCGGTCGTCGGGTCTGTGATTATGACCGGCGCACCTAGTCCCGTCCCGGCGCAGGTCGGATTGCCTGTACAAAGGAGCTCAGAGAAATCTCCCATACGCATGAGATCGGTGGGAACCGTGCCGACTCCGCTCGGATTCGGCTGGTGCAAGCGAAGTCCTTGGTAGTCCCCAAAAGCGAACAACTTATTCTTGATGATCGGACCGCCCACGGTACCACCAAATTGATTGCGCGCGAAGACGGGATAACCTCCGCGAAAGAAGTAGTCCGAGTCGAGACTTTCATCGCGATGGAACCAGTACGCGCTGCCGTGGTAATCATTTGTTCCCGATTTCAAGGTGGAGGTAACGATGCCGCCGCCCGCACGCCCAAATTCCGCGGGCGCCACGTTGGTTATGACCTTGAATTCCTGCAGAGCATCCGGGTTCGTGAAAAATATTATGGTGTTTACGAGAGTTTCGTTGTTGTCGATGCCGTCGAACAGAAAGTTATTGGCTTCCGGAGGCAAGCCGTTCACGGCCAGCGATGCGCCGCCGCTCTCTTCATATCGGAAGGTTTCGCTGTTGTTCTGGGTCCCGGTTGCCGAACCTGTGGGGATGCCGCGGTTCACTCCAGGTATCAGAGTCGCAAGCTGCACGAAGTTGCGCCCATTCAAAGGCAGCTCGGTAACTTGCCTCCCCTCAATCACCGTGCCAATCGAGGAATCGGCGGCGTCGATCACGGGCGACCCGCCCTCGACGACGACCGTTTGAGCTACCGAGCCGACTACAACCTGGAAGTCCACCACGGCAACTTGGGAAATCTGGAGTTCAAAGTCACGCGCCGATTTCTGGAAGCCCTTCTGCGAGACTTCCGCCCGGTAGTGGCCTGGCGGCAGGGCCGGGACAACGTAGAAGCCCTCGTCGTTGCTGTTCGCAGTGATCACACGCTGGGTACCGAGGTCAGTTACCGTAATGGCAGCATTTGCCACCGCAGCGCCGTTCGGGTCCGTGATCGTGCCTTGCAACCGGGCTGTGTCAGTCTGTGCGTAACATATGCTCGCCATCGCCAGTGCGAACGCGAAGGCAACAAGTCGGTACAAATTGCTGTTCGTCATCATTCTTCTCTCCCCCCGTCGAGTTGAACTTAGACTTACAACGAAAGTCGGCACGTTCCGTCAGTTCTGCGGGAATCTTCGGCGCAGCTTCGCCTCAATCGGGATAACGACAAATGAATTAGGACGGATTGATAGTGAAAGAGAAGCGCGGCGTCCCGGGCGGATTCGTCCCGTCATCCCAAGCCTCCAGCAGCTCTTTGATGTCTCTTATTTACTTCAGCTGTCCCACACCCCGCATCGCCAGCAGTCTGAAACTTTTATACCAGATATAAAAAGTTTCTTTCCGTCTGATACGGTTACTTCCAGATATTCCTTCGCTTGCAGTCACTTACAACCTTTGTTACTTTGATGTCACATACGCGTAACAGGAGCCTGATGTCGGAACGGGACCAGAATCTGAAGCAGGTCGAGCGGCTCGTGGCAAGCCACACGCTTCACAGCTCGGAGTCGCTCTGCAAGCTCCTGCGCTACCTGGTCATCCACGCCCTGGACCACCCCGGCGCGCCCATGAAGGAGTACCAGATTGCGACCGAGGTCTTTGGCCGCCCGCCGGATTTCGACCCTCAACTGGACTCGACGATTCGCGTTCAGGCTGGCCGGTTGCGCCTCAAATTGGCGGAGTATTACGCTTCCGAGGGTGCCGACGATGCGCTCGTGGTGGACCTTCCGAAGGGCACCTACGTTCCTTCGTTCCATCATCGGGCGTCCGGGAATGGCAAAGCCCAGGTAACTGCCCCGCACGAGCTTTCGCTCGACGAGGCCGCGCAGCCCGACCGACGCCGCTGGATGATTGCGACGGCAGCTTTGTCCATTTTGTTTCTGGTCTCGGTCGCAGCGATTATCGCCCTCTGGGGCGCTCGAAAAGCAACTCCTGGAGCTTCGCCAACGTCGGAGCAGGCTGCCCCTGCTGCGTTTCAAGTCTTCTGGAAACCTTTCGCCAGCGCGCAGGAAGAGCCTTGGGTGATTTTCAGCAACGCCGCATTCGTTGGCCGACCGGAAACGGGAATTCGCTATTTCAACTCCGCACAAGATTCCCGGGGCATGATTTTCGATCATTACACCGGAGTGGGTGAAGTGCTTGCGGTGCACGACCTCGACGAGGTGTTCGCCCTGCTGCACCGTCAGATTCGCGTGAAGCGCGGCAGCCTGTTCTCGCTCGATGACGCCAAGAATAACGATCTGATTTTCGTGGGCTCGCCCTCCGAAAATCTGACCCTCTTGGAAATTCCCGGCACGCAGGATTTTGTTTTCCGCAGACTCGATTCCGGTCCGCGTAAGGGCGATTTGGCCATCGTGAACGTGCACCCTCAGCCTGGCGAACCAAAGGATTCGCTGGCGAGCCCGGCAAGTTCCCCGCTCACGGAAGATTATGCAGTAATTGGGCTCTTGCCCGGATTGAACCAATCGCGATTCGAATTAATCCTGGCAGGAACAACGACTTTCGGAACGCAGGGCGCCGTGGAGTATGTTTGCCGTGAGAGCTCCGTCCAGGAGTTGCTGCTCAGGCTTTCCGTATCAAAAACTGGAGAACTCAAGCCCTTCGAAGCGCTGCTTCGCGTGAAGGTAACCCACGGTGTCCCGGTGGATACGGAATTGGTGGCGCTGAGGGAGAGGATTCCTTAGCCGGACGCGGGCATGATCGGGTGTTTTCGCGAACGGAGCGACTCCGCGTTGTGCCCGGCGACGCCCGTAATTTCTTAAGCACCCGCTGATTTCGCATCGTAGGTTCGGACGAGAACAGCGCCCCAAGACCCTCCTCAAGAGTCGGATGAGTGAGGACAGCGTCGCGAAAGGCGGTATAGGGAAACCCGGTGATTATAGCAACCTGAACAGATGACATGATCTCCCCTCCCTCGACGGCGAACGCGGTGAAGCCAAGGATCCGGTCGCGGTTGATTTCAACCAGCACCTTTAGAAATTCTCGTGTGTCCCGGCGCCATGAAATTGGGCCGCTCGACTGTCGGTGGTAAAATGGCCTGAACATGGATGGTGTCAACGAGAAGTTCGAGATCTTCTGCCATTTCCGAAGAAGATCTGAGAGTACGTCTGTTGCAGAACCCAATTTCAATATCCCCAACTTTGGGACGGGCCGCTTCATTTTAAGGCCAACGGACGACTGCCACAGCTTAGACGTGGCGTTCGGCTTTGTTCTCATATCTTTCCGCAAGCCTCAGAATGAGCGGCGATGATTCGGAACTGTAAAGTCGCTCGACGAGCGCCACGCGGTGGCTCAGTACCTCATGTTGGTTCAGCGAGCCTTTGTCAGTGATTTCGCGCGCATCGAGCGAAGGGGGCGCCTCTAAAAGTATCGCGCGCTTGATTCGCTTCGAGCTGCCGGTAGATTCCATCGCGAAGCTCTCCAATAGCTCATAAATTCTTGTGCGCACGGATTCGTGCCCTAAAATCTGCGCATGCGGCAAATCAGTAGATAGCGACGGATGAAGAGTGCAACAAGCCTGCAGATCCGCGAAGACCATCATCCCGACATCCTCCCGGTCGCGCCCCGTGATCACTACGTCACGAATGAAAGGCGCGAAATGGTTGAGGATCCTCGCGCGTAGTGGGCCAACACTGACCCAGGTGCCGGTGGCGAGTTTGAAGTCCTCGGAAAAGCGGCCATCAAAGATAAAACCTTGATTGACGTCGGCAAGGTCAACAAAACGCACGGCGTCCCCGAACTTGTAGAAGCCTTCTTCGTCGAAGGCATTTCGCGTCGGTTCCGGCTGGCGCCAATAACCGGGCATGATGTTCGGACCACGAACGCGAGCTTCCAATTTCCCTGCCCGCGGAACAAGTTTTAACTCGACGCCAGGGATGGGAATACCAATGTGGCCTGCGCGATCGGTCTCCCAGGTAGCCTGGATAGCCATGGGGGATGTTTCGGTGGCGCCCAGACCCGTAACCATGATTATCCGCTCGCCGCAAGTTTTGAATGCGAGCGTCCGGTATGCATCCCAAACTGGTTGCGATAAACCGGCTGCGGCGTAGAACAGGAGCTGCAGGCGACTGAAGAATTTTTCACGAAGTTTGCGATCTGCCTGGAAAAACGACAGCAAATCCTCGTATCCCTTTGGAACGTTGAAGTAAACCGTGGGAGCTATTTCCCGCAAATTGCGAACTGTTTCTTCGATGAATCCCACTCCGGGTTTGCCGGCGTCGATGTAAAAAGTTCCACCATTGTAGAGAGCTATTCCGATATTGTGGTTTCCTCCGAAGGTGTGATTCCACGGAAGCCAATCCAACAGAACGGGGGGCTCATCCTGCAGGAAGCAAAAGATCTGGGCGATCATCTGCTGGTTGGAACAGAGCATGCGGTGCGTGTTGATGACAGCCTTCGGCGAACCCGTTGAACCGGACGTGAAGAGAAATTTAGCAGGTTTGTCAGGATCGATTCGATTGTGGGCGGCGTCAACGGCTGATGTCGCGGGTATGGCTACGAGTTCGGAGAAGAGAGTCGCTTTACGGAATTCAGGGGGCGCGCTCGTGACAACTAATTCCATATCGTCCGCGAGCGCAACTTCGATGGCACGGCGATACCTTTCGCCGTCTGAGACGAAGACCAGGCCGGGCGTCAAAATGCTGAAGCAATGGCGCAGTTGGGCCAAATCCTTCGAGACTAAGGAATACACGGGTGATATATGCGCGGTGGGGATTCCGACATGCTGTCCTGCGAGCATCAGCAGCAGATGCTCGAGATCGTTCTCAGAAAGGATTGCCACGGGCCGTTCGGCCGAAAGACCGCGATCAAGCAGAGCCTGGCCGATGCTTCGCACTGCAGCCAGAACCTGTGCGTAAGTTAATTGGCGCCATTCTCCGGAAGCATCCCGCTTGGCCACGCAGATTCGGTCGGAGGCGACTTCTGCCCAATAAGCGACGCGATCGGTGAGAACTCTCGGGTACTGACCGAGCGCCTCGTCTGGTCGGACCAGGATCGAGCCGTCGGCCAATTTGGCGGCAGACGCTCCGGAAGTCCGGAGGTGCACGCGGCGGACGCGCTCTGCCCGCATGCGCGCTCTGTCCTCATCTTGGATCGGAACCATACGTCCAGCATGATATCAGCAGGCGTGGTCTGCAAAATACTTGCCCTTAGAAGTTCCCGGTACGGAAGAAATCATTCGAAACCTTCTCGTTCGGGCCGAGCACATATCACTGCGCGCGCAGTTTCTAACCCGGCGTTATCAGCGGAGTGCGCTCTTCGAGCCGAAGCGATGCAAACGTTAAAACGAGAACTTCGCGCCAAACTGCAGCTGGCGCGGGTTCAACATGGTTCGTGGCAAGCCGAACACCTGATTCGGCGCGTTCGGAATCGTGACTGGCAACGCTCCGATCGCAAGCCACGCTCCTGGGTTCCCAACAGCCTGCTGGTTGGCGCAGGACACTGCCCCTTGCTGGACTGCGATGGTGGCAGCATCCCTGTAGTGGCGTGGAACGACCGGATTGGCGCCGCAGAACACAGGTGAGCCGTATACCGATGTCACCTCGTCCACGTTCGGACGGTTCAGGGCATTGAAAGCGTCGAAGGTCAAATCAAGCCTCATACGCTCTGATATCTGGAAGTATCGAGAGACCCGAAGGTCCCAAGCATACAAAGGATCGCCAAGATAGGTGTTCCTTCCGATTAAGGTAGAGCAGTCAGTCACCGTATCGCACGCAGACGACACGACCGGCGGGCCTCCTACGCGATCTGTATTCGGGCCGGCTAAGTCTCCAAGGGTATTGTTGCCAGCGAACAGGGTGAACGGTCGGCCTGACTGGAGCGTGATAATGCTGCTGAACTCAAAGTTCCGGAGCAGACTGTGCTTAGGTGCGGCGAGCGTGAAGTTCGTCACAAGGCGGTGGCGAACGTCCTGGTTCGAGTTGCCACGCTCGGATGTGTAATCGAACTGGTTCGGAGGCAGGTTGATGAACGTGGTGAAATTTCCGTTGTCGATGGTGTGCGAATAAGTGTAGTTGGCGGTCAAATTGAGATACTTGCCCCACCGTTCAATCGCCGTAACCGTGAGGCCGTGATAAACGGCGTTGGCAACGTTGTTGTTGTAATCGAGCAAGCCAGCACCGATGGTTGGAAGACCAGCCGCCGGACCGCTAGAGGCCGGCGTGGTAAATTCCAGCCCCGCGGGATTATCTAACGTGGCAAAAATCGGGCCCAAGCCTAGCGGCCCGAGAGTTGGCGTTCCCTGACACGGAGTAAGCGCTCCACTAGGATCGAGCAATCCTTGGGCATAGTAGGGATTCGCAGGTTTGTCTGTGCCGAGTGGGCACGGCACGTTAAGGTTGTTCCCACGGACCAGTTTGTGCGCGCCAACGAATAGATACCCGACGTTAATCGCAAGTCCCTTTCCGATTTCGCGATCGATTTCCAAGCTGGCCTGTTCGGCGTAGGGAAGCCGGCCGTTCTTCTGAATACCTCCCGCGCCCACGCCACATTCGCCGGCCGGACCAAACATTCCGAGAGCGCAAACGCCCGTCAGAGTAACCCCGGGATAGGGATTACCGGCGAGAATGCTTTCCGCCAAGCTGGCTGTTGATCCCGGTGATCCGCCAGGCACCGGCACCCCCGGATACCCTGGCTGTGCGTTGAGTTGCCATCCGGCGCTCGCCGCCCCCTGGCGAATCATAGGAACGACTACGGGGTTGATGCCGTTTGCCATACAACTGGGGTCCACACCAGGTGGATTGCAGAAGTATCCGGGGACCGCCTTCTGGGGCCCGGTGGTGAAAAAGAAAGTCATATTATTGCGGTCAAAGAATAGCCCGAACCCTGAACGGATGACCGTCTTGCTGTTTGGAGAGTAAGCAAATCCAACTCGAGGTTGCCAGGCGGTGTAATCCGGCTCAATCACTTTGCTCAGGCCCGATTCGAAATCCCACCGCAGGCCATAATTAACGGTCAACTTGGGAGTCAACCGCCACTGATCTTGGGCGAAGAAACCAAAGTAGCCATGGTTCAACGTGTATTGATAGTTTCCGTACTCACTGGTTGGAAACGCACTCGGCCAGCCGCCTCCGAATCCGGAACCGGTTGCCGGTAACGGGCTGTAACCGTTAAAAAAACCGTTGGCACAGGCGACGGCGAGGTTCGGGCAATTGGCTCTCGGGAGCGCTGTTCCCCAGTACATAAAATCCACGCCATCCGCTTGCGGCGCCAGAGGGCAGGCCTGAGTAGGACTAGGAATTTGCCCAATCGGCGAACCACCGCCAAAATCCACAAAGTTTGCGAAGTCAACAACGCAGTTCAAATTCGGGAATAATATCCGCTCGGGGGTGAAACCAGGATAGTTGTTTGCAGACCAAACATAGTTCAAATCGGCTCCAAATTTTATAACGTGGTTCCCTTTCACCCATGACACTGAGTCCGAGCCTTCCAAGCGGCTTTCGTAAATAGCATCGTACGTTCCGAAGTTGTGTCCAAATTCAAGATCGTTCGATACGCTCAGGTCGGGCTCGCCGGTGGCGCCAGGGAAGTTGTAATGCCTCCGCGCATACTGCACCAGAGCGGTGTTGACCACGTTCGGCGATATCACCGAGCTCAACGTGCTCACCAAAGACTGATCGCGCACGAAGAGATTGCGTCCCCCGCTCGGAGTACCGATCCCGCCGCCATCAAGCGTAGCGCCGACCAGTTCGCCGGTGTTCCTTACATCCTCGACTAGGTAGCGAATCGCCAAGCGATTGTTAGTGGAGATCTGATCATCAAATCTGGCAAAGCCGAAATCGTTGTTCGCAGTTTTCACATAACCGTTGAGATATCCCTGTGGCGTGCCGGTGCACGCCGCCAAGGGCTTAAAACAACCTTCGGGCGAGAGGCCCAAGTATGATTTCGCCAGATCGATTACATCTATGTTATTGGCAAGATCGGGAGCGTAGGTCGGAGATTGCGCGCTCCGCTTACCTTCATAGTTCAAGAAGAAAAAGGCCTTGTCTTTTTTAACCGGCCCGCCAAATGTGGAGCCGAACTGGTCTTGCCGCAATTGATGCGGGAGCGGTGCGGGCTGGAGGAGTGAGCGGGCGTCAAGCGCGCTGTTTTGCAAATAGTCGTAAATCGATCCGTGAAGATCATTCGTCCCAGACTTAGTGACTATGTTGACGATTCCCCCAAGCGCCCGGCCGTACTCTGCACCGAAGCTGTTGTTCACCACGCGGAATTCCTGCACCGAATCCTGTGGGGGCGTGGCGCGTTGAACACCGCTGACCGAGTTAACGAAGTCCGCGCCGTCCACCGTGATCTCATTGCTGAACGAACGCTGCCCGCCGAAAGAGATTTGCGTCACCTCAAACTCAGTAAAAGTAGTCCCCAAGCTGGTCCGGCTAGACGCGACTCCGGGGGTCAAGAGAGCGAAATCCGTGAATACTCGGTTGGCGGTTGGCAGAGACTGAATTTGTTGTGTGTCAATGACCTGGCTAATCTCGGTTTTGGTAGGCTCAATCTCGGGTGCCTCGGTGCTGACGACGACCTGCTCACCCCGCGATGCTACCTTTAGGCTCACATTGATCGTCGCGCTTTGGCCAACGGTAAGAACGATGCCGGTTTGCGTGTAATTCGCAAAACCTTTGAACGAAACCTTCAGTTCGTAGTGTCCCGGTGGTAAATTGGGGACCGCATAGAAGCCGGCATCGTTCGTGACCGCGGTGTAGACGCTATTTGTGTCTACATCGCGGACGCTGACGGAAGCGCCAGCGACGGATCCTCCGCTTTCGTCGACCACCGTGCCGTTCAACTGAGCAACAGTCACTTGTGAAACGGCGGAACCTGCCGAGCCCAGGAAAATTACGATCGCAAGGATTGCCAGAAGGCCAGAACGTCCCCTCATAAGTCACCCCCTCAGAGAGAATTTGCCCCACTGAGCGCGAGATGCCCCTTCTCGTTTCCGACAAGTGCACAATTTGCAGCAGGTCTAACGCCTATGCTCCAATTTGTCAAGCCTTTAATCGTTCGGGTGTGCGAATATCGGATACTCCAAATTTTGAGTCACCACCTATCACGGACCCTCTATTTGCCATTAAGATCAATCTTGACCAGCGGCGAATCCGATTGGCCGGTGTGATTTTGGCGGCTCACTCGGCTGGAACCTCCTGCATCGCCGGTCCCCCCGTATGCCGCGCCGTCCTGCGTGTTCCGGGTTGGTGAACTGTTCTCTGGCCGGCTATCGCGATGTAAAAAATAATTAATCCAAGAACTCGTTCCAGACAGAGCGCGGTTGGGCGGCGGTATGTAAACCTTCAGTTCACCCAGCCGATTGGCCGTTTTCGCCCGCTCATACACGGCAACCCAGATACAGGGCTTGTCCACAACCTCGCAACGTCCGTTTAGAGTCCCCCCACACGGCCCGTTGCGCAGATTCTTGGGACAAGTCTGAGGGCAAACATACTCCATGTGCCCCAAAACGCAGTTACCACAAGCCTGGCATCCAAACAGCGGAGACTTCATCGCAAATTCCAGCTTCTCCAACCCTCGGGCAGCAACTGGCTGTCGATCAATCCAGCGAAAAAAAGCGACGAGTAGGTTCCGAAGTTTGTTTTCTCTGTCCAGCGGAAAAGCGCGGCCCATAACGTCCAGGAGGCGCGGCAGCAATTCTCGATTCTTCGGCGGAGCTTCCCGAGAATCGTAGAGGTAGTAACCGTTCCTGGGTGCGTAGTTGAGTTCCTCCGCAAACTCTTCCCATCGCGATGAGATCGCTTCTGAGCGGCGAATGATCCAGCGAATATGGTCAGCCTGATGGTTTCCACCGAGGTAGGCGCCTGCGTAGCCAATGCCGCGAAGGATCGCGACCATGCGCGCCGCTCGTTCGAGGCGAGCAGCCAAACCTTTGTCCGCAACTTGGGTCTCGCTACGAATCATTTCGAGGAGTTCGGGGGAAACCCAACAGCCTGGAGGCTCCCCCTTCGCCATTTTTTCAGCAGCCTTTAGGCCCAAAACGTACACGTTGCCGAGGACCGGCGTGCGGATATCTCGCTCGTTCAGATACCGCTTTAACTCGCGGAACTTGCAGACGTCGTATCCGACCTGCGTGATTGCATAATCGGCCCCAGCGGCAATTTTTTTTTCGAGCTTGAGGTATTGGTAGATGCAATCAGCTTCCGTGTACTTGAAAGGAGACACTGCCACTCCAATCCAAAACGATTTTCCAACTTGACGCGCCTCGTGGATCAAACGTACGAGCTGCACGGAGTCCAAACCGAAGACAGGTGGCGCAAAATCGGGATCGGAGGATTTTGGATAATCGCCGGTGAGGGCAAGGACATTTTCGATGCCGAGTGCATGGAGGTCTTCGAGTGTCTTCTGAGCGTCTGATTGGTCCCGGCTAGCACATGTGAGGTGAATGTTAGGCGTAAGACCTCGAGCACGCGCGGCAGCCCCGACACGAATCGGATTGTGTCCCATCGCGCCGCCTGCGTAGCTCGTGATGCTACCAGCCACCACTCCTGGTACCCGCGCCAGTTGGGACGCTACATCGAGGAGTCGAGCTTCTCGCGTGAGCCCGCTTGCCACGAGTTCCACAACATAGCAGAAGCGTCCCCGGGTCAACGACTCCCTCAATAGATTGGACGACGGCATTTCAGTTCTTCAGCTCCTTACGCACCAAGCGGGTCCCCTCCACCATGGCGGAGAGTTTTGCGAAGGCAACATCTCGCGGTAGATGAAGACAGCCGCAGTCTGGCAGGATGAAGATGCGATCTGCGGGCAACACTTCGAGTGCTTTTCGAATACGCTCGGCCACCATATCCGGCGTTTCTACTGCATTTGTTTTTACGTCGATGACGCCCACGCCCAAATCGAAGGGGGCTGCAAACTCTTTGAAGAGATCCAGATCCTCCCCTCCTCGACGGGCAAACTCCAATGTCAACTGATGAACCTTCGCGTCCAGGATTCTAGGAAACAAGTAACGGTAACTACCTTCCCAGGATGGCTTGCCATATCGATTTCCATAACAGATGTGAAGGGCAATTTTCGCCTCCACTCCCTCCACCATCGTGTTCAACACTTTAACCCCCCATGACAGGTCGTCAGGGAAGCCGGAATAATAAGGCTCATCGATTTGAATTAATCTCGCACCCGCCTTTGTCAGCTCCTTCAACTCTAGATTCATGACCCGGGCAAGGTCCATAGCAAAAGCCTCTTCGCTGGGATAGAACTGATTACGTATGCGCTTGGACAAAGAATGCGGGCCGGTGATGCAGAACTTAGTTTCCTTCTCCGTGTTGGCGCGGAGGAAGCGGAAATCATCGGCCAAACCAAGGGGAGCCATAGGAAGCTTTCCGACCACCGAGCTTTCATAGAAGTCGTAGTAGAACTTTTTGGACGAGCGATCGATCTGCACACCAGGGAACCGCTCCACGAAATAGTCGATCATGTTGTCCCGGCGAAGTTCTCCATCGGTGACGATGTCAATGCCGGCGACCTCCTGATCCTTGATTGCAGCCTTGGAAGCCGTTTCATGGATCTCGTCCAGATCGCGCCGGCTGATCCGGCGACCGAAGTACTCAGTCTTCATCCGCTCAAGCCAGCCTGGCATAGAGTAGCTGCCGACTACTGTCGTTGGAAGAATAGGAAGATTCATCGGCCTCACTCCCGTTGCGTCGTGTATAGGATTGACGTGCGTGACCCTTCGCGGTAACGGAACGGAGCGAAGTGGACATCGTAGCCAGCCCGCTCCCCGACCTCTCGCAGCAACACACCATTTACCCAGTTCACGATCGAGCCGTCCAGTTTGCCGGGACCGTGAAATCCAAGCCGGAACTCGTTGAGATCGGTGACGAAAATGTCCTGTACTTGGAGAAACCCCCGAGGGTAAAGCAGTGGAAGCGTGTTGCGAAAGCTTTCCAGCGCGCCCGAACTCAGGTGAAAGCGAAAATCAGCCGGAGCTTGCCTAAGCACGCCCTCCAAATGAGACGCGTGCAGCCCGGCGGGCAGCGATACGTCGGGCAAATCTTCGAGATCGACCAAAAGCTCTTCCAGACGCAGAGCCTTCCAGACTTCCTGCCAAAACGCGACCCCGCGAGAATGATCGGGAAAACAGTCGGGCCCATTTTCCAATAACCGGCCCACCATGCGCCCTAGTTCGGCAGTGGGCAACTGAAAGGCGTTTGCGATGCGAGCTGATTCAGCGGAAGTGATATACGCACGAACTTGGACAAGATAAAGCCGGCCGTTGCGAAGAGCGAACTCTTCGTCAGGAAGGTTGTCGTAGACATTGGTCAGATGGATATGAAGAATCTTATGACGAAGAAAAGAGAGAGTCTTCATGGGATCGAGCGCATCGAGAACCATGAAGCTGCAAAGATCGAGGTGGTCGGTGACCGCAGGTCTTGACCGCTCAAGAGTTGCGAGCGAATAGTCGCCGAGTAGAAATTTCAGTCGGGCGTAATATTGGGTCCCCCGTTCCTGATCGAGCTTACGAAACCGATCGAGCCAGATGCGAGAACGCGTCCCCATTCCTACGCCGATTTCGAGAACGAAAATCTCGCCCGGCAGTTGCTTCTTGTTCTCTAAATCTCTCAACAAAGTCCAAAAGTCCGCGACACAATCCGCAATTGCATCGGGATGATTCGCGTCCGACTTCCCTCCCGGGAGTGCCTGCTCGTAACCCCGGCCCGTAGCCCGCTCCCAATCGGATAAGCGGTGCCAGTAAAGCCGATTAAATTCCCATGCGATGCTGGAGCGGAAAGACTTAAAATCCTCCAAGAACAGCCGGTCATCATCTCCCGCAGGCTCAGGATTGGCGCGGATCATCGCGCGTAATATATCTTCCCTCAAAGAGTCTGGTACGAGCTGTCGGGCGTCAACGTGCATCTCTGTAACCGGGTCGCGCTCACTGCGTTCGCGAGCCCCGCGCGTTACGGTGACGGCTTCGCGAAAGCTCCGGCGATACTGGATCCAATCGAGGTGCACTCGTAGGTGAGCAAACTGACTTTGCTCGATGTGGCCTTCTTCGAGCAGCTTATAGAGGGCTGCGATCACGTCCTGGGCGGTTGCAGCGGCGTGGTCCCGTTGAAGATGATTGAGTTGCAGGATCATAGTTCTCGCGAGAGGCCCTCTACCTTTCCGTCCCTCGACAGTCCTATCGAGAACCGACGCGAACAATTGTCCGATATTCGGTTGCGGTAAACGCTGCAAATTCCCACACAGTTTCCATTGGCTCTAAGACTCACGTCAGTGGACGCTTCGATCCCGATCGGCCCAATACGGCTTGCGGAGCGCCTTCTTGTCGGTTTTGCCAGCCGGAGTCTTGGGGATTTCGTTCGTGAACGCCACTGATTTGGGCGCCTTCACTCCTCCGAGTCTGGCTTTGCAATGAGTGATGATTGCGTCCTCCGTCAACGATTCAGATCCTCGGAGCACTACAATAGCCTTCACTGCCTCGCCCCATTTCTCGTGTGGCACGCCGATAACTGCGCATTCGTGGACTTCGGGGAGCTCCATCACACTAGCTTCCACCTCCGTGCAAAAAACGTTGAAACCACCTGTGATGATCATGTCCTTTTTGCGATCAACGATATAGAAATAGCCGTCTTCGTCTTTGTAGCCAATGTCGCCTGTATGATGCCAACCATGGGTGCGAATTTCAGCGGTCGCGTCAGGTAATTTGTAGTAACCGCGCGTCACCAAGGAGCCGCGCGCGACGATCTCGCCAGGCTGATTGGGAGGCAAGATGCATCCGTCGTCATCCATCAGAGCGAGGGTAACGGCGGAAGTAGGCTTGCCGCAGCTCCGCAGCCGCTCCGGATGCTCCCCGGCGGCCGCCGCCGCAGTGGTCTTCTGATCCAGCCAGGTGAGCAACATCGGCGCTTCGGTTTGGCCATAGCTCTGGCACATACACGGGCCAAAGACTTCCACCGCTTTCTTAAACTTGTCGGGAGAAACAGGTGAAGCTACCAGCAAGAAGACCCGCAAACTCGAATAATCAAAATTCCCAAGCTGTGGATGCGCGAGCAACGCATATAGCGCGGTCGGCGGCAGAAACATGTGTGTGACACGAAATCGCTGGATATTCCGTAGGACTTCGATCGCATCGAAGCCGGGCATGATGACATTGGTGGCGCCGAGCGAGGTCATCACGAAAGCCACGACGCCCGCCGCATGGGAGAGCGGAGCACTGGTGAGGCAAACGGGGTCATTGGTATCACCCGCCCAATAGCGGTTCGCCATTTCCGTCATGGTTCCCCATGCCAGATCCGTCACCATGACGCCTTTTGCCGGTCCGGTAGTGCCACCGGTGGGAACCAAGCCCATTAGCCGATCGGGATTCCCGTGCGGATCGCCCCAGTCAGTCTCCGCTACCGTCGCGTAATCCTCCATGAATCTGTGAAGGGAGGGATTGGGGCCGTCCTCGGCGTCAATACAAACACAATTTCGAAGCGACGGGACGCCGTGCACGATTTCCTGAGCCTGATCCCGATAGCTGCTGTGGTAAAAAAGCCAGGACACTTCGACGTACTTCATGTATTGGATGTTGGCGTCTAGTGCATTCCGCGAGTTGATCGGAACCCATACAGCACCCGCGCGCAAAATACCCAACATGCAGAATAAAACGCGCGGGTCATTCGGGGAGTAAATTGCAGCGCGCTCTTCACCCCGCAATCCGCGGGCCCACATCGCGCGCGCAATCCGGTAGGTAAACCCGCGCATCTCGCTGTAGGTGTGGCGAGTCTCGCCGTCGATGATGGCGGTTCGGTCGGGAAATGCGTCAGCGCCTTTGTCGAAATAGTCGATCGCGCGCATCTGGCACTGCCTCCCCGTGGGAGAGCGCTAGACGTCAACAGCCTCAACCTTGCGAGGACGGCAATCGCAACGATTCGCTAACGGCTGTCCTCATGAAAGGAGCTTGGCCTTCGCAAGTCCATAGCTCTCAAGAGCGCCGAGGAGCTCCCGATGGCCAAATGCTGCCGACGGAGAAGCGAAACCCACCTTCCGCGGAGCAGCGTGGATAAGATTATGTGCCGCGAAGGCTTGAACCAATCCGGTTTGCTTATAACAGCAGGCGCCGAAAATTACACACTTGGCAAAGGCAGTGGTGCCGCGCGCGCAAACCAAATCCATCGTGCGTTGTTCGCGAGCATTTTCCCGGGGTGGAGTGCCGCCTTGCACGGAACTGGCCATTTCGGCTAGCTTCCTCTCCCGCTGCTCTTTAGACAACGGACGAATCTCCTTCTCGTAGTATTTCTCCGTCGCCAGAACGTTTTCCATAAGCTGCCGGTCGAGTATCCCTCCCATTGAACGGACATTGGCGACTTGCGGATGGTCCTTGAACCAAACAGGATGCGGAAATCCTCCCCACGGCAGAGCCAACTGCGTCTCGACCGAACTCGGTATGACCGCTTCGTGACCCATAGCGAGTGGCCACGGTTTGTAACGATTCTGTTCCAGATAGAATGCTTCCGTCTGGATAACGGCAAAAATCGTTTGAGTAGATCCGAAAGTCGGTATGCCCTTGAACAATGACACGGTCTCGATCGTATCGATCCCGGGAGTTTCGAGACACATGTGCACGGCGATTTCGCTCGTCGCTGACATGTACGCTGTCGCCGGTGCAGCAAGCAGCCCCTGTCGCGCGAATTTCTCGCCCCACTTTTCCTCCACTTCTCTAATCCAGGCCTGCTCACCGCTGATGTCCAGGTAGTGGCATCCCGCCGTTAGGCAGGCTTCGATGACTCGCGGCCCGTTGTATAGAAACGGGCCGACCGTGTTGCAAACCACCTTGGAACCGGCAAACAACTTGGCCAATTCGTCTGGAGAATTCCCGACTTCGACGATTTCGTAATCCGCCGTCTCGATGCCCGGAACGCGGCCCATCACTTCTTCGATCTTGGCCCGGTTCCGGCCCGCCGCGATGAATGGGACGTTGTACTCGCGGAGGAATTCAGCAACCAGGCGTCCCGAAAAACCACTGGCTCCATACAAAACGACGGGTCTCTTGCTGCTCATCCTATTCCTCCCATGCGACACAATCTTTCCGGGGGCAAGGCGGGCCGCGCGTCGCCGCGTTCTCATGGCGTGGAACTAAATTTTAGGCTAAAGTCTCTTTTTCGCTAGTAGGCACCTTTCTGAAACCTAGCGACGGGAGATACTCTATGTTCGATAAGTTCTACTGCCCGGTAGAAATTACGGCCGATATAATTGGCGGGAAATGGAAACCGCTTATTCTGTTTCATCTTCAAAATCAAACCCATCGGTTCGGCAAACTTCAGAAGTTGATTCCGGGGGCGACGAAGAAGATGCTGACGCAGCGTTTGCGCGAACTGGAGCGCGACAACATCGTTCACCGCAAGGTGTACCCGCAAATTCCTCCCCGGGTCGAATACTCTCTCACGAAGCATGGTCAGAGCCTGAAGCCTATTCTGGAATTGATGTCAGCCTGGGGAGGCAGACATCGTTCCCGGCACGGCGGCAGTCAAAAACTGCGCGTGGCATAGGCGGCCGGCTCATCGGCCCAGGAACGTCGCCCCTGGCTTCGCGATGAATGCTTGTCGCTCCCCCTTTTTTCGCGTCGCACAGCATAGCTCAACAACTAATGCTTCACCGCGCTCGCGAGCTGGTTGATTTCCTCGGAGCAGCGATCATTTCAGTAACATTGTCAATTCTTGCGCCGCGTCTTGCAGATGTGGAAGAAACTTATTCGTCAGGTGCTGGATCGAAACCCGTTGTGCGTGGGTTCCGACATTGAGTGCCGCGGTAACTTTGCCGGCTAGGTTCTGAATGGGGATTGCCATGGAGCGTAGGCCATGCTCCAATTCTTGGTCGACAATCGAATAACCGTTGCGGCGGACCAGACGCAACACTTGCCTCAGCTTGTCAGCGCTTACTATCGTGCGATCGGTTCGACGTACAAATTTCATGCGCCTCAGATACGACTCGAGCTCTTCCGGCGGGAGATTGGCCAGTAGCACGCGGCCCATGGAGGTGCAGTAGGCCGGCAAGCGACTGCCCACCCCGAGGTCGATTGACATAATGCGCGTCACGTTCGCGCGCGCTACATACACAATGTCGACCCCATCGAGCGCAGCAATCGAACAGGACTCGTGAAGGAGACGGCTGACATGTTCCAGGACTGGCTGGGCGGCCTCGGACAACGGCATCGAGGAAATGTAGGAATGGCCGAGCGCCAAAACCCGAGGGCGAAGGAAAAAAAGGCGTCCGTCGTCCGATCCCGCAAAGCCGAGCTGCGCGAGCGTGTACAGGCATCGCCGGACAGCAGCGCGCGAAAAGCCTGTCTTGTTGCTCACATGCGCGATGGTAAGCTGGTGTCTGTGCGTCGAGAAAACCTGGATCACTGCTAGACCACGGGCGAGCGACGTCATGAAATTGGGATCCCCGCTGAAGGCATCGATCTGAGCGGACGGAATCCAGGGGGCCCCAGCCCGACTCGATGCAGGCAGGACCACGGGTGCTTGTTTCTCAGAACGCGTGCGAGAATTGGCAGACGGCATCAAGCCCTCCGTTACGGTATCGAAAAAGATACCTCATTTGTTCGATATGCGCACTTGAATTCGATAATCGGCCCTTGACATCGCCGGTAACGCTTGCATAGATTCGTTAAACAGCTGAAGACTTGCGGTTCAGGAGAGCAACTTGTTATGACGAAGGTTGTGGGATACCGGCGCCCATATCCGGGGACGCAGCCGAATTATCTGCATCCATCGTACGTTTCCTCCATTAAGCGCGCCCCGGCAAAACCGCTAATCTATCTTCCGCATACCCTCTCAGAGGTCACTGGCCCGGTGTTCGGCAAGGAATCGGTGGATGTGAAGGCTAGCGATCTCACGCGGCAACATTCCGGCGAGCCACTTGGGGAGCGCATTGTGGTGAGCGGCAGGGTGTTAGACGAAGACGGACGAGCGGTGCCGCATACGCTCGTTGAAATCTGGCAGGCGAACGCGGCGGGGCGCTATTTGCATAACCGCGACCAACACAACGCTCCACTGGATCCTAATTTCACGGGTTGCGGCCACGCACTTACCGACTCCGATGGCCGATATCGGTTCGTGACCATCCGTCCGGGTGAATATCCTTGGGGCAACCATCACAATGCCTGGCGTCCAGCTCACATTCACTTCTCGCTCTTCGGCCCCGCCTTCGCGACACGGCTAGTAACTCAAATGTTTTTCCCTGGAGATCCGCTCATTCCATTCGATCCGATCTTCAACTGCACCGCCGATGAAAAGGCGCGTAATCGCCTGATCTCACTTTTTGACTGGGAGAATACGATCCCTTCTCAGGCACTTGGTTATCGATTTGACATTATTCTGAGCGGGCGCGAAGCCACCCCGATGGAGACATAAGATGAGCTTGCGGGCGACAACGTCCCAAACAGTTGGACCGTTCTTCTCTATCGGTCTTTCCAGGCTAAAACAAGATGACCTCGCGAGTGCAGGAGTTTCCGGGGAACGAGTCACAATTGCAGGACGAATGCTGGATGGCGACGGGAAGCCGGTGCCTGACGGCCTAATTGAGACCTGGCAAGCCAATGCACAAGGAAGGTATGCGCATCCCGAGGACAATCAGAACAAGTCGCTCGAGGCCGCTTTCATGGGCTACGGGCGAATCATGACAGACCACAATGGGAAGTTTCAGTTCACCACAATCAAGCCAGGACAGGTGCCCGGCCCAGATGGAAAAACACCACAGGCTCCGCACATTGCGGTGTCAGTGTTCGCGCGCGGGCTCGGGCGGCGTCTGGTTACGCGTATCTATTTCCCTGATGAGCCCAGCAACTCGGAGGATTTTGCGCTGAATCTCGTCGAACCGGAGCGGCGAGAAACGCTGATTGCTAAGAAAATCGCGGGTGAGATGGGTATGCTCGAATGGAACATCATCCTGCAGGGCCCGAGTGAAACAGTGTTCTTCGACTGCGGACTCTGATCCAGAACTCACTTCTCTTAGAACGGATAGGCACGGCGGCCCATTTGGATTGTCACCCACTTCACTTCGGTCATTTCCTCCACGGACCAGCGCCCGCCTTCCCTTCCGCTTCCTGAATCCTTAACCCCACCGAAAGGTACGACGCCTTCGTCATGGATTGTTGGACCGTTGAGATGCACCATCCCCGCCTCCAGTTCGAGCGCGAATCGCATGGCAAGCTGAAGATTATTGGTGAGCACGGCGGAGGAAAGTCCGTAGGCTGAATTGTTGGCGAGCGACAAGGCATGGTCGGCGTCGTTAGCCCGGCTGACCGCCGCCACGGGACCGAAGAGTTCGTCGCGAAACGCAGCCATGCTCGGTGTCACGTCGGCGAGCACTGTGGGGTAGAAGAAATTCCCTTCGTAGTTACCACCTGTCAGCAGCCGCGCACCTCCAGCCACAGCTTCTTTGATCTTCCGATCGATCATCGGGCACTGAGAGGAACGAATCAGGGGCCCGATTACCGTGTGCGAATCGCGTGGGTCACCGACCTTTAGCGTGCGCGCCTTAGCCACAAAGCGTTCCAGGAACGCCTCATAAATCGGCGCTTCTACGATGATCCGCGAGCCGGCCATGCAGATTTGCCCTTGGTGAATGAATATCCCGAAGCAGGCGGTATCCACGGCGTAATCCAGGTCAGCGTCCTTCAGCACAATGAGCGGGCTCTTTCCGCCCATCTCCAGGACCACTCTCTTTCCCCGCTTCGCGCATTCCGTCGCGATCAATCTCCCCACCGCGGTGGACCCTGTGAATGATATGAGCTTCACGCGGGGATCATCGAAGAGCACCTTAGCGAGCGCAGGCCCATTTCCGGGAACCACGTTCAAGACCCCCGCGGGCAGGCCCGCGCGTTCAAAGATTTCTGCCAGCTTCAGGCCGATCAGGGAAGTTTCCTCCGACGGCTTTAGTACAAAGGTATTGCCCGTCGCTAATGCAAAGGCCACCTTCTTAAGCGAAAGGACCACCGGGAAATTGAAAGGCGAGATCCCGGCAATCACACCGAGCGGCCGACGGATCGAAATGGAGATCATTCCGGGAACGTCAGCTGGAAAAACGTCACCGTGAATTCGTCGGGCCTCACCGGCAATCGATCTGACCAAGTTGGCAGCGAAGGGCACCTCAAATTGCGCCTTGCCGAACGTTGAACCAGCTTCCTCAATCAGCAAATCCACCATTTCGTCGCGCGCTTTCTCCAGTTCGTCAGCCGCCCGGTGCAGGATCGCTTCCCGCTTTGCTGCGAGCGTCGCCCCCCACGTCGCCTTGGCAGCATCCGCCGCATCGATAGCAGCGCGCATGTGCTGCTCTTGAGCCATAAAAATCCGAGCAAACGGACGCTGATTGGCCGGATTGATGACGTCCGTGAAATCGGACGGAGGAACCTCGATGTTCTTTCCGGCGATATAAGGAGTCGAATTCATGGCGCCTCTCTAATCAATTGGCCGCCGATACGAAGACTTTAGCGGCACTCGTAACTCGCGCGTTGACCACGCACCTCACAAAGATTCTTTTGCCGTGTCCCCGGCAAAGTCAAGCGTTCGCAAACGATCCCGACTTTTCTATTCGCAAGGTTCCTCAACTCCAAACGGCTCGCGCTGTTTCGGCCACAAGCCGCAGCTTGGTCCATTGTTCCTCTTCCGTGAGTAAATTCCCCTCCATGGTCGAGGCGAAACCGCACTGTGGACTGAGCGCCAGATTCTCGATCGGGAAATACTTCGCCGCTTCCTTGATTCTCTGTTGGAGTTCGTCGCCTTTTTCGAGCTGCGGCCGTTTTGAGCTAACAAGTCCCAGCACGACCGTTTTTGACTTCGGGATAAAGCGGAGCGGTTCAAATGTTCCGGAACGCTCATCGTCATATTCGAGCAGAAAGCGATCGGCAGCCATGGTTGAGAACAGCTTCTCAGCGATGGCATCGTAGCCACCCTCGGCATACCAGTGGCTGCGATTGTTGCCGCGGCAGAGATGTATTGCAAGCGTGACTCCCGGCCGGCGTGCCGCTTCAAAACATGCATTGTCCGCCCGTATGGAATCCTCGAGCAATGCCTCTGGCTCGATTTTCATCTCAGCCCGAATCCAGTCGCGCCATTTTGGATCGAGATAATAGCTGTATCTCGGTGCGTCGATCTGGATGTATTTCACGCCTTCGGCTGACAGTCTGGTGAGCTCCGCTTTCATAATCGCGACGATGTCCCAAAGCAGCGCGGAATGATTTTCATATACTTTGTCTGTGACGCCTCGCTTAAACGAGATCGCCGGGAACTGCGTCGCACTGGGCAGCGTCATTTTGATCGCCCCAGCCGCGTGCGTTTTCAAATACGACAGCTCGTGTCCCGTGAGAGGACGAACCAGCCTCAGCCGAGAGGTCACCACGCCCATTACGCTGCTCTCGCGGGCATCCTTCCCCTCGCCCGCTTTCCAGGTACGCGACACGCAATCACCCATGTCGAAGCCTTCCACCGCGTCGGTGAAATCACTCATAAAGTTGCGCCGACGCAGCTCGCCGTCTGTGAAAACTTCAAAGCCCAATTCCTTCTGTTTGGCCAGAACGCGCAGGATGTGCCTATCCTCGAGAGCCTTTAGGCGCTCCGGATTCGCAACGCGTCTCGCCTCCAGCAACTCGGGAGGTCGAAGGAAGCTTCCTACATGATCGGCTCGGTATTGTGTAGACATCGCTTCATCTCCCTACGCTGACTGAATCCTAGAATCAACTCACAATCGTACGCCGGACTGACGCTCCTAAAATCCGGGAATCTGGTCACCGACACTCGCGGAGATCTCGGAGGCAATCTCTCGAGCGAGCGCAATCTGCCGCGACAATTCTTTGCCCCGAAATCGAAGCGTCGGCCCGGCGATTCCGATCGCAGCAAGAAGTCGCCCGTCTCGCGTAACAACAGGAGCAGCCACACCACTTAAGCCCCGCTCCAACTCTTGCTTGTCCAGAGCGTATCCTCGCTCGCGGATTTGTATCAAATTCTTTTTCAGATCGGAAACTCGCCCGATTGTCAGCGGCGTGAACCGAGTTAGGCCGTTGACGTCGAGGATCGCGTCAACCTCCTCCTCCGATAGATAAGCGAGCACTGCTTTGCCTACTGCCGTGCAGTGCGCCTTGAAGCGCGCTCCTACAACGGTCCGCACACTAATGACTGTCTGAGACGAGTCGACCCGGTCCAAGCAGACAACGCCTTCCCGATCAGGTACGGCAAGACTGACGGACTCATTCGAGCGTCGGGCCATTTCCACCAGGAAGCGATGCGCTTCGCTTCGGAGCGTTCGAGATTCTACCGCCTTCGTTCCCAGATCGTACAGTTTCAGTCCTAGCCGGTATCTTTCGTTGTCGGGGTTCTTCTCGATTAGCTCGAAATTTTCCATCGCGTTGAGTAACCGGTGGACTGTGGTCTTGTTCAAGTCTAAGGCGGAGGCGACTTGCGTAACGCCCAACTCAGGGCCGTGCTGTCCCATGTGTATAAGAATGCGGAGCGCTTTTTGCAATGATTTGCTGGAACCAGATGCATTGCTCCCTTTTTTCCGAGAGTGCCTCCTTCGCGTTTTGGAAACCAGGGACAAAGCCAGCCGACCTAGTTCAAAGATTATTTGCTTGACGTGGAAGGCATTGTAGATAGAATTCCGCTAATGTCAATATGAAACAATGTTTCATATCATGAAACAAGCGCCACGGGGGGAGGCTATTCAATGTTCCTCAGAAACTCCTGGTATGCCGTCGCCTGGGATCACGAAATCAAGCACGCACCGTTTGGCCGCACTGTTTGCGGCGAGTCCATTGTGCTTTATCGCCAAACCAATGGAGCTGTCTCTGCTTTCGAAGATTGCTGTCCGCATCGCCTACTACCCCTCTCTAAGGGATACCTGAAGGGAGACCATCTGGTCTGCAAGTATCACGGGCTGGAATTCGACGAGTGCGGGCAATGCGTCTGGATGCCCGGGCAGCAAGGGATTCACAAGGACGCGAAGATGTGGATTTACCCGGTTGTGGAGCGCCATCGCTTTATTTGGGTCTGGATCGGCAATCCGGAACTCGCCGACGAAAAGAAAATTCCCGATCTTCACTGGTGCTCGGATCCCAAATGGATTTTTGAAGGAAGCACCTATCACGTGAAATGCAATTACGAGCTTCTGGTTGACAATCTGATGGATTTATCGCACGAAACCTACGTTCATCCCTCAAGTATCGGGCAGCACGAGATTGTGGAGGCCCCGATCAAAGTCGAGTCTGACGACGCTTTGGTAACAGTGACGCGATGGATGTACAACATCCTTCCACCACCGTTCTGGGCAGCGAATCTGAAGTCGGAAGAAAACTGCGATCGCTGGCAGATTTGCCAGTTTTCCTTGCCCGCGAATGTGATGATTGACGTGGGCGTTGCGCTGGCCGGTACCGGTGCCCCGCAGGGAGACCGCTCGCAAGGCGTGACGGGAATCGTCGTGAATCTGATGACGCCGGAAACGGAGACTTCAACTTGGTATCACTGGGGCATGGCGCGCGATTTTCAGACCGATGACCGAGGTCTTACCATGCGCATTCGCGATGGTCAAGCCGCGGTATTTGCCGAGGATCTGGAAATCTTGAATTCCCAGCAGAAAAACATCCTGCGCCGGACTGATCGCGAACTACTCAACTTGAAGATCGATGCCGGCGGTGTGAATGCGCGGCGAATTATCGAACGGGAACTTGAGCGGCAGCTTCACGCAGCGTCAGATTAGAAGCTTTTCATATTATCCGGCACATCAAAAGCTTCGGGTCTGAAGGTCCTCCGTTCCTCACGGTGAACCTAAGCTACATCGCTTGAGCTACGTTCAAGGTCGGCGGTCAAATCCAGAGCTTTTCGTTTATCTTCAAACCATGTTCGCGACAATACGCCACGTAGTGGTTGATGAACCAGAAGACGTCCAGAGTTTCCAGCAGATTGTCTTGATCATCGTAGAACTCAAGAGAAGCATTAAGATAGAAAAAAGTCTTCATGCCATTGGGGTCGTCTGAAACCAGCGTATGAACTGCTCCGGGATTCTCGCGGACGTAGCTTCCCGGCCTTGCGATCCAATCATATTCGAGATAGCGCCAACTGCCTTCAAGTGTGCAGGCAAAAACAGGGCCGCGGTGCCGATGGCGGCCGAGTTTCCCTCCCTTTTTCACCCAAAGAATGTTGGCGAATGCGCCGTTGCGCACATCGAATGCTAGGTGCCGAATATAAACATTCTCGACAAAAGGCACATAAGGAGACTCGTCTTCGCTGGCGCCGATGTGTACGTCCGGTCGAGCGAATTCGCGCGTGATTGCTTCAAGGCTGCTCGTTGCATCAATCTTCGACATTTCACCCTCCGGCGGACTTGCTTCACCAACCCGGGCTTCTAATGCTGATCAATTCGGCGTAGCGCATGTGTCAGCCACAACCCTCGGCTAATCCACGTACTTCACACCGAGCGACGCGAGCTTCGCACGGAGTCCGTACATGTCAAGCCCCAGTTCGCCCGAACTCAGCCGTTCGCGCGAACGCTGCTCTTTTGCAAATCGCTCTCCTCCCAGCCGGACAACTTCGGCGGCTTGCTCCCTCGGTACAACCACAACTCCATCTATGTCGCCAACGACCACGTCGCCCGGATGGACGAGCGCACCCGCACATACAACCTCCACGTTTACCGAGCCCGCGGTTTCTTTCACCGTACCCTGCGCACAAATCGTTTTCGCCCACACGGGGAATTTCATGGCGGTCAAATCCGCTACGTCACGCACCCCTGCATCAATCACCAAGCCTGCAACGCCGTGCGTCTGCACTGAGCAAGCCAGCAGCTCGCCGAACATCCCGTCCGTGGATTCGGCATCCACTGCAACAACTAGGACATCGCCGGGCCGGCACACTTCCACCGCCGCATGGATCATCAGGTTATCCCCGGCATGGCATAGGACGGTGATCGCCGGCCCTGCGACCTTCGCTGTCGGATAAATCGGACGCATGTAAGGCCTCATCAAACCCGAGCGGCCCTGCGCTTCGTGCACCGTCGCCACCCCGAGTTCACCCAGGCGCTGGATGAAGCTCGCTTCTGGCCGGGCAATGCCGCGCACAATGGTTGGCTTCATGAGAATTCTTCCGTTACCTGCGGATAGATCCGCTGGTAAGCCTCGGCGAATTTTATTCCGGATTTGCCCGAATTGCGCGCCGCTTGCACGCCGCGGCGCTTGGCAAGGTCTGTGTAGTACTCCCACAGATGCTCCTGCGCCTCCATCGCTTCCATGGCTCTGCGCTTGCGATCGAACACCGATGTGATATCGAGCAGCACTTGTGGTTTGAACTCGCACTGCTCGGGCTGGTGCGGCTCGAACGCGAACACCGGCGGAGCCCCAAGCTTTTTCCCTTCTGCCGGATAGCCTGAAGCTTGCGCGTAGGTGCGGGTCCGCATCGTTAGCTGGTACGCTTCCGCATGATCGAAATTGTAAGGATCCGCGGACGAATGGGTCAGCACGAAATCTGGTTGGCAGGCTCGGAATTCAGTCACCATCTGATGGATCAATTGCTCCGTCGCCTGGAGCGGATAATCTTGGGAGTCAAAGAATCGGATTTCCGCGCCAAGGATTTCGGCTGCCTTTTCCGATTCCGCTTGACGCAACTCTTTCACGCGCTCAAGTGTCATCGACGGCATCTTCCACAGCCGCTCGGACTCGCCCCGCTCTCCGTAAGACAAGCACAATATCCGCACACGATGACCTCCCTCCGCATAAAGTGCGATCGCACCGCCGGCACGCCAGACGAAGTCCGCAGCATGAGCGCTGATAACTAGGACCGTTTTCTTCATATCAACCACCGTTCTCCGGTGCTTTCCACTTCACTGAACGTAAGCGGATGGATTGATCACTGTCATGCGACGAACCTGATCCACTGTGAAACCGTCGTCCAAGAGCCGCTGCGCAAACATCGCAAATCCTTCCGCAACCGGCGGGTTGATGCTTTGTCCGAGATCGGTCGAGAGCAAACAGCGTTCGACGCCGACCTTTCGGATGCTCGCCATTACCGTCTGCCAAGGCGCTTTGCCTGTGTGCATGGTCGTAAAGCAATGTTCGATGAACGCTCCCATCTCTGCGAGCTTGAGTTGTTCATCGGCGGACAGGTTCTGCGAGGGAAATTCCGCATGGGTCACAATGATCTTGCGAACTCCGGCACCTCGCGCCGCGCGGACAAGTTTGAAGATCTCCGTTCGTCCCAAGTGACCTGTCGCAAGAATCATTTCGTGCTTCGCAATCAGTGGAAGGCACGTGCGGGTAGCCGCAGAAATGTCGCCATTCGCGTCGAGTACGGAAAGAGGCGGGGGTGCAATGCCGATGGCGGCGAGCTCGCGCTGAATCTTTGCCCAGAATGGCAGTTTGGTGTCGGGCCCATCCGTTCTCCCCGCCGTTTCATTGGCTGCGTCAACGGTCGGCATCCACACGATCTTGCAACCTGAGCGGCCAGCAATCTCAACCGCGACCGGATTAATCCCTCCGACACTGTGATTCAGCGTGATGGCGCCAAATGCCGAAATTCCAGGAACGGCTTTTGAAACCACTTTCGCACGCTCCGCCGTGGGAACATAGTGTGATTTCAAAACAAACCCTCGGAGTCCGTGCGCAAGAAATTCCTTCGCCAAATCAATATCGTCGATTCTTCGGTCGATCACGTCAGGGGCCACGTGCACTTGCAGATCATAGGCGCCGCGCAACGCTTCCCAGGCTGCCTGCGTGAGGGTGGCGGGTATGCCAGCGGGCGTTTGTGGAGTCACCAATTGCTCCCTCCCCAAGGGGACCCGATTACAGGTCTCTCCATAGAAATGAACGGCCGGATGATACCACTGCGACACTTCCACGGACACAACCGGCTATGCGAGGAAAAGTGGAACGCACGCGCGGGCGATTATCGAACAACGGACGTGTACAACTCCAGAAAATGATATTAAGGTCAGCGCATGAAGCCCACCCTGCTTGCGAGACGATCCCAGCCTGGTCTCAGGCTTCCGGAGAGGCCTTGAGTATGAAGACAACTCGAACTGGTTCGCAGACATGGCCGTGGCCAGAGGCGCTGGACGCTTTGGTTGCTGCTCCGGGCTACCACCGATTGCTATTCGAGAATGAACATGTTCGGGTTCTGGATGTCCGCATTGGGCCAGGTCAAATTGTGCCTGTGCACACCCACAGATGGCCCAGCGTTATACAGGTGCGGAGCGCCGGCGATTTCATTCGACGCGACGGCGACGGGAAGTCGCTCTTTGATTCTCGTAAAGCGGGTCCTGCGCAAGAAGCACCGGCGATAATCTGGACAGATTCGATGCCACCTCACTCGGTGGAAAACATCGGTAGTACGGAAATACACCTCGTTAGTGTCGAGATAAAACCCCTGATTGCATGATCGCTGGTGCCGATGCTTCAGCTCTCAGTTGTTGGCAATCTCGGACGGGCGAGGAGGCGCTAGCTGCAAGAGCGCTCGCTAACGGAGCCGCGAGGGAATGTCAATTCAGTCAGTCCTCGTATCTTATTTCACGGCGGGGTGTCCGCCTTCGGCCTTCATATCGTTGGCTCGCGAAATCACATAGGCACGGACGGCCTCGGCGTCTTTGTGTGAAAGCTCCTTCCTAAAAGAGACCATGCCGTTCGGCTGTAGCAAGCCCCCGAGAACAATGTTGAACCACTGGTCGGTTGAGAGCGCGGCCGAATAACGCAAGTCGGGAAGTACGCCGCCGCTAACCGCCACATCTCCGTGGCACATAGAACAGTAGCGTTGATAAAATTCTTTCCCGTTCTCAATCGTCGCCGCATTCGCTGTTGCCTTGGGAGGATTCAGAACCGGCATTTCCACTTCCTGCTTCGGAGGTAGGCTCGCGTTGCCACCGAGTTTAAAAGCCAACATGCGTCCAATGTTCGGTCGCCGGCCGACTTTCAAGGCAACTTCACCTGTTGCCAACGGAAACACACCACCCCAGCCCGATAAGACGGCGATATACTGCTCGCCCTTCGCCTGGTAAGTCACGGGTCCCGCCATTACACCGGTCTGAGCAACAAATGACCAAATTTTCTCGCCAGTATCTGCACGGTAAGCCTCAAAATGACCGTCCGCAGTTCCTTCAAAAACGAGATTGCCCGCCGTCGAAAGCACGCCGCCGTTCCAAGGCTCCAGGCGTTCCACGCTCCAGACCTGCTTCTGCTGGACGGGATCCCAAGCGACCAGACGACCGGTAACGCTCTCGAGAATAGCCTTTTTGACCTTTGGATCTTGCGGCATACCCGAGGCTACCAGATCGATGCCAACATTTAATCCAAGTGACTTTTGCTCAAATGATGGATCCGACTTGTAGAAGAAGCCCGCCTCTTGAGTCGGAATGTAAACGAGCCCCGTAAGCGGGCTGTAAGACATCGGCTGCCAGCTATGTGCGCCCAGAGGGCCGGGAATCACTGCCATTGGATTGTGACCCCTGGAATAACGCACAGCCTCGTTTTCGATAGGCCGGCCGGTCTTCGCGTCGATCGCGCTCGCCCAATTAACGTGTGTGTATGGCTTGGCTGAAACGACGGCACCCGTGGCGCGATCGAGTACGTAGAAAAATCCATTCTTGGGAGCGTGGAACAGAACCTTGCGCGCTTGGCCGTCGATTGGGATGTCCGCTAGTATGATCTGTTCGTCGGAGTCGTAGTCCCAGTCGTCAGCGGGATCTTCTTGGTAATGCCAGACGTATTCTCCCGTTTCCGGTTTGAGCGCCACGATAGAGCAGGTGAGAAGACCGTCGCCTCGCTTCGGATTTCGATATTTTTCGTTCCATGGCCCGCCGTTACCCGTGCCGACATAGAGCAGATCGAGCTCAGGGTCATAAACAATGGCATCCCAAACGGTGCCGCCTCCCCCTACCTTCCACCATTCCCCGCTCCAGGTCTTTGCCGCCTTCTCGAGGATGGGGCTCTCGAATGGTTTCGACGGATCGCCCGGGATTGTGTAGAAGCGCCAGACCATCTTCCCAGTATTGGCATCGTAGGCTGAAACGTAACCCCGCACACTCATTTCCGCTCCGCCATTACCGATAATCACCAGACCCTTCACCACTCGCGGAGCGCCGGTAATTGTGAAACGGAACTCACGGTCGATGGTAAGCGCCTCCCACACCGGGTTCCCCGTCCTGGCATCGAGTGCGATCAGTCGACCGTCAAGGGTGGCGACGAGCACTTTGCCGCCCCACACCGCCACGCCTCGATTGACCACATCGCAACACGCATTCACGCCCCACTCCGGAGGGACTTTCGGATCGTAAGTCCAAATCAGCGCGCCTGTCGCACCATCCACCGCGAATACCTTGCTCCAGGCCGACGTGAAGTACATGACTCCGTCAACAACCACGGGAGTCGCCTCCTGACCTCGGCGAGTATCGAGGTCGTAGTGCCAAGCGAGCCCAAGTTGGCCAACGTTTCGATCATTGACGTCCTTCAATGGGCTGAAACGCTGTTCGTCATAGGTGCGGCCGTAACTCATCCAGTTCCCTGGTTCTCGATCGGCATTCCTTATTCGGGTGTCGTCAACATTCGCAGCTTTCGAGCCTTCACGCGTCTGAACGACGCCCGTTTTATGGGAGCTGGATCCACCGCAACCTGCACCTCCGGCGAGCGCAAGAAAAATCGTCATTATGAAGAAGCCGAGGGCTGGCATCCTGTAACTTCTTGGCATCGTTTCCGTGCCTCCACTCGCGCCGGGAGCGGCTGTCTGCTTTTTTCGAGGACGAATGAGAGTCTACACCAGGATAATCGCGGTGACGTAGACTACGCCATAGCCCTTCAACATTAGTTAACGAATTCTCTGAGGCCGCGTTCGTGCCGGAAGCAAGTGCTTGACAAGTTTGAGGAGATCAAGGAAAAGATCGATGTGCACTACATGAATGCAAATGGAACTCCAGTCGGCTGGGGACCTCTGTGAAAACAGCCGGCCGCCTCAAAATCGAAACTCTCGTCGCTATCGACACTCACGTTCACATCGAGTCAGATGGCAGCCACGAAGTAAACGAAGCCGCGCGCAAATATTTCGGCGCTTCGCAGCCTTCCGCGAGCGGCCCAGCCCTTGCGGAATATTATCGGTCTCGAAATATCGGTTGCGTGGTCTTCTCGGTCGATGAGCGGCTCACCGGCAGAAAGCAGATACCAAATGAAGAGGTCGCAGCTCTGGCTGCAGAAAACAGCGATATTATGATCGCGTTTGCCAGCGTGGATCCAACGCGCGGGCCGGAAGCCGCAAGCGAAGCGCGCCGCTTGATAGCTACTGGCGCAATTCACGGGTTCAAACTGCACCCCCCAATTCAGCAATTCCACGCTAACGACCGCATCGCATATCCGTTTTACGAAGTTCTCGCCGAAGCACACCTGCCGGTGATTTTCCACACAGGACATAGTGGAATCGGTACAGGAATGCGTGGCGGAGGGGGAGTGCGGCTGAAGTACGGCAATCCCATGGACATCGATGATGTGGCCGTCGACTTTCCGGATATGCCGATCATTATGGCCCACCCTTCGTTTCCATGGCAGGACGAAGCCATCTCAATCTGTTTGCACAAACCGCAGGTCTACATCGATTTATCAGGGTGGTCGCCGAAGTATTTTTCGCCGACGCTCATCCAGTACGCCAACACCTTGCTAAAACAGAAAATACTGTTTGGTTCAGACTTCCCTCTCATCACACCCGATCGCTGGCTCGCCGATTTCGAGAAGATTGCAATCCGAGATGACGTTCGCCCGCTTATCCTCAAGCAAAACGCGGTCCGCTTGCTAGGGCTGGATAAAAATTAGAGTGTGCCCGTTGACTGATGTTCAGACATCACGCCTTCTTGTGCAAGCGTGCATGAGCATCGTCCAATCGAACTCTGACCAATCCGACATTGGCAGTACCAATTCGGGGAACAACTGCGATTAAGTGGTTTTGCGACAGCGCCTTCGCCGGGAACAAGAAGATAACATCCCAGGGCATTGACATTTCCAATATTTCGGCGATTGTTATACTAGCTTAACTTCTGACCAGCAAGAAAGCGCATCGATGAGTAATGGGCGGTACATGACCCGCACCCGTCGGAAGAACATTCGAGCCTCAGATCACAGAGATTTTCGTGAACGACCCTGGGAGAACGTACAATGAAATCCAATCGAATTCTTTCGTCCGACTTGCAAACTCTATTGGTCGCCTCCGCCTTCGCGGCACTCCTTTTTTCGGCCACATCTCTTCCGGCCCAGCAGCGCCAGGTACTTCAGACCGCGATCTCCGCGCGAACCGATGCAAAGCCCTTGTCTCGCGTTCCACCCACGCAGACTTTGAATCTGGCGCTCACGCTTTCGCTCCGCAATCAGGGCCAGCTCCAAACTCTCCTGAAGCATCTCTACGATCCCGCGAGCCCCAACTACCGCCAATTTTTATCCGTGGAACAGTTCACGGAACAGTACGGTCCGACCACCAGTGATTATGAGAAGGCCATTGCTTTCGCTACCACCCACGGCTTGACCGTCACCAACAAGACTCCCAATCGCCTCGTTCTGGACGTGCGCGGCACCGTGGCACAAATCGAGCAAGCCTTCGACATCGAAATGCACATCTATCAGCATCCCACAGAGAACCGCACTTACTACGCTCCGGACGTCGAACCCTCGGTTGAAGCAGGAGTCCCCATTCAAGGCATCTCCGGCCTCAACAATTTCGAGCCGCCCCGCCCCATGGGTTTGAAGTACGCCAAAAAAGACGAGCTCTACCGCAGCAACCAGACCGGCTCAGGCCCTGACGGCTTCTTTCTCGGCAGCGACATGCGAGCCGCCTATGCCCCCGGAACATCGCTGACTGGCGCCGGACAAGCGGTAGGCCTCTTCGAATTCGGGCCCTATAACCTCAGCGACGTTCAAAATTACTTCAGCTTTATCAGCCAACCGCTGAACGTTCCCATCGTCAACGTGCTCGTCGATGGCGTCAGCCCGGTGTGCGGCGCGGGCTGCGATGACGGCGAAGAAGTAATCGACATTCAGCAGGCCGTCTCGATGGCGCCGGGCATGTCGGCCATCATCGTGTATGAAGGCAACGACGACACCGATATGTTCAACCAGATGGCGACCGACAACGTGGCCAAACAGCTCAGTTGTTCGTTCGGATTCCTTCCGGCTGACCCGATGTCCGACGAGCCGATATTCATGGAGTTCGCGGCGCAAGGACAAAATCTTTTCATAGCTTCCGGCGACGGCGGCGCTTACTACGGCGACCCTATTGATTGCGGGAACTTTAGCAACCTCAATGGATGCATTTTTTATCCCGCGGACGATCCGTTTGTCACTGCCGTCGGCGGCACCGACTTGGTTACCAACGGCGGAGCCGGACCTTGGCTATCCGAAACCGGATGGATTGGAAGCGGCGGCGGATATAGCACCAACGGCTTCGCTATTCCGAGCTATCAGGTGCCCGTCATAAACTCCTCGAACCAGGGCTCCACGACTCTGCGAAATATTCCTGACGTCGCCGCGGAAGCAAATACGGATAACTTTTTCTGCGCGAATGGTGGATGCTTCATCGGAGTTGGCGGCACGAGCCTTGCGGCGCCCCGCTGGGCCGGCTTTATGGCGCTCGCCAACGAACAGGCTAATGGTCACGCTATCGGTTTTCTAAACCCGACGATCTATTCCATCGGGCAGGGGCCCGACTACGCCACCGACGTTCACGACATCACCAGCGGGAACAACTTCAATAGCGGTAGCCCCAGCATGTTCTCTGCTACGACCGGATTCGACCTCGTCGCCGGCTGGGGCTCGCCGAACGGCCCCGGTCTGCTCAACGCACTCGGGCCCGCTCCATCGGGCCCGAACTTTGCTCTCGCAGCCTCACCCGCAACCATCAACGCCACGCAAGGTAGCAGCGGCACCAGCACAATCGTGCTCAATGCCATCAGCGGCTTCACCGGCACCGTCAGTCTATCTGTTGTGGTTCTTGGGCAGCCGACCGGAGTTACTGCAGTTCTCTCGCCCACTTCGATCGCTGGCTCGGAGAGTTCGACATTGTCCATTTCCACCACGAGTTCCACGCCCGGCGGTAACTTTCCCATCGTCGTCACTGGCACAAGCAGCGGCATAACTCAAACCGCTTATCTAACTCTCGCTCTCCCCGGATTCACCCTCACCGGACCGAGTGAGGTGTTTGTCAATCAAGGCGGGACTGCAACTGGCACCATCACTATCAACCCCGTGAACGGCTTTAGCGGCATGGTTAAACTCTCCAGGTCCGGGCTGCCCGCCGCAGTGACAGCGTCATTCAATCCTCCCCATACGGCCAGCACGAGCCAAATCACATTCACCGCCCGGGGTAACGCCGCGACAGGTACGGCGTCCGTCACCGTCACCGGCATCTCGGGCAACATCACGCAAACGGCCACAATCAATCTCGCCGTGAGCGCAGCAACCGGCACGGGTGGCTCCGGGACACTCGTGGATCTATCCTCGGCATTTCGCGTGTTCGGAATTCACGCAGATGGAACAAAGTTTGGCGCTGGGCTGGACGGTGGAGGGGCCGCCTTCTCGGCAAACCTATTGACGCCCTCGCGAATTTTAACCGGCACACAATTCGTTTTCGGCCCGGCAAATAAGGCCGATGCGGTTTGCGATCATGCTTCCATTCCTCTGCCGGCTGGCAACTTCAAAACATTGCGGATGTTGGCCACCGGCCTTCAAGGCAACCAGATGGGAAAAACAGTCACGGTCACGTACACGGACGGTACCGTTTCGGAGTTCATTCAGAACTTCAGCGATTGGTACACTCCGCAGAACTTCTCCGGTGAGGTCCAGGCCGTGGTCATGGCCTACCGCGATATATTCGATGGATCGGAGGACACGCGGCCGTTCAATTTGTACGGCTACACTTTCCACTTGAAGTCCGGGAAGACGGTGCAAAGCCTGGCACTGCCGGCTGATCGCGACGTTTGCACGCTTGCAGTCACATTGAGCGAAAATAACTAGGGCGGTCACGGCCGCAGCAACCACACGAGCGCTTTGGTTTGGACCCTGACGCGGCGCTCGCATTTGTGCATCACGTTTCTCAAGGACAATCTTGCACTCAGCCAGACGATTGCTCCCCTGTCTAGCACTGGCAACGCTCCTCGCCATAGGCGCAGCGGTTTTGGGCGCGCCAAAACAGCTGGCACAGAACATGCCGGTTGCGCCGCTCCGCATCGGCATCGCCGGGCTTGTCCACGGACACGTGTTTGGATTTCTCGAGCAGTATCAGCACAGCCCAGCTATCCAGATCGTCGGAATTGCTGAACCAGACGAGAAACTTGCCTCGAAAATCGCGGACGCTTACAAACTGGATCGGAGTTTGTTCTACAAAGACCTTGAGGAAATGCTTCAGAAGGCTCACCCACAAGCGGTCGTCACTTACACGAACACATTCGACCATCGCCAGGTCGTCGAGATCTGCGCGCGCCACGGCGTACCCGTGATGATGGAGAAACCGCTGGCCGTAAGCCTTCAGGATGCCCTGTCGATGGAAAAGTCCGCGAGAGAGGCCAAAATCCCGGTCCTGGTGAACTACGAGACTACCTGGTATCGCAGCAACACTGCTGTTTACGCGCTTGTGCATCAAAATGCCCTCGGGGACATCCGCAAAATCGTGGCTCACGACGGTCATAGCGGTCCAAAGGAAATTGGCGTGGGTCCGGATTTCCTCTCTTGGCTCGTCGATCCCAGACTCAACGGTGCTGGCGCTCTCTTCGACTTCGGTTGCTACGGCGCAGATCTGGCCACCTGGCTGATGGATGGCCAACGGCCTTTGACCGTGACTGCCGTGACGCAGCGGATCAAGCCGGATGTTTATCCTCGCGTGGATGACGAGGCCACCATCATTTTGACCTATCCCAAAGCTCAGGCCATTATTCAGGCCTCCTGGAACTGGCCCTTCGACCGCAAGGATATTGAGGTATATGGAAGAACAGGATACGCGATTACAGTGAAGCGGGATGATGTCCGCATGCGGCGTGAGGGCGAGCGCGCGGAACAACAGGTGGCGGCCGCACCCATCGCACCGCCCAACGACAATTCCATCAGCTACCTTCGAGCCGTGGTGCTCGGTGGCCTGAAGCCCGATGGGCTTTCGTCCCTCGAGACCAATATCACCGTGATGGAAATTCTTAGCGCCGCACGCGAGTCCGCTGCGTCCGGCAAGACGATTCACCTTCCGGCCGGAAGATGACGCCTCGGCTTTTTGGAGAATTGTCCCGCTGTGCAGGTCTTCCAAGGGGCGTTTCTAAACGGCTAATTCCCTATCAGGAGCGCGGCTTGGCTTCGTCCCGTCCGCAAAACTGCCGCGGCCTTTCGCGCGATTAGACTGAATCCCCCGTTCGCGGCGTCCCTCTGTAGCGACTCGAGACGCGGCCGTCCCGCAGGATCGCCCGAGGACATTTCAATTTCGCCCAGCGCCAATCGCGCGTCCAGTGCAACGTTGGCAAAACCTCTTGAGTTCGCTTCCGCCAGAATCGCGTTGAGCGTCTTCGTTGCTTCGTCGGTGTCGCGAGGGTTCCCCGATGCTGCATGAACCATCGCCGATGTGACGGCGGAGAACATTTCCAATTCGCGGCTGTGCGATTCGCTGGCCAGTGCCATAGCGCGGTCCACGTGCTGCCGCGCTTCTACAATCTTGCCCTCCGCAAAAAGAGTCCGGGACAAAACAAGATTGGCGGCTGCTTCGTCTCTTCCCGCTTTCATTTCCTCGAATACCCCGGCTGCGTCGCGAGCTGAATCAGCAGCCTCCGCGTTCTTGCCTTCATCCAGGGAGAGTTCGGCCAGTCGAAGATGCGATTGCGTCACACCAGATTTGTCGCCGATTTCTTCGAAAATAGCTCTGGATTCCATCTCGCTCTTACGCGCGGCTTCCAGGTCGCCCTCCAGCCGCAAAACTCTGCCCAGTCCTGAAAGTGCCGTGGCGGCCTTGCTCCGATCGCCGATCTGATTGCAGATTTCCAGCGCCTCCTCGTACATCTGCTTCGCTTCCGAATGCTTTCCTAGAGTCAAAAGCACGTCCCCAAGCCCGTTTTGCGCCAATGCTACTCCGTCCATGTGCCCGATCTCGCGATGGGTGGCGAGGGATTCTTCGTAGGTTTTGCGGGCTCCCGGGAGGTCCCCCAGATAGAGCAGGATGTCGGCAATATTATCGTACTCGTTTCCGACCTCGAGCTTGCAGCCCAACTCGCGAAAGATTTCGAGGGACTCTTCATATCCCCTCTTCGCACCGACGTAATCTCCCTCATCTTCTAGCGCGATGGCTCCCACGGTTGTCGCCGCGGCGACGCCCTTGGGATCGTGCCCCCCAAGATAAAGCTGCTTGGCTTGTTCCACCCCGCCCTCGACTTCCTTGAATCTGCCGAGGTTTTCAAAAGCCCAGGCTTGGTCGAGTTTGGCTCTCGCGACGAGCAGCGACGCCCCTATCGCTTCCGCTCGTTCGATAGCTCTGCCAGTCGAGGCTTCCACCCGCTTGAAATCGCCTAGTGATTCCGCAGCGGTACCCTCGGCTAGGTCAATTCTTGGATCGTCGCGCAGAGGCGGAGGAAGTTCCCGAAGTTCGCCGACAGTGATTAACGCATCCTTCCCTTTTCCGGCGCTCACCTGTGCATTCGCCAGTCCCAGCCCATAGTCGAGATTGTCGGGATAGAACTCGAACAGCGCGTGATAAATATCGATGGCCCGTTGCCAGTCGAGGGAAGCCTGGCGATAACGTCCTTCCACCAGGAGCCGTTCAGCGCGCGGCAAATTGGCGGAAAGATCGAAAGCTCTCTTCGCCTCCGCTCTGGCTTTTTCATCGTATCCGAGCTGGGCCCATGCAGTTGCCAACGCGGCGTGCGCAAGCGAGTAGCTTGGTTCGGCCGCCACTGCCTTCGAGAGCAGAGATTGGGCGGCAAGGGCGTCGAACACCCGTAGTTTGTCGAGACCCTCGGAGTAGAATCGCGCGCCCTCTTCATTCGAAGGCATCGCTGTGGCTGCCTCGCCCGCTTCCTCGCGCGTCACGCGCACACCCAGCTTCGAACGCAAGTCCTCGCCCGCTCTCGAAACCAGGTCAAAGAGAGCCGCATCTGTTCCGGTTTCGGAGATGGCGTCGATCGTCTCCCCGGTTCGGGCGTCAAGCAGTCGTAGGTCGAGCCGGATCTGCCGGCCCTGGGGTTGATCGAGCGTAGCGTAGGAACCTAGCACCACAAGGTCTGTACCCAAATTCTTGCGAATGCGCGTCAGGTTGTCGCGTCCCAAACTGTCCAACTCTGGCAGCGCAAGCTCGATCTTCATCCGCGTAACACTCTCCGCTGGGATCGTGCGCAGTTGATCCCCGGCCGAGAGTTCCGTGGTCAGCCAGTCAGAGAATGCCGTCGAAAGCCAACTTTCCTTTGGATCTGCCGACAAATTCTTGAATCCAAGCACAGCAACTGATCGGCGTGGGTTAACCGGAATCCAGGAGTTGCCGAGCACGACCGGCCGGTAAACTCGAAGGTAGGAGAAGGTCGCAGCAACTATCAAGACCGCCGCGGTCGCCGCAAAGGTGTAGACGCGCTGCCGGTTCACCGCAGGAATAGCCGGAGGTGCATGATCAACCCGCGTTGGGAGCACAGCTTGATGGTCTGCGTTGTGATGCGGGCTGTCCGGTTCCTCCGAGGGCAATGAGTTCGAAGCGGAGGAGCCGTCCGCATCGTCATGATGGACATTGATCGGCGCAAGAAACCGATAGCCACGGCGATGCAGCGTTTCGATGTAACGTGGATTCTCTGCGGAATCGCCGAGGGCGGAACGCAGCTTGGTCATGCTCTTATTCAGGCTGCGATCGAAATCCACAAAGGTATGGGCGGGCCACAATCGTTCGCGGAGCTCCTCTCGGGTCACAAGATCGCCTGGATGCTCCAAAAGTATGGCAAGGATTTGAAAGGGCTGTTCTTGCAGCTTGATTCGAACCCCGTGCTTCCGAAGTTCGGCGGCCCGCAGATCGACCTCGTAGACTCCAAAGCGCAGATTCTCGGGAGAAATCACACTTCGATGCATGTCGGATCACCCCGAAATTTGACCGGAGCGTAGCACGCAACTTCGGAGTTATCAAGACCCCTTCGGACGCCCTCAATTCTTTGTCCGGCCGCCCGGTCTAGTACTCACCCTTGGGGGGCAGGATTCGTAGTCATTCTTGGTTCCACGTCACACAAAGAGCGTAGAGACGAATTCCCGTTCCGTTGGCAAGCCTGGTCGGTGTAAAATCTCGCTATCATGCAGTTTTTTCCGTCCAATGGTTCTTTGCACAACTCCTTCGGCGGCAAAATTCTTCCTCTTCTGCTGCTCGGATTGGCCGCTTTTCTCCCGCCAACTGCTATGGGGGCCCAAACCAGCTCGGACGCAAACGATTCCCGCACACTGCAGCTTTATTCCGAGGCGAAAGACGCCGAAGCACGCGGCGATGTGCCTGGCGCCGTCGAAAAGTATGAGGCAATTCTTCAAATCGCACCGCGCTTAGGAGCTGCTTACAACAATTTAGGCGCGCTCTATTTGCGGCAACACGAGTACGCCAAGGCAGTCGCGATACTCGAAAAGGGACTCAAAGTCGATCCCAAAATGCAGTCGGCAGCGGCGCTGCTCGGAATATCACTCTACGAAATACGGGAGTACGAGAAAGCGCGCCCTCGACTGGAAGCCGCCGTGCGATCCAATCCGAAAGACGACAACGCGGAGCTGTTTCTGGCGAACGACTTGATCAAACTCGGTGAGTTCGAATCCGCAGCCGTTCATCTACAGGCGCTTTCGCGGCGCCAACCGAATAACCAGGAAGTTTGGTATCTCCTCGGAAACGTGTACAGGCAACTTTCCATGAATGCGCTGACGAAGCTAAATGCCATCGATCCGAATTCGATTCTGGTGCACGAGGTTTCCGGCGAGATCATGGAAAGCATGAAGAATTTCGACGGCGCGCTGGTCGAATACAAAAAGGCTGTCGAGATAGCTCCCCGGCAACCGGGCACACATGACCGGCTGGGGAATGCCTATTGGGAACTCTTGATGTGGGAGCCCGCCACCCAGGAATTTCGCGCCGAGCTTGCAAACGATCCGTACAATTGCAACGCGAGATGGAAGATCGGCGATATTCTGCTCGAGCAGCATCTGGATCCCGAGCAGGCATTGGCAGAAATCAACAAGGCGCTCGATTTGTGTCCTACCCTGACGGACGCGCGAGTGGACCGGGCCCGCGCGCTGCAAAGATTAAACCGCCACGAGGAAGCCATCCCCGATCTGCAAGCGGCGGAGAAGGCGAGTCCGGATGCCGCCAATATTCATTTCCTGCTGAGCCAGTCTTACCGCGCCGTCGGACGAAAAGAGGAAGCCCAGGCAGAGATGCAGCTCTTCAGCAAACTCGAGGAGAGCTCGCGCGACGCGTCCGCGGAACGCGCAAAGCGATTGCTGCAAGACCGGGACAACACCGCGCCGAACAATCAGTGACATTTTCCCCGCGACGAAAACGGCTTACTCATCGGGCTTCTCAGACGTAGAATGAGTTCCGCTCAGCGCGGCTGAACGATCCAGCTCAATTTTGGCTTTGGCAATTTCTCCTTCCTTGCGGTAGACCTGCCCCAGCATGAAGTGCAAGCGGGCGCTCTGGGGAAGAAGTTCCACGGCTTTTTCGAGTTCGCTTTGGGCTTTCTCCGTTTGATTGAGTTGGGAGTACGCAGCCCCCAATTTTTCGTGCGCGCGCGGCTCCTGCGGCGCGATCTCGACCGCCTGCAGAAGAAATGTTGCTGCATCTTGCGGACGGTTCTCGTCCAGCATCAAAACGCCCGCGTCTACGTAGGGTTCGGGATTCCTCGCGGAGTCCGAGGACTGCCATTCAATCGCCGCTTGATAGGCGGCAAAGGCTTCGTCGTCGCGGCCGAGTCCGGCGTAGGACAACCCTAGATTGTCTTCCGCCCTGACATTTTTCGGCTCGAGCTTCAAGCAATTCTCAAAAGCTTGGATCGCCTGTTGAAATCTGTTCTCGTTGTACTTCGCGCGGCCTAGATAATACCAGCCCTGCGAATCCTTGGGATTCAGCTCGAGCGATCGCGTCAACCATTTGTCCGCATCCATGTAGTCGCCGAAGAGCACGTAATCGAGCGCTACGATTTTCAAATCGAATGCGCTGGGGTCGTGGTACTTCGCGCCTTCCGTGAACTCCGCGAGCGAAGCCTTGGCATTCGACACCCTGAGCTTTTCGTCCGATGCGTTGGGGCTGTGGTATAGCGCGCCTTCGGAAGATTCTTCCGCTGGAGGCGCCTGCCTGAATTTCGCGGAAAAGAATGTATCCAAGCAAGAAATGAGCGTCGGCGGAACCCGGATGTGCGGCTAAATATTGACGCGCGGCGCGATCTGCTTCGATCACTTTGCCAGCGTCCAAGAGAGATTTCGACTGGGACAGCGCGGGATCAGGCTGCCTGCCCGACACCGGAGCAGATGCGCTGGCATTGCTCCGCGGGGTTTCTGACTGAATGCTTGGCGGTGCCTGCCCCCAGACAAGAGCGTGCGCGCCGCTACTGAAGGCCAGCAGAACACCGGCGCAGATGGGAACAACGAGCATGGTACGCAGGGCCACGAGGGGAGGAGCGATGGGCTGCGAGAGGCGCGCGTCACGCATGTGGAGTTCGGAAGACATTTTGGGAGTCTTCGAGAGCATCGAGACGTTCGCCTCGCGGGCAAATGCGCCGGACGCCGCTCGACATTATAGGGCTATGGGAGCGGAAAAGATGTGCCGCAAATTTGGCGTTCTGAGTAACGGGTAGAAAGTTCGCGGCGCTTTGTTTTGAATGATTTAGCGGCGTTTCTATTCGAAGGCGGTAACGATTAGAAACGCACATGATTTGCGCATTTTGCGAGGGGAAAGTAGCGGGAGAGGTATGCGCTGCCGGACATGTGCGAGTGCCGCGCGAGTGGCGAGCGGCGAACGCGAAAGACACGGATGGCCTCGCGTTCCGTCCTCCGATTGCGCCGTCCTCACGCATATGCGCTCCTCGCTGGGCCTGAATAACTGCCCTGACTCATGTTAACATACTAGTAAACATAAGTCAAGGGCTAACCTGAGCTTGCCGGGGGCGAGAACGGGCGGAAACGGGGCAATAACAACAAAGCCGCGGCTGGGGGGAGCCACGGCTTTATTGTCAGACACTTCCCAGAAATTCTGCTACAGCCTAGAACTGAATTCGGAAGTAGGCCTCTCCCTGTCTTTGCGTGTTGCCTTGGCACGGGCCCGTGCCGCCATTAATCAACCCGAAGTTGCCGTCCGTGACCGTTTCGTCGGGCGTGCATGCTCTAAACCGGTTGAAAATATTGAAAAAGTCCATGCGAATTTCGCCACTGACTCGTTCACCGAAGAACAGTTTCTTGGCCAGACCCACATTCTCGTTCATCTGAAATGGCGAACGGAAAGAACTGAGATTGCGCGGGGTGAGTTTCCCATGCGGAAGCCAGGATCGGCGAACGCGCCGGTGTTAATGACGGGCAGACCCTTGTAATAATTGTTGTAATTGACGTTAACGGCCTGCCCTGTTACGCCGCTCGGTTAAATCCATTTCGGAATGGATCACTATCAGCCACCCCCGACATAAACCGTCTGCGGGGTACCGCTGGCATAAGTTGCAATAGCGCTAATTTGCCAGCCTCCGATCAGATTCTTTGCCCATAGACTTTCATTGTTACCGAAGAACCGTTTTCCCGGACCTATGGGCAATTCGTAAACGCCTGTGAGGGTTAGGAGATGGGTCTGGTCATTCTGCCCGATGGACCACTCTGGCTTCTGATCGTACTTGTTCAGGGAACCGTAATTGAAGGTAGAAAAGCCGCTGTCGGTATTGGACATTGACTTCGACAACGTGTAAGCGACCAGGAAGCTGAGACCATTTGAAAAGCGCTTCTGGGTTTGGATTTGGAGCGCATTATAGGTTGACGCGCCAGTCATATCGAATGGGTTGCAAAGACCGCCGCAGGATTCACTCGGGTTGTATTGTGGAAACGGCAGCAACGCTTGCGGAAGGCCCTTGCTGGTTCCATAGTCGCAGAGGAAATTCGCGTAAGGCGTGTAATAGGTCCCGGAGAGGCCCGGATTAGCGGTGTTCGGACCGCAGGTAACATTGGCCTGGGCGAAACCGATAGATTGAAGAGCCGCTTGAGACGCCGCAGAGGTCCACGCGAAATTAGGAGAGGCGCCCGACATCAAGCAGGAAGCGTCGGTGGCCACTCCGGTGGGACAAAACTGACTCAGATATGTGGGGTTCGTCTGGTTGACCGGATTAAGCATCGACGGCAGGTGGATGCCTCTATTCCCCACGTAGGACACCTGAAGGAACATATTCCAGGGCAACTCGCGCTGCACTCCACCATTCCACATCTGCACATATGAGGGCGCGCCCGGGTTCGAGCCGAATTGATGCAGAACACCTGTTCCATTGTAGCCCGATGGATTGAGCTGTGCGGCCGGTGGAACGGGAAGCGGGTTGGTATCCCATAGACCGTAATTAGGAACCGGGCTACCGGTCGAACTCACGGAGAAAGTACCGGTCAACAGATTGCCGTAGCCCACGGCGACCTTATTGTTGCCATATTCATACGGGCCGGTGTCCAGGAAGTTCAAAGCCCAGCCGCCCAAGATTACCGTTTTGGTGTTGAGTTGGTAGATGAAGCCTAGCCTGGGGCTGAAGTCCTTCCAGTGGATGGAGGCGCGATCGTAGCCCGCACAGTAGCCGCAAGTACCGAGTGCCGTGGCGGCTCCGAGAAGTGGCAGACCGGTTACGGGATTAATAGCATCAGGATTAGCACGCGTTGGATCGAAGAAGACAGTGTTTCCCGATACAACGTTCGTAAAGGGCCGTTGAATATCCCAGCGAATTCCGGCATTGATTGAAAGCTTGGACGTAAGTTTAAAAGTATCCTGAATGTAAGGAGCGATATAGAAGTTTCGCAGTTTGTTTTCAATGGCAAACTGCCGGAACGCCGAGTCGACGTCTCCGAGCAGGAAGCTAGCGAACGAGCTTCCCGATGTCGCGAAGTTGGTTCCATCGCTCGTTGTGATACTGTCGAAAAAGAAGCCGCCGCCGCAGTTCTGGCATTCGTCGTCATCCTGATACGAGCGACGAATTTCGAATCCGATATTCATCGTATGCCGCCCGTGAGTCCAGAGCCAGTTGTTGTCGAAGCCGATGCCGAGTTTGCGATTGGTAGAGTTAGTCTCGCCGTTGGTGTTAAGGCCCCATTGAGCAGGATTGTTCCCGTCGTTCTGTCCAGCACTGTCGAAATGAATGGATGGAAGTATCCCGCCATCCACTACGCCCGGGAAGTGATAACCCAGATGAGTGTTCAACTCATTGTTGATTTCGCCCATCCATCCCAAGCCAGCGGTCATGACCAGGTTGCTCGAGATCGCGTTGGAGTAGGTCAGAAAGATGCCGGTACCGAGCCGGGGCTCCAGCTCCTCGTTCGACAGCGCGTTGGTAAAGTTGTAGCTGCCGATGGTGTCATATGAATCGCGCCAGAAGCTGCCGTGGAGTTTCTGCTTATCGGTAAGGCTGTGGTCGATGGAGAAGCCCCAGCTCGTCTGTCTGGTGGGCGCCGGATTGACCTCAAAAAGATTGTTTGTCACGCCGGTGCCGGTCACGCTATTCGTCTGAGGAATCAGGGGGAGAAGAGTCTGGGAAACGGTGCTGAAGCAGTCCTTGGGGATTATGTTACCCGGGAACTGGCTTCCGGGTGCCGCACCCGGCGTGCAGCCTGCAGGTTCCAGCGCGGGATTCGTGGCCCAGGCGATAGGAACATAGATGGGAACGACTGCGGTGCTACTGTTACTAGCCGTGAAATTACTGAAATCTCCGTTAACCATCGCCGGAGTGGGTATGGTGATCGTATTGTTCGCGGATTGATTGAATTTGTACCACTCCGCGCTCACATGGAAGAAGGTCTTATTCTTGCCGTCGTAGAGCTTGCCCAGCCACACCGGGCCGCCTACAGAAAATCCGTAATTGTTCTCCCGATCGATGCTTGGCTCAGCATTGTTGAACTGATCGTTCACGGCCCCCGGAGCGTCGAAATAATTGTTCCTCATAATCTCAAACACGTCGCCGTGAAGCGTATTCGAGCCGGAGGCAAACTGGTAAGCAGCGACTCCCTGCGCCAGTCCGTACTGCGCGGAGAAATTCGAACTCTCTACACGGAACTCATTGACCATTTCAAACGGAGGGTTGATGTTGGACTGGAAGCCCTGCGTTTCCGATTGAACGGCCACGACACCGTTGAACACAACTTCGTTTTGATAGCTGACGCCGCCGTTAATGCGATGTTCGAACTCGCCGCCCTGCACGCCGGGCGCGAGGAAAATGTACTGGTCAATCTGACGGCCGCGCGGACCGACACCGCCGCCGGTGTTGCCGATTTCGACCGGCAACTCTTCCACAAGCTTATTTTCGATGGTGGTGCCGATGTCCGGAGCATTCGTCTCGAGAGCGATCGAGTTGGAGGTTACCTCGACTGTTTGAGTCACGTTACCGGCGTTAAGAACGGCATCGGCTGTCGACTTCTTGCCACCCGCCTCCACGTTTACGTTGTTGATCACCGCTATTTGAAAGCCGGCCTTCTCGACCTTGATGGTGTACACACCGGGGATAAGGTCAATGATGGTGTAGGCGCCCGAACCCGTGGTGACAGCGTGGCTTTCGACATTGGTGGCAACGTTGGTGGCGGTGACAGCGGCGCCGGGAACAACCGCGCCAGTCTGGTCTCTGACGGTGCCGTCAATTCCGCTGACCAATTGAGCGTGCGATGGCGTGGCGGAACACAGAATCAGCAGGCACATGGCCAGCCCAGCAACATTCAAGTTGCGACCGGAAAGACGAACTTGCCGGATCGAAAGCGAAACGCTTCTCATGATGTTCCCCCAAGATACGCGGCGATTTCGAGAAGGACGCAGAGTACCCCCGCTGAGGCGAATGTGGCGAAGTCCGGAGCGCGAGTCAATGCACTGCTATGTCATCTATACATTCCCTTGTAAGCGATTGAAAATAGGGTATGTACTTGAATTTGTTCCCCAAGAAAAGAGGCCGGTGACCATTGACGATAGGCTCATATGTCCTTGACTCTATGTAGTTTGGCGCCCTTGCGAGCAGTTTGATACTCGCCGTGCCAGCCCCTCAGCGAATAGTGGCCCGTTTCCCTACTACTCCTTTCCCTTCCTCGATGGTGAATATCTGGTCGATGCCCGGGAGTGACACCTCTTCCTTTGCTCCATCAGGCCAGAAAATCTCAACTTTTTCGACGCTGGCCGCCCGGCCCAAGCCGAAGTGGACGCGCGGGTCGGAACTGGAACCGTAGCTGCCGCCGCTGAACACATCGGCGCGCTGACGGATGCCACCTGCAGTAAGGAAGACCTTCGCTCCCATCGCGTCGCGCGGGCCCTTGGGCCCAGCGATCAACCCCAGGCCGATCCAGTGATTGCCATTCTGGACGACGTTGCGTAGCAGCGTGGGCGTGGAATCCATGTTGTTTAGAACCACGTCGATGTGGCCGTCGTTAAATAGATCTCCGAACGCCGCACCACGCGCGGGAATGACGTCGGCTAGGCCGCTTCCGGTAGCGGGCGGAACTTCCTGAAATTTATTCCCATCAAGATTCCGAAAGAGCAGAGGGCGCTCGGCCCAGGTGGTGCCCCAGTTCAATTCGTCGGCAATCGGATACACATGGCCGTTGGCTACGAAAATGTCGAGAAGCCCGTCGTTATCGTAATCGAGGAATCCTGTGCCCCAACTCAGGAACGGGATGCTGGGTTGGAGCAGGCCGGACTGGGAGGTGACATCGGTAAAGTTGCCGCCGCCGTCATTGCGATAGAGAGTTTTGTAGTCGTCAGAGAAGGTGGTGACGTAAAAATCCACCTTGCCGTCACGATTGTAATCGCCCACGGCGATGCCCATGGAGGCTTGCGGGCGGCCTTCGGCGGTCAAGGCAAAGCCGGAGATTAAGCTGACGTCTTCAAAAGTCCCGTCGTGGCGATTGTGATAGAGGTAATTCGGCACCGAATCGTTTGCGACGGCGAGATCGACCCAGCCGTCGTCGTCAACATCCACGAAGACCGAGGCGAGGCCGTAGGAGCCGGAGGGATCGGAAACACCGGCTTTGACGCTTACATCGGTGAACGTACCATCGCCATTGTTGTGAAAGAGGTGATCGCTTTCTCCGGGAAGGCCAATGGGTCCGCAGAACACCGGCGATCCGCGGAACTGGCAGGAGCCGGGCGGAATCTTGCCCTTGCCGTCAAAGTAAGGATGATCGATGTCGAACTTGATGTATCCCGGAACAAATAAGTCGAGGCGGCCATCGCGATCGTAATCGCCCCAGGTCGGTCCCGTGGACCAGCCACCCAGAGCGACGCCCGCTTTTTCGGCGACGTCGGTGAACGTGCCGTCGTGGTTGTTGTGATAGAGGCGGTTCTTGCCAAAGTTGGCGACGTAAATATCGGGCCAACCGTCGTTGTCGTAGTCGGCCACGGCTACGCCGAAGCCCCAGCGTTCGTTGGCGACTCCGGCTTTATCGGTGACATCAGTGAAGGTGCCGTCGTGATTGTTGTGAAGCAACATCGCGCGGGGCGGCGGCTCCTTTCCTTTTAATGCGGCGACCGTAGAGCCGTTGAGGAGATAAATATCGAGCCAGCCGTCGTTGTCGTAATCGAGCAACGCTACGCCGGATCCGGGAGCTTCGATGATAGTGGACTTCTCGGGATTTCCGGAGCGATGACGGAATTTACCGAGGCCGGACTGCTTGGTGATGTCGGCAAAAACGATGGGGGCGCCGTCGACGAATCCGCCCGCGGTGATGGGACGATGATGAGAATCGAGGACCGGCGCATACACGCCGCCCGTCGCCACACCCGAAGGCTGGGCCGGAGCCGGATGTTGGGCTTGCTGCATCTGCCACCCGCGAGGCACCGCGGATGCGACGCTGACAAGAACAAGACAGATGCAGATTGAGAGAAGCAGGGTCTTGCGGCGGCCGGGAGCAGGATGCATTCAGCGTTGACCTGCAACATATCCTTAAGGAAGGAGAGATTCAAAGCAAGATAAAAATCGAGATGTGGGATTTTCGTTTTTGAATTCGTCAGCGTTTTTCAGGGATTTTTTCGGCGGCTTCAGAATTTCGTTCGTTCACTTGGAGAATTTGGTCGGCGCGAACATCATGGAGCGTTTGCACGATGCCGCTCGGCCAGCGAATTTCGATGGTTTGCACCCTGTTCTCCGAACCTAGGCCGAAATGGACGCGCTTGTCACTCGCGGAAAGATAGCTGCTGGCGGTGGTGACGGTGGCGAATTGCGGACCATTGGGGGTCACGATCTTGACTGCTGCACCGATTGCGTCGCGATTGCTCTTATGTCCGACGAGCTTCAAAGTAATCCAATGATTGTGAGTGGGAGTTTCGTTGTGCAAAATGTGCACAGGGCCGTCATTGGTGGTGATCACGGCATCCAGGCGGCCGTCATTGTCAATGTCTCCGATAGCGAGGCCGCGGCCGAGCCAGGGCTGGTGAAAAACTTCGCCGGATTCGGCTGAAACATCCACGAAGCCCTGGCCGGTATTGCGCGCGAGCAAGATGGGTTCGCGATAGTGGAGGTTGGGGTAATTCAGCTCGACCGTGTCGAGATCGTGGCCCTGAGCGATCAGGATATCTTTCCATCCATCGTTGTCGTAATCGATGAATCGTGCGCCCCAGCCGGAGTGAGGCTGCGTGATTCTCCCGACGCCCGAGGCAAAACTGGCGTAGGTGAAGGTGCTATCGCCATTGTTCCGATAGAGCGCATACATCTGATTGGCAAGGTCGGTGATCAGCAAGTCGGGCAGCCCGTCATTATTGTAATCATCGAAATCCACGCCCATTCCGGCGTAAGTGGCACCATCTCCGTTCACGGCAACGCCTGACATCAATCCGACTTCGTCAAACGTCCCGTTGCCTTTGTTGTGGTATAGGAATTCGACCATGGAATCGTTGGCCACAAAAACGTCAATGTGGCCGTCGCGGTCATAGTCCGCAATTGCAATACCGAGTCCCTTACCGGGTTTTGAAATCCCGATTTTTTGCGAGACTTCCGTGAAATGGCCATTGCCGTCGTTATGGTAAACGAGCGGCCGGATGGGCAGGAAAAAGTCAGGATGGCAATAGGAGCGGTAACCGTCACGATGCTCTCCGCACCAAATATCGTCGAAATCCCATTGCACGTAGCGAAGCACGACTAAATCGAGCAGGCCGTCATTGTCGAGGTCCACCCATGCCGCGCTGGTTGACCATCCGCTGCCGCCGACTCCGGCCTTCTCGGTGACGTCGGTGAACGTGCCGTCCCCATTATTGTGGTAAAGTTTGTTGCCACCGTAGGCCGTGACGTACAAGTCTTCGTACCCGTCATTGTCGTAATCGCCGACGGCTACACCCATGCCATAGCCAGCGCCCTGCAATCCAGCTTTCTCCGTGACATCTTCAAACGTGCCATCTGGCTTCTGATGAAAGAGCCTGTTCCAATATTGTGGACCCGACTTTTGCAGAATCGTGCCTTTGGGAGTGGGATCCGCGAGCGGCGCGCCATTTACGAGAAAAATGTCCAGCCGACCGTCGTTGTCGTAATCAAACAGCGCCACTCCTGCGCCCATGGTTTCGATCAAATAGTGTTTCGCGGTGTGGGAGGAAAGATACTGGAAGCTCACTTTACTGGCAGCGGTGATGTCCACAAATTTCCCCGGAACATTTGGTCCCGCAATGGGCTTATCCGCCAAAACAACACGCCACACCGGGACGCTCTGGGACACCAGTAGCGGCACACATAACAGGATGGCCCAGGTGAACGGGCCAACGCGTTGCAGGATGCCTCGTGCCTCGAAAGTTTTTTTTGGCTGCTGATTCCTCATGGACACAAGAATGTATCGTGTGGACGCAGCAACCGCAAGGCTACGGAATACGGGCTTGAGCCGCGCCCGGGGAAGAGTACGAGATACATGCAAGCTAATCAGCGCGTTACGCGGGGATGTTTAGATGACATCGTTGGGCATTGACAGGGCCGCCAGAGCTCAGCGAAAGTCTGATGCGATATAAGGAGAAGTCTGTTCTGTAGCGCTGCCTTTAGGGGCCTGGGACAAACGTGGCATGACCCGATCCGGCAAGGAATTCATTTCGCCCGCAGAAATACGATATATGCTTCGGGTTCGTTGAGTATAATGCCCGGCGAATCCGACAACTTTCATGCAAATTTACACGTGAGCTGTAGGAACTCGGCGCGGTGAGGAATTTGGCGTCACCCTCCGCGTGCAAAGGTGTCTTTGCGAGGTTTCTGAATGCCTGAGCGCCCGTCCGGTTTGCTTTGGGTAATCTTTCTCGCGTATTTCACGTTCGGAATGATTACGAACGTCCTGGGCGTGATCATCCCGGAAGTGATCAAGCAGTATGATTTGAGCCTCTTCGCTGCCGGCTTGCTGGCTTTCAGCTTCTTCCTGGCATACGGCGTGTGTTCAATTCCCACCGGTCTTCTGATGGACCGTTTTGGCGCCAAGCCCCTGCTGGTGATCGGCGTGGCTCTTATGGCGCTCGGCTGTTTGGGAATCGTTTGGGTGGGGAGCTATGCCGGAATGCTGGCGATGACCTTTAGCGTAGGCGTTGGCGTGACCATGGTGCAAACAGCTGGCAACCCGCTGATCCAGCACCTCGACCGCACGGAAAATTATCATCGCAACCTGACTCTGACTATCGGTTTCTGCGGCATCGGCGCTTTTCTCGGACCGTTTATTCTCGCGTTCATCCGCGGAACAGGCCGAAGTTGGCAAAGCCTGTATATCGTCTTTGCGCTGCTCTCATTCGTATTGTTGGTGTGTCTCGTGTTGGCGAAATTCCCCTCCCGCGGGACAGGATCCACCGACCGGTTTCGCATGGATCAATTGGGCAAGCTCATCACCAATCCGCTGGTTTTGGCCTATGCCCTTGGGATTTTTTGTTATGTAGGCGCGGAAGTTGGGACAGCATCCTGGATCGTAAAGTTCTTCGAGAGCGTACACGGGTCGAGCGGAGAGGTAGCCAACCTACAATCCGCGAGCTTCCTTACGAAAGTGTTGCCCACATTGCCCGCGTTGGTGGTGGCTTTGTTTTGGGGCTTGCAGGGCACGGGCCGACTGGTGAGCGGGGCGGTTCTGAATAAATTCGGCAGCCGGAGGATCTTGCGCATCTATTCGTTCCTGGCTCTGGCGTGCCTGCTCCTCGCGGATTATGGATCCAAGGATATGTCCGCCGTGGGATTCGCGGCGTGCGGCTTCTTCACCTCCGTCCTCTTCACGCTGATCTTCAGCGGGACGATTAATAGCTTCACGGAAAACCACGGCACCATATCGGGACTGCTTTGCACCGCCATCCTGGGTGGAGCTTTGGTCCCGCCGCTGGTGGGATATGTGGGCGACAACTTTGGCATGCATGCAGCAATGCTCGTGCCAGCGGTCTGCTTCGCGTACGTATTGGGACTGTCGCTTTTCGGCGGTGCCAGGTACGAGTAAGACATCGAGATAAATGAAAAGGCAAAAGTGGAACAAACAACCCTAGGGATCGATATCGGCGGCACAAAAGTTGCTGCCGGTCTCGTTGATGTCGGCGGCACGATTCTTTTTCAAACGCGCGTCCCTATGATCGCGACGGGAACCGCGCAAGCGGGGTTCGGCAGCGTTGCCGATTCAATCAACGCAATTTTCAAGGCGCGTCCGGAAGCGCGATCGTCGCTCGCGGGGATTGGGATTTGCTCGCCGGGTCCGCTCGATCCACGCACGGGAGTGGTGATCAATCCGCCCAACCTTCCCTGCTGGCGAAATTTTCCGCTCGCCGCGGAGGTACAACGCGCCTTCCGTGTTCAAGCGCGTGTGGACAACGATGCCAATGCGGCAGGGCTGGCGGAAGCAATATGGGGAGCGGGCATCGGTTATCGCGATGTGTTCTATGCCACGCTGGGGACAGGCATCGGCACCGGCATCGTCTTCAATCAGCGCATCTATCACGGTCGAACGGGAAGCGCTGCCGAGGGCGGCCACGTCACCATCGATTATCACGGCCCGCGGTGTTCGTGCGGAAAGCTTGGCTGCATTGAAGTTCTGGCCGCCGGCCCCGCCATTGCGAAGCGCGCACGCGCCCGCATCATCGAATCCACCCAGGCAGGAGCAAAAATGCTCGAACTTGCCGGAGGAGATTTGGAAAAGGTGCAAGCGGAGACGGTGGCGGAGGCATTCCGGCAAGGCGATCCGCTCGCGACAGAGGTGCTCCAAACCACCGCGGATCTGCTGACCGTCTGGATTGGAAATATCATCGATCTGCTCGAACCGGAAATCATGATTTTCGGCGGCGGCGTGTCACAGCTGATGAGCGCTTTCTTCGCACGCATCCACGAGCAACTGCCGAAGTGGTCGATCAACCAACGCGCCGCGGAGATCCCGATCGTGCTGGCAAAATACGGTCCGGACGCGGGCATCGCCGGCGCCGCCGCTTTGTGCATCACGTGATTTTCGATGGCAGAGCTATGCAGAGTGAAGAGTATCCGGGCTGCAGTTCAATTTTGTGAGAGCAAGCCGCTCTCGCGTATCGAGATCAACCAATGAATCGGCGACACCTTATCAAGGATGCTTTTCTGGGAGCAGGATCCCTGTGGCTCGGCTCCAGGTTTTTTCCGGTCCCCGCTTTCGCGGAGGCATTTCTGCTTCAGCATGGCAGCCAAGACCCGCAGAGCCAGCAGCACTTCAAGGATCTGGCCGAATATGAGGAAGCGCGGTATCCGCTGCTCGCCGGGCACTTCGAGGAAGCACTGAAGGTTTTGATTCCGCAAATTAAAGAGCGCCCCGGCGTCATTCCTTACACAATTGCGAGCGTTTACCTTCTAATGGAAAAGTACGCGGACGGGATTCCTTACGCTCTGCAAGCCTGCCGCGATACTCCCACGGACGTTCGGTACCAATGGATGCTGCGAGTCTTGACCATTCAAGCTAACCGGAACGAATCAAGCATTCCAACGGAATTCCGCTTGAAGATGCCGGCCTCGGCAGCGTCATCGTTTCGACTTCAGGATGTGACTAATGAATCCGGTGTCGGCCGTCTCGCGCTCGGCCGGGGAGCCGCCTGGGGTGACTTCGACAATGACGGCCGAGACGACATCCTGGTTGGCGCGGAGCGAGCTCCTTTTTGCCTTCTTCGCAATCTCGGCAACGGAAGATTTGAAGACGTCGCCGCACAGATGGGATTGGTCGATTCCGCCGGTGTAGGCTGCTACGCTTCGCAATTCATCGACTACGATAACGACGGCTATCAAGACATTCTTCTCGCCAGCAACGGCTGGGGCGGAAGCAATCGACTCTTCCTCTTCCACAACGATGGCGGAAAGCGCTTCACGGACGTTACAAATCAAGCGGGACTCGGAGGTCCGGTCGATGGCTTCAACACCTCCTGGGCTGATTACGACAACGACGGCCGGGCCGATCTGGCGGTGGCCACCGGGATCGTCGATCCGGACGATGGCGATTACCTTCGCCTCTACCACAACGAAGGCGACGGTAAGTTTCGCGAGGTAGGCAGAGAGGCGGGGCTCGGCGTCAAGGCCAAGTGGATTTCCGTTTGCTGGGGAGATTACGACGGCGACGGCTATCAAGATTTGCTCGCAACCAGCTACGATGCCGGCCCATTTTTGTTTCGCAATCTTGGAAACGGACATTTCGAAGACGCCAGCCAGCGGGCCGGCATTCAAACCAAGACGCATGCTTATACCGCGGAATTTTTCGATTATAACAATGATGGACTGCTTGACCTGTTCGTCTCTACCTACCCAGAAGGCAATTTTACGGACATGATCTCCAACAAGATGACGAGATCAAAAGTTCCAGCGGGCCAGCGCCAACTCTTATTCCGCAACAAAGGCGATGGAACTTTCACGAATGTCGCCGAAGAGGCTGGACTCACGGGTTGGTACGGAGCCATGTCTTCGCAAGTCGCCGACATCGATAACGATGGCTTAGACGAGATCGTGCTCGGGACCGGAAATCCGGAACTCGACTGGAGCGAACCGAAGCCACTTTTCCACAACGACGGTAAAGGTCATTTTGAGGATATCGCCGACTCCGCGGGGCTCGTCCACTACGGCATGCTTCACGGAATGGCGTTTTCAGACTACGACGACAGCGGTAACCTGAGCCTCTTCGGATCGTTTGGAGGATTCTACTGGGGCACGCGGGAGACGAGCCGGCTGTATCGCAATCTTGGATCGGGCAGTCACGCTCTGGAGATTCATCTGGTCGGCACGCGGTCGAATCGTGACGCAATCGGCGCACGAGTGACTGCCGTTGCGGGCGCGCGAAAAATTTACAAGTTGGTGAACGGCGGCAACGGTTTCGGCTCGCTGAATTCTCGCGTGGTTCACGTCGGCTTATCGCGCGACACGGAAGTCGACCTGCTTCGGATCGATTGGCCCAGCGGCGTCCATCAAGTCTTCAAGAACGTTCCCGCCGGGCAGCGCATCGAAATCGTCGAAGGCCGTGATACCGCGCGGTCTTTGGTTCGCTTTTCGGCTTCGAAGTAGACCGGGAACGTGGATGAATCGCAGGACATGTTCGCAAAGATGGAGGGAGAGGAAAATGAAAAACGTGCTGGCGTTTGTGTGTTTCGCCGCAAGCCTCGTGCTGTGCGTGCCGGCTCATGCGCAGGGGATCGAGGGGGACTGGCAGGGCTCGTTGCAAGAGTCGAGATCCGTACGGCACGTCGTTCTGCACATATCGTCTTCGGGTGGAACGCTGAAAGGATCGGTTGATTTGCCGGACGACTTTGACTACGACAACGGGCTCAATTCCATCTCCTTCGAAAATCCTGTGGTGAAATTCGCACTTGGGCCGTTTTCGTTTGAAGGCACGCTTTCCGCGGACGGGAACACCATAGACGGCGCCTTCACGCGTCACGACGAAAAGACGCCCGCGGTCTTTAAACGCAGGACGGGTAAAGCCCCAGCGCTCGAAGGCGTGGTTGGCGCCCTGCATGGCCTGACGAATCTCCCCTCGGGAGAATGGCGATTTCACGCGGGCGACGTGCCGCACGCAGAGGCAGTGAGCTTGGACGATTCGAGCTGGCAAGTGGTCCACGCGAACACGCAGGCTCCGAACGACGCGGTTTGGTACCGCCGCGTAATCGAAGTGCCGAAGACCCTGAACGGCTACGATCTGACCGGAACGAAAATTTGGTTTCAGTTTGAGGCTTATGCCAACGGACCGATGCCGCAAATCATTTACTTCAACGGCCGGCGGGTAGCGATGGGGGACGACCTGGAGCCGATCGTTTTATTCGACGACGCCAAGCCCGGCGACAAAACGCTGGTGGCCGTGAAGCTGCTGCACACGGTGGACCAGAAGCATTTCGAGGGTGCGAATCTGAAAATCGATTTTTCAGAGTCGAGGCCGAACCCGTCTGACCTGCTGCAGGAATTCGAATCGGTGGCGATGCTCACGCGCGGGCAGTGGGCGAGTTCTCCCGCCGTCGAGCAGGGATTTGACGCTGCAGCGGAAGCCGTGGACCTGAATGCCTTGAAGCAAGCGAATCAGACGGCCTTCGACGCGTCGCTGAAGAACGCGCAGAGCGCGCTCGAGAAAATGAGGCCGCTCTTGCGAGGGACGGAAGTTCGTCTGACCGGGAATTCACACATCGATGCGGCTTGGCTGTGGCCCTGGACGGAGACGGTGGACGTGGTGCGGCATACCTTCGAGACAGCCTTGCAGCTCATGGATGAATATCCGATGTACACCTATACGCAGTCCGCTGCGGCGTACAGCGCCTGGATCGTCGACAAGTATCCGGATGAACTTAAACAGATTCAGGACCGCGTGAAGCAGGGCCGCTGGGAGATGGTCGGCGGAATGTGGGTCGAGCCAGATTTGAATATGCCGGACGGTGAATCGCTCGTGCGGCAGCTTCTCGTGGGCAAACGGTATTTCAAGGACAAGTTCGGTGTCGATGTCCGAATCGGCTGGAACCCGGATTCGTTCGGGTACAACTGGCAATTGCCACAGATTTACAAGAAATCCGGTGTGGATTATTTCGTAACGCAAAAGATGGCCTGGAACGATACCACGCAACTGCCGATGAAAATCTTCTGGTGGCAGTCGCCGGATGGAAGCCGCGTCCTGACGTATTTTCCGCATGATTACGCGAACGAGATCGATCCAGTGCGGATTGCGGGGGACGTGGCGCGGGCTCGCGAACTGAATCCGGGCGTAACGGAAATGATGCACCTTTTCGGCGTGGGCGATCATGGAGGCGGTCCGACGCGCGCCATGCTCGACACCGGAGTGCGCTGGTCCGATCCGAAAATGGTGTATCCACCGGTAACGTGGGGAGTGGCGCAGGGATTTTTCTCGGACATCGAAGGAAAGCTGGACACGGAGCACTCGCCGGTTTGGAATTACAAAACGCTCGCGGCCGGAAACACCAAGCTGCAGGATGCACCCGTGGGGAAAATCAGCTTGCCCGTTTGGAATGACGAGCTGTACTTCGAGTACCATCGCGGTGTCTTCACCACGCAATCGAATCACAAACGCAGCATGCGCGAAGCGGAAGAGCAAGTGCTGAACGCCGAAAAGATTTCCTCGCTGGCCTGGCTCGACGGCAGCACTTATCCGGCCGAACGGCTCACGGAAGCCTGGAAGAAGGTGCTATTCAATCAGTTCCACGATCTCGCGGCGGGATCGGGGATTGGCGTCATCTATCAGGACGCGCAGCACGATTATGACGACGTGCGCTGGATCTCGAGCGGCGCCAGCATTCACGCGTTTCACACGATCGCGAGGGAGATCAATACGAAGGCCACTGCCGGAGTGCCGGTGATGGTATGGAATCCGCTGGCGTGGGAACGAAGCGATGTCGTGGAAGTTCAGGTGCAAATGCCGGACGCGCCTAAGGGAGGCATCGCTGTGCTCGATGGGAAGGGCCGCGCATTGCCGGTGCAGATACTCTCGAACGACGCCGCGACGCACAGCTACGAGTTGCTGGTCGAAGCGAAGGACGTGCCCTCGATGGGATATGAGATTGTGCACGTGGTACCCGAAAAGCACGAAGCTCCGAGCGATTTGAAGGTGACGGGCCTGACGTTAGAGAACGAATACTTGCGCGTTACCGTCGACCGACAAAATGGCTGCATCACGAGCCTGTACGACAAGAAGGCCAGCTTCGAATCGATCGCGTCAGGCGGCTGCGGCAACGAACTCATCGGGTTCAAGGACACGCCCCGGGATTACGACGCGTGGAACATCGATGCGGACTTCGAGAAAGTGTTCACCAACATCGACAAGGCAGATTCTGTCGAGCTTGTGGACAAAGGGCCGCTGCGTGCGTCGATCCGCGTGACGCGCACATGGCAGAGCTCAAAATTCGTGCAGGACATCACGCTGTACGCGGGCCTGGACCGCGTGGACGTGGCGAACGATATCGATTGGCATGAGACGCATATCCTTCTGAAGGCTGCGTTTCCGCTGGCGGCTTCGAGCAGCGAGGCCACGTTCGAAATTCCCTACGGCACAATCGAAAGGCCCACTACGCGCAACAACAAAGTGGAGCAGGCTAAATTTGAAGTTCCGGCCATGCGCTGGGCCGATCTCGGCGATGGGGAACACGGATTCAGCCTGATCAACGAATCGAAATACGGCTACGACGCGAAAGGAAACGTGCTGCGGATTTCGCTCTTGCGGTCTCCCACCTGGCCGGACCCCAACGCCGATCGCGGGCACCATCACTTCCGCTACTCGCTCTATCCGCACGGCGGCGATTGGAAGCAGGCCATGACCGTACGGCACGGGTACGATTTCAACTACGAATTGCAATCGATGCAGCTCCAGGCGCACGAAGGAAAGATTGCGCCCGAACAATCGTTCGTCACCGTGAGCAACCCAAATGTGGTCCTGACCGCGATGAAAAAGGCGGAGGACAACGACGGGTTAATCCTCCGCTTCTACGAGTGGGCCGGAACGACGGGCGACGTGCAAATCAAAGTGCCTGCCGGCGCGACTTCTGCCACCTTGACTAATCTGATGGAGCAGCCCGAAGGATCGGCGCTTTCCGTGAGCGGCGATCAAGTGACGGTGCCGGTTCATCCGTTCGAGATTGTTTCGGTGAGGGTGGACTATCCACACAAACAAATGTAGCGGTCGCCTCGAGACCGGTAAGGAGTTGCCATCTACGTACAATCGTGTCGACGGCACATTTGGCGTCCACCGCAAGAATTTGCCGCCAGAGCACGACCCGACGACGTAGAAATTAGACGCTTTTTACAGGGGAGATTTGTTCGGCGACGGGACGTTGGCACCGGACAGCAGGGCGCTGTCGTAGTACCCAGGCTTCACGATGATGTAGCTTTGTTCGCGGAGCTCGGCGAGGTAATCGCGCATGCGGGGCTGCATTTTTTGCGCGTAGATGGTGTTGCGGATGTTGGATTCGGCTTTGTCCAGGGGCAGCAATCCGGCCGGGAGGTGATCTTCGACTTTCAGGAATTCGAATCCGGTGCGGGTCTGGATCACGTCGGTGATCTGGCCTCTGCTCATTTGGAAAACAATGGCTTCGATCTGTGGCGGGAGCTCTCCTCTTTTGAAGGTGCCGAGATTGCCGCCGTCTTTCGCAGTGCTGCCCTGGGAATAAAGCTGTGCGACGCGGTTGAAATCGTCGCCGTTGAGGACGCTCGCGCGAAGGCCCTCCGCTTTGGCGCGCAAGGCAGCAAATTCTTCCGGGCTTTTTCCTTCGGTGCTCACCGAAATCTCCGACAGCGTAACGCGCTCGGGCAGCGTGAATTCCTGCTGGTGCGCGTCATAATATTGCCTTACTTCGTCAGCGGAGATTTCCACGTTTGAGCCGACTTCGCGCCGCACGACTTCCTTCTGGAGCAGCCCGTTGCGAATGGTGGTCTTGTAATCTTCCCAAGTGAGGCCGGAAGCTACGACGCCTTTTTGCAGATCGTCGAGGGTGGCGAGGCCGTTCTGCTTGCGCACTTCGTCGAGGCGCTTGGCCAGGTCGGATTCGACGCTGAGGCCCATGTCTTTGGCGCGTTGCACGGTCAGCGACTGGTCGATCATGCCGCGCAGCAGATCCCTCTGCTGCTCCTTGAACTGCGCGTCAATCTGGTCCTGCGGGCAACCCTGGCAATCGTGCGCCACTTCGTCGCGCAATTGGTTTTCGGCTTTCTGATAATCGGCGAGGGTGATGACGTCGTTGTTCACGCGCGCGATGATGTCAGCGTCCGCCGCGGGCTTGGCTTGCGCGCGCACGCACGCAGGAAGCACCGCCGCGCACAAAGCCAGCACAACGAAGATCAAGGGGAATCCCAGGGTTAAGACAGATTCTTGATTTTGATTTTTCAATGGTGTGCGCCACCTTAAATTCTTTCCACCACGACGCATGTCTAAGTCCGAAAGGGTGGAAAGGCGAGGTCTGAAGATACTTTATGTCTCCTGTGCTTTCCTCACCGGCCACGGCTGATACGAGCCCAGAACGTCCATTTAGGACCGAGTCTTAGAGGATGTCAATCGTCGCCGGGTCCCAGAAGCGCCTCTATAATTCCAATCATCGGAAAAGTATCCGTTTTCGAAACCACGCAGCGGATACCTCCTCCAGAGCATGAGGCGCCGTGGCGCGGCGCTAGAAGCCATACCTGGCGGTGATGATGCCGTCTGACTTCCGAAGCAGCGCGAGCGCCGCGTGCTGCGATGGCAGGTGGAGTTTTAGTTCGGCTCCGCTGGCCTTATCAACGAGATCTAAATCTGCATCCTGGTCTGTCTCCGAGGCGATGACGTACAGCACGGAATCCTGCAGAATCGTGGGATAAATCAGCACGCCGCGAACCGGCGGCGACTTCAGTTCAAACGGTGGCTGCAGTCCAATTTCGCCGAACACCGCAGAGTAGAGTGCCGCCGCGGACTCTGTGCCTTCGGCCAATTCCACGGGATATGGAGCCCAGAAGACCCGTCCGCTGCCGCAGGGAATTTCCTTCAGCTGCTGGCCGTCCTTGAAATGAAAAGCTTCAAGCCAGATCTGCGCCTCGGCGCCGAAAGCAAGCTGGGCGGCCTGATCCTTCATTTGCATCGTCGCATCGTGAACGGTGAGTGGTTCTACTTGCGCTTCGAGGCCGATGGAGGCAGCCCGGGCAACGCGCCGCCAGTGCGGATCGCGTTCGACCGGTCCCGTGATCAGTAAATTCCCACCGGCCTTCACGTACGCGAGCAGCGCCTGCCAAGTCGGCTCCTCCAAAGCTTGCGGTGAAGGCAAAATTGCGAGCTTTGGCGCGCCGAGTTTTGCAATCTGATTTTCAGCGACGACGTACACCGGCATGCTCGCTCCGTACGCCGCCGCTCGCACTGCGTTTCGTTGCGCTGCGATTTGAAATTCGCGGATCGCCGAAAACTGGGCGGCTTGCGAAGTGACGATGGCGACCGGCGGAAGTTGTGGATCGCGCAGGCTTTCCTGCGCATCGCGCGCGAAATGGGCGAAATCCTGCATCACGGCGGCTTCAGGCTTTTCGGTGCCGTCGGCGCGAAGAACCCCGATGGGCACCTCGCCTTCAGCGGTCATGAACACGTTCGCGTTCCAGAGCCACTGGATCGCGCCCGACCCCTCGACGAACGATAGGGCAATTTTACGTTCGAGGAGCGCCGCGTCGCTCTCGGGCGTGCGGCGCGCGACCTCATCAAGCGCCAACTCCAACTGCACGCCGGTTTCCTGAATCAGCATGGGCTCTCCGGGTTGCTTGGCCACGAGCGAATCCCACAAGAGCGCGTCGTTGTTCCACCAGGAATGATTTGTCGTGAAATCAACTTGCGAGCCGAAAAATGCCGGCGATAGACGGTCGTCGAAGCCGCCTTCATCCTGCCCGACGGTGATCAATTGTTGTGAGCCCGATGCGCGAATCGCATCGCGCAGGCCTTTCACCCAGTTCGCGAATGTAGCCTGCGCAAATTCGAAAAAATCGTAAAGCTTCAGTGAATTCTGGCCCGAGTACACGCCGCGCTGCGTGAGCTCCATATCGTTCGGAACAGGGAAGATTTGGCCGGCAGCGAGCGAAGGCAGATTCCAGGCATCCGCCAACGCGGAAGGGTCGGGATAATGCGCCGAGAGCCAGCGATTCCATTCCGCGAGTTCGAACGCGTCTCCATTCGGACGCATTTCCCAAGTGTGACGCGAGAAACTCGGTTCATTGATCAAGTCCCACGCGACAAAAGGAACATCATGGAAGCGCCCGGTGACGGACGAGACCAGAGTCGTCTGCCGGCGAACGGCCTGCGGATCCATGTAAGGGTTGGCGCCTCCGAGAACTTCCGGCAAAAAAGCGAAAAACTCGAACTGGACCGCCAAGCCGTGGCGTCGGGCCGTCATGAGAAAGGCCTCAAGCGTTCGCAGTGTGCGTTCGTACGGCCGGCCTTCTTCGTCGCAAAATTTGTCCCAACCGGTCCACCAGCCGGTGCGAATCATGTTAAGTCCCGCTAAGCTGATTTGGGCGAGGTCGGCGTCCCACACGGAAACGTTCGGATGATCGAAAAACAGCCGCTGGACGTCGCTGGCCATATAGGTGGTACCGATGACCGCGAGCGGATGACCGTCGAGCTCAAGATAATTCGGATTCACACCCAGGCGCGGACCCGAGCGCAGATAATCCAAATCGCGGATCCAAAAACCGGAGCGGTAAGTTGCGCGCAGCTCACTGCCTTCGAGAAGCTCGGCGGAAACGGTGTAAAGTCCGCGACCCTTCGGCGCCGGAAAAACCAGCGGTTGAGAGAGCGGCAGCTTTACGGTCTGGGCGGTTTTTTGTGCAGGCGATTGCTCGGAATAAATCGTGATGACTGCGGTCTGATCGGACCGAGCCGGCGTCGCCGAGGTCCAATTCACGTTGACTTCGACCGGCTCGCCTTCGGCATATAGCGGAAGCACCGGATGCACGATGAATTCCTCGGCGCCACGCAGCGCGGCGAATACGAGAGCGGGAAGCATCTGTTTGGCTGCGGCGCTTGCATAAAAATCAGAGGACAGCTCGGCGTTCAGGAAGATCCAGCGGCCTCCCGCGAACCGGTTTCGCACATGATCAATCTGAATCGCGGGCGCGGAAATGCGGTGGCCGTTCCTGGTGCCCCAAACGAGTGGGTCAAGACGGGCGTCGAGTGTGCCTGCCGATCCATCCCGGTTGTAAACGTCGGAAGACGATAAATGAATTATGGGGCTGAACGCGCGCTGCCATTGAAAGCGAGGCAGTCGGAGGACGACGCCAGGATTTGGGCGAAAATCGAGCCCGTCCGAACCCGGCGTCTCCTGGAACTGATCGATGAGAAGTTCGCGCGAATCGCGAATGCTGTAAGCGCGGAGGTGCCAGCCGGCACTGTCGCGATAAGCAGCACGAGTAAAAGGCTGGCCGCCCAATACAAGCAAATTTCCACCGCGCTGCAGGAAAGCAAAAATGTCCGGCCATGCGGACTCGGGATAGGCCGAGCCAAACGGCAGGATCAACAACCGAGTGGAAGCGTCAGAGAGAACAATATGGAGTTCGTCCGCAGTCGCGAAACGTGCTCCGGAGACCAGGCCGGCGAGGTCAACTTTCGACGGCGCGGCAGAATCAACGGCGGGAAAGCCGACTTCGTAAAAAACGGCGATGCTGGAGCTTTGCGCCTGCGTAGTTTTCGGGGCGCCAAAGAAAAAACCGAACCAAAATGCTGCAAGCCAGAGCGCCATTCGATTTCTTCTCATGACGGATTGCTCCTGTGCATAGGCAGTTGTAGGACAGGCGGCCTTCGCGCGCAATGGTGAAATTGCAACTTGCTCCGCCTGTGGTCAGGAACAAGTTGTACCGACTGCAATGCCCTTTTGGGATATCAGCCCTCAATTTCATACATCGAGGCGCTTTGCGAAGGATGTATGATCTTTGCGCTTCAGTTTCTGGGGGCAAGCCTTATGAGACCCCGGGGATGGCAGTGGCGCTGTTTTATACACACGAAGGTATCCAGCTGTTTTTGCACTTGGTCTCTCAGGGTATTCTCGAGGAACATGAAGCGTTTGTGGCTATTGTTTTCCATGCTTGTCCTGTGCGGGAATTGCTTCTATGCGCCGCTGCTCGCCGACGACACTCCTACGAAAGTGACGGTCAATTGGACCAAGGTGACGGGCGTATCAAAGACCCATCTTACCCTCCAGGTCGTAGTGAACCCGCCCCTTCGGCGAGGATCGCCCATCCACGATCGCGCCTGGAACGCGCTCAGGGATTTGCAAGCCGACTACGTCCGCTACGCGTTCTGGTTTCCTTATCCGAAGCTAGCTGTTGCCGAACTTGATCCGCCTTCGCAACGGGAAACCCATTGGGATTTCTCGCTCATGGATCCCCTGATGCAAGATTTCTTTCAGGCCACCGCCGGACACCGGGTAATGATGACGATCAGTACAATTCCGCAATGGATGTTCAAAACGGAAAGCCGCGTTGCGTATCCCGCCGATCCTGACCAGGTCGCATGGGATTACGAACAAGGAACGGTTCCGCGCGATCCAAGTTTCAAGGAAGTGGCGGACTACTACGCGCGCGTCGCGGGCTGGTACATTCGCGGCGGTTTCACCGACGAACTGGGGCAACATCACGATTCCGGTTACCACTACAAGATTGACAGTTGGGAAGTCCTCAACGAACCGGAATACGAGCACAGCATCGATTCAGAATCCTATACGCGCCTTTATGACGAAGTTGCCGCCGCGGTGGGAACGGTCGCGCCGCGAACTAAATTTGTCGGCATCTCGCTTGCAGAGCCCAGCAAGAGCCCGCAGTTCTTTGAATATTTCTTGAATCATAAGAATCACAAGGCAGGCGTTCCGCTGGACATGATCTCGTATCATTTCTACGCAGTGCCGCAACCGGACGAAGGCTCCGATGTGCAGCAATTTACGTTCTTCGATCGCGCCGATCATTTTCTCGATGTTGTTCGTTACATAGAATCCATTCGCCGGCGCCTATCTCCGGAAACGCAAACCGACATTAACGAAACAGGTTGCATTTCGGCCGAGGACTTGGCCCAAGGCGATCCGCGCCATGTGACCAAACCAATTCCGAATTCCTATTGGAATTTGTGCGGAGCGATGTACGCATATCTCTTTGCCGGCGTGGCGCGCCAAGGCATTGACGTGCTTGGGGCCTCTCAATTGCTTGGCTATCCCACGCAGTTCCCAAGCGTTTCGCTCTTGGATTGGAACACGGGCAAACCGAATGCAAGATATTGGGTGCTGATGATGCTGCACGATAATTTCAATCCCGGGGATCTTCTAGTGGATACGAGCACATCTTCTACGTACATTTTCTCGCAAGGTTTTAGTACTGCTGACGGCAAACACAGAATGCTTCTGATCAATAAGCGCGATCGGGAACTGGACGTTTCGCTTCCCGGAGCCTCTGGAGCGAGCGAGATTCATGTCGATCAGTTGACCGGCTTTGATCCACCAGCATCCACGCGTTTGGCTGGTAATAAGGTGACTCTGCGGGGATATTCAGTGATGATAGTGACTTTGCAAAAGTAATTCGCCGTACAGGGCGATGGCTACTTTTTTCTGAACTGAATCGTTATCTTTTTGTGCTTATAGGCGTGATCTTCCGACGGCGAAAAACTGATTCTGAGATTGGTGCCTCCACGATCGGTTTTCGCTAGCCTGCCGCCTTCCACACTTAAGATCTGAGTCGGATTCAGCACCGAAAGATCATATTCCCCCTCCGGGATTCCAGCAGCGTCGAGCGTAAGCGCGTCTCGCGCGGCGTTCCAGGACTCAGAGACCACATGCAAACCCCGGCTCGAATTGCCGAGCGGCGGCAGCGCCGCTTCGATCCCCAACCCAAAATCGTCGCGCACCCGAATTTGCAAAGTGTTGCGGCCATCCTGGATCGGTACTTTCAGGTTGATGTGTTGGTCCTCACCGTTTGCCACTAGCTCAGCGCCGATTTTTCGGCCATTCATTGTGGCGCCAACCAGTTTCGCGCGTAGGCTAAGGGCAGGTTCGAACTCCAGAGTGCAATTCCCAGTGCCCTTCCGAATCACGTTCAGAGTGATCGTGTCCGCAGTTCGCTCGAAATCTAATTCCAAACCGACTGACCCAACCTGCAAATTCCGAAGGCTAAACGAAGACCAAGCCGCCGGCACATGAGGAGCAAAGACGACTCGGTTTGCCGTCGCATCTACATCAAGACCTAATAATCCACGGAGCAGGGGACTTACAACCATGGCAGCCGACCAGATCTGGTCCGGCGTGCCACCCGCCGTGGGCACATAGTAGTTTCCTGAAAGGACTTCCGCTACATGGCCCAGGGAGCCATCGAGAGCCAGCAACGCATTTGCGCGCAGATTTGAATAGGCCGGCAGCGCCCGATGGTAGCGGTATTCGCCGACTGACGCCCAACCGGTGAAGAGCGGCCAAACCGTGCCGAAATGATAGCCGTCGGGACTGTACTTGGGATCGCGCGAAGAAAGAATACGCGTTCCCCAATCAGTTTGGTGATCGTAATCGGCGAGGTGGTCGATCATCAGTTCCGATTTGCCTTCGTCTAGCAACCCAAACCACATGGGCACGGTAGCCAAAACGCTGGGAATGTTTACGCGCTTCCCTTCCGGATCCAACGCAAACGCAAAGCTATTGTCATCCGCTGACCAGAAAGTTTGATTGATAAGCGTTCGCTGACGATCAAATTCCTCGCCGAGTCTCTTGCTAAGAGCCTCTTTGCCGGTAAGGCGGAGGAGATTAGAGACTGCCCGAACTGCTTCAGCACCCAGAGCACACTGATACAACTCCATCTTTACCGGCAACAACGGGCCGCCCTCGATCCATCCATGCCCGACACCAGCATTTTGTGCCAGCCCCTGCGGATCATACGTAGAACGCAGATATTCGTAAGCATTCCAGACGCTGTCCCATTTTCCCTTGGCGAAGGCGACGTCCCCGCTATGGATCACATAATCATTCATCGCAATCAGGAACAGGGGTGTGGCATCCGCTGATGCGTAGGGATACGGAAAGTTCTGAAACCAGGGAACAAACGAAGCGGACTGCGATACCTCGTGCGCAATCTTCCCGTCCTTGCGCTGGTATCTCGCTAGAAACTCGAGGACCATCCGCGAGCCGGCGAAGTCACCCGCAGCATTGAGCGCGAACGAGGTCCATAGCGAGTCGCGTCCAAAAAACCAAGCGAAACCGGGCCGCTGCCCCTCGCCCGACCGGTTGTATCCCGCCACCAAACTCGCGCCCACAAATGGATTGCTCACCATTCCCTGAATCATACTGATGCGCGACCAGTCATACGCCTTCTGAAGCTGGCGGTCGGGAAGATCGAGCATGATAGTCTGATTTAAATACTTCGAGTAGTAGCCCGCGGATTCAGCAAGAAGTTGGTCGTGAGCCGTCGCGAGGCGTCGATAAGTTTCTTCTGCTTCCTTGCGGCCGTTGCCCGAAGCAGCGATTACGATCGTTTTTGCCTGCGAGACCTTGCTGGTAAACGGTAGAACAAACGAATCGTCAGTAGAGGACCAATAGTTCGTCGAATATTCCTCACTCTGATAAATTGCCTCGGGCGACCCCACAAATGCCGCAAACTTCTTTTCTTCGTCACTAAGGAAGAAGGCGTGCAAACCTGAGTCCCATTGAAGGTCAGTGCCCCCGAGCGAGGCAGGCCACTCTAGCGTGAAGTCGCTCTTAAACACCGCCTCTACATCCAGGGGCTGAGATGTTTCTACTGCGAGCGTGATGACCGCACCCGGCTCCTTTACAGGAACGAATAAGGTCTCGCGGACCTGGAAGTCGGTATCGGCGTAAAGAATCGTGCAGGATTCAGGCCGAACGATCACAAAACGCGCGAGCGCGTCCGCGGGAATGATTTTGCCACCGATGTGGAACTCAAGATGAAAATCGCGCAGGATTTTGAGGGGATATACCCAGGCTTCCAGGTGGCCTGCTTCATTTCCGAACAGGGCCGCTCGCGTGCCGACAGCAGGCAAAAATTCCCAGGGGCGAGCCGGCCGCGAGAGTTCAAGCGAATCCGAAGGGCTTTGCGCCTGCGTGGACTGGGGTTTCGCTATTAGTAAGAGGGCTACAGAAAACACGATCGCGAAGCCGGGCTTCGACATTCGTTGCCTCCAAGTTCTCTTGCGCTCGCGGCCCTCATTCGCATTTACCAGAGCCGTATGTTTTCTGTAATCCTCCTAGAAAAGGAACTTCGCTGCAAACTGAATGATCCTGGGATTGCCAATCGTCCCTCTCAGATGATTATTGGTTATTTCCAGAACGATCTTCGTAACGTGGTCCGGCGACGCCCAAAGCCATCCAAGCGGCTAATTCTGCGCATTTTGCGAAGCAATATGTCGAAAAATGGAAATCACGTTGAACACCAAGAACTGACTGGACTGTAAAGCTTTTGTTTTCATGCTCCAAAATTGGACAAAGTATTGCACAATACAGAACAACGGGTGACCGGGAACCCGTGTGGGACCTCCCGTCTCTATCTAAGATGGGAAATATTGCACCTGAAGGCACACTGTGTCGAGGCGATCGCAGCCTCGAGGGAGAGCTGTGATATTTTTGCCGCAGCACCAAGGCTAAACAGATGAACCCTTCAATATCCCGCTGGGGCGAATGTGTGCAAGGCCGATTGCCGTTTTCGGCGCCAGATGACGGTGTACACGTAATCGGAGTGTTCAATGGAGAAGGGAGCGGGCCGGAAGTTATCCGCGTGTGTCTCGAGGTTCTTGGTGCGCTCGAATCGGTGGGCCCCGGGACATTTCGAATATGCCACGGCGGTTCGATTGGGCACGATGCCGAGGCACGGCACGGCACCGCCTTTTCCGCCGAAGCGGATGAATTTTGCAGCGAAGTATTTGCGCGCGGCGGGGCCTTGTTGCATGGTGCCGGCGGTGGCCGGTTCGTATACGAGCTGCGCAAGCGCTTTGATTTGTTTTGCAAGATCAGCCCGGTGCGGTCGATACCTGAACTACGGAACGTTGTGCGGCTTAAACCTGAGCATGTGGATGACATCGATTTCATTATCGTACGCGAGAATTGCGCCGGCATTTATCAAGGTAAATGGGAGGAAAATTGCGCTCCCGGCGGAATGCGCGCCGCCCAACATTCCTTTTCTTATACCGAAGCGGAAGTGCGCCGCATTGTGGAAGTGGCTGCCTGCATTGCCGGCCGCCGGCGCGGCAGTCTGACGGTGGTCCAGAAGGACGGTGGTGTCCCCACGATCAGCAAGTTGTGGCGCGACTCCGCGCTGGACATCGCCAGCGCGGCGGGAATCGATCTTCAATTTATGAACGTCGATTACGCCGCTTATTACCTCGTTCAGCATCCCAAACAAATCGATGTGATGGTGGCGCCGAATATGTTCGGCGACGTGCTGATTGACGTCACCAGTGTCTTGCTCGGATCGCGGGCGCTCGGCTACTCCGGGAATTTTTCTGCGGATTCGGCGGCCGTGTATCAAACAAATCATGGCGCCGCGCATGATCTCGCCGGGAAGAATGTAGTAAATCCGGTGGGGCAAATCTTTGCCCTGGCCATGCTGCTTCGGGAAAGCTTTGGAATGCTGGAATCTTCCTGCCTGATTGAGCAAGCCGTGAGCCAGGTTTGGCGCCAGGGATGGCGAACGTGCGACCTGCGCGAAGCGGGATGCCGTCTGGCCGGTACGCGCGAAATGGGGTCTCTCGTTGCCGATGCCATGCTGAGCATCGCTCGAGGAATTAAAGTCTGATGAGAGCTGCCCTGGTCTTGCTGGATTTGCAGCAGGACTTTCTGAACGCGCCTTCGCTGCAACCGGCGGCAGGCCAATTAGTCGATCAGGTCGCATTGTTGCTCCAACATTGTCGCGAGGCATCGGTTCCAATCATCCACGTTTGGACAACGGTGAATCGCGAAGACGACACGCGAATGCCCCACTGGAAACAAGCGGGCAAGTGGATTTGCGTAGAAGGCACGGAAGGCCACGCGACTCCCGAAAGCCTGCGTCCCCTGCCGTCGGAAATCATCCTCCACAAAACGGTTTTCAGCGCGTTCGCGGATGGCAAGTTGGAAAAAGTCCTAAGCGATCTCGGCGCGGACACGATTTGGCTCGCGGGCGTGCATTTGCACAGTTGTATTCGCGCCACGGCGCTGGACGCCTACCAGCGCGGATTGAGCGTCCGGATCATCGCCGACGCGGTTGGCAGCTACGATCCGCTTCATGCAACGGTCACGCAACGGTACTTGGAGCCGCGCGCTGCGAAATTTGTGGCAGCCGGCGAGCTTTTTGATACGTCGGCAAAATCTAGTGAGTTCACCAAAGAGGAAGTTTCCCGGGCGGCCTCGAATGCACGACGCGCCTGGCTTAACTGGCGCAATTCTTCGTTGGACGCCAGGGTGGAATTCCTGGCTCGGTTCGCCGCGCTGGTCGAAGCAGAAGCCTCCGCATTAGCCACGCAGATCGCAACTGAGATCCGCAAGCCAATTCGTTACGCAACTGCCGAGGTCGGCCGCGCCGCAGCTCTGGTGAATGCAGCGGCAAGCCATTCCGCCGACCCGCTGCAAGAAAAGTGCGGCGAGCGTTCGATCTCGCGTTACCGGTCGCGTGGCGTGGTCGCGCTCCTCACGCCATGGAACAATCCCATCGCCATCCCGCTGGGCAAGATCGCGCCTGCACTCCTATACGGGAACGCAGTCGTTTGGAAGCCTGCGCCAGTAGCCGCATCGATTGCGAAACGCCTCTTGGAAATTCTCGAATCGGCCGGCTGCCCGGCTGATTTAGTGAGCGCTGTCTACGGCGGCAGCGCGACAGCTGAGGGCTTAATGACTAACGAACAGATTGACGCGGTGATGCTCACGGGCTCGGTGTCCACGGGATACTCCGCACAAGCAATCTGCGCCGAGCGCCACGTGCCGCTGCAGGCAGAGCTGGGCGGAAATAACGCCGCGATCGTTTGGTCAGACACGGACGTGGAATCCGCAGCCTCCGCGGTGGTCGAGGGTGCGTTCGGATTCGCAGGCCAGCGATGCACTGCCAACCGCCGCGTCATCGTAGAGCGTGCTTGCCTGGATGGATTCACGAAGCAATTGGAACGCGCCTTGAGCAGGTTGAATTGCGGCGACGCGCTGAACCCTAAAACGCAGGTTGGCCCAATGATTTCGACAAACAAACGCGAACAAGTTGCTGCGCTCGTCGCTCGTGCGGGAAAAACATGGCCGGTGGTTTTGCGCGGCCAGTCATTCGAGGCTCCGGCTTTTTATCCTCCGACTGTAATCTGCTGTGACGATCCCCATCATGAGCTGGTTCAGGAAGAAACGTTCGGCCCCCTGATGGTGCTGCAACCGGCTTCGAATTTTAATCATGCACTGAGCTTGTGCAACGGAGTTCGATACGGCCTGGTGGCGGCGTTATTCAGCGATTCTCTCGAGCGGCGCGCGCAGTTCCTGGACGACGCTCAAGCCGGCATTCTAAAAATCAATTGCGCCACTGCAGACGCCGATGCGGAAGCTCCCTTCGGAGGCTGGAAGGCATCCGGGATCGGTCCGCCGGAGCATGGCCGGAGCAATCGCGAGGTGTACACGCGTACGCAAGCGGTGTACACGGTGACCGAGTGACCACGCCCGCAAGCGCTGGCTTGACACCATAGACCGGGGCGACGTATGTTTTCGCGCAACGACAGAACCCAAACCCGAACCCTAAGGTCACACGGAAAGTTACAGGCTCAGCGAAACCGAGGCTCGTCATGAGCGGCGTTCCCCGTTCCAATGATGCTTTTGTTCCTCCGCCACAGGGCCCGCTTCGGGGCATCCCGACAAGACCAGCCAATGAGTTTGTTCCATTCCTGAAAAACGAAATCGATAAATCAATCCCCGATCGATTCGAGCAACAGGTCCGAAAATACCCGCGCCATATTGCCGTAAAAATCCGGGATCGGATTGTCACGTATTGGGAGTTGAACGAATTTGCGAATCGGATCGGGCGTGCCATTCTTGGCCAATCCGCGGAGCGAACGAAGCCCGTAGGGCTCCTGCTCGAGAAGGGCGAGCCGGTGATCGCGGCCATGCTGGGAGCGCTCAAAACCGGCAGAGCGTACATCCCGCTGGATCCAGCACATCCTTACGCGAGAATTCAGCGGCAATTGGACGATGCTGGCGCTGAATTGCTTATCACGGACAATCGCTCTCTAGACCTCGCTGAACGATTGGCGCACGGCGCCACGCACCTGCTCAATATCGATCAGCACATTTCCCATCTCTCGGCTGAAAATATCGGCCTGGCACTGGATTGCGACGCCCCCTGCTACATCATCTATACTTCGGGCTCCACGGGCGAACCGAAAGGGGTTGTCCAAAACCACCGCAGCGTTCTTCATAACATCAGGTGGCACACCAATAGTCTTCAACTCTGCGCGCATGATCGCTTCACTCTTCTGGCTTCGTGCGCGGCCGGTCAAGCCGTGACCGATATCTACGCCGCCCTCCTCAACGGAGCCGCAGTCTACCCTTTTGATATTCGGAAGGAAGGGTTTGCAGATCTAAGAGACTTGCTCATCAATGAAGAGATCACCGTCTATCACTCGAGCGCATCCGTATTTTCCTATTTCGTCGATTCTCTGTCTGGCACTGAAGAATTTCCTAAGCTTCGTTTCATAAAACTCGGAGGTGAAGCGGTTTCGAGCAAGGAAGTAGGTATGTTCAAAAAGCAATTCCCGGCGGTGTGCCGTCTGGTCAACACGTTGTCCTCCACTGAAACTGGAACTGTGCGCCAGTACATGATCGACAAAAACACGCAGGTCACCGGGAACATCGTTCCCGTCGGTTACCCAGTCGATGACAAACAAGTTCTTTTGCTGAACGAGGCCGGCCAAGAAGTCGGCGTCGATGAAGTCGGTGAAATTTGCATCGATAGCTCGTTCCTCTCTCCAGGATATTGGCGCCAGCCGGACGCCACCGCTGCCACATTTACGCCGAGCGCGGACCGGACTGAGAGACGCATCTACCGCACTGGCGACCTCGGGCGCATGGATCGGCAGAATTGTCTGACTTATCTTGGCCGCAAGGACTCGCGCGTAAAAGTCAGCGGTCACACGATTGAGATCGCGGAGGTTGAAGCAGCAATACGTGGCATGGCGAACATTGCGGACGTGGCTGTCGCAGCACGCGAACACCGTGGAGCACAACGGCTCGTCGGGTATTTGGTGCCCAAGAAGGGCACGGAACTGAATCCGAGTACGCTGCGCAAACTCCTAGCAGAGATGTTGCCGGATCACATGATCCCTTCGAGTTTCGTGGCTCTGGATGCGCTGCCGAGGACACCGAACGGCAAGGTGGCGCGGGAGGAACTGCCCTCACCCGAGGCCTCCAGACCCGGTGTGAATGCCAATTCTGTCGGTCCGCGGTCGCCATTGGAGAAAGCCCTCGCAGCGATTTGGATGGAGGTGCTCGGAATTTCGGAATTAGGAGTGAACGATAACTTCTTCGATCTTGGCGGGAATTCGTTGATGGCGGCGCAGGTCCTCGCCAGGGCGCAGAAAGTGATGGAGTCGGCTGTACCCATGCCAGTCTTTTTCGAGAACCCGACCTTGGCAGGCGTGGCTCAAGCCGTCGTCGAACATCAAGCGGAAACAAAGAATGGACCAATCCCTCGTCTAGAAAACGAAGGGCCTATTCCACTTTCGTTCCCACAGGAGCGTCTCTGGTTTCTGAATCAATTTGACCCCTCGAGTTCTGCGTACAACATTTGCCGCGCGGTGCACATTAAGGGCAAGCTGGACCGGAACGCACTGCAGAACGCCTTCAGTGATTTGGTCGCGCGTCATGAACCGTTGCGCACCATCTTCAAGTGGAATGACGATTCTCCAGTTCAAGAGGTCCTTGAGAACTTCGCTCTGACTCTAAAGACCGTCGACCTCACTAATCTTCACGAAAATCAACAAGAGGAAGAAGTTTGGCGTCTCCTGAGGGCGGATTCCCAGCGCCCCTTTGATTTGTCCAGCGACTTGCCAATCCGCGCCACAGTACTTCAGTGCAACGACGAAGAATATTGGTTGTTGCTGGTCATGCACCACATCGCGACCGACGGTTGGTCGATGGGAATTCTGTTTAAGGAACTCGGCGATTTGTACGAGAGCTACTCTAGCGGCAATCCGTGCCCCCTACTCGAACTGCCCGTTCGATACACGGATTTCGCTCAGTGGCAGCGAGAGTGCCTGCGAGGAGACGTTCTCGAAAAAGACATCGCCTATTGGAAGGAGCGCCTTGCCGGCGCTTCGCCGGTTCTAGCATTCCCGACCGACTTCCCGAGACCAGAACGCCAAAGCCTAGCCGGAGCGAGCGAACCCGTATTCCTTTCCCCCAGCTTGACTGAGTCTCTCCGAGCGTTGAGCCGTCGATCAGGAGTCAGCTTGTTCATGACCTTGCTGGCTGCATTGCAAGTCTTACTTCACCGTTACACCGGAGAAACTGATCTGTGCATTGGCACTGCAGTGGCCAATCGGCCAAGAGTAGAACTCGAACCGTTGATCGGATTCTTCGCAAATACACTGGTTCTTAGAACCGACCTCTCCTGCGAGCCGAATTTCCGGGAACTGCTCGAGCGAGTGCGCGAAACCGCATTGGGAGCTTACGCACATCAGGATCTCCCGTTTGAAAAACTGGTGGAGACACTCCATCCGGAACGTAGCCTGAAGCACTCGGCGCTCTTTCAGGTGATGTTCATCCTCAATAACACACCTCGAAAGAGTCTTCGCCTCTCGGGGGCGAGTACTGAGGATTTCAAAATCGATAACGGAACCGCCAAGTATGATCTGACGCTTTCCCTCTGCGATGCGGGTCCGAACCTGAAGGGAAATTTGGAATACAGCACTGAATTATTCCAGCCGGAAACTATCCGGCGGATCCTTGGCCATTACCAGGCGTTGCTGGAAGCGGTCATCCGAGATCTCGACCAATCGATCTCTAGCTTCCCCATTCTGACGGCGGATGAGCGGCAGCAAATCCTGGTCGAGTGGAATGATACGAATGCGGAGTATCCGCCGGCCTGCGTTCACGAAATTTTCGAAGCTCAGGTAGAGCGGACGCCCGATGCCGTGGCTGTGGTTGACGCAGACGCGCGCATGACCTACGCGGAACTCAACCGCCGCGCAAACCAGTTGGCGCATCACCTGATGTCGTTGGGCGTGGGCTCCGAGGCGCTCGTCGGAGTTTGCCTGGAGCGTTCAGCGCAAACATTTGTTGCGCTGCTCGGGATTCTCAAAGCTGGCGCGGCCTACGTTCCGCTCGATCCTTCGTACCCGACGGAGCGCCTGGCCTTCATGCTCGAAGACTCCGGCGCCGGCGTATTGTTGACACAGTCTGAATTGATGGCGAGATTGCCGCTTTCAGCCTCCGCTGTCGTATGCACTGACCGAGACAGCGCTGCCATAGCGCGGCACGGCCCCGAGAATCCCGTTCGCGCGGTCAATCCGGGAAATCTGCTCTACTCGATTTATACCTCTGGCTCGACCGGCAAGCCCAAGGGCGTCATAGCAACTCATCGCGCGACCATGAACCGCCTCAACTGGATGTGGATGAAATATCCATTTGGGACCAATGAGGCCGCTTGTCAGAAAACACCGTTGGGTTTTGTGGATTCGGTTTGGGAGGTCTTCGGCGCGCTCCTGAAGGGAATCCCGACTGTCGTCGTTCGCGAACAGGTCGTGAAGGATCCCCAGGCGCTGGTCGAAGCACTGGGCATCGCTCGCGTCACGCGCATTGTTCTGGTGCCTTCGCTCCTCGAAGCCATTCTAGAGGCCGTTCCAGACCTTTCCCGCCGCCTGCCTCGGATAAAGTATTGCGTCTCGAGCGGTGAAGCGCTTTCATCAGATCTCGCGAATCGCTTCCGCAAAAGCCTGCCCGAGTGCGTGCTCTTAAATCTTTATGGTACTACCGAGGTGGCCGGCGATGCCACTTGCTACGAAGTCACGAATGATCTTTCTGAGCCGCTTGTGCCCATCGGCCGCCCGATCGCCAACACTCAAGTTCATATCCTCGATCGCCATTTGGAACCCGTGCCGATTGGAGTTTCTGGCGAATTGCATATCGCGGGAGAGGGTTTAGCGCGCGGCTATCGCAATCGACCGGAGGTAACCGCCAAGAAATTCGTTGCTGATCCTTTTCGTGAGGAAACGGGCGCTCGCCTGTACAAGACGGGTGATCTGGCGCGCTATCGTCCGGACGGGAACATCGAATTTCTCGGGCGGGGGGATGATCAAGTCAAGATTCGCGGATTCCGGATAGAGCTTGGCGAGATCGAGGCAGTGTTAGCGAGACATCCAGCGCTGAAAGCGGCCGTAGTTGTAGTACGGGAAGAATCGCCGGGAGATAAACGGCTGGTGGCCTACGCGACCCTGCGTGCGAGCTCAGCGCCCCCGGCCGAAGAGCTGCGCAATTTTCTAAGATCAAACCTGCCCGACTACATGGTGCCCTGGAAATTTGAATTCCTGGCCAGCTTGCCGCTCACGCCGAGTGGAAAAATTGATCGCCGGAGTCTGCCGGCAACGGGAAATTCCAGCCTCGACAAGACCAGCGAATATATGGCCCCGCGAACGGATCTGGAGAAAAAGCTTGCACGAATCTGGGCGGAAGTCCTGAAATTGGATCGCGTCAGCATCCACGGCAATTTCTTTGACCTTGGAGGATACTCGCTGCTAGCCGTAAAACTGATCAAGGCCATCGAGAAGGAATCAGTGAGAAGAATATCTTTGGCCTCCCTTTTTCGCGCGCCTACGGTCAGCGAACTCGCTCTTCTCCTTTCCAATTCGAATTCCCCTGAAGAAGTCGAGGGCGTGACTCCGATTCAGCCCGAAGGCACAAAACCCCCGTTCATCTGCATCGGCACTAGCCCCGTTTCCGGTCCCATCTATAGGCCATTGGCTCTTCGCTTGGGCCTCGATCAACCGTTTATTTGCGTCAGTACCGTGGACTCCGATGTACAGGCATTGACTGCTCCGTTTTTGCTCGAAGACATCGCTGCGGCCCTCCTTCGCAGGTTGACCTCCATCCAGCCTCGTGGCCCGTATTTCATCGGCGGCTGGTGCGGCCCCGGATTGCTGGCCTATGAAGTCGCGCAGCAACTGCGCGCAAAAGGGGAGAAGGTAGGATTGCTGGTATTATTTGACACCCTCAATGTCTCCCGCAGGAGAGAAAACGCAAGATCGGAAGGATTCCGTATTCAATTTAATCGCCGAGCTCGCAAGCTCAGACGCTATCTTGCAAAACTGTCGAAGTTCAGTTGGCGTGAACGTCGGGCGGATTTCGCGGCCGTGCTGAATTTCCGGGAGAAAAAATTAAGACACAAGCTATGGCGTTCCTACTATAAGGTCCACCTGGCAATCCACGGCCAGTTTGGCGAGAGGTTCCGGAAGTTTTTTAACGCCGGATACGGCTCGGTTGCGATCCGCAATTACCTGCCAAAACCCTACCCGGACCCGATTCTTGTAGTCTGGAGCGCTTCCGAAAGTAAACAAGAAGTTCAGGATCGCGAAATGAATTGGCGCGGCCTGCTGACCGGCAACTCGGAGGTGCATTGCGTTCTCGGACGTCACAAAAAAATGTTCTTTGAACCGAATGTCGCAGTCTTAGCGAGGACATTAGAGCGCTCTCTTGCAAGAGCTCAGGAGACTGACAAAGATCCTAAAATGTGGTCGTATTTAGCCAAGAATTGAGGCACTACAAGCTCTAAATTCCATGGCCATCGAAAATAGATCGAACGCTCCCGTCCAGCCTGCCAAATCAAAGGTCGATTGGAAGCAGCTTCCCGATGTGCTCGAGCTTCTTAAGCCGCGGCGCGGAGTTCTTGCTCTAGGCTTCGGCCTCATGGTTGTCAATCGCGTCTCGGGATTGATTCTGCCCGCTTCCACAAAATATCTGGTGGACGACGTCATCACCAAAAAACAATCGAATCTTCTCACGCCCATCGTGGCTGCCGTGTTCGCTGCGACCATCGTGCAAGGCCTCAGCTCCTATTCGCTCACGCAGCTGCTCTCGAAATCTTCTCAGCGGATGATCGCCGAGCTGCGCCTCAAAGTCCAAGCGCACATTGGGCGGCTCCCAGTATCCTTCTACGATTCGAATAAAACGGGTGTGCTTGTCTCACGGATCATGAACGACGTCGAAGGCGTGCAGAACCTGATTGGGCCCGGCCTGATCGATTTTGCCGGAGGAATTGTCACGGCCATCCTAGCGACCGTTGTTCTGTTGCGCATCAGCGTAAGCATGACCGGCATCGCTTTTGCCTTTCTGCTATTGTTCGGCGTCGGACTAAATCGCGCATTTAAGGCCATTCGTCACATTTACCGCGCGCGGCCCAAAATGTACGCGGAGGTTAGCGGCCGGCTCACCGAATCCCTTGGCGGCGTTCGCGTGGTCAAAGGATACCGCGCGGAAGTCCACGAGGAGAAAGTCTTCGTGGTCGGCGTCCACCGCTTGCTCGACAACGTCTTGAAGACGATGACCGCAATCTCCCTTATGAACTTCTCCGCTACCAGCATTAAGGGCATCGTAGGCGCAGCGATTATGTTTCTGGGCGCGTGGAATGTTCTCGCAGGCACCATGACGCTCGGCAGCTTTATCACTTTTACGATCTTTCTCGCGATGCTGGTCGCTCCCGTATTTCAAATCGTGGGAACCGGCCCGCAAATGATCGAGGCTCTCGCTGGTCTCGAACGCGCCCGGGAAGTCCTTAACGAGAAACCGGAAGGTCAAGAACCTGGGCGCACGCAGAAACTCGGCCGCGCTCGAGGACGTCTCGCCTTCGAAAGCGTCGGCTTTTCCTACGACACGGGCAAACCTGTGTTGCACGACGTCAGCTTCGAATCGGAGCCGGGCAGTGTGACCGCCCTTGTGGGTCCATCTGGCGCAGGGAAATCCACCATCATCGGTCTGATCGCCGCGTTCTACGTGCCCACGTGTGGCCGCGTTCTGGTGGACGAATTCGACCTCGGCCACGTCCGTTTGGATTCCTACCGGACGCAGCTTGGCATGGTCTTGCAGGAGACGTTTCTCTTTGACGGCACCATCCGCGAAAATGTAGCCTTTGCGCGGCCTGAATCCAGCGAAGAGGAGATTCTGGCCGCCTGCCGCGTTGCCCGCGTGGACGAGTTTGCCGAACCACTGGAGAAAAGATACGACACCATTGTCGGAGAACGTGGCGTCAAGCTCTCCGGAGGTCAGCGGCAGCGCGTTTCAATTGCTCGCGCGATCCTCGCCGATCCGCGCATCTTGATTCTTGATGAGGCTACGTCCAGTCTCGATTCCGAATCCGAAGCCTTCATTCAACAGGGACTCGGGTATCTCATGCGGGGGCGAACCACATTCGTGATCGCGCACCGCCTATCCACCGTGCGCCAAGCCAATCAGATTCTCGTGCTCGACGCCGGCCGGATCGTCGAACGTGGAACCCACGAATCGCTGTGTGCCTTCCGCGGTCGCTACTACGACCTCCACGCTAAACAGCTCGGGTCCGAATCAAGCCTCTCACTCGCTCCCGGAAAAGGGCAAGAGGAACCGTTGATTCAAACGGGAAACACTACCCTAGCTAGTTCCGATTGAGTACGGCCGGACAGAGCGGTTCTTCAGGGGAAGTATTGTCGGGTCACATGATCAGAAGGCGTTGCATCGACCAGTTGAGTTCGCACGACTAATCAGGAGTTGCCAGGAAGCCGTGGAACATACGGGGCAAGTGCATCCAGCGTTTCTCCAAACTACTCTGCAAGGCAAGTTCCGTCAGCGACCGTACTAAGTAGGAAACGCAACCCGATATAGCCGTTGACGCATTTTGTAATAACGCAAGATAATCATCTCGATTCCGCTGATCTAGTTATGCAATTTGTCTGCTAATGGAAAAATCGTCAAAAATCGCGAACGCTTACGAACAGCACCCGAAAAAGAAACGAACCTACGTTAAGCCTCAGGTCATCTCGGAGCCGATTTACGAAACCCTAGCTCTCGCGTGTGGAAAACTGCCGGGCCAGGGCGGAATATGCAACGCGGCACCACGGCGTTCCTAGGCGGGCGTCGAGCTTTGGCAAATCCAGTTGGAGGCAAGGGGTCCCATGGAAACACACCACCGGCGGATTGGAAATCGCACGTCGTGGCACCGGTGCCCGTTCTTGTTAGTTGGTCTGCTGCTTGCTGCGCCCTTGATCGCTCGCGAGACAATCGTTTTACAGAAGTCAGCCACCGATACGCAGGCGCGCGGCGGCGATGCCACGCTAAATCAGGGCAGTCCCAATTCAAACAATGTGGGACCGACGCTTACAGTCGAGTCTCTTTCTTCCGCTAACCAGCGAGCCATCGTAGAGTTTGATCTTTCGCGAATTCCCAACGTGGGTATTAAGCAGGCTTTGTTGACACTACACGTAATCACACCGCCTCCTGGTTCCGCGGGAACATTGACCTACGGCGCTTACGACGTTGCGAGTTTCTGGCAGCCTTCTTCGGTTACTTGGGACACGCGCGCTGAAACCACGGCCTGGGGCATTCCTGGCGGCGACATCGGCGGCTCAGCCACGGGCACGACGACTGTTACCAGCGCGAGCACGACGGCGCAATTCAACATTACCTCGGATGTGCAGAGTTGGTACAACGGCAACCCGAACTACGGAACTATCGTCAAGGACCAAACGGAAAACGACGCGACGGCGGCTAGCACGGTGTTCGGTTCCAAGGAAGCAAGCGTTGCGACAAATGCCCCGGAGCTCGACGTCACCTTCGTTCAAAATGTCACGGGTCTTACGGCCACGCCTGGCAATGCCAGTGTTACATTAACCTGGACGATTCCTTCTCCGATTGGAACACCCAAGACTGGAGAGTCGTACGTCGGTGTTCTCATCCTTCGGCGGTCAAGTCTTCCGGTAGATAGGAGCTCCGTTCCCACTGATACAACGGATCCCGGACTATGCGCCGCGGTAGGAACTGCAACAGTTGTGTTCGATGACACGTCAGGAAAAACCAGTTTTACGGACAATTCCACCAACGACACATGCAGCGTCGGCCCACCCCATAACGGGCTAACCTACTTTTATAAAGTGTTTCTGCGCGACAATTTGAATTACTACTCGTCGCAGCCCGTTTCCAATGGCTCCGCGTTCACGGAAGAGATCTCGGCCACGCCCGCGGCATCGGCATCCGCCAGGGGGGAGTCTCAGTGGATGGCTAATACCGCTTCGACCTCGCTGGCGGCGCCCTCTGTAATCCCAGGGTCGGTGACGGCGATTGGTTCGCAGAGCAATCTGCTCTTTTTGGTTAACCCCAACACCGGCCTTCGCCTGTTTCCTCCGGTTTCGATAGGCGGCCCGATCTCATCGCGATCGTCGCTTATCGATTCCGGCTCGTCGTCGACAGGAAAAAATGTAATTTATGTAGCCGACAACGACGGGCTGGTCTACGCGATTTCCACTGACACCGGCGTCATTCTGTGGGTGGCTAATCCGACTGGTGCAACCGCGAACGCATTCCAGGGCGCCGCCGCCGTGCAGCTGAAATCCGCGAGTGCGGTTTCTTACACGCTCTCAACGGACCTACTTGCAGTTGGTACCCGAAACACCGGGACAACAACAGCCAACCAGATTTTCGGACTTAATGGCAACACGGGCGGAACGATATGGTCCATCACGGGAGGAGTGAGCGGCGTTCCCAGCATGGATATTGTTAACTCGACTCCGCAGATTGATTACTTCAACAGCGCAATTTGGGTAACCAGCCGCAGCGCTTGCGGGACTTCTCAGCCTAGCCTTTGGAAACTAAACCCAAATACTGGCGCTGTGCTCGCCACTGCAAATTTGGGCGACACGGACGCGTCGCCTACTTTGTCCTATCCCAGCGATGTTCTGTTCGTGGGCACGAATGGAAACTTCCTTTCGGGTTCAACTTGCACGGCGGGCAATGGCAATCTCGACGCGATTAATCCTTTGACTGGCCAAATAGTGACTTCGTACACCGCGGGTGACGGAGCTATTATCAGCTTTCCGGTTGTACTAAATACTGCGCCGCCTTATACGATCGTCTTCTCGGGGGCCAGCGCAGTCCACGCGGTTTCTTACGATCCTACGGGTCCAGCATTCACTGACCTTTGGGACACAACGATATCCGTTCCATCCGCGCCAGTTTCCTACACGGGACTTAGTGACGTCTTCGTGGGCTCAGCAGACGGCAAGATTCATGAGCTGGATCTCACCAGCGGCCAAGATCTGAAGGACGTTATTGTTGACACCGGCACACCAGGTGTCGTGGGCGATCCGGCTCTCGATATTACGCTTTCGAATATTTATGTTTCAACGAGCGATCAACGAGCTTACGGGTTCATTTATCCATTTTAAAAGAGGCGGCCATGCCGAGTTCGCGATTTATCGAACAGTGTCAGGTTTATAAAAAGATGCTCCCGTTGGCCGGCCTCATCCTTTTTGTTTCAGCATTTTGCGGGTGCCAAATGAACTCGCCATCCGCCGATCAAGCAGCCCCTATACCTCCCAGCGCGGCGTTTACATTTTGCCAGAGCGGTTTCTCCGACTGTTCGCCAGCTAGTTCCTTCAGTGTTTCGATGGTTGGCGACGTCAGAATTAACGTTGCTTGGGAAAATGTGCCGGCCGGGAACCACGTTCAGAAGCTCGAAATTCTCGTACCAAGTGGAGGACTATACCAACAAACCAGCATAGCTTTCGCCATTTCCGGCGGCTCAACCCAGCCTTTCGTCGCCATGCGGAGCTTGCCCGTCGCCGGCACATGGATACAACAACGGAAAATTACAGGTGAATGGACAGTTCGAGTTTCTCTCGACGGTCAGCTCATCACATCTCAGACGTTGCAGCTAACTCCCTAGCGGCACGCTTTCTTCTGGTGACTAGTTCCCGATTCCGTTCGAATCAATGCTCGAGAAGAAATGGCCGCGCATTCGGTTCTGCCAGCCTCTTTCAATCGCCATTTGCCGACTTGGCGCGGTCGCGTCCACGCTCGTAAATCGACAAATTCACAAACGCCGCTTGCAGGATTGGAGTCGTCAGCCCGTTCTTCCGCCCATGTTCAAGAAGATCTCCTAGAATTGCATCTACCTCCACGGGCGCCCCCTTTTTGAGATCGCGGTACATGGAAGACGTCAGTTGAGAACCTTGGGCGGTAATCTGGGCGGTTTGTCGCTCAAGGAATTCGTCGGATGGCCGATGTCCGCAGGCGCTGGCAATTTCAGCGCATTCGCGGAGCGCCGAGCGAGAAAGGTCGGCGCCGCCGGGAATGGAGACGACCTCGCCGATGTTGCCACGCATGAGGCAAGTTACAATTCCAACGGCTGCGATCTGCACCCACTTCTCCCACATGTCCTGCAAGATGTTGCTGGAGATCGCCGCACCGAATCCCGCGCCACGGAGGGTCGCATCGAGTTTTTCCAGACGCGGCGCATTCTTGCCGTCGAGCTCACCGTAACTGAGCGTCTGGAAATCAGCAAGTTGCAGGATGCGGCCCTGTTCGTCAATTTCCGTTGCGACTATGCAGACGCCACCGAGAACGGCGGGCTTTCCAAAGCGCTCAGTCAGGAGGTTAATGTGACGCATGCCGTTGAGTACCGGAAGAATCATCGTCTCGGGCCCAACGGCGGGAGCGAAGTCATTCATTGCGCTGGAGAGCGCGTAGCTCTTCACGCCGAGCAGGATCAGGTCGTATGGTCGCGCGAGCTGGGAGGCGGTAGTCGTCTTGGGATGGAGCGTTACGTCCCCGTGTGGACTGACAATTTGAAGTCCGTTTGCCTCTATCCCTTCGGCTCGCTTGGCACGGACCAGGAAGGTCACGTTACGGTTAGCCTGAACCAAGCGACCACCAAAGTAGCCACCGACGGCTCCAGCACCGACAACTAGAATCTGCATGGTTGAGACCCCTTTAATCAGCGCCTGGAAGCGCGGGCTCTAAGTTCTCTCTCGGCACGAATCCAATCTTCTTTCGGTGATCCGTACGGACAGCCTCTAGCTTGCCAGAATTCATAGGCGAGGGTCGCGATTTCGTCGTGTCCGAAAGCGATGGCGTCTGGTCCAACCGCGACTTCCCTAGTAAGCTCGTCGGCCGCTTGTGAGAGTTCCAGGGCTTGGCGCGAATGCTCGTGGCTTGTCGTTGCGTCGTCTGTTTCGTGCTTTTGCGCAACGCGATGGACCTGCGCGGCACGCTCGTGTAACTCGGCCGCTCGATGGTGGTTCTCATTCTTATGGCGGGCGGACATGGGGTTAAAGAGGCCCTATCTGACCCGACTTGGAATGGGCAGCCCTTGCGAGTTTGTAAGCGTGCTCGGAGTACTCCAGAGCCCGCTGTAGATGCCAGTCACCAAGTTCGTTTTCGCCTTTTTCATTATGTTCGGCCGCAGTTCGATGAGCGTGTGCCGCAAGTTCGTGCTGCTCCGCTGCTTTTTCGTGCGAGTCGTGCACATTTTCCTCCCATGGAATCGTAACTCAACAATTTGATCGAAGCCAGCGTCTCTATGCTTCGCCCCACTGCCATGCGAGTCTTGGAGAATTTCCCAGCTAATTTGGGCCGTTTACGGATTGTAAGCGGAGAAAGAATATAGAGGTATCGCGAATTCCTGCAATTCGGCTGCAGAATCGAGGCTTCTGCCAAAACGACAAGACCGGAGAGGAATACCGAGACTGGCTGGCGGTGGACGCAGTTCCGTGCGAACTTTTCTCGGAACAAATTCCCTGCTAACAGGAAAAAATACAGGGAAATTCGCTAGATTCACATGGTTCTTTTCTTCAAATCGCGAGAGCAGGAGGCGATGCCTGATTCCCGCGGTGGTCTCAATGATTACCGTTTACGGCTGCGGTGGGCGCCGCTACGAGAAAACGACGGGCGTTTTGGCGGCAGGATAGGGCGCGCCAAGCTATCAACTGTTGCGTAGCCTAAAGCTTGCTCGGCGAAACGCTTTTTGCGTGCGTCGTCGCCTGCAAGCAGGAATGTGGCGTGGTAAAGACCGAAAGGAACAACGTGCGCTCCGCCGTCGATCATATCCCGCTTGAGGCGCTTATGAAGCTCGGGCAGCTCCGACCAGTGGACCCTGGGATGGTCGTGATGTTCGAGATGAAAACCGATATTGAACATTGTGAGATTGAAAAATTTCGACACAAACACGGTGGAGTGGCTCACCGGCCGAGCGCGACTCTTCGGGACACATCCCGCATGTTGCACGTACATCCCCGACCCCATTACCAACGCGTTGGCGATCCAATGCGGCAGAACCCAGAGCCACACGGCCATCACTGGATCGATACAAAAAGGAATGGACCAAAGCGCGAGGAAGATGGCGAGTTCACGAAGCGCCCTGCGACGCAGGTTTGGATGCGCGGTCACGTCCCTCCAGAGATGCACCATGATGCGCCACGGCCAATGCCTGAACATGTACCGGCGAAAATCTTCAAATGAGCCGTCGGCGTTCTGCTTGGGAAGAGTCCAATCATCGGCGGTTAACAGATTGGCATGGTGAACGGTGACGTGGCAGTACTCCCAAAAGAACGAAGGCCACCCGCCCGAGAACGTCCAGATTCTACCGAACCAGCGATTGACGAATTGTGATGTAAAGATCGGGCGATGCGAATGGTTGTGGAAATTAACGCCGACGTCTATGCCGGAAATCCAACCAAGCATCAACGCAGACGCTGCCAAAAAGGCCACGCGCGACCACGGACCAGTGATGCCGGCCAGCCTGGGGTGCTGATATAGCCAGAAGGCGCAAGCGTATGCGACGACGCAAGTGATGTGGAAGATGACACAGTGCCGGTCCTGGGAGTTGGCGAGGATGCGCCAACGGCTTGGCGCGGCTGGGGCCTCGCGTTCAGCCCCGCTCATAACCACCGCATCGCCACGGTAAACGCCAGGGCCGTTATTGCCAGACTCACCCAAGGTCCCCAGAGCGTCGTGCCTGCAATGACCCCGATGGCAAAAAGAGCACAGAACGATCTTCCGAATACGAGCCCAATCTGTGACAGGAAAGTGTGCGGTCGGCGTCTCATGGTGCGCTCTTTTCCTTCGTGATTTCGCTTTGCGGTACTGTGTATTAATCCGGAAAGAACTGTCAGCGTCCCAGGACCCAGATCTGCCGGGTGCTGGGCTCTTACTGTCAGAACAGCAAGGGTGCCAAGTACACGGTCACCACATGCTGGATGGGGAAAGGAAGATCCATCGCGCTGTAGCCATTCGCGAAGTTAACGGATGGAATCAACACTGTTCTCCCACCGCCGCTCGGGCTGTGCTAACGCGAAAATCCCCATTTCAGGAGACCGGCAAATCTTCAGGCTCTGAGCCGTCGCGGCTTGGGAAGAACTGTTCACGACCAGACTTCATTCTCTAACTGCGACCTCAGTGCGTTGGGGGCGGACGATCACCCACTCGCAGTCCCCGATATACCTTTCGGGCTTGTTGGATTCCAGCTTTCGTTCTTCCGCGAACCTTATAGGGAGCCCGGCGATGCAGCCGAAAAAATGGGCGAAGTGGAAGCAAAAGAAGCTGCCTAGCCTCGCGGTTGGTAAAGGTGGATAAAAAAGTCACATACATCCCGGGGCAAGCTTACGCTCCTTATCCGTATTACAACACCTTTTATGGCTATTACGGCACTATCCACCCGGCGGTGTATTCCCCTGACTACCTTCGAGTGGACAGAACCGCGCAAATCGAAACAAATTTCTATTCCACAGCCAAGCCAGATAGTGAACTTATCTGGACCGAAACCAGCGACACAGTTAATCCTCATTCGCCAATGAAAGCTATCGACGCAGTTGCCAAACTCATAGTTCAGCAACTGGAAAAAGAAAAAATCATCTGATCTTCGCGAGAACATTGCAGCGCCGGGAAAGAATGATTTCACAAGAGGAGAGGACCAGCGAAAAATCTCCTCTTACCTGCCTTTTTGACGGTGGGAATTTGCCTATCGCAAGGCTTTTCGCTGCAACGCGCGCACCCAAAACTAGTTTGGACGGGTTACCGATTCATTGGCCTCCCACCGCGCTCCGGGATGCGGCGAGGTCAAAGCGATCGAGGTTCATCACTTTGGTCCAGGCTCCAACGAAGTCTTGGACGAACTTCTTGCGTGCGTCCGAGCTTCCGTACACTTCTGACAGAGCCCGAAGTTGTGCGTTTGAGCCGAAGATGAGATCGGCTCGCGTCGCCGTCCAGCGGACTTCGCCCGTCTTGCGATCCCGTCCTTCAAACGTATCGTTCGCATCCGAGGTTGCCTTCCAAGCCGTGCGCATATCGAGCAGATTTATGAAGAAATCGTTGGTCAACGCTTCCGGCTTCTTGGTGAAGACGCCGAACTTGGTCTGTCCGTAGTTGGTGTTCAGCGCCCGCAGGCCGCCGATTAGCACGGTGAGTTCCGGCGCGGTGAGCGTGAGGAGCTGCGCCTTGTCGAGCAGTTCGACTTCGGCTGTTGCCTCAGCGTTTCCGTTGCGGTAGGACCGGAAGCCATCGGCGGCCGGTTCGAGCACGGCGAAAGATTGCACGTCGGTCTGCTCCTGCGAAGCGTCCATGCGGCCTGGGGCAAAGGGAACAGTCACGGCGATGCCCGCATTCTTCGCGGCCTGCTCAACTCCTGTGCAACCTGCCAGGACGATCAAGTCGGCCAGCGAGATCTTCTTACCGCCGGACTGCGAGGCATTGAACTCGCTCTGAATTTTTTCCAGTGCCTCTAGAACTTTCTGCAGCTGCGCGGGCTGATTGACCGTCCAGTCCTTTTGTGGGGCGAGGCGGATCCGCGCGCCGTTTGCGCCGCCCCGCTTATCGGACCCACGGTAGGTTGACGCCGACGCCCAAGCGGTCGTGACGAGTTGCGGGACCGTCAGCCCAGAGGCAAGAATTTTTTCTTTCAGGGCCGCGACATCCCTGTCATCGACCAATTTATGATTTACTGGCGGGATGGGATCCTGCCAAAGCAGTTCTTCCTTCGGAACCTCCGGACCAAGGTAGCGTGCGCGCGGTCCCATGTCGCGATGCGTCAGCTTGAACCAGGCCCGCGCGAACGCATCGGCAAGCAAAGCTGGATTCTCGTAGAAACGCCGCGAGATTTTTTCGTAGACGGGATCGACTCGCAAAGAGATATCGGTGGTCAGCATCGCCGGTTCGTGACGCTTGGAGGGATCATGGGCGTCTGGAACCATACCCGCGCCTGCATTGCCTTTCGGCTTCCACTGGTGTGCGCCGCCCGGGCTCTTGGTAAGTTCCCACTCGTACTTGAACAAGTGTTGAAAGAAACTGTTACTCCATTTCGTTGGCGTGCTGCTCCAGGTGACTTCCAGGCCACTCGTAATTGCGTCACCTGCGATACCGGTGGCGTAGGCACTCGACCAGCCCAGGCCCTGCTCCTCGATCGGCGAGCCTTCCGGCTCTTTGCCCAGGTGGGCGCCGGGACCGGCTCCGTGGGTTTTTCCGAAGGTGTGGCCGCCTGCGATCAAAGCGACGGTTTCTTCGTCGTTCATCGCCATCCGCGCGAAAGTCTCGCGGATATCCTTCGCTGCCGCAACCGGATCCGGCTTGCCTTCTGGGCCCTCGGGGTTCACATAAATAAGGCCCATCGTGGTAGCGCCCAAGGGTTTTGCGAGATCGCGATCACCCGAATAACGTTTCTCCGTCCCCATCCAGGTCGTTTCCAGTCCCCAGTTGACGTCCAGGTCCGGTTCCCAGACGTCCGCACGTCCGCCGGCAAAGCCGAAAGTCTTGAAGCCCATCGTTTCCAGCGCGACGTTGCCCGCGAGGATCATCAGATCGGCCCAGGAAATTTTTCTTCCATATTTCTGTTTGATTGGCCAGAGCAGCCGGCGCGCTCGATCGAGGTTCACGTTATCCGGCCAGCTGTTGAGCGGGGCGAAACGCTGCTGACCTCGGCCGCCGCCTCCACGACCGTCACCCACGCGGTACGTTCCGGCGCTATGCCACGCCATGCGAATAAACAGCGGACCGTAGTGGCCGAAGTCCGCAGGCCACCAGTCCTGCGAATCCGTCATCAACGCCGCAAGATCCTTCTTCAGGGCGTTGTAGTCCAGGCTCTTGAACTCTTCCGTGTAATTAAAATTTATGCCCATGGGATCGGACAGTGATGAGTGCTGAGCGAGAAGATTGAGATTCAACTGGTTCGGCCACCAGTCACGATTTGCTGGGTTTGTGCTGCTGCCGTGATGGAACGGGCACTTCGCTTCGGAAGCCATAGGTACTCTCCTTCAGACATTTAAATTCAGCCGAATAAGTTCGGTGAAATCCATGCTGCGATTTCGACGGAATTAACTTAACATTCAAATGGGAGATAGTTCCAATATATAACTCCCATTTTAGGTATAGGCATACCCTATGGAAGTTCATCAGCTTCGATATGTTTGCGCCATCGCGGACACGGGCAACTTCAGCCGCGCCGCGGAGCACTGCAAGATTGCCCAGCCCTCGCTCTCACAGCAGGTGCTAAAACTCGAGGAAGAGCTCGGTACCAAGCTCTTCGACCGCTTGGGTCGCAGCATTCGCCTCACCGAGGCGGGTCGCGCTTTCATTCCTCGCGCCCGCGCGATTTTGGAGCAGATGGAGGCAGCGCGATCCAGTGCGGCCGATCAGAATACAGACCTTCGCGGCAGCGTCGCCGTGGGCGTTATTCCAACTGTTGCGCCCTATCTTATGCCGCGTTTTACGGCCGGTTTCGCCAGGAGGTACCCCGACGCGAAACTGCGCATCGTTGAAGAAACGACTTCGGTACTGGTGGAAGGTTTGCGCGACCTGTCGATCGATGTGGCGATTCTTGCACTGCCACTGCGCCACAAAGACCTGGAGTTGTTCCCCATCAGAACCGAGCCGCTCTTCGCGGCCTTGAGCACAGATCATCCGCGCGCCACCGCAAAATCGCTCGCCCTCAAAGATCTCCGCGGAGAATCGTTCGTTATGTTTGCGCGACGGCCACTGTTTCCGCGACCTGAGTATTGACACCTGCACGCGCGCCCGCATCAGGCCCAACATTGTGTTTGAAAGCGGACAGTTCAGCAGTCTCCTGGGAATGGTTGCCGCCGGTGTCGGCGTGTCGCTCGTCCCTGAAATGGCTGTTGACCGCAATGTCGCCTGCCGGTACGTGCGCCTCAGTGATATTCAGGCTACCCGAACGATCGTCACCGCTGTGGTGCGTGGACGCAGTTTTAACCGCGTTCAGCAGGCCTTTATATCCGGTATCAGAGGCAAACCCACAAGGCCGACAGTTGCCCCGTAGGTCATCCCGAAGGCTAGATGACTTGAAGCTCGGACGGAATGGGAAACACTAACCCAGCGACATTTCCTGCTGGAACTACTGCCGCAGGGTAGCGCTTACAACCGTGTTCGCGTCCGTCTCAATGGCCAGCATTTCCACCCCGCCGTTCACAACCACGAAGCTGAAATTCAGAGCGGACCTGCCCTTCGGTGTTATGGTGGCCGTGCCCGTGCAGTCCGCGGCGACTGAGTAAGAACCCGTTACGGGTTCCCCGGCGAAGGTGAAAAGCGTGTCATCCTCGCTACCGGCAAGGTGTCCGCTTATCACTCCGTCTCCAGAAGCGTCGACACTGAACTTCAACGCACCGATGATAGCCACCGGCCCTGTGGCGGGTGCGCCTGCGAGGAAGAGGCCGGTTGCCTTAAGCCCGAAACTACCTTCAACGCCGGCATTGGTGCAGGTCGCGGAGCCCTGCTTCACGCCGAATCCGTCTGTGCTTATGCCCGTCGCACGGTTCAGCGGCTCAACGGCCAAGAACCCTGTGGACGTAACCACAATGGAAAAGCGGTTGTGTCCCCCGGGCACACCCGTGCCGGTGCAGCTCGAGGCCACTGCGTACGTTCCGGTGGCAGAGAAGGTGGTAATCACGCCGTCACGGGATGCTGTGGTTTCTACGGCAAACGTGCCTGTGGTTGGGTCAAACGTGATCTGGCTCACGGCGGCGCTGATAGGAGCGCCGTTGCTATCTGTGCCGTCGTGCAGAAACCCGTAGGTGCCACTCAGCGAGTCCTTCGAACAACTAGTGATGGCGCTTGCGGGCGTCGTGGAAGCGTTCTGTGCAAATGCGGTTGAAGCCGAACCGGACAAAAAAGCGAGTAACAGAATGCTTATGTATCTCATGTTGTCTCCTTCGAGCGAAGCTCAGTTAGAGCTTGACGGTTTTCCTGCTGGAACTACTGCTGCAAGGTGCCGCTTACAACCGTGTCCGCGTCCGTCTCAAGGACTAAAATTTCGTTCCCGCCGTCCACAACCACGAACCTGAAATTCAGGGCGGACCTGCCCTTCGGTGTAATGGTGGCCGTGCCCGTGCAGTCCGCGGCGACTGAGTAAGAACCCGTCACGGGTTCCCCGACGAACCTGAAAATCGCGCCATCCTCGCTACCGGCAAGGTGTCCGCTTATCACTCCGTCTCCGGAAGTGTTGACACCTAACTTCAACTCACCGATGAAAGCCACCGGCCCTGTGACGGGCGCGCCTGCGACAAAGTCGCCGGTTGCTTGAAACCCAAAACTACCCTCAACTCCGGCATTGGTGCAGGTCGGGGAACCCTGCTTCACGCCGGGTCCCGCCAAGGTCCTCACGCCGCCTGGCGTCAGGTTAAGGGACACAAAACCTGTTGACGTAACCACAAAGGCGATACTCCCAGCCGGCACGCCGTCTACCTCCACTGTAGCCGTGCCGGTGCAGTCCGAGGTGACTGTGTATGTTGCATAGATAGACTCGGTGGTAACCACGCCGTCATGGGATGCTGTGTCCTCTCCGGCATACGTGCCTGTGGTTGGGTCAAACGTGATCTGGCTCACGCCGATGACAGGAGTGCCGTTGGCAGCTGTGCCGCCGTGTATCCACCCGTAGGTGCCACTCAGCGAGGCGTTTGAACACCTCGTGGTGGAGCTTGCAGGCACCGTGGAAGCGTTCTGTGCAAATGCGGTGGAAGCCGAACCGGTCAAAACTACGAATAGCAGAATGCTTAGGTATTTCATGTTGTCTCCTTCGAGCGAAGCTCGGTTTGTAACCGCTTAGGGCCCACTTATTGGCAAAATTCCCCTCTACAAATCGGAAAATGACGGACAAGCACGACACGTCAGCAATAAGTTTCTCGTAGCTGCCACGCGGAGCTGGCTAGTCCCGGTTGGCATCTGAGTTGCCACGTTCTGCGCAGGCGTGAATAGGGTAATCAAGGTGAACAAAGCGAGACATGCTCGGATCATGTGCCTATTGTCCCGACGAGCGTCAAGGCGCCAGTGGCACCGTCGATGCTGTAGATCGAAACGTCGTTCGAGGCGGAGTTCGTTACATAGGCGAACTTTCCGGACGGATGGATCGCTATCGAAGTAGGAGATAGATCGGCAGCTATCGTTCCCATGGACGTTAAAGCCCCGGTGGTGGCGTTGATGGTGTACATCGAGACGTCGTTCGAGTTGAAATTCACCGCATAAGCGAACTTGCCGGATGGATCCACTGCCACTGAGATAGGAGCTACTCCCGCAGCAATAGTTCCGGCGGACGTTAAGGCTCCGGTTGTGGCGTTGATGGTGTATATCGAGACGTCGTTCGAGCCGAAATTCGCCACATAAGCGAATTTGCCCGCAGGGTCCTCGACGACGGATACAGGTTGCGTTCCGGCGGCAATCGTCCCTGTGGACGCTAAGGCCCCAGTCGTGGCGTCGATGGTGTACATGGAGACGTCGTTCGAGCCGAGGTTTGCTACATAGGCGAACTTGCCCGTAGGATCGACGGCGACGGACGAGGGACCTGATCCTGCGGCGGTTGTCCCGACGGAGGTCAAGGCCCCGGTTGTGCTGTTTACGGTGTACATCGAGACGCTGGACGAGCCGCCGAAGCTGCCCGCCGGGAAGGCTCCCCCATCTGCCGCATACGCGAACTTGCCGGAGGGATCGAACGTCGTCGAATTGAAAAACTCGGGAGTGCCGTTTACCCCAGTTCCGATTATCCCTCCCGTGGTGGGCGTTAAGGCCCCGCTCGTGGGATCGATGCTGAACGTCACGATGCTGCCAAAATCGACGTCCCACTCATCCCCCGAACTCGCCACGTAGGCGAATTTGCCGGAAGGATCTACGGTCACGGACTCGGTCAATTCGTCATTTGAAGGCACCGGTGGTCCTATGGACGCTAAGGCTCCGGTGGTGGGGTTGATCGTGTACATGGACACGAAGCCTTGTGCATCGCAGCCCGAACTCGCCACATAAGCGAACTTGCCGGCAGGGTCCACAGCGATTGACTGCGGATCCACGGCTCCCGCCGTTATGGTGAAGGTCGACGGGCTCGAGCTACCCCCGCCGGATCCAGGGTTGAAGACTGTGACCGCGGCTGTCCCGGCGGCGGCAACGTCACTCGCCGAAATCTGAGCAACGAGCCCGTTAATGGCATCCATAGTGGTCGGACGGTCGCTGCCGTTCCAGCGCACGACTGAGCTAGACACAAAATCTGTCCCAACTACCCACAACTGAACAGGGTCTCCGGCGGGAGCGCAGCTTGGAAAAAGCACACTGATCATCGGGCCAGCGTTAACGGTCACGCTGAAGTCAAGCGGCTTGGAGGTGCCACCGTCGGGAGCGGGGTTGGTCACTGTCACGGCCAGCGTGCCGGCTGAAGCGATACTCGAAGGAGGGACGGCCGCAGTCAACTCCATCGAGCTAACGAAGCTGGTGGGTACCACCCCGCCGAAATTGACGGTAGAAGCTGGGACGAAATTCGTCCCCGTGATTGTAAGCGTGAACGCCGCACCACCGGCCACGGCACTGCTTGGGGAAATCGCAGCGATCGTTGGAACGGCTGGGGGTGGGGGCTGATTGCCGCCTGACTGACATGCGCTCAGGATGCACAGCAGACACATCGAAACTGCGGTCAATAGGCAGCGCTTCATGTTTTCTCCCATCATGCCCACTCCTGGTCCGGAGGGCTGCGCACCGCGACAATTGCGCGAAGCGGATTTCGGCGCAATGGCGGACGTCTGGTCTGCATGTGTTTTATTTCTAACCGTGCAGGCCACTCAATTCAGGGGGGTTGTAGGAAGAATATATACTTAGCGCTTCGAACATATTTCTTCGGCCTAAGCATTGGTGATAGAGTGGGGCAAGTTCGTAACACCCTCTATGGAAGCTGCTCCGCAAAGCCGCAAGACGCGCTTCGGCCCGTTTGAGGTTGACTTGCGTTCCGGCGATGTTTACAAGCACGGCATCCGCTTGAAGCTCCAGGACCAACCCTTTCAGGTGCTTGCTGTTTTGCTCGAGCATCCAGGTGAGGTGGTCTCGCGCGATGAGCTCCGTCAGAAACTCTGGCCTGGGGACACTTTTGTTGACTTCGATACCGGTCTGAACAGCGCCATCAAGAAGCTTCGCGACGTGCTGAGCGATTCGGCCGACGAACCTCGTTACATCGAGACTCTGCCTCGCCGCGGCTACCGCTTTATCGCTTCGGTCGAAAACGGACCTCGGCCGGCCTCGCCTCCCATCGAGCTCCATGTCGTGCCCGTTCCCCCGCTGCGGAAGCCGCCGCGGCTTTGGTACCAGCGCCCCATTGTCGTTGCCGCCGGCATCGCAGCTCTCCTCGCTGTGGCCGCGTTCGTTACCTGGCGCGTGTTTTTCGCTCGGCCCGTGCTGACCCAGGCCGACGTCATCCTGGTGGCGAGCTTCGTCAACAAGACTGGCGATCCCATCTTCGACAGCTCTTTGGACAAAGCCCTCGAGGTTAAACTTGCCGAGTCCCCGTTCCTGAGCCTCTTCTCGCAAGGCAGCGTCCGCGAGACCTTGCGCATGATGCGGCATGATCCAAACGAGCGGGTGACCCCGGAGCTGGGCATTGAAATCTGCAAACGAGCGGGGCTCAAAGCCCTGGTGGTACCTGAGATTGCCGCCGTCGGGAACACTTACCTGATCACTCTGGAAGCGATCGACGCGCGGAATCAAAAGCCCATCGCGCGGCGCCAGGAGGTGGCCGAAGGCAAAGATAAGGTGATCGCTGCGCTGGGAAAAGCAGGCTCGCAGTTACGAAGGCAATTGGGCGAGAGTCTGAGCTCTCTCGAAAAGTACAATACTCCGCTGGACCTTGCTACCACCAGCTCGCTCGAAGCCTTGCAAGCCTACCGAGCGGGTCTGGCGCCCTATCGTGCGGGAAAAATCCGTGAGGCCATTACCTTCTTTGAACGGGCTGTCGAGCTGGACCCCAACTTCTGCTCCGCTTACGACATGCTTGGCGGCGCCTATCACGGCATCGGCGACGAGCAGGCTTCCAGAAAGAATTTTGCTCGCGCGTTCGAGTTAAAAGATGCCCGCCTGACGCAAGAAGAGAATTTTCTGGTTACCGCGACTTATTACTGGAACATCACAGGCAACTTGGACAAGGAATACGCCGTGCTTGTTTTGTACCAGCAGGCCTATCCACGCAGCGTCAATGCTGCCAATTTATTGGGCATCAATTATTTGCAGCGCAACAGAGCGGAAGAGGCGCTGCGGGAATTCAACTGGGCCATTGAACATTCCCCAGTGCCCTCGGTTTATGCCTACTCCAATGCAAGCCAAGCCCTCATGCATCTCGGCCGCCTTGACGACGCCAAGAAACTGCTCGACCAATGGGCGCAGAAGGGCTCCATGTTCTCCTATCAGGTTGATATGCGCTACCGCATCGCCTTTTTCGAGAACGATACCGCGACCATGGAACGCCTTGCCCGCGAAGCTCCCGCCGACGATATAGGCTGGCTCCAATTGCAGGCGCAGTTCGCGTTCCTTCGCGGCGACATCGGCAAATTCCGTTCACTGAACGAAACTATCGTCAACCTTCAGACCCGCGCCGACCAGACGGAAAACGTTCGTGACGAGCTTGCTGCGCGCGGTCAACTCGAATCTTATCTCGGAAACTACGCTCTGGCGCGAAGTCTCTGCCGCCATGTGGGAGAGCGGGACGACGACAAAGACGACAGCGCTACCGCGCTTTGGCGTTGTGCCGAGGCATTCGCGTATGCCGGGGACCTGACCCGGGCGGAAGCCATGGCAGCGAAACTGGATCGCATGCTCCCGGAGGATACAATTGAACAGAACGTGTTCCTGCCGCTCATTCATTCCGTCGTCGAGCGGCAGCGAGGAAACCCAGCCAAGGCCGTGGAGCTGCTGGTCCGAGCGGCGCCATACAATTCCAGTCTCGATGTCGGCTACCAACGTGCACAAGCTTACTTGGCCGGCGGAGATTCCGCCAACGCCGTCGCCGAGCTTCAAAAGCTTCTCGATAGGCGCGGAGCGGGGTGGTGGCAAGTGTATGCTCCGCTGGCGCAACTCGGTATCGCGCGGGCCTACGCCATGCAGGGCAGCCGCGAGCAAAGCCGCAAAGCCTACGATGAGTTCTTCGCCACCTGGAAAGATGCGGACCCGGACATCCCCATACTCCGGCAGACCAAATCCGAATACAAGAAACTCACCGCGACCGCATCTGCCGCCGCTTCAGGTCAATGAAAAAAGAGCTGCCGGGGCAACCGACGGTCGTACCGTGCTCTACGTGATCGTCGATAACCGAGTTCTTGGCGCACTCGCTGTCCAAGACGAAATTAAGCCAGAATCCGCGGAGGCCGTATGCGGTACGAAGGACCACGTTACATAGCTACGGTAGGTTCGGTATATCTCGCGAGTCTGCGATTACGTACACCGGCCCGGTTTTAGTTTGCCAACGCATTGTCAATAACTGAACGACGCGCGGGGTCGGCTTCCTTTGCAGCGGAAAATGGCTTCGCCGGAGGAATACGGATTTGTATGCTAGCAGTTTGAGAAGGAGCGGGGGCGACCTCCGAAGTGAATATGCCGCTTCGCTCGTCGTAAGTAACGGCTTTAATTTCTCCCGAGATCGCCTTCAGAACCGGGCGACGCACGGCATAACCTGAAATAGCCCGCGTTTTCTCTCCGGGCGCAAACTTGATCGTCGCTACAATTGCTCCACCATCTTGCCGACCAACGATTCGCTGCCTGCCCAAGGTAACAATCTGCTGGGTATCTCCCAGCATCGCCAAGCCTTCGCGACTCACCGTGGAAAGTATCTGATAATCCCAGCCGTCCTCGAATTTCATGCGAAGGCTTCCTCCCGCTGGGATCACTTCGTCGCTGTGTTTCACCCAGTCATACGCAAACACCGGACCAGGCAATTCCAGACTGCTCAAGGGAACGGTGACACTCTCTTCCGAAGGGTTTCGTGAGTAGGCAAACACATAGCGCACGCTCTGGCCACCAAAAGAACCCGATGACATTGCCACCATGGGCGCTCCACTGGTCTCCGCATCACTTATATACATCGAATTAATCGGCAGCAAGGGTGCATCAGCCTTCACTATCAGCCCATCGCTGCGAACAGCCGCCTCCAAATTGTGAGCGTTTGTTTCCCCCAATGCGTCTCCCACTCCTACCGGCCCGGCCGATAACGTGGAAAGAATCAGATTGGGAAGCTCGCTGCTGAAGAAAACGTCTGCCCACGGCCAAAGGCCGACTGCACTTGCTAGTCTGGAGTCGTAGAGAAAGGAATCCCATTTGTCGCGATTGAATCTGTCATTGCTGGGACGTATCGTTTGGACATTCGGGTACCGAGTGCTTGCCATGTAATGGCTCGGCAGTGGCATGCAATACTGAATCGTGATTCCTTTGCGGAACATCGCTTCAGACATGTCCTCTAGAAATTCTTGGGGATCCGTCAGGTTAATTTCTGTTTGGGCGTTGTGGTCCAGCCAATCCTGCTCGAACGTGATGACCCCCGCATCGGCCAAATATTCGGAAGTGGACTTCCAGAAATCGGTGTCGATAATGACGTTACCGGACATCTTATATCGCTCGCGATACGGACTCGCCGTAGAAATCCACCGCGCGTGCGTGACCATCGGCAGGCCAAGCGATTTATGAAACGCTGAAAGGCCATCAGGAAACAGTTCCTTATCCGTTTGGTAAGTATATTCACCATCGGGAAGCGCTGAACTCACGGAATTCCATCGACCGTCCACGCCCTTGGGATACCACCAGCTGTCGAGTTGCATATATCCGAGCGGCACCCCAAGTTTCTTGAATTGATCGCGCACCGCAAGTAGGGTCCCTGCGTAGCCTAATTGAGAGTCAAACTTGTAATAGTATCTGGCACCGTTGTCGGTCCAGTATCCAAGCTTCGCGAGCACGACGTTCGCGTCATTCGCAGGACGCTGCTTTCCGCCCAGCGCTAGCAACGCGGAACCCCAAACCGAAAAAGTCTGATTCATACCCTTATCGAAAACAACCAGCGTTCCGTGGGAAAAACCGGCTGGCAGCGTCGTTATCGTCTGCACGATGCTGCTGTCAGCTCCGCCTCCGGGCAGTTCTTCCATCCGAGAAACCTGAAAGTGGTCTGCCGGTGACAGCATCACTACATTGTCTTGCTTGTCAAAAAGTGACCACGGTCCTTCGGGACCGAGCTCCCCAAACTCATAGATCCCGAATGTCGTCTGTTGGTACGAAAATTTCATCAGTCCGGCAGGTAAGCTTTCGAATGTGGGGAATGGACGTTTGTTCTGACCGGCGGTGCTCCAGGTATCTTGGAACAGTGCGACTGGCAAAGCCCGATAAATGCGTATCTCTGCTTTCCGCGCGCCGCGAAAGTAAGTCGCCGATACGGCTTCGTAGTTTCCAACGGCATCTTTGCCATGAGTCGTTTGAATCGCAGCGGGGACTTCAGGAAGTCTCCCAATGAGACGCCACCCGACGTTGGGAAATACGAGTTCGTAGGTTCCGTCAGTCTTGATGGTTGCTCGTAGCACTCGGTTTTCGGCCGTATGCGGTGCATTCGAACCCTGCGCCAATACCCTGGGCCCAAGAAAAATGAAAGCGATCCACAATACGAGAGCCAGTATCCAGAGAATTCGCACGTCTCTTCTCAAACACCGTCTCCTTATCGACGGTCATCACCTCTAAGGATTTTTATGTTCGAGCGGGGCAGTGAGAGCATGAATCCGGCCATACTCTTGCATTTCATGCGTGGCCTGTTCCGCCTTACCCTGCTTCCGATGAATTCCTGCCAACACCAAATACGCCTGCCCGGCAAGAGGAGTTTCCTTTTCCAACTCAATCACGCGCGCTAATGCATGTTCCGCGATCTTCGGATCAACAGCTGCCGCCGCTCTGCCGAGGGCGTATAGAGTTTCTGGCATATTGGGGCGCAGCAAATCCGAACGCTGGAGCTCGTCGATGGCTTCCTTCATCTTTCCCTGCCGCAACAACGCATTTCCCAGGCGATAAGCAGCTTCCGCACTGCCGGGCTGCAATTGTGCTTCTCCGCGAAATTGTTCTTCCGCTTTGTCCCATTCAGAATCAGCCGCGTAGACTAGCCCGAGCTCAAGCCGCAACCCGGGCAGATCGGGCCGCATGGCTATCGCCTGTTCGTATTGCTTTATCGCCTTCGGAAACTCTTTCGTTTCGTAATCGGTTTGGCCAAGAGCCTGATGCCCTCGTGCAGAATTCGGATAGACCGAGAGCAATCGATCCAATGACCGCCCAGAAAGTGCAGTTGCGGCGCGGCTAAGGTAAAAGAGAAGATCAGGATCGTTCGGCGATTTCGCCAAAGCTGCTTGCAGATTCGTCACTGCTTCTGCAGATTGGCCCGCTTGCAGCTGCGCAATACCCAGAGCTCCATAGTCATGAATAACGTTCAGATGAGGAATGGCATCAGAGGCATAGCCTTCTGCCAGAAGCGCATAGCCTAGTAACTGATGAACGGCAAGAGAATCCGGACCCAATTCGGCAGCGCGCTTCAGAGGAGAAATGGCTGCGGCGTAGTCATGCTTTTTCATGTAAGCATCGCCTAACCTGAGGAAGACGACCCCGGCACTGGGGTCCACATCCGCCGCCTTACGAAAGGCAGCGATCGCTTGCTCGAAATCGCCGCGATTTTCCGCATCCGTGCCAGATTGCAACAGCGTGAGGACCTCTGGAGACACGGAAGGCTCCGCCGATTTCGACTGTATGAGCAAACACATCCACAACAATGCATGAATCATGGCTGCACCGATTCCTCGATTACGATGAATCGATCGGCCTTAACACCGCGCAAAACCTGCCGAATACCAGAGGGCCATTTGATTTCTATGTCGGCTGTCCCAGCGGAACCAAGGCCAAAGTGTAAACGCTTGTCATTAGAAGAGAGATAGCTTCCTGTCGCCGTGGCGAAGCGGGTCTGGCCGTTGACCTGAACACGCGCACCGAACCCGTCGCGATTGCTCCGCTTTCCACGCAGCGTAATAGTTAGCCAGTGCAATTCTCCGCCCCGGTTCAAGTACAACTGCGGGCCATCGCCAAGAGCGGTAGTAACCACGTCCATCCAGCCATCGTTGTTCAAATCGCCGAATGCTGCTCCCCGTCCGGCTACGGGCACATCCGACCCGGCATCAGCCTTTCCGAAATGTCCGCTATGGTTCAAAGCCAGCAAGGGAGGCTCCCGATAGTGGAGGGAGCCATCGTACATCTCGACATTGTCGAAAACATGGCCCTGGACAATAAATGCATCCTTCCAGCCGTCATTATTAAAGTCCTCCAATCCGACTCCCCAACCCGAAGACTTGCCCGAAAGCACGCCAAAACCCGCCTCTAGTTCTTGTGCGCTGAACGATCCTCGGCCGTCATTGTGAAAAAGGACATAGGGCTCGTGCGGAAGTTGTGTGATGAGAAGGTCGGGAAGGCCATCGTTATCGTAATCCTGAAAAACAGCACCCATACCCGAGAGCATCTTTCCGTTTTCCGAAAGCGCCACGCCGGAATCCAAACCGCATTCGGTGAAGGTGCCGTTTCCGTTGTTGTGGAAAAGAAACTGGTTGGTGACGTCGTTGGCGACAAAAATGTCTGTGAAGCCATCTCCATCATAGTCGGCGAATGCGACTCCCAGGCCATGGCCCTTCTTCCCGGCAATGCCGGAAGCGGCGCTCACATCCTCAAACGTGCCATCACCCCGATTGTGATACAGGATGTTCGCGATGGCAGGAAAATCACCGGGCGGGCAATACGTGGGCCTTTCTGTGCCGCACGTTTTGCTTTTCTCCGTGCTCCAATCAAGGTAGCGCGTGACAAACAGATCGAGTCTACCATCGTTATCGTAATCGAAGAATCCTGCGGAAACCGACCAGCCTCCCGCCGCAACGCCAGCCTTCGCGGTAACATCTGTAAAAGTACCGTCGCCATTATTGTGATACAAAACATTTTTCCCAAAGTTCGTCACATAGATATCGGGAAAGCCATCATTGTCGTAATCCCCGATCGCGACTCCCATCCCGTAGTTTGAGTCACCGGCATCCGCAAGGCCGGCCCGCTTGGTGACGTCGATGAAGGTCCCATCCACATTTTGACGGTACAGTCGATTCCAGTAGGCGGGATTTCGGCGATCGAAACTGATCGGGCTGGCCATTCTGTCCCGCAAATGTCCGCCGTTCACAAAGAAAATGTCCAACAAGCCGTCGTTGTTGTAGTCGAGGAGAGCTACGCCCCCCGGCATGGTTTCAATGAGATACTTCCGGGAGGTTGGGGAGTTACGGAGAACAAAGTCAACACCCTTCAAGGCCTTCGCTTGGAACATCGCAGTGGATTTTGGCTTTGCCTCTTGAGCGGGCAGAAGCTTGTCTAATTCATGCACACCGAGAGAAAACAGCAGAGACAACAGCTCTCGTCTGGTCATTCACGTTCCTGACAATTCGAAATCGATTTGCGGCCGTCATGAACAAGAAATCTTTGCAAGATCGAAAAGCGTCGCCCGACCCCTAAACTTCTCAGTTCGAATTCCGAGTCTCTAGCTTGCCGACCCTGGGTTCGGGTTCGTACCGGATCTCTTGGCTCAGTCTGTGCTTGGTTTTATCGATCGAAGATACCGAAGGCGATTGATTTATGTCCGCGATGTGGGCAAGAGCAGCATCGACTAGACCGTTGTACTCTTCGAGCTTTTGACTCTGGTCCTTTTTGTCGAGATCCGTCATCGCAAATGCGGCCGAAGTTTCCGTAGCGTGCATCGCCTCGATGGCCTTAGCCAACCCTGGAAGTTTCGCCTGTAAGCCCCCCACTTCCGCAAAGGCCGTGTCCGGATGATAGCTTATCCGGTCTCCCGTCTGCATGGCATCGATCAGGGGATCCGGTGCCCATGCCACAGGCCAGGTGATATTCAAGATATCGTATGTCTCGCGGAGGCGCGTCATAGCGCCCGCAAAACCATCTAGCATCGAGCGATTGCGCGCCAATTGGGGACTGATTCGCATCGTGACTGTCACCGTATTGGCAATGCTGAATCTGCGCGTCGTAATCACGGTCATAAGCGTGTTGCCCTCGAAACGCCATCCCACCTTATCGCTTTTATCGGAGTACCCCAGGGATTCCCCGTTAACGCTCACCGAAGATGGCGGCCAGCTTCTCGGGAGGTGGAGTTCGTATGCCCGCTCCGTTTGCATCTCCCTGAAATGGCCCTTTGGGGGCGCGACGGTCACTGTAAGTACACTGCCGTCGGAATCCAGAGCAGCCTCAATCGGAGTCCAGGAACATTCTTTGTACTGGTAGCCCGGGGTGTCCGCCGCGTCTTCATAAAGACTGTATTTCGACACCTGACCGTTTCTGAGCGGGAAGACAGTGAGAATGAGAGGATCAATCGGTTTCTCCCCCGTATGGCTCATCTTCGGCTGCATGGGAATGATGCTGCCCATCCTTACATACAGAGGGATCTGACTGATCGAAAAGTCGCGTTTCACAGTGACGGGACCGCGGAAGCTTGCTCCGGTATCCCATTCGATCCAGTCTCCAGGAGGTAGCCATACAGGACCTTCGCGAGTTGCGAATCCTTTGCCACCGGCTGTGTCATTGGATCGGCAAGGATGCTGTCACCGAACATATATTCATTTTTCGCCTCATAGGCCCGCGATTCCTCCGGCCAGTCGTAGTAAAGGGGATGCAGAAACGCAAGACCCGTATCATAGGTTCTTCTGGCCTCGGTGTAGATGTAGGGCTGCATGGCATAGCGACGCGCGAAAGACTCACGCATCAGGTCAGAATACGGCTCGGGATACGCCCAAATACGCCGCTCCGCTTCGGGATTCTTCGTAGTGTGGGTTCGCAGGATCGGACTGAAACTTCCCCACTGAATCCAGCGCAAGTAGAGTTCTGGTTCGATGGCACCTGGCTGGTGGCCGCCGATGTCATGGCTCCAATACGCGTAGCCCACGTTGGCAGCCGTGGCCGTGAAATATGGCTGAAATGCGAGTGAATCCCAGACCGAAATAGTGTCGCCGGAAAATCCGATCTCGTAACGGTGGTTCCCCAGGCCGCCCCAGCGGTGAAAGAGCAGCGCGCGTTTGCCTTCGCGCTCCTGGTCGGTGAAGAACACATAGTTCAGCCACCAGGTAGGATTCAATCCGGCGATTTTCGTCGTATCCTCCTGCTGCCAGTCGAGCCAGAAAAAATTGATTCCCTGGCGCTCGAGGGGGTGAATCATGATGTTCATATAGTTAGTTGCAAACTTCTTGTCTGTGATTTCGAAAGGAACATATTGCTTTGTCGCCGGATCAATCCCCATCGCGCGCGCCATCTCCGGATAACGATCTTCCCAAGGCTGCATGCCGGAGGCCGGGTGGATATTAACTGTGGTCTTGAGCCCTTGTTCGTGGATGCCCGCGAGAAACTGATCCGGATCGGGGAAGAGCAGCTTGTTCCAGGAGTAGCCCGTCCAGCCAAGCCTGTGGCCTGAAGCATCTTGCTCGTTGTTTCCCGCTACCTCATTGAAAGTGGGATGCCAATCGATGTCAATCACGAGGACGTCGAGAGGCGTGTCGTGCTGACGGAATCCTCGAATCAGTTGATTGAATTCCTGGTCCGTGTAGGACCAGTATCGCGACCACCAAGCGCCGAATGCAAACCGGGGTGGCAGCGGAATTTTTCCCGCCACGCGCGTGAAATCGAAGAGAGCGCGCTTATAATCGTGGCCGTAGCCGAAGAAGTACCAATCTTGACGGTCTCCCGGCGGGCGCAACCTCACCCATGGCCAAGGGCTTCGCGCCCCCTCTGTGAAGGAAAAATCGGCCGAGTCAAATAGTTGCCGCGTGCTGTCGTCCACGACTGTCCAGCCGTCGCGCGAAATAAGCCCTGGCTCCAACTGCACGTCGGAACCTCGCACTTTATCGAGCGTATGCGTCGTGCCCAGAAGGTTCCCCGTATCCTCCATTCCAGGCTTCCATACGACTTCTTTTCCGTTAAGGCTGAAAGTGATGCTGAGATTGTCTGGGCCAAATTTACCGTCCGACGCCCCCGGTGCGTAAACTAGCGTCAGCGCGCTCGTCTTGATCACCGTGCGGCTTCCATCGGGTCCAGATTCGTGCGTGAATTCGGGCACTGGGAGCTGCCGGTTCAGAAAAACGAGGGAAGCATGATCTTCGAACACGCCGTCTGCGGCCCACTCCATGCGAATGAGTTGCGGCGTCAGAACGGTGAAGCGTGCATGCCCGGCAGTAACGACAGCACGCGGATCAGCAACCGGATCATAACGGTCCTGGACGTTTGCGGCTTCGATAGGGGAATAGGACAGGGCCAGCGCTGCCGATGCCACCACAAACAATACGGCACGAAGACTATGAAGCAAATCCGCTCTGAACATCTGTGGGCCTCATGTCTTCATCGTGTGAGTGGATCGCCGAAGTATTGCTGAGTCGGGACCCATCGGCACTGCCTTCTGGACAAAGGTCGGCATACCCCCGAAGTACAGAGAGAGCCTGCCAGCCGTGCTCGGGACGAAGCGCCTAGCAGGCTGAACGTCGAACCTCGCGCCTGCCAGGCATTCGCATCCCTGGGGGGGGAGATGTAATCGCATCAGGCGTTAAAAGTAGAATTTCGCAGCCACCTGTGCGGTTCGCTGTTGGTAAGCTGCCGTTATCCTTCCGAAATTACCGGAGCTTACGTCGGACAGATTCGTGTCTGGTTGGAAGAAGTCCGGATGGTTGAGCGCGTTGAACAACTCAAACCGGAATTGCAGCCGCTTACTCTCCGTAATGTTCCAGTATTTTTGTATGGACATGTCCCAAGCGAAGTACTGGGGCCCATGAAGATTCGCGAAGAATCTTGGAGCGTCTCCGAATGTGAATGCGGCAGGCTGCGAGAACGCGGCAGGATTAATCCAATCGTTGATCGATTGATTTGCCGGCACCGGGTTCACTCCTGGCACGATGTTGGGACGCTGGTTGAAGCCGAATCCAACATTGTTCGTGGCCGGCTGGATGGAAAGGGGTAACCCTGACTCCGCAGTGAGGATTCCGCTCCACGCCCAACCTCCCAGAACGGCGTCAACCGGCTTGCTCCATTCGGATCCGAATGCTTTCCCCTTGCCCACCGGCAATTCATAAATGTAAGAGGCGACGAATCTGTGCGGGACATTGCTCGCGTCAACCGAATAGTCGGCAGCAAGATTGTACGAATTCAGGTTGCTGGTCCCGCTGCCCGGGAACGCCCAACCGGAAGCTCCTTGCACATCATCCATAAACTTCGAATAGGTGTAGGAGAGGTTGAGATCCAGACCGGAGTGCCAGCGGTGCGTATATGTGACCTCCAGTGCGTCGTACTTAGATGTGCCGACAGCAGGACCATTCTCGAACACGCTGCAGTATTGAGGAAACGGGTTCAGCGATTGCGCTACGGTAATCGTCGAGTTGTTAAGGCCGCAGCTGCTCGACGTTATTTGGCCAAAGAAGGGGTTCGGCACCGGATTGAAAAGGGCGTTCCCCTGCGCCAGGTTTCCCGGCGACATCTGCTCCCACTGCAATCCTGTTGCGAGCAGGTTAGTGCCATGATTCCCGACGTAGCTGATGTCCAGCAAGTCGTTGGGGGTAAGCGAGTACTGACCGCCAGCCATCCACTGCTCTACGTAAGGAGTGCGCCTGTCGTGGTTGGTTATGGTGGCCCCAAAACCGACGTCCTGCAATCCTCCCGCGGAGTTGCCTGACGGCAGCCGTTCAGTTGTGAATGCAGGACCGCAGGGTCCAAAAACACCAGGAGCAGTCTCACAGGTAGCATTCGCATTTCCACTCAGTGTCGAGGCGGGATTTAGGCCATTGTTTAGAGTCGTGTTCCACGGCGTCGCTTGCGAAAATCCATCATTGGGACCCTGGCCGTAGAAGTTCGGCACGTAGAAGATGCCGTAGCCGCCGCGCACCACCAGCTTTGGAGCCGCTTGAATAGCAATGGACACGCGTGGAGCAACGTTACCGTATGGAGTGTTGTATAGGCCAGGGTTGTTGGGCGAGTTGAAGATGAGTTCACCCGGAACGAAAGTACCAATCTGGGCGCTTAGGGGGTTCTCGGCAGTGAAGCTAAAATAGTTTTGCGCGTTGTGACGTTCGGTCGGTGCGGTTTGGATCTCATAGCGCAGGCCCAGGTTGAGAGTCACCTTGGACGTCACCTTCCAGCCGTCCTGGATGTACCAGCCGAGGAAGTGCTTATCGGTGGCTGGGAATGCCTGATACGAGGTACACAGGTCGCACGACGTGCCGTTGCCTCCACTTCCCACTCCGAGGAGGAAAGACGCGAACCCGCTTCCCGTTCCTCCTGTTGGGTTATTCGGATCCGGCCCGTCCGTAGAAGCAGTCTGGAAGTTGAGGGCGGTCTGGCCGAAGTGCCCGCCATCAATACGCAGCCACACGTCCGTAAAACCAAAAGCCAATTCGTGCCTGCCCTCCATCTTTGTGAAATCGACCGAACTGGTCCAGAACGTTTGCGGCACGATGTAATTGTTATTCCCGCCACTTGCGCCTAGGCCGGCGTAATTTCCACCTCCACTAAACGATATCTGCGGGAAAGCCGGAGCAATCCCATCGATGAAGGTCGGAAACCCTAGAGTCGAGGTTTGGAATCCTAGACCTTGTCCAGTTGCTTGCTCGACGTGACGATTCACCCCGAAATTAAGGTTCATGGTAAATGTTGAGCTGAAAATGTGGTTAAGGCCGAGGTTGAAGCTGTAACGGTTGTTGGGATTGAGCAGTCCCGGGCCTCCCGGATTGGAGGCTCCGAAGAAGTCTGGCGTGTTCGTTTTCGTCTGGTACTTCTGTGACCAGCGGGCATAGAGCCGGTTATTGTCGTCGACGTTGTAATCCACCCGGCCCGAGTACTCATTCGAATGCTCTGCGGCTGCTCCCGTTGCTACAAAATTGGTTCCCGTCGCTCCTCCACTTGGCGTGGGCCAATAGTTCGCCGCCGCAATCTTGCTGGCAATATTGTCCAGCAGCGTTCCTGGAATCATGTTCGTGACACCCGTCCCAGTTGTAATGTTGCCGGAAACGGGGTCTCGAATGAACTCAGTCGTGGCGCCCGCCGGGCAATTGCTGACTGGATTGCCGGTGACCGGATCAACCCCTCCACAAGTCACCTGCCGCGTGCTGAATGGATTGTAAATCTCACCGGCATAGATCGGCCTTCCTAGATAGTCAGTTCCCGTTTGGGCTCCCAGCACAGCGGAAAAATCTCCGCCCCTCTCCGCTGTAGTAGGCAGTGTAAATTGGCTCGTCGATGGTGTTGACTGCCTCTCTCCCTCATAGTAGGCAAAGAAAAAGAGTTTATTTTTTCGAATGGGGCCGCCAATAGTGCCGCCAAACTGATTGCGATTGAACGACGGTTGCGCGCCATTGTTGAAATAGTATCTCGCGTCCATTCCGCTGTTCGCGTAAAACTCCCAAGCATCGCCGTGAAAACCATTACTTCCCGACTTGGTTACGATGTTGACCACGTTACCGCTGCTCCACCCATACTGGGCCGTGAACGCGTTGGTCATAATCTTCATTTCCTGCACATCGTCCACTGACGGAACGAAAATCACCCCTCCCCAATCGACACGCGTATCCCAGGTTCCGTCTATCAGATATTCGGCGGTCCCAAAGAAGGTGCCCCCGAAATTCAGAAACGAAATATCCTGATCCGCAGTTTGAGCGAGCCCTGGGGCTCCCACAACCTGCTGTTCAGCAGCGTTGTTGACTGAGGAATTGATCAGCGTCAAACTAATGACGCTTCGATAGTTCAAAGGGAGGCCTTCTGCGAATCTCGAAGACAAATCCTCCGAGATATTGGCGTTGTCCGCATTCAGAAGTGGTGCTTGTGCAGTGATTTCGACACTTTCGGTCACCGCCCCCACGACCAAACTGACCTCCTGTTCAGCATTCTGGCCGGCCGCCAACGTGATTCCTTCTTGTTTGTACTGCTTGAATCCCGAAAATTTCGCCTCGAGGGTATAGACGCCTGCGGGCAGGAACGTGAAAGTGTAAAAGCCCGCATCTCCGGTCGAAGACGTTCGCAAAATTCCTTGGTCGGGACTAGTGAGAGTCACCGTTGCGCCTTTGACAGCCAAGCCTGACGGATCCGTGACGCGGCCGCTCAGCGTGGCTGTGAATGCGGCAGAAGACTGACCGTAGGCCTGTTTACCGCCCACGAACAAAAGTGCCAGGGCAACTAGCAAAAAGCGTTGCGTCCACGAATGGTTTCTAGCGGTCATGAGACACACCTCCTCGGCTTCGATAACGTCAACATTTCGCCTGGCACTGCCCCGAACACTCCAGCAACCCCCCGAATCCAGTAAGCCATGCAGGGATGTTGCACGGGGGCGAAAAGAACATGATTGCCTTGTCACTTATATGAAAGTCACATCGAATCTGGCAACTGTTTGCAGGTTAAGGGAGCAGGATAAGAAGGATAAGCGTTGGAACACCTCAGTACGACGATTGTTTCCAATGACTTGTGGCGAGGCAAGACCGACCGAAAAGCGCTTACGGATTTGTCTTTTTACGTTGCGGTCACCTTCAAAGCGCAGTAGTATCCAAAAAACAGACCAGAGCTATAGAAAAAATCAATCTGTTTCGCGATGCGAGGCACTCGTCACTTGGGGCGTGGGGTGGGGTAATATTGCAACCAGAGCAGCTAACCGAAAACTGGACACCGTGTAACGAAGTCGAAAAGGGTGCCGTTCAACAGCAGCTCGAACTTCTGCTGGCTTCGCCCCTATTCCATTCCAGCAAGAGATATCCAAGCTTCTTGAGGTTTGCTGTTGCGCGCGTGTTGGCCGGTCAAACTGACCAACTCAAAGAGCGCATCGTTGGTATCGAAATCTTCGAGCGGCCCGCCGACTACGACACCAATACGGACCCTATTGTTCGGGTCACTGCGGCGGAAATTCGCAAGCGAATCGAACAGTATTATCAAGATCCGAAGCATAGCCACGAAATTCGGCTGTTCTTGCCTGCCGGATCTTACGCGCCACAGTTTTACTGGCCCGGTCATCCTAGTGGTCTTCCGGCAAGCTCTCTCGAGCTGCCGAGCGATCCTTCGGTTGCCGGTAAGGCTCAACCCACATCGGCTCTTCCCGTCGTGCGAACGAAACGAATTTTCACGGCCGGTCGGATGCTGGCATTCGCGTTGGCGGGGCTCGTGCTTGTGATTGCTTCGGCGACGCTATGGCAGGTATCCCGTCCTCCGGTCTTGAGGCAGTTTTGGGAGCCGTTCGTGACCTCACCGAATCCGGTGCTCATCTGCGTGGCCGATCAGAGTCAATATTCCAGCATACGCCTGCGCGACGCCGCTGACCCGCAGCACGAAATCACGCTTCCCGATACCATGGTCACCCTCATTATTGACGACGTGAGTCCCCTCGTAAACATCGCTGCTCTGCTTCGCACCTACGGAAAGACCTCCCGCGTGCTTGGTGAGTCAAACACCACCCTGACTGACCTGCGGCGAAGCCCATCAATCTTCATCGGAGCATTCGACAACAGTTGGACATTGCGCTTAACTTCTCCCTTGCATTTCCATTTTGCGAACGACACCGCAATGAATAAGTTCTGGATCGAGGACCGTTCCAATCCGGGTAGACACAACTGGATGATGGATCGTTCGCAACAACAGACCGGAACTTATTCGGACTACGCCATCGTGGCGCGCTTCGTCGATCCCAACATTGAGCAACTGGTAGTCGTCGGCGCAGGCATCGGCCGAGGCGGCACTGTCGCTGCCGGTGAGTTTCTGGTGGACGCGAATCGCATGGAAGAAATGCTGAAGCAGGTATCAGGCGACTGGAAACGGAAGAACATCGAAATTGTTCTCGAAACGCAGGTCATTGGAGATCGCTCCGGCCCCCCACGCATCAGCGCGGTTTATGTCTGGTAGCGGGCCAAGAAACGTGTAGAGCCTCCGCCCTCTCGGATGCTGTCAAAAACTCCGTTCCCGTTGAACGGGTTGAACTTGCGGGGAGACAACTCCTAACCCTCTATCCACTACTTCCATTTTTTATTTACAATAACTTGGATGGTTGAATTTCCTCATCATCGACTTCCGTGCCTTGATAATCTCTTCTTGGTCATTGTTTAAGCTCGGGCGGTTTGGTAACGCCCAGCGTGACGGGTTGCGGGTTTGGTGCGGGAGACATTGCGAGATGCTTGATCAATTCCTTCTGCGCCTGCGGCGAAGCAACGATTAGGATGCGGTCGCCAGGTTGCAGCACAGTTTCGGGTCGAGCGATCATCACCGACTTGCCGCGTAAAACGGCAACAATCCTCGAATTCGCGATGGGTTCGCTCAGAGTGCGGGATTGAATCTGGGTTCCAACCCAAGGACTTTCGGGCCGAAGCGCGCCCACAGTTAGTTGTGAGCCATCCGGAAGATCCAACGCGATTCCCTCTTGTAAAAGGGCCGCAACATGCAAGTGTGTAAGGTTCGGAGGCAACGAAAGATTGCCTTGGTTAAGAACCCGTAGGGCAATCTGGACGAGCTCAGCGCGGTGCGCCGGTGAATCTGTTCGTCCGGCGACCTGAGCTTCATACAAGCTGCGGTACTTACAATACGACGAAAGTTTGTACTGAATTACGAAGCTCAGCATTACTGCCAATCCTGCAGGGACTAAAAGCTGATAGCCCCCCGTCATTTCAGCAACCATCAGCAATGTCGCGATAGGAACGCGCGCCGCACCACCGAAAACTGCTGCCATCCCGACAATAACCAGTCCCGATGGAGCGTGGTGAACGACCGAGGCGAACACTCCGCCCAGCATCGCTCCCACGAAAAGACTCGGAGCAAACACGCCGCCCGAGCCGCCGGAAGAGACTGTAAGCGAAAACGCCACCATTTTGGCGACGAGAAGTATAAGCAGTAAGTGTAGGGCCATGTGACCATTGATGGCTTCTTGAATCCAGCCGTAGCCCCCGCTTAGCACCTGAGGCAATCGCAGAGCGATTAAGCCTACGCCTAGGCCTCCTATTGCAGGTTTTGTCCACGTGGGCACGCGCAGTGCGGCGAAGGCGTCTCTCGTCCGATAAAATACTTCCGGGAGAATGGTGGCCAATACGCCGCTCGCTGCTCCCAGGGCAATGTACCAGCCGTAATCGGAAATGTGCGTAGCGTTTGGATGAAATGGGACCTGAAACAACGATTGCCATCCAACAAACCAAGCATTCACCGCGTAGGCCACGATGGCGGCGAGCATGCAATAAATCAGAGCGTCAGCCTCGACGTCCATTCCGCCATAGAGAACTTCTACGGAGAACAAAGCCGTCCCAATCGGCGAACGGAAAACAGCGGAGAGACCCGCTGCCATTCCCATCAAAACTAAAAATCGTCTCTCTCGTTCCGGACGATGTAGCAAGTTCGAATATATCGAACCAAAACCGGCGGCGATAAGCGCCGTGGGACCTTCACGACCGGCGGATCCTCCTGAGCCAATCGTGATGGCTGACGCCAGCATTTTTATAGGGGCAACGCGCGCGCGAATGATTCCGCCCGTCCAGTGCAAGGCTCTGACAACTGTGTCGGTTCCATGACCTTCCGCCTCGGGCGCCAATCCATAAACGAGTGCTCCGGAGATGAGTCCACCGAGAGTAGTGGCAACCGGCACGAGCCACAGTCCGTGCGGTCCGACAACTTCCCAGAGCACTCCGCCATCTTGCGGAAGCGCAGGAGGGTGATAACCGGCGATCCAGCCCAGAAAAATCCTGTCGGAAAGCCGCAACATCCAGATGAATAGCTGTGCGCTAAGCGCGCCGATAATACCGAGGACGACAGAGTCTAGAAGAAGCCGTGGCTTGTCTTCGTTCTGCATTAAGTCCCGCACTATTCATCGATTAGGCTACAAGAATCAAATGAAAAACGGGAAAGATTTGTCTACGCCCAGCGCGCTAAATTAATTTGGGTCGTGTCAGTAAGAGAGTAGAATCACGCCAGGTGTGTGTAGGCGAAATCGCGAAGAGAGTTGCGTAATTCAGCTTTTTCGAAGACAAAAGCGATGGGTTTACGAAGAACCAAAGATCTCAGCCATTACACGATCGAGGCGATTGATACAGATATCGGCTCCATCTACGATTTCTATTTTGACGACCAAAACTGGACCATTCGCTATATTGTCGTTGCCACTGGGACCATCCTGTCGGGACGCAAGGTCTTGATCTCTCCGGTCGCCCTGTTGCACCCGGCCTGGAGTCCTATGCACATCCGCGTGAACCTGACCTGGGAACAGGTCGAGAGCGGTCCGAGCATCAATCTACACAAACCTATTTCGCGGCGGCACGAGGCGAAACATCACGAACATTTTGGATTGCCTAAGTATTGGGAAGGGGACCGCATATGGGGCTCATATCAAAACCCAATGGAGCTTGCCGGTGCGCCGCGAACCACATCAAAGACTAAGGAAGTTGGCGCGTCCGCTGAGACGCATCTGCGCAGTACTCGCGAAGTCACCGGCTACCACCTAAAGGCGATTGACGGTGAAATCGGGCATCTGGAAGATTTTTTGTTTGACGATGAAAGCTGGGAGATCCGTTATGCGATCGTCGACACTAAGAATTGGTGGCCCGCCAGGAAAGTTTTGCTACGACCTCAATGGATCGAGCGCGTGAGCTGGACCGATCGGGAAATCTACGCGAACATCTCCCGCGAGACCATACGTAAGAGTCCCGAATGGAACCCCGACCAGCCCATTAGCCGCGATTACGAACTTCGTCTGCATCAACATTACGGCTACGCGCCATATTGGACGACGGAGAAATGACAGCTTCCTGCCATCGCGTTCAAACTGGGTTTTTTCAGCAATGTTTGCGTTTCAAAAGGCATAATACGAATTGGAGTTTGAAGTCGAGCTGGTATGACCGGCGGGAAAGCGCTGGCCATGGAGGCGGTGCTGACGGTCGGGCTAGTGGGTAGTATCGCCACGGAGGGAAGCTCGGTGTCGACAAACCGGCCGAGCTGAATAAATGGTTGAAAATGATGCGCGGGCACGAGCTTTGCAGACGAGCTGTTTGATGCGTTCATCTTTAGCTAGTTTACGTGTGACGCGACGATCTAGGCAGAGGCTTTAACCAACCTCCGCGAAAACCGGCACGACGCAAGCCAATGGCGAGGTATGGGCAGGTTCGCATCAGTTGCCACAACAATCCGCTCCGATAGTTTTCGATCATCAGGATTACCGGTCCTTGATTCAGCCCGCAGTGCCAGGGCGACACCCAACCGTGTGGAGTTGCCGAGCTTTTCCGGGTAAGTCGCGTTGAAAGACGTTTTGAATCCGTATGGGTTCCGCTCCGTGAGTTTAATCTCGCGTATGTAGTAGTCCAGCGCGGGCAACACGATTTCGGGAGCGAACGGCAGTGACGCCGCTACAGCCCAAGGCGCGATGGTTCCGTCGTCGGGCCCATACGGTACGCCGCGTCCGACGTAGCCGAAGAATTGGCGCTCAATGCCGTTCACTTTGATCGTAGCGGGGCCGGGCCCGTCGCCTGCCGTAATTCCCCAGCACTGGCGCGCATAGCCCTCGAACTTGAGTGGGTTGTCGATCGCGTACTGTTGCTGCGCATACGTTGCGCGGCGGCTGTTCTCAAAATAGTCGATGCGCTTTTTGCGCATGAAAGCGTCCTGAATATCGCGAAAATCGATCCAGACATGTGAAAGCTGGTGAGTAAACAAAGGTCCGGCGTAAAGATAGTCTTGGCCGCAACAGTGCTCCCATTTGTAAGTGGAAGCCCACGCGGTGTAGCTATTCTCCGGTAGTGGATGTGTCGGCGAACCTAGTGCGAGGATATACAACAGCAACGCCTCGTCGTAGCCTTCCCAACGGTATTTAAGAAATCCGCTTTCGGGCTTCCATCCATGCGTGATTGTTGCACCGGCGTCTTGCGCCCACTGCCAATCGACGCGTTGATAGAGCGCGTCTGCGAGACTGCGGATTTCATTTTCGTCTCGCGTATCGGCGGAAAAATACATTCCCGCCGTGAGCGCGCCCGCCAGCAGAAAGGCACTGTCCACGGTTGATAGCTCGCATTGCCATACGCGCCGTCCCGTCATCATGTCCAGAAAGTGATAGTAGAAGCCCCGATAGCCAGTCGCCTCAGGTTCGGAACCTTGCGAACTATTCCAGAAAAAACGCAGCGTCGTCAGGGTTCGTTCTATCGCCGCGGCCCGCGGTATGAAACCACGCTCGACAGCCACCGGGTAAGATGCCAAAGCCAGTCCCGTGGCAGCGATGCTCGCGGGGCAATCTTTTTTTGTCCTATCTCGAACGAGCCCATTCTCCAGGTTCGATTCATTCAAAAAATAGGCGAAGGTTTCCTTCTGAAGCTGATCCAGCATCGTGTCGCCGGATGACCGTTTGACACGAGTTGCGCGGGTTTGAGGAACTTTTGCCATCCGCTTATGCAAATTCGATCGTGATCGCTGCGACGCCGTGAGGCGGCAGCGCCAGCGACAACTCTATATTCGGCTGTTCATATTTCCAAGGCTGCGGTTGTTTTACCAGGCATGAAAGGACCTTCAACTGTTCGACTTGGACCGCGCTCAAGTAGTTTGGTTCGCCCATGGTTTGCCACAACTGTCGCGCGTTGGCATGGTCCTGGTCGATTCTTTGGATGTAGACGACGCGGGGTTGCGGGGCGCCGATGATCTGTAGATTCGCTAGTTCTGTGTGAATGGCATGCCGCGGCATGGCGTGGTTCGTCACCAGAATTGTCACCTCCTTTTCCTTGCGAACAGCCCAGGCGTCCACAGTCTCATGTTTACCTTCGACCCCGAGCAATTCGTTGCCCAGACGATGCAGCAGTTCGAAGGCTCGGTAGACTGGCTTCGCGATCCCATGAATGTTCAGCAGGCCGAACCCACCCTGAAACGGAACAGATGGAAAGTAATTCTCGGCGAAAATATCGCTGAAGGTCCAAAAGGCATAACCCTCTACGAGCCCTGTCGCTTCCATGATGATCTTGGCGGCATATGAGGCTGCAAAGGGTTCGTCGTGTAGCGGGTCGCGAGGATTTGAAGAGATGTTCCATTCCGTGTAGTAGACAGGCAAGCCACGCGCCGCGTCACGCGTTTTACGAGCGTCTTCACGCATGACGTGAGGTGGTGCATGCTGCAATTGTGTCTCGGTATCGGCGCCTATCTTTCCGAAGGCATCCGTGGGGTAATGGTGAGTCGTGATGAAATCGGTCGGCACTTTGTTCTGTCCGCAGAATTCGACAAAGTCGGAAATCCAAGCATTCTTGGCAGTGACCGGGCCACCCACTTTGAGCAAGTGATCCACGCCTTTAACCGCCTCCACGGTTAAGCGGTAGAGCTTGAAATATTCCTGTTGAGTTCCAGTCCAAAACGCCTTGAGGTTCGGCTCGTTCCAAACCTCAAAAAACCATTCACGCACTTCCTTGGCGCCGTAGCGTTCCACCCAGTGAGCGGTCAGTTTGCTGATCAGTGCTGCCCACAGTTCATAGTCCTTCGGTGGGGTTACGTTCGCTTGGTAACGAAACACGGTCGTGTTGCCGGACGCTAAGGCTCTGGGCATGAAACTCAACTCGACAAAGGGCCTCATTCCGATCGAGAGAAGAAAATCCATTATCTGATCCACATTGAAAAATGAGTACAGAAGTTTGTCTTCTTCGCAAATGATCGTATCCATTCCCTCTGACAGCAGCGCATGAAAGCGAACGTGTTGAAATCCCAATTCGTTGTGGCAAAGCAGAAGTTGCGACTGCCAGTCAGCCCGGAGTGCGAGGGGCGCGTGGCCGCTGCCAACGGTATGCTCCCAAAAATGTACAAAGGGTTTCCCTGCCTGCGCCAAATTGCATGTGAAATCAGGCATTCCTTCTCCCTAATACTCGTTCCTGTTGGAGCACAGATGCGCCTTGTGGTTCTCCGGCAATTACGCGGACGTCTTCTTGGATGTTGGGTTGTACCAACGGCCGCTTGAAGCAATGAGTGCATCCGCTGCTTTTGGTCCCCAGCTGTGACGCTTGTACGGAAGAGCGCGGTGATGCTTCTTGAGGACTGGATCGACGACGGCCCATGCTGCTTCAACTGCATCCTCACGGGTGAAGAGCGCTCCATCGCCGATCATCGCATCGCCTAACAGGCGCTCGTATGGCGATTCCTCGCCCCGCTGTTCGTCGACCAAATAGAGTTCCCGTTGTTCTCCAACGAACTCCTTCCCTTCGCGCTTGACGCGAGCCGAGAGCGCGATGGCGGAAGTTGGCGAAAGCTCGAATCGCAGATAGTTGGTTCGGCCATTTGTCGGTTCTGAGTCGGCGAAAAGTTTTTGTGGGGGCGGCCTCAGTTCCACGAGGATCTCAGTTTCGTTTTCGGGTAGGTATTTGCCGGAGCGCAAGTACCAGGGCACTCCCGCCCAGCGCCACGAGTCGATGAAAAGCCGCAAGGCGCAGAAAGTTTCAACGTCAGATTTTTTCGCCACGTGTGGCTCTTTTCGGTAACCGGCATATTGACCGCGCACCAAATCTTTCGATTTCAGGGGACGCATCGCTTCAAAGACCTTGGCTTTCTCCGTATGGACGGCTCCAAAGTCCCTATCGGCTGGCGGCTCCATCGCAAGCAGCGCGACGATCTGGAAAAGGTGGTTTTCGACCACGTCGCGCAAGCATCCGGCGGTCTCGTAAAACGCGCCGCGGCCCTTAATGCCAAATTTCTCGGCTAGGGTTATCTGCACGCTGGCCACGTAGTTGCGATTCCAGATCGGCTCCAGGAACGAATTCGCGAAGCGGAAATAGAGGATATTCATGATCGCTTCCTTACCGAGGAAGTGGTCAATGCGGAAGATCGAGTCTTCCGGGAACACCGCCCGAGCGGCGCGGTTGAGCTCCCGCGCGGAAGCCAAGTCGCGTCCGAACGGTTTTTCGACGATGACGCGCGCGTGGTCAGCCAATTTCGCGGCACCAAGGCCTTTGATCACGGTTTCGAAAAGCGAGGGCGGAATGGCCAGATAGTGAGCTGGGCGGCGAGCCTTGCCCAATGCTTTTTTTAAAGCCGTGAACGTAGCCGGGTCCTTATAATCCCCACTTATGTAGCTGAACTGCGACAGGAGATGGCGCAGGGCACGCTTATCATCGATCCCACCTGATCGCTCTATGCTATCCGTCACGCGTTTACGCAGACGTTCCAGACTCCACTTCGGAAAGGCGACGCCGATTAGGGGAACCTTGAGGACACCTCGTTTCGCCATCGCGTAGAGTGCCGGGAAGATCATCTTGTGGGCGAGATCGCCAGTCACACCGAAGAGCACCAACGCATCCGAACGGGAGGTGGTCATCAGGTGCCCGCCTTTTGGCCGGCGGCTTTTTCCTTATGGCCTCCGAACTGGTAACGAAGAGCTGATAACATTTTGTCGGCGAAGTCATCCTCGCCACGCGAACTGAAGCGCTCGAAAAGTGCGGCACTGAGAACGGGGGCCGGAACCGACTCGTCAATGGCCGCCTTGATCGTCCAACGCCCCTCTCCCGAATCCGACACCCGGCCAGCAAACTTCGCGAGGTCCGGGCTTTGCAGAAGCGCGCTAGCGGCCAAGTCCAGGAGCCACGACGAGATCACGCTGCCACGGCGCCAGACCTCCGCGATGTCGGCCAGATTCAGGTCGTACGCGTATTGCTCGGGGTGGCGTAGCGGAGTGGTTTCGGCATCTACGGTGCGCGGCTTGTTGCCGGCATTGGCATGGCGAAGAATGTTCAATCCCTCGGCGTAGGAGGCCATCATCCCGTACTCGATGCCGTTGTGGACCATCTTGACGAAGTGGCCCGCACCGCTCGGACCGCAGCGCAAATAGCCGTGTTCAGACGTGCCACCTAACTTTTCTCGACCGGGCGTGCGGGGTGCCTCGTCGATGTTCGGAGCCAAGGCGGCGAAAATGGGGTCGATGCGCTGGACGATAGTTTCATCACCGCCAATCATCAGACAGTAGCCTCGCTCTGAACCCCAGACTCCTCCGCTCGTCCCAGCATCCACGTAGTGGATGCCCTTCGGTTTCAATTCGGCAGCGCGGCGGATGTCGTCGAGGTAGTAGGAATTGCCGCCGTCGATGACTACGTCGTCAGTTTCGAGAAGTGGGACGAGGGTTTTCAGCGTCGGATCGACCACGGCGGCCGGCACCATCATCCAGATGGCGCGAGGTGATTTCAGTTTTTTCGCGAAGTCTTCGAGCGATGTCGTCCCGGTCGCCCCTTCTTTGGCCAGCGCCTGTACGGTTTCCGCTTGAAGGTCATAAACGACGCACTGGTGGCCAGCCCGCATAAGGCGCCGCACCATGTTGGTTCCCATTCGTCCCAATCCGATCATGCCCAGTTCCATGTGATTCTCCTTTTACTATAAAAACCGTGGACGGCTGCATCTCGGAGACGTCAGATGAAGTCACAGCCCATCGGCGCGGCGTCAAAATTCATGAGAACAAAGAGATTGAAGTGCGCCTGATCCATTTACGGTGTAGTTTTTGTAATCGATGGTCAGCGTCTCCTTCCCGAATATCCTGATCGCTGAAACCGCTTCTTCTCTTGAGAGGAGCCAGAACCCGTCGATCTTCTGGTAATTCCGCACAAAATCCACCCGCTTAATCCAAAACGACGGGCTCTTGGCCAGATGGCCGCTGATTTTCACGATCGCGAAATCTTCGTTATCGATCCAGATCTTTCCTTCGAAGAGATCCGTTTGCTTGTGCTTCGGAACGGCGTGAAAGACGGAGCAGTTCGAGCTGTCGATTCTTTCCGTCCCAATCATTTCAAAGGAGTAGTTTTCCGGAGTGATCAAGCTGTCTGGGTCCTTGTCGTCCCGCACCCTCTTCTTTTCATCCTCCATAAGCCGCCGGAAGACATGATGGAGTACGAATCTCGAGCCTTGTTCGGACGAGCTTGTGAAAGTATCCGTATGTGGCGCGGTGTATTCCATGACCACAACTTGTTCCGCGACAATTTTGTCTTTTTCGTTTTGTACCTTATAGGTGCGAGTTTCCGAGAGCCGATCCAGATGAGTTTCCTGCCAATGGTGGCGAACGGTTATCCCCGAGAAAAGTCTGGCCGCACTATCTTGCTTCCCGGCGACCGAATTAAGCGGTCCCCCAACCACCGTTTGGCTGACAACCGTCTCGTGCGAATAGGAGAAGGGACTCCCGATTGATAGGATTCCCAACAACGACCCGGTGAGGCAAAGTCTTTTGAACCCAACTGCTGATTTCATAGCGACCGGCCTCCTCCAGCTCAATTCACCGCCCAATTCATATTCTTACGCATGTGCTACTTCGCCAGCGCCTTGCCAATAGATTTCAATTCGCGCCGACGTTTTGCGGTGGTCTTGGGATAGGCCATCTTCAGATCATTGAAAACGTCGATAACAATTCGGGAAACGATCAGGCGGGCGTTCTCCTTATCGTCGGCGGGAACGACGTACCAGGGTGCCTGATGGGTGCTTGTGGCGTGCAGGCACTCCTCATAAGCCTTCACATATTGCTTCCAGTACTTCCTCTCGTGAATGTCCCCGAAGCTGAATTTCCAGTTCTTGTCCGGCTCGTCAATGCGCGCGAGGAAACGCTTTCGTTGCTCGTTTTTCGACAGATGGAGGAAGATTTTCACGATCCGCGTGCCGTTGCGGTAGAGATGTTCCTCCAAGTCCACGATGGAACGATAGCGCTCCTTCCAAATACTCTTCTCGTCACGCAACGCTTCCGGAAGGTCCTGGTTGCGGAGAATCTCCGGATGCACGCGAACAACGAGCACCTCCTCATAGTAAGAACGATTGAAGATACCGATCCGTCCGCGTTCGGGAAGGCGGCAGGTGGTGCGCCAGAGAAAATCATGTTTCAGCTCTTCAGCACTCGGCTGTTTGAAACTGAAAACCTCGCAGCCTTCCGGATTTACACCAGACATAACGTGCCGGATCGAACCGTCCTTGCCGGCAGCGTCGGATGCCTGAAAAATCAGCAGCAATGCAAAATGGGCGGATGCGTAGTGAAGTTGTTGCAGCGAGCTCAACTCCTCAACGTGTTTTTCCAAGAGTTTTTGATACTGCTTCTTCGACTTGTAAAAGGGTTTTATCAGCGTCGGCCACTTTTTAAGTTTGACCTTTTCTTTCGGCCGCACACGGAAATCCTTTGAATTGATCTTCATTTTCATCCCTTCGCAATGTCGGGTGCTGGTTCTCCGTGCCGTTGCTTGTGCAGTTCATTTTCTCGAGTCTCCGGCTCGGCTTTCTCCCGTTGCGCCTTCTCCCATTCCTCAACTTCTCGAACGTCTTCGCGTCCCAATTCCTCGTAGACTTCATGGACTCGCTTGACAATGTTCAAATTCAAACTGGTCGCTGGCTCGGCTTTGGCTTTAGGCTTCGGCTCAGCGCTGGCTTCAGGTTTTGGATCGGATTTAGGTTCGGGTTTGGCTTCGGCGTTCGTCGCGGCTTTTGCTTCTGGCTTCGAATCCGCGTTGAGTTCTGGCGTCTTCTCAGCTCTAACTTCAGCCTTCGGCTCAGATTTGGTTTCCGGATTCGCCTCGCCTTTGACTTCAACCTTCCGCTCGGACTTGCCTTCTGGTTTCGGCTCCGACTTCGGCTCCGTCTGACCTGCGTCTTTTTGAATCTCCCGCTCCGCTTTTTCCCAGTCCTGATCTGCTCGACCGCCCGTGCGGGCTCGCTCTTCGTAGAGTTCATAGGCGCGCTTGGCGATCTGCGAAATCAAATCGGGCGATGTCTTGGTTTCTGGCTTCGCCTCGGAGTTGGCTTCGGGCTTTGGCTCTGCATTAGCCGTAGGCTTTGGGTCAGATTTGCCCTCAGGCTTCGACACAGGCTTGGCCTCAGGCCTTTGGTCGGTTTTGGCTTCAGGCTTTGACTCTGTCTTAGCATAGGGCTTGGACACAGCTTTGGTCTCAGGCTTGGGCTCGGCCTTGGCTTCCGATTTCGTTGCTGCTGTCGCTTCCCGTTTAGAGTCGGCCTTGACGGGATCAAGAATCTTGTATGCGAGCAATTTCACACGGTCAGTCGCGAGAGCGCAAACGATGGCGTAGGCCCAAACAAAACCCGCCCAGCGCCAGCCGAGGGGCGTCATGAATAGACCATAGACCGCAATAAGGGTCGCTACAGCTTGAGTGCCGAGCACTGCGATCAACAGAGTCCGCGCGGGACGAATGGACCAAAAGGGACCGCGTGTGCGCGTCAAGAAAATCGTCAGATGCCCGGCTACAGAAAGCTTCAGGTACATCAACGTTTGGACGTGCGCGTGATCGAAGTGAAAGACGCGTTCGCCTAGATAGAAAAGTCCGAACGCGGCCGCGACCCCGATGACGCCCAGCACGGTGGATATCCCCAACACCAGACGCATGTTCCATGCCTCGGGCTTGTCCGAGTAGTGGACGTTGTCATATGCGATGGAAAGGATGGCTCCGTCGTTGAGCACTGCGATCATGACAATCATTACAGCGGTGACCGGGTAGAAGTTAAAAACGAGGATCGCCAGCGTCATGAAGAACAGCACGCGCAACGTTTCGGCGATGCGGTACATGGAATAGCTGTTCATCCGCTGGAAGATGCGGCGGCTTTCTTTGATCGCGTCAATGATTACGGATAGACCGGGCGCTAGAAGCACGATGGACGCCGCGGCACGTGCCGCATCTGTAGCACCAGAAACCGCGATGCCGCAGTCCGCTTTCTTCAGCGCCGGAGCGTCGTTGACTCCGTCGCCGGTCATGCCGACAATGTGACCGTGCTTCTGAAGAACGTCGACAATGTTGTACTTGTCTTCGGGGAATACTTGGGCGAAGCCGTCGGCCTTTTCGATCGATTCCACCGTCTGCTGAGACTGCTGATCCTTCGAATCGTGCAGCACGGTTGCGTTGAGGATGTTCGTACCCATCCCGAGTTGCCGGGCGGTTTCCTGTGCGATGGCCAATTGGTCGCCGGTGACCATTTTGACTTTCACGCCCATCTGCCGGGCGCTCGCGATGGTTGCTTTCGCCTCTGCGCGGGGCGGATCAAACATCGGCAACACGCCCACAAACTGCCACTTATTTTCCTGATCCGCCCGGGCCACGCCCAAGGAACGGAAGCCGCGCCCGGCGAATTCGCTGACGGCTTTCTCGACAGCGGCCTTTACATCGCCAACGTTGGTCGCCATCGCGAGAATCACCTGCGGCGCTCCCTTCGCCACGTAGAACTGTTTGCCGTCCGAGCCTTTCACGGTAGCTTCCGTGCGCTTATGCACCGGATCGAACGGTTCGAAATGCAGCACCTGATAGGCTTTCAGCGTCTTATCGTCCTTCACGCCACCGATGACGGCCAGGTCGATGGTGTCCTTATCTTCGGCACGCGAAGCAAGTGCGGCCCAGAGAATGATCTGGTCGGCAGGTATTTTATTCAGGCAGAAGGGATCGCCTAACGTCAGCTTGTCCTGGGTGAGGGTGCCGGTCTTGTCCGAGCACAGTACATCCACGCCAGCCAATTCCTCGATCGCCGACAGTTTGGTAACGATGGCTTGTTTTTTGGCCAGCAGGCGCGCGCCGACCGCCATCGTCACGGACAGAACCGTAGGCATGGCTACGGGTATGGCGGCCACAAGAAGCACGAGGGCGAACTCCAAAGTGCTGAGAGCAGGATCGTGACGGAAGAGCGCAACGGTAACAATCACCGCCACCAGGACCACCGCGAGGATGATCAAGTAATTGCCAATCTTCAGCACGGCGCGCTGGAAATGGCTGACGGTGTGAGCGCTCTGCACTAGCTCCGCTGTCTTGCCGAAGTAGGTGTGCGTGCCGGTGGCATATACCATCGCGTCGGTTTCGCCCCGCTTGATAATCGAACCCGAAAACACCGCGGCGCCAGGTTTGGCGGTGACGGGCAAGGATTCTCCGGTTAAGGCGGACTGATCAACTTGGACTGGATCGCCTGCCAGCAAGCGCGCATCCGCCGGCACGATGTCGCCAAGTTTCAGACGGATCACATCCCCGGGCACCAGTTCAGCGACCTTCGGTTCGACCCACTTTCCATCTCGCAGCGCTTTGGCCTTGGTCGCCAGCTTGGCCTTCAACGCCGCAATTTCATTGCCCGCCTGATGTTCTTCCCAAAATGCCACGACGGCGTTGGAGAAAAGCAAAAAAAGAATGATGAAGAAATCCAGCCAGTGCCGGACCACACCGGACAGAAACACGGCTGCTTCGATCATCCAGGGAATGGGGCCCCAGAAATAACTGAGGAACTTCAGGAAGACGTTGGTTTTCTTTTCCGCAATCTCATTCGGCCCGTATTGCGCCAGCCGCTTCTGGGCTTCGGCTTGGGTGAGCCCTTTCGGCGATGATGCCAGTTTCTTCTCCACTTCCGGCATGGGAAGAGTTTTCAGATCGTTTTCCGGATCAGGCTTCGCATCGGGCTTCGACACTGCTTTCGATTCCGAAGTGTTTGCGTTTGGCCCTGGCTTCGATTCGGAGACTTTTGGCTCGTCGGCTACGGCTTTCATAATGTTTGCGCCTTCTGTCTCTGCAATGGCGCAGGTTTAGTGAGTTGCGACATGACGGTCGTCGTACCCATATCTTCTCGAGCGTGGCATGGGATCCGCGACGGCTTGCAGCTCGAACCTGATCCATTACCGCAGGGGCTTTGTCGGTGGGCGGCCGTCAATTTCGCGGCCTCGATAGATTCTTGCGTACTCATTTGGAGGCGCTCCACTTCCAATTCCGGATTTCCGGCATGTCTTCGCCGTGCTTGTCTATGTATTGCTTGTGCTCGATGAGCTTGTCTTGCATCAGCTGTTTCAGGTAAGCCCCCTTAGTGCCTAAGTGCGGTAGCCGATCGACCACGTCCTGGACAAGGTGGAACCGGTCCAAGTCGTTCTGCACCCGCATGTCAAAAGCGGTCGTGATGGTGCCCTCTTCCTTGTAGCCCCGGACATGAAGATTGCGGTTGGTCCGGCGGTAGGTCAGGCGGTGGACGAGCGTCGGATATCCGTGGAAGCCAAAGATGATGTGCTTATCTTTGGTGAACAGCGAATCGTAATCCGATTCGCTTAGTCCGTGCGGGTGCTCACTCTCAGACTGCAGCTTCATCAGATCCACGACATTGATCACCCGGATCTTCAGATCGGGCAGATGTTGTCGCAGGATCGAAACGGCTGCCAAAATTTCCAGCGTGGGTGTGTCACCGCAGCAGGCCATTACTACATCGGGCTCGGCATCCTGGTCGTTGCTGGCCCATTGCCAAATGCCAATTCCTTCCGTGCAATGAACAACGGCAGCGTCCATAGTCAGCCATTGCGGCAGGGCGTGCTTACCCGCAACCACCACATTGACGTAATTGCGGCTGCGCAGGCAGTGATCAAAGACCGACAGTAGGCAGTTGGCGTCGGGCGGAAGATACACGCGCACGATATCGGCCTTCTTGTTGATGACATGGTCGAGAAATCCCGGATCTTGGTGCGTGAAGCCGTTGTGATCTTGTTGCCAGACATGAGAGGCGAGCAGATAGTTCAGCGACGAAATCTTTCGGCGCCAGGGCAGTTCCAGGCACACCTTCAGCCACTTGGCATGCTGGCTGAACATTGAGTCAATAATGCGAATGAAGGCCTCATAGCTGTTGAATAGCCCGTGCCGCCCGGTCAGGAGATATCCTTCAAGCCAGCCCTCGCATTGATTTTCGCTGAGCATCGAATCCAGCACGCGCCCGGCAGGTGCGAGGAATTCGTCATTCTTTACTTTCCGAGCGTCCCATTGACGATCGGTGACTTCAAAGACCGCGCCCAAGAGATTCGATAGGGTTTCATCAGGACCGAAAACGCGGAAATTACGATGATCCTGATTAAGTTTGGCTACATCGCGCAGGAAATTGCCCAGCACGAGTGTATCTTGGCCCTTAACGGCGCCAGGGGAAGGCACATTCACGGCGTGGACGTGGAAGTCCGGCATGCGCAGATCGCGCATCAGAATGCCGCCATTGGCGTGCGGATTGGCGCCCATCCGACGGTCGCCTTTCGGCGCCAGCTCTGCCAATTCGGCAATTAGCCGCCCGTTTCCATCGAACAACTCCTCGGGCTTGTAGCTTTTCATCCAGCTCTCAAGCATCTTGACATGATCAGGATGGTCGTAATCGACTAGGAGCGGCACCTGATGGGCCCGAAACGTTCCCTCGATTTGCAGCCCATCGACGAATTTCGGTCCCGTCCAGCCTTTGGGTGACTTGAGCACGATCATTGGCCAACGAGGCCGAGTGGTGTCGTTATTGTTCCGCGCATTCTTTTGGATTTGCCGGATATCCTCGATGACCTTTTCCATCGTCGTGGCCATCAGTTCGTGCATCTTTTCCGGCTCATCGCCTTCGACGAAGTGGGGCGTCCAGCCGCAGCCGCGGAGAAATTGCTCCAATTCCTCGTTCTCGATGCGTGCTAGGACGGTTGGATTGCTGATCTTGTAGCCATTCAAATGCAGAATGGGCAGCACAGCTCCGTCGGTAATCGGGTCCAGAAACTTGTTGGACTGCCATGCTGTCGCCAGAGAGGCTGTTTCCGCTTCACCATCGCCGATGATGCAGGCGACGATCAGGTCCGGATTGTCGAACGCCGCCCCGAAAGCATGGCTGAGCGAGTAGCCCAGCTCGCCACCTTCGTGAATCGACCCAGGCGTCGTCGGCGCAACGTGACTCGAAATTCCACCGGGAAACGAGAACTGCTTGAACAGCTTCTTCATTCCGGCTTCGTCCATGGTGACGTTTGGGTAGACGTCAGTCCAGGTGCCCTCGAGATATACGTTGCCCACAATCGCCGGGCCGCCGTGCCCCGGACCGGCAATGTAAAACATATCAAGGTCATACTTCTTGATGACTCGGTTCAGGTGCACATAGATGAAGTTCTGGCCGGGCGTCGTGCCCCAGTGTCCAACCACCAGGGGCTTTACGTGCGACAGCTTCAGCGGCTCCTTTAGCAGCGGATTGTCGAAGAGATAAATCTGCCCGACGGAGAGATAGTTGGCGGCGCGCCAATAGGCATTTATTTTGTGGAGCAGTTCCGCGGAAAGAGTTGGTGAAACAGTCAGCGAAATAGTTTCCGTCTTCACGATTCAATTCTCCTTTTTTCAGCCGAGGCCGAGAACGCAGCAAACCGTTTTGGCGATCATGCGTTCTTCATCTGTGCGAATGACGCGGACCGTAACCCGACTGGCCGCCGTCGAAATTACTCCCTCATTTGCGGCATTTTCTTTTTCTTCAATTTCGATTCCGAGAAATCCCAGTCCACTGCAAATTCGAGCGCGAACTGCGGAAGCGTTCTCCCCGATGCCGCCGGCGAAAACAAGCGTGTCCAATCCGCCTAAAGCCGCCGCGAACGCGCCGATACATTTCTTAACCTCGTAACAAAACAGCGCGACGGCTTCGCCCGCCCGCACGTCCCGCGTTTCGTGCTCGAGCAAGTCGCGCATGTCCGAACTAGTCTCGGATATCCCGAGCAGTCCGGAATGGGAAGTGACCATCTCGTTAAATTCCTTGGCGCTCATTTTTTCGGTGCGCGCCAGATACAAGACCAGGCCGGGATCGAGATCTCCTGAGCGGGTGCTCATCGGTACCCCAGCGGTTGGCGTGAAACTCATGCTTGTGTCGACGGATTTGCCGTCGCGCACCGCCGCCAGGCTCGCCCCATTGCCGAGGTGGCCGAGGATGACCCGGCCAGTCGTTGCCGCCCGGTCGCCGAGCCGCGCGAGTTCTTCCATTAGAAACGCATACGACAACCCGTGGAACCCGTATCGCCGCACGCCCTGAGCCTCGTACCGGCGCGGGATCGGCAACATCTGCGCCACGCGCGGCATATCATGGTGAAAAGCTGTATCGAAACACGCCACTTGACGTAGGCGCGGAAAACGACGATGAAACGCCTGCGTCAATAAGATCTCTTCTGGAAGATGATCCGGATCGAAAGGCGCCAGTTCGCGCAGCTCTTCCATCATTCCGGAAGTGACTCGCTGCGGCTTGTAATAATTCGGTCCACCATTGACGATGCGATGTCCAACGCCTGTCAGTGCTTCGCTCTGCTGGCGTTGCTCGATCCAATCCATCAGAGTATCCACCGCCGCAGTGTGATCCGGCGCTTTCACCAAACGTGAAATGTCGTCCGTCGGAGTCGAACTCTTCACCCGTAAGGTGGAGTCCGGCAATCCAATCCGTTCAATGCTGCCCGCGAGAATTTGTTGGAGCGAGTTGCCGGCATCGAATATCGCGAATTTGATACTCGACGAACCGCCGTTGATCGTCAGGATCTGTGCATTCGGTGGTTTCATAAAACCTATCTCAGCTCGGTCGTCGTTACCGCCCGCTTGCTTGCCTTCGCTTGCCATCCGCTGACGGAATCGTGGGCCCTTGGTGGCCTCTGCTCTGCGCGTGTGGCGGGGCGGCCGTCAAAGCATCGCTGACAATCGTCTGGGCTTCCTTTAGAAGGCGACACAGGTGGTCTGCTCCCTGGAAGCTCTCCGCATAAATCTTGTAGATATTCTCAGTGCCCGACGGGCGAGCGGCGAACCATCCGCTCTTCGCCACTACCTTCAATCCACCGATGGGAGCACCATTGCCCGGTGCGGCTGTGAGGACAGTCTGGATTTTTTCGCCTGCCAACTCGGTAAGCTTGACCTGCTTGGCGGAGAGTTTCGCCAAAAGTTGCTTTTGATCGGGCGTGGCTGGCGCTTCCACGCGGTCATAGACTGGTTTGCCGAATTCGCTCGTAAGTCCGCCGTAAATCTCCCCGGGATCACGGCCTATCCGGGCCGTGATCTCTGCAGCGAGTAATGCCGGGACAATTCCGTCCTTGTCCGTCGTCCAAACAGTGCCGTCCAGCCGAGCAAAGCTCGCCCCCGCGCTCTCTTCTCCACCGAAGCCGAGCGAACCGTCGAGCAAACCATCCACGAACCACTTGAAGCCGACCGGCACCTCGTAAAGTTTCCGGCCCAGCTTCGCGGTGACGCGATCGATCATCTGGCTACTCACCACGGTTTTGCCCACGGCCGCTTCCTTGCGCCACTTCGGACGGTGTTCAAAGAGGTAGAAGATTGCGACGGAGAGGTAATGGTTGGGCGGCAGCAGTCCTGCGCTTTTGGTCACGATACCGTGACGGTCATGGTCCGTGTCACAGGCAAAGGAAAGGTCAAACCGATCCTTGATTGCGATCAAACGCTGCATCGCGTATACCGAAGAAGGGTCCATCCGAATCTGGCCATCCCAATCGACGGTCATGAAACTAAATGTCGGATCGACCACCTCGTTGACAACCGTGAGATTCAACCCGTATCGCTCCGCAATCGGCTTCCAGTAGTGAATTCCAGCGCCCCCCAGGGGATCGACACCGATGCGGAGCTGCGCGCCGCGAATGGCGTCCATGTCAACCACGTTCGCGAGATCCGCAATGTAGGTGTTGAGGTAGTCGTGCCGGTGCGTCGTAGAAGCGCGAAGAGCTTTCTCGAGAGGGATCCTTTTCACTCCCTGCAGCTTGGCTTCGAGAAATTCATTTGACCTCGCCTGAATCCAATCCGTGACGGCTTCCTCTGCTGGCCCGCCGGTTGGCGGGTTGTACTTGAAGCCACCGTCACGTGGCGGATTGTGCGACGGCGTGATGACGATACCGTCGGCGAGTCCGGTCTTGCGCCCGTGGTTGTATGTGAGAATCGCATGCGAAATAACTGGCGTAGGGGTGTATTCGTCTCCTTCCGCCAGCATCACTTCCACTCCATTGGCTGCCAGCACTTCAAGCGCGCTCGCCAGCGCCGGAACGGAGAGCGCATGCGTATCCATGCCGAGAAACAGCGGACCATTATTTTGGTGCAGTTTTCGATACAGACAAATCGCCTGGCTGATAGCGAGGATGTGCCACTCATTGAAAGCCTTGTCGAACGCGGAACCCCGATGTCCTGAGGTGCCGAAAGCGACTCTTTGGGCGGGAACGGAAGGGTCAGGTATCTCCTCGTAGTACGCCGTGACGAGCTTGGGTACATTCACCAGCATCGATGCTGGAGCAGGCTTTCCCGCAAGCGGACTTATCTTCATGAAGCTTTCGCCAAATGCGGCGATGACCGTTGCGACAATGTCTCCATCAGCTTGTCGAACGGCTCGTTGAACTTCGCAACCCCCTCGTCCTCAAGCTGCCGCGTCACATCGTCGATGCCGATCCCCAGCTCTGGGAGTCGCTCCAAAACTGAGCGGGATTCCTCGACCTCTTCTTCGAGCCGCGCTTTCGGGTCGCCGTGATCGCGGTATGCATCGAGGGTTTCCATCGGGGCCGTATCGACCGTGTCCGGTCCAATGAGAGCCTCCACATATTTCACATCACTGTAGGTCGGGTTCTTCGTACTGGTGCTGGCCCAGAGCAGCCGCTGAACACGAGCGCCCTGAGCGGCGAGTTTCTTAAATCGATCGCTGCCGAATATTTCTTTATAGATCTGGTACGCCACCTTCGCGCTGGCAATGGCTACTTGCCCGTGCGCTTTTTTCGCAAGATCTATGTACTTGCCGCCTTGCGCAATGGATTTTTCCAGTAACGGATCCACTAGTACATCGATGCGGCTTACAAAGAAGCTGGCCACCGAAGCAATATGCTTCACCGGCTTCCCTTGAGCCACCCGCGATTCGATGCCAGCAATGTAAGCCTCCGCCACCTGTCGGTAACGAGGCAACCCAAAGAGTAGCGTCACGTTAACGCTGATTCCTTCGCTGATAAGTTGCTGGATGGCGGGCAGTCCTTCGCTAGTCGCTGGAACCTTAATAAGGACGTTGGGTCGGCCGAGCCTAGCCCACAACCGACGTGCTTCTTCTATCGTTCCCTTCGTGTCGTGCGCCAGATGGGGATTGACCTCTAGGCTGACATATCCGTCTCTGCCGTCTGTACTATCGTACAGAGACCGGAACTCGTCGGCGGCGCTCTGCACGTCGCGCTGGCTCAGGTTTTCGTAGATTGCCCGGACGCTTTTTCCTTTGAGCGCCATAGCTTTGATGTCTTCATCGTAATCGTGGCTTTCCGCAATTGCTTTTTCGAAGATGGACGGATTCGAAGTCATCCCTCGTAGTCCATCTTCCTTAATCAAACGTTCGAGCCCGCCGTTAGCCATCAGATCGCGTCGGATATAATCCAGCCAAATGGATTGGCCGAGTATTCCCAGTTGCTTCAAACGATTATTCTTCATGTTCTGCCTCCCCTCTTTCGATTCCCGCAACTCTTGCCAAACGCCGCCGGTGGCGCTCGAAGCTACTGAATCGTGCTTCGAGAGTGGCGTCGCGTGCTGCATTCCAAGCAGGTACGCTTTCGATTCAAACCCTTCATGATCGGCAGCGATCCCAATGTGTTTTGGCGTCCCTGCTGGGACACTCCGGAAATCGGTCTTTGCTTTCTCCGATAAACCGCCATGAGGAGGCACATCCAACGAGGCGGGCTAGCCCCCCAATTTTGCGGATAAGTTAAACTGCTGCAGCTGCTACGGTCTCACCTGAGTACAGAGAGAGCTGCGAGGGTGCCGAGCAAGCTTAAGTCCCAAACAAAACTATCGCACTGCACTAGCCAGGAAACTGTTTCATTTCGGACAGTTTGTGTTGAGAGCCCATGCCACTCCCTTTTAAGCCCGGGGGCTCGAGTTCTCTTTTCTCCCTTCGGTTGCGACCATAATTGAAATGTGTGCCTTATTGGACAGATACCGTTTTGTTTAGCGTTCAAGATGCTGCTTTAGATCATCCGCCACTGGTCCGAAACTAGAGATAAAGAAATGGCCGCTGCGGAAGGTCAGAAATGCGCGCGCCCCGTCTGTTCATGCAGAACAACATCGGGTAGATACTGCAGCACTCAGTGCGAGGCCTTGGAAAAGACGTCGGACATCGATTGTTCGTGCGAACACACTGACTGCAAAGGCAAAACGTCCTAGTTGGATGTGCGCTCAGGAATTGGTGAACGAGTAGTAGGTTAAGAAACAAAGCCCAGTTCGCCCACGACTGTATTGGTGATTTAAACCTGACGAACTAAATCCGGCCCCGGCATCATTGACAGTCCGATTAGTGAATATGTATTTGAAAAAGGAGATTAAGAATGTTGAAACGTTTCCTGTTTGTTGCATCGCTGGCTTTTCTTGTGACTCTAACTGCTGTAGCCTCGGACCGCGAGGACGATGTTAACCGCACTCACAAAGCTGCCCAAGTCTTCCAGGAGATCATGAACGCTCCGGATCAGGGCATTCCCCAGGATCTGCTGGAATCGGCGAAGTGTATAGCCATCATTCCAGGGGACGTGAAGTTCGCCTTTATTTTCGGGGGCAACTACGGCCGGGGACTAGCAACGTGTCGCACCGAGCATGGCTGGAGCGCCCCCATGTTTCTGGCGATTGACGGCGGGAGCGTGGGTTATCAGATCGGGGGTTCTTCCACCGACCTGGTGATGCTGTTCATGAACGATCGCGCCTTGAAAAGCTTGCTCAGCGACAAGTTCAAGCTCGGAGCCGACGCTTCTGTAGCCGCCGGTCCAGTGGGCCGGAACGCCGCCGCTGGCACTGATCTTAAGCTGACTGCGGAGATCCTGTCTTATTCGCGTACCAAGGGCGTTTTCGCCGGTGTGAGCTTGGACGGCGCCGTGGTACAAGCCGACAAGAGTGGAGACCAAGCCATGTATGGCAACGATGTAGACCGTCATGAAATACTTAGTGGCAAAGTAGCCGTTCCCGCTTCGGCGCGAGAGCTGTTGCACGAAATTAGCGGGTACGTCCGCGAAGCCGACGCCAAACCGTAAACTCCAAGCGACGGTCGCTGCTGGCTGCTTTGGCCGGCCTGCCGGTTACCGCGTTCCTTTGCTTGCCGGTTGAAGACAGCTGTTTTGGTTGCCCGCCATCGACTCTGGAAAGGAATGCGTGGGACGGCCGGCTCTACGGCCTTCAGAATTCGCAAGCGCACTCGAGGAAATGGCGCGGCGTCTCACTCCCGCGCCTTGGAGCAGCTAGCCCGTCACTTAAGCGAGCGTGGGTCATGCTTGGGCGGAACGGGCCCACCCGAATAATAGCCGTGTCTCTTCGTACGAGGAAACTAGCCTTTATTCAATCAAGACAATCGGAGAAAAGCCGTGACTGAGCATTCGTCAGCTGCAGCATCAATCAAAATCAGCTCTGATCTGAATCTGGTATCCGTTCATGAACTCGTCGACCATACACAAGACATATTCAATCTAATCGCCCACCGCGCCTTTGAGATCTTCCAGAGCCGCGGAGACGTACACGGAAACGACCAGGAGGCGAAACCGGAACCGCAAGCAGAGAGCCGGTTGCGACGGAATCCATCGAGCCGACCCTCAAATCGCAAGCGGTATCGTCTGGGAGATAGCTTTGGCGCGCTGAAGGAAGGAACACGGAGCGGGTCCGGTCGGCCCCGATTCCGCACACTTGACACTGATCGACCCCAGTGGAAGCACTGCGGACGCTAGCAAAGCCACCAAAGGAGCGAAATTCATGAAGATCCTGCTGGCGATCGATGGTTCCAAATACTCGGAAACTGCTGTCCAGGCAGTAAGCTCGGAGTTTCGTACTCAAGGTACAGAAGTTCTTGTCTTGCAGGTTGTCGCACCCGTGGTGTATGCCGCACCTCCGCAGATGGCCCAGGGCTATGCCCCAGAACTCGAGGATCAACTGAAACAAGCCAGGGAGTCCGTCGCACGTACGACAGAAATCCTGCGCAAGGCTGGGTTCAAGGCGGAGTCACGCGTAGCGGAGAATGAGATACGAACGGAAATCCTCGATGTTGCCAAAGATTGGCACGCCGATCTGATCGTTCTCGGGTCGCATGGAGAAAAGGGGTTGAAACAATTCCTGATGGGCAGCGTCGCTCAATCCGTTGCTCATCATGCCCACTGCTCTGTTCAGATTGTTCGAAGACCGTGATATCGCGGAAATGTTCACATAAGTATCCATGGATCGAGATCGGATCGCTGCCAAAAGGAATCTAAATACCAGCGATAGCAGCAGCTCTACGTGGAACCATTGCTCGAAACAGACGCACCGACGCTCGATGGAAGAATCGCGAGCACGGAAAAGGCAATCTTATCGCGCGGCGGAGAATTATGTACGAGTTCAGACGGACAAGAAGAGTGGCAGGCCATCGAAGATGCTATCTCAGTTTTGTAGGGACTTAAGAGAGACATATTCAAATCATTGATTGGAATCAAGAAGGACCGAAGGCCGGACATCATCAAGCCGCGAATGTCCGCCAGTCGGTCCTCGACGATTTACCGGTGGGCTCAAGACAAGTTGGGTGTGCCGCCTTCGTGATCGGGCGGGTTTTGCTGCTCGCTGGATGGAGTTTCGGAAATCGCGCTACCCAGCTCGGCTAAGCGTTGATTTGAACCGCTCCAGCGATGAGCACTCATTTTGTGTTCACGCAGCAAAGCATCCGAATCATACGCCGCGTCGCACTGTCTACACGTGAGAAATGCCGTTCCCGGCTGTTGCATGGTTGTCCTCCGAATCAGCGGCTGCGTGCTTACATCTCAGTTCTCAAGACACGGACGGAACCCGCTATCCACCTCAAGAACATTAGTAAGGCAGATAATCTTGTGTGTCTGTTCTGTTTCGCACATTTGGCGGGCAGTTTGCCAGGCGGCCCGATTTCGTCTCTCGAGCTATCTGTCGAGGATTGTTGGGACTGTCCTAAATTGAACTGTATTGCTTCGGTCTCGATGCCATCATGGATGCACGATGAAGACGTCCTTAATATTGCTGATGTTGCTTGCCGCTCCCGCCGCAGTGATGGCCCAAAGCGATTGTTCTCAGATTACCGAACATGGCCTCTTCAGCACTGGCCCCACGGACTCCTTGGAGAAAAGGACTCGGATTTTTGTGAATTGGCTGTCTCAAAATACATTCGACAGTTATGGAAAAGCGATCGATGCTGCGCAGCAGCTTGGATTTACGATAGAGGGTATCCCAGTGCAGATCGGTGGTCACGCGAGAGCCTCCGATTGGCGGAACTACCAAGCGTCCTTGCAGACGCTGGATATGTCGGACAAAAGAAACCTCTCCAAATTCTCGCAAATTGTTAGCACCGCCGACCAAGGGATGGCGAAGACCTGGCAGAATTGCATTTCAAATAGCCAGGGCCTGCCGCGCGCAGCAATCGAGTTGAGTTATGACCCCTTACGATTTGCGGTAAGACTCATCTACGAACCTGTAGGAGCATCGTCAGCAGTCAAGATACGTGATTTCACCATAACTCCCGAAAGCGCGACTTGCATGCCAACGGTGAACAGCAACACAACACTAGAATCCTCCGGGTTGATTTTGAACTGCACTCGGAGGGTCGCTTCCGACGCTGTCCAAATCGCCGGCAACACGGACAAAGGCTCGCTCTTGGCGAACCTTCCCGGCCTCACGCCGCCTTCTTCCGTAGCGACAAGGATACTCGAGACGCCATTAGGACCGCCGCCGGGAGGTTGCACTACCGATGCCAAGGTCAAACCCAACATTGATGACAAGACACAGGACGGCAGCCAACCAATTTACGTGTGCCCTTGATTCCCATTTCGTATTATCCATGCCTTCAGAACGACCGAAAGTATGCCCGGGCGGTACAGCGAGTTGTCGGTGTGCCAACCGTATTCTAGCGACTGAGAATATTCCCAACCACCCTGCCACATCCAATAAAACCGGACAGCGAGCTAACCGGACAACGTCAAAATCCGCCGGCGTGAGGGCAGCACAACAGCTACCAGAAACCGCGAAAGAATCCTGTGTAATCACACCCACGAAGCATGTCGGCTCGCGTAACTACAAACGGCTTGGAACAGTACTGCCACATTCGGGCAGACTCGCTTAGTTTTCGGATCCGCGACTTCTATTAAGTCCTTGATGTCCGCCCTCGGAGTCGCAGGATCTCCGTGTTACCGGGGGTCGTGAGAAAGAAAAGCGAAGAGCCTGGACTGCGCTCCCCGTTTGCTGGTTGGGTAAATCGGTTTTAGTTTTTACCGGAAATGGCCCCGTCATTCGAGTATATTCCGTCCGCTCTTTCCCAAGAATCACCAACGCAATTTCAGCACTTCCGTCTCATGGCTGTCTTGGGTGTAACTTCTGCGTATTACGATATCCGCGTTTTTCAACCACGCGCTTAAGTGATGCCTCTCGTTTTCGCCATACGCTATTCGGTACGTTTGCTCGCAGAGCGGGCATGTCACTACCCGTTCGTTCGACAGCTTTTCGTCAGTTGAGGGCCTGCCGTCTACAATTTTGGTGAGCGAGACCATGACCGAGGGTCGGGAGTGTAACACGCCTCAAACCGTGTGAGGTGCCGGCGGAAAAGCCAAGTAGTGGCCTTACTTTAGGACTTGCCAAGAGTTACTAACCTCTAGGAAAGCAAGCGTAAGCCCCCCAATGCGAGAGGCCCACGTTAAATGACTATAGAGCTGTAACGTTCGAGGCCTGTAAGCCCTTCGGGCCTTTTGTTACTTCAAACTCAACCGCCTGCCCTTCGTTCAGAGATTTGTATCCGTCTCCTTGAATGGCCGAGAAATGAACGAAAACGTCCTCGCCAGACTGGCGTTGGATGAATCCAAAACCCTTGCTAGCATTGAACCACTTTACTGTTCCTTGTTCTCTCACGGATGTACTTCCTTCTTTTTAAGCTATTTGCGCTTCTCGACCGCCTCCAGGAGATTAAAGCTGCAGGTTTGAACCTGCCCCTCTGATCGAATCTAAAGGTTTGCAAGAGCGACAAACGCGGGGCGATTCTAACATGTTTACGCGAATGTGGTGCGAGGATGCACCCCTTACCGGAACGAACTTGATTTCATAACAATGTCGGCTCCCTCGACCCGAGTAGACTGTGGTTGCTTGACGACCAAAGGCTCGGGAGGAAGGAGCCGAACATGCTGATTATAGGCGTGGATTATCACCCGAGCGACCAGTACATCGCATTTGCAGATGCAGAAACCGGGGAGTGCGGCGAACGGCGATTGAACCACGGTGATGGAGAGGCGGAGAGATTTTATCGAGATCTCGCGTTGCGTGGAATCAGCGTGCGCGTGGGGATGGAGGCCACCGGTTACTCACGCTGGTTTGAGCGGTTGCTGGCGGAACTGGGTATCGAGGTGTGGATTGGCGACGCAGCGAAGATCGAGACGAAGCGAGTCCGCAAGCAGAAGACCGACCGTCAGGATGCCCAGCTTCTGTTGAAGCTGCTGCTGGAAAATAACTTTCCTCGCGTCTGGGTACCGAGCCCGGAGAATCGAGATCTACGGCAACTGCTGTGGCACCGGCACCGTCTGGTGCAGATGCGGACGCGAATCATGAACCAGCTGCAGGCGCTGGCGATGAACGAAGGGAATCGACGGAAGAAGAAGCTGTGGAGTGAACCAGGGCGAGCACAGCTGGAAAAGCTTCCGTTGGCAACCTGGGCCAGCCGGCGTCGGCACGATTTGTTGGAGCTGCTGGACCGGATGAACCCGACCATCGAGGGGTTAACCGCGGCTGTCGAGCAGGAAGCCAGGAAACAGCCCGAGGTGCTACGGCTGATGACGCATCCTGGCGTGGGACCACTTACGGCGCTGGCCTTCGTGACGATCATTGGAACTCCGGATCGGTTTCCGTGTGGCAAGCAGATCGGCAGCTATGTGGGGCTGATCCCTTCGGAGGACTCCAGTGCCGGCCGGCAACGGCTGGGACACATCAGCAAGCAAGGCAACTCACTGCTGCGCTTTTTGCTGGTGGAAGCAGCGCAAGCAGCCGTGCGTTACGACCCGGACTGGCGGCGTCGGTATGTGCACCTGGCAATGCGTCGCGAACGTCGCATCGCCAAGGTGGCCATGGCCAGAAGACTCGCGGTTCGGTTGTACTGGATGTGGCGGAATGGTTGGGAGTATGCGCAGTCGGTAGAGTTCGGTTCGCACGCGGGACAGCTCGTAACCGGACATGGCGTGAACTAGAGCGCCGTGCACTTGATTGGGCATCCCGCTCCCTGCGAAGGGAGTTCGAAGAAGTAATCATGGTCGAAGTTTTGATCGGAGAGATGTTTGGGTCGGACTGAAGCCGACCGATCGATTACGAGCGAGCCGTGGTCGTCGATGCATAGGCCCACGAAAACGAAACAGGACACCCTTCGAAGTGAACGGAGAAGTGCGCTCAGAAAAGCTTTGACAGAGCCGACATTGTTAGAGATGTCCGGTTATCCGACTTACCGAGGGGTCAACCCACGGCCGCACCTAACGCAAATTCCCTCCGACGGCGATGTTGCGTCTGGCTACATTGGTTTCTTGGCCGGTTCAGAATCATCGGGGCTCACAAAATTAATCACAAACGGCGCGATTCCGTGTACCTGCAGAATCGTATCGCCCTTGCATGCTGCGAAATGTCTCATGCGCGGACCCGCCCAGAAAAACCCGCCGGCGGGCACGTCTTTCAGCGCCGCGTCGTCCCATTTCGATCCCATTCCCACCCCCGCCGCGCCCTTGATCACCGTGACGTTCTCCGTTGTCGGATGCCAGTGCGGTGCGATCTTGGTTCCGTCGGTACACGAAATGCGCAGAGTATATGTGTGGCCCGCCGTCATCGGATCGCCCTGCAGGACAGCAATGCGCACCGTGCCACCCATTTCAACCGACGGCGTGCCGACCAATGCGCCCGCCGGCACGTCGCCCCACTTTTCCGAACCCGGCTCCACAATCATCGGGTTGCCTGAAGCTCGCGCAGGAGTCTCTTTCACAGGCTGCTTTGTCTGTGCGCCCGCGACTACAGGAACCAACACAAAGATGATTAACAAACACGCTCGCACTATGGACATGCTTCCTCCTCGTTGAATTCATTTGAGCCGGAATATCCGACTTGGACCGCTATGTCGCGAATCCGATGACTCTCCTGCTCCCCAGTCAAGAATTTGCCAAAGAGCAAGCGCCAATTAAGCCGACGGACGTTCCAACCGCTAGCTCCCGATCAACGTGGTAACCGGAGAAGTAGAGTACTAGCCCGGAAGATGTCCGCTTATCCGACTAACCGTCCAGGTGACCACTGGGAAGTCGGGTCCGATAATTATCTCCTAATTGGCGACTGATAAATTGTGCCCGGTCCCTCCAACCCTAGAGGGGAAACGCCAAACCCGGCCGCGCGCCGCGCATGCAAGCAGGGAAACTTGACAACGAGCGCTCACGAAAGCAGGCTGACATAGTCTGACTATGTCAGGAGGCGGTTCCCTTGCAACGAGACGAGATTCCCCCCGGAACACTCTACATGCTGATCTTGAGAACCCTCGCGCGCAGCGGTGAACTGCACGGCTACGAGATCGCCCACTCGATCCAGCGGATTTCGCAGGATGTGTTGCAGGTGGAAGAAGGTTCTCTCTATCCCGCCTTGCAGAGGATGTTGGTGAAGGGCTGGGTCACCGCGGAGTGGGGGACAACCGCGGAGAATCGGCGCGCGCGCTACTACAAGCTGACTCCCGCGGGACGAAAACAGATGGAAGCCGAAGTATCGCAATTCGAGCGCGTGATGGCAGCGATCGCGCGGGTGATTCAAACGGCGTGAGGAGGGCCCTGTGAGTCGCATGATCGAGTCGTTTGGCGAGATCGGCAGGCGGGTGCGGATGCTGATGCGCCGGAAAGAGTTCGATAGCGAGGTGGACGAAGAGATGCGTCTGCACCGGGAAATGAAGGAGAGAGCATTGGTCGCGGCGGGAGAATCGCCGGAGGAAGCGCATTATGCAGCGCAGCGTAAAGTTGGAAACACGCTGCGTCTGCGGGAAGAGAGCCGCGAGGCGTGGGGCTGGAACTGGCTTGAGCACTTTCTGCAAGACGTGCGCTTCGGCTTGCGCATGCTGCGAAAATCTCCGGGCTTCACCATCGTCGCCGTTTTCACTCTCGCCCTCGGCATCGGCGTCAATACCGCCATCTTCAGCCTCATTGACGCTGTGATGCTCCGCGTGCTACCCCGTGGAACATCCGCAGGAGCTGGTACAGGTAACTATCTCACGCCGAGGTTCGGCAATGGCACGCGCTCCACTTTCACAAATCCTCTATGGGAAGAATTTCGCGATCGGCAGGACGTGTTTTCCGGCGTCTTCGCTTGGGGAAGCGCCCTATTCAACCTTTCGCAGCAAGTCGACGACTCCATCACGCAGGAGCGGCTATTGACGACGCTTTCGGGATTCTTCGGAACACTTGCGTTGTTGCTCGGATGATTGGCCTCTACGGCTTGCTGGCCTTTCTTGTGTTGGAGCGTCAAAAGGAAATCGGCATTCGCATAGTCCTGGGAGCGCAGCGCACCACAATCCTGCGGCTCGTCATGACCGATGTGGCTCGCTTGCTTTTCGTAGGGATCGTGGCAGGTGTGGCCATCGCATGGACCACCACCCGCTTTGTCCAAAGCTTGCTGTTCGGCCTGCAAGCTCACGATTCGAGCACGATTGCATTGGGTGTTGCGTTGCTCGCAGGCGTCGCGTTCGTCGCCACTTGGTTGCCTGCGCGTCGCGTCATGCGCGTCGATCCGATGGTTGCTCTACGATACGAGTAGTCCTCCAGCCCAAATTCCCTGCTAACAGGGGAAAATACAGTGAATTTCACCTCTTTAGTCGAACCCCCTTCGGAGATAATTCCCTGTTACGAGGTCGCGGCAATACTCTTCCGGCTTTTCAGTCGTGGAAGAGCTACCCAGTCAAACACCGAGCAATAGCTCGGCTAAGCAGAGTCGCCCTAAGGAGTCAAATTCTGCAACTCGAAGAAGCCGGCCGTCTGGCCTGAGGCGGCGGTCTCAATGCAGAGCACCGTGTTCGCATTCACCAAGTAGAACACTTCGTTTTGGCTCGTTGATCCCAAAGTGAGGGAGCCAGCGTAGCGTCCATTTCCATTAGTGGAGTAGGAACCGGTCAGCGAGAGGCCGGGACTTGTAATTCCGCCGTCGTTAAGATCGACGGTTCCGGGTTGAAGCTCGGGACTGTTCGTTGGGTTCGCCGTCACCTGACCCACGGCATCATCGGCGTCAACGGTGGCTGGCCCCGAGAAGATCATAGCGTATGTTCCGCTAAACACCGGTGAAGACTGCGCTAAAGCGCCGCCCGAAGCAGTAAAAGCGGCCCCCGAATCAATGTCCAGCGCCAGCAGACCTTGGCTCGCGGTGGGGTACACGGCAAAGAGTGAAGGGCCAGGATTGCCGCCGGTTCCTGTGATCGCTGATGGAAAGGTGATCGTCGCGCGGCCTTCGGAGGGAGCGGTGAAAGACCCCGTAGTGAACGAGGCGTTGCTCACCAGCGGGATGCTCGCGTCATTTACGTCCACCACTCCGCTCAGCGTACTGCTTCCGCTGGGAGTGAACAAAGCGCCCATGACGAAGTCGTTTCCGTTCACATCAGTTCCGCCGGAGGTGAAGGCATAGGTCGTGCCGGTGGAGAACGACGATCCCTGCGCATACGCGGGACCCACCGCGACGAAGTTGTCATCAATCTCGAGGAATTTCACGAACCCTGAATTCACCATGTAATAGACGAAAGTATCTCCATTGCTCGCCGTAAACGTGCCGCGGCCGAAAGTCGAATCGGGCGCGGTGTAAGTTCCCGAAAACGTCGACTTCAGGGTCACAGTCAAAGTACCTGAATCGTTGAGATCTTCAATCCCTGCGAAGCTCGTTCCGCTGGCGCTAAAGACTCCCCCGGCATCCGCTGTGCCGCCGTTGGCCAGGTCGTACCCCGGGAAAAGAAACGCGTAGCTGGTTCCGGAGAGTCCTGCTGTGAAACTGCTCGCACTCTGCAGGTCGAGGCTGCCGCTCGCGTTAATATCATCAAACTCGATTATCAAGGCGCGCGCGGAGGTGCTCGGAGAAGCGGTGACCACCGTAAGACTCAGCGTCTGTACACCGCCCACTCCAATCGCGCTTTCGCCCGTGTTGATGGTCATCGATCCGCGTCCATCAGCCCCCAGAGTATAGGATCCGGTCACCGAAACTTCGAACTCACCAGCGATACATTTGAAGGACGCACAGTAGAAGTCCTCTTTGCCGCTTGTAATGTTTCCCATGCCGTCCAAAGTGACGCTCCCCACGGCGCCGAAGAACCCGGGTAGCGAACCGGTCCCGGCGAGCGAGAATGCGAACTCCCCCTGGAGCAGCGAGTCGGAAACGTTGGCCGTGATGGTCACGGACGCAGTGGCCGCCTTCGTATTGTCAGCCACTGAAGTCGCGGTGATAGTCACGCTCGTACCCGGTGGTATCGCAGTTGGAGCGGTATAGATCGTCGTAACAGTGCTGGCGGTAGCAGTGGGATTGAACGAGCCACAGTTCGGCGGCACACTCGTGCTCCCGCATGTCACTGTCCAAGTCACTCCGGAGTTGCTAGGATCACCGGTGACGGTAGCGGCCATGGAAGCAGTCCCACTGACCGCGAGCGATGCCGGAGGCGCATCACCCGTGGTAAAAGTGACCATGATGGTGGGCAGAGTAATCGTCACGTTTGCAGTGACTGACTTGGTGCTATCGGCGGCAGCGGTAGCCGTGATGGTCACAATGCCGCCCGTGGGAATAGCCGCAGGAGCTTGGTAAGTCGCTGGCGCCATGCTCGCCGTGTTGGGGGGAGCGATGGTGCCGCAGTTCGGCGACACGCTTGGACAGCTGATCGTCCAGTTCACGCCCGCGTTTGTCAGATCGTTATTTACTGTGGCCTCGATGTTTGCTGTCGCGCTTGCGTTCATGGTGCTCGGGGGCAAATGGCCAGACGTAAATACGATGGAGATCGCAGTAGAGGGCGTAATCGTCACCGTCGCGCTCACCGACTTCGTGCTGTCTGCTGTTGACGTCGCCGTGATAGTGACGGTGTTGCCTGAAGGCACAGCAGGTGGCGCCGTATAAACAATCGGGCTCCCGCTCACGGTGTGGGCTGGAGTTAGACTAAAGGTACCGCACCCCGGCGCGGCGACCGAACAAGTCACCGCCCAATCCACGCCCTTGCCCATGCTGTCGTTTGAAACTGTCGCGATTATTGTCGCTGTTCCACCGACCGGCATCGAATTCGGCGGCGCTATGCTGAGAACTACAGAAATAACCGGGACGGCTACTGTAATCATCGCACTGGCCGACTTCGTGCCGTCAGTTACGGACGTGGCCGTAATCGTTACAGCCGTGGCTGGCAACACCGTAGGAGCGGTATATAAGGTGGCAACACCGCTCCCAGTATGAAGCGTGCTGAAGGTTCCGCAGGTGCCGCCGGTTCCGGGAGTGCAGCTCATGGTCCAGTTCACACCGGCATTTGCCGGATCGTTCGATACCGTGGCGGCAATATCCACCGAAGCGCCGGTTGCCATCGTGGATGGCGGAGCTTCACCGGTAGTGAACACGACCGAGACCGCCGCCGAGGGGGTGACGGTGACAGAGGCGTTGACAGACACCATCGTGGCGGCCGTGGAGGTAGCGATGATTGTAACAGTGAGGTTAGCTGTGATCCCCGTGGGCGCAGTATAAGTAGACGGCGAGCCGCTCAAAGTTTGCAAGGGAGACATGGCTCCGCAATTTGTTGATCCCGAGCATGTCACGCTCCACGTCACCCCAGCTCCGGTGGCGTCGTTCGTAACCTGGGCCACTACGGCCTCGCTTCCGCCCGCAGCCAGGGGAGACGTCGGGGCCTGCGTAAAAGCGATGCTAATCGAATTGGTGAGTGTCACACTTACCGTCTGGGAAATTGAGTGATTGGCTGCGGCCATGGCTGTGAGGTTCACGGTATTGCCGACAGGAATCGCCGTCGGGGCGGTATAAGCCGTGGTGACGCCGCTCAAGGTTTGCGTGGGGTTGAACGAGCCGCATTTCGGACTGCTGCAGCTGACGTTCCAGATCACACCCATATTTGTTGGATCGTTTGCAACTACGGCGGTGAGTTCGATCACACCACCTGTTTGCAGGGAACCGGGAGCTGTTTGGGTAAACGTCACATTCAGTTCGCCTTCGGTCGAGGCTGATGACTTTGTGATGCAGCCCGAATAACCGAACAGGGCAAAAACTATCACAGCAACCAGCCAAACGGCGCGCTTCGTCTGTGACACGGGAAAACCAGAAGAACCTCTGTAACTCTTACAATTTCTCATTGCTCCCCCACCTATTGAATTATGAATTCGCGGACACCCGGCCAATTCTCTGTTTTTGAGCCGCCCATCCTGCCTCAAATTGTTCCGCCTGCCAATTCCTCAGCTCCCTGATTTCGGCTCGGGAGCGGGACGCAATCTATCTTTGATCCAGTCGAAGACTTTGCCGCCCGCCATGGCCTTGAAGTGGGCCTTATCGTTATCGAACTTCACGACCTCGGCAGAAGGCGGCGCTGCCGCTTCCAGCTGTTTCTTGCAAATTGCCGGCGTGTCTGTGTCGCTCTCGATGTTCTGTAGCCGTATAGCTTGTGAGCTCAGTTTTGGCAGCCATAGCACCGGATCGAAGAACGCGATTTTTTTCAAAAACTCGGGCTTCACGTAATTCGGGCGTTCGCTTTCCGGAATCAGCGCGGACTTCGCCATCCAATCGGGCCAGTCTCCCCAAGGATCCAGTGCGTCAACCGCCTTGATCCGCGGGTCGACGGCGGCAGACAGAATTGCTATCGTCCCGCCGGACCCCTGTCCGAACATACCCACTTGGTTCATATTGAAATCACCGCGCGCGGCTAGATAGTTCAGAATCATCTGAACGTCGTGCACCGAAGTCACCACCGACTCCTGAAGTTCGCTTACGAACCATTCCTTCATCGGGCGATTCTGATAGCGATGTCCAGTGAGCGCGGAGACAAAGCCGACTGCCGCATAACCGTTCTTCGTTACGCGCTCGCAATACCCGTCGTTCTTAAAGCGGTCTGTGTCGGAAGGATAGCCGTAAAGGTACAGAACCACGGGTGGCTTCGCTACTCCCGTGGGCCGCATCACCCACAGATCAATCGGGTCGCCCGTCCGCCACTGAACTTGCAGAAGTTCGCGCGTGAACCCCGGATAATCCGCCTTATTTCCGTAAAATGGCGGGTCCGCATGCAAATCGCTGTCCGCAATTGAGAGCGAATCGAGATTCTCCCGGCTCGTTCGATGAGGTTGATCGGCTACGGCGGCGCCGGAACCTTCATGTTCCGTTGCCGCACTTGTGGCCGGAGGCTGCTGCGCAAAAGAGCGACCTGACATCAGGAACATAATCAAAATCAAACTGAAGGCAATCAAGACCCTCGGCCCTCGAAATTCTGCCCACCCAAACTTCATGCTGCGTCCCTCGATGTTGATTGATTTTTTTTGTGTCTGGGTGTTTCGGCGAATCGTTGCGAACTAGCACCGTAAGTACCCAGAACAAGGAAAAGAGGCAGACTGCCAAGTATCAGCAATCTGCCTCGTCTCCTCTGAAGTTCTTTGAGCTACTAACTACTGCTCAAAGGTGATGAGTTGCTTGTTGCTGTTGTCCAGTTGATAGTCGAGCTCTGCTTCGACGTTGAATACCGCCCCACCTACGTCCGCACCATCCTCGGCAGCAGTGGTGAACCCGTCCTGCGGTGCATAAGACTTCGTGCAACCTGAACCCGTGCCGCAGTTGTATGCGTTCACATAGAGCGTGACCGCACGGTGGGCACGGAAAACCGCCAGATTGGCGTACGGAACAAAATCCGGAACGTTATACGCCGTGTTCGTGACGTAGTTCTGTGCCGCTTGGACCAGGTTGTAAACTCCGCCCCCCACTGTCCCGAGCGAGGTCGTGGTGATCACGCGCAGGACGTTCCAGAGCGGGTAGGAGCCGTTCACGATGTTGGGGAAAAGGAGCCCGTTCGTGCATGAGCTGGATCCGGAACCAACTGTGCAGACCGGCAATACACCTGGACCGTTCGGATTGGACGCGTAATCAGCATAGAACGGGTCCACGCCGTCGATCGCGAAATACTTGCCAACCGAAGTGGACGCCGATCCGGTCGTGAGTGGCGCCACGTTGCCGTAGCTGAAGAAGGTATAGCCAATTTGGTTGGAAAGGGCTGCGCCGCTCGTAGGAGACGTCGTGCCGGCGATCGCTTTAACCATTTCGCCGGTTCCGATGGCCCTGATCTTGCGCACACCGCCTTTGGTCTTAGTGATATCGAGAGGGTTGGTCGCCCCGGTCCACCCAGCTGGCGGCCCGGCGTTGGGATTGATGCCCAACTCTTGCGACGAGTCGATTTCCTTGTCCCTGGTGACAGAGAATTCCACCGTATTCATGGTTCCGGACAAGGGCTCGCGCAGCACTACGTTCAGAGGTACGGAGCCGAGGCTCTCTCCGCCGGGAATGAGGTCGCGAGTGCGCGCCAGAGTTCCGTCGAGAACCTTTGCCAAAACCCAACGATCTATATTGTTAAATGCGGCATTACCCAGGCCGGTGCTTGCGGTATTTGTTGAGTTGCCGATTATCAGGGCAATCTGCGCACCGACGTTCAGCGATTTGTACGCAGGAATGGCATCGCCTGTAATTGGGTCCTTGCCTGAAATGGTGAAAGCGATGGGTTGCGCGCTCGCCGGACTCGAACCGAATCCGCTTACGATCGCAACTCCGGGCGAGCACGTGTTACCCGTACCACCGTAGCCGAGAGTAGTGGCGTTCGTAGCACTGATGAAAGGCCCGCAGGCCCGCTGAGTGCCAAACTGGGCGTCCTCAGGCCGGATGTCGCTGGGGGCTGCATTGAATGTGTGTCCATTCAGAGCGTTGCACACACCCTGCGGCAAAGTTACGTCCGCAGGCAGGAGAAGAACCTGCTGAGGGCTGCTTGGTGCAATTCCGGACGATGGGCATCCACCGGGAAAGTTAACCGATCCTTGGGGCTGCGCGAAGAACAGCCGGTTCCCTACGATCGAGTCGATGTTCAGGTAGGCGCAGATGCTCGTAATCGGTCCGGTCGCGCCGCCACTGGAGGTGTTCCATTCGACCCATACGGTCCCAGCTACGTCACTTGCGCCAGCTCCTGCGCGGTTGTCATGCCCGGTGACGAAGCCCTTGTTCTGCGACCAGTTGTAAACTCCGCAGACTGGTGAACTGCCGAACTCTCCAGCATAGGCCAGAGCGTTGAACGCCGCAGACGAACCCGCACCGACGAATGGGAAGGTCTGCGCGCTTACGGCCGAGCTGAACATCATAGCCATGGCTAGAACCGCAATCGCCAAGGCAATTTTCATGCTTTTCATCATCATTTCTTTTTCTCCTAGGTTCAATTGTGAAGATCGTGGGGTAGTACGCGAAGAAACGCCGTGACCAGCCAACTTGCGAGGCTCACCAGGAACGCCCTCTGTGTCCGGCCGAACCGCTCTTCGAGTCTTACGGGAGTAAACCTACGCGGGCACTATCACGGGACTGTGTTACAGACGGATGACACCGGAGTTGAGCCCACATGAATTTTGACGGGCGAGCAAAACGGGTGCAGCTTGAACTGGGGCTCTGGACAGTGAGCCCTAGACCGAACGCGCGGTACCGGTTGTCACGCGATTTTAACCTTCGCGACATCGCTACGTAACGCGAATCTTGCTACTGAGTTGCGGTCTTCTTATCCCTTTCGGAGGTCGGGTGCGGTGAGGTCTATTCTGGTCGTTTTTTGCTCGTTAATCTTTTCGCTGGGGACGTCGTTCCATCGGAGTTCCCGCAGCACTGGGTCCATATCAGGAACGGTGTACGACACGAAAGGCGCGGTGGTCGATAGCGCGAAAATTGAGCTTAAAGATGCCGATGGGGGTTCGCAAAGAACCGATACCGACGCGCAGGGAAACTTCAGCATTCCCGGACTCGAGGCCGGAACATACGTCGTCATTGTCTCAGCTAGCGGATATGAGCGATTTGAAAACGACGATTTCGAGCTGCGCGAGGGCGACGACGCCCGTCTTGACGTCAACCTGGTGCCCGAAAAAACCGATCCCGACAATAACTCAAACGCTTCTCAGGAATTGAGCCGCGGGGCTCTTCTGGTGGAGACCGCATCCGCACTGTGGCCGCGATAAGTTCGCATCCCGCCATCATTCGACAAGCAGGAGGTAGGCTAGCGTGAAGTTTCTGCGGATTCTTTTGTGCTCTACGATACTCATGCTGGCTCTGGCGAGCGCTGCTGTCGCGCAGGACGCAACTTCTACGCCGAAACCTGCCCCTGCTCAGGAGGCGCCTACCGCGCAAAACACCGGAGCGATTGTCGGTTCGGCCCACGATTCGACCGGCGGGATCGTTGTTGGCGCAGTGGTTACCGCGACGGACGCTCAGGGTGTGAAACACACCGGGACCAGCAACGAACAGGGAGACTATCGCATCCCGGGTCTCGCTCCAGGAACGTACAGCGTGACCGTGGAAGCTCCGGGTTTCAATGTTTTCCTGGTCAAGGATTTTGTCGTCGGAGCGGGCCAGGAAGGTCGCGTCGATGCCAGCCTGGAGGTTGCCGGTGCGACGACGTCGGTGAACGTGGAAGGCCAACGAACTGCCGAGATCGAGACGGAGAACTCTCAGATCAGCGGCACGGTTACGCAAAAGGAAGTCGTCTCCATCGGATTGAACGGCCGCAACTTTACGCAGTTGATCACTCTCGCTCCCGGCGTTAGCAATCAGACGCAACAGGACGAAGCTTTGGTTGGCGTGAAGGGCAGCGTGAAGTACAGCGTCAACGGCGGGCGCGTCGAATACAACACGTTCGACGTGGATGGCGGCGACGTATTGAACGCCGGCATCAACGGAAATCAGAGCACGCTCATCGTTTACCCCAGCCTCGATGCCATACAAGAAGTAAAGGTCCTCACCTCGAATTACGGCGCGCAATATGGACGCAGCGCCTCCGGATCGGTTTTCGTCACCACGAAAACCGGCGGCCAGCAGTTTCACGGCAATCTCTACGAATTCAACCGCAACGAGGTCTTCAACGCGCGCAATTTTTTTGATCAGACGAGTCAGGCTCCCCTGTATCGCAGGAACGACTTCGGGGGAACAGTGGGCGGACCCGTTTTCATACCGGGCCATTACAACACCAAGAAGGACAAGACGTTTTTCTTCTTCTCCGAAGAAGCGCGTCTTGAACGCACGCCCCAGGATTTCAACCAGGCGGTTCCTTCCGCCGCGGAAAGAACCGGTTACTTCGGTGACGTTTGCCCTTTCGCCCCATCCGGAGTCGAAGTTTTCTTCCCCCGCACCGCTTTTCCGGATTGCCCGCAATTCGCCGGCTCCGATCAAACGACGCAAGTTCTCACCTTTCCCGGCAATCAAGTTCCGATTGATCCCACGGCCCAAGCCCTGCTTGGTACGGGCAACATACCTCCGCCAAACGCGAATTCGGGTTGCAATTCCAGCATTGGCTCCTGCTACGACGTGGCTGTTTCGCCTCCGACTTACTGGCGCGAGGAGTTATTTCGAATCGATCACAATTTCACTTCCGGCCTGCACGGAACATTCCGATATATCCACGATCAATGGAATACCACCACGGCGATTCCCCAGTGGGGCTACATCGCCAACAGCTTTCCGACCATCGAGAACAAATTCCTCGGGCCCGGCATCAGCCTGGTGGCCCGTGTGACCGACGTAATTTCCCCGACGCTGTTGAATGATGCGGTTTTTAGCTTTACCACCGACCACATCAGCCTCTCGAACATCAACGGCCCCGGTGGAAATTGGCAGTTGCATCCCAATCTCCTGTGCGCTGCGGGCCAGACGGGCAGCTGCATGGGCTATCTATTCAACAACGGGTTTGGCGGCAAAGTCCCGGGCATCGTCATCGGCGGAACAAATGCAGCTTACGGCGGCGACGGTTTCGGTGTGGATTCTTCCTTTGTACCCTACCGCCATACGAACCCGACCTATAGCTTCGGCGATGACGTAACCAAGGTCCTGGGTAAGCACACTCTTCTATTCGGGTTTCAGATGATTCTGGCGCAGAAAAACGAAACCAATCCAGCCATCGGTGCTGCGACGGGAGATTTGCAGGGCATACTAACGTTCACCAATCAGAGCAGCGTCCAGACCACTGGAAATGCGTTCGCTGATTTCTTGAACGGCCGCATCCGTTCGTATCAGCAGGATAGCGCCCAGGGCCGCTACTATAATCGCTACACCGTCGGCGAGCCTTATTTCCAGGACGATTGGCACGTTTCTTCCAAGCTGACGCTGAACCTCGGCCTGCGTTTGAGCCTCTTCGGCACTTGGCATGAAAAATATCTGAACGCTTACAACTGGGAGGCCAAGGCGTTCAGTCCGACCCTCGCAGCGATGGCCGTCGTCGATCCTACGACCGGGCTGCTCCTGGACGCCGCCACGTCCAATCCGATCCCGCTTGATCCGAGCAATCTCGACCCGCGAATCACGAACGGCTTGGTTCAGTGCGGAAAGGGCGGCACTCCTGATAGCTGCATGAAGGGCCATTTGGTGAATCCCGCGCCGCGTCTCGGTTTCGCCTGGGATCCGCGCGGAGACGGTAAGACTTCCATTCGCGCCGGCTATGGAATCTTTTTCGAACACGGTACCGGCGATGAAGCCAACACGGGTTCGCTTGAGGGCAGTGCCCCGCTTGTCCTCGACATGACCCAGAACTTTCCCAATGGCTTCAGCTGCATCGGGGGAGTAGGCGCGACTTGCGGTGCGACCGGGGCTTATCCGCTTAACGTGACCTCCATTCCGACCAAAGCAGTTTGGCCCTACGTGCAACAGTGGAGCCTGGGAGTGCAGCAGGAAATAACCCCCGACATAATAGCCAGCGTCGCTTACGTCGGCAGCAAAGGAACGCACTTAACCGCGGAGCTTCAGCTGAACCAATTGCCGCCGGTGCCCGCCGCTCAAAATCCTTTTAATCCGATCCCCGTCGTCGGCCCTCCTCCGGCTCAACCAGTTCCGCCATTGCGAGGCGCTCCCATTACTTCCGCGGTATGCAACGCCTTTGATGGCTCCGCTTTCACCGTGGGCACGACGACGGTAGCCACAGGCGATCCTGGGTTCGTAAATCTAATAGCCGCGTGTTACGGAACTCCCAACGCGCAGTTCCCGGACCCCAACTCACTGCGCGAATTCGCGCCCACCATTGGGAGAATTTTCGGACTTTCCAACGTGGCCAACTCCAGTTACAACTCCTTGCAGGCCACCATACGCCGTACCAAGGGACCACTAAGCCTCGACATCGTTTACACCTATAGCCATTCGATCGACGATTCCTCGGACCGCTTCGATTCGACTTTTGTGAACTCCTTCGATCTTCGGTCTAACCGCGCCAGTTCGAATTTCGATCAGAGAAATCTCCTGAATGTGGGCTATGTGTATGATTTCGGCTTCCCCCGTTTGTTGCAGCAGGTGAAAAATTTCGGTGCGTGGCAAAGGACTCACCCGGGCGGCCCCTTCTCGAAGCCAACGGAAGAGATCGCAGCCGACCACTCGATTGACCAATCTTCCTTTGCTCAATCGTGGTTTTCGCGCCATTTTCTTAACGATTGGGAGCTTACGGGCGTTACCACGTTCCAGTCCGGCATCCCATTCAGCGTGATTAACGGCGGCAGCGGCGTCAATGGCGTTTCAGTCCTGGACAATGCGGGCGTTGCGAACGGATCAGGCGCCGGTTCTTTTCCGGACATTATTTCGAGCCCCAAGGGCTCCCCGCCCTTGGGCGGCAACCAGGCTCTCTTTACATTCGGCCCCTTGCTCGGGAACCCGGACGCCTTCGTCGCTCCGCAGGGTCTTACCTTCGGAGATGCCGGCCGCAACATCATGAATAATCCCAGCCGCGTGAACTTCGACATGGCGCTGCTCAAGCATTTCAAAACGAGCGAATCCACCACGCTTGAATTTCGCGCGGAAGCTTTCAACATTTTCAACCACACTCAGTTTCGCGTTTTCGATCCCGAGCTGGGCAATACCGCCCATAACACGATCAGCTGCTACGGTGGGCCGGAGAATCAGGCTGGCTATGTGGACCCGATCAATCCCAATGGAATTGACTGCCTCACCGGAAATTCTTTCCTGCGCCCGGTGGATGCACACCGTCCCCGCACCATCCAGTTCGGACTGAAATTCGCTTTCTAGACGCCAGAACTGTAACAATCGCTCTGGTGGAAGCCGGGCTCAACCGCAAGCGACTAAGTACCGCTTTTTCAGGTACTCACCGTAATAGGACCCACAGTCGTTGACGAGATTTTGCTGCGGCCTTAACCTGCCCGTAACAACCACGGCGCACAGTGCACCAGCCCTTTGTGCGCTCGGACAGTTTCGGAGTGCACCCAAGGAATGCCGGGACCCAAAATTCTTGCCAAATCAAAAGCGACCCGCTCGCGATTATTGCCGCCCTGCGGTTAACGGGCGGCCAAAGGGAGTTCTACTTATGCTCAGTCGATTCCGAATTTCGAAGTTTTCTGTTTTCGCAGTTGCTCTCCTGCTTTCCTCCTTCGCTTTCGGAACCGCCGTCCTTGCAAATGCGGCGCACCAGTTCGGAGGAACCTACAGAGTCGTCGAAGTGAAGAATCAGGGTGAAAATGTCCAAGTCCGATTGGCTCTGCGGCTGCGCAATTACAGCGCTGCGGATGTGAAGGGAGCCACGGTTTCTTTCCAGAGCTCGCTGCCAGGCGGAGCCAAGCAGGTGGCCGCTGAAGGCGTCAGCTTGCGCGTGAACGAACGCGAAGCTCTTCCTGCGCTGGAAACCACTCTGACCATCTCCGCGCGCGAATACGCCGGATGGAAGAACGGAGCGCGTCCGAGTTTCTTCATCGATTTCGAGGACGCCACCGGAACGCACAATCATCAGGCCATTCAACTGATCCGGATGCCGTAAACGAAGTGCGCTCGACTTCGATTTCCGAAGGCGAGCAGGCTGCAACGACGACCTGGGCGTTGCTTGCGCAAGACAGAAAGTTTTGAAGATGGTCCGCCGCACGAGGGCGTGCAAGATCCAGCCGGGGCCCGGCTCCGGAGAGAAAGAAAACAAAAGAGAGGAAACTGTGATGCGCAACCTCAGAACCGTCGTATGCACTGCCATCCTGCTTTTGACAGCCGGATTTGCCAGCGCCCAGCAACAGGATCAGCTCAGCAACGTAGCCGGCGCGGGAACGAGCAACCAGTTTTTTAGTTTGAACGCTGAACCGACGGGAGTGGCTGTCGATTCAAGCGGTAATGTGTACATTTCGGATAACACTGATTGCGTTGTTTACGAATTGAGTGGCGGGACCCTCAACGTTATCGCCGGCACCGTCGGCTCGTGCGGTTATGGTGGAGATGGTGGCCCAGCGACGAGTGCACAGCTCAGCGGCTCCTACGGCTTGGCCTTGGATTCGTCCGGGAACTTGTTTATTGCTGATACATTCAACTTCGTCATCCGCGAAGTTACAGTCCCGTTGGCTAGCGGAACGATCAACACGATTGCAGGGACCCCCGGCACGTACGGTTACACCGGTGATGGCATGGCCGCTACGAGCGCTACGCTGAATGATCCCATTGGAGTCGCGGTTGACGCCTCGGGTGATCTCTTCATCTCTGACTATGGGAATAACGTCATCCGCGAGGTGACCGGCGGAATTATCAACACCGCCGCCGGCAACGGCACGGCAGGCTTTCTGGACGAGTCTACAGGCATGCCGTTGACCGCGGAGTTCAGCAATCCCTTCGAGATATCCCTCGACGGCGTTGGCAACGTCTACATCGCAGACCCAGGCAACAACCGAATTCGGAAGTTGGATACCTCCGGCAATGTAACGACTGTGGCTGGCGACGGGTCCGCCGGATATGGATCAAACGGCGTTGCCGCGACATCCACATCTTTAGATAGTCCCAGCGATGTGGCGGTGGACGGAGCCGGTGATCTCACGATTACGGACCTTGATAACCAGCGCGTCCGCTGGGTGGACACTGCGGGAATCATTCAAACGGTGGCCGGCAACGGAATGATGGGCGCTTCCACACCGGGACTCGCAACGAACTCTGCTTTAGACTTCCCGTACGGCGTTGCTGTAGATTCCTCGGGGAATATTTACTTCGCTGATATTCATAACTCCCAAGTTGACAAAGTAACTCCCGTTTCGGAGTTGAGCTCCTCAACCACCAGCCTCACCTTTGCCACCCAGACTCCCGGAACAACCAGCGCGTCGCAGCCCGTCGTGCTCACCGGGACCGGCTACGACTTAAACATTTCCAGCATCGTCTCTAGCTCTGCCATGTTCACTGAGTCGGGCTGCCCCACCGGCATTTTGCCGAGCGGCACAAGCTGCACCATCAACGTCAGCTTCGCACCGACTCAAAGTGGACCGGCCGCCGGCACAATAACCGTCACGGACAACAGTTTCCTTGGCACCATCATCGTGGTCAATCTATCGGGCACGGGCGGTTCGCAAGTAACCCTGTCTCCGAATCCGCTCAACTTCGGGTCGCAAGCGGTGGGGTCAACGAGCGCCCCCTCGCAGGTCACTCTCACCAACATCGGCTCGACTACCATCAATCAGATCAGCCCCAGTGTGACGGGTGATTTCTTGATTTCGAGCAATGATTGCCCGACGCACACCAACACGCTCGCCGCCCATGGCTCGTGCACTATCCTGATCGAATTCAAGCCCACGGCTTCGGGTGCTCGAACCGGAACGCTCAGCGTTTCGAGTTCCGACTACTTCAGCCCGGCTTCGATAGCCCTGAACGGCACCGGCACGGCCACGACGCTTTCGCCCAGCACGGTTAATTTCGGGACTAAAATCGTCGGGATCAGCCAGGCAGAATTGCTCACCGTCACTAACTCAACCAGCCAGACGCTTTCGAGCATCGCCTACTCGTTCTCCGGCGCGAACGCGAGCGACTTCACCGTAGAATCGACCGGCACCACTTGCACCGGCACGTTGGCTCCGGGAAAATTCTGCAAGTATCACATCGTGTTCACACCCATCGTGAACGGGGTGGAGAGCGCTACTTTCACCGTCACCGACAACTTCGGGACCGAGCCGATGACGGCTACTCTCACCGGGACCGGCACGGCAAAAGGCGCGGTCTCGCTCGGGCCAGTGACGTCTACCTTCCCATCTACCAAAGTCGGCACCGCCAGCGGCGTGACCAAGATCTTTACGGTTCTTAGCCACACTCATATATCGTTCGGCGTTGCCGCTTCCATCACTGGCGCCAATGCCGGCGATTTCCACGTCACGAATGCGGACGGCTCGTGCTCGGGTACGCTCGCAGCAGAACCCGCGAATTGCACGTTCGACGTCACCTTTACTCCTTCAATGACCGGGCCTGAGACGGCCACGTTCCAAGTCGTGGTGAGTGACGGTTCAGGGACAGTTTCGACGCTGACATCGACGCTGAACGGCTCGGGGAAGTAAGAATAGCGGTGACGAGGCCCGGAAAAAAGCAGAGCGTCTTTTCTGGGCTTTCGTCTCGATGCACGGCACAGCAATAACCAGAACCAGAGATCCTGCTCGCAACCGAGCAGGATCTCTTTCTGTGCGCGCCATGCACGAGGTAGTTAATCAAGGCAACAGGCGCGTCGCGCTTCCCTCGACGAACGAACGCAATCGAGCCCTTGGCTTGATGCCCCGAAATCGCGTTTTCGGGAGCGTCGTACGCATGATTATTTCGACATCAAGCAGCTGGTTTTGCCGACCGCGATTTCTTTGGTTATATCTTCCACGAAGAGGGTTCAAACTAGCGCGCAAAGCGTCATATAATCCCGCCATGTCCTGGAGGCAGGATGAAATCCCGATATACCGCCGCTCAGGTGGCCGAGTGGATGTTTGAAGAATTTAAACGAGCAGAGGAACTCTTCCGGGAAAATGTCGTCCGCGACATCGAAGTGAAATACGGAAAGCAGTTCACGTACGTCAGCCAAAATGGCGATCCCGCAATCCGAAGAGATATTCTATTCGAATTTAGGAAGCTAGCCGGAAACTCTGCAGTGTGGATGCGAGAGGACCTCTGTTGGCGAGTGCGCAAGCGAAGCGATAGCTTGGCCAGAAACAGAACTAGCTCCATTCTGGCAAATCGTCCTTCGCGTTAGGAAGCTGAATGGCCGTTTTTCCACGACTCGGAATACGACGTTTGACGCTTCGACCGACTCGCGAAAGTGGGAGTGTCCTCCTAGATTTTGGCCTGCCCGAGTGCTATGATCCCCTCTCCTCGTTGCTTCCCCACGTGAGGTTCAAATGATTGCTGAACTGATGAAGAGCTATCGTGGAGTGTCTTGTATTCGATGCAGAGAGCCAATTCCCGTTTCGGCCAAGATCGCGAGGCTGCAAGAAGAACTCGAATCTGAGGCGAGTGCGACACATTCATTTATAGGTCGTTGCAGGTTGTGCGAGTGCGAAAACATATACTCGATCACGGATGTTCAAACCTTCAATGGAGAGCCGCGTAAAGGAGGCTCAAAGGCACGAGCGGCTGGATCAGCCACGTGATGAAGAACCTAAGCCTGCCCCTCGCCAAAACTCTGGGCCTGTCCCTCGCCAAAACTCTGACCGGTCGCAGAATGAGTAACTTACTGCTGTGTCCGTCCACGACTCTGGTATAACTCCGGGCCATGTTCAATCTGCTTTTTTCCCTTGTTCAGAGCGTTTGCTGGCGTGTTTCGTAGCCGTCGGCATCTCGTCCTGGAAAATCTCGCGCTTCGGCAACAACTCACAGTGTTGAAGCGGCGCCGTCCGCGGCCGATCCTCGGTCTGTGTCGGCGATAGGAATCTCCCTTCTGCTCTACTACTCCCTGCCATGGTACTGCCCGTGAGCGACTCCCCAAAACACAAAAAATCTCAAATCTCCAGGATTAGATGTGAACACGAACGGATTCGGCGTCTTTCCACAGCGTGAGAAAATCTTTGTAGGCGGCGAGTGCTCGGACGCGGGCAGCATAGGCACCCGCCCCTGTGAGGTCTTCGCTTGCAGAGCATCGGCGCGAGCCATTCCCAGATGCGCTAGCGCTCCCGTAACGCACTCTCTATGACTTAGGCAAATTCGAAATGTCCCATCCTCCGCCTATGGCCTTGATCAAGAGCACGTTCGCTTCGAGCCGTCGCCTCAGGATATCGATGTCGGTTCGCTCGTTCGCGAGCGCGGTGGTTTGCGAGGTCACCACCTGCAGATAAGTATCGACGCCGCCCGCATAGCGGTTCTGAGAGATCCGTAGCGATTCTTCGGCCGCACTCGTGGCTTGTTGCTGTTGCATCGATTCCGTACTGAGGACGCGCAGGACCACCAGGTTGTCTTCTACCTGTTGGAATGTCCAACACAGCGCTCATATCCCGCCTGGTCGCGCCCATGAGCCAAGTGAGGTTCGCGGAAAAGTGACAGCAATCAATCCAATGAGCGCTGCGAGCCACAAAGGCCTTGCAACGAGCCCGAGAATTAGGTTTTTTTGGGCAACTCCCTACGTTCCGCGAAAGGGAACCGTCTGATTCGTCGTGGAGAATATCGCCGCCAATTTAGGCCGTTTGCGGAATAGTAGCGGAAGACAGAGCGAATGGCCCTGGTAATTCCTGCCAATTAGGCCGCAAAATGCCGGTTTCTGCCAACCTGAAAGGAACAGAGAGAGATATCAAGACTGGCTGGCGGTGGACGCAGTCCCGTGCGAACTTTTCTCCGGGCCAAATTCCCTGCTAACAGGGAAAAACACACGGAATTTTACGGCTTTCGTCGGAACCATTCGGCGATAACCCAGGCTAGAGCGGGGTTTATCGATAAAAATCAGGTCTTCAACACCAATCGGAACAGGGAACGATCAGGGAAGGAACAGGGGATGAAATTCCCTGTTACGGGGTGGCGGGGTTTCCAACTTGTCCGGTTATCCGACTTATCGTCCACTGATCTGACCCCGAGAGCGTAAAGTGGTTACTGCGCCATCGCACGAGCTTCGATCGCATGGCATCATTGGACAGGAGCGATTACGGAATCTTTGCTGATCATTACGGGTGGGATGGGAACGGGCAAGACAAGCGTTCTGGGCGAGGCTTCAGACATTCTTACACAGCACCATATTCCCCATGCCGCTATCGACGTAGACGCACTCGGCCTTGCCTATCTTCCCACCGCAGCCGGGAACGATGATGTGATGTACCGCAATCTTCGGTCTGTCTGCAACAATTATGCTTCTGTTGGCGTCACGCGTTTCATGTTGGCACGCGCACTGGAAAATCGCGCGGAGCTAGACCTCTGTCGTAGCATTGCTCCAGCCGCACATAGTGTGGTCTGCCGTCTGACTGCTAGTATCGAAACAATGGAGCAGCGCGTCAGGATGCGCGAATCAGGGGTATCGCAGCGGGCATATGTTGCCCGTGTCGCCGAGTTGAATATGATCCTTGACGGTGCGCGATTGGAGGATTTCTCTCTAGCCTCCGAAAATTGCTCGCTGACTGAGGTTGCACACGAAATGCTAGTTACGGCTGGATGGATTTCAAACTGACGCCTACCTGCAACGAAGAGAAAGAGCTTAGCGGTAAAGCGACCCAGAGGGTAAGGGCCGTCGGGCTTTGTACACTGCGCCAAGTCCTGATTAACGCCGAAACCGGACAAGTAGAGTATTACTTTAAATGTTCGGTTATCCGACTAACCAGGAGTTGACTCCGAAGACGCAATCGGACCACGCGGTCGTGATTTCCGCCAAAAAACCCCGGGTCGGCTGGATCGATCTACCGTGCAATCTACCTGCAGGGAGTCACTGATGCCCTGGAACGATGTACACCGGGTACCGCGGATGCAAAAGCCGCAACATGTGATGCAGTTCGATCTCGGGCGCGTCCAGACGCACGATCTCGCCGCGAACGCCCCGGAGCTTCGGCCAATCGCGCTTAGCGCCCGTGCCACGGCAATCGACAACAATTCCAGCAGCGGGTAGCGTGCCATCTGCGACGAAAGTATCCCAATGACACTCGACGCCCGCTTCTTCGAGAGCGATGGCGACCGCCTTCAAGAGTTCGCGATTGTCGACCTGCGCTTCATTTGGAATATGTAACGCTTCGGAGAATCGCGTTCCTAGGGCAGGCTCTAATTCCCCGACTTGCCAACCTTCGAGGCGCCTGACAGTCGCATCCGATTGCCGCGATGCAATCATTCTTTGAGCGCGGACGGCTTCTCCCGAATTCTCGCGGTGCCAGAGCAGGAGCGTCCCATCGTCACGATAGAAAACCGGGAACGGCAGCTCAGCCAACCATCGTGGCCACAATGTAAGACTGTGTTCTCCCATCGACGCAATTTGTGAATCGGCATCAATAGCTTCTGTCGTTGGAGCGATCATGCCTGCCGCCACCCAAGCTGCTGAATCTTCTCCTCTGCTGCTTGCGGCGTCGTAAAGGACAACACGCGCACCAGCCCGCGACGCCCGCCAAGCCAGACAGCGGCCAAGCAGGCCCCCGCCAACGACCGCGATGTCCGGCTGCGTCATACATAGACCTCGCCGCCACGTTCAGTAAACTCGCGGGACTTTTCCTCCATCCTGGACTGGGCATCCTCTCCATACTTCGCGCGTATCTCCTCGGTGATCTTCATGGAGCAAAACTTCGGCCCGCACATCGAGCAGAAATGGGCGGTCTTGGCGCCGTCGTGAGGTAGGGTTTCGTCGTGGAATTCACGTGCACGATCTGGATCGAGGCTCAAGTTGAACTGATCTTCCCAGCGGAACTCGAAGCGCGCCTTCGATAGCGCATTGTCCCGAAGCTGCGCCCCAGGCCATCCCTTCGCCAAGTCCGCTGCATGTGCGGCGATTTTGTAGCTGATGATGCCCGTACGAACATCTTCTTTATTGGGGAGGCCAAGGTGTTCCTTCGGCGTAACGTAGCAGAGCATCGCGGTCCCGTACCACCCGATCTGCGCCGCTCCAATCGCGCTGGTTATGTGATCGTAGCCGGGCGCGATGTCGGTGACGAGCGGACCCAACGTGTAGAAGGGAGCCTCGAAACAATGACGCAATTCTTCGTCCATGTTCTCGCGGATACGCTGCATCGGAACATGTCCGGGACCTTCGATCATCACCTGGACGTCATGCTTCCAAGCGCGTTGTGTCAGCTCTCCGAGAGTGCGTAATTCGGCAAACTGCGCTTCGTCATTAGCGTCGTAGATCGAGCCGGGGCGAAGACCGTCGCCCAAACTAAACGACACGTCGTAGGTCTTCATGATTTCGCAGATTTCATCGAAATTCGTGTAGAGGAAGTTCTCCTGATGGTGTGAGAGACACCACTTCGCCATAATCGAGCCGCCGCGTGAGACGATACCTGTGAGTCGTTTCGCGGTAAGTGGAATCCACGGCAACCGAACTCCCGCGTGCAGCGTGAAATAGTCGACACCTTGCTCAGCCTGTTCAATGAGCGTATCGCGCATCAATTCCCAAGTAAGTTCTTCCGCGCGACCTTCCACTTTTTCGAGAGCCTGATAGATGGGTACGGTTCCTATCGGCACGGGGGAATTGCGAAGGATCCATTCGCGGAGTTCGTGAATGTTCTTGCCGGTCGAAAGATCCATGATCGTATCGGCGCCCCAATAGGTGGCCCAGATCATTTTGTCCACCTCTTCAGCCGGCGAAGAGGTCACTGCGGAGTTGCCAATGTTACCGTTGATTTTGACTTTGAAATTGCGCCCGATGATCATCGGTTCCAGTTCGGGATGGTTTACGTTAGCCGGAATGATTGCACGTCCGGCGGCAACTTCCTTACGAACAAACTCGGGTGTGATCTGTTCCGGGAGCTGTGCCCCAATAGACTGCCCCGGATGTTGACGCAGGATCGATGCATAGCTGGGATCTTGCAACAAGCGCTCCAGCAGCATCGACTCACGCAAGGCAACGAACTCCATCTCGGGCGTGACGATCCCTTTGCGTGCGTAGTGCATCTGCGAAACGTTCCTTCCTTTGTTTGCGCGGCGATACGTAAAAGGAGAAGGAAAGCGCAAATGGTAAGTCAGCAGGTCTCTTTCCCGAAGACGGGCATACTCGGAACCGGGGTTGCTAAGGATCTCGGTATCATTGCGTTGCTTAATCCAGTCAGCGCGAAGTCGGGGCAGTCCGTGACTCAAGTCGATTTTGGCTTCGGTGTCCGTATAGGCACCCGAAGTGTCGTACACAGGCAGAGGAGGATTCTCTTCGGTGCCATGACTGTGATTCGTAGCCGAGAGAGAGATCTCTCGATAGGGTACGCGCAGCCCTGCACGGCTACCATCAACGTAACGTTTTTGCGATGCGGGATAGGATGACGGTGTACGAATTTCGGAAAACTCTGACACGTTGTTTAACATTTAACACCTCCTTCCTCTGCGAAGTTCATTCCACTAGCTCTTGGGCCTAGCGATGCTGTTTTGATCAAGGCCACTTGCGGTCAAGCATCATCAAAACAAAAATTGCGGGGAGGTAGAGGATCGAAGCAACGAGCAGTTGCCGCGCCGACGAATTTGATTTCCGTGAAGCCAGCCGTGCGCTGTAGTAACTGAAGATTGTGCCGATCGTCAATGCTCCGGCGAAATAAACCAGGCTCGATTTCTCATAGAATGTTTGCATCAAACTGACTGCCAGGAGAACCAGCGAGGCGACGAAAGACTGCCAGATCACATAGCGGTCGCGATGCTCGTTCAAAGGCAAAACTAAATATCCGGCACGGGCGTAATCTTCCCGATACATCCAGGCAATCGCCATAAAATGTGGGAATTGCCAGAGAAAAACCATTCCATAGAGCACCCAGACTTCCGGGTCGAGTCTGCCGCGCGCAGCAGCCCAGCCGATCAGTGGAGGCATGGCGCCAGGAAATGCACCGACGAGAATGCTGAGAGGTGTAACGCGCTTAAGCGGCGTGTAAAGGAAAAGATAGGTCGCGAGCGTGACAATCGCCAGCAGACAGGCCAAGCGATTAACCTCCATATAGAGGTATGCCGCTCCAGCCAACGCGAATAAGATTCCGAAGACGAAAGCATGAGAACGTTGAATACTGCCCGCAGCTACGGGCCGGCGCGCTGTCCTACGCATCTGCCGATCAAAGGAGCATTCAAAGGCTTGGTTAAGCGTCGCCGTCCCACCGGCAACGAGCAGCGTGCCCAGCAATGTGCGGAAAGCGAGCAGTGAGTGAAAATTCACAGGGCCGCTCGTGGAAGCGAGGTAAAAACCTGCAAAGGTCGTGATGAGAATTAGGAAATTCACCTCCGGCTTGGTCAGTGCCCAATAATTGGACACTCGAATTTAAGGGCGTCCGCTTTGGCGAGCCATGATTTTGCCTCATTGAATCTGCTTGCGTACCTGATGGATTGTATCGCGCCGCCGAAATAATATGAGCTTGGACGCAACCGTGCAATCTCAGCTGCTTCGTCAGCGGCCCGGTCGGGCTGGCCGAGATGGACAAATGCTTCCTTGAGGTTGGCATGAGCGTACACATCCCGAGGAAATATCTCTAAGAAACGAAGCGCGCACGAATATTCCTTCTCCCAGTCGCCGATCACATTACTGTAATAGGTGATTTCGGCGCCCAACCGGTCTTTTTCGGTCAATCGGTCGCGGAGTTGGTACGCACGTGTGTACGAAGCCTCGGACAACTCAGTGTTACCGAGGATAAGGTAGGCCGCGCCCATGCGCCCATACGCTATGGCAAAGTTTGGATCCAGTTCCGCAGCTCGCTGATAGAGTTTGAGCGCTCCCCCGACGTTGCCGGCGAGGGAGAGTTTGAGCCCTTGACTGCCGGCTTGCAAAGCCTCGAGCGAAGCGCTGAGCGCCTTTTCCAGCGGCTGATTGAAGCGCGCCAGCGAATCTGCGGGCTCTCCCAGCTTCGCGCGAAGGCGTGCGGCTGTGACTCCCAATTCGTGTACGACCTCATTCCGCTTGCCGATGTCCGCCTGCTCTTTGGCCAAGGTCTCTCCCGACCCGCAGTCGAGTGCCCGCATCTGCAAATGGTAGCGATTGCCGGCATCGCCGATCGATTGAGAGATCACCATCTTGCTGTTGGTCTTTCCGCAGATCTGGCGTGCCACCTCTGGCGTCAACTTTGTAGTCGGAGAGAGATTGAGTTGCGCCAGGGTCCCCAGGACTTTGTCGGTGCCCAGAATGTTCAGATAGGGCGTCTGCGCCATTTCGTAACGCAAAGCTGCGTCTAATGCATCGTCGAACACCGGATCGCTGGTCTCGTTTTTGATATCCGCGAGAACAATAGTGTCCATGGCGGAGAGCGTTACTCGTCGGTGACTCCAGTACAACCAGAAGGTCGCAGCGATAACGGCCAACAGCGCCACCGCCGAAAACCGGCTGCGCAAGCGGAGACGAGACGGCGGTGATTTGGTAACTTTCTCTTTGGTTGGAAACTCCGCGGGGCGCGCATCGGTTTTTGAAGTTTCGGTCGCAACAGCCCGAAGCGTGGCATCTTTTGCGATATCCGCCGCCTGACCGACAGTGACACGGGCGGTAAACTGGTAGCCCTTTCGAGCGAAGGTGACAATTAAGCGGTGGTCTTCCGAGTTGTCACCCAGCGTCTTACGTAAATGCGAGATGTATTGCGTCAGATTCCCTTCTTCCACGAACGTGTCGCCCCAGACGGCTCGCAGCAGTTCGTCTTTGGTGACCAGACGGTTTGGGTTTTGGACTAGAAAGAGCAGCACGTCGAAAGCTTTAGGGGTGAGAGAAATAGGTGAATCCGCGCGAGACAGCGTGCGCCTACCTGGATCTAGCGCAAACTCTCCGAAATGGTACAACTTGCTCATAGGAGGCTGGTCAGCTTATAAGGCCATTCACGGTTTTTCATCCTTTTTCAGAGCCTTCTGAAGGACTTCTCAAAGCCTTAGCCTCAGGATATCTCACATGGGGAACTTAGTCGTCGTAGCCGCGCGCCGCCCTTGGGACAGCCTAGGAGATCTGGAGCACGTCAGAGCAGTTACCGCGCCAGAGGTAACCTCCCAGAAATCAGGCAAGTACTCAATGGAATGTTGCGCGAAATCTCGCCAATTGGCGAAATTTCGTCAGTCAAGACTGAGTCAAGCTACGAAGAATCAGCTTCTTAGGATTGGGCCGCCAACTGCTATTCACGGTCAAGCCCAATATTACAAATGGAGTTCGGATGCTCAAGATTCAGAGGAAAGCTAATGGTAAGGTCCTCTTTACGCTGAGCGGTCGAATCGAGGCAGAGGATATTGACGAACTGCGAAGGCTCTTCGAGTTGGAAGAGACCGGCCGCAAGATCGCCTTGGATTTGAGAGACGTCACCCTCGTCGATCGCGATGGAGTCAAGTTTCTCGTCGTTTGTGAAGTAAGCGGCATCCAGCTTGAGAATTGTCCGGCATACATCCGTGAATGGATTGGGCGAGAAAGACAGCCGACAAGGCGCCAAATGCAATGAACAGTCACAGCGATAAGCAGTACGCGAAGGAGCATGTCAATGGGCTTAAATAGTCTTACTTATCCGCTGCACTACCAGGACCCGGGGCCAAGAACCGATCTGGAGCGCACACTTCATATCGACCTAACCGAGGAGACCGCGAGCTCGGGGACCGGTTTCGAAGGCATCATTGGAAAAAGTTCGGTTCTCCGACGTTTGCTGCAGATGGTCGAAACCGTGGCCGGGGGAGATTCGACTGTCCTCTTGCTGGGAGAGACCGGCACCGGCAAGGAACTCATCGCCCGCGCTATTCACGCTCTCAGTCCTCGCAAGAATCGACCATTGGTTAAGCTCAACTGTGCCGCCATCCCGACCGGCCTGCTCGAAAGTGAACTGTTTGGCCATGAAAGGGGTTCATTCACCGGGGCCATCGCACAGAAGATCGGCCGGCTTGAGGTAGCACATCAAGGCTCGCTGTTCCTCGATGAAATCGGCGATATCCCGCTCGAGTTGCAGCCAAAGCTCCTCCGTGTCCTGCAGGAGCGGGAATTTGAGCGCCTAGGAAGCACGCGGACACAGAAAGTAGATGTGCGCATTGTGGCTGCGACTCATCGCGACCTGGAAGGAATGATCCTGGACAAGCAGTTTCGCAGCGACCTCTACTATCGACTGAATGTCTTTCCTATCCAGGTTCCTCCCTTGCGGGAACGTCCAGAGGATATTCCGCTGTTGGTGCAGCATTTTGTGCAACAAGCCGCACGGCGAATGTACAAGACGATTGAAACGATTCCGTCGGAAACAGTGGACGCTCTGATTCATTACCGATGGCCTGGCAACATCCGGGAGTTGGAAAACGTAATCGAACGCGCAGTGATTTTAAGCCCCGGTCCTGTACTGCGGCTTTCGCCCCGGGACTTGAAATCTCGGATCACACCGGGTCAAAGCACAGACCGCCCTCAAACGCTGGAAGAGGTCGAGCGCAACCATATCCTAAAGACACTGAAAGAGACCCGGTGGATTCTCTCCGGACCCAGCGGTGCCGCCGCCCGCTTGGGATTGAACCGCTCGACCTTGTATTTCCGGATGAAGAAGCTGGGTATCGTCCGCAGCGTTGATTCGAGCTCTGACCCGCAAAAAGTCATGACGATGGGATGAGAGAGAATTCGGTGTCACTCAGTTGACGGATGTTATCCGGTCGCCACCATCGGACTGAAATGACAGCTAATCGTACACTGCCGATCTACTCTAAGTCTTTGATCTCGACTACCTTCGAACTATCTAGAGCAAAAAGCAAATCGGCACCGAAAGTGCATTGCAATGAACTGAAGCAGTCGAAGAAAGGGAGAAATATCAATGAGTGCATTAGAAACTTCCCTTAGGAGCAGATCGAGAATAGTTACAAGCCTTTTTCGCGCGAATATCCCCAGTCCTGAATCTACCAGAGCGGTTTCGCAGGGTCGAAAGTTACATTCGTCTGATGCAAAGTTCACCTCGCCGGTCATGCGCGATGATTGGGACCTCATCCGCCAGGCTGTCGCGGGAAATCCAGAGGCGCAGGAGCGACTTTTCAAAACGCACACGCCCAGGCTCTATCGGACAGTTCTTGCCATCTTGCGAAATAGAGAAGATGCGGAAGATGCTGTTCAAGAGAGTTGGTGCAGAGCTTACGCGAATCTTGATTCTTTCGAGGGACGAGCTGCCTTTTCCACCTGGCTAACCCGAATCGGGATCAATTCAGCCCTCATGCTCCGCCGAAGGAAGAGCATCCGTGTGGAAGCTTCTCTGAACGCTATTCTAGACAATCAATCAGAACCGTTCTTAGACCGAGCAGTCACCGAACCGCCGAATCCTGAGGAAATTCATGTGGCAAGCGAATTGAAAGCCCTCATCGAAGCCCAAATCCGTGAGCTCCCTCCACGAGTTCAGGCAGCATTTCGGTTATGCAAGATTCAAGAATTTTCAATCACGGAAGCCGCCCGAGCTTTGGGCATTCGTGAAGCTGCATTGAAATCCCGCGTTTTGCGAGCTCGCAGAAAGGTAGTACGCGGACTCCGAAAACTGCTTTTCACGCCGCCTCGCCCGCACGCCCTCTTCGGCTCGAGTGTGTAACCAAAGCTGAACTAGAAATTCGCAGGTCTGCGCCCGGCTCGATCTCGCTTTGAGCGGTGACCGAAGACTTAGGAAGAAGTTACTCGTGCCGTCAAATCGAAGACATCGATCTTGTCGTTGGTGACACATCCCCGCGCGAAGATGGATAACGGGACGCAAACTCATAAGCCCTTGTTACCATCACTGAAACTCAGAGTTATGGAGAGAGGATGATGATCGGAGGCGGAAATCGGGCCCTCTGGCTCCATAGCGCCCGTCCGCCGCAGCGGTTTTTGTCACGGGGTGCAGCCGCCGGTGTAGGCGCATCCTGTAGTCTGAAAGAAAAGCGAATGTAGGCCCTGAAAGCCGGAGCTGCCCTGGTTCACGAGCTCTATCGGCTGGTCGGCCGCGTCATCCGTCATGGTCAAGACATAGGTCGAGGTGGCCTGAGATCCCGGGTAGAACTGCGTGCCATTGCCGTTCAGAGCGGTAGCTCCGTCGAAGGAGATGGAGATTGTGTTGGCCAACGGATACATCCCATCAAGGTTTCCGTTGTTGGTGCAGCAGGGGCGCGCCACCATCCATTGGGCCGTATTGCCCGCCATTGTGGGGCCAGTCATCGCATAGGAATTGTAGGTTAAGGTGGTGAGGTCTTCCAGATACACTGAGCCGCTAGTCGGTCCGGATGCTTGTACCTCCGTGTAGAAGACGTCTCCAGGATTGACAGTGAACTCCGCGGAGTAGTATCCCCATCCGGCAAAAGCGTAGTAGCCAGTTCCACCGGCGCAATCAATGTCAGTATAGACGCCGCCCTGCAGCATCGGTGCGAACAAGGGCAGGCCGGTGGCCGGGCTATAAAAGATGTAGCCACCAATCCCGGCGAAGCTCACCTCGATTATGTCGGCAGAGCCGGAGGCGAAGCATGGCCCGCTGTCGAAGGGCAGCTGGGCGGTCGGCACAGTGATTATTGTCCAAATGTCGTTAAACGAAGTTTTGCTGCTCCACTTCTTAAGAGTGTTCGACAGTTGGACGCCGCTCGCGGCGACGTTTGACATCTTCTTAACTGCTTCCGTAGTTGCGGCATCCGGCTCCACGGACAAAGTGCTGCCTGGCATCCTAAAGTCTCCGCCGCCAGGGAGCGGTTTCGGTTCTCCGTTCCAGTGAATCTTGGCCGCGGCCATGACCCTCTGCCACATGGCATAGTGGTCAGGATCGGCCTTCTGGTCGGGCCGTGGCGGGAAGCCGTAGCGGGCAAGATCCAGGTCCGACGCTTGCAGCGGTTCGAAACCTGCCGGAGGGGCAGGGAATGCGCGGATGCCCTTTATGGTCGGAACGGTAGCGGAAGCTGGGTACATTGCGCGGATCGCGTCGGCGTCGCTTTGGGCCGCGGTGACCCGCGGAAAACTGCACAACAATAAAATCGTCATCGCGATTAACATCACTGCAATATTTCTAGACTTCATTTCGAACCTCCTCGTGAGAGTCAATGTGAGTTTGAGTTGCCATTCACCGTGACGCAATACTTCAAGTAGTTGTTATTGGCTCAGGAAGTGAAGTTGAACGAGCAGATGCTCGTTGCCAAGGCAGCTGGAGGCGCCACAGTGTATCGAGCGGGAGCCGCGGCAGTTTCCCGTTCGGGATTGACTTCTCTTACGTGCGGCCCACTGGCGAAGTTGACAGAGCAGAGAGCCATGACGGTCAGAGCGAGAACGAGTTTTTTCATGAAAGATCTCCTTAACCGAGATTAGGCCGAGACTAACATTTAGAACGCGGAGTACTTCACGCTGACGGTGCCAATCTTGTCCTTGGCGAGAGTGTTGATGTTGTACCACATGACGATCGAGCCTTTTGTATCGGTCAACGCATTGACAGCATTCAAGCCGGGGTTGCAAGGATCTGGCGGCACCTTAGTGTTTAATGCCCACCCGTTGTGTTGATAGGTTGTGTTTGAATCGTTTTGAAGCAGCAAACCGAATCCATCGAGGGAAGCGCTGTAAGCCCAGGAGCTATTCGTCATCCCGTCGAGATTGTCCGCCCCAGAGTTGAAATCGTTGTCGGCATACACGTCTGCCCAGCGTAGAAGCGATACTTGCTTTGTTTCGCTGGAATTGTTCTTGAGCGTCATCGGTATTTTGACGAAGCCCCCGGCGGCATTCTGAGTAAACGTTTGAGTGAGAGTCCAGGCTCCGTCAATGGTGATCCGCTCGATCTTAACCATCGTTGCGGTTTGCGTGAGAGTGGTCGGCGGGTCCCAACTCCCGCTGTCGCCAGCTCCGGCCCAGTCGAAATATTTGGTATCGGTAGTGAAGTCACAGATGCCGTAGCCCTCGCCGACGGTGCCCTCACGAATGGATTCGATTCCCTTGGGGCTTTGAAACTCGGCGATGTTTCCGTTTACGGTTACACAATACTGCAGGTAAGGGTTGGAGCCGGTGGCGCCGGAGGTGAACGTGTACTTGCAAGTGGAAGTGAAATCTGAGCCGGTGCCGTCGCTTCTTACCGCCTCTTGCTGCAACTGACCATCGGCCGGCGTGCTCGGCGATTCCGCAGGGACTCGCCTTGACGAGTTAGACGCTTTCGGATGGTACGAAAGTGCTTGATACTGAGCGGGCGTGGGTATGGCAAACAAACTGACTAACGCGACACATGTCAGTGAAAGGGCTGGAGCAGCGAGTTTCATATCCTCTCCTTTTACTCTCCGGTCTGCAGGTTTTCGCACGCCGACGCGCAAGCGATCGCCTGGAGGACAGATCAAACGCTCAGTTGATGCGCAATTCTTGCCCTCTGTATTTACCTTGCGCCCGGCCACGCCAGCACGCGCGCGGTGTAACTGATCTCGGCTTGGCTGGGGTCAGAGAACTGCAGCGCGAACGCCCTGCGAGCCGGCCGGCACTGACGGTTTAGAACGAGATGTACCTCGTGGTCGCGGTGACGGTTTTCCCTCAAGTGTTGCGTGTATCTCAAATCCAACGGGTAAGCGTCAATGCAGGAGAGGTAATATACGGATAACATTCAGGTATGTGTCCAACTATCTAATTCAAAGAAGTTTATCTTGCACAAGAGTTCGATCCGGAACAGAATGGGCCCACGTCCCGCGGTGATTCGGTGCCAGAATCCTCATCCTCCATCTTCAAGTTCGGTGCGTACGAATCGCACCCCCAGACGCGCGAGCTATTCAAACACGGGTCAAAACTGAAGGTTCGGCCGCAACCCCTGCAGTTATTGAACTTGCTGCTCAGCCGTGCCGGCGACGTGCTGACGCGCGAAGAGCTTCGCAAGAAGCTTTGGTCCTCGGAAACCTTCGTCGATTTCGAGCACGGCCTTAACAATTCCGTCAAGGAACTTCGCGCCATCCTCGGCGACTCAGCTGCGGAGCCGCGCTATATCCAGACGCTGCCGAAGCTCGGATACCGCTTCATAGCTCCGGTGGAAGTCGCCGGACCGGCGATGCATTCGATTCCCATGCGAGAGCCGGAAGATGCTTCCTCATCTGCCCAGCCAAGCCCGGGTGCAGCAGTCGGTGTATCCGGCGTCGTCGAGGTGCCGACAGATGTGCCCATTGCCGCAGCGGTTCGACCGCGTTTCTGGCGAAGCTGGGTGGTTCCGGGACTCGCCGCGATTCTCGTGGTGATGGTGGTAGGTTATTTTCAGTGGTCGCGCTCGCGAACCCGGCCGCAACCAATCAGCGGAAGAATTATGCTGGCGGTTCTACCGTTCGAGAATCTGACGGGGGACGCCGGGCAGGACTATTTCAGCGACGGCTTGACGGAGGAAATGATCGCGCAACTTGGGCGGCTCGATCCAGAGCATCTGGGCGTGATCGCGCGGACGTCCGTGATGCACTACAAGCACGGCGAACAGCCGCTCGATCAAATCGGCCGCGAACTCGGAGTCCAGTACGTGCTGGAGGGGAGCGTCCGGCGCGATGCAGACAAAGTGCGGATCACAGCGCAGCTCATTCAAGTGAAGGATCAGACGCATCTGTGGTCACGCCAGTACGATCGCGAACTAACGCATTTGCTGACTCTGCAAGGCGAGATCGCGCAAGAAACTGCCGGCGAGATTCAGAACACACTCGGCAACAATCAAAAATCGTTTATCACGCATGTGGCCAGCAGCCCGGCTCTCTCTCCCGAGGCGTTCCAGGCCTATGACCTCTATCTCAAGGGCCGCTATTTCTGGAACAAACGGACATTGGAGGGTTTCCAGCAGTCCGTCGATTTCTTCCAGCAAGCCATCGCAAAAGATCCCAACTATGCGCGGGCATATTCGGGCTTGGCGGATTCTTACAGCATGATGAGCGCCTACTACAACTCGTTGTTTCCAGCCAATGAAATAATGCCTAAGGCGCGCGCGGCAGCAACAAAGGCCGTGCAACTCGATGAAGGGCTTGCGGAGGCCCACACGTCTTTGGCTGTGATCGCTCAGAATTACGATTGGGATCGGGCCACGGCTGAGAAGGAATATCGGCGCGCCATCCAATTGGATCCCAACTACGCCACGGCGCACCACTGGTACGCGGAGTTTCTGGGCCTACAAGGCCGCTTCGACGAGGCTTTGGTCGAAATGGGGCGTGCCCGTCATCTTGATCCGCTCTCGCTAATCATCGCGAGCGACAACGGCGTAATCCTGTTCTTCTCCCGCCAGTATGACGCGGCCATGGAACAATTCCGAGGCGCGCTGGATATGGATCCCGGCTTCCCGCGGGCGCACATGCTGGTGTACGTTTACGTACAGAAAGGAATGTTCGCGGAAGCAATTGCGAGCGTTCAGAAATGGCGCGGGATTGATGACCCGGCGTGGAATTGGGCGGAAACGGCGTACGTTTACGGCCGTTCAGGCCAGGAGTCGCAAGCTCGGCGTGCGCTGCAGATGCTGGAGCAGTTGAACCAGCGTCGCCAGGCTGATGCGGCAACCTTTGTTACCGCATACATTGGGATGGACAATAAGGAGGAAGCTCTCGCGTGGTTACAGAAAGCCTATTTGGAACATTCGCCTTCTCTCACTGCACTAAAGGTCGACCCACTATACGATCCGCTGCGCGGTGCCCCCCGGTTCCAGGGCTTACTGCGCCGCGTCGGACTAGCGCCGTAGGGGCGGATGGTCCGTGCTTGGTTGCCGAAAACCAATGGCATTCGGGAAAGGTAAAACTTTCCCATCTTTCATTTCCCGAATAAAGCGACAGTAGTGTCAACTCCCGATTAGTCGGGCGGTCTCAATGGGTCGACGCAACACTAGCTCGAAGTCTACTTGCTGGAGTCCGAATAGCCAAAGCCGTTCGCGAGCGTTGATTCAAATGAAAACAGTGCCCTGTTTAGTTCAAATTGAGTGCAGGCGGACCGATCGATTCTGTTAAGTGAAGTATTGTTAGATCAACTGATTAGATGTTATTGCATCGACGTGAGACCGCGAACATTGGTGGCCCAAAGAATCGCAAATACAGCGACACCAACCAATAACAACCGAATCTGTCTCGTGAAAAACGTGCGAACTCCACCGGAACCGAACAATAGCCTCGTGGTAGGTAATGGCATCAGTCTTGCGGCAAGTGTGGTTGCCTAGTAGTAGGACTCACCGGTGCATGTTAGGCGGTGCTCAAATGTAGGTCAACGCGCGAGCCTGAAAGCTGCATAAAGATGGAACCCGGTCAAGTCCTGCTAAGCGGGATATTCGGATATTTGAAGTAGTAGTTTATTTGTCCGGTTTGCGCGTTAATCGGAACACTAGACCCGTTGCTTTTATTGTGTTCTTACGTAATCGGCAATAAATACGAAGAAGAAAGCCGCAGCGCAGTAGTGATACGTTCGAGGCTCGATTGAAGGGCGCTCTTGATCTATTCAGGCTTCCGGTCCGAAGGAACTGCCTGGGTTTGGTGATCTTCGCCGGCGCGTCCACAGTTTCATGGATCGATGACCGGGAATGTAAACCCACCGATTGGCGTCCAGGGCTCGAACGTGTCAATCAACGATGGCGACGCCTCGCGCCTCATATAAAGGTTGCCATCTAAGCCTTTAACCACTAGAACGGTCCGGCCGAAGATGTCAGTTGCCGCGGCGGGATACTCGTTTAATAGTCCGCCAAGGATTTGCCACTGAAGTACAAATTCGCTGTTCGGCGCAACTTGATGGGTTTCGCTGACCCCATCCCAAACGTTGCGCTCGAATAGCATGATTTGACCGCCTGTCCCTCGGCGGATTGCCGCTACCGGGCCAGCCCCGGCATCGCCGTAGAGAATCACTGGCCCGTTCCACACACCACCGGATTGATACAGTGTGAGAACGCGCGCTCCCGGAGTTAGTGTTGTGGAGTCCGCCGCTTCTCGATAGAAAATCTCGAGTCGCCCGTCCTGGTTCTTTGTAACTGTTGGTGCGCTCGCGGCCGAGAAATACCAGAGCGACGGGTCAAAACTGAAATGTGCGGAACCGGGAGCATCCTGGACGAAGTGCCATAGGTGCCCAGATTCTCGTACGGTGGCGAAGACTTCGATCCGCCCGTCATCGCGTGTGATCGCCGCAATCCCGTCGATAATATCCTGTAGAACCGGCAGATTCTCAGACTCCCCGAAATATCCTTGCACCTGGCCCGCGAAGGAGGTTGCGTCCCAAGTCGACCAAGTCCCGTTCGCAAGGAACGTGTAACTGACTAACCCTTCAGAGTTCTTGGCAAATATGAATGTCTGACCGGTAGCGTCAATTGCGGCTGTCTGGACGCCGACAAACTGACAGGGAGACACGGAGCAGATATTAGCATCGGGACTTCCGACGCTCTGCCATGGACCGAAAGCGATAGGGCTCAACAGAGAAAATATGCCGCGAAAGCGTGGGGGCACCTGAACGGCTGTAACGATGTCTTGTAAGGGAGTAGTCGCGCCCGGCACGACGAGGGGCAGCCGCAGGGCAAAAATCTGTAGCAATCCGTCAGGACGCTTCAGGATAGTGATGTATGGTGAGAGCGGAGCGCCGGTCCAGATCGAAACGGGCCCGACCCACGGACCGCTTGGCACGGACTCGTACCAGACCTTGACGCTGCGATCCTCAACACTCGCGGCGACCAGCCTGCCATCGCTGGCCCGCTCGAGCCAGGTCGAACTCCCAGGATAACGTTCCCACACGCGGTTGTAAAAGGTAGGGTAGTTATTCTGGTACGTAACGAAATTCGGATCGAATGGTATGTAGCTGAATACAGTCGCGCTCTTGCTGTCGTAATCTGCATCCCCAAGGTTCGCTGGAAAGTTGGGTGATGAGTAGCCTTTATACTGGATGACCGAGTAGCTGCCTGTGCCGTTCGGTCCGTGGTAGTTCGCGAGCGCCTCGTCTACAAAAAGTCCTGTCGCGTTGTGGTCCGTGTTGTCGGGCTCGACTAGATAGACGGACCCGACCAGGTACTCCTTACTGCCATCGGGTACTTCGACGCCGCTACTGCAGAAATAGTCGAAGCCCATGATGAAGTTTTCGCACAATTCGAACGGATGGGGATCGAGCGCCCTGACTTCTGTGGGTTGGTACATCTGGATGAGTCCGGAGAGGACAGACACGATGCCCGCACGATCGTAGACCTGCACCGGCATGGGCGGGACATTGTATGCGGATTCGCAGTATCCCAGCGGACCGGGGACCGGCGACTGCATGGACAAAACAGAAATCGTGTTCTCATCGCAGAGCGGAACGATAACGCCGGCGAGGTATGAGTCACCGCGCGGACTGGAATCGTCATACATCGAGATGAGTGCGTAATTGTTTGGGGCAATAGTATCGCCACCATCGGGTAGATCCATGAAGATCAGTTGAATGCGTGGGGCAGAAACTAGAGTAAAGAGTTCGACGGTGTAATTGCCATCCGGCTGAATCAAGCTTCGTGTCCAGATGTTTGGTACTCCACCCATTTGGGCGTAGGCCGCCCGAATCCCACCCTGGCGCGCGGCGGCGAACTCCTCGCGCGTTAGAATCAGAGGAGGAGAGCTGTCACCGAGGTAAAGGCAACTAGTCGGCGGCGTCTGGTCGGGCCTGTAACCAGCTAGACACTCGCCGTCGGTAGGCGCCACCGGACCGCATCCTACTCCGCACGATTGCCCTGCGGTGACGTAGACGGAAACGCTTGTCACACCAGCGGCGATCTCGTTCGCGACATCGGGATTCATGAAGAGAATATCGTCATCCTCATGCGCAAGTACCTGCATGTAGACCAAGTCCGAGAGTGGGACTCCAGTCTGAATAGCCGCGCCACCGGGCTGGATGGGGACAATGGGAGCGAGCGTCTGAGCCGCTGCCGTCGGGATCACAACCTGGAAAGCGGTGAAAAGCAGTAAGCTCCACAGAAGCAGAGTTAACGTCAGGGAACAGAAATGGATTTGAAGCCCCGGCCTTAAAGAAGTCATAGCTCTCTCCCATCGCTCTTTGGGCAAGACACGCACCACCGATTTACTGCAGGTTCAAGTCTGCACGCTAACGACGCACTGAGGGCGGTGCAAGCCTTTGCTCAAGTACTTAGCGGTCTCTCAAATCGGTTGTAGGGTGTCAATGCAGGGAAGGTAAAATACCGATAACATTAAGGTATATGTCCAACTAGCTCATTCGAATAAATTTATTATCGCACCAGAATCTCCTACGGAGCAGAACTCGTGCCACGGCCCGGGTGAATTAGGGGCCAGAGTTCCCATCTGCCGTCTAACTCCTGGATAAGTCGGATTCCGGGACAAGTGCCTTTTGCTGCCCAGAAACGGGGTTGTGGGAAGTGGAAGATGGGGCTTTGGGCGAGCTGTCGCTAGCCTTACTCGGAAGTTGCGCGGAACCGTTCCTCATTTGATCTGCGGCGTCCCGTGAGCGCCCAGAACCAGTTATTTGTGGGCACTCCAAACTTCAGTTCGGGGCACATAGAATCAAGGCCTAGCAACGAGCCCAAGACGTTCCGCGAAAGGGAACCGTCTGATTCGTTGTGGAGAATATCGCCGGCGATTTAGGCCGTTTGCGGAACAGGAGCGGAAGACAGAGCGAATGGCTCTGGTAATTCCTGCCATTTAGGCCGCAAAAAGCCGGTTTCTGGCAAACTGAAAGGAATAGAGAGGAATATCAAGACTGGCTGGCGGTGGACGCAGTCCCGTGCGAACTTTTCTCCGGGCCAAGTTCCCTGCTAACAGGGAAAAATACAGGGAATTTTGCTCCCTTGGCCGGACCCCTTCGGCGATAACTCCCCACTGCAGAGTGTTTTAGCCAGAAAAATCAAGTCTTTGCGGTCAATCGGAACAGGGAATGAACAGGGACCTAGCAGGGAAACGAATTCCCTGTTACGTATCTCGCGACGAAATATCGGGGATTCCCAACTTGATTTCATAACAATGTCGGCTCCCTCGACCCGAGTAGACTGTGGTTGCTTGACGACCAAAGGCTCGGGAGGAAGGAGCCGAACATGCTGATTATAGGCGTGGATTATCACCCGAGCGACCAGTACATCGCATTTGCAGATGCAGAAACCGGGGAGTGCGGCGAACGGCGATTGAACCACGGTGATGGAGAGGCGGAGAGATTTTATCGAGATCTCGCGTTGCGTGGAATCAGCGTGCGCGTGGGGATGGAGGCCACCGGTTACTCACGCTGGTTTGAGCGGTTGCTGGCGGAACTGGGTATCGAGGTGTGGATTGGCGACGCAGCGAAGATCGAGACGAAGCGAGTCCGCAAGCAGAAGACCGACCGTCAGGATGCCCAGCTTCTGTTGAAGCTGCTGCTGGAAAATAACTTTCCTCGCGTCTGGGTACCGAGCCCGGAGAATCGAGATCTACGGCAACTGCTGTGGCACCGGCACCGTCTGGTGCAGATGCGGACGCGAATCATGAACCAGCTGCAGGCGCTGGCGATGAACGAAGGGAATCGACGGAAGAAGAAGCTGTGGAGTGAACCAGGGCGAGCACAGCTGGAAAAGCTTCCGTTGGCAACCTGGGCCAGCCGGCGCCGGCACGATTTGTTGGAGCTGCTGGACCGGATGAACCCGACCATCGAGGGGTTAACCGCGGCTGTCGAGCAGGAAGCCAGGAAACAGCCCGAGGTGCTACGGCTGATGACGCATCCTGGCGTGGGACCACTTACGGCGCTGGCCTTCGTGACGATCATTGGAACTCCGGATCGGTTTCCGTGTGGCAAGCAGATCGGCAGCTATGTGGGGCTGATCCCTTCGGAGGACTCCAGTGCCGGCCGGCAACGGCTGGGACACATCAGCAAGCAAGGCAACTCACTGCTGCGCTTTTTGCTGGTGGAAGCAGCGCAAGCAGCCGTGCGTTACGACCCGGACTGGCGGCGTCGGTATGTGCACCTGGCAATGCGTCGCGAACGTCGCATCGCCAAGGTGGCCATGGCCAGAAGACTCGCGGTTCGGTTGTACTGGATGTGGCGGAATGGTTGGGAGTATGCGCAGTCGGTAGAGTTCGGTTCGCACGCGGGACAGCTCGTAACCGGACATGGCGTGAACTAGAGCGCCGTGCACTTGATTGGGCATCCCGCTCCCTGCGAAGGGAGTTCGAAGAAGTAATCATGGTCGAAGTTTTGATCGGAGAGATGTTTGGGTCGGACTGAAGCCGACCGATCGATTACGAGCGAGCCGTGGTCGTCGATGCATAGGCCCACGAAAACGAAACAGGACACCCTTCGAAGTGAACGGAGAAGTGCGCTCAGAAAAGCTTTGACAGAGCCGACATTGTTAGAGATGTCCGGTTATCCGACTAATCGGGAGTTACGCGAAAAGCCCTTCCTCCAGCGATTGATCCAACCTGGGTCGCGAACGCCCTCATCCTGTGCTTGCCGTGACCACGCAGTCAGTAGGGAGGAGCGATTAAAATAGCCGACCATCTTTTGCGGATCATCGCGCGTCACTACGGGCAACCGGCCAATATCGTGATCCATCATCGAATGCATCGCCTCGTGTACCAACTCGTCCGGATACGCCACGATCGGCCTACTCGTACCCGCGGTTAGGACACTTATCGACCCACTTCTGTCTTGCTCCAGCGCACGGACAAGGTCACCTTGCGTTACGATTCCAGTTAATTTGCCTTCCGCTGAAATAATTGGCAGCCCTTGCGTTAGGTCGAATCCCGGAACGCCGTGAGCCATTTTTTCGGCGAGATCCAGCACCGTCATTTCTTCCGGAATCGGCTGCACGTCTGTCCGCATTACCTCGGCAACGCGTAAGGCTTTCATCGCATTAACTTCAAACTGGTCGGGCACGTGGAGCCCACGTCGCGCCAATTTCTCCGTCATGATCGAATTCGGCAGGTATCGCAGCGCGATCATGTCCGCGACGACGCAGCCCAGCATCAACGGCAGGATCGCGTTGTAATCTCGTGTAATTTCGAATGCAAAAACTATGAATGCGAATGTCGCGCGCGATGCTGAACCGAATACTGCGGCCATTGCCACTAGGGCATACGCCCCGGGGGACAAATGCAGGCTCGGAAAAATCGCATTCATAACCATTGCAAACGCTCCGCCGAGAGCCGCACTTGACATGAACATCGGCGCCAGCAGTCCGCCGGAAGTTCCCGAACCCAGGGAGATCAACATTGCCAGCGCCTTGAAAATTGCCACGAGCAACAAAAGCTTCAGACCAAGGTTGTTGTTCAGGATGTCTGAAATCGTGTCGTAACCCACTCCCAGGACGCGCGGAACAAAAAATCCAATGATGCCCAACGCCAGCGCGCCAATCGCGGGATGCCACAAAACATCGATCGGCAAACGTTCGAAAAGATCTTCAATCCAATATAGAGCCTTCGTGAATCCGATCGCCACGATGCCGCTCAGGATGCCGAGCAACAGATAAAACGGCAGTCCTCGCGGCACGTCGAAATTCACGTTGCCCATCGTAAACATCGACCGCTGTCCAAGCAGAAGCGCCCGAACGCTTGTGGCTAGAGTGCACGCAATAACCAGGGGAATGAACGACCGCGAGCGAAATTCGAACAGCAGCAACTCAATTGCTAACATCACACCTGCAATCGGAGTGTTGAACGTCGCGGCCATGCCCGCTCCCGCGCCACATGCGAGCAACACTTTCCGTTCAGTGGCTGTGGTTGAGAGGAATTGTCCCACCAGGGAACCCATCGCGCCGCCTGTCTGGATAATTGGTCCTTCTGCGCCAAATGGTCCGCCGGTGCCGATCGCAATCGCCGCCGAAAGCGGCTTGAGTATCGCGACCTTTGCTTCGATCCGGCTTCGCGTCGTCAGCACAGCCTCCATTGCTTCCGGAATGCCGTGACCCTTTATTTTTTCCGACCCGTACTTCGCCATGAACCCGATGATCAGCGCACCCACCACCGGCGTCACAATAATCCACAGGCCGATTTGCGTATGTTCGGGACTTCGGAACCGAAATGACCATTCGTGGTAATAGGCGAGATTGGTGATCAACCCAATGAGGTCGTACAGCGCGTACGCAACCACCCCTGCGAGAATTCCGATCATCGCCGCTAGCAATGAAACGATTTCAAGCCGGTACACAGCCTCGACTTGCCTGGACGTCACCTGGCTCTCGTCTGCGCGGCTCACGTTTTCACCGCCGTTCGCAACGGTCTTCGTCTCGTGGCCGTAGCTGCGTTCTGACTCTTCTCCCCGCGCAAATGCGCCGCATCTCTATGATTCAGCGCCGAAGTCAATGCCTGCAGCAGTTTCCTTCCTGCCTTCTTCAATTCTGCGACATGTGGCGCGGTCACTTCCCGCAAAAGCTTGTCGCCGCCCGCAGTGAGGCTCAGCACGACAGCGCGGCGGTCTGAACTCACGCGCGACCGACGGATCAGGCTTTTGGCCTCGAGCCGGTTCACCAGTTCCACCGCGCTGTGATGCGCGATCTGCAGACGCTCGGACAGAACGCTAATGGTCGCTATTCGATGCGGTGGCAATCCCTTGACGGCCAGCAGTGCCTGATGCTGCTGCGGCTCAAGACCGGCAGCTCGCGCGGCCTTCTCGCTGAAGGCTAGAAATTGCCTGATCTCATAGCGGAAATTCGCCAGCAGGCGATAACGGGCGGATGCGCTTGATTTCTCGGCCATAGATAAAGTATATCGTAATACGATATTATAATCGAATGGCCGACTGGCGCGATGGCGTTTGCTTTTGAAACCTACAGCCAGAACTCTGGAGGTGGCCACATGATTGAATTGCATCTGTCAGGGATGAAGGCTCGAAACGGAACAACAATTTTCCTTTGGGGCCCAGGAAATTCCGCGCCTGATCGAAATCTGACTCGGGTAGCAACTTCGCTGGCTAACTCCTGATTAACGCACAAACCGGACAAGTGGAGTACTGGCCTGGAACATGTCCGGTTACGCGTGCCGGCTCAGATGGTCGACGCAACACTGGCGCGAAGTTTACTCGCGGGGGTTTCGAATCCCAATGTTTTTCTGGGTCGTTGATTCAAGCGCAGCGAGACATGGTCGAGCTGCGCTTGCGAGTAACCAGACAGGTCGGTGCCTCGCGGAAAGTATTGCCGCAGGAGCAGATTGGTGTTTTCGTTGGTGCCGCGTTGCCAGGGACTTTGTGGATCGCAGAAGTAGACTTGCACATTCGTGGCTACGGTAAACTCCTTGTGTTTGGCCATCTCCAGTCCGCGATCCCAGGTCAGCGAGCGTTTTAGCGAAGCAGGGAGTTTACGAACATGTTGAGTTAAAGCAGCAACCACAGCTTCCGTTTCTTTGCTCGGCACCTTGATCAGCATGGCAAAGCGCGAATGACGTTCCACCAGAGTCGCAATATAACTGTTCTTTCCACCGGCCAGCAGATCACCTTCCCAATGACCAGGAATCGCTCGGTCTTCCACTTCCGCAGGCCTTTGGCGGATCGAGATGGCATCGACGATCTGCCCGCGGGACTGTCCATGCTCGCTGGAATGACGCGAGCGGCGCATGCGTCGCTTCGACCGCAGATGGTCCATCAGCTCTTTTTTCAATGCGCCCCGAGCCTGAATGAACAGGCTACGGTAAATCGTTTCGTGGGACACGCGCAGGCTCTCGTCAGCGGGATACTGGTTCTTCAGCCACCCGGAAATCTGCTCGGGCGACCAGTCCAGGATCAGTTTACTCGCAACGAGGTCCCGCAACTTGCGGTTGACGCCCAGCAGACACTTCTTCGGGCGCAAGGCCGAAACCCAAGCTTCGTGATCGGCATCATGGGCACGATAGGCAGGACGGCCGCCATGGCGAGCGATCTCGCGGCACACGGAGGAGGCCGCTCGGTCCAGACCTCGTGCTATCTCACGAATCGAGGAACCAGAAGCGATCCCTCGGGAGATGTCCTCTCGCTCCGCGAAGGTGAGCGCCAATCGCGAGCGGCGACGAGCAGCGGGAGGAATCCCTCCGCCAGGTAACAACACGGCGCGAATGCAGCTGTGTGGCTTGTCAAAAGCGCGCCCAATCTCATGCAGCGACTGTCCCGCCCTTCCAGCGGCTCCAAACGTCACGCTTCTCGATTGCAGAAAGTCCAAACCGCATCCCTGGTCTCATGCCAACACCACCTTTACCGAGCAGATTTACATCAGATGGTGTTGCCTCGACCTATCGAATGCACCCCGAAAACCGGACATCTCTAACAATGTCGGCTCTGTCAAAGCTTTTCTGAGCGCACTTCTCCGATCACTTCGAAGGGTGTCCTGTTTCGTTTTCGTGGGCCTATGCATCGACGACCACGGCTCGCTCGTAATCGATCGGTCGGCTTCAGTCCGACCCAAACATCTCTCCGATCAAAACTTCGACCATGATTACTTCTTCGAACTCCCTTCGCAGGGAGCGGGATGCCCAATCAAGTGCACGGCGCTCTAGTTCACGCCATGTCCGGTTACGAGCTGTCCCGCGTGCGAACCGAACTCTACCGACTGCGCATACTCCCAACCATTCCGCCACATCCAGTACAACCGAACCGCGAGTCTTCTGGCCATGGCCACCTTGGCGATGCGACGTTCGCGACGCATTGCCAGGTGCACATACCGACGCCGCCAGTCCGGGTCGTAACGCACGGCTGCTTGCGCTGCTTCCACCAGCAAAAAGCGCAGCAGTGAGTTGCCTTGCTTGCTGATGTGTCCCAGCCGTTGCCGGCCGGCACTGGAGTCCTCCGAAGGGATCAGCCCCACATAGCTGCCGATCTGCTTGCCACACGGAAACCGATCCGGAGTTCCAATGATCGTCACGAAGGCCAGCGCCGTAAGTGGTCCCACGCCAGGATGCGTCATCAGCCGTAGCACCTCGGGCTGTTTCCTGGCTTCCTGCTCGACAGCCGCGGTTAACCCCTCGATGGTCGGGTTCATCCGGTCCAGCAGCTCCAACAAATCGTGCCGGCGCCGGCTGGCCCAGGTTGCCAACGGAAGCTTTTCCAGCTGTGCTCGCCCTGGTTCACTCCACAGCTTCTTCTTCCGTCGATTCCCTTCGTTCATCGCCAGCGCCTGCAGCTGGTTCATGATTCGCGTCCGCATCTGCACCAGACGGTGCCGGTGCCACAGCAGTTGCCGTAGATCTCGATTCTCCGGGCTCGGTACCCAGACGCGAGGAAAGTTATTTTCCAGCAGCAGCTTCAACAGAAGCTGGGCATCCTGACGGTCGGTCTTCTGCTTGCGGACTCGCTTCGTCTCGATCTTCGCTGCGTCGCCAATCCACACCTCGATACCCAGTTCCGCCAGCAACCGCTCAAACCAGCGTGAGTAACCGGTGGCCTCCATCCCCACGCGCACGCTGATTCCACGCAACGCGAGATCTCGATAAAATCTCTCCGCCTCTCCATCACCGTGGTTCAATCGCCGTTCGCCGCACTCCCCGGTTTCTGCATCTGCAAATGCGATGTACTGGTCGCTCGGGTGATAATCCACGCCTATAATCAGCATGTTCGGCTCCTTCCTCCCGAGCCTTTGGTCGTCAAGCAACCACAGTCTACTCGGGTCGAGGGAGCCGACATTGTTATGAAATCAAGTGAAGTGCTACTTCGAATCTCCGGTAATCCGCCTAAATCAGGATTTTTCCTGCCGCTGCCAATGGTCGGTGATTGGTCGGACCCTGGGCACCTTCGTGACGGTGCGCTGTCATTGATTCTGTACGCGATTCAATCCGAAGCTTAGGCCGTGAGTATTCGACTTCTCGCGGACCGTTATGTACTTTATGAACCGAGTACTATTGTTTTGGACCGCCGACCGCGCTTAACTTCAAATTAGGCCGATTGGCAAATTCCTGACGTTCCTGAGGAGGATTCCTATGGTCGAACGTCGCCGTTGCAAGCGCTTCCCGTTTACGATTCCCGTCAAAGTTTACGGACGAACCCCCCGGAACCGTCCCTTTCGCGATGTAACCGCCTCAATGGCAGTGAGTTTATACGGTGGGCTGCTCGACATGAAGCCTCGCGTAAAACTCGGCCAAAAGATCCTCATCGTCAATAGCTTCACCGACGAAGAGCGCGAGTGCCGCGTAGTGTATGTAGATTCAAAACAGCGCGGCCGAAAGAAGGTTGCGGTCGAATTCGCAAATGCGGACGGCGATTTCTGGCAAGTCTATAGTCCCCCCGTGCCACTCAAGCCGGCGCCACCCCCTGCGATTCCGATGGGCCATATCGGGAGCTAGCCCGCCGCTGCTAGGGCCGATTACCCGGTGGTGAAGGGGCCTATCAATATCATCTATGACCTAGATGAATTCGTTTCCGCTCGACGGCCGCAGTAGCGGCAAATTTCCGGTCTACGTGTGGCGCTGAACGCGGAGCACCTGAATGCAACACACAACGCTTTCCGCGGGCGACACCACATGTAGGACAGGGAACGGAGGATAGCTGTTTGGGCGTGAGTTCGCTCTTTTTCATTCTGGCAGAATGCGACACCACCCAACCGCAAAACCGCTCACTTTTGAACACTTTCTGTATCAGCCACTACCAGATCGGGAAGAGCGGCATGCTAACTTAGTCGTGCAGGACAACACTCAGAAGCGAGGTGTCGATGTGGAGTCCGCCGTTGTACTTGATGAAGCCCAGTTTCTTGAATTTGTTCATGAAAAAATTCACGCGTGAGCGCGTTGTGCCAACCATTTCCGCCAGCATCTCCTGTGATATTTTGGGGAGCAACTTTTGGGGTTGATCTTCCTTACCATAGCGTGCCAGCAACAACAATGTTCGCGCCAGCCGCTTCTCGCTGGAGTTAAAAAGTTGATCGACTAAATCCTCCTCGACCCGGATATTCCTCGAAAGCATGTACGAAATGAAACGGTCGGAAAGGGCATGTTCCTCGTGCAGGACACGAATCATTTCCTTTTTTTCGATCACGAGTACGGTGGTGGCCGCGATCGCGGTGGCCGTCCCTATCCGAATCGGCTGACCAGCGAGGCATCCCTCGCCAAAAAAATCGCCTGGTCCCAAAACCGCCACGACGGCTTCTTTTCCAGCCTCATTGACCACCGAAAGTCTTACCCCGCCGTTTTGGATATAGAAAACATTCTTAGCGGGATCACCCTGCGAGAAGACTGCTTCCTTTTTCTTGAACTCCGTGACCTTTCGCGCAACACCGGCCGAGTCAAGAAAATCCTGGGCGTTGAAAGCGGGCTTTTCCGTGAGGTTAGTCTTGGATTTGAAGTTCTTTGATCTCGGGATTGTTGCCATAAAAGAACCGCTTGATGCGATTCTAGCAGAATTACGATTCACGAGACCATATATCCCGCACGTCTTCAGGCAAACTCCCGATTAACGCACAACGGGTAAAGTCCCGGTACTCACGTTACCGGTAATCCGACTATAACGTCCTCCAAGAGAATTTTTGCAAGAATGTATAAAAGTGAACAGCGTGCCCCTTTAAGGGTTTCTACGATACTCAGCCAGAAGGCAGTGCGGCCTAATCGGCGCGTTCCGCAGCTCGCCGTTTTCTCATCTTGGTACTGGAAGCAGACCTTGCCTTAGCAGCCAAACCGTTGTTGCGGATTTCACTCGGTTGCTTTCATAGCAACCGTTGGGAGGAGAGTCATGTCAACGAAGGCAGCAGAGGATCATCACATGAAAAACAAACTGTTTGCGGCACTTGGTGTCGGAATAATGGGCGTCGTGTTGACCGCCATTCCGGCTAATGCAGGGTCGATACTTCCAAAGGGACAGGGTATCGACTTTTCGTCCCAGTCGAATCCGGGACACATTCAGCATCCGGGCGGATTGGTAAGCTTTACCGAAGGATATGGCGACGCCTTTAGAATAACGAATGCGCCGATCTATGAATTGCACGCGGCGCCGGGAAGCCACGGCCCTGCGAAGAACGGCTTGTACGCCGTGACGAGCGGTGAGTTGAACATGACGACGGGCGGTTGCATCTCCGGCTGTACGGGGCCCAACAAGCTCGGTTTCCAAGGCATGAATTTCTCCGGCGTGGGAAGTTCCGTAACGCTGACGGGCGCGATTGCAGGTCTTGGAATCACGAGCCCGGAGATGCTGATTGAAGGTGTCTTCAGCAGCCTGGGATCGAGCGCGCCGGCCGCTCATGTGAGCCTGAACGAGTCCAGCAATCCAAAGCACTCTGGCACGGGCGGCTTGACAGGCTATCTGGACATCACCTACATCAACCCCCTGATCGTTGACGCGCTGCATCTGCCTTTCGCCAGTGGGGAGGGGGAAGTCACCGAAATGTTTTCCAATCTCAGCTTTGCTTCGGGAAGTTGGAGCGGAACAGTGGATTCGTCCAATCTCCATGTCATTCCGACTCCCGAGCCGGCCGAAGGAATGCTCTTGGGAACCACGCTATTGGCTGCGGCTTGGATAACGCGACGCAAGATGAGAGGGAATTCCTAATCGCGAATTCAGGCAGCGTCGAGTTTCAACACGTTCAAGGGCTCAGTTATGCATCCTGAATCTGAGGACCTGCTCACTGGAGGCTAAAATGTTTGGGTACGGGATAGTAGGAACCATATTGATTATCTGTCTGATCGTTTGGCTAGTGCGAAGAGCGTAAGAGCCTCTAAAGGAGCATGAACTTCTATTTTCTGAGCTCCGCAAGCCATGCTTCCAAGATCGACAGACTGCTTGGCTCAACTAGAGTGAATGCGATTCCCATCCCCGCATCAGGCCGTGAATAGACAACATTGCCATGGGCGAAGAAATTCGCTCCGTGACGCGAAATTCGTAATCTGACTTTCGTTCCCTCGTCGAACGGAGAGATGGTTTCCACAAATCATCCGAAGACGCTCAACTGATTTCCCAGGTGGTGGCGTTTCCACGGGTGTTTGCGAAGAATCCTGCGTCGGAGCTTGCTGGCGTTCAGAAGACGCGCGAGGTTTACAGGAACGTCCCCAATCTGCACGTGAGCGGAATCAAAGTCTTTGCGGATGGAGTGGCGGAGTATCCGTCACAGACGGCGCATCTCAGCAAGCCATACAAAAACACGGGGCGGAACGGTGATCTGTTGTTCGATCCAAAGAACTTCGCCGCTCTCTGCGTGGAGGCGGACAAAGAAGGATTGATCATTCACGTACACGCGATCGGTGATCGAGCAGTTACGGAAGCGTTGAATGGGATTGCCGCGGCGCGAAAGGCTAACGGAAATTCTGGGTTGCCGCACACGATCACGCATGAACAGTTCGTGCAGCCGGATGACTTTCCTCGGTTTCGGGAATTGGGCGTGGTGAGCGCTTTACAGCTTTTATGGGCGGATGCAAGCCAGGACACGATCGAAATAGTGAAGCCTTATCTGGACGCAGAAATCTACAAGTGGCAATATCCGGCCCGGTCGATCCTCGATAGCGGCGGGATCATCTCAGGTGCGAGTGACTGGCCCGTTTCTAGCGCAAACGTGTTCTGGGCGATCTATCAGGCGGAAACCCGCAAAGGACCGGAAGGAGTGCTTGACCCATCGCAGGCAATGCCGCGCGAAGCGATGTTCTATGCCTACACACGGAACTCAGCTCGCGCCATGAATCTCGATTCCATTGGAGAGATCGCCGCCGAGAACAAAACTACCGGGCTCTCTTTCGATCACTGTGTTCCTTGGATAGTAACTTCTCAGCCACGATGAATACGACAACGACCCAAAGCGCCGTCATCGTACTCCAGAGGATTATAGGCGGGTTCCATTGCCAGGAATATGCGGCCACCATTGCCGAGACATTAATCGAGGCAACGGCGACCAATATGAGCCACAGCGTACGGCGACGACGATGCTTCCAAAATCGTTCCAGAACCAGAGCAACAATTCCCGGGGTAGAGAGAATGCCCCAGAGAAGCGGCCCTGGGATCCTAGGTATCCTTCCCATTGTCCTATCGGTGTAGAAGATGTAAAACGCCAGTACAGCGGCGATTGCTCCGGCCAGTCCAAGGTATATGAGGTTATCTTTGGTTTTTTGTTCCATCTTCTAAAAAATCGGAAAGGCGGCCGCACACTGCCCGTTCCGAGCCTCTCCAGCAGTAGTTATCGTGCTATCGACGGCCGCATAATCTACTGCGAGCGTTTGAGTCGCGACATTTGCTTTTGCTCCCGTTGCGATCGCACTTTCCGCTCCTTCCGCGGCCATCGCTTGAACGATGCCTGATCGAAGCGGTACGGTCAATCCCCTTGAGGCGACGTAAGCATCTATTCCCACCTGCGTCTGCAATATGCGTTGATTTATTGCCCCCGCCTGTGCCACAGGAGCCACAGCTTGGTCCAAGCCGGGCGTGAACGGATTCAGAGTTTCTCCCATGTGGCGGATCGCTTGCCCAGCACAGGTTGGCAAATTACCCCGGCCACCGGCAAATGTAAGGAACGACTTTGTAAACGTCCAGGCCCAGGTCCAACTGCTATCGTTTGCGGGGGCAGGCGGGGCTCCAACATTTGAGTCGTCCGCATGTACCTGGATTGACTGGATTGAGAGGAGGATCCATGTGTTTTTCACATCTTTTTCGCATTCAGATTGGTCTTGAATAGGCAAGCCATCCGGGCCGATTTTCGGATGTCCGTCCGTCTCGCGCATCGTATGCTCCGGTATCACAATCAGCAAACCTTCACCGGATATTGCTGGGCGGTGACCGCCCCGGCACTACGCCGTCGACCAGAGGAAGGTCCCTTACGATTGCGACAGGCAGTCGACGGATGTAAAGTTCAAATCGGCTGCCCTGCGGCATTGACAACCTTGCTCGGAACATTACGAACCCTTAACCAGCACGACACAGAACTATGTTGTGTGCTGTTTTGCACACGCCTGATCGCAAATCAGTCAGAAACTGTAGCCCGCCGAACTTCGAATCGAATCGTTATGAAGCGCCCTATCATCGAGCCGGGGAAAGATGCTCACGACCATCCCGTGCCTACGTCTTCGCCGATTGGCGTGCGAAAACAGCCGCCGTATCGGGCTCTGTTGGAAGCGGCGCCTGACGCCATTGTCGTCGTCGATCAATCCCACACGATTGTCTTGGTCAACGCGCAAGCAGAGCAGCTGTTTCGCTATCGTCGGACCGAGCTAATTGGTCAACCCGCTCAAATTCTAGTTTCTGAACATTTCCGAGACCAACACCGCCACCACCACTCTCGCTTTCTGGCCGCCCCTCATGAACGCCCGGCGATCGTGGGCCTGGAGCTGTTTGGCGTGCGCAAAGACGGCACCGAATTCCCGATAGAGATCCGACTAAGCCCATTGGACACGAAAGAGGGAGTATTAGTTTCCAGTGCCATCCGCGATATCAGTGACAGGAGGCGGACCGAAGAGGACCTTCGCAGGTTAGCTTCGATCGTCGCCTGTTCCGACGACGCGATCGTGGGCAAGACCATGGAAGGAATCATAACCAGTTGGAATGCCGCTGCGGAGCGAATCTATGGATATTCAGCGAGCGAAGCTATTGGACAGCCCGTTGCTATGCTCGTTCCTCTTGATCGTCCGGATGAGGTTCCGCGTCTGCTGGAACGCTTGAAGCGGGGCGAAACCGTCGATCACTTCGAGACAGTTCGCGCAAAAAAAGATGGAACGGAAGTCCAAATTGAAGTCACTGTGTCACCAATTCGGGACGCTTTGGAAAGAATTGTGGGCGCCTCCACTATCGGCCGCGACATTTCCGTGCGGAAAGCGGCCGAAAAACATTTGGTGCAGATGGAAGCCAGGTACCGAGGTCTACTGGAAGCGGCTCCGGATGCGGTAGTTGTGGTGAACCAGGATGGAGACATTGTTCTTTTAAATCTCCTGACAGAGAAACATTTCGGATACCAGCGTGGTGAACTTATAGGACAGAAGGTGAAGAACATCATTCCGAAGGGCTTCGCGGAGCGATTGGCAACACAGGGAATTAGAAACTCAGGCAATCGGATCGTGCCGCAGGGGGGGACGGGCATCGAACTCTATGGACGGCGTAAGGATGGAAGCGATTTTCCGATCGAGATCATGCTAAGCCCACTCGATACCGCGGACGGCATTCTGGTCACAGCATCAATCCGCGATATTACGGAACGCAAGCAATGTGAAAATGATCTATTGCGATTAGCCGCTGTCGCCGAGAATCGCCTGCGTGCGTTCTCCGAGAGTCAAGGACAACTTCAGTTACTGGAAGAGATTGCCACGTCCGCAAACCAGGCTTCATCAGTCCACGAGGCGATGGAATCCACATTGGAGCGAGTCTGTCGCTTCGGCCGGTGGCCAATCGGACACGTGTATTTTGCTTCCGACGAAAATACAGGGTTAATGGCCTCATCGAATATCTGGCATATCGCCGATGGCAATCGGTTCGACGAGTTCCGCAAAATCGCCCAAGAAACAGGTTTTTCTCTCGGAACTTCCCTCACGCGTAAAGTTCTCGCAAGCAGGCAACCAGCCTGGATTACTGATGTAACGGACGACACCAACTTCCCCTGCGCATCAGTGGCGCGGCAAGCAGGTTTAAGAGCCGCCTTCGCCTTTCCGGTGTTGAGTCGCAACGAGGTTGTGACTGTTTTGGAGTTTTTCTCTGAAAATAGTTCGGAACCCCAGCCTGTATTCCTCCGGATAATGTCTCAGATTGGCGCTCAACTTGGACGAGTAGTGGAACGGGTGCGTGCCGCTGGGAAACTTGTACATGATGCATTCCATGATCCTCTCACTTCTCTTCCAAACCGGGCGTTGTTTCTGGATCGTCTTGAGCGAGCCATTGCCCGAGCGGGACGACACAGTGACTATAAGTTTGCTGTACTTTTCATCGACATCGATCGTTTCAAGATCGTGAACGACAGCTTGGGACATCCGGCAGGCGATGATCTCCTCATTCAAGTCTCGCAGCGCATTTTGCATTCTCTGCGACTTCAAGATGTCGTTGCTCGTCCGATGGCAGTTTCAGCATGGAAAGCTAAGGATGACACATTGGCTCGACTTGGGGGCGATGAGTTTACTGTTCTTTTGGATGACATCCGTGACCCAAGCGACGGCGTCCGCGTCGCGGAACGCATACAGAATTCATTCGCGGAACCTTTTGTAATCTGTGGCCAGGACGTTTTTACCACCGCCAGTATTGGTATCACCGCCAATTCCATCCAGGCTATCGCTGTCGACGTTCTGCGTGACGCCGATACGGCGATGTATCGAGCGAAACTTCATGGCGGGGCGCGTTGTGAAGTTTTCGATCAAGCGATGCACGAGCATTCGGTGAATCGGCTTAACCTGGAGACCGACCTACGAAGGGCTCTAGAGAGGAAAGAGTTTCGCGTTTACTACCAACCAATCATCGCACTGCGGACTGGAAATATCTCTGGTTTTGAAGCCCTACTACGTTGGCAGAGATCAGATAATGCGCTCGTTTCCCCGGCAGAGTTCATCGGCGTGGCTGAAGAAACTGGCTTGATCGTCTCGATCGGGAAGTGGGTTCTTAGGACAGCCTGTGAACAAGCGCGTCAGTGGCATCTCGCAAGTCCTCGGGAGGCGCCGTTGACGATGAGTGTAAACATCTCGGCTCGACAGTTCCTGCAAGACGACCTTGTGGAACAGGTCGAAATGATATTGCGCGAAACTCAGGTCGAACCTACAGCTATTAAGCTAGAAATTACGGAAAGCGTGACCATGGGCGATGCAGAGAGGACGATCAGAGTGGTCAATGAGCTTAAGAAGTTAGGACCGCGGTTCAGTATCGATGACTTTGGAACTGGTTATTCATCGCTCAGCTATCTGCGGCGTTTTCCGATGGATACCCTGAAGATCGATCGCTCATTTGTCAGTGACCTGAAGAACAATCCGGAAAACCGCGAAATAATACGCACCATTATTGGCCTGGCTCGGAATCTGGGAATGGATGTTGTTGCTGAAGGGACGGAAACGGCGGAGGAGATAAGCTATTTAAAGACCCTCGACTGCGATTTCGCTCAGGGGTATTTCTTTTCGAAACCCGTCGATAGCGTGGCGGCACAGGGGCTTCTAAGTGGAAATCTAGGCCTTCCGCATCATCTATCGACACCAGTCGATCCGGTAAAAGTTTGACGTCAGCGGAAATGGTAGCGACGTGAGATCAGGATACGATCGACTTTGGCTATTGCGCTGCACTACCGAATCTCTAGACTGTACAAAACTGGACAGACACGGAAATTTGCTCGCGTTATAAGAGTGGGTAAAGCTGGGGCACCGATGCCGTGATTGGCTCAGGATTCACCCAAGCGGAAGTCCCCTCTGATAGATCGACAACGGTTTGGTCCCCGGCACCTCATATTCCGGCATACGCCTCGGAGACGCGAATGCTCCCCCGTGGAGGGTAAGACGCGGAATCGTTCATGATTTGTACTTCTTTGCCGACCCGTCCGCGCTGGGATTTACTCTAATAATCGGTGGAAATATTCATCGACTATGTGATTCAGCATTGAGGGCGCCGCTGGATCTTGGTCATCATTGCGAGGAACAACCGGTTGAGCTGGCGCGACTTATCGGGCACTGTGGGGTTCTTTGGCCACAGACTCAGCAAATCGCATTTTGCAGGAACCAATAAACTGTGAGAGAACCTCTTGTTTGGGTACGCTACCATACCATGATGACCACTCGACCGCGGAAGCTGGCGATCAGTGATTGTGCGGCGTGGCACTCGTTTGGGCTTTTCGATCACAATGGCGAGCAAAGCGACGGAGGTTAGTAGCTCAAGGATTCAGCGCGAGGCGTCAGGGCAGTGCCCGATGCGCTTATGTGATCGTCGCGGAGCAAGCTCAGGGCTAGAGCTTCCGCTTCAGGCTGTGTCCCAGCAAGAATGCGCACTCGATACAAGGTCTGATTGCCAACCTGCATGGGTGTTGTCAGCACAGGCCGGTGATATCGCTCGGAGAACCGAAGCGCCAAGAGGCTAGCCTCCGCTTGTCGAATGCGCCGACTTGTACGGCAAAACGGAGAGGATCTTAAGCTGTTGTAATTGCGGCGACGGGCGCTGCAGTCGAAGCGGCCCTTGTCCGTCCTAACTCGACAAATCTGAGGATCGAAGGAGAGAATCCGGTGTAGTCCGTTTCGACCCCACGGGTCTGCTGACGCCAGCAACGGACGTTGCTTGCGAGGCAGAAACCGCTCTGCCGTAGTCTGTAGTTCGGTCGTTCAGATCGAAGCGGGAAGGAAGCAATTCCTTCCCGCTTTTTTTATCCTGACGGGTTCTCCCAAATTGATGGGGAGTGCGCAGTCCGCGGTCGATGCCACGCCAGATTCGGCAAAGAAAATTCTTCTGGTGCCCCGAACTCCGGGTATTACGGAACGCAAGCTCAGCAGACTCGGCGCCAAGAGTTGGCCACGCAATTTCCGGGGACCTCGGGAGCAGAATCGGCAGATCCCGGCACTATCGCGACTTCGGACCGATTGCGACCGTTCGCTTTAGCGCGATACAGCGCATCGTCAGCTAGTTGTAAGAGCGTTTTGAAATCGACACAAGGCGGATGGATGCTCGCCGCGATGCCGAGGCTCATTGTTACGCGTATCGAGCCCGCTTGGGCGACAACAACCTGAGACTCGATATCCTTGCGGATCCGCTCGGCCAACGCGAGGGTCCCAGGAAGATCTGAAGAGGGCACGACAATTAAGAACTCCTCTCCGCCGTGACGCCCGACGCTATCGTAGGGGCGCGTGGATATTCACCCACAAGGCATGCTCGTGACGATGGCCTTGGAGCGGCCCTGCAGTTTAAGGTCTGGAGGGAATACACCGAAGTGCTCACCCACGCGTCTCTGGATCATCTGAATCGTCGACTGCACTATCGAGTATCCCGACGAATACATTGGAAAATGCATCGAGGCATTTGAACGCTTTGACCTCCCCGAGGAAACTCACCAATGGTATCGAGATTTCTTAAAGATCCAGCAGAATCTCGAAGAGCTGCGCGACCGAATCGCTCAAGAGCGCTGGGAAAAACATGCTCGCGCCGCACGCGCACGATCAAGAAGGATTAGCTGTGCTTAGTTGGTTTTACACCTAGACCAAAAACATCTGATTTTGGAACGCACTATCGGGCAGTTTCCAAGTCTGCTAATTCAACAATTTACGGCGCCTGCTTCGAAGAGGTTTTTGGAACACCCGAATCTCTTGCGTTTCCCACCGATGCGAAGTGATTCCGTGTGCGCCATCACTCTAAACATTATAGTAGCCCGCGATACCAGGTGTTGGGCCAAAGCTCCAAGTCTGATTGCCGGAGGGACCAACAGTGACGTGATCTCGTCATGGTCCGTTCGGCAGCAAATTCGTTGTGTCCAGGGCGGGAGAAGCATACGATCTGCGTTTGATATTCCAAATCACATCTACCGGCTTGATACACTTCGGCGCAAGGTCTCTTTGAACTTCAGACGGGGAACGTAAATGAACGCAACGAACGAAGGTTTTCGTCGGCAGGCCATCAGCTTGGTAGTGGTCGTGATCGCCTTCTGCGTGAGCCTATGCGCCGCGCATGCTCAGAACACGGTCGCCAGCACCGTCATGCAGTCAGACACCCTGGGGGTCGGCAAGCAGAGGCTTAACGGTTACCGCCGACCGGAATTCGCCAATGCACCGCTCATCGGGCCACTTGAGCCTTTAGCCGTCCTTAATCTTGCGATTTCGCTGCTGGTGCAAAATCGCAAGGCGTTCGATGCGCTGGCCCGTGAGGTTTCTAATCCTCAAAGCTCAAGTTATCGCAAATTTCTTACGCCTGACCCTTTCAGTGGTCATACTTCACGCAAGGCGGAGTGTATAATTCACGTGTATGCTCAACCGTGGGCTTTCGCGAAAGGCGTTCGATAGACTATTGCGATCAGCGTCGGAACGCCAGCGGCAACTATCAATGCGCGTCGCCTCCGTGGATAAACCCGCCGCGAAGCTCAAGAAAAACAGGTCACGGAAAAAAGGTCTTGAGCGGGTAAGTACTCGCGCCCGGATTGGGACCGCGATGGCAATAATAAGGGAAGGGTTATTGCGATTGTTGAAACGCCATTCAAAATCATCTAGGTAGGTGTCAAGAAGGTAAGTTTAAGCGACTTGCATAGGCCATCGCTGGTGGGCTCGCCGGGTCAATCCCATCCGTCGCGTTCTCTTCGACGGACTTGGGAGAACATGCTTCACGATTTCTTCCATCGACGAATTCTTGTTAATCAACGAGTTGAGTAGTGCGGCTACCTGACTTCTGGCTTCTCTGGTTAAGTGCTCACAATGAACGTTCAAGGCTCCTCGAGGGCGTTTCCGTCTTCCAAGGCACTCCGCTTCTTTCTTTTGGCCACGGAGTCGAGTATTGCCGAGCCGAGCCGCGTGAGGGTAGCTGTACCTACGAACAGGTACCGCCGAAGAGTTACTCTCGAGTAGGGACAGTCCAGTCCTCGTGACCGCGCCCAGCGATTTGCAGATCGCCAGAAGAAGTCTCCTATCATCAAGGCGACGCGCATCATGGAAGTTGATTAGGCCGCCAGCTGGACGAGGCTCGGGCGGAGTTGAAGAACTGCTTTCGGACGCAAGTATCCCAACGCCTTCACGCCGCCTTGCATCGCGCCTTCCGGTTGTAGCAAACTGTTTCCTGGGGCGCAGACGATTGAAGGATAGGCGCAAGTAATCCCCAGCCCCGCTTTTAGAGCGTTTCCTGCGAACTCGTTCCCCAGAGCATCCGCAGAGAGGAGGCCCTCCCGATGTTTTTGGATTTCTACCGGCTGCAGCAGCAGCCGTTCGGTGTCACTCCCGACCCTGCCTATTTGTATCCGAGCCGGACGCACTGCGAGGCGCTCGACGTGCTCACAGAAGGAATCCTGGGCGGCCGGGGATTTCTGGCGCTGATCGCGGAGCCAGGCATGGGCAAGACGACGCTCCTGTATCAAGTGCTCGAGGGACTGCGCGATACGGCGCGCGTCGCTTACCTGTTTCAGACTCAGTGCGATTCACGTGAATTCTTTCAGTATCTTCTGAGCGAGCTGGGTGTCGATACGCGAGGAATGGGCCTAGTTGGCATGCACACCAAGTTGAACGAGATGCTGTTTGCCGAGATGCTCGCTGGAAAGCGCTTCGTTTTGGTGGTGGATGAAGCGCAGAATCTGGCAGACCCAGTCCTTGAAACGGTCCGCTTACTGTCGGACTTCGAGACGTCCCACACGAAACTGCTGCAAATTGTTCTGGCCGGACAGCCTCAATTGGCGGAAAAACTAGCGCACCCGCGCTTGGTGCAATTGCTCCAGCGAATTACGGTCCTCAGCCGTCTTGAAGCGCTTCCACCCGAGGAAACGGCTCGCTATATAAATCACCGGCTCAGGGTCGCGGGCTATTGTGGTCAGCCACTTTTCACACCCGAGGCGATGGCCGTGATTGCGGAATCGAGTGGCGGCATCCCGCGGAACATCAACAACATCTGCTTCGACGCTTTGTCTCTCGGCTACGCTGAAGGGCGCAAAATGATCGGCCCTGAAACTGTGCGGACAGTCATAGCCAAGTTGAGCCTTTGCACCGTTCCAGAGCCCTTGCTGGTCGCTGCTCAGTCTGCTCGAAGCGCCGATTCCCAAATTCCAGCCCAAATCACCTACAGACCGCTTACCCAATCTCTTCGGATGCCTTGGGCCCTTCGCACTGCCGCGTTCGCCAGCGGCCTCTTGTTGCTGACACTTTGGTTGTCTCCTTCGATTCTCAGATTCGTCGAGTCAGGACGGACAAGGGCCGCTTCGACAACCGAAGTTGCAGCGCCCGTCGCCGCAATTACAACGCCTGCAGGCCCTCTCCGTTTTGCCGTACAAGTCGGCGCGTTCGACAAAGCAAAGGCCAGCCTCTTGGCGCTTCGGTTCTCCGAGCGATATCATCGGCCTGTTCTGACGACACCCACTCAAGTCGGAGACCAGACCTTGTACCGAGTCCGCATTCTTGCTGAGACACAGCCCGAAGCGGACGCTCTAGCCCTTAGCTTGCTCCGCGACGATCACATCCGCGCATCGGTCACTGCCTCTGACGCCTCGCGATGAATCGGTGAGTTTCTGCCGAACGGTTGGCAGCACCGCGTTTCGGAGCTTTCCGCAGAAATGCCAGAGTGTGGAACCTGCGCATTGGAAGACCAAGAGGATTCGGGCGTTCCAAAAACCCCTTCGAAGCGGCCGTCGTAAATTGCTGAATCGGCACACTTGGAAACCACTCGATAGTGCGTTCCAAAATCAGATGGTTTTGAAACTACCCACATTTGAAGGTCCGTAACGTGCTATCGCATGTTGAGAAGAGGCCAATTTTCGAGCCCTCACCTAGCATGGCAGCGGTTACGCACGCGTGCATTCGGAGCCAGTTCTTGAGATGGGAGCGCCAGTTCTCGACAAGAGTAATGGTCGCGGCTTGTTCAGGCGTGGCCACTCTCACAAGAGTCCCGTTGCCGACGCGCGAGACATCGTAGTACACGCTCCGCCGGTCGGCGAGCCTACTAGCATAAAAGAGAGGATTTGCCTTGCCAATCTTAAAGTCGGAGCCTTTGCTCGAGACGGAAACTGCGACGACATCCCAAGTTTTCGGGCCCAATCGCGACCAGATGGCCGACTATTCGAGACGTGCACACAACGCTTCGTATACCGGATTGTGAATTGGTTGCAAAATGATCTTCCGTTCTTTTGAGAGGACCTTGGGGGAGCAGAATCTCCCGAGTAGTTTCTTCGCCAGTTTTTCTTGGCGAAATAATATTAGGTCCAGGCGCTGGTTTGGATTAGACCTTAAGCGGCGCTTGATGCTCTTCGCGAGCTTCCTCCGTACGTCGTCGCGACAGAGTCTGCACATCCCATTTGAATGATGTTTGGTTTCCTTCTTACAAATCATGCAGCCGTAATCTTCAAAGAAGTAGCGCATCTTTTTCCAAAACGCAGGAGGCACCATAGCGTGAATGGCGAACCCGATTCGCTGTGGCAAGAACCAAGGCTCAAGCAGAACTTCATCAACCATACGAGAATGAGACATTTGGGGGCGGCTAGGATTCCGGCCAACCTCTACTTGTAGGGCATTACTTCGATGCTTGCTCGCCATTTAAATATTCTCGTGGATGGCATTGATCGAAGACCTTGGTTAATCGGTCTTGGCCAATACGGGCATAGCGCATGGTGGTATGAATCCATACGTGTCCCATTCTAAATGTGTGGGGAGTGAGGCTTTTTACGTCGGCACGGTTGCCGATATGCGCTATCACCTGTTGTATTGTCATCGCTGAAAGAGGGCAATTTCTCGGAGGCCGGACAAGGTTTAAACTGGCAATGTGCTGTTCGTGCTTGTTCCTGGCGGACTCGTAGGATGGTTGTTTGACGTTTCCTAGGCACTTCGATCCCAGGGTTCGAATTCGCTCCGGTCCGCGATAACGAGCCCATCTTGAGAACCACTGTCCATGGTTCGTGAAAAGGCAGCCCTTCTGAACTGGTAGGTCCTCCTGGAATACAAACCCTTTCGTTCGATTGGCTAACCGTGCATGTGCCCACTCTAGCCAGCGGAAGTGTCGTGGTACTCGGGCTGTCGCTCGTATCGGCAGGTCCGTCAGGACGGAGTCTTCGCGCAAACTTCGATTCGGTTGCGGCCCGCGCGCTTGGCCGCGTAGAGTTCCTCGTCGGCCTTAATTACCAACTTCGCAAACTCTGGCGGGACCTTTCCTTGAAAACTAGAAACACCGAAGCTGGCGGTCACCGTGATCGTTTTACCGCCGAACGAGAACTTGTGCTCTCGAAGCTGGTTGAGAATGCGCTCTAAAACCATTCGCACGTTATTTTCGTTAGCGTGTGTGAACACCATGAGGAACTCTTCTCCGTCGAGGCGGGCGCAAATGTCTGAGCGTCTGGAATTGGTCTTAAGAATTTCGCCGAATACCTTGAGAACTATGTCTCCTGCATCATGCCCGTAGGTATCATTCACGCTCTTGAAGTTGTCGAGGTCGACCATCGCCCACCCAAAAAGGAAAGTTATACCGCGCCGCTCTATTTATAGGCGGTCTGCCCATTCTTCAACCGCGCGGCGATTGGGCAGCCCGGTTAGTACGTCTGTGAGGGCAAGGTCTCGCAAAAGCTGGTTCTTGGTTTCGATTTGCCGATGCAGATCCACGATTCTCCGGCCCACTGCTACGCGTGCCGATAACTCGTCCGGATGGAATGGCTTTGTGAGATAGTCATCGGCGCCCGCCGAGAGGCCCTTCACTACATTCTCTTTTTCCGAAACGCTTGTGAGGACAATGATGTATGCGTAGGACCGATGAGGCTTCGCCCGAATTTTCTGGCAGAGTTCAATTCCCGTCAGATCCGGCATCATCCAGTCGGTGATTACAAGTGCAGGTTGATGCTGTTCAAAGAGTTGAATGGCGCTCCGTCCGGTCTTGGCGAACACAATCGAGTATTTGAGCCGGATCGAGCGCTTGCTCCACAAGCTTGCGGTAGACCGCTGAATCGTCTGCAACCAAAACCTTGAAGTTATCCGCGATGTCCACGCGCTCGCCCCCGATCGAGTGGACTGTCCTCGCAAGACGCCAGGTCCAGCCGTTTAGTGGTGAAAGCCTCTTTTAAGCCTAGCTGAAGTAGATTGGCGAACTGCGGGGCGCTCACTGGCCGGCTGAAGAGGTACCCTTGCCCTTCTGGGCAGTGCTGTGTTTGGAGGTATGTCCGCTGAGCTTCTGTTTCGATCCCCTCCGCAACCACGACGTGCTTCAGGCTCTTTCCCATGCTGATTATGGCGGTGATGATCGTTGAGTCGTCAAAATCTGAAGTAATTTGACGGACAAAGGACTGGTCAATTTTCAACACATCAATGGGAAACTGCCGAAGGTAGCTGAGGCTGGAATAACCCGTGCCGAAGTCGTCCACTGCAAGGTGTACCCCCATCTTTTTTAGCTCATTAAGTGCCGAGGCCGTGGATTCGGCGTCCTCCATCAGGACGCGTTCGGTCAGCTCGAGTTCGAGATAGCGTGCTTCTAAACCAGTTTCCGACAGTATCATCCGGACGTTTTCGACAAATCCTCTTTCGCGGAACTCGACGGCAGAAACGTTGACAGCAATACGCAAATGCGGTAGTTCCGCGCTCTGCCAGGCGCGCGCTTGCCTGCATGCTTCCCCCATCACCCAACGGCCGATTTGGACAATGAGGCCACAATCCTCGGCAATTTTGACGAACTGGGAGGGCGGGAGGAGTCCCCGATCAGGATGCTGCCAGCGTATCAGGGCCTCCGCTCCGGTGATCTCAGCGCTGTCGAGATTTACCACCGGCTGATAATGCAACAAGAATTCTTTTTGCTTGAGAGCGCGGCGCAGTTCGCCTTCGAGAGATTGCCGCTCGACCGCCTTCAGATTCATTTGAGCTTCAAAGAACTGGAAATTGCCCCGGCCGCGGTCCTTGGCGTGGTACATCGCCATGTCCGCATTCCTGATTAGCGTTTCGGCATCTATTCCGTCCTTCGGATATACGCTGATACCGATGCTGCCACTGATATATAGATCCCGTCCCCCGATGGAGTGCGGTGCGTTGAGCGCAAGAATTATTTTTGCTGCGCACTTGGCCGCGTCTTCCGGATGTGTGATTTCCGGAAGCAGTACCGCGAATTCATCTCCGCCCTGCCGGCTAACGGTGTCGGAACCGCGCACGCAAGATAGTAGTCGTTTTGAAACGGATTGAAGTAGCGCGTCGCCTGAGGCATGTCCCAGCGAATCGTTGATGTTTTTGAAATGATCCAAATCCAGAAAGAGCAGTGCAAATGGTCTGCTCTGGCGAAGAGCCAAGGCGATCGACTGAGTGATCCGGTCGCTGAGCAACAGCCGATTTGGCAGATTCGTGACAGTATCGTGGTGCGCGGAGTGCGTCATTTGCATCGACATGGCCCGCGCGGCGCTCACGTCATGGAAAACAATCACCGCTCCGATTACACGGCCCGCCCGGTCGTGGATCGGCGCTGCGGAATCTTCGATCGCGGCTTCAAATCCGTCGCGGCGGATGAGAATGCAATTCACGGTGAGTCCGACGGTCTTGTTTTGTTCGACGGCCATTTCCATGGGATCTCGCGCTGTCTTGCGTGTAGCGCCGTCGATAATCTGGAAGACTTCCGCGAGGGGTTTGCCCGTGGCTTCTTCACGAAGCCACCCGGTCATCTTTTCTGCAACGAGATTGAGGTACGTGATATGGCCGAAAATGTTGGTAGAGAGAACGCCATCGCCAATCGAGTTCAAGGTCACCAGGGCGCGGTCTTTTTCTACATACAGCGCATCCTCGATCGCTTTGCGTTCGATCGAGTTACGCAGTGCGCGCTCTAAAGAATAACTGTCCAGGTGGCTTGGCAAGAGATAATCCTGCGCTCCACGCCCTACGGCTTCTTTCGCCAACGCTTCGGCGGCGTTTCCACCAAGTATCAGGATCGGGACGTCAGGCGCGGCGGCGAACAACCTGTCGAACGTCTCGATACCCTGACTATCGGGCAGCGACAACGCGAGCAAGATTGCGGCGATTCCCTTCTTACTCAGCCGCTCAAGACCCTCGGAAAGCTGCCTCAGCCATTCCAGTTCGAACGGTCCCGTGCCGACCGCGGCGAGGGCCGCGCTAATGGTGTTGGCAACCGCCGGATCGTTTTCAATCAGAAGTACTTTTAGAGACACAATATTTGAGGTCGTCATAAATTCCCTGGATAGCGGTCCCTTTCGTGTGCGAAACCCTAGAAGTCGTAGGCTTGGCTCTAGAACAGAATGTCTCTTGAGACGTTCCGTTTATGTGCAGTATTGGACATGTTGTCCCTTAGACAAACACGAGTCAGTCCCTTGTAAACGCCGTAACCGGAGAAGTACAGCCGCGAACTCATCAGTTTATCAACGCCCGCGAAAAACTTTGGGCTTTCAGACTTCAGCGAGTAAACTACCTGCCGTTTCACCCGCTGGTTTGACCACAAGTATGGAACGGTCAAAGAGAAGCACGATTGGGTAAAGTGCCATTTGATGTGCGGAGTGAAGACCAATATCGTGACCGCTGTTGAAATTCATGACAAACACGCGAGCGATTTCAAAATGCTTCCGCCGATGGTTGACGCTACTGCGCAAAACTTTCAAATTGCCGAAGTCTGTGCTGTAGGGCTCCCCGCTAAAACTGGACACCTCAGTTAGGTAAGATCAGGGCCTCCAAACAGGAGGCAACATGGGCAGGAAACCACGCGTAGATCGATCCCCAGAAGAGAAGTGGCAGATCGTGCAGGAAGGCATCAAGAGCGGGAACGTTTCGGAGACGTGTCGGCGTCACGGAATCGCTCCGAATCTGTTCTATCGCTGGAAGGACGAAGCAGAACAGGGAGCGAAGGCAGCGCTTGGGGGGAGAAGCGCTGCCGCGGCCGAAACCGAGAAGGACCATCGCATCCGGCAGCTGGAACGAACGCTGGGGCGGAAGTCGCTGGAGATCGAAATCCTAAAAAACGTCGTGGGGGAGTGAGCTGCGGTGAAGTTCACTCCCAGGCGCGGGAGATGGTGACGCAGGGCTACACGGCTACGTTGGTAGCGATGACGCTGGCCATCAGTCGGTCGAGTCTCTACTACCGAAAGAAGCCGCGAGGCAGCCGGGCCGATCGGCAGTACGACGAACAGATCGTCGTGGCGTGCGGGGAAAAACCCGCGTATGGATATCGCCGCGTGACTTGGTGGCTGCGAAGAAAAGAAAACCTCCCGGTGAATCGCAAACGTGTCCTGCGGGTGATGCGAGAACGTGGGTTGCTGGTGCGCTCGCGTCGTCTGCGGGCTCGAAGGAAGAAAGAGTGGGGCCGTGTGGAAGCAGCCGAGCCGAATCAGATCTGGCAGTCGGACATGACGAAGATCTGGGCGGGGCCGGCAGTGGGCTGGGCGTACCTGGTGTGCGTGATCGACTGCTGCACGCGGGAGATCGTGGGATGGAATCTCTCGCACCGTTGCCGAACCGAAGATGCACTGGCTGCGGTAGAGCAAGCAGTCCTGGCACGGCTGCCCGAGGGCAGCCGTGAAGCGAACGTGACGCTGACCACCGACAATGGAACGCAGTTCACTTCTTCGCGCTTCCTGGAGACGTTGGGGAGGCTCGGCATCACCCATCGGAGGACGGCGTATCATCACCCGGAAGGCAACAGCTACATCGAACGGTTCCACCGCAGCTTGAAAGAAGAGGAAGTCTGGACGGCGGAGTATCGGAGCTTGGAAGAAGCGCGAACATCGATCGCTCGTTGGATCGAAGAATACAATCACGACCGGCCTCACCGCGGAGTCCAAAATCGCACTCCGCACGAGGCCTTCTTGGCTTTTGCAACTGACCTAAACTCGGAGGCCCTGACTGTCTAAATTAGAGGGGAGCCCTACATTTGGCGACCCGTGGACTCTGCTCGTCATCCGCGACATCATGTTCATGAACCGAAGGCATTTTCGCGAGCTCCTGACCAAGTCTTTGGAAGGGATTGCGTCGAATATTTTGGCCGATCGTCTTCAAAGGCTTGTCAAGCAAGGGATCGTCGTCAAGTCTCATGACGCGAGCCATAAACAGAAAGCCATTTACAGTCTTACAGAAAAGGGCATCGAATTGATGCCTCTTCTGATGGAGATGAATGCATGGGGGCACAAATATTTGCCGGCCTCCAGGCTGAGGTTTCTAGCTCAGGTCCTGGAAGAAGGGGGACCGAAGCTGAGCGCAGAATTTATGGCTGAACTTCGCGAAACGCATCTTCCGAAGTCAAGCGCCAAAAAAAAGACCCGGGGCCCGAGGAAACCTCCGCGTATTTTTGCAATGCAGAAGAAGCTTCAGGCGGCATACGAAGCGGAGCTGGCTAAGAGAAAACAGTAGCGAATTACCAGCAGCAGATCGAGATCGAAGGAAGCCCCTAAGAGAAGCGGGCACTGAGTCCAAAAGATGTCCTTGTAATCCGACTTACCAGGGGTTAGTTCGCTGGAACTGCCACAAGAGGACTTTCTGGACCGGAATTGTCTCGGGATTCGCCGTCACTCGGGAACAATCGGCGACGTGACAAGGCGGACCGCAGGTCAGTCACAGAACAGGGACAGAATTCTATATCTTGGTGTCTCGTCCTGCCCAGTACGGCTCTCGCAAAACTCGCTTTAGCGTTTTTCCTGCTGCGCTGCGAGGGAACTCATCAATGATTACTACTGCTTGGACACGCTGGTGTTTGGCATCCACGCGCTCATTGATCCAGTCGCGCAGAGTTTCCTCAGTGACGGTACCGGGCTGATGCAGAATGACTGCAGCCAGTGGTGTCTCACCCCACTTTTCGCTCGGAATTCCAAACACAGCCGCTTCACGTACCGCTGGATGCTGCACGATGATCTCCTCGATGTCCTTCGGAAATACATTCGTACCGCCGCTGATGATCATGTCCTTTTTCCTGTCCACCAAGTATAGGAATCCGTCTTCATCGACATATCCTAGATCACCAGTATGTAACCAGCCGTCGACAATCGCCTGGGCAGTCAACTCAGTCCGCTTGTAATAACCCGGCATCAGCACTGGTCCCCGCCCGACAATTTCCCCGATCTCTCCGGAAGTTAGGTCCTTACCCTGCTCGTTTATGATCCGCATCTCAAAAAACGGTTGCGGTTGGCCAACAGAATTCGGCTTGCGCGCGTAATCATTCTTGTCGAGAACCGTCATGAATCCCTCCGTCAGCCCGTAGAGTTCATAGAACCTGCCTGGCAGGCAGCGATTCAGCTTCTGTTTATGTTCGAGGTGCAGTGGGGCACCAACCGTACCGAGCATTTCGAGGGACTTGAGCGCCTCCGTCGAAAAGTACGGAGAGCCGAGGAGAGCGACGATCTGCGATGGCACCATCATGACGTGAGATACTCTCTCGCGCTCGACCGTTTCTACAAATGCCCGCGGATCGAAGTTCTTGTGCAGCACATATGTTGCGCCCAGATACATGGCCGGCATGAGAGTGATGAAGGCTCCGTTGAAAACGATCGAACCCGAGTGAAGCACCACGCTTTCAGGGCTCATACGGAATGTCGAAGCAAAGATTGTGCAGTACATGGCGCGTATGTAATGCGTATGTACGATTCCCTTGGGCGTCCCGGTTGTTCCGCTGCTGTAAATGATGTTGTAGGGATCGCTGTCCGCAATTTCTATCCCGTGAGGTTCGGTCTCACTCGCCCGAGTCGTCAACTCGTCGTAGTTTTGAAAACCCGACGCGCCTGACGGCCCGGCAAGGATGAAGCGATCCTCGGGGACGTTTCGGAGTTCGTGCTTGATGGTAGCAAGAGGCCCTGCAAAATCCGGGCTCGCGATAATCGTCCCAGTATCGGAATCCTGAATGAGCGCAGCTAAGGCTTTCTCACGCAGGAGTGGACTGAGCGGCACAACCACGGCGCCGATCTTTGCAACAGCCCAGTAGGTCTCGAGCAAGCTCACGCAATTGGGCAGGATCGTCGCGACTTTATCCCCTTTCTTTATTTTCAAACGAGAAAGCGCGTTGGCAAGGCGGTTGACTCGAGCATTGAATCCGCGAAAGCTCAGCCGGCAATCTTCAAAAACTACTGCCGAATGATTCGGACGATAGCGGGCATGGCCGATCAGAAGCGAGCCAATGTTCATTTCGTTGTCTCGCTCGATCCTCGATGCAACGAGTCTACAGGTGACAAGGCAGCCGTCGAGTCTGAGCTGGCTTCGCAGAAAAAGCGCCAGATTTCCGCGCTCGCATCGGGCCCCTTAGGATCACCGTATTTGCTGGGTTTAGGCGAGCCCGACCAGGCGTGGCCGAGGCCCTGGACCAACCACTTTTCCAATAACAGACGGTCACGAGCATCCAGGTAGATGTGCCTTTGGTAGGCGTAACCATTTGGCACTTTGCCGCTGATAACTTTCTCCGTCAGAGCAAACTCGCTAGCTGAATGCTCTGCCGCGAGACACGCATTCGTTTTGCTCCACTGGGTGATTACTTGCTCGGCGTTGTCGAGACTTACGCGAGCATCCGCAGTCCCGTGAAACACAATCACAGGCATGCGCCGCTTCGTCTTGCGCAGAAGGCCGCTACGCATCGCTTCAAACGCAAGCTGACCTTGCCGGACCGGATCCGGGCCGCCTCGCTTCATCGCGGTGAGTCCCTCAGAGACGCTTGTGGCAGCCTTGAATTCTGTTCCGGCAAACACAGCAACGCCTGCGAAAAGATCTGGATAGGTTGCCGCGAGAATGGCGGCCATAGCGCCACCGGCTGAAACGCCAACAACGTAAACACGATCTGGATCGATACTGTGAGCGGAGCGAACCTGTGGAACTATCTCGGCGAGGATCGAGGGTTCGCCAGCATCGCACGCCTGATGTTTAGGATCAAACCAATTCCAGCACTTCATCAGATTGGCCAGGCGCGACTGCTCGGGATATACGACCAAGAACTGGTTTGCTTCGGCGACAGCGTTCATCCCCGAAATCCCTGCCATGTCCTGTGCATCGTGCGTACATCCGTGGAGCAGCATGACGAGAGGCCAAGCGCGACCCTTTTCCAACACTCTGGGCATCCACAGCTTGTAATTTCTTGAGCCTCCGCCAGCGCGAGCAATTCCTGAAATCCATCCTCGTTCTGCCATCGCTCTAAGCTTTCTCCTCCTCTGGAAATGACTCCATTCCCCTCTATGCCGTCAGCGATGAACGAACTCGGCTGGCCAGCTCACAGATGAGGTCGGCGATCCTCGCGGCGGCGTGCTTGCCCAACACCACGGTGTAATGCGTTGTGCCGACGAGCTTATGATCCTCGATATGAGGTACGTAAAACCGAAATTTTTCTGCGACAATGTCGGGAAACAGAGGTGGTTGCTCAGGCGTGAAACCTCGTTCAGCGCGGATCAAGAGCGATGGCACGCGAATGGATTTCAGCCGCTCGGTGATGGTTTCGGGTTGGAAGGCCTGCCCCAGATCCGCGAGTACTCCTGCCTCCGAAGCTTTCGGTCGAACGGGAGAATCGCCGCCGACTTCATAGTCCAAAAAAGCTTCCACCCAGGGACTCCACTCTTCGGGAGGAAAATGAGGCTGGGTTCGCCAGAACTCCCTATAAGCTTGGCGTGAAGGATAGGTTTGGCGCAACTGTGCGATGCGTTGTGCGAGCGCGGCGTTGAGGCCCGGCCTGCCAGAATCCGAAACCGGCACGTCGGGCATATAACCCCCATCAATCAGAACGAGACCGGATACGAGGTTCGGATCCTGTACAGCGAGAGCTGTCGCCACAAACGCACCCATCGAATGACCCGCGACGATGCTCGGGCCAAGTCCCATGGCGCGCATCGATGCGGCTACGTCGCGCGCGTGTTGCGCCATTCCATACGGCCCTTCGGGTTTGTCGGAATCTCCACGACCCCGCAGATCGACTGCGAATAACGGCGTTCTTCCAGCTAGGCACTCGGCGATGCCGATAAAGTTGAGATACGATGCAGTGAGGCCGTGGAGGGCGACGACCGGTGCATCACGGCCTGGCCAATAACCGAAGGCGAGTTCTACACCATCGCCCGGCACACGGCCCTGCGCGGGGCGGGTCACCTTAATGGAGCCCTTCGGAGAAATGTTCTCGGGAGTCATCCGTCTTCTAGAAATTGAACTTCAGAGCAAACTGAATGACGCGCGGCCCCGTGGTAGTTTCCACGATCTGCCCCAGGTTGGCCGATTCGACAATGTTGATCGGATTAGCGAAGCTGACGATGTTGAATGCGTTGAAGAACTCCGAGCGAAACTCAAGTTTCATGCGCTCGGTGATGGGGAAATACTTGATGATGGAAATATCTGCATTGAGCTGATTCGGCCCACGCAGGATATTGCGCCCCGTGGTACCGAAGTCCCCTATCGCGCTTGCGGGCGTAAAACATGCTGTGTTGAAGTATTCATTCAGCCGTGACCCCACGCTGCCGCCAAGGGTAGGGTTGCACCCAGCCACGAAGTCGGCGCGTGCCTGCACATAGGCAGTTTCGTTGGTCAGTACGGAGAATGGCGTGCCGCTCTGCAGCGTAACAACGGTGGCAAGCTCCCAGCCATTCACCGCATGGGCCGCAAAGTGTGATTCTCCTTTGTAGAATTTAGGCAGATCATAGATGCCGCTGAACACAAAGCGGTGGCGGCGGTCAAAGTCGGAACTCGCGTAGTTGTTCAGAAAGCCGGGTGCCTGGTTGCCGGGAACGACCGTGACGTCACTCGTGCCGGTCGGGTCGCCAGAGTAGTCATCGAGCGAGTGACTGTAGGTATAGGAGGCGAGAAATTGCAGCCCGTGAGAGAATCGCTTAGTCATGCCAACCTGCAAAGAGTTATAGCTGGAGTTGGACGAACTCTGCATCAGGTGGACACCAAAACCCTGCACAACGAGACTCGACAAACCGGGACTCAATGGCCCCGGATAAAATGGCACCGGGGCGATTGCCTGGTTGAGATCGACCAAGCGATACGACTTGCGTCCGGTGGATCCCACATAACTGACATCGAGCAACCAATTGTTCGCGAACTCGTTTTGGATGCCGAGGCTGTATTGCTGGACATAGGGGGTGCGGAAGTCGTGAATGTCCGGGTATATGCCGTTGGCGGAGACGACCGCTACTCCCGTAGGGGAGAGAGGAGTCGGAGCTTGCGGCAGAAATGCCGGCGGACCGCCGAACGGAAAGAGGGCCGGGTTATTGAAAGTCAGAGGAAAGCTGCTCGGCTGCGGAACTTGAACGAATGGGGTCGCGATGGGGGTTTCGACCGTTTGTGCCAGAGTGTAGTAGGGGAAGTTGAGGATCTGATTATTGAGGAGCCTGGAATTTGCCCTGTCGTAATAAATGCCATAGCCGCCGCGCACGACCACACGATTTGAGTTAGGGAGTGGTTGCCAGGCAAAACCGACTCTCGGCGCAAAATTGTTTTTGTCGGAGGGAACCAGCGACGGTTGAACTTCCGGCACTCCCGGCAACGGGGTTTTCGCATTGGATGCCTGAACGAATCCCCCAGTAATCGCAACGTTGTCGCCTGCAGGAAATCCGGGAATGGTCACGGTGGCGAGCCTGGTCGGATCGAAACCTACGAAGCGTCCCTGCGCTTCGGTGAAAGGACCGAAGAAATCGTAGCGAAGCCCCAGCGTGAGTGTAAAGTGATTGGTCAAATGCCAGTCGTCATTGATAAATCCGCCCCAATCTTGTGCCCGAACATCCCGATTGTTGACGCCGGAGCCCATGATCGTGAGCCCCGTCGAATCTCCCAGTCCGCCGAGAAAATCGTAAAAGCCGTTTCCCGCAAACGGTCCGCTGGGCAGGAGTCCGAGGAAGAAAATCTGGCCGCGCGTGTAGAGATTGAATTCCTCGTTCAAACTGTGATGTTTGTACTCGACGCCGAACTTCAGATTATGCCGGCCCTCTTGCCAGCTCAACGTGTCTCCAACGGTGTAGGTCTTTTCGATTCCGCTATTGTCGGAGAATGGATTGGCGCCAAGATCGAAATAATTGGCGACCGAGATTTCCGGCATGCCAGTGAATAGGTTCCCGAGTGGCGAGGAGATTCCCAACTCTGCGGCCGTGAAGGGCTCCTGGGGAGATGAACCCGTGGTGATGATGGATAGCCCAAACCGCGCGTCATTGACCACGTGGGACGAGAAAACGTGAAGGTCATCGAGTGAGAGCAGCCGTTGGTTCAGGTTTGCGGTCCCACCAAAGCCCGGCACCGGGAGCGAATTCGCCAGCCCGAACAGATTGAATAGGCCCTGCGTGGCGGGGTTATTTGCCGCGAAGAACTTGGCGGAAAACCGGTTCGCCGCTGATATCTTGAAGTCCAGATTTGTGTTGAACTGGTCTTCGCGGAACTTCGAGTTCGCCACGACCGGTACCGCAACCGGTTGCGGTACCGCGCCAGGGGCCACCGCCGTGGGGTTCGGAGCCGAAGGGATTACGTAGGAGCCGTTTGGCAACTTCGCTTGCAGAAGAAACTGCGCTGTCCGATCGAAGCATGCGGGCAGAGTAAAGGTGGTCGGAGGCGTAGCACACGGCGCCAATCCATACGATGCCGCGAATGCATCGATTCCCGCCGTCGAACGGTCATTCGAAAGGTTCTGGGGAACAAAGACAGTGCCGATCGAATTGGTCAACGATATATCGTTTTTCTCGCGGCTTCCCTGGTACGACAAGAAGAACCATACGCGGTCTTTCTTAATGGGTCCGCCAAAGGTGCCTCCGAACTGATTGCGTTCATAAGGCGGGCGCGAAACGCCGCCGCGGTTCAGAAAGAAATTGTTGGCATCGAGCACGGTGTTTCGGAAGAACTCATAAAGGTTTCCATGAAATTCATCCGTCCCGGACTTTGTCACTGCAGCCACGACGCCTCCGGCAACCCTCCCTTGCGACGCGTCGTACTGGCTGGTCTGGACGATAAACTCCTGTAGAGAATCTGTCGCGGGCACAGCAAGATTTGGTGTAGATCCTGTTCCAATGGAATTCGCGTCAATTCCGTCGATGATCACCGAATTCGATGTGGACCTGAGTCCATCGACGTAGATGGGGGCGGCCCCGCGGCCCAACTCGGATGAGTTCTGAACCGGTCCCGAGGTCCCAGGTGTGAGCGTCAGCAATTGCTGAAAGTTCCTCGTTGGCAGAGGTAACTGGCGGATTTGGTCCTGTTGGATAACCGTGCCGCGAGCTGCATCATCTTCTTGCACCAGCGGTGCTTCAGCTGTGACCTCAACGACGGCCTTCTGCGTGGCCACTTCAAGGCGGACATCGAACCGAGTTATTTCGGTGATGCGGACGGCGATACCTTGTACCGCGGCGTTGCCGAATCCCGACTTTTCCGCTTCTAACCGATAGATCCCGGGCGGCAGAAGGGAAAAAGTGTAGTTGCCGTCGGCATCGCTATCGGTCTGGCGCTGCACTCCTGCGTCGCTGGTCAAAGTGATTTTCGCTTCGGTGATGACGGCGCCACTTGGATCTTTCACAACTCCCGTGATCTGTCCCGTTGTGGGAGATTGCGCTTGCGCCCCGCTAAAGGCAAACAAGAAAAGCCCTCCCAAAACGAAAAGTGCAATCGCCCATCGCAGATGTCGCATACCATTCTCCTTTTCGCCAGCAGTTGACTCAACGGCCCGACACTACTCGCCCTCCCGTATAGAGAAGGACGAGCTGATCGATGGCCTCTTCGTCGCTCATACCCAGGTGACGCTTGGCTCCAAAAAGCTCCTCGGCCAAGAAGTAAGTGAAGAATTGCAAGTAAATGGCGGTATAGGCGAGGGAGGGATCCACTCCCTCTGGAAATGCGACCTTCGACTCTCGAATTACGGCATTCGCATACATCCGGAGCCCACCCGCGATTTCGCGAAAGCTATGAATGAAATGCTTGTGTCGAAACTCAACGACATCGATATACATCAGGCGCCAGTAATCCAGGTTTTCGGAGACCACTCGTCCAATCGCTTTCGCCAGGTTTCTCAGTGAATCTGGATCGAGCGACGCCATTAGGGGGATGAGTTCCTTCTGGCGAATGGCCTCCATTTTGCGACCCAAGTGCTGAACCAGGCCGATGAAGATGTCTTCTTTTGTCTCGTAGTAGATGTAGAGCTTGCCCATGGATACGTTGGCTTTCTTTGCAATTTCGCGGACGGTAGTCCCGTGGAAGCCCTTCCGAGTAAAGAGTTGCAAGGCGGCGTGCTCGATTTTGAGCTTGTTCTTCTCAAACGTTCTGTCAAGTAGCTTGGGCATTTGGCTCCTGATCGATTTCGGCTGTCCTTCGCAACCAAAGCGAGCGCCCGTTCTCTTTGAAGCAAAGCGGCTTTTACATCCAGCGGACGGACTGTGTCAAGAGATTTCTAGGAGGGCGCAAGGACTGAGGTCCTTGCTATCATCAGCACCCGACGGAGACGGGAATCAGGCTAGGAGAAGTGAGGAGCCTATCCGTTAGCCCCCTTGTTGGTTTCTGGGGTATGCCACAGGGTTTCTACTAGGCGCTTGGTTCGGGTTACCCAGGAGGCGTTCTTTGAAAGGAAGAGTAGCCATTATTACAGGGGCTGCCAGCGGTATCGGATATGCCATCGCAAAATCTTTCGCGAAGGCCGGCGCAAACTGTGTAATCGCCGACATTGATTCGGGTTTAGGCGAAAGTGCCCGGGCCGAGCTCGAGGCTGTTGGGCCAGCATGCGCCTTCGTTGCGACTAATGTTTCCGATGGCGCAGAAGTTCGTCGGCTGATGGATACCGCGATCGAGAGATTTGGGCGCCTCGACATTCTGGTGAACAACGCTGGTTTGCAGTACGTCTCCTCGGTTGTCGACTTTCCGGAAGATCGATGGGACTACCTCATCGGGGTAATGTTAACCGGCACATTTCTGTGTTCCAAATATGCCTTGCCTCATATGATCCGACAGAATTGGGGCCGGATTATCAATATCAGCTCGTTGCACGGGAAGGTAGCTTCACCATTCAAAGCAGCCTATGTTTCTGCGAAACACGGTATATTAGGTTTGACGAAGGTGGTGGCCCTCGAAGTGGCAGAGCACAACATCACTTCAAACGCTATTTGCCCGGCATACGTGCGCACCCCGCTCGTCGAGAAGCAAATCCTTGAACAGGCCCATCGGCACGGAATCTCTCCCGATGATGTCATCCGAAAAATCATGACGGAGCCCGCTGCCATCCGTCGGCTGCTAGATCCCGAAGAAGTTGCCGCCCTGGCGCTCTTTCTTTGTTCGGATGAAGCCGCGGGGATCACGGGTTCAGCCCTAGACATTGACCTCGGGTGGACCGCGCGTTAACGTCGGAGAACGAGCGGATTGTTTGCCTTCAGAAAGTAGCATGGCTTCGGAACCACCCTTGGTACAGCCTTGGATGGCAGTGTTTTGAAGAGCATCACCGAATCATTGAGCGAGCCCGAAAAGAAGGCTATTTCCGTGCTCTACGGGCAAAAGCGAGAGTCCGCGTTCCTAGTAGCAATAACCAGCGCCTCACTAGTACGGGCCAAATGCTCTTTTCCAGCGCGGCAGGTGTGTGGTTACGCCGTTTGATGCGGGTTTGTTCAGTTTTTCTGCTTCCTCACGCCAAATTTCAAGAAGACCAAACTTCCCCGCCCCATCCTTGACCCAATCTAGAGCCTGTGAAGTTGAGTCTGCTTGATCGTCGTACTTGCCTTTCGGGAATACGGACAGCTCGTGCAGGTATTCCGCGAGCCAATATGCTTGAGCAGGTATATGCACAAAACCTCCCTCGATCGTGCTGGTGACCGTGCTCATGCGCAGGACCTTTTCTAGTTTGGGCTCATACCGAGTCACGGCGTGCACTCCATCGGCCCGAAGGTCTTGAATCAGTGAGGTTCCTGAGGATTTGTCTTCAATCACAATATTTTTGGCTCTATACGCTTCGGCTTGCTGCTTCACTGCTTTTCTGAGATCCGGGTAATCTAAGCGTTGACGAAATACATGCAACAGATAGAGATGATCTTTCAGAATTCCCCACGTCGTACAAACACTATAGTCGTTCAATTCGCTGCTCTTGTTGGCGGTATCCCAGCTTTGAAATATCGTGTCAAATTCAGCAGGCTGTTCCGCCGGTGTGTAGGTCTTGAACCACTCGATTTTAATTATCCCGCCACCCAAAGGAGAAGGAGCCTGTTGGTATTGGCCGGCGAAGTGGTATTCACCCAGAACATCGCGCATACGAGCAAGTACTTCGAGAGATTCCCGTTCCGGGTGCAACGCCTCACCCTCCCGCCGCGTGAACGTCCGTTTGCTGTATCGCGTCTGGACCGTGTAGCTCTCATCTCTTTCCGCGATCGCTGGAAACCTAAGAACTTTCCAGTCGCCCTGCGGTAGCACATGCCCGACTAAATCGTCTTCATGGAGCCTTTGCATGATAATGATGATGCAACCTGTTTTCTTGTCATTCAGGCGGCTCACGAGTGTGTGGTCGTACCAATCGTTCACCGAATTGCGCTGCGTTTCGGATAGAGCTTCTTCGGGTTTGAGAGGATCGTCAATAATGATCCAGTCGGCTCCCCGCCCGGTCAAAACGCCACCCACGGAAGTTGATAAGCGAAAGCCTTTCTCCGTGGTCGAGAAATCATTTAACGCAGTCCTGCGACTCGCAAGGCGAGTGGCCGGGAACAGCTCCTGGTACATATCGGACATCATGAGCGACCGGCAATCTCCGGCCAGTTTGTCTGAGAGGTCTTGGGCATAGCTGGCACAGATAATCTGGGCTGAAGGGTTATGCCCAAGGAGATAGGCCGGAAACGCGACCGAGGCCGTGATCGATTTTAGCGATCGCGGAGGGACGTTGATAATGAGGCGCCGTAGCCTCCCGGTGCGACACTGTTCGAGTGCCTCCGCAATAACCTCGATATGTCCGTTGTGGAGATACACTGCATCGGGATTTAGCTCATAGAAACTTCGCTCTACAAACGCCGCAAAATCCAATCTCAGGAACGCTTGCAATTCTGCTCTAGTCACTGTTGCCATCGTCTTCTCCTTTTTTGGGTGTCTGAAACTTCTCCAGCATTCGGGCCATGACCTTCTCGTCTGCGTCGGAAAGATCGGGCCGATTCCGTCTCTCCGCAGCTCCAACTTCGACAGATCCGGCAAGCGCCGCGAGCAATCGCATCGCTTGAAAATCGCCGGATGCCGCTTTGTTGGCCAACTGTTTGATCGCGGCTTCAAGCTTTGTGACCGTCTTGCGTGTTCCGTTCTCGTTGATCACAACCCGTTCCTTTGAGAGTTCGTTCAAGCACCGTGGCCAAATTACGCGCTCCTTTCGGCCGGCCTCTTGGGTTACCGGAAATTCCCTTCTGAAAGCGCGTGCGAGTCGGAGGCTTCGCGTATCCGACATCGTCGTGTGAATGATCGTCATTGTTTGGCATTGATGATCTCCTCCTCACATTCGGCAAAAGTTTGTCCCGTCTTTTCGTGAACTGCCTCAAGACCGGTAAAGAGTTGCCACCTTCGAACAATCGTGTCGACATAACGCGGATCAAGCTCCATGCCGTAGCAAATCCGCCCTGTACGCTCGGCGGCGATCACCGTCGTACCGCTGCCCAGGAACGCATCGAGCACGATGTCTCCGCGCGCGGTGCAATCGAGAATTGCGTCCGCGACCAGCTCGACTGGTTTGATCGTGGGGTGAAGATGAGACAAAACTCCTTCTTCAGTGCTTCGAGATAAGGAGTTCGCGCGTCGGTAATTCCATACATTCGTGCGGTAACGGCCGTATTGGCCGAGCTGAATGTTGTTCCGGTGTGGTTTCTTGCCGCTCTTAAAGACGAAAACGAACTCATGTTGGCTTCGATAGAGCGATCCCTGACCTGCGTTTTCTTTGATCCACACACAGACATTTTTGAATTCCGAATAGACTGATTGAGTGGCCGAGATTAGTTCTGCCGAATGCCGCCAGTCCATGCAAACGAAGTGCAAAGACCCATCTGCGCTATTGCGGGCTAACCGAGCCACGACAATCGTCAGGAAGTCAGTGAATTCGGACGGGCTCATTTCGCCCGAGGCCAATGCGAATTCCGGGTGATGGATCTTCCCGAACCCGGTCACATAGCCGTCAATGGGATCGTTGTACGGAGGATCGGTAAACACCATGGCGGCCCGTCGGCCCTCCATCAGCGCGGAATAGGCATGGTCTTTTCGGGCATCGCCGCAGTAGACCCGATGGCGATTCAGATGCCAGCAGTCACCGACTTGCGTAACCTGAGTATTTGTGTCGACGTCAGGAATCACATCGGCGCGATCTACTCCTCCCTCGCTCGCCGGTGCGAGATTCTCAATGAAGATGTCGATCTCGCACATTTCGAAGCCGGTAGTCTCGAGAGCAAAATTGAGCTCAACTTGTCGAAAGGATCTTGAACTGTTCACCTAGCAACCGGTTGTCCCATTCGGCGTTCTCCGTCAGGCGGTTATCGGCAATCGTGAACGCCCGAATCTGGTGCTCGGACAGATGCTCGAGACGAATTGTTGGAACTTCGCTTATGCCTAGCAACTCGCAAGCGAGCACTCGACCGTGACCCGCGATCACTTGCAAATGACTGTCGACCAGGACAGGAACGTTGAAGCCGAAGATCTTGATGCTGTTTGCAATCTGACGGATCTGCTTCGCTGTATGCACACGTGGGTTTTGCGGATTGGGCTTGAGCGCCGCAACCGGAAGATATTCAACAACGAGAATTCTCTTGGCCATCTTTGGCTCCTTCCTCCTGAAAATCGTCTAAGAAAAGTTTTTCAGAGAAAAGGCCTAAGTTTGATCCCAAGGGTTTTTGAGCTAAAAGAGCTCCCATGCCAGGGATTGTGTTTCTGGAGAGAAGGCTGAAATGCTGCTCTCTTCCGCTTGACTGTTCGCCCGCCGCAAGCGTGAATGTGCTGGTGTTCAGGAGGAGAGAATGGCTTCAGAAATCGCCGATAAGATCGCTAAATTGCGGGGATTGTCGCGGTCCGAGTTGCTGGATCTATGGCAAGAGCTTTACAAGAAGGCCGCTCCAACCGGTATCCGTCGAGAAATTCTAGTTCCCTTCCTAGCCTACAGGATTCAAGAGAACGCCTATGGAGGCCTGAAACCAGCCCCCGTCGCCGAACTCCGTCGTGTGGCCAAAGCTCTCGATAGAGGTAGGTCGTCAATTGCGCCGCTCGTTCGGACTCGGCTCAAGACCGGAACCCGGCTTTTCCGCGAGTGGCGCGGACACACCCATGAGGTCTTCGTAACCGAATCAGGCTACGAATATCGTGGCGTCAGCTACAGGAGCCTTTCAGAGATCGCTCGGAAGATTACCGGCACTCGCTGGTCCGGTCCGGCGTTCTTCGGCGTCAAGAAATCCAGTTCAGTTCAAGATCACCCTAATGAATAAGGAACACGTCCGGTGTGCTATCTACACTCGAAAGTCTTCCGAAGAGGGACTCGAACAGTCCTTCAACTCACTTGAGGCGCAGCGAGAAGCCTGCTGTGCCTTCATTCTGAGTCAGAAGCACGAGGGTTGGGCAGTACTGGCGAACCGATACGACGATGGCGGTGTCTCCGGAGGCACGATGGAGCGCCCCGGATTGAAGCAACTTCTCGATGATATTCAGGCCGGCAAGGTCGACACCGTCGTTGTATATAAGGTTGACCGCCTCACGCGCTCGCTCACCGATTTCGCCAAGATCATCGAGATCTTCGACTCCCATAAGGTGAGCTTTGTCTCTGTCACACAGCATTTCAACACTACCTCTTCGATGGGCCGGCTCACCCTGAACGTGCTGCTGTCCTTCGCCCAATTCGAACGCGAAATCACGGGCGAGCGGATTCGGGACAAGATTGCGGCTTCGAAGAAGAAAGGCATGTGGATGGGAGGCTTGGTCCCTCTCGGTTACGATTGCGTCGATCGTCGACTCATCGTCAACCAAGCTGAAGCAAACACGGTTCGCGAAATCTTCCGTCAATACCTGCGGCTCGGATGCGTGAGTAAACTCAAGCAGTTCTTGGAGCAAAAGCAGATCTACAGCAAGATTCGCACGAGCAATGCTGGACGCACGGGCGCGACGTATTCACGAGGCGCCCTCTATCACCTGCTTAAGAACCGCATCTACATCGGGGAAACCGTTCACCGGAAGGAGTCCTACATGGGACAACACCAACCAATAGTGGAGCGAGAGTTGTGGAACAGAGTCACTGACCGCTTACGAAAGAACAATCAGGCCCATCGAAACGGAGATTCCCACTCGACTCCGAGTTTGCTCAGCGGCAAGCTCTTTGACACCAATGGCGTGCGGTTCACACCGACACATTCAGTGAAGAACGGTAGACGGTACCGCTACTACACTTCGCAAACTGTAGTCCGGCAGGCCGGTACCGAGCCCGCGATCACTCGATTTCCGGCCCAAGAACTGGAGCGTTTCGTTCTGTCGCAAATACACCTCCTGCTCCAAGACTCCGACAACTGCACAGCCGGGATGAAAGACAGATCCAGCAAAGACTCGGCTGCAGAACGCACCAAGCATTTGGCCGAGGAATGGCCGACGCTTGAGATATTGAAGCAGCAGGAGTTCGTCAAGAAGATACTAAGGCGCGTAAGGATAGGCCAAACAAAAGTGTGGATCGAGATTGACAAGACGCGACTGCTTGCAACTTTACTGGGGCAGAAGTCTGAATCCCTCCCAGCTCCACGCCGATGCCAAGTCCACATTCTGAAAATAGCTGGCGACTTCCAGATTCTGCGCCGAGGAAGGGAACTTCGTGTGATTATCCCTCGCGACTCAGATCTCCAGCCAGAGTGTGTGCCATCGTTGGTGAAGACAGTTGCCCGCGCTCGCGGCTGGTACGAACAAATTGTTGCTGGAGAAGTTGCTACCATCGGTCAACTGGCCCAGAAATCAGGCCTGACCCGGCGATATGTCAGGCGCATCCTGCAGTGCGCAAACATATCGCCCCAAATCACCGAAGCATTCTTAGCGGGCAAACATCGGCCTAACCTGGCCGTCAAAGAACTCCTGTGTAGACTCCCTATCAGTTGGCCAGAACAGAAACAGAAAATCCTCGCGCAACTCTGATATAGCAGAGCCTGAGATCGGATTGGTCACGTGGGCCACCGACGCACAGCAGCGAAGACGACTCTGACTGCAATGTCGTCCATGGTCGGGACCTACACGATTTAAGCCCATGTTTGTGGGATCTCGATCAGGCAGCTCTTAGTCTGGGGGTTGGGTTCGATCCCCACCGCCCCTACCAACCTAACCGACTGAAAAAGCATGTGCTTGCTCAGGTCCTTTTTCCCGTGTACCTCTGGTGTACCCTCCCTTTCAGCCGAAACACGATGCAATCGCCTCAAGGGGCGTCGGCCAAATTGGATATGTCAGGTTCGCTGATTTCCAAGATCGGGCCCGGAATAACTTCCGGTTAGCCCGTCATCCGGGTACGATCGCCAGGGCGAAGAAGCAAGCCGCGCATCTGCGTGGCCTGTATCTCCTCTGCTGGAACGAATGCTAGGCCGCGCGGAGCGGTCGGGACCGCTTGGATTTTCCGTTCTTCGATTTGCTCTTTTTGTCCCAGCCGCCAAGATTGAGGGCGACAGCCGTGCAGGCGGCGCGCAATTCGTCCGCAAGAGCGCGGTCGACCATGGTACGAGCCACGACCATGCCGCCGATGGCCAGGGCAGCTATGCTCTGTGCCGTGGTGCGGCGAGGTTTGCCATTCTGTATCAAGCTTCGCTCCAAGACGCTTACCATCGCTTTGAACACCGTCTCGAAGGCGCGCCTCGCACTTACGCCGCTACGGGCGACGTCGGTCGGCAATGCGACCATGGGGCAGGAGTTCTCGACATCCTCGAAATGCTGGCGAGATAGATACGCGCGGACAACTTGCGGCCCTACGTCGGTCGATGACAGATCGACGTGCACCCCTTCCCAGCAGCTTTTCCACTCCGGGTCGGTGAAGAAGCATCCCAGTACCGCGGCATACAGATCGCTCTTGCTCTTGAAATAGGTATAGAAACCGCCGTGCGTCAGGCCCGCACCGGCCATGATCTGGTTGAGAGAGACACTCTCAAAGCCATGCCGATTGAACAGCTTGCGTGCGCTGTCAATGATGTCTTTCTTTACTGCCGCGCAATGACCAGCGGGGTAAGGCATGGGGCCTCCTAATTCGTTGGGTGATGAAGTATCTCTCGAAGCGTGTTCACCTACCTAGTGAAATATTATCTTGAACATATTTTCGAGGCGTGTTCTTCTCCGGGCGTGGTTGAAGACAAGAGATCCACCCACGGTATTTTCCCCGGAACCTGGACAGGGCGCCATCCTCACGATGGGAGGCGGACTTTACTTTATGTTTTTCAAATTGCTGCTTGCGATTTTGATACCCGTAAGCGCCTGGTGGTGGATCCTATTAACCCGTGAGAGTGTGCGCACTCAATTCCGATAATGATTAACCGCACGAGACGCACAGGTTGCAACATAATCATCGCGCCCTGAGGAGGGTATCGTGATCAGCCTACTGGCTTTCTTCGTCAGCGTATCTTGTAACGGAATACGGCGCTAACGCGGATCCGGACAAATAGATTTGTGAATCACCCCTTACAAGAGGATGCAGGGCAGGGTGGAGATGAACGGTAGCCGCCTTGCACGATACCTAATGATCCCGCAGCGCGTTCTCGCTGGCGTTTGCTTACTCTTCTGCGTCACAGGATGGTGGGACGATTCCCTTGGGCACGGCCTGGGGTTTCAAAGCATACCCTTCGTGCTGGTCTCTTTAGTTTACATGGGACTGGCCGTGTTTCCTTGGCGCTACAAAGAAGTTGCTCTAGGTACTTCAATTGGCCTCATAACCGGTTTCTTGTTTTCACTGTTTCTGACTAAGATCGGGATAATTTTTGTCCTCATCAAACCTTCGCCCTCCAGGACTCTTTTCTACGGTGCGAACCTGTTATTTGCGGGGACCGCCATTCTCACATGGGGGCTTTGCTATCGGTCGCTCGACCATGTCAAGCTGCTCGTCGCCCTGTTTGTTTCCTTCACAACTATCGCACTTCTTCTCCAGGCTTTACGGTTGTTCTGAGGAGCCTCGCTATTGGGGGACAACTTGATGAATCACCACGGCTTTACGAACCCCCGTCCTCCGGGACCGTCGGCGCCGGTCATTGTGGTCGCACCGGTCCAGTTCCTCGGGTCTCTCCCGTTTCTCTACGTATGCGGAATCGCTCTGTGGGGAACAATTTGGGTTAACCATGAGCTCGCGAACTTGCCGACGGTATTCATTGTCGTATTTGGACTTCCATTTCTGTTTAGCCTGACGGCCGTCGTGACATCAATCGGGCTCTTACGACTCAGGGAGTGGGCAAGAAGAGCGACACTTTATCTTGCGACACTTCCTGTCTTCGCGTGTGCCCTTTTCTTGATTCTTTACCATCCACGGGACGTGTATGGCGCGCCATTCGCAGTGCGAGACATTACTCACCCAGTTGGTAAGATCTTGCTTGCGATCTTGATCCCGGTAAGCATCTGGTGGTGGGTTCTGTTCACCCGCCCCAGTGTGAAGGCTCAATGTCAATCTGGCAAGGCTATGAGGACATAAGGAGGAGGGTCTATTTCTCAATCCCAGACTCAGATAGCGGAACCATGGAAGAACTTGAGCGTTTGAGACCATCGGGCTCGATCATAGCCGTCGCCGCAGTGCAGTTCCTGGGAAGCCTGGCGGTACTCGTTCCAGCGGGATTGTTCCTGACGGCAGAAATCCGGCTTCGTCGCCTATATCCCCGCAACTATCAGTTCCTACACCCCGCAGTCTACGTAGTATTGATTGCGGTTCCGATCTGCTTTGGGTTGTTCGGCGTCGCCACATCGATCGGACTCCTCCGCCTGCGCAAATGGGCAAGGAGGGCGACACTTTTTCTCGCGACCGTCCCCGTCGTGGGCTGTGCGCTGTTGGTTATTCTCCATCCACCCACGGTATTTCCCCCGGAACCTGGACAGGGCGCCATGCTTGTTATGGGAGACATTTACCTGCTGGCCTATAAGTTTCTGCTCGCGGTGTTGATCCCCATCAGCATTTGGTGGTTAATTCTTTTTACGCGCCCGAGCGTGCGTTCTCAATTTCGCCGGAATAAAGCGGATATCTGAACATGGGAGGCTCCGTTTCCATCCATCTGGCAAGGCTACATGGCAATTAAGGACGGCATCCTATCCCTCTATCCCAGGCCCAGATAGCGGACACTAGGAGGCAAGAACAAGGCACAAGGGCATATGAAAACGACCGCGTCCTTAAAGACGGGTCCAAAAAGGAAGTGTCGGCTTATGAAGGCGTCAGCAGCTGTCACAGCCGTCGCGGTGGTCCTGGTTTTGGGAAGCTTGGCCATGTTGGCAGGTTTGGCCTTGGAATTCGTGGGTGCGGTCCATATCTGTCGCAACACGGGCCAACCCCTGAGCGTCCTCATTAGCCCCAGGGTTGCTGCGCTAGGCTTTCTTCCCGCGATTTTCGGTTTTCTGGGTCTCGCGGCCGCCGTCGGACTTTTGTGCGTACGGGAGTGGGCAAGGAGAACAACTCTCTTTCTGGCGCTTGCTCCACTCATAGTTTACTTGCCGATAGTGATTCTCCGACCGGCGATCATATTCCCGCCCGAGACAGGGGGAAGCCTCCTCGTCGTCGGGGACCTCGCCTATGCACTCTGCGTGTATTCGCTTGTACTGATTAGTCCCCTGAGTTTGTGGTGGATCATCCTACTCACACGGAAAAGAGTGCGCTCGCAGTTTCGATAATACCGATGACGGAGTGTCTCCCTGCGCTGACTAATCTCTTCTTCTCTGTGATTGGACCTCTGCCTGGAACCACTTCTCATTAATGCGGATACGAAGGCTGACTGTGATTTTGTCCGGACCGGAGCTGACGCTTCCCAGAGAAGAAGCAGCCACCCTCTTGAGAGGCTCCACGGCCACCGTCCCCCTTGATTTCGCAAGCGCATACTTGATTGTAAATCCCTCAATAGCGTTGCCGGACTCCTCGACGATTTGGCCGCCTTGGGCGGCCAATCTGGAGGCGATATCGTCTCGTACAGCTTGCATCAGTGCGACCTGATCTCCAGCGTTGATCACGAGAGTCGGTTCGAACCGTTGCGCGTGCGTGGCAAATCCGCGGCCCGCGCCGCAAAAAGCCGGTTTCTGGCAAATTGAAAGGAATGGAGAGGAATATCAAGACTGGCTGGCGGAGAGAGTTGAATTCGAACCGATGAGCCCTTTTCGATGTAAGAATCATCGATTTCTGGCCAGAAAATCGCAGTTTCTTTCTAAGTCTCTTTTGCCGGAGAAAGTCAAGAGAAAGTCAGTTCGACGCTCGGCTTGTGGCTGCCGACGACGGGCCCAGCACGTTCCGATGTGAAAGTGGGAAATGCGGTTGACAAACATGCCTCCGAATAGTAGTTTTCACGGTACTTTCCGATTTAGGTACTCTCTGAGTAGATATTCTGGCATCAGCGCACAGCCTTGAGCAGAGTGGCAGGCCCAGAAAATTCCAAGTGCGGTCGAACAGGGAGAAAGCCCATGAAACGCGGAGTGCGTGATTCAAGCGTTCGTCTGATCCTGTGGAGCGTGCTCACTGTCGCAATCGCGACCTCGTGCTTATTTCTCGTGGCGAGCGCAGAGACTCATCAAACGACGGATATCATCCACACCATCGCAGGTAGTTTCCCAGAGCAGACTCGGGCACTTCTGGCGCTTTTGCCCGGTCCGATATCGGTGGCGACGGACCGATTCGGAAACACGTACATTGCCGTACCCGAAGGGGAGACAGTGCTCAAGCTTACGCGCGCACGCGACATCGTTCCGTTCGCTGGAAATGGAATAGCCGACTTCAGTGGGGACGGCGGGCCCGCAAGACGCGCTAATCTGGATATTCCGCTGGGTGTGGCCACGGATAAGTCCGGGAATGTATTCATCGCCGACCTGCTAAACAGCCGAATCCGTCGAGTCGACGCAAGGACCGGCATCATCACAACGTACGCCGGCAATGGCATCCAAGGATTTGGCGGGGATGGCGGCCCAGCTACTTCCGCCAGCCTCTATTTAAATTTCGGGTCTGGTCCAAATGGCTCGGCTGTCGCCCTGGACGGCGCGGGTAACCTGTTCATCTCGGACATGGGCAATCATCGAATTCGTCGCGTGGACGCCGTCACGGGAATCATCAACACGGTGGCAGGCACTGGCACCCCGGGATTCTCAGGCGACAACGGGCCGGCGGTGGAAGCGCAGCTGGATGCACCCAGCAGCGTCGCCGTCACTTCGTCGGGCACCTACTATATCAATGACAGCTTCAACTTTGTGATTCGGCGGGTGGACGGTTCCACGGGGACAATTACGACATACGCGGGACAAGGTGGCCCTTTTAACTTCTGTGGGGATAATGGACCCGCAATCAACGCCTGTTTTTTTCAGCCCGAAGGGCTCGCTCTCGATAAGTCCGGCGACTTATTTATAGCGGACAGCGAAAATGATCGCGTCCGTCGCGTGGATGCGAACACTCAGATCATTACGACGGTGGCCGGAAATGGTGGATTGGGATTTTCAGGTGACGGCGCAACGGCGACCGCGGCGGCTTTGAATCTGCCCGGAGGCGTCGCCGTGGATGAATCCGGTAACCTGCTGATCGCTGATGTGGGGAACAACCGGATTCGCGAGGTTAGCACGTACAACCAAATCATCAGGACCATCGCTGGCGGAGGTACTGGAGGGGACGGTGGGCCGGCGCTCAGGGCGACCTTAGCTGATCCCTTCGGAGTCACGGCCGATGCGACTGGGAACGTTTACTTCGCAGATGCGGCCAGCAATCGCATCCGGAAAGTCGAACTTTCGAGCGGCATTGTCAAAACCGTCGCGGGCAATGGTTTCGCGAATTTTGGCGGGGATGGCGGCCCCGGTATAGAAGCATCCCTAAACTTTCCCGAAACCCAAGTCGCGGTTGATAGTGCTGGGAATGTTTTCTTCGACGATGTGAATAACTTTAGAGTTCGGCGCATCGATGCTGCAACGGGAGTCATCACGACCGTGGCAGGCAACGGATCTATCTGCTTTATCCCCTACACTGGTGACTGCGGAGATGGTGGGCCAGCGGTTGATGCGAGCCTTTTCGCTATTTTCGGGGTTATTGTGGACGCGAGTGGCAACCTTTACATTTCTGACGAGGTAAACTCCATCGTTCGACGCGTGGATGGAGCCACTGGAATCATTACGACCGTGGCGGGAAATGCCACCGCAGGGTTCGGGGGAGATGGCGGACCCGCAACAGAAGCGGAGCTTAATATGCCCTTTGGCCTGGGCGTCGACAAGACCGGGGACTTGTTCATTGCGGACGGGGCCAACGCACGGATCAGGCGCGTAGATGCGGTAACCGGAGTTATCAGTACCGTCGCCGGAAACGGCACGGAAGGCTACAGCGGAGATGGCGGACCGGCTACAAGTGCCTCTCTGAATTTACCAACCAGCGCGATGATCGACGGAGAAGGCAACCTGTTTATCGCTGATATCAACAATGGCGCGGTTCGGTTTGTCTCTTCCTCAACAGGTATCATCACTACCATTGCGGGGAACGGGGTGTTCGGTTTCAGCGGAGATGGCGGCCCCGCGACAGAGGCCAGTCTTAACTTCACTGAACTCGGCCTGGATAGTTCCGAACGTGTTTTGATCGCGGATGCCGGCAACAATCGAATCCGACGCTTCCCGTTCACACCTTGCTCGTCCGATTGCAGTACCCCTGCGGGTGTTTCGGTTGCTGACGTCAAACCCGATTCGTTAAAGCCGCCGATGGGCTCCAGGCTCGCAGCCACAACGGCGAGATTGGCTCCCCAGATTCGCCTCGCACAGCTGTGCCGCGTGACGCCACATCAACCCGCCTGTTCCCGACTCGTCGGGCACTGAACCAAACCGATGTGGCCGGACGCGGAAACGAGGGTCAAACTCGTGCCGTCCGGCTGAAAGTGGACAATACGGTCAGTTCTATTTCGCGGCACCCTGAAAGGGACCTCGCACCTCGCGACTGGAGAATTTCGCGGACATTACCCCTCCCTAGGACGTTGAAAGGGAACAGAGAATTTAGATGTGTCAGAAATATCTGGAAAATGGGCCAGAAAAGGCAGCTTCCATCCGAATCTCTCTACTATCTAGATAAGTGTCGACTGAATGGCGGAGGGGGTGGGATTCGAACCCACGAGACCCTTTCGGGCCTAACGGTTTTCAAGACCGCCGGTTTCAACCGCTCACCCACCCCTCCGGCATCTTTCAGTTTAACTGGCAAGTCCTCGCGTTCCAACCCCGGAGAGGCTGGCACGTTCGCGGAGGAGCAGATTCGCCGCTACAATATGCTATGCTCCGCGCGAGATATAATTCCGAGAGAAGCAAGCAATATCCAGCCAAAAAACTGGAAAGAATCGATTGGCAATATTCCTAGACTATCGGCGACCTCTCTCGGGAAAAAGCGCCGCGCTTGAATGGAACGTGATCCTGCAAGGCCCCGGCGAAACGGTTTTCTTCGACTGTTGAGAATCTCGATTTGTTCTCTTGACCGGCCGGCATTTAATGATCTTTCGCAAATTCTCTTACGGACATCTCGCGCTATCGCTCGGCCTTGCCCTGCGTCTGTTCTTCATCTTCCGTTTTCCGTTCCACGCGGGCGACACAAAATTCTACGACGAGCTCGCGCGCAACTGGCTCGACCACCGCGTTTACGGCCTTTTCGTCCGCGGTCAACTGATGCCGGTCGATATGCGAATGCCCGGCTATCCCGCGTTTCTGGCCGTCATCTACGAAATCTTCGGACGATCTGCCAAAGCGGTCATGCTCGTCCAGGCGCTCATCGACCTCAGCACTTGTGTCCTTACCGGCTTGGTCGCAGCGCGCCTCGCGCCCGCTGGCAAGCAAAAGCTCGCGGCCTATGCCGCGCTTTGGATGGCCGCGCTCTGCCCCTTTACTGCGAACTACACCGCCGTCCTCCTCACCGAAACTCTCGCCACATTTCTAACCACCCTGGCCGTGCTCGTTTTCGTCATCATCTTCCAACGAACTTCGAGCGCTGTACCACACAGCATTCTCGACAGAAGCGAATTATTATCCCAAGCCGGCTGGTGGCTTCTCGGCGGGTTACTCGTCGGCGTGGGGACCTTGGTTCGCCCCGAGACGCCGTTGTTGCTTTTGGCCGTCGGTCTTCTCCTCGCCTTTCGTTGGCGCCGCCCGGCCGATTGGTCAAGGCTCATACTTGCAGTATCGTGGCTGTCGGTTGGGTTGCTTTTGCCCTTGGTTCCCTGGGCCGCGCGCAATGCGCGGACGCTCGGCCGCGTGGAGTTCCTCGCTCCGCGCTACGCACAAACCTACGGCGACTTCATCCCGCGCGGCTTCTACGCCTGGACTCAAACCTGGATGGATCGCTTTGGCCAAGCTTATACGGTCACATGGAAACTCGGGAAGGAACCTATCCGCATCGAAGTTCTGCCCGATTCCGCATTTGATTCCGAAGCCGAACGCTCTCGCGTGGCGGAATTACTCGATCGTTACAACAGCGATTTGCGCATGACCCCAACTCTCGATTACCAATTTGCGATTCTCGCCCGCGAGCGAACCGGGCGCAAACCTCTGCGCACATATCTCGGAATCCCGCTGGCTCGGGTCTGGGCCATGTGGTTCACACCGCGTATCGTCTTGCTGCCTTATTCCGGCGATTTGTGGCCGCCGGCGGACAAGTGGCGGGGTAATCCCACAGATTTCGCAGTGACCCTGGCATTTGGAATCTTGAATTTTCTTTATTTTGGATTGGCGCTGCTGGGAGCGTGGCGTTGCCGAAAGCACCCTGCCCTGGCGTTCCTCGTCACATTCCTGGTAGTCCGCACGGTTTTCTTGACGCAGTTGCAGACCGTTGAGCCCCGCTATCTAATCGTTTGCTTTCCGGTGGTCTTGGCGTTGGCTGCCGAAGCGTGGACGTGGTTCGGCGCCGGTGCAACTTCGCGATTGAGCGAACCTACTCCAGAACTCTCCGGCGAAATTTCCGGGCAGTAACGTGGCGTGAGCGTGAGGCGGTTAGTTTAGTGTACCGGCCGGGCAGCTGGGCGTGCGGGCCAATCCTGCGGAGCGAAATCGACGCCCCAGAAATGCGGGCTGGGCGAAAGAAATTCGACGCCGATGCGCGTGCCCTTCTCCGAGGTGTCTCCCCGATAAACCACGCGGCATTCCTGCTCTTCTTCCGTCACCGGATTGATCAAGACAATGTCGGCGCCGAGCTCAATCTCCTCGTGGAGATACAGCAACCCCCCGTGGGCATTGATCACGATCGTTTGGCTGTTCTCCCGGTACTTGCGCCCGTCGGAATTCTTCCCCGTCGCGCGCACCGGGATCCTCGTGAAAACCCGCGAGCTTCGCCGCTGATTGCTTCCGGTATCCTGAATCGTTGGTTCCGTCATGGCTACTTCCTATCGTGCATGGCCCCGAACGCCGAGTCAACCGCGCGCGCCGGGAAAGTGCCCAAAAACACAGTTGTCAAAAAGCTTGCTAAAATTACTTAAGGTTCAGCTAGAATGGCAAATTTGTGTTACAGAATAGGCCTTATTCCTAGCGCCTCAAATCATTAGGGCGCATCGAGACCAAACTCTAGGCGGGAGTTCTGGATGGACCTTATCCATTATATTGATTCGAAACGTGAAGATAACCTCAATGAACTCAAAGAGTTTCTCCGCATTCCCAGCGTTAGCACCCAAAGCGAGCACAAGCCTGACGTTGAGCGCGCGGCCCAGTGGGTAGCGGAAAAAATGGGCGCCGCCGGCCTGGAAAATATAAAAATCGCGCCGACCAAAATGCATCCGCTGGTATACGGCGAGTCGCTACACGCGCCGGACAAGCCCACCATCCTCTTCTACGGTCACTACGATGTTCAGCCGGCCGAGCCCCTCGAGCTTTGGACCAGCCCTGCTTTCGAGCCCACCGTGCGCGACGGCAAGCTTTTCGGCCGCGGCACTGCCGACGACAAAGGCCAGGTGCACATTCACCTGAAAGCGCTCGAAGCGCTGAAGAATACTGTCGGGAAGCTGCCTCTCAACGTGAAGGTGATGATCGAAGGCGAGGAGGAAGTCGGCAGCGTCAGTCTGTGGGATTTCGTGCAGCAGAATCGCAGCCACCTGAAAGCCGATGCGCTGGTTGTTTCGGACACCTCCATGCTCGCCAAGGGCGTTCCATCCATAACCTACGGTTTGCGCGGCCTCAATTATTACGAGATTGAGATCACCGGTCCGATGCAGGATTTGCATTCAGGAGTGTTTGGCGGCGCGGTCCCGAATCCGATCACCATCCTGGCCGAAGCGATCGCGAAACTCCACGACAAGGATTTCCGCGTCACCGCCCCGGGATTCTATGATGACGTCGCTCCCGTTTCCCCCAAGGAGCGCAAACTTCTCAATGCCCTTCCCTGGAAAGAGAAGGAATTCCGCAAGACGGTCGGCGCTCCCGATCTTTGTGGTGAGAAAGGATTCACTATCGTCGAACGCCTTTGGACTCGCCCGACTCTCGATGTGAATGGTATATGGGGCGGTTACCAGGGCGAAGGCGCCAAGACCGTAATCCCCTCAAAAGCCTGGGCTAAATTTTCCACGCGGCTCGTGCCAAATCAGAATCCTGCTAGAATCGCGAAGCTCGTCGAACAGCACATCCGCAAACTCTTGCCCAAGACGGTCACTTGCAAGTTCAAGCTCTTGAGCACCGGAAAGCCTTGGGTCGCGCCGTATTCGCACCCGATTTTCCAAAAAGCCATTCATGCGCTCGAAACGGGCTTCGGCAAAAAAGCCGTCTTCATTCGCGAGGGCGGATCGATTCCGTTCGTCACTCAGATGCACGATACCTTCAAGGTTCCTTGCGTGCTCCTGGGCTTCGGCATGCCGGATGAAAACGCCCACGCCCCCGACGAACACATTTCCCTGGAAAATTATTTTGGCGGTATCAGATCCGTCGCACTTTTTTATCAGGATCTCGCCTCCAGCAAACTCCCATTTTAGTCCGAGGCTGAGGAAAGGCCCGTTTTCCGGCCTTTTTTTAGGCTTTTTGCTTGCGTTCCGCGGCATGTGCAGCTATAGTCCGGAAGGCATCCCGGACGCTGGGACCAAATCGCAATTACAACTGAGGAGGAAAACGTAACTCGATGGCAAATCCGCTGAGCAAGTCCAAGATTATTACTTACATGACCGAGAAGGTCAGCACCCCAGAGAAGCCCGTCTCTAAGAAACAGGTGGTGTCCTTCTTTGATGAACTATTCAAGCTCGCCGTGAAAGAGACCAAGGGCGCTGGCAAGTTTGTGATTCCAGGCCTGGGACGCGCCGTGAAGGCGCATCGCAAGGCACGCCTCGGCCGCAATCCGGCGACGGGCGAGACCATCAAGATCAAGGCCAAGACCGTTGTGCGTTTGCGCGCATCGAAAGCGTTCAAAGACGCCGCTCTGAAGTAGTTTCAATCCGGCGCAAGGATTTACGGCAAACCCCCACGCATCTCCGTTCTGCAAAATGAGCGGAGATTTGGGGGTTTTGTCTTTTCATCGAATCCCGAATCCCTGAAAAGCCATCAAACTGCCATGCTTGAACACTCGGGCCTCTTAACCGATCTCTACGAACTCACCATGGCGGCGGGATACCTGCAAACCCGCTTCGATGCTCGCGCTACGTTCGAACTCTTCGTTCGCCACCTTCCTCCCAAACGCAATTATCTGGTGGCCGCCGGCCTCGAGCAGGCTCTCGATTTCCTGGAAAACGTGCATTTCACCAGGGAAGAAATCTCCTACCTGCGGCACCATCCCGTATTTCGCCATATCCGCGATGAATTTTTCGATTACCTGGAAAGATTCCGCTTTACCGGCGACGTCTGGGCCATGCCCGAGGGCACCCTCGTCTTTCCCGGTGAGCCCATGCTCCGCGTGGTCGCCCCCATCATCGAAGGCCAGATCATGGAAACCTACCTTCTCGCCACGCTCAGCTATCAGACCATGATCGCCAGCAAAGCCGCGCGCGTGGTCACCGCAGCCGAGGGCCGCCAAATTGTGGAGTTCGGCGCGCGCCGCGCGCATGGTAGCCAAGCCAGTCTTCTGGCCGCCCGCGCCGCGGCCATCGGTGGCTGCGAAGGAACCTCCAACGTCCTCGCGGGACAGCAGTTCGGCATGGCCACTTACGGCACGCAAGCACACTCCTGGGTCATGGCTCACGAAAATGAAACGGAAGCATTCCGTCAATTTTTGGACGCGTTCCCCGAACACTCCGTCCTTCTGCTGGACACCTACGATGTGCGCGCGGCCGTGAAGACCATTATCCGCATGGGCCGAAAACCTGCCGGCGTTCGCCTGGATAGCGGCGACCTGGCGAAAGACAGCCGCTGGGTGCGGCGAGAGCTTGATCGCATCGGTTGGAAGGACGTGAAAATATTCGCGTCCGGCGACCTCGATGAAACCAGGATTGCGAAACTTCTTTCCCAAGGCGCAGCCATCGACGCCTTCGGCGTGGGAACCGCGCTCGCCACTCCCGGAGATGCGCCTCACCTGAATTTGATCTATAAACTCGTGGAAGTCGAGCGCGCCGGAAAAGTTCTCGAAGCCGCGAAACTCAGCGCCGCAAAAGTCACCTACCCCGGACGCAAACAGGTCTTTCGCTATTCCGCCAAGTCCGGGCAGTATGAAAGCGATAAAATTGCGCTCGAGGGTGAACCCTCACATGCCGGTGAGCCGCTCCTGATCGAAGTCATGCGCGCCGGCCGGCGCATTGCCCCGTCCGAATCGGTCAGCGTTCTTCGCGGGCGCTGCATTGCCGGGCTCAGTCGCCTGCCGAGACGCTATCTGCAGATCTATCGCACCGCCGTTTATCCCGTGCGCTACACCCAACGCCTCAAGAGCATGCTCGAACAAGTCCGGCGACGCATTCGCCGCTCTGCGCTAAAATAATCAAGAGGACGTCAAGGGATCCCCGACTCGATGGCAACTCATAGAATTGTTTTCTGGGAAGTGGACACGCAGGCAGATTTCATGCTGCCCGGGGGGAAACTCTATGTCCCCGGCGCCGAAAAAATCATTCCGAATCTCAAGCGCCTGGTGAACGCAGCACGCGAAGGACGCGTATTCCTCGTCTCTGACGCTTGCCGCCACACCCGCAATGACCCCGAGTTCAAGACCTTTCCGCCGCATTGCATACGCGGAACGCGGGGCGCGCGCATTATTCCCGAAGGCCTCGCGCAAACTTTCGTCACCGTTCCGAACGACGCCGCGTATCAGCTCCCGGCCGAAATCTTGGATAATCAGCAGATCGTCATCGAAAAGCAGACACTCGACGTGTTTGACAATCCCCACACCAGGACCATCGTAAATCGTCTCGGAAAACACGGCGAATATATTATCTTCGGTGTCGTCACTGAATACTGCGTGCGTCTGGCCGCCAAGGGCTTGCTCGAACGCGGCCGCAAAGTTTCGCTCGTAAAGGACGCCATCGAAACTCTGAAGCCTGAAGACGGCCGCCGCACGCTCAAAGAGCTCGAGGCTCTCGGTGCAAATCTCATCACCACGGACGAAGCTCTCGCCGCCGTTAGTGGCAATTCCGCTCGCTGAAATCCGCAGACCGCGCCTCAAACTCCGCGCGCTCGTTCATTCGTTTGACACGGCCGCGGCAGCGTGCTAACAAAAGAACAAATGTCACGCGATCCGCTCGAACACGCTTGGGAATTGCTTCAGAAAGCTTACCGCGAGCAGATGGAGGGCGAGTACGAGAGCGCCGTCGATCTCTACAAGCAGTCTCTGGAAATCTTCCCCACCGCGGAAGCCCACACATTCCTCGGATGGACCTATCACTTCCAGGGAAAAGTCGAAGAAGCCATTGCCGAATGCAAGCGCGCCATCGATGTGGACCCCGATTTCGGCAATCCCTACAACGACATTGGCTCGTATCTGATCGCGCTCGAGCGTTACGACGAAGCCATCCCCTGGTTCGAGCGCGCCATCGCTGCTCCGCGTTACGATCCGCGCCATTTTCCCTACTTCAATCTCGGCCGCGTCTATCTCGCCAAGGGCATGATCACGCGCGCCCGTGAATATTTCGAGGAAGCATTGCGCATCGAGCCGCGCTACACGCTCGCGCGCCAGGCCGTCGAAAATCTCCGCCGCATGGTGAACTAGAAGGATTGCGCTGCGATGCAGCGCCCGCAGCTAGGAAGCCGCATCGGTATTCTGCCCGGGCTTGAGTATCTTGTCGTAGAGCCACATCAAGATTGTCGACAAAATTCCCACCCCGCTCACCACCCACCACATTTGCTGCGGCTTATGCAGCACTTCTCCGTAATGGTGTACCAGGTACCCGCCGAGCGGGCCCGCGATGAAATATCCGATCGCGACCGGAAGAAACGCAAAGCCCATGTAAAGCCCCTGTTGCCCGGGCGGAGCCAGTCGCGAAACGTATTCGTAGTACCGCGATGTCTGCGTAATTTCTCCCAGCGCCACGCCCACGAGCGTCACTACCAGCATGGGCACAGAAGGATGCACCGCCAAAATAATCCAGGACAGGCTCGTAATCAGGAATCCCAGAGTCATGGTCCCGAACGCCGGTAACTTCCGCGTCAGGTAAGCCACCACAATTTGTAAGCTGATGACAACGATGGGATCGACCGCGAGCGCCAAATCCACATTCGCGTCCGGGTTCACATACTTGCGGATGAAAAGCGGCACCGAGATAAATTGCTGCCAGAAAATCACGAAAAAGCCCGAGAAAATCACGAGAAAGAGAACGAATCGCACGTTCCCTAGAACCACGAACATGTTCTTGATCGCCGCCAGCACGCTCGAAACCTTCTGTTCCCCCGATTGTGTGGGCTCACGATAAAAAAACAGCGTCGTCCAGAACATCAAAAACACGCTCAGCGCCGCCACACGAAAAACGCTTTCGATGCCCCATCCCAATTGCTTTCGGACCAGCCAAGCGACGATCGGACCCACCGCCCCGCCGATGTTCACCATCGTGTAGTAAATCGAATACCCTAGCGACCGTACATTTTCCTTCGACGCACGTGCCGTCGTCCCCGCCACGCACGGCTTCACCACGCCCGGGCCCAGCGCCGGGATCATCAGCACACCAAGCACGAGCCATTTGTCGCCGAGTGCGTGTCGTATCGATTCCATCCATGGCGCGGAAAGCGACCCCAGGAGAAAATAGCCTAAAGTCATCACCAGATAGGCGAACATCAGCGCGCGCCGGAAGCCGAAGCGGTCCGCCAGAGTTCCACCAAGGATTGGCAAAAACCAAACAACCAGCCCGAAAGTGCCAACGAGCCAGCCGGTCAGCTCGTTCGAAAAATGCAACTGTTCGCTCAGATAAATCGCAAGGACCGCCGTCGTTGCGTAATAAGCCACGCGCTCGAAAATCTCCGAAAAGTTCGCGACCCAGAAAGCGGGCTCGAACCCCGACCGAATTTCGCCTAGCCGCTCTGTAATACTCAACGGGTCTCCCTGAGCCGAGCCGCACGCTGCCGCCCCGGTGCACGGCGCATGATGTGCAGTTCGGCCGCGATTGTAACGGAACGCCCGCCCCCGCGCTCTGGATTTTTCGTTGGCAAAGCCGTGTGCTAAGATTGTTTGTTTGCTGGCGTGAGGTGGACGCTTCTAACTGATGCCCACTGCAACGATGAAAGCATTGCGCAAGACGCGTCCCGAGCGAGGCGCGCAGCTCGAATCAGTTCCCATTCCCACCATTGGCCCCACCGAGGTTCTCGTTCGTGTCCGCGCCGCTTCCATTTGTGGCACCGATCTCCACATCTACGGCTGGGACCGTTGGTCAGCCTCGCGCATCCATCCTCCCATGACCTTCGGCCACGAGTTCTGCGGCACGGTGGAAAAAGTCGGAGAGGAAGTCACCTCCGTCCGTCCCGGCGATTTCGTTAGCGCGGAAATGCATGTGAATTGCGGGCATTGCCGCCCCTGCCGCATGGGCCAGCCTCATGTCTGCCAGAACGTCAAAATCATCGGCATCGATGCCGACGGCTGCTTCGCCGAGTTCGTGCGCATTCCCGTTCGCAACATCTGGAAAATAGATCCTGCAATCCCTGAACACTACGCCGCGATTCTCGATCCGCTGGGAAACGCAGTGCACACCGTGCTGGCTGGAGAAATCGCGGCCATGAATGTGCTGGTCACCGGAGCCGGCCCTATCGGGCTGATGGCCATTGCCGTCGCGCGCGCCTGTGGAAGCGCCATGATTTTCGCCACGGAAGTGAATCCTCACCGCCGCGAACTCGCCAAGAAAATGGGCGCGGACGAAGCCCTCGATCCCAGCCAGGGTGACGTCGTCGCACGCGTCCTCGAAGCCACCGAAGGCGCCGGCGTTGACGTCTTGCTCGAGATGAGCGGCCATCCTGGCGCGATTCATCAGGGTTTTCAGATGTTGCGAAACGGTGGGCGCGCCTCTCTGCTCGGTATTCCCAAAGATCCCGTCACCTTCGATCTGGTCAACGACGTGATCTTTAAAGGCGCGACCGTTCAGGGAATTTACGGGCGCAAAATGTTTGAAACCTGGGTGCAGATGACCGAACTTCTAAAGCACGGGCGGTTAAACCTCGAGCCGTTGTTCCACGAGCGCTTGCCTCTGGAAAAATTCGCTGACGCATTTTCGCTGCTCGAATCCGGCCAGGCCGGCAAAGTTCTCTTTTATCCCAACGGCTCGTCGGAATAGCACAAGCTTTCCCCAATCGCTGGAGGAATCATGAGCACCACAGCAGCAAGCCCGCAACCCAAGCGCCCGCAACTCCAATATCTGCGCGACGCTCTGGAAGACCTCAAGGCAAAGCACCAGTATCTTCATCTGAAGATCCTCGAAGGCGAACAAAAACCGGTCGCTATATTTGACGGCAAGGAAGTCATCAACCTCAGTTCCAACAATTATCTCGGCCTGACCACTCATCCCAAGCTCCGCCGTGCCGCCATCGAAGCCACGCGCAAATTTGGAGTCGGTTCAGGCGCGGTTCGCTCCATCGCCGGCACCATGAAAATGCACATGGACCTCGAACAGCAGATCGCGCGCTTCAAGCAAGTGGAAGCCTGCGTCGTCTTCCAATCCGGCTTCGCCGCTAACGCCGGAACCGTCTCCGCCATTCTCGGCAAGGACGATCTCATCATCTCCGACGAGCTGAATCACGCCTCGATCATTGACGGCGCCCGGCTATCGAAAGCCACCATCAAGGTCTTCAAGCACAAAGATGTCGCCGATTGCGAGCGCATCCTCAAAGAAACAGAAAATTGGAACGGAAAGAAACTCCTCATCACCGACGGTGTGTTCTCCATGGAGGGCGACATTGCCGATCTGCCCGCTCTCTGCGACCTCGCCGAAAAATATAACTGCATCATGATGGTGGACGACGCGCACTCCTCGGGCGTCCTCGGCAGCCGCGGCCGCGGAACGATTGATCATCTCGGCTGTCACGGCCGCGTGGACGTACAGGTCGGCACCCTCAGCAAAGCTATCGGGTCCATCGGCGGCTACGTCTGTGGCTCGCGCGATTTGATTGACTTTTTATATCATCGCGCGCGGCCCTTCCTCTTTTCCACCTCGCATCCGCCCTCGGTCACCGCTACGTGCCAGGCCGCTTTCGAGCTTCTGGATTCGGAAGCGGGCGATCGCCTCATCAAAAAACTGTGGTCCAACACGAAATTCTTCAAACGCAATCTCAAGAAACTCGGATTCAACACCGGCAAGAGCGAGACTCCCATCACTCCCATCATGGTAGGTGACGCAGAAAAAGCGTTTCAGTTTTCGCGGGAACTCTTCGCGGAGGGTGTTTTCGTAGGAGCTATGGGCTTTCCAACTGTTCCCGAAGGCAAGGCCCGGCTGCGCACGATTGTCACTGCCACGCACAAGCGTTCCGATTTAGAGCGCGCCCTCGAGATTATCGAGCGCGTCGGAAAGAAGCTCGCAATCGCGCAATAGCGACCAAATCATACCGCTGGTGCCAATTGCGGACGCAGGTTCTTGTAAATCGCGAGCACTATTGCACCGATGCCCCAGATAACTACGATGAATGAAATCCAGCCGCCGATGTAAGGCAATAGGCCAACGGCCCGAAGGACTGCAAGTCCCAGAGCGAGCCTTCCCAGCGCGGCGCCGATTCCAACTCCGTCTCCCAGGAATCTTTCGCCCAGCCACGATCCCACGTGAACCTGGGCAGAATAGATCGCGATTCCCCAAAGCATCAGAGTGGAAAGTCCGACGCCAAGCCCCACGATGGTGATGCAAACGATAATCGCGGCAATCGGAGTAGCAAATAAGAATAGAAGGCCGAACCCGATCGCTGGCGCCGTTCTCTTGCAAGCGCTCGCCGCGTCAAAGAAAAATCCCGGCGCCAGCAAAAGAAACGCAAGTCCGAAAACGAAGCTCGCGCCCCACAGCAGCGTCTGGTGCCAGTAGAAACGTGCCGAGGAATAATCTTTGTCCGAACTGTGTTTTGTAAGCGTGAATTCAATAGGGCTGCCCAGCTTCGCGCCGGAAGAAACCTCTGCCGGGCGCCTGCCCTCGTACTTCGTCTGCCCTTTGATCTCGGCGCCCGAGCCAATCGAGAGCTGGCCGGAGTGGATTGTCGCATCATGGCCCAACGTCCCGTTAATATCCAAATCCCCGCCATAGGCCAGCAGATCGCCTCCTATTTGGCCGCTCAAATCGGCGTTTCCCATCCCGATTGTCATTGTCCCGCCGACCTTCGCTTTCTGGTTCAGTTCCACTGCCCCCGCCCAAGCCATTACGTTCTTGCCCACGACGTCGCTAATTATCAGGGTTTGAACCATAGCTCGAACATTGCCGTCGACAGGCCCGTTGACCCGAACTTCTTGCCCAAAACACAGGATGTCTCCCTTCACGTGACCGTTCACCGTCACCATGTGTGACCACACGATCAAATCTCCGTCCACGTCTCCATCAATCTGCGTGCGGTCGGCAAAAACAATAAGGTCTGTCTTCACTTCCTGCCCGGATGGTAGCGTGTAATTCGGGTCGCCATGCTTGGTTTCCGCGGCAGCGGCCGAAGGAGGCAGCGCGAGCGCGCACACCATCGCGCCCATCACCACCGCGATGGTCGGGAACCGCCGCCAGTGGCGCCGCAGCAGCCACATCACCACGAATCCCAAAGTCGCCACCGCCAGAAATTCCATCAGGCTTCGCATCGCGTCCCATCCTTTCCAGAATGCACCGCTGAAAAAAAGCATCGTGAGTAGATTTCCCTGCGTAAAACCAGCCTGCGCGGCCTGCGCGCGCCACGGTTCGATGAAGCCGCTCCACAGCGTGTAGGCTCCGCCGGCGCCGAAACCGAGCACTGAAATCCATCCCCACGGAGCGGCGCCCCGCTCCGGCACTTCGGTCAGCCGCGCAGGCACGGATTCATCTTCCGCCGCTAGCGATTCCCGCAGCCACACGCCTTCGGTTTCGAGCGCATGAATCAGCTCGCGGCACTCGGCGCAAGAGCTGGCGTGCGTCGAGATTTCCCGCGCATGATCGGCGTCGAGCTGCCCTTCGAGGTAGAGCAGCGCGGTCATTTCATCGAAGTGGTTCATCGCGTTCCCCCCGCGGCGCTGCGGCTTATCGGGGCGCCGCTTTCTGCCAGCACATCACGTAGCTGATGCCGTGCGCGCAGCAGCAACACGCCGACGAACGCTCGCCGCACGCCCAGCGTGTCTGCAATCTCGTCATAACTCATTTCCGCAAAATAACGCAGGACGAGCGCCATTCGCGCGCGGTCCGGCAGCTTCTCCAAACCAGTGCGGACTTCCTTGCTGCTGCGCTCGGCCTGCAAGCGTTCGAGCTGGCTCGGATCCGGATGTTCTAGCGGCAATGTCTCCAGATCTCCCGTCTCCAGGTCCTGCCGAATGCGGCGCCGCCGAAGCATGTCCCAGCAATGATTGCTCGCAACTTTATAGAGCCACGCCGTGAACGGCCGCGTAGAATCATATGTCCCGAGTTTTTGTCTGACCTTCATAAAAACTTCGGTCGTTGCGTCTTCCGCGTCCTCGCGCGTCGGGAGCGCCCGCCGGCAGAACCGGAATATCGCCGGAGCGTACATCCGATACAGCTCGCCCCAAGCGTCCGAGTCGCCCGCACGGACTTGCGAAAGCACCTCCGCAATTTCCGCAGCGCTCATCTCTCCGGTGCTCTTTCGTCGCTCCATAAATGGATACGCAGGGCCCCTCGTAAATATTTCACTTATGTTACAAATAGGCGGTTTAGACGTTGCTGTTGGGAGACACCCGGCACGACTTCGAACACACAGCCTAGCAAATCCCTGCCGAATTTCGGAATCTTCCGCAAAAAGAAAAACGGCCCAGCCGTCCGCATTACGGGACAACCGGGCCGCCGCTCGCTTCTAAGCAAGCTCCCTGAACGCCCTAAAAGAATAGCTTTACGCCAAGCTGGATGCTCCGCGGTCCTCCACCACCAAGGATCGGGTTCCCCAGCCCCACGTCCGACGTCGCGGTGAGAGGGTAGTATCCTAGGCTGCGCCCGATGGGCAGGACGTTGGGGCTGATCCCGGTTCCCGTGCTGATCCCGTTCGGCGCGGCGTCCGCAAAGAACGCCGGCAGCAGCGGGCTGGCAAAGTTCGGATGGTTGGCAAGGTTGTAGAAATCCGCGCGGAACTCCAGCTTCAGCCGCTCGGTAATCGGAGTCATTTTGCTGATAGCGAAATCGAAGTTCCGGTAATTCGGCCCCAGCAGCGAATTCCTGCCCTCATCGCCGAAGTGGCGCGTCCCCGGAATGCAATTCGTATCCGCGTTGCCGCCCGACAACGTGCACGGCACGGTGAAGGATGACAGGTTCAGGAAGTTAGCCGGATTGCTGTAATCGTAAACGATCGGAGCCGCAATATCCGGCCGTCCAAATCCTTCGCCGCTTCCGTCGTAGTCGCCCTCGTAAGCGTAGTTCAGATTGAAGGGATGCCCGCTCATCACCGTGAGGATCCCGCTGAAGGACCATCCTTCCCCGAGCTTCTTGAACGTGTCGATTTTCGGCATGTCGTACACCGAGGTCAATATAAACCGGTTGCGCACGTCGAAATTCGACGGCCCTTTGTTGCTGGCCGGGTTCGTGCTGTCGTTCGGTTGCGACGCGTTCGGCACGTAATCCTGGCCGTCGCTCGCTGCATCAATCGAATGCGACCAGGTGTACGCGATCTGGTTATTGAAGCGGTGCCAGTTTCGTTGCGTCAGCGAGAGCTGCAACGAATTGTAATTCGAGTTTGCGTTGGTCTCGATCTCATTCACGTAAAACGGCGTGTTCGGCGCAAGCGGACTCAGCACTGCGGCGGTATCAAACGGCCGCGGCACACTGAATGAGTTGATGCAGCCGCAACCAAGGTCCGCTGCTGTAATCTCCGTTTGCGTCGGCTGGTTGATGTCGCGGAAATGGAATAGCTTTCGTCCCGCGGATCCCACATACCCGATTTGCAGAATCGTGTTATGTAAAATCTCCTGCTGAATGTTGAGGTTGTAATTGTAAACGTACGGCGTGCGAAGATTCCGTGACACGGTGAACGCGTCCGTGCTCGACGCCGTTCCCGGCGTGACCGACAGAGGATCAAAAACCGGCACGCCCGGCTGAATCACGGAATTGCCGCCGCCATCGAGCGGCAGCGCCGGATTCAAATCGTACGTGATGAAAACTGGGTTGGGCCCGATGGGGTTGTACGCCGGCCCGGTGTTGTCCGTGTTGTACGCTAGCTGTCCCGTGAAGAAATCCTGTGAGAACCCGTCGTAAAACACGCCCGCTCCCGCCCGCAGAACCGTCTTGCCCTTCCCAAACGGATCCCAGGCCGCGCTCACCCGCGGGCTGAAGTTGTTAAAATCCTTCGGATAGAGTTGGCTCTTTTCCACCAATCCCACGGCTGGATTATAGATACTCAGCTGGTTGTTGTCCTCGCCGATCACTCCGAAATAATCCCAGCGCACGCCCACATTCACCGTCAACCGGCTGTTGACGTGAATCGCGTCCTGCACGTACAGCCCGAACGAATTCTGGTACGCATTCCGCGACGTGTTTCCGAAGTTCTCTGTGCCTCCGTCCAGCCCGCCTCCCAGGAATTCCGCCAGGTCGCCGAAATCCAACTCACCGCGCGCGAGAAGGTCGTTGAACGATGCCACTGTGGTCCGTCGGAACTCACCGCCAAACTTGATGTCATGCTTGTTCAGCTTCCAGGAAAAATTGTCGAAGAACTGATAGTTCGAATCCACGCGGTTCCGCGGGTTGGAAAAACCGGAAGAGCCAAGATGTGCCAGGCCACTCACTTCAATCGTTGGCAGTCCGTAATCGCGCGGATTTGCCGGCCCCAGCAGATCGAGCGTATTCAATCCCAGCGAAGCATTGGGATCGCCAAAAATCGGCGCGTCCTGCGGGAAGAACCCGTTGCGATAACGGTTCCATCCAAATCGCGCTTCGTTCACCTTCTCCGGCGAAACCGTTCGCACCCAGCTGAGGGACACCAGCTGCGTCCGGATTGGCGCCACCGTGTTCGTGTTCGGAAGATTGTTGCCGCCGCCAACTCCCAGCGGAAAGCTTTGCTTGCTGTTCCCGAAGAAATAGCGCCCGGAGATCTGATTGTTCGGATTGATATTCTGATCGATCTTGATGAGCGCGCTGTCCAGATTATTTGTCGCCGGCCCTCCGACCGCCGAGGTCGTCGGCCACACATTGTTCCCGCCCGAGCAGTGCCCGTTGCTGTTGCACAAATTGTACAGATTCAAAATCACAGGGTTCACCACAGCTGAGTTCCCCTGCACGCAGGCGATAACGGTAGTCGTGCACAGCGCCGGATTGCCGCCGAGCGCAATGATCGATTGTTGGTAGTCGTTCGGATCGCCGGCGATTCCATCATTCAGCGTCGGCACTGTGTTCAGCGAAGTAATTGCCATCCCCTCGCGCTGCCCCTCGTACGAAGCATAAAAGAAAGTCTTGTCCTTCACGATTGGTCCGCCCACCGATCCGCCAAACTGGTTGTTCCGAAAGGCGTCCTTGGGCTGCCCATCCTGGTTGAAATAATTCCGCGCGTTCAAAACTGCATTTCTGAAATCTTCGAAAGCGCTCCCGTGAATCGTGTTGGTTCCGCTCCTCGTAACAATGCTCACCACTGCGCCCGAATTCCGCCCGTACTCCGCCTCGAAATTCGTCAGCACGTTCAACTCTTGGATGGAATCTTCCGGCAGGATCGTTCCCGGCACTCCGAAAACCCCGCCCTGGTTGATCGCCGGCAGGTTCCGGTAACCGTCGTTCATGTCCGTGCCGTCCAGCAAATAATTATTCGAGCGGCCCCGGCTCCCATCCGCGCTAAACAAACCATATGACCCCGGCGAATCGCCTCCGCCATTCGGTTCACCCGCCGTCCCCGGCACCATGATCAGCAGCTTGGTGTAGTCGCGGCCGTTGATCGGGAGCTCCTCGACCTCATGCCCCTCAAACGTACCGCCCAGCGTATCGTTTTGTGTCTCCGCCACCGGAACCGTTTCACCTGACACCGTCACCTGCTGCGTCACTTCGCCGGGCTTGAGCGCCACGTCCACCCGCCGCTCGGCCGCAACCGAAACAGACACGCCAGTGACCGCCGCCTTCTGAAATCCCTTCATCTCAACCGTGACGTTGTACACGCCCACCGGCAACTCCGGCATCAGGTAGCCGCCATCCGTGGTCGTCTGCGTGATGCGGTCCACTCCCGTCTCCGTGTTGTGTACTGTCACCGTCGCGCCCACCACCGCCGCGCCGCTCGTGTCCGTCACCGTACCCAGAATCGTTCCGCGAAATGTTTGCGCCCGGCTCGTCGCAGCACCCAGCAAAATCACGAGCAATGCCGCGCATGTCACTGTGACGCGTACACCCCACCACCGAAGAGTCTTCATAGCTTTCTCCTAAGCCCCCAAATAGTTTGTAGGAATGCAACGGGGTCGATGCGAAGACAAAGCACGAAGCCAGCGGTCCCCACCGCTGCGCCTTGCCCTTACTCATCCCCCCAGAAAACTTGCCATATAGCTATAAGCCTCAAGGGCTTAGCGAGTCAAGCCACATTGTTCAACGAGGTTTAAGGTTTGAATGTAGCGTCGCGGTCTTCAAGCTTGCCCGCCGTGGCGGGCGCGGCAGGTCCAACAGGATCCTAGGCGTGAACGCAACGCTGTCTTCAGTGCGGCAGCTTTTCGCGTCGTCGGAGGTTTAAATGTAGCGTCGGCATCTTGCCGGCTCTCTTGACCTTCCGTTGCAGCGGCCGCCTCAGGCGGGCGGGTTTTGTGGCCGCGGCGCTCCGGAGAACACCATAATCGTCGACGTCCCGTGCGCCAGCAAGCGCCCATCCTGCCCAAGCAGCTGCCCTTGGGCCGAAATGATTTGCCGCCCCTGAGACACCACCCGGCCCTCGGCCCGCACCCGGCCCGTGTCCACCTTGATCGGCCGTGAGAAGTTGCATTTGGTCTCGATGGTGGTGTAGCTCGATCCAGCCGGCAACAGCGAATGACACGCACACGCGGTCACGCTATCGATCAGCGTGAGCGCCCATCCTCCGTGCACCGTGCCCATGGGATTCAGCAGGTGCGGGCCCGGCTCGCCCTCGAATACAGCGAAGCCGTCGCCAACCTCAACCAGCCCAAACGTCAGCGTTTTCGAAATCGATGGCGCCGGCAGCCGTCCGTCGATCATGGCCTGCAGCATTTCTTTGCCCGTCATGCGCGCGACTTCCCAGGGATCAGCCATGCCATCCTCCGACGTCGCCATGTGCACCTCGCTTCCGCTGTTGGATGCATCCTGGTGGATTCGGATGCCGATACCTCGGCCCTTCGTAGCGGTCGCGGCCTTTGATCTTCTCGGAGGTGTAAATGTAGCGCCACGGCCTTTAGCGCGGCAGATTTTACTCCCTCGCCGCCAGGCCTCACGCACAGGTTCGCCCGCGCTCTGCCCTGATAGGCATTTGCAGGCGCGCCGCCCTCTACGACTAAGCTCTCTTCTTTTGCTTTCTCTTCTGGCAGGCTTCGCAGAATCGCTGCTGCTTTTCCCGGTAGGTCTCTTCGCCGCATTTCTCGCACGGCTGCAGAAACAGTTCCAGGCCGTTCAAAATCACGGCCTTCGCTCGCAGGACTTTCGTAGGGTGTGGCATATCCGTTACTCCAATTGTAACTCGCTCGGCCGTCACAAAACGAATGACAGCTCCGGCCTGATTCCACTAAGTAACCGGATTATGAGTTCTTCTTGGCAGCGGCAGGCTAACCCTCGAAGACGCGGAACAAATTCTTCAAATCACAGGAAATTTGAGCAGGCGGGACAAAAGGAGAGAGGCGCTCGGCAACCTCACAAGCGCCTCCTCTACTGCATCAACGTAAACCGTACCTCACTGGATCACCTCCTTCTCGGCAGGAGCGCCGATATCGACAAGAACGTCGAATGCCCCGATTATAACGCGGGATCACGAAAATGCCAGAACAAGCCTTTCGCAGTCTTGAGCCAGAGATGAAATTTGCGTGCGTCTTACAGGTTTGAATGTCTTTCCTCGCAGCCTGGTACAAGCACCTTCATCTCCGTCTTGGTATAATCTTTCGTTTGGACTTCCAATGGCCGGCACAGTGACTCGCATGTCTCCATCTCCCAAAACTCGAAAGCGCCTGTTCTTAGTTGACGCCATGGGCTACATCTTCCGCGCCTATTTCGCCCCCATGGAGCGCCTCCAAAGCGGCGGCATCCCGACGAAAGTCCCATACCTTTTCGCCACCATGATGCGCCGCCTGATGAACAGCAAAGATCGCCGCCCCGATTACCTCGCCGTGGTTTACGACATGGCCGCGCCCACCTTCCGCGACAAACTCTTCGCCGCGTACAAAGCCCAGCGCCCGCCCATGCCCGACGATCTTTCCGTGCAAATGCCTTTCGTTCGCCGCTACTGCGAAGCCATGCGGCTGCCCATCCTCGAATATCCGGGCTATGAAGCCGATGACGTGATCGGCGCCCTCGCCCGCCAGGCCCAGGAAAAGATCTCGACGTATTCATCGTCACCAGTGACAAAGATCTGATGCAGCTAGTCGGCGGCTCCGTCCGCCTGCTCAATCCCACCAAGGGCGATCTCATCATCGACGAAAAAATGGTCGAAGAGCTCATGGGCGTCCCGCCGGAAAAAGTTGCCGACGTCATGGCCCTGATGGGCGATTCGATCGACAACATTCCGGGCGCGCGCGATCCCCATGCCAAGCCCGCTCCCGGAGAACGCCGCAAAGCCGGAATCGGTGACGTGGGCGCCCGCCAATTGATCCAGCAGTTTGGCAGCGCCGAAGAAGCGCTGAAGCGCGCCGGAGAAGTGAAGCGCGCGAGCTATCGCGAAGCGCTCGAAAATTACGGCGAGTTCGTAAAGCTCAGCAAACAGCTCGCCACCATTCCCACCGACGCGCCCGTGCCGCTCGATCTCGACGCGCTCACCATCCAGCAGCCCGATCTCCCGGCCCTCCGCGATCTCTACGTCGAACTCGGCTTCACTTCCCTCCTGCGCGAGCTTGCCCCCTTGCAGACGAGCAAAAGACCGACTATGCTGACGCTCGATTCATCCGAAGACCTGCGGAAATTTGTGGATGCGATACCCCGAACCCAGGAAACCGCCGCATGGCTCTCTCTCGACTCGCAAGAACCTGACGAGGAAGGCTTTGGAACGCGCGTCCTCGGAGTGGAGATTTCCGCGAAATCCGGCACCGCGCATATAGTCGCGAACGACATCGAAGACAAAAGTCTCACCGCGCTTAAGGCCTGGGCTCGCGGACGCCAAACGCCCGAAAATTGTGCACGACCCGAAGTTGTTCGAGCTCCTGGCCGCCCCGGATTCCCCGGGCGACAAAAGCTCCGTCGCCGGAATCCGCCACGCCACCATGCTTTATTCCTATCTTCTGCGGCCCACCACCGCCAATCACGCATTTCGCCGAAGTCGCGCTGCGCCATCTGAATCGTACGCTCTCGGGAGCTCCCGGCGAGCGCGCGGACTTTCTGCTTCGCGCCTCGCGCCCATCCTGCGCGCCGAAGTCGAAAAGCAAGGCCTCGCTCGACCTCTACGAAAAAATCGACCTGCCGCTCGCGCCCGTGCTGGCCCGCATGGAGGCCGCCGGCGTTCGCGTTGACCGCAAAGAACTCGACATCATTTCCACCAAAGCGCAGGAAGAAATCACCCGGCTCGAAAAGAACATCTTCGAGCTTGCCGGCTTCGAATTCAACATCAATTCTCCGCAGCAGCTCGCCGAAGTTCTTTTCGACAAGCTGAATTTGCAGCCGCCGCGACAAGGCCGCGGCGAAGGCGCGTTCCACCGCCGCGGAAGTCCTCGACGAATTGGCCCTCGTTCACGACCTTCCGAAAAAAGTTCTCGAATATCGCGAACTCGCGAAATTGAAATCCACTTATGCCGATGTCCTTGCCGCGGCTGATTCATCCCTTCCCGGCCGCCTGCACACGCGCTTCATCCAGACCGGCACCGCGACCGGCCGGCTGAGTTCGTCGAACCCCAATTTGCAGAATATTCCCGTGCGCACCGAGCTGGGCCGCGAAATCCGCGCCGCGTTTGTCGCTTCTCCGGGCCACCTGCTGCTTTCCGCGGACTATTCGCAGATTGAGCTGCGAATTCTCGCGCATCTTTCCGAAGACGCCGTCCTCGTCGACGCTTTCCGTCGCGGCGAAGACATCCACTCGCGCACCGCGCAGGAAGTTTTCGGCGTGGCCCCCTTCGCGCAAACGCCCGAACATCGCCGCGTCGCGAAAGTCATCAATTTCGGCGTGATTTACGGCCTTTCGGCTTTCGGCTTGGCGCAGAATCTCGGCATCGACACGAAAGAAGCCGCCAAATTCATCGCCGCCTATTTCGAGCGCTATAGCGGCGTGAAGACTTATCTCGACCGCCAAATTGCCGAGACCCGCAAGTCCGGATTTACCAACACGCTTTTCGGCCGCATTCGGCCCATTCCGGAAATCAATTCGCCGCAGCCCAACTGCGCAACTTTCGCCGAGCGCACCGCGATGAATACGCCCATGCAGGGCGCCGCCGCCGATTTGATCAAGCTCGCCATGATCGAGCTCGATCGCCGCCTGCCGCAGAGGAATTCGAATCGCGCATGATCCTTCAGGTCCACGACGAACTGCTCTTCGAAGCGCCCGAAGAAGAAATTCCGCGCCTCGACGAAGTTGGTGAAGGAAGTGATGGAGGGCGTTTACGAATTGCGCGTGCCGCTCGTCGTGGAGACGAAGTCGGCCCGAACTGGCGCGACATGAAATAGCAGCTACCCGGTTCGCTTCAATGCGCGTATCTGCTGGCAAACTTCATCGTGTTGACCAGGTTCTTGCGCATGCACAAATTGAATCGAAGGAGGTGAAACAATGGCCCCACCATCCCGAAGGCTTTCTGAATCTGGTGAACGACGCCAAAAAGCGAATCAAGGAAGAAGATTTCACCGACACGAAGAAGCGCTCGACGCCGGCGAAAAGATGATTCTTGATCGATACGCGCGAGGATTCCGAATGGGCCCGCGGCCACATCCCCGGCGCGATCCATCTCGGCAAGGGCATCATCGAGCGCGACATCGAGAAGACCATCCCCGACAAAGACGCCACCGTCGTTCTCTATTGCGGCGGCGGTTTTCGCTCCGCGCTGGCCGCAGACAATCTTCAGAAGATGGGCTACCGCAACGTGATTTCCATGGACGGCGGCTGGCGCGGCTGGACCGAAGCCGGCTTCCCGATCATCAAGGATTAGCTACGAAGTTCCTGGCGGACTGACGAACGGCAGGAGTTGGCTGGGGCGGTTGGACTCGAACCAACACCGTCCTCATTAACAGTGAGGTGCCCTACCGATTGGACCACGCCCCAACCGTTGGCCATTGCTGAACTGGTATGCGGAGCGAATCTCTCGCGAATCTGGCCTCAGTAAGATTCAATTCTGCGCTTTCGGAAGTACAAGGTGAACGTCGCAGACCACGCGCAACGCAGATTGAGAGGGATTGAGGATAAGCAGAGGAAATAGCCGAGGGAAGGAAGCCGGCCCAGCCCTCAATCCCCTAAGGGATCCTCGGCTTTCCTTCCCCTGACGATCTCACACGTCGCACGCCATGAACCAAAGCTAACTTACTGTAGATAATGTACTTACGATTCGCTGCCGGGTAAAAACTCCTAGTCGCCAGTAAAAATTCCGGTGTCGCGCGACAACCTTGGCTTCTCCTAAATGCCCCCAGCAGCCTCAGACTTGACCGTAGCGAGTCTGGCTTGCTATGTTGGGAGGTTACGCTGGGCTCAATATGCCCAGTGTGCGGGTGAGCCTTCCTGTAAGGCGGCCCGCCATCCAAAATGAGCCTGAAGAAAATTATCGTCCGGGGCGCCCGGCAGCACAACCTGAAGAACATCACCTGGAAATTCCCCGCAACACGCTTACGGTGATCACGGGCCTCTCGGGTTCCGGCAAATCCTCGCTCGCCTTCGATACGCTTTACGCCGAGGGCCAGCGCCGCTACGTGGAATCGCTTTCCGCCTACGCGCGGCAGTTCCTGGATCAGATGGAGCGGCCGGATGTGGATTCCATCGAAGGGCTTTCGCCTTCCATCGCCATCGAGCAGAAGACCACCACGCGCTCGCCGCGCTCCACCGTCGGAACCATCACGGAAATTTACGACTACCTGCGCGTGGTTTACAGCGCCATTGGCACTCCGCATTGCCCGAAATGCGGCAAGCCCATCACGCGCCAGTCCACAGAGCAGATCGTGCAGGCAGTCAACGCACTGAAACCCGAAGAGCGCATCATGGTGCTCGCGCCGGTGGTTCGCGGCCGCAAGGGCGAATACAAAAAAGAACTCGAAAAATACGCGAAGGAAGGCTACGTCCGCGCGCGCGTGGATGGCGAACTCGTGAATCTCGACGAGCCAATCCCGCTCGACCGCGAAAAAATCACACGATTGAAATCGTCGTGGATCGCCTGCTGCTGAAAAACGGCATCGCGCAGCGGCTGGAGCAATCCATTGAAACCGCGCTGAAACTCACCGGCGGACTCGTCACCATCGCCGTGGTCGGCGGCGAGGAGCACGTCTACTCCGAAAAGCTCGCTTGCCCGGACTGCGGCATTTCGGTCCCGCAGCTCGAGCCGCGCTCCTTCAGTTTCAATTCGCCGTATGGCGCCTGCACCGAATGCCACGGCCTGGGCTCGAAATACGATTTCGATCCGGCGAAAGTGATCGTGGATTGGACCAAGCCGCTTTTCGAAGGCGGCCTTGGGCCCGGGTTCCGGTTCGACTTTCCTGCAGCGCACGCTGCGCATCGCGGCCGCCGCGCATGGATTCGATCTCGACACGCCCGTTCGAAAAACTGCCGCGCAAAGTGCAGAACCTGATTCTGCAGGGTAATCCTTCGAACGGCGGCGCGAGCAAGGGACTGCAATTTTCAAGGCATTCTCGGCCATCTGGAAAGCAGTCTCGAAGAATCGAATTCCGATAATTATCGCGAATGGCTCACGCAGTACATGTCTCCGGCTCCCTGCACCGCTTGCAGCGAGCGCCGACTGCGTCCTGAAAGCCTGGCTGTGAGAATTGCCGGGTTTTCGATTGCGGATTTTACGGCGCTTGCCGCTCACCGAAGCGCGCGCGCTGCCGTGGACAAAATTCGCGCGCAGCTCACTCTGCGCCAGCGGAAAATTGCCGGGCGTCCGCTCAGCGAAATCGCCGAGCGCATCGATTTTCTTCTGGCCGTCGGCCTCGGCTACCTGACGCTTGATCGCTCGGCAGCCACGCTTTCCGGCGGCGAAGCGCAGCGCATTCGGCTGGCCACGCAGATCGGCTCCCGGCTGCGCGGAGTGCTGTACGTTCTGGACGAGCCTTCCATCGGTTTGCATGCGCGCGATAACGGACGCCTTGCTCAACACACTCGAAACTCTGCGCGATCTCGGCAACACCGTTCTCGTCGTCGAGCACGACGAAGAAACGATTCGCCGCGCGAATTACGTGGTGGATCTTGGCCCCGGCGCCGGAAAAACCGGAGGTTATCTGGTCGCCGCCGGACCGCCTGAAGAAATCGCCGCGAATCCGGCTTCGCTCACCGGGCAATATCTTTCGGGGCAAATGAAAATTCCCTGTCCCGACGGAGCGGCGCAGCGCCGAACGGACAAAGCGATCACGATTCTCGGCGCGCATGGCAACAACCTGAAAAATATCGATGTGACGTTCCCGCTCGGCCTGCTCACCGTGGTGACGGGCGTTTCCGGATCGGGCAAATCGACGCTCGTGAACGACATTCTTTATCGCGCGCTGGCGGCCAAGCTTTATCGCTCGATGGAAAAGCCCGGCGCGCATCGCGCGATCACTGGGCATCGAGCACATTGATAAGGTAGTTCAAATCGACCAGGCGCCCATCGGACGCACGCCGCGCTCGAATCCCGCCACGTACACGGGCGTTTTCGCGCCCATTCGCGAGCTTTTCGCCATGCTGCCGGAATCGCGCGAGCGCGGCTATCAAGCCCGGGCGCTTCAGCTTCAACGTGAAGGGCGGGCGGTGCGAGGCGTGCCAGGGCGACGGGCAGCGGCGCATCGAAATGAATTTCCTGCCGGATGTTTACGTCACCTGCGAGGTGTGCCGCGGCAAACGCTACAACGCCGAGACGCTGGCAGTGCGCTACAAGGGCTATTCGATTTCGGACCTGCTCGATCTGCCGATCGAAGAAGCGCTGAAAGTGCTGGAAAACATTCCGGCCATTCAGCAGAAACTGCAAACGCTGGTGGATGTGGGTCTCGGTTACGTTCAGCTCGGGCAATCCGCCACCACGCTTTCCGGCGGAGAAGCGCAACGCACGAAACTCGCGCGCGAACTTTCCCGGCGGCAGACCGGGCGCACGCTCTACATTCTCGATGAGCCCACGACCGGCTTGCATTTCGATGACGTGAAAAAACTGCTCGACGTGCTGAATCGACTCGTCGCACTCGGAAATACGGTCCTGATCATCGAGCATCAATCTCGACGTGATCAAGCAAGCCGACTGGATCATCGATCTCGGGCCCGAAGGCGGCGAAGAAGGCGGGCGCATCGTCGCGCAAGGCACCCCGGAGCAGGTGGCGCGCAAGAAGAAGTCCTACACCGGACAGATCCTCGCTCGCGCTCTCAACGGAAACGGCGCGAACGGCAAGCGCGCAGGTTGATTGCACAGTCCCCGCAAGGTATATCTCCTGAACCGATGACCTTCGACGAAGACAATCCGCTTCCACCCGAGCCGGCGCAAGAGCCCTCTGCACCTGCGGCATCGGCGTTCGAGATCGAGCCGGCGCGTAGTTCGGAATCCATTTCCGCCGAAGCAGCGTTAGCCGCAGATCTGTCTGCTCCGCCGGTTTATCCGGACTACATGCGGCCTTCGATTCCCAATGATCTTCGCGTGCCTTGGAATTGGCCGGACATATTTCTGCTCGTCGCCGTCGCGATCGGCGGTGGAATTCTGATCAGCTTCGTGGCGATGGCGGGTCTCTCGATGTTCGGAGTTCAAGTCCTGCGCCTGCTTCGAGATTCTCCGGAAAAGCTGAACCAGCTTAACGTCGTCATTCAAGTGGTCCTGGATCTCGGAATTCTGGCGTACCTTGCGGCGCAAATGCGGCTGCGCTTCCATTCTCCTTTCTGGCGCACGATCGGGTGGCGGCCGCTCGAGCCCGTCAAACTTTCGCGAAACGCTGCCTACATCGCGCTGGTCCTGGGCGGCTTCCTGCTCTCGTTCGTTGTGTCGCTCGCCTCCAACATATTTCCTCCGCAGAAGGAGCTGCCCATTCAGGCGCTCCTGCAGGACCGCTACACCGCGCTGCTGTTTATACTCGTCGCGGTTCTGGTAGCGCCGGTTGTCGAAGAGACTGTATTTCGGGGCTATCTGTATCCTGTGGCGGCGCGCAGCTTTGGCAAATCCTGGGGAATTATCGTCACTGGCGCGCTTTTCGGGCTGCTGCATGCCTCGCAATTGTGGGGCGGTTGGGGACAGATTGGGTTGCTCGTGATCGTCGGCATCGTATTCACTTTCGCTCGGGCTGCTTCGCGATCCGTGGTTTCGAGTTTCATCCTTCATACTAGCTATAACTCGCTGCAAGTTATTGCGCTGCTGATAACAACGCACGGGCTGCGCCATTTTCCCGCGAACTAGCGCTCGCCGGCGGCGACGCTGTTCGTGCCGGTCGTGCGGCGCTGGAATCGGTTAGAATGAATGTTCGCGCGCGACGGCTCGGACTGCGCGCGGAGTACGGGAGAAAACGGGATTGCACACGGTCGAACCAATTCAATGGACGCCGGACGGCGTCGTTCTGCTCGACCAGCGACGGCTGCCGAGCGAGGTGATCCATCACACTTACACCGATTATCGCGAGTTGGCCAAGGCCATCAAGGACATGGTCATCCGCGGCGCTCCGGCCATCGGCGTGGCCGCGGCGATGGGTTTGGCTCTTGCGGTACAACGATCCGACGCAAAGACGCTCGAAGAATTGCGCGCGGAATTTCCCGTGATTTGCGACACGTTCGCGCGAACGCGTCCGACGGCGGTGGATTTATTCTGGGCCATCGACCGCTTCAAACTGCGCTTCAAAGGGCTCGCCGAGGAAGCCGCGAGCAACGGCGCGGCGGGGCTCGATGGCATTCGCGCCGCGCTCGTAGCGGAAGCTCTGAAAGTTCATGAAGAGCGCCGCGAAGGCGACCGCAGAATCGGAAAGTTCGGCGCCGAGTTGATGCCCAAGAGCGGGCGCGTGATGACGCAATGCAACGCCGGAGCGCTGGCTACTGCGGGAATCGGCACCGCGCTCGGCGTGATCCGCATGGCGGTCGAAGGCGGCTATCGCATCGAAGTGCTGGTGCCCGAGACGCGTCCCTATCTGCAGGGAGCGCGTCTTACCGCCTGGGAACTTCACGAGGACCACATTCCGCTTACGCTCATCACCGACAACATGGTCGGACATTTTCTGAAGACGGGCGGCGTGGGAGCGGTAGTGGTCGGCGCTGATCGCATCGCGCGCAACGGCGACACGGCCAATAAAATCGGCACATACGGAATCGCCGTGGTGGCGCGGGAAAACAGTGTCCCGTTTTACGTCGCTGCGCCGCTTTCAACCATCGACTTCTCGATTGCTTCCGGGGAGCATATCCCCATCGAAGAGCGCTCCCCGGAGGAAGTAACGCATCTCGCCGGCGTTCGTATTGCCGCCGACGTGCACGCAGCGCATCCCGCCTTTGACGTCACCCCTGCGCGGTTTATCTCCGCCATCATCACGGAGCGTGGCGTCGCACGCGCGCCGTTCGAGGAATCGCTGAAGAAATTAGCTGAGCTGCGTTAGACCTTCGTCCTGCAGCGCCCCCGTCCTGAAGTAATTCAACGCGGAAAAAATTTGCGGCAAAGAAAAAGGGCGTCCTGGTAAGAACCAGGACGCCCTCGAATTACGGCCGTTCCCGCCGTGGCGGGGTTCGGGTTTAGAAGGTGAGTTGCGCCTTCACCTGAATCAACCGCGGGGAAGCGTCGCCACCTAGGAACGAACCAAGAATACTGGTCGGCGGGCTCACCATGCTGGTTGTTAGTCCGAAAATCGAGCTGCCGATGTCGCCAACCGGGAAGCTAAAGTTCGGATGGTTGAAGAGATTGAAGAACTGGAAGCCAATTCCCAATTCCCCACGCTCCCATCGCGGAATCTTCGTCTTCTTCAAAACCGTGAAGTCGGTATTGAAATAGTCCGGCCCGCGGAACTGGTTGCGCAATCCGGGCGTGAACCCTGTTTCGCTATTCGACGCCTGGAAATCGCCGAGTGACTGGCAGGCCACGGGAGCGGCCAGAACGTACACGCTCGCCCGGGTATTCCCGCAGCTACGATTGGTGCCCGGCGCGAACTGAGGCAACACTGTGCCGCCGTAGAACTGGTTGTCGAGCTGGGTGAATCCTCCGTCAGTGATGCTGTAAGGCAAGCCGGTGCGGTAGAAGACCGTACCGGAAACCTGCCATCCATCCACCAAAGGCGCCCAGCCGTGACCCATCAGAGCTCGGCGAACCGGCACTTGCCACACGTAATTCGCGTTGAGGTTGTGGCGTACGTCGTAGTCCGAAGGACCGTAGTTGTTTCTCAGGTTGTACGGATCCTGCGGAGCGAGCGAGCCGCCGCTGAAGGAGTTGAAACCACCGTTTGAGATTTCATCAAACGCATGGCTATAGGTGTAATTGAACTGGACGAGGCCGCCGCCCAGCCCGCTAAAGCGGTGTTTGTAGGACGCGACCATGCCGTTGTAGTTGGAAATTCCGCGAGTCTCAACCAGTGTGATCCCTTGAAACTGAGGCTGGTTAGGAGATTGCGGCAGATCGGAATTAAACCCGAAACACTGGCTCCCGACGTCCACTGAATCGCAATAGGCATTCAGCGACGGGTTAACCACCGGGGTATGAATCCCGTGGTTGCCGTAGTAGCCGATGTCGATCGAATCGTTCGCGCCGAAGCCCTTCTGAATTTCCAAGCTCCACTTCTGGTATTGCGGCGCGTCCGTCTTGTGCTCGGCGGTGACGATGCCAGGCGCGACGGCCACCGAGTTTGCACCGGTGTTAAACGCCGTCTGGAAGGCCGAGTTCGCTGCCGTTAGGCAATCGAAAAAGTTCCCGGCCTGGTTGGGAGAGAAATATCCCGGGCAAATGCCACCAATTGCGGTACCGGCGGAAACGTAATTGTTATAGAGCGGTGGGTTTTGCGCCATGTTGTCCGCAATCTGACCCGGGAAGATATCGTAGAAGATTCCGATACCTCCGCGGACCACGAAGTTGGACTTGAGCATTCCCGTTGCAGTCCCGAAGGGCTGCCAGGCAAAGCTCATGCGCGGTTCCCACTGGATGTTTTGGTAGCTGTACAGCGCTTGATCGCGTCCCGTCTGGATGAGGGTGTTGTACGGTGCTCCCACGTTATCGATAGCCGTGTTCAAGCCGCCGGCAAACGTGGCAAAGCAGTTGTCAGCGCAGTTCGGATTCGAGTTGTGCTCGATGCGCAGAGCGCCGGTCAACGTCAGGTTGGACTTAATGCGCCACTCATCCTGCACGTAGCCCGCAATGTTGTTAATCCGAATCGGAAGGTTCTGGGATTGGGCGAATGCCTGCTGCTGCTCGCCACCGCCGCCCAGCCCACCGTTGTAGTAATCCGTGAGTGACAACGGAATCTGCAGACCGTTGGTGAAGAACCCATTGTCATGGTCGCTCACGTAGTCGCGGTGGAACTTGAAGCCGAACTTTATGCCATGATTTCCCCAGGTCTTTGAAACGTCGTCGCCAAACTGAATCTGGGTGACGTTGCGGCCCTGCGGGAATACGAAGCCGATGGCCCCGCCCAGGTTGCTGAGCGAGCCGTCCACAGCCAAATCCAACGTCGTCGGAAACGTCGCCAGTGTGGCTGGCAGGTTCGGAGACTTGAAGATGGCCGAGTACCACGTGGCCGCTGCAAGGAACTGGTTGACTAGCGTGGGGCTGAACGTGTGCGTTTCCACCAACTGGCCCTGATATTCCGGCTGGTTGCTGGTGATGTTGAAAATCGGATTGACCGGGTCGGTCACGCTGGGCTGCACGCCCTGGTCGTACTGCATGCGGACAAACGCGCGGTCATTAGCACCGATATTCCAGTCAGCGCGGCCAGCGATCTGTTTCTCTGGTGCGAAGTTGATCGGTGTTTCCTGCAGAAGCGACGTGCATGTTGCGGCCGAGCCTTGAACGGCGGCCGGAATCGGAGTCCCAACACCATTCAGGCCTCCGTAGCCTCCCGTTGTACTTATCGATGACGGAAGGAAGGCGCCGCAACCATTGGGCTGCGCGCTGGCTTGATTTTTCACACCATTGTAAAGATTAAACATTCCCACTCCCGCGCCCGGCACGCCTGACGGACAAGTGAAGGACCCTTGCGTGGGACCGGTTATGGTGATGTTCTGGCAGTAGTAGGGAATCGAGTCAGTCAGACCCAAGTTCGTGAGGTTGTTGAGTGTGGCTACCTCGAAGTCCGCCGTGGGGATAATGATGGCTTGGGGAACCGGAATCAAGACGCGCAGCCCTTCCGTGTTGAGGAAGAAGAAGAACTTGTCCTTCTTGATCGGCCCGCCGAGTGAAGCGGCCCACTGGTTCGCGTTGTTGAAAGGCTTGGTCCCACCGTCAGCGTGAGTGATCCAGTCGGTGGCGTCCATGGCTCGGCCGGTCCAGTAGTAAACCAGGTTGCCGTGGAAATCGTTTCCACCGGACTTGGTGACGTAGTTCACGTTGATACCGGCGAAGGTGCCGTAGCTGCCGGAGAACCCGTTCGTCACCACGTCCACTTCCTGAATTTCGTTCGCGCCGAGAAGAAGGTTTGTGGCGCCCGAGTTATTCAGGTTGAGGAAAGGATCGTTGTCGTCCATTCCATTCATGGTGAATAGGTTTGAGGTGGCCGGCAACCCGAAGGCTTCTACGTTGCCGTAGCCGCCCTGGGTATTCATGACCGTGCCGGGCGCAAGCTGCGCCACGTAGCTCAAGTCATTACCAGGGTTCGGTACCTGCGAAACCTGTTGCTCCGTCAGCGTGGTGCCCGTGTCGCCATTGTCGGTCTGCAGCAAGGGCGCTGCCTCGGTGACCGTCACGGTGGTCGAAGACACGCCCACTGCGAGCGAGATATTAATGGTTGCGACCTGTCCGACCGCAACATCTACGTGCCGTGAAACGCTCTGGAAACCGGTAGCCGTCACATCCACGGTGTAGGGTCCCGGGCTCAGCAAGTAAAAGCGGTAGACTCCATCTTTGCTCGTTTTCGACTCTTGCACGTTACCCTTCGTCTCGCTCTTCAGGGTAACCTTCGCGTCCGGCACGATCGCGTTGCTCGGGTCAGTAACGATACCCGTCACGTCGCCAGTCGTGCTCGTCTGTGCGGCCAATCGACCGGAACCGATCGACAAGGCCACCAGGAGCGCGAACGCCACCACCATAAATCGCTTCCAGTTCATACAGCCTCCTAGAGATTTAACTGAGATCTTCAAAATGTGTGAGAACACCCCATGCCCCCAAATCCAAAGATACCTTTATGAGCTGCCGAACCATTGGCACGTTTAAGTCCATGTTTAATCAAAAATATTTTCCTTGTAATCAGTAACTTACATGGCGTACGAAAATTAATACATAGCAGAGTATCCCATTTCCCATATACATACATATGAATCAGTATGTTGCTCTGGGGTTTCACAGTAGCCGGGGACGAGCCGCCGACGGCACGTTGGGCATACTGTGGCGTATGGTAGAAGGTCTGAGGCAGAGGGTTGAAGACCACGGCGCAGCGTTGAAATCTAGATCCGCGGGGCCCGCCTTCCATTTTATGTTATGGGGTGGGCCCACCGGATTTCTTGAGCTGGATTAGTTCTTGGCCGTCTTGGTTCTCGACAGGATCTGGGAGATTGTCTCCCCTCGATCTCCGCTGCTGAAGTGGCTAGCTAGGTTTTGGGCTAGAAGCGGATCAGCCGTAGCTCCGGCTACCGCTTTTTGCGTGTGAATTTGGTGGTCCTCCTCTGAACTGTCAACGGTAATGAGAGCGGCGGCAAATTCCATCTGCGGATCTGGGCCGCGGAGGGTGATGGCCTTTTCGACCCAGGTGTAACCGTCCAAATTCATGGCCGGATTCGGACGTTCGCTGCGAACGTATCCATTCGCGGACTTCTCGAACAGCCAGTTGGCCTGTTTGTAGCATTCGATGAGATAGCCGAAATCGAAGGCAGCCAGGGCGTCGCGATCGTTGCCGGCGGCGCGCGCGCTCAATTTCAGCAGCAAGTCCTTGGCGACTCTTGGATCGCGTTGAGCGTAAAGGGTTGCGCGGCGGAGCGTCTCCATGCGCACGAGGACCGGAGTGTTGGAATTGAGCAGCGCGAGAGTGTCTGTCACCAGGCGATTCAGATCGTAATTTTCTTTGCCCGAGAGGTTCCAGGTGTCGCTGGTCCACGGCAGGGAGGGCGCGGATCCGATGTTGATTGCGTGGCAAATGAGAGGTGGCCCTGCCAGCGCAGCAGCGGGGAGAATCAGGAGCGCTCCAAGAATACCGGCGGCGAATCGTGAGAAGCGAACGAAGTTTCGTTTCATTTTGTCATCTCCTTTCGAGGTGTTTGCACTTCCGATTACCAAGACGCCTGGAAGAAGAAGACTGTTAACGGCTCGCAGCTAAATGCCGCCAGCAAGAACTCGAAGGTTAAAATCAGTTCTTGGGTTTTTCGCGCTGTGACCAGGAACGCTCCCACGTCCGCCACACAGAAGCGTCGCCCAGGCCGAGCTCGTTCCACCAAAGATCGAGCATTTCTTGATCGAGATGCAAAATCCCTGCGCGGGTCACATGTGCGGAGGGCGGGACGAGGACGGCGAGGCGATCGTACACCCGGGCGCGTTCCGCGTCGTTCACGCGCGAGAGCAAGTGCCACAGAGTAAGAGCGTCGCGGCTGCGCGATTGTTCGAGCACGATGGAAAGTTGCGCATCGCGGTCTGCGGCGCTGAGGTTTTCAAAATCGAGTTTGTACAAAGCGGCGCGAAGCGGCTCCGAGGCGTCCTCATAATAAGGCGTGCCGGGGCCGATTTTAGGACGCACAGCGCAGATCGCGCCGGCCGGAATGAAGGACTCGCGCCCGTTGGCCTTGAATCCGACCCAGCCGAGCGTGGTGCGCAACAAGCCCGCGCCGGAATCGTCCACGTGCAGCGTGTAGGCGCATCCCAGATCCACGGCGACTGCGGACGGCGTATCGACTACGAATTCTCCCGGCGGCGCCCAGATGGCCGCGTGAATCGTGCCGTGGTCGAGCGCGAGGCGCTTCTGCGCTGAGCCCGTCTCGATCAAACGGACGCGCGTTCCCGGGTCCACTTGCACTTCGCCGATTTCCGCGATCGTGATAGTCGCTCGCGAGTTGCTGTCTGTTTCGAGCGTCTGCCCGATCAGAAGTCGGCCGCCTACGCCGTCCTTGCCAATCGCTTTTGATTCCACCCGCGGTGCGCCTTCGAGCCGCGCAACATCCCATCCAGGCTGCGGAATTTGTTGCGTCGGCCTTCGGAATGAGAACCAAATCGCAGCCAGCACCAAGACGCCGGCCGCGATCGCGGCCGCATTCATCCACAAATATCGACGCGGAACTCGCGGACGCAGCGCGGTGACTTGCGGCACCAGCTTCTCGAAATCAGGCGCGGCGCGATTGTGGCGATATTTTCCCAGCACGCTTTCGAGTTTTTGGATTTCAGGGTCAGGCTCGCCGGAGCCGTCCCACAGGTAATCGTCTTTCATGAATGCTGCCTCTTTTTCATTTCGTTCCTTCGACAAACTCTCTGTGCTTGACGCAAAATCACGCTCGCCCTTCGCGCAAGATTCCGAGCTTCTCTCGAAGCTGTTGCATGCCTCGATGGAGATTCACGCGCACCGAGCCGTGGCTCAGGCCGGTGCGCGCGGCGATTTCAGGGCCGGTCATGCCCTCCGCCAACCGCAATAGCAAAGTCTCGCGATAGGCTTCGGGCAAACTGCGAATCGCCGCGAGCGTGGCGGCGGCTTCGGTGTCTTGCGCGTTGCTCACCGGCTTGCCGTCGGTTCGCTCTGCGTACAACTCTTCGGAGAATTCGACGGTCTCGCGCGATTGGCGATGATAATCATTGGCGCGGTTGCGGGCGATGGCTGCAAGCCATGCGCCGAAGGATGCGACATCGCGCAGAGATTGGATTCTCCGCATGGCGAGGACGAAAACGTCTTGGACAAGATCGTCCGCGTCGCTCGGGCGAACGCGCGCGAGCAAAATACCGTGCACCATGCGGGCGTAGCGGTCGTACAAGCGGCCGAAAGCGCTGCGGTCACCGTCACGCGCGGCGGCTACGAGCGCGGCAATGTCTGGGTCTTCGGCCACGGGCGAGGCGGTCACAACCGTGCGTTCCACGATTGCGGTACGGTAATCAACATTGCTCGCCACATGCAAGCCTTCGAGCGGATACGCATCCATGAATGCAAGACGCGGAAGCGGCGCCGATTGTTAACAACTTTCGCTCACACGCGGAATTTTTTTTGAATTTGCCTTCGGGAACGCTCTGCTTCCCGACACGACGACCCCTCGAAATTTGTTGCGATTAGAGCGGGTCTCGGTGCTTTGTTTTGAATTACTTAGAGGGATTTCTAATCCATGTTGTTGCGATTAGAAATGCCTGAATTTCCACAGTCCCGATTATTATTTACAAGATTTCTGCTTGACTCGATGGAGGTGCTTGTGTAGGATGGGGGTTCGTCTGTCGTCCTTCCAGTTGACCTGGGAGTACCTGCTCTTTGACAATCGGATGAAACATGCCAGAACCCGTTTGGTTACTGCTTTGTTCCGGGTGTACCGGGGCAAGGCGAATTGAGATAAACCGAGCGATTTAAAGTTCGTTCCGGCCGTAGCGATGAAAGTCGTTACGGACGAAACATCAGGTTTCAAATGAGAGTTTGATCCTGGCTCAGAGCGAACGCTGGCGGCGTGCTTAACACATGCAAGTCGAACGCGCAGCATTCTGTAGCAATACAGGGTGTGGGCGCGTGGCGAACGGGTGCGTAACACGTGGATAACCTTCCTTGAGGTGGGGAATAACCCAGTGAAAATTGGGCTAATACCGCATAACATGACGATGGCACATGCTGTTGTCTTCAAAGGCGCAAGTCGCCACAAGAGGGATCCGCGGCCGATTAGCTTGTTGGCGAGGTAATGGCTCACCAAGGCATTGATCGGTAGCCGGACTGAGAGGTTGGCCGGCCACACTGGAACTGAGACACGGTCCAGACTCCTACGGGAGGCAGCAGTGGGGAATCTTGCACAATGGACGAAAGTCTGATGCAGCAACGCCGCGTGGGGGATGAAGCTTCTCGGAGTGTAAACCCCTTTCGACCCGGAAGAATGCCCGCAAGGGTTTGACGGTACGGGTATAAGAAGCCCCGGCTAACTACGTGCCAGCAGCCGCGGTAATACGTAGGGGGCCAGCGTTGCTCGGAATTACTGGGCGTAAAGGGTCCGTAGGCGGTGCGGCAAGTCGAGAGTGAAATCCCTAGGCTTAACCTAGGGGCTGCTAGCGAAACTGCCGTGCTAGAGTGTGAGAGAGGCGAGTGGAATTACGGGTGTAGCGGTGAAATGCGTAGATATCCGTAGGAACATCCGAGGCGAAAGCGGCTCGCTGGATCACAACTGACGCTGAGGGACGAAAGCTAGGGGAGCAAACAGGATTAGATACCCTGGTAGTCCTAGCCCTAAACCATCAGGACTTGGGGTTTGCCCTGTACGGGGCAAGTCCCGTAGCTAACGCGTTAAGTCCTGCGCCTGGGGAGTACGGTCGCAAGGCTGAAACTCAAAGGAATTGACGGGGGCCCGCACAAGCGGTGGAACATGTGGTTCAATTCGACGCAACGCGAAGAACCTTACCTGGGCTTGAACCGCACAGGACCATCTTTGGAAACAGAGACTTCCCGCAAGGGACCTGTGTAGAGGTGCTGCATGGCTGTCGTCAGCTCGTGCCGTGAGGTGTTGGGTTAAGTCCCGCAACGAGCGCAACCCTTACTCATAGTTGCTACCCGCAAGGGAGAACTCTATGAGGACTGCTCCGGATAACGGAGAGGAAGGTGGGGATGAGGTCAAGTCAGCATGGCCTTTATGTCCAGGGCTACACACGTGTTACAATGCGCGCCACAAAGCGTCGCGAACCCGCGAGGGGGAGCTAATCGCAAAAAAGCGCGCTCAGTTCGGATTGCAGTCTGCAACTCGACTGCATGAAGCCGGAATCGCTAGTAATGGCGCATCAGAACGGCGCCGTGAATACGTTCCCGGGCCTTGTACACACCGCCCGTCACATCACGAAAGTGGGCTGTACTAGAAATCGCCGAGCCAACCGCAAGGGGGCAGGCGCTCAAGGTATGACTCATGATTGGGGTGAAGTCGTAACAAGGTAGCCGTAGGAGAACCTGCGGCTGGATCACCTCCTTTCTAAAAGAAAAGGGAGCACGATCCGCCAACTTGGCGGATACGGCTCTTCACTCCGGATCTCACGATCCGGGGGCTCGGTCCGTTCCTCAAATCGATTCGTCGAGATGAGGAACACTCAAGGACCGGACGGGTTCTGGTAAGTCTCATCCGATATCAAAGAGCTCAGACAAACAAAGGCCCCGGTTCGATGACCTCGAACCGGGGCTTTTTGTTTTTTGGGGCTATAACTCCAAATTCAAGGACGGGCGAGTACGGACTCGACTTGCACGCCGGTGAATTTGCCGCGCAAGTCGAACGAGAAGGTTAGCGTCGCGGTTCCGATTTGGGCGCAGGCGTGGCAACCGTCGCGGAGAATGTAATCCACGGCGAATACTGGCGCTCCGGATTCGAGGCGCTGCACAGATGGTTTGGCCATGTGGAAGCGATCGCCGGGCCAGATGCTGATCTGCGGATACTTCCTAGCAAGCGCGACGTAGTCGGCATTCTTCGAGAAATTCTCCGGCGAAAGAAATTTCGCGCCGTCCACATCGATGATGGACGGCTCGCCGTTCACGAGAAGAACGCCTTCGAGTTCGTTGGCGCGGAAGGCGTATTCGATATAGGCGATATCCACCGGGCCAACTTTGCGAAAGCCGCGCAGATAGGCCAAGCCTGTGGCGGCGAATGATTTCGCGAAGGCTACCGCTTGCAAGGACGCGCGGGCCTTTTCCATCCTCGAAAGAAAACAGCGGTTCACCACGGCCGGATCGCCGCCGCCGCATTTTGCACGGGTCCCGGAGAGGACGTGCGGAGATGGGTTCCATACGGCCAAGGAGTCGATGGGCAGGCCAGAGAGCTGCGGGTGAGAAGCAAGCGTCTGCGCGAAGATGAGGCCGCAGGCAACGCACAAAAATACGGCGAGAGGGATTGTGCGCTTCATGTGGTTGCCGGGCCCGGCGGCCTCATTTCCAAACGCCGAACTGCATCAGGAATCGGTCTCAAGGACCCGGGACAAAAACCCTGTCCGGGGCCGAAATTTCCACGTCCTTTTGTTCCGTCCTGATGCGGAACATACGGAGCTCGCCTTTTGCCTTCTTGGAGCGATTGGTAGTGAAGGTCAGGAAATACTGATTCCTGAGAACCATGTCCAATTGCTGGAGGAAGGGTGCGAAGGCGACGGGAGTCTGCATGCCCTGGAAGAAAGACTCGCCTCCCGTTTTGTCCGCGATTTCTGCGAGATTGCTCTGGCCGTAGTTCACGCGAAACAGATTGCGGGCTGCGCGGCCGACGCCGGTGGCGAAGAGCGTGTGGATGATGACGCCGGCCTTCTGCGCTTTTTCAAATGTGGAATCCACGTCGGGGCTGAAAGGATCGCCACGGAAGCGATCGATGCCGTCGGAGATAAGCAGGATTTCGCGGCGAGCGCCGGGGACGACAGGCCAGCTGGAGATGAGGCTCATGGTCGAGAGATAGATGCTGGAATATGCGCCGAAATAACCCAAGGGCATGCGCACGGTCTTGGCCGCAGCCTCGTGGTCGGGCGTGAACTGCGAAGCGGCTTGCACCGTGCCATTACTTGCGTAGAAGACACCCACGCGCGTTGACTTCGGGAGCTCCGTGATGAAACTGGTGATGTCGCGGATTTGAATTCCGAGTTCCGTACGGCAGGCGTCGTCAATCACGATGGCGAGCATGAGGTCGGCCTTGTCGCCCTGCGCGGGAATCCAGCCGGTGACATCCATTTTTTCTTTCCCTTCATAAACGTTCACATCATCTTTACTGATGGCGGGTGGCGGGGTGTACTTAGGACCCAGGACGGTGACGACGGTGGTGACCGGAACGCTCGAAGATGCCGCCTGGGGCTGAGAGTGCGCCGGAACCGCAACTCCCAGAAGCATGGCAAGAATCAAGAAACCCGAGAGAAAGGGGAACGACTTACGCATGGTAGCCTCCTCAGTAGCTAGCTCCCGCCTTGACCTTTGAGCGGGAGATTCGAATCAGGTGGTACAAACCTGAGGCCGCAACTTTAGTAACGCCTTGGCGTTCTGTCAAGGTGGCTAGGGGAGCCGAGAGCTCAGTAAACGAGGGAGAGGCGCTTGCGGCGCTCGACCCATTCTTCGCTCGAGAAAATTCGCGGAGTGAGCTCGATCAGCCGGGGGAGCATATTGAATACGGCGACGGGACCCCACTCAGCGCCGCGGCGCGTGCGGAAGCCTTTGCGGTTGAGCTCTTCAGCGACTTTCGAGAGCGAAATATCCTGGATGATAAGCTCCATCATGGAGAGGAGAAACTGCATCTCCGGCGGGTTTTCTTCGAGATGCTCGCAGTCGCCCGAGACGCGAACACCAAACGGAGCGTCTTCGAGGATGCGCGGCGGCTCTGCGCGCTCGACCGGCGTTTCTCGTTCCCATTCCACACCGACCATGCGCCAACCTGCCTGCTGACGCTGCTTCACATACTCTGCATCAAGCTTGCCCTCAAGCGATTCTCGAATGCGCTCTATCTCTGCCATAACGTCTCCTTTCCTGAAAGACGATGATTCGTGAACCGAAATCCGTAAAAAATAAATTCGCCTTCATTCGTAGCGCAGAGCAACCATGGGATCGACGCGAGCGCCGCGGCGCGCCGGGATGTAACAGGCAGCAAGGGCGACGAGCGCGAAGAATGCGGCGACGGCTACGAACGTAATGGGATCGTTCGCTTTGACCTCGTACAAGATCGCTGACATACCGCGAGTGACTCCTGCGGATGCGAGCAAGCCAACGGCAATTCCGACGAGGGTCAACTTCAAGCCCTGGCCCACGACCAGCCGCATCACCGCGCCGGAGGTGGATCCCAAAGCCATGCGAATGCCGATCTCGTGAGTGCGCTGCGCGACGGATTGGGCCATGAGCCCGTAAATGCCGATGGCGCCGAGCAGTAACGCAAGCAAGCCGAAGAAACCGACCATTTGCGCGAGGATTCGATTGGGAGTGTTGCGCTCGGTGATCATGTCGTCGAGCGGCCTGACGACGGATACGGGCTGATCGGAATCGACAGACCAGACAGCGCCGCGAATCGCGGCGGCAAGTGTGGGGGCGGGGCGCGAAGTGCGAACGACGATTCCCATGTAGGGGCTGGGGAACTGCGCCGCCGATACGTAAATTTGGCGCCGGGGAGTCTCGTTCAAGGTGGATTGCTTCACGTCGTGGACCACGCCAACAATCGTATAAATCACGTGCTGGTCGCCGACCTCGAGCTGATGCCCGAGCGGATCTTCCTTAGAGAATTGCTGGCGCACGAGGGTTTCGTTGATGAGGATAACGTTCTGTGCCCCTGGGGCGTCGCTCGGTTCGATCCAGCGTCCGCGGAGGAGCGGAATCTGCATGGTGGAGAGATAGTCCGGCGTAATGGCCGTGTATTTCGCGCCAATCTCTTCACCGGGCTCTTCTGCGGGCCGTCCCACGACGTGAATGACCATGGTCTGGCTTGACTCGCCGAAGGGCAAGTATTCGCACGCACCGACCGAGACGACTTCGGGAAGTGCGCGCACTTTGGTCATTACTTGATCGTAGAAGGTCCGCACTTGCGCGTCGGATTTGTATTTGGTCGGAGGAACCACCAACTGCGTGGCCAGGACGTTCTTTGGTTGAAATCCAAGATTGCCGAGCACCATGTGCGCAAAGCTCTCGACGAGCAGCACGGTCGAAATCAAAACGACGATGGCCATGGCAATTTCGCCGACAACGAAGGCGCGGCGCAATCGAACGCCACGGCGGCTGCCGGAGGCTTGTCCGGAGGCTTTTTTCAAAGCGCGGTTCACATCGAGACCGGCGCCTTCGAATGCGGGCGCCAAGCCGAACACCGCGCCGCAGAGGAGTGCGATGCCAAGTGTGTAGGCGAGCGTGGTGACGTCGAGATCAGCGCGGCCGTAATTCACGAGGTAGCCGCGAATGTGGTCGGGAATGGCGTTGGCAATCCAGTTCACGCACCAAGCGGCAAAGACTGCTCCCGCAACAGCGCCCGCCGAGAAGAGCATCATGGATTCGGTGAGCAACTGGCGGATGAGTCTTCCACGTGAAGCTCCCAGCGCTCCGCGAACGGCAAACTCCTTCGCGCGCCTGGTGGCGCGGGCCAGCATCAAGTTCGCGACATTCGCGCAGGCAATCAAAAGGATCAATCCGACGATCCAGAAGCAAATCAAAATCTGAGTGGTGCCTTCACTTTGGCCGATCTCGTGCGTCATGGTGCTGAGCAGGGTAGTTGCATTCGTATTTGTTTGCGGATATTGCTTTTCGAGGCGCGAGGCGATCGTGGCCATCTCCGCGCCGGCTTGTTCCTGCGTCACGCCGGGCTTCAGCCGGCCGAAGGCAGCGAACCAAGAAGCATTTCGATCGGCGCGCTGTTTGTCGTCAAGAGCGAGCGGCGTCCAAATATTAGCGATGCCCATCAGCGGGAACTGGAAATTCGCGGGCATGACGCCGACCACGGTGTAGGTTTCTCCCTGAAGCGTGATGGCGCGGCCGATGATATTGGGATCCGCGGCGAAACGGCTTTCCCACAAGCCGCGGCTCAGAATGGCGACATGGCTAGAAGCCGGCTGGGCTTCTTCCGGCAGAAACGCGCGACCGAGCATAGGCTTCACGCCGAGCGTCTGAAAGAAATTCCAACTTACCAGGCCACCCTCGACGCGATCCGGAGCGCCGCTGCTAGTTAGGTTGAAAAACCACCCGGTAAAGGCGGTGAGCTGCTCGAAAGATTTGTTTTCCTTTTCGTAGTCGAGGAAGTCGGCGGTAGAGGTGACGCCGTCGCTCGTCCAGCCTTTTTTCGTGTCGTGCGCGAGGAGAACCATCAGGCGGTCGGGCTGCGGATATGGAATGGGCTTGATCATCCAGGCGTTCACGTAGCTGAACATGGCGGTGTTGGCGCCGATGCCGAGCGCGAGAGTTATGACTGAGATAACGGCGAAGCCGGGACTTTTGGCCAACATGCGGAGGCCGTACTTCAAATCCTGCCAAAGTGTTTCCATCGCTTACCGCCTTTTCGCAGACTATTCGTACCGCAGCGCGACAATGGGATCAACTTTCGATGCGCGCCGCGCCGGAACATAGCACGCGCCGAGCGCGACAATCACGAGCAAAACCGCAACGCCGGCAAACGTCCACGGGTCGGATGCGCCGATGCCATATAGCAAGCCTCTCATGGCTCGGGTCAGCGCTAATCCTGCGACCAGACCAACACCCACGCCAAGGGCCGCGAGCTTGGCTCCCTGAGTAACGACCATGCTTAGCACGTCTTGCTGCTGGGCGCCGAGCGCCATGCGGATGCCAATCTCATGTGTGCGCTGCGTGACGGAATAGGACATTACGCCAAGAATCCCGATGGCGGCGAGAAGCAACGCCAAGCCCGCGAAAACTCCCACGAGCAGGACAGTGAATCGCGCGCCCGCAATGGCATGCACACCGATTTCGTCCATGGGTTTTATATCGGTGATTGGGATGTCCTTGTCAATGGCAGCAACTTCACCCTGAAGTGCAGCCGAAAGCGACGATAGATTGGAGCCCGCGCGGAGCACGACGATGCGCTCGTTCTCCTGCGGAAACTGCCAATCGTCCCAATACAACGCGGGTTTGGCAGCAAGGGAGTCTGGCGCGTCCTTCACGTCGCCAACGACTCCGACGATCTCGACACCCTTCTGGCCCCAGAGGTCCAGCCGCTTTCCCAGGACATTCTCACCAGGGAAATAGCGCCGGGCGAAAGCGGAGTTCACGATCGTAACTTTTTGGGATTTCTGGGTGTCGGCGTCGTTGAAGAACCGGCCGCTCAGAAGAGGGACGCCGATGGCGGAGAAATAATTGGGAGTTGCGAAATGGTAGCGCGCTTCCGGAGATTGCTGGTTGGGTTCCGTCGGACGACCTTCGATTTCCATGTCCGTGTTTTCGTCATAGCCGGTCCACGGGACATCCGAACCAACGCCAACAAATTGGACTCCGGGGAGTTTCTGGAGACGCACGACGAGGGTTTTGCAAAAGGCGATGAAGTCGTCGTCCTTCGCATAGCGCTTCGCGGGAAGATCGATGTGAAAGGTGAGAACCTGATCGGGCGCGAATCCGGGATTGACGTGCTGGAGGTTTACGAAGGTTCGCATCAGCAGCCCGGCGCCTGCGAGAAGAATCAAGGCCAAGGCGATCTCGGTGGCCACGAGCCAGCTTCGGAGGCGCCCGCGGTTCCCGCTGACCGTACTGCCGCGGTCGCCATCTTTCAATGACTGGCTGACATTTGAATTCAGGGTGGCAAAGGCGGGCGCGAGGCCGAAGACCACCGCTGTGACCAGAGTCACCATGATTGCGAAGAGGAGAACGCGGCCGTCGATGTGCACGAGTTCCAGGCGGGGCAACTGTCCGGGACTGAGCGCCACCAAGGCGTCCACGCCCCAAACGGCGAAGAGCAACCCCAGCAAGCAGCCGAGGAACGAGAGGAGCAAACTTTCCGTCAGCAACTGGCGGACGATGCGAAAACCTCCCGCGCCGAGAACTGTGCGAATGGCAACCTCACGATAACGGCCCGTGGCGCGAGCCAAAGAAAGATTGGCAACGTTGACGCAGGCAATCAAGAGCAAGAAACCGACGGCGCCAAGGAGAACAAACAGCATCAGCCGCGCGCGCCCGACGATCTCTTCCTTCAGAGGAACCACAAGAGTTCGAGCGTCTCTGTCCTGATCGGGATATTCCTTGGCGAGTTGAAGGGAGACCAAGTTCATGCCGGCGCCGGCTTGTGCCACGCTGACGCCGGGTTTGAGGCGCGCGACCATGTTCAAATAATGGCAACCACGGTCGCAGCCGGCGGCATCGTGCGGGAGCAGGGGCAGCGGCCACCACAGATCGACGGTGTCTCCATGCGCGGGCGAATGAAAATCGCCGCCGACATGCAGGACGCCCGGAGGCATCACGCCAACCACGATGAAGGATTCACCTGAGAGAAGGATGCTCCGCCCGATGATTTTGGGGTCGGCGCTAAAGCGCGTGCGCCAGAGACGATCGCTCAATATCACGACGTGATTATTTTTCTTGTACTCTTCGTTGGCGTCGAAGTCTCTTCCGAGAGCGGGATGATAGCCGAGTACTCCGAAATATTCATGCGTGACGCCTATTCCGGAGAGGTGCTCGGGGCGATCGCCGATCGTGAGATCCAGATCGCGCTCGGCGTAGAGAGCCGAACTCGCGAAGACGCCGGAACGCTCGCGATAATCGTAGAAATCGGCGATGGCCATGGGGAAATGAGGTTGCGTCGGCAAAACGGTGAAGACGCGCACGAACTGGCCGGCTCCCGGGTACGGCAACGGCCGCAAGAGCACTCCGTTGACCAGGCTGAAAATGGCGGTGTTGGCACCGATACCGAGCGCGAGGGTGAGGACGGCGATGGCGGTGAAGCCAGGGCTCTTCCGCAACATGCGAGTGGCGTAACGCAGGTCCTGCCCGAGCGCTCCCATCGACACCTCCACGGAAATTGCCTGGTGAATCTGAGGCAAGTTTCGTGCCTCTGCGTTCGCGATGCAACATATTGTTAATGCGATGCTTAGTGAACGTTCAGGTTTGGCTTGGATGTTGGCTTTGCCCGGTTGTGGGATGGAGTGTCGCTCAAACGGACATCGGCGGCCGGTCGACAACGAGCGGCGGACCAGAGATTCGCGCGATTCGACATCGAATTGAGGTCACGCGGCCGGGCTGAGACTCACTCAAAGCGTTGACGTCTCGTCGCTGCATTGTCGTATCATGGTGGCGCCCAGTTCACCTGAATAATCCACCGAGTCCTGAAATCATATCTCGAAGGAGAAATTATGAGGTTCGCACATGCATTCGCAATCCTGGTGGCTCTGCTTATTCAAGCATCGGCGGCCGCTGCTGACACGGTCATTCTCAAGAATGGAGACCATTTGACCGGAACGATCACGGGCTCGGACGGCAAAGACCTGACGCTGAAAACAGATTTCGCGGGCGACATAAAAATACACTGGTCGGCGATAAAGGAAGCGTCTTCGGAGAAGGCGCTATACGTTGTGACGGCCGACAAGAAAACCGTGAATGGAAATATCACGAGCGACGGCACAAACGTGATTGTGCACACAGCGAGTGCGGGAGAGGTTCAAGTGCCGCTCGCGCAGCTCACGGTGATGCGTTCCGCGGAGGATCAAGCGGCGTACGAGAAGAGCCAGCATCCCGGAATTCTGGAGGGCTGGAAAGGCGGCTTGAATATCGGCCTGGCACTCGCGCGAGGCAATAGCGACACGACGAACCTTAATACTGGGTTCACTGCGGTGCGCAAAACGCCCACAGACCAGATATCGATTTACGAGTCGTCCATCTACTCGACGAATGGCGGGGTGAACAGCGGCGTTACGGCCAACGAGATCTTGGGCGGCGCGCGTTACGACCGGAACATTACAAAGAGTTTATTCGGATTCGTCAGCGGCGATTTTACGCACGATGAGCTGCAGGATCTGAATCTGCGGTCAATCTACAGCGGCGGCCTGGGCTGGCACGCGATCAACAATCCGAAGACGACGCTGGATTTTCTGGGCGGCATCAACTACACGCGTGAAACCTACAGCAGCAGCTCCACTGAGACGACCCCGGGAGTCAACGTGAATCGAAATTTGCCGGGCATCACGCTCGGCGAGGTTTTCATTCACAAACTCGGGAAATCAACGATACTGAACCAGAATTTTTACTTCTATCCTGACTTGAACGATATCAATCAATACCGTTTTTCTGTGGATGCAGGGGCGGTCACCAAAATCAACAAGTGGCTGGGCTGGCAGCTGAGCTTCAGCGACCGCTACGTCACAGACCCGCCAATCGCGGGGACGAAGCAAAACGACGTGATCTTATCCACGGGGATCAATATCGCGTTTAGTCACTGATACCGTGGTGAACCTAGCGGAAAGAAATCTGAAGAGGAAATAATGGTGGGCCTGGACTGACTTGAACAGTCGACCTCGCCCTTATCAGGGGCGCGCTCTAGCCACCTGAGCTACAGGCCCAACTTGCTGGCTGGTAATATCTTACGCGATTCACTACTTTCGTCAAATAGGCGGCGACGATTGGGGTGTCAACTGCGCAGTTTGAGATGCGGTGACCTGAGCGTTCAGTTTCCCACGAACTGTTGACTGCGATGTGCGGCCTAGGAGCGACGCGGAGCAGCATTGCAGACTCCGCCTTGTCCAGGGTGCTTGCCGCAGGCCAGAGCCAGAGTTTCGTAGATTGGTTCGGAAATGCAGCGCGGCTTTACGTAGGGCTTCCGTTCGGAAGTCTTCCGGTCAGCCTGGCGCGCCGTTTTTTGCGTTCTCTCCATTACTCCCTCACACTAACTCCTGCCGCGAGGACGGATACTGCATCGTCCTGCGACTGCTGGGCGCAAAAATCCGGCTTGGGCATTTTCTGAAGATGGAGAGCGCTGATGGGCTCCGCGACACCAGCCATGCGGGCTTTGAGTTCGGCCATCTCGCAGGCGCGTTCGTAAGCGCCAAGCAAGTCGCCGCCCTCCATTTGAGCCAGACCCGGGCAGCGCTCGCAATACTGGCGGATGGAACACGTCGAGCACACCGGAAGTTGCGATTCGCGGACAGCGCGGACGCGATTCATTTCGGAAGAGTGGTTCCAGATGTCCAGGAAGGGCTGTTGGCGGACGTTTCCGGTTGCAACCGGCATCTGCACGCAGGGATAAACATCGCCATAGGGCGAGATGTAGCAACTGTTATGTCCCGCGCTGCAGGGAATGTCCTCGTATGCGGAACTTTCGATGCCGCTCGAAACCGCGCTACCGGTGGGAAGCAGGGCGGATGGGGCGGCGTCACGCGAACAGGAATGCGGATTGAGTATGGGGTCTTGCAACACCGGCAATAATTCCGCCGCCGAATTGCGGAGCTGCAGGAGACTCATGTCGCCATCCATTTTTGGCGTGATGGTGAGATCCATCACGTACGGGACGCCGAGCTCTTCGGCCAGGGCCTGCACGTTTCTGTACGCGGTCAAATTCTGCTTCATCAAGGGGCAGGCGATCTTGACCAGCAGCCCCTGGGCTTGCAGGAATCGAATGGCGGCCAGGGAACGCACGAGCGAGCCTCGCACCTTGGTGATGGCGTCGTGAACCTCGGGTTCGGCGCTGTAGATGCTGACCTGTATTTTCCGGACGGCCAAATCGCGCAACCGGCGGGCACGTTCGGCATCGATCAGAAGCGCGTTGGTCTTGAGGCTGACGTCGAAATGAAGTCCGCGCGCGAATTCGATGAGCTCGAAAATATCCTGGCGCAGGAAGATTTCGCCGCCGCTGAAAGTGAGAAAAAGCGTGCCGGACTGAGCGAGCTGGCTTAGGACGTTCTTAATCTCAGCCGTGCTCATCTCTCCGTGATCTTCATGATCGAGATAGCAGTGAATGCAGCGCTCATTGCAACGGTAAGTGAGGTCCACATGGACGCTCCAGGGGAGATGGCGGTTGACCGTCTCCCGAATCCAGCGATCCATGACCGGCGTCTGCGGCATGCTTTTAGACTCTCCTTGAACTGCCAACGAGCAAAAGCTGCTTCTCTTCGAGCGAGGCGAGAAGCTCGGCGAGATCCGCTCGCGCCTCTTCCAAGGTCACGTCATATTCCGCGGCCATTTCTCCGGCGATTTCTTCGAAACCTTTATCGCCGGCAGCGTTCTTCCAAACCAGGGTGGCCGTTTCGTTCAGCTCATGGACCTGGCCGTCGGGCGAAATAATGATCATCTCGCCATCCACTTCGCGCCAGGCCAGCCTGGGATTTCGAATCACGCATTCGCTCATGCGGCAATCACCTTCCAGAACTCGGCCTTCCGGCGAAAATGAAGCCGGTGGCAAGGGACTTCTCCGACAAGACCCAGCAGCATTTTCAGCAAGGCCTCGTGCGCATCATTTTTCGAGGTGAAGAACAGGACGCAGGGCAAGAGGGCCCGCAGGGCCTCTTTTGCGGACAAGGGCTCGACTCGATCGCTCGCGGCCTGCACCAGCGAATAAATCCCACCGATCGGGAACTGGCGATTCGAGCCAGCGGCGCGGAATTCACCCCAAAACGGCGTCCCGTGAGCCTGCCAGCATCCGTTCGAATACTTAAGAAGCGAAATTTCGTCAGTCAAAACGTTGCCTTCCGGAGACAGCGAAGCTACCGTGCTCTTACCAGCGCCCGAGCGCCCCACGAAAATGTATGCGCGGCCATCCCGTACAACCGTGGCTGCGTGCAACAGAAATCCGCGTTGCGGCAACAAGACCACGGTCAAAAGTATGCGCAGCAAGGAATCGAGCGCGTACTCGTGGCGGACTCCAAGAAATTCAGCTCCACGAGAACCGAAAGTGAGTGTTGCATCGTCCAACCTATACGAGAATTCGCACGGCCCAGGCCTGCCGGCTTTCCGGTGATTCAACAGAATGGAAAGCCCGCTGGATGAGTTTCGAGCAAATTCGCGGTACCGTTTCCGGGCTTGGGAGTGGAGATCCGCCTCGGGAATGAACAAGGAAAGCGGCACATTGCCGATGGAAATCCGAAGCGGTGGGCTTCCTCCGGCACGATCGACTGAATGTAACAACTCTCGCATTTCCCCCTTAACACACGTGATATCGCGAAAATCGCGAAGCCCGTGTCCCCCGCTCCGCCTAACTAACCATTAGTGAGAGGCAAGCGCGCCTAGTCTGCTTTGCCATTACGCAATGCGTCAACCCTACATATTGGGGTGTGATTCTTATTGGTCACTGTCTCTAAAGGGACTTGGCGTGCTTAGGCAAACTTCGGGGGCCGCAGGGCCAGGCGTGAGCTGGCACTCAACTCTAAAGTTTGTTGAGGCCGTCCAGAGCCGCGACTTTATAAGCTTCGGCGAGGGTGGGATAGTTGAAGACGGTGTCGCGGAAGTAGTCGATGGTGCCGCCGTAGTACATTACAGCCTGGCCGATGTGAATTATTTCAGTGGCGCGCTGCCCGATGACGTGGACGCCGAGCAGCTTGTGCGTATTGCGGTCGAAGAGCAGCTTGAGCATGCCGCTTTCGTCGCCCAGCATCATGCTCTTGGCGAGTTCAGCGTACTTGGCGACGCCCACTTCGTAAGGAACTTTGCCGGCAGTCAATTGTTCTTCGGTCTGCCCCACCATGGAGATTTCGGGGATGGTGTAGATGCCATAAGGAAACAAATCGGACATGCGATCGGATGGAAGGCCGAACATGTGGCAGCTTGAGAGGCGTCCCTGCTCCATGGAAGTGCTGGCGAGCGCCGGGAAACCGATGACGTCGCCGGCGGCGTAAATGTGCGGGAGCTCGGTCTGGTAGTGTTCGTTAACCGTGATCTTGCCCCGGGCATCCGGTTTTAAGCCTATCGCTTCGAGCCCCAACTGGTCCCCGTTCGCTTGGCGTCCCACGGCATATATCAAAGCGTCGGCCTGAACTTTTTTGCCGCTTTCGAGTTCCGCAAAGACGCGGTCGCGCTGGGGATCGATTCCCACGCGGGTCACTTTCTCGCCGAGACGGAAGACGGCTCCCATCTGCCGCAGGTGATAGGCGAGCGCTTCTATGATTTCGCGATCCACGAAATCCAGAAGCACGGGACGCTGATCGATCAAGGTAACCTCCGTCCCTAATGCCGCCAGGAACGAAGCGTATTCAAGGCCAACAACGCCGGCCCCCACCACAATGATTTCCCGGGGCAATCCCTCCATGCTGGAAAGGTGATCGGTGTCCACGATGCGTTTGTCGTCAAAGGGGATTTCCGAGTTTCGCGCCGGGCGCGTACCGCAAGCGATGAGAATATGATCGCTGTGCAAGATCGTCTTCTCCGCATTGTTCTGCACTTCGACGGTGTGGGGGTCGGTGAACTGCGCCGACCCCTGAAAGACAGAGACTCCGTTGCGCTTGAGTTGCGCGCGAATCACTTCCGTTTCTCGCCCGATGATGCTTTTCACACGGAACGAAAGATCCTGCACGGAGAGATCGTTTTTCCCTCGATAGCTGTCGCCGTAGAGAGCCTTGACGGCGTTTCCGGTCAATTGGAAGATGGCTTCGCGGACGCTCTTGCTGGGAATCGTGCCGGTGTGGACGCAGACGCCGCCAATCATCGTGGTGCGGTCAATCACGGCCACGCGCTTGCGGAGTTTCGCGGCGCAGATGGCGCCTTTTTGCCCGGCCGGGCCGCTGCCAATCACAACAAGATCAAACCGCGCATCATTCATGAATCACCCGCTTAAGTGAAATTCGGAATTACACACAGTTCCGGCATCGGCAGTGACGAGCTCTGCAGACGCCAGCTATCGTTCGGCGGAAGGAGGCCCAAGCATACCTGGGACGATGGCTGTCCTCGCCCTTTAGAGAATATGAACGCTGATAGGATACTGAAAAATCGAGTTACGTGCCATGCGGGGAGAGATGGCGGCGTGTTCCCGGAGAAACTCCTGAATCTTTCTGGGAGTCAGGATCGAGAGGGCGCGGAAAGTCCGGAACCGCCATATTTCTGCGTCGCGTAACCCGCGATCAGGCCCACGAGGCCGCCAGGAAGCATGATCTCGAAATAATACCCACCTTGCATCTGTGGCACGAAAAACGCCAGGCCTTTTCAGGCTAGCGCAATCAGATCTATCTCGACATGAAAGTCGCGAGGGAGCCGCGCGACTTCCACCGTCGAACGCGCCGGCGGATTCTTCGGAAAGTAGCGCGCGTACACTTCGTTCATGGAGGCGAAGTCGTTCATGTCTTTGAGGAAAACGCTGACTTTTACGGCGCGTTCGAGCGAAGAGCCCGCGGCCTCCACGATGCCTTTCAGATTTTCGAGTATGAGCGCCGTTTGCTCCGCAGCGCCGCCTTCTATGGCCTTGCCCGTCGCAGGATCGAAAGCGACCTGGCCGGATACGAAGATAAATCCATTAGCCTTGATCGCTTGCGAATATGGCCCGATGGCTTTGGGCCCTTTTTCGGTGGAGATGACTTCCCTCACAACGCCTCCTCATGTTCGGTTGGGTCGAGTTTTCTATTTCGTTTCGACGCCTGCCGCTTCATAACGTTTCCTGAATTCCACAGGAATTCCGTTTTGATAGAGCCAGGAGCGAAAAACCGGCGCGAGATTTTTCCCCGTTGTTTGTTCGAGCGCCGAGCGAAGATCGTCGTACCCGGCGCTTTGGCCCCGCAGCAAAAAGATCAATTGCGCCAGGCCGCGGCGGACGGGCTGCTCGCCGTAAGCATCTTCGAGCGCGATAAAGAAAAGCGGAGCCTTGGCGAGTCCGATGCGGCGCTGCTCGACGGGGTCTTCCGTGGTTAGTGCAACGAGCGGATTTTCGACGGCTTGAGCGCAGGCCTCGTCGTACTCGCGAAGGAATTGCGAGACGCGCCGGTGGCGGGCGGCTTCGCCGCTGCGCGCTTCATCGATCACTATGGTGGCGTATTCGGGCAAACCTTCACCCATTCCAATCGCGGCATTCGGCGAGGCATAAATCTGGTTGAACCAGCTCTGCGCGAGTACACGCGCGATTTCATCGAGAAAATCTGCTTCGTTGATTCCGAGCGCGAGGGCCTGCGGATTCACAAGCACGCCCCCGGGAAAGGGTGCAGCCGTCGGGCCGTCGTCACCGGAGTTGCTCAGCCGCAGACCCGGAGACTCCACGATATGGGGAACGCGGATGTTTTTATCGAGCGGGCCAAAGTCCTGCTGGAGAATTCCCCAGACCGCGGCAATGCGCTGTTCGGCAGATGTGGGATCGGCTTTCAGCGGCTCGGACGTCCAGAAAGCGACGGGCCCGGCCTTGCGATTCGCGGAGGAATCCACGTAGCGACCGGCAACGATATAGGGCGCGGGACTTCCGCTGTGCAGTTCAAAGCTGTATTCGACTTCGCCGCCATTTTTCTTGCGGCCCCGTGAGATGCCGCCGGCCAGGACGACGAAACTTGGCGGGACGCGAACGGAATAAATCGTTCGAGCCGGCGCGTCGGGATAGGGAGAGAGCACGTGTTTCGGGGGCTGAAGCACGGGGAACCACCCGTGCGAGCCGAGATGGAAGGAATTCGCACCGAGTGTGATGAGCGCGTCGGAATCTTCCACAGAACTAAAAGTGTATGCGATGGACAGGCTGCGCTTTTGCTTGCGAGTCCATGGCGAGTCGAAAGTGATTCGGAATGTGTTCGCGGACTCGTCTTGATAACCGGCGGGGAGCTTCTCGAATTTCGCTGCGCGGCCATCCACTTCCATACGCAGATTCTTTGTGCCGTAGGATTTGCTGTCCGGCACAACCACATCGATGAAAGCCAGATCGCCGTTTCCGTAGTTTTGAAGCGTGTAGCGGGAGCTCACGCGCAGCTCGGGAGCCTGGCCCGCGGCGAATTGAACTTCGCGCGATTCTTTCAGGATTTGGTAGCCGGGCGCCAGAGGAGTACTGCAACTGGCGGCGCACAACGCGAGAAGGACTGCGAGGATTGCGCCCGGAAGCGGATGGAACGCGGAGCGTTTCAAGATGCAGAGATTCTACCGGGGCAGGGGCAGAGGGAAAAGACAGAAATGGAGCGAGAAGCAGGCGGCCGAGGGACTTGAATGAAACAGGATACTAGGAGGCGGGATAATGACGAAGGATGTCAGCTTCGCTGGCTCCGTGGCGGCGCAAAACTATGATGGTGTTGGTCTCGGAATCGGGGACGCCGCGGCGCGCGAGTTCGAGCAGAGTGGATTCCCGCAGTCCGACATTCCTCATATTAGAGAGCGAGGCGCCGGAAAGAACAGGCTTCCCGGCTGCGTGATGCCGCGCAACTTCCAGCACAATAGAATCAGACAGTCCCGCGAGGCGCATGGCTTGTAGTTCGCCAACGCCAATTCCGAGCTGATCCAGTTTCATGAGTTCCAGAATGTCGTCCTCGCGCATTCCGACCTGCATCAAGCCTACGATTGCGTCGCCTTCATTAAACGGCTGGCCGCGTCCGTGGATTACCTGGTAGGACTCGAGGCAACTTGGGTCGGAGAAGCCTGCGCCGCGCGCTCTCGCAAGCTCCAGAACTTCCGGGGCCGTCATTCCCAGGGCCTTCAACTGCTTGATGGCGTCGTAGTTCATGCCCGCGATATCAAGCGGCTTCGTGTCCAGCGGAATGGGGTGTTTGCAGCCCGCGACCGACAACATGAACGAGACGAGAAGAATCGCAAATGGCAGCGGGCCACAGCGAGCCACGAATCGCATTGGCACAGGCACCGACGGTTTCGGAGAGATGGCCATTCATTTTATTGTACAGAGCATCAAACGGAGTGGACGGTGGGCTTAGCAGACAGTCGCGGAATGATTACCGGGTGTGCGCCGCGGGCTTACGACACGTTGTAAACGCGTTCGATATCGAAGACGCCGGGGATGCGTTTGATGCCGCTGAGGATGCGCTCGAGCTGTTTGCGATCGTGGACGTCCAAGGCCACTTCGATGCGCGCGCGCAGATCGTGGCCGCCGCTTTCGAAGGTGCGGATGTTGGCGCCGGTATCGCTGATCACGGTGGTGATGCCGGCGAGGATGCCCGGGCGATCTTCAGTGAAAATGCGCAGGCGAACGGGGAAAGTGGCTTGCGTTTCGCCCGCCCACTCCACGGGAATGCGCCGCTCGGCCTCGTAAAGCAGGTTCTGGACGTTGGGGCAATTTTTGCTGTGCACGGCAATGCCGCGACCGCGCGTGACGTAGCCGACGATGTCGTCGCCCGGAATCGGATTGCAGCACTTCGAACGAAAGACCATCAGGCCGTCATGTCCGCGCACGAGAATGGCGGAATCGTGCATGCCGAGGATGCGTTTGACGGTGGAAACCAGCTTCGGCGGCTTTTCTTCGGCGGGCTCGGCTAGAGTTTGGCCGGAAGCCTTAGCCAGTACTTGCCGCGCGGACCATTTTCCGTAGCCCAAGTCCGCGTAGAGATCTTCGATTCGCCCGCAGCCATATTCGGCAGCCACGCGTTGCCAGTCCTCGGCAGAGATTTTCTTCAGGCCGATTCCGGCCTGGCGCGCCTCTTTCTCAATCAGGCGGCGCCCGACGTCCGTAGCCTGTTCGCGCTCGTGCAAGTTGATCCATTGGCGTATTTTGCTGCGGGCGCGGGAGGTTTGAACGGACGAAAGCCAGTCACGCGAAGGTTCGTGGCCTTTTTGCGTGATGATTTCGACGACATCGCCATTGGCAACGGCGTGGCGCAAAGGGACGATCGCGCCATTCACTCTTGCCCCGACGCACTGGTGCCCAACCTCGGTGTGAATGGCGTAGGCGAAATCGATGGGAGTGGCGCCGCGCGGAAGTACCACGACACGGCCCTTGGGAGAGAAGGTGTAAACCTCCTCGGGATAGAGATCGACGCGAAGAGTGGAGAGGAATTCGCTCGGCTCCTGCATCTCCTGCACCCACTCGATCAACTGCCGCATCCAGATGATGCGCTGATCGTCCGCCGGCGATGCTTCGCGGCCGTCTTTGTATTTCCAGTGGGCCGCGACGCCCTGCTCGGCGATGCGATGCATGTCCTGAGTGCGGAGCTGAACTTCAAACGGCTGGCCGCCGTGAATCACGGTAGTGTGCAGAGACTGGTAAAGGTTTGGCCGCGGCATGGCGATGTAATCCTTGAAACGGCCGGGGACGGGCCTCCAGATCTGATGGATCACTCCGAGGGCTGCGTAGCAATTCTTGACGGTGTCGGTGATCACGCGCACGGCGAGAAGATCGAACACCTGATCCAGCGTGCGCTGCTGCTTCTGAATCTTCAGGTGCAGCGAATAAAACCGCTTCACGCGCGCCTGCACTTCGGCGGGAATGCCGTTTTCGACCATGCGGTCGCGTATAGCGTCCTGAACTTCCAGCAAGAATTTATCGAAAACCTTTTGCTTGGTGGCGAGCTTTTTTTGCAGCTCGAAATACGCCTCGGGCTCGAGATAACGGAAAGAGAGATCTTCGAGCTCGCCGCGAATCAAACCCATGCCCAGGCGATTGGCCACGGGCGCGTAAATATCGATGGTCTCGCGGGCGATGCGCTGCTGCCGTTCGGAATCGAGGTATTCGAGCGTGCGCATGTTGTGCAAGCGATCGGCCAGTTTCACAACCACAACGCGAACATCGTTCACCATGGCCAGAAGCATTTTGCGCACGTTCTCGGCCTGGCGAGCCTCGGGCGCGAGCAGGTCGAGGCGGCTGATTTTTGTTGCGCCTTCGACGAGCTTCGCGACATCGGGGCCAAACTGGTCGGAAATTTGACCGAGGGGAATCTTGGTATCTTCGACCACGTCATGAAGCAGCGCGGCGCAGAGCGAGGTCACGTCGAGCTTCATATCCGCGAGCAAGTGTGCCACTTCGACGGGATGCGACAAGAACGGCTCACCCGAGAGCCGCGTCTGGGTCTTGTGCTGCTCGGCGGCAAAATCATAGGCTCGCCGCAAAAGCTCCAGATCATCGCCGGGACGATTCCGGCGCAGCTTGTCCATTAACTCGACAAAGCGCAGGTCCACGGCGCGTCGCGCTGCCTGCGTAATGGCGGGTTTTCCTGCGGGCTCCATGCCTATATGAACCTCATTTTAGTCCAGTCGGCCATTACGCCGCGAGCCTTTCTGTGATGGCCATGCTACTCTCATCGAGATTGACTGGAGCATAGACGTGCCGGAGAGCGTGAAACGGAGATCTTGGTTCGTAAACCTCCTGCGCGACCGGTGGGTTCAGGTAGCTGCGCTCCTGTGGACCGCCAGTAGCCTCGCGGTCTTTCCGCTCAGCCGCGGCACGCTCCCATTCGACTGGCCCAGGGCTACCAAGACAGCGATCGCCGCGCAGGTCATCTCGCCAGTGGTTACGGTAGCCGTTTTTCTTTTGTTAATGTGCTTGATTTATTTTCTCACCCGGCGGCGCGAGATCCCGAATCTGGCTGCCCGTGCTCCGGCGAAAGCCGTTGCCTTGCGGGAGCTATTCTGGCTCTGGACTTACGGGGCGGGCGTAATGGCCGCCGGCCAGCTGATCGGCGTGAGACTCTTTGGAGCAGGCATCGGTTTGCATCTAAACGGTTCGCTCTTCGGCGCGACCCGTGTGCAATCTCCGGCGGAAGTTTGGACCTGGGCCATCTACAATTTCGCTTTCTTCGCGGTACTGCCCTATATTGTGTTTCGCGTGCGCGGCTACTCTCGTGAAGCGCTAAATCTGAAGTCCGCAAATCTCCGCAACGACACACTCGTTGTCGTTGTGGTTCTTGCAATCATGTGTGCGCTCGACCTGACTCTGGGACCTTTGCTGAAAACGGGTTTCACAGGGAAACAAATCCTGGAGGGCGGCGCGCTGTCTTTTATCGTGCACCTCCTGGGGACCGGACTGCCGGTCATGGTCTTCATCTACGCAATCATGATCCCGCGCTACATGAAGCTGACTGAATCGGTGGCGGCCACAACTTTGCTCGGCGCATTAAGCTACGGAGCAGTGCATCTTCTGGAATATTGGACGGTCTACGACTCGCTGCCGCATTCGGTTCTCTCGGTAATTTTCGTCCTGCTCACATTCGTCCCGCCGGGATTGGTGAAATCGTACCTGACGTTGCGCACGGGCAATGCCTGGGTGCATCTGTGGGCGTTCCATGCCATTTCCCCCCACGTTACGGTTGATACGAGGTTGATCATCCGCGATTTTGGCCTTCACTGAAAATCTGACTGATGGGGGAGCCTTCGCCGGCAGCATTCCAGAAAACCAAACGCCGGCGAGCCCGATGGGCCCGCCGGCGGAAGAGAGCGAAAACGAGTGAAGGTCCCGATTAAGTGGTCGGGGCGTTCTCCATTTTCTTCTGCTTGATGGCTTTGACCTTCTCCACCAGATCGTCGGCGGTCTTTATATCGGCGTCGCGCGCGTCAGCTGTGGTCTCCATATCGGCCTTCTGGCGATAGAGGAGATTGAGGTAGGCCATGGCATCGTCGTAATCCGGGCGGAGCGTCATGGCCTTCTGAAGGGTTGAAAGGCCTTCCTCAACGATCGCGCCATACTTCTGCTGGAACTGTGTGGCCAGAGCGGGCGGCATCGGATCCGTATCTCTAATCGTCTTCTTCGAGGTCTTATTGTATTCCTCGCGCATGTCTTTATTGCCGCGGAAGGCCAGCGACCAATCAATCACTCCGATCCAGTAATAGGGCTCGGGATCGTCAGGTTTAATCTGGATGTGCTTCTGGTGATACTCCTTCGATTGCTCCATCTTTTTCGGATCGAACGGCGTCCCGGCCATGTTGTAAAGGATCGACCCAATGCCATCGATCGCATTCAGGTTATTGGGATCCTTGGCCAGAACGTCTTGCCACTCCTGCATGGCCTGCTGACCCATGCGGATGTTTTCATCGGAGGGAGCGCCGGGAATATATTGACTGGCATAGGCGGTGGCAAGATAAAGCCGCGCGTTGGTGAGCTCGGGGTCGTACTCTTTGGCCGACTTGAAATCTTCGATGGCCTGTTCGGACTGTCCGGCCTTATAGGCCTGCACGCCTTTGTTGAGCTTGTCGCGCGCGCGAAGCTTATCGCAACCAGCTCCAGCGGCGAAAGACGCCAGAACAACGGCGAGAAGTAAGAATGTGTGGGGCTTACGCTGCATCCCGTTCTCCTTGATGAAGGCTGCACCAGCCGTGTTTAGTCCAATCTGAGGCGGCGAGACAACTACTTTTATCAACGATTGAATTATTGCCCGGCTTCGACTTTGGCGGTGATCAAGCCAACGCTATCAATTCCGGAGCCGCGCATAATATCGATGGCGCGGGCAACTTGGGCAAATTCAACGGAGTCATCGCCTTTGACAAACGCTACTTTCTCGGCGCGCTGCTTGAAAATATCGTCCAGGCGCGGGCCCAGCTGATCCCAAGTCGTCTCGTCCTGATTGATCAATACTTTCCCATTAGCCGCCACTTGCACCACGATGGTCTTCGCCAGCAACGCCGGATCTTCCTTGGTGTTGGGCGGAGTGGGCTGGGGGACAAGCGTGTCAAGTCCCTGCGGCGTTGTCGGCGTGATCACCATGAAAATGATGATCAGCACCAGCAGCACGTCAATCAGCGGAACTATGTTCGGTTCCGACATCGCTCCTTTGCTTCCACCGACTGCCATTCCCATGGGAGAACTCCTTTAAGTCCCTGCGATTCTGTCGTAATGCTAATCGGTTCCGGACGGAGGCGGAGCGGGCGGCGCCGGTCCGTTGCCCTTGGTGCGGATCTTTTCCGTGAGAAGACCGATCCTGTCCACACCGGCAGAGCGAACTTCGTCCACGGCCTTGACGACGTCGCCGTACTTCGCGCGAGCATCGGAACGAACGAATACGGTCTTGTCGAGCCGGTTCGTAAGCAGGTCTTTGACTTTGTTTGTAATTTCGTCCAGACCTATCTGCGTGTTGCCAAGGTACGTATGGCCGTCGCGAGTGACCGCCACAATAACGGCGTCATCCTTGTCGGCATCCTGCAAGTCTTGCGCGTTGTTCACCTTGGCCATGTCCACGGAGAAACCCTTCTGCAACATGGGGGTGACCACCATGAAAATAATAAGCAATACCAGCATGATGTCCGCCATGGGAATGACGTTTGGCGCTGCCATCACCGGCGGAGCTTTGGGTTTGTAAGCCATAAGTTACTTCTTTCCGCCCCGGCGCGTGATGAAGTAGTTGATCAACTCCATGGAGGAGTTGTCCATCTCGACGTCGAAAGCTTCGACTTTGTTGGTGAAATAGTTGAAGGTCCACACGGCCGGGACGGCAACGAGAAGACCGAGCGCGGTGGTCACCAGGGCTTCCGCGATACCACCAGCCACTGCCGACAGGCCGGTAGCCTTGGAAGCCGAAATACCTTTGAACGCGTTGATGATGCCCATGACGGTGCCGAACAGGCCGACGAAAGGAGCGGTTGAGCCGATGGTCGCGAGACCGGAGAGGCCGCGCTTCATTTCGGCGTGAACGATGGCCACCGAGCGCTCGAGTCCACGCTTGGCCGCCTCAATCACTTCTTCGTCGCCTACCTGCGCCGAAGCTGCTTGGAACTCAGAGAGGCCGGTCGCCACCACCTTGGCGATGTGGCTCTTCTTGTTCCGCTCAGCGATGGAGATGGCTTCGTCGAGCTTGTTGTCCTTCAGCGCGCCCGCGACCTGCTGCACGAATACACGGGACTGCTTCCGCGCCGCGCTGTACATCAACGCGCGGTCGATCATGATGCCCACCGACCAGGCGGACATGATGAATAGAACGCCGACGACTGCCTTTGCCGGCCAGCCCATGTTGTGCCACATCGTGAGCAAATCCCAGCCTACTTCCTGCTGCTGAAACAACACCACACTGGCCAAGAGAAAATTCGAAAGCATAACGTTGCTCCTCCATTCCTGCGAAACGATTACGGCAGCGAGATTCTGCCGGTCAGATCTTCAAACCCACTCAGCCCGGACCCCCAAGAAGCAGTCCGAACCGTGCCTTGCTTTAACCGCCGCCTAGAGTAAACACAACAGAAATCGTAGTATCCACAGGGACTGCCTCGCCATTCAGCATGGTGGGACGGTAGCGCCACTGGCGCACCGCATCCATGGCGTTCCTCATAAGCAAGGGAGGTCCCTGGACGTATTCAAGTTGCTGGATGGTCCCGTCCGTGGAAATGATCGCGTGCAATACAACGGTGCCGGAAATGTGCGCCGTCTTGGCGATGGCCGGATAAACGGGCGTCACCTGATGAATCAAGTTGGCAGCAGCCACCTGGCCGCCGACGCGCAGTATCTTGGGAGCGGACTTCGGCGGGGGCGGTAACCCTGCGCCTGTGCCACCGATGATTCCACCAAGAACTCCGCCGGCCTGGCCGCCCGGAACTCCGCCGGGCACGCCTCCGACAACCGTCCCGCCGACATCGGGAGGCATTTCTTCTTCCTTAATCATTTCAACTTTTTTCGGGATGACGGTCGGAGCCATCATCTGGCCGTTGTGAATCAGGCGCGCCACCGGCTTTACGATTCTCTGAATCGCCGCAGCGGGCGGCGGTGGCGGAGGCGGCGGTGGCGGCGCCACCAGGAATGTCGTGAGCAACTGCTTGGGCAGCGCCTCGGTGTAGATGAGCGGGATCAGGATCATTACGAACACAATCCCGAACTGGATCAGGAACGAGAGCGCCACCGTCCAAGACTTGTGAGTCTTGGTTGGGTGCGCACTGGAAACCACCAGATCGTCAAACATGGTTACCTCCTAGCGGCTGCCGCCACGCGCTTGTCGGCTGCGGATCCGGCGCGCACGGCAGTTCCCTGACCCCGATACTTATTCCACAGCACCACGATGGGTGCGGCAATCCCGAAACTGGAGTATGTACCTACCACAACTCCTACCACCATGGCAAAAGAGAACGCGCGGAGCACCTCGCCGCCCATGAGGAACAGTACCAGGACGGTCAGGAACGTCAGCCCGCTCGTAAGAATCGTACGCGAAAGAGTCTGGTTGATGGCTTTGTTCACCACCTGATCGAAGGGCTCACGCCGCATCAACCGGAGGTCTTCTCGCACGCGGTCGAAGATGACGATGGTGTCGTTCATCGAATAACCGACCAGGGTCAACAACGCCGCGATGACCGTCAACGAGATCTCGAAATGAAAGATCGAGAAAAGCCCCAGAGTGATCAGCACGTCATGGAAAACGGCGATCACCGCCGCGGCCCCGTAAACCCACTCGAACCGGAAGGCAATATATACCAACATGCCCGCCAGAGCATAGAGCGTTGCAAGGATGGCCTGGCGTCGCAACTGAGCGCCGACCTTGGGGCCGACAATCTCCACGTTTCGGATGGTGAAATTGCCGAGCGAATAGGCGCTTTGTAGCGAACTCAAGACCGTGGGCGTCGCGCCCTCCACGTTTTTCAGCTCGTCGAAACTCGTCAGAATGCCGCCGTGTTCCTTGTCGCGCGCATCGAGCAGACGCTGCGCGAGCTGGCCGTAACGCTCGCCCGCATTCGTGCCGAGCGAGAGAGGATCCTTCTGCGTCAGGAAAATGGTGAGCGCCGACGGCGTAATCGAATTGAAGTCCTGCTTTCCGGCTGTATCCGCCGTGCCGAAGGTCTTGTGCAGAACGTCCAAAATTGATTGTTTGCCGGCGTCGAGCGATTCGTCGCCCTGGCCTTTCAGCTCCAGGCCGATCACAACGTCATTCTGCGAGCCGGAGTTCAAAACATTGTCGCTGATGGTTTGAATCGAGCTGTTCGCCAGGCCGGCATCCTGCAGACCCTTGCGGATTTTGTCCAAGGGCGGTGTTCCCGCAAAGCGCACGTACACAAGAGTGCCGCCGCGGAAATCAATGCCTTGGCGCAAGCCGCCAGCCCGGAGAATCGAAATCCATCCGATGGCCAAAAGTGCAAGCGAAAGCGCGACGAAGTACTTCGTCTTGCCCATCCAATCGACGTTTACGTTCTTAAAAAATTCCATCGAGTCCTATCCGCCTATATTTGACACCGCATCGCCCGGGTTTGTTCCCAAGCCTAAATGCTCAAGGCCGCCTGCCGATCCATGCGCGACAAGTGCCAATCGAAAATCGCGCGCGACACGTAAATCGAAGTAAATACGTTTGCAATCAAGCCGATCACCAGGGTGACGGCAAATCCCCGCACCGGCCCGGTCCCGAAGAGAAACAGGAAAATGGCTGAAACGACGGTGGTTACGTGCGTGTCAATAATTGTCAGAAACGCCCGGCTAAATCCCAAATCGACGGCCGAGGCGTTGGCCTTGCCGTTCCGGAGCTCTTCTCGTATGCGCTCAAATACCAGCACGTTGGAATCCACACCCATGCCAATGGTCAAGATCACTCCGGCAATTCCCGGTAGCGTCAGCACTGCTCCCGCATAGGCCATGAAGGCGACCAGGATGAGCAAATTGAGCACGAGCGCCACAACAGCATTGACACCACTTAGCCGGTAATAGATCACCAGAAAAATCATCACCACGATAATGCTGGCGACAGAAGCCCGCACGCCTTCGCGGATGGAATCGGCTCCGAGCGAGGGACCAACGGTACGTTCTTCCAGATACTTGATGGATGCAGGCAAAGCTCCCGCGCGCAGAACGAGCGCCAGATCCTGGGCCGATTCCTGGCTAAATTGTCCTTCGATGACGCCGGAATCTTCGATGCGGCCATTAATCACGGGCGCGGTGTAAACCTGATGATCCAGGACGATGGCCATCCTGCGGCCGATATTCGCTTCGGTGAAAGGACCGAAGCGTTGCGCCGCGGCCGTCGATAGCTGGAATCGAACTTCGTACTGGCCCGGATTATTCGAACTGGGCGAGGGACTTGCGCCGCGCAGATCTTGTCCGGTGACGATGGGCCCGCGATCGAGAATGTAATAAACCTGCTGCTGCTGGCCGGGCTGTGTGCTCTCGGATCTGCCCGGGACAATTTCAGAGCCAGGAGGCAGGACGCCACCATGAGCAGCCAGAGCGGCGGATTCCGATGGATAGGTTTGTTCGTCGGCCAACCGATTCAGTGCGAGCTGCCCGCCGGCTTGAATCACGGATTTCGCGCGCGTGGGATCACCTTCGCCAGGAAGTTGCACGAGAATTTCGTTGTCGCCGCGGCCAGTGAATGCAATGGTCGGCTCGGTGAGGCCCAGCGCATTGATGCGCCGCGTGATTGTTTCGAGCGACTGGTCCATCGTATCGCGGCGAAGATCCGCGACGATGGACGGCTTCATAGTAAGCAGGTAGCCGTTCGTCTCGCCCGCCGCAGGGGCCATGCTCCAGTCTGTAAACTGGTTGTTCACGAGATCGCGGAAACTGCCCGACGTCGCTGGATCAACGGTGCGCACCAGGATGTGCGTGTCGTCCACCCGGCGAATTTCGCCGAATCCGATGTTCTTTTCGTGGAGCTGCTTTGTGATCTGATCTACAGTCTGGTCGCAGCGCTGCCCGATGGCTTCATCCACCTGCACCTGCAAAACGAGGTGGCTGCCACCCTTCAAATCCAGGCCGAGCTTGATGCGATCGACCAGGTTCTGCTTCACCTGGCGCAACGAGGTTGGAAGCTCCGGCATTCCCACCAGTCCAAAAATGCAAAAAAGAATGACCGCGCCGATAAAAATAAATTTCCATCTGAGCTGGGGATTCATGCGGGCTGGCTAACTCTCCTTCGGCGGTTCGGCCTGAAGTCCGGCAATGGCGCTACGCGATACTTTCATCTTTACCTGCTCGGCCACGCGCAATTGGACGGCGTCATCCTCGAGTCCAACGATGGTGCCGTAGATGCCGCCGCTAGTGATCACTTTGTCGCCCGTCTTCAGGCTCTTCAGCATCTCGCTGACCTTCTTCTGGCGGCGCTGCGCCGGTAGGATCATCAAGAAATAAAAAATGACCATGATAAGAATCAGCGGAAGAAAAAGAGCAATGCCGCTGGGCTGCGCCTGCACGAGAGCCGCGAGGGCTCCGCCGCTCGGATTCGTCAAACTCAATGTCACGGTGCTTGCGCCTTTCCCGCCAGGGCGGGTAGGCCTGCCAAGGATGGCAAGCCTCACTACCGTTCGCCGAAGATTCTTCCCCGCCCTGTACTGCGCCCAACACCTGCTTAGGTTTGCCTATTTGAGGCGGGCCTGAAGGTCAGAGCGGAATCTTTCGAGCTTCCCAAAACGAATAGCCTCGCGAATTTCGCGCATGATGTCAAGGTAAAAGTAGATGTTGTGGTGGGTGTTCAGGATGGCTGCGAGAGTCTCGCCGGCGGCGTAAAGATGGCGCAAATAGGCGCGCGAATAGCGGCGGCAAACCGCGCACAGACATTTTTCGTCAATCGGACGCGGGTCGTTCGCGTATTGCGCGTTTCTGATGAGCAGGCGGCCTTGCGAAGTGAAGAGGCAGCCATGACGCGCGCTACGCGTGGGAAGGACGCAGTCCATCATGTCCACGCCGAGCGCCACATAATCCGCGAGTTGCTCGGGCTTGCCCACGCCCATCAGATAGCGCGGACGATCGGCGGGCAGCCGCGAGGTAGCCGCTCGCGTCATATCGCATGTCGTGCTGTGCGGCTCTCCTACGGCAAGTCCGCCAACGGCGTATCCGGGGAAACCGAGATCGGCGAGCGCGTCGGCATTCTCGCGGCGCAATTCCGCGTACGTGCCGCCCTGAACGATGCCGAAGAGCATTTGCCGCGCAGGATCGCCATGTTTCTGGAAATAATCGCGCGAGCGCCGCGCCCAATCGAGTGTCCGCGCCGCAGCCTCTCTGGCAGCTTGCTCCGTCGCCGGTGCTGCGATGCACTCGTCGAGCACCATGATGATGTCGGCGCCCAGCGCAATTTCGATTTCGAGCGCTTTCTCCGGCGAAAGGAAATGTTCGGAGCCGTCCAGGTGCGAGCGAAACGTTACGCCTTCATCGGTCACCTTGCGGAGTTCGCTGAGGCTGAATACCTGGTAGCCGCCGGAATCCGTGAGGATCGGGTGCGGCCAGGACATGAATTGGTGCAAGCCACCCAGCGCACGGATGAGTTCGTGTCCCGGCCGAAGATATAAATGGTAAGTGTTGGAAAGAAGAATCTGGACGCCGAGCGCTTCGAGGTCCTGCTGCGTCTGCCCTTTCACGGTGGCGGCGGTGCCCACGGGCATGAACGCCGGCGTCTCGATCACACCGTGCGGCGTGGTCAGACGACCAAGCCGCGCGCCCGTTGGGTCGGTCGCCAGCACCTCAAACTGAAATCCCATCCGAGGAAGTGTATCAGGAGAAAGCGGCCGCGAAGCCGACCTTGATCAGCACATAGATGAGCCAAACGCCGACTACCGTGCCGAGTCCTTTGCCGAACGAAATTTTCTTTGGATTCGTCGCACTATAGCCAATGCCCATCAGGATCATGGTCCAAAAAATGAAGAGGTCGAACGAGCTCAGCAAAGTCTCGAGCCACTTGGGCGAGTCTTCTGCAAGAAATGCGCCCGCATTGGCGGCTACAAGATGCTGGATATCGACGGTGGACGGATCCTTGAGGAAAAGGATGAGAAGGCCGAGCAATCCGCCGATGATCCCGGGCACCCAGGAGTACGAGACGATACTCAGCGAAGTAACGAATCCAACTTTTGCGCCACCCACGACATTAAACGCAGCCATCAAAACTGCGGCGACGACCACAGCGGCAATGAACGTTCCTAGCACCGCTCCGATGTATCCGATCACAGAGGCCCACTTCGTTTGCGTTTCGAGCATCTGTTCGCGCTGATCGGCCGTCATGGATTCCATCTGTTTCTGCACGCGCGAATTCGATTGATTCTGCCGCTCCATGAAGCTGCGCCAGCCAACTCGCTGCCCGAAAATAAAGATGATCACAACCGAGAGAAGGCAGATCACCACCAGCGGCAGAACCCAAGTCGGCTTCTGGACGATTGATTCAAACGTCGGCTTGGGACCGAAAATCACGCCGAAAATTCGGCCGACCGAGCTGACCGGTGCAGTGGTCTCCGGCGAAGGTGTAGGAGCGCTGGCCATGGTGTTCCTCCCTGTGGGAATGCCTCGGTAAGTTCGTCGCTATTCCCAATACGTGCGGGCCTGTGAAAAGTTACGTCCGGCGGAGTGTATCGCGTTTCGCGGCGGTTGAGAAAGCTTCCCTACCGATCAGTAGTGGACCACGTTCTTACACGACAGCTCGCACACCGGGCCACCATCGCCTGACGCGATGGCAGTACGATTCATACTCTGCTCCAAAAGTTCGCCGGAGTGTGGGTTCCTCGTACGACACCACAAAGAGATGGCAGGCGAGAAGGAATATGACGCCGTAAACCAGGAGGGGCACCGACTCGTAGAATAATGCGGCCCCGCCAAGAGCCAGTCCCGCGCCGATGTACATCGGATTCCGGACAAATCGATAAGGCCCTCGAATCACCAATCGGCGCGGGGGATCGAACGGCGCCGGAGTGCCTCGTCCGATCCATACGAACGTAAAAATGCACCACAACGCGATCGCCGCACCAGCGCTCCCTATAATCATCCCCACGATCTGCGGCGCTCCAGTCGCTGTCGGGCGCACAATGCCCGACCAGGATAGGACGCGCGCCGGCAGATAGATGAGCAAGAGCCCGATAAAAAGCGTGGAGTAGGTAATCGCCCGGAAAGCAACAAACATGCTTGCCCCTTTGGTTGAATCGGAGTTTAGCGGTGCGTAGTCCGCCCGTCAAACGGGTGCTCATCGTCCTGGTGTCGCCAGCAAGTTTTGCGGCACGGCGCTAAGCGGGAATCTGCGGCACAGCGGCGAGAAGAGCTTGGGTGTAGGGATGCTGCGGCGCGAAGAGCACCGCATCGGCAGGGCCGAGTTCAACGATGCGGCCCGCCTGCATCACGCCGACGCGCGTGGCTAGTTGCGCGACCACCGGGAGGCTGTGAGAGATCAGGATCATCGTCAGGGAAAACTCTCGTTGGAGGCGCGCGAGCAATTCGAGTATTTGTGCGCCAACCGAAACATCGAGCGCGGAGACGGGCTCGTCCGCGATTACAAGCTCTGGACGCAGAATCAGCGCGCGCGCGATTCCAATGCGCTGGCGCTGGCCGCCCGAAAATTCGTGGGGATAGCGGCCGAGCGAGTCCGCGCCCAGGCCCACGGCCTCAAGAATTTCCTCTACGCGTTCGCGGCGCTGCTTCCACGAAATCTGCGGCTCGTGGATTCCGAGCGGTTCGCCCACGATTGCGCCGGCGCGCATGCGTGGATTGAGCGAGGCCACCGGATCCTGAAATACCATCTGCATTCTGCGGCGCAGAGTTCGCAGATTTGTGCCGCGCGCGCCGAGCCAGTCCTCGCCGCGAAAACGAATTTCGCCCGCATCCGGTTCGATCAACCGCAGCAGCATGCGCGCGAGTGTGGTCTTGCCACAGCCCGATTCGCCCACAATCCCAAGCGTTTCGCCGCGCTCAACCGAGAAACTCACGCCATCCACGGCCACGGCGCGTCGCGACGATTTGGTGAACGCGCCCACTCGCACGGGATATGACTTCCGCAAGTCACGGGCTTCGAGCAGCGTTTCGCCCGGCATCTCTAGATTTTCTCCGCGGCGACGGATTGCGCCGTGTTGATCATCGCGATGTCCGGGATCTCGCCGGCATTCTTAGCATCGGTTGGCGCGTATCGCGGATGAAAATTCGCTCCGTCGTTCGCAATCGTAGCTTCCATCAACCGGCGCGTTTCGATGTAGGCGGCATCGCCGCGCTTCCATCCGGCTACGAGCAGCCAGTGATCGAATGAGCGCGGATGCTCTTCGACTTCGGCGGCGAGAATGCGGAGGCCAGCGGCGGCGAACATTTTACCGAGTTCGCTTTTCGGAAGCGTGCGCGTGTGCGAGGGATCGCGGAGCCGTTCGATGCGGTTATTTATCTCCGCAATCTTCGGGTCTTCGGGCACGAAAATATCGAGCACGCCAGCGCGTCCGCCGCGCTTCAGGACCCGCGCCATTTCACGCAGCACCCGCGCAGGATCGGGCATGTGGTGCAGACTGTAGCTCGTGACCGCGAGATCGAGCGAACCATCGGCAAAAGGCAGCGCGTGAGCGTCGCCATTTGCGAATGCAACGTTTCGCGTTCCCTCCGCCTGCGCGGTTCGGCGCGCCCGCTCCAACATGGCGGCAGTCAAATCCACGCCGCAGATCCATCGCACGTTCCGCGCAAAGGTGAGCGTGAGCGTCCCCGGACCGCAAGCCAGATCCACCGCGCGATCCTTCTCGTTTGCACCCACAAGTCGCGCGAGGTTGTCCGCCTCGCGCACGCGATCCTTCATGACGAAATCGCCGAACACGTCAACCGTGCGCGTAAAACGATCCTGCACCAGTTCTTTCTGCTGCCGGTCGCTCGATGTGGTCATACGGCCCTCTGCGGTGGCAATTTTCCCAAATCCAGAATACACCTCACACGATGGCCTGCGGTCGTCGCGCGCAGCTCCGGAACAGCGGCGTCGCACTCAGCCACGTGATAAGAACAGCGCGGCGCAAAGGCGCATCCAGGCGGCAGCGCGTTCAATGCCGGGACCGTGCCGGGAATGGGAATCAGTCTTTCGCGAACCAGCCGCGGGGCCGCGCGCAACAAGCCTTCGGTGTAAGGATGCCGCGGGCGACGCAACACTTCCGCCGCCGGGCCCTCCTCCACGATGCGTCCGGCATACATCACCGCCAGCCGGTCGGCAATCTGCGCCACGACGCCCAGGTCGTGCGTGATGAAAAGCAGCGAAAGCTGAAGTTCGCGGCGGAGTTTACCGAGCAGCTCGAGAATTTGCTTTTGCACTGTGACGTCGAGCGCGCTCGTGGGTTCGTCGGCAATCAAGACGCCCGGGCCGGCAGCGAGCGCCATGGCAATCATCACGCGCTGGCGCAGCCCGCCGGAAAGTTGATGCGGATACTGGCGCGCTCGAAGCTCCGGCTCCGGTACGGCAGCGCGTTCGAGAGCTCGGACGGCGCGGCCGCGGATTTCACGATTGTTTGCTTCGTGCTCGTGCACGCGAATCGCTTCTTCAATCTGCCCGCCGATGCGCATCACCGGATTGAGCGCCGTCATGGGCTCCTGAAAAATCATTGCGATTTCGCGGCCGCGCAAAGCGCGCATTTCAGCCGGAGCCGTAGTGATGAGATTCAGTCCGCGCAAATCGGCGGCGGTGTCGCGTTCGTGCAGCCACGCCTCTCCCGTGCGCCGGGAGCCGGGTAACTCGAGCCCCATGAGCGCGAGCGAGAGCATCGTTTTCCCCGAACCTGATTCGCCAACGATGCCCAGCGTCTCGCCCTGGGCCAGCGTGAACGAAATTTCGTTCACCGGGCGCACCCAGCCCTGCTGCGTGGGGAGTTCGACTGTCAAATTGCGCACTTCGAGCCGCGCGGGCATAGCAATATGATATGTCGCCGCAGGAGGCTACGCGGAAATTTTGCGCTGTGGATTGCTTATGCCTACCACACGCGAATGAGCGAGCGCTTGCTGCAGTCAGCGGTTGGCGAGCGGGATGACGAACCGGAGTCCCGTGTGGGTTTCCGAGAATCGCACCACTTTGTTGTCCGTAAGCCCTGCGGATTTTCCTGCCGAGATGACGTCGATCTCGCGAATGTGCTTTTGACCCTTAGGATAAACCACCCAAATCGCTCCTGATTTGCCGATCGAACGGGAAAGAGATTTCAAGTGCGCGAGATCGCCGAGCGCCTCGGCGGAGAAGAAAATCAAGTCTGCATTCAGGATGCGTTTTCCGCGCGAATATTCCGGGACCGTGGCATTAAGATCCCTCAAAAATTGCGCGCCTTCCACACCGAGGACTGCGACGCGCTGGCCTGCTTTCACACCGAGCTTATCGATGAGGGTTCGGTGCGAGTAATCCCGCTCGGGCGGCCGGGGTTTCGACGTATTTTTAGTCGGCACTGTTTAATCCTCGATGGTCACTGGTTCGCGGAACTTGCCGCCGAGCGCTTGGAGATAATCTTCCATCGTCTTCGTGTATCCGATGAAGAAGCATGCCATAAAGCGAAAGATGGGATTGCGGACCTCCCCATCTTCGGTTATCCGCAGCAACGTGCTCCCATCCGGCTGCCGCGTCAAGGCATATGTCCACGTTCCACCGAACGGAAGTTTCGGATCCGCGATCCGCGTGACGAGTTTTCGCCCGGGAGTCGCTTCGACGATTTCGTATGGAATCGCATCTCCGTGCGTGTCGAATTCTTTCCACGACGGCTGCCCATTGACCGGGGGTAAAGCTTCGATTCGCACAACGGACTTGCGCCATTGGGGAAACTTCGCGTAATCCGTGATAGCGCTCCAAATCGCATCCGGCGGCTGACGAAAACGCGCTGCGCGCGTCGCGGAATGATTCTTCGGCAGGAGTTCGCCGACGAGCACGACGATCAGTACGAATGCAATTACTATCGCCAACACTGCAAGAAGCCAGCGCATCGAGATGAATCCCTTTCGTGCCCGGAACCGTTACGGCCCGCGACGGAACAGACACGCGCGGAGATCCCGCGGCGAGTGGCGCATTATACAGCGGTTTGCGCGAGGCTCGAGGTTGGCAGATAATGCGTCCTCAATCGAAGCCAATGGAGAAGGAGGAACGCCTTCAATGCTTCCCGGTCTGCGTGCGGCCCTGAACTATCATCCGATTTTTGTGCACTTCCCCATCGTGCTATGGTTCGCGGCGCTGCTCTTTGAGTTGCTGGCCATTTGGCGAGCGAGCGACGATATGCAGCGCACCGCTTCGAGGATGCTTTATCTCGGCACGCTCGCCGCGATCATCACGGTGTTGACCGGGCTCGCCGCGCAAAATTCCGTCCCGCCGGGCGAGGCCCAGCGCGTTCTGGGAGTCCACGAAACATTGATGCTCGTGTCAACCAGCCTCGCGATCGCACTGTGCATGTTCGCATTCTTCGTGCGCAAGAATTTCACGCCTCAATGGCGCAAAATCATGCTGCTCGGCCTTTGCGTTCTCGGCGCGCTTGTCATCATCGGAACGGATCGCGGCGCGCAGCTCGTATATGGCTACGGCACCGCCGTGAATTGGTCCACGGCACAGCAGCAGAAATAAAACGCGAGGAGTGCATGAAGAAGGCACGAGAAGCAAAGCGGATGAGCGACGATGCGGTGAAGGAAAGAACGGGGAAAGTGTGGGCCGAGTGGCTCAAAGTCCTCGACAAGGCCGGCGCGAAAAAGTGGCAACACCGTGAAATCACCGCGTACCTTGGGACGAAACAAAAGGTGGGGCCCTGGTGGGGCCAGATGATCGCGGTCGATTACGAGCACGCGCGTGGAATCCGCGAGAAGTTTCAGAAGTGTGACGGCGAATTTGCCGCTTCCGGCAGCCGCACGATGAACGTGCCGATGACGACACTCTACGAAGCCTGGGCCGATGAAAAACTGCGCCGGCGTTGGTTACGTGGCGCGAAATTGGAAATCACCACCGCGACGCCGAATAAATCGCTTCGTGCGAAATGGGATCGCGGCAAAAGCCGCCTGAGCGTGAATTTCTACGCCAAGGGCCCGGGGAAAAACCAGGCCACCGTCGATCACATGAGGCTCACGAGCTCGCAGGAATGCGCGAAAATGAAATCCTATTGGTTCAACGCGCTGGACCGCTTGCAGAAAATCCTCGAAGCCTAGCCTAAATACAAAAGGCGGGTCTGGAGACCCGCCTTCCCACAAAACCGAAAAAACAATAAATTAGTAATCGTTAGCAGAGCCTTCGAGGAAAGCGCGCAGCTTGCGCGAGCGCGAGGGATGCCGCAGCTTGCGCAGAGCCTTGGCTTCGATCTGACGGATGCGTTCGCGTGTGACGGCGAAGGATTGCCCGACTTCCTCGAGCGTGTGCTCGCTGCCGTCGTCAAGTCCAAAGCGCATCTTGATTACTTTCTCTTCGCGCGGCGTAAGAGTCTTCAGCACGGAGGAAGTCTGTTCCTTGAGGCTCAGGTTGATCACCGCGTCCGAAGGCGAAACCACGGCCTTGTCCTCGATGAAATCGCCGAGATGCGAATCTTCCTCTTCGCCGATGGGAGTCTCGAGCGAAATCGGCTCCTGCGCGATTTTCAAAATCTTGCGCACTTTGGCCACGGGAATATCCATGCGCTTGGCGATTTCTTCCGAGGTCGGCTCGCGGCCAAGCTCCTGCACCAACTGCCGCTGCGTGCGCACGAGCTTGTTGATGGTCTCGATCATGTGCACTGGAATGCGGATGGTGCGGGCCTGGTCGGCGATCGCGCGCGTGATGGCCTGGCGAATCCACCAGGTGGCGTAGGTGGAAAACTTGTATCCGCGGCGCCACTCGAATTTGTCCACGGCCTTCATCAACCCGATGTTGCCTTCCTGAATCAGGTCCAGGAACTGCAAGCCGCGGTTCGTATATTTCTTGGCAATGGAGACAACGAGCCGAAGGTTCGCTTCGATGAGTTCCTTTTTCGCTTGCTCGGCTTCCGCTTCGCCGCGCAGAATCACTTGCAGCGCGCGCTTCAGTTCGGTCGGGCTGACTTCGCTCGCGAGCTCGATTTCGCTGAGTTCCTGACGACGGGCACGCAGGTCTTTTCGCGCTTCGGCCTGAACGTCTCCCTTGGAAGCTTCCACGCGCCGCTCGAGCTTGGTGGTGTCACGCTCGAGGAAATGCACGCGCTCGACAGTCTGTCGAATTTTCTCGATCAGCCGCTTCTTCTCGAGGGGATTGAAATCGAGTTCCCGGAAGCGATTCGACATTTCCACGCGGGTACGCGCGAGCGCGTAACGCGAACGCAGATAGGGCCGCTTCTTTGACCGCGGGATTTTTTCGAGTTTCGCCGCTTGCTTCATCGCCAGCAAATAAAGCTTGGCGACTTTGTCGATCTGCTTGAGCGTTTCCTTTGTCTTCTGCTCGATTTTCTCTTCGGTCAGTTCTTCGTCGTCGAACTGGACGATTTCCTTGATCGATCGCGATCCGTTGCGCAGGTCTTCGCCCACCTGCAAAAGCTCCTTCAAGATGAGCGGCGCGCGAGTGATCGTTTTGAGCACGAGCAACTGCCCGCGTTCGATGCGCTTGGCGATGGCGACTTCGCCTTCGCGTGTCAGCAAAGGCACCGTGCCCATTTCGCGCAGATACATGCGCACCGGATCGTTCGTCTTCTCGAGAGTGCCGGGCGTCAGATCCAGTTCGCTGTCTTCGGAGGCTGATGATGCAGGTTCTTCTTTTAGTTCGGTAGTGTCGGCGGAATCGGCCGCAGCCAGCGCAGCCTTCGCGCTCGAAAGGTCTTCATACACATCAATGCCATAGCGCTCGAATGTCGAGAGCAAGTCGTCAATTTCTTCCGAGGAATGCACCTCGGGAGGCAGAATATCGTTCACCTCATCGTAGAGCAGGTAACCACGTTCCTTGCCCATAGCGATGAGCTGCCGTACCTGATCGTATTTTTCCTCAAGTGCCAACGTCACGCTTCCCCCCTCTGGTGAGGACAAACGCAGCTATCGGGCGACAACGCAAACACAAAATGGCCGGTACTAGACACCCCGGCACACCCTGGAATTGATTGCGTATAGGCGGTTAGTTTTAATCTCGAACCCGGAACTTGTTTCCGACCCTTGCGCCCGAACCCATCGAGCCCGCGCCGCTTCTCCCACGTTTATATGATGCTCGGCAGGCCCCACTCGTTTCATTCAAAACCCTACGAATATATAACAGGGATGGCAGAAGCGTCAATCAATTGCTGTAAGTTGCTGGCTGGCCAAGAGTTTCTGCAGTTCCAGGCGCCGCGTTAGAATCCGCCTTAGCTCCTCGGCCGGCGGCTTGGTTTCCAACTTTTTCTGCAATTCGGCCAGCTCCTCCTCCACCCGCCGGTTCCGAAGTACGCCCAGGCAGCTTTCCGCCTCCTCCCAGGTGTGCTCGGAGAAAGATTCGAAGAAAATTCCGAACAAAAGCTGCCGGTCCCGCTCTTCGAGTGCCTCGGCGAACCTCGCTGGGTCGGGCTGCTCGCCCACCTTGGTGAGAAGCAGGTCGAAAATCTTCTCGGTCTCCAGGCCGCGATGCAGCGCGTCCGAGACGATCTCGCGCGCGAGCTTCTCGCGAAAGCCCTGTGCCTCGGCAAGCATATGTATTAGACGCCGCTCGGCACCTTTTATCGCTGGGCCCAGGAGCTCAGTTTTCGGCTTTACTTCGCTGCGGCGCTCTGTGGCCGCTCGGCGAAGCGCCTCGCGCAAGACGGGCTCGTCCACGCGCAGTTCGGACGCGATGCGGGTAGCCCACTCCGACCGCAGCAAGCGGTTCGGCAGCCGCTGAACATACGGCATCAGAAAATTGAGCGCGGCGACCCTTCCCGTGGCGGTGGTCCGGTCCATTTGCCGCGCGCGGCCAATCAAGTAATCGAGATAGGGCGGCGCCTGCGTCAGCAATTTCTTGTAAGCCTCCGCGCCCTGCTCCTTCAAAAATTTGTCGGGGTCGCTGCCGCCGGGAAGCGCGAGAACTCGAACGTCAAATTCCTTTTCGAGCAGCAGCGTCAGCGAGCGCTCCGTGGCAACCTGCCCCGCCGTGTCCGGATCGTAATTCACCACCACGCGCCTCGTAAAACGGCTGAGCAATTTGATTTGGGGTTCCGCAAGGCTTGTGCCGCAGCTCGCGATTACGTTCGCAATGCCCGCGCGGGCGACGGCAATCGCGTCCATGTAGCCTTCCACCAGAACGCCGAAATCGTTTTGCCGAAGAGCTTCCTTGGCCCGGTCGAGATGATACAAAACGGTGCTCTTCGAATAGATTGGCGTCTCGGGCGAGTTCATGTACTTGGGCATGTCGTCGCCCATGGCGCGGCCGCCGAACGCGATCACTTTTCCGCCTTCGTTTGCGATCGGGAACATGATGCGCCGCCGGAAACGATCGAAGAAACGCCCGCCCTGATCGCGCGAGACGAGCCCCGAGGCTTCCAGCAGCTTCTCAGGATATTTTTGCTTCAAGAAGCGCAACAGTGCATCGCCCGATGACGGCGCAAATCCGAGCCCGAAGCGGGCCATGGCTTCGCGATTCAGTCCGCGCTCTTCGAGGTAGGCAAACGCGACCTTCCCTTCCGGGGTTTCGTGCAGGTGGCGCGCGAAAAATGCCGCCGCTTCGCGGTGCATCTCCACGAGGGCGCTGCGCTGCTGATTTTCGCGGCGCTCCTCCGGCGACCTCTCGCGCGGCCGCGGAATCGGAATGCCGCACTTTTCCGCAACGGTGCGAATCGCTTCCGGAAAGGTGGACTTCTCCAGTTCCATGACGAATTTGAAAACGTCGCCGCCCGCGCCGCAGCCGAAGCAGTGATAAATCTGCTTCACCGGATGCACCGCGAAGGAAGGAGTCTTCTCCTGGTGAAACGGGCAGAGCCCGGTGAAATTCTGCCCACTCTTCTTCAAGCGCACGTATTCGCCTATCACGCGAACGATGTCCGCCTGCTGCTTCACCCGCTCCGCAAATGATCCCGCTTCAGCCATGGTTTGGAATTAACACGTTTAGCACTCAGCTCTCAGCTTTTCAACTCGGCGACAGTTATCGCCGTGCCGCCTCGGTCCTCCGCCTCGTGATGAATGCTCTGGACGAGCGGATGCTCTTGCAGGAACGCCGCCAGGCCGCGGCGAAGCGCTCCCGTGCCGTGGCCGTGAATGATTTTCACCGCAGTCCTGCCCGCGAGCGCGGCCTCGTCCAGGAATTTGTCCACGCGGCTCGAAGCTTCTTCCACCGTGCATCCGATCACGTTGATTTCCTCCGAGGCAGGCTCGTCGCTCGGTTGCGCGTGAACTGTGACGCCGCGGGATCGCGCGGCCGCCCCGGCATCCGTCTTCGCGGGTTTCGCGTCGGACTCAATGCCAAGAATATCCGCAAGAGGGACGCGCATGCGCAACGGGCCCGCTTCAACCTCGGCTGAGCGTCCATCATGCCGGCGGAAGACGAGCGGCTGCTTGAAACCTTTCACCGCCACGCGCATACCTGTTGCAAGCTGTTCCGGCGCGACCGGCCTTGCGGGCGCTTCCACTGTAACTCCCAGGTCCGGCTGCGACGAGGCCAACGTTTCGAGCACGGCCGCATCGGTCTCCGCACGCGCGTCTGACGCAATCTTTCCCATGCGCCGTCCTGCCTGCTTTTCAAGTTGCGAGCGAGTCGCGCGATCGTGGATGTCCGACGTAATCCGCGCGACCTCGCCTTCCAACCGTTTCTGCGTCTCGTGAAAACTCTTCTCGAGTTCGGCGATGCGCCTTTTCTGCCGCTCGACCCATTCCGTTTGCAGCGAGATTCGCTCGGCTTCAAGCTGCGTCAGTTCCTCGCGCGCTTGCCGCTTGATTTCTCCCATTTCGTCGCGGCTGCGATGGAGATAGGCAATCAAATCGCGCGCCTCGCGCGATTCAGGCGAAAGGCTCGCTTGCGCATGCTCCACCACACGCGCTGGCAAGCCGAGCCGCCGCGCAATCTCAATTCCGCTCGACGTCCCCGGCACGCCGACGAGAAGCCGATACGTGGGCCGCAGGTTTACTTCGTCAAATTCCATGGCGGCGTTGACAATCCCCGGAGTTGTCGAAGCATAGGATTTCAGCCGGTCATGGTGCGTGGTGGCGATCGTCAACGCGCGTCGCAAACGAAATTCCTCGAGCAGGGCCACGGCGAGCGCTGCACCTTCTTCCGGCGCGGTACCTGTGCCCATTTCATCGACCAAGATCAACGAGCGCTCGGTGGCGGCCTCCAGCATGGATTTCAGGTTGAGGATGTGCGCGGAAAACGTCGAAAGGTCCGCGGCAATGGATTGTTCGTCTCCGATGTCCGCAAGTACGCGATCGAAAACCGGCATCTCCGCGCGTTCGGCGGAGACCGGAATTCCAGACTGCGCGGAAAGCGCCGCCAGACCAACGCTCTTCAGCGCAACGGTCTTCCCGCCTGTGTTGGGCCCGCTGATAACCATCACGGTTTCTTCGCCGCCGAGTCCCAGAGATAGCGCTACCGCCTTGCGCCCCTGCGGACGGAGCGTGGCTTCGAGGACTGGATTTCGCACCGCGTCAAGCCGCAGCAAGTTCCCCGCCGTGAATTCCGGCATCACGCAATCGAGCTCGCGCGCAAATCGCCCGCGGGCGAAAACCGAATCGAGGTGCGCCACCTGCGCGGCTGCCGCTTCGAGCGGCCCGCGATCCATGCGCACGCGATCCGTCAGCTCCGCCAGAATGCGCGCGATTTCCACCGTCTCGTCCTCGGCGAGCTGCACCACGCGATTGTTCAAATCGATGGCTTCAAGCGGTTCGACGAAAACGGTCTGGCCCGTCGCGCTTGCGCCGTGAACCACGCCGGGCACCGCGCGGCGCTCCGCCGCACGCACGGGAATCACGAAGCGTTCGTTGCGAAGCGTGATGTAATCTTCCCCAGCGGGCTCGCCGCGCGCGCGAAGAATTGCTGCCAGCGACTTCTGAATTTTCTCGCGCGCCTGCCCCATGCCCACGCGGATTCGCTTTAGTTGCGGCGAAGCGTCGTCGCTGATTTCGCCGTTGGGAAGAACGGCCCGGCGGATGGCCGTGGAAAGCTGGCGAAAATCCGGGAGCGCGGCAGCGCGTTCGGCAAGCCGCGGATATTTCGCCGCGTCGCCCTTGAATGTTTGCTTTACGCCGTGGACTGTATCCATCAGCGAGGCGGAGTCCAGAAGATCAGCGCTCGAGAAAACCGAACCCGGAATCACAAGCCGCGGAAGCCACGTTTCCGGATCGGCCAGCGAACCAAAGCCCAGTTCGGAACCAACTCGTAGATAGACCACGGCCTCGCGCACCAGCGCGAACTCTACATTGAGCTCTTCGGCATTCTGCCGTGGCGCGAGTGCATGAACGGCACGTCGCCCGGGCGCGCACGTACTTCGGCGGCTGACGATCTCTTTCAGTTTGTCGAATTCGAGAAGTTCCTCTGCCGCACGCGACACGATTTCCTCACATCTGGATTGTAGCCCTGTTGCCTGTGGGAATCAGAGGAGCGCAAAGCAATTCGCGCTTTATTTTTTCTTTTTTGTTGGCAGAGGTTTCCCGAGCGTTTCGACCATGGCCGCGCCGATGGCATCGATTGCGGCTGTTGCGTCTCGCCCGTGCTCGGCATCGTTATTGCCGAAAATGGAAAAGACGAGGTGTTCTCCGCGCAGCGTAGTCGCGTAACCAGACATCGCGTGGACGTGCTCGAGCGAACCGGTTTTTGCCGTGATGAGGCCCGACGCGGTCGTTCCCTTCATGCGGTTCTCAAGCGTCCCGTCGATTCCGGCAATCGGGAAAGTAGAAATATAATCGGCTCCCCAAGGCTGCTGCGAAACGTATCGCAAAACCTGGACCACCGCGCGCGGCGTCACCAGATCATCGCGCGAAAGTCCCGATCCGTCCGACAAAACCACATCCCCATCCGTTACACCGATGCTCTTCAGAAAATCCTGTTCCACCCAGATTCCAGCATCGGTCACGCCAAATCCTTTTTTTTCGCGAGCCACCGCTCGCAGCAGAAGTTCCGCATGCAGGTTCTGGCTGACTTTGTTCGTCACGCGAATTATTTCCACGAGCGACGGGGAAATATGCTCGGCGAGAACGAGGGTGTTGGGAGCCGTCTCGGGCGGCGCGGGTCCCAGAACCGCCTCTCCATCGGGGCTGATCTGCGGCGGCGGTGCGTGCGACGCACGAGCCGTTCCCTTCACCAGCACTCCGCGCGCTTCTAGAATTTTTTTCAGCGTGAGCGCCGTAGTCTCGCCGGGATCCAGCATCGCCAGATCGAGCTTGATGGGCGCGTGGCCCGTAGGAATCGAGCCGCGCAACAAGATAAATTTCATTCCAGGCTGGCGCACGACCGCGAAATCCGGCTTCCCGCCTGCAAAACTAGTGGCAATTTCGTGGCCGAAAGTGTCGGAAGCAGCCGGTGGGTCAACGACAATAGTGGCCGGATCGCCTTCGTGCTCTCCCGGACTCACCTCAATCGAAATCGAGTTGTCGTTGAACGCGATCGCGCCAATCGGCGCTCCAAAAGTGAAATAGAGATCGCCGACGCTCCAGCCCGCCGGATAGGGATCGTACGGAAAATAGCGGTCATCGGCGACCACGTCCCCATCCACTTCTTTCAGCCCTTTGGCGACGGCAGCATCAACCATTTCCGCCAGAGTTTTTTCGGTGGGGCCTTCGTGTTCCACTTTTCCAGCGTAGGGAAACTTCCGGTTCGAGAGCTCGGGATCTCCGCGCCCCACAAAAACCAGATCGCCCGCGAGGCGTCCGTCGCTCCCCAGCTGCCCGATGGATTCCAGCGTTGTACGAAAATGGAAATCCGGCCCCAGCGTCGAAAGGGCGAGCGCGGAAGTGAAGATCTTGGCATTCGACGCCGGCGTGAATAGCCTATCGGCGTTTAACTGGAAGAGCGTCTCTCCGGTGTCGCGGTCCGCCACCAGCACGCCCCAATAGGCTTTCTGCGCGCGATTGTCCGCGAAAATGGTATCCACACGCGCGCGAAATTGCTTCACATCCGGCCGCGCGCCGGTGTGTCTTGCATTGGTTGGCGGAGCCGCCGCATGTCCGCTAGCCGCAACGCCCTGTGCCGCCGCGGGCCGGGAGCAGATGCCTATCAGCGCGAGCCAAAGCGCCATCGCGGCCGTAAAATCTCGCACTCGTGAACGTGAAAAAGTGGATTCTGTCATCGCGACACAAAACAATTTCGAACGCGCCCGATTATATTCCAACCCTCACTGCCTTAGCCGCCGCTCTTCCGCAAATCTTGCGATTCGTTGCTTAAACTCATATGATGGTTTTCCAGTCTGAGGAGACCTAAAATGAAAAGTATGGCGTCAGTTTTGCTCATCGCCGCGTTAATCGGCCTTCCTGCGCTCTTTACGCCAGGGCCCGTGCGCGCCGATGACATGGCCAAGGATGAAGACCGCCTCGAAAATGCCGGACAAGTGGCCAAAGAAATTATGGATATCCCCGACGACATTCCGCAGGATCTCATCGACAAGGCGGATTGCGTCATCGTGTTTCCCTCGGTGCTCAAGGCTGCGTTCATCGTGGGCGCGAGCTACGGACGCGGCGTGATGACCTGCCGCAGCGGTCCGGAATTCCGCGGCCCCTGGGGCGCGCCTACCATGATGGCGCTCGAAGGCGGTAGTTTCGGCCTGCAAATCGGCGGACAGGCCACGGATTTCGTTCTGCTGGTGATGAACGACCGCGGTGCGAGCTCGATTCTCAGCAGCAAAGTAAAGATCGGCGCGGATGCTTCCGCCGCCGCCGGCCCTGTTGGCCGCAACGCCGCGGCGGACACCGATGTCACCATGCGCGCGGAAATCCTCACCTACTCCCGTGCGCGCGGCGCCTTCATCGGCATCTCTCTGGCAGGTTCCACATTGCGTCCGGACAACGACGCCAACGAGCGGATCTATGGAAAGAAGATTGACGCCAAGGACATTGTGCTTAAGGGCGCAGTTCCGCCGCCACCTTCGGCCAAACTGCTCCTCTCCACGCTCACCAAGCACAGCCCGAAGAATCTGTCCTCCAACTAACGAACCTACTCGGTTCCCAAAACGGACGGGCCAGAGGAAGTTGTGCCTCTGGCGCATGCCCGTTGCAATTTCGCTCGAACTATCTCATAATATGACCGATGGTCGAACTTGGCTATAAGTCATAAATAGGAACTTTGCGATGAAATCTGCTGCCACAGAGGCAAAAGCAATGCGCCTCGCTGTCCCTCACTCCGGCCGCCGGGAACGCCGTCGCGCGGAAACTCGTGAGCGCATTTACCGTGCCGCCCTTCGGATTTTTGCCGAACGCGGCTTTCTCGATGCCACCGTTGAAGACATCACGGAAGCTGCCGATGTAGGGAAAGGGACGTTCTTCAATTATTTCCCAACCAAGGAACACGTCCTGGTCACGTTTGGGGAGGAACGTATCGCCGCGATTGAGCGCGCTCTAGGAATCGCCAAGGCCGGAAACGAACCCGTTCTGCCGATCATCAAGGAGCTGGCCACGAGCCTCGTCGGCCAATCGGGTGAGAACGCAGCATTGCTCCGCGCGATCTATGCAGCTCATGCGTCTTGCGCGCCCGTTCGCTCCGGGCTTCAGGAAAGGATGCGCCGCGGACGTCGCCTACTGGCCCAGATATTCGCTCTGGCGCAGAAGCGGGGAGAAGTACGCCGCGACGTACCAGCCTTGGAACTCGCGCGTCTCACCCAACTCGTATTTTTTGGTGTGACCCTGAGCTGGTCCATGGTCCCCGACATTCCGCTCACAAAAACGGCGGAAGATGTTTGGGAGTTGTTCTGCCCGGGCATCAGCGCCGGCGACGTGCGGACGAACCCGAAGCACGCTCGCGGACGGAAAACATGACCCCGCCGCAGGGAATTTAGTGAGTCTTCCGGCCCTGGATTTCATCTTTATAAGGAGCAGGAGGGGAACCCGTGATACGTCGTTTCGCATTCCTGTTTGTCGTGCTGGCCATGTTCTTGGCTGGCACGCCCAAGTCCGCGCGTGGGCAGGCTGTCGCGGGACCTGTGCCTCCGCAATCCGGTTCTAGTGACAGCACGGCTCCGTCCGCTCCGGCCACGCAGGGACAAAACAATTTCTCCGGCAGCGTGCCCGGAAAATTGGTTCCAGGAATCCTCCCGCTCTCGCTGCAGGACGCCATCGATCGCGGCTTGAAGCAGAACCTCGGCTTGCTGCTTTCCACCGAGGATGTTCGTTCTTCGCGTGGCGAACGCTGGAAGCAGCTGAGCTCGATTCTGCCGAACCTCACCACCACAAGCTACGTCGACGGCTCGCAAATTGACCTAGCCGAATTCGGCTTCAGCTTCAAACTCCCTGGTGCGAACATCCCGTCAATTGTGGGCCCTTTCGGATATTACGACTCGCGCGCCTACCTCACGCAGTCCCTCTTCGATTGGAAAGCGATCAACAACGCACGCGCTTCCGCGCAGAGTGTGAAGTCCGCGGAGTACACCTACAAGGACGCGCGCGACCTCGTCGTCCTCGCCGTGGGATATACCTACTTGCAGGGGATTGCCGACGCCGCTCGCATCGAGACCGCTGCCGCACAGGTGAATACCGCCCAGGCGCTTTACAACCAGGCTTCCGACCAGGTCAAGGCCGGAACGTCCCCGAACATCGATGCTCTGCGCGCGCAGGTCGAACTCCAAACGCGCCAGCAACAATTAATCCAGGCGAAAAATAATTTCGCCATTCAGAAATTGACGATCGCGCGCGTGATTGGCTTGGCTCCGGGCCAGGAATACGAGCTGACCGATAAATCCCCCTACGAACCTCTCGAAGGCATAACCGTGGACGAAGCTTTGAAGCGCGCCTACGCGTCGCGTTCCGACTTTCAGGCAGCGCTTGCCACCGTGCGCGCCTCCGAATATTCGCGCAGGGCCGCTCACGGCGAGTACCTTCCCGCGGTTTCTTTCAGTGGCGACTATGGCGTGGCGGGAACCTACTCGAATCTGGATACGCACGGGGTATTCGACGTTCGCGGAACGTTGAGCATCCCCATTTTTCAGGGCGGCAAAGTTCAGGGCGACGTGCTGCAGGCGGACGCGCAGCTGGAACAAAACCGCCAGCGTCTCGAAAATCTCCGCGCACAGATCGACTCCGATGTGCGCACCGCGTTGCTCAATCTCGAATCTTCCGCACAGTTGGTAACCGTGGCCGAGAGTAACGTGGGCTTGGCGGACGAAAGCCTGGCGCAGTCGAGAGATCGTTTCGCCGCGGGTGTCGCGGACAGCGTCGAAGTGGTTCAGGCCGAGGAAACCGTCGCCAGCGCGCACGAACAATACATCTCGAGCCTTTATAGCTTTAACTACTCCAAGATTTCTCTCGCTCGGGCCCTGGGCGCCGCGGAAGATGCGGTCAAAGTTTATTTCAAAGGAAAATAATCTATGGCACAGAGAACAGACGTGGAGGTCCCCGCCAATCCGCCGCCGGAAAATCCGGCGCCTGCCGCAAGGCCTCTGGTATCCGAGACTCATTCGGCCTCGGAGCCACCGCCGTCTCGCACAAAGAATTTCATCCGCTCGAATCCTCGCGCGCGGATGTACATCGTCGTGCTGATTCTCGCGCTGCTGGTCGGCGCCTTCTTCGCCTGGCGCTACTTTACGAGTTACGAATCCACGGACGACGCCGAAGTCGATGGCCACCTGATGCCCCTCAGCGCGCGCATTTCCGGCTACGTCAACAAAGTCAACGTGGACGACAATCAGTACGTCGCCGCCGGCACCGTTCTCGCTGAAATCGATCCGCGCGACTTTCAAGTCGCCGTCGACAAAGCGCGCGCCGACGTCCAGGATGCCGAAGCCACCGCCCAATCCCTGGGAATTAATGTCCCCATTACATCCGTCAATACCACGAGCCAGGTGTCTGCCTCCGCAGCCGATGTGGACAACGCCCGGGCTGGCGTATCGGCGGCGCAACAACAGGCTGACGTTGCCACCGCGCAGCTCGCCCAGGCGCAAGCGAACGATGTGAAGGCTCAGAATGACCTGATCCGTTATAAAAAGCTCGTCGCCAGTCAGGAGATTTCACAACAGCTATACGACCAGGCCTTCTCCGCGGCCGGAGCCAGCACGGCAAATATTACAGCGGCCCGCGCATCGGTTGCCGCCGCCCAAGATCAGACTCGCCAGGCGCACGCCAAGCTCGCGCAAGCCGAGGCCAATTTGCGAGCTTCGCAAACCGGTCCGCAGCAAGTGGCCTCCTCGCGCGCCCGCGCACTTTCAGCTGAGGCCACGGTGGCTGCGAAACAATCCGCGCTCGATCAGGCGGAATTGAATCTCCAGTACACCAAAATCATCGCGCCTGTGAACGGCTTGGTGATGAAGAACGCGGAAGTGGGCATGAACGTTCAGCCCGGCCAGCAGTTGTTCACCATCGTGCCCCTCGATGACGTCTGGGTCACTGCGAATTTTAAGGAAACGCAATTGAAGAACATGAAGCCCGGGCAGCGCGCCGAATTCAAACTCGACGCCAACGGCCGCACCTACAAGGGCCACGTGGACAGCATCGCGGGTTCGAGCGGCGCGCGCACCAGCTTGTTGCCGCCGGAAAATGCTACCGGCAATTACGTGAAAGTAGTCCAGCGCCTGCCCGTCAAGATCGTCCTAGATCCCGGGCAGAACTCCGACAGAGCTCTGCGTCTGGGGATGTCCGTGGAACCCAAAGTCTTCGTGAAGTGAGCGCGGGCGGGCCCATGGCATCCGATACATTTGAACGGCCGCCGATAAACCCGTGGATCATTGCGCTCACGGTCACGCTCGCCACGTTCATGGAGGTGCTCGACACGAGCATCGCCAACGTCGCGTTGCCTCATATCGCTGGGAGCCTCTCCGCCGGGCAGGATGAGAGCACCTGGATCCTGACCTCTTACCTCGTCTCGAACGCCATCATCCTTCCGATGAGCGGGTGGTTTTCAAATCTGATCGGCCGCAAACGCTTCTACATGTCCTGCGTGGCTATTTTCACCGTCAGTTCGTTTTTGTGCGGGCTTGCGCCTAGCCTCGGCGTCTTGATTTTTTTTCGGGTCTTGCAGGGAATCGGCGGCGGCGGATTGCAGCCCAGCGAGCAGGCCATTCTCGCGGACACTTTCGCTCCCGCCAAACGCGGTATGGCGTTTGCCGTTTACGGAATGGCCGTCGTGCTGGCGCCCGCGATCGGTCCCACGCTCGGCGGATGGATCACCGACAATTTCGATTGGCGCTGGATTTTCTTTATAAATATTCCGGTCGGCCTGTTGTCGCTGTTCCTGACCAACCGCCTGATTTCCGATCCGCCCTACATGAAAGACGCCAAGCGCAAGAATTTCAGAGTCGACTACATCGGCCTCGGGCTTTTGGCGCTGGGGCTCGGGACGCTGCAAGTCGTTCTCGACAAGGGCCAGCGCGACGATTGGTTCGGCTCGCACTTCATCACCACCATGATCGTAGTCAGCACGGCCGCGCTCGTCGCTGTCATATTTTGGGAGTGGTATCATAAGGATCCCATCATCGATCTGCATCTCTTCAAGGATCGTTCTTTCGCCATCGGCAACCTGCTCATGTTCATGGTGGGGTTCGCGCTCTTATCGAGCACCGTACTGCTCCCGCTCTTCATGCAGACAATCCTCGGCTACACCGCGGAGCGCGCCGGCCTCGCGCTCATGCCCGGCGGTTTCGCCATCCTGCTGGCCATGCCGCTGGTCGGTTTTCTCCTGGGACGCTACGACGCCCGCATCCTGCTTCTTTTTGGTCTCGCGATGGTCTCTTTCGCGCTCTTCCACATGACGCGCTTCGATACCTCCATTGATTTCAGAACGGTGGCCACCGCGCGCGTGTTTCAGGCATTCGGCCTCGCGTTCCTTTTCGTTCCCATCAACACCGCCGCCTACGCCTTTCTTCCCAAGGGTAAGAACAATGCTGCTTCCGGCTTGATCAATCTCGCGCGCAACATCGGCGGCAGCATTGGAATTTCGCTGGTTACCACCATGCTCGCCCGGCGCGGCCAGGTCCATCAAGCCAACTTGTCCGATCACATCCACTCCGGAAACAGCAACCTGCGCGCCATGGTCACCGCCACCACGCGTATGTTGATGGCAAGAGGTTCGAGCGCCTATCAGGCGAACCAACAGGCCCATGCGCTGGTGGCGCGTTTGATCGATCAGCAAGCCACCATGCTGGCATACATTGACAATTTCTGGCTGCTGGGTGTTGCGGTCATGGCTATGATCCCGTTTGTTTTCCTGATGAAGAAAGTGAAACCCGGAGGCCCGCTTGCAGTACACTAATGCTTCGGAGGCGGCGTATGCAGGTCCGAATCATTACCGTGGAGCGCGAGTACGGAAGCGGCGGCGCTCTGATTGCCCGGCAGCTGGCCGACCGCCTGGGGTGGAAACACTGGGACGAAGCGCTCACCGCTGAAATTGCGCGTATTGCCAAAGTAGATCCGCGGGCGGCACGCCTATGCGACGAACGCGTGGATCCGCTTGTCTATCGCTTGTTCAAGGTTTTCGCCCGAGGAAGTTACGAGAGGGCGCTTCCGATCGAAGAGGGTTCCTCCACCTTCGATACCGATCGGATGGTGGCGATTCTTCACAAAGTGATCGAGGACGTGGCCGCACGCGGCAATTGCGTCATCGTAGGCCGCGGCGCGCCGTATATTCTGCGCGAGCATCCCGACGCCTTCCACGTTTTCGTGTATGCGCCCACCGACGAAAAAATCCGCCGGGTGAGATCGTTAGGCAAAACGGAACGCGAAGCCGCGCAGCTTGTCTCCGAGGTCGATGCCGAGCGCGCTTCCTTCATCCGCCATTACTTTGGCAAGGAATGGCCCTGCCGCTCGCTTTACAACATGATGATCAACTCGAAATTCGGCGACGAATACGTAATCGAAACGATCCTGCAACAGGTCGCGGCACTCGAAAAGCTCCCTGAACCGCAAACTGTCCGCGCATAATGGTAGTTCGCTATATCGTGTCTGCCTCAACTCAAGTTACATCCACACGCAGCGCGGCTATTTCGTTTCGCCGACTTTGAAGTACGGATTCTGAATGATGCCGATGACGTTCCCAAATGGATCGCGCACTTCGCCCACCAGCATCCCGCCACCCACGTCTTGAATCTCTTCGACCGGAGCTGCCCCTAAATCAAGCAGGCGCTTATATGTGGCGCGAGCATCCTCCACACCCCAATACGCGACACCCGCAACCGCCCGCTTCGTCTCCGCTTTCGGTTCCGGCACCAATCCCAGATCGTACCCACCCACGTTGTAGCCTACATAAAATGGCTCGTCGAAATACGGAGGAAACCCCAGCACTTTTGTGTACCACTCCTTGGCCTTTGCAACATCCGGTACCGCGTACTTCGCTGTTCGCAATCCCAGGAACATCTGCCTCTCCTTGGAATCGATCGGTCCCGTCGTCCTCGCCGCCGACACATCCGTTCGTCCGGCCATGAATGCTAGCAGACACAGGACGGCGAAGCACATGGTGAACGCCGATACCGTCTTCAGCTTCACTCCGCGCACCGGCTTCGGTTCTGCGGCCGGAGCGGCTGCTGCTAGGTCCGGCTGCGCGGCATGTCCATGCTGACGCCGCGTTGATTTCCGTGACTTCCTCGCTGCCATCTCTATCCTCCGTTTTCCAAGCCAAGCTGCATCTGCGGCGACTTCCAGGCCCGAGTTTCGTCCGTCCGGATGCGTGAACCAAGACCATACTTGCGGCGCAGATTCTCGACGCGCGCCACGAGTTCTTTGCGATAGGTTTCGGGCACCTTGCCATACCGCCCGTACCACCCCCGGTATCTCTGCGAAAGCTTTGGAAACTTCTCATCGAGGAACGGCATGAACTCCTTCAGCGACGCGGGCATCAGAAACAGAATGTTCCCCGCGAACCATTGCGCTCCCGCATCTCTAGCCCCGCGTGCCAATGCATCGAGATCTTCCTCGCGGTCCGTCAGACCGGGAAGAATGGGCATCGCCAGCACGCCCGCGGAGATTCCCGCATCGCGCAACTTGCGCACCGCCTCCAGCCGCAAATCGGGCCGGGGAGCGCGCGGCTCGAGCAGCCGCGCCAGCCGCACGCGCAGCGTCGTCACGCTCATATTGACGATGATCGATGACTTCGCCGCGATTCGTTGCAGCAGATCGATATCGTTCACCACCTGGTTCGATTTCGTCGTAATCGAAAGGCTCAGCCCCTCGCGCTCCGCCATTTTTTCCAGAATCGCGCGCGTGGCCCCGAATTCGCGCTCGGCCGGCTGGTAGGGATCGGTGGCCGTGCCGATGGCGATATGCTCGCCCCATATTTTCTCGCTCGAAAGGTCGCGCTCCACCAGCGCCCCCACATCCTGCTTCACGTAAATCTTGGATTCAAAGTCGCCGCCGTCGAGCTCCATGTATTCGTGGGTGTAACGCGCGTAGCAATATTTGCAGCCGAATTCGCAGCCGCGATAGGGGTTCACCGTCCAGCGAAACGGAACGCGCTCGGAATCGCAGCGGTTCAGGATTGACCGGACAGGCAGAAGAAAATACTCCGTCCCGCGTTTGGCGTCAGCGCAGGGGGAGGAAGCGGCGAGGCGCGCAATGCCAACCAGTTCCGTAGCGGGCTTCGTTCGGAGCGGTGTCCCCGACTCGGTCGGGGTCTGCTCCGGGGGCGCGGAAGCGTCACTCGGCGACTCACAGTTGCCGTGGCGAGCGGCAGTGGGGAATAGGGTGAGACTGGTCTGCTTCGGGCGTTGACGCCGTAGCGTCTTGGGGATGGCTCGAAGTATGGGAGAAGTGGCCATTGAGTGCCTCGTCGCAAGGGTTGCATCTTATTCGCCTTTTGTTCGCTATGTCAAGAGCTATTATTCGCTTTTATTTCGCCCGTGTCCTCCTCCGGCTGCCTGTCCCCACGGCCAACACCGCTTTGGAAACCAGCGAATCGAGCGGACGCTCGCGAATCCCGCACGTCGCTATACTTACTAGAGACCTCCTGGAGCAGCCGCCGTGGCCGAAATCGGAATCCTGATTATTGATGACGATATTGTCAGCCAGCGCGCGCTCAAGAACATCCTTGATTCAGAGGGTTGGCGCGTCCGCATCGCTCCCTTGGCCTCGCATGCCATGGCCGAACTCGCCAGCGGCCACTGGAATCTGGTTATCGTCAACATTGCCTTGACCGACGTGCGCGGCCCGCTCTTCTCTATCTTGAAGGAACTCGCCCAGACGGAATCTTCGCCCGCCGTGCAGGTTGAAAATCAGGCCCCGCCAAAACGTATTCGCGTGCTTTTCCTCGTCCCGCTTCTGGCTGCAAAGCAAGCGCAGCCCATCCTCGAGCAGGAAGGTCTTCCCTACACGCTCAAGCCCTATCACCTCCACGATTTCCTCGAAAAAGTAAGCGAGCTTCTGGTCGAGTCCGGCGCCCTCGCGGAACCGATTCGCAGCATGGGCGATTTTTCCGTCGCCAAACAAAAGCGCAAGAGCCGCAGCGCGCGCGACAGCCGCCGGAACTCCATGTTCGCTTCCCGCGAGGATTATCAGATGTCCGAAGAAGAGTTGGTCGAATGGGAAAAGCAGGAAGAAGAAGACCGCAAGAAGCGCGAAAAAGAATTGAAGGAGCGCCAGCACCTCGGCTAGTAAGGGCCGCTCTCAGTTCGCGCGCGAATTACGAACGAAGCAACCGCACCTCACTCCGGTCCGTCGTCTCCGTCAGCAGCTCCGCAATCGTCTTCCCGGAAACAGGATGCCGCACACTCGCAGCAATCTCCACGAACGGCACCAGCACAAATTTCCTGTCACCCATGCGCGGATGCGGAATTTCAAGCTGCGGCATGTGCACGATTTCCGCTCCGTACAGCAGAATATCCATATCGATCAATCGCGGCCCTTTGAGCACGCGTCGCTCCCGCCCCAGTTTCCGCTCGATCTCAAGCAGCGTCTCCATCAACTGCGACGCCGTGAGTTCCGTTTCCGCTTCCACCACGCAGTTCAGGAACCAATCTTGCGAGCGCATCTCCACCGGCTCTGTCTCGTACAGTGACGATTCCCGCGTCACGCGCACGCCGCTCGCGCTCAACTCCTTGATCGCCCGCGCGATGTTCCGCGCGCGATCCCCCATGTTTGCTCCGAGCGATAGGTAAACGGTGGCCATCGTCAAACGAGCATTCTATCTACATTTCGAACCTGAGATTTCAAATCCTCTGCGTATGAGAAGACGTGAGAGAATCCGGCGCAGGAGATCATGCCAACCTACATTGCATTGCTTCGCGGCATAAACGTTGGCGGCAACCTGCTCAAAATGGATCGCCTGCGCGCGCTGTGCACGGAGCTCGGCGCGAAGAACGCTCGGACGTACATCCAGAGCGGAAATATCGTCTTCGAGGCCCCAGCAACTTCATCGCACTGGTGTCAGGCCCTCGAACGCAAGCTCGCCGGCGAATCGCGGCTTCCCGTCTCCGTAATCGTCAGAACCGCGGCAGAAATGACTAAGGTCCTGGCGGGAAATCCGTTTCTGAAGGAAAAAGGAATCGATATTGCCAGGTTGGCCGTCACCTTCCTGCAGCAAGCCCCGGCCAAGGCCGCGCTGGACGCTCTGGCGGCGCTAAAAATAGGATCCGAACGTTACGCATGCACCGGCAAAGACATTTATCTGCATTGCCCCGACGGGTTCGCCAAAGCCAAGCTGTACTCGCTTGATCGAACGCTCGCGCAGAAAACCACCACGCGCAACTGGAATACGGTGAAAAAACTCTGCGAGATGTCCGCCGGGTGATTTCTAGCTAAAAAAGCCCCGGCTGGCGCCGAGGCTCTTCCTTGCCAAAGTGTTTATACGCGAGAGCCGTGGCCACGCGCCCGCGTTGCGTGCGGTCCAACAGCCCGAGTTGCATCAGGTAGGGCTCGTAAATTTCCTCGATGGCATCCTCTTCCTCGCTCAGCGAGGCGGCGATCGTATTCAACCCCACAGGGCCGCCCGAATATTTCTCGATGATCGTAAGCATGAGGTTGCGATCCACTTCGTCCAAGCCATGTTCGTCAACGCCCAGCATCCCAAGCGCATCGCGGGCCACGCCCAGATCGATGAACCCTTTCGCACGCACCTCGGCGAAATCGCGAACACGCCGCAGCAACCGGTTGGCCACGCGCGGTGTCCCGCGGCTGCGTCGCGCAATCTCGCCCGCGCCTGCTTCGTCCATCTGGATACCCAAAATCTTTGCCGAGCGCTGCACGATCTGGAGTAAATCTTCCGCCGAATAAAAATCCAGCCGGTGGACGATTCCGAAGCGCGAACGCAACGGCGCCATGATCAGTCCTGCGCGCGTGGTCGCGCCCACCAGCGTGAACTGATTCAGCTGGTAAGGATGCACGCGCGCACCCGGCCCTTGCCCGATTATAAGGTCCACGCGGAAATCTTCCATGGCAGGATACAGAATTTCCTCGAGCGCGGGCTGCAGACGATGAATCTCGTCCAGAAAAAAGAAATCGCGCGGGTCCAGCGACGTCAGCACCGCCGTCATGTCGCCTTTTTTCTCCAGCAGCGGCCCGGACGTGATCTTGATTGCCGAACCCATTTCGTTGGCCAGAATTTGCGCGAGCGTCGTTTTCCCCAGCCCCGGCGGCCCGTAAAGCAGAACGTGATCCAGCGCTTCCCCGCGGTTTTTCGCCGCATCCACCGCGATCTTCAGGTTTTCCTTCACGCGGCCCTGCCCAATAAAATCCTCGATGCGCTTCGGCCGGACGCTTGCTTCGATACGCGCGTCCTCAGCCAGCGCTTTCCCCGAAATAATCCGGTTTCGTCCTTCCGTCATCTGTTCTTGCACCTAACACCCTTCCCAAAAACTATCGAAGCCTTCACACTTTAATCTTTGTGGGTCGTGGCTTTAGCCACGACATAGGCACCGCAGCAGAAACCGGCTTTAGCCGCTGAATTTCCTCCCTTGCTTTCATTCCTCGCGTCCCACGCGCGCTGCCTTCTTCATCGCCGACCCGCCCAGAATCTGAAGCGACGCGCGCAGCAATTCCTCGAAATCTTTCGTTCCGTTCCCGCGCGCTTTCTCAATCGCATTCTCCACCGACCGCGCATCGTAACCCAAATTCACCAGCGCCGAGGCCACGTCCGATTCGAGCTGCGAACGCGTCGTGGGCTTTCCTGCTTCGGCCACGTCCACCACCGCGAGTTTGTCGCGCAGTTCCACCACCATGCGTTCCGCAGTTTTGCGTCCCACGCCGGGAATGCGCACCAGTTGCGCGAGATCGCCCTTGCGGATGGCGGGGATCAATTCCTCCAGGCTCATGCCCGAAAGAATTTTCAGCGCGAGGGAGGGCCCTACGCCGGATGCGGAAATCAGGAGCTCGAAGCAATGCTTTTCGCGCGCGGTCACGAAACCGTAAAGCGCGAGCTGATCTTCGCGCACGTGCGTGTAAATCAAAAGCGTCGCTTCGCTGTGCAGCGCGCCCAAGCCCGCAAACGTCGAAAGCGGGATCAGCACCTGATAGCCCACGCCGCCCACGTCGATCAGCACCTGGTTCGGACGCTTCTCAATCAGCTTGCCGCGCAACGATCCAATCATGTCCAGCGATTATTGATTAGCGAAGCAAGGGTGTCAACGCGCGTCCGCCTGCCCGCGCTGGGACGGAGTCCGATAAGAGCGTCAATAGTCAGCGTTCGGAAGCTGTTGCGGAGAATGAGTTCCTACCCTCGATCGTTTTGAACACTGTTCGTTCAGGGAACGGCGCGTCCCACGTTCGGACATCGTTCGTCTCGCTGATCTCACGTCATTGCAATAAGTTATGATAAATCAGCAGAATACACCGCGCGGAACATGGAGTCTCTCATGCTCCATAGCGAGAGCCTTTTCGTGAGCCACGGGAGTTGAAATGCAAACGTTACTTCAGGACCTTCGCTTCGCTCTTCGGCAGTTGCGCAAATCTCCGGGATTTGCCGCGCTCGCTGTGCTCACGCTCGCCTTCGGCATCGGTGCAAACACCGCGATGTTTACGGTGGTTGAGAACGTGCTCCTCCGTCCCTTGCCGTACGCACACCCCGACCGCTTGGTTCGCATAGGCCCCTCATATAACGGTGGCTTGAGCAATACCTCGTGGCTGAACTACCGCGATATTCGCGACCAAACCAAGACGATGGATTCGGTGGGCTGCTATGTGGAAGATGTAGGTGTCGTGCGCGGCAAGGATGGCTCGGTAAGTGTGGTAACTCCCGGCGTGACCCCCAGCGTTTTCAGGATGCTGGGCGCGCGCCCGCTTTTGGGCCGCACCTTCACGGAAGAAGAAGCGCAGCCCGGCGCTCCCAAGACGGCGGTGATCTCGGAAGGGCTGTGGCGCAACGTCTTCAATTCCGACCCCGACATATTAAATCACACGATCGTGGTGAACGGACAAGCGCGCGCCGTTGTCGGCGTGATGCCCCGCGATTTTCGCTTTCCTGAGTCTGTGGGCCAGGATATTCAAAAAGGATTGTGGCTCCCTTTGCAGGCGACTCCGGAGATGCTGGGTGAGCGCGGGGAAAGCTTCTTCCTCATCATCGGCGAGCTAAAGCCGGGTGTGACCATGGCCCAGAACCGCGCGGAATTGGACGTGATCGTGCAGCGCATCCACGAAATCGATCCAAAGGGCTCGAAGGGCCTTTCGTTTAAAGCCATCCCTTATCAGGAATCGCTGACCGGTCCCGTTGCTCCGGTATTCATCGCTCTGCTTGTGGCCGTCGGACTCGTGCTGCTGATTGCTTGCGCCAATGTCGCCAATCTGCTGATTGCCCGCTGCCTCGTCCGTCAGCAGGAGTTTGCGGTACGCGCTGCGCTGGGCGCGGGCCAGTGGCGTTTGATGCGTCAGCTGATCGTCGAAGGAGCTTTGCTCAGCGCCGTGGGCTGCGCGTTGGGATTTGCGCTAGCGGCTTTTGCGATCGAGCTGGTGCACAAGCTGCCTCCCGATACCATTCCGCGCGCGGAAGATATCGGACTCCGCTGGACCGTTGTGCTGGTCTTGGCCGGGATTGCGACCCTCACCACTGTGCTTTCGGCATTCTTACCCGCATTGCTCGTCGCGCGCTCCGATCCACAGCGCGCGTTGCAGGGCGCTTCGCGGGGAGTTGGAGCGCGGTCAGTGCGCCGCCGCCTCAGCGGCGCGGTCGTGGCAGGTGAAGTCGCGCTCTCCGCTCTACTTTTGGTCGCCACCGGCCTGCTGTTTCACACTCTGTGGAACCTGGAACACGTGCATCTGGGATTCGATGTCGCGCGCGTCACCACCTTCACGGCTATGCCTGCGGACGCTTCCGGCTTTACGAACATGACCGTTTCCGCTGATGCAGCGCACGCTCCCACCTCGGTCGCCACGCTCGTTTATCAGCCGGTCCTCGAACGCATGCGAAACGCTCCGGGCATCGAGCAGGCCGCTCTCGATACCGCACCCCCATTTTCGGGAATCGATATGCATACCAGCTTCGATGTCGTGGGCCAACCGAAAGGCGCCGGGGAGTCCAAGACCGCACGAGTTACGGCCGTAAGCGGCGGTTTCGCAGAGGCCATGCGAACGCCGGTGGTTCGCGGCCGCATGGTCAGCGAGAACGATACAGAAAATTCTCCCTTCGTCATCGTCATTAACGAAGTGCTGGCGCGAAAGTATTTTCCCGGAAAAGATCCCTTGGGAATCCAGCTTGATCTCGGTGGCAAAGACACGGGAATGATCAAGCCATACACCATTGTCGGCATCCTTGGCGATCAGGTGGATGCCAGTTCCTCTCAGCCGCCGCAGCCGTTTCTAATGATTCCTTACCGCCAGGTGCCCACCACTTCACTTTTCTATCAGGCGCTCATAAAGACCATCGTGAATTTCGTGGTGAAGACTCGCGGCGACGTGGCCGTGGCCCCCGCCATGCGTTCGATTTTTCACGAACTCGCGCCCGACTACGCCCTGGATAATTTTCAGACCATGCAAGAGGCCGTGGACCAGAGCAATTTCAGCTCGCGATTGGGCCTTTATCTCATTGGGGCTTTCGCCGGAATGGCCGTGCTCATGGTGATTGCAGGATTGTATGGCGTCCTCGCGCAGCTCGTGAGCTATCGCCGCCGCGAATTCGGCATACGTCTCGCCTTGGGCTCGACTCCAGGCGGGATTATGGGTCTGGTGCTGCGCCAGGGTTTGGCGTTTATTGGCGTCGGCTTGGCCATTGGGATTGTGACTGCTGTCTTCGCCGAAGACTTGGTAAAGAGCTTCTTGTATCAAGTGAAGCCGGCGGATGCCTGGACCTATTCCGCGGTGGTGCTCCTGCTGCTCCTTGTGGGAAGCGTTGCGGCGCTCATTCCCGCGCGGCGTGCCGCGACTGTAGAGCCGATCGCCGCTCTCCGCGAGGAATAGTCCGAACTCTTACCGCGCACTACTCGGATCGCTGTGATCTCGCGCGGCATTGGGCGTGGTGTTCGCCGTATCCGCAGCAGAGAGCTCCGCGCCAAGTATCTCCGCAATTGTGCCGGCACTCGGTTCGCGCATCATCGACTCGTGGTTGCCGGGCACCTCGTGAAATTCAAATCCGGCGGGTGAGAGGTGCCCCCATATGAACTCCGGATCGCGAAATGCCCCTTTCGGGCGTTCTGCGGCCCACAGGTGAAGCATTCGGCCGGACCATGGCTTCGGCTGGTAATGCTGCATCGCCAGCACCAGAGTGCCGCTCGGGTCCGCTGCAAGTTTCTGGAACCTGCGCGCAGCCTTGCGAACTCCCATGTTCCAATTTGCCGCCCGCTGCAACAGCAAACGCATTTCCAGCCCGGTAAAAGCAATCCTCTGCGCGAATCGCCAGGAACGCACCAGCGTGCGGCGAAACTGGTTCATGGGCGGCAGGAAAACGTCGCGCGCGTCAAAAAGCGCCACGAACGCCACTTGCTCCCCGTCCTCTTCCAACCGCCGTGCCATCTCCAGCGCGACGATTCCCGACGCGCACCATCCGGCCAGCGCGTACGGTCCCTTGGGAAGATACCGGCGCAGGCGCGCGACGCACTCCGCTGCGATCTGCTCGATTGTATGAGGAGCCGGCAAGCGTTCGAGGCCGATGTCGCGGATGCCCAAGACAGCTCGATCGGGAGCAAAACTCTGCACCAAACTCAGATATTCCGTTCCCGGGAATACCAACACCAGCGGTATACCTCCGCCGTTCGTTTGCAGGGGCAGCACTTCATTCTCGTGTGCCATCCACTCCGCGGGATCGGATACGGCTTTTGCCATCTCCGCGAGCGTCGGCGCGTACAGAAATATTTCCCGGGTGAATTCTTTTGCTCCGAACTCCTCAGAGATCCTGGCCAGGCACTGTGTGGCCGCTAGTGAATCGCCGCCGAGATCGAAGAATCGGTCGTGAATTCCGATTTGTTGTACATTCAGGATTTCCGACCAGATTTTCGCGAGTTTGTTCTCTACCGGCGTCCGCGGCGCGACAAAACCCTCGCGGCGTCCATTTCGATCGCGATCCTGCGTGCTCTGCTCCAGGATTTTGAGGCTTCCGGACAGGAACGCTGACCGGCAGGCTGGCCGCTGAAGCTTCCCACTCGATGTCTTCGGAACGCTTCGCTCTTGAACTAATACGATGGTATGCGCAACTACTTCATGCTCCCGCAAAACCGCTCCGCGGATTGCATCGATGATGTCAGCAAGTTCCGTTTGCTGCGACGCGCGGACTTCCTGAACGATCACCATCCGTTCGTCGAATTCGTGTTGCACCGAGAATGCCGCCGTGCAGCCGGGCCGCAGCGCTTTGTGGCACCGCTCCACGGTCAGTTCCACATCTTCGGGATAAAGATTGCGCCCCCGGATAATGATCAAATCTTTCATCCGGCCGGTCACGAACAACTCGCCCTCGTGGAGAAAGCCAAGGTCTCCAGTCCGAAGAAAGGGACCTTCCCCGGAATCCTTCAGGAGCGCACGGAAGGTTTCCTCGGTCTCTCTGGGATTGTTCCAATATCCCTGCGTGACGTTGGGGCCCGAGACCCATATCTCGCCAACCCTTCGAGGTGCGCACACCGTACGCGACTCAACATCGACGATTACGATTTTTTCTCCCGAGGGCTCCTTACCGCAACTCACGATGTCGCTCGTCGGAACGCCTCCGAGCGGATCAATGACTACCTCGTTCCGCTCGAGCGACGCCCTTTGCACTCGCAGAATTCTCGGCTCGGTAAACTTCGCCGATTCGCTGACCAGCAGGGTGGCTTCCGCCAGACCATAACCGCAGTAGAACGCCTTGCGGCGAAAGCCGCAGTCCCTAAATCCCTCCACAAATCGATCGAGTGTCGCCGGATGCACGGGGCTCGCGCCCACTCCGGCACAGGTCCAATTTTCCAGGTGGAGGCCTTCGCGTTCTTCGCGGGGAATCTTGCTGACGCACAGCTCGTAGGCGAACGGCGGTCCACCGCTGCTTACATTTTTATATCGCGATATCGTCCGCAGCCAACGCACAGGCTTTTGCAGAAACGCTTCCGGCGGCATCAGCACGCTCGGCGCCCCGCAATAAAGTGGCTGGAACACATTACCGATCAAACCCCAATCGTGCGCGAGTGGTATCCATCCGACAAACGTATTTTCTTCCGTATAATCGTGCGCTTCCTGCACCATCTTCTCGTTTTCCAGCACATTGCGGTGGCTCACCATCACGCCCTTCGGCGCGGCGAGCGATCCGGAGGTATATTGCAAAATCGCCAGTGACTCGGCGTCAATCGTCGGACGCTTCCAGTCTGCGGCAAGCTCCGGCGGAATAGACTCAGTTGCCGTCCAGCGGACGTTCGCCAGATCCGGATGGATGCGGATCAAGTCTTCCACCAATCGGAGTGTGCTCGCTGTCGTCAAAGCCACTACTGGCTCGGCATCTTTCAGCATGCGCTGCAAGCGTGACAAAGTTCTATTTATGCGAGCGGGATCGAGCGCGTAGGCCGGCACTGCTACCGCTCCGCCGTAAAGACAGCCGAAGACGCCGGAGATGAACTCCGGCCCTGAAGATCCCAGGAGCAGCACGCGATCGCCGGGCGCCGAGACCGAACTTAGCCAGGCCGCGATGGCTCTCGCCCGGAGATCCAACTCCGCGTACGTGAACCTTGCCTCTTCGCTCTCGCCCCCCGGCAGAAAAGCATAAGCAAGCCGTTCGGGCTGCTGCATGGCCCTTGCGCGAAGGACATCCACGAGCGTTGCGCCCGAGATTTCGACTTTAGTTTCCAACTTGGATTTTCGCCCTGCCCCGCAGAGTTTTCAGCATTGTACTTCGTCCCCGGGACTTTTGAAAATTATGGCTCATTACGGGACGAGTGCACCGAGTGCGACGCGACGGAGTACGTGATAGTCACGCGCCCATGAAAAAGGGCGCCATCTCAGTCGTCGTCACATAACGCGCCAGCCCCTAGATCGCGAACGTGTCGGCCCGAACATCTGGAGTCAATTTGCGAAGACAGCAGCGTTCATGCAGGTGATCTCAATTCTTCGGCACGCTCGTCCGAGTGGACCACCCTGAACTTGCCACGCGGTCCCAAAACATCCGTCTGGAAGGCACATACTTCGACATTTTTCCGGTTGATCCTGTGGGAACAAACACCTGGAAGCGCCAATTCAAAACATCCGCAGCGTATATTTTTCCATCTTTTCCGACGGCTAAAAAGTGTCCCCAAGCAAGCTGTCCAGGCGCGTGTCCCGGTTCACCGAGTGCGCCGATGATTTTCCCGTTCGCATCGAGTTCGACGATTCGGTCATATCCCCCGTCGATCATCCAAACATGCTGGTCGGCGGTGATGAAAAGACCGTAGGGATATCCGATGCCCGTCCATTGCTTCAGGAAATTTCCGTCCGCATCGAAGATTTGTATCCGCTGATTCTCGCGATCCCCGACGTAAACATTCCCCTGCGCATCCACCGCGACACTGTGCGGCAGATTGAACTCACCCGCTCCCGTCCCGTACTTCCCCCAAGCCTTCAGAAAATTACCGTCGCGATCGAACTTTACAATTCGAGAGTTTCCGTATCCGTCGGAAACATAGACTACCCCGTTCTTCCCGAAAGCTACGTCCGTGGGCTGATTGAAGAGCCAGTCTGCCTCCGCACCGACGTTTTTGCGGCCCAGCACCAGGAGGACGCGCCCCGCTGGGCTCAGCTTCAACACGAGATGACTCCCGTCGTCTGTCGTCCACAGATTGTCTTCATTGTCGATTCGCAATCCGTGGGGATGGGTGAACAGCCCTTCACCAAGGCTGCGAAGGTAGGTTCCATTCTCATCGTACTCGGCCAGCATGGGCTCAGCCCGCTGAAACAGGAAAATATGCCCCTTTGAATTCAGTGCCACACCCGAGGCTTCTCCCACGCCTATCTCGCCTGATCCGTGAAAGAAATCGGGGAGCACACGATAGCCCAATTCGGGGACGGCCTGAAACGCAGCCGTCTTTGTATCCTGCGTTTGCGCTGTAGCGGATACACAGAACACGAGCATCAGAGCAAGTCGAGATATGTTGTCCATCCGCCCCCCATCAGTTAATTCTCGCGTCCGAGCGCGGATTATAGTCCGAGACCAGGTTCGAATGGGTGATAAGTCGATCGATTCGGAGTTTCACTCATGGGCCCCGCTCTCCGGCGTGTTGCTAACCCTCATGAAACAAATAGCCTCGATTCTTCGTACTACATGACGAGCAAGGAAAGACGCACGTTGACGTTGTGTGCCGGCGCGCGCACATCCTAGATCGATTGCAATTCAGAATTCATTTCCTTGCAAACGCTCGCTCTCTTTTTGGTCCTGCCTAAATTTGTCGCTGCAATTCGATTCTCAATCTGAAACATCCGCGTAACATCTCTACCGAATTTCGTACCTGGTCACTTTTCTGCGCTGGTTCACGCGCGAAAATTGTTCGCTTTCGAAAGAACGGTGTTCGTTTCTGGTGCAACAATTTTCCCGCCATTCGGCAAAATAATTCTTCGTGAATCTTGCTCACCAATGCTTTCGCTCTGTATCGCGAAACGTCTAAGCGTGTGCAAGGGGCAGAGACCAAGGAGGAAATAAAATGTCGCGTTCCAAAGTTCACGGAGTGTTAACAATTGTTGCCGTGCTGTCGCTTGTGCTCTCGATCGCAGCGCACGCTACGCTGGCCAAAGACACCAAAACCGAATTCAAGCCCATCACGTCCACCGTACTCGTCAGCAATCCCGTCACCCTCGCGGGCAAGCAACTCAAACCGGGAAGCTACTCGATTACTGTGAGCGAGACTCAGGCGAAATTGTCTCTCAACGGAAAAGTCGTCGCCGAAGTTCCGGTGCAGTGGAAGGACGAGCGCGCCAAAGCGCAATACACCACGCTTGTGGCCGACGGCGATCAGGTCAAGGAAATTCACTTCATCGGCAAAATGAAGTACGCCGAAATCGCGCAGTAACGAACCGAAGTCTCACATACGGGCAGCGAGCTCGCCACAGCCGCTGCCCGTTTTTCGTCAGGCCACGATTTTAGTTGTGGCGTATCCTGGAGAAAATAAGGATGGCTTCAGCCCGCTGAAGGGACAACGGGATCCCGAACGTTACCGGCGCGAGCGATCTTTCTTCACTGCTTCGTCCACCAGCGCTTCGAGTTCCCTTCGCGTCAAATTGATCCGCTGGGTCTCGGCAGTTTCTGAAGTAACCGGTAACTCGGGCCCAGCGTTCGAGGCCGTCTGCAAACCATAGCGCGCCCGCGCCGCCAGCAATTTCTCCACGTCTCCGCCGGAGAGCAGCACCTGTTTCCCGAGCATCTCCGTCACCAGCGCTACGCGCGCGAAATGCTCGGTAGTTTCCATGTGGAAAAAAGCCTTCAGCAAATCCTGCCCGTACGTCACCACTCCGTGGTTGGCCATCAGAATGGCGTCGTAGCTCTCCACCAGCGGCTCGATCGCGTCCACGAGTTCCGGTGTTCCGGGAGTTCCGTACCGCGCCACTGGAACGCATCCGAGCGAGAGAACCAGTTCGCAGAGGAGCGCTTTGTTGAGCGGAATTCCCGCCGCGGCGTAACCTGTCGCGACCGGTGGGTGCGCGTGGCAAACCGCGTTGATGTCTGGGCGCCGGCGATAAATCAGCAGGTGCATGCCGAGTTCGGAGGAAGGATTGCGCCGGCCGCTCACTTTGCGCCCTTCCAGGTCGGTGATCACCAGGTCGTCCGGCGTCATCATTCCTTTGCACAGGCAGGTCGGCGAAGTGAGAATGTGGTGCGGATCGAGCCGGAGCGAAATGTTTCCGTCCGTTGAAGCGACGTAGCCCCGGTCGTGAATCCACCGGCCCACCGCGCAAATATCCCGCCGGTGTTCGTCTTCCGTCTTCAGTGCCCCGGGCGAAATCGAATCAGGATACACGTTGACCCTCCGCAAAAATCCTGTCCCCAGCCCTACGCGTAAATCCCGCGAAGCCTTAGTGCGCGCGCCACGCGGTCGATGGCCACAATGTAAGCGGCGATGCGGTTGTTCACGCCATGCGTCTCGGCGTAGCGGATCACTTGATCGAAACTTTGCTCCATCACGTCCTGCAGACGCTCGTTCACTTCGCTTTCGCGCCAGAAAAATCCCTGGCGGTCCTGCACCCACTCGAAATAGCTCACCGTGACGCCGCCGGCATTCCCCAGAATATCCGGAATGATAAAAATTCCCTTTCTCTCGATGATGGCATCCGCGTGCGACGTTGTCGGCCCGTTCGCGCCTTCGCACAGAATTCTGCAGTCCACCCGGCCGGCATTGTGCGACGTGATCTGATTTTCCGTCGCCGCCGGCACCAGAATTTCGCAGGGATGGAACAGAACTTCCTGCGCGGTCATTTTTTCGCCGCCCGCGGGAAATTCCGGCAGCGGCTTCCGCTGCGTATAGACCCAGTCATACGAGCTTCGGAATGTCGAAGCCTCTTTCGTTGTACAGGCCGCCGTGAATGTCGGCCACGCCGATGATTTTGTATCCCGCCGCGTGCATCAGCAGCGCGGCCTGCGAACCCACGTTGCCGAAGCCCTGAATGATCACGCGGCAGCTTTCGCGTTTCATCTTGAGTTTCGCCAGCGCGTTGTTGCAGCAAAGCATCAGCCCGCGTCCCGTCGCTTCTTTGCGTCCTTGCGATCCGCCCAGCTCGAGCGGCTTGCCGGTCACCACCGCCGTGGTCGCTTGCCGCACGTGCATGGCGTAAGTGTCCATCACCCAGGCCATGGTCTGTTCATTCGTGCCGATGTCGGGAGCGGGAACGTCGCGTTCCGGCCCGAACCATTCGCTCAACTCCGCGGTGTAGCGCCGCGTGATGCGCTCGAGCTCCGTTTTCGAAAGTTTGTTGGGGTCGCAAATCACGCCGCCCTTCGCGCCGCCGAAGGGAATGTTCACCACCGCGCACTTCCATGTCATCCACGCCGCCAGCGCGCGCACTTCGTCGATCGAAACATCCGGCGCGAACCGGATTCCGCCCTTGCCCGGCCCGCGAATGGTCGAATGCAGCACGCGGTACCCGATGAACACTTCCAGTTGCCCCTAGTCGAGCGGTACCGGAATGTAAACCGTGATTTCCTTGCTGGGATATTTCAGGTAGCGGTAAAGGCCGTCTTCCAATCCTAATTTCTGCGCGGCGATTTCGAATCGCGCTTCGGCGGACTTATAAACATTCAGCTCATCATGCGCGGCCGCGGACATGACACCCTCCCGAGATTGCTCGACCAACATGTTGCATGGGGCGTGGCGTTGCGGCTGGACTTACCGGCACCCGCATCGGAACACCTTTCGACGGCGGCGGCCAGTATACGAACACAGGCAAATCGACGCAAGAAAAGCATTTCAGAAATTCGGCTGGCGGGCGCGCGCCGGAAATCGCTCAGCGGCGGGGAGGGCGCTGGACGAATTCGTCGAGCAGGAGGCGCGTCAAGCGTCCTTGATCGTGGCGCACCACCGCGCTGTGATGCAGCAGATCGCCGGTAACGTAGCGCAGGCCCAGGCGTTTTAGCTCGGCGTAGGAAGGCTGCACGGGCTCGGCGCCCTGCGCGCGATAGCGGCGCAACAAACGCGGCGGGATGGGCGCGCGGTTGATCACTGCGAAGTCGAATAGCTTCTTATGCGTGTGCTCGTAAATTGCGCGGACGTGATCGGCCACCGTGTAATTCTGTGTTTCGCCCGGCTGGGTCATCAAGTTCGCGATGTACACGCAGGTGGCGCGCGAGCGAGCGATCGCTTGCACCACCCCTTCGACCAGCAGGTTGGGAATGATGCTGGTATAGAGCGAGCCCGGGCCGACGAGAATCAAGTCCGCTGCGCGGATCGCTTCGAGCACTTCCGGCAGCGGACGAACCCGCCGCGGGACCAGGCGAATCCGCGCGAATGCGTTTATGCGAGCGTGAAATATTCGTTTCGCCGCGCGACGATCGTTCCGTCTTCGAGCTCGGCCTCGAGCGTGACGTTCTGCGCCGTGGAGGGAAAGATGCGGCCGCGAATCGCGAGGACTTGCGCGGACACGCGCACGGCCTCCGGAAAATCTCCGGTGACGTTGGTGAGCGCGGTCAGAAATAAATTGCCGAAGCTGTGGCCCGCGAGACCGCGGCCGGCGGGAAAACGATACTGGAAAAGTTTGCCGAGCAGGTGTTCGTCCTGCGAGAGCGCGACCATGCAGTTGCGAATGTCGCCGGGGGGAAGGACGCGATACTCGCGGCGCAGGCGGCCGGAGCTGCCGCCGTCGTCCGTCACCGTGACCACCGCCGCGAGATCGGAGATGGGCCGGCGGATTTTCTCTTTTCGCGCGGCGACATATTCTTTCAGGCCGCGGAGAACGGTGGAGAGTCCGGTGCCGCCTCCCAGCGCGACAATGCGAACGGGACGGGTGCGTTGCTGCGTGGAATTTTTCACGGGAATCGCGGGAAATTAGCCGTTGGAACCGTCTCGCTCCGGGTAAAGAAGTTCGGTGAAGCGCGGATCTTCCTGCAGGAATGAGAAATCTTCGTCGTTGCGCGCGTGATAGCGATTTTCCGGGCGCAGTTGAATGGCGACTTTCAAATTCTGCATGGCGGATTCCGCTTCGCCAGTGAGGCAATCGAGCGCGGCCATGGCGTAAACAATGTGGTCGGCTTTGGGCGCGGCTTTGCGCGCGCGGTCCAGATGCTCGCGAGCCTCGTCCCAGCGCCCGAGATTCATCAGCGCGACGCCCTGGGTGTAATGATCCTCCGCGGATTTCAAAGACTGAACGGGGAGGCGCGAAATGCGCTGGTCGCAAATACGAATGTGGACTAGCGCGCGGTCGCCCAATTCCTTGCTGGGCCCTTCGAGAACGCGCTCGAGCGATTGCTTCGCGCGTGCAAACTTTTGCTGCTGAAAGTGCTTGAGCGCTTCCTCGTAGGACTTGAGCTGGGCCTGCTTGGCGGGCGCGTCGGGATCCGGAGGCATGACCGGCTTGGCCTTGGCGGATGCCTTTAACGTCTTCTTTTTCAGAAGTTTATGGGTGGTGCGCGATGCTCGTGATGTGCGGACTGCGCGTCGCTTCAAGGCATCCTCCGAGGGAGGCGATGAGTCAACATAGCAAAGTCGCGGAGGCGCGTCAATGCGCGGGTTTGCGGACTTCCGAATTTTTGGCGATTAGAACGGGTCGCCGTCCTTTGTTTTCTATGAGTTAGACGTGTTTCTATTCGTAGGATTTGGCGATTAGAGTGGGGGAAGTTCGGGAAGTTCAGGCGGCAGTTCACAGTCGATAGTTGACAGTTAACAGTTGAAGACAAAACCAAAGAACGCGTGGCCATTCTGAAGCGCGATCGTGAGGCTGCAGGAATGCCGGAGGAATGACGGACTGGTTGGGCGATGCGGGGGGCCGCGTCGTTCGAGCAACTTCTTCCGAGTTTGTTCCATTCAACCACGAGAAACGGTAGCACGTTCGTGTTCGGAGCGCTAGTGATTGAGTGGTGTGGACGGAAGATTCAAAATTGCAACCACAGATAAACACTGATTAACACAGATAGGGTCAAAAAAGAGTGGAGGGACCTAGGACCATGCCTAACGTGGGAAGATTGCGACGACTATGATTCCACAGAGGGCCGATACTAGCTCGAACCATGCAACCAATACGACGAGGTTCATCGCAATTCCCGGTTCTTGATCTAGATTCGGCGTGTTGATCTTCCATATCCTTCGGGCCATGAGGATTGCTACCAACATGAAAGCGACGATGCCCGCGCGCACTGCGTAGTCCAGCGGCAGGTACGCATGGGAAGGGCGTGGGACTTGCGCTAACAGCCACGCGAACACGAGAGTCAGGTTGCCAAGTACAAAGGCTAGCCAAAAAATGAAGCGCCAAAAACCTGTGGGATCAACCAGTTCCGGGTAGGTGGCCGACTCTCTTGTCTCAAGGATTTTGTCGTTTAACATCCCAGCTACTCGAGGCCGCTAATAGAGATGGAAGCTGACTTGAATGATCTGTCGGACGGCGACAGGTTTGCCATCGGGATCGAGGGCGGGAGCAAAGGTCCATTTCTTAACAGCGGCGATGGCGTCCTTGTAGTCCCTCGTGGAATCATCGGGTATACAAGGCAACGCTGAAGAGACTGAGGAAAAATGCGATTGCACCAACAACAGGGGACTCTCCCTTGTTGAACCCAATTACCGCGAGAGCAAGAGAAACCAAGACAGCAAGTCCTCCAACTCCGTCGATGAAGGAGGCTAATGACGATTCCTGGAGCCACATGCCGCGATGATATAGATATTGAATGGCTGCGAGAGCTATCAGAGCGGTCGCAATCGAAACTGCAATTGACCACAAGCTCCAACGGTAGCTCGAGAGGCGGTTGGTCGACCCTTTCGACTTGGTGATTTCGTCGGTAAACATTGGGCCAAGGCGGATAGTACCACACCGATAGTTCACTACTAAGTTTTGCTCCTCTTCGTTACAGCAAACGCCCCAAACGCCCGACGCTGAAAACAGATTCCTCGCTTCGCTCGGAATGACAGAGTAAGGCAGGTGCCGGATCCAACCCCAAGAAAAAAGCCGGCCTAAAGGCCGCCGCTACAAAAGCGGCGGTCCTCGTCGATCGTCAGGCAGTTGGCACTACGATACAGGGGTACGGGATTCCTGCTGCAATTTTTCCTTGATTGAAGGATTTTACATGCGTCGTTCTGTGCGCGCGGGCAGCGAAGAGCGCGCGCGTGGCGGCTGCGAAGGATGCGCCGAAAGGCAACTTCACGGGGCAAGAAACGATGCGCGCGACTAAAAAAGAAAGAGGGCAGAGATGAGCGCTGGGGTACGGATTGGGCCGTTTGAGGTTTGCGCGCCGATGCCGCCGGCTATGCCGCTGGTGCAGAGGTACGGGGAGCATCGCTACCCGGGAAGATTGATCGTGGTGGAGGGGATCGACGGGTCGGGGAAGTCCACGCAGCTGAGTTTGCTGCACAAGTGGCTGGAATCGAAGAGGTACGGCGTGGTCTTCAGCGAATGGAATTCGTCGCCGCTGGTGAAGGACACCACCAAGCTGGGGAAAAAGAAAAAGATGCTGACGCCGGCGACGTTTTCGCTGATCCACTCGACGGATTTTGCCGACCGCACGGAGCGCAACATCCTGCCACTGCTGAAGGCGGGGGCGGTGGTGCTGTGCGACCGCTACATTTATACCGCGTTCGCGCGCGATGTGTCGCGGGGCATGGACCGCGAGTGGGTGCGCGACCTCTACGGGTTTGCGGTGAAGCCGGCGATCGCGTTTTATTTTCGCGTGCCGCTCGAGACAGCCATCCACCGGCTGAACGACGCGCGCGATGGCTTCAAATTCTACGAGGCAGGGCTGGACCTGGGGCTGAGCGAAGACGCGGAAGAAAGTTTCCGCATGTTTCAGGGAAGGATTCTGACGGAATACGAAAAGATGATTCCGGAGTTCGGGCTTACGGTGGTGGACGCCACGCTGCCGATTGAAGCGCAGCAGGCGCAGGTGCGCCAGATCGTGAAATCACATTTGCAGAAAGCGACGGAACTGAGGATGCAGCCATGAGAGAAACGTATGGAAAGCAGTTGCCGGGCACCAAGATTTCGGACCTGGCGGGCAAGCTGATCGTGATTGAAGGCACGGACGGCGCGGGGCGGTCAACGCAGATTGACTTGCTGAAGCCGTGGCTCGAGGAGCTGGGACACGCGGTGGTGGATACGGGGATGACGCGTTCGCCGCTGGCGGGCGACGGCATTCGCCGCGCCAAAGAAACCAACAACCTGGGGCGCGTGACACAGAGCCTCTTTTACGCCACGGATTTCGTGGACCGGCTGGAGAACGAGATTGTGCCGGCATTGCGCGCGGGATTTATCGTGCTGACGGATCGCTATATTTATTCGCTCATGGCGCGGGCCATCGTGCGGGGCATGGACCCGCAATGGATTCGCAGCATTTTTCGCGTGGCGCTGAAGCCCGATGCGGTGTTTTATCTGCGGCTGGGGATCGATCAGCTGGTGCCGCGAGTGGTGTTCACGCGCGGGTTCGATTACTGGGAATCGGGCATGGACGTTTACCCCAACTGCGATATGTACGACAGCTTTTGCCATTATCAGGCGGCGCTGCTCGAGGAGTTTGACCGCCTGAGCGCGGAATTCAATTTCGAAATGGTGGACGCGGCGGCGGATGCCAAGACGGTTTGCGACCAGTTGAAAGGCAAGATCCTGCGGCTGCTGGAAGCGGACTACCGGGAGAGTTTTCTGGCGCAAGCGACGGCGGAGATGGCTGCGGCGTGCGCGCCGAGCGTGCCGGAAAAGGCGGCGCCGGAGTGGAGGAAGGCGTCCACCGCAGAACGGTTCAAGCAGCTGGCGCATCTTTCGTTGTTTCCGCGGTTGACGCGCGAACAGGTTGGGTAGTTGAAGTTCAGGTACGAAGTCAACTCGCAAATTCCAACCGTGGCAAAGCGTCTGCCGTTGCACACCCTGACCGAAGAGAAGAAGCAGATCCCTCGTCGGCCACAAAACGGCCTCGCTCCCTTCGCAGGCTCAGGGCACATTCGGTCGCTGCGGCGACCTCAGTGCAAGCAAGCGGGATGACAGCGTAAGAGCGAACGCGGCACCGCAATTCGCCCGCCTAAAGGCGGCCGCTACGAAACCATTGGCGCAAACCGTGGGCGTTGTGAAATCTCGCTGGCGTGACACCGGGCACGGCATGCCGTGCCCCTACCAAAGAAGAGGTCCCACAAGGCACGGTTGTCGATGGACAAATTGTGGCTGTTTGTAGGGTATCCGACCGATAGGCGAAAGGCGAATTGAGGATGGCCGGAAGAGGCTGATTCAGAGGCAGGTACGACCCATTGTCAATTGCGAAGCAGGGGAGCGGGGGCGCGTTGGCCTGTAGTAGAAGCCTATGCTATAAGTAAACGCGACCGTAATTCTGAGGAAATTGTGCCGTTTATAAATTTTCCCGCCCGGGAAATTAACTGCAAGCTTGTCTACTACGGCCCCGGCCTTGGGGGCAAGACCGCCAATTTGCAGTGGATCTACGACCACACGGGATCGAATCAAAAGGGAAAGATGGTTTCGCTGGCGACGGAAACCGACCGCACACTTTTCTTCGATTTTCTTCCGCTGGACCTTGGTACAGTGCGCGGATTTCGCACGCGGTTTCATCTGTATACGGTACCCGGACAGGTGTTCTACGAAGCCAGCCGCCGACTGATTTTGAAAGGCGCGGACGGCGTGGTGTTCGTCGCGGATTCGCAGGAAGAGCGGCTGGACGCGAACCTCGAAACGCTCGATAACCTGCGCGAGCATCTGAAAGATCACAATCTCGATTTCAATACCATTCCTTATGTGTTGCAGCTCAACAAGCGCGACCTGCCGAATATCCTGCCGGTGGACGAATTGAAGAAGCAACTTACGGTGAAGGGCGAGCCGACGCTTGAAGCTGTCGCCGTCACGGGGCAGGGCGTTTTTGATACGCTGAAGGAAGTCGCCAAGCTGGTGCTCGCTGAACTGAAAAAAAACGCCTGAAGCTTTTCCTTTCCCTCAGTAAAGATGGAATGTCATTTCGACCGTTGTCCGGAATGTGACCGGATTTCCGTTCGGATCTGTTGCTGGTTTCAGCCTCCATTCCTTAACTGCCTCAATGGCCTGACTGTTTAGGCCGCAGGGAAGGCCACGCATTACTGACATGCTGGCTACATGACCTTCGGGATCAATTACTACGTTGAGATCGACAGTTCCCTGGGCTTTTGCCTTAACTGCCGCGTCGGTGAAATGTGCGCTCGGGCAATAGATGCAGGTTGGAACGGAAGCCTTCAGACTGTCCGGCCATTTGGCAGTTGCCAGATCGCTTGTACCAAGGGGTGAACTTGGATTATTCCAAGTGTTTTTGGAGCTGTGGGAAGTAACTGAGGGAGAGCTCACGGGCTTCGAGAGGCTAGCTCGAAATTCAGGAGTAAGTGGCACTGAAGCAGTGGTCTCAAGAATACGTTTCCAATCGCTGAGCCGCATGACCTTTACATTGAGCTGAGTTGCTTCCGAACTGGCGTTGATGGTTCCTTCAACTGCGAAGTCCGCGCCAAGCTGCTCCGAATAACATTTTGCTGCTTGGTCGCCTGCGCGAGCTTCTGGCATGAGTACGTCCTCTGCAGCCGCACGGGCGTAATCAGCACGGTCGATTACGACAAGGCCCCGCGAGGTGTTGCGCAGTGCAGCCGCGAATTCATCCGTGAGTACGGCACCAAGCAGGCTCGACTTGGCGTGCGAGTCCGAGAAATCGATTACCAGAACTTTCGCCGATTTGCGGATTTTGCCGGCAGTTTTGGCGGCGAGGGCATCGAGATTGGGTTGCTGCTGGGCATGGGCAAGAGAGGGGACGAGCATCGCGAGAAGGACGATGAAAAACGGGAGCACTCGCGAGGCTTTGCGACGCGGAATCGAGTTCGCGAGCACGTTCATGTGATGCATGCGACGTGCTAGGCGTGGGCGACGCCGCCGCGGAAGGCTTTTATGGCTTTGGCTTCGTCGGTGAAGGCGGGGATGGACTGGATGAGGCGCGTGAGTTCGAGGACTTCGCGGACGTGGCCGGTGGGGTTGAGGATTTTCAGGCCGCCGCCCTGGCGCTCGAGAGTGACGAAGGAGCGCACGAGAGTGCTGATGCCGGAGCTGTCCATTTGGGTGACGCCGGCGAGATTTACGAGAACGTCGGAAGGGCCCGCTTCGGCGAGCTTGCGCAATTCGGTGCCGAGCGCGTCGTTGCTGGCGCCGATAATGATGCGGCCCGCCAGGTCGAGGATGGTTACATTTCCGGATTTTCGCGCCGAAATTTGCAGGCCCATGAAAGCCTCTCCTTTTGCCGCGGCACCGAGCGCCGAACAGCCCAAGCACCGGCTGCGAGACGCGAGAATACCGGGCAAGTAAGTGGGCGCATTATAACCCCAGCAGGAGTTCGGGAAGCAAGGTATTGGAGCGCGCTGGCGGCCCCGGTGCAAAAAATAAAAAGGGAGGTGAATACCAGGTAGCATCCACCTCCCGGGGTGGTGGGGTTGTTGCTTGAACGCCTTCAGGCTAGGGTCGCGTGTAGCGTTCGGCAACCCGGCGAACTCGCCGGAATCCACATTTAGGCGCTTCATTACCACGCGGAAAGAAAGAGTGTCAACAGGTTCGTGACCGTGGACATGAATACTTCCGCGAGCCAATATCCGGCGCTGCATCGGCTGGGGATGTAGCCCTTTCTGGCCTGCTTTATTCCGGCGCGATGTGCGCTGCGGGTGGATCCCATGGTGGCGTTGAGATACGAGTACTCCACGCGCAAATGGTCAGCAACTTTGGATGCACTCAGCGGGCTGGTGCCTAAACGCCGGCCGGGCGACGATCCTCGGGGCCGCTAAGCAAATGTTTCGGAGGAGGCGGTTCCGAGATTTGGGCCAGGACTACGCGGTCGCGCCCTTCGATCTTGGCGCGATAGAGGGCTGCGTCAGCGATGCGGATGAGGTCGTTCGCGGTATCTCCGTACTCGGGATAGGATGCCACGCCCAGAGAGAGCGTGATTTTGTCCAAGACTTTTCCGCGATAGTGAACGCGGAGTTGCTTGACCTCTTCGCGCAACTCCTCGGCACGCTGCTGAGTGACGGCCAGATCCGCTTCAGGCAAGATGAGCACAAACTCTTCGCCGCCATAGCGGCAAGCAATGTCCTCTCTACGGGTCCGACTCTGCAGGAAGTCTCCGAGGGCAGTGAGGAGCGCATCGCCGGATGCATGGCCGAGGGTGTCATTGAAATTCTTAAAGTGGTCAACATCCAGCATGATGACGCCGAGCGAACGCCGATTGCGGATGGTGCGGCCAAGTTCGCGATCGAAGGACTCTTCCATGTAGCGGCGGTTGAACAAACCGGTGAGCTGGTCACGAATCGATTGCCAACGCAGGCTTTCGCAAAGCTTGAGATTAGCGAGAGCCAGGGCAATTCGATCCGCGACGGTGGCCGCCAGAAGCCGCCGGGCTTCGGTTTTTCGCGGGTCGGGCGTCCCGGACGAACCATATTGCCCCCTGAGGTACAACAGACCAAGCGCCTCTCCCTGCGCCATAAGTGGCGCACAAATAGAGTCCGGAGCAGGAGCGGTGCCCAAATGCCTGCAAATGAGGCCGGAGGGACGGTTCTCTAAAAACTGAATCCGGCCGCGCCGGAGCGCCCAGCAATCTTGCGGGGCGAAGACGCCGTCGGCGGGTGGGAAGGTGCCCCAGTTAGCGACGGGCTCGAGGAGACTCCGGGATGAGTTCAGGATGCAAAGTGCGCCCGACTCGGTGGGAAAAAGTCTCTCCGTTGCCTGGCGGAGCACCTGGAAGGCTTCTTCGCTGGTGAGGCAGGTTTGCAGCAAGTCGCTCATGTCGCGAATCAAGGATTCTTCGCCGCTTCGCCGATGCAATTCCTGAACCTGTTCAGACAATTCCTGGTTAACGTGCGCCAAATGTTCTCGTGCGCGCAAAGCGTCCTGGCTCAGGGACTCTTCGCGTAAAGCGCGGCGAATAGCAACGGGCAAGCGTGCCAAACGATCCTTGAGGACAAGATCGGCGGCGCCCAGCTTTAGACACTCCACAGTGCCTTCCTCTCCGAGGCTTCCTGCTACAACGATGACCGGAGTGCGGATACCGAACTGCCGAAGCAGGAGAGCAGCCTCAGTGCCCTTCCAACCGGGGATTTGGTAATCAGCGATCACGATATCGAAGGGCTTGGCGCGGACGCGCTCGGTGAATTGTTCGCGCGTCTGGACGATTTCAATGCTCGGGGCGAAGCCGGCCCTTTTCATCTCGGCCGCGTATAATTCCGCATCCGCCGAATTACTTTCGACGAAAAGGGCGCGAATCGGCGTTTCAACGGGCGCTTTCGGGACGAAAACCGGGTTTGCTCTCGCAGCGGGACGGTGGTCCGAGGAAGCGGGGTCAGCGATCAGCCAGGACATTGCGAGCCGCCCGACCGTGTCGCGGAACTGTCCGAAGTCGAGGGGCTTCAGAAGGTAGCCGTGAATGCCTAGTTGAGAGCTCTCCACCAGGTCATTCTCGTCGGTGGAAGAAGTGAGAACGATCACCGGGATAGAGCTGGTGCGAAGGTCAGCGCGAATCTGGCGCAAGACCTCAAGACCGTTGACTTTCGAAAGGTTCAAATCGAGGAGAATCAGCGCGGGCAAATGAGAAGTGTTTCCGTTGCCGTTCGCCCCTCTGGGAAAGAGAAGGTTCAAGGCGTCTTCTCCGTTGGAGGCGAGACGAATTTGGGCGCGGCAGTTTTCACGAAGCGCGTACGCCGCGAACTCGGCGTCCGCGGGATTGTCCTCGACTACTAGAATCTCGGTCTCAACAGCATGCACGGTGGCTTCCTCCAGGCCCTATTTTGTGTTCCGGGGCGAGCGGCGGCGGAACGTTGATCACGGCCTGCACATTGACGCTTGCTTCGCAGCATCCCGAAACTAGTCGAGACACATCATTTTTTTGTGGCGATTGCTTACTCGAAGTCGAGAGGTGAAATCGAGGTGAAACAACAGACTATTTCGGAAGGGGACTCCATTTTGTACGTAGGCGAGAAAATGTCAAGAGTAGAAAGACTTTTGTACCCATCAAGTAAATATTGAGATGGGTTTTCGGCTCAGTTGGCCGGCGGCGGCGGATGACTCGCGAAATACTGGCTCAGCTCGCCGATGAGCTGCTGCAGGCCGGCGTGCACATTACGGTCCATGGCCTGAACCATGTCTTCGACCTTTTTGCCCTGAGCTGGCTCGTCATGCTGATATTTACTGGACCAGAGGGTGGTGCGGGTCTTGGGATCGAAGAGCTGGAGTTCGAGGTAGAAACGTGCCGCGATTTCCGGCTTGTCGACTTCGGAAATGTCCCACAGGTGGCCACGGACGATGTAGTCGCCATGCACGTTACTACTGAGGCTGGAAACGGAGCGGTATTGAGCCGTCGAGCGTAGGGCTGAGATAAGCAGGTCCTGCACCATGTCGGCGGGAGGTTCGGCCCAGCGCTCGTAGGAATACGTCCCGAGTTCGACGGAGCTGCCGAACACGAGGCGATCATCGCGAAAGAGATGCGAGGCGGTGATGCGTCCGACCAGGAGATTGATTGGGTAAGGCGTAGCCGATGAAGGAGCGGAGATGGGACCGGGATCGAGCACGTAGTATTTCATCGGGCGGGTTGCTCCGCATCCCGAAAAGCAGATGAGCGCTAGTAAGATTCCAGCGAGTTGGATTCGACGCCTAAACACACCTTGCTCCTTTTCGCCTACTGCGGCGGTGCCTGGCCAGGCTGGTGATCCTTGGGTTCCGAAGAACGAATCAAAGTGTACGGCCGCGCCCGGATCGTCTCGGTAAAGGCATTCATGTTTTCGGTGATGCGACGCAGATTGTCGATGATCTCGTCAAGATTTTCCGAGTTGTTGGCGACTGTATTGTCGAGCTGCGCCAAAATCGAATTGGCAGAAGCCAGGGACTGGCGCAAATTGATGACCGCCTGCCGGATGTCGGGGCGATTTTCGGTGATCACGGAATCGATGTGCGAAATCGCGTCGTCGGCCTTCGCGGAAGTTTTGCGGAAATCGTCGATGAGCGGGCTGAGCTTGGCGCTGGCTTCGTTCACATGGCCGAGCGTGGTATGAACCAGCGGGCGGTCTTCCTGGAGCATTCCGCGGACGTTAGCGAGACTGTCTCCGATGTTCGCGCGGTTTCTGTCATTCAACAAATCGTTCACGCGGCTCAGGGTTTCCTTCAGCTCCACCACGCGAGCGTTCAAATTCGTGAGCAATTGATCGGCGGTGGGAGCGAGCGCGTTGATTTTGTCGGCGATGTCGGCGAAGCTGACGGGCTCTCTTGATTTAAGAGTGTAGTCTGCCGGGGCGCGCGCTGCCGCGTTTGTTCCGGGGAGAATCTCCAGAAAATTTTCACCGAGCGGGCTATTGCTTGTGATTATGACCATGCTGTCCGTCTTCACGGGAATATCCGGGTGCACGGCAAAATCGATTTTCATGCGCGTAGCATCCTGGGAATCGACCTGAACTTTCTTGACTCGGCCGATCGGCGGTCCCCCGGCATAGCGGACTTCCGAGCCGCCCTGCAACCCTCCCGCGTTTTTGAAATAGGTGTGGAAGTTGGTGTCACCCGAGGTCAGCACGCCCGAGAGAACAAAGAGCGTGACGATGAGCAGACCTCCAGCCACTAGTACAAATAGCCCGACAAGAGCCTGTTCCCGCTTCGCTTCCATCCGTTTCCTCGATTACTTCCGGCCCCCCAGCATTGAGAGCCGGGAGTATATATCACGACGAACTTCGATAGCCAGATTCATTGCCGAATCGGCGGCACGTCCCCGGTCAGCATCTGCAAATAGTCAATTTCGCCAGTCAATTCGGGTTCGGGTACGCGATCAAGAAACTGCCGAACGCGGGGATGCGTGCTGGCTTGCAGCTCCTTCACCGTGCCATTGGCGACGATGACGCCTTTATCGAGCAGGATCATACGATCGGCGATGAGAAACGCGCTGGCCAGTTCGTGGGTGACCACCACGATGGTGATGCGGAACGCTTTCTTTAATTTCAAGATCAAATCATCGATCCCGGCGGCGATGATGGGATCGAGGCCGGCGGAGGGCTCGTCGAAGAACAGGATTTCCGGATCCATGGAGAGGGCGCGAGCGATGGCCGCGCGCTTTTTCATTCCGCCGCTGAGTTGCGCAGGCATGTAATTATCGAAACCGGTGAGCCCCACCTGATCGAGCTTCAGACGGACCATGATCTCGATGGTGGAGTCATCCAGCTGCGTGTGCTCGCGAAGCGGCAGGGAAACATTTTCTCCCACGGTCATGGAGCCAAAGAGGGCTCCGCCCTGAAAGGACATCCCCAATCTCTTGCGGAGCTCGTCGCGATCTTCCTCGGACATGGCTGCAAAATTCTTTCCGCGCATCCAAATCTCGCCCCCGCTCGGCTTTTCCAAACCCACCAGGGTGCGCAGCAGCGTGCTCTTGCCCGAACCCGAACCACCGAGGATGACCAAGGTCTCGCCCGCCGGCACCTCAAAATTAATTCCGTGCAGAATTTCCCTGGCGCCGTAGTTCACGCGCAGGTTGCGCACGGCGATGGCTGGGCCGGTTGGTTTGTCGCCTTTCGAAGTGGGGATGCTGGCCATGTTCGGTTTATCTCGGAGCCGTAAGGTAAAAGATCGCCGTGAATACCAGATCCACAACGACGACCATGAAAATGGATTTGACCACCGCCGAAGTAGTCGATCTCCCTACTTGCTCGGAACCAAGTCCGGTGGAAAAGCCTTCCTGGCAGCCGACCGCCGTGATTACGAGACCGAACATGGCGGCTTTGATGAGACCGTTGGTGATATCGTGCGAGTGCAATGCGTCCATGGTGGCGGTGATATAAGTTCCCCAGGTGAAACTTGCCGCCGACACGCCGAACACGCCGCCGCCAAGCACACCCATAAAGTCGGCCCACACAGTGAGACACGGAACCATCAGGAGCATGGCCAGGAACTTGGGCGCGACGAGAAAATCAACGGGCTCGAGGGCCATGGTTTCGAGCGCGTCAATTTCTTCATTCACTTTCATCGTGCCGATTTCGGCAGCGAAGGCGGAGCCCGACCGGCCAATGACGACCACGGCAGTCATCAGCGGACCGAGCTCGCGCGTCATAGAGATGGCCACGGCGCTGGCGACAACCTGCAAGGCGCCGAATTTGCGGAGTTCATAGGCCGCATTCAACGCCAGGATGGTGCCGATGAAAAACGAGATCAGGGAAACAATCGGGAGAGCCTCCACGCCGACGGCCATGGCTTGATGTACGGCGCGACTGAGGTGGAATTTTTTCCCGCGGAGAGGCTCGATGAATATCGTGCGTACGGAGCTGCCGGCCAAACGCGCCAAGCCGCCCACATACGCGAGCCCATTGATTGTGGCTGAGCCGATTGTTTCTGTCAGTGCCATCTTGAGTGACCCGACGGGCGGGATTCCCATAAGGAATCCACGGAGATCGCCGGGAAGTTTACCTTACCGGAGCAACGTTGGTATTGGCGCTGCCCCCGCGCAGGGCATCCTCTTCCGTTATGTAGATCTCAAAAACCTTCACGAGCCTGGTAAGCTCAAACACTTCCTGCGCCGTGCGGCTCAAACCGAACAACGCGAAGGTACTCTTCAAGTCGCGCGAAACTTTCAAACCCTCCACCAGGGAGGCGACCCCCGCGCTATCGATGTATCTTACGCTTTGCATGTTGACGATCACGCGGGGTGACTTTTTGTCCTTCAGCAGATTCATCAGAACCTTGCGAACGTCCGGCGAGTTATACAACGTAATGTCGCCGACCACATCCACAATCGTGGCGGCTCCAGATTGGCGTGTCGATATCTCCATCAGCGTGGCCCCCTGCAGGACGTCAGAGTGTTTTGCCAGAGATTCCCGTCAGATGCAATCACTTTTCCACAGTAGTAGGGCGCTAACCGAGAGTAGGGCCGGGACGCAGAAAAGGGCTAGCCGCGGCGGTCCAGGGGGGTGTAGCTGCGCAAATCGTAGCCCAGATAGACTTGCCGGGGCCGCGAGATTTTCTGCTCGGGGTCGAGCAGCATTTCCTCCCACTGCGCGATCCATCCGGAAGTGCGCGGGATGGCGAAAAGAACGGGAAACATGGTGACCGGGAAGCCCATCGATTGATAAATCAGGCCGGTATAGAAGTCCACATTGGGATAAAGCTTGCGCGAAATGAAGTAATCGTCTTCGAGGGCGATGCGTTCGCATTCGAGCGCAATTTCGATGAGCGGGTTCTTGCCCATGACGTCGAAAACTTCGTAGGCAATGTGTTTCACAATGCGGGCGCGCGGGTCATAGTTCTTGTACACGCGGTGGCCGAAGCCCATCAGCAGCTTTTCGCCCGCTTTGACGCTCTTGATGTACGCGGGCACGTTTTTGACCGAACCGATTTCAAGAAGCATGCGGAGCACGGCTTCATTGGCGCCTCCGTGAAGAGGACCATACAGCGCGGCGGTGGCCGCGGCCGTGGCGGAATAGGGGTCCACGTGCGAGCTACCCACACAGCGCATGGCGGTGGAGGAGCAGTTCTGTTCGTGGTCCGCGTGCAGAATAAATAAAATGTCGAGCGCGCGTTCGAGCGTGGGATTCGGACGATACTTGAGTTCGGTGGTTCGAAAGAGCATGTTGAGGAAATTTCCGCAGTAGCTCAGATCATTATCCGGATAGGCGAAGGGCATGCCCAGGCTGTGGCGGTAAGAGAAGGCCGCGAGCGTGGGCATTTTGCCGATCAAGCGATAGGTCTGCTTACGGCGCGATTCAGGATTGAAGATGTCCTTGGCATCGGGATAAAAAGTGGAGAGCGCGGCCACGGTGGAAATCAACATGCCCATTGGATGAGCATCGTAGTGAAAACCGTCGAGAAATTTTTTGATGCTCTCGTGAATAAAAGTGTGGTGCGTGACGTTGTAAGACCAATCAGCAAGCTGCGATTTGGTGGGAAGCTCGCCGTAAAGAATCAGGTAAGCCGTCTCGATGTAAGTGCTCTTCTCGGCCAATTCCTCGATAGAGTAGCCGCGGTAACGCAAAATTCCTTTGTCGCCGTCGATAAAAGTGATCCGGCTCGAACACGAAGCCGTATTGGTGAAAGCGGGATCGTAACCCATCATCCCGAAATCTTCGGTGCGAACTTTTATCTGGCGCAGATCGAGAGCGCGGATGGTGTCGTGCTTGATGGGCACTTCGTACTGGCGGCCGTTGCGATTGTCCGTGATGCTGAGCGTGTCGCGCGGCGTTGTGGGCGAAACTTCGCTGTTGACGACCGGTCCGGGTTTAGTTGGATTCATTGCCAGATCCCTTCGAGGCGGAGCCGCTAAGTCCCATCAACGCATCTCAAGCAACAATGTACACCAAATCGTATCACGCGAGGAATGGGTTTCAATGAGGCTGACGAAATAAGCAAGGGGGCGAGTCCATACGGCAGCGTATGGAGACTAGCTTGCTCATTTCATTGCTGGTTGCTGCGCTCGCATCGCTTCGACGGTGATTCGATGGCGGTGTTGGAACAGTCGCGCCAGCTTGCGCCGGGTGTACCACCCGCCGAACCAGTTGCCCAGAGCACCAAACGGCAATTCGTAGACGACGATGTCCTCGAGCAAGCAGGCGCCAGCGCCATCGGGCGTGAAGCGATGCGTATGATCCCAACGGCGGAACGGGCCGGTAATTTGCACGTCGCGGAACTGCCGCCCTTCGATGTAATCGCAGTGCTCAAAAACCCAGCGAACTCGAAACGGTCCCATTCGCACGCGCAGCACCCCGCGATCTCCATCGCGGATTCCGGGCGAAGCCTGTTCCACTTCCACATGTTCCCAAGGAGGCGTGAGACGCTCGAGAGCGCCGGGCTCGGCGTGCCAGCGAAAAACAGTTTCGGCCGGAGCTTCGATCCTGGTCTGCGCGGTGAATTGAATCTGCGGCATTTTCGATGATGAGTCCGTTAGGAATGCGTCAGACGCAACGTTGCAGGACTTTCCATGATGCGCTGCACGAGCGACATTGCGCAAGCGCGAGAAAACTCCACACATTCGGGGAAGGTCGAGATGCAGTCAAAGTGCGGTGCCTATCGCGATACGGATTTGACTGGTGCGGCTTCCGCGGTGGGAACTTCCGAAGCGGGAGGTTCCGGCACGACCTCCAACTCAGACCGGTTTCGACCGCGCGCTTTGGCGCGATAAAGCGCGGCGTCGGCGAGCTGAAGCATTTGCTGCGAGTCCAGCGGCGCAGCTTGGTTGCTGACGGCGATGCCCAAGCTTGCGGTAATGGATACTTCGCCGCTGTCGGTCTTGATCGGTCTTTCGCCGATGGCCAAGCGGATTCTTTCTGAGAGGCCGATCAGGCCGGCCTTTTCAGCGGCGGGTACTACGATCAAAAACTCTTCGCCTCCATAGCGGCCGACGGTGTCATAGGCTCGCACGGCAGCATTCATCCGCCGCACAGTTTCCTGCAGCACAGCGTCTCCACAGAGATGACCGTGAGTATCGTTGACGTATTTGAAGTGATCGAGGTCCAAAAGAATAATGCCAAACGAACCTCCCTCGCGGGCCTGGCGGGAACGTTCCCGGCGTAGCGTGTCGAGGATGACTCCGCGATTTGCGGCCCCAGTGAGCGCATCATGTGTGGCGCGATAGAGCAGCTCTTCGCCGGCGAGCGTCAAGTTGTCCTGCAATTCCAGAACGCGCTGACCGACGTGCAATCGCGCGCGGAGTTCCTGGGCGTCGAAAGGCTTGGTCAGGTAATCGTCGGCGCCCGATTCGAGTCCGCGGAGCAAATCTTCTTTCTGCGTGCGAGCAGTCAGCAAGAGAAGATAAGTGTACGGACGGTCTTTCTGTTCACGAATTTTCCGGCAGATCTGCACGCCTTCGAGTCCAGGCATCATCCAGTCCAGCACGGCGAGCCGCGGAGCGCCCATTCTTTGGAGCAATTGCAGAGCTTCCGTGCCGGTGGTGGCGACCACTACTTCGTAGCCCCACTTGGTGAGGAAAACTTCCAGCAGGCGGCGGGAGATGGGATCGTCTTCCGCAATCAAAACTCGGTTTTTCGGATTTTTAGTCTCGCTCATGGTCGTTCCTCAGTGCGGGTTTGGTGCGCAGAGACTGCGACTTCTTCAGGCACCCGCGCAAATTTCGCGACGAAATGAAAACTGCTGCCTTGCCCGGGTTCGCTTTCGACCCAGATTCTTCCACCCATCAACTCGACCAGGCGTGCGGTGATGGCCAACCCAAGGCCGGTGCCTCCATAGTTCCTGGCGGTGGAATTGTCCGCCTGCGTGAAGGCCTCGAAGATGAGCGATTGCTTCTCTTTTGGAATGCCAATGCCGGTATCGCGAATTTCAAAATGCAACTCCACGCCACCGGGGGCGGCATCCTGGATACGCACGCTGACGGTAACTTCTCCGCTTTCGGTGAACTTGATCGCGTTGCCTACCAGGTTTACGAGCACCTGGGTCAGGCGTACGGGATCTCCGACGAGCTGCGCGGGGACGTCATGTGCTACTTCCCAAGTGAGCTGGAGTCCCTTTTGTTGCGCGCGGAATCGCATCACTTTGAGCTGCTTGGTCAGGGCTTGCAGCAGGCCAAACTCTATGGGGTCGAGTTCAACTTTTCCGGCTTCTATCTTCGAGAAATCCAGAATTTCGTTGATGAGTTCCAGCAAGGAATTCGCCGAAGTCTTCACCATCTCGAGATATTCGTGCTGCTCCGGAGTCAATTGGGTATCGAGGAGCAACTCCGTCATGCCCAGAATGCCGCTCATGGGCGTGCGGATTTCATGGCTAATGACGGCCAGGAATTCGCCCTTGGCCCGGTTAGCCGCTTCGGCGGACTCTTTCGCCCGGCGGAGTTCTTCTTCTTCGAGCTTGCGCGCGGTGATATCGCGGGCGGTCATGCAGATTACGACGGGCTTTCCATCGAGGGACGGGATAGGAGTTACGCGCGCCAAAAACCATTTTTCCGCGGGCATGTGCAGCAAGTATTCGATGCTCTCGCCGATTCCGGTTTCTATCACGCGCTTGAAGGTGCGGAGCACGGGATCGATCACTCCCGCGTCCAGGAATTCTCCTGCGCGCCGGCCAAGCAATTCAGCTCTGGGCCTGACGAGAAGGGCTTCATTGGTGGTCCAGATGTTTTTGTAAGTTCCACTCACGTCGAATTCGAACACGACTTCGTCGATGGTGCTGACCAAGGCCTGCATGCGCGCTTCGCCTTCCCGGGACGCTTGTTCCGCGCGGTTCCGCTCGGTGATGAGGGTGCCCAGACACAATCCTGTCACGGACACAATCAGCAGTAAGACTTGCAGAGAGACCATGAGCTGCGTATCCTGCGTCTCGGCGCGTAACATCAGCATGGTTCCGACACTCAGCAACAGGATCGCTGCAATAATTCCTCGCAAGCCACGCCGGACCGCTATCCAGATAATCGGCAGAAAGAAAAGGTAGAACAGCTCGAAGCTTCTGGAGATGTTCCATCCAAACACGATCCACAAGGACAAAACGATGCTGCTGCCTTGCGCCAGGGTCTCCCCTGGGCGGGGAGAGTCCGTGTCTTTGAAACGAACCTCTGCAACGGAATGCGCAGGTTGCTTCGCGATTATCGATGGTTGTGAAATTCTCGCCCGCAGCCAAGGCATCACGTAGAGAAGAAGAAAGGGAGTCAAGCAGATCAACGCCACGGAATCGCCAACCCACCAGTTAAGTGCGGTCTGGAGATAAATGCCAAGCGGCACCAAGCCCTCCCAGACAAAACTTGCCGATCCCGCAAATGCCACGAAAAGCGATGCTGTCAGCACCAGAAAAACGTAGCGGAAAACGTCGCGCAGGGAACGGAGAAAAATGTCGGCGCGGACGAAGTGGTGCAGGAAGATGGCAACGGTTGTGTAACCGCCGGTAATTACGAGATTCACGTACCAGATACCCCACCCGAGGGGAGATAAATGGTAATTGATGACTGAAGAAGCGCAGCCGGCGAGCAGCATCAAGGGCGCGAAAGAAATCCCCAAGCCGATCAGGATTGCCAACTCCAGACCTGCCGGCGGATACCAAGCGCCGATGCCGGCCCAATTTTGGGACGCGATGGAGATGCGATCGAGAAAGACATTCAAGATAACGATGACAGCTCCGAGAGCCACGCGCCGCCAATTCCACTTGAGGGAAAAAAATAGGGACGACGCGGCGGAAAGCGTGGCGTCGGCGTTTCTCTCTCGAGCGCTGGATAACGGGATCAAAGCGTCACCTTTCCGAGATGGTTTTCCAGTTCCAGAGATGGCCGATCGGCATTTTGGCCGCACTTGAGACGATCCATAGAGGCCAACAGCTCCGAAGGGCGAACCGGCTTGGTCAAGTAATCATCGGCGCCGGCGGCCATGCATCTTTCGCGGTCGCCAATCATGGCGTAGGCCGTCAAAGCGATGATGGGAAGATGGCCACCAGCGATTTTCTCTTTTGCGCGGATGGTGCGGATGGCTTCGAGGCCGTCCATTACCGGCATCTGTATATCCATCAGCACGAGGTCCACGCCTTCGCGCTCGATAGCGGCGAGAGCGTCGCGGCCGTTTTCGGCGACAACAATAGTGTGGCCGTCCTTTTCGAGCATCCTTTGGGCCAACAGCCGGTTGACGACGTTATCCTCGGCCAAGAGTATCTTTCGGCCTCGACCTCTTGTTTCCACTTGTTGTTCGGTGGCGGAGCTGGTCTCGTGCTGCTGACACGGGAATTTGGAAAGCTCGCTCATCACCGCATCGAGCAGCTCGGATGGCTGAACGGGCTTCGTCAAATAGGAAGTTATTTGCAATTCACCGCATCGAATCCGGTCGCTTCGCTGCGCGCTGGAACTGATCATCAGGAACCGCATGAGATGCAAATCGGGGACGCTTCGGACCTGCTCGACAAGCCCAAACCCGTCCACTCCGGGCATCTGAAGGTCGGTGATTACGAGGTCGAAATGACGCCCGTTCGGACGCGCTTTCTCAAGAACTGCCATGGCGGCATGCGCTCCGTCCGCAGCCTCCGGACGCATTCCCCATTGCCCCAGCATTTCGACCAAGATGATACGGTTCGTCCTGTTGTCGTCGACGATCAGAACGGAGCGGTCCCGAAGTAGCTCGGGGCCGATTGAACTCAGGTCTGCGGAAGTTGGCTCGGCAATTCCGAAGCGGCATGTGAAATGGAAGGTGCTGCCCCGACCGGGTTCGCTTTCCACCCAGATTTTCCCGTTCATCAGCCTTACGAGCTGGGTTGCGATTCCGAGTCCGAGACCCGTTCCGCCGTACAGCCTGGTAGTGGAGCCGTCAGCTTGCGTGAAAGGCTCAAAAATAGTTTCTTGTTTGTCTTTCGCGATTCCAATTCCGGTGTCGCGCACGGAGAAATGCAGCTCCACACTTTCGCTGGTGGCTTGCAGCATTTCTGCCTGCAACAGCACTTCGCCCCGCTCCGTAAATTTTACCGCGTTGCCCACCAGATTCACCACCACCTGGCGCAAGCGGCCCAAGTCCCCCACCAAGCGCTCGGGAGTGTCAAAACGCACGCGCCAGGCAAGCTCCAGGCCCTTTTCGTGCGCCCGGAGACCCAAAGTTTTCAGTGTCTCGCCGAGACTCTGGCGCAGCGAAAACTCCACGGACTCCAGATCCAGTTTCCCCGCTTCGATCTTCGAAAAATCAAGGATGTCATTGAGAAGGATGAGGAGTGAATCCGCGGATGTTTTCACCATGCCCAGGTATTCGCGCTGCTCGGAGTTCAAATCTGTTTCCAAGGTGAGTTCCGTCATTCCCAGGATTCCATTCATGGGAGTGCGGATTTCATGACTCATGTTGGCGAGGAACTCGCTCTTGGCTTGGCTGGCAGCTTCCGCCGCTTCCCGCGCACGGAGCATAGCTTCCTCGGCCAATTTGCGTTCCGTAATGTCCTGATAAAGTATGAGAGCGCCTGTTCGCTCGTCTTTGGGGCCGAGGGGAACAGAGTAAGCCTCGACGTCCACCAAGCTCCCATCGCTTCGGACCCGGCGGGTAACCATGTGGAGGGTCTCTCCCTTCAGAAGCCTGCTCCTGTTAGCATCTGCCTCTGCGCGGAGCTCGGAATTCGTCACGAGCGCGATCAAAGAGAGACCAAGCACGTCTTGTCTGCGATAGTGAAACAGGGTTTCGAAAGCTGGGTTACACATTTGCACGGCATCGTCGATACCGACCGCGGCAATCGCGATTGGGATATTTTCGATGAGCGAGTTGAGAAAGCGCTTGCTCTCGGCGACTTCCTGTTCGGCCTGTTTGCGCTCCACAATCTCCTTTTGCAATTCCAGCGTTCTCGCACTGACACGCACTTCCAATTCGTCGTGGGCATGCTGCAGAGCGGACTCGCGAAGTTGAATTTGCTGCAACATCTCGTTGAAGCGGTCCATAAGAAAACCGATTTCATCGTGGCTGCCCTTGGCTACTCGAAGGGAGTAATCCTTGGTCATCGACACCTCGGAGGCCGTTTGCGTCAGTTGCCCAATGGGTTCTGAGATCAGAAGTTGCAGGCGCGAGGCGATCAGGAACGAAGTCACCAGAGACAATAGGAACACGGTCAAAATGATCGCGGAGATGAGCCCAATGCGCGCGTAGAGTTCGCCTAGATCGGACTTCAGGTAGATTGACCCGATCGTCTCCCCGTCCAACGAAACTTGACGGAAGACGAGCATGTGGCCCGAAACGATGGAAGTCTCATCAGGACGCGGCGCCGGGGGAGTGAAAGATTCTTTCGAACCGTCGCGTCTAAATTCCGCCAGGACCGTCCCATCTGCCTTGTAAACGCAGGCTTCCTCGATGTGAGGCTGAATACCGACGGTGCTGAGAATCTCATTCGCGCTCTTCGCATCGCCAAACGTCAGAGCTGCGGTCATATTCGAGCCGGTGATCTTTGCGATCGTTTCCAGTTCATCGGCGAGCGAACGTTGGAAGGTGGTCACGTCATAGAGGGCGAAGATCATGCAAGCGACCAGGACCGCAACCGAACAAGTGATTAAGATAATGGCGGTCAGTTTTCCGCGGAGCGTGAGGTTGTGGAGTGAAGTCATTTCAACTCTTCCTACTGTTGGGCGCGTCGTGAACGATCTTGGCCAGGGCGAGCAGCTTAGAGCTGAATCTCAGACCCGCGCGAGCAGCGACGTCCGTGTTGATCGTGAATCGAACATGGCCGTCTTCCAGCGTGAGCTGAATGGCGCCGCCCGCTTCGGCGAAACCGTCGGACTCCCCGACCAGCAGAACGCTTGTGTTCTGCAAGCGGTCGATGATCTCCGGTAAGCGTTTGCTTTCCGATGCGGCCACGAAAACCACTTGGCATTGGCGTGCTTGCACGATCTCGGTTATCCGTGCGAGCGTAACCGGGCGGTTTCCGACCATTTTCCCGTGCAGAGTTCTATCCAACGCCGGCCCGAATGGATCCGTACCGAGAACGCAAATCGCAAACGGGGAGTGCTCGTTGGCGAAGCTGCTCTCAGGCCAGTCAATGAATTTGGCGAAATTGAAGAGAAAGGCGGCCTTTAACTCATATTCGCTTGGGGACTTCGTCTGAGCCGGCAAAGGCGTGGGGAAAATGTACGCCGCGGAAAAAAAAACAACTTGCAAATACAGTGCAAACAAGCCGGACGCAGAAATTCTTTGCCGTCCCGCGCCAAGGGAAAATTGATTCGGCAGTATGTTATGCAGATTCAATTCCTCTGCTCCGGCATCAGAATCGCCACGTGAACTTTACATAGCCACTTCGTTTGATCAGGTTCGAGATGGAAGCTCCGGTGAATTCCGTGAACTCAAGGTGCGTATCCCGGACAAGATTTTGTCCGACCAGGCTGACGGACAAGCCTTCGCGGTAATGCCAAGAAAGCGATGTATCGACCCTGGTGTAAGAAGGAATCTTGGGGTCGCTAAGGCGTCCCACAAAATACGCGGAGGTATCCCATGACATATTGTGGGGAAAGATAAAGTGCGATCGAAGCTGCGCTGAATTTACAGGGCTGCTTCCCTCCGCCTGGCCGACAGACTGGGTATCTTGGCTCGACGAATCCAAGTGCATATGAATCTGCTCGAAGGCATATCCGGGACTGAGCGTCCATCGATAGGACACCTTCCAACTGGCGGCAATCTCCAGTCCTTGGCTTTCCCCATGCATCAGATTCTCGGAAATAGTGGGTATGAATAAGTGAGCGGGAGCAGGGGTAGTTTCGAAAACGGGTGGGGCTGGTTCCACTGTTCCTTGGTGGGCGTAATCGCCATAAAACGCCGCGAAATCGATCGATAGACTCTTAAGTGGGGTCATTCGAGTGCCCGCCTCATAAGCGGCGAGGTCTTCGTTCTTGAAGTGAGTATTACCTACCTGCCCGATCAGGACTGGTGTGCCGTCGGAACCCGGAAATCCGGCGAAGTTTAAACGCTCCGCTGTGTCCAGGCTAGCGGGAGTGCGGGCAGCTCTCGAAATAGCTGCCCAGAACATTTGATGCGCGTTCGGCTGCCACGTTAAGCGCGCGTTCGGCAGCAACACAAAACCGGTGTAGTAGTCGTGCTCCAGCTTTGTCCCCAACGTGAGGTAAACGCGGTCGGGCGAGATGGCAATTTCATCCTGAAAAAAGGAACCGCCTATTTGAGTGTTGAGGTCCGCCGGGTTCAAAGTTATGGCGAGGTCCCCATGGGTGTGCGAAGAAGAATAGCGATAGCCCAAGCCCCACGTGATGCTTTGCCGCTGGCCCCACAGGAAGTGATGCTTGAAATCAAAATTTAGCGTGTATCGCCCTTCATCGAGAACGTCGGGGCGCTTGAATTCATCATAGGAGATTTGAAGGGAAGTATCTGACCGGGCGGAGAAAGCATGATTCCAGGCCAATTGAAGAAAACCGCCGGATAAATTCACTTCCGAGTCAAGCCGTTGAGGACCGGGAGACGTCACGGACAGCAACTGCAGGTTCGGATTGCCTTCGCGCCCTGCGTAAAGATTTCCTTCAACGGTTAACTTATCGTTTGCTGAAAGAGTGCTGTCCACACGAAAACCGCCGCTAAGAAGGTGCCAGCCATCGCTTCCCCCTTGGCCGTTCAGACCCGGCAGTTGGGCATCGTTCAGATATTTAGAGTAAAAGCGATAATCCGTATTCTTGCCGAGAGTGCCGCCGTACTGCGTCGTCGCGAATCCTTGGTCGAGATTACCTCCGCCAGCGACGATCAATGCTCCGTGCGTGGCAGCGGCTTTCTTCGTGATGATATTGACAACTCCATTGACGGCGTTTGTCCCCCAAATAGTCCCGCCGGGACCGCGGATCACCTCGATCCTTTCGATATCGTCGAGCGGCATATCCAATACATCCCAGAACACGCCGCCGAAAGTGGGCAGATATACAGTGCGGCCGTCTACCATCACCAGCAATTCGTTGCTGAATTCACCGTTAAGTCCACGAGCGCTGACGGCCCAGGTGTTCGCGTTAATTTGAGCCACATCCATGCCCGGAACCATTCGCAAGAGATCGGGGATATTCGCCGCGCCCGAGCGGCTGATATCCTCGGACGTGATGACGAATATCGCGGAAGCCGTGCGCGAAAGCTTCTGCTCGTTTTTCGAGACCGACGTCACCTCGACATTCATCAGGTCTTCGAGGCTTTGGTCTGCAAGGTCCGTCGGCTTCTGCTGCGGCCATGTGGGTAACACCAGAAACCCCAGCGTCGCCAGGCACAGAAGCATCCGGCCAGCCAATGGACATGGCAGACGGTTGACCCCGCGCCAGAAAAAATGGCAGAGACGGCGACGATTCTTCTTCCCCATCGGATTTGCCTTCATTTGTTTCATTTGACTGCATTGCCAGATCAGCGATTTCAGTCGAATATCGCGCAAAGGTTTTGGCTCGCTCGCGTAAACGGCATCTGTTTACGCTTGTTCACATCTCGCGATGTCGATAAGAGTTTCTGGTTCTTGGTGTCCTTGAAGGGGCGAGACCTCCCAAGGGGCCGTGATCCCTTTGTCGTTTATCCTGCCTAGTTCAGGCCTGCGGCGAGCTGTGCATTATGGCCAACGATGAAGATGCAGACACTGCCTTCAAAGCTATTCCGGACGACGGAAGAGCTTCTGTTCACTTTGGTACACGTTCTTATGAGTTACCACATGGTTAAAAATTCCAGCGCTTACTTTTCGGTTGCCCACAACGTGAACGCGCGACTTCCTCGGCGGCAATCACGAAAATCGCCGAGGCCGCGCGAACGCGTCTGCTCGTTTTTCGAGACTGAAGTCACCTCGACGCTGATGAGGTCTTTGAGGCTTTGGCAGCAAGAGTCGGCTGCTTCTGCTGTGGCCATGCCGGCGATGCCAGAAAGCCAAGGTTGCGATCCATGCCAGCGCCTGCCGAACCCACCACTCAAAGCGGCGCACACTCCTAGATTTTTCGGCGCATCCTTTTCCTCCCCTCAAGAGCCCGGAATGCATGCTTCCGCCGTCCACGGAACGAAAATCTGCGCAAGTTGCCTTTAGACCCAGTCGGTCACGAACGGAGCAGACCCAAGATCAAACTTGGCTTCGTACGGATGGCGCAAAGCGCATGGAATCAGTACACTGGCAGGAGCACGAACCTAGCGCACTCGTCCGCGGAGACGCAAAAATGTTTCAGATGCGCGCGGCGCACTGCGATGCACGATATTAACGCCATGTTAAAAAATCATCGGAACGCGTCAGCGACTTGCTTCCAGGGCACGACTTCCCTTATGGTGTGGTCGCGAGCCAGAAAGAGAGAGATGAAACGCGTCCTGGTAATCGAAGACGACAAAGACATCGTTGAGTTGGTGCGATATAACCTGGAGAAAGATGGGTACCAGGTGGCGGCGAGCGGCGATGGCTCGACCGGCCTGGCTCAGATTCGGAAAGCCACGCCCGACCTTTTGATCCTTGACCTAATGTTGCCGAAACTTTCGGGACTCGAGATCTGCAAAGAGGTCCGGAAGGACGTGAATCTAAACCGTCTGCCAATTCTCATTCTCACAGCGAAAGGCGAAGAAGCCGATCGCGTCGTCGGGCTGGAACTTGGCGCCGACGATTACGTTACGAAGCCGTTCAGTCCTCGCGAACTCGCCGCGCGCGTGAAGGCGCTCTTGAGACGCGCCGAACCCGGGACACCCTCCGAAAAGCCTATTGAATTCTCCGCGCTGCGAATCGACCCGGCCGCATATCGCGTGACACGCTCGGGCAGACCTGTGCCCATGAGCACGCTCGAATTCCGGCTCCTCTATTTCCTGGCGGCGCGCCCGAACCGTGTGTTCACGCGCGATCAGTTGTTGGACGCCGTTTGGGGGACGGAGCGGTTCGTCACGCCGCGCAGCGTGGACGTGTATGTGCGGCGCCTGCGCGAAAAAATCGAAACGGATCCCCAGCATCCGTTGTTCATGAAAACAATTCGCGGCGCCGGATATCTTTTCGAAACAAACCGTGCGACCTAGACTTTTCTGGACGCTGGGACTCGCCTACGTTGGCCTGCTGCTGGCCGTCCTGCTCGCCGTTGATCTGTACTCCGCACGAGTGATCCGCAGCCAGGCCCTTCGTTCTGCCGGCGATCAACTAGATTCGCTTCTAAACCTGGCACAAACTCGACCGCCTTCGCTCGACACACCGGAACTGCGCGCATGGACCGAGTGGATGGCCAAAACCGGCGCGCGCGTAACGGTGATTGACAAGTCCGGCCAGGTCCTCGCCGATTCGGAAGGCCACCCCGAAGTAACGGAAAACTACGCCGAACTTCCCGAATTTCAGCAGGCCTTGGCCAATGGTGAAGGGCATTCGACGCGACGCAGCGATACTCTGGGGCGCGAATTCGTGTACCGCGCCGTGCGTTATCAGCCACCTACAGGGCCTCCCATCGTGATCCGCGTGGCCTTGCCGGCGGCGGAAATTGAGTTTTCGGTGAGAGAGCTGCGCGAAAGGCTGGTGACTTCTTCACTCATCATCCTGCTCATTGGAAGCGTCGTATGGCTTGTATACGCACGGAGTTTTGCCGTGCGTGTCGAGCGGCTAAAAGATTTTTCCCAGCGAATCGCAAAAGGAGAATTTCACACGTTGCCGGGCGAGGGACCGCGCGACGAAATCTCCGATCTAGGCGAGTCTCTGAACGAAACCGCCCGGCACTTGGAAACTGAAATCCGCCTGCTGAGCAGTGAGCGAAACCGGTCGAGCGCGATTCTGCGGAGCATGGTCGAGGGAGTCGCGGTGATCGACGCGCAGGAGCGCCTGGTATTCAGCAATCGCGCGTTTTCCGAAATTTTGAATATAGAGGCGGTTCCCAGCGAGGGAAGTCCTTTGATCGAGGTGGTTCGAAATTCAGACTTACTGAACATCATCCGGAGAGCGCTGCAAGGCGAGGAGGGTTTGCGCAGCCAGATCGCCATGGGGTTCGTGCAACCGCAGAGCTTCTCGGTGACGGCGGCACCGGTGAAAGCACTGGAGACCGGGGCGGCCGAAAACTCTCATGCGGGAGAAAGACCGTCGGGGGCCGTGGTGGTCTTGCACGACGTGACCGAGTTGCGCCGGCTCGAGCGTGTGCGGCAGGATTTCGTCGCGAACGTCTCGCATGAATTCAAGACGCCCCTGACTGCTATTCAAGGCTTCGCCGAAACCCTGCTCGGAGGCGCGTTGAATGATCCAAAAAACAACCGGCGGTTCCTGGAAATCATCCGTGAACACGCCGCGCGGCTGGCTCGTTTGACCGATGATTTGCTGAAACTCGCGCGCATCGAGGCGGGCAAGCTCGAAGTGGAATTTTTCCCCGTAGCGCTGGCGGACTTGATTGAAGGCTGCGCCGAGACGGCCCTGCTGAAATCTACCCGGAGACAAATCGCATTCGAGATGGAAATTCCGCCGGGCCTCCCGGCCGTGCGCGGCGATTCCAGCTTGCTGCGCGAAGTCCTTCAAAACCTGCTCGACAATGCCATCCAGTACACTCCGCCGGGCGGCCGAATTCAAGTGAGCGTCTCTGCGGGCGAGCGTGAAGCCGTTATCACGGTTGCAGACACTGGGATCGGCATCCCGCTGGCCGACCAGGAGCGTATCTTTGAACGCTTCTATCGCGTGGATGCTGCGCGTTCGCGCGAAGCCGGCGGCACGGGCCTGGGGCTTTCGATCGCGAAGCACATCGTGGAAGCCCACGGCGGCCGGCTGTGGGTTGAAAGCGCGGTCGGACGCGGATCGAAGTTCTCCTTCTCGGTTCCCCTCGCCGTCTGATTCCCTCCCCGGGGTGTCATCAAAGATTGATGTGCGATTGATTTCATTGCAACTTCCCTGCCGCATGATGTACCTGTGAAAATTCAGGCCATGCGATGCAATCGCGCTGGGAGTGCGCAAAAGTGACCGCTACAAAAACCAACACGGAAGAAATACTTCAAAGCGTCCTGGTGAATTACCTGGTGGCGCAGGCGCGCACGGTGGAAGCTTCCATCAACCGCGCGCTATGGGCCCTGCTGGAGCGCAACGAGCGCCTGGCCAGCGAAGTGTTCCTCACGGAACCCCGCATCAACGAAATGGAGATTCTGATCGACGAGCACGCCATCCGCATGCTCCGCACCGGGAATCTGGCCGATACGGACGTGCGACTAATCGTGGCCATTCTAAAAATAAATAACGACCTCGAGCGCATGGGCGATCTCGCGGTGAACCTCAGCGAGCGCGCGATTTCGTTGTCCGCAATGGGCGAGGTACACCTTCCGGCCGAACTCGAACCAATGACAACGGCCGTGCGGGCCATGGTTTCGAAGTGCTTGGGTGCGCTGATTTATCAGAATGTGGATTTGGCTACGCAGGTGCTCGAAAGCGACGACCTCGTGGATCGCTACCGCGATCAGGTCTTTGAGGGTCTGCTGGCCGGCATGACCCAGAATCCGGCGATGGCCGCGCCAAATTTGCACTACGTGCTGGCGTCCCGCCATCTGGAAAGGATTGCGGACCACGCCACTAACATCGCGGAGGATATTCTGTTCTGGGTCCGCGGGCTGGAAGTCCGCCACGGGCGGGCAAAACAGCTCGAGAGGGTGCATGAGAACGCGGCGGCCGCGGGTGCGTTGTAATCTTTTTTTCACGCAGTGCTCATTCGCAGTTCAATTGTCCGGCTTAGCATGGGGTTGTTAGAGCGGGTGGGCGTGCGGCGGAATGTGAGCGCGAGCTAGCTACCCGCGGTTCTTGGGAGCAAGTTTAAACAAGTTCCTGCGCAGCAGCACTTTGCGCTGGAAGCAACGTACTTCATCACCCTCCCCTTGAGGCGCGGCTTATCCGCACCCCCGGAGTCGCGCCTCAAACCTTCTTTCGGACCCGATCCCGTTCACTTCGAATTTTCATCGATGTAACACGACTGTAACAATCGTGACGGAAAATGGAGGGGAGGAGAATCCATGAGAAAGAGCCTGCTGGTAGTATTGATCTTGCTGGGTTTTGGGGCTATTGCCGTTGCGCAATCCGGAACCGTGCTCCTAAACGCAGCAGGTGCCACGTTCCCCTATCCGATCTACTCCAAGTGGTTTGACGTGTACCACACACAGCACCCCAACATTCAGATTAATTATCAGTCCATCGGTTCGGGCGGGGGAATCCGCCAGCTGCAAGCCGGCACGGTTGATTTTGGCGCCTCCGACGGCCCGATGTCGGATGAGCAACTGGCACAATCGAAATTTAAGATTCTCCATTTTCCGACCGTCCTTGGCGCTGACGTCCCCAGCTACAATATTCAGGGGGTGGCCGGCGAATTAAATTTCACTCAGAAAGCGCTCGCTGGAATTTATCTCGGCACGATATCGAAATGGAATGACCCGGAAATCTCCAAAGCGAATCCGGGAGTAAATCTTCCGAATGCGGACATCGTCGTGGTGCACCGATCGGATGGTAGCGGAACGACCTACATCTGGACGGACTTTCTCGCGAAAGTCAGCGAGGAGTGGAAAAGCAAAGTGGGCAAAGGGACTTCGGTCAACTGGCCGGTGGGCCTGGGCGGGAAGGGAAACGAAGGCGTTTCCGGACTGGTAAAACAAACGCCGAATGCAATCGGCTACATCGAGTTGGTTTATGCGGTGCAGAACAACATCTCGTATGGCAAGGTGCAAAATGCGGCGGGGAAATTCGTGAAGGCCGATCTCGCCGGTGTAACGGCGGCCGCAGCGGGCGCGGCGAAGGACATGCCGGAGGATTTCCGGGTTTCGATCACGAACGCGCCGGGCGCAACGTCCTATCCGATCTCGAGCTTTACCTGGCTTCTGATTCCCGCGCAAATTCAGGATGCGGCGAAGCGCGAGGCCATCAAGGGCTTTCTCAAGTGGATGCTGATCGACGGGCAGAAGTACAATGAAGGCCTTTCGTATGCACAGTTGCCCAAGGCCGTTATAGCCAAGGAAACGAAGGCCATTTCCCTGATTCAATAGCATGTCCACATCCGCCACCACATTCGACCGCGCGGCTCCTCCTCAATCGGGGCCGCGCGCGCTTCTCCGCCGGCTGCAAAACGGCGATGAAGTGGCACACCTCATCACTTTGACCTTTGCCGCTGCAATCCTGCTGATCACCTCCATGCTGGTTTGGGAGTTGTGGGTGAATTCGCAGCTTTCACGAACGAAGTTCGGATGGATGTTTTTCTGGACCCGCGTGTGGGACCCGATCTTCGATAATTTTGGCGCCGCTCCCTTCATTTACGGGACGCTGATCACTTCGGTAGTAGCTCTTTCGATCGCCGTTCCCCTGGGACTGGCGAGCGCCATCTTTCTATCCGAGCTGGCCCCGCGAAAAATCAGCGATGTCATATCGTTTTTGATCGACCTGCTGGCCGCCGTGCCCAGCGTCATATACGGCTTGCTTGGTATTTTTATCGTGGTGCCGCTGATGCGTACCACGATTGGGCCGGCCTTGATCAATACGCTGGGCCATGTTCCCGTTCTCGGCAGCCTCTTCCGCGGCCCGAACTATGGAGTAGGGTTTTTCACGGCGGGGATCGTTCTGGCCATCATGGTGGTTCCCTTCATCATCTCCGTCTCGCGCGAAGTGTTGCTCACCGTGCCGCGCGAGCAGCGTGAGGCGGCTCTCGCGCTCGGAGCCACGCGTTGGGAATCCACCTGGAAGGTGGTCGTCCCCTGGGCCCGCACCGGGATTATGGGTTCGGTCTTCCTGGCGCTGGCGCGGGCTCTGGGTGAAACCATGGCGGTGACCATGGTGATCGGGAACGATCCGAAGATCAGCGCTTCGCTTTTCGCCCCGGGCTACACCATCGCGGCCGTCATCGCCAACGAATTCACCGAAGCCACCGGCAATCTGTACTTGAGCGCGCTGATTGAACTCGGCCTCGTTCTCTTCTTGATGACGTTTATCCTGAACGGCGTTGCGCGCCTGCTCATCGTGGCCACCGAGCGCGGCGGAGGTCACGCCTCATGAGCCGCGTTCGCATCATCTGGCGCAAGTCTCTGAACTACGTGATGCTCAGCTTGACCGGTGTGGCTGCCCTCGGCGTCGTTTCCGTACTCTTTTTGATTCTCGGATACCTGATTTGGAACGGCGGCACTTCGCTGAGCCTGGATTTCTTCACCAAGCTTCCCAAGCCCGTGGGTGAAACGGGCGGCGGCATGGCCAATGCTATCGTGGGAAGCCTGAAGCTCCTGATGCTGGCCGCGCTGATGGGCTTGCCTGTGGGGTTGCTCGCCGGAGTCTATCTGGCGGAATTCGGCGGCAAGACTTTTTCGTTCGTAATTCGCTACACCACCGATTTGCTGAATGGCGTGCCTTCGATCGTGATCGGCATTTTCGCCTATTCGCTGGTGGTTTTGCCGGTGAAGCATTTTTCCACGCTGGCCGGCGGAGTGGCGCTGGGCATCATGGTGATTCCCGTGACCGTGCGCGCCACCGAGGAGTTTCTGCGCGCGGTGCCGGGAAGCCTGCGCGAAGGCGCCATGGCGCTGGGCGCCAGCAAGTGGAAGACGATCGCTACGGTTGTACTCCCGGCGGCAAAGGGCGGTATTCTTACGGGCATGTTACTGGCGCTGGCGCGCGTGGCGGGAGAAACCGCGCCACTGCTATTTACGGCGTTCAGCAACCGCTTCTGGAGTCCGGGTTGGAGCCAGCCCACCGCGTCTTTGCCGGTGATGATATACACTTATGCGATTGCGCCGTATGACGACTGGCACCGCCAGGCGTGGGCGGCCGGGCTGGTACTTTTGGCGCTGGTGCTGGTGGCCAATCTCGGCGCGCGCTTTCTTTTGAATCGCGGCAATACGGTGCGGAGTCTCTGAGATGGCATCGGCTTCACACAGCGGAAACGCTACTGCGGCAAAGCTCGCGCCGCAAGTGCGGGTGCACGAGGCCCGCACGACGTCCCCTGAAAAGGAGGCGCAGGTGCGCTTTCAGATCTCCGACCTGAATTTCTTCTATGGGCCGAAGCAGGCGGTCTTTGGCCTGAGCCTCAAGATACCGGCCAACCGTGTAACCGCCCTCATCGGGCCATCCGGATGCGGCAAGTCAACATTTCTGCGCACGCTGAATCGCATGAACGAAACCATTCGCAATACGCGCGTGCAGGGCGAGATCCTGCTCGATGGCCAGGATATTTTGGCCATGGACGTGGTCGGCCTGCGCCGCCGCGTGGGCATGGTCTTTCAGCGGCCCAATCCCTTTCCGAAATCCATCTATGACAACGTGGCTTACGGCCTGCGCATCAATGGTTACAAGGGGCGCTTGGACGACCTGGTGGAACACAGCCTGCGTCGCGCCGCTCTGTGGGAAGAGGTGAAGGATTACCTGCACAAATCGGCTTTCGCCCTTTCAGGCGGACAGCAGCAGCGGCTATGCATTGCGCGGGCGCTAGCGGTGGATCCCGAGGTTCTGCTTCTCGATGAACCTTGCTCCGCTCTCGATCCGGTGACCACCGCTAAGATCGAAGAGCTCATGTTCCAGCTGAAGGATAGTTGCACCATGGCCATTGTCACGCACAACATGCAGCAAGCCGCGCGTGCCAGCGACTTTACGGCCTTCATGCTGGATGGCAAATTGATCGAACACACCGAGACTTCCAAGCTTTTCACTACGCCGACCGATCCGCGCACGGAGGCGTACATCACCGGACGCTTCGGCTAGGACGTTCGCGGAAACGGTCTTTCGATTGCTCGCTATTGAGCGGAAGGTCTTGAGGAAACATGGAACGACATTTTGAACACGATTTCGAGGAACTGAAGCAGCGGCTGCTTTGGATGGGAAGCCTTGCAGAGCGCGCCGTGCACCAGGCCATTCATGCCGTGCTGGACGCTGAAGAGCACCTCGCGGAGGTCGTCCTCACGGAAGAAGACGCCATCAACGAGATGCAGATCGAAATTGACGAGCGCGTGCAGCGCTTGCTCGCTCTGCAGCAGCCCATGGCCGCCGACCTGCGCTTCCTGCTAGCCGTCTCGCGCATCAACGGCGACCTCGAGCGCATCGGCGATCAAGCGGTCAACATCGCGCAATCGGCCATGCGCGTCCTGCGCCATCCGCAGGTGAAGCCGTACGTGGATTTGCCGAGGATGAGCGAACTTGCCGAAGGCATGGTTCGCGACAGCTTGAACGCCCTAGTGCGCGCCGATATCGAACTCGCTCGCAGCGTGATGCAGCGTGACGATCAGGTCGATCGTCTTCGCGACCAGCTTTTCCGCGAGCTGCTCACCTACATGATGGAAAACTCCGCGGTCGTGTTCACCGCCTTCGAGCTGATTCTCGTGGCCAAAAATATCGAGCGCATCGGCGACCATGCCACCAACATCGCCGAAGACGTCATCTATCTCGTGGCCGGCCGCGACGTCCGCCACCCGGCCCTTGACCGCCGCTAGGCCCAGATCCTCGCAGCAAACGAGGCCCGCGCGCACTACTCCTGCATAGTCATGCACAGGAATTCCCAAACCGTCAGTAGATAGGAGAGACTCGCCCGCTAGACGCGGGTGAGCGCGGTGGCTTCGTCGTCGGCGAGATCCAGGATGGTATCAAGGCGGACCATCTTCAGCAGCATCATCACGCGTTTGCTGGGGGCGAAATAGGTGCATTTACCGCCGGCCCGCTTGAGTGTGGTGAAGGCGCGCACCAGCGCCCCGATGCCCGAGCTATCGAGTTCAGTAACGCCCGCAAGATTCACCGCCACGTGCGTCGATCCCGCGTCCACCAACTGCTGCACCTGATTGCGGAATGATTCCTCGGCCTCGCCCAATTTCAGAGGCCCCTCGAGGTCGAGTATGGTGGCCCGCCCCGCTTTGCGGATGCTGATCTTCACATGGCCCTCGCTGCGCTTTGCAAAGCTATCTGAATTACGTCCGGCAATCAAGGGGATGCGCGAAACTCGTTGCGGCCGAAGCAGAGGGTGGCTCCCTTCGCCCGCCGGCAGCTACCTCGCCAAATACGAGCCCCTCGGGTTTCCTGTGGATGTGATGTAGACTTTCCTGTTCGCGACCCTTGAAACGAGCGCTAAGACATGCCTAAACCCAAGTGGCTTATTGCCAAACCCGCGTTGAAGTCTTCCGAACGCGAGTTTATCTGGGAGCATCGCCACAATGCCGGTTATAGGAATGTTTACAGTATGACGGACGACGCGGGTCTCCGCGGCCGGATTGTTAGGGAATTAACCTTGCTTCCGCGCCACGAGAAAATTCTCATACCCGGATGCGGATCAAAAGACCTCCTTCAAAAGGACATCGCCAAAAAAGTTCCCGGGTGCAAATACGTTCTTTGTACTGATTTCCCCAGGGTGGCGGCCATCCCGGCCATGAAAAACCGGAACCAGGCGATCGAGTATAAGGGCCTGGACTCGGCAAAACTCGGCATCGGGAAACAATTCGATGCCGTCGTCATCGTGAATTCAGTGATTTCTGAAAGTGACGTGGAAAACAGGAAAATTCTTGCATCCTGCTTCCGGGCGCTGAAACCGGGCGGCCATCTTATCGGCTTTTTCCCCACGATTTTCTGGGCAGTGGACTTCGCCATTACCAGCAAATCCCGCCAATGGCGGGAGTATTGCGATAAGCGTGTGGATCTGGACACCTTCTCGGAAGGAGCCTTCTCAAAAGGCAAAAAAAAAGGAGGGCAGGATATTCAGATTTTCTACAGCCCCCTGCTCCTGAATCATATTCTCAAGGAAACGGGCTTTGTGCGCAGAAGGCTTGAAATCTACTTCTTGGATTCCGACTTTTTCGTGAAAGAGGGAAAGAAGGTCTACGGGATTGCCGATCCCGACCTTCGGGCTTATGAGCTCTTCGTTACGGCGCAAAGACCGGCTGTGGCCCGGCGGGCCTAACAGTACCTGGAGGCCCCTGCCTTCGCGAATTCCCGCGTCACCCGGGATTTTCGGGCATCTGTCCGCCTTTATTTATGCCGCACTTGGGCGAGCTCCGGCCTCACACTGAATAATTCAACATTCGTTTATTTATTCATCACGGATAAAGGCGTCCGGGGAACCCTGGCTGCAACCGCCCCTAAGAATCAAAAGCACTTGGCGGAATCTTGGCGTGTTGAGGACATTGGCGAGCAACTTGCATATAAGGAAGCGTCCGCCCAGACGGGCGATTCAAAAAAGGGGAAAAAAACATGGCATCGAAGAAACTCAAGAAGTCGAAGAAGATGGAAGCAACAAAGCCTCTGACCGGTTTCAAGAACCCCATCAAGTAACTTTGCGATACCCGAAAGGGCTGTGCTTTACACCAGGACAGCCCTTTTTTTTTGCACCGAGGAAGCTCTAAAGTTGCCTCGGGCCCTAAAACCGCCGCAAACCAATCCCCGCGTCGCCATTTCCCACCGAGAGCCATCTGAAGACCGCGACACGGCCTGCGCTGCCCTCGTCAGTTCAAAATGACTCTGAGGGTGCCTCGGCACCGGCGGGCGCCGCAGCGGCAGGGCACGCGCTTAATCTTAATCCGATAGCGGTACCTCCAGGTGAGTTCGTCCCCCGCACGGATCTTGCGGCGGCTATAGAAGAACAGGCGGTTATCAACCAGCTGCGATATGAGGTTGGGTTGACACGAATGGTTCATGAACTGAGCGCCATCCCCCGAGCTGCCGTCCACGCACCACCGGGAATTCAAGCTCGCGATGTAGATGTCTTTGGGAGGGAGTATCGCAAACGCTTGCTGGTAAGTGAGGCGTTTGCCGGTGTATTCGATCACGCGGCGCCTTGCTGGAATGTCCTCCAGTGCAAACACTCCTCTGCCGTGAACCTGAGAATGCCTGATTTCCAGATCGTAATAGGCCGCCTTGGGCTTCACTCGGCGCGTCTTCGGTTTTCGTGCTTTCAATTCGCAATCCTCAGCGGACAAACCGTCCCGCAGCCGGGAGTCTACCAGCCTGTCGCCCAACCTCCTATTCCCTACTGGCCAACCGCGGCTTTTTCACAGGCGGCTTCGCTGGCGGCACACTTCCTTGACGCCTGCGTGCTGCATTTGTTAGGCTGCCGCATCTCCCGTCATTGATTTTGTAGATTCCATCCTGGGATGGGAGAGTAGAAGCGTCCCTTCCGCTGGGAGAGCCATGGAAACAACGTCTGCGCTCTTTGAATTGGCAAGCGTGTCTTTGGCCTGCCGCGACATTGACACTCTTCTAAAAACCTTTGCGGCGCGCGTAGGCACCACACTTGGCGCGCGCGCCGTGCTGGTTTGGACTCCCGATGGCTCGTCAGGCGGCCTGATATGCCGGATGCGGTGGACGGAACCAGGCGAACGATTGCAGCCGTCGGAAGTAGCGATCAAGAGTGGAACACTGCTCGAGTTGTATCAAATAGCCGCAACGCGCCGTTTACCTGCGCGGGAAATCACGCCGGAAGACCTCGAACATCTCGATGAAGCGAGCCGCCCGCGCGTGAAATCTGCGCTGTACACCTCTTTGCCGGGAGCGCAAACGCCCGAAGGCGTGGTCGAAGTACTCAATAAGCGCGCCGGCGACTTTACCGCTGAAGACGCCCACTTCCTGGAAGAAGCCAGCCGCTTAGCGGGCTACGGCCTGACCAACCTCGGCGCCATCGAAAACGAGCGCCAGCTCCAACTCTCCACGCTCGAGCGACTTACCGCGCTATATGATCTCGGCCGTACTTTTACTTCCACGCTGGAACTCGGTGAGCTGCTCCCCATCGTGGCCGGAAAAATCCGCGACATTTTGGGCGCCGGAGCCTGCAACCTGTGGCTGGCCTCCGCCGAGACACAGGAACTTTCACTCGTGAAGCAAGTCGGAAAGGACCCCACGGTCGAAGAGGGCGCTATTGTTTCGCTGACGGAAGGTTTGCTCGCCGGAATCGCGCAGCAGGCCAATCCGAAGCTTGTTGAAGAGCCCGGCAAAGAGCCGGGGCTCGAAGAACGCCGGGAAGCCGGCGGGGATTTTGAGATCCAGTCGTGGATGGGCGCGCCGCTGCGCAAGGAAGACGAGGTGCTCGGCGTCGTCGAGCTGGTCAATAAAGCAGACGGCACGCCGTTCAATGAAGACGATCTATTTTTCCTTTCGAGCGTCAGCGAGCAGGCCGCCGTGGCGTTGCATAATGCGAACTTGCTGGAGTCCGAGCGCAAAGTCCACGCGCTCGACGCACTCCTGAAAATTTCCCAGGAAATTACTTCAACGCTCGATCTCGACCACGTTCTTACCACCGTGGTGGCCCAGGCCGCATCCGTGGTTCCGTTTGACCGCTGCGTGATCGGATTCTTCGACCGCGGACGCTTCGTTCTGGGGGCCGTCTCGGGCGAGACCGAGGTTCCAAAGTCCAGCGAGATGAGTGATCTGCGCGAAAGACTGGAATGGGTGGCGGACCAGGAAGGCGCTGTCTCGGCGGATTTATACGACGACGGATGGCACGTCAATCCCGAAGAGACGCGCGCACAGCTCGTCTCCTTTCTCGAGGCTCACGAAAATAATGGATTTTACGGACTGCCTTTGAAGGACGATCAGGGCACGCTCGGCGCCATGGCGCTCCTCAGCAGCGATGCGGACTTCCTTAGCGACAGCAATCGCGAGACCCTGGGAATCCTGGCCAGCCAGACCACCGTAGCGATTCGCAACGCACAACTCTATCAGCAGGTTCCCCTCGCCGGCCTCTTGCAACCTTTCGCAGAACGCAAGAAAAAGTTTCTCGCGGCTATGCCTCAGAGCCGTTGGATCGAGTACGGGCAAAGAGCTGCGCTCATCGCAGGCGCCCTCATTCTGATTCCGTGGCCCATGCGTTTGGGAACGGACGCCACAGTGGTTCCGGCCGAGCGCCGCGTGGTCAGTTCCATTGACGGCGGAGTGGTGAAGCGCGTTTTCGTGCACGAAGGCGACCTGGTACAGCCGGGCCAGATGCTGGCGCAGCTCGATGACAGCGACGACCGCGTGAAACTTGCCGATGCATCCGCCGCTTTGTCTCAAGCGCGGCGCGACCTGGCCGAAGCCGAGTTTCGCAACGATCCTTCCGCCGCGGGCCAGGCGCAGATTCGTTCGGACCTTCATGGCGCCGAGGTTCAGCTCGAGCAGCAGCGCATTGCCGAAGCGCAACTCCGTTCGCCCATTGCCGGAATTGTGGTCACGCCGAAGGTGGAAGAGAAGGCCGGTACCATGGTCAAGCCGGGGGATGGTTTCTGCGAAGTGGTCGCACAGGACCACATGGCAGCGGAAATAAGCGTGGCCGAAACGGATCTCTCGCTCGTCCGGCTGGGGAAAAATGTCGCGCTAAAACTCAACGCCTTCCCTACCATGACTTTTGAAGGGAGTGTCGAGCGCATTGGTGCGCAGACACGGTCCGATTCGGGCGATCAGTATTTTCTTGTGCGGGCTGTATTCGAAAATATCGGCGGAAGCGCGCGCGATGGCATGGTCGGACGCGCGCGAATTCGCTCCGGTGGCGGATGGTTCGGAAGTGGCTGGTATCCGGTGGGCTACGTCTTGTTCCGCTCGCCGTTCCGGTGGATTTGGCAGAAGGCCTGGGCCTGGATGCCGTGAGGAAAGAAGGAAGGGGCAAAATGAAACGCGCCATATTGATTTTCATCGCCGCGGCGGTGATCGCCGGAAATAGCTGCGGCAATTCTTCGGTTGCTTCAGGGCCGGATGCCAAGCAGCCGTCTTCAAGCGCGCCCGCACTCGTCACCCCGGCCGCGAAGCCCTCGGAGACTGGAGACACCCTCAGCGTCCTCACCGTCGAACATCAAGTGGACCTTTCGTCGCAGAGCGATGGGGCCGTGACTTCGGTAGTAAAGGATGAGGGCAGCATCGTCAAAGCGGGCGACATTCTCGGCCGCCTGGATGACACCACTCTGCAGATGGAACTCATTAAGGCGCGCGACGATCTGAAGGTCACTGAAAACAATTTGCAATATAAGGCTGCCGAGCTGAAGGCCAAGGGTGCGGCTTACCGGCGCCAGCAGTTGCTGCGCGAGAATGGGCTCTCCAGCCAGGCGGACCTCGAGGCCGCGGAGTTTGAAGCCAAAGGCGCGGAGTATGACATGCACGGATATGAGGCGCTCGTCGAAAGCGGAAACGCCGAAATCCATCGCCTCGAAATCGAAATTGATCGCAAGCTCCTGCGCGCTCCCTTTTCAGGTGTAGTCGTGCGCCGGTACATTCGCGAAGGGCAAACTATCAACAAGGGAGATAAGTGCTTCCGCATTAGCCAGCTCTACCCTCTTCAGGTTCAGTTCCAGGTCCCCGAATCGTCGGCCCGCAAGCCCGTGGTGGGGGCGCTCGTCGATTTGTCACTGGTGGGCGGCGCGACGCGGGAGTTCAGCGCCAAGGTTGTGAAAGTCAGCCCCACTGTCGATCCCGCGAGCGATAGTTACGACGTGGTGGCGCAGCTCTCCGGCGCCGGGCTTTCGGATTTGCGCCCGGGAATGGCTGTGCGAGTCGGCTGGCCTGGCACCGCACCGTCCAAGCCCTAGAGGATCCCGTCGATGCGTTTCGGCCCCACCAGCCTGCAGGTCTCGAGCGTACTCGCGAAAGGGCTCAAACGCCCGAAGCTTCGCACAGACCTGCGCATTAGCGAGCAGACCGTCGCGGGCGAAACCAGCTTCGTGGTCAAGAACTGCGAAACCAACACCTACAATCGATACGGAAGCACGGAATACGAGCTTTTAACCTGTTGCGATGGCACGCGGACGGCGGCAGAGATTGCCGAGACCATGACGGAGCGCCATCCGGATTCTCCCCTCACAGAAACCGAAGTTCTCGATTTTCTGGACTCGATTGAGCCCACGCTCTGGGAGCGTTCCGTGGGCGAGAAAAACCTGGCCGTGCTCGAACGTATCCGCGATGAGAGAAAGAGCCGGATCGACCAGTCCAGCGTGCTCTATATCAGCTTCAAAGCCTGGGACCCGGACAAAACGCTCACGAAGCTCGATCGCTATCTCGGATGGATGTTCACCAGAGGCTTTGTCATCTTTTCCCTGTGTATATTTGTCATCGCGGTTTACCTGCTGGCGGGAGACTGGAATCGAGTCCAGCAGGATACCTCCGCTCTGTACAATTTTGCGGACAAGAGCGCATACGACCTTTGGATATTTTGGATTCTGCTTCTGGGGCTGGGCGCCATCCACGAGTTCGGCCACGGGCTTACCTGCAAGCATTACGGCGGCGATGTCCATCAGATGGGTTTCCTCTTAATTTATTTCACTCCGGCGTTTTTCACGGACACCACCGACATTCTGCTCTTTCGACGCGGCGCTCCGCGCCAGTGGGTTATCTTCGCCGGCATCTGGATCGAACTCGTGATTTGTGGCCTGGCGGCGCTGGTCTGGCATTTCACGCCTCCGGGGTCGCTCACCAATGATTTCTTTTACAAAATGATGCTGCTGAGCGGCATTCAGGGCGCGCTCCTGAACCTGAATCCCTTAATCAAGGCCGACGGCTACTATGCGCTCTCGCAGTTCCTGGATATCGACAACCTCCGGGAAGACGCTTTTGAGTTCTTGCGCGTGTGGGCGCAGAAATATTTGCTTCGCCGCGACGTTGATTTACCTCCAACGAGCAGGCGCCAGCGCCGTGTTTTTTTTCTTTTTGGCGTCGCCGCCATCGTCTACAGCGCCACTCTTCTGTTTTTTGTCCTGATTTTCGTCAGAAATGTGCTGGTATCCAAATTAGGCGACGAATGGGGCTATCTGGCCACTGCCGGCATCATCTACTTTTTTTCGAGGCAAAGCTTGCGTAAAGCTGTTCCCATTGTTCGAGCCTGGGTGCGGCAACAGAGGGAGAATTATATGGCCTGGAAAATTACACGCGCGCAGCAGTTCGGCGCGCTGGGCATCGTGCTTCTGCTTCTTTTGCCGCCCTTTTCTTCGAAAGTGACTACCGAGCTTCTGCTCGAACCCGGCAGGGACGCGCACGTCCGCGCGGAAGTGGACGGAAAAGTTCAACAAGTGTTTGTGCGGCAGGGCCAGGAGGTCCAGGCCGGCCAGGTTCTGGCCGTGCTGCAAAACCCCGAAATCGAATCGCAGGCCAAGGTATTAGCGCAGCAATTAGCTCTTGCCAGCAGCGACCTCCGCTACGATCAGGACCGCTCGGACTTCGGCATGGCGGCGAAATCCGTCCGGGAACGTGGGCGCATTCAGGAAGAGCTCGCTGTGGCCCGGAAGAAACTACAGGATCTCGAAATTCGCGCGCCATTTGACGGCGTCGTAGCTACCCCCGAAGTGGACCAAACCACCGGAGAATTTCTCGCGGCCGGCGATGAGTTTGCGCGCGTGGTAGACCGCCGCACCATGAAGGCGCGCATTCTGGTGCGCGACTGGGAGCTTCAGGAAATCCGCGCCGGAGCCCCCGCTAAGGTAAAAGTGCTCCCGTTTCCATACCGCACTTATAGCGGAAAAGTCGATGCCATCCTCCCCGCCGCCGCCCTCGATCACCCGGTGACGCAGACGGAGACGCTGCAGCGGCTGGGGCAGAACCTGACAAATTATTTTGCGGTGGAGGTGGAATTTGCCAATCCGGATGGGTCGTTGCGCGAAGGGATGACGGGAACGGCGAAAATAACCGGGCGGCGACATTCGATAGCGTGGCAGGTAGCGCGGGCTACGTGGCGATGGATGCGCGGGCAAATCTGGTAGCGAAGCTGGGAAAAGTATTTGACCAACTTAGTGCAGAATCTTTCCTTCGACTAACTCTCCACCAGCACTTCATCCTGCTGACTGCAACGAAACGTGCTGCAAAGAGAATGAGGACCGCCGTTCCTGGGACGGCGGCCCTCGGTGCTGCTACTTCTATCCACGGGCGGGCGGAGCCCAGCCGGAGGATCTCGTTTAAAATCTCTAGACGAACTTGTTCAGGCTCTTGTTGGGTACAAGGACCACGGGCGAACTGAGCTTGACCAGCGGCTTTACGGCGTTGAGTTTTCCTGATTTTTTTACCGGCTTCGCGCTCATGTGTTTGACTCTCCCTTTTTCTTTTTCTATGGCGTATCAGCTTGCGACAATATGTAGTGCAATCGTCTCGCCAAACTCAATCTCCGGGCCAGAGCCCGATCCGAAAGTGATATGAAAGCACTTAGTCCGTCCGCGGATCAGATGAGTGCGTGGGTTCCCCGGCTACATCGTTGATTTTTTTTCGCCTGCGCTGAATTTTTCAACAGAGATATGGCCGACGATGCGCGCGCAGAGACATCCATCGCGAGGGTAGTGAGGGAACTAGCGTATGGGGAGCAAGTCAGGAAAGCGGGATAGCTGAATGGTGCAAGAACACGCGCAGAAAAACAAAAAGGCTGCAGTTCGTAGCTGCAGCCTCTTTCAATCAACAATCCAAGTGAATGAACTGCATCAACTGCTGCTACCGGCCGGGAAAGCGGGTAAGCGGCTTTGTTGCTTCGATCTTCGTTGCCTTTTTCAAAGTCTTCTTGGCCATGTGGTCTCCTGATACAAATCAACCTGCCGGATTCGTTACTGCAATCTGCTAGCCATTCACGATGCGAGGGCTTGGTAGTGCTATGTCCTTTAGAATCTGGTCGATGCCGAATAAATCTCGGGCCCGGGATATGCTCGGCGCGTTGAATTTATAAACGTTGGTTGAGTTTTTCAATTGGTTTTTCACGACCTTGAGAGTCGGCGTCTCCAAAAATTTCGTATGCGATGCTTGGGAGGCGAACGCTATAAATTGTGCTTCCGGCACAGGTAGTTGAGGCGGTTGCGGTCAACTCCGAGAAGCCTTGCTGCTTCCGATTTGACCTGCTTGGCCTGGTCCAGCGCCTCCTGGAGCCAACGGCGCTCGAAAGCTTCCATCTCCTTATCCAGATTGACGCCACCGGAGGGCATCCGAAAGCGGCTTCGCGAGTTGCGGCCGGAGGCTTGCACGATTTCACCCGGCAGGTCTTTCACGGAGATCACGTCCGTGTCCGTCATGATTACGAGCCGCTGGATCGCGTTTTCGAGCTCGCGGACGTTGCCGGGCCAGGAATAGTGCTTAAGGGCCAGCATGGCATCGTCAGCAAAGTGCTTGAGCGGGAAGCGGTTGGCGGCACAATAAACGCTGACAAAATAGTCCGCCAGTACAGGAATGTCTTCGACGCGCTCGCGGAGTGCGGGAACGAAGATAGGGACGACGTGAATGCGATAATAGAGGTCTTCGCGAAAGCGTCCCTCGCGGACCATTTCCTCCAGATCCTCGTTCGTGGCGCTGACCAGACGGAAATCAACGCGGATGGATTTTTTGCCTCCCAAGCGGGTGAGGGAGCGGTCTTCGAGCACGCGCAGAAGCTTGCTTTGCAGCGGGGGCGTCAGGGTGGCAATTTCGTCGAGGAAGAGCGTGCCCTGATGCGCGGTCTCCACGCGACCCTCTTTGGCGGCTACGGCGCCGGTGAACGCGCCTTTCTCATAGCCGAAGAGTTCCGCCTCCATCAAGCCCTCCGGCAAGGCGGCACAATTCACGCTGACGAATGCACGGTTGCGGCGCGGGCTTTGTTCGTGAAGGGCGCGCGCCACGAGTTCTTTGCCGACTCCGCTTTCACCGCGAATGATGACGTTGGTGGTGGCGCGGGCCATGCGCTGGATGGAATCGAAGACGTGGCGCATGGCGTCGGTGGCGCCAATCAGATCGCCGAGCGCGTTCTTGCGACTGATTTCCTGGCGCAGAATGCGGTTTTCGCGCTGGATGTGTAATTTTTCAACAGCGCGCTCCAGCAGGTGGCGCAGAACGTCGGTGTCAATGGGTTTGATGAAATAATCGTACGAACCGGCGTCGATAATCTTGAGGGCGGCGGCTTTGGTCTGGTCCGAGCTGAGGACGATGACGAGCGTGTCAATCTCGCTGCCCACGAGACGACCGAGGAGTTCGGTGCACTCACGAATGCTGCCGGAACCGAGCGGCGTAGCCAGCAGAAGGACGTCAAGATCGGAACCCTGCAGGAGCTTGTAAGCGTCCTCGAAATTCTCGCCCTCGAAGACTTCAAATTGCGAGCGAAGCGCCGAGGCGATTTTCGAGCGCAAGCTATCGTCGTCATCCACAATTGCGACTTTGGGCCTAACGGCTCCGTGGGCGATAAGAAGTCTCCCGCCGGGGGACACGATGACGGCTGCGCATACGAGGAAGCGCCCCCCGAGAAGCGGCGATTCTAGGTGCGAGGCCCCTATGATGTCAACGAAGTCGTGGCCTGCGCCGAAATTGCACTTATGGAGCGCATAAGTGCGTACGGTCAGGCTCTAGCTTGGACTATAATTCCGCGCACCCCATGGCCCTCACCGCAGGCGACAAACTCGGTCCCTACGAAATTCAAGCGCCGCTCGGCGCGGGTGGCATGGGCGAAGTGTATCGGGCGCGGGACACGCGCCTCGACCGCACGGTGGCCATCAAGATCCTCACCCAAGGCGTAGCGGACACTCCGGAAGTCCGGCAGCGATTCGAACGCGAAGCGAGGGCTGTTTCGAGCTTCAACCATCCGCACATCTGCGCGCTTTACGACATCGGGCATCAGGACGGAGTGGACTACCTGGTGATGGAATACCTGGAGGGCGAGACACTGTCGAAGCGCCTTGAGCGAGGGCCGCTCGCGACCACCGAGCTGTTGAAATATGCGATCGAGATTGCGGACGCGCTCGACCGTGCCCACCGCCAAGGAGTGATCCACCGGGATTTGAAGCCGGGCAACATCATGCTGACGAAGGCGGGCGCGAAGTTGCTGGATTTTGGTCTGGCCAAGACGAACGTGATTCCGCTCGCCGGGGATTTTTCGAGCTCGCCGACAGTGAGCCGGCCGCTGGTGGGAAAGGTGCAGACCGACGCGCTTACGGCGCAAGGGACCATCGTCGGGACGTTTCAGTACATGGCGCCGGAACAGCTCGAGGGAAAAGAAGCAGACGCGCGCAGCGACATTTTTTCATTCGGCTCCGTGCTCTACGAGATGGCCACTGCGAAAAAAGCCTTCGCGGCGAACAGCACGGCGAGCCTGATCGCGGCAATCCTGAAGGAGCAGCCCAGACCGATAAGCGAATTGCAGCCGATGGCGCCTCCGGCGCTCGAACGCGTGGTGAAGACGTGCCTGGAGAAGGATCCGGACGAGCGCTGGCAGAACGCGGGCGACCTGAAACGCGAACTCGGGTGGATCGCTTCCGCGGGTTCGCAGGCCGGCGTTCCGGCGCCGGTGGCGGCTAAACGCAAGATGCGCGATGGCGCGATGTGGGCTGGAGCCGGAGTGTTCGTGGCGCTTGCGGCAGCTTACTTGTTCTGGCAGAGCGGGCTGTGGCAGCGCAATGCCGTTCCCGTGCACTTGAGTGTCGCGCTGCCCGCCGACAAGGTGCTGACTAACGATTCGACTGACCCGATCGCAATCTCCCCGGATGGCTCGGAGATCGTGTACTCGGCCCGCGGCGATGAACGGAAAACGCAACTGTATCTGCGCAAGCTGGGCAGCTTCGAGAGCACGCCCATCTCTGGTACAGAGGGTGGGCGTTGTCCGTTCTTCTCGCCGAACGGAGAATGGGTCGGATTCATATCTGAAGATTACAAGCTGAAGAAAATATCGGTGCGGGGCGGGAGCTCGATCGTAGTGGCGGACCATGCCGGCGGTGTGGGGGGCTTTTGGACCGAAGACGACACAATTTACTATGCCAGGTCATTCTTTAGTGGGCTGTTCGCAATCCCGGCCGGAGGGGGCCAGCCCAAGCAGGTGACACAGCCGGGATTATCACGAGATGATCGGAGTCACTTGTGGCCCAACGCACTGCCTGGAAATAGCGGATTGATCTTCACGGTTTGGAGCGGGCGCACCTTCAATGAGGCACGCATCGAAGGCTTGTCATTCAGCACGGGAAAACGAAAGGTGCTGATCGAGGGCGGCACCAATGGACGGTATATTCCCGGCGGTTACCTTGCTTATGCGCGCAACGGCACTCTTTTTGTAGTTGGTTTCGATCCCAAACGTCTGGAGGTAAAAGGCACGGCGGTCCCGGTGATCGAAGGAGTCATGACCGGAGCATCCAATGGGGATGCAACCTACGCGGTTTCAAATAACGGCACACTTGTGTTCGAACCAGGAATGTTTACTTCGTTCCAGCGCAACCTTGTTTGGATCGATCGGACGGGTAAAACCACAAATATCACAGAAGAAGTGAAGCCGTATTCCGCTCCGGCCATCTCACCTGACGGCAAACGGATCGCGCTGACTCTGGACAGCAGCTCATTCGATGTCTGGGTATACGACCTGGAGCGGGCCACGCTCACCAAGGTGAGCTTTGGAGCCGACGATTATGACCCGCATTGGTCGCCGGATGGCAAGATGCTGGCCTATCACTCTTCGAAATCCGGCACGATGCAGGTGTATGTGAAGCATGGCATCGTGCAAGGCGACGAAACCGTGGTAACCGATGGTCCTGGATTCAAAGAAGTGTACGGTTGGACGCCGGACGGGCGTGAGATTGTCTTTTCTCGAGAAAGCAAAGATACGGGATATGACCTATTCGCAGTGGAAGTCGGGGGAGATCACAAAGTGCGGCCGTTGGTCGTAGCGCCGTTCAATCAAGACGATGCCAGTCTCTCACCGGACGGGAAATGGCTCGCGTATGTCTCGGATGAGTCGGGACAGAACGAGGTCTTCGTGCAAGCCATGAACGATCCCAGCACGCGCGCACAAATCTCTTCGGAGGGGGCCAAGCTTCCGCGCTGGGCGCGTTCCGGCAACGAGTTGTTCTTTGTCGCCAAAGACGGACTCATGTCCGTGAAGTTAGCGCCAGGAAACGGGCTGAACCCAGGAAAGCCGGTGATGTTATTCCACGACAAGAAAGATTGGAGTGGATACGACGTGGCGGCGGACGGGCGCTTCGTCGGAGCAGTTGACGCGGACACCAAGGGTAGCGGGACCCAGATTAACGTCGTGCTGCATTGGGTGGAGGAGTTGAAACAAGAAGTACAGAAATAAGCATTCCCCGCTATGACGTTTCCTCAAGCCGGACGGTTCCCGGCCTCCCAAATCAAGCGATAAAAAGCGCGGGAAAAGTACGCTTGACTTCGTACTACTGATATACGAATATGAACTCTAGTTCATGTAATGAAACAACACCTAATCTTGTACGGGTTTGGAATCTGGGCGGCCGGTACCATTGTGTTGAGGCTGGCCGGGCAGCACTTGCTGCGGCCGGGTGGTTCGGCGGCAACGTTGATTCTTTTCGCTATCAGCTTTCCACTGATGGGGCTGATGGTGCGCCGCATATGCACCGGTTTTCGACTGCCCCAGAAGCAGTGGCTCGAGGCTGCATTCTTGATTGCGCTGCCCACACTCCTGCTCGATCCCTTCTCCAGTGCATTTTTCCCGGTGGTATTCCCCAATATGGCTCCTGAAGTAGCCGGAGTGTTCGGGGGATGGATGTTGTGGTGCTGCGCGGGCGCGCTGGTGGGTGCGAGCGTCACGAAGCCGGGCAAGGGGTGAACGCGCGTCCCAATTTGCTCGCGGGCGAAGATCTTTCGGCCAAGCCGATCCAAAAGCGAAGTTTGGAGAAACGTGAGCGGCTGAAAACGGCAGGGCTCGCGCTCTTCGGTGAAAAGGGCTACGAGAATACTTCCATTAACGAGATCGCCCGGCGGGCCAAGCTCGCTGTCGGGAGTTTTTACCAGCACTTCCGCTCCAAGCGACAGTTACTGCTGGCGCTGATGGATGAGTTGCTGGAAAAGCTGAGCCAGCTTGATTTTCAGCCTCAAGGCGTCGCCGATGTGCGGGCAGGCATCCGCACAATATTGGCGCGAGCGTTTGCACACGATTTGAAATACCTAGGTGCTTACAGGGCTTGGCAGGAAGCGGCGCTCTCCGATTCGAAGTTGGGGAAGAAGCAAGAGGAGATTCACGCGTGGACGACTGGGCGCGTCGTGCGCGTGTTTCACTTCCTGCAGGGACTGCCCGGTGCCCGAGAAAACGTGGATATTCCCGGGTTGGCGCGCGCGATGGACACCTTCTTCTGGAGCCTGCTGGCACAGGCAGGGCGATTGCCTAAAGTGGAGCTCGATCGGTGGATCGATTCAGCCACGCACCTGATTTACCACGCGATGTTTGTGGACTCTCCGCAGAAACCCGGGGGAAATTCAGGATGACGGCCGCCAGCCGCATCACGGCTTTTCCAACATTTCCAGAAACTGCCGGACGGTAGCGGGGGCGTGGCCTGCGTAATGATTATTCGCGTAAGCGAAGACGTCAATTTGGCGCGCCTGAATTTGCCGCACGATTTCGACCCATTCAAAAAGCTCGCGCTGGCGATTTTCGATGGTCTTGTCCCACGATTTGGTCTTTTCCTCAATGGCCTTGCGGTCCCCGAGGAAGCGAATATAAGTGAAATTCGATGTGATGGGGTCGCACTCGGCAAGGATCTCGCGGGGACGCGGCATCCAGGGATGGTCGATCAGGGCGAGAGCGACATTTCTTTCACGCAGAATCTCGAACAGGCGAGGCACGAGCCAATACCTGTTGCGCAACTCGACCGCAAAGCGGTAACCCTGCGGAAGCTTTTTGACGAAGGCGGAGAGGCGGTCAAGAAATGAGTCGCGGTCCGGAAAAGCTCCGGCATTGAAATAAGGAAACTGAAAGAGCAGGGGGCCGAGTTTTTCAGCGAGCAAATCAGCGGCAGCGAGAAATTCGCGGAAATCTTCCTCGCAATCCACGAGCACTCTTTCGTGCGTGATGGTCTGCACGATTTTCAAAGCGAAGAGAAAGTCTTTCGGAGTTTGTTCGTACCAACGTTTCACCGTGGAGGCGGAAGGCGTGCGGTAGTAGGTGCTGTCCACTTCGACGGTGTCGAATTGCTGGGCGTAGTGATTCAGGTAAGCGGCAGGCTTCAGGCCTTCGGGATAGAACGAGCCGACCCAGCCCGCCGCGGTGAAGGCAGAGGTACCCACGCGAATTCCAGCCATCGTGGCGCGATTTTAGAACAAAGTCCCTCGCAGGGATACGAGCACCTTGGCAGAAGAGTTCGCGGCACCACCGGTTCTCTTTTGTTTTGGATTGGCGCGGGGCGATGCGATGATGGCGAGTAGAACAGCGGCATCGCTTATTGTGGGCCGGCGAAATCTAAGGAGAGCGCAAATGAAGAAAGCGGCGATGAAACACTTGCGCGAATCGCTGCTGCACAGCACGTTTGAGGTGGGCATCACGGTGAAGGGAGTCGATGGACTGCTGGAAATTATCGGCGGGGCTCTTTTGTGGTTTAAGTCTTCGTCCATAAACGAGCTGGTGCAAACGGTAGCCCAGCACGAGCTCTCCCGCGGCGCACACGCATTCATCTTTACTCATCTGAGCAATGCCTCACAGAAACTGGCGAGCGGAAGCACGGAGTTCGCTTCGATATACCTCGCATCGCACGGCCTCACGAAAGTCATACTCGTTATTTGTCTGTGGCTGAAGAAACTCTGGGCGTACCCGTTGACGATGATTGTTTTCGCGGCTTTCATGGCTTATCAATTATTCCGATTCACGCACACGCATTCGATCGTGCTGCTTCTGCTGACCTTTTTCGATGCGTTGCTGATTTATCTGACGTGGAAGGAGTTTCAGAGGCAGAAGTCCCTGCGGAACGAGAACGAAAAGCCCTAGATTCCCGGCACCGCATGGATCTTCTGCTTCGCGGCGTATGGTCTTGCGTCGAGATTTCGTGTAGATTTTCTTGTCGTGCCAACATTGCCCAAATTCAAGGTCGCGCTGGTGCAGATGGCGGTTAGCACCAAGCCCGAAGAGAACCTAGCGCGAGCCATTTCACGGATCGAGGAAGCCGGCCGGAAGGGCGCACAGGTGGTCTGCTTGCCCGAGCTTTTCCGGTCGCAATATTTCTGCCAGCGCGAGGACACGGCGAATTTTGAACTCGCGGAGGCCGTGCCCGGCCCTACCACCGAAGAGCTGGCGCGCACGGCAAGAAAGGCGAAGACGGTTGTGATTGCGCCGCTTTTCGAACGCCGCGCGGCGGGCGTCTATCACAACAGCGCCGCGATCATAGACGCCGACGGACAGATCGCCGGGATCTACCGCAAGATGCACATTCCCGATGACCCCGCGTACTACGAGAAATTTTACTTCACGCCTGGAGACCTTGGTTTTCGCGCGTTTTCGACGCAGGCCGGGAAGATCGCGACGCTAATCTGCTGGGATCAATGGTATCCGGAAGGAGCGCGCCTGGCAGCTCTGAACGGGGCGTGCATACTTTTCTACCCGACGGCGATTGGGTGGCATCCAAGCGAGAAGCAATCGAACGGCGCGGCGCAGCGCGATTCGTGGATAACAGTGCAGCGAGGCCACGCCATCGCCAACGGAGTTTATGTGGCGGCGGTCAACCGCGTCGGACACGAGATTCCCGCAGCGGGCGGAGATGGCCTGGAGTTCTGGGGGAGTTCATTCCTCTGCGATCCGCAGGGAGTGATCATCGCCGAGGCTTCCACGGACCGCGAAGAGATTTTGTACGGCGAAGTGGACCTAGCGCACCTGGAAGATGTGCGGCGAAACTGGCCGTTCCTTCGCGATCGCCGCATCGATGCCTACGCCGGAATCGAGCAGCGCTTCCTCGACGACAAACCTTGAAACAAAAACTCCGCTCCATGAAAGCCGGTCAAGAAGATACTCCGGCAGCGCTCGGCTTTCGCATGCCTGCCGAATGGGAGAAGCACGAAGCCACATGGATCGGGTGGCCGCACAATCCGACCGACTGGCCCGGAAAGCTTGAGCCGATTCATTGGGTGTACGGCGAGATTGTGCGCAAGATCGCGCCCGGAGAGATTGTTCGCATCCTGGTGAATTCGAGCGCGCACGAAGCGAAGGCTCGCGGTGTTCTAAAGAGCGCTGGCGTAGACATGAAGCGAGTGGAATTTTTCCGCCTCGCCACCAATCGCGGGTGGACGCGGGACTTTGGTCCGATTTTCGTGAAGCGCGCGAGGCCACGGCGGGAAGTGGCCATTGCCCGGTTTCGATTTAGCGCCTGGGCGCGCTATCCGGACTGGAAGAAAGATGATGCGATTCCGGAGCAGTTGGCGCGGCGATTGAAATTGAAACTTTTTCGCGCGAGGCTTGGCGGGCGAGACGTGGTTCTTGAGGGCGGAAGTATCGACGTCAACGGGCAGGGCACGCTGCTCACCACGGAAGAGTGCTTGCTCGATCAAAAACGGCAGGTTCGAAACCCGGGATTCCATCGCGCGGAAACCGAGAAGGCACTCCGCGAGTATCTCGGCGTGAAAAATATTCTGTGGCTGGGGAAAGGGATCGCGGGCGACGACACGCACGGTCATGTGGATGACTTGTGCCGGTTTGTAAACCGACGCACGGTGGTGATGTGCCGCGAGAAAAATTCGTGCGAAAAGAATTACCGGCCGCTCGAGGAAAACTGGGAGAGGCTCCGCGGTGCGCGACTGGAGGGCGGAAGCAAAATCGAGACGGTAGCGCTGCCGATGCCTTCTCCTCTTTATTGTAATGGCGTGCGTCTCCCCGCCAGCTACGCGAATTTCTACGTCACGAATTCTGCCGTGCTCGTTCCCACGTTCAACGATCCGAATGATCGCGTGGCCCTCGGAATCCTCAGCGACTTATTTCCCGGACGGCCGGTGGTGGGGATTCATTCGGTCGATTTAGTCTGGGGATTCGGCACGCTTCATTGCTTGACACAACAGCAACCTGCCCGGCAGTAGTCACCTGAACCTGACAACTCGGAATCTTTGGGCCGTCTTTTTATTTAGTGGAAATCGTGCGAGCTGGGTTCCGCGCGAGTGATGGACAAAGGACGAATGCGTTCGGCTTTCACGGAAATTACGCCGTCTAGATTTTGCAGGCGTCCTTCGACGAGCAGAAACTGCTGGTGAACTATCACGACGTGATATTTCTCAAATAGCTGCGGTGTAACAATCGCATTCGAAACTCCGGTTTCGTCTTCCAAACTGAGAAAAACAAAACCTTTGGCCGTTCCCGGACGCTGGCGCGTGATCACTCCTCCTGCAATTCGGACGCGCATGCCATCGGGCAGATGGGAAAGTTCAATCGCTGAGCGAACGCCCCGGCTTTTCATTTCCGCGCGATGGTAGCCAATGGGATGAGAGCCCACCGTCATTCCGGTGCCGCGAAAATCGGCGACTAGGCGTTCCTCGGAGGTCATGGGCGGCAAAGGCGAGCGCGCGATGTAAGAAGCCGCGGCGCCGGCTGTTTCCACTTCCGTATTCGCGTTTTCTGATTCTTCTCGCTCTTCTGATTCCGCTGCGGTCTCGAGCAAAGGGCCTGGACGCCGCGAGGCTCGTTCGATTTGCCAAAGAGCGTCCCGGCGATGGATGCTTTGATTTCCTTGAATAAAATTCAAAGCGCCGATTTCCGCGAGGGTCGTGAGTTCGGCCTTTTGTATCTGCGGGATGCGGAGTTTTAAATCATCAATGGATGAAAATGGCCGAATGGCACGTTCGCGGACAATTTCCACGGCAATGGGCTCGCGCAAGCCCCTTGCATAGCGCATTCCGAGGCGCACACTAAAATCCGAGCCATCTTTTTCCAGCTTGCACAGCCAATCGGAGCAGGTCACATCAATGGGACTCACTCTCAGGCCGTGGCGTTGCGCATCTCTCACGATGGTGTCCGGTTGGTAGAAGCCCATGGGCTGATTGTTCAGAATGGCTGCGGTGAAAGCAGGGAGGTAGCGGCATTTCAGGTAGGCGCTGGCGTAGGCCAGCAGCGCGAAACTTGCGGCGTGCGATTCGGGAAATCCATAGAGCGCGAACGAAGTAATGGCGTGAACGATCTTGTCCTGTGTTTCGGGCGCGATTCCTTTCTTGCCCATGCCGCAGCGGAGCTTTCCTTCGATGTCCTTCATTCGTTTTTCGGAGCGCTTGAAGCCGAACGCGCGGCGCAATTCTTCGGCTTCTCCTCCGGTGAATCCGGCGGCGATCATGGCCATGCGCAACAACTGCTCTTGAAAGAGCGGCACCCCCAGGGTGCGGGCGAGAACAGGTTCGAGCGAGGGATGGAGATAGTCGATGGCTTCGCGTTTCTGGCGGCGCTTTAAATACGGATTGACCATTTTCCCGACAATCGGCCCCGGGCGGATAATGGCGACCTGCACGACAATGTCGTAGAAGCATACGGGCCATAGGCGCGGCAAACAGGCCATTTGCGCATGGCTTTCCACCTGGAACATGCCGATCGTATCCGCTTTTTGCAGCGTGTCGTAAACCACATGATCACCGGCGGGCAGGCGGCCTAAATCTATTTCTTCGGCGTAGTCCTTTTTGATTATTTGCAGCGATTCTTCGAGCACGGCCATCATGCCCAAGCCCAGCAGGTCCACTTTCACAATGCCCAGGTCGGCGCAATCATCTTTGTCCCATTGCACCACCACGCGGCCGGGCATGGTGGCGGGCTCGAGCGGCACAATCGAATCGAGTTGCCCCTGGCACATTACCAGGCCGCCGGAATGCTGGCCGAGGTGGCGCGGCAAGTCCTGAAACTCGAGGCAAAGCTCGAAGAATTTGCGAATGCGCGGGTGGCGCATGTCAAAACCTGCATCGCGAAATTGCCGGGCGAGCGTGTCACTGGGATCCGCGTATTCCCAGGCGCCCACAAGACTCGTCAAGCGGTTCAATGTCTCAGGATCGAACGACAGCGCTTTCCCGATTTCACGAGCCGCCGAGCGTCCACGATAGGTGATCACGTTGGCGGTCATGGCCGCGCCCAATTTTCCGTAACGCTCGTACACATATTGAATGGCGCGCTCGCGCTGGTCGCCGCTGGGAAGATCGAGATCGATGTCGGGCCACTCGCCGCGCTCGTGAGAAAGAAAACGTTCGAAGAGAAGTTCCATCTTGACGGGATCCACGGCGGTGATTCCCAGCGCAAAGCAAACCGCGCTGTTGGCTGCCGAGCCGCGCCCCTGAACCAGGATATTTTTCTCGCGGCAAAAGCGAACGATGTCCCAAACGATCAGGAAGTAACCGGCCAAATCGAGGCCTTCAATGACATTTAATTCGCGGTCGATTTGCTGCTGTGCGCGGCGATCTTCGGGGCCGTAGCGCGAAATCATGCCTTCGTAAACGCGTTGCCGCAGAAAATGGATTTGCGGCTTGCCATCCGGCACGGGATAGCGTGGAAATTGGTAACCCAGAGCCTTCAAACTGAATTGCAAACGCGAAGAAAGGAGTTGGGTGTTGGCAATCGCTTCGGGGAGATCTGAAAATAATTTCTCCATTTCAGCGGGCGTCTTTATGTGAAGCTCGGAATTGCAGGCTAGGAGGCGTCCCGCGCTTGCGAGGGTGCGGTGATGGCGAATGCAGGTGAAGACGTCAAGCACTTCCCGGCGCGGCGGGAGCGCGTGGCGGACGCCGTTCGTCGCGAGCAGCGGCAAGCCCAATTTCCGGGCGATCTCCACGGCAGCCTGATTTCGCGCTTCTTCCGGACGCAAAAAATGCCGCTGTAATTCGACATAAACGTTACGGCTGCCGAAAATCTCACAAAGCCCGCGAACGCATTCTGTTCCGGCTTCCATTCCTCCCTGCGCCAAGGCATGCGCCAGAGGCCCTTCCTCGCCGCCCGTGAGGCAGACAAGGCCTCCGGAAAATTCGGCAACATCTGCAGCCGAAACATGGCCCTGGCCCTTGGGCGCGCGCAATTTCATTTTCGTGATCAGGCGGCAAAGATTCTGGTAGCCTGCGTGCGATTCCACGAGCAATGGGTAACGCCAGCCTGCGGCGGAGGTGACTTCAGCGCCGATGTGAGCCTGAAGAGAAATCTTCTTTGCAGCCAGGTAAAAACGCGGCGCGCCATACACTCCATCACGGTCAAGCAAAGCCATGGACTTCATTCCACGTTCCGCGCACACGGTGGCTAATTCTTCCGGCAAAGAAGCGCCTTCGAGAAAACTGAAGGCGGAACGCGCGTGAAGTTCGGTGTACATCAATCGTACCTGCCCCGCACGAACCAGCCGGCACGGGTGGAATCGTAATAAATGCGATACAGCCCATCTTGCGCGCGTGGATTTGCGGCTCGCTCGCTTCGGCCGGAAGAAGAATCGAAACGAATATCAACTTCCCATTCGTCCTGCTGCCAGGGATCTTCCCGCCACCAATCTCCGGAAGTTCTCCACGGGCCGGAAGCCGCAACAACATTGCCGCCGTGGCCGTGAAAATAAATGCGTGCGGGATAGTCTTCGCGCAGTTTCACTGTGGCCGGCAATTCGGGCCTGAAAATCCGGAAGCCAGTGGCGGTCGGACGAAGCTGGGGATCACAATCTTCCGTGCGAAGAGAGCTTGCGGCTGCGGCATCGGTCTTCCGGTGAATTTTTGGCGCGTCGCACGCAGGAACAAACCGGCTCATACGAAATTCTCCAGGACGATGTGTGTCCATCAATTGAGGCGAGCCGATGTTCGAATTCCCCACAAGGTTCGCAAGCCGGGCGACCGTCAGCTCCAATTTTTCCGGGTCCGGAGAAGTTGGAAAAAACAGGCCGCCTTGCGTGGCGCGAGGGCGGGCGGGGTCAGCCGCGAGGAAAATTTTTACAATGGATGCCTGTGGAGGATCCGATTGCAATTGCAAGCGAAGTAATTTCAAGAGCATTTTGGAATCCTGCATGGGCACGGGCAGACTCAGAACCTTTTCGTAAACCAGCGAGGCAGGTTTGGGAAGAGAATGCATACTCAGATCCTGGAAGTCTTTTTCAAAAGAATCCCTTAAATCAAATCGCAAACGGATCGTGGAGGCGGCCAGGGACCGCGTCGCCAAACGCACGCACAATTGATCGAGCAAACGGCCCAGCAGGAATGCCAGCGGCTCAAGTTCGGCGAGGGTGTAATCGAGCGCCATCTCTTCTTCGAAACACATTTCCGGCCCGGCCAGCACGAGTGAACGCGAAATCGCACCGCGCGCCAGTTTGTGCAAACGAACACCTTCCTGTCCCAGGCGCTCGGACAATTGCAGAACGGGCAACGCGGCCAGAGCGCCGCAAGTGCGCACACCCCAGCGTCCCAGTATTTCGAGAATTTCGATGGCGGGCGAAAGCGCGCTCACAGACAAGCGGCTCAACCGCTTCGATTCCTCGCCGGTAGGAATTAAAGTAATGCCGGGAAAGCCGCGCGCGGCGTGCAGAGCTACATCCACTTTCGAGGCTATGGCCACATGCACGGCCAAGCCGAGGCCGAATGCGCGGCGTAGCAACTCAATGGCAATTTCCTCGTCAGAGCCGAATAAAGAAGCCAGCCCGGTGAGGTCCAGAACAATTGTGTCCGGCGCCGTATCTTCTATCCAAGGGGAGACAGACCATCCGAGATCGAGCAAAGCTGCATGGGCGGCTTTTTCCTGCTCACGGGAACGGTTACGAATTTCGACGACACAAAACTGTGCTGCTTGCGATTTCGACATCCCCAGTTTGATTCCGGCCTGCAGCGCAGAACCGTTCGCTGCCACTACGCAACATAGTGGCGGAATTCCATCTATAAGCGCGACCGCACGGTCGCGCAAAGCGGGCTCGGCGCGCGTGATGGCTTGCGTCAGGAGATGAGGAACATAGATGGAAGCGAATGCCATAGGAATTGAATTTCGTTAGCCGCAGCAATAAAACCGCGAGAGCGTTTTCCATCATTTCGGTTTTGGTTCAACAGACGCGCTGCTGAGATAACCCCACTTTGCATTTGTTTCGAAGATTTCCGACCTGCCACACGCGCCTGCCGAAGCAAAGCCCTTCCGAAAGCCATCGCCAGCGGGTTGCAGGCGGGAGCGGAGAACTTCCACGCGAACATCGAAACCATCGAACAACCATGAAAATGGATAGCGCCGAGAATCTGCAGCTTGGTTTTCCAGCGTTGTGGACCAATGCGCGGCCTCCGCTTCAAGCCGCAGCACCAGCGAAGCGCACGTCTTGGCGTTAGATTCTTGCTCTAGAACCATAAGAACCGTCGGTGTGTCTTCCACGGCCCGCCGAAAACGAAACCAAGCGTCGAGCGGAACGTGGCGCAGCACTTTGGGAGGGATGTCGCTCAGATCTAGGGCGATGAAACCGAAGCCTCCACTTTGCAAAAGCAAATCCGTAGCGCGAAGGGTTTGATCGATGTTCCGGCAGCGCACCCACAGCAGTTGCTTCAGCTCCACGCCAGCCGCTTCCGCGGAGTGGGGGTCGAAAGCGTCGCATCCGTCGATGAGAGCGCATGCTTCCGCGTGCGCGGTCCTCGAGGCCAGCGCGGCGAACAGCAAACTCGTCCGTCCGGAACAGGCCGGGCCAAAAATTTCAGTGAGCGCTCCGCGAGGCAGGCCTGCGGCTAGTGAATCAATCGCAGGAATACCCGTGGAGACAATTTCCAGGATATTGCGGTCGCGGTAGGTAAAAGGGGCGGCGACACGCCCGGCAAGGGCGAGTTCGACATTTGAGCGCAGAGTAGCGAGACTCACAGCCATGAGGACCCGTTGGCGAGGAGAAATAGGCGGGCTTAATTTTCGCTTTTTCTTCGCCTAAGGAAATTTTCTACGAATTGAGCGCGGTTGTCAACCCCTTCGATTAGCACGGTGAGTAGTTGGAGTCCTGGGCTGCGCGCGCGACAGGCAGAGTGCGGCAGCGCCTACGAGGGCAGACTGCGACCCATAATGTGCTTCCACGATGGGCACTTCTTGCTGGCGCGGGTTTATCGCCCAGGTTTCAAGATTGCTCCGGATGCGTCCGAGCGAAGGCATCAACGAACGCGCCAGCCCACCTCCGACGACGATGATGTCCGGCTCCAGGAGGTCGATAATATTTCCCAACCATACGGCCAGGTGATCCGCTGCTTCCTCAAGAATTTCCGTGGCGAGTTTATCTCCTGCCGCCGCAGCCTTGCTCACAGTCTCCGCAGTCACGGCTTCAATATTTCCGTCCGCGACGGTTAGCATGCGCGATTCCGTTGCGTCACGTTCGCTCAAGCGCTCGCGGGCACGCCGCGCAATCGCGGTGCCCGAGGCGTACATCTCAATGCAACCTCTCTTGCCGCAACGGCACAGCGAACCTTGAAAATTAATCGTCATGTGGCCACCTTCACCTGCCGCTCCTGTGCGACCGTGATAGATGCGGTTATCCATTACCATCCCCGTGCCGATGCCAGTGCCCAAACTCACATAGAAGATATTTCCATATCCCGCGCCAGCGCCCCACACAGCTTCGGCAAGAGCAGCCACATTGGCGTCGTTCCCGAGGCATGCGGGCAATCTGTAGCGCTTCTCGATCTCTCGTACCAAAGGAAAATCGCGGAAGCACGGCAGGTTGGTCGCGCTCAGCAGCACGCCGCGCTTGGAATCCACCCAACCGGGAGCACTTAAGCCGATCGCTCGAACTTCTTTTGCTCGGTGGTGACGCAGGACTTCATCGATCGCGTCCCGCACGACTTGAAATCCTTCCTCGGCGCTTTTGCGCGCTACCATGCGCGTCCGCTCGGTGAACAGGACCTCGCCTTTTGCGTTTACCAGCCCGGCGGCAACTTTTGTACCGCCGATGTCCACACCGAGAATGAGATTCTTGGGTTTGCGCATACGAGCTTGCTTTTTTCAAGAATCCTGAGAGCAAAAATCACTCATCACTTCAGACATTGCTGATTGGCGCTGCGGCGGTCCCGGTCGCGCCCTGGCCTCGGCTGAGCTCGCGCGCCATTTGCCAAGCGCACAACGTAGCGAGCGCAACCAAAAATGTTCCCAGACCCCAACGGTGAAAGAGTAATTTGCCGACGCCGAATAGTGCGCTGTAAACCATGACGCAGCCGAGTATCCAGCACCACAGATTGGGGACCAGGTCGTGCGTCGGACGTACTTCCGGCGCCATTGACGCGATTGGTTTCCAGCCGGTCACGTCCGGCCGCACCTTGCGGTAAAAAGAAAGCAAAATGTCGTCGGGCTCGCGTTTGGTCAGCAGGGTGGCGATGATCCACACGAGCGTCGTGACGAGCGTAGTCGTCAATACATTCTTCGCGAAAAGAACGGTAGCCGATCCTGTGAACAAGGTGGGACGCCCAACGAGGGCATTCGCCAAACCCTGCCACTGAAGGGAGAGCGTGACGAGGAGCGCCATGGTCATGGCCGAAATTTCGCTCCAGGCATTTATGCGCCACCAATACCAACGCAGCATGTACACGCTGCCGGTTCCCGCTCCGACCTGAAGCACGACCTGCCAACCCGCGCGAATCGAAGCCAACTGCGCCGAGATGTAACCCGTCAGGATGACCAATAAAATTGTGACGATCTGCGAAACGTGAACGTAGTGACGCTCCGAAGCGCGACGCACCAGAAACCGCCGGTAGAAATCTTCGACAATGTAAGACGTGCCCCAATTGAGTTGCGTCGCGATGGTGGACATGAACGCCGCCAGAAACCCAGCAACTATAATGCCCCGCAGAGCGTGCGGAACGTGATCGTTGACCATCATCATGTAGCTCGTTTCCGGGTGCGTAAGTCCGGGATAGAGAATGATGGCTGCGAGCGCCGTGAGAATCCACGGCCAGGGCCGCAGGGCGTAATGTGCGATATTGAACCACAAGACCGAAAACAGGCCCTGGCGTTCGTCGCGAGCGCTGAAAATACGCTGGGCGATGTAGCCTCCTCCGCCGGGCTCAGCTCCCGGATACCAAAAGGCCCACCATTGGACGCCGAGATAAACGGCGAAGGTAATGACCGGCAAGGTCCACAGCGTGTCGCTCGTAAATCCTTTCGAAAAATCGGGGAGAAACGCCAGCGGATCGGACGCTCCGTTGGTCGCGCGCAACGCACCAATCTGGGCGATCATTGAATTCATGCCGCCTGCAGCGCGCACGGAGTAGTAAGCGATGGCAATCACGATTCCCATCTTCAGGACAAACTGAAATAGGTCAGTCCACAGCACGCCGGAGAGGCCGCCGAGCGAAACGTAGATTCCGGTGAAAGGAATCAGGAAGAAAATGCACACGATCAGGGCGCGGCCGTCCGTCCCGGAAAACGCCGGGCCAAAAACATTGCCGAGTGCGCCGGCGAAACTGTTGAGAAAACGCCACTCTTGCATGGTGGGCCCCAGGGTGGTGCCCACGATGTTGATCATGGCTTTGGTCACCCAGCCGAGGATGAAACAATTCATCAGCACGCCGAGATAGATGGCGCGGAATCCGCGCAGAAATGCGGCGGGCTTTCCGGAATAGCGCATCTCGGCGAACTGGACGTCGGTCATCAATCCCGAGCGGCGCCAGAGACGCGCGAAAAGAAATACGGTCATCATTCCCGAGGGCAGGAAGGCCCACCAGATCCAGTTTCCGGCGATACCTTGGGTATAAACGAGACCGGCGACAAGCAGCGGGGTGTCGGCGGCGAAGGTGGTGGCGACCATGGACGTTCCGGCCAACCACCAGGAAACGTTGCGCCCCGAAACGAAATAATCCTCCGCGCTTTTGCCCGAGCTGCGGCGGAAATAAAGTCCCAGCAGGAGAGTAATTGCCAGGTAAGCGACAATCGCGGACCAATCGAGCAACGTGAAGGTCATGTCCGCTCGGATTTATGGCACATTTCGCTCGGCGGAGGCAATGCGGATCGGGCGAAGGCTGGTTCTTAAACTAGCGGCGCTTGAGGGCCTCGAGTTCTTCGAGCGTCCGCGGCCAGTCGGATCGCAATAGCCGGGACAAACTGCGATCGGCAAGAATTTTTCCACCCGTTTGGCATCGAGCGCAGTAGTTCGTTTCGTTGTCGGCATACCGAATCCGCTGAATTTTTTCTCCGCACCTCGGACAGGGCTCTCCATAGCGGCCGTGAACTGCCATATCCTTGCGAAACGCAGTCACCTTCTCGGGAAATCCGGCCCCCGTTTCTGCCCGCAGCCGGTCGATCCATAACTGAAGGGTATGGCGCGTCGCCGCGAACAGCCTTTCCCACTCTTGCGGCTGCAGCTTGCGTGTGAACGTGATAGGCGAGAGTTGCGCCGCGTGCAGGATCTCATCCGAATACGCTTTGCCGATACCACTGACCAACCGGGGATCCGTAAGAGCGCGCTTCAGCGTGCGGTTTTCGGACGAAAGTGCGTCTCGAAAAGCGGCGAAGTCGCTTAGGAAGACGTCGATTCCTCCGGGGTCGACTGAGTGCAAGCCCTCCTCGCCAGCAAGAACATGCAATGATGCACGTCGCTTTGTGCCGGCTTCAGTAAGCACGAGAGAACCGTTTGGAAAATCGAAGGTTGCCAGACTCTGCCGGCCCTTAAGCTTTGCCCCCGGCGGCCGCCAGTGTAAGCGGCCGGCAATCATCAAGTGCAACACCAACCACAGCCCGCCGTCTAGACCGATGGCGATTCGCTTGCCGATCCGTCGCAGTTCACGCACCGTGCGGCCCTCCACATCCGTAAGGGGTGGCTCTACCGTTCGAAGAAGAAAAGGGCTCGCGAGTCGAGCTCGCTCCATCGGCTGGGCCATGATGCGTGGTTCGAGGGCACTGATGTAGGCGGCGATATCTGGGAGTTCTGGCATGCTCAAGGCTTGGGAAAGTTGGCTCCCCGGGCTAGATTCGAACTAGCAACCCTTCGGTTAACAGCCGAATGCTCTACCGTTGAGCTACCGGGGAGTAGATACGCTTGCGGATAACCTGAGCCATCTTACGCGACTGATTGGCCGACTGCAACCGCGCGGCGACGTGGGCGAAAGCGAGAATTATTCGCAAGAAAGCTTGCGACAATCGATCAGCGAGAACGTTAATCACGCAATTCTGGAAAAAATCTGAAGGCAGATTACTGGAGTTTCTGGGTGGAAGAGTCGTGGCAGATCAAGTTCTCAAAGATCGCGAGCACGTGCTGCCGGTAGCGCACAATGGTCTCGAGGATGGGCCGGAGTTGCGGTTCGCGTTCGGTCTCCCGGTCCCACTTGGCGAGAACGGCGGCCGGAACCTGAATATCCCTGCGCAGTTCTTCCGCCGAATGACCGCGGAGAAACAGCCCATAGAAAAAGGCCGCCTCTCGCTGCGGGAACTGGAAGTCCTGCAACGCCTCTTCTAGCGGGTTGGCCAGTGTCGCCATATCAGAAAACCGCAGTTTACAGATTTCACCGTAGTCGTCAAGAGTACAAGCAACGTAAACGAAAATAAGTGTCTTCCAAGACAAGCGGCCCTACGGGCAGGCGGTTTGGAACGCAGGTTGCTCAAGGACATAGGCTCCTCAGTACCCGCTTTGCTTCGGGGCGGCTACAACTTTTCGCGCCCGCCTGGGTTTCATTAGAAGCGCGGCCGGCGGCGCGGGGTTCAAACAAACGCATCGAGTCGTCTGCCGTGGCTGTTTCCCGCTGTACCCCCTAAGGGAGGCTCGGACCCCCAAGCCTCCTATCTTCACTTTGGGGGCGCGTTTCAGCCCCGTTAATAATTGGTGCAACGCCAATATAAGGGGTGCAATTTTTTCTGTCCCGACGCGTAGTCTAGGTAGTAGAGGCAGACCATGAAAATCAAAAATCGAGCGGCCCTCCTCTTCGCTGCAGCATCCCTGCTGGCGTTCCCGGCGGCCGCGCAACAGTCCCAGAGCCCGAGCCAGCAGCAATCTTCCAGCGACATGCCGGGCATGGACATGGGCAACACGCACCATGACGCCGACAAGAATCCCGAGGCTGCCCGCTCGGCGAATGATGCCATGTCCGGCGAGGACATGGACATGAACCCGCACATGTTCATGACCGAATTGCGCCCTGCGAAGCCCGGTGATGAAAAACGCGCCGAAGAAATACTCAGCGCACTCGGGCCCGCGATCGAGAAGTACAAAGACTACCGAGTGGCTCTCGCCGACGGCTATAAAATTTTCTTTCCTAACGTGCCGCAGCACCAGTACCACTTCACGAACTATCGGTACGCTTACGAAGCTACTTTCGAATTTAACCCGGCGCATCCGACTTCCCTGCTATACAAGAAAACAGCAGACGGTTATGAGCTCGAGGGCGCGATGTATACGGCGCCGAAGAAGGCTACCTTAGACGAGCTCGACGAGCGCGTGCCGCTGAGCGTGGCTCGCTGGCACAAGCACGTCAACTTCTGCATGCCGCCGAAAGGCGCGTCGCGGCAGGACGTGAACTGGAAACAGTACGGACTGGGCGGTTCGATCACAACGCCGGAGGCTTGCCAGCAAGTTGGCGGGCAATGGCGCGCGCAGATATTCAGCTGGATGGTCCACGTGTACCCCTACGAGACCGATCCCGCCAAGATCTGGGCGCACTAATCAGGAAGCATCCGAGGGCGCGGTTACTTCGCGGGTGCCAAAGCGGCTCACCAATACGGCGCCCAACGACAGCAACAGCCCCACCGCGAACACGAGAAAGCCCAAAAGCGGTACAAGTTCGAGGAGTGTCAGGGCTAGAATCCCGCCGATCGCGGCCCAGAACCCGCTTGTATTCGGAAATGCGATACGCGCCACCCAGTACCCCAGTCCTGCGGCACCGGCAGCTGCAATCACTACAACGAGCGTGAAGAGGGCGATGTCCGCCCAGTCCTCGGCGCGGCCCAGATGGCGCGTGAGCGAATCCAGCCCGTACAGCAAGCCCAGCAATACAATTCCAGAGAACAAGACCGAGCCCGCGCGCCGCTCGATCGCGCGCGAAGTATTTTCCGCGCGTTTCTCCTGCAAAGCCACGTAGGCGAGCGAAACGAAAAATACATTCAGCACCGCGAGCGCGAGGCCGCCCAATAACGTCGGACGATACTGGCCGGGGATGACCACGTAAGCCACCGAAACAGAGTCACCGCCAATCGCCGCGCCTTCCGAGCGCTCCACGTATCCGCCCACTGCCAACGCACCGCCGGAGATCTTGCTGCTAGAGTACGCTTCGATCCTTCCGCCGGCCGCGATAGCGTTGCCGCGCACGGATCCGGTTCCTTCGATGAATATGGCCCCGCCTACCGTAACAATGTCGCCGGTCACGTGGCCGCGGACGTCCACGCTGCAGACGAAGCACTGCACGTCATTCACTGTTTCGCCCGACTCGATGACGATGTTCTGGAGCGTCTTGATACGATCTTTACTCGGATTGGTCTGCGCCGGAACAACACGGACCACGGACAGCAGCAGAATAATAACCGCGAGACTACGCGTCATGCGTCCCGCCCCTCGGTTTGTAGGACGTTTCGGTTGCGAGGTGATATCCGAGTTCTTCGTAGGTGGAGGTAGCCGCATGGCCGTCGCTGCGGCCTTCTTTGTATCCGAAGCTGGGCCATAGGTCAATTCCAAGTCCTGTGGCGCAGGACAAAATTTCGAACCTGCGATTGTGGCTTCGCAAAACACGCGCTAAGCTTCTCGTCCCTGCCGGGAGCCGAGCCCGAAATGACCACGCTCAGTTCATCGCTATCGCATGCGCACTGGCTTCCCATCGCAATTTTCCTGGTCACTTACTTCCTGATCGCCATTGAAAGCGGGCGGGGGAAGCATCTGGACCGGACTGCTGCGGCGTTTTGCGGCGCGGTGGTGATGGTGCTCGCGGGCGTGGTTCCGCTCGCGGAAGCGTACGTCACAATCAACTGGGACACATTAATTTTTCTTCTCGGCATGATGATCCTGGTGGCGCATTTTCAGTACTCAGGCTTTTTTGACTGGATCGCAGTTCACGTAGTGCGAGTTGCAAACACACGTTTTCAACTGCTGCTGTTGCTGGTCCTGGCTTCGGGCGTGCTCTCTGCGTTCTTCGTGAATGACACGATTTGCCTGATATTTACTCCTATCGTACTCGTCGTGACCGAACGCTTGGAAGTCCCGCCCGTTCCCTACCTGATCGCTCTGGCGACTTCCGCAAATGTTGGTTCGGTGATGTCCGTCACGGGCAATCCGCAGAATGCAGTTGTTGGAGTTTCCGCACATTTTTCTTTCCTGGGATTTCTGGCGCACCTCGCTCCTGTCTCACTTGTGGGCCTGGCCATCAATGCAGCGGTTCTGGCGCTTTTCTTTCGTCGTGATATTTTGCATCACCCGCTCCGCGCCCATGCGCCGGCGATCACCGTAAAGATCAATCGCGTGCTACTGATCAAGTGCTACGTGGCGGCCTTGCTGGTAATCGTGCTCTGGATGCTCAACTACTCCTTCCCTTTGGTGGCCATTTCGGTGGGCGCATTCATTCTGGTCATCGGGCGCGTAAAGTCGCAGAACATCTACCAGAGGCTCGATTGGGAGCTACTGCTCTTTTTCGCTTCTCTCTTCGTGGTGATCCGCGGGTTCGAGGCTTCCGGCGCTGTGGCGAGCTTGCTGGCGCACTTTCAGCGGGGGCTGCAGGGCAGGATGGTCTCGCAGTTATTTGCCGTGAGCGGCGTGATGCTCATTCTCTCAAACCTGGTGAGCAACTTGCCGGCGGTGCTGCTTTTTCGACCGCTCGTGCCGTCATTCTCGAACAGCCGCTTCATGTGGCTTGCGGTGGCCAGCACCAGCACCCTGGCGGGAAATGCCACGCCGCTGAGCTCGGTTGCAAACCTGATCGTGCTGCAGCAGTCGGCGAAGAAAGCGCGGATTTCGTTCTGGGAGTTCACGCGAGTGGGACTGGTCATCACGCTGCTCACGACGCTCCTGGCCGTCGCGGTCCTGGCCATCGAGCATCATTTCTTTCCCGGAAGTTGAGTGGGCGAGGCGGAATTAGCACTTAAACGAAATCGCGGCGCCAGCGTTTTGTTTGCGCGGGCACCGCGATTCAATTAGCGAAGAACGTCCGGCCGCGAAAGTGAGTGGTTACTTCTTCGCGTGCGCGTAGTTCTCGGCCACTTGCGGCCAGTTGATGACATTCCACCAAGCCTCGATGTACTCGGGCCGGCGGTTCTGATATTTCAAGTAATAGGCGTGTTCCCAGACGTCCAAGCCGAAGAAGGCCTTGCCTCCATCCATGATGGGATTGTCCTGATTCGCTGTGGATTCGACGGCCAGCTTGCCGTCTCGTATCAGCAGCCAAGCCCAGCCGGAACCGAAACGCGTGGTGGCCGCTTGACCGAGCTTAGTCTTAAAGTCGGCAAAACTGCCAAACGCGGACTTGATTGCGTCCGAGAGTTCCCCGCTGGGCTCGCCTCCGCCGCCTTTCTTCATGATTTTCCAAAACATGGAATGATTCATGTGTCCGCCGCCATTGTTGCGCACTGCGGTGCGGATGTTTTCAGGGACCTTGTTGATTTGCGCCAGCAATTCCTCGACGGAAAGCTTCTGCAGCTCGGCGTTTCCTTCGAGTGCCTTGTTGAGGTTGGTAACATATGCACCGTGGTGCTTGTCGTGATGGATCTCCATTGTCTTTGCGTCGATGTAAGGTTCGAGAGCATCGAAGGCATAAGGCAAAGGTGGCAATGTATAAGTCATCTGGGGAGCAGCTCCTTGTCCAGAAGTTTGGGTCATTAATCTACCTCCTCAATCGTAGCGTTGCAGCATAATTATACGCGCCTGGCCGGAAACCGCGGTATAAGCGCTCAAGATTAAGATGCTCGAGAGGAGCTGAAGATGCCATCGGTCGAACATGTGGAAAAGCACTTCACCGCGACCGCAGCGGTGCGCGACATCGTCATCGGCATGTCGGACGGGCTCACCGTGCCGTTCGCGCTTGCGGCCGGCCTGACCGGAGCGGTGGCCTCTACCGGCATTATCGTGACCGCAGGTTTGGCCGAAATTGCGGCGGGCTCGATTGCCATGGGACTGGGCGGCTATCTCGCGGCGAAAACCGATACGGAACATTACGCGTCCGAGCTGGACCGCGAGTACCGGGAAACCGTGGAGCTGCCCGAGATAGAAACCGAGGAAGTGGCCAAGGTATTTCGCGACTATGGTCTTTCTCAGGAACAGATGGCGCCCATCGTTATGGCTATTACTTCGAATCAAAAAAAGTGGGTCGATTTCATGATGCGCTTCGAGCTGGGGCTCGAAGAACCGGACCCGGCCCGCGCAGGCCGCAGCGCCGGTACGATCGCAGCGTCCTATATCGTGGGAGGGCTCGTGCCGCTGGCGCCGTACGTCCTCCTTCGCCACGATGTGCACAGCGCTCTGATGTTTTCGATTGCGGTGACGCTGCTTGCACTCTTCGTCTTCGGCTCGATCAAAGGACACTACACAGGTGTGAAGCCGTTCCGCGGGGGATTGCAAACCGTGTTGGTGGGCGGGCTTGCCGCTGCCGCCGCCTTCTTCATCGCCCGCTTGATCAGCTGAAGCACTCGCAATTCATCGATGTGTTGCGGGTGGACGGGCGCAAAGCCCGCCCACCCTCAGCGGTTCGCCAGGATACCGCAGGCTAATCGGCTTTGGCGCTCGTTCGCTTCTGCGAGGCCATTTTCTGAGCCATGAAAAAGAGCAGCTTCCGGTCCTTCTCATTTGCGCGGCTAAGGAACTTGCGAAATTGGTCCAGAATGCGGCCGTGGCTTTCTGAATTTCCCCAACTATCTTCGCCCGCTCCGTGTTTAGGCAGATTGCGCAGCTTGGGAGGCACCTCACCGTCGTAGAACAACTGGTACATGGGAATTTCCATGGCTCGCGCCATTTTTTCCAAAGTCTCCACAGCGGGAACGGTGTGGCCATTTTCCACGCGAGAGATGTAGCAACGGAGAAGACCGCTGCGCTTCTCAATGTCTCCCTGTGAAAGGTTCTTCTGTTCTCGCAATGCTCGTAAGCGTTCACCAATAATCATTTCAAACTCCTCTTTTCGAGCGCTGGTTTTTCCAGGCCTCGGAATTAAATAGAATTAATTCAACTACCGAAGCGTCACGCGCTTCGGGCTTTGTGTCGCTAAGCGCTTAGTCTGAATCCACAGCCGAATGAGAACGGCACTTCCATCCGGATGCCCTTATATCTGTTAGTAAAGGCTTCGAACGTGGGGAGCTTTCTAGGTTCGCTGGATACAGAGCAGATGCAGGAGATCGTGGTGAGGACTTGGAGAGGCCAGAAAGACGGGCCGGATCGTGAGCGGATCGAAATTCCAATTTGATACAAGAGGACTGTCGATTCTTCCCATTCCAGGAGCATTGTTGATCACAATCGAAGGCGATGACTGCCGCATAACCGGAAGGGAGAAATCGTTCGATGTATCGTCTGTAAGATTGAGCAGTTCCGGAACCTCAAGCATGGCCAGACTGCAGAGCATCAAACTAACCATGATGGTAAGGAGTAAATTCCGGTGCATGAAGGGCCCCAAGACGTCCAACCACTTATACCTTGAATGGCCTGATGACTCAATAGGCCAAAAGCTCAAATCGTGGCACGTTCCATGATGGGAAGGCAAAAAATGCCGGGAGGCGAGTTTCGGCTTGCGACCGGAATTCTGGCGCGTGACCTCAAGTGCATTCATTGCATCTAAATACGGAGAGGCCAGCAACGAAAGGACTGGAACACGAATTGCTGGGAGTTACGTCCAATAACATGACTCGCGAATCGCGGTGTACACGCGCCAGACGAGATTATAATTCAGGTAAGGAGACAGTCACATGCAGAGCAAAGAATTGAGGATTCGCCGCTGGGTGGCCACCGTCGTGGTGCTCGTGGCGCTTGCAGGAGGCGCCCTCCTCTCGCAAGGCTTTAGAAACTGGACGGAGCACACGGTTTTCGGCGCGTCCAAGACGCCGATCGCCGTGGCGCAGAACGCGCTGCCCGTCAGCTTGGGGAATTTTGCCAACGGTTTTTCGGCGGTGCTGAAGCCGGCGCTTCCCGCAGTGGTAAACATCAGTTCCTCGAAAATGGTGAAACCCGGACAGAACCAGATGTCGCCGATGTTCAACGATCCATTCTTCCGCCAGTTTTTTGGCGACCAGTTTGGCCAAATGAAGCCACAGACCGAGCGAGAGCAGAGTCTGGGCTCGGGAGTTATCGTAAGTGCGGACGGAACGATCGTCACAAACAACCACGTGATTGACGGCGCTTCGGACATCAAAGTCTTTCTCAACGACAAGCGCGAATTCAAAGCCAAGCTGATCGGTACGGATCCCAAGACGGACATTGCGGTGTTGAAGATTGATGCAACGAACCTGCCGACGCTTCCGCTCGGGGATTCCACTCAGTTACAGGTCGGAGATCTCATATTCGCGATTGGCGACCCGTTTGGAGTCGGCGAGACCGCCACCATGGGAATCGTCAGCGCCACCGGGCGCGGCAACCTGGGAATCGAAAATTATGAAAATTTCATCCAGACCGACGCTGCGATTAACCCTGGAAACTCCGGCGGAGCGATGATTGACATCCACGGCAACCTGGTCGGCATCAACACCGCCATTCTTTCCCACGGAGCGGGCGGTAACGAAGGCGTCGGCTTTGCAATTCCTGTGAGCTTGTTCAAACCGGTGATGGACCAGATCATGACGCACGGAAAGGTGGTGCGAGGCTATCTGGGCGTGCACATTCAGGATGTAACCCCGGAACTCGCCACCGCGTTTGGCTTGAAGCAGGGCGGCGGCGTGCTGATCGGGGACGTTTCGCCCGATACGCCAGCAGCTCGCGCGGGCTTGAAGAAAGGCGACGTGATCCTTCAGCTCAATGGCCAACCGGTGGATGCGCGGAACCAACTGCAGGTGCAAATCGCACAGATGGCGCCGGGCACTTCGGTGAAATTGCAGATCTGGCGCAACGGAGCCACCCAGACGGTGTCACTCAATCTCGGAGAACTGCCGGAAACAGCCGAGAAGGAAGGTCCGGGTGAAACGAGTGGCGGCGCGCTCGAAGGAGTGGAGGTTCAAAACCTTACTCCCGACATCAGCCAGGAGCTGAATCTGGCGCCTGGAACGCACGGCGTGGTGGTGACTTCGGTGGATCAGTCAAGTCCGGCGGCGGTAGCAGGGCTGAGCCGTGGCGACGTGATCCAGGAAGTGAATCACAAGCCCATCAGCAACACCGGAGAGTTTCAGCAGGCTCTCTCGGGCGCTGACAAGCAGCCAGTACTTCTGTTGGTGAATCACGGCGGCGCATCAGGATTTGTGGTGGTCGAGCCGCGATAAGACAGCGATGCACAGGAGCAAGAACTAGCACGACGTAAACGTAAGAAACGCGTGAGGGCACGGCTTCTGGGACCGTGCCCTTACGCTTCTTCGTACACCCAGATAGAAACTCCGCAACCTAGCCTTCCCAGCCGGGTTAAATTAAGTACGTTGGAGTGGGCGCGAATGAAGGAATTTCCAATTCGATACGCGCGGGCTTACCTTCTAGCAACCCCTACAGCTTGGGTTGTCGCTTTCGGCACGACTGGGGATAGAATAGTACTTGAGTCCTATTCACCCCAGCCTTGCGTTCTAGTACTAAATACTTGTCAGCACTCTGTCTCGACGCATCTTTGAACGCATCGTAGAATGTGTGACTAAGGATACTTGGTGAAAGCTATGGCGCGGATGACAAGTCGAGCGGTCTTCAACCAAGCGTTGCTGCCAGAGGCGCATCCGCGTTGGGATTTGTTCAGTGCTGGGTTCGGGCTGCAGGTACTGGCAGTGGCGGCCCTGGTAATCATACCAATGCTGATGCCCCAGAAACTCGAAGTAGTCCAGCGCTACTGGACTACGCCTATTGAAGCGCCTCCTATCGTGGCTTGGAAACCGCAGCCGGTTCAACCAATGAAACCAGTTCCGGTCAAGCATGAACTGATGAAAGAGCCTCCCAAGCCTCAACCTGTAGCTGAGATAGTCCCGCCTAAACCAAAAATTTACTCGCCGGTGATCACGGCGCCTATCGCAAAGCCAGCGACGCGGAAACCGACGCCCGCGCCCGACACGGTCACGGTTGCCAAAGCATTCCCAGATCAGAACCCGCCTTCCTCTCTTGGAAGTTCCGCGATCCCGACGCTGAGAAAGCCGCGTGAAGACGTTCAAACCGGAGGGTTCGGCGATCCGAATGGCCTGCCGGCTAACGGCAAAACGAATCGTTCGCCTAATGTTGCAACGCTTGGGAGTTACGATCTGCCGCCCGGGCCGGGAACAGGGAATGGCACAGGCGGCTCCAAGGGTGCCAAGGGCGTCGTGGCCAGCACCGGATTTGGCAACGGTGTTGCAGTTGGTAGCCCCGGAGGATCGGGGCACGGCACGGTTCAACAAGCGGGATTCGCAGACGAATCCGCGGTAGCGGCCGGTCCGAAAGTAAAGCCGACTGCCAATGCGCCTTCCAGGGTCAAGCCTGTCGAGATTATCTCGAAGCCAAAGCCGGCCTATACGGATGAGGCGCGCGCAAAAAAGATTGAAGGAGAAGTGCTCCTGCAAGTCGTGTTCACAGCTTCCGGAGACGTGAAGGTCGAACGCGTGGTGCAAGGATTGGGGTACGGCTTGGATGATTCAGCCCAGGCCGCAGCGCGCCAGATTCGCTTCCGTCCGGCTCAGCAAGACGGCCAACCGGTGGATTCAGACGCCATCGTCCACATCATGTTCCAATTGGCGTACTAGGGGGAAACGGCAATGCGCACGTGGAAGAATTTTTGTCTCTCGATATTGCTGGCAGGCGGTCTAGCCGGCACTGCTTGGGCGCAGGCGACACAGACCGCGGATCAGACCAGGCCGCAAGCGGGGACAACAACTGCCGGGCCGGTGACAACGGTTGACCAGGCGATCGATCGCATGATTGCGCGCGAGCACGATGAGATCGCCACCATCCGGCGTTACACTCCGATCATCGAGACGTACATTCAAGACATGAAGCCCGACAAGGACATGGGCAGCGTCCCCGTGCGCGATCATTATTTCCTGGGCCAAGCGAACCTCTCCAAGGGCATCGTTGACCATTCCATGCTCGAGTACGAAAAAGGGGAAGTTCGACGAGTTCAACCCGATCTGCGCACCTGGGAGGCATGTTCACCTCCTCCTATGTTCCCGAGGGCTTCCTGCAGATGATTTATATCGACACCAACGGATTCGACCGGCAGCACTATCAATTTGATTACGTGCGCCGCGAATTCCTGGGCGAAGTGCGCTGCCTGGTATTTGACGTTACGCCGCTGCCGAAATCGGGCAAGGGCCGCTTCAAGGGACGCATCTGGGCGGAAGATCAAAACTACACGATCGTGCGTTTCAACGGCGTCTACACGCCCATGGCGGGAATCAACGGCTTCAATCTCCATTTTGACAGCTGGCGCTTGAACGTTCAGCCCGGCCTCTGGCTGCCTGCTTACATATTCAGCCAGGAATCAGACCTGAAGGATTTTCTGGGCAGGCACGTGCGATTCAAGTCGCAGACGCGGCTGTGGGGCTACGACCTGAAGAACGTCGGCCGCCAGGAAGAATTCAGCGAGCTCACCATCGAATCACCCACCGCGATTCAGGACCAGGCTCGCCGCGCAGGATCGCTCGCCCATCGAAGCCCAACGCGAATGGCAGCATCAGGCGGAGATCAACGTGGTGGACCGCTTGCAACGCATCGGCTTGCTCGCGCCTCCGGGAGAAGTGGACAAGGTTCTCGAAACGGTGGTCAACAATCTCGAGGTGACCAATAATCTCGACATCGAGCCCGAAGTTCATTGCCGCGTCTTGCTGACCGGCACGCTCGAGATGTTCTCCATCGGCCACACCATCGTGCTCAGCCGCGGATTGCTTGACGTTCTGCCGGACGAAGCCAGCCTGGCGACGATGCTGGCGCAGGAACTCGCCGACATCATTGTCACGAAACCCTCGACGGATCAGTGGGGATTTAACGACACGACCAACGTCACGACCGTGGAAGCCTTGAGCCATTTCTCTTTCCAAGACACGCCCGAGCAAGTTCAGCAGGCAACCAGAAGGCTCTCGAGCTTCTGAAGAATTCTCCATACAAAGACAAACTAGGAAGCGCCGGACTATTTCTGAAACAACTCGACGCGCAATCGAAAGCACTGCCCGCTCTGATCAACCCACACCTTGGCAACCGTATCTTTCTGGCTAACCAGTTGATGGCGTTGTCGCCGACTCTCGATGCCGGTAAGCTGGACCAGATTTCAGCCCTTCCCATCGGGGCGCGCATCAAGATCGATCCATGGAACGACCGCGTGGATTTGATCAAGGCAAAACCCGTGCCCCTCCTCTCCGCTCGCGAAAAGATGCCGTTCGAGGTCACGCCGTTCATGCCCTACCTGACCCACTATCAGAAGCCCGGCAGCGGCGTCTCCGCGGATCCGGCGAAGGCGGACCTGGCCAAGAAAGATTTGCAGCAACAGGAACAACAACAGCAATAAGCATCTCTCCTGAGACGCGTGCCGGCGGCTGAAACTTCAGCCGCCGTTTTTTTTGCCCTCACCGCTCCTCTGGTAAGCGGAACGGGGTCAATCGATTCCCTTTTCTCGCCCGGATGAGCGACACTCAAAGGGCTATGGCGCGACAATCTCTTCTCGAATACTTCCAGCTAGACGCGCGCCCCTTGAATGACATTGCAATCGCTTGGCGTCGCGGCTATCGCATGGTGCGGTGGACGCACGCGGACTTGCTTCGAGCGACGATGCAGTTTGCGCGCGAACTCGAAACGCGCGGCATCGCGAAAGGTGATCGCGTCCTACTCTGGGGCGAGAATTCGGGCGAATGGGTGGCCGCGTTTCTCGGATGCCTCTTCCGCGGAGCGGTGGCCGTGCCTATGGACGCGATCGCTGAAAAGAGTTTCGCACAGCGCGTGGTCCGGCAAGCCGCAGTGCGGCTGGCAATCGTGGAGCGTGACCTGCTTCCCGAGAATTTTGCCGCGCCAGTGTTTGCGTTGGGCCAGTTCACTGATGTGGCCGAAGGCCCGACCTCTCTTTCCGCCGCAGGACTGGCTGAAGTTCCCATCGGCCGCAGCGATCCCATCGAGATCGTATTTACGTCCGGAACAACCGCGGAGCCCCGCGGTGTGGTGCTTACTCACGGAAATTTGCTGGCGAATCTGGAGCCCATCGAAAAGGAAATCGAGCGCTATCGAAAATACGAGCGCATTTTTCATCCTCTGCGTTTTCTCGATCTACTGCCGCTCAGCCACGTGTTCGGGCAATTGCTCGGGATTTTTCTGCCGCAGATTCTGGGGGCCACATCCGTCTATCTCGATACGCTCAACCCCGGTGAAGTGATGGAGATGATTCGCAAGGAACGTGTCTCGGTGCTGGCCACAGTCCCACGACTGATCGAATCGCTGCGCGACCAATTGGAACGCGACCTCGCCGCAGGCGGACGCCTGGAACACTTCCGGCACGATTTCGCAGCCGCGGAAGACCAGCATTTCTTGAAGCGTTGGTGGCGTTTCCGCGCGATTCATCGGCGCTTCGGCTGGAAATTCTGGGCGTTCATTTCCGGCGGAGCTTCCCTGCCTCCCGAGGCTGAAAAATTCTGGGGCCGTCTTGGTTACGCCGTGATTCAAGGCTACGGTCTGACGGAGACGACATCCCTCGTCAGCTTGAACCATCCCTTCCGGCTGGGTCGTGGTTCTATCGGGAAGGCAATGCCGGGCCTGGAGATGAAGCTCTCAAACGAAGGCGAAATTCTTGTGCGGGGCGAAAATGTCACAGCCGGGTATTGGAAAGACGCGAGCGTGGCTCCGGCGGTCGATTCGGAAGGCTGGTTTCATACCGGGGATCTCGGGCAGAAGGACGAAAACGGAAACCTTTACTTCAAGGGCCGACAAAAAAATGTGATCGTCACGCCCGAAGGATTGAATATTTACCCGGCGGATTTGGAATCCGAACTAAGAAAGGAGCCGGAAGTCGGCGATTGCGTGGTGATCGGTCTGGAGCGAGACGGCAACGCGGAGCCTTGTGCTGTGCTGTTACTGCGCGGCCAGCCCGTGCCTGACCACGCCGCGGCAATCATCCGTCGCGCCAACGAGCGGCTCGCGGGATTTCAGCAAATTCGCCGGTGGGTCGTGTGGCCCGAAAAGGATTTTCCACGTACGCCGACGCAAAAGCCCATGCTCGCGCGCATTCGTGAATTTGCCGAGACGAATCTGGGCGGCCAGGCGGCCGGCCGCTCGGCCTCGAGCCCACTCGGCGAAATTCTCGCGCGGATTTCGCATGGCGCTTTGCCGCAAGGTGACGCATCACGCCTGCAGCTCAGCTCCATCGAACGCGTGGAATTGCTCAGCGCGCTCGAGGACCGTTACCAGGTTGACCTGAGCGAAACCGAATTCTCGAGCGCGGAAACAGTGGCAGGGCTTGAACGCTTGCTGGAGCAGCCGCCCGCTCGCGGCCCTCTCTATCATTATCCTCGCTGGGCGCAATCCGGGCCCGTTCGATGGATACGCGTCGCGTCATACTATTTGTTGGTTCGCCCCGCCATGTTCCTGCTGGGCGAGCCTCGCATCAGCGGACAGAAAAAGCTGCGCGCGCTCGATTCTCCGGTGCTCATTGTTGCAAACCATATTACCTACCTCGACCCGGGCTATGTCCTTGCCGCGCTTCCGGCTCGGCTGCGAAGCCGGGTGGCAGTGGCCATGGAAGGTGAAGTCCTCGAAGCGATGCGAACGCCACCGCGAGGAACTCGATTCTTTGCTGGTGTGCTGAGCCGCGTGCAGTATTTGCTCGTAGTCGCATTGTTCAACGTGTTTCCATTGCCACAACGCGCTGGATTTCGGAAGAGTTTCAATTTCGCGGGAGATTTGATCGATCGCGGATGGAGCGTTCTCGTTTTTCCTGAGGGTGCGCGGACGCGCGACGGCAAGATGGCGCCGTTCCGCGCCGGCATCGGATTGCTCGTGACGCAGACACGGCTCCCTGTAGTGCCTCTGCGTCTCGACGGAATTTTTGAACGAAAGCTGACTGGAAAAAGATGGGCGCCGCCTGGGAAGATCGAAGTGACCGTCGGCGCACCCGTCAGCTTCAGCGAGACGGAATCCGCCGAGCAAATCGCGCGGGAACTGGAACGTCGCGTCGCGGCTCTGGAGACGAAGGAAGCGTAAAAAGCGGAGTCAATTATTAAGTGGTATGCGGAGTCGGGCTTCGCATCCACGGCGCGATTCGCGATTTTCGAGCGTGAGCGATCCGCCATGGGCCTCGGCAATCTGGCGGCTGAGGACGAGGCCGATCCCGGAACCTCCCGGTTTGGTGGTGAAGAACGGCACAAAAAGATTCGCCGGATTGGGGATTCCCGGCCCGTCGTCCTGCACCCACACTCTCACCGTCCCATTTTCGCGTTCCCAGCCGACGCGCACGCCGCCGCCGGTCTCGAGGGCTGCATCCACAGCGTTGTGCAGAAGATTGATCAGAAGCTGCTCGAGCTGGTCTGCGTCGGCTTGAATTCTGACTTCCGGGCCCGCTTCGAGTTGCACGGCAAGCCGCGGCTCGAGTCCCACGACGCGTCGAACCCAGGCGCCCACGTCCACAGGCTGAAAAACAGGCGGGGGAAGCTTGGCCAGCCGCGCGTAAGCGCTCATGAAACGCGCTAAGCCGTCGGTGCGCGCCGCGATTACGTTCAGACCGCTGCGCATATCTTCCTGCCAGTCCGGCGCGCGCTCCTTGCGATGAAGCATGCTGCCGAGATTTTCCGCGACGGATTTAATCGGGGCGAGCGAATTGTTCAGCTCGTGACCCAGCACGCGAATCAGGCGCTGCCAGGCCTGACGCTCCTCTTCGCGCAGAGCGCGGCTCAGGTCCGTGATCACGAGCAGTTGATGCGCCAGTCCGGCCTCTCGAAAATTTCCGCGATGAATTTCCCAACGGCCGGATTTGCCGGGGAAAGTGATCTGCGCGATCCGAGGTGTATCGCCTTCGAGGCATTCGGAGAGGCCCAGGTCCGCGGCGGTCAATCCCAAAAGCCGCTCCTGCGCTTGGCTGAGGATGCGCTCACCCGCGCGATTCACCAGCCGCAAACGGCCGGCGCCGTCAAAGGCAAAAACTGCCACGTCAATTTCCTCCATCACCTTGCGAAGCAGCGCGGTAGCTTCCAAAGCGCCCAGGCGCTGCTGGCGGAGCGTCTCGCCGAGCGCGTTCACTTCGCGGAGAACTTCGCCGAGCGCGTCTTCGCGGTTCGCGCCGCGCGCCCGAATCGAAAAGTCGCCTTCGCGAAGCGCGGCGAGAAGATTCGAGAGCGTTCGCAGCGGGAAAACCACGCGGCTCTGCGCCGAAAAGGCGAAGCTGAGCCATACGATCAACATCATCACGGTGAGAGTCCATTGGAGTTTCGAGGAATAATTCCCGGTCCAGAGAAGGATCAGTGCAACGGCCGTGCTCCCGACACCCGCAGCGAGGGCCAGGAACAGAATGCGGCGCTCATGCAGGAGGGGTTTCAAAGACTGTATTTCTGCAGACGGCGATAGAGTGCGCTGCGGCTCAAGCCCAGCGCCTTGCTCGCGTGGCTGACGTTGCCGCCAAACCTTGCGAGAGCCTTCTGGATCAGCACGCGCTCGACATCCTCGATGCTCATTTCATCCAGGCGCAGAGAAGCTTCGCGGGCAGGACGCAACCCCAAATCTCCGGCGCGCACCTGCGGCCCTTCCGCCAGGAGGACGGCGCGCTCGATGGAATGATCGAGCTCGCGAATATTTCCAGGCCAGGGATGGTCAAGCAAAACCTGCAACGCCACGGGCTCGAAGCCTTCGAGATGCTTGCGATAACGCTGCGCCGACTGGCGCAGAAAATGGTGGGCCAGGATCGGAACATCTTCCTTGCGTTCGCGCAGTGGAGGCAGATGAATCTCGATGGTGTTCAGGCGGAAGAGTAAATCTTCGCGGAACCTGCCGCCCGAAACCTCCGTCTGAACATCGGCATTGGTAGCCGAAATGATGCGCACATCCACGCGGCGCGTGGTGGAAGAGCCCACGCGTTCAAGCTCACCGGTTTCAAGCGCGCGCAGAAGCTTGGCCTGAAGGTTCATAGGCACGTTCGCAATTTCGTCAAGGAAGAGCGTGCCGCCATCGGCAAGCTCGAAGCGACCGACGCGATCCGATTTTGCGTCGGTAAAAGCGCCCTTCACGTGCCCGAAGAGCTCGCTCTCAAAAACGCCTTCGGGCAATCCTCCCGCGTTCACGGTGACGAGCGGACGCCCCGAGCGCGGCGAAAGCGCATACAGAGTTCGCGCGACAACTTCCTTGCCTGTTCCGTGCTCTCCCGTGATAAGCACGTTCGCATCGGACGGACCCACGCGCGCAATCAGATCCATCACCGGCCGCATCGCTGCGGATTCGGCGATCATCACCGGGCGGCCGTCTGCGCGGAGCAGGCGATTTTCGGCTTCTAGGCGCTGGCTCTTGCGCAAGGCCTGCGAAAGCTCGATCTGCGTATTCAGGATGGCCAACAAGCGTGCGTTTTCCCACGGCTTTTGCACAAAGTCTTTGGCGCCCCGGCGCATGGCTTCGACCGCAAGTTCGAGGCTGCCCCAGGCAGTCATCACGATGATGGGCAGCGTGCTGTCCTTCGCGCGGATGTTGGAGAGAAGATCGAGCCCTTCCTCGCCTGAGGTCGTGTCGCGCGCGTAGTTCAAATCCATCAGCAGCGCGTCGAACTCGCGCGCTTCGAGAGCGGATAAAACAGCGGCCGGCGAAGCGACCGTCTCGGTTTCGAATTTCTCGCCCTTCAGTAGGAGCCGCAGCGCTTCGCGGATGTCCGGCTGGTCGTCGGCAACAAGAATTCGGGTGCGGAGTGTGTGTGTTGGCGTCATTTTGCGGAAAGATTCTCCCCGTGATTCATGGCCTTTCTCACTGGTTTCAGTATCAGGCACATAGTTCATCGCCTTCGCTCACTCATAGCGGAGTGCCACGAGTGGATCGACTTTCGTCGCGCGCCGTGCGGGAACATAACAGGCAATCATCGCAACGATCGCTAGTCCCGCGGCCACACCGACGATGGTGAAGGGATCCTTGGCGTTAACTCCGTACAGCTCGCTCGCGAGGTAGCGCATGGCCACGTACGAGCCCGCCAGCCCCAGCGCCAGCCCAATTCCAGCGAGCCTCATTCCGTCGCCCACCACCATGCGCAACACGTCCGAAGGCGTCGCACCGAGCGCCAGGCGAATGCCGATCTCGTGTGAGCGTTGCGTGACGGCATAGGCCATCACTCCGTAAATGCCCACGCAGGCGAGCAATGTGGCGACACCCGCAAAAAGAGCGAGCAGAAACATGCTCAGCCGACGCTGGGCAACGGAGGCCGCGAGGTACCCGTGCATGGTTTGGAGATTCGTTACCGGCTGGTTTGGGTCGACCGCATTCACGGCGCTTCGAATTGCGGCGCCGAGCTGATTCGGGTCACCGCCGGAACGCACCACCAAATGCATCATGCGCGAGGGGTCCTGCGTGTCCGGGAGAAAAATCTGGCCAACTTTTGGTTCGCCCCATTGCCAGTCGCGCACATCGCTCACGAGTCCAACGATGGTGAGCCAGCCGTCTCGCGGCTCGGGATCATAGGGAGTGCGCACGGCCGGGAACTTCAAGCGAAGTTGCTGTCCCACGGGATCCTGGTTCGGCCAGTAACGGTTTGCCAGGGCTTCGTTGATCAGAGCGACTCCTTGCGTTTCGGGGCCGTCGGATGCCGCGAAGTCACGCCCTTCCTTCAAGGAAATGCCCATGGTGCGAAAATAGCGCCAATCCACGACTCGGTATTGCCCGGTGAAGTGCTCGCCGGAAGGAGGAGTCGCTCGGCCCTCAATATCAAAATCGCAGTGGCCGCTCCAACCCGTGAGAGGCAGGAAGTTCACCGCACTGGCCGATTTCACGTTAGGAAGCGCAGCCATACGATCGGTGAGGTCATGGTAGAAATTTCTCACGCTGGGCGCGGTCGGATAATGCGGCTCCGGCAGAAACACTTGCGCGGTCATCAAGTTTGACGGATCGAAGCCGAGGCTATCGGTCATGATCAAAACAAAACTTCGAATCAGCATTCCAGCTCCGGCCAAGAGCAGCAGCGAAAGCGCCACTTCAGAAACCACCAGCGCCGACCGGATGAAATGGCTTCGCCGACCCCCGGTGGAACCGCGGCTGCCCTCTTTCAAGGACTCGTACAATTCCGAGCGCGAAATTTGGATAGCCGGGGCGAGGCCAAAAATGATTCCGGTGAGCAGTGAAATAAACAATGTGAAAACAAGGACGCGGCCATCAATCGCAATCCATTCGGCGTGAGGGATCTGCGTTCGACCGGTTGTAGGGAATGACAGCCGCAAAACGTGCAGACCTCCATACGCCACGAGGATGCCGAGTGCTCCGCCGATGAATGCCAGCAAAGCGCTCTCGGTGAGAAGTTGGCGCAGAATCCGGCGGCGTCCCGCCCCCAGAGTGGCACGCAGAGCGATTTCGCGTTCGCGGGTGGCGGCGCGGGCGAGCATCAGATTGGCGACATTGGCGCATGCGATCAGCAGCACGAAGCCTACCGACGCAAGCAAGATGATTACCGAGGGACGCAAGCTGGCGGTCAGCTCCCGCTGGAGGCCCGCCACGCGCACTTTGTTCTCCTGGTCGATGCCGGGATACTGCTTCTTCAGTTGCGCGACGATCGTTTCCATCTCCGCTTGCGCCTGCGGAAGCGAAACTCCCGGGCGAAGCCGTGCAAAAACGACCAGCTCATGATCTTCACGATCGAGCTTGGCACGATCGAACGCGAGTGGCGTCCAGAGATCGAAATTCGGCTTCAAACCATAGAGTGAAAAACCGCGCGGCAGTACGCCTATCACCGTGTAAGGCTTTTCATTCACGAGGATGGACTTGCCGATCGCTCCGGGATCTCCTCCGAAGTGCCGCAACCACAAACCCTCGCTCAGGATAGCGACTTGATCGTGGCCCGGCTGCTCATCTTCTGCTGAAAAATCTCGCCCCAACACGGGACCCACGCGGAGCATGCGGAAAAAATTGCCGGACACTTGCGAGTCGTGCACCTCCTCCGCTTCTCCGTTACCCGTAATCGTAGCGATCAAAAGCCGGTTTCCCGAAAGTTCCGAGAACACGTGATTCATATCGCGCCAGTCGAGAAATTCCGCGGGAGACGCGGTGCCGTGAATGACATTGCGGTTGGCGTCGCTTTCCCACACATTCACGATTCGGTCCGATTCCGGAAACGGCAGTGGGCGCAGCAGCACGCCATTGACGATGCTGAAGATCGCCGCATTCGCTCCGATCCCGAGCGCCAGTGTGAACACGGCCACGGCCGCGAAGCCGGGGTTTCGCCGCAGCATCCGCCACCCATAGCGCAAATCGTTCCAAAGAGTTTCCATAAGTTTCGCCCCTGAGAGGAGTATTAGATCGACGGGTTATTCTACTACTTTGTATTAACCGCCTGTCTAACCTCTCCGGTGCTATTCATATCGCAACGCGACCATCGGATCCACGCGCATGGCGCGCCGTCATATACGTACAAAAGGCTCGCAACCACGAATGTCCTCAAGTAATGATCCAATCAACATCTCCCGATGATTCGCGAATCTTGATTTGTGCAGCTAAGCGACGCCCGCTTTCGTCGCGCTGTCCACGATCCAGCCGTCGGCCAACTGGATGATTCGGTTTCCGTACGCGGCCCAGGCGTCGTTGTGCGTCACCTGAATGATCGTGGTTCCGTCTTCATTCAGTTTTTTGAGCAGGTCCATGATCATTTTTCCCTGGCTCGAATGCAGGCTGCCTGTGGGCTCGTCCGCCAGAATCAGCTTCGGCTTGCCGATCACGGCGCGCGCTACAGCGACAAGTTGCTGCTGTCCGCCGGATAGCTGGTTGGGAAAGAGCGATTTCTTGCCCACAATTTGAAACCGGTCGAGAACGTCAGCGACCATTCCTTCCCGCTCGGCTTTCTTGATATCGCGATAGGAAAGCGGCAAGTCGAGATTCTCCGCGACCGTGAGATTGTCGAGCAGGTGATACTGCTGGAAAACGAAACCGATGTATTTCTTGTGCAGTTCGACACGGCGGCGATTATCAAGTTTGTGGACTGCGTTATCCAGCAGGTAATACTCGCCCTTCCAGGCGCCATCGAGCATCCCAACGATTCCCATCAGCGTGGACTTCCCCGCTCCGGACGGTCCCATGATGGTGATGAAATCGCCTTCGCGGATCTCCACGTTGATCCGGCGCAGCACCCAGGTTTTTCCCGCGCCTGATTCGTAAGCCTTCTCCACGTCTATCAACTTGATCACGGTCTCTCACCCCTCTTTTTCAGCTGCAACTCGATTCGCGGTCGCTAATTCACCGCGATCAGGATCAGTGTTGCGTCATCCTGCCAGTTGCCGCCGCAGAATTCGCCCGCCGCGTCCAAAATCTTTTTCTGCAATTCTTCTACGCTTGCCTCACAGTTTTCCTGAAGCAAACGAATCAGGCGCGTTTCACCGAATTCCTCGCCGTCGCCGTTGCAAGCTTCCGTCACGCCATCGGTGAAAAGCAGTAGGCGATCGCCGGGCAGAAGTTCGAAGGCACCGGTGGAATAGGTCTGCGACTGGAAAACGCCGAGCACACCGCCGCCTTCCTGCAAACGGTGGTGCGTGCCATCGCAATGCGCGACGATAGGGGCGTTGTGTCCTGCATTCGCGTAGCGCAACTGCCGCGACGATCCCTCGAGTTCAGCATAAAACAGAGTGATAAATCGGTCGCTCGCGATGTTACGGCAAATCAAAGAATTCAGACGATCGCACAGAGTTTCCGGCGACATGGATGGCGACGCAAGGCCGCGCACCGCCGCCTGCAGGTTGGACATCAAAAGCGCCGCCGGCATTCCCTTCCCGGCTACATCCGCTATGCAAAACCCCATCGTTCCGGCGCCAAACTCAAGAACGTCGTAATAGTCCCCGCCCACAACACGCGCCGGCTGCCAGGCCCCTGCGATTTCGTAGCCGGTTAGTTGGGGAATATCCTTCGGAATAAAACCTTGCTGAATCGCGCGCGCCTCTTCCATTTCCCGTTCCTGCCGGTGAAGCTGCGATGCGATTTCATTTTGAGCTCTGCTCGTCTCGAGCGCGCTTCGTCGTGCCACTCGACGCTCGCGCCCGATTTCGATTTGCTTGCGGAGAATCTCAAGCAGCCGTACGTTGACCCAGGGCTTCTCGACGAAGTCTCCCACGCCACGTTGCATGGCCTCGACGGCTAGCCCTACGGTGGCCCAACCCGTCATGACCACAATCGGTGGCGCTGCATCGAGCGCCTTTAGCTGCGAAAGAAGGTCCAGGCCTTCGCGTCCGGAGGTGGTGTCGCGCGCGTAATTCAAGTCCATCAAAACGAGATCGAAGTCCTGGCGGGCAATGGCTTCGATTAAAGCCGCGGGAGAAGTGACCGCTTCCGTCACATAGCCGTGGTTTTTCAAAAGCAAGCGCAAAGCTTCGAGGACGTCCGGCTGGTCATCCGCGATGAGTATATGTGGCTGAGCCGGCACTTCCGCGTTTGTCAGTTCGACCATGATCGTTGCCATTTGTTTGAGCTCCATTCGCCGGTGCCAAGCAATGTCCCGCCGGGAGCCTCCCAAATATGGGCAGGTGGAAGTCCAGCCATACCTCGTTTTAAAGCCAATGTAAAGAGTAAGTTAGATAAGCACCTGAACCACTCGGCGTGCTCGCGTGACCAGTTGCGGGAATGGTTGTCCCGATTTCGGACAGTGGGCGTAAGCGGCGAAATCACTCATAGCGCAACGCGACCATCGGGTCGACGCGCATCGCTCGCCGCGCCGGAATGTAACACGCGAACCCCACCACCGCGAGCAAGAGACCTACGACTACGATAAAGGAAACTGGGTCGGTGGCATTCACTCCGAAAAGTAAGCTGGAAAGAAAGTGTGTCAAACCGATCGCCGCAGCCAGCCCCAAGCCAACGCCGAATAACGCGAGACGCATTCCTTCGCCCACGACGAGGCGCAACATGTCGCCCGGCTGCGCGCCGAGAGCCATGCGAATGCCGATTTCGTGCGTACGTTGAGCCACGGAATACGAAATCACGCCATAGAGTCCCACCGCCGTCAAAATCATCGCGAGGGCCGCAAAAATTCCGAGCAGACATGTATTGAAGCGCGGAACGGCGATTGTGCCGTCCAGATACTGTTGCACCGTCTTCGGGGCGTAAGCCGGCAAGTCGTTGTCGAGCGACGAGACCGCGGACGCGATCGGCTTTGCCAGACCCTCGGGGTCGTTCACGGCGCGCGCCACAATTGTCATCGAGCCGAACGTCAGTTGCGGGTAGGGAACATAGGATTCAGGCATCCACTCAGTGCTCAGATCCTCGAACTTCACGTTGCCGACCACCCCAACGATTTCGCGCATGGGTGGCTTGCCCGGGCCGCTCGCAGCACCCGGCTTGATGTGCTTGCCGATCGGATTCTCACCGGCAAAAAATTGCCGGGCAAGAGCTTCATTGATGATCACGACTGGCGAGGCCTTAAAGTCGTCGCGACCGTCGAAATCTCTGCCTTGCAGGAGCGGAATTCGCATGGTCGCGAAATAACCCGGCGTGACCGTGCGAATCGACGTGTAGGGTTCGTCGCTTTTCGCCACCGGGCGCCCTTCGATCTCAAAACTTGTGCGAATTTCGCTGCCGCCCATCGGCAGCGGGAAAATTGCCGCCGCGGATTGCACGCCCGGCAGGGCATTTAATCGCGGAACGAGATCACGAAAGTATTCAGCTTTTTTTACATCGGGATACTTCTCGTCCGGCAAATCCACGCTTGCCGTCATCACGTTGTGCGGATCGAATCCCGGGTTCACGTCTTGCAGACGAACCAGGCTGCGGATGAGCAATCCTGCGCTGACGAGCAAAATCATCGCCAGCGCCATCTCAACAATCACGAGCGAGCTGCGCAGCGCGTGACGCCGGCTGCCGGCGGTCGTGTTCTGCGCGGCCTCTTTTAAGGCGTCAACGATACTTGAACGCGTAACCTGAAACGCCGGCACAAGCCCAAAAAGAATTCCCGTCAGCAGCGAGAGAGCACCGGTAAAGGCCAGCACGCCACCATCGATGCGTATCCCTGCGACGACTGGAAGCCCTTCGGGGCTCAGACGCGCCAGTATGTCGCTGCCCCACGCTGCAAGCAGCGTACCCAGTGTCCCGGCAATCAACGAAAGCAAAAGAGTCTCGGTAAGAAGCTGGCGGATCACGCGCATCCGGCCGGCGCCGAGCGCTGTCCGAATCGCAATTTCGCGAGACCTGGTAGTGGCGCGCGCCAGCAAAAGATTCGCGACGTTGACACAGGCGATCAGCAGCACGAGACCCACGGCAATCATCATGACGAGCAAAGCGGGACGAATCGCCCGGGTTAGTTGCGCCTGCATCTGAACCACGCGCGCGCCCATGTATTTGTTGGTGTCGGGATACTGCTTCGCGAGCGAGCCGGTGATAACGTCCATGGCCGCCTGCGCTTGCGTCACGGTGACTCCAGGCCTCAACCTCGCAATGCATGACAGAAAGTGCGCGCCGCGCTGCTGGGCCATCGTGGGAGTATTATCCGGAGACTCTTCCTGAGACGACATAGATGTCCACAGCTCTTCAGGTTCTCGTTGTAACGGAAATTGAAAGCTCGGTGGCATCACTCCCACGACGGTGTAGCCGCTGTTGTCCAGTGTGATCGTTCGGCCAATGATGCTGGGGTCGCCTCCGAACCGCTGCCTCCAGCATCGGTCGCTCAGGACGACAACGTGATGGTGCGCCGCGTCCTCGTCGGGAGCAAATGTTCGGCCCAGTTCAGGAGCAACACCAAGAAGGTTGAACGTATCCGCGGAAACGGCCGCCGACTCCAGGTGCGCCGTCTGTTGAACTCCGGTCAGCGTCATACTTGCATCCGTGTAGGCCGCCATTTTGTCGAACACCTGGTTCTGCGCGCGCCAGTCCAGGAAGTCGGGATAGGAGACCGTCCCATTCATAGCGTGCGTGCGAGTATTCATGCTCCCGACCTGAACCAGCCACTCGGGATCGTGGAACGGAAGCGGGCGAAGCAGTTCTGCATTGACCACAGAGAAAATCGCCGTGTTCGCGCCAATGCCGAGCGCAAGCGTAAGGATCGCGATCGCCGTGAAGCCGGGATTCTTCCCCAGCATGCGAACGCCGTACTTCAGATCCTGCAAGAACCTTCCCATTCTCGTCTCCCGTTACATTCTCTCGTCACTTGCAGTGCTTCATTCGTAGCGCAAAGCCACCATCGGATCCACCCGAGTGGCGCGTCGCGCCGGAATGTAGCAGGCGGTGAGTGCCACCAGGGCCAGTAGGATCGCCACTCCCACGAAGGTTAGCGGATCGGTGAAACGAACGCCGAAGAGCAGGCTGCGCATCAGCGAGGTGAGGCCTAGCGCGGCCACCACGCCGATGCCCACGCCGAGCGCGATTAGTTTCGTGCCCTGGCGCAGAACCATTCCCAAAACGTTGCTGCGCTGCGCGCCCAGTGCCATGCGAATGCCAATTTCGTGCGTTTGCTGCGTGACCACGTAGGCCATCACTCCATAAATTCCACCGGCGGCAAGCGCCAGAGCCAGCGCGGCGAAGACGACGAGAAGCAGCGTCTGAACGCTGGTACCTTCCATCGATTCGGAAATAACCTGCTCCATCGTGCGCGCGCGAAACACGGCAAGTTCGTTGTCAAGCCCTCGCAATTCGCCGCGAATGCCGCCGAGGACGCTCGTGGGAGCCACGCTGGTCTTCACCGTCAGCCGCGTGCCAAACCCGGGCGCATCGAGAATCGCGGTTAACGGATAATAAGCCTCGGGAATGGTCTCTTCGCGAATCCCCCATTCCTTTACGTCGCCGACAACTCCGATCACTTTTGTTGGTAGACCGTAACCTTCGAATACTTTGCCGATGGGATCCTGATTGGGCCAATACGTTTGCGCCATCTTGTGGTTGATAACCGCCAGCAGCGTAAGCTCCGGAGGAATCTTCGACTTGGGATCATTTTTCAATATCTCGTCAATCTTCAGATTCAACTCCGCCGTGTGGTCCAAATCAGCGGCATTGAATTCGCGTCCCTGCAAGAGCGGAATGGAGAACACGCGGAAATAGTCCGGAGTAATATTGTTCCATTCCACCAGCTGATTCTTCAGCGCCGCATCGTTGTTGCCTTCCACCGTTATGTACCCGTTGTTTCCTCCTTCCAGCGGAACTTCCGTCGAAATAGAAACAGCCTCGATGCCGGGTACACGCTGGATGCGTTCGAGAAGCCGATCGTAGAATTCGCGACGCGCAGCGAGCGATGTATATTTTGCCTCCGGTAGAACGATGCCCATCGTCATCGTATTTTGTGTCTGCGCGCCGATTTCCGCGTTGCGCATTTGCGAGAAACTCCGTAGCAGAAGTCCGGCCGCCACCAGAAGCGCAAGCGAAGCCGCGATCTCGCACACCACAAGCGCGTCTCGGAGCGTTCGGCGATGGCCAGCGGGACTCAACACCGCCTGGGCGCTCGATTTCAGCTCGTCGGTCAAGTTCATCTTGAAAGCCTGGAGTGTGGGAGCCAAGCCGAAAAGAATTCCCACAGCGAAGCTGACGCCGATGGTAAAGAGAAGCACGGTGACATCTAGTTGGACCGGATTCTCACGGGGAATGGGCAGAATTGTCGCGCTCTGTAACAAAGCGATGCACCACCACGCCCCAAAAAGTCCCAGCGCGGCTCCAGCCAGCGAGAGCACGACGCTCTCGGTGAGCAGTTGGCGCGCGATTCGCCAGGGACTCGCGCCCATCGCCGAGCGCACCGCGATCTCGCGCTGGCGGCTGGTGGCGCGGGCTAACAGGAGATTGGCGACGTTCGCGCAGGCCACCAGAAGCACGAGCGCCACCGCTCCCAGCAGAATCAAAAGTGGCTCTCGCGATTCCTTCGTCAGTTGCTCCTTGAGCGAAACCACCACCGCGTTTACTCCCTCGTTGTTCCCCGGATTCTCCTTGGCCAGGTGCTTCGCGATAATCCCCAAATCCGCCTGCGCCTGCGCAACTGTGACTCCGGGCTTCAGATGCCCCATGGCCCGCCATTGATGCGAACCACTTCGACCGAGCTCTTTCGGCGTCATGTCCATGGGCGTCCACAAATCCGTGGTTATAACGCTGGCCGAGGGAAAATTGAACCCCGGCGGCATCACACCGATAACGGAGTAAGACTCGCCGTTGAGCTCGACGCTTTTTCCAACGGCGTCAGCTCGGCCGCCAAAGTGTCTTTGCCAAAAGCCATAACTTAGAACTGCAATGTGATTTTTTCCGGCCTGGTCTTCGCCCGCGTCGAACGTGCGCCCGATCTTCGGCCCCGCGCCAAGCAGCGAAAAAAAGTTGGCCTGTGTGCTGACCACCGAAGCAGATTCCGGCTCGCCCGCGCCACTCGCATTAAAGCCGCGCGGCCAGGAGAAAAGACTCGTTGCGGCGAAAGTACGATTTCCAGACTGCCACGCGATATAGTCCGGGCCCGTGAGCGGGTAGTTCCCGGGCGCGGTTTCTGTGCACCAGAGCTGTACGAGTTGGCCCGGGTCTTTGAACGGGAGCGGTCGCAGCAGCGCTGAATTGATGATGGAGAAAATCGTGGTGTTCGCGCCGATGCCAAGCGCCAGCGTCAGAACGGCAATCGCCGTAAAGCTGGGGCTCTTCGCGAGCATTCGTATTCCATAGCGCAGGTCTTGCAGAAATGAACCCATCAGCGCTTCTCCTTTTCAGGCCTGGAGCCGCTCAAGTTATTCATATCTCAATGCCACCATCGGGTCCACGCGCATTGCCCGCCGCGCCGGGATGTAACACGCCAGGAGCGCGACAAACGTTAGAATTCCCGATACCGCCAAATACGTCACCGGATCCGTAGCGCTGACGACTAAAAACTTCGCTACCACACTCGCGACCGCCAGCGCTGCTGCGATTCCCACGACCAACCCAATGGCTACGATGAACAATCCCTGCCGGAAAATCATTTTCAGTATGTCGCGGGGCTGCGCGCCGAGCGCCATTCGAACGCCGATTTCATGCGTTTTCTGGCTGGAAGCGTAGGAAACCACGCCGTAGACTCCAACAATTGCGAGTATCAATCCCAAGATTCCAAGCAACGCCGCCAGCACCGCGCCTATTTTGAACATCAGAAAGCCATTGAGTGTGTTCAGCGACTGCTCCATGGTCTTCACATCGAACACAGGCAGATCTGGCGCTAGCGTTTCGATCACGCGCTCAAGCTCTGGGATCATGGCTTCGGGATCCCCAACCGTGCGGACCTGAAGCGTCTCGAGCGAATTGAATGCGTACTGTTGCAAGATTGGAACATAAAAAAATGGAGCGATCGGTGAAGTGATGCCCCGGAACCGGGAATCTCTTACCACGCCGACCACTTGTATCCAATGCTTCGGATCAACGGCAATCTTGAACTGCCGCCCGATGGGATCTTTGCCGGGCCAATATTCCTTGGCCATGGCTTCATTCACAATGCCGACGTACTGCGTGTTCACGTCGTCGGCCGGCGTAAACGTCCGGCCTCGCATCATCGAGATCTCCATCGTCTTGAAGTAGTCGGACGATACTACGTTGTAAAACAACCTTGGCGCCGGCTGGTCCGGGGGCGGCTGATACCCTTCAATCGTAATAGTATCGAGATTATTGACATATCCCAGCGGCACGGCGGCGGCAACGCTGGCGGATTCGACGCCCGGTAGAGCGCTGGCTCGATCGAGAAGATTCTTATAGAATTCGCGCCCTTGCGCTTCGCCGTATCCGATTTCATTTGGATCCATGCTCAAATTCACGAGATGGCTCGGATTGAATCCCAGATTCGTGCGCTGTGCTTGTGACAGGCTGCGCGTGAAGAGTCCTGCGATGATGAGGAGTGTCAGCGAGCCGCCAACCTGCGCCACAACGAGCGCGCTACGCAAGCGATTCTTGCCCCCCACCACGCCGCGCCCACCTTCATGCAGGATGCTGCTCAGGTTCCCGCGCGAAGCCCGAACCGCCGGCACCAGGCCTACGATCACTCCTGTAACCAGCGCCGCCGAAAATGCGTATGCGAAAACGCGCCAATCGAATCTAAAGTCGAAATGCAGTGGAATATCCGTTTGAAGTTGAACGGAAGCCAGCGCCGAGCTGCCCCATCCACCCAGAAAGATTCCCACCACCCCGCCAAGAACGGCCAGCAGAACGCTCTCAGTCAGCAATTGCCGGATTAAGCGGATTCGCGCCGCTCCGAGCGCTGCTCGAATCGCCATTTCGCGCTCGCGGATCGTGGCGCGCACCAGGAGAATATTCGCGACGTTGACGCAAGCCAGCAAAAGCACCAGCCCCGCCAACCCGAGGAAAAGCGCTGAGATACCAAGCAACGTGTTGTTGGGGTCCGGATTCGGCCGCGAACGCAGTTCGGGAAAAGGCTTGATGCTCAAGTCCTTGTCAACATCTGGATACGACGTCGCCAGCCGCTGAGCCACCACTCCGAGGGACGCCTGGGCTTTTTCAAGATTTGCTCCGGGTTCCAAGCGCCCGAGCACGAAAAGAAGACGGCTCCCGCGATTCACCAGAAAATCTTTGGGATATCCTCCGGCGACGGCCATGCCGAGCGGCAAGTATCCTTGGATGGATATGATTGGATTAATGCCGTGAAATTCCTCGGGCGCCACGCCAATGACGGTGATGGGTTGGGCGTCCAAGGATACTTTCCTGCCGACAATGGCGGGATCGCCGTCGAAGTGCGTCTTCCAGTAAGAGTAGCTCAGCACCATCACTGGGTCGGCCCCGACCGTATTGCCCTCAGACGGCAGGATGAACCGTCCCAGAGCCGGCTTTAGGCCTAGCGTGGAAAAAAAGTTTCCGGTGACGTAGCAGGTCATGATGCGCTCGGCTTTCCCTTCCACGCTCATGCCGTCCATCCCGATTAAATAACCGAACACGCCGGAAAACGATTCGGTGGTCTGGCTTTGAATGTCGCGGTAATCGGCCACGGAGAATAAAGTCTGCAGCGAGCCGTTTTTCTGCTGCTGCGCGAGAACCATGATCTGCGCCGGGTTCGGCACCGGCAAAGGCCGCAGCAGGAAGGCATCCACCATGCTGAAAATCGCCGTGTTCGCGCCGATGCCCAGAGCCAGCGTGATGATGCCAATCACCATGAATCCCGGATTCTTCAGCAGCATTCGAACGCCGTAACGGACGTCCTGTAGCAGTGTTTCCACCCTTAAGCTCCCTTTTATTCGTATCTCAATGCCACCATCGGATCCACGCGCATCGCTCGCCGTGCGGGCAGAAGACTTGCGAACGCCGCTACCAGGCAAAGCAGTAGCGTCGCAGATAAAATCGTGACTGGATCCACGGCTCCCACACCAAACAACATGCTTCGTAAGAGGCGCCCTCCTCCGAGCGCCACCGGCAAGCCAGCCGCGATCCCGAAGAGAGCCAACAGCAATGTCTCCCGCAAGACCAGCCAGAGAACGTTGTTCGGCTCCGCACCGAGCGCCATACGAATTCCAATGTCTCGCGTGCGGCGCGCCACGGTGTAAGCCATCACACCGTAAAGCCCTATGCTGGCGAGCAACACCGCGAGCAATCCGAAGGCGCCAGAAAGTTGAGCGATGAAGCGATCTGTATGGAGAGACTCATTCACGAGCCCCGGCATGGTCTTGATTTCGATGCCGGGAATATTTGAGTTGCTGTCCTGCACGGTCTTGCGAAGCGTCGCACTTACGCTCGCGGGATCGCCAAAGGTGCGCACTTCGTATATGGCATAGGAATGTTCCCACAGGGGATTGAAATATGGCGCGTAGAGCCGCGGATGAATTTCTTCTCGCAAGCTGTTGTATTTCACGTCGGCAACGACACCGACGATTTGTACCTGCGCCGGATTTCCCGGATATGAGTCCTTCACGATTTTCCCGATAGGATTCACGTGCGAGAAAAATTCCCGGGCGAATGCCTCGTTTATAACGCCCGCGCGCGCTCCGTTGCCGCTATCCTGAGCCTCGATCTCACGGCCGATCCGTATTGGAATTCCCACCGTCGAAAAATATCCCGGGCCGACATGATCCATACGGGAGTGCGCTGGTTCGCCGGGTTTTGGCGTGTAACCTTCCACGGAAATCGGATCGCCCGATTCTGAATGGCTAAACAATCCGTCACTCGAGAGAGTCGCTGCACGCACACCCGGAATCGCTGAAAATTTCGCGAGCAATTCCTGATGAAAACGCAGAGAGGCGGCGCCTTTGAAGCCTGTGGGCGCCGTGTTGACGCGAAACAGCAGGAGATTTTCGCGGTTGTATCCCAGGTTCACTTCGCTGAGCCTTGAGAGGCTCCGCACGAACAGCCCTGCGGCAACCAGCAGGACAAGTGAAACTGCCACCTGCGCAATCAACAGAATTTTGCCTGCCGGCAAGCGGCGATGCGCTCCTTCGCCCGCCGGTCCGCCCGCACTCGACTTGAGAATCGGCGAGAGATCCAGGCGCGTTGCCCGCAGCGCGGGAATCAAGCCGAAAAGGATCGCCGTGAGTACGGCAACAGCGAGCGTGAAAACCAGCGTGCGCGCGTCAAGTTTCAGGTCGAGCTGAATTCCTTCTCTTCCCGTGGAAACCATTTGGAGAAGGATCGTATCTGCCCATTGCGCTAGGACGAGACCCGCCGCGCCGCCCAATAGCGCCAGCAAAAGGCTCTCGGAGAGAAGTTGCCGGACCAGACGCCGCCTTCCGGCGCCGATCGCAAGCCGCACGGCAAACTCCTTTTGCCGCGCCGCTCCCCGTGCGAGCAAGAGATTCGCCACGTTGGCGCAAGTGATCAGCAGCACGAGTCCAACCAGGGCCATCAAGACTTTGAGAGGTTCCCCGAAGCTTTGGTGAAGCGTAGAGGAACCTCGCGCTCCTGATCGCACATTGATTTGCTGATCCAATAAACCATCTTTAGGATCGAGATTGGCCGATTTAAGCAGCCGCTGGAACACGACGTTAACGTTGGCTTTGGCTTGCGCGGGCGTCACACCCGGCTTCAACCGCGCCATCACCTGCAACCACATATATTGGTTCGTTTCGTCCTTCGCCGGGCTTAGCAGATCAACTCCCGGGTAGATGGCGTCCTGCATCACTACCGGGACCCACATATCAGGAGCTTCTCCTACGGTCTCTCCGGAAAATCCGAGCGGTGTCACTCCGATGATTTCAAATGACGTGCCATGAACCTGCGCCGTTCTTCCAAGGACCGATGGATCGAGCCCGAAACGCTTCCTCCAAAACGCATAACTGATCACGCCGAACGGAGCTCCGTTTCGCGCGCGGTCTGTTTCGGAAGTAAACGCGCGGCCAATCGCAGGCCTTACACCCAGGGTCGAGAAATACTCACCACTAACGAGCCGCACATGCACCGATTCCTCTTCCGCTGTCGAGCCCGCCGCGGAATTACCGAAGCGTACGCGCACTTCCGGAAAGTCGCTGTCGGCGGCAAAAATTCCAGAAAACACTTCGCTGTTATCTCGCAGGTATTCGAATTCAGAATAGGTAAGAAGGGAGCGAACGCCGTTTTCGCTCCCGAAAGAGCGTCCGTGGGAGTCCGGGTCGGTCAGCAGTACCAGTTGTTCCGGATGCGGCACGGGAAGCGCACGCAGCAGGACGGAATCAAGAACGCTGAAGATGGCCGTATTCGCGCCGATGCCGAGCGCGAGCGTCAGCACCGCCACCGCCGTGAATCCAGGATTCTTTCCCAGCATCCGGATTCCGTATTTCACGTCCTGCAAGAAAGCTCCCATTTCTTTCTCCGTTATTTCGTTTTGTTGCTCAGATCCTTGAGCTTTCACGAACACACCCCTGCGCAGGCTGCCGATAGGTTTTCTCGGCTGCTGCACGGGGGAAATTTTCAGAATTCGAGTTAAACCGGCTTACACGGACGCGCTGCGCGAGCCGATTGTTTCCTCGACGATGCGGCCGTCGAAGAGATGGATGGTGCGGTCGGCGATGCTGGCATAGCGCGGATCGTGCGTAACCATGCAGATCGTCGCGCCCTCGCGGTGGAGTTGACGCAGCAAATCCATTACCGCTTCGCTGTTCTTCGAGTCCAAGTTTCCGGTCGGCTCGTCCGCCAGCAGGATCGAAGGCTGACCCACCAGCGCGCGCGCCACGGCGACGCGCTGCTGTTGGCCGCCGGAAAGCTGCGAAGGATAGTGCTTCATGCGATGGGCCATGCCCACGCGCTCGAGCACTTCCTGCACGCGCTTCTTGCGCTCGGCCGAAGCCATGCTGCGATAGGTCAGCGGCAATTCGACGTTTTCGTAGACGGTGAGGTCGCCGATCAGGTTGAAGGCCTGAAAGATGAACCCGATCTCGCGATTGCGGATGCGGGTGCGGTCCGAAAGCGAAAGGTTCGCCACTGGCTGCGTATTGATCCAGTAATTGCCGTCGGTCGGCGAATCGAGCAAGCCCAGAATCGAGAGCAGCGTGGACTTGCCGCAGCCCGACGGCCCGGCGATCGAAAGGAACTCGCCGTTCTTGATTTCGAGATGCACGCCGCCAAGCGCGTGCGTTTCCACTTCGTCGGTGTAAAAAACCTTAGTGACGCCTTCCAGAAGGATCATTGATTTTGCGGTCGGTTCCATGCTGGGCTCCTCGCCTGCGCTCTGTCGCTAATATATAGTTACGATCCCGAGACCCGAAAATGTTCCCTGATTATTTCAATTGCACGCGGTCGTAATTGTCCCAGGCCGACATGTCGGAGAGAATCACGGTGTCGCCGACTTGCAGCCCCTTCAAGATTTCAACCGTGTTCACCGAGGTACGTCCCAACTGCACTTGCACGCGCACTGCTTCTTTTCCACCGTCAATTATCTTTGAAGAGGCCCACGGTGCTGTTGGCCTCGCCGTGTACCGGGCGGCCGACGTACAGCACGTCCGCTAGGCGCTCAAGTTCGATCGTGCCTTCCACGCTCAAGTCCGGCACGGCGCCCTGGGGCAAAGGGCCGTCCAGCTTGACATCCACCGTACGTGTTCCGTTGACCACCGCAGGATCGATGCGCATCACGTGGCCGGGGATGATGCCGTTGTGCGTATCCACCGAAGCCTTCTGCCCGATCTGAATGTCCTTGGCCTGCGTTTCCGCAATTTTGAGCGCGGCCTTGAGTTGCGCCGGCTGCGCCACGCGCGCCAGAACAGTGCCCTGCAGCACCTTCTGGCCTACTTCCACGTCGAGCTCCTGCAGCATGCCGTCAATTCCCGGGCGAATGTGCAGCTGATCCAATTGTGATTTCTTCAGGTTATACATCGCGTGCTTTTCGTCCACGCTGGCCTGTTGTACCGCGAGTTGCGCGGCAATCGAGTTTGAGAACGTCTCCACTTCTTTCTGCGCCAGATCGTCCTGCTTGGCGAGTTCTTCCGCCGCCACTTGGGATTTCTTGTAAATCAAATCGGACACGAGGCCGTTCGCGGCAAGTTTCTGGTTCGTTTCTTCATCCAGCAGCGCCGTGTGGTACGCGGAGCTGATCGCTGCCGCCTGCGTGCGCTTGTCCATCAACTGGTTTTGCAGGAGCGCTTTGGTCTGTTCCAGGTTTGCTTCCGCGCCTCTCAACTGGTATTCCGCATCGAGAGCCGTTTGCTGCAATTCAGGATTGCTCATATCGAGGATCACAGTATTAGCTTTGACGGGCGTCCCCGGCAGTAGATAGCGCTGCACCACCTGCCCATCGGTGGCGGCGGGAATCAGGCGGATGGTTTCGGGTACCAGCGTTCCCAGGCCCTGGACGTTGCGCAGCATCGGCCCGCGCTTCACCGTATCCGGCCAAACCGTGGCAGCGTCCACGGATGGGGCCGCTGGCTTGAGCTTGGAGAGCGCGTAGGTCGTAACCGAGATCAGAGCCACCGCCGCGACGATATAGATGATCCGGCGGATCTTTTTCTGTCTCTTAACTTCTGGCCGTGCGATGTCCACAATACACCAACCTCGCGATATATATCCGCACACCGGCTTCCGGTGTTAGAGAATTGATAAGTGTCTTATATTGTTTCAATTAGGGCGGTCTTGCAAGCGGAAAGCCCGTTTGTTTGCCCGCTCCTGGGAATCTCCTGTCCCGCTAGCGAACACTAAAATCGAGGCCCGGCGGCCGCTGCTGCACGGCCGAGTCTTGCTCAGGACGCCGACTCCGCGCTGGCGCGGATCTCCTGCCAGCGCTTGGGGCGCTTTTTGGCGTCGAGCACTTTCTTGCGCAGGCGTATGGATTTCGGGGTGACTTCCACGAACTCGTCATCCGAAATGAACTCGATGGCCTTTTCCAAGGTCAGCTCGCGTGGGGGGATCAGGCGGATGGCTTCGTCGGCGCTTGAGGAACGCATGTTCGTTTGCTTTTTTTCCCGCGTAATATTCACGTTCATGTCGTCTTCGCGCGAGTTTTCGCCCACGATCATTCCTTCGTAAACTTCCACGCCCGGGCCCACGAACATTTCGCCACGTTCCTGGATGCCCCAAACGGCGTAGGCGGTGGAGACTCCGGGACGGTCGCAGACGAGCGCGCCGGTAAGCCGCGCGGCCATGTCGCCGCCATATTCGGTCCAGCCTTCGAGGAGAGAATGAATCAGCGAAGTACCGCGCGTGTCGGTGAGCAACTGGCTGCGCAATCCAATCAGTCCACGCGAAGGAATGCGGAACTCCATGCGGACGCGGCCGGAGTGATGGTTCACCATTTTCGTCATTTCGCCGCGGCGGCTGCCGAGCGTTTCCATCACGATGCCTATAAAAGATTCCGGGCAATCGACGATCAGAACTTCCAGGGGCTCCAGGCGCCTGCCATTTTCCGTCTTGACCACGATTTCTGGCTTGGCAACCATGAGCTCGTACCCCTCGCGTCGCATGGTCTCGATCAAAATGGCGAGCTGCAGTTCGCCGCGCGCAAGCACGCGAAACGAATCTGTGGCGCCCATGTCTTCAATGCGCAGCGAAACATTAGTCAGCAATTCGCGGTCGAGTCGGGCGCGAAGATCGCGCGAGGTGACGTACTGGCCCTCGCGGCCGGCGAACGGAGAAGTATTCACCGTGAAAACCATGGTTAACGTAGGCTCATCGATCAAGAGCGGCTCGAGCGGCGCGGGATGTTCGAGATCCGTGATGCTTTCGCCGATTTGAATGCCTTCGACGCCGGCGATGGCAACAATGTCTCCGGCGGTTACTTCCTCGGTTTCGTCGCGCTCCAAGCCGCGAAACGTGAATAACTTCGTGATCTTGGTGGGCTGGATTACTCCCGAGAGTTTTGCGATGCCCACCTCGGTGCCGCGCTTGAGCGTTCCCTGAAAAACGCGGGCAATGGCCACGCGCCCGAGATAATCGCTGTAATCGAGGTTGGTCACCTGAATCTGCAGCACGGCTTCTGGATCGCCCGATGGCGGAGGAATCGAGGCGACGATGGTCTCGAACAGCGGCTGAAGATTTGGTGAGGAGTCGCCGACCTGGCGATGCGCGACTCCAGTGCGCGCATTGGTGTAGAGCACGGGAAAATCGAGCTGATCTTCAGTTGCGTCCAGATCGATGAAGAGATCGTAAATTTCGTCGAGGACGGCGGCGGGACGTGCATCGGCGCGGTCAATTTTATTGAGCACGATGATCGGGGGAAGCTTGGCCGCAAGCGCCTTCTGCAGAACGTAGCGCGTCTGCGGCAGCGGACCCTCGCTCGCGTCCACCAGAAGCAAAACTCCATCCACCATGCGCAGAGCCCGCTCGACTTCACCACCGAAATCGCTGTGGCCGGGCGTATCAACGATATTGATCTTGGTGTCGTGATAGGTGAGTGCGGTATTTTTGGCGAGAATCGTGATGCCACGTTCGCGTTCGAGATCGTTTGAGTCCATCACGCGCTCGACAAGCTCTTGGTTCGCGCGGAAGATTCCGCTCTGCCGAAGCATGGCGTCGACAAGAGTGGTCTTGCCGTGGTCAACGTGGGCGATGATGGCGATGTTGCGGATATTTGTGGTCATTGGCTAATTCAGCCGCGGAGCGAATAATCGCCCGGATAACTGGCGTTCTGAGTAACGGGTAGAAAGTTTCCGGTGCTTTGTTTTGTGTAAGTTACGGGCATTTCTATTCGAAGCCAGTATCGATTAGAAATGGGTCGTGAGCGGGGCATCTTCCGGCCGATTTCGATGGCCTGGTGAATGTCCCCGGAGACGAAGAGAACTTCTTCGCTTCGCCCAGAATGACGACGGCAGGTGGAATAAGCGAGGCGGGTAGCTGCCTCGTTCGAGCAACTTCTTCCGACTTTGTCGCGTTCAACCACGACAAACGGTAGCACACTTCGTAGCCGAAAGGCCAGTGGTCGCGTGCTGCTGTGGACAGCGGGACCCTGCTTGTGCAGAGTTCACAAGGACACACTGGCGGTAATTTCACTCACCCTCAGCGCACGCCCTCGACCAGGAAGAGGTCGGACAGTTCTCGGTCGAAGGAATAGGCATAGGACTTGCCGTCGGGCGTCATGCGAACATTTACAATGGCCGTGACCCCAGCGAGATCGTCGGGCGCAAGGGTCGCGACGAGCTCCCTCTTACCAGATGCGACATCGAGCCGGTACACAGGTGCCGAAGTCTTTTCATCATGGTACACGTAGGCCGAGCGGCCATCCGCCGACCATGTGATCCAAATATCCTCCGGTGACCAGCCCGGAACGGCTTGGGGTTCTCCTCCCGCGAGCGGGTAGAGCTGACCCTTGCCGCTTAAATCTCGGGCGAAAATGAACCTGCCGTCGGGCGAAACCAGCTGGGATTCAAAGTGTGCTGACTCCATGGAAATCAAGGGCGTCACAGCGCGTGGCGCGCCACCGACAAGGTCCTGGACATACATTCGCCAGCCATGACCATCGTCGCTCCCAAAATAGACAGCCTTTCCATCCGGCATAAACCCCTTCGAGCCGATCTGTTGAATTCCTTCGGACTTTAGCTTCTGCGTTTCCCCCACTCCCGTCGGCAGCAAAGCGAGATATAAACCCTGGCCTATTGTGCTGGCCTCGGTTACTAATACCCGCGTCCCGTCCGGTGAAAGAACAGGCGAGGACCATGCACCCAGCTTCACTGCCGGCGATCCGTCGGTTTTTCGCAAGTAAGCCAGACCCACGGCGCCCGCCGCTGATCCCCAGTCGTCGAATGCAACTTGCGTGCCGTCCGATGAGAGATCCCTCAGTTGCGCGTAATCAAGCCAGTCCAAGTTACGTTCTTTCGTGTCACGTGGTCCTCGAAATTGCAGCCCGCTCCGCCACGATTCTCTTGAGATCAGAATATGACCGTCATGCGAGACGTCATGCAACCGGAGCATTCCGGGTAGCCGAAGAACAATCCGCTCTTTGCCCTTGAGCGTTAGAGCATGAATTGCATCGGCCCAGCCCTCGAGCAGAGTAGCTCCGCACCACACTTCTTCGCCCGAGGGAGACCACGCGACCCCCTCCACGCTTACGAACGTGGCTGAACGGACGAGCTCCTTTCCGCTTCGGTCCAGGGCGACCACCACGCCCGCATCACCATCGAGGCTCACAAACTCTGCGAATGCCACTGCGTTTGAGTCCGGTGAGATGCGCAGGTACCCTAACGAGCGGACACTTTCGTAAATCACTTTCCCGCGGGGATATTCCACCCGATACTTTCCCCCCAACTGGCGAATGACGGCCATTTCGCTGGCGTCGGCAGTCCAGTCCGCGGAAAGGACACCGTCCGCGATCTGCCGGGGCGACCCTCCGGAAACTGGCACCGTGGCCAAGGTGCCCTGGCAATTTCCGATATACCGGTCCAGGCAAGTGAGCGAAATCGCCAATTCGGAAGCGGAGGCTGCAAACAACGTTGAGTTAATCAGATTCAGCGGGCGCGATTCCGGGCTGTCAGGGACCGTCGAATAGATCTGAACGGGCTGGCCATTCCAGGCCGCACTGTAATAAATCGAGCGTCCATCGGGCGCGAAGCGCGCGGCGAAGACTAAACCACGTTCGAATGTGAGTTGATGGTACAGAGGCGGAGGAGTGGAACCAGTACCGCGGCCGAAGAACCAGCCTGCTGCACCAACGGCGATGAGCAACAGCAAACCGGCAGCGAGTGGCATGAGCCATTTGCGGCGCAGTTTTTCGGGCGACACCAAGGCCGCATGCGCCGCGCTCGCGGATGTGGTTCCAGAAAGGCCTTCGAGGCTGAACGCCAGATCGCGCGCAGATTGAAATCGTTGCTGCGGTTTTTTCTCGATGCATCGACGCACGATCCGTTCGAGCGCCGGCGCGATAGGCTTGCTGAGTGTGCTGATTTCCGGCGGATCTTCTTTCAAGATCGCCGTCATGGTTTCCGCCGAAGTGTCCCTGCGGAAAGCACGCTGGCCCGAAAGCATTTCGTACAAGATCGATCCCAAGGCAAAAATGTCCGAGCGCGCATCGGCAGGCTCGCCCTTCACTTGCTCGGGTGACATGTATCCGACCGTGCCGAGCACCATGCCTGGAGACGTTTCCTGCGCCGCTGACCCGAGTGTTGCGTCTTCGTCCGCAGCCGCTTGCAGCTTGGCCAGCTTTGCGAGGCCGAAATCGAGAATTTTTAGCCGGCCGTCATGCGTGACAAAAACATTTTCCGGTTTCAAGTCGCGATGAACGATTCCTTTTTCGTGTGCGGCGGCGAGACCTTGCGCGATTTGCGTGGCGTATTCGACAGAGCGGCGCGTCGGAAGAGCGCCGCTGTTCAACTCCTCGCGCAGCGAGCGGCCTTCTAGAAGCTCCGAAACGAGAAAGGGTGCTCCGTTGAATTCGCCGATATCGTGAATCGCAAGGATGTTCGGGTGATTGAGCGCTGCGACGGCGCGGGCTTCTTGCTCGAACCGCCTGAGCCGGTCCGCGTCCCGCGCAAAGGTTTCTGGCAGGACCTTGATCGCAACATCGCGCCCCAGCCGCGTGTCCTTCGCGCGAAACACCTCTCCCATTCCACCTGCGCCGAGCGGCGCGACGATTTCATAAGGCCCGAGTTTTGTTCCCGCGATGAGCGTCATAAGTGGCCGGGATTATAACCTTTCCTGGCTTAGGCGCGGCAAGACCATCGAGCTGCTAGGAATTTATGCAGCGCTGGTGCGCGGCAGGTTTGACTGGCACAATCTCGCCTGCAGAGGACGCCATTGCCCAACGAACACAGTCCCGAGGCCGCTCCAGAATTCAACGCACCCGCAGCACAGCCTCGGCCCTGGGGGCGCGCCGATCGAAACCGCTTACTCATCTGGGCGGGAATCGGGTTCATCATTCCCGGTCTAATTGTCACTGGACAACATTTCTTGTTCAAACAGACCGCCGCGAGCGGGTCCGTCTTCAGCGTGCAGAGCGAACTCCCGACCAAACTGATCATGGCATTTTTTGTCGTGCTGGCGACCTGGATCTTATCGCGCATGGAGAAGCGCCCACTCGACGATTACGGTATGCCGCCCCGCCAAGTGTTGGGAATGAGATTTTGGGAAGGCTGCATCTGGGGCTTCGCCATGCTTTCCGCGATTCTGCTGATCCTTCGCGCATCGGGGCATTTTCGCATCGATTCCGTGGCGCTCGCGGGAGGAGAACTTTATCGCTACGCGCTGGGCTGGGGCGCTGTGTTTTTTGCCGTGGCCGTAAGCGAAGAGCTTGCCTTTCGCGGCTACTGGCTCTTCAGTTTTGCGCGGCGCATTGGGTTTTGGCGTGCTGCGATGTTCACTTCGACCGTGTTCGGCCTGGCGCACCTGGGCAATCCCGGAGAAAACGCGCTCGGCATTCTGCAGGTTATTGTTACCGGCTTGCTGTTCTGTTTCATGATCCGGCGTACGGGCACTCTGTGGTTCGCTCTCGGGTTTCACGCAGCGTGGGATTGGGCAGAAACTTTTTTCTACGGCACGCCAGACAGCGGCTTGATTGGCGTTGGGCGGTACTTGAACACATCCGTGCAAGGACCGAATTGGCTCACGGGAGGCTCGGCCGGGCCCGAGGGCAGCGTTATCGTATTTTTAGTTTTGAGTTTGTGCGCACTGCTCATCAGCTTCCGGTTCCCGAAAGTGATGTACCCGGATTATCCCGCATAGCCGGTTCTCCATGGCAGCGCTGTCTGGAAAATAGCGGCACGGGTTAGAATGCTGGCTCATGCAACTCTGGTTTGCCCATGAAAGCGGCGTCACGCAGGCAAAAAAACGGGAAGGAATTGCTTCCTTCCCGCTTCGATCTGAACCACCAAGTACAGACTACTGAAGTGCTGTTTCTGCCTGGCAAGCAACGTCTGTTGCAGGCGTCAGCAAACCCGTCGGGTCAAAGCGAACCACACCGGATTCGTCTGAACAAAAGCCACGCTGACCAGTCTGTCCGACTGAAACTGGTATCGCATAGCTAACGAAGGTCGGAACGACGCCACCAACTGCCGCGCCGCCGATCGCATTGATCGTGTAGCCGCTCTTGGTGCCGCCCGCCAGAACCGGGTCAATCAAGCAAGCCGTGGCAGCCGACGCAACGCAAGGAATCGCACCACCAAGCTTGGCTAAGTTCGTGGAAAAACCAGTGCCCCACGTGGAAGAGTAGGTCACTTCAGCGGTAACGAGCGAGCGAGTAGAACCCACAGCCGAGGCCTCATTGGCCGCGATGCGGGCGCGAAGCAAGTTCGGAATTGCGATGGCCGCGATGATCAAAATGATCGCCACGACGATCAGCAATTCGATTAACGAGAAACCTTTCTGTTTCCTATTCATACTGTCTCCTTGAGAATAAACTCGAATTCTACCTTGGAATACCTGGCGGGGGTAGTTCATCACTTATCATCCCTGGCGGGGTACATCGCTGCTAGGTGCACGTGGCGGGCCACCATCCCAGACTCCTTAGACGTGTGGCGCTGCAATCCGTATGCCCCTCAGAATCACCACGCGGAGAGGAGTTTTCCCGAAGTGGGATTGCATGATTTCAGGCGACTGCGTTGGGCACGATGAATGTTGACGTTTCCTGTCTGCCTGAACGGCCTTTAATAGGCCCCTGCCCAAATGGGTTGCGTGCGGCTGGCAAACCTTCGGGAAGTAGGCTACGTCAACTTGGTCGCAAAAAAAAGGCGGGAAGGAATTGCTTCCTTCCCGCTTCGAATCGAGACTGCTCGAGTGCAAACTACTGCAGAGCTGTTTCCGCCTGGCAAGCAACGTCCGTTGCAGGCGTCAGCAAACCCGTGGGGTCAAAGCGCACCACACCGGATTCGTCTGAACAGAAACCGCGCTGACCAGTCTGTCCCACGGTGACCGGTACGGCATAGTCAACGAAGGTCGGAACGACGCCGCCAACAGCCGCGCCACCGATCGCATTGATCGTGTAGCCGCTCTTGGTGCCGCCCGCCAGAACCGGGTCAATCAAGCAAGCCGTGGCAGCCGACGCAACGCAAGGAATCGCACCACCCAGCTTAGCCAGGTTCGTGGAATAGCCGGTGCCCCAAGTCGAAGAGTAGGTCACTTCGGCGGTAACGATGGAGCGCGTAGAACCCACAGCGGACGATTCATTGGCCGCGATGCGGGCGCGAAGCAGGTTCGGAATTGCAATGGCCGCGATGATCAAAATAATCGCCACGACGATCAGCAATTCGATAAGCGAGAAACCCTTCTGTTTCCTGTTCATGTTTTCTTCTCTCCTTGAGATAGAAACTCGAAGATCTCTGTACTCCCTGGCGGGGTACGGCTGTTACTTAGGGCAAGCAATTTGCCAGAATCCAGGGGCTTGTATACTGAAACGGCACACCTCATATACCTCAGATTATCAATAAGATGCCGGGAGTATCTGAGCGAGCGACCTTGCGTGGCGGGTCGTCCACGCTAGGATTTTGACGATTTTTGTCCATCGGGACTGCCCTGAAAAGTCGGTTGGGCGATACGAACTTCGCGCGCCTGACCCAGCCTCCGTAAAACCCGTGGCGCGTCGCGCCGCCGGGGCAGTTTGGGTGTGATACTCTCCTGCCGAAACGGCCGGATCTGCGACTCGAACGGGGAATCAAGAGATGAAACGGACGAAACGTGCGCTCCTTCTTACCGTTGGCGTAAGCGCGGCGATATTGCTATACGGCGTTCCACCGCGTGGACAGGAGCCGGCCAAAGCGCCCGACTTCGGCGCGCTCTTCACCAAGACGGACGTGATGATTCCGACGCGCGATGGCGTGAAATTGCACACAGAAATCTATACGCCGAAGAACGCGAATGAAGCGCTGCCATTTTTTCTTACGCGGACGCCGTACGGGCTCAGCGACGACGCGAATGGAAATTCGCAACTGCTGAATCTTTACCGGGAAATGTTCGCGGACGGCTATATTTTCGTTTTCCAGGATATTCGTGGGCGTTACGGATCGGAAGGAACCTTCGTCATGCAGCGGCCTCCGCGCGACCGCAAAGACCCGCGTTCGATTGACGAGGGTACCGACACATACGACACCGTCGACTGGCTGCTGAAAAACGTTCCGAACAATAATGGACGCGCGGGCGAAGCGGGAATTTCCTATGGCGGCTGGCTAACGGCCATGGCGCTGCTGGAGCCGCATCCGGCGTTGAAGGCCGTCTCCGAACAAGCTTCCCCGGCGGACATGTTTCTGGGCGACGACTTCCATCACAACGGCGCGTTCCGGCTGAGTTACGGCTTCGAATACGCGGCGCTGATGGAAACCGGGAAAACGAATTTTCAGTTCGAATTCGACAAATACGACACGTTCGAGTGGTATCTCGCGCTGGGGCCGCTCTCGAACGTGAATGCTTTGTATCTCCACGGCACGCTGCCGACCTGGAATGATTTCGTGGGGCATCCGAATTACGACGAGTTCTGGCAGAAGCAGGCATTCGCGCGATATTTCAAGGATTTGAAACTGCAGGTGCCAAATCTCAACGTGGCGGGCTGGTGGGACCAGGAAGACTTTTACGGTCCGGTAAAAATTTACGAACTTCTCGAGCGCAACGACGCGAAACATTACAACTATCTCGCCGTGGGCCCCTGGAATCACGGTGGATGGGCGCGCGGCCTGGGCAACAAGCTAGGCAACGTGGATTTTGGCAGCAACACGAGCGAATACTTCCGCGAGAAAATTCAAGCGCCGTGGTTCGCCTACTGGCTGAAGGGCAAGGGCACACCGCCCGCGAGCAAAGCGGTGACGTTCGAGACGGGAGCGAACGAGTGGAAATCCTGGGACGCGTGGCCGCCACGAGAAAGCGCAACGCCGCGAAACCTTTACTTCCGCGCTGGCGGCAAGCTTTCGTTCGAGGCTCCGCTGGAGGAGAACGCCGCGTTTGACGCGTACATTTCCGATCCGCAGAATCCCGTGCCCTACCGCACGCGGCCGGTGGAAGAAACGTATTCCGAGAGCAGCCGCTGGTACACCTGGCTCGTGGAAGATCAGAGGTTCGTGCAACAGCGACCGGACGCGCTTTCCTGGGAGACGGAACCACTTGCGGCGGACGTGAGGATTGCGGGAGATATTATGGCGCGATTGTTCGCTTCCACCAGCGGCACGGACAGCGACTGGGTGGCGAAATTGATTGACGTCTATCCGGAAAAACACGATGCGAATCACAAGATGGGCGGCTATGAACTGATGATCGCCGACGAAGTATTCCGCGGGCGCTTCCGCAAGAGCTTCGAGAAACCGGAGCCGATGGCGGCGAACGAGGTGACACCGCTCGCGATCGATCTTCACACGAACGATCACGTTTTCCTGAAAGGGCACCGCATCATGGTGCAGGTGCAAAGCACTTGGTTTCCGGTGATTGACCGCAACCCGCAGAAATACGTGCCCAATATTTTCGGAGCGAAGGCCGCGGATTATCAAAAAGCGACGCAGCGAATCTACCGGTCGAAGAAGTATCCTTCGAGCGTTGAACTTCCCGTCGTGCCACAGTAAGACGAGTTACGCGAAAAACTCAAAGGAGAGAATGATGGACGTGAACGTGAACGACAATATGATTACGACAGCGTTTGAGCTTCCCGGGTACCACGTGGTGCGCACACTGGGTCTGGTGCGGGGAATCACGGTACGCTCGCGCAGTATTTTTGGGACGATCGGGGCATCGCTCGAAACGCTCATCGGCGGCAACATCACGCTTTTCGAAGAAATGTGCGAGAAGACGCGCGAAGAGGCGCTGGAGCTGATGATGCAGCATGCCATTCAGCGGGGCGCTAATGCCGTGATCGGCGTACGCTACGACGCGAATGAGATGATGCAGGGCGTGACAGAAGTGCTGGCCTACGGGACGGCAGTCATGGTGGAGCGCACGACTTAGCGTCCAGGCAACTAGAAACATCGTCAAAGAATGCGTGCGTCGGGCATGCGCGTGACCGGAGCCCGATTTGCAATGCCAGTGAAGTTACTATAATGTCCGTGGAAGCTACTGAGAGAGGATGATCCTTCATGAAGCGCACGCGCACGCTCTCGTTCCTGTACGCAACTCTCGTGCTAAGCCTGTTCTTCTGCATTCTCACAGCCTGGGCCGTCGAAACTAAGACGGAGACGGTGACATTTCCCAGCGGCAAGGAAACAGTGAGCGGCTTTCTTGCTACTCCGGACAAGCCGGGACGCTACCCGGGCGTGATCGTGATCCATGAATGGTGGGGACTTAACGACTGGGTGAAAGAGCAAACGAAAAAAATCGCGGACCAAGGCTACGTGGCGCTGGCCGTGGATCTCTATCGCGGAAAAACCGCGACGGATCCGAATGAAGCGCACGAATTGATGCGCGGGCTGCCGCAGGATCGAGCAGTGAGCGACCTGCAGGCTGCGTTCGCGTATCTAGGTACACGAAAGGATGTGAGCGATCGCATCGGCTCGGTAGGATGGTGCATGGGCGGCGGCTACTCGCTGCAACTGGCAATTCATCAGCCGCGCCTGGCGGCATGCGTGGTGAATTACGGCGCGCTTCCAACCGATCCGAACGACATCCAGCAGATCGCGGCTCCTCTGCTGGGGAATTTCGGCGCGGAGGATGGCGGGATCACGCCAGCGGACGTGCACGCGTTCGAGAAATCCCTGCAAACGCTGCACCGGCGCGTGGACATCAAGATTTATGACGGCGCGGGCCACGCGTTTGAAAATCCCAACAATCAGACCGGCTACCGTCCCGAGGCTGCCGCGGATGCGTGGAAGCGGACGATTACATTTCTGAATAAGACCTTGAAGTAAATTCTCTCCTGTAACTGCCCGCGAAAGACCAAACGCGAAAAGCTAGCGTCCGCGAGCGACAACCAAGGTGAGATCGTCGGCCTGTTCACTGCCGCCGTAGTTTTGGACCTCTGCAACAATCGCTTCCAACAATAAGGATGCGGTCAAGTCCTTGTTGGCACGAACGGTATCGAGCAAGCGAACCCTTCCGAATTCTTCACCATTGTCCTTGGCCGCTTCGGTTACGCCGTCAGAGTAGAGAACGAGCATGTCATGCGGGGCCAGGACCACTTCGGCAAGAGAGCATCGCCAAGTATCAAAAAGTCCGAGGACGGTGCAGGTGGATTCAAGCCATTCTGCCGAGCCGTCGGCACGCAGGATCAATGGAGAGACGTGGCCGCAGTTGGCATAGCGCATGCGGCCGGAGGCGTCGTCGTAATCGGCGAAGAAGAGGGTCGCATAGGCATCGTCGGCGGTATTTTCGTAGAAAAAACGATTCACGGATTCGAGCATGCGTGGAAGGTCTTCGAGCGCCGCGGCGTACTGGCTTCGCAAGTTTGCCTGCAAATTTGCCATCAGCAAGGCCCCGGAGAAGCCCTTTCCCGCGATGTCCGCCAGAAGAAAGGCGAGGCGTCCGGGCGCCAACTCCAGGAAGTCGTAATAATCGCCTCCCACCTGGCGCGCCTGGATGCAGCGTCCCGCGTACTCCAGTGTGCGAAGCGAAGGAAATTTCTGCGGGAAAAGTCTGGTCTGAACCTGTCTGGCCATTTCGAATTCACGAGCGGAGCGGCGTTCCGCCTCCATGCGTTCCGCCATTTTCTCCGCGAGTTGAATATTTTCAAGGGCGATGCCGGCTTGGCTGGCAACCGAATCGAGCAAGCGTTTGTCTTCACCCGAGTAGGTCTCTTCCGAGAGGCGCGGGCCAAGCACCAGCAAGCCGATCAAGCTGCCTGCTCGTTCCAGGATCGGTACGAGACATTCCGGCTCTAACGGAGCAAGCGTAGAAAACTCGGCGGCGTCCGGCGACCCCGGTGGCGGCACGTCTCGCGATTTTCCGCGGCGTGCGAGTTCGAGCAGCATCGGGGAGGCCACGGAAATTGCCGCAAGCGAGGGCGGAAATGGACCGGATTCGGCGATAAGACGCGCATGGGCGTCCTGCAGGTAGCAACAAAACGTTTTGGGATGCAGGGCCTCGCGCAGATGATTTTCGAGAAGCCGCGCGAGTTCGTGGCGGTCGCTTACCGTGCGAGTCTCCTTGGCCAAATCCTGCAGAATGATGCGCGCGTCGTAGGCGCTGCGAAAAAAAGCGCGGTCGATGCGCTCGGTTCCGCGCCTGACCATGGGCGCAGCGATCCAGACCAGCGCGATTCCAAAAACCGCGCTGAGCGCCATGCCCGTGCTGGAAGTGGCCTGGAAGAATCTGGAGAAGGTATGCGTGAAGATGGCGATGGCGGAAGCTCCCACGACAAAAAGCAAAAGAACGAAGCCCCTTTGCACCAGGATGTAGCGCGCGCTTACCCTGAGCAGGACCGGGATTTCCATCACGCGGTACTTCACCACGGCATAAGCGAACGACAACGGGTAAAGCAGCACCACCAGGACGAGCGTGGTATCGAGCCAGAACGGCGGGCGGTATCCTGCAAAATCCACGGCCGCAAGTTCCACGACAATGGGCAGAATGCCAATGACCGTACCCCAGAGAATTACCCGGGCTTTGCGGGAGGACTCGGGAGAGCTGCGAGTTCCCACAGCATTTGCAGCCAGCGAAATAATTCCCAGCGCCAAGAATCCGTAACGCCAGGAAAGATTGAGGACATCCGCGGTGCGGCTGCCGATGAGCTTGATTGCCGTCTCGCCAAGAGGCAAGTCGATCCGCAAATGCTGCAATACGTGGAGTCCTCCCAGCGCCAGTGCTACCCATCTCAACCATGGAACGCGGCGGTCGAGAGGAGAGCGGACGGGAAAGACGGCAAAGAAAAGGTAGAACAGCGAACAGACCATCCCGTCGAATACAGCCCGATACGCAAGGCCGAATTCGCGCACGGGTGAGGACAACGAGCTAGCATTGGGGAAGGCCGGGACGGCGATGAATCCGCAAAAGAGCAGGGCCAGGAGCCATGCATTGGGATCGTCAAGGCGCAGAAGGAGGACCGTAATTCCAACGACGAGAAACAAAATGGGGTAGAGGCCGGTAATTTCCTGCGCCCAGGTCTTGGCCAGCCCTTCGGGCGCGCTGCGCTCCAAAGCAGCCCGAAAGACTCCGTGCAAAGCAAGCAGATTGGGTTCGTGTGGGCGTTCCACGGTTAGTTCGACAGTGTCGCCCGGGCGACCGCGGCTCCAGGCTTCGTTGAAAGGATCCATGGTCAGGAGAGGGTGCCCGTTGATTTCGACAATGCGGTCATGGACTCGCAAGCCCGCTTGTTCGGCGGGGCTCCCTGGGACCAAATCCAGAACCGCGAGGGAATGTGTTTTCGGGTCATACGCATCCTGGAGAGGGTTCGTCCGATTAAAACCGAGCTCCACCTGAGGAAGAGCGCGACGCACGTCGTACATCCACAGAACGCTGTAAAGCGTGGCAGTGAAGGCGAGCAGTGCAGCCAGAGCGGCAAGTACAGGTCGGGGAAGCGTGAACCGGGAGCGCATCGACCGGCGGACTCCTAAAGGTAAGTACTGCTGAGAACTGCAGACTACGTTGCGGGCTCGCCCTCGTCAATCGACGGATTTACTCTCGTACTTCTCAAAGGAGAGGAGGAAATTGGGCTAGAATCTTCCATCCAATGTCCATCAGGAAGAGTATGCGCTTGGCCGTTCAAAATGCGGGTGAGGTATCGGCGATTTTCGAGCGGCCGCAGAAAGCGGAGAGCCTATTGGTGTTGGCGCACGGAGCAGGCGCCGGAATGAATCATCCTTTCATGCAATCGCTCGCGAGCGAACTCGCGGCGGCGAAGGTGGCAACATTTCGTTTCCAGTTTCCCTATATGGAACAGCAACGGAAAATTCCAGACAGGCCACCTGTGCTCACCGCTACCGTCGTCGCGGCTGTACGCGCTGCCTCGGAGGCGGCCCCCGAGCTGCCGTTGTTCGCGGGAGGAAAGTCGCTCGGCGGTCGAATGACTTCGCTCGCTGCGGCGGAACACGGATTGAGTGGCGTTCGAGGGCTGATATTCTTCGGGTTCCCGCTGCACCCGCCGAAGCAGCCGGGAACGAAGCGCTCCGAACATCTGCGAGAGGTCATCTTGCCGATGCTTTTCCTGCAGGGAACACGCGACTCGCTCGCCGACCTCAAACTGTTGCGCCCCATTTGCAAGCAGCTCGGCGCGCAAGCGACACTGCATGTAATTGAGACATCCGATCACTCATTTCATGTGCTGAAAAGTTCAGGCAAAACCGATGCGGAGGTTCTGCGGGAGTTGGCTCGAACCGTGAGCGCGTGGATGCGGAAATATGCCTAGTCTCGATTGACAAGTTTCCACGGTCGCTTGAGATCATTGGTCGAGCCGACATAAAACCGACCACTGGATTCACTTTGCAGAATGTACACGCAGGGAATAACTGAAACTGAGAGATGGTAGGCCCGTGCGGGCTCGAACCGCAGACCTCCACCGTGTCAAGGTGGCGCTCTAGCCAACTGAGCTACGGGCCTACTGACTTGGGCTTATTTTAGCACAGCGGCCAAAGTCGAGGGTTGGGCGATTGGAAATCGCGCCCAATCACGGCCAAAGCTGGATATCGAACGCAAACTCCGAAAGCCACTACTGGTTCTTGACCACTTCGCCGCCCTTCATCACGAAGCGAACGTTTTCGAGCGTGTGGACATCGGCGAGCGGATCGCCATCTATAGCTATAATGTCGGCGAATTTTCCTGGCTCCAGAGTGCCAACGCGATCGGACCAGCCGATTAGATCGGCCGCGTTCACCGTGGCGGCCTGGATCGATTGCAGCGGCGTAAGCCCGAGCTTTACCATCACCGCAAATTCCCGCGCGTTCAAGCCGTGCGGATAGACGGCTGCGTCGGTGCCGAACGCAACCTTTACGCCTTCTTTGAAGGCGACGGCAATATTCTGGCGCGCAATGGGCATAACAATCTTGGCTTTCTCTATCATGTTGGGCGTCACGCCGAGCGTGGAGTAATTCTCCAAGAACCAATCGCCAAGATAGAGTGTGGGCACGAGATACGTGCCATGCTGCTTCATCAACTGAATGTCTTCCTCGTTGATGTAGCTGCCGTGCTCGATGGAGTCCACTCCGGCAAGCACAGCGTACTTGATTCCGAGCGCGCCATGAGCGTGCGCCGCGACCTTGCGGCCCAATTCGTGGGCCGTGTCGATGATGGCCTTCATCTCCTCGGGGGAGTACTGCGCGAGAGCGGGATTATCGCCTTCGGAAAGAACGCCGCCAGTGGCCATGAACTTGATCACGTCGGCGCCGAACTTGATGTCCTCGCGGACCTTGAGCGTGACGGCATCAACGCCGTCGGCAACACCATCGTCGGAAAAGTTGAATTGCGGTGCGAGGAAATTCTCGTCGCCGTGACCGCCCGTAATGCTGAGCGCGGGCCCGGAAGCGAGGATTCGGGGCCCGGGGACATCACCCGCTTTGATTGCGTCGCGCAACGCGATGTCAGCATAGCCATGGGCGCCGACGTTGCGGACGGTGGTGAAACCGGCTTCGAGCGTCACGCGGGCGTTTCGCACGCCAATCAATGCCTCGCGAGGATAGGAAACGTGCAAGCCGGCGGGGCCTAACAGGTACGGCGTGAACGTCAAATGCGTGTGGCAGTCGATCAAGCCGGGCAGCAGGGTCGCGTTCGAGAGATCGATCACCTTCGCGCCGGCTGGAATCTGGCTCGAAATATCCGCCGCATTTCCGATGGCCTTGATGCGATCGCCTTCAATCCAAATCATCTGGCCGGTCAGATAATTTCCAGTCCGGACATCTAGAACTTTGCCAGCCCTGATAGCAATTTCCACGGGCGGCGTTGATTTCCCGGACTGTGCGGCGCAAGGGGCGGCGGAAATCAGAATCAGCAAACAAAACCACAGCAAACGCTTCATCGGAGTCTCCCTCGGTACGCTTGTTCGCACGCTGCAAGTTGCGCGCGAGGGATTGTATCGCTGTTGTGAAGATTGTATTCGTAATTTTCGGGCAGCACGTCTTCGAAGTTTCCCGGTTGGTTGGCATGGCAACTAATTGTAAGTTTCCCACGCCAAGCTATTGACAGCGTTGCTTAGTACTGTATGATTATGCAGTGAGATGCATATTCACGCATACACTTTGACATGGGCGCTCACAAACGATTTCGGCAAGGACAAATACTGAAGCTCGTTGCGGGCCAGCCGGTGGCAAGCCAAGACGAGCTGCGGCGCCAGCTCGTCCATTTGGGCGTGCGCGTGACCCAAGCCACACTCTCGCGCGATCTGCGCGAGATGCGACTGGTGAAAACCACCAGCGGCTACCGGTCGCTTGCCGCGGGTGCATCCGAGGATGCGTCTCCGCTTCCGACACTCGCGCGCGCGGTGAAGGAATTTCTGCTCGACGTTCGCCCGGCGCAGAACATGCTGGTGTTGAAGACACCGCCCGGCGGAGCGCAGCCGATTGCGGCAGCCCTGGACGCCGAACACTGGAAAGAGGTCGCCGGAACGCTGGCGGGCGACGACACCGTCCTGATCATCACGCCTTCGCGCACCGCGCGCACCGTGATTCAGAAACGCATCGAGGAAATGCTCCGATGAATTGCCCGACAAGGGTCGCTGTCGTCGGAGCAACGGGCTATGCGGGATTCGAGCTGGCCCGGCTCCTTCTGCGGCACCCACAAATTCAAAAACCAACGTTTTTTCTGCGCGACGGACATGCCAATGTTCGCTGCCTCTCGGAATTGTTTCCGCAGCTTCGCGGCTGGGGCGAGGCGCGTTGCAAACCACTTTCGATTGAAGGTGTCGCGGATAGCGGAGCGGACGTCGTGTTTCTCTCCACGCCGCACGAAGCTTCGCTTGAGCTTGTTCCGGCGCTGCTTGCCGCGAATCCAAATCTGCGCATCGTGGATTTGAGCGGCGCGTATCGCTTTCAGAAGCAGGAAACGTTTGCGGACTGGTACAAACTGCCGGCGCCAGACGGCGAATCGCTTTCCGCCGCTGCCTATGGCCTTCCCGAGCTGTACGCCGAAGCGCTGCCGAAGGCGCGTGTGGTGGCGAATCCGGGCTGCTACGCGACGTCCGTGATTTTGGGTTTGCGGCCGCTGGTCGAGGCGGGCTGGATCAAAATGGCGCGAGGCATCGTGTGCGATTGCAAGTCGGGAGTGAGCGGCGCAGGAAAGGAGCCAAAGCGCGAAACGCATTTTGTGGAAGTGAACGAAAACTTCCGGGCGTACGGCCTGTTCACGCACCGGCATACGCCCGAAATTGCGGAGCACACCGGAATTGCGCCGGAAGATTTTGTGTTCACCACGCACCTGCTGCCGGTAGAGCGCGGAATCCTGTCCACGCTCTACGTTTGGCTGAATCCTGCGCGCCGGGCTGATGAAATCGAAACGCTCTACCGCAGCTTCTACGCCGAGAAACCCATGGTTCGAGTGTTGCCGGCGGGGCGCCTGCCCGAGTTGCAACACGTGACGCACACGAATTTCTGCGATCTCGGCTTCGCCCTCGATCCTGCGGGCGAACGCCTGGTTATCCTTTCGTGCCTCGACAATCTGGGCAAGGGCGCGGCGGGCCAAGCGGTGCAAAACATGAACGAGATGTTCGGTTATCCGGGAACAACGGGGTTGCTATGAGACTGGCGATCAAAATCGCAGGAGCATTGCTCGAGCGCGAAGAGACGGTGCAGACGCTCGCGCGGCAGATTACGGAATTGGCGCGGGCGGGCCACGAACTGCTCGTGATTCACGGCGGCGGAAAAATTTTCACGGCCACGCTCGCGCGCATGGGAATCAAGAGCACCTTCGTGAACGGACTGCGCGTCACCGATCGCGAAACGCGCGATGCAGCCGTGATGGTGTTCGCCGGGCTACTGAACAAGCGCCTGGCGGGAGCCATCTCGCTCGCGGGCCAACCGGCAGTGGGCATCAGCGCCTCCGATGCCGCTTGCTTTCTCGCCGAGCCCATGCAGATCGATGAGCGCGAGGGCAGCCTCGGATTCGTCGGGTACCTGACCGGCGTGAATCTTGATTTTCTGCGTTCTCTCTGGCGCGCCGGAACGGTTCCGGTGGCGTCCTGCCTGGGACTTGGCGCCGATGGCGAGCTCTATAACATCAATGCCGATCACATGGCCGCGGCGGCGGCGGAGTTCATTCAAGCCGACCGTTTGATTTTTCTGACCGACGTGGCCGGAGTGCTCGATGGAGAAAAAGTATTGCGCGCAGTTCGTGGCGGGGAGATTGAACAGCTCATTAGGCACAACAAAGTCTCCGGCGGAATGATTTTGAAACTGGAAGCAGCAAAGCGAGCGCTGGCTGGCGGCGTCGCGGAAGTGCGCATCGTCGGCGGGACGGTTCCGCGCGCGCTGCTGACCGCCGCGAATGGCGCGCGCTGCCCCGGCACGCGCGTTCTGCCGGTGGTGCATGCGGCCACAGCACTCGCGCACGGAACGCGCCACAAAGCAGCGCACGGAGCAGCTCGGTAAAAATGGCAAAGAAGAAAATCGCGGCGGGAAAACGTGTCTCCGCGGCGCGCGTCCAGGCGGACGAAGCGCGCTACCTGATGAACACTTACAAGCGGCCGCCGGTGGTGTTCACGCGCGGGCGCGGCTGCCATCTTTTTGATTCGAAGGGGCGTGCGTACCTCGATTTTCTCGCGGGTATCGCGGTAAACGCTCTCGGCCACGCGAACCCGCGGCTTGTACGTGTGATTCGCCGGGAAGCGGGACGCGCAATTCACCTTTCGAATCTCTTCCACAATCCCTATCAAGGCCCGCTGGCGCGGAAACTGGCCGTATGGTCCGGGCTCGACCGCGTTTTTTTCACTAATAGCGGAACGGAAGCCATTGACGGTGCACTGAAACTCGCGCGCGTGCACGCTCGCGGAACTTCCGCGAACGGCAATTCACCATCCGCCGCCGGCGCGAAGACGCGAATCCTAGCGCTGGAAAATTCTTTTCATGGCCGCACCTTCGGAGCGCTTTCGATCACGCACGCCGCCAAATATCGCGAGCCCTTCGCTCCTCTGGTTCCCGGAGCGGAATTCGTGCGCTTCAATGACGTGGCAGACCTCGAATCGAAATTTGACGATTCAGTGTGCGCTCTTGTGGTGGAGACCATTCAGGGTGAAGGCGGCATATTTCCTGTCAGCGAGCCGTTCTGGAAGCGAGCGCGCTCACTGGCGACGAAACACGGCGCCGCGCTAATTGCAGACGAGATTCAATGCGGCCTCGGCCGTACGGGGCGGTATTTCGCTTACCAGAAATTTGACTCGCTTCCGGACATCGTCGTAGTCGCCAAGCCGCTCGCCGGGGGTCTTCCGCTCGGCGCCATCATCGCCAACGAAGAATTCGCCTCCGCATTTGCCCCGGGGCTGCACGGGACGACATTCGGCGGCGGCCCGCTCGTATGCGCCGCGGCTCTTGAATTCCTCACTATCGTGGAAGAGGAGGGTCTGCTCGAGCACGTTCACGAACGCGGCGCGGAATTGCGCGCGGGACTCGAAAAGCTCGCCGCGCAGTTTGATTTCATCCGCGAAGTGCGCGGCGAAGGGCTCATCGTGGGAATCGATCTCTCCTGCGACGGAAAACCTCTGGTGGACGAGGCACTGCGTCGCGGCCTGGTGATTAATTGCACGCACGATCACATACTTCGGCTTCTTCCGCCCTTCATCATCCGCAAGCGAGACATCACCGAGTTTCTCGCCAAATTCGAAAAGGTGCTGGCACAAGCTTCCAAGAATCTGAAAACGGAAACTCATTCGCAGCCGAAAGTCCTGGCTGCGTCGAGGTGAACATGAACGCCGCTGCCACAACTTTCACTTTGACCAACGATCTTCTTACCGGGATGGATTGGACGCCCGCGCAGGTGCGCGACGTCCTGCATCTGGCCTCGGACGTGAAGGCGCATCCAGACCGCTATCGCGGAGCCCTGGCGGGCCGCTTCCTGGCGCTGATTTTCGAAAAGCCCTCGTTGCGCACACGCGTCACGTTCGAAGTCGGCATCTCGAGCCTGGGCGGGAGCTCGGTCTTTCTCGATCACACGGCGGTGCGCCTGGGCCAGCGCGAATCCATTCCCGACGTGGCAAAAAATCTGGAGCGATGGGTGCAGGGCATCGTGGCGCGGGTGTTCACGCAAGAATCCATCGACGCACTGGCCGCGAACACGAACATCCCGGTGATCAACGCGTTGTCTGACCGCTACCATCCGTGCCAGGCGCTTTCGGATTTTCAAACGCTTGAAGAGCGCTTCGGCGGACTTCGCGGACTTAAGGTTGCCTACGTCGGGGACGGCAATAACGTCTGCCACTCGCTTCTGACGATTGGTGCGCGTGTCGGCGCTCATGTGCGGGTTGCGACGCCTGCGGGCTACGAGCCAGACGCGGCGGTCGTCGCCGAAGCCAAGCGCGTGGCGCGCGAAACTCGCAGCAAGAGTGAAATTTTGCGCTCGCCCGAAGAAGCCGTGGCCGGGGCGCAGGCGATTTACACCGACGTGTGGACCAGCATGGGACAGGAAGACGAATCCGCGGCGCGCGAATCGGCCTTCGCGGCGTATCAGGTGAATGAGGCACTCCTGGCGAAGGCTGCGCCGGACGCCGTGTTCATGCACTGCCTCCCGGCGCATCGCGGCGCGGAAGTGACTGCCAGCGTAATGGATTCGCCGCGCTCAATTGTGTTCGACCAGGCAGAAAACCGCCTGCACGCGCAGAAAGCGATTCTGCTGACGCTGCTGAATTAGTCAGCGACTACGAAAACCACGAAGGAGAACGAATTGCCGAAGAAAGTTGTGCTCGCTTATTCCGGAGGGCTGGACACTTCCATCATCATTCCGTGGCTCAAGGAAACTTACGGCTGCGAAGTGATCGCCATGATCGGCGATCTCGGGCAGCAGGAAGATTTGGAAGTCGCGCGAAAAAAAGCCCTTGCGACGGGCGCGAGCGCCGCTTACGTCGAGGATTTGCGCGAAGAATTCATCACCGGGTACATCTGGCCCACTTTGCGCGCCGGCGCGGTGTACGAGCATAAGTATCTGCTGGGCACTTCTTTTGCGCGGCCGCTGCTGGCGCAGCGCCAGGTGGAGCTCGCGCGAAAGCTCGGCGCCGACGCCGTGGCGCACGGTTGCACCGGGAAAGGCAATGACCAGGTGCGCTTCGAGCTCGCGGCCAAGGCTCTCGCGCCGGAATTGCAAATCATCGCGCCGTGGCGCGAATGGAAAATCGCTTCGCGCGAAGAAGCCATCGCTTATGCCCGTGCTCATAACGTTCCGGTGGAGCAAACCACGAAAAATATCTATAGCCGCGACCGCAACATCTGGCATTTGAGCCACGAAGGCGGCGTTTTGGAAGATCCCGCAAACGCGCCGGACGAAAGCATGTGGCAATGGGTGATTTCTTCGGCCAAGGCTCCCAGCGAAGCAACTACCGTGGAAATCGGCTTCGAAGGCGGAGCACCCGTTTCCGTGAATGGAAAGAAACTGGGCGCAGTCGCTCTGCTCACGCAGTTGAACGAAATCGCCGCAGCCAATGGCGTTGGCCGGATGGAAATGGTCGAAAACCGCCTGGTCGGAATCAAATCCCGCGGCGCGTATGAAACGCCGGGCGGAACGTTGTTGGTCACGGCGCATCGCGAGCTCGAATCGCTCGCGCTCGACCGCGAAACCGCGCACTACCAGCAATTTCTCTCGCTGCGCTACGCCGAGATGGTTTACTACGGCATGTGGTTCACGCCGCTGCGCGAAGCGCTTGACGCTTTTTTCTCGAGCTCGCAACGGCGCGTGACCGGGTCCGTTTCACTTTCGCTTTGCAAAGGCAATGTGACGGTCGCCGCGCGGCAATCGCCCTATTCGCTCTATCGAACGAATCTCGCCAGCTTCACCATGACCGGCTACAACCCCAAGGACGCCGAAGGCTTCATCAATTTGTTCGCGCTTCCCATCACCGTGCCGCAAGAAGAGCCGCGTGCAGCGGCCCAAGTAGCGCATGAGGCCAAAGCAAGATGAGCGGTGATCCCGGCGGCCAGAAAATGTGGGGCGGGCGGTTCGAGCGCGGCCCCGACGCATCGTTCTACGAATTCGAGCGCTCCTGGAATTTCGACCGCCGCCTCCTGCCGCAAGAACTTGCTCTCGATCGAGCCTGGGCACGCGCCATCTCTGCCGCGGGAATAATCACGGAAGAAGAAGGGCGGCAAATCGTCACCGCTCTCGACGCTCTGGAAGCTCGCGCTCGTTCTGATACGGCCTGGCTCGACGATTCCAAAGCGGAGGACGTTCACCATTTCGCAGAAAGCGCGCTGATCGAGAAGATTGGCGTACTCGGAGCCAAACTTCACACCGGCCGCAGCCGCAATGAAATGGTAGCGGCGGAATTTCGCATGTACGTGAAGGAAGCGGCGAAAGAAATCCGGCAGGCCATCGCATCTCTCGAGCGCGCGATCGCCACACAAGCCGAAAGTAATCTGCGCGTTCCCATGCCGGGTTCCACGCACATGCAGCACGCGCAGCCGATTCTGCTTTCGCACTGGCTTCTCGCGCACGGAGAAGCGTTTCATCGCGATGCCGAGCGGTTTGCCGGCGCCGCCGCGCGCGCCGATGTTTGCCCGCTTGGATCGGGTGCGCTCGCGGGTTGCGCGTTTCCGCTCGACCGCAAAGCGCTCGCGCACGATCTGGGCTTTTCACGCATCTCGGAAAACAGCCTCGATGCGGTGAGCGACCGCGATTTCGCGCTCGAATATCTCTTCGCACTCTCTACGTTGGCCACGCATCTTTCGCGCCTGGCGGAGGATTTTATCCTGTTTGCCACTCCCGAATTCGGATTCGTGGAACTCCCCGACGAATTCTCTACCGGCAGCAGCCTGATGCCGCAGAAGAAAAATCCCGACGCTTGGGAGCTCATTCGCGGCAAGACCGGCCGCATCTATGGCTCGCTCTTCGCGCTTTTCACTACGCTGAAGGGACTGGCGTCTAGTTATCAGCGCGATTTGCAGGAAGACAAGGAAGCGCTCTTTAGCGCGCACGATCAGGCCCTAGAGATGACGCGGATTGCCTCTGCTGTGCTCGCCACGACGCGCTTCCGGGAAGATCGCCTGCGCGAGGCAGCCCAGGACCCTGCGCTTGTGGCCACCGAAGTGGCGGACTATCTCGTCGCTTTCGGCGTGCCATTCCGCGAAGCGCACGAAATTGTGGGAAAGGTTTTGCGCGCGGCAGAGCAGGACGGAAAATCCATCCGCGAAATGCCTCTCGATCGGCTGAGAGAATTCTCGCCGGCATTCGGGCGCGATCTAGGCACCGTGCTTACGCTCGAATCGGCTCTTGCACGCCGAGGAGTTCCCGGCGGCACGGCGCCCGGCGCCGTCCGGTCCGCGCTGCAAGCGTTCAACGCGCGACGCGCCAAGCTTGAGGAGAATTTATGAGAGTGCGACGTGCTAGGCTTTCCGAAGCCGCCGCGATTTACCGGCTCATCGTGCTGTACGCGGAGCAAGGATTGCTGCTCGCGCGCGCGGAGGAGGAAATCCGCACCAACATCAGCCATTTTATTGTCCACACGGAGAAGGGCCGATTGGTGGGATGCCTTTCGCTCGAACCGTACACCACGGACCTTGCGGAGATTCGGTCGGTAGCAGTAGTGGCAAAGGCGCGCGGACGCGGCATCGGCCCGCGGCTTATCGAATATGCTTTGGACGAAGCGCGGCAAAACGGGATTGCGCGCGTGTTCGCAGTCACGCACGCCACCGACTTTTTCGAGCGGCTTGGATTTGCCGCGGCGTCACGCGAAACGCTCACGGAAAAAATCGAGCGCGATTGCCGGACGTGCGCGAAGCGCCGTACTTGCAAACTCGTCGCGGTCATCGCGACCGTGCTTCCCGAGCGCGTGATGCTTCCAATTCTCGACGAATCTGCGACTCCCGTTTCTGCCGCATGAGCCCACGCCCGTCGTCTTCGGATATTCCGGTTGGATTTTCGTTCGCGTCAGCGGCGTGCGGGTTGAAGAAATCCGGGCTCGATCTTGGACTGCTCGTAAGTGACTCGCCCGCTGCGGCAGCCGCAGTGTTCACCAAAAATCTCGTTCGAGCGGCGCCCGTGCTGGTTTCCGAGCGTCACCTTCGCGCCGCGTGCAACAAAATGCGCGCAGTGATCGTCAATTCCGGGAACGCAAACTGTTGCACGGGAACGGACGGAATCGCCGCTGCCACGGCAACCGCTTCGAAGGTAGCCGAAGAGCTCGCGCGCCTTCGCCCCTCGCAAATCCTGGTCTGCTCCACCGGCGTTATTGGCGTCCCGCTGCGCTCGGAGAAAATCATTCACGCCGTGCCGGCTCTCGTCCGCGCGCGAAGCGCAAACCCGGCTGCATTCGGGAAATTTACACGGGCGATCATGACTACCGACACGCGCCCGAAATGGGCCTCTGCGAAATGTGACATCGGCGGAAAGCGAGCGCGCATACTCGGATGCACAAAAGGCGCGGGAATGATTCAACCGAACATGGCTACCATGCTCGCCTTCCTTGCGACAGACGCCGCGATTGCGCCAGCGCTGCTTTCTCGCGCTTTGCGCCAAGCCGTCGAGCACACATTCAACGCCATCTCGGTGGACGGCGACACATCCACGAACGATACGGTCATCCTGCTTGCGAATGGCCAATCCGGCGCGCGCAAAATTGTGCGCGAGGACTCGGCTTACACGAAGTTTTGCGCCGCGCTCGAAAGCGTCTGCAAATCCCTGGCCCTCGCCATCGTCGCAGACGGCGAAGGTGCCCATCGCGTGATCGAAATCGAAGTCCGCGGCGCATCCTCGGAGCGTGCGGCAGGCCAAATCGCGCGCACTATCGCGAATTCGCCGCTGGTCAAGACGGCCCTCGCCGGCGCCGATCCCAACTGGGGCCGCATACTCGCGGCTGCCGGCCGCTCGGGAGCCGCGTTCGATCCCAATCGCGTGGAAATTCGCCTGGCGGGCGCGTGCGTCTGCCGGCGCGGCCACGAGCATCCGTTTCACGAGCGCGCCGTCCATCGCAAGATGCTCGCGAAATATGTGCCCATCGTCGTCGATCTGCACGCGGGTCGCGCCGAGGCTCGCATGTGGACCTGCGATTTTACCGGCGAATACGTGCGCATCAACGCCAGCTACCGCACGTAGATTTTTCTACGCTTCGCGCGTCCAGCGCTATTCCCAAGCCCAATCGGCGTATTGCTCGCGGAGCTTGATCTTGAGGAATTTCCCCACGGAAGTGCGCGGAATTTCGGTGGCGAAGACGAACGCATCCGGCAACTGCCATTTCGCAAATTTCGACGCAAGGAATGCGCGCAGCTCCTCTGCCTGCACGGGCACGCCTTCTTTCGCCACTACGACGGCGAGCGGCCGCTCCTGCCACTTGGGATGCGGAATGCCGATGACCGCGGCTTCGCGCACCGCGGGATGGCACATCAGCGCATTCTCCAGGTCCACCGAACTGATCCATTCTCCGCCGGATTTGATCAAGTCCTTGCTGCGGTCGACGATCTTCACGTAGCCCTCGGCGTCAATCGTGGCGATGTCGCCGGTGCGAAACCAGCCATCCGCGCTCCAGCGATCCTTCGTTTCGGGAGCTTCAAAGTAGCTTGCGGCAATCCACGGCCCGCGAATTTCGAGTTCGCCAAACGTGACGCCGTCCCAGGGCGCTTCGCCTTTCTCGCCCATCACGCGCAACTCCACAAACGGAGCGGGAATTCCCTGCTTCGCCCGGATTTTGTATTTTTCATCCTCGCTGCAGCCGGCAAGCGTGGACTTGACCGGACCGGTGGTGGCGAGCGGCGTTGTTTCCGTCATGCCCCACAGATGGGTGATACGCAAGCCGAAGCGGTCAAGCCCGCGCATGAGCGATTCCGGCACGGCCGCTCCGCCGCAAGTGATCCGGACCCGATGCGGAATCTTCCAGCGATCCGGATTTTTCTCGAGCGCGCTTAGCACGCCGAACCAGATCGTCGGAACGGCGCAGGCTAGCGTAACTTTTTCCTGTTCGATCAAATCGAGCAGGCTCTCCGCGTCGAGATGCGGGCCAGGAAGCACCAATCTCGCGCCCACCATCGTCGCGGTGAACGGCACGCCCCAGGCGTTCGCGTGAAACATGGAAGACGCCGGAAGAATTACTTCGTTGTGGCTGATGCCAAAGCTGTCGAAGAGGCATTCCGCAAAGCTATGCAGAACCAGCGCGCGATGCGAATAAACCACCCCTTTTGATTTTCCAGTTGTGCCGGAGGTGAAACACATCGCTGCTGCTTCGTTCTCCTCGAGCGCCGGGTACACGAATTCGTCATCCACGGCGCTGAGAAAATCTTCGTAGTTCTCATGCGCGGCGGGAACAGGTTGTCCACTGAATGGCACCACGAAAACGCGCTCGAAATGCGTCAGCGCGCGAACCGATTCATAAACGGGTAGAAGCACGTCGTCCACGATCAGGTAACGGTCGCGCGCGTGGTTCGCGATATACGCAAGCTCCTCGGGATGCAGCCGCAGATTCAGCGTGTGCAGGACGCCGCCGGCCACCGGTATTCCAAAGTAAGCCTCGAGATGCGCGGAGTGGTTCCACATCAGCGTGGCGACGCGGTCGCCCCGCGCCATTCCTACGAGCTCCAGCGCGCGTGCCAGTCGGCGCGCCCGAACGTAAAACTCGCCATAGGTTGTGCGCTTGAGCGAACGGTCCGGGCGGCGCGAAACAATCTCAATCGTGCGAAATAATTTCCCGGCTCGCTCGAGGATCGGCACGAGCGTTAGGGGAAAATCCATCATCGTTCCACGCACCGCGACCCTCCGAGGAACCTTGCGCGCATCCTATCACCAACGCTCCCGGCCCTCTAGCGGCACCCAGGCAAAGCTCTGCCCCCGCCCGCCACTTTCCCCGCCGCGACGGTTGACTGCTGGCGGCACTTGCCGCAAGATGCTCCTGAGCAACTGGAGCGCTCGCTTCAGCCGGGTGTGGCCGGTTCCATAACGGCCGCCTGCGGCCGAGATCCTGTCTCTTCAGCCTCGCATTAGGCGTCCTGGCGCTGGTCAGGGGCATAAGGAGAGCGACCGTGAAGAAACTGTACGTGGGCAATCTGTCGTTCAAGGCTACGGAAGAGCAGGTGGCGGCGTTGTTTGCGGAAATCAGCGTACAGCCGGATTCGCTTACGCTGTTGCGGGATCGTTTCACGGGACAGCCGCGAGGTTTCGGCTTCGCCGAAATCGGCAACGACGCGGAAGCGGAAAAAGCTATCGCGGCGCTCAACGGCAAGGATTTTCTCGGGCGCGCTCTGGTGGTAAATGAAGCCCGGCCCCAGCGCGAAGGTGGCGGCGGGGGAGGCGGTGGTGGCCGTGGAGGCCATGGTGGAGGCGGCGGTGGCGGCGGACGCGGCGGCCATGGCGGAGGTGGCGGTGGCGGAGGGCGAGGCGGACGCGGTGGATACGGCGGAGGCGGCGGACGCGATCGATAATTAATTTTTGAAATCGAGCAAAGGGAAACGGGCGCTGAACTCTCGGCGCCCTTTCTCATTTTTCAGCCCGTAATTCAGGCGATTGCAGTGCGATGGTTTTCGGCGGATTTTCCCGGGTGTGACACGACGCTCTCGATTTTTCCGTTCCTGTAATGCAATTGCTCGAGCGTGGCACCGCGCACGCCCTGGGTGATCAGGGCGCGCACATCCAGCTTCGTTTCTGCTTCGGCCAGTTCCTCGGCCGAGGCATACAAAGCTGGTGTGCGCGGCATAAACACAGGGCAGCAATCGTGGAACGGCTCGGAGGAAATGTCGTACGTCCCGATTTTTCGTGCCGTGGCCATGATATCGATTTTGTCTGTGCCTGCGAGCGGCCGGAATACAACCATGCTCGCCGCCGCGTCTACGGCCACAAGATTACGCAGCGTCTGCGACGCGACTTGCCCCAAGCTGTCTCCGGTGATGAGTGCGAGGGCGCGATCGCGCTTTGCCAGCACTTCGGCGATTCGCAACATCATCCGCCGGTACAAAAGCACGCGATATTCTTCCGGGGCATAGCGCACGATTTCGCGCTGGATGGCCTCAAACGGCACGCGGTAGAGCTTGGTGTGAAACTGATACGGCACCAGCTGGCGCGCGAGCGCGCTAGCCACGTGCAGGGAAGATTCTCCGGCCGCACCGCCCGTTCCGTAGAAATGCGCAAAGCTCAAATGCGCGCCGCGCTTCATCATGTGGTACGCGGCAACCGCGGAATCGTACCCGCCGGATAGCAGGCACATCATCCGCCCGGCCGTGCTTGCCGGGAGGCCTCCCGCACCGGGAATTTTTCGCGCGTACACCAGAGCCGGACCCGGCGTGATTTCGATGTAGCAAGTGAGTTCCGGGCCGTTCAATTTCACCCGCACGTCGCGGCCTTGGGCACCAAGTTTTTCTAGAAGATAGCGCCCCACCGCCGATTCGATTTCCATGCTGGTGTGCGGAAACGATTTGTCGCTGCGCTTGGCGCGCACGGCAAAATTCGCAAATCGCAGCGGCTCGATTTCCTCCCAAGCCGCCGCGCAAAGCTCTTCCATGCTCTGCTTCACAGGACGTGCCACGGCGTAAAAGGCAATCCCGAAAACCCGCTCCACTCGCGCCACCGCTTCTCCAAGCGGCGCACCGTCGCCCAGGCGAACGATGAAACGATCGCCGGGCTGCTCGATCCGATCAACGGGCATTCCCTGAAGCGTTTGGCGCAGAGCGGTAAAAAGCTTGCCTAGAAAGAATCGGCGGTTGCGGCCCTTGAGCCACAACTCGTGATAGTGAACGACGATGGAGGGATTACTCATGCGAATTTCACTCAACTTCCACAGTCCCTTAGCTTCTCGAAAGTATAACAGCCCCTCGTGCCGCCGTGTAGGTGTGTAGCAGCGGGTGGGCCGCGCGTGGCCGGGGCAGGCGCTTGCGAAGCAGTTCGTAACTGTCGATAACTCAAAGGATACAACCGGCTTTCGCACACGACTTTCCACCGCCTGCGGGGTTATTATCGGCATCGCTCCTGTCCCCGGAGCGAGATGACGCCCGGCGCAAGACTTCGTGCTACCGAAAGCGCTTGGGCTGCATCCAATCACCTGTGGCCGGAGCAGTGGGAGGAAGCTATGTGGAATCGGCGAGACTGGGACGACTTCTTCAACATCGTACGGAAGCGGTGGAGCACGCATCGCCCGCCGCGTCCCGTGGATCTTTCCCGCCGCAATCGGCTCGTTCCGACCGAAGGCTATAGCCTTGCGGAGCTGGACGACGCGGGCCTGAGCATCGAGCAAGCGGAGTATCTGGGCTTGCCCGTCGATGCCGGCCGCGTTGGTTCCTACGGGCCTAATGTGTCTTCGCTGCGAGAGTTCATTCGCGCCAGTCGCTCGCGTTTCTAATAATCTCTAGTAACTAGTCCCTCGCGCCGCCGTAGTTCGTCTCAAATTTCTCGGACCCTCTTACCCTTTTCACTCCAAACCGCTAATATACCGCTTTCCGGAAAGCGTCCTTCACGTCTAAAGGTGCTTGGAAACCTCGGCGCCTGCGCTTGCGTATCATCCGGAAGCAGGAATCTAAAGGAGATCCATTCCATGAAGAAGGCTGTTCTTTCCCTCGCTATTCTTCTGTTTTCATTCGCGTCTTTCGCGCAAGATGAGAAGCCGCTCCTGCTGCGCCAGCCCACGCTCGGTCGCACGAACATCGTCTTCGTTTTTGGCGATGACCTCTGGAAGGTGGCCCGCGATGGCGGCGATGCCATTCGCCTGACGGCCGGCCCGGGCATCAAGCGCGGTCCGCATTTTTCTCCCGACGGCCAGTGGATCGCCTTCACCGGCGAATACGACGGCAAGCTCAACGTGTACGTGATGCCGGCATCGGGCGGCGTGCCCCGCCGTGTCACCTTCCACAACGGCCCGGACCTCGCGCTCGGATGGACTCCTGACGGCAAGAGCATTCTGTTTGTTTCGCCACGCGCCGGCTTTGCCAACAACACCCAGCAACTCTTCACCGTTCCAGCCGAGGGCGGATTCCCCACGCAACTCCCGCTGCCTGTGGGTTACTCAGGTTCGTATTCTCCCGATGGATCGAAGCTCGCTTACGGGCCCACGCCCCATCCCTGGGGAACCTGGAGCCACTATCGCGGCGGTACCGCTCAGCGTGTGTGGATCGCAAATCTTGCCGATTCGAGCATCGTGAAAGTTCCCCACGAAGATTCCAACGACTTCAATCCCATGTGGGTGGGCGACACCGTGTATTTTCTCTCCGATCGCAACGGTGCTTTCACACTCTTCTCCTATGACGTGAAATCACAGAAGAACTCGCAGGTCATCGAGAACAAGGGATTGCCGATCAAGTCGGCTTCCGCCGGGCCGGGCGCCATTGTTTACGAGCAATTCGGCTCGCTGCATCTCTACGATCTGGAATCGCATAGCGACAAGCCCGTGAAGGTGCATATCGCTGCCGATCTTGTGGAGGTGCGCCCGCATTTCGAAAAGGTCGCCAAACAAATCAATAACGCGAACATTTCGCCCACAGGCATGCGCGCCGTGTTCGAAGCGCACGGCGAAATCCTTACGGTACCGGCCGAAAAGGGCGATATCCGCAACATTTCGAATTCGCCGGGCGTGGCCGACCGCGACCCGGCGTGGTCGCCTGACGGGAAATGGATCGCTTACTTTTCGGATGAATCCGGCGAATACGCTCTCCATTTGCGCGAGCAGACCGGGAAGGGCGATGTCCGCAAAATCAATCTGGGAAATCCGCCTTCCTTCTTTTATTCGCCGACATGGTCTCCGGACAGCAAGAAAATTGCTTACACCGACAAGCGGCTCAACCTCTGGTACGTGGAGCTCGATAAAGGCACTCCAGTCAAAGTGGACACCGATGCCTACGAGTCGCAAGGGCTCAATCCCAGCTGGTCGCCTGACAACCTCTGGATTGCATACACGAAACTTCTGAAGAATCATCTCCGCGCCGTCTTCGTCTACTCGCTCGATTCGGGTAAATCCGCCCAGGTCACCGATGGCATGAGCGATGCGGAGTTCGCCGATTTCGACAAGAACGGCAAGTATCTCTATTTCACCGCCAGCACGAACATCGGGCCCACGGTAGCCGGCCTCGATATGTCGAGCGACGGCAAGCAAGTAACGCGCAGCGTGTACGTCATCGTCCTGGCTAAGAACTTGCCATCGCCCTTGGCGCCCGAGAGTGACGACGAAAAAATCGACGCAGAAAAAAAGGACGCCGACAGCTCCAAGCCGGACACTTCAAAGGACGAGAAAGATAAGGACAAGTCCAAAGACGAGAAGTCCAAAGACAAAGATGCCGGCAAGGATAAAGAAAAAGATAAAGACAAGGACAAGAAAGACAAGGAACCTGTCAAGGTCACTATCGATTTCGATGGCATCAGCCAGCGCATCCTCGCGCTGCCCTTGCCGCCCAGGAACTACAGCGGATTATTCGCCGGAAAGACGGGCGAGCTTTTCGTGGTCGAAAATCCTCCCGCGCCGGACGCAGACGGTCCGCCGAAACTCGTAGTCAGCAAGTTCGATCTCAGCAAGCGAAAGACGGACGTCCTCATCTCCGGCATCGAGAATGTCGCTTTTTCTTTCAACGGCGAGAAGTTCCTCTACCAGCAGGGAGATAACTGGACCATAGCGCCTACAGCTCAGGCGCCCAAGCCGGGCGAAGGGACGCTGAAGCTCGACTCGATGGAAGTGTGGGTAGAGCCACGCGCCGAGTGGAACCAAATGTTCAACGAAATCTGGCGTATCGAGCGCGACTTTCTCTACGATCCGCATCACCACGGTGTGAATCTTACTGCCCTGTCGAAGGAATATTCGGCATACCTCGACGGTATCGCCACGCGCGACGACCTGAACTATCTCTTCGACCAGATGCTCAGTGAAATCAATATAGGCCACATGTTCGTTGGCGGCGGTGACATTCCCGAGGTGCAGCCGCTCAAGGTCGGACTTCTGGGCGCCGACTATTCCATTGCGAACGGGCGTTATCGCTTCGCGCGTGTTTACAACGGCGAAAACTGGAATCCTCAGCTGCACGCACCGCTCACTCAGCCGGGCGTGAACGTTGCCGCAGGCGAGTATCTGCTCAGCGTGAATGGCCGCGACGTACGTGCGGGCGAAGATGTTTACAGCTACTTCCAGGAAACTGCCAGCAAGCAAACCGTTCTAAAAGTCGGCCCCAACCCGGATGGCAGCGGCTCGCGGGAAGTGACCGTTGTCCCCGTCGACGACGAAACCGGGCTGCGCAACCGCGCGTGGATGGAAGACAATTTCCGCAAAGTAAATGACCTGAGCGGCGGCAAGCTCGCATACGTTTACTTGCCGAACACGGGCCGCGGTGGTTTCACGAATTTCAATCGCTATTATTTCGCGCAGGTCGGCAGGCAGGGCGCCGTAATCGACGAGCGCTTCAACACCGGAGGCCAGGCTGCCGATTACATCATCCAGTACATGCAACGAAAAATCTGGAATTACTGGATGGCGCGCGACGGCGGAGACTTCTCCACGCCTTTCAGCGGCATCTACGGCCCGAAAGTTATGATCACCAACGAGTTTTCTGGTTCGGGTGGCGACGCGCTGCCGTTCTATTTCCGCCACGTCGGCCTCGGCCAGCTTGTCGGCAAGCGCACCTGGGGCGGACTTGTCGGCATCGGCGGATATCCGAGCTTGATCGATAACGGCTTCGTGACCGCGCCCCGTTTTGCTTTCTTCACACTCGAAGGGACGTGGGAAGTGGAAAATCACGGAGTGCCGCCCGACATTGAAATCGAGATGGATCCGCACGCGTGGAGGCAAGGCCACGACCTGCAGCTCGAAAAGGCCGTCGAAGTCGTGATGCAGGAGCTCGAAAAGAATCCGCCGCAGGCGCCGGTGCACCCGGCGTATCCGGACTACTCAAAATACTCGAGCGCCCACTAGACAGGCGTCAGCGATCGCTCGCGCGGGCTGCGTCGGGCCAGATTTTTCCGGCGGCGAACGCAAAAATCCCGCTGGCGATCGCGCCGCTAATCGAAATCGCGTCCCACGCCAGGCCCGAGGCCACCGCCAGCACCGCCGTCGCGCCGAATGGCACCAGCAATGCCGCCAGAGCTGCTTCGCGCACGCCGATGCCCGCTTGCGTGATCGGAAGCGCCGCCGAAAGTTTCGCGAGCGGCCACGCAAAGAGCCATACAGGGAAAGCCAAGTGCAACCCGCAAGCTTCCGCAAGCACTACGTTCAGAACGATGAATATAATTTGCACGGCAAGGCTCATGCCCAGAGCCCGGAACATTGCTCCAGGCTGCTGCATCATGGAACGCAGCGCGCGCCGCAGGCTTACAAAGCGCCGCCTCATGCGATAAGAAAAGTGACGCGCGGGAAGCAGCGCAGCAACTCCAACTAGAATCACAACGCCGAGGATCATCGCGCCACATGCGAGTTCGAAGATTTTTCGGCTTCGATCGTCGAGCGCTTTCGGCACGATGAGCGCTCCGATTCCGGCGAGCAACGCCAGCGCCGTGAAATCGGAAGTCCGGTCCGCCAGGCTGCCCAGCAGAACGCCCGCCTTGCTTCGCGCGATTCGCAATGCCATGGCGACGCGCAAAATATCCCCGCCGATCAAAGAAGGCAAAAACAGCGAGCCAAACAGTCCGGCAAAATAGCAACGTGCGGCCTGCTTCGCTGTCATTCCCGCACCGCTGAGATTCAGCACCAGCCGGTATTTCGCCGCTCCGACGCACTGCGCTGCGAGATACCCGGCGAGCACGGCCAGCCAAAGCCTGCCGGGCAATTCGCCCAGCGCCTGCCACACCTGGCGGCCGGGCAGAAGCCGGAACAATAGATATAGGACGAGCGCGCTGCCGCCATACTGCAAAATGACTTGCAGCGTGGTGCGCAGCCAATGTCGTTTGGGAGAACGCGTGTCGGGCTCGCGTGTCACAGGGGCGTCGGCACATTATGCGGCTCTCCGCTCCATGCCACAAGTGCCGCAGATATAAGCTGAATTTGGATGGGTGCGTCGATCGGGAACGTGCCCCAGAACTTTCCGTGTGTGGTCAGGCTCCGGATGCTGCGGCATTGCCGCTTCGGGTCACCGGAAGGCTGATCTGTATCATGGTACCGTCGTTGCGCGATCTTACCTGAAACTTTCCGCCCATCCCTATGACGCGTTCCCGCATGCCGGCCACTCCGACTCCCACGAGTCCGGTGCCTGCATTGATTCCGGCCAGAGTTTCCGGCGGCATGCCCTTGCCTTCATCGGAGATCTTCAGTTCTATGCGTTCGGCATCGCAATCGATACGTACTCTCGCAATGTGGCTTCCCGAGTGCCTGTGAATATTGACCAGGCTTTGCTGCACAACTCTGAATATCACGGTCTCCATATTGGGCGTCATCCGCGGCAGATCGTCCGGAACCTGCAGCTCCACCTTTATCCCGCTGCGTTCGGAGAAACCTTCCAGATACCAGGACAAGGCTGAGCGAAGCCCTAATTCATCAAGCAGAGGCGGGTGTAACAGATACGACAGAGTTCGGATTTCAGAATTGCAACGCTCCAGCATCGCAATGGAATCCGAAATGCGTTCCCGCTGCGGAGCGGGAAGCGCAACAGCCTCGCGAAGCAACGCATCAAGGTTCATTTGAATCGAGGCCATGTATTGCCCGGCGCTATCGTGGAGTTCGCGCGCTATCCTCCGCCTCTCGTCATCCTGCGTTTGCAGTAAACGCCGGGATAAATCCCTGAGTTGCTGGGTCCGTTGTTCCACCTCTACTGTGCGAACGCGAACCTTTTCCTCGAGCGATTCCGCCAGCGCGCGGTAATTCTCCTCCGCGTTCTTTAGATCGGTGATGTCGATTCCGGTGGGGTGAAGGAAAATAATCTGGCCGCGTGAATCGCGAATGGGATGAAGCGAGAAATCAACCATTCGCTCCGTTCCGTCTGCCCAACGATAGGGAAGGATATCGCGATAGCTGATCCCGTGCGCTGCTTGGGGTGTAGCGGCTCGGACTTTAGTTTGCGACTCCGGATGACCTTGCCACCATCCGCACTCCCAGAAAGGCTTTCCCAGAACATCTTCTGCTCGATAACCACACATTTCCAGGGAAAGCCTGTTCGCGTCAAGAACGATGCCGTCAAGAGTGGTGACCCCGGCAAAAACCGTGGCTTGCTGAAAGAGGGCCTCGAATTTGGCCGTTGCCGCCATGGCCTCCTCCGCTGATCGCCGTTCCCGCTCCCTCGCTCGGCGGTTTGCTTCTCCCATGATGATAATGAGGGCGGAAACGATCAAAAATCCGATCAGGCTGGTAATTTCGGCGGGAGGATGTTGAAGCCAGGCGGAGTGCAGATGCGGTAGAAACCAGAACCAAGCACCCACAACTCCAAGGACCATGGTGATTATGGCGGGGCCCACACCGCAGTACCAGGACGAAAAAACGACCGCGGGCCAAAGAACCATGTACACCAGCTGCGTTCCCACCAGGGGGGCCACCAGACGTCGTAGTAACAGGGCCACTAACGCCGCAAGGACGCCCACAGCGTACCGATTTACGGTCCGCTTGATTCCGCCTTCCTGAGCGATAGTTGTAGCCGCAGCCACGTTAAGATTTCCCTAACTCCGTAACCTGCGACACGGGTTCCCGGCGCTATCCCGTGAAGGTGATCCCCTTAGCTTGAGCCCAAGCGATAGAGCCAGTGCTTAACACTATAAACCATTCGTAAGTCTGGCACCCTACATAACGCATCAGCCGCGGCACTCATACTGAGACGCAGTGTTGGGGTCCGTGGATTCATCATCATGAATCCGCGGTCGGGCCTCCGCCGCGGACGTGGTCTCATCGGAACCCGCAGGCAGATCTACGAATCCGGTTGCAGTAGCAGGCATAAGACTTTAAGGTATTGGCTCTTCAAAATTGGCGGGGGAGCAAGTGAAAAAGAAGATTCGGGTCGTGCAGTACGGCGTCGGTCCTATTGGAGCTTCGATCGCCCGTTTGATGCGGCAGAAGTTGTCGCTCGAAATCGTAGGAGCCATAGATAAAGACCCGGCCAAGGCCGGCCGCGACCTCGGTGAAGCGATTGGCGCTCCGGATGCACCCTGGGGCGTCCGTATTTCTGCTGATGTGGCGTCTGTCCTCGAAAAGCCGGTAGATATTGTCGTGCATTCGACCTCGTCCTACCTGCCGAGCGTGATGGACCAATTGCTGGCCTGCCTCGCCGCGGGCTGCTGCATCGTTTCCACCTGCGAAGAACTCGCCTATCCCTGGATAAAGCATCCAGAGCTTTCCGCCCGGCTCGACGCCGCCGCAAAAGAGGAAGGCGTAGCGTTGGTGGGGACGGGCGTAAATCCCGGCTTCGTGATGGACAAACTAGTGCTGACGCTTTCGGCTGTTTCGCAGCGCGTGGACTCGGCCAAGGCGGTGCGCGTGGTGGACGCTTCGAAGCGGCGCCTGCCGCTGCAAAAGAAAATCGGCGCGGGAATGACGCCTGAAGAGTTCCGCGCGCAGGTCGCTGCCGGCGTGATCAAGCACCAGGGCTTGCCTGAATCCATCGCCATGGTTGCCGACGGCTTGGGTTTCGCTCTGGACGATATTTCGGAAACGATAGAACCGGTCATCGCGGAAGAAATGGTGAAGACCGAGTTTTTGGAGGTCGCGCCCGGCCAGGTGGCCGGCGTGCATCAGATTGCTCGCGGCACGGCCGCCGGCAAAGAAAAAATCTTCATGGAGCTCAAGATGTACGTGGGCGCAAAGCAGCCCGCCGACGCCATTGAACTGAAGGGCGAACCCAATCTATCGATCGTGATTCCCGGCGGCGCCCATGGCGACATCGCCACCGCAGCCGTCGTGGTGAATGCAATTCCAGCCATTCTCGCGGCCCCGGCGGGTCTTCGCACCGCACGCGATCTGCCACTCAGCTTTTTCCCGCCTAACGCCACGTAGCGCCATCGTCCTGCGGGCTCCGAACACTTGGTAACGAACGCTCAGTTCGGTATTCCGTGCTTCCCTGTGTCCGCGCCTCATTTTTTCCAGAAGCGCGCCACCGCGGCGTAATCGGGATCGTCCTTGGACGCGTCTTTCACAGCGCTGTAGGCCGCGTACGCACCCGCAGCAGCTGGAAGCGTGACGCCCTGTTTCCGCGCGAGTTCGAGCGCCAGGCGCATATCTTTGTGCATCAGCCGCAACGGAAAACTTGCCGGAAACTCGTTCTTGAGCATCAGCGGCGCCTTCAAGTCGAGGAGTCCGGAACGGCCCATGCTTGATTGCAACACTTCCACCAATCGCTCGCCCGGAACGCCCGCGGAAGTTACCAGTGCGAGCGCCTCGGCCAGCGCGTCCACTTCCAGGGCCAGAATCAGATTCATGGCGAGTTTCACCGTCTGGCCGGCGCCGTTCGGGCCGAGAAGAAAAATATGTTTCCCCAGCGTTTCGAGTACTGGCCTCACGTGCTCGAGAATTTCTTTTGCCCCGCCCATCATGAAAACCAGCTCTCCCTTTTCCGCGCCCCAGGTGCCGCCTGTGACGGGCGCGTCGAGAAAATCCACACCACGTTCGGCACACGCGGCCGCCACGCGGCGCTCCAGATCGGGAGAGACCGTGCTCGAATCGATGTACGTGCTGCCCCGCCGCAATCCGTCGAGCGCGCCCGCCGCGCCCCAAAGAACCTCTTCCAGCGCCGGGGGGTCGCTGACGATGGTGATCAGCACGTCCGCCTTCTGTGCCGTATCGCGAGGATTGGCACCGAGCTTCGCGCCTTCACGCACCAGATCCTCAGCCCTGGCGGCCGTGCGATTCCATACCACCAAAGGAAATCCGGCCTTGAGCAGGTTCCTGCCCATGGGCTTGCCCATCAATCCGAGCCCGATGAGTCCGACGGTGGGTTTCATTGTGACCTCCCTGGATAAACAGAAAATATGCTCGCGCTTCGCCCACGTTGTGCTGGAAGTTTAGATTCCATTGGGACCGTAAGCGATGCGAGATGAAATTATCTCAGGCGAGGCGCAAGCGGGGACTATTTTCTTGACGAAGGGCCCGGACCGGCCGGCTGGGTTTGCGCGACGACAACACGAATCACAAATTCGTAAGGAATTTCCACGCGCATTCTTTTCTCTTTTCCGCCTTGCGAAAAACGCTCCTCCACAAAAATCGATTTCCCTGAATCGGATACGAGAGTTCCAATGGCGGTAAGTTGGATATCCGCAGCGCGGTAATGTGCTTCCACACGTTTTCCAACTAATGAAGCATAGCTTCCCATCGCTCTCCAGTTTGAAATTGGGGTGGAAAAGCGTCAATGGTACCACTGGGTAAACAATTGAGTGAGCTTAATGTTCCACAAGTGAACATCGCCGCGGGGAAATGCAAGTTCTGTCAGCGGATGCCCCAAAAAGGAACATCAATGCGAGGAATGTGCGGCGGGCGCATCGTGAACCACGGGCGCCTCATTGCTGGCCCTTGGTCCCAGGTCCGCCACGGCCATGAGCGTAAGCGGCGCCACCAGACTGAGTGCGAGATAGCTGAACAACACCGGCCAGACCCATCCGAGCGCGCTCGGTTGCTGCGAATAGTGTTCAGACGCAAGCCACCACACGATGGCTCCGGCACCAAGCCCGGCGAACGCGGAAAGATTCCGGCCCAGCGCTGATATCTCGAGCGGGCTCCCGCATCCGGGACAAACCAGATCATTCGAGTACGCGGCGATCTTCCCTGCGGGAACTGTGGCATGGCAATTCGGGCATTGGCGTGCCGGCATATAGTTCTCCTGGAATGACTCGAAGCAATTTAGCAAAATTTCAAACCGGTGAAAACTCGACGCGATGGCGGAAGGGATCAATCCGTTCCGCGCGAACCTTGACGTGATCGCCCAAACGGAAGACCAGCTTCGTCCCGGCTCCGCGAGAACCGCGATGAGGTTCGGCGACAATCGAATGGTCGCGCTCGCGGTACACGCACCGCTGCCCGGTAAACTCTTCGAGCCGGTCCACGCTGACCAGGCCCTCCACAAAAATTTCCACGAGTTCCACGAAAAATCCGAACTTCTGCACCGAGATGATCAGCGCCTCGTACTCTTCGCCCAGATGGCTTTCCATGAACTGCGCCGTCTTCCATTCCATCAGCTCGCGCTCAGCGGAATCCGCGCGGCGCTCGGCTTCCGAGCTTTCGGACGCGATTTCCTGCAGCTCGACGCGCCGGTAAGGGCCCAGCATGGCCACCGTTTCCTCTTTGCCCGGACGCACCTTTTCGACCGAAGCGCGCAGCGGAGCGACTCCTGGATTTTCGAGCGCCCATTTCAGCGCGCGGTGCACGATCAGGTCGGGATAGCGGCGAATCGGCGATGTGAAATGCGTGTACTCCTTTGTGGCCAGCGCGAAATGCCCCAGTACGTCCGCCGCGTAACGCGCTTGCTTGAGCGAGCGGAGCATCAAGTACGAAAGTATACGCTCCTCCGGTTTTCCCGCGATTTTCTGCGTCAGTTTCTGGTAATGCTGGGGCCGGATATCCACTTCATCGGCGGCCGGTAGCGTTACGCTCATCGGCCGCATGCGCCCGCGTCCCCCCGGCCTGTACGTGCTTGCGGCCGGACGCTCCCATGCCGGACGGCGATGCGACGCTCGGCGAGATCGTCCACTCCGAGCGAGTAGCCGAACGCGTGGGCCAGCTCCTCGAATTCGAGAACTTTCTTCGGATCCGGTTTTTCGTGCACGCGATGCAGCGAGGCCACCCCCCGGCCTTCCAGATATTGCGCCACGGCCTCGTTGGCCGCGAGCATGAATTCCTCGATCAGCCGATGTGCGATGTTGCGCTCGCTGCGCACGATGCTCAGCATGCGCCCGCTTTCGTCGAATTCGATGACCGGCTCGGGAAGATCGAAATCAATCGAGCCGCGCGCGTTGCGCCGGCGATTCAGGATGAGCGCCAGTTCCTTCATCCGGCGAAATTCATCCACGAGGGGCGCGTAGCGCTCGCTCATTTCCGGATCGCCTTCGAGAACTTTGTTCACGTTCGTGTAGGTCATGCGTTCGGCCGAGCGGATCACCCCCGGGGAAAAATTCGCCTGCACCATTTTCCCGGTTTCGTCCATTTCCATTACCGCGCTCATCACCAGCCGGTCCACTTTCGGATTGAGCGAGCAAATCCCGTTGGACAATTCTTCCGGCAGCATGGGCACGGCGCGATTCGGAAAGTAAACGGATGTTCCGCGGAGCCGCGCCTCGCGATCGAGAGGCGAGTTGCGCGGAACGTAATGAGCCACGTCGGCAATGTGCACTTGCAGCTCAAAGTGGCCATTCGGGAGCGAAGCGACATGCACGGCGTCGTCGAAATCGCGCGCCGTCTCGCCGTCGATGGTGACAATCGGCAGGTCGCGAAAATCCCGGCGGCCTTCGAGTTCCGGCTTCGCGACCAACTGCGGCGCAGCTTGGGCCTCCGCCAAGACTTCTTCGGGGAAAACGTGCGGCAGGTGGTGCTTGCGAATAATGATTTCGACGTCCACGCCAATCTCGCCCGGGCGCCCGAGAACTTCAACCACTTGTCCCACGGGCCCGATTCCGCCCTTCGGGTAGCGCGTAATCTTCACATTCACCACCGCGCTATCCAGCTCCGGAAGCCGCACTCGCGGGTTTACGAGCTCCCCGAGTTTCTGCCGCAACTCGGGCGTCAATTCGGCTCCGGGTGGAATCACGACTTCGTGCACGATGCGCGTGTCGTAAGGCAGTACGACATTTCCCTGCGGGCCATAGCGGAATAATCCCACCAGCGTGGCATGTTGCCGCTCGACGATCTGCACCACGCGGCCTTCGGCGCGGCCATCCGCGCGGCGCCGTTCGATGCGCGCCAGGACGCTGTCGCCGTTCATCGCGTCCCCCAAATTGTCGCGGCCGATGAAGAGATCGCCATCGACTCGAGGAATGGGCGTACTCGGCACGAGAAAGGCGTAGCCCTCTCGATGCGCGATAATCCGCCCGGAAATAAGATTGGGATCGCGGCTGCGTTTTGCAGCGCTGTCTGCGCCGGCGGGCTCGACGGTGGCCTTTGCAGACGCGGCAACCCTCGCGGCTTTCCGCGCATGCTTCGCGCCGGTCACTTGGTAACGCCCGCCGTGAACTTCTTCGATGTCGCCGGCCTTCTTCAGCCGGTGAATCACGCGAGGCAGGAAGCGGCGCCCATGATGCTTCAGCTCCATGCCATGCGCGATCTGCCGAATGCTGGCCGGTTGCGAAAGCGTGGCGAGATAAGCAAGTACCAGCTCGGCACTTACTTCTGCGGAACGCGATTCTTCGTGCGGCTCCTGCGGATGTCGTTTATTCGGAATGCCCATAAAGTCCCTGAAGTTCCAGCGGTGATTTAGAAATGCACAAAGCGCTGCCTCATGGTTTCAGTGTATCGCGTTGGCTGAAATCTTCGGCGAAAGGTTTTTTCGTTGAATTAAGAGCGCATCTGAGCGGGTGACCCGCTGAAACCAACCAGCGCGAGAACCGCCATGATGCTGACATCAACCTTCTTTTGCGTTACCCTTCGGCAGATCTGATTGCTCTCTCATTGCTTCTCGCCTGCGGTCTTCAGGCGCAGCAAACCGGGAAAACGGCGGCGTCGCCTAAAGATTCACTGGTGCTAACCGCCGACGACGCCTTCCACGCCCCTGTGACGCTTTCGCTCGCGGAATTCCGCGCACTTCCGCATGTGACCGTCAAGTTGCACAACCCGCACAACGACACCGACGAGACATACACCGGGGTACCGCTCGCCACGCTACTTGCCAAGGTCAACGCGCCGCTGGGAGAGAATTTGCGCGGTAAAGCGCTGGCGAATTACGTTGTCGCCTCTAGCTCGGATGGGTACTCCGTCGTAGTATCTCTGGCGGAGCTCGACCCCAGCTTTCATGATGGCCAGATTTTAGTGGCGGACGCGCGCGATGGACAGCCGCTCGGTGATACCGGACCGTTCCGTTTGATCGTCTCTGAAGACAAGCGTCCCGCGCGCTGGGTCCGAAATCTCGTTTCCATTTCCGTGCAAAGCGCTCACTGAGGTGCCTGCGATGCGCCGGCCCGCTTCACGTTAAGGTCTACTATAGTCGGGCGGAAGGGCATCACGATTCCTCTGTAGCGCACGTCACGCTATAATTTCGCATGCGAAAATTAACTTTGGTCATTCTTGGTTTCCTGTTCTTCGCAGCACAAACGTCGGGCGCACAGCAGCCCGCTCCGGCGACGCCGGCACCAATGCCGAACGCGACTCCGACCGCCAGCCCCGTGCACGAAAATATCACTTACGGCGTGGCCGGAGGCCAAACACTTCTTCTCGACATCTTCGAACCTGCCGGCCAAGCCAACTCACGGCCCCACCCCGCCGTCATCCTGATCCACGGCGGCGGCTGGACCAGCTTCGACAAATCCACCATGCGCAGGCTCGCTGAATTCCTCGCGCTTGCCGGATTTGTTGCCGTCCCCGTCGATTACCGCCTCTTCCACGACGACGTTAACCGCTGGCCCGCTCAGCTGGACGACGTGCAACGAGCCGTGCGCTGGCTGCGCGCGAACTCTGCGAAATACAATGTCGATCCCGATCACATCGGCGCTTACGGCCACTCCGCCGGCGCCCAACTGGCCTTGCTGCTCGGCATGCTCGACACGCGCGACAATTCCGATCCCGCGCTTGCGAAATTTTCCAGTAAAGTCGAAGCGGTTATTGACGCCAGCGGTCCCACCGATCTCACCGCCGATCAAACCGATGACGGCAATATGAAATTCCTCGCCAGTTTTCTGGGTGCGGACTTCGCCACGCATCCGGAAGTCTGGCGCGACGCTTCACCCGTCTTTCACGCCGCAAAATCCAACGCGCCAATTCTTATCATCCACGGTACGCGGGACGAGATGGTCCCCATCTCTCAAGCCGAGGAGCTTAACGACGCGTTAACCAAGGCCGGGGCCAACGTGAAATTTCTACGCCTCGACAGCGACCACATGTTTCACGAACCCGTCGCTCACCGCCAACTAGCCCTTGAAACGCAAGCCTTCTTCGACCGCTACCTCGCACCTGCTCCTTGAACGTGTCGCGCCGCGTGCATCGAGTTCGCCTACGGTGGCGGCGGCTCTGCCAGCGGCGAATCGATAATGGCAGTTTTTCCGTCGGGTTCGCGCTCGAGCCTGGGAGCATAGTCGCCAAGAAGTTCGCGCCGCCACCAATTTCCGGTCTCGCGCTTCGTTTTCATGTCCGTGAACCAATACTGGTAGATGACGGCACGGACTTCGCGCGGCGGGGAGTCTGCAAACGGATTTCGCGCGAAGAGCGCCAGGACGTCCGCGTCATTTTGCAGCAGGCGCTCTTCCGTCCAAACAACGAACCTCGAATCGCGCCAGGAACCCAGCGACGCAAACCACAAATTCCATTCGAAGCGCGGCTGGTAGGGCGCATAAATTCCGGGAGCTTTGTCCGTATCTTGCGGCTTATAGCGGAAAGGATAAGGTGTCCAGGTTTTTCCGTCGCGCGAACCCTGAAATTCGATCTCGTAACGAGCAGGAGTCATCACGGCAAAAAGCCCATAACGATTCGCGATGCGAAACGGCTCGAGCGCGCGCGCCGGCGATTCCGGAAGAGGCGCGCCGGGCACGAACATCCAAATGAGCTGCGCCGTGGCTACGTAGAAAACCAGGCCAAGACACGCACCGGCAATCACCATCCGCAGCGGAGCGAGGCGCTTGCGCCACACGACGCGCGAATTCCCACTCGCTCCTGCAGGACCACTCGCTTCCGCCTCCACCGCTGGTGATTTCCCCAAGACACGTGCGCGCATCTGTCGCGAAAGAACCCACTCTATGAAACGGTCGTCCAGCAACAGAACTCCGAGCAGCAGGACCAGGTAATTCAAGAAAGTATAATTCGCCGTCAGGATGATGGAGATCTCGAACGGCGTCACAATGCAGAAACACAGAATGCGAAATCGCCGTGGCAGAAAGAGCATCCAGACGATTACGAGTTCCGCCGCGAGGGTGTAAAACACCGCCGAAGCATGGAACCAGTGCGGCGAATGCTGGACGTACCAGCCAATCCAGGTCGGGAGCGGCCCGTTCTGGTAGTAATCGTCCATGGCCGTGAAATCCCGCCAGGAAGGATCGCCGCTGGCGAGTTTGGCCACTCCCGATTCGAAATAAATGCGGAACCATTCCCACTGCAAAAGGAAAAGGCTAGCCCGTGACGGCGGGTTCGTGCGGCCAAGTCCGGGAAGAAATCCCGGCGGAGCGAAGAACAGCGCGATAAAACCGGCCTCGAGCAGCATGCCGTCCGATTGATAGCCGGAAAAATCCTGCGCCGCGCTTACGAAGGAAAGAAAGCAGACGAAACACGCGCCAAGCGACGCGCGCGGCCAGAAATTCAGGACCAGCAGAACAGACGCCGCAAGCCCCACCCAACAAACCAGCATCAAAGAACGATTGCCGGCGGCGAGCCAGAAAAGCGACGGCGCATACCAGAACCGTTGTGCATGGAAACCGGCGGAAACAGCTTGCAAATAGTCGGCCGCCGGGAGGATTCCGTTGGGTCCGATCAATCCCTTGATCTGAAACAGCAGCGAGTAAAACGCGGAAAAATAAATCAGCCCAAGCGCGCGCAGAAAAATCCACCGCGGCAGCAGATGTCCGGGGCGCGAATCGCTTATCGGCTCCGGCCCGAGGAACCACTTTACGAGCGCTGCAAGGCGTTCGCCCATCGCCTGCGATTATACGGCGAAGATTCGGCCCGAGATGCAAAGTTAGGCGCGTCACGCCGCACTCGAAGCTTCCCGGTTCATCTTTGCCTACAGTTCAGCCCGTGGTTCCATCGACACATTCCGGTTTCTTGCTACACTGATCACACGTGCCCCGCGTATCTTGGGCATTCGCTCATGTTCTTGCCACAGATGAATTGAAAACGTTGTGCTGGACGCAATGAATCGGTGGTTTTTCAGTACCTGGAGGCTCCGCGGTGATTCGCTCACGTCATTCGAGACGCAGTTGGAGCGCACTACTCTTTTCTGTGTGCGTCATTATCCTGCTCTCCAACTGTTCAAGCTCTGGGAGTCATTCTGAGCCGACCCTCGTATCCATTGCCGTGACGCCGCCAAATCCTTCGATATCGAAAGGATTGACGCAGGCCTTCACCGCCACCGGCACCTACAGCGATGGATCGATGCAGAACATCACCGGTTTCGTCACCTGGACTTCGCAGACCACCGGCGTCGCCACGATCACTGCTGGCGGGGTGGCCACCGCTGCAGGAATAGGCAACTCACGAATTCAAGCGACCTTAGGCTCGGTTAATGGTTACACCATGCTGACGGTAACCGCTGCGGCGCTCGTATCTATTGGTGTGACGCCACAGAATCCCTCGATTCCAAACGGCACCATGCAGCAATTCACAGCGACGGGCACTTATACAGACGGCACTATGCCGGATATCACCACCTCGGTAACCTGGAGCTCGATGACTCCTGGCGTCGCAACGATCAGCAACACAGCCGGCACGCAAGGTCTGGCCACCTCGGTGATGAACGGATCGAGCATGATCCAGGCAACGCTTGGCGCCGTGCAGGGATCAACTACATTAAACGTGATCACGGTAGCGCTGGAGGTGCTGGTGGTGAGCCCGCAAAATCCGGTGATCGCCGACGCTGGCGCGACGCAAACGTTCACTGCAACGGGCTACTACAACGATGGCAGCACGCAAAACCTGACCGCAACCGCGGCTTGGACATCCTCTGCCACAAGCGTGGCTACGGTGAGCGGTGCAGGAGTGGCCACTAGCCAGGCGCTCGGCGCCAGCACCCCCACCGGCTTTTCGTCCATCCAGGCCGCAGTAGGCGCGATAAAAGGCGTTTCGATTCTTAGCGTGACGAATCACACCTCCAACACCAGCGGATTCGCCGGAGTCTTCACCCAGCACAATGACATCGGCCGTACCGGCCAGAACACCAACGAAGCAACGCTCACTCCCACGAACGTCGGAAGCACCACCTCATTCGGAAAGAAATTTTCCCAGCCGGTCGATGGATTTATTTATGCGCAGCCGCTGTACGTTCCGAACGTCACCATCGGGGGCAGCATACACAACGTGGTGTACGTTGCGACGGAGGGAGACAGCGTTTACGCGTTTGACGCCGACAGCAACACGGGCGCAAATGCAAATCCGCTGTGGCACGCGAGTCTGATTGACACCGCTCATGGCGCCGCGGCTGGCGCCACCACCGTCAACATTCGGGCCACTCTTGAAGAGGGCTGCACCGACCTGATTCCGCAGGTCGGCATCACCAGTACGCCCGTAATCGATCCCAGCACCGGCACGATGTACGTGGAGGCAAAATCCGAGGAGAATTCGCAATTCATCCATCGTCTCCACGCCATCGACATCACGACTGGAGCGGAAAAGGCTCCGGGTCCCGTGAGTGTGACCGCAACGGTCCCGGGTACCGGTGAGGGCGGGACCACCGTGAGCCTTGATGGCCTGCACCATCTCAATCGGCCCGGTCTGCTCTTGCTCAACGGAACGATCTATCTTGCCTATGCCTCGCATTGCGACGACACGCCGTATCACGGCTGGCTACTCACCTACGACGCAGGAACTTTCACGCAGACTGGTCTCGAAATCACCACGCCGAATGGCGGCCTTGGCGGCTACTGGATGTCCGGATCGGGCGTTGCCGGGGACTCGAACGCAAACATCTTTATCGCTTCAGGCAACGGTGACTTTGACACTACCCACGTGCCGGCCACGGAATTGGGCGACACCATCCTGAAGCTTTTTTACAACGGTACTCCCACACTTTCACTCGAAGATTATTTCACTCCATACGATCAGAGCAATCTCGATGGCGACGACGTCGATCTGGGTTCTGGCGGCGTCCTCCTGCTTCCGGACCAGCCCGGCGCGGTGACGCACGAGTTGGTGGAGGCTGGAAAAGAAGGGACGATCTATTTGATCAATCGGGATCAAATGACGGCTGGCAACCTGCACTACTGCCAGACGGGCTGCGCCAGCAAAGATCCGCAAATTACCCAGGAACTTCAATACGCTGTGGGCGGACTCTGGAGCATGCCGGCCTACTGGAATAGCGCGATCTATGTGGCCGGGGCCGGTGATCTACTCAAGGAATTCAAGCTTACCAATGGACTGTTTGCAACTTCGCCAAGCGCGGCTTCGGGCCAGGAGTTCGGATTTCCGGGAGCTACGCCGACTGTTTCAGCGAATGGAAGCACAAACGGAATCGTTTGGGCGATTGACTCGAGTCAATACGGCGCCCCGGGGCCCGTGAACGGCCCAGCCGTGCTGCATGCATTTCGCGCCGATACTCTCGCCGAGCTGTGGAACAGCAGCCAAGCGGCGGCATCGCGAGACACTGCGGGCAACGCCGTAAAGTTCACCGTGCCGACCGTGGCCAACGCCAAGGTCTATATCGGCACGCAAACCGAACTCGACGTGTACGGGACTTTGCCCTAGCGCGGGCCATCCGCTTCGGTGGGATCATCTCCTTTTTGCATCTGGACCAAAATGCGAGCACAATAGAGTTGTAGTTATTCTGACGAAACTTCGTCTCCCCCGGGTATCGCGTGAGCCAATCCGCTTTGCATGTTCCCGGCCTTGAATGGGCGCATCCCCTCGTTCGGGACTGGTTCGCCGCGAAATTTGGCACGCCTACGGAACCCCAGGAACAGGGGTGGCCGCACATCCTTGCAGGAGAAACCACGCTCATCTGCGCTCCCACCGGTTCCGGCAAGACGTTTGCCGCCTTCCTGGCCTGCATTGACCGCCTGGTTCGCAAGGCAATCGCGGGAGAGCTCGAGGACAGGACTGAAGTTCTATATGTCTCGCCGCTAAAGGCTCTTGGCAACGACATACAAAAAAACCTGGATACGCCGCTCGGCGAAATCCTCCTGCTCGCGCGCGAGCGCGGATACTTGATGCCGGAGATCCGCACGGCGGTGCGCACGGGCGACACGCTCGCGCATGAACGCCGGGCCATGCAGAAGCGGCCGCCGCACATTCTGGTGACCACCCCCGAATCTCTTTACATTCTGCTGACGGCGGAAAAGAGCCGCGAAATCCTGCGCACCGTGAAAACGGTGATCGTGGATGAAATCCACGCCGTCGCTGACGATAAGCGCGGAGCGCATCTTTCTCTCTCTCTCGAGCGGCTCGACGCCCTCACCGGCGAGCGCCCCACTCGCATCGGCCTTTCCGCTACGCAGAAACCAATCGAGCTGATTGCGCAGTTTCTCGCAGGCAGCGGCCAACCGAATCCTTCCGTCGTGCAAATTTCGCAGCGGCGCTATTTGGACCTTTCCGTCGAAGTTCCTGCGAGTGAACTTGGACCCGTGGCTTCGAACGAAATGTGGGACGAAATCTACAAGCGCATCGCCGATCTAGTGCAGGAGCATCGCTCGACGCTTATTTTCGTCAATACGCGGCGCCTTGCCGAGCGAGTGGGCCATCATCTCGCTGCCATACTTGGTCAGGATGTGGTCGCGTCGCATCACGGCAGTCTTTCGCGGCAACGGCGCTTGATGGTGGAAGGAAAACTAAAGTCGGGCGAATTGCGCGCGCTCGTGGCCACGGCGTCTCTCGAATTGGGAATTGATATTGGCACGGTCGATCTCGTTTGCCAGATTGGCTCGCCTCGTTCGATCGCCGTCGCTTTGCAGCGCGTGGGGCGCGCGGGCCATTGGCGCGGCGCGGTGCCAAAAGGGCGCCTCTTTGCCACCACGCGCGATGAGCTGATGGAATGCGCGGCCTTGGTTCGTTCCATACGCCAGGGAGAACTCGATCGCATCCTTATTCCTGAATGTCCGCTCGATATTCTGGCGCAACAAATCGTGGCGTCGTGCGCGGCGGAAGACTGGCAGGAAGATGATTTATACGCGCTGGTTCGCCGCGCGTATCCCTACCGCAATCTCGCCCGAAGCGATTTCGATGAAATTATCGAAATGCTCTCGAACGGCATCGCGGCAAGGCGCGGCCGCTACGGCGCTTATCTTCATCGGGATCAGGTGAATCATCGTTTGCGCGGCAGGCGCGGCAGCCGGTTGGCAGCCATTACCAGCGGGGGCGCGATTCCGGATAACGCGCTCTACACCGTCATCGCCGAGCCCGAGCATGTGACGGTGGGCACCGTCGATGAAGACTTCGCCGTCGAAAGCCTGCGCGGCGACATTATTCTTCTTGGAAATACTTCTTGGCGGATTCGCCGCGTGCAGTCCGGCTCCGTTTCCGTGGAAGATGCGAAGGGCGCGCCGCCGACCATTCCTTTCTGGCTGGGCGAAGCGCCTTCGCGCACGATGGAGCTTTCCGAACAGATTTCCGAGGTGCGAGAAAAAATCAGCTCGCTTACTGAAGAAATTTCGCCGGGCTTCGTGCGCGGCACGCTACCACAAGCTGACGCAGCCGTAGATTGGCTGAAGCAAGAATGCGGGCTGGACCGCTCCGGCGCCGAGCAGGCCGTCGAATATATTGTCACCGGCCGCGCCGTTCTGCGCGCCGTTCCCACGCAGCGCACCGTGATCGCCGAGCGCTTCTTCGACGAAAGCGGCGGCATGCAGCTCGTGATCCACGCGCCTTTTGGCGGGCGCATCAATAAGGCCTGGGGCCTCGCGCTCCGAAAACGTTTCTGCCGCTCGTTCAATTTCGAATTGCAGGCCGCCGCTACCGACAACGGCCTGAATATTTCCCTCAGCGACCAGCACAGTTTTCCCCTCGCCGACGTGTTTCATTTTCTGCAATCGGCTGCCGTGGAACATTTGCTCGAACAGGCCGTCCTGACTTCCCCCATCTTCACCACGCGCTGGCGCTGGGTCGCCGGACGCGCGCTCGCGCTCCTGCGCTTCATGGGCGGAAAGAGAGTTCCGCCGCAAATCCAGCGCATGCGTTCGGACGATCTTCTGGCCGCGGTCTTCCCCGAGGCACTCGCCTGCCAGGAAAATATCTCAGGCGAGATTTCGATCCCCGATCATCCGCTCGCGCGCGAGACCATGAAGGACGCTCTCACCGAAGCCATGGACGTGGACGGCCTCAAGACTGTCCTCGATGCCATGGCCGCAGGCCGCATTCGCTGCATCGCGGTGGAGACGCCGGTTCCTTCGCAGTTCTCCCACGAGATTCTAAATGCCAACCCTTACGCTTATCTAGACGACGCACCGCTCGAGGAACGCCGTGCGCGCGCCGTGGAAATGCGCCGGATGCTGCCCGAAGCCGTGCTCTCGGAAATTGGGCGACTCGATCCTGCCGCAATCGCGGAGGTGCGCGAGGAGGCCTGGCCTGACGTGCGCGATGCCGATGAGCTTCACGACGCGTTGCAAACTCTCGTGACCATTCCGCAGCTGGACGATTCGAGCATGGAAACGTCCGCGTTGGGGAATTCCGCGCGCAAATCGATACCCAACTGGACAGAATCTTTCGAGCAACTTATCTCCGCACGCCGAGCTTCGCGGGCTTTTGTCGGCGGTCGGATCTATTGGGTCGCAACAGAAAAAGCTCCAACATTCACTATGCTCTTTCCCGCGGCGCGCTTCGATTCGCCGCTCCCCGATCTGGAAATCACGCCGCCCAGCGCGGAAGACGCGCTCTTCGCATGTATCACCGGCTGGATGTCACATGCAGGCCCGGTTACCGCAGCGTCACTGAGCCATTTTCTAGGCCTTGCGGCCGCAGACGTCGACAAGACTTTCCTGCGTCTCGAAGCCAGCGGCTCGATTTTGCGCGGCCACTTTACGGATTCTCCCGGAGAAGAAACCGAATGGTGCGATCGCCGTCTGCTAGCGCGCATCCATCGGTTGACCCTCGGAACGCTGCGAAGCCAGATTCAGCCGGCGACCGCCGCTCAATTCATGAGCTGGTTGCTGCGCTGGCAGCATGTCGCGCTCGGCACGCAGGTTCTCGGCGAGCGCGGTACTCTCGAAGTCCTTCAGCAACTTCAAGGGTTCGAGGCGCCAGCAAACGCCTGGGAGCGCCAAATCCTCGGTCGGCGAGTCGCCGATTACGATCCCAAGGCTCTCGATCGCTTGTGTCTCACGGGCGCGGTGGGATGGGGGCGCCTCTCGCCGCATCCGGCAACTTTCGAAGATCAAAACAGCATCAGCCGGCGCGTCATTCCCACAAGCGTGGCGCCTATTGCGTTTTTCGTCCGCGAAGATTCCGACTGGATGATTCCGCAGCATCCCGATGGCAGCGCGGCCGATGGCGCCACGCACGAACCTCGCGGTTTGAGCCCGGGCGCTCGCGACGCGCTCAACTATCTGCGCCAGCGCGGCGCTTCATTTTTTGCCGATCTCGTGCGCGGGACGGGAAAGCTGAAAGCGGAAATGGAAACGGCGCTGTGGGAGCTCGTCACCGCGGGGATGATCACCGCCGACGGCTTCGACAATATGCGCGCCTTGATCGATCCGAAGCGGCGCGCCGGACAGGGCCGCGGAAGCGCCGCTCGGCCGCGCCACAGCGTGGGCCGTTGGTCGTTGCTTTACGCCCATGAAGCCGCCGATCGGGCACGCATCGCTGAAGCCACCTGCTGGATGCTGCTCAAGCGCTATGGCGTGGTTTTCCGCGAGGTCATCGCACGGGAAACAATAGTTCCGCGCTGGCGCGAGCTGCTGATCGCATTTCGGAGGCTCGAGGACCGCGGTGAGGTCCGCGGCGGCCGTTTCGTCAGCGGCTTCATGGGCGAACAATTTGCTTTGCCCGTTGCCGTCGAATCGCTGCGCGCCATGCGCAAGAGCGACGCCTCAGGAGAAACTGTGATAATTTCCGCCGCCGATCCATTGAATCTCGCTGGGATTTTGTTGCCGGGCGAGCGCGTATCGGCCGTGTCCGGCCGGAGCGTCACGTTCCGCGACGGAGTCCCGGTCGAGCCGGAAGATTCCACTGCAAGATTTGCAAATTCGGTTGCAGTCTAGGCATACACGGACACACGACGCAACGATGGCATCGCCAGGAAAAGTTCGCATCGGCATCTCAGGGTGGAGATACACGCCCTGGCGCGACGACTTCTATCCCGAGAAACTGGCGCAGAAACGCGAACTCGCTTACGCCTCCAGCATTTTTCGCTCGATTGAAATCAACGGCACGTTTTACTCGCTGCAACGCCCTGAATACTTCGAGGCTTGGGCCGGGGAAACTCCCGACGATTTCGTTTTCTCCGTAAAGGGACCGCGCTACATCACGCACATCCGACGGTTAAGTGACGCCAAGGGTCCCGTCGCCAATTTTCTCGCTTCCGGGATTCTGCGGCTCGGACCAAAACTTGGGCCTATCCTGTGGCAGCTTCCTCCGAGTTTTAAGTTTGAGCGGGAAAAGATGGAAGAGTTCCTGAAGCTCTTGCCGCATGACACCGAATCGGCAGGAGCGCTCGCGAAACATCACGACAAATTCCTTAAAGGCCGAAGTGCCGTGAAGCCGGATGCACAGCGCCCGCTTCGCCACGCCGTCGAAATTCGGCATTCTAGTTTTGCCGTGCCAGAATTTATCGAAATGCTCCGCAAATACGACGTGGCGCTCGTCTGCGCCGACACCGTGGAATGGCCGCGGATGATGGATCTAACTTCCGACTTCGTCTATTGCCGCTTGCACGGTTCGGAGATTCTCTACGCCAGCGGCTACGACAGCAAATCGCTCGATGAGTGGGCCGCTCGCGTGGCCGCTTGGGCTCGCGGCAAGGAACCAGCCGATGCCGACCGCATCACCAAGAGGGATGGCCCCAAGCGCGCGGCACGCGACGTGTTCGTTTACTTCGACAACGACGTGAAAGTTCGCGCTCCATTCGACGCCCAGAGTTTGATGCAGCGCGTCGATAAGTTGCTTGCCCGCTACTCGAAAACCGCAACTGCGTGATTTGCAAATCGGCGCGCGGCAAAGCTATTTAGCGGGAGGCTTGCGCACGGTCACCGACGTTCTCGTCTTGGCCCCGTTTAGCGACGCCGTGAGGGTGACCGTCGTATTCGCGCTCACAGCATTGGTCGTCACGCTGAAAGAGGATTTGTGCGAGCCTTGCGGCACCGTCACACCCACCGGCACTGGTAAAGCCGCGGGATTGTTGCTGGTCAATGTAACCAGCGTCCCACCAGCCGGGGCGTAATCGTTCAACACAACCGCTAGCGTTACTGAGCCGCCGCCCACCAGGGAATCGGGGAGGGGGAAAATGCCGCCGAGCATCGGTACCGCGCCCAGCGTGTTTGACTGCGTGATTCCGCCGGAAGTGGAGATCACGACGAAATTATTCGTAGTGGTCGCCGCCGTCGCGATACTGAAATTGGCCGTCGTCGCGCCCGCGGGTACCGTGACGCTCGCAGGCACGCTGGCCGTCTTCGGTTTGCTGCTCTTCAGATTTACCACCGTTCCTCCCGCCGGAGCGGGACTCGCCAAAACCACGGTTCCAGTCGCAGCGGCAGGGCCAACCGGGAACTGAGGATTCAGCACCAGTGAACCCTGAGGATTCGGTCCATTGAACGGCGCGAGTCCTCCCGGAAAGGGCAGGTACAGCGGGTCGCCCATGTTCAGGATCATCCATTTCAGCCACATGGTGTTGCGCAGGAAAGCGTCGCCCACATTTGCACCTTCGAAGAGATTCATGAACACGCCGTCCGGCTGCGCCATTCCTTGCAAGTAAGGTTCCGCCATTGCGCCGCTGGTGATCGTGATTCCGTGGATGATCGCGTTCGCCGACCAATTCGATCCCTTACGCGGATCGGCGGCGGACTCGCTGTCCAGATGAAATCCAATCGCGCCAGTGTTCCACGTGAAAGCATTGTTGTAATGGTCGAGGCTGTACCAGCCGGAATAGAGCGCGGCATTGGGGCAATCCGGAGCGGGAAGCGTGCCAAATTCCTGCGGATTGCTGTCTTCCGTGACGCTGAATCCAGCCTCCGCGGCGAGGACCGCTCCCATGTGAAGTTCCCAGTCTCCGCTGGCGTCACCCGCGTCGAACTCTTTCGTGATTGTTCCGAATCGTCGATCGAGGCACGCCTGTCCGGCAAGGCCGCTCGCTTCCGCAGCGATCGCTTGATCGACCAGTCCTTCGGCCAGCGCCGCAGTCGCACCGTCAAGCCGCCAGACCGAATAGATCTGCAACGCCCCTGCCTCGGCACGGTAATCAGCGAACGAGATGAACGGCTGGTAGGAATTCCCCTGCGGCTGCTCCGCGGCAAAATATGGATGCGGCTGGTCGGGATACGGGAATGCGTCGTCCGCAGCGTTTTGGTCCCATATGTCCGCGATGTACTGATCGAGAGCGTAGGCTTTGCCGTTCTGTGCCGTCACGCTAAATGGCCGCACGTATGCCAACACGATATAAAGTATCTGGTCCGGCCCCGCGGCATTCAGGCAGTTCTGCACCGGCGTCTTCACCGTCGAAACGAAAACGGTCCACGCTAGCGACGCGGGCGTCTCCGGCGGACTTATCTGGCACATGTTGCCGCTCGGAATCGCCCGGCTCGCCACGTAGTGGTTCGCCACATTCACCGAATCCGTGACGCTGGGGTCATAAAGGACCAAAACGCGCTGCGCCAGCAAGTTCTGCGCCTGCGCGCTGAAAGGCGTGAGGACGCACAGCAGCAACAACAACAGGAATTGCCGCCCCGTATTCAGAAATTCGCGAGCTGTGAGCGGGATCCGCACCTTCAACCTCTCAAATGTAAGACGGACGGACCGTTGCTGAACATCTATGCGGGTGAATCGAAGGTTAAGCGAGAACAGGAGGCCGGGTCAAGAATCATCCATCTGTTAAGAACCCTCTGCCAATGTGCGCTCGAGAAATGGCGCAAATACAAAAGTGTCCTAAATTGAACAGTCACGCCGCCAACGTACTTCTAAAATGCTGCTTCCGCATGTGAGGTGACTGTCATGGGTAACCACCCGTCGAGATTGAAATGGCCGCCACTGCAATTCTGGTTGGGCCAGAATTACAACGACAACGTACGCAGCCAGTTGGCAGGGGAAAGGCACATTGTTGAATTGATTTCTCTGGGCGCGCCGCTTCCGGGGATCCTGAACAAACTATGCACGTTGATAGATGTTCAGATCGGTAATGTGGTATCCCTCATCTTGTTGGAGGGCACGGAAGAGAATCACGGTTACCAGATCTCCCAAAGTGCGCTGCAAGCGGGTCTGAATGTTTTTTCGTCCACGGGCATTTTCTCGCATGACAAGACTCTCTTGGGCGTACTCGAGATTTACGGCTGCGATTCCCGATGTATGACACCGGATGAGAACCGGTTGATTGAGCGAGTCGTTCATTTGGCGGCTATTGCGCTTCATTGCCACGGCGATGATGAGGATTTCGACCGTCCTTCGAAGCGTTCGAGAAGCGGGATGCCCGGATCATTCGAAAAACCCCCACTCATCAATTGATGATTGCGCCTCCGCGCCACAATCCCTCGCGCGTTTTTCCGGCGACCCGATACCTCAAGTTTTGCGGCCGCGACGTCACCATCTGAAAGTGTTCACAACAGCACAGACTTCCGTCTTCTGCGTGACTAATCTGGTGGCTGTGTAGTCTTCGCAGTTTCCCATACACGAAGAAGCAGCCGTAACAATTCGGCAGAACGAAATCGCGGACGGTTTCGCGCTCAACAGCGAGGAGATCAAAATATGCTTGGAATCATCGCGGCAATCCTGATTATTCTCTGGTTGCTTGGATTTTTCGCATTTCACGTTACCTCCGCGTTCATTCACATTGTCCTGGTTGTGGGCTTGATATTACTCGTGTTGCATTTCGTTAGAGGCAGTGAGTAAGCACTCCTCAATAGGTTGCCAATGGCTTTTATTTTTACGTTCGATTTCGCAATTGAAATGCTCGCCGCCTTTGTGATCTTTGCCATCGGGTACATCGCGCTTTTTGTTTTTCTCATGATCTGCCTTGCTGTCATAAAAGGCACGCATCAAGGCGCGAAGTGGAGTTGGGCGTATGTGTCGAGATTTGCCACCTCAAACCGTTCCGTCCCGTTGGATGACGACAAAAGAGCCACAACCGCCAATCAGTGATTAGCAAGCGCCAGAACCACAATTTCATCCGAGGAGGCAACCACATGAAGCCAAGTACCGAAAATGAGATCGCAGGCAGGGTCCACGAAGTGAAGGGCAAGATTAAGGAGAAGGTAGGCCAGTTGACGAATGACCCCGACCTGGAAGGAGAAGGTATCGGCGAAAAAATCGGCGGCAAAATCCAGAAGAAAATCGGTCAGTTCCAAAAAGTTGTCGAGAAACCGTAAGGGTGGCGCCGCTTTAGCGCAATCGGGCGGCCGTTGGATCTTGGACTTGGGCAACGAAAGAATTGAGTAGGAATTTGGAGGCAGGTCATGAACCTCTCAGATGTAAGTACGACGCAAATAGCCATCGCCATCGCTGTGGCGCTGGTAGTGGTGGTCGCTGGTATCACGATTTGGCTTTTTTCTCGTAAACGTCGAACCGAAAAGCTGCGCACTCAATTTGGCAGCGCCGAATATACCCGTGCCGTGACGGAAGGCGGGAGTCGGAGCAAAGCAGAAACCGCGCTCGACGAGCGCGCAGAACGAGTAGAACGCTTGAACATCCGGCCGCTCGCTCCGGGCGATCGAGCGCGGTTTGTTGAGTCCTGGCGCAGCCTGCAGGCGCGGTTCGTCGACGGCCCTGGAGGCGCAGTAGCGGACGCCGACCGGCTACTCGGTGATGTGATGTCGACACGCGGCTACCCGGTGAGCGATTTTGAGCAGCGGGCGGCAGATATTTCCGTGGGCTATCCCTTGGTTCTGGAACATTACCGGTCCGCCCACGAAATCGCCCTTCGTCAATCGGCCGGGCACGCCAGCACCGAGGAATTACGCCAGGCCATGATTCATTACCGGACACTTTTTGACGAGCTTGTCGGGGAGCCAGAGTTGGCTCGCGCCAAGGCGGCGGCATCATAAACCTCGGTTCAGAGGCGAAAAGGGCGGAATAGTCGTCAGGAATCCAAGGCAAAGAGTGATCCAAAACCGTAACTCAGATGTTGGGGAAGTCCGAAAAACTAGGAGAAAAAGAAATGACCCCTGAAAAAGTCGAGAAGTGCGCGCATCCAATTTGTTCATGCGCGACAACCTCGGGCAAGTACTGCAGCACCGAGTGTGAAGCTATGGAAAAGACTCCCGACATCGATTGCCTCTGCAATCACACAGGTTGCAAAGGCAAGACGTCGTAGCCATTTGCTTGATCACCCACTGAGATTCGACATCGAGATCATCAAAGGAGAAACATGAAAGAGCTTAGATTGTCAGTAGCCGTCCTTACGCTGTTCGCTGTTGGAACCATGGCCGCCTGTTCGGGGACGGCGGCGTCACCCGCTGTTTCCGACAGTATTCGTAAATCGCTCGATCAAGCAGGCCTTAAAGACGTCTCCGTCAGCCAGGACCGTGACAAGGGCGTCGTGACTCTGGGTGGACAAGTAGCAACCGACACCGACAAGTCACAAGCCGAGACCATTGCAAAGTCTCTGGCGGGCTCGCAGGTCGTCGCGGATCAGATTGCCGTGATTCCCGTGGGCGCCGAAAAAGAAGCAAAGGCTGTGAACTCTGATCTCGACGACGGCATTAAAAAGAATCTGGACGCTGCGCTGATTCAGAACAGATTGCATGAAACCGTAAAATACGAAGTTGAGAGCGGCGTAGTTACGCTGAGTGGTGAAGTGAATTCGGAAAATAAACGCGCGCGCGCCGAGAAGGTGGCGACCGGAGTTCCAAACGTCCAGCAAGTGGTAAATGACTTGCAGGTCAAGAATCAGAAAGCCAGTTCATCACAGTAGGATTAGCGAAGTTGATCGACGCCCGGCGAATGGCGGTGACTGCAGATCCGGTTGCCCCGTCATGCGAGATTGGCTTTCGCCCAAAACCGGCCACGGTTAACTCAAGAAGGGGATGCTATGTCATTCGGCCTTTATGCGGGTGGGTTCGTGATCGTGATTGGCGGCCTGATCTATGGGGCATACTTGATGCATATGCCCGCTCACTGGATTGCGGTGGGTGCGATCGTTCTTCTAGGAATCGGCATTCTGAGTGCTGTCAAAGCGACGCGCCAGAAGGACCCCGCGGGATAGCGTATTTCCAGAATCTACTCTTCCTCGACTCGCTAGGCCAACAACGGCAGGTTCTTACGTGTGTGGTGCCCAAGAGAGGACTCGAACCTCCACTCCCTTGCGAGAACTAGCTCCTGAAGCTAGCGCGTCTGCCAATTCCGCCACTTGGGCCACGCATGCGGCAAACAACCAGGTTCAACCATATTGCCGCGTGGCCTATGGTTTGTCAACGAAGCACACCTGCCGGCGGGTCATATTGACCCATGCACGACCAGCGTCTAGAGTGAAACCTCGGGGCAGCGCTTCTTCAAGGGGGTCGTAAATGGCAAGCGCCCGGGCGATGATCGAGCGTCGACGCTCGAGCCGCGTTCTAATTCGCATCCCGGTAAAGGTTTATAGCGATGGCGTCCAAGGCCAGTCGCTCGATACACCCGCCGAAGCCGTAGCCGTTAGCCGCTACGGCGCTCTGCTTCGCGCTCCCTTGTCACCCGCACTCGGCTCCCGCATCGAGGTTTTGAACGGAAATTCCCAGGAAATTCAGGAATTTCGCGTCATTCGCGTCAAGGACACGAGCGACGGCGTTTTCGAACTGGGCATCGAGATCCTCTATCCCGCACAGAATTTCTGGGGCCTCCATTTCCCCGACGAACATCTCCGGGCTTGACCTCCCACACCCTGGGGTAGTGCTATAATCCCGGCCCATTGGACTTCAGTGAAGGCCCGCCTGGGCCGGTCTCTCCGGGGGCAGCCTGACGGCCAGCGGGCAGGGAGGTAAGGTACCCATGGAGGCGCTTGGAAGTACCCTTTTCACTTTAGTGATCGTCTGGGCCGTGGTAACCGTCTTGCTCATCGCCATGCTGATCTACCGGGGCACGCTCGAATCGCACGAGGAAGATCAGATCTTCCTCGACAAGGCCGGAGATTCCATGGCTGAGGAGCAGCGCGTCCTGGTCGCCAAGCTCGAAAAGCTCGACCGTCCGATCAAGGTGCTGATTACCGCATCAGTCGTGCTGTTCCTGGTCGGCGGCGGGCTCTGGCTCTGGCAAGGATTCCGGAATTTCTGAATTCTTTCCGGGCGCTAGGGCTTTGGTTGTGGCTGCGCGGGAGCAGACGCCGGCGCCTGCTGCGGCGTAATCGGCTGCGGCGCGGCGGCTGAATCGCAAAGTTGCGACGTGTGGTTGTGTACGATCTGCCAGTCATCCGCACTCTTCTTCAACACCAACGTCGTCTGCCCGCGAATTCCATACGGCTTGCCGTTAAATACCGAGCTGAACTCCCACTGGTACATCGCCACGGCCATATCCCCATACACCAGGATGTCCGTGTTGCGCCGAATCAGTTGAATGCCTCGAAACGCGGCGCGCTGCTGCTCGTACCCTGCCGCGTAATTCTGCCAGCCGATGATCGGGGGGCGATACTCTCCGCTGACGAAGGTGGCATTGTCGGAATAATACTTGTGCATGGCCTCGATGTCGCCCGCTTGGAAGGCGCCCAGCATCTCGCCGATATCGTGGTCAATTTGATCCGCCGCGGGAAGCGGCACTGAGGGCAACGGCGTGTTGTCCGGCTTCTTGTTCTTGTTTTTCTGAGCCGGCGTCCCGGCCGAGACCACTAGAACTAATGCAGCGCCCACGAGCGCTCGCGTCATCCATAACAAAGCATTCCGCATTTGTTTTCTCCCTCGCACGGCTCGCAGAATAGCACGAAGAGAAAACACCACAACGCGCGGAACTCACAGCGTGTGTCGCAAAGTAAAGTTTCCTTAGGTGGTGGGGCAACTTTAGATTGGCGATTAGCGGAAGTTGCTGAGGAGCGCTACGTCGCTGGTCTCTTCGCCCTCAGCCAGCAGCAACTGCTTGCCATCGCGCCACCACGAAAAATCGAAGATGTATCACTTTGCCGGGCCCTCGTTCTAGAATTGCCCTGTTGACATCCCACAGGGGGCTTGGCATACTCCTGTTCACATACCACAGGAGCAGCCATGCCCAACGCCAAATCGGACATCCTGCAAGGCACTCTCGATTTGATGGTGCTCAAAACTCTCGAGGCCATGGGGCCCCAGCATGGCTACGGAATCGCCCGCCGAATCGAACAAATCAGCGAAGAAGCCTTGCAGATCAATCAGGGCACCATCTACGCCTCGCTCGTCCGGCTGTTGCAGCGAGGCTGGATTTCCGCCGAGTGGGGCGCATCTGAAAATAACCGCAAGGCAAAGTTTTATTCCATCACGAAGGCCGGCAGGAAGCAGCTCGCTGCCGAAGAAGAAGACTGGGAGCGGATCTCCGGCGTGATCGGCAGAGTTCTTGATCTCGCTGCGCGGAGGTAGCGCCATGTGGAATCGTTTGCGGATGCTCTATTCCCGAATCCTGGGAATGTTCTCTGGCCGGCGGCGCGACCAAGAGTTCCAGCATGAGCTCGAGTCGCATCTTGCCATGCTCATCGAGGAAAACTCCCGTCGAGGAATGTCGCCGGATGAAGCCCGGCGCGCTGCTCGCATCAAGCTGGGCGGCCTTACACAACTGAAAGAAACTAACCGCGATCTCCGCGGATTGCCTTTCATCGAAATGTTTTTTCAGGACACGCGCTACGCATTGCGAATGCTGCGCAAGAATCCCGGCTTCACCGCCGTGGCCGTGCTCACTCTCGCTCTCGGCATCGGTGCGAACACAGCCATCTTCAGCGTCGTGTACGCCGTGCTCCTGAAGCCGTTGCCTTACGCGAGCCCCGATCAATTGGTCTCCGCATTTCAAGCCAACACCCAAGAAGGAGTTCCGGAAGACGGCACTTCTTATCCGAATTTTGAAGAGTGGCGCGCGCAGAATCATGTTTTTAGCGGGCTTGCGACAATTGATTTTCACCAGCTCACCCTCACGGGCCGTGGCGAGCCTTCCGAGGTGAATACCTGTGTCGTGACGCCGGAGCACTTTGCGGTTCTCGATGTGAAACCACTCCAGGGGCGCGTTTTTTCCCCTGAGGACGGCAAGCGCGGCGCTCCTCCCGTCGTAATCGTGAGCGAGAATCTCTGGCGCGGGACCCTGGGAGCAGACCCGAACATCCTGGGAAGCTCGATCATCCTCGACAAGCGTCCCTTCACCGTCGTCGGGATTATGCCTGCCGCCTTCCGCTCTCCTTTCATCAACAGTAAGCCGGAGATCTGGATCCCGCTAGTCCAAGACCCTCTCTTTGGAAGCTGGATGGCTCGGCGTGGCGGGCATTGGCTGGCAGTCTTTGGGAGGCTGAAGCCCGGAGTTTCCATCGCGCAGGCTCAGGCCGAAATGGACGCGATCAGCGAAAGGCTGGCGACCGAATTTCCGGCGGAGAATAAAGGCTGGACCGTCCGTCTCGTCCCGATGCAGAAAGAAATTGTGGGAGACGTTAGAACCGCGCTGCTGGCCCTCCTGGGTGCCGTTGGTCTCGTGCTGCTGATCGCCTGCGCCAATATCGCCAACTTACTTCTCACCCGAGCCACTTCTCGCTCAAAAGAAATTGCTGTTCGCGTTGCATTGGGAGCCGGGCGCGCCCGCATTATTCGTCAGTTGCTCAGTGAGACTGCGGTCCTCGGTCTGCTCGGTGGAATTATCGGCATAGCTCTCGCCTACGGGGGAGTCCAAGTACTCAGTTCGCTGATTCCTGAGAATGTGCCGCGCTTGAACGCAATTCGCGTTGACAATTTCGTCTTGGTTTTTGCCCTCGTTCTCTCCGCCATCGCAAGCGTGGCTTTCGGCTTGGTTCCCGCGATGTTTTCCGCGAATTCCAATATACAAGCGAGTCTTCGTGAAGGCGGCGGCCGCTCCGGAGAAAGCGGAAACCGCCGCCGCGCTCGCAATCTTCTTGCGGCAGCGGAAATTGCTCTCGCGATGGTTTTGCTTGTGGCGGCAGGGTTGCTACTGCGGAGCTTTTCGAAACTCACGGCGGTCAGCCCCGGGTTTGATGCGCAGCACCTCGTGAAGGCCGAGATCTCACTGCCGCAATTTCAGTATTCCACGCCTCAACAGTGGACCGCTTTCTCCGACAAATTGCTCGCGGGAGTCCAGGCCCAACCCGGAATGAAAGACACCGCCGTGGCAATTCCGTTACCAATAGTGAACGGCAAGATCAATCTTGGGTTCGATATCGTGGGCACTCCGCCGGCGTCCGAAGCCGACTCCCGGCTCGCTGACTACGCCTCCGTCAGTCCGGAATATCTTCGGGTGATGGAAATTCCACTCCTCGCTGGCCGTTTTTTCAACCAGCAGGATATCCTCTCCGGCCCGCAAGTTTCGGTGATCAGCAAAACATTTGCGCAACGTTATTTTCCGAATCAGGATCCCATCGGCAAGCGGCTCTATTTTGGCTTTCCTCCCAATGGCGATGTCGAGCGCGAAATCGTCGGAATCGTCGGCGACGTGCGCGACGTTTCGCTCGGCGAAGCTCCTGGCCCGATGATGTACGTGCCGTATGCGCAAGCGCCTTTCTGGGGCGCAAATTTGGTGGTAAAGAGCACATTGAGCACATCCATAGTGGCTGCGGCGATTCGCCAGGAAGTTCAAAAAATCGATAAAGACTTGCCTATAACTGAGGTCGGGAAAATGCCGGACTTTATCGACGCTTCCGTCTCGCAGCAAAGGTTTCGCACCTTCCTGCTCGGTCTCTTTGCCGCCATGGCCCTGATTCTCGCCGCTACCGGAATTTTCGGTGTGATTGCCTATTCCGTCGCGTGCCGCACGAACGAAATCGGCATCCGCGTTGCTCTCGGCGCTTCGCGTGGCGCGATTCTTCGCATGATCCTGCGCGAAACTCTGCTCCTCACCTTCGCCGGCCTGCTTATTGGGGTGCCCTGCGCGCTCGCCGCCTCTCACCTGATCGGCCATCTGCTCTTCGGCGTCTCCGCGAATGATCCCCTCACGCTTGCATCCGTCGCGTTCATTCTCGCTGCCGTAGCAACACTCGCCGGGTTCGTCCCCGCACGCCGCGCCATGCAAGTCGATCCCATGATCGCCCTTCGCCACGAGTAATGCCGGACCATGCGGGGTATTAGTGCGATGTGGAGGGTATCAATACAGTTCGGAAGGCTTAATCGTTAGCTTCGCCAAATCATTGATCATAATTAGTCCGATCGCACGGACAGCGCCGTCTTGCGGTGACCATCGCTCCACAATGCGATAGGAGCGACCTTTGATTCCCTCGACAATCCATTGCGCTCCATCACATCCCACAGTTCCCGCAGTCTCCTGCGTCGACGGAAGGTCCCAGAATTTATACTCCTCGATTTTTCCGAGAAACCAATCAGTCTGTTCTTTGCTCAATGTCACGGAGACGTCCTTTACCAATTTCCCGGGTGCATATCCACCCTTGCCGCTCGCCATTTTCGTGGTGAGTCGTGAGGTTCCGTTGGCGTTGACATCAAGCCGAATAGCGATGGGGTGATGAAACGTACGCAGCCATAGAAATCTATAGGATGGAGCGCTTTGAGCCTTTGACCATTCCCACAATGATGGTTCTCGAAGAGCTGTCAGCTGCTCGCTGTACCATTGAGCGGTAAACTCATCAGGTTGATGGTCGGCGGAAAACGAACCCTCTGGAAAGTATTTCGTTTGCGCCGTAGCGCAGCTAGCGAGCAAGCACAGGATCGATACGACTAAGAGAAAGCGCATGGGTCACCAGACACATCGAAAAAGTTTCTATAGGTATTAGACACCAAATTGCGAAAACTGGACTCAATGCCTCGCTAACCTATCGATTGGAAGGTTAGCCACCGCCCCTCGTTTGAGCTTACCTAGCGATATCGCAGGCCACGCGGAACCCGTAATCGGCATATCGAAATTCAGGGGGGATGCTTGATCGCGCGGCGCAGCGCGACACCTTCGTATAGTGCCGCCACGAACCTCCGCGCGATGCGCGCCTCACGCCTTCAGGCGGTCCCTGCGGATTGCGCTCCGGCGACACTTGATAATAATCCGCGCCAAACCAATCCGAGCACCATTCGTGGACGTTCGCTCCAATATCGCAAAGCCCGTACGCATTTCGCTCCGCGCGTCCCACGGGCTCCGGGCCTGCCTTCCAGCGCGCCGCATAATTCGCAAGCGATTCCGCCGGATCGTCACCCCAGGGAAATTGCTTTTGCTCCAGGCCTCCGCGCGCGGCATGTTCCCATTCCGCTTCGGTAGGCAGGCGGAAATGGCGCTGCGTCACGCGACTCAGCCAGTCGCAATACGCCACGGCGTCAAACCACGAAGGTGCGACAACCGGCTGGGCCGGATTCGAAAGATGGGGATCGTCCCAGTGCAAGGGCTTGCGGTGATTTGTAGCGGCGAGGAATTGCGCGTACTCGGCATTCGTCACCTGGCATTCGGCCAGCTCGAACGCGTCGGTCCAAACGCGATGCACCGGGCGCTCGTTCTCCTGCCCGGCATCGCTGCCCATCAAAAACCAGCCCTCGGGAATTTGCACCATGCGCGGAGCTGGAGCGATGGAAGATTCTGCGCCCGCATCCGATCGAGCCAACCGCGTGTCAGTCTTGTCCTGCGGCATGTGGCGTCTGGCTCAGCAAGTTCACAAACAGCCGGTACGCTCCCGGCACTCCCGCGGGCAGCTCGCGGAAAAACGAGAGCCCAGTGTAAATGTAAAGGCCTTTGCCGTCCCGCGCAGCCACCAGTGAGCCGTTCACTTCGGGTTCGCCGAAGTCTTTTAATCCCAGCAGCGGTTGATAGCGCGGATCGAACGTGCCCCAGAAATAGAGTCCGCGCTCCTGCACCCAGCCCTGAAAATCGGCGGGCGTAATTTTGTTCGGAGAATTCAAGAGCGGGCTGTCCGGCACAAGAAAGCGCACAGGAGAATCCGCGTCGGTCACCCGCGCGACTTTGTCTTCCATCTTGGCGGGAAACGGCGCGGGGAGCAGCTTATCCCAGGCAAAATCGCGCTGGTATTGAACCAGCAGCGTTCCACCACGTTCGACGTAATTGAGCAATCGTGGATTTGCGCGGATCAAATCGGGCCGCAGCTCGTAAGCACGGATGCCCACCGTAATCGCGTCGTACCCACTCAAATCGCCGAAGGCCAGTGCGACGTCATCAAGCAGATCTACCTGGATACCGAGCTGGCGCAGAATTTCCGGCAGTGGATCGTTCGCCGCCGCGATGTAACCCACGCGCAAGCCCGCCGGCACGATCAGGTCCAGCACATGCACCGTCGCGTCAGAGGGCTCGTTCCAATTCCGCGTCGGCAGCGTGGGAATGGGCTCGAGCGACGTGCGAAACGTCGCGTCTCCCAAGCGCGCGTAAGGATGCAACTCGTACGCGCCCGGCGCGGTCTGTGCCGGTGGCGCGACGATGAAGCGAATCAGTTGGTCGCTCGCGCTCGAGAATTCCAGCTGCTCAATCGGCTGCGCTGTCCAGCCCGTCGGCGCGTCGAGATCGACCGAAACTTTCGCCGGTTTGGTTCCGTGATAGCGCACGCGCGCCAGCAGTTTTATCGGCTCCGAAGCACGCCGCACCGGCACCATCACTTGCTGCGGCTCGACCGTCAGCGTCACCGCCGGTACAAGCTCGAGTGGATAAGTCGCTATGCCCGTCGTCGTCGCTTCCATGGATTCCACCGGCTGCTCGATCGTGAATCGGTAGGAATTCCATTCAACCGCGAGCGCCACGCGCACGAGTGGCGGCGGAAACGGCCGAATAGCATCGTCGGGCGAACTCGGCGCCTTCGCTCCCGCTGGAATCGCGATGTTGAAACGCGTATTGTCGCTCCCGTCTTTCTGCTCTGCCGGCGTGGCCGTCCATCCCGGCGGCGTCTGCAGACTCTGAGCGTCCAGGGTCCATTTCACCGGCACCACGGGCTTGCCGCTGAACATTACGTCCACGGAAAACGTCTCGCCCGCGACCAGTTCGTGGCGGCTCGCCTGCGCCTCCATCGGAATCGCTACGTCGTCAGCCAGCGCTCGATCGATGCGCTCGCTCACGCGCTCGAGTTCCCATATCGCTGCCGGACTCTCTTTCGTGTCGAGTTTGGAAATTTCGCGCTTCAGACTGCCGATCTCAAGTGCTGCTTGCGCCAGCGAAGTCGCCGCAGCCGTCCGGTCAAGAGATTGTGCCGCTGCGAGAGCTGCTTCAAGGCTTGCGTCGGCCGTAGAAAGCCGCGGAGCCATGGCCGCGTGCAGCGCAGGAAAGTCCGTCGCCAGCGACACGAGTGGCTGGGCCAGAATCTTTGCGTCGAACCTCGCCGCGTCGCCCTTCTCCGTCTCCGCCACCAGAAAAATCGGCCGCCGGAAAAATGGATTGCCGAAGAACGCCGGCGTTCCCTGCGAGCGATGCTGCGCGTGGCCTTCCATCCCCATCTCCACGTAGCTCTTTCCCCACAGCGGAGAAACGCTGTTGACCGGGAGTTCCACTGCTCCTGGCGTCTTGCTGTCGCGCGCGAGTCGAACCTCCAGCTTCACTTTCCACGCCACCAGCCCTTCGGAGATCTGCTCGGGATACTTGGTTGGATCAGCCGCGGCGGCCACTGCTTGCGGCGTCAGGATTCCGCTGGCTTGATGATGCCCGTGCCCCGAGTGCACGCCGCCCCATCCGTTGATCACCACGTCCGGCCGGTAGGTGCGAATCACCCGCACCATGTCTTCGAGCGCCAGGCCGTTCCAGATTTTCATCGCTTGCTCGGGACTCTTCACGTATCCGGTATCCATCGCGCGCGTGAAAAACTGTTTCACGCCGTAATGCTGTCCCGCCTCCAGCAATTCCTCCGTGCGAACCACGCCGAGCTGCCCGCCCTGTTCCGGTCCAATCGCATTCTGACCGCCTTGCCCGCGCGTAATCGTAAGAAGCCCCACGTCGGCATCGAGTCCTCGAGAAAGATACGTCAGCAGGCTCGACCATTCATCATCCGGATGCGCCGTGACGAAGAGAATCCGTGTGGTGACGCGCGATTTATTGATGGCTTCGAGCGTGTCTGGCAGCGACTGTGCCGCCAGCTGCGAAGCCGTGCACATCACCGCCAGCGCCGGTGAAATCAGTGCCACCAAAATTGTGGTCCACCTCCGCAGCGGACGCTTCGCCTTCATCGAACGCCCTCCTCGAATGGCCACTGGCGCAAATATCGCGCTCGTCCCAGATATACAAGAATACCCGCTACGGTTGCGGCAAGCGAGGCCAGCATCGGTTTGCGTCCTGTGGAAATGAAAATTCCGATCCATCCGGCAATCGCGATGAAAACCGGCACCGGATACAGCCACATGCGAAAAGGCCAGCGCTCCGCCCGCCAGCGCCGGTGCAGCAGCATCAGTCCGAACGCCTGGCCCACAAATTGGATGAGGCAGCGCATCGCCAGGATGGAGCGAATTACCACGAAAAGATTGAAAAAAAGGCAGACGACGATCGACGTAGCGCCCAACGCCAGAAGCGATACGTGCGGAAAACGCTTGGTGGGATGCACGCGCGCGAAAATCGAAAAGAAATTCCCGTCCAGCGCCGCCGCGTAAGGAACTCTCGAATACCCCAGCGTCGCCGAAAAAATCGAGCCGAAGGCTACCAGCAGAATCAGCGCGGTCGCCAGCGTGGCCCAGTTCATTCCGAAAGTTCTCTCCACAAACAAGCTCGCCACGAATGCCGAATTCTGAGCCTCCTGCCACGGCACCACGCTCAGGATGCTCGTTTGCATCGCTACGTACAGAATTCCAATCCCGAAAATCGAAATGAAAATCGCCCGCGGAATGTTTTTCCCGGGGTTCTTCATCTCTCCGCCAAGATTGCAGACGTTGTAATACCCCAGATAGCTGTAAACCGTCTGCACTGACGCATGGCCCAGCCCGGCGAAGAAAATCCAGGAAAAACTCCAGGCCCCTGGCGGATACGTGAAGACGCGACTGGCATTGAAATGGGTCACCCCGCCATAGATCAGCCACAAAATCGTTCCCAGCACGATGACCCACAGCGCCGTCGAAATCTTTCCAATCGCGGTAATGCGCCGGTAAAGCAGCGCCACCGCGACCCCGATCAGCACCGCTGCGACCGCGCGATTGTAATTTGTCGCAGCGCTCTGCGTCAGCACATGCGCGTTCAGCCAGGCCACCCCACCGGGAAGTTTCGCGACGAGGTACCTCGAATAATCCGCGAACCCCAGCGCGCCCGACGAAATGCTCAGCGGCGCCTGGAAAAGCGTCTGCCAGATAAAAAGAAACGACATCAGCCGTCCCCAGCGATTCGCTCCATACGCTTCGCGCAAAAAAACGTAGCTTCCCCCTGCCTGCGGCATGGCCGCGCCCAGCTCCGCCCACACACATCCATCGAAAGCCGCCAGGGCCGCGCCCACCACCCAAGCCAGGATGCATTGCGGCCCGCCTCCCATCGCCCGAATGATGAACGGGATCACGATGAAAGGCCCGATCCCCACCATGAACGTCATGTTCAGCGAGGTCGCTTCGATCAGGCCCAGGCCACGCTCGAGTTTTTCCGGCTCGCTCATTGAATTTCCGCGCCCCAAGAAACGCAAAGCATAGCAAGAAAGCGTGTTTCTTGTGCTCTTGATAGAGTCTCGCTCAAATTGCGTTACCATACGCAGCGAGCGAAGCTCAATAACGCACAATGTCCGATCTCCGCACAGCCATCGGCCTTGCCATCACAGCAGCGACCGTCGGCGTTCTCGTCGTCGGATATTTTCGCTCGCGCCGCCGTCATCATTTCCCCGCGTACGGCTGGCTAGGCATGGTCGCTCTTGCCGGCGCCGAATGGCTGTTGTTCAATGGTGTCGAGCCCATCCCGACCTACTTCACGCCCATCGCCTGGAGCGCCTATATCCTGATCGCCGACGCCGCGGTTCTCGCGCTGACGAATCGCTCGCGTCTGCACGACGCGCCTCTCACGCTCGCGCGCATGGCGCTGCTTTCGATTCCACTCTGGCTCGTCTTCGAGGCCTACAATCTTCGGCTCCGCAATTGGACTTATGTAGGCGTGCCGCTCGAATGGCCCGCCGCATATCTTGGCTACCTCTGGTCCTTTGCCACCATTACGCCGGCCATCTTCGAGACATCAGATCTAGTGCAGGCGCTTCTGCCGCCGCTACCGGCCGAACCTTGGAAAATTTCGAAACGCGCGGAAGATGCCCTGATCGTTTGCGGCCTCGTGTGTTTGCTCGTTCCGCTGGTGATTCCGCAACGACTCGCCGCGTACCTCTTCGCTCTCGTGTGGATCGGCTTTCTGTTTGTGCTCGATCCCCTAAACCGGCGGCTCGGTTTGCCTTCCTTCCTAGGCGATCTTTCAGAAGGTTTTCGCCGCCGTCTCTACGGATTTTTTCTTTCCGGCTGGATCTGCGGCTGGCTCTGGGAATTCTGGAACAACTGGGCCGGCGCCAAGTGGCATTACACGTTTCCGATGTTTCAGCGCATGAAAATCTTCGAGATGCCCGCACCTGGCTTTCTCGGTTTTCCGCCCTTTGCGCTCGAATGTTTCGTAATGTACGTTACCTCGGCCTGGCTGGCTGGTTGGGTCAAGAGAGTGAAATGAAGCGCCATCACCCCGCGATCGTTTTACCGGTTTTGTTTCTCAGCGCTTGCCTCTTAACGCTCTGCGCCATTCCCGCGCGCGCCGGAAACCTCAGCCTGCCCCCCGAAGCCACGCAAGCCATGGACAAAATGTACGGCGGCGACCCCGAAGCCGCCATCGCTATTGCGCGGAATCTCGAGCGGTCGCAACCCGATTCCCCGCTGGGCTTTCTCCTCGAAGGCGAGGCGCAATGGTGGAAGCTATATTGCGCCGCGTACGAAGTTCGCTACGGCATGGTGGACGCCGCCAAGCGCGGCAAGAAACCCGAGGACGAAGCCTACTTCGCACTGTCAGACAAAGTGATCCAACTGGCCCAGGCCCAAATTGCCAAGTCAGACACCGCCGAAATGCACGTTTACGCCGGCATGGGCTATGCACTCGACGCCCGACTGCGCGGGTTGCGCAACGAACATCGCGCCGTCGCCCATGCCGGCGTCGCCGCGCGCGCGGAATTCCTGCGTGCGCTTGAGCTTGATCCCGATATGGCCGACGCCACCGCCGGCCTCGGCCTCTACAACTATTACGTGGATTCCCTTTCGTCCATGGTGAAGATGTTGCGCTTCTTTATGGGCATTCCCGGAGGAAATAAGGCGGAGGGTATCAAGCAGATGCAAGTCGGAATCGAGCGTGGCGTGCTGATGCGGGTTGCTGTGCGCTACTATCTGGCCAGAAACTTGCGCACGTACGACCAGAAATACGCGGAAGCCGTCATGGTGGCCGAGCCTCTGGTCGCGCGCTACCCTAACAATCCGATTTTCCTGCTTTTGCTCGGCAATCTGAACGCAGAATTGTCGCGCAATGCCAAGGCGGCAGAATATTTCCAGGCTGTGCTACAGCTTCCATCTCTGGAACCGGGCTGCGCCGGATGCGCGAATTGTGCCGAACGCACCCACTCCTCGCCCAATCCTTTCTCGACACATTAAAGTAAAGCTAAGCGCGGGCGGATTCTTCTTGTTCGAAGGCGTGATACGAGGACCGAACCAGCGGACCTGCTTCCACGTGCTTGAAACCCATCGTCTCACCCAGCCGCTTGAACTCCGCAAATTCATCCGGGTGGACATATCGTTCGATCGGAAGGTGCTCGGGCGTGGGCTGCAAATATTGTCCCAGCGTCAGAATATGCGTGCCTTGCGCCGCAATCTCCTCCATCGCGCGCAATACTTCCTCGTGCGTCTCGCCCAGGCCCAGCATCATCCCGGTTTTGGTCGGCACGTGCGGTGCCAGCTCTCGCGTCCGGCGCAGCAACTCGAGCGACCTCCCGTACACCGCGCCCTTGCGCACCGCGCGATACAATCGCGGCACCGTCTCCATATTGTGATTCAGCACGTCTGGCCGCGCCGCAATTACGGTCTCAAGCGCCTGCCAGTCTCCGCGAAAGTCCGGAATCAGCACCTCGACTCTGCATCCCGGGACACGCCGCCGAATTTCCGTAATCGTCCGCGCAAAGATTGCCGCTCCGCCGTCCGGCTGGTCGTCGCGGTTTACCGAAGTGACCACCGCATACCTCAAACCCATCCGCTCCACCGCTTCCGCCACTCGCTCCGGCTCGTCTTCCTCCGGCGGGCCTAGCGGCTTTCCGCTCGGCACCGCGCAGAACCCGCACGCGCGCGTGCAAATGTTCCCCAGGATCATGAACGTCGCCGTGCGGTGCTCCCAGCATTCACCCATGTTCGGGCAGCGCGCGCTCTCGCACACTGTGTGCAAATCGAGCGTGCGCATGATGCGCTTCAGCTCTTGATAATTCGACCCACCGAAGAATCGCACCTTCAGCCATTCCGGCCGCGGATGCGGCGGTGGCGTGGGAACATTCGAAAGAATGGTGAACGGAGTAGCCATTTTCGCAGCTTCTAGAAAGCTATTCTACGCGGATGAAACTCTTGAAACAACTTTGGGCCGTGCCGGCGACTTGGTTGATCTGACCCGAACTGGTCGGTAGAGCCGTGCTACAATCCGCGCTATGATGCCTGCCTCCAAAAACCTTGGAATCTCGACCATCGTTTGTCACTTGTCTGGGCGCTTGCGATCATAGCCGCGGCCTTTCTGTTCAAAGGCCAGCCCGCTGAGTATTGGATTGAATCAGCCCTCATTGCAGGCGCCCTCGCCTTTGTGGTGCTAAAACTCCGGAGACCTGCCGCCTCTGTCAGATAGCTTGCGCTCCCGCAAATTACCCGCAATTCGCGGCTAGCTGTTCATTCTGGTACACACCCCTGAGCCCCCATTTGTTGTATGTTTACAACACAAGAACTGAATTTCCTGTTGGCTTCTTTGTAACGTACTGATTACAAAGACATAAAATCACTTTGCGCAATTCACCAACTTGCCCTTATAATGGTCGCTTAGCTCGCATGCCCTACCAGCTCACAATTCAGCGCCCAGTGGAAATTGATGGAGTAGGACTCCACACCGCCGTTCCAAGCCATCTTCGTTTCGTGCCCGCTCCGGCAGACACCGGCATCGTCTTCCGCCGCGTGGATCTCGACAATTTCGAAATCGAAGCTCACGTGCGCAACGTCGCCCGCGTTAGCTACGCCACCAGCCTGATGAAGCAGGGCGTGCTGCTCTCGACTACCGAGCACGTGCTCGCGGCGCTTTACTCCTGCGGCGTTGACAATGTTTACGTCGAGCTCGACGCGCTCGAGCTGCCCATCCTTGACGGCTCCTCCAAGCCCTACATCGACCTCCTCGCCCGCGCCGGCACGCGCACTTTGCGCCGCCAACGCCGCTACATCCGTGTCACCAAGCCGCTCGAATTTTCCGACGGCGATCGCCGCATCGGCATCTATCCCGCCGACGAATTCAGCGTGCACTGCTTCGTGGATTACGACCACCCCGCCGTCGGCCCGCAGGAAGTGGAAATCACCGTGGACCGCGAATCGTTCAGCCGCGAAATCGCCCCCGCGCGCACTTTTGGCTTCATGAAGGATTTTGCTGGATTGCAGGCCATGGGCCTGATTCGCGGCGGCTCCATCGAAAACGCCATCGTCTTGGACAAAGACAGCATCCTCAACGGCCCGCTGCGCTTCCCCGACGAGTTCGGCCGCCACAAAGCCCTCGATTTAATCGGCGATCTCGCTCTCGTTGGCCGTCCGCTCAAAGCGCGCATCGTCGCGCACAAAGCCGGCCACGCGCTGCACACGCAGCTCGTCACCCGCCTCCTCGCCGACCACACCCTCTGGACCGAAACCACGCAAGCCCACAGCTCCACGCAACCCGCCGACTCCGTACACGCTTCCACTTCCGTTCCCGTCTCATCCTGAATGGAGCTACAGTGCCCGAGGAGCTGAAGAACCTCGATTTATCCTCCAAAGACTTCAACGAATTCGTACGGTTCTTTTTCGCGCGAAAAGTTGTATCGGATCACGAACAATTTGATTATTTCTCGACCGATTTGGCGGGGGAACGATACGAGGAATCCGTCCCTTCTTCACCCCCAATCTTAGTCGATCATCAGACCAGACTGTTTTCGGAGTTTGGTCCCATCGCCAGCAAGTATTCACTTGCGCAAGTTGATCAAGCGGTTTGGGGAATTCTTGGAGAGAATCTGCGATTGTACGAATTCTTGTTCGATCCCTCCGTTCCGTTGCCCAGCCGTCTGGATTGCATTCGATCCATGTATTGCGTCTATTCCGACTTTGTTGCCGAGATAAGAACAGCCCCAGACCCAAGCTTGGGTGGCTTCTTCATGTGGTGGGATTTCATCCTGCACGGCTTCTGGATTCGACGTGAGCCTTTCGTTGCCGGCTCCAAAGGCGACGCGTCGAAACTGGATCCAGAATCACGCGTTTTACTGGATGTAATGTTCGATACGCTGAAGCGCATTCTCGCCCTGCCGCACGCCGAAGCTCAACGCTGCGCTTTGCACGGTCTCGGGCATCTCAACCATCCCGGGGTACGCGATACTGTTCAGCGTTATATAGACGCCCAAGCATCCGGATTAGATTTAGCCTGGCTCGAGAAGTGCCGCGATGGCAGCGTCCTGTAAGCGAGGGCATTTCTGAATACATTGCCAAACCCACGAGGGAAAGCGACAATACCGCGAACATGGTTGCAAAAGACGCCGTCATCGTAATCCTAGCCGCCGGAAAAGGAACGCGCATGCGTTCCGATCTAGCCAAAGTCCTTCATCGCGCCGGTGGACGTTCGCTCGTGGAGCACGTCATTCGCGCCTGCCTGCCGCTTAAGCCTGCGCAATTGCTCGCCGTAGTGGGCCATCAGGCTGAAGAAGTCAGCGCCGTGGTCACCGCCTTGGGCGCCGAAACCGTCCTGCAGCAACCGCAGCGCGGCACCGGCCACGCCATGCAGGTCGCGCACCGTGCCATGCGCAAGAGCGCGAAGCTCGCTGTTGTGCTCGCGGGTGACGCCGCGTTGCTGAGCACGCAAACTCTGGCCGCTCTGCTCGATACGCACCGCCGAGGCGAAGCTGCTGCCACCATCCTCAGCGCCGAGCTTCCCGATCCCACCGGATACGGCCGCGTCGTGCGCGATTCCGAAGGACGCGTGCAGGCCATCGTCGAAGAAAAAAGCTGTACGCCCGAGCAGCGCGCCATCCGGGAAGTAAATTCCAGTATTTATTGCTTCACGCTCGGAAAACTCTGGCCCTGCTTGCAGGCGCTGCGCCCGGAAAACGCTCACCGCGAGCTGTACCTCACGGACGCCATCGGCCTCCTGCGCCAGCGCAATGAACGCGTCCTGGCCTACATCGCGCCTGATCCGAACGAAGTCCTCGGCTGCAACACCCGCGCTGAGCTCGCCGACGTGGACCGCATCTTCCGCGCGCGCAAATCTGCCGAAGTGATGGAATCCGGCGTCACAATCTACTTGCCCGAAACGGTGGTCATCGATCCCGAAGTCACCGCGGGCCCGGACACCATCGTCAAACCGGGCGTCCAGCTTCTCGGCAAGACGCGCATCGGCGCCCGCTGCACCATTCACACTGGCAGCATTCTGCTCGACACACGCGTGGATGATGACGTCATCATCGGCCCGCATTCGATTCTCGATTCGAGCCGCGTCGCAACCAAAGCGCAGATTGGGCCGTTCGCGCGCTTGCGTCCTGGCTCCGACATCCGCTCGGGCGCTCACGTCGGCGGCTTCGTCGAGATCAAAAAGTCCGTGGTGCACGAAGGCGCCAAGGTGCCGCACTTGAGCTACATCGGCGATGCCTCCATCGGCCGCGACTCGAATATCGGCGCCGGCACCATCACCTGCAATTACGACGGTTTCGCGAAGTACAACACCACCATCGGTGATCGCGTTTTCATTGGCAGCGACACCGCGCTCGTCGCTCCCATCCGCGTCGGCGACGGCGCGTACGTAGCCGCCGGGTCCACCATCACCGAAAACGTCCCCGCCGACGCGCTCGCGATCGCCCGCGGCCGCCAGGCCAACAAGCCCGGATGGGCCGCAGCAAAGCGCCGCGAAATCGCGCGCGCCGCTGCGAACGCAAAACCAGCCAAGCGCAGCAGCAAGCCGCGCCGCGCCAAACCTCGCCGCAAATCAAAGCCAGCCAAGCGCTCCCGCCGCCGGTAGTGCTGAAAATGAGCGTTGTCAGAGGTGCGACATGATCCGGGTCAAGAAATCCAAAGCAAAGACTCGACTCCTACGGGATACAAAAGGGATTCGCGATGTGATTCGGAGAATCGCCGATGGAAATCTTGATGCTTATATTGGCTATCGTAGGCTTTACGCCATCTACTGCGGAAGAAGCGGTGTTCACGAGGAATTGAAGGCCTTTTTCCAGATCCCAGGTATCGAGCCCGACGGGATTATTCGTGTGGACGATACGTTCCGCGAAAGAGTCCGCACCTTGGCGGCCAATTACCTCTCGCAACATTCAAGCTGAGTTTACGACCTATAGTCCGCGTTCGTCGAAGCGAACGTTGTGTTAAAATCTAAAAGAGAGGCCTCCATTACGATGAAATTCGGAGTCGTTCAATTCCCCGGCTCGAATTGCGACGATGACGCTTGCTACGCCATCGGCTCCATCCTTCACCAGCCGGCCGAGCTCATCTGGCACCAATCCGAAGAAGTCTCCGGCTTTGACGCCATCATCCTCCCCGGCGGTTTTGCCTTCGGCGATTACCTGCGCACCGGCGCGATCGCGCGATTTTCTCCGGTGATGAAAGCGGTCGGCCGCTTCGCGCGTTCCGGCGGACTCGTTCTCGGCGTCTGCAACGGATTCCAGATTCTGCTCGAAGCCGGGCTTCTCCCCGGCGCCATGTTGCGCAATCAGCGACTGCGTTTTCTTTGCCGCCAGGTGCACGTGCGCGTGGAACACACGGACACGCCCTTCACCTGCGCCGCGCGCCCCGGCCAAATTCTCGAAATGCCCATCGCGCACATGGAAGGAAATTACTTCTGCGATCCCGCCACTCTCGCCGAACTCGAGCGCAACCAGCAGATCGTTTTCCGCTACGTGCATCCGGACGGGCGTCCCGCCGGCCCCGACGATTTCGAAGCGAATCCGAATGGCGCGCTCGCCGCCATCGCCGGCCTGTGCAATCGCGAACGCAACGTCGTCGGCCTCATGCCCCATCCCGAGCGCGCCGTCGAATCCGCCCTCGGCTCCGACAGCGGCCTCGTGATTTTCCGCTCCATGGTCGAGAGCGTCACCCGCTTGCAGAGCAAAACAAAAGGCGCGCGAGCCGCCGAGCGCGTCCCCGCATAGCGCGCGTGCGAACTGCATCCGCTTTTCGTCGCGCCCGAATTCCACAGGCTCCAACCTCTTGCCCCCATTTCGATTTACTGGGACAATTCGTCCGCGGCCCGCTTCATCGCGGCAAAAAAAGCGCGCAAAGGAGAGGCGATATTGCATGGCAAAGGCATTTCTAATCGCAGCAGTGCCCCGATTAGAAATTGCCTAAATCGCTGAAAACAAAAGATGATGGGAAATCCTAATCGCCGCAAAATAACGCATTCCGCGAAAACGCAGTGTATATCCGGATGAGCGCCGATCGCGCTAAAATATGATTGATACCGACATCAAAGTCACTCCACAAATCGCCGCCGAGCACGGCCTCACGCCCGAGGAATACGCGCGCATCCAAAAAATTCTCCGCCGCGATCCGAATTTCACTGAGCTCGGAATTTTCAGCGTCATGTGGAGCGAGCACTGCTCCTATAAATCGAGCCGCGTGCACTTGAAGCGGCTCCCGACGCAAGGCAAGCGCGTGGTGCAAGGCCCCGGCGAAAATGCGGGAGTGGTGGACATCGGCGACGGCCTCGTGCGCCGTCTTCAAAATTGAATCGCACAATCATCCGAGCTTCGTCGAGCCGTTTCAAGGCGCGGCCACCGGCGTCGGCGGAATCCTGCGCGACATTTTCACCATGGGCGCGCGGCCCATCGCCGTGCTCGATTCGCTGCGCTTCGGTCCCATCGCGCCGGGCCCTGCCGCCGGGAATGCCACGCCCGAGGAAATTGCGCGCAACCGCCACATTCTTGACGGCGTGATTCGTGGCATCGGCTTTTACGGAAATTGTTTCGGCGTTCCCACCGTCGGCGGCGAAGTCGTATTCGAGCCGTGCTACTCGAACAATCCGCTGGTGAACGCGCTCGCGCTCGGAATTGCGCGCCGCGAGGAACTTGTTTTTCGCGCGCGCGCACGGCGCGGGAAATCCGGTGATTTACGCCGGCGCAAAAACCGGCCGCGACGGAATCCACGGCGCGTCGCTCCTGGCCTCCGCGGAATTCAGCGAGGAATCGCAGCAAAAGCGCCCCAACGTGCAAGTTGGCGATCCCTTCATGGAAAAGCTGCTGCTCGAGGCCTGCCTCGAAGCCATGCGCACAGGCGCAGTCGTGGCGATTCAGGATATGGGCGCGGCCGGCCTCACCAGCTCCAGCTCGGAGATGGCTTCGCGCGGCGGCGCGGGAATCGAAATAGACCTGGCGCGCGTGCCGCAGCGCGAAACCGGTATGACGCCGTACGAAATCATGCTGAGCGAATCGCAGGAGCGCATGCTGCTTGTTGCCGAGCGCGGACGCGAGCGCGAAGTTTTCGACGTCTTCCACAAATGGGGACTCGACGCCATCGAGATCGGCCGCGTTACGACCGATGGAAATTTGCGCGTCTTGAATCACGGCCAGCGTCGCCGCCGAAATTCCCGCGCATGCCATCGCCGAAGAAGGCCCGCGCTACGAACGTCCGATTGCCGCGCCACCGCAGACCGCTGCTTCACGCGAGCAGACGCTCGTGGATTCCGCTTGCGAAAGAAGCCGCCGACCTCACTGAAAATTTCCGGACGTGTGCTCGCTTCGCCCACCGTGGCTTCGAAGAACTGGATCACCGAGCAGTACGACTCCATGGTGCGCACGAACACGCGCTTCGGCCCGGGCGCTGGCGATGCCGCCGTTCTGCGCCTGAAAGAAACAAAGCGCGCCCTCGCGCTTTCGACCGACGGCAACGGCCGCTGGTGTTTTCTCGCGCCGCGGCTCGGCGCGATGCACTCCGTCGCGGAAGCGGCCCGCAACGTTGCATGCACCGGCGCCCGACCCGTCGCAGCCACGAACTGCCTGAATTTCGGCAATCCCGAAAAGCCTGAGGTGATGTGGCAATTCAGCGAAGCCATCGACGGAATTGCCGAAGCTTGCCGCGCGCTCGAAATTCCCATCACCGGCGGCAACGTCAGCTTCTATAACGAAACGCTGGGCAAAGCGATTTATCCCACGCCGGTTCTGGGCGTTCTTGGCGTGCTCGAAGACGCCGAATGCGCGCTGGGATCGGGCTTTCGCCACGAGGGCGACGCGATCGTGCTGCTCGAAGCGGAACACGCGACGACATCAGAGACGCGATAAACGAGTTCTCTTCAACCGAATACGCCAAGACGATTTACGGAATCGTCGCTGGAGCGCCACCGGCCATCGATCTCGCCGCCGAAAAGCGCCTGATCGAATGCCTCGTAAAACTCGCCTCGGAAAAAGCAATTCTCTCGGCCCACGACGTGAGCGACGGCGGAATCTCCGTCACGCTCGTGGAATCCTGTTTCGCGAGTGACGGCCTCTCGGCGGATGTTGCGGTCGATTCCGACGAGCCCGCCGAACCCGGGCTTTTCGGCGAGCGCGGCGCGCGCGCCGTGGTATCGCTCGCTCCCGCTTCGCTTGCCCGCGTCACCGCAATTGCGGCACAATGTAATGTCACCGTCCAGCGAATCGGTACAGTCTCACGCGGCGCATTTCGCATCCAATATAGAGGCAAGGGCGTTATCCACGGGGACATGGACACGTTTCGCCGCATCTGGAGCGGGACGCTCGAAAAAACCATCGGGAGCGCATGATCTCGAAGCTTTACACCATCGAAGACGATCACTTTCACGATCACTGCGGCGTGTTCGGAATTTTCGGCCACGCCGAAGCCGCGAAAATGGCCTACCTCGGCCTCTACGCGCTGCAGCATCGCGGACAGGAATCGGCCGGCATCGCCTCCACCGACGGCACGGACGTACACGTGCACAAGAGCCTCGGCCACGTGCAGGAAATTTTCACGCCGGACGTGATCGCGGCGCTTCCCGGCCCGGCCGCCATTGGCCACACGCGCTATTCCACCGCCGGAGACACTTCGCTCATAAACGCGCAGCCCATCGTGATCGATTGCAATAAGGGCAAACTCGCGCTGGGCCACAACGGCAACCTTACCAACGCGATAGAACTTCGCACGCAAACTGGAACATCGCGGCTCGATTTTTCAAACCACCAGCGACACCGAAGTAATCGTGCACCTGATCGCGCGCAGCTCCGCTCGCAATCTTTCCGGAGCGATTGCCGACGCGCTCAATCAAGTGGAAGGCGCATATTCGCTGCTGCTGCTCACCCGCGACGAAATTTACGCCATTCGCGATCCGCGCGGCTTCCGCCCGCTGTGCCTCGGACGTCTCGACGGCGCCTGGGTGGCGGCCTCGGAAACCTGCGCGTTCGATCTGATCGATGCTGAATATGTGCGCGAAGTGGAACCGGGAGAAATGGTGCGCATCTCGCGCAGCGGCATCGAATCCATCCGCTTCGCGCCCGAAAAGCCCAGCCAATTTTGCATTTTCGAGCACGTCTACTTTTCCCGCCCGGACAGCCTGGTGTTTGGCCGCCCGGTGAACGAAAGCCGCGAACGCCTGGGCCGCTTGCTGGCCCAGGAACATCCCGTGGATGCCGATATCGTGACGCCGGTGCCCGATTCGGGCGTGCCCGCCGCGATCGGCTACGCCGCGGAATCCGGCATTCCCGTTCCGCATGGGCTTGATTCGCAACCACTACGTCGGACGAACTTTCATCGAGCCCGAACAGGCCATTCGCGATTTCGGCGTGAAGCTGAAACTCAATCCCGTCCGTCGAATGCTCGAGGGCCAGCGCGTGATTCTGGTGGATGATTCCATCGTGCGCGGCACCACCAGCCGCAAGATCGTGCGACTCGTGCGCGAAGCGGGCGCCACCGAAGTGCACGTGCGCATCAGCTGCCCGCCGACGATTTCGCCCTGCTACTACGGAGTGGACACGCCGCGGCGCGACGAGTTGATCGCCGCGCAACAACACCGTAGAAGAAATCCGGCAGTACCTGGGCGCCGATTCGCTCGGCTATCTCTCGCTCGAATCGCTGCGCGCTGCGGTGGAAGACACGGAAGGAAAATTCTGCACGTCATGCTACACCGGCAGCTATCCGACTGAGCTGGTGCAACTCGAAGTGGAGGCTCATCGTGAGAGCTGAAGCAGACGAAGTATCGGCCGCCGAAGACGCACGGCCCGTAAAACGGGACCAGGCCACGATGAGCGACGCAGTCTGGCGCGAAGTTCGTTTCGTGGTTCTGGGTGATCCTCGCGTTTCTGTTCATCGAAGGCACGCTGGTGCAGGCGCGCGTGATTCCCAGCGGCTCGATGGAAAAAACCGTGCTGATCGGCGATCATCTGATCGTCAGCCGCTTCGGCTACGACGCGGGAATTCCGTTTACGAACTGGCACGTTCCGCTGTGGCGCAATCCCAAGCGGCAGCAGATCATCGTTTTTCGCGCGCCCCTGCCCGGAACAGGGCTTTCCGGATTTCATCAAGCGCACGATTGGCGTGCCCGGCGACCGCATCAAAATCGTCGGGGGGCAGGTGTACATGAACGGAAACGCCCTCGACGAGCCCTACGCGGTGCACTTGCCGAAGCAGTCTCGATCCGCCGGTGCGAAAATTTTCCGCCCACCGGAGATTCCGGCTGTACGGCCGGCGCGTCCGGAATGGGCGGCGGAGCTGCCGCAAACATTCGTGAACGGCGAGCTCGTGGTGCCGCCGGGCGACTATTTCATGATGGGCGATAACCGCGACAATTCCAACGACAGCCGCTTCTGGGGATTTGTGCCGCGCGAAAATATCATCGGCACGCCGGTGATCATTTACATGTCCATTGACGCGCCCGAAGATGTCTGGGAGCCGGGACACGTCGGCGAACGTTTCGAAACCTATCTGAACGCCATGATTCATCCGAGCGAATTCGCTGGAAGCGCCTGTTTCACACTTTTTAAGATTCGCTGAGCTACTCGGTCCCCTCCAGGAAGACGAGTCCTCTCATGCGCTATGCCGATGCCGGCGTAGATATTTCGGTCGCCGATGAAGCCAAGCGGCGCATCGCTGCGATGGCGGCGAAAACATTTCGCCGCGGCGTGCTGGCTCCCATCGGCGGATTCGGCTCGCTCTTCCAACTCGACCGCAAGCGCTGGCGCGATCCGATTCTGGTGGCGAGCGCGGATGGCGTGGGCACAAAGCTGAAAATCGCGTTTGCCACCGGGATCCACTCCACGGTCGGCGCAGACATCCTGAATCATTGCGTCAACGACATCCTCACGCAGGGCGCCGAGCCACTTTTTTTCCTCGATTACCTGGCTATGGGAAAGATGGACGTTCGCGTGGTCGAACAGGTGATCGAGGGAATGAGCCGCGCGGCCAAAAAGGCGGGTTGCGCGCTGATTGGCGGAGAAACGGCGGAGATGCCTGGGATTTATGCCGCCGGGCGAATACGATCTCGCCGGATTTATCGTGGGCGCTGTCGAACGGAAAAAACAGCTCGACGTGCGGTGCGTGCGGCCGGGAGACGTTCTGCTGGCGCTGCCTTCGAGCGGGCTGCATACGAATGGATATTCGCTCGCGCGCAAACTTGTTTTTGGCGTGGCCAAGCTCGGGCCGAATACCTACGTCGCCGAAGTCGGCAACAAAATCGGCGCGGAGCTTCTGAAACCGCATCGCGCGTACTGGCCGCTGCTGAAAAACATTCTGGCGCGCGGATGGGTTTCCTCCATGGCGCACATTACCGGCGGCGGCATTACGGACAATCTGCCTCGCGCGCTCCCGGGGAATGTTCGGGCCGTGGTCGAACTGGGGCAATGGCCGGTGCTGCCGATTTTCCGGTATCTCGCACATCTCGGAAAAATCGGTCGCGACGACCTTCTGCAAACGTTCAATCTGGGCGTGGGAATGATTCTGGTGGTTCCCTCGAAGCACATTTCCCGCTTGGAAGCGGAACTCAGGCGCCGCCGCGAAAAATTCTATGTAATCGGGCGCATCGAACGCGCCATCCGCGGCAAACCCCGCGTCACTTATTCCGGAACGCTTCCGTTGTAGCGCCTGTCTATGTTAGTTTCGGCAAACATGAAAAAACGCATAGCCGTGCTCTTTTCGGGGCGCGGATCGAATTTCGAGGCTCTGGCGGAAAGCGTCGCCGCCGGGCGCATACCCAATGCCGAAATCACAATCGCGCTGAGCAATCGCGAAGATGCGCCGGGAATCGAGAAGGCGCGGGCGCGCGGAGTCGAAGCGCTGGTGATTTCTTCGAAAGGGCTCGAGCGCGAAGCCTACGACAAGCTGGTGATTGCGGCGCTGCAGGCGAAGCATGTGGATCTGGTTTGCCTGGCGGGCTACATGCGGCTGCTTTCGCCGCAATTCGTGGCGGCGTATCGCAATCGCATTTTGAATATTCACCCGTCGCTGCTGCCCTCGTTTCCGGGACTCGAAGCACAACGGCAAGCGCTGGAGCACGGCGCGAAATTTTCCGGCTGCACGGTGCATTTTGTGGACGAGAATCTGGACGCGGGGCCCATCGTATTGCAGGCCTGCGTTCCGATCGAAGACCGCGACACGCCGGAAACGCTGGCCGAGCGGATCCTGCGCGAAGAGCACCGCATTTACGCGGAAGCCGTACGCATTGTGCTCGAAGGGCGCTATCGTATGGAGGGCCGGCGCGTGCTGATCGTTCCCGAAGAAAAATTGCGGGCAGGGAAAACATAGTGTCTTCCACCAAATTCAAACCCGTGCAAGAGCAATTCTCCTACCTGCAGAAGGGGGCGGCCGAAATCATCCGCGAGGATGAGCTGAAGTCGAAACTCGAGAAGTCCGCGAAAGAAGAGAAGCCGTTGCGCGTGTATCTGGGCGTGGATCCCACCGCGCCGGACATTCACCTGGGCCATACTGTGGTGCTGCGCAAACTGAAACAGTTTCAGGATATGGGCCACACGGCAATTTTTCTGATCGGCGATTTTTCGGCGATGATCGGCGACCCCACGGGCCAATCCGAAACGCGCCCGCCGCTCGGACGCGAGCAAGTGGAAGCAAACGCGAAGACCTACCTCGAACAGGTTTTCAAGATCCTGGATCGCAAGAAAACGGAAGTGCGCTACAACAGCGAGTGGCTGGGAAAACTTTCGAGCGCGGAGATGGTCCAGCTCTGCGGGAAGTATCGCCTGGCGCGCATGCTCGAGCGCGAGGACTTTCGCTCGCGGCTGGAGAAAAACCAGCCGATTTCCGTGCACGAGCTGCTGTATCCGCTGCTGACGGCCCTCGATGCGGTGGCGCTCGAAGCGGACGTGGAACTCGGCGCCACGGAGCAGAAATTCAATTTGCTGGTGCACCGGGACATCCAACGCGAGTACGGCCAGCTGGGCGAAGTTGTGATGACCATGCCGATTCTCGTGGGACTCGACGGCGAGCGCAAAATGTCGAAGAGCCTGGGCAATTACATCGGCATCACGGAAACGCCCGGCGAAATGTTCGGCAAGGTGATGTCGATTTCCGACAAGCAAATGTGGACCTACTACGAATTGCTCACTGATTTTACTTCGCCCGTGGTCGTGCGGCTGCGCGAGGAAGTGGACATGGGCGTTCTGCACCCCATGGACGCGAAGATGCAGCTGGCGCACACGATCGTGGCCGGCTTCCACGGCGAAGACGCCGCCAAGGAAGCGTCCGAGGAATTCCGGCTGGTCTATCGCGACCGAAAAGCGCCGACCGACCTGCCGGAAATGAAACTGACCTGGGGAACGCGGCCACTGTTCGCGGTTTTGACGGAGACGCAACTGGCCAGTTCGAGGAGCGAAGCGGAGCGGCTCATCAAGCAAGGCGCGGTCGAAGTGAATGGGCAAGTCGAGAAGGATGTGAAGCGCACCATCGTGCTGAATCCCGGAGATTTGCTGGCGCTGCGCGTGGGAAAAAAGAAATTCCTGCGCGTCGTGGGAGTCTGACGCGAACCTTAGTGCACAGCGATCTGGTGCAGACGGCCGAGCCAGGCGCGATCGCGGGCCGCGACAGCGTAGCGCGTGAAGAAACGGTCCACGAATTTGCCGAATGCGCCGGGCATCGCGTACTCATCACGCATCGTGAGTCGCGTTGTGCCACCCACCTCTTGCAGTTCCCAACGCTGCTTTCCGCGCACGCCGTAGGAATCCTGAAACTGCCATTCGAGCAGGCGTTCCCATTCGTAAGCAGTGATCACGACGGTGAGCGCGACTTTGCGCGAGCCAAGCCAGCCGGTGATTTGAACTTTTTGGCCCACGGCGAAATCGGACGCGCCGCCTTGCACCTCGAAGCAGGCGCTCATTTCCACGCCGTACCATAGCGGCATGCGCTGCGGAACAAAGAAGACGAAAACTTCCTTGGGCGCGACAGCGAAATCGCGCACAAATTCGAGATTCGCCATCGAGGATTAGCGCGCTTCGACGAGGACGAGCGAAACGTCATCGGTCGGCGGGCCGTCGCGCCACTCGGCGACGCGGTCGAGGATGCCCTTCTTCATTTCGTGAAACGGAAGCAACGAAGTTTCGCGCACGAATTTCTGCACGCCTTCGATTCCCAGCATCTCGCCGTGCGCATCGAAAACTTCGGTGATCCCATCGGTGTAGAGAACGATGCGGTCCCCGGGCTCGAGGTCGACATCGAGCGTAGCTTCCATGGGCACGGCATCGGGAAGCGCGCCCAAGACCATGCTGCGCGATTCAAGCAGGCGAGGCTCCTCTCCGGCGCGCGCGATCATAATGGGAGGGTGGCCGGCTCCGGCAAATTGCAGCCGGCGTCCTGCACGGTCGAGTTGCGCTGCTGCAACGGTGAAAAAGAAAATCGAGCTGCCGATATTCTGCATGACGAAGCGATTGAGCGTGCGGAGCATGTTGCCGAGCGGAACGCCACTGCGCATTTGCGCTATCGTTTCGCTGTAAATGCGGTTGGCGACGAGGGCGGAACCGATGCCGTGGCCGGAAACGTCGCAAACGAGGAGATTGAGGCGGTCATCGCCCATGGGACTCACGAGGCCGAAGTCGCCGCCGATGGTGCGTACGGGATGGTAATACGTTTCCACGCGCACGCTCCCCCACACGAGCGATTTGGGAGCGAGACTTTGCTGCACGCGGGCGGCGAGGGCGAGGTCCTCTTCGATTTCTTTTTGCCGGTCTTCCAGCTGCTTGTTGGCGTCGCGCAGCTCTTCTTCGGCGCGCTTCTGGTCAGAAATATCGGTGAAGGTGACGATGGCGAAACGGCGGCCGTCGGGATCCTCGATGGACCGCGCGCTGACGATGACGGGCAGCCGGCTGCCGTCTTTTCGCGGCAAGACAAATTCAAAGCGGTTATGGCCCGCCTGTATCCCTCGTTCTCGAAATGCTGAGAGTATTTCCGCTTCCTCAGGGGTGTAAAACTTTTTGAAGTCATGCCCGACGAAGTCGCTACGGGGCACGCCGGTCATTTCCTCGAAATTGGTGTTGACAAAAATAATTTGGGGACAGTCGTCGGCAATAATGATGCCTTCATTCAGCGTCTCGAGAATGCCTTCTATCTGGGCGAGCCATTCAGGCTGTTCAATTTCCACTAGCATCCGCTCCTCCGCCTATCTTACATAATCAGGGTGCCGCCACCAATGCGGCGCGGCCCGTTTTGGACCCCGAAGCCCACATAGCTGTTCGTACCAAATATCTGATTCGCCAGAGCGCAAAAGGCTGCAATGGTTTTTGAAGTAAAGTAAGGTAATAAGACGTACTACAAAGAGAGGAAAGCGCTGACGGCTCTCCAGTGAACCTAACAAGCGCAAGCAACAAAATGCACGCAAACGGAAGGCGCGTTCCACCTGGACCCACGGGCTTGCCGCTGCTGGGCATGGCGCTGCAGGTGATGCGCGACCCGCTCGGAACGCTGCTGCGTATCGCGCGCGAGTATGGGGACATCGTAACGATTCCGGTGATTTTCACAACGCGCACGATGCTGAATCTTCCCGAATACATCGAGCAAGTGACGGTGGTGCAGCAGAGCAAATTCCACAAGAGCACGCTGACCAAGGACGTGGTGGGGCGGCTGCTGGGCGAAGGACTGCTGGTCAGCGAAGGAGATTTCTGGCGAAGGCAGCGGAGACTGGCGCAGCCCGCGTTTCAACGCAGCCGGATCAACGAATATGCGGCCACCATGATCGAAAGCGCGGAGGCGCACGCGCGCACCTGGAGCGACGGCCAGGAGCGCGACATGGCCAAGGAAATGATGGCGCTGACGCTGGACATCGCGGTGCGCACGCTTTTCGGAACCACGCTGCCGGGAGAATCCGAGCAGGTGGGGCGCTCGCTCGAGTTCCTGATGCGCTATTCGATGCGGAAGGCGAGGTCGCCGATAAAAATACCGGTGAGCTGGCCGACTCCGGCGAACCGGCGCGCCGATCGCGAGACGGAATTTCTGGATTCGCTGGTGTACCGAATCATCGCGGAAAGACAGGAACTGGGAGGCGCGAGCGATCACAAAGACCTGCTTTCGCTGCTGATGGGCGCCATGGACGAAGACGGAAGCCAGATGACGCCGAAACAACTTCGCGACGAGACCATGACGCTATTTCTGGCGGGGCATGAAACCACGGCGCTCACGCTTTCCTGGACCTGGTATTTGCTCAGCCAAAATCCGAAGGCGGAAGCGCGTTTGCACGAGGAACTTCGCGGCGTGCTGGGCGGGCGTCCGCCGGGACTCGGAGACATCGAGCGGTTGCCCTATCTGCAGGCGGTCGTGAACGAAGTCCTGCGGCTGTATCCTCCGGCGTACATTGTGGCGCGCACTTCGATCGCACCGTGCAGCATCGGCGGCTACGATTTTCCAACGGACACGACGATCATCATGTCGCAGTGGGTGATGCACCGCGACCCGCGATACTTCGATGATCCGGAAGCGTTTCGTCCCGAGCGCTGGCTCGATGGCCTGGAAGATCGGCTGCCCGCCGGCGCGTATTTTCCTTTCGGCGACGGGCCGCGGAGGTGCATCGGCCAGAATTTTGCGCTTCTGGAATCGGTGTTGGTGATTGCAACAGTGGCGCAGCGGTTCAGTTTTCGACTGGTGCCGGGGCGCAAAGTCGTGCCGGAGCCGCTCGTCACGCTGCGACCGCGGAACGGAATCCTGATGCGGCTTGACGCGCGGCGTTAGTGCACGAATTCGGGCTGCTCGCCCCGGGACCAAGGATCGTAGGTAAGCGCGAAACGAACACGGTCGGGAATGGGCGGATGAGAGTAGTACAAGAACACGTTGATGGGATCGGGCTCGGGATCGGACAGATCCACTTCGCCCAGAACCTGGAAGGATTGTGCGGCAATCTGGCTTGAGTCGGGCGTGAGGCCGTGGGTCACTTCCAGGCCATACTGATCCGCCTGGTGTTCGATGTGGCGGCTGAAGGCGTTACTGATAGGCCCGGTGAAGAAGGAAAAAACAGAAACCAGCAGAAGCAAGGCCGGCAGCGAAGCTAAATCGTCCAAGCCTCGAATTCCCCAGCCCGGGCCCCAGCGAGCGAGCACCCAGCCGATGGTGCGGAAACCGAGATAGAACACAACGAACAGAAGCACGGCGGCGAAGGCGAGACCTTTCCAGACGTGCGCGAGAACGTAATGACCCATTTCGTGGCCGGCAACGAAGACGATTTGCGGCGTGGTCATTTTGGCGATGGTGTTGTCCCACACGACGATGCGTTTGGATGCGCCGATCCCGGTGACGTAGGCATTGAGCTCCGTCGTTTTCTCGCCCGCGCCCATCCAGAACATCCGCTCCGGCGGAATGTTTTGCCCCGCGCGCTGGACCATTTGTTCCAGGCTCACGGTAAGCGCGGGATCCTTCTGCGCCAGAGGCTCGAATTTGTGGAACATGGGATCGATGACCAGCGGCGAAAGGAAAATAAGTAGCGCGATGATGGGCAACGAAATCAGCCAAAAATAAAACCACCAGCGGCGCGGACTGCTGCGGATGACGGCGTACAAAATCGAGATGAGAATGATTGCGAGGATGACGGAGATGAACTCGCCCTTGGCCCAATCCCAAAGCCAGGAAGCCCATTCCTGGACTGACAGCCCGTACCTGCGCTCGACAAGATATTCGTAAATATCAGAGGGCAAGCCTAGGACGGCGGAGGTGAGCACGAACAGCGGGGCGAATACCGCGACTTGCAGAAACCGATTGGAGGCGACTTTCTCTGCCCAGTCGCGATATTTCGCCGCGAACTTCCAGCGCAGGATGATCCACAGAACGAGCAGGCCGTAAAAGAAGCTGATCAGATCGAAGCGGAAATGAATGCGGCTGAGGTCGCGAGCTTTTTTGTAGGTTTCGGGAGGTAGAGTGTAGGCGGTGACTTTTTTCTCCTGGGGCTGCGGCGTGGCCGCAGGCAAAGGCTGTGCTTGCGCGGCCAAGACGGCGGGAAGCGGCAGAGCGCGGGCAGCGAGCGCCGGGCTTAGGACAAGCGCGAGACTGGGAATCGCCAGCAGGAGCCGTGTTTTTTTCATTTATTCCTTATCGCCAGCGTAACGTGCCGGAGAGTATGCGCGATTGCAGAAGTGCGCGCAAGGCGGCGCGCATACTTGCTGAAATTATTGCAAACCTGAGGGCGAAGACGCCGAGAAGCTGTTCGCGGCCTGCCGGGAAGGACAGGTGCCTCTTTGGGCGCGGCGGCGAGTGCCGATTGCCAGATGCGGGCGGGAGCGACTAGGATAAACAGGTGGCAAGCTGCCGCGAGGGAGAAGCATTATGAAAATCGCACACTGGGCGCTGGGGATGCTGCTGGCTATGCCGGCGGGCGTGGCCCAGGGCCAAGAGCAGCAACAACAGCCGCCGCCAAAAGCGGATCAATCATCGGCATCGGCGCCGCAATCATCGAGTGATGCGCTGGCAGAAGCGGCTCGCCGCTCGCGCGAACTGAAGAAGGACCAAAGCAAGCCCGCGCACGTCTGGAACGACGACAACATTCCCAAGTCTCCCAATTACGTGAGCGTGGTAGGAAAATCGGAGAGCGCGGCAGCCGGCGACAATGCCGCCAGCCCGAACACGGCCGCGGCCGGGAACGCGGATGCACCTGCCGAGGGAGCTGCCTTATCCGCGGAGGAAAAATCAAAAATTGAATCAGACCTATCCGCTGCGAGACAACACCTGCAAAGCCTGCAAACCGATCTCGATATCCTGAAGCGGACACAGACTCTCGACCAACAAATGTTTCTGAGCAATCCCGGACATGCGACAGACACCGCCGGCGCCGAGAAAATGAAAGATGAGGACGACCAAATCGCGGCGAAGCAACAGGACGTGGCGGAGGCGCAAAAGCAAGTGGATGAATTGCAGGCCAAGCTGGCCAAGGCCGGGCCAGCGCCGAGCGAGCCGGCTCCCTCGAACGTACGTGCTCCTTCGCGCGATTAAAAGAAGTTTGCCTGCCTCGCAAGCGGACCACAACTAATTGCGTACATTTTTCTTGACACACTAGAAACCAGGGCGCACAATTCCGCTGGGTTTAACGGGGTTGCTTTTTTTTCGGCGCGCGAAGGTGCGCGCTCCTCATCTGATCGTCGGACAAAACTTTAGCGAATCGTGAGGTGCGATGCAGCATCTTCCAGGCTGGACCGTGCAATGTTTAAATCCTCAATGTCCCGCGCGCGGGCGCTGGATGCGTGTAGAAGATGCGCCGCAGGAATGTTGCGGCGATTGCGGAGCGCCGTTGCAGAAAGTAGCGCCGCCTCTGCCGCCGCGTTTCCGGATGCGTCCGAGGCCGCTGGCAAGCTATCGACCGATGGGACGCCGGCGCTGAGCGCCGCGCTGCTGCGCGATGTTTTGAGGATGGGAGCGGCTTAGTCCCCTGCTGCTTCTGTCTGGGCCGAGCTGACAAAAGGAAAGCCCGAGCTGTCCAAGAATCATTTGGGCAGCTCGGGCTTTTTTTCTGCGCGGGCGGGACGTCCGCTCTAGAAATAAAGCTTCAGAGCAAACTGAATGATGCGCGGCGGCCGGGCCGTGGTGATCTCACCGAACGTGCTGCTCCCACCCTGGTTGTCAGGATTGTAAAACTGTCCATGGTTGAAAGCGTTGAAGAACTCCGAGCGGAATTCGAGCGACTTGTGCTCTCCGATGGGCGTTTTCTTGTTGAGTGACAAATCGAAGTTGTTGATGCCCGGGCCGCGGAGCGAGTTGCGGGGCAGCGATCCGAAAGTGAAGATTGGAACGCCTGCGGGATTCAGGCTGCCGTCATCGTTGTACGGAGAGGTGCAGTTGAACGAGTTGGGGTTAAACCAGAAATAGCCCTGCGCCGGTGCGCCCAGACAAGTCGCGTTGGTGGGATTGAATGCCGGCTGGTTCGCCGACCTTGGATTCAGATACTGAATGGGCGCGATGATGTCGGGACGATCCAGAGCGTTCTCCTGCTGGCTTGAGTCATTATTCGAGTACAGAGTGAAAGGCTGGCCTCCCTGGAATGTGGCGATGCCGTTAAATTGCCATCCCTGCGTGGCCTTCTTGAGGATCGTATTTTCATAGTGGCCGAGTGGGAGCTCCCAAATGCCGCTGATGACCACGCGCTGGTGCACGTCAAAATCGGCCACGGCGCGGTCGAGACGCGGGTCCAAGGGATCGGTGTAGGTGGAAGAACGCGACCGGAAGCCGGAGGTAAGGTCAATTGTTTTTCCCAGAGTGTAAGCGCCGCGCAAGGCGAAGCCATGGCCGAAGCGCTTGTCCACCGTCATCTGGAATTCGTAAGCGTCGGAGAGGCCGTTGCTGTAATCCGTGTAGATCTGCGTAATACCGGTAGGGGAGCCGTTGGGATCCCAGGGATAGGCAGTGGACCCGCCGGTGCATTCCGCCAAGAGACGAGCGCAATCCTCGTTGACGAAACCAAAATTCTTGAGTTGCAGCATTTCCAGAGACGGCTGTGGGAAGTTTAGCTCGGCGGTGGAGATCAATCTGCGGCCCAAGCTTCCGACGAGCACGCCCTCGACCATGGTGTCTTTGGTGGCCTGATATTGGAAACCGTAATTGAAATTCTCAGAGTACGGAGTGCGGAAGTGCGGGTAGGTGGTGTACCCGTAGGAAATTGCAGGGACGCCAAAGGTTCCCACCGCTGAGAACGGGAACGGGTTCGTTTGGCCGAAAGGAGTGAACGGATCGGCCACAGGATCGCCGGTAATGCCGGTATAGGAGTTGGGGAAGATATTGGTCACGCCGGCATAGGGCGGCAAGCCGCCGAACTGAAGGTTCAGTGCGCCGTCTTCAATATCGAAGAAGATTCCGAAGCCGCCGCGCATGACGAGCTTGGCTGTGCCGAAGACATCCCAGGCGAATCCGAACCTGGGAGCGACGTTCTTCCAATCGGGGTAGACCAAAGCGCGGTTGGGCGTGCCGGGATCGCCGGGATACAAAATGTCAGGAGGGGCGTTGGGGAACACAGTGGATTGCCGGCCCGGAAAGAATCCCAAAATCTCGTTGTGAACGTCATACTGGGGGATGTAGTAATCCCAGCGAACTCCCAAATCGAGCGTCAGACGCGGCAAAATCTTCCAGGTATCCTGCGCGTAAAAGCCGACCGAACCGGTGCGAATTCCGTAAACGGCCTTGGAGTTCTGGTAGTAGTTGTCCCAAAATCCGCCAACAAAATCGGCCAGATTGCTGCCGGTGTAAATGGACCCATAGCCGCCGAAATCGAAGCCGCCATTGTTGTAATAGTCGTAGTGATAGTTCTGGCGGATGCGGGTGATATCCGTACCGAACTTCCATTCGTGCTTTCCGCGCGTCCAGGTGAAATTATCCGCCCATTGAAAAGTGGCGTCGTGAATGGTGGTGGGCCCTTGCACCGAAGAACCCAGAGTGAAGTCGAGGGTGAACATAACGGGAGGAGAAACGCCCTTGGGGTCGTCCGGATTCAAGTTGGTAAAGCCGAGGGCCGAAGGGGAAGTGGTGTCGAAGGGAATAGCCTGGGCCGTGGCGGTACGATTGGTCGCGAAACGGAATTCATTGATCTTGCCGGAAGAAAACGTGTGATTCCACGAGAAGGTTCCGATTTGATTTCGAAAATCGATGCTGTTGGTTCCGCCCAGCGGAGAAGAGTTCGCGGCCGGCAGCGGATAAATCTGGCGCTGGTCGTCGACCAGGTACACGAAGGAAAGCGTGTCGTGGCTGCCGATATTGTGGTCGACGTGCACAATGCCCTGATCTTCATCGATCGATAGCGACGGGGACGAGATGAATCCGTTGCCGGGAAGGTTCGGCAGGGGCAGGTACTTGGTGATGTAGTTTTGAATGACGGGATCTACCAGCGAGCCACCCGGGCCGGGACCGCCCTGCCCCGCGGTTGAGAGATTGTTAAGCGGAATGTTGTTCCCGTTGTACGGATTGATGAGTTGCGTTCCACCGGCGGCCAGGGCGCCCGCGGTGCAGTTGCCTGAACCATCGTAAGCCGAACAAAGCTCGCCGAAATCTCCCCCCGCTCCGCTTGGTCGAGAACGGTTAGTTCCTGGGAAGTATCCCCTTCACGGCGGCGAGCGCCTTGATAGGCGACGAAGAAAAAGGTCTTGTCTTTCTTAATGGGTCCGCCGGTGGTAGCGCCAAAAACGTTGCGTTTGAAGGAGGCTTTTGGCTGCGAGGGCGGGAGGAAATAATCGCGCGCGTTCAAGACGTCATTGCGGATGAATTCGAAGGCGTCGCCGTGGAAGTCATTGGTGCCTGATTTCGTAACCTGGTTGACGATGCCGCCGGAGGTGCGGCCGTATTGCGCGTCGTAGTTGTTGGTGAGGATCTTGAATTCCTCGACCGCGTCGGGATTGGGGCTGACCACGATGTTGTTGCCGAGAAAATCGGTATTGTTCGCGCCGTCCAGCAAAAACGTGAGGGATTCCGAGCGCTGGCCGCTAACCGAAAAAGGATTGCCGGAATCGTCGTCCTGGTCCGGATTGAAAACGCCGGCCTGCAGCAAGCCGAGCTGCAAAGTATCGCGGTCAACCAGAGGAAGGTCGTTGATCATGCGCTGGTTTTCGACCTTGCCGAGCACCGCGCTGGTGGTATCCACCTGCACAGCGTTGGCGGTCACTTCCACGGTCTGGGATTCCTGGCCGACTTTCAGGGCTACGTCCACGCGTCCGTTTTGATTGAGCTCCAGGATGATTCCGGCCTGGATAAAGGTTTCGAAGCTGGACTTCTCTACAGTGATTTTGTACTTGCCCACTTGCACGAGATCGAAAAGATAGCTTCCGTCGTTGCCGGTCATGGCCGCTCGCGAAACGCCCGTACCGACGTTCGTCAGCGTCACTTTGGCGCCCACGACAACGCCGCCGGATTGGTCAGTGACCGTGCCGCGCAGGGAGGCATTGGCCTGGCCCCAAGCGGCGCCGCCCAGCAGGAAGAACATGCCCCAGAATGTGGCGCCAAGAAAGACACTGCGCAGTAACCTCACACCCCACCTCCCGGAAGCGAGAAAAAACATTCGAGGCGTGCGGGCCACGATTGGCTGGTTCTACGCGGGTCGAGGAACAACAGTGCAGTTCAACGAATAGAGACACGGACCCTGTGAAATCCCAGCCCACACAACCCCTGTGCGCACCTCTATAGAACTGTGCGGAGCGGAAGTCAAGAAACTTTGTCGGACGGGCCGAGGCAAAGCGATTGGAGTGAGTGACTTGGAGTCAACTAAAAGGGGGAGCGGCCGGTGGGGGTGCCGGCCGCTCGGGGCATGGGGTAATGGAGGTGCAGACATTCGAGGCGCCCTTACGGGGGCCCCGAACTCATAGAGAGTTTGCCCGGGGGGGGTGCGCAGGTCGATGGGCCGAATGGTTCAATTGGTCCCGGTACGTTGGTACCTTGGCCCTCTTCGCTGTGATTTCGCGGCCATTGAACCGCCCAGCGGCAGGTGGTACCCTCGGCCTCTGCAGCAGGTTCTCGTCGGGGCAAATCCGGCAGGCTGAATCACTTTCGTCAAAATTCGGCAATTTGGCATTTTTGCGGCCTTGGGACGCCATGGGCGCTACTGGAACGAAACTCGAGAGTCGAACCGCCGTGGGCGCGCAGGCGATGGCGACAGTGCGCCAACTCCTGATCGAACTCGGAGGTTCGCGGGGGCTGGAAGAGTTGGCGGCTCGCGGCCCGGCCGCTCACCTGGAACGCGAACTTGGACTTGGCAGCCTCGAGCGCGTGGAACTCATGCTGCGCCTTGGCGACGCCTGCGGCGTGCGCTTGCCGGACCGTGTGGTCGCCGAGGCCGATACGGTACAGGATCTGATCGACGCGATTTTGCGCGAAGGCTCGAACGGTAGCGCGCGAGGCGCGACCTCGGTTGCTGGCATCTCTGCGCCAGCACCCATTTCCGCTTCGCCCGCGATTCGCCCGGCGCTGGAACAGGAGATCCGCAGCGCCGAAACTCTGACGGAAATTATTCGGCTGCGCGGACGCGGCGAACCCTCCCGCTCGCACATTCAGCTGTACGAAGAAAACGATGAGTTGCGAACGATCACGTTTGGGGAGCTATACGAGCGGGCGTCCACGGTTGCATCCGAACTGCTACGCCGGGGACTCGAGCCCGGGCAAACCGTTTCGATCATGCTGCCGACCTGCGCTGAATTTTTCTGGAGCTTCGCGGGCGTCCTGCTGGCCGGCGGCATTCCGGTGCCAATCTACCCGCCCTTCCGCGCGGACCGCATCGCCGAATATGCGGCGCGCCAGTCCAACATTTTGCGCAACGCCGAGGCGCGTTTCCTGATCACCTGGCGGCAGGCTGAGGGGCTTGCCCGGCTCTTGCAACCGCGCGTGCCAACGTTGCGCGAAGTGCTGAATGCCGAGCGCCTGGCCAACGCCACGGCACCAGCCGAGTCTCCCGAGAACCAGTGGCGGCCGGTGGAGAATCTGGCGCATCACGCGCGCGGCGAAGATATCGCCTTCCTGCAATACACTTCCGGCTCGACGGGCGATCCCAAGGGCGTGGTGCTGACGCACGCAAACTTGCTCGCGAACATTCATTCGATCGTCTCCGGCGTGCAGGTTGAGCCGCACGATTGCTGCGTGAGCTGGCTGCCTCTCTACCACGACATGGGATTGATTGGGGCGTGGTTCGTGCCGCTCTTCACCGGCATACCGCTGGTGGTGATGTCGCCGCTCGCGTTTCTGAGCCGCCCGGAGCGCTGGCTCCGGGCCATTCATCGTCACCGCGCCACGATCAGCCCGGCGCCGAATTTCGCCTACGAGTTTTGCGTGCGGAAAATCGCGGACAAAGACTTGCAGGGACTCGATCTAAGTTCGTGGCGAGCGGCAACCAACGGAGCAGAGCCCGTGCGTTCGGAAACGCTCGAGCGATTCGCCGCGCGTTTCGCGCCATACGGTTTCAAGCGCGAGGCACTCGTTCCTGTTTACGGACTTGCCGAGGCGACGCTCGCGGTTTCCGTGCCGAAGCTGGGCGCTGGCTTCCGCGTGGATCGCATCGAGCGCGCCGCGTTTGAATCCGAAGGCCACGCGATTCCTGCATCGCCGGATGCACCGGCACCGCTCGAGTTCGTGAACGCCGGCAAGCCCGTGCCCGGGGTGCAGGTTCGCATCGTGGACGCCCAAGGCCACGACCTCGGCGAGCGCATGCAGGGAAGCCTGTGGTTTCGCGGGCCTTCTGCAACGAGCGGCTACTATCGAAATCCCGCGGCGACGGCCGCTTTGCGGCACGATGGCGATTGGCTTGATTCGGGCGACCTCGCGTACTGGGCTGACGGCGAGATTTTTATCACCGGCCGCGCGAAGGACATCATCATCAAGGGCGGCCGGAATATCTACCCACATGAAGTGGAAGAGATCGCCGGACGCGTGGCGGGCGTGCGGTCCGGGTGCGTGGTGGCATTCGGCGCGCCCGACGCGCGCACCGGCACCGAGCGCCTGGTGGTGACGGCCGAAGTCCGCGATATGGCCAGCGCGAAGCGCATCGAAACCGAGATCGCGCGCGCGGTGGATGAAGCCATGGGCATCCCGCCGGACGTGGTCGTGCTTCTGCGCCCGCAATCGATACCCAAGACTTCGAGCGGAAAATTGCGCCGCAGCGAGACGCGCCGGCTTTTTCTCGAGGGAAAACTCGGCAAGGAACAGCGTCCGCCGTGGATGCAGATTGCGGTGCTGGCGGCGCGCGGCGCAGTGCCTCGTGCATGGGCCTGGATCACACGGAGCGCGAGAACCGCGCTCGAATCTCTCTACGGCGTGTACGCTCTCACTGCTTGCATGGGCGTCCTGGTTCCATTGTGGGTTGTGGTGCGGCTCACTTCGGACCAGAAGCGCGCTGCTCGGCTCACGCACAACGGAGCGCGCTTAATTCTGCGGCTTTCGGGAGTTCCGATCCAAATCGAAGGAGGCGAGATCCTGGCGCAGCGCGAAAAGTCCGGACCGTGGATCTTCGCGCCGAACCATTCGAGCTACGTCGATATTCTGGTCTCCCTGGCGTTTCTTCCGCCGGACGTGCGATTCGTCGTGAAGGGCGAGATTCGTGACATGCCGTTGTTTCGCACGCTCGCCCGCCGGAGCGGGCAATTCACGTTTGACCGCGGCGATCCGCAGGCGCGCATACGCCAGGCCGAAGAAGTGAACGCCGCACTCGGGCGCGGCGAGTCGGTGGTCATCTATCCGGAAGGGACTTTCACCGCCAACACCGGCATCCGCCCGTTTCAGCTGGGCGCATTTAAGGCCGCGGTGGACACGCAGCGTCCCATCTGCCCAGTGTCCGTGCGCGGCGCGCGCCAGATTTTGCGCGACCAGACGAAGCTGCCGCGGCCCGGACGCATCACGCTGACGTTCAGTCCGCTGGTCACGCCGAATCCGGAAGCCGGCAACGACTGGCACGAGATTGTCCGCTTGCGCGACACAACCCGCGAGGTGATCGCGCGCCACTCGGGCGAAGCTTTGCTCTAATCACCTGAAGCGATCGATTGGAAATCTTCGTCAAATATACTGGAAACCCCGCGTCACCCGCAGGCATCTCAGTTGTCCGGTAGCCGAAAAAAGGGCGTCTCGTGATGCGTTCTCGATGACACTCGAATTTAACTCCTGAGGAGGAGATTCCAATGGTACGGAAGCTGTCTTTATTCCTGGGTTTGTTTTTCCTAGTTTCACTTACGGCGCACGCGCAGGGACTCGAAAACAAGCTGGAATTGTTCGGGGGCTATTCTTATTTGCGCTTCGATAATTCTCCGTCATTCAATCAGAACGGCTGGGAATTTTCCGGACAATACAAGGTCAAGGACTGGCTGGGCGCGGTGGCGGATTTTTCGGGCGACTATGGTTCGAGCACGCACACGTATTATTACTTGTTCGGGCCCCAAGTGTCATGGCCGGCGCGCGTTTCGCCTTTCGGGCACGTGTTGATCGGCGGAGCAGACGTTGGCTTCTCGAACGGGGGGCCTTCGGACAGTTCGTTTGCAGCGGCAATCGGCGGCGGGATTGACGCGAAGATTACGGGACCGTTTCACTGGCGCATTATTCAGGGCGATTGGATTCATTCGAGCGTCTTCGGGACCGGTCAAAACAACGCTCGCATTTCGACTGGCATCGTGATCAAGTTCTGACTAAGACGGTGCAGATTCTCGCGGTAGCGTTGCGGTATTGCGGGCGTCTGCACCGTTTCTTCCGCGCGATCATTCCAGGATGAAATCCACTGTGACGTACGTTTCCACCTCCACCGTTTCGCCGTTCAATCGCGTGGGTTGGTAGCGCCATTCGCGCACGGCCACTACCGCCGACCGCGCGAGAATCGGATTCCCGCTCAGGAGTTGCAGTTCGCGCACGCGGCCGTCCTTTCCGATGATGGCGCGCAAGCGCACCGTTCCGGCGAGGTGCATGGTTTTTGCAATCGCCGGATATTCCGGTTGGACTTTGTAAATCAGCGCCGCTTCCATCACGCCTTCGCTCATGGGCCGGGGCTTTTCCGGCGCGGCGGGCGGCTTGACCGGAGGAGGCTGCCCGTTGAAGTAGCTGCCGCTGCCACCAGGCACACCATACCCTGGCCCTGCGCCGCCCGGGATGATCGTTGAGCCGAATCCTGGGCCGGGACTAACTTCAGGCGGTTCGGAATCAGACGATTCCTGTACGTGAACTGGAATCTGTAGCGGCTGATGAAATACGCTGAGTATCGAGTGGTGCGACGCGCTCGTATTCGGGTGCGCGCCTCCGCGCGGCTGTGCGGGCGCCGGATTTGGTTTGCCAGGATAGGGCGGCGCCGGGGTGACGAAAAATTGGCGCGGGAGGATTCCGGGAGTGACCATTGGCCATAAAAGCATCGCGGCTACGAGCGCACCTTCCAGAATAATCGAAGCGATCAGCGCTTTGCTGCGGAGACGCCGGGCCCGCTCGAGTGCCTGCGCGTCGCCATCCACCAAACATTGCGAAAAGCTTCCCGGGTCGATCATAGAGACACCTCTCCGCATCGTTGGGACACAGGAATTTAACCCCTTGACTGACTCCTGCTCTGGCTTGCCGGACGCCACTTCCTACTGTGATAGACACCACCGGAGAGCCCGTGTTCCCGGCTTTGCGAATGAAAACGAAACCGGCGCCGGGTAGCGCTATAAATAATTGAGATTCATCGAGTTACAAAAATCCGGAAGTCTATGCATCGGTTTTCGCCGCATGTGCGTCTAATCCCTTGTGATATTTAATTTGCAGTCGGTTTTTATCGGACTGTGAGGGACAGCCATGATGAACAGAAACTCAGTGGAAACAATCGGAGTTCGCTACACCGGATGGGCCGCGCTTGACCGTGACCCGCTGGACGATCGTGTCGAGTTCACCTGCCCGCAGTGCGGCGCCCAGGGCACCAAGGCCGCGCGCCGGCCGCGCGCTGCGTACCACTTCACCGATGGGTTCGTTCAGGACTTGCAGGGCGAAGCCACCACTTGCCGCGGTTGCAAGCAATCGCTGCGCGTAGTGCCGGTCGTAATGCTGCACGATCAGGACGAGAAGCGGCGCTTTCAGGCTGTCTTCGCGCTCGAGCCTTTCGCCAACAACTAAGCGATTGCGGTGGCACACTCGCGCGGAATTTCGCGCTTTCGTAAACTGCGGGTGTGCCACCGCATATCCGCTGGATCCTTCCCGCTTCTTCTCTTTGCTCCGCAATTTCTCAGTCATCCGCCTACATGCGGCGGGTGGGCTTCGTGAAGGACTCCAAATCTTCCAACTCGAGGTGGTGAGCTTCGAGATCTTTTCGGACGTGGGCGAAAGCTTCGTCCACGGTGTCGGCAAACTGCAGCAGTTTGAACTCGCGCTCGTGGATCGTGCCGGTGCGAACCATGTGCCGCCAGTCAATGACCTTGTTCCAGTATTTCCGGCCGTAGATCAGTATCAGGTGATGCGCGGAGAGCTTATTGGTCTGCAGCAGCGTAAGCATTTCCCACAGCTCGTCCATGGTGCCGAAACCGCCGGGAAAAACAATCAGCGCTTTGGCCATCTGCGCGAACCACAACTTGCGCATAAAAAAATAGTGAAAGAGGAAATTCAATTGCGGGGTGATGTAGGGGTTGGATTCCTGCTCGTGCGGAAGCTGAATGCTTAGCCCGACCGAAGCGCCGCCTGCTTCCGCGGCGCCGCGGTTGGCGGCTTCCATGATTCCCGGTCCGCCTCCGGAGCAGATCACGAAGCGCCGCGGCTGCGTGCCTAGCGTCATGGACCACGTCGTGATGCGGTGAGCAAGCTCGCGGGCCTCTTCGTAGTAGCGCGACATTTCCACGAGCGAGCGCGCTGCGGAAATCTTCTGGCGCCAGCCGCCGTTGCGGCGTCCGTGCGCGCTACGTTGCACCGCTGCCAAATGGGCCAGCGCGCGGTCGCGGGATTGGATGCGCGCCGAGCCGAAGATCACAATCGTGTCGCTCACGTTCGCCCGCCGGAGCCGGTTCAGCGGATCGAGATATTCGGCCATGATGCGCAGAGGACGCGCACCTAAACTCTCCATGAATTTCGGATCTTCATAAGCCAGCTTCGCCTGCGGCCGGCGTTTCCCCACAGTCATTGTTTCTCCCTGTAAATCGACTCTTCATTTTAGGAGAACGCTGCAGACAAAAGCCAGCCGTCGCGCGAGCCGCTATTACACTGCAAGCAACGCGGTCTGGTGCGTTCGAATCAGATAGACTGAGAATCGATGCTGCGCGCGAAAACCATGCTGATACCGGCGTTTTATCGTTCGGTCCTTGGCGTCTCGCTCGGACTGGCGCTTCTGGCGGCTGCCGGAGCTGCCTCGGCGCAGGCCCCGCCCGGCCCGCTACAGCAGAAGCCCGGCGCAAAGCCCGAACAGTTGCCCACCGCGGAGCAACGCAAACAGGCGATTCATACTCGCGTGAACGAAGTGATTACGCCCGTGACGGTGACGAACCACACGGGCGAAATGATCCTCGACCTCGCGCAAAAAGATTTCCACGTCTACGACAACGGCGCGGAGCAGAAAATCGAGCACTTCGATTTGGGCGGCGATCCTCTTTCCGTAGTGCTGGCAGTCGAAACGAGCGCGCACATCGATCCCATGATGCCTACGGTGCACCAGACCGGAATCATCTTCACGCAAACCGTGATGGGCATGACCTCGGAAGCCGCTGTAGTCGGATTCGACGACGACGTGGACCTGCTGCAGAAATTCACCACCGATCCCGATGCGGTCGAAAGCGTAATTCGCCGCATTCGCACGGGAACTTCGGGCGTGCGGCTCTATGACGCGATGGAGCGCAGCATTTCGCTGCTCGAAGAACGCCCGGCGGTGCGGCGGCGCGTTCTCGTTGTCGTCAGCGAGGCGCAGGACGCCGGGAGCGAAACCAGGCTCGGCGAAGTTTTGCGGCACGCGCAACTGGCGAACGTGACCATCTACTCGATTGGGCTGAGCACGGCGATGGCGGACCTGCGCGCGAAGCCGAGTCCCTATCAAGGGCCGCAGATGGGCCCGCGCGGAACTTATCCCGTGCCGGTGCCTCCCGGCACCATCGAGACGCCCGACAACGAAACAATCGCGCAAGGCGGAGGCGGGAGTATCGATGTGCTGGCGCTCGCGGTGTGGCTGGTGAAAACGGGGAAGAACGCGGTGGTTCCGAATTCACTCGAGATCGCGAGCAAAGCTACCGGAGGACTGCACGTAAGTCCAAAGAAGGATGGCTCGATTCAAAAAGCGATGGATGCGGTGGGCGGCGAACTTCACTCGCAATACACGCTCGGCTATCGCCCGCCCGGCGACGAGCCCACCGGCTACCACGAGATCAAAGTCACCGTCGATCGGCCGGATGTTGCGATCCGCACGCGACCCGGCTACTACATTCCGCCGCCATCCGACTAATACCAAATTTTCGGCCCATGTCCCTGCTCGGGCACGACACAAGCTTGCTTGAAGACAATGCGCTCCGCTGTCCAGCAAGCAGCACACGCGTCGAGTATGTCGTCTTCTTCTACATCTCGACGAAGTGTTTCGTTTCTTGCGTTTTCAATAACCGCACCAAACCCTTCCTTGATGAGTAACTCTCGCCGCAGTTTCAGGCCAGCTGCCTCTTTCTTGCTATAAGGCATTGCGACTCCACCCATCATTTTCCAAAAGCACAATTCAGGATGAACTTCTCGGATGCGCAATTGCCTTCCGCTGTCAATCCATTCATCTACTTGGCGAATCTTCTTAAATAATCCATAGCACTGCTTGGAGATTCCGACGTGGTCCGGAGAACTCGCTCTGTTCGCTGCAAGTGCACTTGGGTATTCGCTCTGACGTAAAGCAGAGCGCACAGGCGGCGAGAAAACAGATCGAGCTCTCGGTTGTCCGAGAATCGTTCTTGCCTCCCTATCGCAATTGCGTCCACCGCGCACCGCATGGTCAAGTAGCCCAATCGGGATGTCTATGGCGATGGTGAGAGGCTTTTCATCGAAATCGAGGATGTGTGAGATATGGGGAACTGGCCCGCGATAATGAGTCTCGCGGCTGCTCGTGTTACGCAAAACAACAATCCAGCCTGTGTGGCAGCCGTCAATTCCCGCGACCCATTCCACTTTCGGCCTACTTTTTCTCGGGCTCAGGCGGTGCGACTGCGGCGGCTTCTTCCTCTTCAAGGATCGCGGCGGCAGCGGCGATGCGATCGCCCTCTTCCAGGCGCAACAGGCGAACGCCCTGCGTCGAGCGGCCGGCTTCGCGGATTTCGCCGGAGTGCACGCGAATCACTTTGCCCTGACCGGTAATGATCATCACGTCGGAATCCTCGCGGACCTGCAATGCCGCGACGACGGGGCCGTTGCGGTCGGTCGACTTCAGGTTGATGACGCCTTTTCCGCCGCGCGAAGTGACGCGATATTCCGCGAGGGGCGTGCGCTTGCCGTAGCCCTTTTCAGCGACCGTAAGCATGAGCGACGTAAGCGATTCGCGGATCTGATCGCTTTCGAGCTCGTCGAGGTTCTGCGTCGTGTTTTTGTATTCCTTCGTGATAATGCCGAAATCCACCTGCACAGCGTCCATACTCACGACGAAATCGCCCTTCGCGAGGTCCATGCCGTTCACGCCGCCGGCCGCGCGCCCCATGGAGCGCACTTCCGTTTCGCGGAAAAGAATGGCCTGGCCATCGTGGCTGGCGAGGAAAATCATCTGTTTGCCGTCGGTAAGCTTCGCGCCGATCAATTCGTCGCCGGGATCGAGGTTGATGGCGATGATGCCGGACGGACGCGGATTGGAGAATTCCGCGATGGCGGTTTTTTTCACCGTGCCGTTGCGCGTGGCCAGGAAAACGAAACGGTCAGCTTCTTCCAAGTTTCGCGCGGGAACCACGGCTGTAAGCTTTTCATTCTCCTGCAGGCGCACGAGAGTGCCAATCGCTTTTCCGCGCGTGGCCGCGGCGGCTTCGGGAATTTCATAAACCTTCAGCCAGTAGATGCGTCCCTTGGAGGTAAACAGCAGGATGTAGCTGTGCGCAGAGGCGACGAAGAAGTGCTCGACGAAATCGTCTTCGCGCGTCTTTGCGCCGATGCGGCCTTTGCCGCCGCGCGATTGATGGCGGTAGACGTCGACTGAGGTGCGCTTGATGTAGCCCGCGTGGCTGACGGTGATAGCCATCTCTTCGTCTTTGATCAAGTCTTCGAGCTTGATCTCCTCGACGCGGTCAACGATCTGGGTGCGACGCTCATCGCCGTAGGACTTCATGACATCGCGCAGCTCGGCGACGATCACGGCCTTGAGTTTCTTCTCGCTCGCGAGAATTTCCTTCAGCTCGGCGATGCGGTCGCGGATTTCCTTGAGTTCCTTCAGGATTTCGTCAACGGAAAGCTGGGTGAGGCGGTGGAGTTGCAGTTCGAGGATGGCGTCGATCTGGATGTAGCTGAGGCCGAGCCCTTCGCCTGAACTGGCGACGGTGATGCCGTACTTCTTGGCGTCGAGCTTGACGCCGCGAATCGCGGTTTCCCTGCTTCCCACCAACACGCGCACGGATTTGTTTTCGAAGAATTCGTGCAAATTCTCGCGGGCGTTGGCGCGGCTGGAAGACCCGCGAATGATTTTAATGACGTCGTCGATGTAATCGAGCGCGATGCGGTAACCGAGCAGGATGTGCTCGCGGTCTTGCGCCTTGCGCAGTTCATATTCGGTGCGCCGGCGGACCACGTCCACGCGGTGCTCGATGAAGAGGCGCAGGAGCTCGACCAGACCAAGTTCGCGCGGCTGCCCGGCCACAATCGCGAGCAGAATCATGCCGAACGATTCCTGCATTTGCGTCTGCTTGAACAGGTGCGCCAGGATAATTTGCGGCTCTTCGTCGCGCTTGATTTCGATGACGATGCGCATGCCGTCGCGATCGCTTTCGTCGCGGATGTCGGCGATGCCTTCGAGCTTCTTGTTCTGAATCAGCTCGGCAATGTGGCCGATCAGCCGGGCTTTGTTCACCTGGTAGGGCAGCTCGGTGATGACGATGTCCTGGCGGTCCTTGCCGCGCGCTTCAATGGCGGCTTTCGCGCGCACCTGGAACGATCCGCGGCCAGTCTTATAAGCCTGCTCGATTCCTTCGCGCCCGTAGATGTAGCCGCCGGTCGGAAAATCCGGGCCGGGAATGAGCTTCATTATTTTCTTCAGATTTGTTTCGGGCTCTTCGATGAGCAGAATGGCGCCTTCGATGACTTCCTTCAGGTTGTGCGGCGGGATGTTGGTGGCCATGCCGACGGCGATGCCGCTCGAGCCGTTGACCAGCAGGTTCGGAATCCGCGTGGGGAGGACGACCGGCTCGTGCTCGCTTTCGTCAAAGTTGGGGACGAAATCGACCGTCTCCTTTTCGATGTCGGCGAGCATTTCCTCCGCGATCTTCGAGAGGCGCGCTTCGGTGTACCGCATGGCGGCGGGCGGATCGCCATCCACCGAACCAAAGTTGCCCTGGCCATCGACCAGTGGGTAGCGCATGTTGAAATCTTGCGCCAGGCGCACGAGTGCGTCATACACGGGCGAATCGCCGTGCGGGTGAAATTTTCCGAGGACTTCGCCGACGATCTTGGCGCACTTGCGGTAGGCCTTCGTGGAGGTGAGGCCGAGCTCGTACATGCCGAAGAGAATGCGCCGGTGCACGGGCTTCAGGCCGTCGCGCACGTCGGGCAGCGCGCGCCCGATGATTACGCTCATGGCGTAATCGAGGTACGACTTCTTCATCTCCGATTCGATATCAACCGGCGTAATGATTGAGAGATTTGGTTCGTCGGCCACTTATGATCTCCGTGTCTTTCGCCCCGCAGATTCGCGGGGCTCGGATTCTAAGAATTCACTTTGATGAAACCCGGCGCCCTGCATTCCATTCGAGCACGTAAGTCTTCACAGTTTCGAAAGCCGAGGCGTTGTTTGAAAAGCGCTGCGGCCCGAAATGCGATTCGAGTTCGCGCAGGAGCGCATCGCGTTCGGCGTTGGTCGAGCATTCGAAGGCCACGCCCTGTTCGGTGTTCGGCGCGTCCGTCGCCCTCGCGCTGAATTCCGAGCAGCTTATTCCCCGCAACCCCGGCAAAATCTTCCATGTGAGCTGGTAGATCACGCGTTAAATATCCAGGTTGACGACGTCGAGGGCGTTTTCCTCGATGAATTTGCGGCGCTCTTCGACGTTTTCGCCCATCAGCGTAGAAAAAATATCTTCGGCGGCGACGGCGTCTTCCAGGCGAACCTTGAGCAGGGTGCGCGTCTCGGCGTTCATGGTCGTAGCCCAGAGCTGCTCGGGATTCATTTCGCCGAGGCCCTTGAAGCGCGTAATGGTGAATTCCTTTTTCGCGTCTTCAAGGACGTAATTCAGCACGCCCAGCGCGTCTTCCTTCACCACTTTGTCACCATTGTGACCGACGGTGAAGGGCGGGCGATCGTGCACAGCGATTTGCTGGTGCAGCGTGCGCACGCGCTTGTATTCGGGCGTGGCGGCGAGAGCCCAATTGACGCGGCGCTCTCCTCCATTCTTCAGCAACAGCTCGTACAGGCTGTGTTCTTCGTCGAATTCGATCTTGGCGTCGAGATTCAGCTTGGCCTTGTCGATCTCCTTCACCAGCTCCTGCAGTTTTTTCTTGTCTGCGAAATCGGCTTTCTTCTCGAGTTCGCTGACGGCGAGCAGCCCGACGAGCTTGGGCTCGCGCAGACGGCGGCCGAGCTTCGCGGCCACCTGCTCGTACTCCTGAATGTTCAGCAGGAACTGGGTGAGGTCGCCGCCTTCGAGCGATTTTCCGTTCTTGCCCTTCACGGAATGTTCTTCGGTGGCGCGCTTCATCAGCTCGCGGGCAAATTCGCCTTCGTCGCGGATGTAGCGGTCCATCTTTCCGCGCTTCACGCGATAGAGCGGCGGCTGCGCGATATAAATGTTCCCCTTTTCGATCAGCTCGCGCATGTGCCTGAAAAAGAACGTCAACAGTAGTGTCCGGATGTGGCTGCCGTCCACGTCCGCGTCGGTCATCAGGATCACTTTGTGATAGCGCAACTTTGCGGCGTCGAAATCATCCTTGCCGATGCCGGTGCCGAGCGCCGTGATGATGCAGCGAATTTCCTCGTGGCCGAGCATCTTGTCGTAGCGGGCCTTTTCCACGTTCAGGATCTTGCCCTTGAGCGGCAGGATGGCCTGATAGCGGCGATCGCGCCCACCCTTGGCCGAGCCGCCGGCCGATTCTCCTTCAACAATGAAGAGCTCGCAGCGCGCGGGATCGCGTTCCTGGCAGTCCGCGAGCTTGCCGGGCAGGCCGCTCGAATCGAGCGCGGATTTGCGGCGTGTAAGCTCGCGGGCCTTGCGCGCAGCCTCGCGAGCGCGGGCGGCGTCAATGCACTTGCCGATAATTTTTCGCGCAATGGAAGAATGCTTGTCGAAATATTCACCGAGCCGTTCATTGACGAGCGATTCGACGAGCCCTTTGATATCGCTATTGAGTTTGCCCTTGGTCTGGCCTTCGAACTGGGGCTGCGGAAGCTTCACGGAAACGACGGCCACCAGGCCTTCGCGGACGTCGTCGCCGTTGATGGAGACTTCGTCCTTCTGCTCTTTCAGCATGCCGGTGGAATTGGCGTAGTAATTGAGCGTGCGGGTGAGCGAGGAGCGGAAACCGGAAAGGTGCGAGCCGCCGTCGACGGTGTTGATCGTGTTGGCGAAGGAAAAAATATTTTCGGCGTAGCTGTCGTTGTATTGCAGCGCGATTTCGATGTCCACCTGTTCGCGCTTGCCTTCCATGTAAATCGGCGAATCGTGAAGCGTTTGTTTGCCGCGGTTCAGGTGCTTGACGAATTCGGCGATTCCGCCGGTGAAGCGGAATTCGGCCTTCTTGTTGCTGCGCTCGTCTTCGAGCGTGATCTTCAAGCCCTTGTTGAGGAAGGCCAGCTCGCGGAGGCGTTGCGAAAGCGTATCGAAGCTGTAAACGGTGGCGCCGAAAATTTCCGGGTCGGCGTGAAACGTGATTTTCGTTCCGGTCTTGCGCGTTTTGCCGGAGGCTTTCAGCTTCGACGTGGGCACGCCTTTTTCGTAGGACTGCTCCCAGACTTCACCATCGCGCCAGATTTCGAGATCGAGCCAATCGGAAAGAGCGTTGACCACCGAAACGCCGACGCCGTGCAAGCCGCCGGAAACTTTGTAGGTATCGCTATCGAATTTGCCGCCGGCGTGCAGCACGGTCATCACAACTTCGGCGGCGGGCTTTTTCTCCGTAGCGTGCATGTCCACGGGAATGCCGCGGCCGTTGTCGATTACAGTGACGCTGATATCGTCGTGCACGGTGACGTTGATTTCATCGCAGAAGCCGGCCATGGCTTCGTCCACGGAATTGTCCACCACTTCCCAGACGAGGTGATGCAGCCCCAGCTCTCCAGTGGAACCGATGTACATTGCCGGGCGCTTGCGGACGGCTTCGATGCCTCCCAGGACTTTGATGGATGTGGCGTCATACTTATGCCCGCCTTTGGCGGCCGGAGTTTCCTTTTCAGCCATGGGTCGTGCGTCTCCTCAGAAAATGTGCGAATTACGTTCGATAATCTTCGGGAAGGCGGTCGCGCGGATGCGCTCGACACTTGCCAGCCGATCTAGCGGCAGGCTTGCCTTGCCCATTGGCCTCGCCCCAAAGCGCGATGTTTGCGCACACGAGACTCGAAGGGTTGCGGCTCCATCCCGTCCCGATCCGAAAATTTCGGGGAGACGCGGCGGAGCTTTTATTTTCCCCTTTTGCAGGGGATCGTTCGTCCCTGGGCGGCTCCGCTTGCTCTGGCGTGGCAAGAAAACTGGAGCGATTCTGGGCCGAACAAAGTGCCGTTCTGGAGGAATCCGGAACACCTAAATTTTACAGCGATGAAGGCAAAAAAACAAGGGCATTCTAGTGCTCGAAGATCTTTATATACTATTTATATTCAATGGTTTACGCGGTGGTCTGGGGCACAAATTAGGCCCTTGAAGCTGGTCCAAATTGACGGTCACAAATGCTCGAAAATGGAGCTTTTGCGACGTCAAATCCGCATGGGCATTACGACGTAGCGGTAGCGCGTGGATTCGTCGGCGAGCGGGCGCAACTGGCCGGCAGACTGTTCGTCCTTGAGCTCGAAGCTGATGGGCCCGTCCGCCGCCGCGGCGAGAAAATCGAGCAGGTACTGCGCGTTGAAACCGATCGAAATTGTCTCGCCCTTGAATTCTTTTTCGATTATTTCCTTGGCCTCGCCGTATTCGGGGCTGGACGCCGAAATTTCCAGTCCTTCTTTCGAGAGCATGAACTTTACCGCGTGCGAACGCTGATCGGCGAGTTGCGAAACGCGGCGGAGCGCGTCCTGCAATTCGGCGCGCTCGATGACGACGGTTTTATTCACGTCGCGCGGTAGCACGGCTTCGTAATTCGGGAACTGTCCGGTAAGTTTGCGCGAGGTGAGCAACCGCCCATCGAACTGGAAGAAGAGATGGCTTTCGTCCTGCGCGAATTCAATAGAGGCTTCGTCACCGGACTCGGCGGCAAGGCGCTGCACTTCGGTCATGGCTTTCTTCGGGACCAGCACACGAGTTTCGTTGGAGAAGCCTTCGAATTTGTGATCGGTCTCGACCATGGCCAGGCGGTGGCCGTCGGTGGCAACCATGGTGATGGAATTCGGCTTCAGTACCAGCAACGCGCCGTTCAGTGTGTAGCGGGATTCTTCGAGCGATATTGCAAAGGTGGTTTTGGCGATAACGTCGGCGAGCAGCTTGGCTGGAATTTTCACCAGGGCGTGAGGGAAGTTTGGCAGCGCCGGGAAATTATCCTTGGCCATTCCGACAAGCTTGTAGTTCCGGCGATCGGAGGTAATCTGCACCCAGTGATTTTCGAGCAGCTTGAATTTGATTTCTTCGTCGGGGAGGAGCCTCACGAGCTCAAGGAGTTTCTTCGCCGGGATCGTGCCGGCGCCCTCTTTTTTCACTTTGGCTTCGCAGGATGTGCGAATGCTGAGCTCGAGGTCGGTAGCCGTGATGGTCAGGCGGCTGCCTTTAGCCTCGCAAAGAAGATTCGAGAGGATGGGAATAGTCGTCTTGCGCTCCACGACGCCTTGCGTCAATTGGAGCTCTCGCTGCAGATCAAACTTTTTTACGCTGAATTCCATCTCGCGTGATCCTCGTGTTCTTTTCCGCTGCTGCGGCTACTGCTGTTGCAGTTCTTTTCTATAAATTAGTATATAAGAAAACCGTCGCCGTCGCCGCATGTGTGAATATCGCGGAAAACCTTCTAACTCGCATCGCGTGCGGCGCTTGCCACGTCCGGTGTCTTGTGGAAAGCCAAGCGGCACAAGTGAAAACCAGCTGCAGGGCGCTCACCACTGTCCGCATTCCACAGGCTTGCACAGTTGCAGCGCCACCCGGAGCGCACTCTTGCGTCTAAGCCTATCCGAATGCGTCGAGTAGCCTGTTGATCGTCTTGTTCAAATCTTTGTCGGACTGGCGCAGCGTCTCGATCTTATTGATCGAGTGCAAAACGGTGGTGTGATGCTTCCCGCCGAACTGGCGGCCGATTTCCGGGAGCGAAGCGGACGTAAGTTGTTTCACCAGGAACATGGCCACCTGGCGCGGGAAGGCGATCTGCTTGGAGTTGCTGCGCACCTTCAGATCCTGCGCGCGCAAGCCGAAGTGTTCGCCCACACGCTTCTGAATCTGCTCGATGGTGACCTTCTTTTCCTGAGTCTCGATAATGTTTTTTAACACTTGCTGCGCCGTTGGCAGGTTAATCACCGCGCCGGTCAGCGACGCGTAGGCCATCAGGCGAATCAGCGCGCCTTCGAGCTCGCGAATATTCGACTTGATGGCGCGCGCGATGTACTCGGCGACGTCGTCCGGCACCTGCACACGCTCGCTTTCCGCCTTCTTCTGAAGAATGGCAATTTTCGTCTCCAGGTCGGGCGGCTGGATATCGGCAATCAAGCCCCATTCGAACCGCGAGCGCAGGCGTTCCTCAATCGAGGAAATTTCCTTCGGCGGGCAATCGGAAGAGATCACGATTTGCTTTTGCTGATCATAGAGCGCGTTAAACGTGTGGAAAAATTCTTCCTGCGTGCGCTCGCGCGTGGCGATGAACTGAATGTCGTCCACCATGAGCACGTCCATGTTTCGGAAGCGGTCGCGGAAGGCGGCCATGCGCTCGAGGCGGATGGAAGCAATCACTTCGTTCGTGAATTTTTCAGCGCTGATGTAGGTGAGCCGCAGCGACGGATTGCGCCGCTTGAGCGTGTGGCCGATGGCCTGCATCAAATGTGTTTTGCCCAACCCCACACCGCCGTACAAGAAGAGCGGGTTGTAGGATTTTGACGGCTGGTCCGCTACGGCCATGGCCGCGGCGTGCGCGAACTGGTTCGAGGCGCCCACGATGAAAGATTCAAAGGTGTAGCGCGGGTTCAGTTGGTGATTGACCGCGTCAAAATCGAGTTTGGCCTGCGGGGACGACTGGTTTACCGTGATAGGCTCGGCTTCGGCGCAGAAAAACTCCAGCTGCAGCTGCGGCCGGCCGAGTTCGGTCAGAACCGCTTGCAGCAACTGCCCGTAAGTCTCCGTCAGGCGCTTGCAGAACAGGCGCGTGGGCACGCGGACGACCAAGCGATCCTCTTCGGTGCGCTCGAGTCGCGTGGGACGAAACCAAGTCGCGAAACTGTGAGGATTCACGCGGCGTTCTGTGTGTTGAAGGATCTTATCCCAAAGGTTCATCGAGCAAATCTACCCTTCGCCACAATTTCCACTGCTGTGGAAATGTTGTGGGTATCCCCCACCCAGGCTGGCGGGATGTCTTCGAGTTGTGTTTTAGGTTGCGGTGCTACGCAACGCGCCCCCGTGTTGCGCGTCGTATGAATGCGCGTCTCAGTATGGGAGAAGCGAGCGGGGATTCTGCCTAATCGCGGCGCAGGTAGCAAGAGAAAATTGAACGAACACCTTGCACAAGCTCCACAAAAGATTCACAGCTTTTCCACAGGCGAGTTTTCTGTTGATTTCTCAAAAATTTTCTCCGTGCGTCGCGCGGGTTGAAATTTACTCCGGCGTCGCTCATCTTCACGCTCGATGCTCGCGCGCCGTCAGTGCTTCGCTGCTGCTGCGGGTTGCTCGACAGGGCGCGCGAATTCAAAAACTCCGAGGCGTTCTTCGGCGAGGAGTATGCGATCGGCCTCGATCAAAATCGCGCTGGGCTCGAGCCGCGTCCCATCGGCGCTCGCAGCGCGGTAGGCGGCGATGCGGTTGCCGTCTTTATCGAAGTGTACGAGCTCGTCGCCCATAGCCACCCACACTTCGCTCGATGCCGGATCCACGCCGATGGCATTGATCACCGGCTTCACCTCGGAACTCTGGTTGCGGTGTGCGAGTTTGTGAATATCGATATCGACGCCCGGCGCCGTGGCGATGGCTGCAGATTCCTTGGGAGGCGGGATGGATATTTCATAGACTGCGTAGCCGAAGCGGTCGTATTTCCGGATCGTGGCATCGGGAAGATAGGTGAACGCGAAATAAATAAATCCCGAAGGGTCGCCGGAAAGACGGCCGTGGCTCAAGTAGCGGTTGGGGCCCGCGGCCAAAGCCGCATTCGTGGGATCGCCAAAGCTCCGAATCATGGTTCCGTGCTCGTCATAGATAGTGACCAGGCGGTCGGCGCGCAACGAAGCGATTGCAAATTCATTGCCCGATAATACCGCAAGCGAAGTGGGAGCGTTGACGTGAACGGAGGCATCAAGCGAGCCATCGGCCTTGAAAATTTTCACCGCGTTTGCGCCGCGGTCAGCAACGAAAAGGCGGCCGCTCGAGTCCACGTCGATGTCCTCGGCGTAAACAATCTTGGTGTCCCCGGAGTTCGCGTTTGGAATCTGGCCGACGCGCTTCCCGGCAGCGCCATAAACCGAAATGACCGTGGCCGGCTCCGCGAGCACGTAATACCGGCCGCTCGAATCGCGCTTCAGCGCGCGCACACCTGGGCCGACCTCAGGAAACACGCGCGAACGCGCCACGATTTCGCGAACGATCTCCCGGCTTTGCTGGGCAGCCAAAACAGGAAAGAGATTCCACGCCGAGACAACAGCGATGACGGCGAAGGACACGGCGAGTTGGGCGCGGCGCGGCATCGATCTAGGATTGTATTCGGTTACCGAACGAACAGATGCGCTGCGGTGTAATCGGGTTTCCTCAATGCAGCGAGAATTGCGCTGAACGAGAGGTTTTCAGTCCAGACGAAACTTCAGGCGCTCGATCGATTCCGCGCGGCCGGTGGATTCGTCCACAATAAGCAGCACCGTATTCATTTGCACGTCGCCTTCCGCCACGGCGAATTTCGCGGGCATCTGGTCCAGAAATCGTTGCAACACGCCCTTCTTGTCCATGCCGATGACGGAATCGTGCGGCCCGGTCATGCCCACGTCCGTGATGTAAGCGGTGCCCCCGGGCAGGATGCGTTCATCGGCAGTGGCCACGTGCGTGTGCGTGCCGAGCACGGCGGAAACTTTTCCGGCGAGGAACCAGCCCATGGCCTGCTTTTCGGAAGTAGCTTCGGCGTGCATGTCCACAATAATTACCTTCACATCCTGCGGAATCTGGGCCAGCTCGCGCTCGGCGGTGCGGAAGGGATCATCGAGGGCAACCATGAACGTGCGGCCCTGCAGATTCATCACGGCGAAGCCGGCTCCGTTTTTCGCATGTCCCACGTAAAATCCTTTCCCCGGAGAACCGTTGGGGAAGTTCGCGGGGCGAATCAGCCGCGGCTCGTGCGGGAAAAAATCGAGGATTTCTTTGCGGTCCCACACGTGATTGCCGCCGGTAATCACCTCGACTCCGGCGGCGAATAATTCTTCGGCCAGGCGCGGCGTGATGCCGAATCCGGAAGCGGAGTTTTCGCCGTTCGCGATGCAGAGATCAATTTTCTGCTGCGCGAGGATGTCCGCAAGCCGGTCGTGAACAATTTTGCGGCCGGGCGAGCCGACCACGTCGCCGATAAAAAGGATTTTCAAATTGGGGCCTTTCTCGAATAAGAGCGTTAGATCGGAATGCGCGTCGCGTTATAAGGGAGCGGTCCACTTCGCCGTGCGTGCTAGGCCCTGAACCCCACGAATAGGTGGGTGCCCTGCGCCTGCTTTAAGGCTATCCAACCGGCCGAAACCAGCGGACGGCACAAGGGCAGGACGACGCGGACTCCCGGGGATCCAGTGTTGGTTCAAATAGGCTTTCGCAACGACACCTGCGTTGCAGGCCAACTCCACAATGCATTGTAACAGGAAACTCGAATGCAGCGATTCCCGTAGGAACGCCGCGCTTAGAAGAGAAACTTCATGCCGATTTGGACCAGGCGCGGCGGAGTTGCGTTGATCACCTGCCCGAATGTCGAGCTGTCGATGTTTCCGTCAACGGCCTGAGGCCCGAAGAACTGTGCGTGGTTGAAAGCATTGAAAGCTTCGAGGCGGAACTGCAGCGATTTCGATTCGGTAAGACGCACGCTTTTGAGCAGAGCCATGTCGTAATTATTCAGTCCCGGCCCGTAGAAAAAGCGCCGCTTGGAGGTGCCCGGAGTGCCCAGGAGATTTTCGCTGAATAACGCGGTGTTGAAGTAAGGGGCTCCGTTTCGCGGATTTTGATTCAGCTTCAAGGGGCCGGGCGTAAAGTCCGGTTCGTCCACGCCAAAATTATTGATGCCGTTCGGTTCCGATCCCAGCAGCGAATTGTCGCCGTAATTCAGGAGCGTGACGGGAAGGCCGCTGCTGAAATGCGTGATGCCGGAGATTTCCCAACCTTCCGTCCAGCGATTTGCGGCGCGGAAAAGGCGTTCGATGGGAAGACGGTAGCTGTAGCTCACTACAAAATTGTGCTTCACATCGAACGCGGAAAGCGCCTTGCTAAGCGCAGGATCGATTGGATTCACTTCTTCGCCCAAATTCGACGACTGGTCCAGGGATTTGCTGTAGGTGTAGCCGGCCAGCACGGTCAAGCGCCCGCTGGTGTGGTGCAGAATGACCTGGAGCGCGTTGTAATTGGAATTGCCGATAGTCGTTTGATTGGCATTGCTCCCGAAGTTCGAGCCCAATGGCCCCCGCGTACCCTGGGATACGTGACCTGTCGCGGTCGTGTAGGCGGTGTCCTCACCGAAAGGGCCGCATGGTGTCTGGGGAGGATTCGTAGGCAACAGATTGGCTGGATTACTCAGAAACAAGCATAGCGCCGGGTCGCCCGGATTTGCTTCCTCGAGCACGAGAAGACGATGCCCCTGCGTTCCCACGTAATTCACGCTAAGAACGGTATTGGCTCCGAAGCCGCGCTGCACTGAGAGAAAATATTCCTCGGTGTAGGGAATGCGATTGGTGACGGAATAGTTGGGAAGCCCGGTAATCGGCTCGAACTGAGACCAGTTGACGTTGGGATCGGGATGCCTGGCCGAACTGTTCAAGGGCGCGAGCGTGACCGGGAAAACCTGCCCGAGATCCTGGCCGCTCGATGCGGTGACGAACGGAGTTCCGAACTCAGGCGGAGCCGGACTCGTGTAAGTCGTGCCGTAGGGAGCGTTCGCGCTCATCACGCCAATCGTGAGCGCTTCGATCGCCGTGTAGAACATGCCGAAGCTGGCCCGAATGCTGGTCTTGCCCGGATCGCCCAGGATTTTGGCGAGCAGGCCGTCCCCGGAGGCACTCGGCGAATACGCCAAGCCGATGCGCGGAGCGAAATCGCGATTTCCCGGGGGGCCCAGCGTTCGCGGAACACCCGGATCGGTGGGATATAAAATTCCGGCAGGAGCTCCGGGAAAGACAACGGACTGCTTCCCTGCCTCAAACGTCGCGATCTGATTGTACTTCTCATACCAGGGCTCGATTCGGTCCCAGCGCAGACCGTAATTGAGCGTCAGATTCTGCTTCACGCGCCAGCTATCCTGAGCGAAAAGACCCACGTACTTGTTGCGGCCGTAGAACGGTTGAAGCTGGCTCTGGTTGTATTGGCTCGGAAGTCCCAGCAGGAAGTCGGCAAAGTCCACACCCGTCTCGGTTCCGAAGAAAAGGAAACTGCCGTTAAACTGAGCAACGGCGTTCACGTTTACCTGGTCGTAGTGAAACTCGCCGCCGAATTTGATAGTGTGAGTTCCGATCACTTTGGAGAAGTTGTCGAGAAACTGAAAAGTGTTGTTGAACTGCTTCAGCTCGTTCGTATTGGTTCCGAACGTAAAACTATTGAAGCCGACGCTCTCCACTCCTTCGGTTTTTGGCGATAGCGCTACGATGCCGGGAGTGCCCGGACCTACCGTGAAACCCTGCGACGCCAAGCTGACGCCAACTCCTCCCACCGGATCTCCCAGGTCATTCGCGTCGCGCAAAAAGCTGAAGCGGAATTCATTCACGGCCGTCGTGCTAACCGTTTTCGTGTCTCCCAGAGTTAGTAACTGCGCGCGGCCGGAGTACAGCGCGTTGAAGCCCGGAACATTCGCTCCTCCTTGGGCCACCGGATACGGATTGTTCTGAGACCAATCGTCCAGGAAGTAATACGCGGACATCAGTCCCCAGTGGGTGTTGGCATCAAGCCGATAGGCGCCCTTGTCGTCGCGCAATGTTTGATTGAAGGCCGAGGTGGAGAAAGTGCCGTTCGCATTATTTGGTTTGGGAATGTATTGCAGTAGATTCGTGCCTGGTGCGATCCACGCTGCAGTCGGAACGGTAGCGCCCGGGAAAACGCATGCGCTCGAGCTCGCGCAGGTTCCCGTAGCTTCGTGCATCGTCGTGGGATCGATGTAATTGCCGCTAAAGTAGTAGGGCTCACCGCTCGCCACCGGCTGGCCGAGCTTGCTCGAGAGCTCGGAGGCCACATTCGGCCCGCTGACGGTGCACGGTATTTCGTACACGATATGCGTGACCGGATCCGTTTGCGCGCCGCAGAAACCGAGCGGGTTGAAGCCGCTGGAATTATTGGGCAGGTCCGAGAAGTTGCCCGTGGTGCGGTCTTGAATTGACGGCACGGGAATCTGGCCGGTGTCCGCCCCCTGCGTGGAACGCGTGCCCTGATAGTCAGCGAAGAAAAACACTTTATTTTTCCGAATGGCCCCGCCGAACGTTGCGCCGAACTGGTTTTGGTCAAAGGTGCCGCGCGTGGGGGAAAAGTAGTTGCGCGCGTCGAGATTCGTGTTGCGCAAGAACTCGAAAGCGTCTCCGTGAAATGCATTGGTCCCGGACTTGGTGACCACGTTGATTTGCCCGCCGCTGAATTCGCCGTATTCCGCATCGAAATTGCTGGTCAGAATCCGAAATTCGGCGATGGAGTCGAGGTTGGGGATAATCGCCGCGCCCATGTTGACGTCTTCTTCCACGTCGCTTCCATTCACGATGAAAGCGTTTGCGAATTCCCGCTGGCCGTTGATGGAAATCGTGCCGGGGTTCAAATCGCCGGAGGGTGCGAGTGCGCTCGCTCCCACGTCCTGCACGGTCTCGGACGTGATGGAGGTCACCGGCGCGACGCCAGGCTGAAGCGCCAGCAGATCCGTATAGCTGCGGCCATTCAGGGGAACGGTGGTCATCTGAACGCCGGTGATGAGTTCGCCCAACTGCGTGCTGGTCGTCTCCACGCGAGTGGACGCCTCACTCACCTCGACCGTATCGCTCTTTTCGCCGACTTCGAGAACGAGATCAATCAGTAGCGAGCTGTTTACGTCCAGCACCACGCCGGAGCGTTTGTTCGGTTTGAAGCCCGTGAGCGTGGCCTCGATGTCGTAATGGCCGATGGGCAAGTTCAGAAAGGAGTAGACGCCTTTGTCGTCGGTGGTAACCGTCTGGCGGACTCCCGTGTCCGTGTTTGTCGTCGCGACCGTAGCTTTGCCCACCACCGCACCGCTCGCGTCTCTCACCGTGCCGGAAATGCTTCCGCCCACGCCCGCCCAGACCGCGATCGTGAAGCACGGAACGAATGCCAGGGACAAGAGATACAGAAGTACGCGCCATCGGTTCGCCATGCGAAAAGCCTTTTTGCCAGGGAGAAACTGTTTCCGTCTTGGTTCCATGATGACCATCACCTGTTTCCCTATTTCACGAGAGCCATCACCGGAGTGACAGGGTATTTGCAACACCGAGGCTGACCCGTGCTAGCGGAGCAAGCCACAGAAGAAGAGCCGTCGCCGCCCCCCGAGCCAAATCCGGAGCCGAAGAGCGTGGGGTTCTAGTTGCAACTGATTTTCAACTAGGGATGCTATGCCAGTTGTAAATCAGTGTCAAGAGGAAGATTGTAAGTTTTCTGTAACACAGACCAACGCATTGCGACTCGACGGGGTGATAATGGCGGCGGCCCGCTACTGCTTGTACAATTCACCAGGAATATAACTCGCGGTGACAAGGAGCGAACATGTCTGATCCCAACGTTCTGTTGCTGAAAAGATGGTTTGAAGAGGTCTGGAACCAAAAACGAAAGGCAACCATCATGGAACTATTCGCGCCCGACGCCATCGCCCACGGGGTGAACGATCAAGGTGGCGACATCCATGGCCCCGCTCAGCTTCTTCCTTTCTACGAGCGGATCTCCAGCGCCTTTCCGGATATGAAAGTAGTGGTCGAAGACGGTTTCTCGTCCGGAGACAAAGTGGTCGTTCGCTGGTCAGCCGAAATGCATCATCACGGAGACAGCTTGGGCATGGCGGCGAGCGGGAAGAAAGTGGCCATCAACGGGATGACCATGGCGAGAGTCAAGGATGGCAAGATCGTCGAGGCCTGGGATAACTGGGACAAGCTCGGCATGCTTCAACAGATTGGCGTAGTGCAGATGCAACAGGCCGCGCACGGCTAGGATTGCGGAGTTGCGACACGTCCTTCGCCTCGTTTCGGCAAGTCCTGAATTCTGGGGAAAGGCGCCTGCACAGGCCACCTTTCCCCAGGCCTCGAACGCCCTAGAAGTGGAACCCAATCTGCGCCGTAATCGCACGCGGCGTAACGTAATGCGTGCCGCTGAATGTTGATAGAAAGTTGTAGGGCGTGACTTTATTGGTCAGGTTGATTACCTCCAACCGTGCGCTCCACTTGTAGCGATCTCCGTGGAAGAGATTGTCGTGCCCCAGGGCCACGTCAAATAGGTTACGGGGAGCGACGCGTGGCGGATTGTGGTCGTCATTTTCAGTGCCCGGCGCAGGTATCTTTAAATAGATCGAACCGTATTGCGACGAAGGGCACGAGCCTGTAGGACTGATCGGAGTCCCGGTTCGATTCGTCGCACTCGGCGGCGTTGCAAACACTCCCCCGCAGAACAATCCGGCCTGGAACTGCTGATCCGGCGAAAGACCGGAAACGTCCACAAATCCGGGAACTTGCGCACCCGCGCAATTGCCTCCATCGCATGGGACGGGACCGGCGACCAGACCGCTGTCGTAACGCCAATTGAATCCGCCCCAGGGACCGCGCTTCCACGGTTGGTATTGCAGGTGTGTGGTTTGGTTATATTTCTCATCGTGGTCGATGCGAAACGGCGTAAAGCTTCCCGGTGTGATGGGAACAGCACCCACGCCGCCGATTTGCGGAGTGAAGAATCGCGCAGCCACGCTGGACATCACCACGAGCGCCGTCAAGCCGTGGAAGTTCGGCATACTCGCACGCAGGGCGTAACCGGGGATCTTCGAATTATTCCACTCAATCGGGAATGTGACTGGCGTAGCTCCGAGAATGCTGAAATCGTAAGCGTTGTGGGTGTATTTCCAAATATACTCACCATCCACTACGAGATATTTTCCGAACGCTTGCTGAAGGCCAGCGTGAAACTCATTGCGATAGCCAGGGGCCAAAGGAGTAGCCGTGCCGGAAGTGCAGCCTTCGTTCACCGCCGCGAAGAGTGCGCCGACGACCGGGTTCAAACATCCTTCGCTCGAAAGCACCAGATTTTCGTTGAAAGGTGTCTCGAGGGTCCTCGCATAGGAAACGCGGAGCACCGTACTGCTTGGCTTGATGTTGTAGGCAATCCCGAGGCGTGGCTCGGCCTGCCTGGCAACGGACAGACCGTTGTACAGATCACCGCGGATACCCAGGTTGAAGGACCAGTTCTTCCATGTGATTGTGTCCTGGACGTAGAGCGCGAGCTGTTTCACATCGGTGTGGCCGCGATAGTGATAAAGACTGCTGGATGTTTGGCCGTCGGGACACCCGTCGGAAGCCGGCGACGGGGCGGTTCTGGTGAGATCGTAGCAACCGAGCAAAGGAACAAACGCCGCGTTCGGCGTAAACGGCGTGGGGTAGAGAACCGGATTTGAAGATGTCGCCGTCGAGCAGTTGTTCGGACTGTTGACTTCGGGATTGCCAACAAAAACCGGAAGGCCGTTTGCATCCAGGCACGGCGCGTTCAGCGTGGGATCAACAATTCCGAAATTGTCGTGCTCCGTTAGGAACGTTTGTTCGTAAACCGCTCCAACCTTCACGTTGTTGATGCCCTTCACATAAGAAACCTCCGAGTGAATGCCGGCGTTCGCCAGCGTCCGGTATTGAGCGAGCGTCTCCTGCTGAAGATTCGAGGGGCCGAGGTCTGCGAAAGGATTGCCACTCGGATAATAGTTGTACGCATCGCGCCGGACGAAGGCTCCGAGAGTAAAGACCGTGGACGAATTAATCAGCCGCGTCCAGCTGGGCGCGATGTTGAAAGTTTGAATCTGCGAGCGCTGATCTGTGGCGCCGACAGGATTACCGTTGGGATCAAGCCCGCCATTGGCAACCACTACTCCATACCAGGGGGAAGCGTATTGTGCGTCAAACGAGTCCGGCGTCTGGAACCAGGAACGCGTGTAGAGGAAATTCAGGTGCACGGAGTCGGATTGCGTGAGTTGATAGTCCACGCGGTCAAACAGGTTTTCCTGATTTCCTCTGTCGTGCGTTACATTGAATTCCGGCGGATCTAAGAATCGTCCGCTGTTCAAGCCGTTCGCCGAGATGAAATTCCCCCATTTCTGGCCGCCGTACGCCAGGTCGAAGCCCGCGTTGGATGTGCCGAACGCGCCGTAGGAAGCGTTAACGCTGCCGTGAGGCGTGGTGACGCCCAGGCCTGATCGGGTCGTAGCCACGATCACAACGCTGGTTTTGTCGCCGAATTCGGCGGGCGGCGCGCCGGAAATGACTTCCAGGGACTGGATCGAATCGAGCGGAATCTGGTTGGAAAAGACCTTGCTCTGTTGATCGGTGATGGGCTGGCCGTCCACCGAGAATGAATTCTCCGCGTGGTCGCCGAGCCCGTGGAACAAGCCGTTCGAGTCCGCAGCAATACCTGGAGTCGTCAGCGTGACGAGCGAGCTGAGCGATGACGATTGGCTTTCGAGAGGAAGCTTCTCGAATAAAGTGCGGTCCACGTCCGTGTGAAACGTCGAGTCGTTCTCCAGCAAGTCGCCGCCTCCTTCGACCGTCACCGTGCTCGAAGTCCCCGCTACCTTTAGCGTGATCTTTACGCTCAGGGGCACCGAGGAACGAATCTCCACATCCTCCGCGTGTGCCTCGAATCCCTTTGCGGAGACCGAAAGGTGGTACGGATTAAACGGAACGTTCGGGAAACTGAAATTGCCGGAGCTGTCAGTCGTGGTCGCTCGTTCGAGACCGCTGACCGGATTGTGAATCGTAACGGTAGCATTCACAACCACTCCGCCCGATGGATCCACAACCGTGCCCGAAATAGACGCGGATTGCGCCTGCACACCGCGCGTGGTGGAAAGAATCAAGAGACACAACGCCGCTGCTATGCAAAATAGCTTTCTGTAATTCATATGAAATACCCCCATGGGCCCGCCTTGGGCCTGTCCAGTCGTTAGGTTTTTGGGCTCGCGCGAAATTCAGCAATCGCCAACGAGCGGCGAATGGAAGATGCGCGTGCCGGGTTTTTCCTGGGAATGGACTACGACTGGGAAGGAGGTGCGCGCGAGGAAATTTGGTGAAAGACTAGTTCGAGTTGGGGATCAACGGATCTGCCCGGAGCCAGCCGCAGGACTGTCGCCGGGGTTGGAAGCGCGGTGCCATGCGAAAGATCAACGGTGACGGAGTGAGCGAAATGGCACACCCGGCAATGCTGGTCGTCGTATGAATGTGCGTGCCAGTGGCCTGCTGCCTGAAATGCAAATGACAGCACCAGGGCTGCCACCGCAACAGCCAGAAGCCGGTATGTCGCTCGCCTGCGCATTTACGTCGAACACCCCTATAGCTGCTACTTAGACGACTATGGCCGCAATCGTCACACAGATTCTTCCTTCAACAGCCAATTCGCAGAATCATACCTGCAGCACATCGCCCTCTTTCGCGACCATCTTGTAAAGAACAGGGCTTACGATCCGGCCCAGGAACAGGCGCGACACGAGACCGGCGACGATGACGATTGCAAAGGGCTTCTGCGAGTCGGAGCCGATTCCCGTCGAGAGCGCTGCGGGAAGCAGCCCCAGGCAGGCCACCAGCGCCGTCATCATGATGGGCCTGAATCGCACCAGAGAAGCTTCGAACGTCGCCTGGAAAACGTTCTGGCCCTCCAGCCTGAGTTTGTTGATGTAGGACGTATCGATGACCGCTGTTTCTACCGAGACGCCCATCAGCACGAGCAGCCCCAGAATGGAGGAGACGCTGAAGGGCGTATGCGTGAGTTTCAAGGCGATCAAAGCTCCCACCGGCTCAGTCATGACCACGCTTAACACCACGATTATGGGGAATTTCAGATTGCCGTAGAGAAAGAAAAGAATGGCGAAAATCAGCAGCACGGTTAACGGAGCGACCAAATACATCTGGCTCATGGCCGAAAGGAATTCGCTGTACTCGCCGCCCCAGGCGAGCCGGTAACCTGCCGGCAGAGACTTCTGGATATCGGCAATGGCGCGTTCGCCGTCTTTAACCGCGCTTGCCAGATCGCGCCCCTCGATGCTGTATTGCACGCCGATGTAGCGCGAGTTATTTTCGCGATAAATAAAAGACGCGCCATTGGCTTCGCGAATGTCCGAGAGTTCGCTCAGGGGAATTTGCTGTCCCGCGGGAGTGCCGACCAACAAATTGCCGATTTGCTGGGCGTTTTCGCGAAACTCAGGCCTCATGCGCACCACAAGGTCGAATAGTCTTTCACCCTGAATCACTTGGGTGGCGGCCTGTCCGCCCACAGCGGCCTGCACCACGGCTTCGACGTCCGCGACGTTGATGCCGTAGCGCGCGATTTTGTCGCGGTCCACCTGGACGATAAGGCTGGGCTGGCCGAGTTCGCGCACCACTGTCAATTCCGTGAAGCCACGAACCTGTGACAGACGCCGCTTAATCTCCAATGCTTCGTTTTGCAGCACATTCAAATCGGAACCGTAAACCTTTACCGCCAGCGCGCTCTTCAGTCCCGTGAGCGCTTCGTCTACGGCGTCTTCGGCCGGTTGCGTGTAGTTGAAAATTATTCCGGGATAACTTTCTAATTTCTTTTGCAGGTCTTCAATCAACTCAGGCTTGTTGTGAATCGCGCCTGTCTTCCAGGTGGCGTCATTGTACGGTTTCAATCCCACGTAGAATTCGCAATTGAAGAAGCCTGTGGGGTCCGTGCCATCGTCAGGGCGGCCGAGTTCAGAACCGACTTCGGTGACCTGCGGGTACTTGCTCAGAAGATCTCGAATCTGGGGCGCGACCTTGGCTGCCTCCTCGTAGGAAATCGTGTACGGCATCGTGGCGCGGACCCACAGCGCGCCCTCATCGAGGTGCGGCATGAACTCGCCGCCGATGAAGGGGATCAGCAGAAGACTCAAGCACAAAATTATTGTGCTGCCCAAAATCGCGATCCACGGACGATCGAGGAACCACTTCAACTCCGAGGCATACTCATTCTTGATCCATTCGAACGGTCTGTTGACGCGTTCGCGCACACCCTTCCTGAACCAGTACGAGCACATTACCGGCACAAACGTGAGGGTCAAGATGAGTGCGCCGACCAGCGCGATGGACATTGTGTCTGCCATCGGATGAAAGAGCTTTCCCGAAGGCCCGCTCAGCGCGTAGATCGGAATGTAACCGGCGATAATCACAGCCACGGAATAGAAAATGGGACGATCCACATCCTTTGCCGCCGCCAGGATCACTTCCTGCAGGTCGTATTGCTGCCCCTGACGCAGGCCCAGCTCGCGGTAAATGTTCTCAACCATCACCAGCGTACCGTCGATGATGATTCCGAAGTCGATCGCGCCGATGGAAAGCAAGTTTGCCGCAACGCCGTTGGCGTGAAGGAAAATGAAGGAGAAAAGAAGCGCGATGGGAATCGTCAGCGCAACAATCACCGCCGCTCGGAAGCTGACCAGAAAGAAGATCAGCACAACCAGCACCAGCGTCATGCCCAGCAACAAATTGTCTTCCACCGTGCTGATCGTCAGCTTCACCAAATCGCTGCGATCGTAGTACGGCCGGACTTTTACGTCCGGCGGAAGAATATGTTCGTTCAGTTCTTTGGTTTTCTCTTCCACGCCCTTCAAAACGTTTTGCGTTTGCTCGCCGCGAAGCATCAGGATGACGCCTTCGACGGTGTCGTCATTCTTGTTGAATCCGAATTGGCCAAGCCGCGGCGCATGGCCGATAACCACGTCTCCCACATCTCGAACGTGCACCGGCACGCCATTCTGCGATCCGATAACGATGCTGCCGATGTCCGCTTCGTCCCGGATCAGCCCGAGCCCGCGGACGTAATAAAACTGCTCTCCCTGCGAATAGAATCCGCCGCCCGTGTTGGCATTGTTCAGGCTGAGCTGCTGAATCACGGTAGGCACGGTGATGTGATAGCCGTACAACCTCGCGGGATCGAGCAGCACTTGATACTGCATCACCGTGCCGCCGAACCCGGAATCGTCCGCCACTCCGCGCACTTGCTTGTATTGCCTTTCGATCACCCAGTCTTCGAATGTTTTTAATTCTTGCGGAGAGCGGTCTGGGCTTTCCAGCACGTAGCGATAAACCAGTCCCGATGGGCTGGAGAGTGGCGCAAGCGTGGGCTGCACGCCGGTCGGAAAGGCGACTTCACTCAGACGCTGGAAAACAATCTGGCGCGCGAAATAATCGTCTGTGTCCTCGTCAAAAGTGAGGATTACGTCCGACAACCCGTACAACGAAATCGAACGCTGGATGGCCATCTTCGGGACGCCATTCATCTCCACTTCCGTGGGCAGCGTCACCAAACGTTCGATTTCTTCTGCCGCATGGCCCGGCCATTGCGTGATGATTTCCACCATCGGCGGAGACAAATCCGGATAGGCATCCACCGGCATGCGCTGGAACGAGATTCCGCCCGCGATCACGATGAATGCGACGAGCATCAGCACCAGGAATCTTTGCTTCAGCGCGATTTGGACGATTCGATTAATCATCGGATGCTTGCCGTTTTAGTGCTGGAACGAATTCGCGAATTGCAGGAACAGGCTGCCGTTCGCCGCCACTTTATCTCCGGGCGAAAGCCCCTTTAGAATTTGCGTCTGGCCATTTTCGCTTTGTCCGATATCCACCGGCCGCCGGCCGAACTGATTGGAACCGCTGGCCACGTAAACGAACGGCTGGTTTTCGTCGTCGCGCAAGACGGCCGCGTCGGGCACGGCAATCGCATCGGAAATGACGCCGGCGGTTACGGTCGCGACGCAGTACATGTCCTTCTTCAATTTTGCGCCGGGATTCTGCACCACGATGCGCGCCTGCAAAGTGCGTGTGTTCGGATCCAATGCCGGCGAAAGGAACGAAATCTTCCCGGAAAACTTGTCGGGATAGGAATCCGTGGTCACCGTAACCGCGTCACCGTCGTGGACGTAGGCGAGGTCGCTCTGATAGATGTTTGCCAGCACCCAGACCGTGCTCATGTCCGAAATCGTGAAGGCCTGCGTGGTTCCCGCCTGCATCACTTGTCCCGGCGAAACCAGCCGCTCCACGATTTCTCCGCCGATCGGCGCTAACAACGGGATCTGCGCCGAGATGGGAGATTTCTCCAGGTCCTCGGGCTTTGGTATTCCCAGAATCCTCATCCCTTCTTGGGCCGCGCTCAAATCCGCTTGCGCTTGTATGCGATCGGACTCCGCCTGCAGCAGGTCGCGGTCAGCGATAGCGTGATGCGCGAAAAGATCCTTGGCGCGGTCGTAGTTTTTATCCGCTACTCGAAACGTGTCGCGCGCTTTCAAATAGGCCGCCAGCAGCAGCGAATAATCAGGGCTGCTGACTTCCAAAAGCGGCTGACCTTGGCGAACGTGTTCGCCGGGAACCACCAGTATTTTGCTGACCGGCCCTCCCACTTGCGTTATTACGGGCGTCGTATTGAATGCGTTGTAAGCCACCGCCCCGGTCAGCCGCAGCGTGCGCGTAAGCTTCGAAGGCTGCACCGTCACCACTTGTACGTGCGCCATCTGGTTCTGGGGAATAGTGAACAGTCCAGGCGTTTCCGTCTTCGATTCAGTCGAAGAGAATGACGTCATTTGATTCGCGCCGTGCTCCGAGCTGCACCCGGCGAGTGCGATCGCCAGCATGGCGGCGCAGGCAAACTGCGCGGTCCGCTGTCTGATTTGCGGTGGCTTCCTCATGGCAAACTCCTCACTCCTACTGCCTCGCGAAGCTGTTCGACCGCCGTCAGATAAGCCGCGAGAGACTGGCGATACGCAAGCTCCGTCGCGCGGTAACTGCGCTCGGCGTCGAGATAGTCCAGAAGGCTTGCCGCACCGCGTTTGTAGGAGTACTCGCTGATGTCGCGCGATTGCTTGGCCGCGTCGAGATAGCCGGCACGGTACAAAGAGACTACTTGGTCGTTGTCACGGACCGCCTCGTAGGCGTTCAGAACGTCGCTCATTACCTGATCGTTCGCCGCAAGTTCCAGTTCTCGAGCCTGGTTGATGGCGTAATTCGTCCGCGCGATCTCGCCCTGATTGCGGTTGAAAATTGGAATCTGGAAGCTTCCGAAAACGGAAGCTGCGCTCGTGTCGCTCACGTGGTCGTAATTGAACGTGCCGGTGATGTCCACCTTTCCATTGGCCTTCGCGAGTTCGTACTGGCTCTTCGCCGAGGTCACACCTTGTTGCGCGGCGCGAAAATCCGGGCGGTTCTGCAGGGCTTTGGCCTGCAGGTCTTCGAGCTGGAGCGTGACCGGAAAATAATCGAAATCCCCGGATACGTCGAAATCCTGTCCCACCGTTTGGTATCCCAGGAATTGCCGCAGGCCGACCAGCGCCTGAATCTTGGAGAGTTGCGCTTGGGAGACGTCGCTCTGGAACTGCAGCAGCTGCAGCTTGATCTTCAGAAAGTCGCCTTCGCTGATGTCGCCCGCGTTGTAACGCGCCTGGCTGATGTCCACCGTATTTTGAAAGCTCTTCATGTCCTGAATGGCGAGATCGAGAGTGGATTCGGCCAACTGCACGCTCACAAATTGCTGCGCCACGTTGAACGTCAGTGTCCGCTCGTTATCTGCGACCTGTGAGGTGGTCACCGCCGTCTGATCTTTCGCCGCTTGCAGGCGGTGCTGCCGCTTCTTCCCGCGCTCAAAGAGGTAAGAAATTCCCAGGTCAAACTGCGCGGTTTCGTCGATGTAGTCGGCGTTGAATTCGTTCGGCTGAAAGATCGGCAGGAACTGCGCGTCGGCCGTCAGCGTGGGATTGGGCCGCAGGTTCGCGGTGATTTCTTGCGCTTGATTTTGCTGGATTGTGGTCTGTGCGGCCTTCAAATTGTGGTTGTGTTCGAGCGCGAGTTGTATGGCCTCATCGAGCGTCAAGCGAACCGCTCCATGAACTTGCGCTGCGGGCGCCTGAATCGGCGGCCCCGGCGCTGCGGGCGGCTTCGGAGGTTGCGCCTGCGCACTGCACTTCGGCGCCAAAACGGCGGCGGAAAAACACACCACGAATGAAAGCACTGCGAGTCGCACACGTTGTACGCACATAGTTTTCAACCTCTGCTAAACGGGTAAAGTGAATCGGAGCGTCGCGAGCGGCGCTGAACCGAAAGAGGCAATTAGACGGCGGGTGGTGCGCGGGCCGGAAGACGAGGTACCAGACGGGCCGGCGTAAATGCAGGCTCGGAAGGCTCGGGCCGGATTCCCAACTGGGCCAAGGCCGGCGTGCGGTCGCTTGCCAGCGGCCGCTCCATCACCTGGTGGCTCAAGTGACAGATCGAGCAGTTTGTCGGCGAGCAATTCGCATGATTGTGCCAAACGCTTCCCAGCGTCATGGCCAGGACGATAAGCGCCACCAGCGCCACTGGCACCAGCACATACCGAATTGCCCTTCGATTATGCATTGTTGTGGGCTTACTACAAACCCAGTCTAATCATATAGCAGATGGCAGGGGACACCAATGGGTTGTGTTCTGAAGTATTCCCAAACGTCAGGCGCGCTTCAATTCGTGTGCTCGAGCGCCTTTTCCACCATGGCCACGCACTTTTCGACGCGCTTGCGCAGCGGCCCGTCAATTTCCTGCTGGCGCTGGCGCAGCGTGAATGCCTCATCGGCGATATTCAGCGCGGCCAGCACGGCCACTTTCAGCGAGTCCACCATGTGCGTGGACTCCGCGACCGTGCGCATCTTGGCGTCCACATAAGCCGCCAAGTCTTTCAAGTAATCTTCGTTGCCGTCTGCGTTGACGTTATAGCTCTGGTCGTAAATCTCGATTTTCACTTTTGCGCTCCCCGGCTGAGCTGTCGCCATTGTCGGCCATCAGGCGCACGCGCGCAATGGGGTTGTATTTAAGTAGGAAGAGTTTACGCCCGAGGGTTGTTCAGCTTGCGCGGAGCGTTGCGCCTAGCTTTTGCTCGAGCGCGGCGACGATGCGGGAAGTAAACTCGGCGAGTTGCGCGTCCGTAAACGTGGCTTGCGCGCTCTGAAATTTCACGCGGATCATCAGCGAGAATTTTCCGGCGGGGACTTGACCGCCGCGAAACAAGTCTGCGGCTTCGATGGTCTGCAGTTCCGCGATCCCAAGTGCGCGGATGGTCTCGGCGACTTGCGCGAACGTGACGCCATCTGCCAGCACGAGCGAGAAATCTCGTTCCACCGCTGGGTAGCGCGGCAGCGGCACAAAGCGCATGGCGGCGCGTGCGGACTCGATGCCCACGAGGAACGGTTCGAGCTTCAGTTCCGCGACGAACACATCCTGCCGCAGCTTCAATTGTTCGGCGGTGCGCCGAGACAGTTGCCCCGCAAAACCTAACGCCTCGCTCTTGCCGCCTGCGACAGAAATCTGCGCTGCGCGCGAGCCTGCCAGCCACTCCGGCCCTCCGGCTTGCCACCCAAATCCGCCGGCCAACTCGCCAATGCGGTCGAGATCGCCTTTTAAATCTGCGAAGGCGTATTCCCGTGCCGCCTCATGAATCGTTTTTTCGCGCGCGAGTCCGGTCGCGCCGATCGTAAGCACCGGGGTTTCCACGGGCTCGCCGCCTCGCAACTCGTATGTTTTGCCGATTTCGAACAAGCGCAAATCGCGCTGGCCGTGATTCAGGTTCCATTCGATTGCGCGCACCATGCTCACGATGCCGGTCGAACGCATCACCGAGGCGTCTTCCGCCAGCGGATTAGAGATGGCTGCGGGCACGACATTCCCCGGGCGAAATATCTCGTTGCGCTGCGTATCGACGATCGGAATTTCCACAATTTCTTCGTAGCCGAGCGCGATCGCTCGCTCGATCAAGCGGTCTTGCGCCTCGGCGTGCGGCAGGCGGCGCGCGGGCTGCTTTGCGGGAGGCAACCGGGGCGGGAATTTGTCGTAGCCGTAATGGCGCGCAACTTCTTCCACCAGATCGATCCCGCGCGTGACGTCGCGCCGCCAGGAAACCTGCTGGCATTCCCACGCGGCCGCGAGTGAGCCGTCGCTGCCGCGGTTCGCATCCACGCGCACCGGATGGAATCCGAGCGCGCTCAAAATTGCTTCGATGTCGCGGTCGGGGACGTCCGCGCCCATCACGCGCAGCAGCTCCTTGCGCTGCAGCTCAATTTTCTTTTCCGGCTCGCGACGCGGATAAACATCCACGACGCCAGCCAATAGTTCGCCGCCGGCAATTTGCTGGATCAATTCCGCGGCGCGCCGCGAAGCCAGTTCCGCCATTTCCGGGTCGGCGCCACGCTCGAAGCGGTAAGAAGCTTCCGTGCGCAGTCCCAGCGCCTTTGCCGTGCGGCGCACCGAAATCGGATCGAACCACGCGGCCTCGAGCAGAATATTGCGGCTGGCAAAGCTGATTTCGGTGTCCGCTCCGCCCATCACGCCGCCGATTCCCACTGCTTGCGTGGCGTCCGCGATCACGCACATGTCTTTCGCGAGCGTGCGCTCCGCGCCGTCCAGCGTGCGTATTTTCTCGCCCGGCCGCGCGCGTCGCACCACAATGCGCCGCTCGTTCAATTTATCCAGGTCGTAAGCGTGCATCGGCTGGCCCAGCTCGAACATTACGTAATTTGTAATATCCACCACGTTGTTGATCGATTTCTGATCGATTGCCTCCAGGCGCTGCCGCAGCCAATCGGGCGAGGGCTGCACTTTCACGCCGCGCAAAATCCGCGCCGTGAAGCGCCCGCATAATTCCGGAGCTTCGATTTCCACGCGCGTGGCATCCGCGACTTTTTCAGCGGACTCTTTCAGTTTCGGATGCACGGGCTTGAGCTGCAAACGGTAAATCGCCGCCGCTTCTCGGGCCATGCCGTAGTGCCCCAGGCAATCGGGACGGTTCGCCGTGATTTCCGCATCCAGCACCGGCCCCGCCGCGGATTCTTCCACCGAGTCCACGGCAATGCCGGCGAGCGAAAGACGCGCGCGCAGGTCATCCGGCGTCGCCTTCACGTCCGCGAATTCTTTCAGCCAGTTGTAAACAACCTTCATGGTCTAAGCTCTTTGTGCGTCGGAGCTTTAGCTCCGACATAAATCGGTCGCGCGAAGCGCACTCCTATGCGCAGCTTCTATCGCAGCAAGTAGTTTCGTCGCCTTCGCTCATCACCCGTAAGTGATCCTTCGGCCCGGCCAACAACGCCGGACCTCAGGATGACAATCCTTATCGGATTGTCACGGAAACTGCCGGAGGAAGCGTACATCGTTCTGAAACAGCAGCGGCACTTCCGTGACGCCGTACTTCATCATGGCCAGCCGGTCCACGCCCATGCCGAACGCAAACCCCGAAAGCCGCTCGGGATCGTATTTCACGAAGCCATACACCGCGGGATTCACCATGCCCGCGCCGAAAAGTTCGATCCATCCGGACATCTTGCAAACGCGGCACCCGCTGCCGCCGCAAACGTGGCAAGTCGCGTCCACTTCCGCCGACGGCTCGGTGAACGGGAAATAACTCGGGCGCAGCCGCGTTTTTGTTTTCGGGCCCAGAAATGCGCGCGCGAAATATTCCACCGTTCCTTTGAAATCGCAGAAGGTGATGTCCGTATCCACCGCCAGCCCTTCGATCTGGTGGAACATGTAGCCGTGCGTCGCGTCCGGATTGTCCCGGCGATACACTTTTCCCGGGACCACGATGCGCACCGGCGGCGGCTGTTTTTCCATCGTGCGGATTTGCATCGGCGAAGTGTGGGTGCGCAGCAGGTGCGGTGAGCGCGCTCCCTCGATGTAAAACGTGTCCATGTTGTCGCGCGCGGGGTGGTGCTCGGGAATGTTCAGCGCTTCGAAATTGTAGTAGGGCGTCTCGATCTCGGGTCCTTGGACCACGCTGAACCCGATGGCGGCGAAAATCTGCTGAAGTTCCTCGAACGTTTGACGAATCAGGTGGCGCGTGCCGATGGCGCGTTCGATCCCCGCCAGCGAGAGATCGATTTTGTCGCGCGCCGCTGCCCCTGTTTCCGCTGCAGCTTCAATCTCGCGCCGTTTTTCTTCGAGCGTCGCTTCGACGTGCGCCTTGAGCTTGTTCAGTTCCTGCCCTACGACCCGCTTCAATTCCGGCGTCGCCGGCTTCAGCCAGTTTTCCGTAATGAGCGTGAGAACGCCCGACTTCCTGCCGGTCCACTTCAGAACGAAGATTTTCCAGCTTTCCGGGTCAGACGACTGGGAGGCAAGCTGCTCGTCGAATCTCTGGCGCACTTCGCCGAAACGCGCCGCCACTTTTTCAGGAGTCGTGTCGCCGAGTTGCGCGAGGGTCTGAGTTGTCGGATCAGTCGTCGTCATGGCGAGATCATGCTCATTCGTGGGAGCACGGCCCGCGGTGGGCCGCGCTCGGTTTATGCCGCCGCGTGCCGCAGCGGATTAGCCTTCGTCGCGATGTCGAACGTGCTCCGGTTTCGCAGCAGGCTTCGCGCCCGCAGGCGCCTTCGCGATATGCGCCTTCGCCGACGCCACGAGCGAGGTAAATCCGTCCGCATCGTTGACCGCCATGTCCGCCAGAATCTTGCGGTCGAGATCGATGCCGCCCACCTTGAGCCCGTGAATCAGCTGGCTGTAGGTGATGCCGTTGTTCCGCGCGGCTGCTCCGATGCGCTGAATCCAGAGCGTGCGGTAATCGCGTTTGCGCGTGCGGCGGTCGCGGTAGGTGTACCGCAGCGAGCGGTTCACCGCTTCTTTCGCCGAGCGGAAGAGTTTTCCCTTTGTCAGGAAAAATCCCTTGGCGTGTTTCAGCAGCTTCTTGCGCCGCGCGCGGCGTTTAGTTCCACGTTTAACTCGAGGCATGGCTCCATCTCCTGTTCCAATATTCTAAAGAATTGTTTTGACGCGGAGAGGGGCGCAGCAGCGTTCGTTTCCCGGGCTCCTAAAGTGAGTCCAAGACGCAACACGATTGCGTTTATCTCCGCGGCGTGTTCTGGAAACTTCCGGCGCTCAAACTGCCGGAAGCAATATCAGCCGTGAATTCCGGCTCACCGGCCGGCAGGCCCGCCGCGGGCGGATTACGCTCTGCCTGGCACGGAAAAATTCTACATCCGCAAACTTTTCGCAGCTAGTCGAGGCCGTACGGAAGCGCGAGGCGTATGTTCCGCACGTCGGACGGGTTCACCACCACCGCGTTCGCTAGCTTGCGCATGCGCCGGGGCTTTTTCGTGCCCAGCAAATGGCGCTTGCCCGAATGCCAGCGCATGATTTTTCCCGTCGAAGTAATCTTGAAGCGCTTGGCCGCGCCGCGATGTGTTTTCAACTTCATTTTCTTGTTCTTCTTCACGATTTCCTCTTCCACAAAAATTTCGTCAGGCTTGCCCGCCCGCCGTTGGCTGCGAAGGACGCGCTGGCGCCGCCGCTGTTGCGCCCTTTTTCGGCGCCAGCAACGCCAGCAGGATGTTCGCTTCCATGCGCGGTCCGAATTCCACTTGCGCGTGGTCCATGATGTCTTTCAGCAGCCGGTCCATCTTGGCGCGTCCCACGTCCTGGTGCGCCATTTCGCGGCCGCGATGAAAAATCATGGCCTTCACTTTGTAGCCTTCCCCCAGGAACCGAATGATCTGGTTCTTGCGAACCTGATAATCGTGTTCCGCGGTCGAAGGCCGGAACTTCACTTCCTTGATGTGCGAGCTCTTTTGATGCTTCTTTGCTTCGTGAGCTTTTTTGTTCTGCTCGTAAAGGAATTTGCCGTAATCCACCAGCTTGCAAACCGGCGGCACCGCGTTCGGCGAGATTTCCACAACGTCCAGCCCGGCTTCTCGCGCGGCTTTCATTGCATCGAACAGGGTCATCACGCCCAACTGATTCCCTGCATCATCAATCACACGGACTTCACGAGCGCGAATGCGTTCGTTGACCCGAAGACCAGGAGTTCCACCACGCTCTGCGATAAACCCACCTCCCGGGCTCGCGAAATCTTGTCCGCGGCCCGCATTTCCAGCCCTCCAAACGCAAAAACGCCCGTCGGGAGGGACGGGCCAGAAAGTATAGCACGGGTTTGGCGCGCTCCCGCAAGCATGGATTTACATGCATAAGGTGCCCCTCTTCGAGCGCTCCGCGCGTTGATGTGCATTTTGAGCACAAAATCGCCGCTCGTACCATTGGACTCTCCGTCGGAATCGCCAAGACTGAAGCCAGACAGGGAATTCTTGGGAGGCCTGCAATCATGCGGACAAATTCGCTCCTTCTAGCGGCCCTGGCATTTGCTTTGGCAGTATTCTCCGGCACGGCCCTGGCCCAGGACGCTCCACTGCACGCGCGGCAATCCGCTTCCGCAACACAAACGGCCTCGAACGCTTCGCCGCAGCCTTCCCCGGCCTCGCCTTCGCAGCCTGCATTGAGCACGCCGCATGACAGCCTGACGGTCATCGATCCGGCGCCGGCAGCATCGCTCGGCGACGTAGCGCGCCTCGCCCGCGAAAAAAGGTCCAGCCAGCCGAAATCGGTAAAAATATTCGACGACGAAAACATACCCCGGGCGCCGCTCAGCTCGGGCCAGAGAGCACCTGGCCTTGCCTCGTCGAGCGCCGGAAAGCTCACGTTGCTCGATTTCTGGGCCACCTGGTGCGGGCCCTGCCGCCACGCCGTGCCCGCTTTGAAGCAGCTTCAGGAAGCCTACGGACCCAGCCAGGTTGAGGTCATCAGCATCAGCGAGGATGAAGACGAGGATGCCTGGCGCAGTTTCGTCGCGCAGAATCAAATGACCTGGACGCAACGCCTGGACTCCGATCATCAGATGATGCGCCAATACGGAGCCAACTCGCTGCCGACCTACGTCTTGATCGGCAAGGATGGCAACGTGGTGCAGCAATACGTGGGCGATGATCCCGGCCAACCCATTGCCGAGCGCATGGGCCCCGAATTGAGAGCTGCTCTCCAATGAAAATCGCGATTGGGTAAGCCGCCGCAAACCGCTTCATTTCCGCTTGGTGCATCCTCACCGCGAGTCAATTAACCAGCTGTGCTATCCTCTGCTCGATTTCTCCGGCCACCACCCAGGAGACGTGTCACAAAATGCCGAAAACTGTTCTCATCACCGGTGCATCGAGCGGCATTGGCCGCGCCACCGCCCAGTATTTTCGCGAGCATGGCTGGAACGTCTCCGCCACCATGCGCGCGCCGGAAAACGCCACTACAGATCCCGCTGACTGGCCGGTAGGCGACGACCTTCTTCTCGCGCGCCTTGACGTCACCGATCCCGAAAGCATCCGCAAAGCCATCGACGAGACGCTCGTGCGCTTCGGCTCCATCGACGCGGTAGTCAACAACGCCGGCTACGGCCTGGTCGGCCCGTTCGAATGCTCTACATCGCAACAAATCGAGCGGCAGATTGCCACCAACCTCGTCGGCCCCATGAACGTGATCCGTGAAATTCTTCCGCACTTCCGCCGACAGAAGAGCGGAACCATCGTCAACATCTCTTCCGTGGGCGGGCGCATCACCTTCCCGCTCTACAGCCTGTACCATGCGACGAAGTGGGGACTCGAAGGATTTTCCGAGGCGCTGCAGTTCGAGCTGCGTCCGCTGAACATCCGCGTGAAGATCGTCGAGCCCGGCCCTATCAGAACCGATTTCTACGATCGCTCGATGGACTTGATGTCCACGCCCGGCCTCAACGTCTACGACAATTTTGTTACGCGCGCCATGCCCAACATGCAGAAAGCCGGCGCCACCGCTCCGGGCCCCGAAATCGTCGCTGACGTGATTTACCGTGCCGTCTCCGGCAAGTCCTGGAAGCTGCGCTACTCCGCCAACGGCGCCGCGCTGCTCGCCCTGCGCCGCCTGCTCCCCGAAAGCTGGTTCCGCGCCATCATGCTCCGCGCCGTCCTCCGCTGAGCTAGTGCGAAACCGATACTTCGGCCTTCGTCGGTATTGGATAAGGCTTACCTTCGACTTGAAATTTCAAATCGTTAGGAGCGATCGTGTTGTGGGTCCATCCGGCACCAGAAAGGAATAGGTAAATGACAGAAATATGCCATTCACCAGGTAAGGCCCCTTCCGGCAACTTGGCTGTAACGCGAAATTCTGTGTCTGAACCGCTGATGGGCTCCCCAGATCCGAGCGGAATCTCCTCATCGGCCGCTACCGGGGAGATACGGAAATCGAAACGTGCACCTTTTGGCATCGGTTCATTGAGTTTTATTTTGAAGGCAATCGTGTCACCGGGATGAAAGGGCCCCGGAGCTGCGATCTCAACAGCCGCCTTGTTCTGTGCGGACGACGCAATCACAGCAACCAAAATAAGAAGCGCCATGCTCAGAGCAGTTCTCGACTTCATTTTTTCTCTCCAGTGACCTCGAGCTTCACATCGCCCGACGTCGAAAACGTTGTTACCTACATTCCGGAAGACTCAGCAAGTTATCAGTCTTCGTCCAGTCCGGAGTCGTGGTTATGTATTCGGGCGCATTTGCACATCTCGCGCATCGACGAACAATCACCTCGGACCTCGCGCCCTTGGCACCCAGGACGTGGTATCGGTCGCCTCCGAGAGCCTTCAGGTTTGCAATGATGTTCGACACTGGTGAAAGTACGGAGTAGCCAGCGTCGCCTCCAATGCCAGCGTGAGTAATGTGATGGTGGGTGTCATCGTGTGTGGGCTGTTTCCTGATGCAGACGATTCGTAGATCAGCCATATTTTATTTTCCTCTTGAGTTTTCGGCGACCCTGCGTTTCAATGTCCAGGGGGGCCGACGGGTTGCGATTTCGCAACAAGCTTAAATGGGGCGGACGCGGAAGTCAACACTTTAATACAACCCGTTGCATATAATGGACGACAAAAACCTAGACCTCGTGAAGCTTGGGTATCGCATTCGCTATCTGAGAAAGGGCAAGGGTTGGTCATTATCGGACTTGGAGGAAAAGGCTGGCGTTTCGAAAGCATACATTTCAGACATAGAGAACGCGGCCGCCGGCAGGCCGAACATCCAGTATGTTTACGCACTGGCCGTCGCGCTTGGTGTCACCCTGGATGAACTCCTTGACGAGACGAATCGGAGGTCGTCAGGCTCTCATCCGAGAGGAAAAAGTTCGGAGTTACCCTCCGGTCTGGCGGAGCTGCAGCAAGACCTCAACCTGACGGATGACGATGTTGAAGCACTGTCGAAGGTTAGCTTCCGAGGTGACCGCCCACGGGATAAGGAAGGATGGCGCTTCCTGCTGGAAGCTATAAGGATGTCGAGTCAGCGAAAACCTGACAAGTGAACGATGGAAACGATCCGGGTTGGTGGCCATGCTTATTCGGACCCCGATGTTATTTCACTAATTCGGGTGACGGGGAATCTCGTAGACCCTCGCTCCGCCGTGATTCACCAGGCCCGCACTCTAAACGCTCGTTTTCGTTCATTCGAACATGCTTCGATTGGCGCTTTCGAAAGGATCAAGATACTGGCATCGCTCTGCGGCCTCGAAGTCACGGCGATGAATTTGACGCGGGACAAAAATGATGAGCAGAGGGATGCCGTCCTCATTCCAAGCGGACGAGCGCACGGGACGAAGGGTCAGGTTCTGTATAATCCATCGCGGCCGCTCGCACGGACGATCTTCTCGATAGGTCATGAGATCGCGCACACTTTCTTTCCGAGCACGTCTTACGGTGCGCGCTTCCGAGATTTATGTGGATCAAACTCCCGAGAAGCGAATGAGTTGGAACGGCTTTGCGATTTGGCTGCTTCAGAATTGGTGATGCCGCTTGAGGAGTTCCGAGATGTGGCCGCCCATGATTACGGCCTAGATGCGTTGCCTCGTCTTTGTGAACGGTTCGGGAGTTCGTACGAAGCGACTTTATTCAGATTGGCCTCTGCCCACCCGGGCGTCGCGGTGGCGGGACTTCTACGCTATCGGCGCAGGAAGAGCGAGGAGCGGATCCTTTCCGCGACAGCAAGTCAGCTCCCTCTCGGCGATCCCCGACCGAAGTATCGCCTGCAATCATTTCATGCATCTTTTGCGTGCGGCAATAAATACAAAGTGCCCTGGAACAAATCCTTCGATGAGGCATCATGCGTGTACACGGCCGGGCGCAGTTCCTCCAAGTGCACCGCCGAAGAAGCATTGCCAAATGCGAGCGGTGACCGAGGCCTCTTAGAGGCCGTCCGCGCTCCCTTTCAACGCTCGGAAGCCAATCCCGAGTTCTCGGACGTTCTATTCTTTTGGTCCCCACCTAATCAGGATTTCTGAGGCTACAGAATCTGGCGGGAATTGATTTCGGCGCGTAAGTCCGCGCTGAATTGCTCGAACGGCCGCGGCCCCAGGTCGCCTTTCGACCGGTGCCGCACGGAGACGGTGCCAGCTTCGGCTTCTTTGCCGCCGATGATCAGCATGTAGGGAATTTTTTGCAGTTGCGCGTCGCGGATTTTGGCTTGCAGCTTTTCGTTGCGGTCGTCGAGATGGACGCGGAAGCCGGCATCCTTCAGCTGCTTGGTAACCTTCTCCGCGTACTCCATGAATTTTCCGCTCACCGGCAGGACGCTCGCCTGCACCGGCGCGAGCCACGCCGGAAACGCGCCCGCGTAATGCTCGATGAGCACGCCGAAGAATCGCTCGACCGAGCCCCACAACGCGCGATGCACCATCAGCGGCTGGTGACGCGAGCCGTCCTCGCCCACGTACTCCAAATCGAACCGCCGCGGCAGGTTGAAATCGAATTGCACGGTAGTGAGCTGCCACGGGCGCCCGATGGCGTCCACCAGCTTCACGTCGATCTTCGGGCCGTAGAAGACCGCTTCGCCCGGCATATATTTGTAAGGGACGTTCATGCGCTTCAGCGTCGAGATCAGCGCGCCCTCCGCGCGCTCCCATTCTTCCACCGTGCCGCCGTAATCTTCCGGCCGCGAAGCGTCGCGCGCGGAAAGTTCCACTTGGTAATCTTCAAAGCCGAAAACGCGCAGCGCTTCCCAGGCGAATTCCACGCAGTCCTGCACTTCCTTTTCCACCTGCTCCGGCATGCAGAAAATGTGCGCGTCGTCCTGGGTGAATCCGCGAACGCGCAAGAGCCCGTGCAGCACGCCCGAGCGCTCGTAGCGGTAAACAGTGCCGAGTTCGGCCAGCCGGACGGGCAGCTCGCGATAGCTGCGCAAATGCGATTTGTAAATCAAGACGTGCCCCGGGCAATTCATGGGCTTGAGCTGGTAATCGGCCTTCTCCACCTCGATCGCGCCGAACATGTTCTCGCGATAAAAATTCGCGTGCCCGCTGGTCTTCCACAAATCGAGCAGCATGATGTGCGGAGTGAAAACGAGATCGTAGCCGTGGCGGGTGAGCGCGTCGCGCAGCCAGTCTTCCATTTCGCGGCGAATGATGCCGCCCTTGGGGTGCCAGAAAATCAGGCCGGGGCCGGCTTCGTCCTGAATGCTGAAAAGATCGAGCTCCTGGCCCAGCTTGCGATGGTCGCGGCGCTTGGCTTCTTCCAGGCGATGCAGGTATTCGTCAAGCTCCTTCTGGTCCACGAAGCAGGCGCCGTAAATCCGCTGCATCTGCGGATTGCCTTCCTTCCCTTTCCAGTACGCGCCCGCCACGTTCATCAGCTTGAACGCCTGAATGCGCCCGGTGGAGGGAATGTGCGGCCCGCGGCAGAAATCCAGGAATTTTCCGGTGGCGTAAAATGACACGATCGGCTCGGTAGCCTTCTCTTCCACCAGCTCGCATTTGAATTCCTGATTGCTCTTGCGATAAAGCTCCAGCGCTTCGGCCTTGGGAATCAGTTTGCGCTCGTTGGGAAAGTCTTTTGCCGCGAGCTCGTGCATCTTTGCTTCGATTTTCGCGAGGTCTTCCGGAGTGAACGGCTCTTCGCGCACGAATTCGTAGAAGAATCCGTTATCGATCGGCGGGCCGATGCCGAGCTTCACATTCGGAAAAAGTTCCAGCACCGCCGCGGCCAGCAAATGCGCGGCGGAATGGCGAAACACCTGGACCGCTTCGGGATCCTTCGCGGTCAGTATCGAAATTTTCGCGTTGTGTTCGAGCGGGCGCGAGAGATCGACGAGCTCGCCGTCCGCGCGCGCCACCAGCGCTTCCTTCGCGAGGCGCGGAGAGATCTGGCGCGCGATCTCCGCCGCGGTGGTTCCGCGGGGAACTTCGCGGGTCGCGCCATCGGGCAGCGTAATTTGAATAGTCTCCATGCCGGCTCTGGGCCCCTCAGGGAAACTAGTAGCTTACTGGCGCGAGCGGAAGCGGTCAAGGCGGGAACGCGGGCGTGGAACGCCGCTCGGGATTTGGCGAATTTCAATCGGCGAGACTTTAAGCGCCGGCGGCGGAGGCGCGTGGAAAATCGCTGATCACGACTTCCTCTTCGCGGATCACCGGAAACCCCTGCGAATAAGCCATTCCGCGCGCCAGCGCCTGATAGAAGCGCAGGTCGTTTTCGCTGTCGTGCAGCGCTTGCTGGGAATCCCAGAGCGTCATCACACGCACGTCGGGAGGATTCGATCCCTCCACGCGCAGGACGAGCAAGGCCTGAAATCCTTTGCGTTCGCGCATGAGTGGGATCGCGGAATCCAGAGCGTCAACGAATTCCGTGAGCTTGCCGGGCTGGACCGTAAACTGCGTAACGCGTGCGTGCATGGCCGCCTCCTGCGATTTCGGCGGAACGGGATCTGGTGTTGCCCCAGAGTGTAGCGCCAAACCCAGCCGCGCAGTTATTATTTTGTTTTTCGCGCGCCTTCCAGCATGTCCCACGCCGCGTCCGGCATATCCACGAAATCGTTGAACTCGCCCGCGCCGCGCAGCCACAATCCGCCGTCGATCACCACGCATTCGCCGTTCACGTAATCGGCCTGCTCGCTCACGAGATACACCGCAAGATTCGCCAGCTCTTCATGGCGTCCAAAGCGCTTCATGGGGTGATGTTCTTTCGCGCGCTCCTCGAGCTCCTTCGACGGCAATAATCGCGACCATGCCCCCTCGGTGGGGAAAGGTCCCGGAGCAATCGCGTTCAGCCGGATATGGTGCTGCGCCCACTCCACAGCGAGCGAGCGCGTCATTGCCAGCACGCCCGCCTTGGCGCACGCCGAGGGCACCACGAATCCGGACCCGGAGTTCACCGCCGCGTAGGTCGTGACGATGCTCAGCACCTGCCCGGGCTGCTTCGCCGCAATCCATCTTCGTCCCAGAGCCAGCGTGCAGAAAAACGACCCTTGCAGGACGATGCCAACCACCGCGTTGAAGGCATTCGGCGAAAGCCTTTCCGTGCGCGCGATGAAATTGCCGGCCGCGTTGTTCACCAGCGTGTCCACGCGGCCGAATTCTTTTTCCGCTGCTGACACCGCTTTTTCCACCGCGGCGAAATCGCGCACGTCCGCCGAAGCATAGGCCGCCCGCGCGCCAGTTGCCCGAATCGTGTCAGACGTTTCCTGTAGCGGCTCTTCTCGCCGCCCGACCAGAAACAGATTCGCGCCCAGCTCCGCGAACCGCAAAGCCATGGAACGCCCGAGCCCGGTTCCCCCGCCCGTGATGAAGATCGTGCGGCCTTTCAGCAAATCCTTCTGATACATCGAAAAACCTCCGCGTTTGCGGCGGTTTAATGTGCCGCCGGCAGAAATTCCTTGGGCAATGGCAGGTCGGGGGACTCTTCTTCCCAGTAAATACTGACTACCCACCAGCGCTTGCCATCGTGGAACAATTGGAAGCTGTTGATGCCGCGCACAAACGGCGCTGGGTCCTTGGCATCGTGCCGCGATTCGTAGGTGCTGAAGATTTGCATCATGTCGCCGAACCGGTCTGCGTGCCGCGAAGCTTCCCTTTCGAAGAACCCGTTCTTGTCAAAGTAGGCATCGGCAAACCCGATGTACTTCTCCGGCGTGATCACTTGAGCGCGAAGAGCGCCATCCTTTCCCTTACTCACCGCGGCGAGAATCGCGCCGGGAACGAAAAGCGAGCGGAAACGGTCCCAATCGCGCTTCTGTCCGGCAGGTCCGGAAATCACGTCGTAGGTGGCCGCGAGTATCGCGTCGGGCGACGAGACGTCGGCCGGTTTCGCTGCCGGTGGAGTAGCAGGAGCCGCGGCAGCTTGCGGCGCCTGCGTCTGTGCTTTGTCCTGCGCGAGTGCGGGAGCGATGGCCAAGCCGAAAACCAAAACGAGAACAACGCCGAAATGCGAACGTGACATGAAATTCCTCCGGCGGCTCACCGCCCTCATAAACCTTGCCCCAAGCCGCAGGCGCGGAGCTTAATCCGCGGGCCTGCGCGTTTCCACTCTTAATTTTCGCGACGCTCCCTCGGCGCGCGAAATTAGCGCCCGGTGGAAAAGGGCTAGAAATCGGTGTGAAAGCGAAAGGCTGGAACCAATATGGGGCCGCGATCTTTGTTGTACCCGGGATTGTTGATGTGCTGCAGGTCACAAGAAACGAAGAACCCGCGCCAGATATGCGCGGTGTAAAACGCTTCGAAGATTTTCTCGTGCCCGTAGTCGAGCGCTCCGTCGCCGAGCAGGAACCCGCGTCCCCCCAAAGCGAGATATTCCTGATGAGCCGCCACGATTCCGTTCATCACGAACACCGCGCCCGCGCGATCGTTGCGCCGCTTCCATTTCTCCGCCTTGGTGACCACGCCGAGTTCGAGCGTGCGGTCCACTTCGGTATAGGCAAATGATTCGTTGCGGCCGTCGCTCCAGCCCAGCCGGCCAAAGAAGCCCAATTGCGAAGTGAGCTCCTGCTCGAAGTTCACCCCGAATCCGTATTTATGGCGCCCCTGTTGCCGCGTGAAAGTAATGTCCGGCACGGGCGTTTCGCCATTCTGGAAATCGCGGATGGCTTCCTCGTAATTCCCCATGTTGGCCCGATTCACGTAACTCAGCAGACGCACCGTGCCGGAGCGATGCAGGATGTGATTTCCCGTCGCGACAAGTTCCAGGTTTTCGGCGCGCGCCCGCGCAAGATCGGCATCCAGAAAGATTCCGTTCGCAACCTTGGGCATCAGCGTTACCGCAAAACGCGCCGTAAACCAGTGATCGTCGTACTCGACTATGGCCCCGTCGGTGTAGCCCCGCGTGTTCGCCGCGTAGTCGTATGCTCCGTTGTTGTCCACCGTCCAATTCAAGAACTGCAGATGGCTGTCGCTGCCCCAGGTATTCGTGTCGAAAAAATCCACCATGCCGAACTTGCCGACGCGGAATTCCAGGCGCCTCGCCGGCAGCGAAGTCGCCAAAGCAAAAGGCCCGCGCTCAGCCGAGACGCGCTCACTGCTCAGCGGAATAATTTGCCGCACGATGGCGCGCGCAAGATAGGGCACCTGGCCCAATTCAGGATTGCGCACCACGTCGAGATTGGTGAACCCCGCCAGCCCCAGTGCAGCGCTCAAGCCCAGCCCCGTCGCGCTTTCAACGTCCATGAAAACTTCCGTCGTGCGCGTCAGCTCGTAGCCCAGAAATAGCGTATAAACTTTCGACGTGGCGCTTTCCGATTCAGCCCGAAAGCTGTTGGGTCCGCTATATTTCGCCGGGAACGACCCATGGAACTGAAAAATTACGTTGGCCTGGCCGGAAATCCAGAACGGCGCCGTTTCGGAATGAGGAAACAGCGTCAGCAGATCGCCCGAATCCGCATCTTCCGTCGCGGCTGCGCCTGCTGATGCGGAAGTTGTGTTCTGCGTGGGCGTTTGCGGATCGGGCTTACTAGGAGTGGAGTCCTGTGCCCGCGCCGTCGGCACGATGGAAAGGCACACGAACACGGCACAAAAAACAACCTGGCCGAGTTGGACAAAAAGCCGGCGCATTGGCAAACGGAACGGGCGCTTCGTTTGTATTCATTTCCACGCCCGGCAGAGTAAAGCATGTTCGCACCCAACGCCAGATGAAATGACGGTTAAGAAATCCGAGCATGCCCCGCAGGTTACCTCCAGCCAAGGGAACCCCGCCCAGCCAAAAGAACCAGGCATCCCGATTGCCCGCTGCCCCCATCTTTAGTAGTCTCTAACATTGCGCTTACGTCCGTAGCCTCAACCTACAGACTCAGGGGTGAGCAATTTGCGGGTACATTCTCGGCTGGCTTTCTGGCTTCTGGTTATCGGTTGGATCGTGCTGCCCTCCTGTGGAGGCACGATCAATTATCCCAAGCCCAGCCTTTCGTCCATTTCTCCGGCGAGTATTCTCACCAATCAGACCAACCCATTCATGTTGACCGTCATCGGCAGAAATTTCGTCCAACAATCGGCGGTGGAGTGGAACGGCACCACTCTCTTTACCGTGTTCGTGAATTCGAATCAGATGACCGCAACCGTCCCGCCAAGCTTTTACCAAGTCCCGGTCACGGCAACCATCACCGTCGTCACACCTCAACCCGGCGGCGGCATGACTACCGGCTTCACCTTCACCGTCAATCCCACGGCGGGCCCGGTGCCGCACATCAGCTCCATCTCTCCCTCCGCGACTCTCGCGGGCGCCGGTGGCGTGGTGCTCAATGTCTCCGGCTCGAATTTCGTGCCGCAGTCCATCGTCACGGTGAACGGCAGCAACCGAAGCACGGAGTACTCGAATTCGACCGCCGTTGCGGCCTCGCTGACCGCCGCAGATCTCATGGCCCCCGGCGTTTTACAAGTCACCGTGGTCAACCCGGTGGTTACGCCGCCCGGCGGACTTCCGGGAGGGGGCGCGTCCAACTCGGTTCCGCTGAGCATTGATGCTCCCCTACCCGTCATCAGCGCCATCTCCCCAACAGGAGCGCAGGCCGGAGCGGTCGCCACTTCGCTTTCCGTCACCGGTACCGGCTTTATTTCTCAATACTCCTACATTTCAATCAACGGAGTCCCGCAGACAACTACGTTTGTGAGCGCCACCCAAGTCTCCGCTCCGCTGTCCGCGGCGCAACTCAGCGTGGCTGGCGTAAATCAAGTGACGGTCATCAACCCAGGCCCCGGAGGAGGCACCTCGAACATCTTAACCTTCGCCGTAAACCCCACTTCGTCGGTGGGCCTGCCCGAGATTCTGGATCTGGCGCCCGACGGCACCCAGGCGACTAACGGGATTTGCGGCGGTCTGGCGAGCTGTACCAGCGGGGCCCAGGGCCTTACGCTTTCAACTGTGGGTCCTTCGACCAGCAATACCGGCCAGTACGTGGCTTATGCTTCCGTTTCAAACAATCTGGTCTCCATCGAGAGCATCATCGCCAGCTCCATTTTCCTCCGCAATACTTGCATCGGCGTCGCCAGCTGCACGCCCGCGACGTTTGTGGTCAGCAACGATCCGAACGGCAACCCTGCCAACGGCCCGAGTTCCGAACCTTCCATCGATTCTGGGGGTACTGCGGCGTCCTACACTTCTCTCGCGACCAACCTGGTCACCACCGTGACCGTGCCGAGTGGCAGGACTCAAGTCTACCGGCAGATTCCCTGCACCTCCACCACGGGTTGCAGCTCGACATCGACCACAAATGTGGCAGAGCTCGTCTCAATATCCGCCGATGGTGCAACCGCCGGCAACGGCAAGAGCTACAATCCTGCCATCAGCCCGGACGGACGCTACATCGCCTTCATATCACTCGCCACCAACCTGGTCTCGAACGTGTCACTCGATGGCGTCACCCCGCAAGTTTTCCTGGCCGATACCTGCAGCGGTGTAACCGGCACCACTTGCGCGCCGGCCGTCTTTTTGATCTCCACACCGGACGGAACTACTCCCGGAAATGCCCCGAGTTCGAATCCTTCGATTTCGGATTCCGGCCTGTACGTTTCCTTCACTTCCACAGCCACGAATCTCGGCGCCACCGCGCCCAATCCCAACGGCGTCTCCGAAGTTTTTGAGACCACCACATGCGCGGCGACAACCGGCGTTTGCAAGCCCACCACCTATCTCACTTCCACTCCCGATGGCGTGACCCCGTCCGATGGTGCCAGCGGGCAATCTTCCGTCTCCAGCACGGGCCGCTTTGTAGCCTTTGCCTCCACCGGAACGAATCTTGTCACCGGCATAGGCCCCACGCAGGAAATCTACATGCGTGACACCTGCATCGGCGAAGGTACGATCTCCTGCACCCCTTCGACAACGCTCGTTTCCACTCTCGACGGCACCACTCCCGGCAACGGATTGAGCGAGCATCCCAGCATTAGTTCCACCGGCCAGTTCACTGCGTTTGCCACGTTCTCTTCGAACTTTGCCGCCACCACCAACGGCGTGGAAAACATTTTCGTGCGCAATATCTGCGCCACCATCACCACCACCTGCACCACCGGCCTGGCTCTCTCCTCTTTCGCCGCTGGCACTTCAGGCACTCCCTCAAACGGCAGTAGCCTGGTCCCCTCCATCAGCCCCGACGGCACCGTGGTCAGCTTCCTTTCGTTTTCGAGCAATCTCGTGGCGCGCGATAACAATGGCTTCGAAGATATTTTCCTCAGCACCACCACCTTCGCGGTTCCTACGGACTAGATCCTGTTGACATTCATTTCAGAGCGAGTGTGGTAGCAAGCCATGAATCGCATTCGTACGGATGTCCTGGAAATTGCATTTGAAGAAGGTGGGCCTCCGGATGGCACTCCCGTTCTTTTGCTCCATGGCTGGCCAGATGCGCCTCGTGGTTGGACGCAGGTCTCACGTCGCTTACAAGCTGACGGTTTCCGCACAATAGCGCCCTTTCTTCGAGGTTCAAGTCCCACCGAGTTCCTCTCGGAAGAAACGCCACGCGTCGGCGCAGGTGTGGCGCTAGCTCAGGACGCGCTGGATCTTGCTGACGCGCTCGGTCTCAAAAATTTTGCAGTTGTGGGGCACGATTGGGGCGCGAGGGAGGCCTACACATTAGCGGCACTTTTCCCCGATCGGGTGATCGCTATCGCCGCCCTGGCGCTCGGCTATCAACCTCGTGGCATATTCCGAATTCCATCCTTCCATCAGTCGAGACGCTTTTGGTATCAGTGGTTCATGTGCACAGACGAGGGAGCGGCAGCCGTCCGTAACGACCCGATCGGCTTCGCTCGAATTCAGTGGTCGACTTGGAGCCCGTCCGGCTGGTTCGACGACGCGGAGTTCGCTCGAACTGCCGAAAGCTTCTCGAGCCCCGATTGGGCCGCTATCACGTTGAACGCTTATCGCTCTCGCTGGCGAGAAGGCGAGGCTCGGGATTCCCGCTACGACGCTCTGCAAAATCGGCTCGCCGAAATCGAAAATCTGCAAACACCGACCCTCATGATTCAGGGGCTCTCCGATGATTGTGACCCTCCTGGCGAATCAGAAGGACTCGAACGATTTTTCGTAAGTGGTTATCGGCGTGTCGTTCTCGAGAACGTAGGTCATTTCCCCCACCGCGAAGCACCGGGCTTGGTTGCCGACGCTGTTCTTCATCATTTTCACGAAAACATAAAACCCGGCTTCCGCTAAGGACTCGTTGATCTTCCCGGCAGCTGCGAAGAAATTCGCTGCAGCTCTGCTTTGCGCGCGGTGGTTAGCGTGAAGGTAAGCGATTCGCGCGGAGCGTTGGTCACGAACGGGCCAATCATCCAGCCAAAACCGGTGGGAATATCGCGCGTTAGCGAGACGGTCTGGCACTCGATGTACGTCCCGCCGTCTTTTTCTTCGTAGCGCCAATACGTGTTCATGCCCCAGAGCAAGCCGCGATCGTGTCCTTGCGCTTCCAGCCGCTCGTCCGAGCGTCCCGCATTCTCCACTTCCTGAATGCGCGTGGCGCGCGAGCGGCTCCAGGCGTGCGTCTTATCCACGACGTGATAGTGGACCTCCTGGTCCGTGTCGATCACCGTGGTGATTACTCTCTTAAAGTAAAAACGCAGCGATACGAAGAAATCGTCGCCCTCCTGGCGCAGAATCTTCGAGCGCTGGATGTCCGGACTAAAATAATCCGCTTTGTGCTGGTAATCCTCCATGAACGCGAGCGTTTGCGCGAGGCTCGCTCCGGGAATGAACGCGGTTCCGATCCAGTGATGAACCAGCCCGCCCGGCACCTCGATATGCTGCCCGTTGTCCAGCGTTTCCAGCCGCTCGACCACCACGTTGCCTTGGCGCAGCTCCGCATAGTAGGCCGCACGCTGCGCTTCGGGCTGCGCATCGATCCATAAATACGGCTCGCGGCGCGCGAGCTCGGCGTCCACCTGCGCCTGCGTCAATTGCACGTAGCGTTCGAAGGCTGCCGCCGTGTCTGGTTTCAAATCTGCCGCGCGCGCCGGCCACCCCAGCGAAAACAATCCTGCGAGAAAAACCGCAATCGTCTTGCGCGCGATCGTGTTGTTGTTTTTAGCCATCCCCGTCATTATCGCAATCTGTTCCGGTTTTGCCTCTGTTGGATTTGACGCGCAGGAATTGCCGAGCGGTGCGGCCTCAAGTCGTGGCTGAAGAGAAGCTGTCGGCGGGAATAACACAAGCCCCACCTGCCAGCGGGGGTCAGGAGGGAGTTAACACCAGCAGGAGGGCTTGGACGGGTTGGGTAAGCGTGCCCGGCTCCTTTTTTTGTGGAACCGTCGTCCCCGCATCGCAGCTGTCCAACCCGCGATTACATTCTTGGGCATCACGCCGGTTTGAACCTATGGCTCCGAAGGCTCATTCTTGGGGTACGCGGGTTTTAGTACCCCCCTCTTGGAACCCTCGTTTAGACACTTCAGCTTCCCTTGACAATCTACAGGAGCGGTGGCAGTCTCCTCCTGTTGACGCTCTAGGGGAGCGTCAGGCTCCATTACTTCCAAGGGAGAACAGATATGAAACTCGCCAGGTTCCTTCTAGCTCTGCTTGCCATTCTCGCTGCCGGTTCGGCGCACGCTATGCAACTCACCGCGGTATCCGGCAGCGAGCGTACGGCGGATCGAGATGCCATCCGCAGCCACATCGACAAAATTTTCCAGGCCTACATCCAGAAGAACGCGGACGTCATTCGCGCTACCCACGCCAAAGACTGGACAGGTTTCAACCAAGGCTCTCGAACCACGATTCAAGGAATTGATCAGTACATGCAGGATGCGAACTGGTACATCAAGTGGTCGGGGAAAATGACCGCGTACAAAATGCTCGAATTCAACGTCATCTTTTACGGCAATGTCGCCATCGTGCCCTACGTCGCTGACGTGAGTTACGAAAACGAGGGCGTAACCTCCGTGCGAAAGCTGCGCGTGCTCGACGTCTACGCGAAATTAGCTGACGGATGGAACCAGGTCGCGTCCGACACCACGGTGCATCCGGAAACGCAAGCCGCCGAATTGCAGCAAGCACAAAAACTGGATCCGGACGATAAGCAGGAACTGCTTGCCGCGCGCGAAGCCGTCTGGCGTTCCTGGTTTGCGAACGATGCGCGCCTCCCTGATCTCGTTCCCGCCGAAGTGATTGCCATCGAGCAAAGCGAGAAGTGGAAGAATCGCGACGACGTTCTCGCCGGCTCCAAGGATTTTGCCGCAAATGGCGGCAAGCTCGTGCGCCTGGAATTTCCTGAAACCGAGATTCAGATGTACGGCTACACCGCCATTCTTTACACAAAATATGTCTGCGAGATCGAAACGAACGGCCGGCGGTCCACGCTTTCGGGGCGCGCCACGGAAGTGTTCGTCAATCGCCAGGGGAAATGGGTCAACGTGGGCTGGCATCTGGATTCGGGAAGCTAATTACCGCTGATTTGAGTGAGGGAGAAAAATGAGTCCTTCCGTTGAAATTCTGCAAGGCACGCTCGATCTGCTCATTCTGAAAACGCTGGCGCTCGAACCCATGCACGGTTGGGGCATCGCGCAGCGCATCCAGCAGGTGTCGCGCGAAATTTTGCAGGTCCAGCAAGGATCGCTGTACCCGGCCCTGTACCGTCTCGAGCGCAGAGGTTGGATTCGCGCCGAATGGGGCGCTTCCGAAAATAATCGGCGCGCGAAGTTCTACTCGCTCACCAAAACGGGCAGGCAGCAACTCGAGAAGGAGATGGCGGATTGGGACCGGCTCGCGTCCGCCGTGGCCATGATTCTGCAGCGCGCTTGAGTCCGCGCCAAGTCGACGCGCAAAAGGAGCGCAAGCCATGAAACTCTGGTGGCGATCGTCCCCTGAAAGCAAATGGGAGGAAAATCTCAGCGAAGAGGTCCGCTTCCATTTGGAGAAACAGACCGCGCTTCACCTCGCCGCCGGCATGTCTCCGGACGAAGCGCGTCGCCGGGCCGTTCTGGAATTTGGCGCGGTGGAAGGAGTCAAGGAGGATTGCCGCGAGCAGGGCCGCGCCAATTGGCTGGAAACGCTCTGGGCCGATCTGCGTTACGCGCTGCGCACGCTTCGCCAGAATCCCGGGTTCGCCGCCGTTGCGATCTTGACTCTTGCGCTTGGCATCGGCGCGAACACCGCCATCTTCAGTGTCCTCGATGCCGTCGTTCTAAATCCTCTTTCCTATCCGCAATCAGACCGTCTCGTCATGGTTTGGACCGAAATGAAAGCTGCGGGCCAGACGCGTGTGCCTTCTTCCGGGCCTGACTTGATCGATCTACGCCATCGCAGCAAGTTGCTTCAGGATATCGGCGCCACCTGGGTTGGCAGCGCCTCTCTGACCGGAACGGGAGAGCCTGAACAAATCAAAATGGGCCGCACCACCGCCAGTTTCCTTACCTTGCTGGGAGTCCCTCCCGCGAAAGGGCGTCTGTTCAGCGCCCAGGATGAGGTGCAAGGCGCGGCTCCCGTCATGATTATCACCGACGGCCTGTGGCGCCGCCGGTTCGGCGCCGATCCGCAAATCGTCGGACGAACAGTAAACGTGAATGGCCAGGCGCTGACCATCGTGGGCGTCATGCCCGAAACTTTCCGTCTCATTTTTCCCGATGACGCGAGCGTTCCTGCGGACGTGCAGGCTTGGGTTCCTTTTCACGGCGATCTCGCCGGAGCTCCGCGGGATCTGAATTATCTTCGGGTGATCGCGCGGCTGCGCCCGGGTGTCACACTGCCACAGGCCCGCGAAGAATTGCACTCGATTGCAGCGCAGCTTCGTGCGGAATTTCAGGAAGATGCCAAGGCCGGTGTGGATTTCGAAGTGTTCTCGCTGCAGCAGGACACCACCCGCACTATGCAGCCCGCTGTTTTGGCCCTGTTTGTCGGCGTGGGACTCGTCCTGCTCATATCCTGCGCTAACGTCGCAAATCTCTTGCTCTCTCGCGCGGCGCTCCGCCAAAGAGAAATGGCGCTGCGCGCCGCACTCGGAGCCACGCGAGGCCGCATTCTTCGTCAATTGCTTACCGAAAGCGTGCTTCTCTCTCTGCTCGGCGGAGTTGCCGGATTGCTCCTCGGTTGGTGGGGCATGAATTGGTTGCTGGCCATGCGCCCCAAGACCATGGTTCTGCTGGACGGCGTCAGGTTTAGTTTCCCGGTTCTCCTCTATGCCTTCTCTATTTCGCTCCTGGCAGGAATTCTCTGCGGTCTGGCGCCTTCCTTGGAGTCCGCCCGAACCAACCTCATCGAGACTTTGAAAGCGGGTGGAAAAAATGTGGTGCCGAGCCAGGGACGCTATCGAGCGCTACTCATCGCAAGCGAAATGGCGCTCGGATTTGTCTTGCTCGTCGGCGCGGGCTTGATGATTCGAACATTTGCGCGGCTTGTGAACGTGGACACCGGGTTCCAGGGCGAGCGCGTGCTGACCTTTCAGCTCTCGCCGTCAGGGAATCGCTACCAGAAGGATCAAGACTCCGTCCGCTTGATCTATCAACTGAAGAAAAATCTCGAGTCGCTGCCCGGAGTCCAGTCCGTCGGAGGCGTTCATCTCCTCCCTTTCGACGACTACGCGAATTGGTACAGCTACTACTGGCGTGAAGATGCTCCGCCGCAGGACCAGAACACTTTGCTCGCCGATTATCGATCGATTACTCCCGGTTTTTTCAAAACGCTCGGCGTGCCGTTCGTGGCCGGCCGCGACTTCGATGACTCGGACGACGCGTCGCACCGGCGTGTCGTCATCATCGACGAATCGTTGGCGAAACGCATGTGGCCGAGCGAGGACGCGGTCGGGAAAAAGCTGAACGTCGAAGCGATCAAGGAAGGAGATTTTTTTCGAGCGCCCGCGGATGTAATCGGCGTGGTGAAACACACGAAGTACCTTCGGCTCACCGACGATGGACGCCCGCAGATTTACGAGCCGTACGCGCAGGCCACGCGGGAAGTCATGACCTTCGCCATTCGCTCGACGGTCGCGCCGCAGGCGCTCGCGAATGCGATTCGCGCGGAGGTGGACAAGCTCGATTCGAATCTGCCTCTGGCGAAAGTCCGCCCGATGCAGGACTACGTCGAGCAGGCGCGATCGTCCGCGCATTTCACCATGCTGCTCGCCGCGGCGCTCGGCGGCCTCGCTCTCGTCCTCGCCTCCATCGGAATTTACGGAGTCACTTCTTATTCCGTGGCGCAGCGAAAAAATGAAATTGGAATTCGGCGAGCGCTCGGAGCCGAAGCGCGCGACATTCTCCAGCTCGTGCTGGGACAGGGAATGGTCTCTGTTTTCGCCGGTGTCAGCGTCGGGTTGGCGCTGTCGTTGGTTTTGACGCCGATGCTCTCGAGTCTTTTATTCGGCGTTCGTCCCGCGGATTTCGTCACCTTCGCGGCCGTGGCGTTGTTTCTTTCCGCGGTGGCGTTGCTCGCCTGCTACATTCCTGCGCGGCGCGCCATGCGCGTGGATCCCATCGTCGCGCTGAGGTGCGAATAATCCGAGAAGATTATTTTGCTCCTTCGGACAAACGCAGAGTGACCTCGGTGGTTTTTTTCGGCCGGATGATCACGCGTTTTTGCCAGTCGGAAAAAACGCCGTTGGAATAGGCGCGCAGATCGTACTGGCCGGCGTCGAAGCGCGTGAATTCGAATCGGCCGCTCGCGTCGGTGTGGGCTGCGTGAGGATGAAGCCCGTCGGAAGTTTGGATCGTCACGCTTGCATCGACGACGGGCTTGCCGTGCACATCGAGAACGCTTCCGGAAAGCGTTCCGAGGCCGTGAGAAAATTGCGCGCTGACCGCCGCAGCAAAAGTCAGCGTCAAAACCAGAGCAAGAACAGGAACAGTTCGTTTCATGGAGCACCCCGGGCTGCTTCTGAGGACAATTTTACCTCCGCGGCTCGTTTTCCTGAGGCGCCGTGCGGTCCAGTTGTCATCGAAAAGGGACTCCTGTTCGGGGGTACAGGCGAAAAGATTCGAAGACAGTCCACAGTTAACAGTTGAAAGTTGACAGCGAAAATCCCCACCCTTCGCCAAGGGCGCGAAGGATGGGGCACCCGAAAAGGCAAGTTCAGATACGAACTGTAAATTTTGAGGCATTGAGATTTCCTAATATTTGTAGTGGCGGCTGGCGGCGGCGTGTGCGGGTTGATCCTGGCGGCCGGTGTCGGGGTTCAGATTACGTTCGAGTGCTAGGAAATACGTGAGGAGCTGCAGCGGAATCAGGTGAATGAAAGCGGCGAGCCACTCGGGGACTTCAGGAACTACGAGAATTTGCTCGGCGGAAACGTCGTGATTCGCGGAAGGGACTGCTATTGCGGCGCGGAGCATTTTTAGTTCGCCGGCGGCGCGAAGAATTTGACGGGCGCGAGCGTCGGTGTCGCGTCCTGTGAGCAAACCAACGAGCGAGCCGCGCGCGTCTGTTTCCGAAAATGGGCCGTGAAGAATTTCTTCGAGTTCAAATCCTTCCGCTGCGATGTAGCAGGCTTCCTTGATTTTCAGCGCGGCTTCGCTGGCGGTGGCCCAGGCCACGCCGGAACCAAAAATCTCCATGCGAGCGAGAGGAGACGCGCGTTTGGCGAATTCACGGACTTGCGGCTCGAGAGCAAGCGTCTCGCGAATCAATGCCGGAACACGTGCGAGTTCGGCGACGAGCGGGCCAGCGGCGAGAAACTTGCGGCGCTCGGCGATGGTGATGATCAGAAGTGCCAGGACGGCGAGGGCGGTGGTGTAACTTTTGGTGTAGGCGAAGGCGACTTCCTGCTCGCAGGTCTCGATTTGAAAATCGGCGCCGCGGACTCCTTCGCCGCTCATTTGTCCGGTGAGCGCGAGAGTGAGCGCACCGGCGGCGCGCGCCATGCGCAACGCTTCGAGCGAAGCTGTCGTCGTGCCGGTGTGGGTGATGATGACGACGGCGTCGCGCGGAGTGAAGGCGATGGGATGGTGCACGAGTTCGAAGGATTGTTCGGCGAGCGCTAGAAAGCGTCCACTGGTAAACTCGCGCATCCAACTTTCGGCCACGCGCGCGGCGTGCAGGGAAGTGCCGATGCCGACGAAGACGACGCGATCTTTTTCGGCGACCGCAGCGGCGGCGCGTTCGATTGCGGCGCGCTGCTGCAAAACATTTTCGATGAGCGCGGGCTGGGCGTAGATGGCGTCGTAAACGTAGTAAGGATGGGTTTTGCGCATTTCAGGTGGCATTTGGTTTTTCTCCGTCAGGCATGCGATGAATCTATCGCCTTCGTGGCGGACTATTCTAGCGGAACGGGAGCGGGAATGCCGCGATACATCTCGCAACATACGCTGGCGTGTCTGACGCGCCAGGGCGCCGAAGAACTGACGCGGAGATTGCAGTCCGCGAAGGAAGTGACCACGCGCCGCGTCCTTGTGAATATGCAGGACGGGAAAATGCTGGTCGAGTTTGATGCGCCGGGACGCGAGGAGTTGGAGAAATGGCTCGCGGCGGAGAAATTTCATTTCGACTGGCTGCTGCGCGTCGAATATGAGGCGCTGGAGGGCGCTCTGCGTCCGCTTTCCTAGGGCACAATTGCCCGCTGGGCGGCGAGCTGCGCGCGAGCCGGAAATGGCATTTTTGCGGCGATTAGAATTTTGTTTGGCGTTTGGTTTCATAGAGTTAGCGTTTTTTTGAATTGGGGACTGTTGCGGTTAGATTTTTCCTGCGGGATGCTTTCCGCCTTCGCCGAGGCTTTGGCGGGCGAGCGGGGGACAAGGCTGAAATGCGGCTGGTGAAGATGTAATGGGTGCGCGGAGGTTCGTGCCATTTGCCGTCGTCGTCCAAATGGGCGTACACGCGGGCGGCGCGGATGATCATGTCGCAGTGATCGAAAGTGCAGAGATCGGAGCACTCGATGATGTTTTCGAGGACGCGGCCGAGCTGGCGCTTGCGCTGGGCATAGAGATTGAAGGCGCCGGCGTGGCGGTAGACGGAGGCGCGGTCACGGATATTGAATTCGCGGGCGATCATTTCGGGGCTGCGCCAGTTGAGGAAGTCGCCCTCGATGGCCTCGCGGTTGGGATGGTTGCAGACGGCGCAGCGCCGACCGTGATGAACAGGGTCGGGTTTGGGTTGGGCGGGTTTTACTTCGGCGGGTGCGGGCGGGCCCTCCTTCACAACTTCGGTTCCGGCGGGCAAGTTCGTGGGGGCTGGCGGAGCGGCGGGAAGCGAGGCGCTCGCGGTGGCGTCCACATTAGTGTCGACGTTGGCGTAAACGAGATCGGGATTGTATTCGCGTTCGCGATGGTCCGCTGGGTGATATTGGCGCTCGGAGGGGCGCAGGTCCGCCACGCTGACTACCCTGGTAGTGCACTCGCTGAATCTGGTTTCCGGGGTGACTTCGATGGCCACGGGAAAATTTCGGTTTGGACGACGAGACGCTTGCTGGTCCATTGTGTTGCTCCTTTAAATTTTTGGATTTTTAGGCGCCGAGATGAGGCAAGGTTCGGCGCGAGCGTCGGCTGATAGCCGCGCTGCAGGCTGCCGCGCGCGGGCGTTAGAAAGCGCGCAGACGCAATCCTGCGTGGGCCTTTCTTCCCTTCGGCCTCCACTTTCGTGGAGCTTTCAGGGCAAGCAGGCACACAATTAATTATTAGGTTATGTTGAGTATTTATACTGTTAACAAAGTGCGGAGAGAAATGCAAGCGTGAATTTCGGAGAAATATGGCAAGAAAACCTGAAGATATGGGTGATTCGTAACTCACACAGAACTGATCCCGTATTAGAATTCACCCCATGAATGCTGGTAAGGCCAAAGACCTAGCAATACTAATTGGCGCCGGGCTCGCATTCTTACTCATTGTAGCGGAGTTGGTATACCGCTTAGTTCGCATCATCGGATGGTTCCGATGAACTGATAGAAGTCTGCAATCAATTCCATTAGGGTGCGGCAGTTGGCTCGTATCCGCGGAGGCGGTACTCGCCGCGGCTGAGGAATTCGATGAACCCTTTATCGCGGAGGAGTTGGAGTTGCTGGCGGATCTTGGGTTGAACGTGCTGATTTTTTGGATGAAGTTCTGCCAGATGAGCTTGGCGCGAGTAAACGTCGTTGAGACTGAAAGTTGTCCGGTCTAGGGAGCGGACGACGTTTAGCACATCCAATAACCAGCCGCGTTCTTCCACTCTGAGCTTGGCGATTGGCTTCAGGCGTCGATACAAGCGTCGAACTTCAGACGGATTGGATGAGACGCCACCCGAGACCATTGGAATTCGCGCGTCCATCGGAATGTTCGAAAGAATAATATTGCACCCTATCCACCCGTGGCGTCGCGCCGTTTCCTTCAGCGGCGGACGCTTCTTAACGGCGGCGAGTGAGAATGCGAAATGAGGAATGAGAATGAGGTCGTGGACTCGCCACGAGTCTGCGTTGTAGTGGAGCGCCAATAGATTTGGAGTCCGGTCCCCCAGTATTGCCTCTCGCATCTTCTTGTACGCGGCGTCGGCGAGCACTCCGCCGATGGGATGTTTCCTGCCTTTAAGCTGAAAGACCGCGTTGCACTTGGGGCAATCAAAATCGATGGTCGGAGTGTTTGCTTTTAGTCTGGTGAGTTCGTCGGAATTGCAATTCGCGCAGTAAAGGTTTGATTCACCCCAATCTTCAGTCACGGCTCGAACACATTGTTGTGGGCTCTTGTATTGCGGCGGGGGTTGGGGCAATAGCAGGCGCACGCATGCATTAGATCATTTTCCTGGGCGAGGCCAAAGCGCCCACCTAAAGGTGGCCGCTACGTAGTCAAAACCTGAAAAGCAGATCCCTCGCTATGCTCGGGATGACAACGTGTTGGGGTCGGTGAAGAGGGATTCTCACTGGGCGAGGTAGATCTCGGTTTCGGTTTTGATTACAAAGAGGACTTGCTTGGCGGAGGCGGCGCTGCTGCGGAATCTGGTCCAGGCTTCGGCCATATCGGTGGCGGCGACGGTGAAAACGATGTCGCGCGGGTTCGCGCCGACAAAATGAAAATTGCGGTCGCGGCGGACGAGACGAGTTGGAGGAGCGTCGGTCACGTGTGGATTTTGTGTCGATCTGGATCGATCCATAGATCGCGAGCGGAGATCAACAAAGAACTGCAGACACGAGACGGAAATTTCGACTTGTACCAGATCGGAACAGATGCGGCGGAGAGCAAGACTCACGGATTGGAACTCGAATTCGCAGCCGATGGCGCGGCGGCGAAGGCGAAAAGCGGTGAGGAGCGTGGCGCCGCTGCCGAGGAACGGGTCGAGGACGAGGTCGCATTCGCTGGAGGAAGCGAGGAGGATGCGTTCGAGGAGGGCGACGGGCTTTTGCGCGGGATGCTTGCCGAATTTTTTCTCCCAGGTTTCGGGGGGAAGAATGGTCCAGACGGACTTCATCTGCTTGCCGCCGGCGATTTGCTTCATGTGCTGATAGTGGAAGGTGTGGCGGGACTTTTTGTTTTTGGCGGCCCAGATGATGGTTTCGGTGGCATGGGTGAAATAGCGGCAGGAAAGATTGGGCGGCGGATTGGGCTTGACCCAGGTGATGTCGTTCAAGAGCTTGAATTCGAGCTGCTGCATGGCGAAGCCGACGGAATGGATGACGTGGCTGGTGCCGCTGACCCAGATGGAGCCGTTGGGCTGGAGGACGCGCTGGCAGGCGGCGAGCCAGAGGCGGTTGAATTCATGATTGGCGTCGGCGCCGCGGGAGCGGTCCCATTCGCCTTTGTTGACGCTGACCATGCGGCCGGCGTGGCAGGTGATGCCGTTGTTGGAGAGGAAGTAGGGCGGGTCGGCGAAGATGAGGTCGATGGAATTTTCGGGCAGGGCGGCGAGGATATCGAGGCAATCGCCCTGGAAGATGCGGATGTGATGCTTGTCATCGCGGAAGACCGGCGCGGGGAGAGGCGGCGTTGCGCTGACGGAGGGCGCGGAGGATGGCTTCGGGAGTGGAGAGAGTTTGGGCACGATGGCGGTTCTTTGAGGTGCGTTGTTGATCGATCGGGATAGTTGATCGAATGGTGAATGATGTCAAGGGAGGCGAGTTCACAGTCGACAGTTCGCGGTTGACAGGGAGGCAAAGGCAAGAAGCGAAGAGAGATTCTTCGCTGCGCTCCCTTCGCGAAGTGCGCTCAGGGTAAACAGAATGACGGCAAAGGCGAAATCAAAAGACCCCACCCTTCGCAAAGAGCGCGAAGGATGGGGCACCCGGAAAAGCAAAAACAAGAAAGAGAAGAGAGGTCCCTCGCTCCGCTCGGGATGACAACGTTAGAGGAGTTGCGGCGACTCGCCTTCGCGCGTAGTGCTACGGCGGGCAAAGACGAAGGCGAAGTCAAAAGACCCACCCTTCGCAAGGAGCGCGAAGGATGGGGCACCCGGAAAAGCAAAGGCGAGAAAGAGAAGAGAGGTCCCTCCGCTCGGGATGACAACGTTAGATCAGTTGCGGCGACCCGCCTTCGCGCTCGGCGCTTCGGCGGGCAAAGGCAAAGACAACTGCAAAGGCAAAGCAGATCCCTCGTCGGCCACAGAACGGCCTCGCTCCCTTCCTGCGTCAGGGCAGGCGGGATGACAGCCTGCGCGCGAATTAGGCAGGGAGGGGCAAATAGCTGTTTTATTGAGGTAATTAGTCGAAATTGTCCTGACAGGTTTAAAGCCTATGGTGTGCGGTGGTTGCGAAGCGGCGACGCGCGAGAAATAAATTTACTTTCATTCGCGTGTCGCTATTCGATTGACAACAGGAATGCATGCGCACAGTGTGATTGCGGACCTGGGATTCTTCAGTTCACCTAATACAGCGGAAGTTACCTGAACCACCCTCGGCCACACCAAACCGCAAGACGTTCAAGGAGATTATATGAATACTCTTACGCACAGGGACCAATTACGCGGACTTACGCTACAGAACGAAGTGAATCGCCTGTTCGACGACAGTTTTATTCGCGACCGCTCGGCTCATGCTGATCTAGCAACGTGGGCGCCGGCCGTGGACATCTACGAAACGGAAAATGAACTGGTGGTAAAGGCGGAGCTGCCGGATTTTCAAGAGAAGGACATCGATGTGCGCATTACAAACAACACCTTGACCATCCGCGGCGAGCGCAAGTTCGAGGCGGGCGTCAAGGAAGACAATTACCTCCGGATTGAACGCGCGTACGGTTCATTCATGCGGAGCTTTTCACTGCCGAACACAGTCAGCTCAGAAAACATTCGAGCGGACTATCGCAACGGGGTTTTGACGCTGCATATGGCCAAGCGGGAAGAGTCCAAGCCGAAGCAGATCAAAGTCAGCGTCGCAACAAACGGCAAGTAGTTCCACGCAGTTCACAGCGGCGGGCCGAGGTTTGTCCCTCGCGCCGACAACCAAGGAGGTTGTTATGATCGAAAACATGATCGATCGCAAAGAATTAACTAAAGAACAGGTCGCGCAGCGAGCTTACGAGCTGTATGTGCGACGCGGCAGCCAGCCGGGAAAAGATATCGAGGATTGGTTCAGAGCTGAAAAAGAATTGACCGGCGAAGTTGTTGCAGGACCAGCAAAAACCATGGCGGCGCAAGCGGGCCGCACCCAGAATAATTAACACCACCAGCCATCTAGAACCGATCATTTGGGAGGGGCGGGAAATCCGCCCCTTCCCATTCCTCCACATTCATCCGCTAGCGAAGTTCCATTGCCAACACTTGAGATTCGGTGTAGGATTTTTGCGTGTCGCACCTCTACCAGAGACCGGCTGCTTGCGTTTGTTGTTGTAGGTGTTGTTGCGCGTGCGCGCTCTCTGGCGGGGGCAGGCTAGAAACCTAAGAAGCGAATTCAGCTCAGGATTTCTCGAACCCGCCGCCAGAGACGAACTGGCAGGCGGGATTTTTATTTTCAGGAGCTTTTGGGGCGCGAGTGAGTCTAATCAACTGATTCTAGGAGGAAGCACATGGCAGAGTACAAGCATCCGGAAGTTTTGGTTTCGACGCAATGGGCGGCGGAGCATTTGAACGATCCGAAAATTCGTCTGGTGGAAGTGGACGTGGACACCACGGCCTACGATCAGGGACACATCGCGGGCGCGGTGGGCTGGAACTGGCAATCGCAGCTGCAGGATAACGTCCGGCGGGATTTGATCGATCAGAAGGCGCTGGAGGCGCTGCTGGGCGCGTCGGGGATTTCGAACGACACAACCATTCTGCTTTACGGCGACAACAACAACTGGTTCGCGGCGTACGCGCTGTGGCAATTGAAATATTACGGGCACAAGGACGTCCGGCTGATCAACGGCGGGCGGAAGAAGTGGGTGGAAGAGAAGCGTCCGCTGACGACCGAGGCGGCGAAGGTGGCGCGGGCGGAGTATCACGCGTCCAAGCCGGATGAGAGCATTCGCGCGCGCAAGGAAGAAATTTTTGCGGCGGTGGAGAAGCGGCGGCCGGCGGAGCTGGTGGACGTGCGGTCGGCGGACGAGTTTACGGGGAAAATCATCGCGCCGCCGGGCATGACGGAAACGGCGCAGCGCGCGGGACACATCCCCGGAGCCGCGAATATTCCGTGGGCGCAGGCGGCGAATGAGGACGGCACGTTCAAATCGGCGGATGCGCTGAAGGCGTTGTACGACGGCAAGGGCGTGACCGGGGCGGGCGAAGTGATCGCTTACTGCAGAATCGGGGAACGGAGTTCGCATTCGTGGTTCGTGCTGAAGTATCTGCTGGGGTACAACAACGTGAAGAATTACGACGGGTCGTGGACCGAGTGGGGGAATTTGATTGGCGCGCCGATCGAGAAGGAACAGGCGGCAGCGGCGCGTTAGGGCACCGGCGTTGATGGCGGGGCTCAGGCCCCGCCCCTCTCGTCAGCGGTCTCAGATCCGAAAGCGAAGAGAGGTCCCTCGCTGCGCTCCCTTCGCAAGCTCAGGGTAAACGGGATGATAACGCAGTGGGAGCGGACACGGGCGCGCGTGCCAGGTCAGGGGATGTCGTTGGGGGAGACGCCGTCGTGGCGGGCCTGGTCCTGGAGCGCCGCGATTTTTGAGTTGATGTCTTCGCGCTGGGCTTGGAGGCGCGCGAGCTCGTCGTGCCAATCGTCGATTTTATTTCCGCCGTAGTGACGGACCTCATTGACCTGCCCGCCGTTGATGACCGTTTGCAAATCTGAAATTTTCTGGTCGATGGGAGGGAGCTGGTCCTGCAGCTTCGTAATTTGGTTTCGATACCAAGTTGCGCTTTTGGCTTTCGAATTGGGCGCGGGCTTGGCCGCGGCTGTTTTGGTCGGCTTGGCGTTGGGCGCGGTGAAAGTGGAAATCACGGAGTGGGCGTGCAGGTCGCCGACGTCTTCGTTGGTCCAAACTTTTTTTGCCGGCTGAGCGGGCGCGGCGGACGTGCTGGATGGAGCGGGATCCTGGGCCTGTGCGGCGGGCGAAGACGCAGGCGGGGGCGTGGACTGCGCGCGCGCGACGCCTGGGAGAAATGCGATGCCGCTGATTAAGAGAACGGACACAGCGAAGACACTAAGGGCCCGTCGGTTCATGATTGCTCCTCTAGCGCTGAGAATCTTCAAGAAAGCAAAGACGCCGGCCCGCCACGGCGGGCAAGCTCTGAAGGCCGCCGCCACAACACCGGGATAAGAGTTAAACCCGTGGCACGGGGAAAAGTTACGGATCCGCACCCATCACTTTTCCGCTGGCGAGTTCGCTCTGGACCAGCGCCAGGGCTTGTTTGGGCGGGCCGTCGCGCCGGTACTGGCTAACTTCAATGTACTGGTGTTGTTCGAAGGTGAACAGAAATTTTCTGGCGGTGAAATCGTATTGATAACGTGCGGGGAGCCAGAGGCCGGGGGCGACTTCGGTTTGCTCGAAGTAGAAGACTCCGCCGCGATAGAGCTTTCCGAGAATGCCGCCGCCGAAAGAAACGTCGCGCATGACGTGGGCTTCTGCGCGCGAAAGCTGATTGGTTTCGAGATCGACCCAGATTTTGGCAGTGATGTGAGTCATGGCGTCCTGAAATGTGGTGCGCGGATGGTAGGCGGGATTGGGGGTGAGCTCGAGGATGTCGCAGAGGCGAGCGTTCTGCGTTTCCTGGCCGACCCATTTCACCAGAAAGGCGGTACGTGTGGCGTCAACAAGCTCGGCGCGATCGGTTTTCTTCTTCTGCCATTTGGCGTAGGCCGTTTTTGCGCGCGAATCTTCGGGCTTGAGCATGAGTTCGAGGACGTCTTTCCAGGCCTGTAACTGCTGGCGATAGGCCACGGGATTGACCGGCGTATTTCCTTCTTTCAGGAGGATCTTGAGCGTGCCGGTGCCGGTGGGAACCACACGATAAGTTTTTTCTTCGAGCACGCGCGGGCTTGTGCCGCCGGTGCGGTCAACCTGCTGCTCGATGCGCTCGTATTGTTCGATGGCTTCATCGTCGCGGTGCTGGTTTTCGATCAGCTTTTGCGCGCGCGCTTGTATCTCAGCGTCCGAGGGCGGGTGAGACTGCGAGGGGGCCTGCCAGGCGGCGAGCTCGCTGGGCGCCGAGAGGCTCCCGGCAAGGCCCACGAGGAGCAGGGAGCCAATGGCGGTCGAAAAAGGGGAACACCGGGGCATGGCGAGCGGTCCTTAGAAGGCCCTCCGGAGTACGAGTTGGCTACAAGTCTATTGTACCGGATTCTCAGGGTGCAGCCGGCTGGAAGGCGGTGTTAAAGGCCTATGAATTTGCGAATTCGGGGAAGATAGTGAACTTTTTCGGCGGCGTATCCGTCTATTATAGTAGATACCGATGAAAGACTTCGTAACCCTAGGTGAAATCCGGCAGTCCGCGGCCTCCGTGCGAGAGACCTTCTGGATTGCCCTGGACACGTTGCGCGCGCATAAATTGCGGACTTTCCTGACGCTGCTGGGGGTGATCCTGGCGGTGACGACGCTGGTGGCGGTCATCTCCATTCTGAACGGTCTAAACGTGTATGTGGCGGACAAAGTGGCCAACCTGGGCGCGAACGCGTTTGTGATCGACCGCATTGGGATCGTGACGAACTTTCAGGAATGGAATAAGGCGCGCAAGCGCCCGCCGCTGGAGATGGATGATTTTGACGCCCTACGCCAGAACATGAAATTGGCGGAGCAGGTGGCCGGCGAGCAGGATACCCAGGCTGACGTGCGCTACGGAAACATACTGAGCCAGGACGTCAACATCATTGGCGCCACGCCGAATTTCTCGCCGATCCGAGACATTGATGTGTCCAACGGGCGTCTTCTGACGCAGGTGGATGAGGAACATCGATCCGGGGTTTGCGTCATCGGTGCGGACATAAACAACAAGTTCTTCGGTGGCGTGGATGCGATCGGAAAAAGCATACGAGCGGGCCAGGGACAATATGAGGTGGTGGGCGTTGCGGTGGCCAAAGGCACGGTGCTGGGCGAGTCCGAAGATAACTTCGTAATGATTCCGCTAAGTACCTACCGAAAGGAATGGCTGAAACCGCAGGATTCGGTGAGCATGTTCGTGCAAGCGACTGCACCGGAATTGATGGATGCGGCGGAAGATGAAGCGCGCGTGATACTGCGCTCGCGGCGCCACGTGCGCTATCAGGACGACGATAATTTCGCGATCATCGCACCGACCTCAATCATGGGGCTGTGGAACCGGATTACGGGAAGCGCGTTTGGAATCGCGGTGTGGATTACCTCGATATTTCTTGTGGTGGGCGGGATCGTAATCATGAACATCATGCTGGCGAGCGTGACCGAGCGGACTCGCGAAATCGGGCTGCGCAAATCGCTGGGAGCGCGGAAGCGGCACATTATTTTGCAATTCCTGGTGGAATCGTCGCTGCTGGCGGCATCGGGCGGATTGGCGGGAGTGGCGGTGGCGCTAGGCATTACAGGCTTGATACGCGCCACGAGTTCGATTCCGGTTTCAACTCCCATCTTCGCAATTGTGATCTCGCTCGTGCTTAGCACGGCGGTGGGCTTGTTCTTCGGGATTTATCCGGCGATGCGCGCGGCCCGGCTGGATCCCATCGAAGCATTGAGGGCGGAGAACTAAGGAATATATGCGCTCGGATTTCAAAGAGAACCTTCAACTGGCGATCGACACGGTGCGCACGCACAAGCTGCGCAGCTTTCTGGCCATTCTTGGCGTGATGATCGGGGTGTCGCTGATTATTCTGGTGGTGGGATTGGTACAAGGATTCCGCCAGACAATCCAGGATGAAATTACCGCGGAAGGGATGGACACGGCCTTTGTGTCGCGATTCGACCAGGGCCCCCAAAACGGGCACCGGCCGAAGGACGAAAAGGCCCGCAAGCAATTGACGCTCGAAGACGCCATGGCCATCCGCGAACTCTGCCCGGCAGTGAAACAGATCGCGGTTTCGGCTTTCCAGTGGCAGACCACGCATACGGCGCGCTATCAGAAAAATGAGGTGGAGGGCACGGATTTCCGCGGAACGTTTCCGGCGTATCTGGAGGTTTATTCGAACGCCACCATGAAGGCGGGACGCTTTTTCACCGAAGCGGAAAACGACCATCGCGAGAATGTGGTGGTGATAGGCGAAAACATCGCCAAAGCGTTCTTTCCGAATATTCAAGATGCGCTGGGGAAAGAGATTCTGGTGGATGGCTCGACGTATCTGGTGGTCGGGGTATTTGAAAAGCCCTCGGGCGGGTTCGGCACGAATGATGAAGACCGCCGGACGGTGATTCCGTATTACACGTTCATGGACCTCTACTCCGGAAGCTACGAAATCGGCTATCGCTTTCTGGCCTATTCGGGGAAGCTCGATGCCGCGGTGGATCAGTTGCGCGAAGTGTTGAGACGGCGGCGGAACGTGCCCTACGGCGCTCCGGACAATTTCTCGATTCAAACGCAGGTGGAAGTGGTACAGAAGTTCAACGACATCATCGGCGGGGTGGTGCTGGCGGTGGTGGTGCTGAGCTCCATCGGGCTGCTAATCGGCGGGATGGGAGTGATGAACATCATGCTGGTTTCGGTGACCGAGCGGACGCGCGAAATTGGAGTGCGCAAAGCCATCGGTGCGCGGAGCCGCGATATCACCTGGCAATTCCTGTTCGAGGCCATGACGCTGACGGGAACCGGCGGGATCATTGGGATTTTGCTGGGCAGCGGAATCGTGGCTCTGGTTCCGGTGGTGAGCTCACTGAAGGCGATCGTCCCGGCCTGGGCGGTGATCATGGGATTCACTGTCTCGGTGAGCATTGGACTGATCTTCGGAGTCTGGCCGGCGACGAAGGCCGCGCGGCTCAACCCTGTCGAAGCTCTTCGTTACGAATAAACCCGATCTAAGGATTTGCTTTTGGGTGATCCGGGTCCAGATCGATGGGACTCCGGGGATCAAGCTGGGGCACTCCGTCCGGGCCCATCACGTACGGATAGCCTGCGGGATCTTTCAGGCTGCCGCCGACGAGTCCGGCGTCACGCAATTCCTGGATTGTCGCGGGATAGCGGCCAAACTTTCGCCAGTAATCTTCCGAACTTTCGTTCAAATGTTTCAGGCCGATTTGCGCGTCGAGGGCCTGCAGATGTTTCTTCGCGTTTCTGCGGACTAAATCATCCGTCGTAGTGGAATAAACTTCGTCCCAGACCATGCGGGAAGTTTCGAGGGCCTTGCCGGTTTCCGCGATGCGCGCTGCCATCACTTTCATCCATACGTAGGCTTTGGGGTTTTTGCTGCCTTCGAGGAATGCATCCGCGGCTTTCTGATAATCGCTCATGCGCATGTAATAGATAAATCCAAGATCGGCGTATAGGCGCCATTCCTCGGGATTGGCGGCGATTCCGCGCTGGACCAAGTCCACGGCAAGGTCGGGGCGACCAGGGCCGCGAGGCGGAGGCTCGGACAAGAAAACCGCGCCGAAGCGGTAGGCAACGAGGAGCTTAGGGTCGAGCGTGGTGGCAGCGTCGAGCAAGGGCCAGAGCAAATCGAAAGTAGCTCCGGGTTTTCGGACGCGCTCGCCGTAATACTGGACGACGCGGGTCCAGTAAATGTCCGCGAGCAAGGAATCGTAGCCCAGGCCCAGCTTCTTGAGCTGCGGAGCAGTGAACAGGAGCTCGTCTTTATCTTGCGCGACGGCGCGAGAGGCGGCGTCAATCCGCAACTGCAGCCCGACGATTACGGCGAACAATACGGGTGTGGCGACGAGCGCAAGCCAAACGAGGCGGTTGTGACTGAGGCTTTTCATTTCAGGTTGCGCCCGGAAAATACGGCGGAGGCGGCGATGAGCACGAGCGCGACGTACGCGGCCGCGTAGAGCGTGTTGTGCCAGATCAGCGCAAATGGAATGAGTTCGCCGTGAGCGGCCGCTGCGATGACGTTGAAATTGTGAAAATTGGGCAGCAGGTAATAAAGGACGCGGGCGCCCCACTGAATGGCCGGGCTGCTGGTGAACATGCCGACGTCGCGAATATCGGTGGAGAAGATTCCGGCGATATACATTCCCAGAGTGAATAGGGTGGAGAGCATCGGGCTCGAGAAACAGGAGAAGAAAAGAGCGAGCGCAGTGACGAGAGCGAGCTCGAGCAGGATGAAGTAAACCGCAACCAGAATCGCTGCGTCCGAGCGCAGGAAAGGGCGGCCCACGTAATAAATCGCAGCGCCGAGGCCCAAGGTCATGAGCGATGTGTTCACCACAAGCGTGAGAAGCAGTCCGGCAAATTTTCCCGCGAGGAACTCCCAACGGCGGACGGGCTTGGAAAGCAGGCTATAAAGCGTGCGCTTCTCCATTTCTTTGTGGACCAGGCCCACGCCGATAAAAATAGCCATGACCAGGCCGAAAATGGAGATGGCCGAAAGGCCGAGGTTGATGATGACCATACGTTCGATGCCGATGGAGATGCCGCCGACAAGGATGGCGGCGCCGGTCATCATGAGCGCGAAGAAAATCAGGTTGTAGAGCACGCGGTCACGCACGGCTTCACGGAAGGTGTTGATAGCGACCACGCCGGGGATGGCGCTCATCGTGAGGTCACCTCGGCTGCATCGCGAGCGACGGCCTTGCCGCGTCCCACCAGCCGGAAGAAATAATCTTCGAGCGTTGGACGGAGCGGCGTGACGGAAAGAATGCGGGCGTCGCAGGCTCGCAATTGTTCGAGCGCGGCATAAAGCTCCGCTTCGGGAACTTCGATGCGGTAGCGGCCCCCGATTTGAGTGGCATGCTGGGCGAGCGCGCCCGGCAGCGAGCGCCCTTCGCGGGCTTCGAACAAAATCTCCATCGCATACACTTCCATCGAAACGATTTCACCGGGCGCGCCGACGCCCTGAAGTTTTCCGCCTACGAGGACGGCCACGCGATCGCAGAGCATCTCGGCGTCGGAGAGGATGTGGGTGGAGAAAAAGACGGTGCGGCCCTGACGCTTCAAATCGAGAATGATGTCGCGCACTTCGCGGCGACCGACGGGATCGAGGCCGGACATGGGCTCGTCCAGGAAAACCACCTGTGGATCGTGGAGAATCGCCTGGGCGATGCCCACGCGCTGGAGCATACCTTTCGAAAATTTGCGGAGCTGGACGTTGGCGGCGTCGGAAAGGCCCACGCGCTGGAGAAAGCGCGCGACGCGCTCGCGGCGTTCGGCTGGCGCGTAGCCGAAAAATCGCGCGTAATAGTCGAGGAGTTCGCGACCGGTTAGATAGTCGTAGAAATAGGGCTGCTCGGGCAGAAAGCCGATCTCACGGTGCATGGCGACATCGTCAATCGACCGGCCGCGCACACGCGCGGTGCCCGCTGTGGGGAAAATCAACCCCATCAAGAGCTTGAGCGTGGTGGTCTTTCCCGCGCCATTGGGCCCGAGGAAGCCGAAGACTTCGCCTTCTTCGACCTGGAAGGTCAAATTATCGAGCGAGCGGCGCAGTCGCTTGCGCCAGAAGCCGGAGGCGTAGTCCTTGGTGAGGCCCAGGATTTCGATTGCCGGCGTGGACATGGCTCTATCATTATCAATTTTTTTGAATTCGTTGGTTCATGTCAATGCCGGGGTGTTGCTTGCGGTGACATAGGTAGCCAGAGGGACGAGTCCGTAGCTAGGAGTACTGGAGCCAGGGTCGGGCCGCGAGATAGTGGAATTCGGATTGCAATGAGTTTGACGCTGGGGTAGCTTATCTGCAGAAGTTACCGACCCAATTTGCTGGGACGCCGCTGAAGCGTCGGAGGAACTCTCCATGAAGTCATTCCAAGTGAAAGCGCTCGTTGCAAGCCTGATGGTATTTGTTCTGGTGCTGTATCCCCAGACGGCATTCGCCAATGCCATACCAATTCGCCACGGTTCGGACGTGGGGGTGACCTCAAATAATGTGGACTGGAATTTGATGGGGCCGTCACTGGTGGTCCCGGATGGCGCGGTATCCACGAAACAAGAAGTGATTTGCGCCGAGGGCGACGTGGCCTCGGCCTTTGGCGACAACGCGCACTCGGGCGGATGCAGCTCGGGGAACTATATTTTTCTTTTCCAATTTACGTCAACGAAGACGAATTTGGTCTTCAGCTTGACCAATTTGCAGGGTTTTACGCTCGACGTCAATCCGACGAACCCCTCTGAATCCACGGTAGGCGTGATCCAGTGCGACTCGGAAAACACGACGATACTTTGCACGACGCTGGCGGCCAGCGGTGCAGCGTCTTCGTTCCCGGCCATCACCTTCACGGCGCCAAAGACGAACGTATCGGTTGCATTTCACATTCCGAGCGTTCCAGCATATCCGGCGGGCTCGGGAACGCAGGGGCAAGGGCTGACGGTGTATGTGCAAACGCACCTGACGACTCCGGTTCCGATCGCACTCCCGAAACCGAACTAACGCTAGCTACGAGCGCGACGCTTCTTTCTGCGCTTCGGCTGCGTGACGGGCGATGAGGTGGAAGCCCTTGCGGGCGGACTCGTCTTGCAACGTCTTCAAATGCGCGCGAGCGAGATCGGCTTTTCCCGTCTGGAGCTCGATTTCGGCCTGGGCCAGACGGGCTTCAAATTCGTAACCAACCAACTGCATTTTTTTTGCTTCGTCGAGCGCGGCGGCCAGGTCGCGCATGGCTTCGGCGGATTTGCCGCGGCGAGCCTTCAGGCGCGCGTGCGTGATGGTTAGCGAGAGACGCACGGTGCGATCCTGGGGCGGGGATTTCGCGACGCGCTCCAGCAGCGATGCGGCGTCAGCCAATTTTCCCTGGGCCATCAGGGCGCGCGCGAGGATGTCGATGGCCTGAATTTCACCGTCGTGATTTTTCTCCGCTTCAAACTCCTGCTGTGCTTCGACGGCTAAAGTCTGCGCCTGGGCGGCCTGGCCCTTTTCAAGCGCGAGCTTGGCTAGCGACACTTTACTGCTGGCGATGGCGGCTTTCTCTCCGACTTTCTGGCGAATATCGGAAGCTTCCTGATAGCTTTTCGCGGCGGCGTCGAGATCGTCCTGTGCGAAGAGGACGTCACCGAGCGAATCGAGCGAGGATGCCGCGTCGCTTTTGGTGCCGAGAGTTTGTTCTATGCTTAAAGCTTCCTTGAAATTTTTTTGTGCCGGGACGAGATCGCCTTCGAGGAAGGAGATCAAGGCTACGTTGTTGAGACCCATGGCCTCGCCGCTCTGGTCGCCGACTTCGCGGGAGCGAGCGAGCACTTGCTCGTACATCTGCTTCGCTTTGGGGAAATCGCCTTGGCTATAAAAAATTCCGGCTAGGCTGTTCTCGTAATCGAGGATGTGCTGTTTGTCGTCGTCCTCAATGGAGATCTTGAGAGCTTCCTCGTAATTTTTCCTGGCACCGGCGAGATCACCGCGGTCTGATTCCAGGTCGGCGATATTGACGAGAGCTCCGGCGATGTCTTTCTCCGAACCGGTTTCGCGCATGCTGGCGAGAGCTTCCTGGTGCAATTTTAGGGCGGCGTCGGTCTGGCCTTGTGCCCCGAGGATCAACGCCAAACGAGTCTCGGCTCTTGCTGATTCCTTGAGGTCGCCGGCGGCGGCGAAAATGTCCCTGGCTTGTTGACAGGCCTTGGCGGCGGGATCGAGGTTGCCTAGTTTGATGAGGGCCCAACATTGATCGAGCAAGCCCTGGGCGGAAAGAAGGCGGGCGCCCTGAGCTTGCGCTTTTTTCGTGGCGGATTCATCGGCAGCAGCGGCGCGCTTGAAATCGGAAAGCGATTTGGCAGCGGTGGCTTCGGCCAGGTCGATGCGGGGATCGTCCTTGGAGGGCGCCGGCATCTTGCGAAGCTCTTCGATAGTGGTCAGGGCGTCTTGGCCCTTGCCTGCGGAAGTCTGCAGGTCCGCGAGGCGCAATCCGTACTCGAGATTGTCCGGATAGACTTCCCAGAGCGAGGCGTAAACCTTGATGGCTTTGTCCCACTCGGTGTTGAGTTCGCGATAGCGGCCCTCGATGAGGAGTTGGTCTTCGCGCGAGAGCTGCGAGGAGAGGTCGAAAGCTTTCTTGGCTTCTTCGCGGGCTTTCGTATCGTAGCCAAGATCCGACCAGGCTTCGGCGAGCGCGGAATGAGCGAGCGCATGGTTGGGATCGGCGGCAACGGCTTTTTGCAAGAGGTCGCGCGCGGCGGCGGCATCGAAGACGCGCAGCTTTTTCAGGCCTTCGGCGTAAAGGCGCGCGGCTTCGGGATCGGACGGCAACGCGGCTTTCACATTCGCGGCTTCTTTTTCGGTTACCGCGGTGAGGCCAAGATGCTGGCGGAGATCCGCTCCGGCTTTGGCTACGAGACCGAAAAGGTTTCCTTCCGCGCCAGTCTCCGTAACGGTGCACAGGGTGTCACCTACAACGCAGTCTTGCGCGCGCAGGTCGAGCCGGATCTCGCCGCCCGCCTCGTTGGCAAGCTCGAGATAGGAACCGACGACTACTTCGTCCGCGCCAAGAACGGTATGAAGATGGGAGAGGGTCTCGGCGGCGTAGCTGTCTGCGTCCGGGAGGGACAAATCGATTTTTGCTCGCTCCACATTTTCGCCGGGGATTGTGCGCAGCTGATCACCCACGGCTAATTCCGTGCGGAACATTTCGGAGAGGGCGGTCGAGAGATCATCCGCTTCGGGCTTGCCGAGGTTTTTGAAACCGAGCACGGCGACGGAACGCCGCCCGGTGACCGAAGCGGGCAAACCAGCCAACTCGCGCGCATTGCGTATGGTGTAAATGCGATAGCCCACCGCCGCGGCCAGGAGGATCGCGGCAGCCAAGACGACGAGCGCGCCGCGGGTCCATTTCGTGCGCTTCTGCGACGATATCGGCGGAACAGTAGTGGGTCGCGGCCCCTTGCCGTCATAATCCGCTTCCCAGAGGGACATGCGTCCGACGCCCTTCAGCAGGAATTCGCCGCGAAGGTGGAATTTGACGTCGGTCATGTGGCGAACGAGCTCGTAGGTGCGCGAGGAAATCAGGATCTGGCGTTCGGTGGCAGTCGCTTCCACGCGCGCGGCGGTGTCCACGTCTGTGCCGTGCCAGGTGCCTTCGAAAAATTCGGGGAAGCCGGAGTGAATTCCAATGCGCAGGCGCAAAGGGCCGCGCGGAGTCTCGATAGGATCGGCCGCGAGTTCCTTCTGGATGCTTGCGGCGCAGCGGACAGCTTCGACGGGGTCGTCAAAAGATAAGTAGAAGGCGTCGCCCATGTTGCTTACTTCGCGTCCCCCGTGGGCCTGGCAAGAGCGGCGAACCAGCGTGAAGTGGCGGGTTTGGACCTTTTCGAGGTAGGCGCGATCGCGCTCGCGATCGTCGCGGCCGAACGAAGCGTCGCGCTTGGTGGCGCTCGATTCAACTACGTCGGTAAAGATAATGGTCAGCAGGGCCATGAGTTACATGCAGACGCGAACGCAGCGGAATTTTCGGCGATCGATGCCGCCGGATTCTTGGCATGTTAGTTTGCAGCGCGAGGCAAGTCAATGAACCGGAAGATCGAGCAGGGGGTCAATTTCCGGTTGGGGTCGTCTGGCCGCAGTTCTATAAGGTGACTGTCGTTCCTTCGGGCGCTTACTTCGCCAGCACGACGAGCGGCTTGCCTTTTTCGACGATGTAGGTGGAAATCTCCGCCGCGTTGCCGCTACCGGCGTTCTTCGCCGAGTGGATCGTTGCGGCCGGGACGAAATAGACCTCGCCAGCCTTGAGCGTCACCGGCGGCTGGCCGTCGACGTCATACTCGATCGAGCCTTCGATGGCATAGATGATTTCTTCGCCCGGATGCGAGTGTCTGGGGACCGACGCTCCGGGTTCGAAGTCCACGCGCACCTGGACGACCTCGCGTCCGGGGGAGCTGAGATCGTGCCGCTGGAGTTCGGTGCGCTTGATTTCAGGCCGCTGCGGCCGCACCGCGTGCACCGCCAAAGCGCTTACGGCGATGAACACCGCTGCCGCCATGATTCGAGCCGATTTCATGTGACCTCCTTCGTCCTTGAAATATGCGTAAGTGAATCCATGCGCAACGATGGTGGTGCTTGCAACCAGTGTGTTTATTGCCGCATGTTAGTTTGCAGTGCGAGGCAAGTCAACAAACCGGGAAGCTGCGTGGCGAGTCATTCGCCGGTGGGAGTCAATTGATCGGCGCGGCGCAGCTCGGGAAAGCCCCAGGCCCAAAGGGCGGTGACTACGAGCGTCCCGATACCTCCGAGGACGACGGCGGGAATTGTTCCAAACCAATGCGCCGTCAGGCCGGATTCGAATTCGCCGAGTTCGTTCGAAGCGCCGATGAAAACCATGTCCACGGCGTTGACGCGGCCGCGCATTTGGTCCGGCGTCATGAGTTGCACGAGAGTTGCGCGAATTACGACGCTGACCATGTCCGTGGCACCGACCAGGACGAGTGCCAGGAGCGACACGACCAAATTTCGCGAGATCCCGAAGATGATGGTGAATACGCCGAAGCCAGCCACGCACCACAGCATGGTCACTCCCACCTGCCTTCGCAATGGCCGATAAGCGAGGACAATAGCCATGGCGGCTGCTCCGAGTCCTGGGGCGGTGCGCAGGAGTCCCAGGCCCCAAGGACCGGTTTTTAGGATTTCGCTCGCGTACACCGGCAACAAAGCCACTGCGCCCCCGAGCAACACAGCAAACAGGTCGAGCGATATGGAACCCAAAACAATTTTCTGCCGCCAGATGTAGTGCAGCCCGGCGAGGATGGTGGACAAATTAATTGGCTCGCGCGCCCGCGCTTTCGGATTCAGTCGAATTAGCGTGGTGCAAACCATGGCGATGCCGGCAGATATGAGTGCGGTAGCATACACAGCGGAAGGGCCGCGAGCGAAGGCATACACCAGGCCGCCGACCGAAGGGCCGAGGATGGTCGCACCCTGAAAGATGGTCGCGTTCCAGGCCACGGCATTTGAAAAGTGTTCTTCGGGGACCAATTGGGGCAGAAGCGCACGGCTTACCGGGCCGTTGAATGAACGAACCACGCCGAGGAGAACGAGCACGGCGAAGATCGGCCGCACGGAAGCCAGGTTTCGGTGAGCGGCAAGAAGAAGCAGAGTGGAGCAGACGGCAAATCCGGCGTAACACAAAACAAGCAGCTTGCGCCGATTGAAGCGGTCGGCGACATGCCCAGAAAGAAGAAACAGGATGATTCCGGGCAAGAATTGACAAAGCCCGACCAGGCCCAAATCGAATGCGCGGTGCGTGATTTCGTAAACTTGCCAGCCGACGGCGACGGATTGCATTTCGAGCGACGAGACAATGAAGAATCGCGCGAACTCATAGAAGACAAAGGCGGGATAGGTGAATGCAACTCGACCAGCCGGTTTGAAATCTTGGGATCGAGGCATCGCCAAGCGAGTATAACCCGGCAAGCGAGTTCAACATCATCGTGCACGTAAATTGAATGGATTTGAAACTGATTTGAATGACGGCAAGAACGAAGACGCGATGAATTCCGCGAAGGTTCGAACTGTATCGACTCTCAACTCAGGCGCAAGCTGTGTTGTTGCGGAACAATCAAGTGATTCGTGTTCACGCAGAGAGAGACGGAATCGCAGCGACGAATGCGGAAAACAAAAACAAAGGGTTTACGCGCCGACAATTGCGTTCCGAGAGCGTGATGCGCCGTCCTACTATTTTTCTCGTAGAGGATAACTGCGCACTTACCACTAGGGATAGACGCATTCGACAACTTTAGTGGAACATTTTGTGGTTTCGAGTCGATTTTTTCTTGACAAGTTTTCCACAACCCTTATACTGCGCTCCCAGACTCGGGGGAAATTGATTTGGTGAATGGGTCTTCCTGGCACCGGATCAACGGAGTAACGGGCCGAGTTAAACCGAAAATCCAAAAGGGGAATTAACCCCACTACGGACCGCGCGCCAGCGATTTTTGCGCGGCTTAGCTGGGCTTTTCTCTTTTTTCGGCGCGAGATAATGAAATCTGGACGATTTCGCGGCCGCGAGCTCGGATGTGTCCCCCAAAATCTCGTGTATCTCTCGATACACACAACAGCACCCTGGGCCAGGCGAATGGGAGTAAAATGGAAGTTCAACTCCTCACGTCGGGGCCTAGCCAACATTTCGACGGCAGGACTGCCGGCGCGGAGGCAGAGAGATGGCGGAAACGAGAATGACCCTGCAGGGCAAAATCGAGTCAGAACAGGCTACCAGGCGTGCGTCCGGTGTGGAATTCCAGCGCCGGTTCACGGATGGGAAAGTATCTCCCTTCGACAAAGTCGAATGGGAGCGGCGTTCCGCAATCATAGGCAATGATAAGGGCCAGACGATTTTCCGCCAGGACAATGTAGAAGTTCCCAAGTCCTGGTCGCAGACAGCAACCAACATTGTGGCTTCGAAGTACTTCCACGGGAAGCCGAACTCGCCGGAGCGCGAAACCTCCGTGCGGCAACTCATCCTACGCGTGGTGGACACCATCGTGCGCTGGGGCGAAGAGGGCGGCTATTTCGCCACGCCCGAATCCAAAAACATATTCCGAGACGAACTGAGCCATCTGCTGGTGGAGCAAAAGGTGGCCTTCAATTCGCCGGTTTGGTTCAACGTAGGCGTGCAAGCCAAGCCGCAGTGCTCGGCCTGCTTCATCAACTCGGTCCAGGACAACATGGACTCGATCATGAACCTGGCCAAGACGGAAGGCATGCTCTTCAAGTGGGGCTCGGGCACGGGCACGAACTTCTCGTCTCTGCGCGGCAGCAAAGAATCGCTTTCGGGCGGCGGCATCGCCTCCGGCCCGGTGAGCTTCATGAAGGGCTTCGATGCGTTTGCGGGCGTGATCAAGAGCGGCGGCAAGACGCGCCGAGCGGCCAAAATGGTGATCCTGAACGTGGACCACCCCGACATCATGGAATTCATCGAGTCCAAGATGAAGGAAGAGCGCAAGGCGCACGTCCTGATCGAGCAGGGCTACGACCCCGCGATCGATGGCGAAGCCTACTCGTCAGTTTTCTTCCAGAACGCGAACCATTCCGTGCGTGTGACCGACGATTTCATGCGCGCAGTGGAAGAAGACCGCGACTGGTGGACGCGCAACGTTACAGACGGCAAGCCCGTGGACCAATTCCGCGCCCGCGACCTGCTGCGCGAGATGGCCGATTCGGCATGGAAGTGCGGCGATCCCGGGATGCAGTACGACACCACGATCAATCGCTGGCATACCTGCAAGGCCACCGACCGAATTTTCGCTTCGAATCCGTGCTCGGAGTACATGTTCCTGGACGACACGGCCTGCAACCTGGCGTCGCTGAACCTGCTGAAGTTCCTGGGTTCGAATGGCCAGTTCGATACGGAAGGGTTCACGCATGCGGTGGACGTGACCATCACGGCGCAGGAAATCCTGGTGGACAACGCCAGCTACCCGAGCGAGAAAATCGCGCGCAATTCGCACGATTACCGACCGCTTGGACTTGGCTATGCGAACCTCGGCGCGCTGCTGATGTCACTCGCGATGCCCTATGATTCAGACGGCGGCCGCGATTTCTGCGGGGCCATCACGGCGCTGATGACCGGAGAAGCCTACGCGCAGTCGGCACGCATCGCCGAGCGCATGGGGCCGTTTGGCGGCTACCCGCGCAACCGCGAAGCAATGATTGACGTTGTGCGCATGCACCGCGATTCGCTGCGGCCGATCAAGGAAGAGCACGTGCAGCCCTCACTGCTTCACGCGGCCCAAAAGTCGTGGGACGACGCGCTTGAGCTGGGCCAGAAATTCGGCTTCAAGAACTCGCAGGTTTCCGTGCTGGCGCCTACCGGCACAATCGGCTTCATGATGGACTGCGACACCACCGGCATCGAGCCTGACCTGGCGCTGGTGAAGCACAAGCGGCTGGTGGGAGGCGGCGTAATCAAGATCGTGAATAACACCGTGCCCCAGGCGCTGATGAAGCTGGGCTATCCTCCGGAGCAAGTGGCGCAGATCGTGGATTTCATCGATGCCAACGGCGCAATCGAAGGAGCGCCGGGGCTTAAACCCGAGCATCTTCCCGTGTTCGATTGCTCGCTGGCCACTGCGGGCGGACGTTCCATTGCCTGGCTCGGTCACCTGCGCATGATGGCGGCCGCGCAGCCGTTCCTTTCCGGCGCCATCAGCAAGACTATCAACATGCCGGAAGAATCCACGGTGGAAGACATCATGGAAGCGTATATTGAGTCCTGGAAGTGCGGGCTCAAAGCCGTGGCCATCTATCGCGACAACTCGAAACGCTCCCAGCCTCTTTCAGCGGCGGGAAAAAAGGAAGAGGAGAAGCCCGCAGCCCAGGAAGCGGCGGCTGCTAAGCCCGAAATTCCTTCGCACGAACAACAGGAACTTTTTGACCGTACCAAGCGCCGCAAGTTGCCCAACGAGCGCAGTTCAATCACGCACAAGTTTTCGATCGGCGGCCACGAGGGCTATTTGACCGTAGGCAAGTACGAAGACGGCACGCCGGGCGAGATCTTCATCAAGATGGCGAAAGAAGGGTCCACGCTTTCCGGCATCATGGACGCCTTCGCGCTGTCGGTCTCCATCGCGCTGCAGTACGGGGTGCCACTCCGAGCGCTCGTGGATAAGTTCGTGAACTCGCGCTTCGAACCCTCCGGCTACACTGGCAATCCGAGAATCCGCTACGCGAAATCGGTGGTGGATTACATTGGGCGCTGGCTGGGCGGGAAGTTCATCTCTCCCGATTATCTCGATGGTGATACGACCCCTGCGGACGAGGAACTTGCTCCGATGGGGGCGGTTGCGCCGGTGGCGAAGACTCCGGTAACCGTAATGAAAGTCGCGGAAGCAGAAGCCTCTACTCGCCAGCGAGCGGCCATTGACGATGCGCCGTCCTGTTCCGAATGCGGGATGCTGATGACTCCGAACGGCAGCTGCTACAAGTGCTCGAACTGCGGAAGTACTTCGGGCTGCAGCTAGACTCCGTGGCGTCCAGCGGGAACAAAAAGCAAATCCACAAATAAAAAGGGGGCTCCGTCGAGCCCCCTTATTTGCTCTACCCCTAGTTCCGATTTCGGCGCGGCGAAATCGGCCCACCCCGGGATAAGAGACAGCCAACATTTGAAATGCACGCGAGTTGCCAGCGCCTCTCATTTTCTATAGGTTGCCAGTTGGTTGTCGGCGCACGACTTAGCTCGGATGAATCCCGCCAGTTTGCAAGAATTACACGCGCGTCTCCACTTTCTGAAAACATGCCGCGTTTTTTCCTACATTCTTTGGAAGGGCTAGAAGCTCGCCTAGTGTCCGGTATGGGGATTTCCCAGGGTAAATTGAACAGAGATGGTGGTGTCTACTTCCACCGACTCGCCCTTCACGAGCGTTGGCTTGTATCGCCACTTCTTCACCGCCTTGAGCGCGGGGACGGCCAGGGCGCAGGCTCCTTCGTTTAGATCCAGATCGCGGACGCTGCCGTCTTTCGCGATGATCGCGTGCAGAATCACCTCGCCTTGTATCCCGTGCGATTTGGCCTCGCGGGGATAGTCGGGCAGCTCCTGATGGATGAGCTTTTCCTGCTGGGACTTCTGCGCTACTTGGACCAATACCTTAGTTTCGTTTTCAGCATCCGCGGCTGGTTCGGCGGTGCTGGCTTCGTCCACGGGTTGCGGTGCACCGCGTTCGTAGGAAGTCTTGGCGCGTTTTTTCTGCAAGGTGCCGATGTAGCGGAAGGCGCCGTCCACGTAGGCGAAATAGGCCCACACAAATTCGCCGCCTTGGTCGTCGGTGAAGCGGACGTCGTAGAGCGGCTCGGGGCGCTGGCGCAGAAGAAGGAACGGGTATTCCGTCGCGCTCGCGCGGTCGTCGCAGGAATCGTCGAAGCGGACGGCTTCCACGTAAGTCAGGTCCTGCTTGTGGAGGGATGCGAGAGTGTCGGGCGTGCTGAGCTCGATTTGGCTGCGCTCGCGTTCGGAAGCGGCCGCAAATGCCGCGCCGCGGGCGTCTCCGAAAACTGAGTCGAACCAGTTGTCCGCGTCAGGAAGCGCGAGCGATTTCGCGTAGGCTGCGAGCGCCTGCGGATTCTTGTTGTGCTTCGCGAGCTTTAGCATGTCCTTCATCTGCTTCTCGAGGCCCTGGGCTGTGTTTGGATAGTTGGGAACGCTTTCCGCGGGCGCCGGCGGCCGGCTTGTTTGTTGAGGAAACGCGGGAGTGGCTGCCGGGAGGGTCAGGAGCGAAAACATCACGATACTGCAGAGGGTCATTTAGGGAGTTTAAACTCGACGGCGATTGCTGTGTCAACTTCCGCCATGCGGACTTGTCCGTCCTTGGAGGCGTACGGGGTCACGGCGTAACGCCACGTTCGCACGGCCTCTTCAGCTGCTTTCTCGAGAATTGGGTCGCCGTCCTTCAGGGTAAGCTCCTTTACGGTTCCATCTTTGGCGATTATGGCGTGGAAGAGCACGGTGCCCTCGATCCCGGCCTTTTTTGCCTCCTCGGGATAGACAGGCTCGACTTTTTTCAAGATGCGCGTTGCCTGCACTTTGGGCGAGACGAACACGCGGAGCAATCCGTCTGCTGGGGAGTCAATGGCCACTCCTTCGATTTCGGCGGACTTGGAAGCGCGCACGCCTTGGAGAGCTGGGGACGCACCGGTTGGATTTGGAGAGGACGAAGCGTATTCCTCATTGCTGGGAGGGGGACCGCTCAGTGTGTAAACGACGCTAATTGTGGTGTCTACTTCGACCGTCTCACCGTTCAGAAGAACCGGCCTGTAGCGCCACTGCCGGACTGCATCCATGGCGGAATGCATCAGGAGCGGCGGACCACTGACATATTCCAATTGCTCCATGGTTCCGTCTTTCGCGATGACGGCGTGCAAAACTACAGTGCCTGAAATGTGCGCTTGCTTGGCGATGCCAGGATATACGGGCGGTACCTGGTGGATGAGGTTCGCTGCAGCGACATTGCCGCCGATACGGAGACGCTTGGGCTTTGGCGTTTCGGTCTGTGCGGGGGTAGGAGTTTGCGGAGCGTCCGGGTTTTTCTGCGCATCTTGGCCAAGGGATCCCGAAGCCGCGAGCAAAGAAGCTAGCCCCAGCAACGCGATTCTCACGAAAATCATGGCGAGACTCCGACTGAGCTTTTAAAGACTGGGATCAAGGCAAGGAATACACGAAGCCTCAATTACAAGCAATGGAAAATGTGAAGCTGTCCGGTGTGGTACTTTTTTCGCTGTCCGCACAGGCTAGGACTGAGATGCTTGCGTGCGGCGCCGCCGATTCCAGAGCCAACGCGCGGGGAAGAAGAGAGCGAGGCCCCAGAGCAAAAGCGTGGGCAGGGATTGCAGCGCCCAGACGCCGAGGTCGATGACGCTTGCGATGGCTGCGCGGTAGCCTTCTACTGCTGCATTGTGCAGGCGCGTTGGGGTGGAGGGAGGGGCGCCCTGCAGGCTGGCCTTGTATTCTTCCTGCACCGAAAGGTGCACGGTGGCAAAATCAACACGCGTCTGCAACGCTCGCTGATCGGCCTCCATCTGCTCGATGTCGCCGCGGACCCGAGCGATTTCCTGTTCGGCGGCCAGAATGTCGCTCAACTTTCCGGTGCGTTCGCGAAGAATATCGAGCAACCTTTGCTCGGTGGCGTGCGCGTTTTTCAGTCGGGCCGCGCGATCGGTAAACTCCTTGGTTACTTCCTCGCCGGACTGGGATTCTTGATCGACGCGCCCCAGTTGCTTGAGTTCGTCAATGGCGGACTCGAGCTGCGCCGACGGAATTTGCAGAGTGGCCGTCAGAGTGCGCGCGGCATCCTGCGGGGCGGTTGAGTTCAGGCTGGCAATGTATCCATTGTGGCGCAGCGCAATGGCTTTCACGTTCGCTTCCACCGAGCCGAAATCCTTCGCGATCACGGAAATTGACGCGGTGCGGGCGATCAAAGGCTGAGTCACTCCGGGCGCCAATTGCGCCAGAGACGAAACAGAATCGGACGCGGCCGAGGTCTGCGGGACAGGGGGAACAGAAGGTGACGCGGGCGCGTTTGGCTCCAGGTTTGAAGACATGTCCGCAGCTTCTTTTCTGGCGAGCAACTCCTCGTACTGCGACCGTAGCTTGTCCGCCGCGATTTGGGCACCCTCCGGCGCCCTCAGTAGATGAGGACGGGCCAGCAACAACACGAGTAATCCGACCGCCGCGACGCTGGCCACTCCCAGCGTCCAACGATGCCGTAGAGGCGCGAACTTTCCCTCCAGCCAGACGGCGAGTCCTTTGGGTTTTTCCACTTTGGACAGCGCGCGATCCTTTCTCACCGCGTCGAGGCTCTTCGCCAGTGTGGCGGGGGCGGGCTCGACGCCCCAGTTCACCAATTGATTGGAGATGTCGCGCAACTGTTCCGCGAGCGCCGCGCATTCGCTGCATTCGCGCAGATGCGCGGCAACGCCAGCCGCGCGGTTGGCGGAGAGCTCTCCATCGAGATAGGCCATCACGTCTTCTTGTGCGAACGGATGAGTGGATGCAATCATTTCCGCCCTCCCAAATTTCCCGGCGCAGTTGTGAGGATTTCGCGCAAAGCCATTCGCGCGCGAAACAACCGCGATCTAACCGTATTTACCGGAGCGCGCAATATTTTGGCGATTTCCTCGTAACTCAATTCTTCGAATTCGCGCAACAACAAAACCTCCCGATCGGCGGCCTCGAGGCGTTCCACGGCCTGTCTTACGTACATGACCGTGGCCGGATCTGTTCCGGACGGAGCCGAAACTTCATCTGGCGTGGAAGTTGCGCTCATGGGGGCCGACGCTGATTTGCGACGATGCGCCGCGAGGATGTTGAAAGCGATGCCAAACAGATAGGCCCGAAAAGTGGCGCGTGGCTCATACCTGACGGCGGCGCGCAGCACAGCGAGAAAAGTCTCCTGGGATAGTTCCTCGGCTTGTGCGGCGTCGCTCATGCGGCGCCGAAAAAATCCATAAACGCGCTCGCGATAGCGCAAAAAGAGCTCGGTAAAAGCTTCGTCCGAGCCTTGCTGAAGGTCCAGGATCAGTTGTTCATCGCTGGTCATCGCTCACCACTAGCCGGGATTTGCGGATTCCGAGCGGCAGGTCCGGCCACAAACGCCGCCTCTATACCTGTAATGTCACAAGAACGCGAAAAGTTCCCGGCCTTGCGAGGATTTTTGCGAGAGGAGGGGCGAATAGAAGGCGAGGATCAGGCGCCAATGGAAGAGCGGAGGGCGGCGGCGAGGGCGTCGGTCCAGCGGCGGACGTCCTCATCGCGTTCGGCTTCCACCATCACGCGCGCGAGCGACTCCGTTCCCGAATACCGCAAGACGACGCGGCCGGAGTTGCCGAGCGCCTTTTCCGCTTCGGCGAGAACTCTCGAGACTTCGGGCAGGGAGTCGATGGGCGGTTTCGAGCGTACGCGCACATTCACGATTTTCTGGGGGAAAATCTTCAGATCGGCGAGCAGCGAGTCGAGCGGGCCGGCGATGGAGACAATCGACGCCATTTTGATGGCGGTGAGCATTCCGTCGCCGGTGGTGGCGTCGTCGAGGAACAGGATATGCCCCGACTGCTCGCCGCCGAAGTTCGCGCCGATGCGCAGCATTTCTTCGAGGACGTAGCGGTCGCCGACCGCGGTGCGCGCGAGTTTGAGTCCGGAAAGTTCCAGCGCGCGCTCGAGGCCAAGATTCGACATGGTGGTGCCCACGATCACGTTGCCTTTGAGTTTGCCTGCCGATTTCAGATAGCGGCCTACGACGAGCAGCACTCCGTCGCCATCCACCAATTTCCCGGATGCGCCGGCGAAGAGCGAGCGGTCGGCGTCGCCGTCGAAGGCCACGCCGAGCGCGGCGCCGGATTCCACTACGCGCTTTTGCATGGCCTCCGGGTGCAGCGAACCACAGTTCGCGTTGATGTTTCGTCCGTCGGGCTTGTCGTTCAGCGCAATTACGTCCACGCCCAGGGAGCGAAAGAGGCGCGGGGCCAGGTTGCTGGCAGCTCCGTTGGCACAGTCCAGCACGATTTTCATTCCGGCAAGTTTCGAGCCGGGCAGCACGGCTTCGCTGAGCCCGCCGAGATAATCGTCGTCGATCTTTTCGTTGTCGTGGAGACGGAGCGCGCCCCCGGCCGAAAGTGTGTCGCGAGAGGCCAGCACGGATGTTTCGAGCTCGGCCTCAACCTTGTCGGGGAATTTCATGCCGGTGGAGGAAATCAACTTCACGCCGTTGTCGTGATACGGATTATGCGAAGCGGAAACAACGACGCCCGCGGCAAATCCTTCGCGGTACACGAGCCAGGCCACGCCCGGCGTGGTGACGACACCGGCAGAGATGGGCTCCGCTCCGGCTGCAGCCAAACCGGAGGCGATGCGTTCCGCGATGTGCGGCCCGGACTCGCGCGTGTCGCGACCGATGAGGACGCGAGGCTGCTCCCCGTGGCCGCGTCCTTCGGCGCGCAAGTATTTCCCGAGCGCCAGGCCGACGCGGTCGAGCGTGGAGTCATCGAGCGGGTACTCGCCCGGAACGCCGCGGATGCCGTCTGTCCCAAATAATTCTTTAGCCATTCAGATTCCCGTCCCATGAAAATAGGGCATGCGATTCTATCACCTCCGCGCGGAGCATATCCCGGCCCTCGCGATGCAGTTTTACCGAATGTGCCAACCGGGGTCCATTTCGCGCCCGGGATTGTACGCAGGAGCACACTCGTGCCCCGCGCGGGGCGGGCTGTGATATCGTCTCAATATGCCACTTGAGGAAACGAAGGTAGAGAGCCCGAGTTCTACGCCGGGAAAGATAATCGCGGCTGGAATCGTGATTGCGTTTTGTTACTGGGCGTCATCGGTGCTGGTAACTGTGCTGGTAGCGGTGCTGCTGGCGTATTTTCTCGATCCGGTAGTGACCTGGATGGAAAACTGGCACATCCCACGAGCGCTGGGATCGCTGCTCGTGGTCCTCTGCACGCTTGCCGTTTTGCTGGTGGTGGCTTGGTCTCTGGTGGAGCGCGTGGATCAGTTTGGCCGCGACTGGCCCAAATATCGCGCACCGCTGCACGCGGTGGCCAATGCCGTGGAACAGAAACTGGCCACGGTCGAAGCGCACGTGTCGGAAATCGGGTCGTCCGATCAGGCTGACAAACAGGCGGAGCATCTTGTGGCCGTGGCGGAATCGCACCCAGTGCGAACCGCGCTGCTTTCGCGCCTGAGTGGGCTATACGAAGTAGTGCTGGGCGCGACGTTCATACCGTTCCTGCTATTTTTTATGTTGGCGGCCAAACGGCAGGTATGGCACGCGACCATGCAGCTGTTTCCGGCCACGGAACGCACACTGGTGAAAGAGACTTTATCGGACGTAACACAGGTTCTGCGGAGCTATGTGGTCGGGACGGCTCTGGTGGGAGTCATTCTCGTTCTGGCGAGCTGGCTATTTTTCTGGAGCATCGGGCTCGAATTTCCGTTCCTTACCGCGCTCGTTTCGGGCACCTGCAACCTGATTCCGTACCTCGGCGTGGTTCTCTCGTGGATTCCTCCTGTGCTGATTGGGCTGAAGCAGTTTCACACGGTGACGCCGTTCGTGGGCATTTTCGCCATGCTGACTTTTTTCCATCTGGTTGCCGCCAATCTGCTGGTTCCGGCGCTGGTGGGCTGGCGAGTGCGGCTGAATGCGCTGGCGCTGACCGTGTCGCTGCTCTTCTGGGGATTTTTGTGGGGTGGAATGGGCTTGATTCTGGCCATTCCGATCACGGCAGTGATCAAAGTTATCTGCGACCACAAAGAGAGCTGGCAGCCGGTGGGGCGCTGGCTCAGCGCTTAGGTTTTAGGATTTGTCGACGCCTGCCTGGATGCGCGCGATGACACCGATGATTTCGGCGGGGTCGCGCGGCTCCTGAAACATTCGAATCGCTGCAATTCCAGCCGCTCCCGCGCGCAAGCAGTCTGCCGCGTTTTCCTCGTTCACACCGCCGATGGCGATGACGGCAACCCGCACCGCGCGGCAAAATTCCGCGAGCCGCTCGATCCCTTGCGGAGCTCCGAACGGTTTTTTCGAAGGCGTCTCGAAGACTGGCCCGAAGAAGACATAGTCAGCACCAGCGATTTCCGCTTCGAGTCCTTCTTCAGCGCTGTGGCAGGAGACACCGACGAGAAATTCCGGCGGCGCATTTCCGGCACGGCACCAGCGAACGACCTCTGGCACGGGAGCGGACTCGCGGCCCAAATGCACTCCTGCGGCGCCTGCCGCAAGCGCGACTTCGAGGCGATCGTTGACGATCACTTTCGCGCCGGCCGCTGCGGTGACTGCTTTTCGCGCTAACTCCAGAAGGTCCCGCGCCGGCAAATCCTTCTCGCGAACTTGCACCCAATCCACGCCGGCTGCCGCGGCTGCGCGAATTTGTTCGAGCAGCCCCGCCGCGCGTTCGCCAACGGCATCCGCCGAGCCGAGCGGCTTTCTGTCTGTCACGTAACAGACGAGTTTGTTTTTAGGTGCGGCTTTCAACGGCGGAAGTCCGGTGGCGAAACGAATCGAGCGCGAAGATCACATTCATGAGTCCAAGACCGGAGACGGCGCCTCGAAGATACGAATTCTTCAAGAAGAACCCCAACATTGGATACTGGTAGAGGTAGTAGTTCATTTCCCAGAATTCGGACCACGGCAGCAGGATGAGTGCGAGTCCCACCTCGAGCCAAAGCAGCAGGAGTACGATGCGCAGGATCCGGTTCATCATCAGGATTAGGATTATGGGAGATTATCGGAGGAGCCGCAAGCGGGCTTAACGCTTCTGGAGCGTAGAGATGCGGTCGGCCACATCGCGGTAGTCAATGTTGGTGGCATAGACCTGGCGGAAACAATCGAGCGCTGCGGGTGATTCGCCGGCGGCTTCGAGCGCGAGGCCCAAGTCGTAGCGCAACGCGAGGACGGTTTCCTCTTCGAGGTCAGGGAGGTCGAGCGCCCGCTGATACCACAGCGAAGCGACCTTGGGCTCGCCCTTGTCCATGAAGGAAAGGCCGAGCATCGCGGAGCAATTCATCGTATAGCGGAACGGCTTGCCCTTCTGCACCGCTTTGGCCACTTTCTGGAACTCGCCGATGGCTTCATCGAGCAGGCCCATCTCGCGGTAAGCGATGCCGAGGTTGTAGTGTGTTTCGAGGTCTTCGTCTTCCTCGCCGAGTTCGCCCAGCTCGCTGCGGAACTCCTGAAAGACTTCGGCAAGTTGGTTCAGGCTTTCTGCTGTTATTTCGGGGGGCGCGTCGGAAGTTATGCTTGCGGCACTCGAGGCGTTGGCTTGAACAGGCGCAGGCTCACGGGCCGGCGCGCGAGTATGAACCTTGGCCACCGCGGGTGCTTCGGGTTCCGGCGCTTCGAGGTCGCCAACTTCCGCGGCAAGCTCATTCAGAAAATCTTCGGTGGTGGCGGGGCCAGCATGGTTTTCTATCTGCTCAAGCTCCTGCGTAAGTTCAAGTTCAAATTCGCCGCTGCCATTGTTCGAGGCTACGGTTTCCGGAGCGGGCGCCTCGCCGGAAGACTCTTCGATGAGTTCGATGGTGGCGTCCGAGCTCATATCGTCGCCAAGTTCTTCAATCTCGAACTCTTCCGGTTGCACGGCGGATCCGTGACCGGAATCAGAAGCGGAGGAGGAGGCTACTTCCACTTCTGGCTCGGCCGAAATTTCGGCTGCCTGCTCGGCTTCCGGCTCTGGCTCGGTCACAACGTCGACTACCGCCTCTGGCTCCACCACGGGATCCAGCTCCGGCTCGGGTTCTGGGACGCGCGCCATTTCTTCTTCCATCTGAGCGGCTTCGGGCGCAGCATCCACGACGGCTTCCGTGGCGGGAGCGGCCTCCGCGGCAGCAACTTCTTGCGAGATTGCTTCCCACTCGTCGGATAGATCGAGTTCTTCCCCTGCCGCAGCAGGTTGGGCTTCGCCCTTAACGGGCGCGGGTTCGGCGTCTTCCAGAACCGAGAGCTCTTGAACCGCTTCTGGAGCGGCTGGTTGCGGCTCCGCTGCAGCCTCCGGCTCCATTTCCATCAATGGTATTTCGAATTCGACAGGCGCGGCGTGCACAGGCGCTGCCGGAGCTTCTTCGGCCACTACGGGTTCCACCGGTGCAATCTCTACCGAGGCCTGTGCGTGGACTTCGGGCTCCGCAGCCACAGACGGCGTAGGCACAGTGGCGGCCATCGGCGGAGCGGCCGGCATATCTTCCGCTCCGATGCCTGCAGCCTTCTGGAATCTCTGGCGCAATTCCGCAAAGCGCTCGGCATTCACATTGTCATTGCGCTCGCGATGGATCTGTTCTAGCTGCCCGGCGAGCTCGGCGGTGCGCCGCTCGTTGCCTGCTCCGAGATACAAATCCAACAGGCGCTCAAGCGTCGGCGTGTGCCGCGGTGCGCGCTGCAATACGTTCTCGAGAAGATGCGTGGCTTTCTGCGTGAGGCCGTAGCTCGAAAAGAGATCCACATCCGTCAGGGCCTGCGCGATGTATTTTTGCGTCTCATCGTCGATGGCTTCTTCAACGACGGGCGGCACAGCGACTTCCGCTTGCGGTGCAACAGCCTCTTCCTTTTCTTGCTCTTGAGGCGCTTCACTAGTAGGCGCCAGCGTTTCAGCCACAGGCGCCGAGGTCGTTCCGCTGTCCGCTCGCAGTTTGTTCAGCCGCTCGACGATGCGTTCGTCGCCCTTGTTGCGCTCGACGAGTTCCAGCAGCACTTCCTCGGCGCGCGCCGCGTTTCCTTTGGCGGCATAGGCGTCGGAAAGGCTCCCGAGCGCTGCATTCAGCGGGAAGGGATCGCTCGTAGTGCGGCAGAAATCGACGAGCATTTCGAGCGCTTCGGTCTGGCCGGGTAGACGCTCGCTCGCACTCGACAGCGATTTCATGAATTTGTCTTGCTCGCCGGCCTCGATCATGGGATCGCGGAGTTCACGCAGAAGCGGAAGCGCTTCGCTGGCCTGGCCGCTTTCGATCAAGGTCTCGGCCACCTTGTAGAGCAGCGCGAAATGTTCGTGGCCGCGAGCGAGAATCTTACGCGCGCTTTGTGCTGCCTTCTGGCTCTGACCGGACCGCAGTTCATAGTCCAAAAGCAGCGTGGTGACCTCGCCGCCCGCATTCGCTTCCGGGTGGCTTTCGAGGATGGCAATGGCCTCGGCGGTTTTGTTGACCGCGTGCAGCGTCTTCGCTTTCAAAAGCATGGCCGAGGCGTTCGTGGGATCCACTTCAAGCGCCCGGACCGCCAGTTTTTCGGCCTCGTCTTTCTCGCCGCGATCGAAGAGCCGCTGGGCATATGCGAGATAGGTCGCCGCGGCCTCCTTCTTCTGGCCCATCACGTTGTAAAGCTCGGCCAGGCGCATCTGCACGCGCAAATTCTCGGGCTCGACTTCGAGCAGCCGATGCAAGACTTCCACAGCTTTCGGAGCACGGTTCGCTTTCAGGTGCGCTTCGGCGATTTGCAGGAATAGCGGCCGGGCTTCGCTCAGGACGCCTTGCTGCACGTAAAGATCGGCCAGACGCTCGAGCGGAGGAAGCTCGGCGGGTGCCAGCTTATTGATTTTCTTGTAGATCGCGATGGCCTTGCTGTTGAAGCCGTCGTTCAGATAGACCTGTGCGAGCCGCTCGAAATACTCGATGGCGTGCCCGAGGTCACCCTGGCGAGCGAAGAGATCGCCCACGGTCATCAGGGTGGCTTGATCTTTGGCGTCGTGGCGGAGAATTTGCTGATATTCGGCGATGGCCTGGGCGACCTTGCCCTGGTTGAGATATTTCAGCGCGCTTTCCAGCGCTTTGCTTTTGTTGAAGGCCATGGACAGTTTTGCCCGCCCGCATTCACTGGCGGCGGCAGGCATGTTTGGGCCGCAAATGCGGCTCAAGCGAGAAGGTTAGCATGCGCGAAAAACAAGGAGCAATGAACGGTCACAGAGGTAGTGCCGAAGGGGATAACAGGGAGAAGGTCACAAACAGTACCAGGGTACTACTGCGCCCGGCTGGACGGCCTGGACGCATTCTTGCGGCTACATTTTCACTTCGCTGATCTGGATGATCGGCTGGATATCGGTGTAATTGGGGACGTCCGCCATGATCGCTGCCGCGTGCTGGCCAAACGAGGCTTGAAACGTCTCGAATGAATCGAAGGTCAGGTGAGCCATGGCCACATAGGTCGCCGGAGCGCCCGGCGCACCACCGGACACCCCCTCGTCCACCGCCATGTTCTTCAGCGCCGGACCCACCTTCTGTTGGACCAAGGGCATGTGTTTCTCGAGATAGTATTTCATGTCGAATTTCTTGCCCGCGCTCTGAGGATAAAACACGCCGACCTTGATCATTTCGCCTCCTGAGGGATTTAGCCGATTACTGTGGTCGAGGAAATCTCGAGCGGCAACGGGGTCTGCTCGGCGCCAACGGCCCAGCAGCGGGCCTCGCGCACGGGAGCGTAGGAAAAGCGGTGCAGCGGCGTTGGCCCGTGCCGTTGCAGGGCCTCCAGATGCTCGGGCGTTCCGTAGCCCTTATTTTGTGCCAGACCGTACTGCGGATAGAGCTGGTCATATTCCTGCATGCGCCGGTCGCGTTCCACCTTGGCCAGGATGGACGCCGCTGCGATTGAGATCGACCGCGCGTCGCCGTGAATCAGCGCTTTCTGCTCGATGGGCACATCAATTTCGATAGCGTCGAGAAGGAGGTAATCCGGGAGGGGATAAAGCTGGGCGACCGCGGCCATCATGGCCTGGCGGCTGGCTTGATAGATGTTCCAGGCGTCAATGCGGCTGGCTTCCACTTCCGCCACAGCCCAGGCCAGCGCATGTTCGCGGATTCGGGGAGCGAGTTCGCCGCGACGCTCGGGCGTGAGTTTCTTCGAATCGTCGAGGCCGACGATTCGGCGTCGGGGGTTCAATATGACGGCAGCAGCGACCACCGGGCCAAATAGCGAGCCGCGTCCCGCTTCGTCGAGTCCCGCGATGCGCTGCCAGCCGTGCTGGCGGGCGTCGCGCTCATACCGCGCGCAGCAAAGTCTCCCCATCGGCCACGAATATTAGCACAGTGATGTGTTTGCGGTCTCCGCTCGATGCGACGATCCTTATTTTTTGGAACGAGCCACCCCAATTTTTTGTGATATATACCTCCCAATTACTTCACCGAAATATAAGGAGATCGATCCTGTGCCCTACGCCACCGTGAGGTCTCCCGTTCCAGGGGCGCAGGCGTTTCACTCGTCGGACGGCGCCGCAATCCTTTCACAGGCCGCTCAGCTCCTCATGTTGGGAGCACAGCTTCGCGGTGAGACGTCCGTGCCGCCCATTCAAGCAACTCTAATTGCAGGGCCGGCGCAGACCGAATCAGTTCCACCCGAAGACGTTGCGGCCCTGGGGTTACCGTCGTTGCCTGCTGCTTACGGCAAGATCGACGTACAGCGTATGCGCAATAATTTAGCTCTGCGGTACAAAGTACCGGCGCCAACGTCACTGAGCGGTGAGGGAGAACCAGCTTTGTCCTCTCAGGTACTCTCTGATATTGCAGACCGGTTCTACAAGCAACCTGATCCGCTCGGTGCCGCCGAATTGATGGAAGCATGCCTACGACACCCTGACGAGATCGTTCGGGTGGCTGCGGCGTCAGCTTATTTCGATCGGAGCCCTGAGCCACAACGCTTGCTTCGAATTTTGCGCGGGGGGACGAAGAATTTAGACCCCCTCATCCGCACTTTGGCGGCAACCTCTCTGGCCCGCATTGCGCCTGAAGACGCATCCCTCGATGACTTGCTCAAGCCTGGCGAGACCGGGTTCGCAACCGGCGCTGCTTCTCACACGACTGTATTGATTCACGGAACTTGGGCGCTGAACAGTCCTTGGTGGAAGCCCGGCGGAGACTTCCATGCGTATCTGACCAATGTTCTTCCACCACTTCCAAGGATGCCGCCGGCTCCTCCGTGGAGCGCTCCGTATGCGGCCGGCGACTACTATTCATGGAGTGGAGGCTACAGTGATGCCGCGCGGGCGCTGGCGGCGACGGATCTCGTTCAGTGGGTAAACAATCATACTGCGCAAGGTCTCGATCTGGTCACTCACAGCCACGGCGGAAACGTAGCGATGCTGGCAACTCAGCCGGGAATGGCAATTAGTTCGCGAGAGATGGTCCTTCTGAGCTGCCCGGTTCATTTCCCAAAATATGAACCGGATTTTTTGAAGGTCCAGAAGATTGTCTCTATTCGAGTGCATCTAGACCTTGTAATCCTGGCGGATCGCGGAGGCCAGCGTTTTAGTGATCCTCACATCCAGGAAAACGTTTTGCCCATCTGGTTCGACCATTTCGCAACTCATGATCCGAAGGTGTGGAGTCAGTACACGGTACCGGCAATGTTATAGGCACTTGATCGTGATAGAATTTTTGAATGAAGGTTTGGAAAGTTGCGGAACTGTTCGCTTGTCAAGCCATTTGGCGCATGACCGGCGTTGATGCAGCGGGACGTGTTTTGGTCGATTCTCTCGGCTCGCCGGACGAAAACGTGCGCGTCATCGCCGGCATGTTTCTGGTAAAAGGGGGTAAACGCGCGGAAGCGTTGCTCCACGAAGCCTTGCAGCGAAGACAGAACCTACCGATGGTAGTCTCCATTCTTGGCGATATCGGCAGTGAAAAATTTGAACCAGATTTGCTCGAGCTTACGACAGATCGCGATCCCCGTGTTGCCCAGGCCGCACAGAACGCACTCCGAGTTCTTGCCATCCACCACTAGCCCATCCGTTGCCAGGACCCGCCGCGGAACCGCAAACAAAAAGCCCGCCCCGATTTCTCGGAGCGGGCCAAAAAATATCGGAACGGCGTGTTTACTCTGCTGCGGTGGCGGGAACAAACTTCTCGGCACGCTTGATGCGCGCGGCCTTGCCCTTGCGCTGGCGAAGATAATTGAGCTTGGCGCGGCGAACCCGGCCATGCTGTACGACTTCAATCGAGCTGATCATCGGCGAATGCACCGGAAAAATACGTTCGACACCGATGCCGAAGCTCACGCGCCGCACAGTGAACGATTCGCCCAGAAGCTCGCCGCGCCGGCTCATCACTACACCTTCAAACGGCTGGATGCGTTCCTTGGCTTCCTCGCCTTCCTTCAGGCGGACGTTCACGCGAATGGTGTCACCCGGGCGGAACACGGGATGGTCCTTGCGAAGCTGTGACTCCTGCGCCTTAGCGACGATCGGTTTCATGACTGTTTTTCCCGGCAGACCCGCTCAGGTGGGGCCAGCACACAACGCACAATCCCCAATTATAGCGAAGTACCCTTTTTCTGCCTAGCCAAACTTGCGGGCGGTCTCCGCGCTATTTACAGTGGCTAGTTAAGCGAGTATCAGAAACAATATCCGTTAAGAGCTACAGGAGCAGATTCATCCGGCTTACCGAAATGCGAGACGTATCTGGACAAATTCGACTTTCCGCCACCGACCTCAGCAACCATCTCGCGTGCCACCATCTTACCTCGCTTGATCTGGATGTCGCACGCGGGCAACGCAGTGCCCCTGACTGGAAATCCCCCGACCTTGCAGTTATTCAAGAATTAGGTATGCGCCACGAGGCTGCCTATCTGCAATCGCTTAAAGAAAAAGGTGCTTTACTGGTGGACTTACGAGAGATCAAAAGCGAGCAGCAAGCGCTCGCCGAAACGCACTCGTGCATGGAGCGGGGAGTGGAGTTCATCGCGCAAGGATCCCTAGCCGTCGGCCGATGGTTTGGGCGCCCCGACGTCCTGGCAAAGGTGCCGATGCCGAGCTGCTTCGGGGCATGGTCTTACGAAGTCTATGACTGCAAACTTGCCCGCGAGACGAAAGCTGCAACCATCCTTCAGCTCGCGCTTTATTCGGCGCTGTTGACTGAAGTCCAATGCGAAACTCCGGAATTCATGTACGTGGTCCCTGCCGGCCGAAATTTCGAACCAGAGCCATACCGCTTTGCCGAATATTCCGCCTATTACCGGTACGTGAAAACGCGGCTTGAAAAAATCTGCGACGCGGGAGGCCGTGAAGAGACCTACCCTCAGCCTTGCCCGCATTGCGACGTGTGCCGCTGGTTCCGGGAATGTGATGCACAACGCCGAGGCGACGACCATCTTTCGCTGGTGGCGGGAATCACGCGGCTGCAACGCAATCAACTGGATGCCTGGGACACCGGAACGATGGCCAAGCTGGCTGTTCTGCCGATTCCGCTCAAGCAGAGGCCGCTGCACGGCTCCAGAGAATCATACGAACGCGTGAGAGAGCAGGCGCGCGTGCAAGTGCAGGGGCGTACGGAGCAAGCACTGGTGTACGAGCCGCTTCTGCCGGTGGCCGAGGGGATGGGTTTCTGCAGATTGCCGGAGCCTTCCGCGCACGATGTCTTCGTTGATCTGGAAGGCGATCCGTTCGTTGGCGAATCGGGACTTCAGTATCTGTTCGGACTTGCATTCAAGAATGCGGACGGCGATCTCCTTTACGAAAAACGATGGGCATTGAACCGCGAGCAGGAAAAGACAGGCTTCGAGTGGTTGGTGGACGAAATCATGAGGCGACGGGAAACGAATCCGCGAATGCATGTGTATCACTTCGGAGCTTACGAGCCGGGCACGCTGAAGCGCTTGATGGGAATGTATGCGACGCGAGAAGACGAAATCGACCGCATGCTGCGTGTGGGTGTGATGGTGGATTTGCACCAGGTATTCAAGCAGGGGTTGCGCGCGGGCGTGGAGGAGTATTCGCTAAAGAAGCTGGAGGCGTTTTATGGATTTGAACGAAAGACGCCGCTGGATGCATCGCGCGCGGCGATGCGATATGTGGAGCACAGACTGGAGCTAGGCCGGAGCGACGAGGAACTGCCCGCGTCGCTGCGCGAGGTCATGGAGGGTTACAACAGCGAGGACTGCTTTTCAACTGCGGCGCTGCGGGATTGGCTGGAGCAGGAACGAAAGAAGCTGGCCGATCGAGGAATGGTAGTGGCGCGATTCGCCGACAGGGATGAAAAAGCGTCGGAAGAGCTCGATGAGAGGCAAAAGCGAGTTGCGTCGTTGGCCGCTGAACTTACCGAGGGAGTACCTGCAGATTCGAACGAGCGCAGCAACGAGCAGCAAGCGCAATGGTTACTCGCGCAGCTATTGGACTGGAACCGGCGGGAGAACAAAGCGGTTTACTGGGAAGGTTATCGCCTGGCCGACCTGGACGACGACGATTTATTGGAAGAGAGAGCGGGCTTGGCGGGCTTGAAGTTCCTGAAGCGGCTGGGTGTGGAGCGGAACATTCCTTTGGATCGCTACGCGTTCGAGAAACAGGAGGCGGAAGCTCGCTGCGAGAAAGACCTGTATTACAAGGCTGAGAAATTCGGAACTGTGACGGCGGTGGATTTGACGGCGCGCACGATTGACATTAAGAAAACAAGAAAAACGGCCGAGATCCACCCGACGGCAGTCTATTTGTGGGAACGGCCGTTTGATGTGAAAGAGCATGCGGAGGCGCTTTATCGGATAGGCGCGTGGGTGGCGGGCCAAGGAATCGATGCACCAGGTCTCTATCGCGCGGGGCGAGATCTATTGCTGCGGAAACCGCCGCGCCTTCTGGAGGGACAGACGCTCGAGCCGCTTGACTCGGAAAAGCCCGAAAACACGGCCAGCCGGATTGGGCTGGCGTTGAAGGACTCGGTCTTTGCGATTCAGGGCCCTCCGGGTTCGGGAAAGACGTACACGGGCGCGCGGATGATTTGCGAGATGGTGAGACGGGGAAAAAAGATTGGCGTGACGGCTCTCAGCCACAAAGTGATTCGCAAATTGCTCGAAGACGTGGTTGAGGCAGCGCAGGAAAAAAACATAGCGGAAGTGCGATGCATGCATCGCGAGACGGACGGCGAGGAAAGTGATGGTGTCGCAGTGGCGAAGAGCAATGAAGAAGCCCTTGCAGCGCTGCACTCCGGCAAAGCCAACGTTCTCGGGGGAACCTCATGGCTGTGGTCGCCGGAATCGGCTTTTGAAGCAGTGGATATCCTGTTTATCGACGAAGCGGGCCAGATGTCTTTAGCGGATGTTCTTGCGGTGTCGCAGGCGGCGAAGAAATTGGTTCTTCTTGGGGATCCGCAGCAACTCGAGCGCCCGTTGCAGGGGAGCCATCCGGACGGGGCGGAGAAATCGGCGCTCGAGCACCTGTTGGATGGGCGGAAAACGATCCCGAGCGACATGGGATTTCTCCTTCCGGAAAGCTGGAGATTGCACCCGAACGTTTGCAAGTTTACCTCCAAGGTTTTTTATGAGGGCAAGCTGAGCTCGCACGGGATCGCCCAGAGCCGTGTTTTGCAAGGGCATCCCTGGCTAAGCGGCGCAGGATTGTGGTTCGTTCCGGTGGAGCACGAGGGAAACCGGAACTCGTGTCCACAGGAAGTCGAAGTAATTGCCCGCATCGTGGAGGGATTGCTGAAGCCAGAAGTGAAATGGTTTTACAGCGCGGGCAATTGCCGGCCACTTAAGGAAGAAGAGATCTTGATTGTGGCTCCGTATAACGCGCAGGTTGCCGACTTGTCAGCTCGGCTGCCGAAGATGCGGATCGGGACGGTTGACAGATTTCAGGGGCAGGAAGCGCCGGTGGTGATCTATTCACTCACGACGTCCTCGCCCGAGGATGCGCCGCGAGGAATGGAGTTTCTTTACAGCCTGAACAGGCTGAACGTGGCAACGTCGCGCGCAAAGTCGAATGTGATCGTGGTTGGCAATCCGCGGCTGTTTGAACCGGAATGCCGCAGCCCCCGCCAGATGCAGCTAGCAAATGCGTTTTGTCAATACCTAGAGCTCGCCACAGTTGTTGGCCAAGCTGATCTCTGAATCGACGCCGACGAATTGAAGATCGGCGTTCATCTTCACACTCTCCCGCACTTCGGACTGCAGACTTTTTACAAGAACGTGACAATTCGCTGACAAGACCGGCCGTGCGTGGCCATAGCATCTGACCTCTGGCAGGTCAACCGAAGTGTCGTGCGCACCCGTTGGAAGCCCGAGTCGAGTTAGTGACCTGCTACAAAGGAGAATCTCGATGCAACGCCGCATTATCGCTCTTACAGCTTGTCTCGGACTTGTGCTGCTGTTTGGCTCGAGCGTGGTCCAGGCACAGTATCAAGTCACCAATTTGGTTTCGAATCAGGCTAAAACCGCGAGAGTCACCGACCCGCTTCTGGTGAACGCCTGGGGACTCGCCTACGGGCCCGGCGGAGCTTTCTGGATTAGTGACCAAGGGTCTGGATGGTCCACGCTTTATACCGGTAACGGAACAAAAGTGCCTCTAAACGTCTTGATTCCCCCGGCAAACGGCGGCGATGGCCCCGGTTCGCCCACGGGCATCGACTTCAACAACCCGTCAGATGGAGAATTTCAAGTAGAAGGATGGTCCTCGATCTTTCTGTTTGCGACTCTTGACGGCACCGTCAGCGGCTGGGCTCCGCAGTCAAATCCTACCCAGGCGATCATCGGTGCCACTTCGCCGGGCGCGGTTTATACGGGCTTGGCCATCACCAGCAAGGCTTCCGGGAATTTTCTGTACGCTGCAGATGTCGCAAACAATAAGGTGGACATGTATGACGGCAATTTCCATCTGGTGAAGTCATTCACCGACACCACTCTACCCGGCGGCTTCGCTCCCTTTGGCATTCAGGACTTTGGTGGCCTCCTTTACGTGGCATTCGCCAGCTCCTCGGGCGGCACCGGCGGTTACATCGATATCTTCGGGGAAGACGGGACGCTGCTGAAGCAACTCGCGCACGGCGCGCCGTTGAATCAGCCCTGGGGTTTCGCCGTGGCGCCCAAGAATTTCGGACCGTTCAGCAACACGCTACTCGTCTCGAACAACACCAACAGCGGCACCATCAACGCCTTCAATGCCATCACCGGACAATTCGTCGGTACGCTGAAGGACACCAATGGCGACGTGATCCACATCAACCAGATCTGGGGCATTGAGTTTGGCGGCGGAACGCCGGCGAACGGCGCCACGAACAGGCTCTTCTTCACCGCTGGACCCGACAACAATCTCGCCGGAACGTTCGGCGTGATTGCGTTTGAGAATCCGTCCGATTAGCTGGCAAGCGAGCTCACCCCAGCCAGCGAGGCCCGCCTGGGCGGGCCTTCGCGCAAAGCTGGCGCAGCGAAGGAATCATTTCGAGCCGGTCTGTTCGGCTGCGACGGCGCCATTTTGCACGGCCCAGGGCACGAACCCGTCGGGTGCATTTTTCACGCCATAGATATTTGTGTTCTTGAGGTTGGTGATTTCACGCCAACGAATATCGCTGAGGTTCGCCTGGCGCAAGTCGGCGTCCGCCAGGTTCGCGCCGGAAAAATTCACTTCGGCTAAATTCGCCCCCACCAAGTCGACATTGCTGAGTTGAGCGCCTTGAAAAGAAGCGCGGTAAAAATCGCCTGCGCGGAAATTGGCTGAAGTCAGGTCCGCATTGGTGAAGTCGGCGTTACGAAAGTCGCCGTTGCGAACATCCGCGGCGCTGAAGTTCGAGCGCAGAAGTTTAGCTCGCGCAAGCCGAATTCCCTGCAGGAAAGCCCCGGATACGTCCACGCCGACCAGCGGGACGTGGTCGGCATTGAGTTCCTGCATTGCCTCGATCCTTCCGCCGCTGCCGCCTTTGCCTTGCGCCGTGTTGATGACCTGCCAGGCCTGATAATGCTTTTGCTTCGCGCGATCGCCCGATTCAGAGAAGTAGAAGAGCACCGCAACCAGAACGCTGAGGCTTCCAACGTACTCCAGCACCTCCAAGAATTTCCAATTGCTCAGGAAAAATGCAACCCATTCCCAGATCCATTCAGTGGCCACGAAAGGAATGGTCCACGCGCGCTTGACGCTCGCCTTCCGATTCGGCCAGGGAACGGGCCGCTCTGTAGGTAGGAATATTCTCATGAACGAAATACCGCTCGCCTGACAGTCATCTTTTACAACTTTGCAGCAATGTTTGCTTCGCGCAAGAGACGTTGATCTTCATCGCTAAGCGCCACACCATCGAGCAAATCGGGGCGGTTGCGCCGGGTCTTTTCGAGTGCGCGCTTGCGACGCCAGCGGCGGATCTGCTCGTGGTTTCCGCCTAGCAGGACTTCCGGCACGTCCCAGCCGCGAAAGGAAGGGGGACGCGTGTAGTGGGGATAGTCGAGGATACCGCGCCGCGCTGGCCCCTTGGCGCTCCCGGCTGCAGGCCATTCTGCGTCAGTGCTCTCACTTGCTTCGGCGCTGAAGGACTCGTTCACGATGGAATCTTCATTGCCCAGAGCGCCGGGAATGAGTCGCACTACTGCATCCATTACCATGGCGGCGGGCAATTCGCCCCCGGAAAGAACAAAATCTCCGATGGAGATTTCGTCGGTGGCAAGGTGCTCCGCCACGCGCTCGTCCACGCCTTCGTAACGTCCACAAATCAGCAGGATGCGATTGAGTTGCGCGAAACGCCGCGCCATTTCCTGCGTGAAAAACTTTCCCGCAGCGGAAAGCAACACGATCGCGGTCGCAGCCGGTCGCGCCGCGGCGCTATTTTTGCCCAGCAGCGACTCGGCCGCCTCGAACAGAGGCTCCGGCTTCATTACCATTCCTTCGCCGCCCCCGAAGGGACGGTCGTCCACCGTGCGATGACGGTCGTGGGTGAAATCGCGCAGGTCGTGAATTTGTGTCTCGATGAGTTTCGCTTCACGCGCGCGCCGCACGATCCCGTAGTCGAGAGGGCCGCCGAAAAAGTCGGGGAAAATGGTGATGATGTCGAATCGCATAATTTCGTCTCAGCCCTGCGCGCTCAATCTGGGAAGCCAGCGCGGCACGCGTCGGCAATACTCTTCGTAATCCGCACCAAATTTCTTTCGCAGGGTCGGCTCTTCGTAAAAAAGCACGAACAAGTACACGAACGCACTGCAAATCAATAAATATATCGCGAGATTCATCGCACGAAAGCCGATGGCCTCCGACGCCACGACTGTTCCCACGCCAACATACATGGGATTACGCATCACGCGATAGAGTCCATGCGCCACCAATCGCTTGGGAGGATCGAGCGGCAACGGAGTGCCGCGCCCGTAGCTTGCGAAGCCCCAGAACGCGCACCAAAAGTAAATTGCCGCGCCGCCAGCCGCGAGGACCATCGCGAGGATCCCCAGAACATCCGAATGCCACCGCGAGCCTGCGGGCAAAATCCACCTCGGAATCAGCACCGCCACTGTGCCGGGCACAAGGATAGTGAAGACAACGGTGCGGAAGAACGCGCCCACCGTGGCAGATTACACCAAAGTGAATCAGGCGGAGTTCAAATCGCGGAGGCCTTCGGGGAGAGCCACTTCGATGCGCCGGGCTGCGGTGTCCACACGCACACAAATTTCCTGCGCCAGCGGAATCAGGAGTTCGCCGCGCGCGGAGTCGACCACCAGGATCGGAGTCCCAGCGACGCCTTCACCGGTGAATTGCACGTCGCGAACCCGCCCAATGGCTGCGCCATTTTGTTCAAATACTTCACAGCCGATTAAGTCCGTGACGTAATAACTTGCGGCGGGCAGCGGCATACGCTCGGCTAGGGGAATCTGCACTTCGAGGCCCACGAGCTTTTCCGCGTCTGAAATGGAGTCCGAGTTTTCGAAGTGGAAGATTGCCTGGCCGCCGCGGCTTTGCGAGAGCCAGCAGGAACGAATCGCGACGCGGCGCGCGGATGCACCTTTGCCGCTCCATAATTCCGCGGTTTTCAGTTTTGTGAGCCGCTCGGGGAAGTCTGTCAGAATTTCGGAGGCCACTTCGCCGCGGCGCCCGTGCGGACGCAGAATGCGGGCCACGGTGACGTTCGCCGCCCGTGGTGGTAGCTGCTCGGCCACTATTCGAGGATTTCCAGCGTGAATCGTTTCTTCAATTTCATACCCGCCGCGCCCAGCAAGGTGCGGATGGATTTGGCGGTGCGTCCCTGCCTGCCGATCACTTTGCCCAGATCGTCTGGATGCACGCGCAGCTCCAGCACGGTGACCTGCTCGCCTTCGACCGCTTTGACCACTACCTGATCGGGATAATCCACGAGAGCCTTAGCGATGGCCTCAACAAGATCCTTCATTGCGCCGCCTCCGCAGCATGTCGAGCCTCAGCGCGCACTCCTGCTGCAGCACGAACACCAGCCGGAATAGAAGTCGCTGTGGGGTGAGATGCCTCAGGCGGGTTTCCGGTTTCGCAGAAAGCTGCGAACCGTGTCGCTGGGCTGTGCGCCCTTACTGAGCCAATACTTGACGCGGTCGTCTTTGAGCTCGATCAAGGCGGGCTTCTTGAGCGGGTCGTACGTGCCGACGATCTCGACAAAGCGGCCGTTGGCCGGGCGCGTCTTCTCCGTCACGACGACGCGATAGAACGGGCGCTTCTTCTTGCCAATGCGGGACAGCCGAATCATTAACACAGCGAAAATCCTCCTATATCGAATCCAACTATTATAGCGAAGCGAGCGGGATTCACCAATCGCAATCTGGCGGGAGAAGTTAGCCCAGGAGCCAAAGGCCCAGAGCGGCCTCGGCGCACTGCTCGATCATTTGCTGGTCGCGTTCTGAAAATGCGTTGGCACGGTCGCTTTCGACGTCCACCGTTCCAATCACTCGCGCGTCTCCAGGTGAAAGAACCGGCACAATGATTTCGGAAAGCGTGCTACCAAAGGCCGTGAGGTAGCGCGGATCGTTTCGGACGTCGCCCACAACCACCGCTTTCTTGCTCTCGACCGCCGCGCTGGTAAGCCCTTTGGTCACCGGGAACGATGGATATTCCGGAGCGTTGGGGCCGCTCCACGCGATGATGGAAACGAGCTCCGGGCCCACACCGTAAACGCCGACCCAGCGATAATCGCCGAGTTTTCGGATGAGCTCAGCGAGGCGTTTGGCCCTTGCCGCGCGGTCGCCGCTGCTCATCGCGAGAGAGCGAATTTCGTTGAGCGTGTTGTTGATAATGATCGGCAAGGTTTTCCTGTTCGATCCGCGATCCCGACGTTATTTTAGGCCGGCGAATTTGCCGATGCCGCGCATTTTGGTTTTGGCGAAGCTGCCGTACTGCTTCATCATGCGGCGCATATCGGCGTACTGCTTGAGCACCTGATTCACTTCCTGGACGGAGGTGCCGCTGCCGCGCGCGATGCGTTTGCGCCGCTTGCCGTCGATCAAATTGTGATTGTCGCGCTCGGCGGCGGTCATGGAATTGATGATGGCCTCGACGGAGCCAAGCTGCTTTTCGTCAATCTTGGTGTCTTTCGGCAGGTTGGCGAAGGGGCCGACCTTGGGCAGCATGCCCATCAGCGATTCGAGCGAACCCATTTTGCGAATCTGGCGCAGCTGGTCGCGGAAATCTTCGAGCGTGAAATCGTCTTCGCGCAACTTGCGCTCGAGCTCGCGAGCCTTTTTTTGGTCCACATGCTTTTCGACTTTTTCGATCAAGCCGAGGACGTCGCCCATTCCCAGAATGCGCGAGACGACGCGGTCAGGCAGAAAGGGTTCGAGGGCATCGTACTTTTCGCCCACGCCGACGAATTTCACGGGAGCGCCAGTCACCTTGCGAATTGAAAGCGCCGCGCCGCCGCGCGCATCGCCGTCCATTTTCGTGAGCACGACGCCGGTGATGCCCAGCCGCTTGTGGAACTCTCCGGCGGAGCGCACGGCGTCCTGCCCGATCATGGCGTCGGCGACGAAGAGCAGCTCCGATGGATTCAGCTCGCGTTTGAGCGTCGAAAGCTCGTTCATCAGCTCGTCGTCAATGTGCAGGCGGCCGGCGGTGTCCACCAGGATTACGTCGCAGGCGGAAAGTTTTGCTTCGCGCATCGCGCCGCGAACAATTTCGAGCGGCTTGTCCGTGCCCGTGCCGGGCCACAGCGGCGTCCCCGTCGCTTTTGCGACTTGCGCCAGCTGTTCGCGGGCGGCGGGACGATACACGTCAGTGGACACGACGAGCGGGCGGTGACCGTGCTCGGCGAGCCATTTGCCCATTTTCCCGGTAGAAGTCGTTTTACCCGAGCCCTGCAAACCGACGATGAGCCACACCGAAGGCGGCCTGGAACTGAATTGCGGCTTGGCTTCGCGGCCGAGAAGTTCGCCTAGCTCATCGCGTACAATTTTCACCACCTGCTGATCGGGCGAGAGCTGCAGGAGGACTTCGGAGCCAACGGCCTTCTCGCGCACGTGGGCGATGAATTCGTCCGCGACGCCTACGTTGACGTCGCCGTCGAGCAGCGCTTCGCGAATTTCCGCGAGGCCGGCATCGAGGTGCTCCTCGGTGAGCTTTCCCTGGCCGCGCATGTTCTTGAACGCGCGCTGTAACTTTTCTGTGAGGGTCTCAAACATGGTCGTTTTCGGCGCCGAGGACAAAACAACATAACTTTGTTGCCGGGGGCCTACCCTGGATTAAGTTGCACATTAGTCTCATTTTTTCAGCGGCTTACATGGATCGTGATGCCCTACCGTGCGCCAGCAACGGGGCTGAATTGCTTTGGATTCTCGCTCAACGATCCACGAAAAACACTAGCACATTGAGCGGCAAAATTCGAGGGATCGCGCCACGCGGGAGCCGCTAGTTTCCGAGCATGACATTAACCGGCCCTCGAGATTTAGTGCTTTAGATTTTGGCGGCGTGGGCGTTACCATCAGTCTCGCACCCGTGCTGTTCTTCTACTTCGCGCCTGAAGTCCGCTTCGAGGCCAACGGGCTGGGGAATGACCGTGAAACGCTGGACCAAAATTCTGCTGGCGTGCATTGCTCTTGTCGTCGTGGTGGTGGTGGCGATTAAGCTCTTCGTCAATGCAAACACGTTCCGCCCCGCCATTGAAAAACAACTCACGACCACACTCGGACGCAGCGTCACGGTCGGCGATCTGAGCCTCTCGCTTCACTCCGGCAGCCTGGTAGCAGAAGGCCTCACCGTTGCAGACGATCCCAGCTTCAGCGCCGGGCCGTTTCTGACCGCGAAGGAATTCCGCATCGGCGTTTCGCTGCGGACATTAATTTTCTCTCACCAGTTGAACCTGCGCAGTTTTCAGATTGATTCGCCGCAAATCAACATAATTCGCGCGGCAAATGGTACGTGGAATTTTTCCAGCATCGGACGCCGCAGCGCTGCGGGGAACACGGATTCAAAGGGTTCGAAAGATACCCCTCCGGAACTGCCCGACCTCTCCGTGGGCCGCGTGGAAATCGACGATGGTCACGCAGTGATCGCGGGCCTGCTGCCGCACGGCAAGCCCATGGTGTACGAGCACGTGAATCTCACCGCGAGCGATTTTTCACTCGGCTCGAGGATTCCCATTGAACTGAGCGCGAGCTTGCCTGCGGGGGGAACGGTGCAAGTGACCGGCTACGTAGGCCCGATCAATCGCGACGACCCGGGAAGCAGTCCGGTGGATGTGCAAATCTCGGCGAAACGTCTCGACCCGGTCGCTGCCGGATTACTCGATCCCAGCGCTGGCCTGTCGCTGCTTGCGGACGCCGACCTGCGCGTCACCTCCGACGGGCAAACACTCAAGACCGACGGCACTGTTCGAGCGCAGAATCTGAAGCTTCATCCCGGCGCAACTGCAGCGCCGAAGCCGATTGACCTGACTTACCGCGGCGCCTATCACGTGAACGAAAACGCCGGGCAAATCGAGGACGCCAGCACCAAGATCGGCAACTCCGCGATCCACGTGAGCGGAACGTATAAAGCCAACGTGCTCGACCCAGAAGATCCATCGCTGAATTTGAAACTCGCCGGACAAAGTGTACCAATCGACGATCTCCAGCCGCTGATAACCGCGGCGGCCGTTCGATTTCCGAACGGCTCGGTGCTAAAGGATGGGACGCTCTCGATGAACCTGGCCATCACGGGCCACGCAAAATCGCTCGTCATCGCCGGGCCGGTGGCACTGGACAACGTGCGCCTGGTAGGCTTTGACGTGAGTACGGCAATTCACGGCATCGCGGCACTGGGCGGCGTGAAAACGGGCGACACGACGAACTTTCAAAAGCTGCGCGCAACGGTCCACATCACTGACGCCGGCGTGGTGGCCGACAATGTGGAAGCTACGATCGAAGGGATGGGGGAGCTCACCGGCAGCGGCACCGTCTCGCCTGCCGATCAACTGGACTTCAATCTGACGGTAAAGAATGCGCCGTCCAAAGGTATCGCCGCCAAAGTCGGGGTGGGATTTCTCACCAAATTGAATGGCTCGGGAGGCAATTCGGGCAATGGATCGGGCGTGCCTATTCACGTCGGCGGCACCTCCGAAGAACCGTACATAACCGCTAGTTTCGGCGGCGTGGTCGGGAAGAAGACCAAATCCATCGCAACCTTAGGTATAAAGAAATAGCTCGCGCCGTGGCCCGGCGATTGAAAGACTTCGGTTGCGCGATGCGAACTAGGGTTCAGTACGGGGCGGAGATTTCACGCATGGAGGCCAGCGCGTTGCATCCCTCGGACCCCGCGCCAAGGTCATCTTTGCCGCTAGCGAAATCGCCCGGTTGCGTTTTGTGCAGCGCGATTCCCACATGAACGATTCCCTCGGAAGACGTCCAGATGCGAGCGAGAGCGCGGACGGAGTCATCATCCGCTTTCACGCGCAGCACGGTTTGGCCCAGTGGATAAATCGGGCAAGTGTTCTGCTCGTTCTCCGCGACGCGGAATTGCATCTTTCCGGCTGCAAGATATCGCAACGAGAGTAAGGCAAAGTCTCTTTTCTTCGTTTCATCGAAGTTTACGCGCGGGAAGTAATACTCGAAGGCGAAAATTCCTTTGGAATATTCCTTGTTGCGATAGCCGCCGGCCATGAATTGGTCCACCCCGCCGGGCCGCCAGCGCGTGTCCCAATCGTCCGGACGGCACAAGCTCACGTTGAGGTCGCGAAAAACAGCAGCGGTGGAAGAAGCAAACTTCATGTTAACTCGAGGCGGAGGCTGGAGACTCACACGCTGGCCATCTAGATAGAATTCCGCCCGGTATTGGGCGTTCTGGGCGCAACTTTGCTGGCTTGTGGCGTCGAGATAGGAGCGGAATTCGCGCGTGGCGCCTTCCGAATCGGTTTGCGTATTTCTGAAATCGACCCGGCCGGAAAGATCGGGCAACGCGCGCCAGAGTCCCCATTTATCTTCGTACTTGTACCAAACAACGGTGAGAACATCTTGTGCGTTGTTAAAATTCTCAAGCTTGGCGTGCCATCCGAGCCCCGCCGGCGTCGCAATCAACCAAAGATCGTGGAGCCGGGGACTGCCGGAGCGGGCGGCATTCGGGACGGGCCAGGCGGCAGCCACGAGTTGTTGCTTCAGGTCATCGGCCATGCTCTGAGCTTTCTTGCAATCGTCCGCGCTGCGAACTCCCGAGCAGTAGTGAAGGAAAACTTCGAGATCGTTGATACTTGCCAGAGCCAGGCCGTCCTGCAGATTGCTGACGGAGACCGTGGCCAGCGCTTTCTTGTAGGCGTCCGTCGCACCGGGGAAATTTCCAACGGCAAGCTGGATCACTCCAAGGTTGAATTGGAGAAACGGCAATTCCTTGTTCGGGTCGTCTGTCACAGCGTCCTGCGTTTCTTTGAGGCCTTTCTTCAAGAGCTTGGGATCCTTCTTCACCAACCCGAGAGAATAGGTGTCCCATCCAAAATTTCCCAGCAGGTCCGCGTTCAGAGTAATGGACTCGCGATCGAAACCGTTCATGGCTTTGTCTTCGCGCTCGACTACCCGGCTGATGGTGTCTTCGGAAAACAGGCTGGTGAACGACTCGCCGTTCTGAGGAGACTTCTCATGCTGCGAGGCGCGCGATAGGTAGTAGTTCGCAAGCGAAAATGTCGGCCGGGCTTCCACCGCGCACTCAAATTCCTTTGCCGCGCCGGCGTAATCTTCCTGCGTGTTGGCCGTGTCGTAGTCCATTCTGCCTTCGGTGTAGTGCCGTGCCGCTTCGGCATTCGCGTCATCCGCTCCCGTTTTCTGGTTGGGATCGCGACATGCCTGGGTTTCCGTGAACTTCTTTCCGGAGATTGCTTCCGCGGTTTGGATAACGCCGAAGCCGATCACCATGGTCACCAGAAACACGCCGAACACGACCAGCATGGAGGCCGCGTCGAGGTCTCGCGTCATGGTCAGCGATTGCCCAAACAGGTAAAGCGCGATGGCCAGCCACGTGAGCATGGTCAGGTATTGCTCCGCCCGCGTGTGATACGCCAGGCTCGATTCGTTTTCCGCATCGGCTTGCGCGAACGCGAGGTGCGAACCTCTCTTGGGCCCGCCGTTCAAGAAAGCGCGCGGATATCGCGAATCGAACTCCGGCCCGTTTGCATTGTTCCCGTAGAGAAAATCAACCATGTCTTTCCACTCGGAACGGACCGCGGTGCCCCAGCGCGCCTTCTCCTCATCCAACTTCTCCGGATTGCCCTTCAGGACCCCCATTTCCGCGAGATTGTTTTCCTGCAGGACGGCTTGAAATCTCAGGCGATCTTGTTGCGTGGTAGCCAGCTTGCTTAGAAAAGAATAGGCGAGGCTGGTGCTGCTGTTTCGATATCCGTCCACCAGGCTTTCGTTTGCGCCGCTGCCTATCGTGCTCGCGTCCGTGCTCGCCGTGCTGTAGGCCGTGCCGATAATCGCGCTGAGCAGAACGGTGAACACAATGAACAGAATCACGAGAACGGAGAAAGCGCGCTTGGTCGGCTCGGCATGCAAGCGAACGCCAGCGAACAGCCGTGGTTCGAGCTCGCCGGGATGCGGGACTTCTTCCTCTTCTTTTTTCCCCTCCGGCTTGACTTCGCATTTCTCTTCCATTTCCTGGGGGCTCAGAAAGCCCATTCGCAGCGCAACGCGTTCCGCGAATCCGGAAATATAAGGGGCTACCAAAGCCCCCACGAAGCCAAACATGACGAATAGCCCGCCCACAGCAGCGAAATACACTCCGCTCACAGGATCGGCATGTATCGCGAGGATCAGCCCGCTTGCCATCACCGCAAGTCCCAGCCCGAGCATGACCATCATTCGCCGCCAGTTGTGGCGCCAAAGTTCTGCGAAAGTCAGGCACCCAAGCGCAGCGACGAACAAAACGACGGCCTTTGTGAGCAGAATCAACCTGTGTTGGACTGCTGCAATCTCTTCCTGCAACTTGAGCCACAGCGACGTTTTCTCTTTCTTCGATTCAGCGGATTCCGTCCACTGGCTGCCGAAACCGATGCTCTGCAACTCGCGCGCGACGTTCTTGTCGATGGTCTGCGCGGTGTTGAATTTCTTGTCGTCAACGCCTTCGATCCAGGTGGCGTTTCGATAAGGCTTCAGGATTCGAGCGGCATTGAATTCCACTTGCGATTGCACGTCGCGCCGCGCGGCTCCCGCCGGATCCACGTTCCTGAGCGCGTCGGCCTCGGTGCGCAGCCGGCGTCCCTCGGCGACGAGAGCGCCATAATCGTCATCGAAGTGGAAGAGCTGGCCTTCGCGCTCGTTGTATTCCTTGCGTAAGGTGAGTTCGATGAGGTGCCGCTGGCTGAGTTTGCTTTCGAGTACGGCTGATTCTTCTTCCGCGTTGCCGGCGCGCAACGCGGCGATGGCGCCAAACATCGCGACCAGCGCCATGACCAGCGCGATGGCGGTACCATTCTCAATGAGACCAGCGAGTCGTGGATGCTTTTCGGGAGAAAACATAGCCAAAGTTCGCGCGGATATTATGCCGCAGTCTTGAGTGAAGCAAGCTGCAAAATTTGCACGGAAGAGGCGGGCGATGGTGCAACGTGGCCGAGCCGGATGCGAGGGCTCGTGCTACACTGCGGCGTTTCCCGAAGGAGGTTTTCATGCCACGAGCCATACTACGTTTAACTTTTCTCTTGGCTACTTTGATCCTCGCCTGCGTTTCTGCCCAGGCGCAGGCCCAGTTGCCGAGCGAGATGCAGCAGAAGATCGATAAGGCGGCTACGGACGCGCTCGCCAAAACGGGTGTGCCTAGCGCGTCCATAGCAGTGGTAAAGGATGGGCAGATTGTCTATCTACACGCGTATGGGAATGCGCGGCTTGATCCTGCCGCACCAGCGACGCCCGGAATGCGTTACAGCATTGGCTCGATCAGCAAGCAGTTCACGGCCGCTGCGATTTTGGTTCTGCAGGAGGAAGGCAAGCTTTCGCTCGACGATAAAGTCGGAAAATTTATCCCGGGCCTCACGCGCGCGAACGAAGTGACGATTCGCCAACTCCTTTCGCACACTTCCGGTTATCAGGACTACTGGCCGCAGGACTATGTGATGCCGATGATGCTGCAGCCCGTGACCGCACAGAAGATTCTGGACACCTGGGCGCACAAGCCGCTCGATTTTGAGCCCGGCACGAAGTGGCAATACAGCAACACGAATTATGTGATCGCGGGACTTATCGTGGAGAAGGCCAGCGGCGAACCGCTGCTGCAATTCTTGCAGGAAAAAGTATTTACGCCGCTCAACATGAAAAGCGTGGCGGACACGGACAAGGCCAAGCTTGGCGACACCGATCCCACCGGCTACATGCGCTACGCGCTCGGGCCGCCGCGCCCGGCGCCCAAAGAAGGAAGCGGCTGGCTTTTCGCGGCGGGTGAACTGGCCATGCCCGCGGAGGACCTGGCCAAGTGGGACATTTCGATCATCGATCAGAATTTGATGAAGCCCGCTTCGTATCGCGATTTTGAAACGGAAGTCTTGCTCAAGAATGGTTTGGGGACGCGCTACGGCCTCGGTGTGGATGTGCGATCGGAGCTGGGACATCGTTCGTTGTCCCACGGCGGCGAGGTTTCGGGCTTTACGTCAGAGAACCTTGTGTTTCCGGATGAGCGCGTTGCCGTGGTTGTGCTCACCAACCAGGACGCCGCCGATGCTGCGGGAGCGATTGCCATGGGCATTGCTCCGCTGCTGCTGGCCACCGATGACGCGGCTACTCCGGAGAAGCTCGCGCAAGCACGCAAGATATTCGAAGGGCTGCAGCACGGGACGATCGATCGTTCTCTCTTCACTGACAATGCCAATTTCTATTTCAACGATCAGGCGCTAAAGGATTTCGCGAGCAGCCTGGGTCCGCTGGGAACGCCGCAAGAATTTACCCAGGAACGCCAGGCGTTGCGCGGCGGCATGACGCTGCGCATCTACACCATTAGATTTCCAAAGACGGAGATACGCGCCTGGACCTACGAAATGCCGGACGGCAAGCTGGAACAATATCAAGTTGCGGCCTCGGATTAGAAGAGTCCGCACGCGTACGCTAATCAGCAGACCCTAGAAGTTGGTCGTAAGGCGAAGGGAAAAGCTTCGCGACGGGCCGATGGCATTGCCGGAGAAAAGGCCTCCGAAATCGATGACGTTCAGGACGTTGCTAAGGTTCTGTCCATCGGCCTGAAGTCGCATATTCAGGCGCTCCGACTTATAAATGTCCGCACCCGCCGAGACGTTGACCTGAAAGGCCGGATAAATGCGGTCCCGAACGAAGTCAATGCGATTCACGACTTGTTGGCCGTATACACTGGCGACTCCTGCGATGCATTGGGGAAGAGTCTCGCCGTCCGGGCACTGGAAATCGAACGGGAGACCTGTATCGTACTGAATCCCGCCAGCGATCCAAAAGCGCGGAACGACCTGATAACGCACGCGGCCGCGAACTGTGTTGCGCTGATCCTGCGAATCCGGTAGGTGCCCTGTGGTGGGTATTACCGCGTCGTCGCCGAGAAAAAGGCCGCCCGTCACCGGAAACCAGGCATTGCCGACTTCGTAGGAATAGCTTAAGAATCCCGAAAAGCCGTGCCAGTCGGGAACCGCAAGCTTCGCCTCCGCGCCATAAATGACGGCCTTGCGGAACGCGATGGGATAGCTGATGGTCGTATTATCGATCTGATCGTCGTCGGCATAGTTGTTGACGAGCCGGCGAAAGTAGTTGGCATCCAGTCTCAGCTTTCCGAAGAATCCCTTCGTCAACCCGGCTTCATAATAGTTTCCTTCCGAAGGCTCGACGGGCAATTGGAGGGAGATCGGATTAAGCATAGTGGCGGCCGTTGAGCTTGAAAGCAGAATGTTCTCGAAAGAGGGCGTCTGAAAGACTCTGTCGTAGGAAAAATGCAACACGAGATCCGCCGAAGGAAAATAGCGCGAAATCGAAAAGCGGGGGTCCACGGCCTGGCGGTTCAACAATAGCTGATAGTGGTCCCAACGAAGGCCGGCGTTGATGGTCCAATTTCCCAGGCGGATCAAGTCCTGCACGAACGCGGATTGCTCGAGGTCCGGGCGATTTGCCAAGAAACTGAAAGTAAGAGGCGTACCGGGATCAAATTGGTTCGTGTCCATGGGGATATTCGGAATGACGTAACTGAAATTTTCGTTCAGAAACATATTGTCGGACTCAAAGCCGACTTTCCACTCGTGCCGGCCGTGAACGGCGGTGACCATGCCCTTAAAATATGCTTCGCGAAACCAATTATGTTGGAAGACCAATATGGGAGTGGAATCAGCGTTGGAGTCGAAATTATTGGAGTTGTCGCGAATCATGGCGCGAAAGTTGGCCACTACGTTGGACGAAAACGTGTGCTGGTACGAGGCGATTCCCATGGTTTCGAAGTTGTTGGCATTTTGCCGCTGGCACGGTGGGCCCGAAATCTGCCCTGGTGCAAAGCACCAGGTCTGCTGCACCTGTTCGTTGGGAAGCTCGTAGCGAGAGAGTTCGTGCCGAACGATGAGACTCAGGCGGTCCTTCGGCGTGATGTCGCGTTCGTAGTGTGCGGAGAAATCGCCGAGCGTTCCTGTGTTCGTGTAGTTCTGCGGGACCACGGGGTTCAGATAATGACTGGTCATGGCTCCGCTGGCCGTGGCGCCGAACGTATTCTTGCCCCAGACGTACTGTCCCTGGGCGAAAGCGCCAGCCGAGTCAAAGCTGCCGCCGGAAAGCACGGCCTGGCCGTGGAATCCTGCCTGTGAATCCTGGAGCGTGTTTACTTCGACTACGCCGCCCATCTTGCGGCCATATTCCGCGGGAATGCCAGCGGTATAGATGCTCATTGATTGCACGTCGTCGGCTTCAATCTCTGGTCCGAAGCTGGGCGAGCGATTGTCGGTCAGAGGAACGCCGTCCACTACAAACTGCGTCTGATACTCGGAACCGCGGGGATGCAGGACCGCATTGCCTTCGTACAGCCAGCCGGGTTGCGAATTCACCAAGTCCTGCAACGAACGGCCCGGAACTGAGCTGAGGCGGTTTTGAACGAGGTCGGTGCCAATCTGGCTGACGGAGCCGGCTTGATCGGGATCGACCAAGGTACTGGCCGCGGTGACGGTTACGGATTGATTGACGGTAGGCAGCTTGAGTTGGATAGCGTATTCAGTAGGAATGGAAGAACGAATCTGGACGGTTTCGGAGAAGGGCGCGAAGCCAGGCTGCTCAATTTCGAGCTGATAGATGCCATAAGGCAGACGCTTCACGACCAATTCTCCCTGATCGTTGGTTGTCAGGGCGTTTCGATACTGGTTCGCTTCGCTGACGATCTGAACCGTTATTTTCACTCCCAGACCTGATGGATCGGTCACTTTGAGGCGCAACTCGCCGCTATTGCTCTGGCAGAAGAGCGATGAGGCACAGAGTAAAAAAAGAACAGTAAGTCTCTTCATGAAGGATTGGCCTCAGTAGTTTGGGGATGGTGCGGGTATAAGTTCACGGACGCACTCGGATGGATGAGAGCCATTGACGATATGAGGCGCACCTTTTCGCACGCCCTAATGTGAATATTCCATTCCTCGGGGTTTTGTTCAGGCTTTTTTCGGTCCCTGTGAGGGATTTCGATGACGGTCTTCAAGAGACTTGAACAGGAGCAATAAGAATGGAATATATATGTATAGAAACCCATGGGTATTGGTCCGATAGATTCAATCACCGCGCTGCCTTTTCCGGCCGCGACTACCGCTCCGTCTTCAGCGAAGCCTTCGGAGATCGAATGCGAGGTGATGAACCTCTTCGAGCAATTTCGCGATCCACTTCTCCGTTACGCGGTGTCATTTGGCATATCCATGCATGACGCGGAAGAAGTGACGCAGGAAGTGTTCCTCTCGCTATTCCGGCACCTGCAACTGCGCAGATCCCGCAAAAACCTTCGCGGCTGGATCTTCCGCGTGGCGCATAATCTCGCGCTGAAGCAGCGCTATGCGAACCAAAGATCCCGAGACGCGACAGCATCGGATTGGACGATTGTGGAGAGGCAGGTTGATTTGTCACCAAACCCTGAGGAGTACGTATCGTTCACCCAACGACAACGCCGCTTGCTGGCCGTTTTTCATGCCCTGCCGGAAGAGGACCAGTATTGCCTGCGGTTGCGCGCTGAGGGCGTTCGCTACCGGGAAATTGCGGTTTTGCTGGGAATATCACTAGGTGCCGTATCGATGTCTCTGACGCGATCACTCGCACGGTTGATACGTGCAGACGGGAAATGAAACTATGTTGAGCGATGGCTTCCACATTTCGGATCAAGAGCTGCTCCTGGCGGCGGACGGCGAACTTCACGCCCGTCGTGCCGCTCAGGTTCGCGCCCATCTGGCCTCGTGCTGGGACTGCCGCGCCCGGATGGCGGAGATCGAAGGGACAATCGCCGACTTCACGCGAGCTTACCGCGAGACTCTCGATACGAAGTTGCCGCCCGTCGAAGCCTCGCGTGCGCTATTGAGGATGCAAATTTCCAAATTAGCAGCCAAGTCGCACGCCGGTTCATGGCGGCGATTATTTGAGTTCAGCCTGTTCAGGCGCTCGGCAGCTTACATCTGTGTGGTGTTGTTCTTTGCTGGAGTCGCCGGCAAGGTTCTCGTCCAGCGGTTCGCGCTGCGAGGCCAAGACGCTGCGGCCATTGCAATCGAACGCGGAGAGGTTCCCGACCCCCACCTAACGCCCGGCGCCATGCGGGAAGTGACGATCGGCGACGTTTGCTCGATGCCTCATGAGGAAGTTGTTCGGGACGTGCCAGCATCATTGCGCAAGCAGATCCTTCAGGAGTACGGAATTGCGAGCGAGGACGCTGAAGAGTATGAGATTGATTATCTAATTGCGCCGGGATTGGGTGGCGCGGAGGACATTCACAATCTGTGGCCGGAGCCCTATACATCCCCGAAATGGAATGCGCGCGTGAAGGATGAATTGGAAGAACGCCTTCACCAACTAGTGTGTGCGGGTAAGGTCGATCTGCCCACGGCACAGCACGACATCTCCACCGACTGGATTGCAGCCTACAAGAAGTATTTCCATACGGACAATCCGCTCACCGTGAGCGCGGGCCTGACCTGATTCGGTCGGGCGCCATTCTCGGCGTTCATAATCGTTGGGAATAGCCGCCGGCTACGGGGCGATTCCCGTGGTGGTCTCCGCCGTATCCATCGATTGCGAATCGAAAATGTAGGCTATCTGATTGGCGGTGAGAATCCAGAGTCCGGGACTGGAACCGGGCGAGCGGATGCGAGACACTCTTACCGTCGGTACGCATCTCAATTTATTGGGCGCTCGCCGAGAAGTCGGGATATTACCGAAAGGCGAGCGTGTAAGTAGCGAGGCGGCATGCCGGACGCGCAAGCAAATTTTAAGCAGGTTCCCGATGCAAGAGACCGCCGCGAGCATCCGCGCAGCGCTTCGTTTTGGCTGACCTGTGTGGAGTTGGGCGAGGAGAACGGCGGCATCGTTCTAAACATCAGTGAAAGCGGGCTGGCGGTGACTGCGGCCGAGCCGCTTGAAGAGGAATTTTGCCCGCGCCTACGCTTCCGCTTGCCGAAATCCGAGGAATGGATCGAAACGAACGCGCACGTGGTCTGGACGGATAGCGCGAAAAAAGGGGCGGGAGTCCAGTTCGTAGATTTGGGCCCAAGCGATCGCGAGCGGATCAGAAATTGGGTTTCGACAGCTGGGAAGTTCGTCGACCTTCAGGAAAGAAGAATGCTGGCAGGACAAGCGGAACATCAGCTCGCGGAAATGTCGCGCAAGTGGTGGTTGAAACGGACGCCGGCCCCGCAAACGACGCCAACCGCCCAAAGCTCCACGCTAGTGCTTCCCCAAACGGAAACTGCGGAACTGGGCGCGGAGCCGCTTCTTCAGCCTGAGAGGCGGAGGCGGGTTGAATTATTCGCGAGTGCAACAGCGCGTGCCAATGCGACGCCACCGGAGGCAAAGCGTAGAAACGCATTGCTCGTTCTTGGCGGGGTCGTTGTGCTGGGATTGATTTTTTTTGCGATGGGCGTGGGATTGGGAAAAGGCCTGTTCGATAAATGGCTGGGTCGCTATGCGAAGGCCGAGCCTAGCAGCTACAATTCGCCGGTCGCAACCGAGGCGAGCTCGCCGACCGCGGACGATTCAGGCGGCGCGAGTCCAGCGACGAAGAATGCAGGACCGGAAAAAAAGGCGAAGTCTTCGACGCAGACTCCGACGGACGCGACAAGGGTTCCGGGGGCCAGCAATTCCCCAAAACAGAAATCGCAGAGTTCAGTGTCCGCGCCACTATCAGGCGAAAGAGCCGCAGCAAAACAAGCGCCTTCGCCTGTATTCGCGACCGCGCCAGGCGAAGGAGAGTCTCCATTTCGATTAGCCCTTCCGGAACAAGCTGTGAGCGCGTCGTCATCGCTCGCGATCAGCTCCCAACTCTCCGTCCTTGTGCCGGCCGACCCAGGCCCGGACTCGACGCATAAGCCGAAGCTGTTGCAGGCGGGTCCGCTCGTTTATCATGTTGATCCTGTGTTTTCGTTGCCGCAGGGCCAAAAGGGAATCGACGGAACGGTGAAGCTGCGAGCGAGCATCGGCAAGGACGGAGTGGTGAACGAGGTAAAGGTGCTGAGCGGTCCCGCGGAACTGCTGGCACCCTCGGTGAACGCGGTTCGCCAGTGGCGCTACGCCATAACAACGCTGGAGGGGCAACCAACTGAGGCGACAGCCGATATCACTATCGAATATCGGCCCAGCCGCTAGGCATCATCCCCGTCATGCCATCGCGATACACCCGCCACTTCGCCGATGGGATTGACCCCGATATTGTTTTTTCGAAGTTTGCGATCTTGACCCCGCTGAGTCATTAGTCCCTGACGCAACTCGTTCTTCCATCATTGGGGTTCTTATAGAGATGCTGTCCTGCTGGACATGATGGAGTTGTGCCTTGCTGGGCTCGCTCTCTGTCCCGTTCTTCCTGCTCTCTCCGATCGCGATCTTTATCCCGATCCCTGTCTGGTGCTGCCGCGCCTTGTTCTCCCGGCTGTCCCTGAGGTCCCGGAGGTCCTGGCGCTGCCGCTGGCGTTGCGGAACACCCGCCGATGAGTAGCGCTAGCGAGAACGTACCTGTAATTAGCCATCGCTTCATTTCGATTCTCCCTTGTGGTGTCGCTCGGGGCAAAACGCTGCTACCGAAGACGATTGCACGTAGCAAAAATGGTACCTGCAATGCACAAGTGAGTTCTGTCCCAATTCGCACAGTATTCCAGGTGCCGCCATTCCTTGACCGGGCCGCGCGGGTCTAATAGACTTAACGATTCGTCCGGGACTTCGCTTCGCAACTGTGGCGCGGGGAATCGCCGTACAATAAGCCAACGCAAACAGAGGAGAGAGATCGTTGCCGAAACGCACTTTTCAACCGCATGTGCGCCGCCGTCATAAGAAGCATGGGTTCCGCAAGCGCATGAAGAGCCAAGGTGGACGCAAAGTTCTGGCGCAGCGCCGCAAGAAGGGGCGCCACAGTCTCACGCGCGTCTGATTTCGCGCCGCCGGATTTTCCGCGCGAGTGCCGGCTGGTACGCCGCGCGGAATACGATGCGGTTTACCGCGAAGGCCGCCGCCGCACGAGCCGCGAGTTCACGATATTTCTACGCCCCAATGGCCTCGAAATCAGCCGGTTCGGCTGGAGCATCAAAAAGGCGCTGGGTAACGCGGTCCGGCGCAACCGAATCCGGCGACGCTTGCGCGAAATTCTGAGATTGCACCGACGGGAGATTTCATCGGGATGGGACATTGTAATTCATCCACGCACAACGGCGGCCACGCTGGAATTTTCGGCGCTGGCGCAGGACCTAGTGAAACTGCTGCCGCGCGCGAATCCGAGCGCGTGAGCCCCGGCGCTATTGTTGCTGCCAGGAAATCGTGGCAAGCCTGGACACTCCTCGCATTCGTCGGCTTCTACAGGATTTTTCTTTCGCCGTTTTTTGGCGGCGCCTGCAAGTTTTATCCCTCGTGCTCGAAGTACGCGCAGGAAGCGATCGTACGGCACGGCGCGCAGCGCGGAATCGTGCTCGCGCTGAAGCGGCTCGGTCGCTGCCGACCGTTTACGAAGGGCGGATTTGATCCGGTACCGGATGCTCCACACGCCGCCTTGCAGCGTTCGCAAGGTGAAGCGCAGTGAGCGAGATGAACGATCAGGTCCGCGCCGTTGTTTTCGTTCTGCTCGCGCTCGTGATTCTTTTCACTTGGGGCCATTTCTACAAACCGCCCGTCCCTCCGCCGCAGTCCAAGCCCGCGCAAACGGCTCCGCAGGCTACGACCGCGCAAAGCGCCAGTGCGGTTTCCGCGGGCGTCGCACCGGCCACGCAAGCAGCCAAGATAGGAGCGGGCGGCGGGGCGATAGCTACAACCATCCAGGCAACGGAAGAGAAGACCGTCACAGTCGAAAGCTCGCTTTATGTAGTGGAGCTTTCGAATCGCGGCGGCGTGGTGCGCAACTGGAAGCTGAAGAAATATTCGGACGATGAGAAGCCGCCGCACCTGCTGGATCTGGTGAACGCGTCGGCTGCGCAGCAACTGGGCTGGCCCTTTTCGCTACTGCTCTCCGACGCGCAGCTTGAAGCGCGGGCCAATTCTGCGTTGTACGAGATAACGCCTGCCCCTGGACATCTGGATGCGCCGGCGGAGATCACCTTCCACTGGAGCGACGGGCACCTGGACGTCACCAAGAAACTGAAATTCGATCAGGACTACGTGCTGTCGGTGGAAGCATCGGCTCTGCTCGACGGCCAGCCGCTGCCGGTCGGGATTGCGTGGCGCGGTGGATTTGGCGACAAGGCCGTCTACAAAGGTTCTGCACTGGTCACCGTTTTTTACAAACTCAACGACAAGCTCAATCTGTTGCAATACAAAAAACTCGGCGTCTCCGGAAATCAGAGCCAGCCGGCACTGCAGCCCGGGCCCATGGAGTACCTAGGAATCGAGGATCAGTTTTTCACCGCTGCGTTTATCCCGGACGGCACGGAACTCTCGTTGTGGCACTGGACGCAGGACCACGGAATCGTGGTGGACGAGAAGCCCGCGAGCGAACCAATTGCCGAGATAGCTGCGGGGACGGCGATAGCGGCGCCGCTACGCGCGCGCGTTTACGTGGGCCCGAAAGACCTGAAGATTCTGGAGAAGACCAAGCCGCCTCTCGCCGATCTGATCAATTTCGGTTGGACCGGAGTCATCGCCAAGCCGCTTTTGTGGGTGCTCCAAACCATCCACACAAAAGTGTCGAATTACGGATGGTGCATCGTTCTGCTGACGCTGGTGATCAACTTCGCAATGTTTCCGCTGAAGATGAAAAGCTGGCGATCGATGCAGAAAATGCAGAAGGTGGGGCCGGAAATCCGGCAGATCCAGGATCGCTACAAAAAGTACTCGATGACCGATCCGCGCAAGAAAAAAATGAACGAAGAAGTGATGGCCATCTACAGCCGCGAGGGCATCAATCCCATGGGAAGCTGCCTTCCCATGCTGTTCCAGATGCCCATCTGGTGGGCGCTGTGGCGCGTGCTGAACGGCGCGATTGAATTGCGCCACGCGCCGTGGATCGGCTGGATCCACGACCTTTCGGCGAAGGATCCGTATTACATTTTGCCCATCGGGATGGCCATCATGATGTACTTGATGACCAAAATGACGCCGCAGACCACCACCGATCCGACGCAGCAGAAAATGATGTCGCTAATGCCGCTGATGTTCGGATTTTTCTTTTTCAATCTTTCGAGCGGACTGAATTTGTATATGTTCACGAGCAACCTGGTGGGAATCGCGCAGCAAGTGTATTTGAACCGCACCGAACCGCTTCCCTCCAGAAGTAAATTCAAAAAGAAGCCCGCTGATGCATGACGATCGGATCGAGGGCCAGAAGAAACCGTTCATGAAAGAGCGTTCACACGCCGAAGCCCGCCTCGACCGCGAGCATGCGGCCGCGGAACTCAAGCGCTTTCTCGACCTGGCGATTCGCGAGATGGGCCTGACTCTCGAGTACGAAATTTCCACTCCGGCTGCGCTCGAAGGCGGACCCGAAGAAAAAGACGTGGTGGTCGCGTTTCAGGGAGCCGACCAGAATTTTCTGCTGGAGCACAACGCGGAACTTCTCTTAGCCCTCGAGCATGTGGGGCATCGCTGGCTGAGGCTTGACCCGCGGCTTCACGATCGCGTGCGATTCGACTGCGGAGATTATCGCGCCACGCGTTTGGAAGAATTGAAACTTTCGGCGCGAGTGGCGGCGCAGCGCGTGCGCGAGACAGGCCAACCCTTCCGTTTCAATCCCATGTCGCCGCGCGAGCGCCGCTTAATCCACCTGGAACTCAATGGCGCGCAGGGAGTGCGCACGGCCAGCGAAGGCGCGGGCGATCGCCGTCAGCTTGTAGTTTACCCAGCAACCAAGAAGTGAACCGTCGGGCATAGAACTTCCGCGCTTTCGTCGCTCAAATTTCAAGAACGTAACCTTGCTTGCCGACGTTGAAGCATTGCGTCGCGCCGATGCGGTCGGTAAGCCCCGCGGTCTCGTGAATGTGGCCGCAAAAAAGATAGGCTGGCTGTGCGTGCTCGACCCACGCGCGGAGCGTGGGACTTCCGGCGTGCTTTCCTGGCGCAAATTCGTCCAGCTTCGTGCCGAATGGTGGAAAGTGCACGACCAGATGGAGCGATTTGATTCCATCGAACGCCGCGAGCGCCTCGGCAATTTCCTTTTCAGAATATTCTCCCGGCGTGTTGAACGGGGTGATGTTGCTATAGCCAAGGCCGGCCCACTGCACCGTGCCGGAGGCGGACTTGAGCGACCGCACCTGGCGGTGGAAATCCACTAAGCCGAACTCGCCGCAAAACGATTTATTTTCTTCGCGCGTCTCGTGATTTCCCGGCAGCGACCAGACTCTTTCCCCGAGCGGTTTCAGGATTTCTCCGCAACGATCGAGCCCCTTCCCGAAATTCGAGAGGTCGCCGGCGGAAATGTAAATGTCTGCTGGCAGCGCGGCGATGCGCTCGAGCGCACGCAAATCACCGTGGATATCGCTAAAAATCAAAACTTTCATGGCGTCTCTCCGTTGCGTTGTGGTGCAAGCTTCTGCATGCGGCGCAGGAACATTCCGTCGGACTGCCAGCCTTCCTCCGCCACATTCCCCGCAGAGTCAAAAACTACGCGATAAGTAAAAGGTTGAGGCCTTTTGCGGCGCGTATTGACGAAGCGGTTCTCTCCGAAATCGACGATGTGATCACCCGCATCGACCGAAGTACGAATCACGGGGAAACGCGCGAATTGCCAAAAGAGCTGGACCTCCGGAAGCTGCATGGCGCGCGCAACGAATCGATCCGGCGGAGAATCGGCGATGAAATGAAACACCGGCGGATCAGAATTGCGCAGGTCGTAGCGTGCCTGAAAGACGCCGTCCGCGGAACGAATCACGCCGCCCCAATCGAGAAGCGAAGGCGGAAGTGGCAGCGCGCCGATGCGATCGATGGAAATATTGTTTGCGGTTGCGAAATCTTTGACGCGACGCAATGCCACATGATGCGCCATGCTGCACGCGAAGAGATACACGATCATGGTGTAGGTCCCCGCCTGGCACCAGGCGGCGCGTTTCACGCGAAATCCCCAGTCCCCCCGCGCCGGAAGGAAAAATAACGCGGCGATCACGGCGCTGGCAACGGCGACAACCCAGAGATGGAACGGAAAGCCAACTGCTCCGGCGAGCGCCCAGGCCGCGAGCGCGCCGAGCGTGAATAGCGGCCACATCTTCAGCGCCCGCGCGCGGCTCTTTTCGCGATTGCCATAAATCCACGCGGAAACCTGCGGCAGCAAGACAATCGAAGTGAAACTGAAATCGATGATGAAAAGCAGATCCCAGGACACGCGCGTCTGCGATAGCGGCGTCCACATGCGCGTCCCGAAGGACGTCATTCCGTCGAGGATAATGTGGCTGGCGATTCCGACGCCGTAAATCAGTGTGAGCAAGGGCCACGAAGGCGCGTCGATCTCAAGGCGGCGCGCAATCCAGCGGGTGAGCCAGGCGAGAAACGCAGCGAAAAACGGCAGGCCTACAAACGAATGTGTAATTGCGCGATGGTATTTAACGATCGCGAGCGGATCGCGCGAAAAGACCTCGCGGACAATGTCCACGTCCGGAAAAACGGCTCCGAGCGTGGCCGCGAATATGGCGACGCGCCCCTTGCGCTCCGCAAAATATCCTTTACCGAGAAGCGCGCCAACGATTCCGTGAGTTACGGGGTCCATGAATCCGTAGAAAAAATAAAAGTGTACACGATAGGCGCGCGCTCAGGCGATTTCAATCAGCGGCGAGGATTTGGAAGCAATTTCGCCGATGGCGCGCGCCGGAATCGCGCGGCGCTCGAGCGCGGCCATAGTTGCATCCGCAAATTCCGGCGCCACGGCTGCGAGCAGGCCGCCGGATGTTTGCGGGTCGTAGAGCAACGCGCGAAATTCATCGGGAACCCTTTCGGCGAAGCCGACGCAGCCTTCCAGGAATTCACGATTGTTCTTCATGCCGCCGGAAAAAAACTTCCCGCGCGCGGCTTCCACCGCGCCCGGGAGATAAGCCACGCGCCGATGGTCGATTTTCGCCGAGACCCCGCTACCGAGCACCATTTCGCGCAGGTGACCCAGCAGTGCGAAGCCAGTGACGTCCGTGACGGCGTGTACTGGGTGCTCGTTTTTTGCGCTAGTTTCGATTTCGTGGAGAGCCTCGGCTGCATCGCGATTGAGCCGCACCATAGAGGCTGTCGCGGCTGCGACCCAGGCGTCTTCGGCGAGCCCCTGCTTCAACGCAGTTGAGATCACCCCTGTTCCTACGGGTTTTGTGAGAAGGAGGACGTCGCCTGCACGCGCGCCGATATTCTTCCAGATTTTTTCCGGGTCGATAACTCCGGTCACGGCGTAGCCGAACTTCAACTCGTCGTCGCGGATGGAATGTCCGCCAACGACCGTGCATTTCGCCTCCACCATTTTCGCCAAGCCGCCGCGCAGAATATCCTCCAGTATCTCAGGCGCAGCCGACGCGGGGAACGCGACAATCGTAAGCGCCGAAATCGGACGGCCACCCATGGCGTAAACGTCGCTCAACGAATTCGCCGCGGCGACTTCGCCGAACATTGCGGGATCGTCAACGATGGGCGTAAAAAAATCTACGGTCTGTACGATGGCCAGCTCGTTCGAGAGGCGGTACACAGCCGCGTCGTCGCTGGACTCGAAGCCGACGATGAGATTCGGATCGGTCTGTGGGGGAAGGCGCTTCAGCACCGCGTCCAGAATGCTCGGACTTAATTTCGCAGCGCAGCCGGCGGCCTTCGCTGTGGTCGTCAACCGAATCGTTTCGGCCACGATGTCTCCTTTAGAAGTCCAAGTCTATGATTATACCGCGGTGGTGTGCCCTGCTTCGGTCGATTGGAAATTTTCTGGGTGAGGAAAAACTTAAGCGTGCGCGGCAGCGGAACGAATGGGAATCGTGATCGGCTTTGCAGCTGCTGCGCCGCCCAGCATGTGGCAGCGCCCGTCGAAGACCGCGCCGGGCTCGATGATCAAGCAGGGCGTGTGAATTTCGCCGGTCACGATGGCCTTGGTCTGTATTTCGACTTTGCCCTTAGCCTTGATCACGCCGTCAAAGCGGCCGCCGATAATCACGTAGTTACCGTCGATCTCGCCCTGGACCGTGGCATGCTCGCCGAGAATCAGCGTTTCGTTTGAAATCAAAGTTCCCTTCATCGCCGAGTCGATGCGGAACGTGCCAGTGGACTCGAGCTTGCCCTCGAGCTTGACGCCGCGCTCGAGAAAGCCGGTCCACTCTCCGGAATCATGTCGTTTGCGGTCAAACCAGCCCATAGCTTTGCAAATCCCCCGATACGGAAACTGCGCCTGCGGCATGAACGACGCGGCAGAAGACTTATTTTCGCATCAATTGATCGTAAAGACGCGTCAAATCACTATCATCGTAGTATTCAAAGACTAACTGGCCGGGCTTTCCGGCGTGGCGCGGATGCATCAGAACGCGTGTGCCGTACTCGCGCTGAAGATCATCGAGCGCAGCCTTCGTGTTCGGATCAACCGGCGTAGTGGAAACCTCACCACGAGGTCTCGAAGCGCGTGATGCCAGGCGCTCGAGCCGGCGGACCGTCATGCCTCCCCGGGCGACACGTCGCGCAAGCGCCATCCGAACGTTCGCGTCACTGATCGCGAGGAGGGCGCGCCCGTGCCCGGCGGTAAGACGGCCTTCTTCGAGCAATTCCTGGATTGGAGCCTCGAGCCTGAGCAGCCGGACGGCGTTCGCGATCGTTGCGCGGTCCTTTCCGGTGCGTTCGGCAACTTGCTCTTGCGTCAAATGGAATTCGTCAGTGAGCCGCTGGAACGCATGAGCTTGCTCGATAGGGTTAAGGTCCTCGCGCTGGAGGTTTTCGACCAGCGTCATCTCGAGCGCCATTTCTTCCGGAACATTTCGGACGACCGCCGGGACGCGGGCAAGCCCTGCCCTTTGTGCCGCGCGCCAGCGACGTTCGCCTGCAATTAGCTGATAACGGCCGCCGATCCGGCGTGCGACGAGCGGCTGGACAATTCCACTCGAGCGAATGGAGCGCGCGAGCTCCTCAAGCGCTTCTTCGCGGAAGCGGGTTCGCGGTTGATAGGGACTGGGGTCAATCAGGTCGATGTCGACCTGAAGCAATCCGTCACTCGGGGCCAGCGCTACCGCTGCTCCCGCTGCTGTCGACTGGACCACCGGTGTCGTCAGGTGCGCGGACGGTGCTGGTGGCTGCTCCGCCACTGGCACCTGCGGTGGCGGCTGCTGCGGCTCGGGTTCCCGAATCAATGCGCTCAGGCCCCTGCCCAATGCGTTTCTGGGCATTAACAATAACCTCCTTGGCTAGTGAGATATAGCTCTCAGCCCCTTTACTATGTATGTCGTAGAACATCACTGGCATTCCGTGACTTGGTGCCTCGGCTAATCGCACGTTTCGCGGGATGACGGTCTCGAAGACTTGCCCTCCAAAAAAGCTCCGGAGGTCGGCGGCGACCTGCTTCGATAGCGTCGTGCGGTCGTCGTACATCGTGAGCAGAATGCCTTCGATGGCGAGCAATGGGTTGATCGTTCGCCGCAGACGCATTAGTGTGTCGAGGAGCTCTGAAACTCCTTCCAGGGCCAAGTATTCGCACTGTATAGGAACGAGCACGGAATCGCTCGCGGCGAGCGCATTCAGCGTCAGAAGGTCTAGCGCTGGTGGGCAATCAATGAGTACAAACGCATACCGATCGCGAATGCTTTGGATCGCGGCTTTTAGCCGATATTCGCGATTCTCCATCGATACGAGCTCTACAGCCGCACCGACGAGATTTTTGTCTGATGGTATTAGCTCGAGGCCTTCTACCTGGGCATCTAGGATCATTCGATCGATGGGTTCTTCAAGGATGAGCGTCTGATACAGAGTGCGCCTGGCGGGATCCTTCGGAAATCCAAGTGCGCTGGTCGTATTTCCTTGCGGGTCGCAGTCAATAATCAGCGTTTTCTGCTCGGCTGCGGCGAGAGACGCTCCCAGATTCACTGCGGTGGTAGTCTTTCCGACGCCACCCTTTTGGTTTGCAATCGCGATAACGCGCGCCAATATCGCTCCCTCAGAATGCAGCGAGAATGTAGCAGACATTTTTCGCTCTATGCAAGAAGATGTTTCACGTGGAACATAATTTATAGGACTACCTCCATCAACGCGCTCGGAAAAGTGTTCCACGTGGAACACTTCGCCCTGGCCGAATTGCTTATGCTGGTTCGCCGATGAGTACGAGCCTACGCTCGGATTGCGGAATCGGGCTTGGATCTCTCCAGTTCCAGTTTGGAACGCTGCGCATACGGACTGCGTCTTCTTGGCCGAGCCACAGAAGTACAGCTCCGCCTGCGGAGAGCCGATCCCGGGACCATGCCAGAAGCTCCGCGTGCATTCCGAGAGCTCTGGAAGTGACGAAATCAAAACTGGCCTCGCCCGCTGGAAACTCCTCCATCCGCCCTCGATATACCTCGACGTGATCAAGTCTAAGTTCACGAATGACTTCCGAGAGGAATGCGGCCTTCTTCATGTTCGATTCGATCAGGCATAGCGACAACTCTGGAGTCAGCATCTTGAGTGGCACCCCCGGAAAGCCAGCACCCGAGCCAACGTCGGCGAGCCGACCTTCGCGAATTGGCGCACGGGAGGCAGCAAACATCGATTCGCCAAAGTGGAAGCGCACAATTTCAAGCGGATCGGCCACGGTTGTAAGCGAGATCTTGCTGTTCCAGCGCAACAACAGCGAAACGTAAGTCCTTATGGACTCAGAGAGTTGAGGAGACGCTGAGACTCCGTACGGTCTAAGTTCTTCAGCAATCTGGTTGTCTGAGGGCGAATTCATAATACTATGTACATAGTAATACGTTAATACTAATTACTTTACTTCGACGGAAGACAGGTCGCGCTCGCGCCGCTTAACTGCCGTTCTTAGTTGGCTCGGCGCGAACATTCCGACAGTGAAATCGGCGACGAAGTGAGCGATCACCGTCGGTAGCAAGCTGCCAGTCCAGGAGCGCACAGCAGAAAACAGCAGTCCGACGGCGAACGTGTTGGCTAGGCCGCGGCGTCCCTGGTAAAGATGCGCGAGGGCAAAGAAAACAGCCGATCCTACGATGCCGATAATGACGCGCCCTCCGGCCCAATCCTGGAAGACGCGCTGGACGAACCCGCGGTAGATCAGCTCCTCGCATATGGAAACAGTTCCCACCAGCGCGAAGAAAATCAGGCGCTCGATCGCGTCCTGCGGAAAAAGTTTGAGTGCGAGTTGTGGGAGCACGCCTTTGATTTCGTCAGGACGGGCCACGAGACGGCGGAGGCTGTAGATTTGATTGAGTACGATACCGGTTGCTAGGACGGCGGCAATTGTAATGGCTAGGTCGGCGTCCGGGATAGCAAGTCCCAGTTGTGAAGGATGTATTCCATAGGCGTGCGTGCGCCAAAGAATTATTCCTGCGGCGACCCATTGAAACGCGATGGTCGAGGCGTAGATCGAAAGCCGCTCGATCTTCGTTGTTTCGGGTGCTTCGAGAAGTTGCCGGATCCGGCGCCTGCCTAAAGTTGGCACCACCACGCCAAGAAAAAGCAAAATGATCGCGAAATCCAAGTGCATCGAGTTAGATGAAAACATTTTTGGCGCTCGGGGGCAAGCCGAACTCCTGTTGACACCGGCAGACGCGCCGCCGTATCGTTCTTGATTCTGCAAATCGAGCGAAGATGAAAATTCTCGTCATCGGCGGCGGTGGCCGCGAACACGCAATCGCTTGGAAGCTGCGGCAGAACGCGGCGGTGGAGAAGATTTGGTGCGCTCCGGGGAACGGCGGGATTTCGCAAGATGCCGAATGCGTTCCGCTTGATTTGAACGATGTGAATGCGGCTGCGGACCTGGCCACCGAGCTCGGCGCCGATCTGACCATCGTGGGGCCAGAGTTGCCGCTCGTGCGCGGAATTGCTGATGAATTCGCGAAGCGCGGCCTGGCGCTGCTGGGGCCTTCGCAGAAGGCTGCGCGGCTCGAGGGCAGCAAAGTCTTCGCGAAGCAATTCATGGAGCGACACCGAATACCAACGCCTTCAGTTTACGGGATTTTCGATTCGCCGATTGACGCGTATACATCGCTGTGCTCGGTAGATTGGCCGCTCGTAATCAAAGCGGACGGGCTGTGCGCGGGCAAAGGCGTGCTGGTGACGTCGTCGCCAGACGAGGCCAACGCATTCATCGACCGGCTGATGGAAAAAAATGAATTCGGCGAAGCGGGCAAGACAATTCTTCTGGAAGAAGGACTCGCAGGGCAAGAGCTTTCCTACATCATTCTGACCGATGGAAAGAATTTTGTTTCACTTGCGCCGGCGCGCGATCACAAACGCGCGTTTGACAACGACCAGGGTCCGAACACGGGCGGAATGGGCGCCTATTCTACGCCGTCGATTTTGGCGGCTGATCTCGAAGAAAAAATCATTGAGACAATTGTGAAGCCGACGTTGGCCGGTTTGCAGAAAGACGGCTTGGCGTATCGCGGTTTCTTGTATTTTGGGTTGATGCTAACCCCGAGTGGTCCCAAAGTCCTCGAGTACAATTGCCGTCTCGGCGATCCAGAGACGCAAGCAATCTTGCTGCGCGCCGACTTCGATCTGGCGCAAGTATGTGCCGACGCCGCGCGAGGCCAATTAGGGCAGATTCAGACAAGATCGTCGGGCGGGGCGAGCGTCTGTATCGTGATCGCATCCGGGGGGTATCCGGAGAACCCGCAGACCGGCAAAGCTATCAGCGGCCTGGACGCCGCGGCCCGAGTTTCGGGGGCGGTGGTCTTCCACGCGGGAACTCGCCGTGACGGCGACAATTACTACACGAGTGGTGGCAGGGTCCTAGGCGTCACGGCTACCGGATCGGACTTAGCAACGGCGTGCCACACTGCCTATGACGCGGCTAGTAAGATCAAGATTGATGGCTCGTTCTACCGCAAGGATGTCGGTGCGCCCAAGGCGACGAAACAAGCTGCTGCGGAGGTCTCGCGTGGCTGAGGTGCTTAATCTCTTCGTTTGCCTGGTTCATCGATTTCCCATGAAGGAAGCCGAAGAAGTGGAAGCCGTCGAGAACAGGGGCTTTCGAGGGTGCATACACGGTCGAACCGGAAGCAAGCGACAGGTCCTGCTTATGGATTCAGAAACGCTGGACCGGTTTGGCGTCGCGCCGGGAGCTACGAAGGAGAACATCACGACGCGCGGGCTTGACTTCCAGATTCTGGCGACGGGTCACATGCTGCGCATCGGCCAAAGCCTCCTCGAGATCACTGGCCCGTGCGACCCGTGCCCGCGGATGGACGAGATCCGAATGGGCTTGCAAGTGGAACTGCGCGGCCAGCGCGGCTGGCTCTGCCGCGTAGTTGACTCCGGAGGAATCCGGCGCGGCGATCAGATTGAAGTGCTCGCTCCGGCGTATGCCAATAGTAAGACAAAAAACCAAGACTAGGAGATCGGCTACGTGACCAAGGAAGACAAGCAGAAGTCGGCGGTGGTGGCAATTTTGATGGGTTCGGACACGGATTTTCCGGTGATGCAGGAAGCAGCGAAAACACTCGAAAAATTCGGCATTCCATTCGAATTGGAAGTGGTCTCCGCGCATCGTACGCCGGCGCGGGCGCATGAATACGCCACAACCGCGTTGACACGAGGACTGAAAGTGCTGATAGCAGCCGCGGGTGGCGCGGCGCACCTCGCGGGCGTGATTGCAGCGAATACAACCCTGCCCGTGATAGGTGTTCCCATGGGCACGAGCTCGCTCAACGGGCTCGATTCACTTCTCGCGACGGTGCAGATGCCCGGCGGAATCCCCGTTGCCACGATGGCCATCGACAAGGCCGGCGCGGTGAATGCCGCAATTTTTGCCGCTGAAATTCTGGGCCTTTCCGATGCGGATATCGCGCGCAAGCTGGTCTCGCATAAGCAAGACCTCGAGCGTTCGGTAGCCGAAAAGAACGCGAGGCTCAAGCAACAGCTCGCCGAAAAGAAGTAAAGTCCCGCGTAGAAGATTAATTCGAAGAGTGCGGATGCAAGAGTGAGGGTGCGTCGGTGGGACGCTCTTTGTCCTCGATCGGCTTTTGGGGTTCTGCTGGCGGCTTTAGAATCCATTCGAACCCGGATTCCATGCCGATAGTCGCCATGGTTTCGCGCGATTGAGGCGAGGCAATGACGTTCAGCGCCGCGCGGAGAAATTGTGTTGCATCTACGGCAAGAATCTTGATGCTTTCGCCTTGCAGGAAACGGTTCGCAACATCGCGCATTTTCGGGTCCGACGCGCAGATCTTCTCGATGGCCGGATCTTTTTGACGGAGCATATCGAGCAGCGCGGGCGATTTAGCTTCGGACGGATAGTGGAATTCAGAAAGCGTGCGAGGCTGGCCTTTCTCCGGCGGCCAGATTTGCAAATAGCGGGGCATGAGCACGCGCGTATCAAAATAATCTTCCCGCTGCATGGCTTGCTGCATGGAAAAGGTTAGTTGCCAGACCTCCGGGCCATAGCCTTCCATGTAATCCGCTAGAATCAATTCCGCGATGGGCTCGTCTTCGGCCAAATTAATCTTGCCGTGAACGTTTTTTGCGATTTGGTTCAGGCGTTCGGCCACTCCCTGGCCGACCGCCTCGATGTCGGCGGCCTCGGTGTCCACCTGAGCTTGCTGCAAGTGCGGCGCCTGCGAAGCGACGCGGCCGCGCAGGTGCGGCAGGTCGCGATCGAGTCGGGCGAATTGCACCTTCGACGATGGCGAAATCCACTCTACGGCGCCCAGAATTACTCCCGCGCGGCGGCTATTGATCTCGACGGGCGTGGGAACGCGTGTCTGTGGTTCGATGGGGTTTTCGATGGTGGCGATCAGAATCGCGTCCTTCACCACCGCGACAATCACTCGGCCCGCGGCCAGATTCGCGACGATTTCTTCTCCAGGAGCGTCTTGAACCTGCTGCGATGCTCCGCGTGGCACCCAGATGCCAAGCACGACGATAATCGATGCCGCCAGAATCATGCCGGGCAATCGTAGAACGGGACGCGAGTGAAAACGAAGAGAGCCGACGTCAGGAACCCTGCTCACATTCCGACGTTACCACAGATGCCAGGTCGCGGTTTGCGGAGAAGCTTTGACGAGTTGAGCAATTCGAGAAAATCGGTTGGCGACGCTGTCGCCGCACGCCCCATTCTAGTAAAATTCAGACGGTGAAGCCCCAGCATTCCTCGTAGGTAGCTCAAGGGCAGTCTGGATGTTTTGAAAGGAGGAGGTTTGAGATCCCCGAAAAGCATTCGCCACAACGGCAAGACGCTCGCGGAGGCTCTCGAGTCGCACCGACGATTCGTGCGCGGCGATGAGACGGGAGTTCGAGCCGATCTTTCCGGTGCAGACCTTTCCCGCGTGAATCTGGAACGCGAGAATCTGGACCTAGTCAATTTTCAAGGCGCGAACCTGGAGGGCGCGAATCTGCATGAGGCCAGGCTTTCGTCCGTGGATTTGAGCAATGCGAAACTTCGCCGCGCGGACATGCGCAAGGCCGATTTGACGGAAGCGAATTTGAGCGGTGCGGACCTGACGGAAGCGAAATTGGGCGGCGCGGAACTTTTTCGTGCAGACCTGCGTCTTGCGGTGTTGCGCGGCGCGAATCTGGTGGCCGCGAATTTGCGCCTGGCCGAAATACGCGGCGCGGATTTTACCGGCGCGGATTTGCAAACGACCGTGCTTCGTGAGACGAACCTGGACGGCGTCGATCTCTCCGGATTGGATTTGAGTACGACCCTTCTTCCGCGCGGCTACAAGCTTCCAACCAACGTGAAGAGTTAGATGAAAACGGAAGCAATATCGAACTTGCCCTGGTTCCCGGTGGAAGACTACAAGCTTCCTTCCGGCTGGGTGCACCCGGAACAGCGAGAGGCACGTTCTCGCGCGTATTGCGGCCTTCTTGAGCGCGGCCAGATTCTTTTTTTCCGCGAGCTGCCCTTTCATCTGCTGGCGGACGACCAGCGCTTCCTACGCGAGCAGGAATGGAGCGAGCTGCGCATGCACAAGAATGTTTCGTACCGCCCGAGCGAGGATGTCTTGCGTGGCGTTTCAGGCCAGGCGGAAACGGTGAACCGGCTGCAGTCCATTTTCCGGAATTACAGCGCGCAGGTGATCGAGTTCTTGACGAAGTTTCTGAGTCCCTACGCCGGCAAATGGATTCTCGATTTTGCGAGCTTCCGCCCGCTCGAAGAAGAAGGCCGCGACCTGCCCCTTCACAAGCGTAACGATCTGCTGCACGTGGACGCATTTCCCAGCCGTCCCACACGCGGCGGCCGGATTCTTCGCGTGTTCACGAACCTGAATCCGGCGAAACCGCGCGTCTGGCAGACGACTGAAGCATTCGAGGCGCTCGCCGCCAAGTATGCGAAGCCTGCGGGGCTGCATGAAATAGCCGAGGACGATTCGTTCCTCGGCCGCACGGTGCAGAATTGGGGTGCGAAGCTGGGCTTGGGCGCGCTGGGCCGCACTCCTTACGACATGTTCATGCTCCGCTTCCACGATTATCTGAAGGAGAACGCCGCATTTCAGAAGGACTGCCCGAAGACGCAATTGGAATTTCCGCCGCTCGCTACCTGGATTGTTTTTACGGATTGCGTCGCGCACGCCGTGATGGCCGGACAATATGCCATCGAGCAGACGTTTCTCATTCCGCCCGACGCGCTCGTGGCTCCCGAATCCGCGCCGTACCGTATCCTCGAAAATATCGCCGGCCGCCCGCTCGTTTCCTGAACGATCGCTTGGTTATACAGCAGAGGATTAGTTCGGAAGCTGCCTATTTTCCGGCGGCGAATTCGGCGGGATTTTCACCGAAGCCGGGATTGCCGCGGACGGGCGTGGTGCGGCGGCGGGTTTCGATGCCGAGGCGCTTGATCTTCTGGTTGAGCGTGGAGAGCGGAACCTGGAAGCGCTCGGCGGCTTCCGTCTGGTTCCAGTTGGTGCGCTCGAGCATGTCCACAATAATCCGTCGTTCCACTTCTTCGAGGATTTCAAAAAGTGACGGGGAAACGCCCTGTCCGCCCACTTCGCCCGGAAGCGGCGGCAGAAATTCGGCGAGCTGCAGCCGCACGCCCTTCACGATCTCGCGTGTGCGCACGCTTTCCGGCAGCAAATCCGCGTCTATGGACTCGTGAGTGGAAAGAACGATGGCGCGTTCCACCACGTTCTCGAGCTCGCGAATGTTACCGGGCCAGTCGTAATCCATCAGCAGCTTCATCGCGCTGTGCGTGAAGCCGCGCGGCGGCTTGCTGTTTTCCTGGCAGAACTGCTGCAAGAAGCGCTCGATCAGCAGCGGAATATCTTCCTTGCGTTCGCGCAGTGGCGGCAAATGCAGCGAGATGACGTTTAAGCGGTGAAACAAATCCTCGCGGAAGCGGCCCTCGCGCACGAGCTTCATCAAATCTTCGTTGGAGGCAGCGAGAATGCGGACATCAACCTTGATTGTTTCCGTGCCGCCGAGGCGCATGAACTCGCGCTCCTGAATCACGCGCAAAAGCTTGGCCTGCGTTTCAGGGCTAATAGTGGAAATCTCGTCGAAGAAGATGGTGCCTTGGTCCGCAACCTCGAACAAACCCTTCTTGGAAGCGATGGCGCTGGTGAACGCGCCCTTCACGTGGCCGAAAAGCTGCGATTCAAGCAAGTCAACGGGAATGGAGCCGGTATTGATCGGAATGAAAGGCTTGTCAGCGCGTGTGGAGGCGGAGTGGATGGCTTTCGCGAAGACTTCCTTGCCCGTGCCGCTTTCCCCCGAGATCAGCACGGTGGAGCGCGAAGGAGCGACCTGCGTAACAAGGTCGAGCACGGTTTGCATCTTTTCACTCTTGCCAACAATGTTCGGGAAATTGTAGCGCTGCTTCAGCGCGCGCTTGAGCTGGACGTTCTCGTCGCGCAGTCGGCGTCCTTCGATGGCGAGCGAGACTTGCGCGATGAGTTCGTCATTCTGCCAGGGTTTGGTGATGAAATCCTGCGCGCCGCCCTTGAACGCGGCCCGCGCCATGTCAATTGAGCCGTAGGCGGTGATCAGAATGATGGAGAGCTGCGGATCGCGCCGCCGAATTTCGTGAAGCAACTCGAGGCCATTGCGGTCAGGCAGGCTCACATCGAGCAGCATCAGATCGAAGGGATGATCTTCGAGTTGGCGCAGGCCGGCTTCGCCGGTTTCTGCGAGCGTGACTTCGAAGCTTTCCGAAGTGAGCAGGGCTTCGAGCCCTTCGCGGATTTCCAGTTCATCGTCAACAACGAGAATCGAGCCTCTAGGCATGGACGGCTTTCCTGGCTACGGGAAACTCCAAGCGGAAGGACGTTCCCTTGCCTGGTGTCGAGCGCACGTCGACTTTGCCGGCGTGCTCCTTGATGATGCCGTAGCTCACCGAAAGACCCAGACCGGTGCCCCGTCCGGTGGCCTTTGTTGTGAAAAATGGATCGAATATGCGATGGAGATGTTCCGCTGGAATGCCCGAGCCAGTGTCGGTGACTTCCACCGCTACCGAACCATTTTGCGTTCCGGTGCGGACTTCCAGCATTCCACCCGTGGGCATGGCGTCCCGCGCGTTCATGAACAGGTTCAGAAACACTTGCTGAAGACGCGTGATCGAGCCAAGCACGGGCGGCAGTTGCTTGGTGTAATTCTTGATGACGTTCACTTGCGCGGTCTTGAACGGGTGTTGCACGAGCGTGAGAGTCTCTTCGAGCACGGAGTTGAGGTCCACTTCGACGAATTCCGCCGCACCGGTGCGCGAGAAATTCAACAGGTTGTTGACGATTTCGCTCGCGCGGAAGGTCTGCTTCACGATCCGGTCGATCGTCTTCTGCCGCGGATCGTCCGCGGGAATCTGCTTGGCGAGCATCTGGATGTAATTCGAAATCACCGCGAGCGGCGTGTTCACTTCGTGCGCTACGCCGGCGGCCAGCAGCCCAAGCGAAGTGAGTTTTTCGGTTTGCACCATTTGCTCTTCCAGCCGCACACGCTGCGTAATGTCGTCCAGGAGGATCAGTCTTCCAAGCCGCGCGCCGTTCTTCCCCACAAGCGGTGCAATGGAAGCATTGATCACCAGGTGGTGACCTGCGGGCGTATTCAGATGGAATTTGTAGATTCCGGACACATGTTCGCTGGTCGCACGCGCGGCGATTTCGGCGACCAGGTCCGGCGGAAGAACTTCCTGCAGCCTGCGGCGCAACGCATCACGCCGCGGAATTCGAAGCAAATCCTCGAGTTGCGGATTCCAGGATTCGATGCAGTCTTCGAGATCTACGGTAAGCACGCCGATATTGAGCGACTCCACGATATTTTCGCTGAAATCTTTCAGCCGCTCGATCTGCATGGCTTTCTGTTCGAGCGATTGATAAAGCCGCGCATTCTCGATGGCGATGGCAACGTAGCCGGCGATGGTGAACAGCAATTCGAGGTCGTCGCTCGAAAGATAATCGCCGTCCACTGTTTTTCCCAGGCCCAGCAAAGCGACGGTGCGATCGCGGAAGCGGCAGGCGATGAAATAATTCAGGTCGAGCTCCTCGAGCGTGCGCCGGACGGAATCCGTTTCTTGAATCGCGGCGCGCGCGGACTCGAAGAAGAGGCAGCCCCGCTCGAGAGCCGGACGCGCGGGATGCAGGAACGATAAATCGAGCGGACCTTCGGGCCGCAGACCCATCGAGCGCGAAAGCACAAACTGTCCCGGATGCGCGGCGTCTTCGAGGAACACCGCGAGCCGATCCACAAGAAGGGTTTGCGAGATGCGATCGAGGACGGAGCCAACGAGCGGCTCCAGGCGCACTTCATTCGTCAGGGCGCGGCCGAATTCGATCAACGTGCGGCGATAATCAAGACGGTCGCGGTAGAAGAAACGATCGAGCCGGGTCTGTACCCAATCACGCAATGGCTCGAAAAGAAATGCGGCCACGACGATTGCGATCACGCCGCCGGCTGGGCCCGTGGGCCAGCGCGTGTGAAATAGTTCGCCGATCAGAGCAATGGCCGCGAAATAAATGCCCACAACAGCGGCGGTGGCGAAGGTGTAAGCAAGGCCGCGCTTGAAGATGATATCCACGTCCATCAGCCGGTAGCGAATGACGGCATAGCCGAAACACAGCGGGATCAGCGCGAGCGAAAAGACCGACACCTTCATCCACGGCTCAGGAACAACGCCGAGCACGTAGGGCACGATGTAGAACAAGAGGAAAGGAAGCGTGCCGGCAAACGTGCCGCCAGTAACCCACTTCAACTGCTGCCGCAAGACTCCGCTGGGAGCGCGACGGTAACTGAAGAGAAAAATCGTGGCAGCCGCCAGGAAATAGACTCCGAGGTTAGCTTGCTCGACTTTATCGAGCCAATAGCGGGTGCTAAAGGCCGGCAGGAAATTGAGCGTGCCGAAGGCGATGAAGAGATGCAAAGCCAGAAGTGCGGCAGGCAGAGCGTACGTGGCGACCAACTTCGGCCATAGAACCCCGCGTCTCTCCGGAAATACCAGCGCGAAGTGCACGAGCAAAGCAGGTTGCAGCAGCAAGGCCACTACGTTGGCCCAGTAAATCATTTCATCAAAGGAATTCAGCTTTCCGGTGTAATGAAAGCTGTAGAGGATGAACGAAACCAGGCAGAAAATGTAAAAGTGAATGGCGCGCGGTGCGTTCCATCGGCGCACAAAAATGAACAGTCCGATAAAAATATAGAGAAGGGCGGTAATCCGCAGGTCATTTTCGATGGAAGAAGAAGTATCTTGGGGCGCGGTGACGAGTGGCGTCTCGAATGCCGCGCCGTTGCGTGACATTTGGTAGCGTACTTCAGCCCAAGGCCCCACGCGGAAGAGCACGCGGCTCACGTCCGTTGCGCGATGAATCGCCACGCCTCGGACGGTCTCAACGATGTCGCCCTGCTTGATTCCGGCTTTGGCGGCAGGCGAATCCGCGACCACGTGCCAGGCCACCACGCCCTGAGGGGTGTCCAGCCAGGAGACGCCATCGTCCGGCAGAATGAATCGAGAACGCTGCTGGAAGTTCAGGACGGCGAATATCACTGCCGCGAGCGTCAAAAGCGCAAGGATGACCGCGCCAAGCCGCATTCGCAAACTATCGTTCATCCGAGTACACCCGTAGCCCTAGCCGATCGCTGAGAAGATGCTAGCACGTCTCGTTCCAGCATATTAAAGATTCCAATTTCCATAACTCTATTCTTATGAATTAGTTGCAGGCGCTTATGATAAAGAGTTTTGCGGTAATACCGTTTGTGGAAGGCTTGTTCCCGATTCCAGTAGCGATCCCGCAACCTAGAATTGGAAGCTCAGGCCGCCGCGGAGGTAACGATAGGTGGGAACAAGCACAACTTGCCCGTCCGGAGTGGACAGGGAAACGTAGCCTTGCGAGAACAAATTGCCGCATTCAGCCAAAATCTCCGGATGTCCCGGAATGAAACTCGGCAACGGCTGGCGTATTCCGAGGCTGAGGTATGGATCGAGATGGTAGAGAGACTCGCCGTAAGTGTCCACCGGCGAAACCACCTGGCCCTTCACAAATTTATATCCGGCCGTGAGTCTGGTGCCAACGCGAGGAACTTTGGCCGAAACGCGGGCGCCGGCGCTCAGGTGAAATCGCGTGGCCAATTGATTTCGCAGCGCGACTTCCGAGGGATCCTCGATAGGAGACAGGGCACCGGCGTACTCGTAGATCGTCACCATATCGAAATTGTCTGAAAACTTCCGGTGGTAAGCGACGCGCGCTCCGCTGGAGTTTGATACTCCGGCATCGTAGGCAAACATATTGGAAAAGAAATCCTGCAGGTAATCGGGGCCGGATACGGCGCCGTGGCCAAAGACTGCGGTGTGCGTCGAGCGATCGTTGAAAACCGCCACGGTGACGTTCGATTTCTTGTCAATCGTGTGCTCGGCTGCAATTTCCTCGTGCAAATCATTCTGCAGGACGGAGTGGCCATTGCGCATCAGCACGATGGGAAACTCGTCGAGTGTGTTAAGCCCCGACTGCAAGGTGCTCTGGTCGCCGGCAGAATCCTGCCAACCGTTGGCGGCCACGAGAATCGAGGCCTGCCAGGAGGGAGTCAAGCGCACCGCCACTTCCGCGCGGGGCCTTACTGCGGCCGTGGTGCCTGCAAGGGCAGCCATCAGAAAATCCGTGCCGTAGCGGATGGTCACGCGATCGCCGATGGCCAGCGAATTGTCATGCGAGAAACGCAGGCCGCGGAACGTCGGTCCATCCTGACCGAGATGCGATTCACGGATTAGAAGAGTGGTTACCGGCCCCGTTCCCTCCACGTCTGAGGGAATCCATTGCATGGCGAAGCCGCCCGAAAACGAATTGCCATCGTAGCTGAACTGACTGGCCATCAAGAGATGCTCGTGCGAGTCGAGACCCAGGTCGTATACAAAGGCCGTTCCGGGCGAATCGCCGATATTCGAGACCGAACCGGGGTGGTCCGAACCCGAAGTTAATTCCAGGCGCGCGCGGTTAGATTGGCCGGCGGGCGTCTCGAATTGCGCGGATGGACCTCCCGCGAGAATCACGTCGCCATCCTGCCAGCGAAGCACGGGACGAGTGGCTGCCGCGCTTCGCAACACCCAGGTCCATTCATCTGCCGAAACTTGCTGGTCAGGTTGGCGTTGCAATTTTTCGAGTGAGCTGAAGACGGAGCCGAGCACGATCTCAAGCAGAGTCGTGTGCTCGTCATTTACCTGGATATGCTCTTCAATCACAGGAAGAAAACCCGCGAGCGTCACTTTGATTGAATACGTGCCGGAGAGAAGAGTAGAAGTGGAAAACCGCCCGCGGTCATTGGTGAGCAGCTCCAGCGGAGCGGCGCTCAGCAACCGGTCGGCAGTAATGAACACGGTCGCGCCCAGTTGTGGCGTCCCACTGGAATCCAGGACCACACCCGAAATCTTGCCGGAGTTCGGCGCGCACACGGCAGGGAGAGCCATCAGGCACAGCAGCACCCCGACAGTTGACGCGCGAATGATCCGCGGTCCCAAGGGCCTTTACCTCCGTTGTGCAGTCGCCGGCGCCGAAGCCGATGCTGACGCTGCAGCTGATGTGGGTGCCTTCACCGTAAACGCCATCGCCGGCGTTATCGTTTGCTTGGCAAGATTATCTGTTACGGATACTTCCAGCTTGTACGCTCCCGGCGGAAGCGAGCCAAGCGTGATGATATTTTCCAGCGTCAATTCTTCTCCGTGTTCGGGCAGCTTTTCCTTGGGGATGTCGAATTTCAGGACCGGATCGGCGGCCTTCTCCTTCATCACCCGATACTGCACCGAAACATCCGCCTTGTGCGTCTTGTCGTCCACTTTCAGGTTGTACACCTGAAGAAACACTCCCATACCGTCGTTCGCTGCAAAGCTTGCGTCGAGCTTGGGACGAACCTTCACGTCACCCAGGACAAACTGGCCCAGGCCGATGTCCTTCGACGAAACAGGCAGGATCTGGTCTGCCAAGATTAAAGAGCTTGATGACAATTGGTCGTCCTCGAACCGAGGCACCGCCAGTCGCGTATTCACCACGCCGACGTTCCCGTTGTTGACGTCCTTCAATACGATGTCTAGCCGATACAACCCAGGGCTCAGCGGGACCGCTTTCTGATATATCGATGGAACGACGAGCGCCTGTTGCAGCAGCGAAGCGGGAACGTCGCGCCGTACAGTGTCCTCAAAAGTTTGCACGATGCGCCCACTCAGTGTCGTGATTCGCGCGAAAAGGTTCACCGTCGCCGTATCCACTCCCGACTTTTCCTGGAAACTGAGTTGCCGCGTCGGAATCTGCACGGTGATGGGAACCAGCACGGTATCCGAGGTGATGCGCAGGAAATACCAGCGATAGTCAAATTTCACCTGGTCGCGCACCAGCCGCGAAGTCACCACCGCCTCGAGGTCCTTGAATTTCACCGGGGGCGCTTGCTGGATCTTGGCGTATAGGTCCAGACGGCTGAATTCATTCATTGTTTCCGGAGTCATGCCCAGGGGCTGCGCAAGGTGGGTGCCGTCTGTATTATTGAAACGGCTGGTCTTGCTAGCCAAGCCCATCGATTCCATTTCAGTAAGCCCAGCGCCGGGGACGTTTAGGAGCGCGTCCTTTTCGCTCGGATCCATAGTGAGCTTATATTCGCCGCTCATCGTGGGATCTACGAACTCGATCTCAACGTTTTCGCCAATTCCTTCGAGATAACGGTAGCGCCAGTCCTCGAACGGGTACGTGGAAGTTTCGCCGCCGCCTTCACTCGCGGGACGATCGTAACTTCCGCCGCTGGGATGCGATTGAACTTCGTCCGCCGGGCCCCACATGATGTAGATCCTGCCGCGGTCGCTCTTCCAGCCGGGTATTCCCGACGCGAAATGTTCGTTGGCGTACGCGATCCGGCGATAGTGCTCTTCCTTGAAGGTGTTGTCGGCAGACTCGGGATCAGGATTGCGGCGTTGCCAGAATGCTTCAATAAATTGTTCGCGCTCTTCATTCGTCGATAGATGGAGGAATGAGCTGCGTTCTTCTGGCGAAATGATGTAAACGACGTCTTCGTCCAGCCATTTCCTGTATTGGGAATCCAGCTCTCTCTTGAGGTCTTTCTCGCTCTTCGCTCTGGCCTTCGCGGCCTTCTTGGCCGCATTCTTATCGGTCTGATCCTGTTGTTGGTCCTGGGATGCGCCCCGCGGCGCGAATACCAAGCCCGCGGCTACCATCCCAAATAGAAACACTTTTGCCCAACGGCCCATAGATACACCTATTCCCCTGTTTGGCTGAAAATCTTAACCTGTCCGAAGGTACAGGTCAACGACAGTTTCCCCCCTGGGTTAATGCCTTTCACCGTTGGAATCCGTTCGTGTCCGCGGGGTTGCTTCAGTTCAGCCGATTGGAGACCTAATCTAGGCACCCGTATCTGGATTGCCGAAGCCCCGCGGCTGGGGAGACCTAGCCTATCCGGCCGGCAACTATTTCTTTCTGAGGCAAATCCGATTACAATAGTGCCGCGCCTCGCGGCCATTGAATTCGGGCCGTGACCCCTCGGACTGGACGAAAAAGGAAGCGAATCTCCGAAATTTAATACAGGCAACTGTCCTTATGTCAGTACCTTCGTCTAATTCGAGAAACATTCTTGCCCCTTCGGACGTATGGATTAGTGGGAGCAGTTATCTCCGTTCCCGGGAGTCGGGCACTCAAAGGTTGAAGCAATGAAAACGTGGCAAAAAGTCGGAATCGGGGTCGGCGCTGTTGTCGTCCTCGGGGGCATTTCTTGGTACAGCATCTACCAGTCCAATAAGGGTGTGGTTGCCGTTCAGACTGGCAAGGTAGCCAAGCAGGACGTGGTCTCGGTCGTCACCGCCTCCGGCGAAGTGCGGCCCAAGAACTACACCAACGTCCTCGGCGAGGGGATCGGCAAAATCACCGAAATCGTGGTCAAGGAAGGCGACCACGTCAAGAAGGGTGACATTCTCTTGCGCCTGGAGAATATCCAGCCCGGCGCGGACGTTCAGGCGCAGATGGCGAGCATCGGAGCGACCGAGGCGGGCATGCGCGTCGCCGCCGCCAACTACGACTCCGCCGTCGCCACCTTGGCGCAGCGCCAGGCCGATCTCGAAAAAGCCAAGTTCGATTGGCAGCGCGCGCAAGAGCTTTACAAAGACCAGCTCATCGCCAAACAGGAATTCGACGCAAATAAGGCCACCTATGACAGCGCCGTAGCCGCTCTGAACGCGAGCAAGGCGCAAGTAGAGCAGGCGCGCGCGGCGCGCGAACAGTCGCATTCGAATCTGGATCAAACGGAGGCGGTCCTGAAACATACCCAAGACATTTTGCGCAAGACCACATATACGGCGCCGATTGAGGGCATCGTGAGCTATATCGCAGTACGAGTGGGCGAAAATGTCGTTCCCGGAATTCAGAATGCCGAGGGCAGCTTCCTCATGACGATCTCCGATATGAGCATCGTTACCGCCGAAGTGAAAGTGGACGAGACTGATATCACCAACATTCGGGAGGGCGACCCAGCCGATGTGTCCATCGACGCCCTTCCCGGGAAAATCTTCAAAGGTCATGTGACCCAAGTCGGCGAACTCGCTATCTTGCGTTCCTCCGGGCAGGCCGCCACCACGCAGACCACCGCGAACACGCAGGAAGCGCGCGACTTCAAAGTCGTCGTCACCCTTGACAATCCGCCCGATTCTCTGCGTCCCGGCCTCTCGGCCTCTGCAAAAATCCAGACGGCGCAGAAAAAGGATGTGCTGACGGTCCCGATACAGGCGTTGGCTGTGCGCACGCAACTGGATATCGAACAGGCGCAGAAGGGCAAGAATGGCGGCGCCGTCACTCTCGCGGCTTCCAGACCTGCGTCGGGTACGGCCACCGACCCTCAGAAGACCGAGATTCAAGGCGTTTTCGTGATTCGCGGCAAAAAGGCCGAGTTCGTTCCGGTGCAAACAGGAATCACGGGCGTGACCGACATCGAAGTCACCAGCGGCTTGAAGGACGGCGACGAAATCGTCACTGGCAGCTACAAGGCGCTTCGCACTCTGCGCCCAGGCGCACCCATCAAAGTGGACAACTCCGCTCCCAAGAAGGACGAGTCCTCGAATAGTTAGCCGAAGTCGAATTCCAGGAGCCCATGGCCCAATGGCAGTCGGAGATATCGCCGCTCCCCAGAGTTTCCGCAAAGACCTCGTCGATTCCGGCATCGTCATTCAGACCGAGGATCTGTGGAAGACCTACGAAATGGGGGCAGAGCAGTTGCACGCTCTGCGCGGCGTAAATATTGAGATTCAGAAGGGCGAGTACGTCGCCATCATGGGCCCTTCAGGTTCCGGAAAGTCCACGCTGATGAATTTGATTGGCTGTCTGGATACGCCAACAAAGGGCAGCTATTGGCTGGCGGGGCGACTGGTCAGCCAGCTGGACGACGACGAGCTCGCCTACATCCGCAACAAGGAAATTGGCTTCGTATTTCAAACGTTCAATCTATTGCCGCGTGCCACTGCGCTCCACAACGTCGAGCTGCCCATGATTTACAATGGCACGCCCGCCGAAGAGCGCATCGAGCGCGCCAAGAAAACCCTGAACCAGGTGGACCTCGGCGACCGCATGATGCACAAGCCCAACGAGCTTTCGGGAGGCCAGCGTCAGCGCGTGGCCATCGCGCGCGCGCTCGTCAACACTCCCTCGATACTCCTGGCTGACGAGCCCACCGGTAACCTGGACTCGCAGACAGGCGAGGAAATCATGGCGCTCTTTGCGCGCCTGCATCAGCAGGGCAATACGATCATCCTCGTTACGCACGAACCTGACATCGCCGCTCATGCCCATCGCGTGATTCGCTTGCGCGACGGAAAAGTTGAAAAAGACGAACGCACGCGCTAGTCTTCACAACACAATTTCTACGTCCCGACAACCCAAGGAGACCTCGATGCGCAAGAACATCCCACGGCTGGTCTTGGGGGTGGTCGCGGTACTCTTCTGTTCGATTTCCACTTTTGCGCAAAATCAAACACAGAATAAAAACGACGCTGCGCCAAACGGACACGCGACAGCGGACGCTACCAAGCCCGGCCCGGAGCAAGCATTCCTCGCCAAGCGCGCCGGTGAATATACACGCGCAATAAAGTTCGTTGGACAAGCCGGAGCCGACGCAAACCCATTCACCGGGATCGCCAAGATTTCTGTGGCTCTCGGCGGGCGCTTCATAGTTGAAGAAAACAACGACACGGTGTTCGGACGCCCTGTTTCAGGCATGCGCATCTACGGCTTCAACAACATCACAAAACAATACGAAGCTGTTTCGATGTACACCATGTCCACGGCCATGCTCCGGATGACCGGCACCAGCAGCGACGGCGGCAAGACAATCGACTTCACCGGCACGAGCGTGGATCTCCACGGCGGTACGGTTCCGCTTCACGTCTTGGTTCGGCAGGTGGACGATGATCAGTTCGTCGTCACGCTCATGAGCACGGGCGCGGACGGCAAGGAAGCAGCGTTTCAGGAAACGACCTATACGCGGAAGAAGTCAGCTAACTAAAGGAGGTTGTAATGGCACTACCAGAAGTGTCTCCCATACCGGAAGGATTTCACTCAGTCACTCCGCAGCTCGTTTGCCGCAAAGCCTCGGAGGCGCTCGAGTTCTACAGGAATGCTCTCGGAGCGGAAATTCTGAGCGTCAACAAGGACGATAAGCAGAAAGTGATGCACGCGGAAATGAAAATCGGCGATTCCATCATCATGTTGAGCGACGAATTTCCGGATTGGCATTGCCTCTCGCCTCTTTCCATCGGAGGGAGTAGCGTGACCCTGCACATTTATACCCCGGACGCGGACGCGGCTTTTAACAGGGCCGTCGCCGCCGGAGCCACCGTAACCATGCCGATCATGGATGCTTTTTGGGGTGATCGCTACGGCCAGGTAGTCGATCCCTACGGCCACAAGTGGTCTATCGCCGCTCGCCAACGCATACCTAGCCAGGAGGAACTCGAAGCAGAGGCGAAGAAAGCGTTTGACGCGATGGCCAAAGAGAAGAGCGCGGGCGCTTAACTTTTGTTGCGATTAGTGGCGCACCTCGCTCATCAGCGCCAGGAGATTGCCGTCGGGATCGCAGAAGAAGGCCATCCACAGCTCGTGGTCGGGCATCTTCGCGATCATGTGTGGCTTTACCTCGAACGCAACTCCGCGTGACACAAGTGCTTCGTAGGCGCGCTCGAGCTCGTCAACTTTGAAATAAAGCGTTGAGCCGTGCGGTTCGGCGGGAACGTCGAGCATGAGGCGAACCCCGGCACAGTCGAAAAACGCGAGATTGGGCACGCGGAATAGGAACTTCATTCCCAGAACATCGCGATAGAAGGTGACCGCGCGGTCCAGATCCTTCACTGGCTGCGCAATCTGTCCAATCTGCGCGAGCCGAAGATCGTCATTCGAAGGAGCCATGGCCTTCCCACTCCCGATCAGTTACTCGTATCGCAAGGCGACGAGCGGGTCCGCCCGCATCGCGCGACGCGCGGGAAGATAGCACGCCAATACAGCGACCGCAACGAGAAGCAGCGATGCGGCTCCGTAGGCCAGCGGATCGAAAGCTCCTGTATCGACGAGCAGTGCTTCGAGAATTCGCGCGAGGCCTGCGGATGCCGCGACTCCGAGAACCAGTCCTGCCAGAACCAACTTGAGACCTTGCAGAATTACCAGATGCAATATGTTTTGCCGCTGCGCGCCCAGCGCCATGCGAATTCCGATTTCATGCGTTCGCTGATTCACGCCGTAGGAAACCACGCCGTAAACGCCGCTGACGGCCAGCAAAAGGCCGAGCCCGCCAAGCACTCCCGCGAAAATCGCCGCAAGGCGAAACATAAATAATCCATGATCAGGCGGAGAAAAAATTGCGCGCGAGAAAGAGCGCGTTTGCCGGACGCTCGGCCAGTCGGCGCATGAACCACGGGAACCAGAACGAGCCGTAAGAGATCAGCACGCCGCAGCGAAACCCATCGCGCGCAAGCCGCAACTGTTCCGCGCGCTGGATGCCGTAAAGCATCTGAAACTCAAGCTGGCCTTTCGCAATCCCCTGCGACGCAGCCCATTCGGCAAGCCGCGCGATCAGTGCGCGATCGTGCGTGGCAATCGCCGCCCTAACCCGCGCCTTGCGCGCTTCGGGGCTCAGCAATCTCTGCGCCAGATGAAAATAGTTCTCGTTCACATCTTTCTTCAGCGGGAATGCAATCTCCGCCGGCTCATTGTAGGCGCCTTTCACCAATCTCACCGCCGCGCCCATGGAGATCAGCGAGTCCACATCCTTTTCCGTGCGATAGAGATACGCTTGCACGCATACGCCCACGTTTGCATAGGCTTGCCGGGCGCGGCGGTAGAGCCTGAGCGTCGCGTCCACGTACGGGCTCTGCTCCATATCAACCCAGAAAGTTTTCTCGGCCGGAGTTTGCGCGATCAGCGCGGCGAGATTCGCGTAGCAGAATTCTTCGTCGAGATCGAGTCCAAGTTGCGTCAGCTTCACCGATACTTCGGCCGGCAGGCCTGCAGCGCGAATGCGCTCGAGAACGTCCAGATAATGTTTTGTGACTTCTTCCGCTTCGCCACGATCGGCAATGTTCTCGCCGAGATGCGTCAGCACGCTTCCAAGCCCGTCGGCCGCGAGCGTGCGTGCCGCCGCGAGTGCGTCCTCCACGTTCTCGCCGGGCATGAAGCGCGTGACCGTTCGGCGCATGAATCCGTAGCGCGGTGCTCGCTCGCGCAGCCACCGGCTTTGCGAGGCCATCAGAAGCGAGCGGCGCATCAGACTCATCGGTGGTTGTCTCTCACGGGAATCATCGCGGAGAACTGAGCATTTTCACCAGGCGGTAGTAGAAATCCACGCCCTCGTAAAACGATGTCACGCGAATCCGTTCATCGCGCCCATGCGAACGGTCGTCATCCACATCCATGAACACGCCCGGAATCCCATACGTAGGAAATCCGGCTGCGCGTGAAATCGCACCGTCGCTCGCTCCCGCATCCATCACCGGAACTACTGGAACGCCGGGCCACATTTCCGCCGTAACTTTTTCGAGCGCGCTCATCACGTCCGGTCGCAGTGGCGAAAGCGGATTCGATTTCACCCTTGAGCCTGGTGACGACACTTGCGTCACAGCGATTTTCGGGTCCGCGATGACTTTTTCGAGCGTGGCTTGAATTTCATCCGGCGTGTGGCCCGGCAAAATGCGGCAATTCACGTTCGCCCGCGCGCTTCCCGGCAGTGCGTTATTCGCGTGGCCGCCATCGAGCCGCGTCGCCACGCACGTGGTTCGCATCCGCGCGTTGTAAAATGGCAGCGCTGAAAGTCGTGCAATCGCCGCTTGGTCAGGCGGCGTTCGCACAATCGCTTTCATGTCCGCGCCCGTGGATCCGCCTATTATATTTGCCTCGCGTTCAAAATAGGCGCGCGTGACTTCATTCAACTCAAAAGGAAATTGGTAGCGTTCGAGTCGCGTCAGACCCTCGGCAAGTTCGTAGATCGCGTTATCCTTGCCGGGGAGAGAGCTATGCCCGCCCGAATTCGTGGTTTTCAGATCGTAATCCTGATACAGCTTCTCGCTCGCCTGGATCCCCACAAGCAGCTTCTTTCCGCGGTCGAGTTCGAAATCGCCCGCGTCCGGATTAAGAATGAATTCCGCGTCAATCAGGTCGCGATGATTCTTGATGAGCCAATCCACGCCGTTTGAAGAGCCACCCTCTTCGTCCGCCGTGAGCGCCAGAATCAAATCGCGGTCCGGCTTGAATCCTTCCTGCTTCATGCGGATGAACGTGGTGACCAGGATCGCGTCGCCGTCTTTGATGTCACCCGAGCCGCGCCCGTAGAAATATCCGTCTTTCTCGATGAATTGAAATGGGTCCATGGACCAATCTTCCCGGCGCGCTTCGACCACGTCGAGATGGCAAATCATCAGGATCGGCTTGCGCGCTCCGGTTCCATGCAGACGTGCGACCATGTTCCCTTTGCGCGCGTTCGGCCCCAGCACTTGGACGTCGCTTGCGGGAAAGCCCGCATCGCGCAAGCGCTTGGCCATGGCTTCGGCCGCGACGGTCGTGCTCCCGACCGAGTCGGTAGTGTTAATTTCGATGAGTTGCTTGTAAATATCGCGAGCGAGCTGCTTGGTCGCGTCGTTTAGCTGCGCGCGCAAGCTGCCCGCAAGGAATGAGCACGCAAGTGCACTTAGCAGAAAGAAGATGCGGAATCTCATTTGTTCTCCCAGGACAAGAACGAACGAGACTAGCAGACACGGGGTGCGAGGGTCAAAATGGTGGCGGAGAGAAAGGTTTATCTTTCGGTGACTCGAGGATGAAAATCGCGTAGCGATAAACTTCGAGCTTCCACTGCTCGCCGACGGGCCCTTTCTCGAAGATTTCTCCAAATGCTCGATGAATCCCTCGTCTTTTTTCTTCCGGCAGCGCAGCCAGAAGCTCGCCGAAGTGATTTTTCGCGAGCGTCATCGGTTCGGTAATCGGTGTCGCGATGGGCGTCTGCGTCGGAGTTGTTGTGGTTGCCGCGGCGGCCGGCGCGGCGCTTGCAACTTTCTCGTCCTTTTCCGCCCGCAAAGGTTGTTTCGCCGGCTTCTGTTCGTAACTCTGGTAAAACGCATAGCGGAATTGCTTTTCGTACAGCGCCGCATACTCCGCCTTGACGGAATTGAAAGGCGGTTGATCTTCCGCCAGCGCCTTGGCAGTGAAATCCTTCAGCGCCGATTCGAACGCTGCAAAATCCGCGCGCGCCGCTTTCCCGGGACCTTTGCCGCTGCGCGCAAGGGAAGCTGCCAGCGCATCGGTTCGCGCGTTGTAGCAGGGGCCGTACCGGCGGATACCGCGCAGCTGCCCGTCCACGTTGTAATCATCGATGGCTACGATCTGCGCGATGTAATCGGAGGACGGCATTGCCAGAATTTTCGCGCAAGGGAGATCGAGTGGACCATCGTAAACCCGCTGTGGGTTCGATTTCTTCTGCGCTTGTCCTTGTGTTTTCGGCTGGCTCTGGGCCCGCAGCGGAATTGTGGCGCTAAGCGCGGTGATGGCTAGAATCGTCAGGCGCGTGGGGATCATTTAATTAGGAAATTACGTCGGCACGTCGTCGGTTGCACGCGAGGCCGGAACTAGCCAGCATCCAGATCACGAGTGTGTCCGCGCGCCTCATGCATGAATCCTAGTTCAGAGCGCCGCGAGAGCGCAACCTCGCGCGCGTCGCTCAGCTCAAGGATGCTCCGAGCTCATGGCCTGCACCTCGAAGAGATCGAGATCGCGCTCGAGATTGCGCAAGACCTCATCGCTGATCTTATCTTCGTTGCGCAAGTGGAGCAGCGCGGCGCGCTGCAGAGACCGGACGTGGCCGGAAAGCTCGCGCAACCGCTCGTAATCTTCGGGCCGGTAGCCCGTATCCATGGAGACCTTGTTCTGCACCAGGTTTAGTTTGTGATGCTGCATCCGAATGAGATCGTCATAGATTGGTGCGAACTCAGGCCGGTCTTCGGCGCGGGCATGTTCGAGATAAGCCAGAGCAGCCTCGATCATCGCGCTGCGAGCCTGCGCCTCCTCTGGATTTTTTCCGTCGCCCGCGGCAAAGCCCAACCGCCGAATGAGCGGGGGCAGCGTGAGTCCCTGCAACACCAGGGTCACAAAAATCACGCAGAACGTAAGGAAAATGATGAGATGGCGCCGGGGAAACGGCGTCCCGTCGTTCAGGGTGGCCGGCAGAGAAATCGCGGCGGCCAGTGCTACCACGCCGCGCATCCCGGCCCAGCCCACGATGAAAACTCCGCCGGCGCGCGGAGGAGTCTCCGGTTGTCCCAGCAGTCGGCGACGAATAAAGTACGAAATCCATGCTCCGGGGTAAATCCACAGGAAGCGGAGTCCGATTACCAACCCGCTGAACAGCAGCCCAATCACCAGTAGCCTTCCGAAACTCGCGCCGCGAATATCCGAAAGGATGTGGGGCAGCTGCAGTCCAATCAGTATGAAAACGATGCCGTTCAATACGAAGTTGAGAGTTTCCCAAACCGCCGCTGCTTGCAGCCGCGCGCGCGTCGAAAGGTAAATGGAAGATTCGTGGCCGAGGTAGAGGCCGCAGACGACGGTCGCCAGCACTCCCGAGGAGTGAACGCTTTCCGCCGCCAGATAAGCAAAGTATGGCGTAATAAGACTGATCGTGATTTCAACCGGGGGATCTTCGATTTTTTTCTCCACCCAGTAAACGAGCTTGCCGACCACGAACCCGATGACGACCCCGCTGGCAACCAGGTACGCAAGGCGCCCCGTCTGCGCTCCTGCGCTGGGAACATTTCCGCTCACCACAATCGCGATGGCAAGCTGCAACGCCAGCAGACCACTGGCGTCATTGACCAAGCTCTCCCCTTCGATCACGTCGCGGATTCTGCGCGGCAAGCCCAGGCGCCGTGCAATCGATGTGGCGGCAATCGCGTCGGTGGTGCAGATCACCGCTCCGAGCACGAGGCCCAGGTGCCAGTCAAATCCCGGAAGGATCCAGGGCGCTGCGATGGCAACGCCATACACTGTAAAACCCACCAGGCCGAATGCCAGCATCAAAATGCTAACCAGGTTGTAACGGAAATCACGCCAGGAAGTTTGGAAGGCAGCGGAAAAGAGCAGCGGTGGCAGAAAAACCAGAAATACAACTTCGGGATTCAGGTCCGCGTGCGGCATGTGCGGCACGAGGCTAAGAAGTAGCCCGCCAATCACCAGGACGATCGGGTAAGGCGTCCGAAAGCGCTTGGCCAGAACCGCTAGCACCACAATCAGGATCAGAAGGAGAATGAGGACCGGTTCGACGTGTTGAACGTTGCGCCCGTACATATTCGCCGCGAACAATACGATATCTCAGTTGCCTGCTTACCGCACGCGCTTCGAATGGGGCGAGTGAGAGCTGCCGAAACTTACCTCCGCGAACGCCGCTGAGAAGGCTTCGGACGCAGAAGCGCCCGCTCCGAAAGGATTTCGAGAGCACGGGCAAGTCGCTTCTTGCGCACTTCGGGCGATTTTGCCGAGAACCAGCGCAGAAACTGAAGGCGCCCGCCTGTTGGCAGGCGGTAGAAGCGCTTATGCAGCCAGAAACAAAAAAGGCTCCGATTGTTCGGAGCCCTTTTTAATTTTAATCCTGGCGGTGACCTACGTTCCCACGCAGTTACCCGCGCAGTATCATCGGCCCTGCAAGGCTTAACTTCCGTGTTCGGGATGGGAACGGGTGTGACCCTTGCGGTAAGACCACCAGGAAACTCGTGGCGCTTGCGAACTGCGTGCAAGCGCAGAAAGTCCTGGAAAACTTTACAACTGAAGGAAGCTGGAACAACAAACCGCAATTTCCACTTGAGAATATCGCAATGTGGAAAGAGCGACTTTCCCTGCAGCAAATCGCGCCACGTTGGGAAAGTTTTATGGTTAAGCCGAACGGCCGATTAGTACGGGTTAGCTACACGCATTACTGCGCTTCCACCTCCCGCCTATCAAAGTCGTAGTCTTCGACTGGCCTTCTTACCCCCCCGCAGGAGGGTTGGGAAACCTTATCTCGAGGCGAGCTTCTCGCTTAGATGCTTTCAGCGATTATCTCTTCCGGACTTCGCTACCGAGCTATGCCACGGGCGTGACAACTCGATCACAAGAGGTCCGTCCATCCCGGTCCTCTCGTACTAGGGACAGCTCCTCTCAAGTTTCCTGCGCCCACACCAGATAGGGACCGAACTGTCTCGCGACGTTCTGAACCCAGCTCACGTACCGCTTTAATAGGCGAACAGCCTAACCCTTGGGACCTTCTACAGCCCCAGGATGCGATGAGCCGACATCGAGGTGCCAAACCTAAGCGTCGATGTGAACTCTTGGCTTAGATCAGCCTGTTATCCCCGGCGTACCTTTTATCCGTTGAGCGATGGCCCTTCCACGCAGAACCACCGGATCACTAGATCCCACTTTCGTGCCTGCTCGACCTGTGTGTCTCGCAGTCAACCCGGCTTATGCTCTTGCACTCCACGGCGGGTTTCCAATCCGCCTGAGCCGAGCTTTGAGCGCCTCCGTTACAATTTGGGAGGCGACCGCCCCAGTCAAACTACCCGTCTGGCCGTGTCCTCCGCCCCGTCTAGGGGCGCAAGTTAGAGCGACAGAACTATCAGGGTGGTATTTCACCGTTGCCTCCCCCTCAGCCGAGACCGAGGGTTCCCAGGCTCCCACCTATCCTACGCAGGCAGTACCGTTAATCATGACCAGAGTGCAGTTAAGGTGCACGGGGTCTTTCCGTCTAGATGCGGGCATCCGGCGTCTTCACCGGAACCACAAATTCGCCGAGCCGTTGGCCAAGACAGTCGTTCGATCGGTACGCCATTCGTGCAGGTCGGAACTTACCCGACAAGGAATTTCGCTACCTTAGGACCGTTATAGTTACGGCCGCCGTTCACCGGGGCTTCAGATCAGGCCTTCGCTGCCTTGCGGCAGCTAAGCCCTCCCTTTAACCTTCCGGCACCGGGCAGGCGTCACCCCCTATACGTCGTATTCGACTTAGCAGAGAGCTGTGTTTTTGTTAAACAGTCGCCGAACGCATTTCACTGCGGCCCCCTCGGGCTATAAACCCTAGCGGGGCACCCCTTCTCCCGAAGTTACGGGGCTAATGTGCCTAGTTCCTGAGCCAGCGTTCTCTCGAGCGCCTGTGGATATTCACCTTGTCTACCTGTGTCGGTTTGAGGTACGGGCACCATACGAACTCCTTAGAGGTTTTTCCTGGCAGCGTGAAATCAGAGACTTTGTGGCCGTGTGGCCTCGGACCTGGTCTCACCGTTGAATGACCCCGTGGATTTTCCTGCGGGATCCGGCTTACACCAAGACATCGGGGCATCCATCGCCCGACTCCCCTATCCTTCTGCGTCACCCCATCGTCAAACGTTCATATGGCGGGGCAGGAATGTTGACCTGCTGTCCATCAGCTACGCCTCTCGGCCTCACCTTAGGACCCGCCTAACCCTGAGCGGATTAACCTTCCTCAGGAAACCTTAGACTTTCGGCGACACGAGTTCTCATCGTGTTTATCGCTACTTATGCCGGCAGAGTCTCTTCCATTGCGTCTAGTAGTTCTCTCGATCTACCGTCGAACACAATAGAATGCTCCCCTACCAAATGACGCTTCCCGGAGGAAACGTCAATTTCGCAATTTCGGTCGCAGACTTAGCCCCGTTGGATTGTCGGTGCGTGAACACTTGACCAGTGAGCTGTTACGCTTTCTTTAAAGGATGGCTGCTTCTAAGCCAACCTCCTGGCTGTCTGTGCGCTCACACGTCCTTTCCCACTTAGTCTGCAGTTGGGGACCTTAATTGGCGATCTGGGTTCTTTCCCTCTCGACCACGGAGCTTATCCCCCGTAGTCTCACTCCCGTACTGTTGTCCACGGCATTCGGAGTTTGATTGGATTCGGTATCCTGGATGGGACCCTAGTCCATTCAGTGCTCTACCACCGTGGCAAATCATACGAGGCTGCCCCTAAAGGCATTTCGGGGAGAACGAGCTATCACGGAATTTGATTAGCCTTTCACCCCTACCCTCAGCTCATCCGAGCGATTTTCAACTCACACCGGTTCGGTCCTCCAGTCGCGGTTAAGCGACCTTCAACCTGGCCAAGGGTAGATCATCCCGCTTCGCGTCTATTCCCACACACTGAACGCCCTATTCGGACTCGCTTTCGCTACGGCTCGCTTGCGCTTAACCTCGCGTGTGAGAATAACTAGCCGGCTCATTAAGCAAGAGGCACGCCATCAGGCATTCCGTATCCGAAGACACGGCATAGCCCTCTGACTGCTTGTAAGCATACGGTTTCAGGTTCTATTTCACTCCCCTCGCAGGGGTGCTTTTCGCCTTTCCCTCACGGTACTAGTTCACTATCGGTCGCCAACGAGTATTTAGCCTTGGAGAGTGGTCTCCCCGGATTCCCACGGGGTTTCTCGTGCCCCGTGGTACTCAGGATACCGCTTCGAGTCCGGTAAGCTTTCGGCTACGGGGTTTTCACCCTCTTTGACCCTGCTTTCCAGCAGGTTCACCTAGCCTCCGGATTGGTAACTCTACTCACGCGGTCCTACAACCCCGGGGTGTAAACACCCCGGTTTGGGCTGTTCCGATTTCGCTCGCCGCTACTCTCGGAATCTCATTTGATTTATTTTCCTCCAGGTACTGAGATGGTTCACTTCCCTGGGTTGACTCGCACCGACCTATGTATTCAGTCGGCCGTAACCTGGTTTTACCAGGATAGGTTTCCCTATTCGGAAATCCCCGGATCAAAGCCTGCTTGCGGCTCCCCGAGGCTTATCGCAGCTTGCCACGTCCTTCTTCGTCTGTTGGCGCCAAGGCATCCACCGTACGCCCTTAGTAGCTTAACCATAAAACTTACCCAACACGTCTCGATCCGTCGAAGATCGAAACCCTGAAAACCACCCCACGAATGGTCTTGCAGCCATTCGGGGACGTACTCCAGTGGCGGCACGCTTCTCCAGACCTCGATTTCTCGAGCCCGGAAATTCACGCGCTGAGCCAATGCGTGGACAAGTTCGCCTTTCCACATTGCGCTACTCTCGAGCAAAAATTTGCGGTTTATTGCGCCATGCGACCTTGAAATCGCATAACGCAATGCCAGCTTCCTTCAGTTGTCAAAGATCAATCGTTCCGCTCATCAACTTCCGATCGGAACGTCTCCGCTCCCGGCGGAGCGCGTCTTCAGTTTGGGGCCGAAGCCGCGAGCAATAAAAAACCCGGCGTCGAGCGCCGGGCGAGTCCGTCCACTTCCTGGGCCACCTCATGGGCGGCCTCTAGGACGGATATGCTCGATGCTCGATTGCGTTCTACCCGGTGTTCGTAACCAACCTCACCTCTTGGGCAGACCCAGTCCGTCAGGAGAATCCCCGGCAAACAGAGGGGCCACCGACATCAGGAGATTGTAGCAAAATTCCCGCTTTCGTCAAGGAGTAACCGTATTTATTTTACAGGGTTCACTATAGTCAGCCCTGTGGATTTCACCGCGTTCTGTGGAAATCCCGGCACGTTTAACTTGCCGGCTAACCTCTTAAACTTGAATGCTGTGAGACTCCTCTTGTCTTATCGCTCCGGCTTGATATCCAGCAACATCCCCGGCCCGTTCGTGCCGGTCTGCACCTGCGGCACTTGACCATTCCACTTCGCAATCCACCGGTCCGTCACCGCCAATTTCTGCCACTCAATAATATTCTGGCTGATGGACGCCGCGCGCACGCGGTTCGATTCCGCTTCGCCATTGGCCACCGCAATTTGCGCCTTCGCTTGGCCCTCGGCTGCGGCCACCAGCTTCGCTGCGTCCGCTTGTGATTGCACCAGTTCATTTTGTTTTTGTACGGCGATTTGCTGCGCCTGCACTTTGGCATTGATAGCGTCAATCACAGATTGCGGCGGCCGCGGAGAACCGATAAAGCCAAATTGATCGATGACCACACCGATGTCGGCCACCTGTTTTTGCAAATCCTGCCGCGAATTCTGTTCCAGCTCGGACTTCTTCTCGCCCATGATTTCCTGCACGGTATATTGCGACCCGGTCCGGTTGATGGCGTCGCGCGCTACGTTTCGCAGAAACCCGTGCGTGAACTGGCCGATGTCATCGTTGCGAAACTTCACGTAAAACGCGGGAACCTTGTTTGCATCGAGATGATACGAAACTGAAAGATCGCCATACACCGTCAGTCCATCTTTCGTGTTAAACGACATTTCTTCGTTGTTCACCGATCCCTCGTTCGGATCTTTGGTCCATTTTGCGGTCTGCACCGATGTGGGGTATTCCACGATCGTGGACGAAAGGAAATTGTAGAAAACCCAGCCCGTGCGGATGGGCAAATCCTCGACGCCCCGCTGCGATCCTGCCAAATCCACTTTAATTCCAACGCGTCCCGGGCCAATCCTCGTAGCACATCCCATAAAAAACAACACTACGAACAAAGGAATTACAAGCACGCCATACTTACGCATCATCATTCTCTCTCCTATCGATTCTACCGGCCGTGTGGCGTCGTCTTGTGATGCCAGATCCATTTCAAGGCCGCTGGGAATAGCACAAACACCGTGACGATTAGCGCTACCCCGCCCGCAACTTTCAAATCACTGGGTTGATTGATGAGATTGAGCCCCTGCGTTACCAGATATATCGCTCCACAAACGACCAGCACCAGAGCCGCGTAGACGAATCTCTCCCGCATCGCCATTTGAGCCTCGAACTACTCTTGCTCGGAAAGCTATGTCGACGACATTTTACGTCAGCGGGGCAGTTCTTATTCCGTAAATATTGGGGGGGCTCTCGCGGATTGCTGCCGTTCCTAAGATTGCAATTGTGGGCGTACTTCGCTCACTTGTTGTGCTTGAAGAATTCCACTTGGCGTAGTCGCTTTTCGGCTTCCGCGCGGGTTTTGTATGGTCCACCCAAATTCTTCCCGGTTTTCTCCGACAACACTTTGTATCCACCCTTCACTTTTTTGATCATGGCGCCGCTCCTATATTCGCTTTTCGCCCTACCGAAGCAGTCTTATCTCTGCGCGCCCGCAAATCAATCCAGTAAGTACCGTATTCGTGGTCTCAAAGGGGCGGGGTCGGCCGTGGGCATTGCCTAACTGCGGTTCCCCGCGGCTCAAGAGGATGCTTCTTCCTTACATATCCCCGCGACGATCAAACCCAGAATCAGCAGTTGAATTCCTCCGGCAATCATCCACTTGATCACCAGCCGATACGGAACGATGTACACGGTGTACTCGCTCAAGGAATACGGCACCACAGTCATGAACGTCATTATGATCCCGTAGCGAATTCCCTGTTCCAGCCAGGATTTTCTTTCGCGCCCGCGAGTATAGATGTAGGCGAACATCGCCGCGAAGAAGAACTGGCCGAGCGCCATGGCCCAGAACCGGTGCATGATTCCCTCGAGGTTTCTGTGGCTCGCGGCAATTGCGTCGTAGTCCGGCATCAGCCACACGCTGTGCACCAGATAGTTTGTTCCCATCAACACGATGTAAGACACGATGATCGCCAACGCGAGTTTTTTCATGGCGGTGCTTGCCTCCTGCGCTCAGATTTTCGGGCCGTCGGAATAGGTCAGTGAGGGAAACTTCGGAGCCTGCATTTCGCGCCCCGCAGCCGGAGCCTAGCACTGCTGTGCTCGTAGGAATAGAAAATTCTTCGCGGAGCCGGGCGGTGGCTTTGGAGGTATGCGAATCCTCTGGCGGGTCAGCCTCTATGGATTGGTCACCTGCTCGGAAATGCTCTGGGCGCGCATCAGCACGTATTGTTGTTCCCACGCCGCGTGCGCTGGACTCTCTGCATAAGCATCAGCCGCGGCGCGGTCCCGAAATTCGATGGCGAAGGCAGCGTTGAAATCGCGAGGCTGTAGCCGCTCGGCCTTGATCCATACATTCTTCACGCCGGGAACCTTTGCGGCCACTTCCTTAATTCCGTCGAGGGCTCTCTGCTGGTCTGCCGCCGAGACGCCCGGGTTCCATTTGATGATCGCAACATGAATGATGGTTTTCGGCTGCCCGAACTTGTTTTGTCCTGCCACGTAACCGCTGGCAAAGAGCCCGAGCGCGAACAGTCCAACCCCCAATAGGCGAGCCGTCTTCGTGAAATGAATTCGCATTTTTCCTCCTGCCTTTCTTCGTGATCGAGTTTACGTGACCTCTTTGCCGCCGGGCAATAATTGTGAAGCAGGTCGCCGTTCACTCATTTGACGCTGCAAACCTCTTCGTGGGCATCAAGGGGGCGAAGCCATTTGCCTGTTGACCCGTGGGTTTCGGGTTCAGTACGATGCGCAGCCAGTTGGTTTGCCTGAAGTTCCGGCGTAATCATTGTGGGGAGGCGCCATGTTCTGTTCCAAATGTGGGGCCAATGTTGCGGAAGGAGTGGCCTTTTGTAGTTCGTGCGGACAGCCGGTGGCCGGATATTCCGTCGCTCCAGCGGGCGCGGCTCCTGCCGGGCCCGCGCCGGCGTATATCCCGCCGGCTCAAACCGGCTGGCAAGCTCCCGCGGCCCGTGCGCCTGTGGCGTATGCCGGGTTCTGGCTGCGCCTGGTCGCTTTCATAATTGATGCAATCGTCCTCGGTGTTGTCGGCGCCATCCTGACTTTCCCGCTAGTCGGCTCCATGGACTTGCGGAGCTTCCTCATGGGCCATATGGGACGTCAACCGATGTCGCCTGATGAACTGATTCCCTTCTTCGGGATGATCTTCAAGGTAGCCCTGATCCGCGTCACACTGAACTGGCTCTATTACGCGCTGCTCGAAAGTTCCGCCTGGCAGGCGACGCTTGGCAAAAAAGCGCTCGGGCTCGAAGTAACTGACATGGCGGGAAATCGCATCGGTTTCGGCCGTGCGAGCGGACGCTTCTTCGGCAAGATAATCTCGGCACTGATCCTGTGGATCGGATTCATCATGGCCGGGTTCACCGAAAAGAAGCAGGCCCTGCACGACATCATGGCCGGCACGCTTGTGATCCGCAAACTATAGAACTCGTCGGCGCGACCCAAGGAGCTCCATGTACTGCTCAAAATGTGGAACGCAGATCCCGGACGGCGCGGCATTCTGTGCCGGCTGCGGCCAACCTCAGATCGCGACTGCGTCGATCGCCTCTGGAATCCCCGCCGCACCGTTTGTCGCAGCTCCCATTCGGCCAGTGTCTGCGCTCTCGCCTTCCATCTATGCGGGGTTCTGGCTGCGCTTTGTGGCCTATGTAATCGACACAATTCTCAGTGGAATCGTGTTTGGAGTCTTGCTTCTGATGGGTATCGCGGTCGTGGGCTTTTCTTCTTTGAAGAATTTGGTTCAGGGGTCGGAAAGTCCGGACGAGTTCTTCGCTCCCGAGGTAGTCGGAATCATCTTATTGATCGCGGCTGTGTTTCTTGTCATGCAGTGGATCTATTTCGCGTGGATGGAAAGCTCTGCTACTCAGGGAACACTCGGAAAGATGGCGCTCGGGTTGATTGTCACTGACCTCTACGGGAACCGCATCAGTTTCGCACGCGCGAGCGGACGCTTCTTCGCGAAAATCATCACCGGACTGATTCCTCTTTTCATTGGTTACATTCTGGCGGGCATAACGGAAAAGAAACAGGCGCTGCACGACATGATTGCAAGCTGCCTGGTCCTCAGGAAAACCTAGAGGCTAAACACCCCAGCCGTAGCGCTCCGAATGCACCAGAGCGTCGTGGGACTCTGCTCGAATGTGATCCGTGAACTCAGACGCGCGAACCACGCGCGAGCCCTGCTCGGAAATGTCCATGGTGCGATAGCCGTGCTCGAGCACACGATCCACTGCGGTTTCGATCCAGTGCGATTCGATATCGAGCCCGAAAGATTCGCGCAGCAACAAGCTGGCGGAAAAAATCGAACCGAGCGGGCAGGCCACGTCTTTGCCCGTTAGCGACGGCGCCGAACCGTGAATCGGCTCGTAGAGGGCCGGGCCATCGGCGCCCCGGCTCATCGAAGGAATCAGTCCAATCGAACCCGCCAGCGCCGCGGCTTCGTCGCTCAGAATATCTCCAAAGAGATTGCCGGTGAGAATCACGTCGAATTGCGTCGGGCGCAGCAGAATCTGCATCGCGGCATTGTCTACGTAGAGATGGTCGAGTGTAACGCCGGGATATTCGCGCGCGACGCGCGACACCGTTTGCCGCCAAAGGGTTGACGTCGCCAGCACGTTGGCTTTGTCCACGCTCGTGACGTGGTGGTTTCGCGCTTCCGCGCGATCGAAGGCGTAGCGGGCCACGCGCTCGATTTCGAGCGCGCTGTACGAGGCCACGTCCCAGGCACGGGCCTGGCTGCCCTCTCCCTCTTGCACGTGCTCGCCAAAATAAATGTCTCCGGCAAGTTCGCGCACGATTTCGAAATCGGTTCCGTTGATGCGCTCGCGCCGCAGCGGTGAAATTCCCTGCAACGCCGACCGCAGACGTATCGGCCGCAGGTTGATGAAGAGTCCCAATTGCTTGCGCAGGCCGAGCAAGCCTGCCTCCGGGCGCTTTTCGAGCGGCAGAGAGTCCCACTGCGGCCCGCCAATCGCCCCGAGCAGGATGGCATCGGCCGAGCGGCAACCCGCGAGCGTTTCGGCTGGCAGCGGGGTGCCATAACGATCAATCGCATTCCCGCCAAACGCGAATGCGCGAAATTCGAACGTGTGATTGAAGGCAGTCGCGCAGTCCTCCAGCAGTTGCACCGCGGCGCGCGTCACCTCCGGACCGATTCCGTCACCCGGCAGGACCGCAATCGTTTTTTGTACTCCACCCATGGCCGTTTCTCCCGTTCAATTCTGGTCCGGTCTTTCAGCGCGCCGTAGCGGCGCTCGCGTCCTGCTCGGCGTGCTCCGGAGCGCGGCTACGTCGCACCTTATGAATGATGGCCAGCAGGTCGCGATCGGTCACTTGCTTGGCGGCGTCGGCGCGTTCGATCGCTTGGGCGTAACATTCCGCAAGCTCGGCTTCCGTCGTTTGATAGCCCAGCTCTTCCAGGCGCGCTCGCAGGGCGTTGCGTCCCGAATGCTTTCCCAACACTAGGCGACGCGAGGGCACGCCGACTTTTTCGGGCACGATGATTTCGTAGGTCAGGGGGTTCTTAAGTATGCCGTCCTGGTGAATCCCTGCTTCATGCGCGAATGCGTTGGCGCCCACTACAGCTTTGTTCGGCGGGACGCTGACGCCCGTAATCGAAGTAAGCAACCGGCTGGTGGAATAAATCTTCTGCAGCGAAATGTTCGTGGCCGCGCCATAGCGGCCCTGGCGGACGTGCAGCGCTACCGCAATTTCTTCGAGCGAAGCGTTCCCGGCGCGCTCGCCGATGCCATTGATCGTGCACTCCACCTGGCGCGCCCCGGCAGCCACGGCTGCGAGCGAATTGGCCACCGCGAGACCTAGGTCGTTGTGGCAATGCGCGCTGAAAACAATGTTGGGATAGGCGTCCAGATGCCGCCGCGCGGAACGAAACATTTCGGCGTATTCCTCCGGCGTCGTATATCCCACCGTATCCGGCAAATTGATGATGGTCGCACCCGCATCGGCGGCAGCGGCGATCACTCGCAGGAGGTAGTCAGCATCGCTGCGGCTGGCGTCCTCGGCAGAAAATTCCACTTCGTCGCAACGCATGCGGCCGTAACGCACCATTTTCGCAACCTGCTCGAGCGCTTCTTCGCGCGTGATGCGCAGTTTGTGCTTCAAGTGCAGGTCCGAAGTGGCCAGGAAAATGTGAAGCCGCGGTTTGGCGGCGGGCTCGAGGGCGCGCAAAGCGGCATCAATATCCTCTTGGCGCGCCCGAGCCAGAGCGGCGACGCGGCAGCCCAGGATTTCAGCCGCGACCGCTCTTACAGCGTCCAGATCGCCTGGAGAAGCGATCGGGAACCCCGCTTCGATCACATCCACGCCCAGTTGCTCGAGCTGGCGCGCCAACCGCAGCTTTTCCTCGCGATTCATGGAAAAGCCCGGCGACTGTTCGCCATCCCGCAGCGTGGTATCGAAAATCTGCACTATCTCCATGGACTCTCCTCGCACCTAACGAGTGGACTCTAAATCGTGCAAGCGTGTCCAATTTATAATTGTTGCATGTGAGATAAGTTTCTCTTATATATGGATTTGGCTCAGGAGGGCCGTTTCGTGGATCTGGCGGCGCTACAGGTCTTTCAGATGGTGGCCAACGAGCGCAGCTATTCCCGCGCGGCGGAAAAGCTCTACCGCACGCAGCCCGCCGTCAGCATCGCCATGCGGAAGCTCGAAGACTGGGTGGGCCAGCCGCTATTCGTTCCCGGCTCTGGCGCGCGGTCGCTCACCGACGCAGGCGTGCTGCTGTTCGAATATGCCGAGCGCATGCTCAATTTACGGGAGGAGATCCGCAAAGGCCTGACCGAGCTCCGCGGTCTCGAGCGCGGCCAGGTTTCGCTCGGCGTGAACGAAAGCTCGATCCATGCCCTGCTGCCCGCGCTCGACCGTTACCGTAAACTCCATCCGGGCATTCACATCCGCGTCCATCGCGTGTTTTCCCGCGACGTCCCCCGCGAACTTCTGAATCACCAGTTGGATGTCGGCGTCATCTCCTACCTCCCCGAAGAGCGCGAGCTAGCCGCCGTAAAATTTTATCGTGACGCGCTGGCCCTCGTCGTCTGGCCCGGTCACCGCTTGGCCAAACGCCGCGAAGTGGACATCTCCGCCCTCGCCGAGGAAACTTTCGTCGCTCACATCGTCGAATCGCCCTACCGCCAGCGCGTGATACAGCTTTTCGCGCGCCACCGGGTTCCGCTGGGCATCGAAGTCGAGCTGCCCACCATCGAAAGCATCAAGAGGTTCGTCGAAATGAAGAGGGGTGTCGCCATCGTGCCGCAGATGTGCGTGGAACGCGAAGTTGCCCGCGGCGATCTGCACCAGCTGAGCATCCGGCAGATGCGTATCGAGCGTCGTCTCTATCTCGTCTACCGCCAAGATCGCCCTTTGCCCGCGGCAGCACAGGCTCTGGTGGAAATTATTTTGCCGCGCAAAAGAATGCCCGCGCGCCCGGCTCCTGCACGCGGCTAGCAGCCCAGCGCCGCGCACCGCAAGCGCTACTGCTTCGACGCGAGTTCGTCGAGCGCGGCGGCAACGCGCGCCAGCCCTTCGCGCACATTTTCCGTTTCGCCGCCGATTCCAATCCGGAAATGCTCCGGCGCATCGAAAAAGCGTCCCGGCACCACGCTGGTATCATATTTCTCGCGCAGAAGTTGGCAGAACGCGTCCGCGTGCCCGCTCGAAAGCTGAGGGAAAGCGACGGTCCCGGCTCCGGGCCAGATCGTCACGAGGTCCGTTCGCGAATCCAGCAGTTTTTTCAGGAGCGCGCGATTGGTGCCCAGCAATTTTTTTGCGCGCGCGCGGATCTGGGTCAGGTGGTCGAGCGCAATCACGCTGAGCCTCTCGGCCGGATGCGCGGCCGTCACGCCGAAGAGGTCGTTCAAGCGCCACATACGCTGCGCCAGGGGCTTGGCCGCAAAAATCCATCCGCAGCGCAACCCCGCGAGTCCGTATGCTTTCGTCAAGCTGCCGGTGGCCACGAAATTCGGGCCCAGAAGAAACGAGGTCTGCCAGGGGACATCAATGCACGCCTCAAGGTAAACCTCGTCCACGAGCACGTGAGCGCCCAGGCTGCGCGCGATTTCTCCTACGATACGCAGCGCCGCATCCTCCGTCCGCACGCCGCTCGGGCTGTGCAGGTTGGTGACCACGATCAGGCGCGTGCGCGGCGAAATGCTGCGTTCCACTTCGCGCGGATCAAGCTGAAAGCCGGCTTCGAATTTTCGCGGGAATCGACGGACCTTTGCGCCCAGATATTCCGCGACGGCCACCAGCGCCTCGTAGCCGGGCTCCTCGATCAGGACTTCATCGCCCCTTTCCACGAGGGCGGCCATTGCCAGATGATTCGCCATCGAGGTGCCCTGCGCGTGGACGATGCTCTCCACAGGAACGTCCGACTTGGCGGCCAGCCGCTCCATGAGTGGTTCGTACCCGTAGGAATCCGGGCCGTTGATCTCGAGATCTTCAATGTGTACGCCGAGTTCAGCCAGGGGAAAATCGAGCACGCCGCTCGTGGCCAGATTGTATCCAGCCAGCGAGCGCTCCTTGGACCACTCGATATAGGCCGAGCGAATTTCTCGTCTCTGACTCATGGGAACTCGATTGGAATCAGCGAGCCGCCTTGCGTGCCCGCGCAACAGGAATTTAGATGGGAAACCCCGCTAAAAGCATACACACGCCCCCGCCGGCATGGCGAGAGTATTTTCGGGAGGTGTTCAGGAATATTAACCGGCTGTCTAACTCTCTGTGCAGTGAATGTCGCAGTCGGGTTTTTGTAGCGCCGGTTTGCCCTGAGCAACGCGAAGGGCAGTTCGCCGGCTACCGCTTTGTCCTTGTGAGCCGGACCTTTGGGTCCGACATAAAATCGTCGCGCGAAGCGAATATCTTTGCGCTGCCGCTCCCGCAGCATGTATTCGAATCCACTTTTGAATCCTGGCGCCGCGAGTGGATTATCTCTTTCGAGCACTGCTTGCAATTCCGCAAGTTACGCGTAAGCTTTTCATTCGCGATAACGGAGCGATCACATGGACAATTGCAAGGATGTAAGAGAGCGGCCGTTCGCAACAGCACGAAGGGAAAGTCGCCACTGGCATCAGGCGCGCCGGGCGTTATTCCCGCTGATCGCCTCGATCGTTTTGCTTCCCGCGCCGCCGTGCATCGCCGCCGCCCCACAGCAAGCGGCTCCGCAGCCGGCTGCAGCAGCACCGGCACCGCAATTGAGTGCCGCTTCGGCCGCATCATCGCAGCCCCCCACGCAGGATTATCTCGTTTATGTGGTCTGCGAGGCGGCGGACAGAGTTGTGCTCATGCGCTTCGGCCCCAAAGGCTTCACAGAGGAGCATGAAACGCGCATCGGCCTGATGCCCACGGACATCAACGGCCCGCACGGCATCGCCGTTTCTCCGGATAAGCAATATCTCTACGTCTCGCTCGGGCACGGGCGACCCGATGGCTCGGTCTGGAAATTGAAAGCGGGTACGGACGAAGTCATTCGTTATGCGCCGCTCGGGTTGTTTCCTGCCACCACGGACATTTCCCGCGACGGCGCCTTCATCTACGTGGCCAATGCGAATTTTCACGGCGACATGGTGCCTTCCTCCATTTCCGTGGTCGCCACCGAACCCATGGTCGAGGTGAAACGCATCACCACCTGCACCATGCCGCACGGCTCGCGCTTGAACCCGCAAGGAACAAAACATTACTCCGCCTGCATGATGGACGACATGCTGGCCGAAATTGATACGCAGACCTTCGAAGTCTCGCGCCACTTCATGCTGACAGCGGGAAAAGAGATGGGCATGGCTGGCGCTCCAGACAAACAAATGAAGATGGTCGACCTCACCTGCGTGCCCACCTGGGCGCAGCCTTCGAACGACGGCTCGGAAGTTTACGTGGCCTGCAACAAATCGAATGAAGTCGTGGCGGTCGACGTGGCTTCCTGGAAAGTGGCGCGGCGATTTCCCGCAGGAACCGGCGTCTACAACCTGGCCATGACCAAAGACGGCCGCTTGATTGCCACCAACAAGCGCGGGCAATCCGTTTCTATATTTGATCCCAAGTCGGGCAAAGAGCTCGTGCGGCTGCCCACCAAGCGCAAGGTCGTCCACGGAGCAGTCGTGACGCCCGATAACCGCTACGCTTTTATCTCCGTCGAAGGGATCGGCTCGGATCCCGGTACGGTCGAAGTGATTGATCTGGGTTCGATGAAGACGGTAGGTACGCTCGACGTCCCACCGCAAGCCGCGGGCATCGACTTCTGGAAGACCGAGCCAACCAAGCCCTGAAGGAGCCCGGAGCGGTTCGATGCAGCACGGATATTCGATCTTAGTTCCGTGGAGGTATGTCGCTCTCGGAGTTTTGGCGCTGGCAATCGATATTCTGTTTTTGAAAAAGCGGCATTAATGAAACCGCTTGGCGTAACCTCCTAGTTCAGCGTCGGCGAGCTTAATCGCGTTCACGCCACTGCATTGAAGAAGGTGCCGTGCTACTCGATTCCGATTCGGCATTCGCTTTGTCCCATTCTTCCCGCGTCAACGGCTTAATGATCCCGAGTTTCTTCTTCGCCAGGGAAGCGTTTACTTCCTGAATCTCCTTGCCCACAAACGTATCGAATTCCTTCATCACGTCACCCAGCTCGTGCTCGAGCGAACCGATGCGGGCCACCTGATAATCCGCCGGACGTCCTTCATAACTCACCAGGTCGCCATAGAGCTGCGTGGTTTTTTCGCGGATGCGTTCTTCGCCCGTCACCGCGCCGCCTTCCTTGGTGGCCACGATTTTCTTGCGAATTTCTTCGGTTCGTGCGGTGAGATCTCGAAGCCGCTTGCGTAGCGGATCGTTCTCGGTCAGCTTGGACGCTCGCTCGGCCAGCTCGTCGCGCACGCCGTTGATGCGGTCCACATCGAAGCTCATGTCGCCCAGAATGTTGTACACTCGCATGACTGTCTCGAAGTTCAGCTTGCGGTCTTCCACCGTGAATTTGGCGCGCGGATCCAGAGTTATAGTTAGAGGAGTCGAGTACGTTTCCTTGCCCCGCGTCATCTTCACTGTGTAGGTCCCCGGCAAAATTCTCGGCCCTTGGCTGGCCTCGAATGCAGCCGTAGCCGCGGGAGGAACGTGCGGCGCCTTCAGCCGCATCGGCCACTCCACGCGGCTCAATCCGCGTCGGCTGTTCGCCGGGACCGTATCAACTAGCTTGCCCTGCTCGTCGAATATTTCGATTTTCATTTTCCCGAAAATGTGCCGCTTTTTCTGAAAGTAGCTGATCAATGCGCCGTCCGGCGGATTCGGTCCGGTGAACGCGGCATTCCCTTCCGCCCAGCCCCCATTCGCATTCAGCCGCTGCTGTGCGGGCTTTCCCGGCACGAAAGCCGCCTCCCGCGCCAGCACTTCCGGAGTCAGTTTTCGCAGCGGTGTGATGTCGTCCACAATCCAGATGCCGCGGCCGTGGGTGGCCAGAACGAGATCTGATTCGCGAGGCTGCACCACGATGTCGCACACCGCAACGTCCGGAAAATCGTGCCCCTTGTACTGTGCCCATTGCTTGCCGCCGTCGAGCGACACCCACAGTCCGAATTCCGTCCCCACGAACAGCAAATTGGGAGAAACGGTGTCTTCCTTGATCACGTGCGCGTAGCCTCGCACTCCGCTGTCCTTCGCCACGATCCGCGTCCACGTCTTGCCGTAGTCCGTGGTTTTGTACACATGCGGATCCATGTCGCCGAACGTGTGCCGGTCGAAAGCGGCATACGCGGTGGCGGGATCAAAGCGGCTTGCCTCCACCCAGGAAACCCACGAGGCCTTGGGTAGGTCGGGGACATTCCCCACCACGTTCGTCCAGGTTTTCCCCGCATCGCGTGTGATTTGCACGTTCCCATCGTCGGTGCCCACCCAGATGGTTTGTCCATCGCGCGGCGATTCGCTGATGGAATAGATCGTCGTGTGCGTTTCGGCATCTGAGTTATCTACGGTCACGCCCCCTGATTCTTCCTGCTTCTGTTTCTCCGGATCATTTGTAGTGAGGTCGGGAGAAATGCGGTCCCAGGTTTGTCCGTGGTCGCGCGAGCGGAAAAGGAATTGTGCGCCGATGTAAATCGTGCCCTTTTCGTTGGGGCTCATGTGGATCGGCGTGTTCCAGTTGAAGCGAAGTTTGCTTTCTCCGTAGTTCGGCTGCGGCTTAATGCCGCGATTTTCCAGCGTGATGCGATTCACGCGCCCGATCTCGCCCCCTTGCGACTCGGCATAAACGTAATGGTCGTCCGACGGATCAGGGAAAGCCCAAAACCCATCGCCGCCGTAAAGGTTCTCCCAGCGGCTGTTGGAAATCCCTCCCGGATAAGCCGAATCTCCCATCCATACGCTGTTGTCCTGCAGACCGCCGAAGACGTGATAGGGATCGTCGGAGTCGACGCTCACGTGATAGAACTGCGAAATGGGGAGATTGGCGGCCTTCCACCATGTGTTTCCGCTGTCGTAGGAGTACCAAACGCCGCCGTCATCCCCCGCAATCAGATGTTCGGTGTTGTCCGGATTGACCCACACGTCGTGGAAATCTCCGTGCGCGCCGCCGGAAATTCCGCTGAAGCTTTTCCCTCCGTCGTTGCTCATGATCAAGCCCAGGTCCGGCTTATAAATCTTGTTCTCGTCCTTGGGATCGACGATCAGGTTGGCGAAGTAGAAAGGACGCCAAACCATGAGGTTGCTGCGGTCGCGTTCTTGCCAGGTCTTGCCGCCGTCATCGGAGCGGAAAAGCGCGCTGCGATTGGATTCGATCAAGGCGTACACCACGTCCGCATTGGAAGGCGCGATCGTTACCGCTATTCGTCCCCATGGTTTCGCCGGAAGCCCTTTGGCGTTTTTTTCGTCCAGCTCCGTCCAAGTTGCGCCGGCATCCTTTGTTTGGAACAGGCCGCTGCCGCTTGGTGCGGTGGAGTTCTCGCCTCCGGAGCGGAACGTCCAGCCCTTGCGTCGAAAATCCCACATGCCGGCAAAAAGAGCCTTTGGATCGCGTGGGTTCATCGACATCATGGAGCACCCGGTCGAGAGGTTGGCGCCGTTCAGAATCTTCGTCCATGTCCGGCCGCCGTCGGTCGTCTTGTACACGCCGCGGTCTTCGCTGTCGCTCCAAAGTTTTCCCGGCACGCAGGCATAGACTGTGTTGCCGTCCTTGGGATCAATGAGGATCTTCGATATACGCTCCGAGTCCTTCAAACCCGCGAACGTCCAGTTTTCCCCGCCGTCCACGGACTTGTAAATTCCGTTGCCGATGGAAACGCTGTTGCGCGTCCACGATTCGCCGGTCCCAACCCAAATTGTCTTGGGCGTTTGCGGATCGATGGCAATGGCCCCAATCGATTGTGCGGGCTGTTTGTCGAATACGGGCTTGAACGTCGTGCCGCCGTTCACTGACTTCCAAACACCGCCGCTCGCCGCGCCGATGTACACCGTAAGCCGGCCGTCTTCCTTTACCGCTGTCAGCGCCGACACCCGGCCGCTCATCTCCGCCGACCCGATGTTCCGGGCGCCCAGCCCTGAAATCGTATCGGAGTCAACTTTGGTTTCCTGCGCCGCCAGATGTGCCGGGAATGAAAAGGCTGCCAACAGAATTAGAACGCTGATTCCAAGAGCATTTTTGAGAGTCAGTGGCGTCCGGGAAATCACTGTGCACCTCCCGGCGCCTTGGCTGCGGGCTTGGCGGTTGGCATTGAAAACAACGAGTCGTCGAGCGGCACATTAATCTCCACTTTATCCACTTCGTACTTCACGCGATCGGGGTTGCCTTTCTGGCCGCCCTCGAATGCAAACGCGTAGTACAGTCCTTTCACTTCTTCGTAGTCACCGAAGTACGTTTCGGAATACTGCACCGTCCCGCGGATATTGCTTTCCGTCTCTATTTTGAGTTCCAGAAAAGAATCCGCATCCAGAAAGTAATAGCGCACATCGCCGTTCTTGAGCGAGAGCTTGATTTTGTAACAGTCCGTTCCTTCCACCGAATCGTGGCCCACGAGTTCCGCTTTGTGCCCCTTCTCTTTGTAGTCCACGAGCGGGCCGTCAATATCGGCATCTTCCTCGAGACCTTTCAAATCGTCCCGCGACATCAGCTCTGCATCCCGCCTGCCACCGAAAGGATTCACCTGCCAGCCGACCTTGCCGTCGTATGCTTGCACTCCCGCCAGGCCCTGGATAATCTGTTCCTCGCGTACCTTGTCGGGCCGCTTGTTCTCTTGCATGAATCCGGCGCGAAACGAGCCTGCGCTGAATTTGCCCGTCACGCGCACCGTTTGCACCGCTTTCATTTTTTCCATTCCGCCGTGGGCTTGAACGTTTTTGGCGATGATTTCATCCACGGTTTGGGCGCGCGCCCCGATAGGCAGGAAAACAACTGCGGCGAGAGCGATTAGAAACGTGCGAAGCATCCGTAAACTCCTTGGCAGGATTTATGCAAGCCGGTACGTTCTCAGACGAGCCCAGGAAGACATAGTTAGCACGTTCGTCTCGGCGATTGCGGCGAATCCGCTGCGCGCGAGTTTATTCCAATCTTCCCTGGAACGCCACACTCAGTCCGCTGGCCTCTAACTGGATGCCCAAATGGCATATCCATGCCTACCGTGGCACTGGCCCTTTCCTTCGGCGTTGCAAGAATCCGGGTACATAGGCAGGATATAAAGGTGCCTCCATCGGCATGTGAGATCGGCAGGATAAATTTGTGGCTGCAATTATGCATCGAAAAGAGACGATCGAATGACATCAGGTAACAACTCCCGGTCCGAAAACTCAGACACTCCCTCGCGATTCCCGAATTTGCCGGAAAGACTTCGCGGGCTCGAACGCCTTGCTTACAATTTGTGGTGGAGCTGGCAACCGCACGCCCGCGAATTGTTCCGCTCGCTCGACCTCCCAGCCTGGCGCGCCGCCGAGCACAATCCCTTGCGCATGCTGACCCTGCTCCCTCAGGAGATTCTCGAGAATGCCGCGAGCGACACGAACCTGGTCAAAAGATTTGACCAGCTTATGGCGGAATTTGACGCCAACATTGCCTCAAAAACCGGCTGGTTTACGGTGGAATACGGTTCCTCGGTGGTATCACCCCTGGCCTATTTTTCCGCCGAATATGCCTTCCACCATTCCCTCCCGCTCTACGCCGGCGGCCTAGGGGTGTTGGCGGGGGACTATATAAAGGAATGCAGCGACTTGGCGATTCCGGTGGTGGCGGTGGGGCTGATTTATTCGCGCGGATACTTGACGCAGAAATTGAACGATGACGGCTGGCAGGAAGACGATCAAAAAACGCTGGACCGGTCAAACGATCCGGTAAAACTCGTTCGCGACAAAAACAATCAGCCGCTGGTGGTGCAAGTGCCGCTGTTCGATCCGCCGGTGCACGTGCTGGTGTGGCGCGCGGACATCGGACGCGTTCCGGTCTATCTGCTGGACACGGAAGTGGAAAGCAATCAGCCGTGGGACCGCGCCATCGCGAATCGGCTGTACACGAACGATCCGGAGCAGCGCTTGCGGCAAGAAATTGTCCTGGGCATTGGCGGGATGCGCGTCCTTGAAGCGGTGGGCATACGGCCCTCGGCGGTGCACATCAACGAAGGGCATCCGGCGCTCGCGTTTTTGGAACGCGTGCGCGCGCACGTCGAGGAAGGAACAAAGTTCGAGGACGCGATTGCGAAGGTGCGGGAGAGTTCGGTTTTCACCACGCACACTCCGCTTTCCGCGGGCACGGACGTTTTTCCGTTTCCGCTGATCGAAAAATATTTCAGCAGCCATTACGCCAAATTTGGCACGGACCGCGACGGCCTGCTGAGCCTGGGGAGCAATCCCGCGAATCCCGAAGCGGGATTCAACATGACCGTCTTCGCGCTGCGGCTTTCAAAGTTTTGCAACGCAGTGAGCAAAAAGCACGGCGAGGTGGCGCGGCACATGTGGGCGGGATTGTGGCCGGACAAGAAAGAGGAAGACGTGCCCATCACGGCGATCACGAACGGCGTCCATCTGCGGACCTGGATGGATACCACCTGGCTGCAGCCCATGCTCGACAAGTACGTGGGCCCCGGATGGTTTCGCGATCAGGACCAGCCCAAGATTTGGGAGGCGGTGGACAACATCCCGGACGATGAACTTTGGTGGCTGCGCTTCCGCATGAAAGTTTTGCTGATCGACGAAATCAACCAGCGCGCGCGCGAGGAATGGACCAGCAAGCGCGTGCGCGCGGAAAGCGTGCTTGCGTTCGGGGCGCTGCTCGACCCGCGCATTCTGACCATCGGATTCGCGCGGCGGTTCACGGGCTACAAGCGGCCCGATTTGATTCTGCAGGACCTGGAGCGGCTGAAACGCATCCTGACGAATCCGCTGCAGCCGGTCCAAATTATATTCGCGGGGAAAGCGCACCCCTCCGATACGGTGGGCGCGCAGCTAATCCAAAAAGTTTTTCATCTGGCGCAGGACCCGGAATTTGCGGGGCGCATTGCGTTCGTGGAGGACTACGACCAGCATTTGGGACAGCGCATGGTGCGCGGCGTGGACGTGTGGCTGAATAATCCGCTGCCGCCGCTCGAAGCCAGCGGCACGAGCGGAATGAAAGCGGGCGCGAACGGCGTCCCGAGCCTTTCGATTCTGGATGGGTGGTGGATTGAAGGTTACAACGGCAAGAACGGCTGGGCCATCGGCGAGGCACAGGCCGGCGACGAGCCGCAACCCGACCGCACGAAGGCGGATGCGGAGTCGCTCTACCGGCTGCTCGAAGAAAAAATCATTCCGCTTTACTACGAACGGTCCGACGACGAGATTCCTCACGACTTCGTGCGGGTGATGAAGGCGGCCATCAAGAGCGTGGCGCCGCAATTCAGCACGCGGCGCATGGTGAAGGAATACGTGAGCCGGTTTTACATCGAGGCGCTGGGCCTGGAAGAACCGATCACGTCCGGCGGCAAAAGCCGCTGAATAAATTCAGCTGGATAAAAATGCGCCGCGCAACTCGAACTTTGCCGCTCACTTTTGTGCTGGGAATTTCGATTTCGCTCCTGCCGGCGCATCCCCTGGCATACGCTTCCGGTTCGGGAAGCGCCTTAGCGCAAGACCCGTCCCGTCCCGCCGCTTCCGCACAGACAAAATCTCCCGACGCAGCGCCGTGCCATGCGGAGGGCAGCGAAATCACGCTCGCATGCGATTACACGGCCATGCCGGCGCCGGATGCAAGCGGCGAAGCGCGCATGGTCCTGAATCACGCGGACTTTTCGTTCAAGACGAAGCGTGACAATTGGATGCGCGTGGAACTCACGTTCTCGAATGCAGGCGCGGCGAAAATGGCACAGGCGCGGCAGGTGTATCTCGCGGTGGACGATGCCGAGGGCCATAACTACATCCGGCGCGTCCTGCCGCATGCGGATTTGCGCAGCCTCGCGCCGGGCGAGCGCCAGACATTTTCGGACCGGCTGTTAATCCCCGCCCTTCGTCCGGGCAGCTACGTCATTCATCTGTGGATCCCCGATCCCGATCCGTCGCTGCAATTCAACCCCGCGCACAATTTCCTGCTCAGCAGCGTAGGCGTCCCCGATCGAAAGACGGGGCTCAACACGCTCGCCGCATTCACAGTCGTTCGTTGATAAATTTTCTCACTGGCCCTGCAACCGTTGCCTTGCTTATCTTTCTTTCTACACAGTAAGGCGACTCGAACCAAGTCAACAGTGTCTTCGTTCCTTTACTGGAGTTGCAACCACGACAGCAAATAGCAACGTTCCACTCCTGCTCGAAATGCCCACGATTATTGAAGTGCTCGATGCTTGCTTCCGAGCGGTGCTTGGCCTGAGAAGTTTTTTTCATCGAGATGCCGCAATATACACAAGCCTTATCTCTCGCTCGAATCTTCTTCTCAATTTCCTCAGGAATGCCATAAGTGTTAGACATGTGATTTATTCGCTCTGGCCGCTCGAAGAATTTCACTCAAGTGGGTACTGCGAAATTCCGAACAGCTTCACGGCCCCCTCAAAGTACGTTTTCGTGCTTGCACCAGGTGTCGTCGACGTGCTCCAAATTTTCAATGTGCCTGAAGCCGGAACCAGACATCCGCCCTGCGGTCTCGCGCAATACCCCAAATCAACGAAAAACCAAAGGCCGAGCGTAGCGGATCCTCCAGTGAGCAAGGAAATCGTTCCACGAGTTGTCGCTTGACAAGACGGGCCGGTTCCGTCCTCGTTTACGCTGAAATTGAGACCATTGGCTGGGGGGTCCACGTCGGGCGGGAGGTTTCCAAACGGAGGCTGGTCTATACAGTAAGTCACGTTGACGTTTACTTCCGAAACATTCGTGATGGTTACCGGGTTTGGCCCGACCTGATCTTCCACGTCAGGGATTTCCCCCCAATTTATACTCTTCGGCGAGATGGTGACTCGAGGATTAGCGCTGAAAACGGTCGCGGTGTATCCGTCGCTTGCGACTACCGCGTCGCTGCTGACACCGTTGGTGACTGAAATACCAACAGTGCCCGTGCAAACATTTTCAGGGCAGTTCGCTTCTGCGTTGGTGGCTTTAAGCGTCCAACTAACCGAGCAGGTGTCGCCCGTTTGCCCTGGTACGAAAAACGTCCAGTTAGCCTTGCACGTGTTATTGCTTACAACGATCGCATGTCCACCCGTTATTTTTGGTGCTGCGCCGACGCACGGCCCCGTGGCGCAAGTGTAGACAATCGTCTGCGTGTCAAAATCGGTGGGATACAGCGTTCCGAAGCTGATCGCGGTAGGGTTGGCTGTTACTACCGTCTGGGCCTGAGCCACGGAAGCAAAAAATAAAACCACGAAGGCAATTGCCAGTTTCATTCATATTCTCCTCTCCCAGGAAGCCCACAACCTATCAGTTTAGTGACCGGGCTTGCAACCGTTTTGGGAGGGTCGGAATCACTGGTGGCGCCGCGCTCGATCCAATAAGCCCAAGTTGTATTCTCTTGATTCCTGGCTGCGGGCGATTTGAGGCGCTTTGCAGCGCAGGCCAGGGGTTTCCTCTTAGAACCAAATAACAAGGCCCGCTCCGTCATGGGAGCGGGCCTTTTGTTGTTAGATTAGTAGCGACGAGCGGATTCCGCCGGAGGACTTGAAATCAGCAACTCTTGCCCTCGTCGCAAATGTTCCACTCTATTGCATCCGACAGTTTGACCCGTCCCTCTAGGAACGGAGTCCCCGGCGTCCCGGGTGTTGTTGACGTGCTCCAGATTTTCAGCGTGGCGTCCTCTGTGGCTGAACACTCTCGCCCACGAAGCAACTCGCAACCATGGGGAACCTTGTACTGTGCCGCCGTGACGCCGATTTGCGTCTCTTGCCCCGGACCGAGGTTCACCGTAAAGGCCGGGTCCAAGATAAAGTAGTCTGCGTTGCTGCCACTGATAGCTACTGACACCGAAACCGAGACTTCCGAAACATTGGTTACGGTTGTGAACTGCTCGACGGGGCCATCTTGAAACGGGTCCCAAAACCAGCCCAATTCCGTAGGTGTGATAGCTAGGGTTGGTTTAGGACTCAGAACGGTCGCAGTGTAGCCCCCACTTACGACCACCGCGTCGCTGCTGACACCGTTCGTCACTGAGATGCCAACAGTGCCAGTGCAGACATTTCCTGGGCAATTGACTTCCGCACTAGTGGCTGTGAGCGTCCAACTCACTGAGCAAGTGTCGCCAGTTTGCCCCGGTACGAAAAACGTCCAATTGGCCTTGCATGTGTTTGCGCTCACTAGCACAGCGTGCCCACCGGTGATTTTGGGTGCGGCACCAACGCATGGCCCCGTGGCGCACGTATAGGTAATCGTCTCAGTATCAAACTCACCGGGATACAGCGTCCCGAAGTCAATCGAGGTAGGGTTGGCTGTTACTACTGTCTGCGCCTGAGCTACAGCAGCGAAAAGCAGGACCGACAAAACCATCGCGAGTTTCATTGCGTTCTTCTCCTTTCAGACCGGGTGAATTGATTCGCGTTGGAACAGCATCTGCCCAGGATTGCCGCGTACTTTACTCGCTTTTCCCAAATAATGAAATTGCTTCCTTAATTACTTAGCAGTATCGTCTTTTAGATACTCGTTTCAACGAGAGAGATTGTGGATACGAAATACTACGTCGAGTGGCGCGAGAGAATACAAAAGTGGGTGGTCGAGTATCGGGGCGATATTAAAGCCAAGTTCGGTACCAAAGAGGAGGCCGAGCAGTGGGGTAGGGCCAACTACCCTGGCCACGGCCACGACTCAGAAAGAGTACAGGTGCGCAAGAATTCTCCGCGCGGCGTTAGAAGAGGCGAATGGCTATGATACAAACGATTAAAGGCGGGATCAGCAGCTCAAGGGTGAAATTCAAGAACAACACCCTTCGCCCTTATCGTTCCTTCCTTAACAAGGGGAAATTTGTCGGTCGACCCTCGCGCCGTTATTGAGAATGGTTCGTTAGGAACAACCGAATGCAGCTCAAACATGGCAACGATTTTGGTACCCTCATTGAACATCGCAGCTTTTGAAAAATCCGATCCTACCGGAAACGTGATTGGTCCGACTGTGACACTCTGGTCATAATGTAATTCTATAGAGTAGGGTGGCTTGATTGTCGTATTGCAGACAACTGTGGCGTAGGGCTCCCCTCTAATTTAGGCAGTCGGGGCCTCCGAGTTTAGGTCAGTTGCAAAAGCTAAGAAGGCCTCGTGCGGAGTGCGATTTTGGACTCCGCGGTGAGGCCGGTCGTGATTGTATTCTTCGATCCAACGAGCGATCGATGTTCGCGCTTCTTCCAAGCTCCGATACTCCGCTGTCCAGACTTCCTCTTCTTTCAAGCTGCGGTGGAACCGTTCGATGTAGCTGTTGCCTTCCGGGTGATGATACGCCGTCCTCCGATGGGTGATGCCGAGCCTCCCCAAGGTCTCCAGGAAGCGCGAAGAAGTGAACTGCGTTCCATTGTCGGTTGTCAGCGTCATGTTCGCTTCACGGCTGCCCGAGGGCAGCCGTGCCAGGACTGCTTGCTCTACCGCGGCCAGTGCATCTTCGGTTCGGCAACGGTGCGAGAGATTCCATCCCACGATCTCCCGTGTGCAGCAGTCGATCACACACACCAGGTAGGCCCAGCCAACCGCCGGCCCTGCCCAGATCTTCGTCATGTCCGACTGCCAGATCTGATTGGGCTCCGCGGCATCCACACGGCCCCACTCTTTCTTCCGTCGTGCACGTAGGCGGCGCGAGCGTACCAGCAACCCGCGCTCGCGCATCACTCGCAGCACCCGCTTGCGATTCACCGGAAGGTTTTCTTTTCTTCGCAGCCACCAGGTCACGCGGCGATATCCATACGCGGGTTTTTCCCCGCACGCCACGACGATCTGTTCGTCGTACTGCCGATCGGCCCGGCTGCCTCGCGGTCTCTTCCGGTAATACAAGCTTGACCGACTGATTGCTAGCGTCATGGCGACCAACGTAGCCGTGTAGCCCTGCGTCACCAGTTCCCGCGCCTGGGAGTGAACTTCACCGCAGCTCACTCCCCCACGACGTTTTTTAGGATTTCGATCTCCAGCGATTTCCGTCCCAGCGTTCGTTCGAGCTGCCGGATGCGATGATCCTTCTCGGTTTCGGCCGCGGCAGCGCTTCTCCCCCCAAGCGCTGCCTTCGCTCCCTGTTCTGCTTCGTCCTTCCAGCGATAGAACAGATTCGGAGCGATTCCGTGACGCCGACACGTCTCCGAAACGTTCCCGCTCTTGATGCCTTCCTGCACGATCTGCCACTTCTCTTCTGGGGATCGATCTACGCGTGGTTTCCTGCCCATGTTGCCTCCTGTTTGGAGGCCCTGATCTTACCTAACTGAGGTGTCCATTGGGATCCCTACATAGCCATCCCCCATGGTTGAGGAGAAGAAATGGCAGGAAGGGCGTAATTTCCGATCCAGCACTGGCTTTTTACGGGAGGAGCGATCTCATTAATCGTAACCGCTGGTTGCGGGGGAGTTTTTAGCGTAAGCGATGGCGGAGCAGGAACTTCAGGCGTTTCTTTCATGACCAGTTCGTATCCGTTGCCTAGCAACAAAAAAATGCACACAATAATGAGAACGTTCAACGATTCCCTGCGTTCGACGAATTTCACGAACCCTGGAGCCTTTTCTCTCAAGGTCTCCAATTTATCGTTGGCTTCTAAAATCATGAACACCGCGCCTGCGACTAGGACCAGTACCGTAAAAACGATGACAAAAGTAGAGACAAGGATCTTCATCGGCACAAGCCTCCGTCAACCCCGCGCGGATGAGGTTAACGGCAGGGTTAGTCACTAGATTATATACGGCCTGCCTTGACGGTCACTTCCTGTTGTGATTTTATACTGCCGATATGCAGATCATTGTCGTGGACAGCCAGGGCCCAGAGGGCCAATACGGCCCGTTCATTTCAAGTGCATCGGCGCGTTCCTTCCATAGGCCAGGGTGCAAGTGGCTTCGGTACATTCTGGAACGCGATAGAATTAAGTACGACTCCCATTCGGAAGCCGTTATGGCCGGTAAGAAAACGTGCAAGACCTGCAATTCTTGAGAATCTCTAATGGAAATTTTGAGTGAATTTACATGAAGCAAGCTGCTTGTATGTGCACAGATGAGCTTTGCGGCCACGCAAGCGGCGAGTCGTGCGGCAGGCCCGTTGAAAATCCAGTCGGGTACAGTAGCGACGAGTTCAATCAAGAACGCCCGATTGGATTGTGCGAGGAATGTTGGAAAAGAGTCAAACGCTTGACGCGTGATTGAAGAGCCCGCTTTTTCTCTTGCGCCCGTTTGAAACCCGGAAACCCTTGTCAGATGCCAGCGTACCAGGCGTAGCCACCTTCTGGAGCGGCGGAGCCCAGGCCTTTGCCGAACTTTTTCAGGCTGTCGGTGACGGTGATGTGGGTGATGAATTTCACGCTCTTGTAGCCGAGCTGGCGAGGGACGCGCAGGCGCAGCGGGCCGCCATTGCCGACGGAAAGCTCACCGCCATTCATGCCGTAAGCGAGAAAAGTTTGTGGATGGGTGGCGTCGGCCATGTCAATGCTTTCCCACCAGTCGGGTTCGATGGAGAAATAGACAACGTATCTGGCTTGCGGCTGGACCCCCACGAGATCGAGGACGTGGGAGAGAGGCACGCCGATCCACTCGGCGATATACGACCAGCCCTCTTCACACGCGAGGATGGTGATTTGGCTGCGCGACGGGTAGCTTTTGAGCTGGGCGAGGGAGAACGAGCCGGGACGGTCAACCATGCCGTCGATCGTGAGCCGCCAGTTGGCAAATCCTCCGGCCTGAAGGCGCTTGTAGGCTTCGCTCGGGGGCGCGATTTCGTTCGGAAGCGGCGTCGAAATCTGGCTGCGAGAGAACTCACGGGCGAGCGAATGCCGGGTGAGCAGGCGCTGGGAAGCGTAGGTGAGCGTTTCGCCGAGACCGTAGATTCCACCGTGATCGGGCGGGACCAGTCCATATTTTTCAGCGAGGTGCGCGGCGACGCCCAGGCCAGACACTCCGGCGGTGGCGGCGAGTCCGCCGATGATGAGTTTGCGGCGCGAGATATCTGTCATGTGCGCTCCTTCTGTGTAGCGGTCGGGCCAACAACCACTTTTCCGGTGATCATGCCTCTCATGCGGTTCCTGAATCCGGCAACGCAAATCATCACGACGTGGACGACGAGGAAGAGTACCAGCGCGATGGAGACGAAGAAGTGAAGCGTGCGCGCGGATTGCTGGCCGCCGAGCAGAGTGACGGTCGCCGGAAACGCGGAAACAAAGGAGAGGGACATGGCCAATCCGGTCCAGATTACTAATGGGAAGAGAACGAAGACCACGAAGAGGTAGCTGATCCGCTGGAGCACGTTATACGAGCGGGCTTCGTCCGCGCTCGGACGTGCGAAGCGCAAATGGCTAGAGATGGAGGCGGAGAGCGCCCGCCAGGAAAGGTCGGCTTTGCGTGGGAACAAGTCTTTGCGCCAATGCCCGGTGAAAAATCCGGAGATTACGTAGAGTAGGCCGGTCAAAACCACAATCCAGGCGGCTTGAAAGTGGAGATAGCGGCTCCAGCCGTTCTGGTCGGGCAGCACGAAGCCGTAGCCGGTCTTCACCAAGGCGCGCGAGGAAGGGATGGGCAGTTGGAACAGCGGTGTGGTCAATACATTGCCGGTTTCGCCCCAATAGAAGCGCGGGTGAGAGATCACAATTTCAATTCCGGTGACGAGCAGGGCGAAAAAGCAGAGAGTGGCGATCCAGTGAGTGACGCGGACGAGCGCAGAGTGGCGCGAGGGAACCGCGGTCGTTTCTTCGACGGCGCTGGCGGAGCTTGGGACGGTAACGTCCAGCGGTACCTGCACGGATTCAGATTCCGTCACTTTTCGACTCCTGTTGGGTCACGACTTGCCCTCCCGGATGGGTGCCATATTACCACCTACCACACCACAGGGGCGGAAACGGACGAGCCGTCCTGCTTACCGCGCACCGGGATGGTTTCGTCCGTGCTGAAGGCTCGCACAAGGTTATAATTTCTCCAACTATGGCGCTGGCTCCGGGGACCAAACTTGGCTCGTACAAAATCGTCGCGCCGCTTGGCGCGGGCGGGATGGGCGAAGTGTATCGCGCGCGGGATACGCGGCTCGAGCGCAATGTTGCGATCAAGATTTTGCCCGCGGAATTTTCGTCAGACAGCGAGCGCTTGCGGCGCTTCGAGCAGGAAGCGCGCTCGGCATCGGCGCTCAATCATCCGAATATCGTTACGATCCACGAATTGGGGCAGGACGGCTCGACGCATTACATCGCAATGGAGCTGATCGAGGGAAAGACGCTGCGCGATTTGATGGCCGCGGGATCGCTGCCCATCCGCAAGGCGATTGAAATCGCGGCGCAAGTGGCAGAAGGGCTGGCCAAGGCGCATGAAGCTGGCATCGCGCACAGAGATTTGAAGCCGGCGAACCTGATGGTGACGGAGGATGGGTTCGTCAAGATACTGGATTTTGGGTTGGCGAAGCTGAGGTCGAAGAGCGGCGAGCTGTCTATGACGCACGATTTGTCCGCGTGGGAAACGCAGCCCGGCGTGATTGTGGGCACGGTGCAATACATGTCACCCGAGCAGGCCGGCGGCGGGCAACTGGATTTCCGGTCGGACCAGTTTTCGTTTGGCTTGGTGCTCTACGAGATGGTGACGGGAAAGCGCGCGTTTCCGAGAAACACGACCGCGGAAACGATGGTGGCGATTTTGCGCGAGCAGGCCGAGCCGATTGCAGCGAAAAATCCGGACGCGCCTGCGCCGTTATGTTGGGCCATCGAGCGCTGCCTGGCGAAGGAGCCGGACAAGCGCTACGTCGCCACGCGGGATCTCGCGCGCGAACTTGCCGCGATACGCGACCGCTTCTCGGAGAAGCCGGTGGCGCAGGTAGTGACGCGACCGACCAATATTCCCGTGCAGCGGACGCGGTTTGTCGGGCAGGAGAAGGAAGTGGCGGCCGCAAGAGAATTGCTGCTACGCCAGGATGTGCGGCTGGTCACGATCACGGGGCCGGGCGGAATCGGCAAAACGCGTCTGGCGGTTGAGGTGGCGAGCGGACTGGTCGAGCGCTTTCCGGGCGGCATTCATTTTGTGCCGCTGTCGGCCGTCAGCGATCCGGGATTGCTTGCTTCGGTGATACTGCAGGCGCTGGGGATTCGCGAGGCGGGAGGCCAGTCACCGCTTGAAACGCTCCGGAAGAGTTTACAGGATTCGTTGCGTGCGCCAATGCTGCTGGTGCTGGATAATTTCGAGCACCTGATTCAGGCGGCGTCTACGGTGGCGGAGATTCTGGCCATGGCTCCCCATCTTAAGATTCTGGTAACGAGCCGCGCGGCGCTGCACGTTTACGGAGAGCAGGAATTTCCGGTGCCGCCGCTTGGGCTGCCGGATTCGAAGTCCATGCAGCCGCTGGAGGTGCTGTTGCGGTATCCGGCGGTCGCGCTGTTCGTGCAACGCGCCAGCGCGGCCAAGCCAGATTTTGAATTGAACCGGGAGAATGCGCATGTTGTCGCCGAGATTTGCGCGCGGCTGGACGGGCTGCCTCTCGCGATCGAACTCGCAGCCGCTCGGGTGAAAGTCCTTTCGCTCACTTCCATGCGGACGCGGCTGGAGAGCCGTTTGCAATTATTGACGGGCGGCGCGCGGGATCTGCCGCAGCGTCAACAGACTTTGCGCGCGACGATCGATTGGAGCTACGACCAGCTGAGCGCTGCCGAGCAGAAGCTTTTCCGGAGGCTGTCGGTGTTCGTGGGAGGATGCACACTAGAGGGCGTGGAAGCCGTCTGCGACACCAAAGGTGATCTCGATTTGGACCTGCTCGACGGCATGGCATCCATGGTGGACAAAAGTCTGGTGCAGCAGGTGGAGCAAGCGAACGGAGAAGCGCGATTCATGATGCTGGAAACGATTCGCGAGTACGCCCGGGAGAAACTCGAGGCCAGCGCGGAAAAGGCCATGACCAAGCGCGCCCATGCCGCCTACTGCCTGGTGCTGGCCGAAGAAGTCGGGGAACAGAGCGGCGCAGCGGGAACCGAATGGCTGGAACGCTTCGCGCTGGAACATGACAATTTTCGAGCAGGAATTGAGTGGTTGATTGAAACCGGAGATGCGGAGTGGGGGCTGCGCCTCGGCGCGGCCTTGTTTCAATTTTGGGAGACGCGCGAGTATTTGGCCGAGGGGAGCGACAGTCTCGGCAGGCTGTTGAAGCTCAAAGGCGCGGCAGGCCCGACGAAGGCGCGACAACGAGCGCTCTTTGCCGCTGGCGTACTTGCGCACGAGCAAGGAGATTACGCCTCGGCGCAAGAGTTCACGAGGGAAAGCCTGGAGATCGCGCGGCAGTTGCATGACCAGCACGGTACTGCCGTCTCGCTAAACGCGCTGGCGGTCCAAGCTCGGGACCTTGGCGATATCGCAACGGCACACTCTCTCTTCGAGAAAAGCCTGGCGCTGTGGAGAGAATTGGGCGAACTGAAGGCCATTGCTCGGGCTCTGAGCAACCTGGCGAGCGTCCTGAAGTTGCAGGGGGAGTATGACCATGCTCGTTCGCTGTACGCGGAGTGCCAAGCCATCTTCGATGGATTAGGAGATCAAACGGGTGGCGCCTGGTCGCTGAACTCGCAGGGGGACGTCGCCCGCGAACAGGGCGACGTCGCTGCGGCGCGAGTGCTGTACGAAAAGGGTCTGGCAATTTTTCGTGGGCTCGGGGAGCCCTGGGGGATTGCCGGTACATTGGCGGATCTGGGAAACCTGGCGAGGGAACAACGGAATTGCGGCGAAGCGCAACCGTTATACCGCGAGAGCTTGAAAATTTTCCGGGAGCTACAACATAAGCGCGGAATTGCGCGCCTGCTGGAGTGTTTTGCGAGTTTGGCAGCAGCTCAACTGCAATCCGAACGTTCGCTGCGTTTGGCAGGTGCAGCCGCCGCGCTCCGGAAAAGTATCGGCGCGCCGCTGACGTCTGCGGAACAGGCCAAGCTGGAAGCCATTTTGGATCCGGCGCGGCAGGCGCTGAGCCACACAGCAGGCGCGACCGCTTGGTTGGAAGGTTGGGGAATGCCGGTTGAAAAAGCTGTCGATGAAGGGTTTATTTCGGACGCGGTGTCGCCCGCTTCCTAGAGTCCCCATAGACTCTGGCGAAGGAATGCGGATGCTATCAACGGTCGGCGATTACTCGGCCGTTGATGGGTCGATGAGCCGGCGCACGGCGGAGACGCGATTGGCAGGAAGGCCTGTGCGCTTGGCGTGTTCTCGGACGGTTGCTTCGTCCGGCGCAAGATAAACGCAGTACACCTTGTCGCCGGTGACGTAGCTATTGAGCCACTGAATTTCGGGCCCCATTCCTTTAAGAACGTTGACCGACCTTTGGGAGATTTCCCTTATTTGAGCGTCAGTCAGATCGCCGGCTCCTGGGATTTCGCGTTCGATGACGAATTTGGGCATGAGCATTCCTCAGGTGCGCACGCATGCTAGCATGCGCATAGGACAGCTTCAAGACGCCTTGACTGGAGCTGCTCTGGTTATATAAATGTCCGAGAAATGAGGCTGGCCATGGATTTGCGATCACTACAGAAGCCGCTCAAAGAGCAATACCGCAATGACCCGAACGCCTCACGAATCACACTTAGGGCGAAAGGCGGTCAGACGGACGTGCCGATAGCATGCTCGGTCGATCTTGGACGCGCCATTTACCAGGCCGAAGCCCACAAAGGGGTTGGCGGCGCTGGCGCCGGTGCTTGTTCCGGCGACCTTTTGCTCGGGGCGCTCGCGGCCTGCGCGCAGATCACTTGCCAGATGGTTGCTGCAGCGATGAGCATTCCGACCGAACGCATTGAAGTAACGGTAGAGGGAGACCTCGATCTTCGAGGCACGCTTGGAATATCTAAGGATGTCCCGGTTGGATTTGAGAGCATTCGTCTTCATTTCGACATTGAGGCGCCCGAGGCAACCCCGGAACAAATTGCCGGATTGCGGGAAAAAACGGAACAGTATTGTGTGGTGATGCAGACATTGACGAAGCCGCCCAAGGTGCAATCCGAGTGGGTTCGTCACGATTGAAGAAACAGCGATAGAAGCCTGATCCTTCGTGCGCAGGTTTTTTGGAGCTAGTATCCTATCGGGCAGGTCGAATTTCAGGGATGGAACGAACCATGCTGAACGAAGCGGCAATCGTCAGCTTTAGAGCCAGCTTACGCGGAGAGCTGATCGAGCCCAGTGATTCAAGTTATGACTCGGCCCGCAAGGTGTACAACTGGATGATCGACCGCCGCCCGCGCCTGATTGCGCGCTGCGCCGACGTGGCCGATGTGATGAGCGCGGTCAAGTTCGGTCGGGACCAAAAGCTCCTGATAGCCATCCGTGGCGGCGGGCACAACGCCGGCGGCTTGGGAGTGTGCGATGACGCATTGGTGATCGATCTTTCGCTGATAAACTATGTTCGAGTGGACCCGAAGAAAAAGACCGTTATGGCGGGTGCTGGCGCGCTGTGGCGGGACGTGGATCATGCCACGCATGCGTTCGGTCTAGCGGTTCCATCGGGCATCATTTCGACGACCGGCGTCGCCGGACTGACGTTGGGCGGCGGAATTGGTTACTTGACGCGGAAGTATGGTTTGACCATCGACAATCTGCTGGCCGTCGAAATGGTGCTGGCCGACGGGAGGTTCGTCACCGCCAGCGCCAAGGAAAATGCCGACCTGTTCTGGGCCGTGCGCGGCGGGGGCGGCAACTTCGGCGTGGTGACGTCGTTTTTGTTTAAAGCGCGACCCGTGCACACGGAATATGGCGGGCCGATGCTTTGGCCAATGGAAGACGCGGCGGAGGTGATGCGCTGGTACCGCGATTTCATTGCCAAGGCCCCCGATGACGTTTACGGGTTCTTTGCTTTCCATACGGTACCGCCGTGGCCGCCTTTCCCCGAGCACCTGTTCAACAAGAAGATGTGCGGTGTCGTGTGGTGCTACACAGGACCGATCGAGAAGGCGGAGAAGGTGTTTAAGCCAATTCGGAACTTCAAGTCTCCGGCCCTTGACATGGTCGGGCCGATTCCACATCCAATCCTGCAGAGTATGTTCGATCGCCTCTACCCGCCAGGTATGCAATGGTACTGGAAGGCCGATTTCGTACGCACACTTTCTGACGAAGCCATCGCGCAGCATCTGAAATTCGCCGCGAAGCTGCCCACGGGACAGTCGACCATGCATCTGTACCCCATTAACGGCGCAGCGAGTCGCGTCAAGAACAATGCAACGCCGTGGTCCTACCGCGACGCCACGTGGGCATCCGTGATTGTCGGGGTCGATCCCGACCCTGCAAATAAGGAAAAAATATCCACGTGGGCGAAGGACTATTGGAGCGCGCTGCACCCTCACTCCGCCGGCGGCGCGTACATCAACTTTATGATGGAAGAGGGCGAAGATCGCGTGCGAGCGACGTACGGTAAGAATTATGGGCGTTTGGCGAAGATCAAGAAGCGCTACGACCCAACCAACCTCTTTCGTGTCAATCAGAATATCAGGCCGGCGAAGTAGAAAAATTCGGGAAGGCATGGAACGAACGAAGAGTGCCTGCAAGATGCCAGCGCTGAGGGGTCGGTTATCTAGAGTAGCGGCGGACGGTGAGCGCGATGGGAAGTCCGACGGAGAACATATGGATGACCACGCCGATGACCATGAACTTGAGAGAAAAAGGACGTCTACCGATAGCCGATAGCGGCAGGACGATTTGATTCATTAAGAAGTAGACGGCAGGGCCATAAAGAAACCCCGAAAGCACGGCGTGATCTACGAGGAACGAAGCTCGGCGGCTCGCCGCGAAGTAAACGATCGTCGCAGAAAATGCGATGAAGAAGTGGCACGCGAGTCCGAGGAAGGCAGTGGCGAGTCCGCCGTCGTAGGCCCGGGGACCCAGCAAGCCACTGGCGATTCCTTGCAGGAGAGGAATCGGTTTGGCTCCGAAAGAACCATACACGACGAATGCGGCCGTGATATCCAGAACGCCGCAGGTCAGCCCGCCCCACAGAATAGCTTCGAATGGCCGCGAGTGTGAGTTTTCGACGATCAATTTCGAAGCCATGAGCTCCCGTTTTAGGCGTACGTGCGGCTTAGACGTGCAAGCTACACGAGCGGTATTGTCCGATTAATCGATATGTGACCGAAGGACTGTTTTCCGGGGCGAGTGGCGGAAGCGAGGGTCGAAGGAAATGAGAAGCGATTTTGAGGGAAGTTAGGAAGTTACAGAATATTCACGATGATTTTCCGGTGATATTTGCTACCTTAGCTCTCCCCTACCCTCGAAGTCTCTATGTTTTTCCTGGAGCCTCACAAAAATGATGCCAAACGCTGGAACGAGAAAGACCTTCGGTAGTTCCTCGATCGCTGCAAATCGCGAAGCATTCCATCAATTCTGGTGCAGTGTTAGCTGGCTCGCGGTTCTGATACTAGCGTCAACATTTGCGACTCCAGCTCAGGTGCCGAGCGTCCTGACTCAGCACAACGATATCGGGCGTACGGGGCAAAACCTGAGCGAGAAGATTCTGAACACCTCGAACGTCAATGCGGCTCTGTTCGGGAAGCTGTTTTCGCTTCCGGTGAACGGACAGATCTACGCGCAGCCGCTTTACGTGCCGAATATCACGATCGCGGGCAAGGTTCACAACGTTTTGATCGTGGCGACGGAGACGGATCGCGTCTACGCTTTCGACGCGGACACGCTGGGGGCACCTCTTTGGAATCAGAGCATGGTGGACAAAGCCCACGGCGCCGGGCCGGACGAACATTCTCTGAACAGCGCGAACACGATTGGATGCACGGACCTGCAGCCGCAGATCGGCATCTCCAGCACACCGGTGATCGATCCGACCGCCAACGGAGGAAAGGGAACGATTTACGTCGAATCAAAATCAACGAACAATACTAGCTACTTCCATCGCCTGCACGCTCTGGATCTGACCACCGGTGATGAACTAGCCTCGCCGGGGCCTGTCTTAATTACTGCGTCAGTTCCCGGCACGGGTGACGGATCGGAAAGCGGGACGGTCACGTTTGATCCCCTGCACCAGCACAATCGCCCCGGACTCCTGCTTCTGAACGGCGACATTTACGTGGCCTTCGCTTCGCATTGCGATTACGGCCCATACCATGGATGGATTTTCTCATACGACACGGCGACGTTCACGCAGCAGAGTCTTCTGATGACCACGCCGAACGGCGGCCTGGGCGGTTTCTGGATGGCGGGTTCGGGCGTGGCGGCGGACGCGAACTCGTACATTTACATTGCCAGCGGAAACGGCACTTTCTCCCTGGGGGCCGAGTATGGCGATACCGTTCTGAAGCTGGGAACGACCAGCGGAAAAATCTCTCTCGCCGACTATTTCACGCCCTCCGATCAGCAGTGCCTAGCGGACTACGACACCGACCTTGGATCAGGCGGAGTCTTAGTGGTTCCGACGCAGACCGGACAGACTTACCCGGACATCCTAGTCGCGGTGGGCAAAGAAGGGGCGATTTACGTCGTAAACCGCGACATGATGACGAAGAGCAACGTCCATTATATGGGCAAGTCCGGCTGTGTCACGGATGATCCGGAAATCATTGAGGAGTCGAGCTCAGGATTCATCGGCGGCATGTGGAGCATGCCCGCCTACTGGAACGAAACTTTGTATTTCGCTGGCGCTGGAGATGTGTTGAAGTCCATTCCCTTGGCGAGCGGGCTGCCCAATTTCACCGGCACCACGGGCAACTCCACGTCGTTCGGTTTCCCGGGCGCAACACCTTCGATTTCTTCGAACGGCACGACGCCGGGGACTGCGATTGTCTGGGCCATTGATTCTTCGCAGTATGGCTCGCCGGGGCCTGGGCCGGGCCCGGCCATCTTGCATGCGTTCGATGCGACGGACATTAATTCGGAGCTGTGGAACACCGCGCAGGCGACCGACAATCGAGACCGTGCGGGCAACGCGGTGAAGTTTTCGGTGCCCACCGTTATCAACGGGAAAGTTTACGTGGGCACTTCGAACCAGGTGGATGTCTATGGCCTGCTTCCGGTCACCTCGACTCCATCAATCACTCCAACCTCGGGAACTTATCCTTCGCCGCTGCAGGTTTCAATGAGCGAGGCAACCGCCGGCGCGACAATCCATTACACAACGGACGGTTCGACTCCTTCGCAGACGCACGGGAAAATCTATAAGACGCCGTTTAATCTTACCGCTTCAGCAAAAGTTCAGGCTATCGCGGTGAAGTCCAAACAGGCGAATAGCGAAGTGGCTTCGCAGACGTACACGGTGAACCCGTAACGCAGCTTCGGGCTTTCACGACTCCGAACGCGGGATCGGCGGCAGCCGGCCCACCTCGACCTGCGGAACGAGGGATTGCACGTCAACGGCTGAAATTCTGCCTTCGAATTCAGCCAGGCAGTTTGCCGCTCCGCAGGCGACTGCGAGTTTGAGAGCTTCCTCGCCGGCGAGTCCTTGAAGCGAAGCGAACGCAAATCCGGCGAGTGTGGCATCGCCGCAACCGACGGTGGAAATCGGCGTCAGTCTCGGTGGTCGCGCGCTCCACGCCGGCCCGCTCTCCGACTCGAGCCATATCAAGCCATCAGCTCCCATTGTGACTGCCGCGCTTCCGGCGCCGCGTCGAATAAGTTCGTGCGTAGCTTCAATCACTTCCCGAGCGTTGTACACAGTCCGTCCTAGAAGCGCTTCCAGTTCCTTCCGGTTGGGCTTCACGAAATCCGGCTTGGCTTCGAGGCCGGCCCGCAAGGCCTCGCCGCTGGTATCGAGATACACTTTCGAGCCGGCGGCGTGCGCTGTTTTAATAAGTGACGCGTAAAAATCCGCGGGAACGTCCGGCGGCAGGCTGCCGGAGATGGAAACGAGCGCGCCCTTCCACCGACCGCGAAGTCCTTGCGCGCACAAGCGCAGCATTTCGTTTTGTGCTGCGGGGCCGGGATTTCCTCCTGGTTCGAGCACTTCCGTGATTCTTCCGGAGTATTCGACGAGCTCGAGATTCACTCGCGTGGGCGAGTCGGAGGAGACGGGCACAACTTCGATCCCGAGTTTTCGTAGACCGGCTGCGACTTCTTCGCCGATCGCACCGCCCAGAAAGCCAATCCAGATCGGGTGAGCTCCCAAAGCGCGGGAGGCCATAGCCACATGAGCAGCCTTGCCTCCGGGCAGCGCCACGGAACTCTGCGCGCGAATCACCTCGCCGGGCGCGAGCGAGTGAATGTGAATGCGGCGGTCCAGCGCGGGATTGGCGCTCAGGCAGACGATCTCCGGCGCCGTCATAAGGACTTGTTCCGCTGGTGCATTTGTGTCAAGCTACCACAGCTCGGAGAAAATAATAACGAAAAGAAACGAATCGAAACCCCGTCCCGTGGGGCAAGGTTTGCCATGCTGAGCGAAGAGCGGCGGCGCAAAATCCTCGACTTGGTGCAACGCGACGGCCGCGTCGTCGTCACCGATTTGGCTCGCCGCTTTTCCACGTCGCTGATCACCATCCGCAAAGATTTGGAACATCTGCACCAGCAGGGACGCATCCAGCGCGCTCATGGCGGCGCGCTTCCTCTTGATGCCACCGCGCTGCGAGACCCCTCGCTGCATGAAAAAGAGCGGCTGCGCCGTAAAGAAAAATTTCGGATCGCCGCGGCGACTGCGCGTCTGGTGCAACCCGGGCAGGTGATTATCCTCGATTCCGGGACCACCAGCACGGCGGTGGCGCGCGCAACAAAACATATCCGGAATCTTACGGTCATCACCAACGCCGTGAATATAGCAGCGGAACTGGCCGGCGCCGATATCGAAGTTATCTTGACCGGAGGCGTGCTGCGGAAAAATTCGTTTTCTCTCGTGGGGCCGCTGGCGGAGGATTCTCTGCGGCACGTTACCGCCGATCTCCTTTTTCTCGCCGTGGATGGGTTCGACATCGCTTACGGCCTGACCACGCCCAATCTGCTGGAAGCGCGGGTGAACCGCGCCATGATGGAAAGCGCCAAGGCGACCGTGGTGGTATGCGATTCGAGCAAATTTGGGCGGCGAAGCCTTTCGCTGATTGCTCCCACGTCGGCGGTGCATCACACGATTACGGACAACAAGATTTCGTCCAAGCATTTGCGCGGTCTTCGTGAGGCAGGGATCAAAGTTATCGTCGTTTGAGGGGAAGGCGGAAATTTCCTTGGCTGATTCGAATTCACAAAACGGTGCGAACACCATAGCCGAAATTCTTTCCGAGCCGCGCACGTGGGCGCAGTGCCTCGAGGCTCTCGAAGGAAGCAAGCAACTGCGCGAGCTCAGCGAGAAGTTGTCGAAGAATGTTGAATGGGTTTTTGTCGGGTGCGGCTCGAGTTTCTATCTCGCGCAGATTGCCGCGGCAACGTGGTCGATTGTGACGGGCGGGCCCGCTCGTGCGATTCCCGCATCTGAAATTTTGTTTTTTCCGAAATTGCTGGCCAGCGGGTGCCAGCCCGTTCTGATTTCGCGGTCCGGGCAAACGTCGGAGGTAGTTGATGTGGCCCGGTATATCGGGCGCGAATTGGAGATCCGCGCACTGGCGATCACTTGCGGGACGGGGACGCCGCTCGAATCGAATTCGGCGGAAGTCATCCGGCTCTCGCAGGCGGACGAAAAAAGCACAGTGATGACGCGATCTTTCACGTCCATGCTGCTCGCCCTGCAAGCGCTTGCCGCGGAGCGCGCTGGCCGGCGCGATTTCCTGGGGGCACTTCGGAGACTTCCAGGACAAATGGAATCGCGGCTCGCAGACGTGGAGCGGGGGGTCCGTTCCGTAGTGGACGCGCGCACATATGCCGATTACGTGTTCCTCGGCCAAGGCCCCTTTTTCGGAGTAGCCCAGGAATCCATGCTCAAAGTAAAGGAGATGTCGTGCTCGTACGGGCAGGCTTTTCATACGCTCGAATTCCGGCACGGGCCGAAAGCGATCGTGAGCGGCGACACCCTGATCACATTTTTCCTGAGCGAGAGCGGCTCCGATGCGGAAACAGCCGTGCTTGAGGAAGTGAAAGGATTGGGCGGAGCAACGCTGGTCGTCGCCAATGCCGCGAACAGCGCGGTGCGTAGGTCCGCGGATTATCTGATTGAGCTTTCTCTCGACGTTCCCGAAGCGGCGCGACCGGCAGCGTCCGTGATTGCCGGGCAATTACTCGGCTTCTACATGGGGCTGCGGAAGGGCTTTGATCCCGATCAGCCGCGGAACCTGACGCGCGCGGTGATACTCGATGGCGGAAATGGCGGGAGTCCCAATCGTGCCCGGACCTGATGTCTGCGTGGTCGGGGAGATCAATCCCGATTTGATTCTCTACGGTTTGCCGAAAGATTTGAAACCCGAAAAGGAAATCCTGATCGATGGGTTTCGACTGACTTTAGGCAGCTCCTCCGCGATTTTCGCGCATAATCTTTCGGCACTGGGCACTCGCGTGGGGATGATTTCGAAGATCGGCGGTGACCCGCTGGGGAAAATGGCACTCGATTGGCTGGCTATCGGCGGCGTCGACGTGAGCCGTGTGTTGCGTGCAAATCGCACCGCGACCGGCCTGACCGTAATCCTCACGCATCCCGGCGAACGCTTCATCCTGACCTATCCCGGCACCATGTTTGAGTTGAGCTACGAGGACCTCGATTTCGATTACCTTTTTTCCTCGCGGCACCTGCATCTTTCATCATTTTTTCTGCACCGCGCGCTGCGGCCAAAAATTGGCGAGATGTTTCGCCGGGCCAAGTCCAAAGGGCTCACCACTTCGCTCGACACCAATGACGATCCGGAAGATCAGTGGGGCCAGGATCTGATCGATGTGCTGCGCTACGTGGACATTTTCTTCCCTAACGAACGCGAGGCCAAGAGGATTGCGAAGACCGATGATTTGTCGCGGGCCATCGAAAGGTTGGCGCAATTATGTCCGCTGGTGGTGGTGAAACTCGGCCCACAGGGCGCTCTCCTACGCGACGGGGCCAAGGAATGGCGAGCCCCGGCGATGCAGGTGACTTCGATTGACGCCGTGGGTGCAGGCGACAGCTTCGACGCGGGTTTCATCCATCGTTTTCTGGAGGGTGCGCCGCGCGAGGAGTGCCTTAGCTACGCGAATATCGCCGGAGCGTTTTCCACCACCCGCGAGGGAGGGACCGAAGCTTTTCGCGACCGGGAAAGCATGACGCGATTCTTCCACGATCATCTGCGGCAGAAGTAAGGTCGCGCGACGCCTATTCTTTCGTTACTTCAATCAGAAGTTGGCCCGTAAAATTCGCCTGCAAACGGGCATTCGGAGCTGTGACGGATCCAAGGTCCTTGTTGTTTATGTAGTCCAGCACGTGATATTTACCGGGTTCGAGACCTCGCAATTCAATTTCGCCCGACCAACTGGCAGTCTTGGAACCAGCACTTCCTGGGGCGGGTGCAAAGAAGGCGTAATACATCGCGCCGTCCTTTTCGATGGCATATCCCTCCGGAACGTCGTAGCCGTAAACGTACAAATCCCGAAAAGTGCCGCGGGAGAGCATTTTCTCGTTGTAGAGGCCAATCCATTTCTTCCAGTGCTGCTCCTTGTCCGGAGTTAAATTCACATCGCTGAGCTTCGGCCCATAGTCCGGCCAGGTAAACTTCGTGCCGAGAACGCCGCCTGTGCCGAGCGTGGAGGCAAAGTCGGAGCCAAGGTCTTTCTCGTTGCCGTTGGGGTTCTGGATGCGCGTGAGTTCCACATGGTCGCCGTAAACGGCCGCACGTGGACCCATGAGAGCTTTGTACATCTTGACGCGTTGGCGTACTTGCACCGAGCCGACCGGATCGGCGGTGACGGCCTGATCGATGTAGCGAAGCCACGCGATGCTCGGAGGCGTGCCGCACGGGCAGCTTTGCGTCACGCTTTCGGGCTTCAGCGCGCGCGTCGTCTCGAAAATCGTTTTGTAAACTTCGCCCATGGCATACACCGAATCCTGCGGAGATTTGTGGTGATGCGCAGGGTTGTAGCACGCGGGCACGCTATAAATGTTGTCGAGCTTGTGGCCGTCGAAGTCCCAGTCGCGGATGAAACGCTCGGTTAGCTGCTTGTAATAGGCTTGCACGCCGGGCACCGCAGGGCAAAGCGTAGCCAGATTCCTGGTCATGCGCGCGGGCTTGCCGTTTTTGTCGAGAACGAGCCAATCCGGATGCTCCTTAACCACCTCTGAGACGCCGTACTTGTGCGATTCGTATCCTGGCCCGCCGTCCTCCACCGCGAGGGGAAGCCACCAGAGCTGAACCTTGATCCCTTGCTCGTGAAACTGCTGCACCATCTTGCGAATTTCGTCGTCAGGGAAAGTATCGCTCCGAGGCTGCCAATCGCCGTAATTGTTGAACCAGCGATCGTCGAGCGTGGCCCAGTGAATGCCCAGCTCCTTGAGTTTCGAAATGGTGCCGAGCATTTGCTTCGGCGTTACATCGGCCAGATAGCCCCAGCCGCACCAGCTCACGGCGTAGTCTTCGTTCGTGCTCGTGGCTTTGGTCAGGCCTTCGCGGTCAATCACGTCGGAATACATGCGCAGCGGCTCGTAATAATCGCCGGAGTAAACAGCAAGAAAAGTTCGCGGAGTCGCGTAGACTTCGCCGGGCCTAAGGTGCGCATCCGGAGCGATGCGTACGGAGGCACCGATGTGCTCATCGGCTTGCGTCTCCACGGGAATGGAAAGTACGAGGGGTAAGAGCTCGACGTGGCCGATGGCTTCGCCCACGGTGCGCGTCCAAAACGCAACCACGGGAATCCCGCCGCCCACGCGGCCCAGATCACCTTTGACCTCGACGAGCGAGCCCATCTGATTCTGCTGTTGGAATTTCTTGGGGATCTCGAACACATTTTCCTTTCCCCACTGGATGCTCGCTCCATGGAAGGACCACATTTCATTCGGGGCAGCCGTGGGGTCAGCGAGAGAAGCGCTCAGCCGGTGTCGATCGAGATCTACCTGATCCAGAGAAATTTCATGAGAGCTTGCATTGTGGATGCTGCTCGATATCAATGCGAGGTTCGGAAACTCGTCGTGCACTTCGATGACGAGAGATGCTTCGAGTCCCGTGCTCGCACTTTTTCCATTCACCTCCACGCGCTTGCCCAGAGTTCCCAGCTTCCCTTGCGGCTCGGAAGTGCGCGCGCCGGCCAGATTAAACTCGAAATCCTCCACTTTCCTCCCGGCAACGACCACAAGCAAACCAGGTTCCGTTCCGGGTTCGTCCAGCGAAAGCTTTTTTTCTCCGGCAAGAAGATTTGCGGAGACGTATCCATCAGGCGAAACGACGAATTCCGCTGTGGGCGTATCGATTGTGATCGAACTAGCGCTCGGCGATACGCGAATTACGGATGCTGCAGGCGCCGCTGGTGGTGGCGCAGTCGCCTCTTTCTTGTTGCATCCGCCCGCGAATGCAAATGTCGCGACGAGGATCGCCAGCAAACTAAGGACAATCGCACGGGAGGGGCGTCGAATTCCCGTGTTCGGTCGATAACAAGACGACGTCATGGCTTAGCCACGCTTTCCGCGGGCGCGCCTTTGAATTGCGCGAAGACCCGCTCAGCATTTAAATGATAAACCTTTTCGAGGATCGCGTCCGGCAGGCCCAGGCCGTAGATCTTCCAGCGGCCCTGGCCGGGATAGCCCCAATAATCAAAATAATCGTCTTCGGTTTCGAGCCAGCGGAAATAATTCTGATACATCTCCGCGACGGGTTCCGAATCCGTGCCAAACAGGATGCGGTCTTGATAATCTTGGAAGAATTTCGCAGTGCGCCGCGGCTCGCGGCCGAGCTCGGCTTCGCGCGCCCCCAATTCCACCATCATGTTGGGATAGCGATCGAGCCACGCGGAAACCGCGTCAAGATTCTCGGGCCAATTGGCCACGTGCAGGGCCAGGAACGTGGTGCGCGGATGCCGCTCGATGATGTGATTGCGCTCGTCGAGAAGCTCCTGCTTGCTGGGGAAACCGTGATCGTAAAAACTCCAGGATGGATTCGTCTTGAGCTCTTCGTAACGCTCGTTATTCTGGTCCACCGGAGTGAAAAAAGCTTCCGGGTCCGAAGTGTGAATGGCCACGGGGATTCCGAGGCGGCCGCATTCCTCCCAGACGGGATCCAGGCGCGGATCATCAATGTGAAGAAGTTTTCCTTTGGCGTCGCGCACTTCCAGTCCCAGATCCTTCAGGACTTTTAGGCCTCGTGCACCGCGGCGCACTGCATCATCGAGTTGCGCGACCATCTCTTCGCTGAAATGCTGGTCGTTCACCTTGCTCCACTCGATTTGTGTGAAAACGATAAAGCGATCCGGGTAGGGCTTCACCATTTTGTCGAGCACGCGCTGAAGGCTTTCACCCCAGCCGCCCGTCAGAATCACAATTTTCGCGACGTTTGCATCATCCATCGCGCGGATTACTTGCTCGGGCGGGATGCGCTCGCCTATGCCGCGCGCGTCGTTTACGTGATTATGGACGTCCCAAACGGGAAAGCGCGCGCGAGCGACTTCGTGAACGGGCACGTGAAGCATGGAGCGCGGATGGAAGTCGCGCAGCAATAGCGTCATCCGTTTTGCCGCGCCGGGTTGCTCGCCGTATTTAATCTGCTCGATCGCCGTGGCCAGCCCGGCGGAGGCCGCAAGAATGGCGAGCGCGGCTGCTACAGGCGCCACACGCGTGTGCCATCCATGGGATCCAGAAAATCTCATCGGAAACGGCCCCCCTCCCCTTGCGCGTGCACGAACGACAGTAACTCTTCTGCGGGTTTTTCTCTTGACACCAAAACAAATCGAAAGTAAAAGTAGCAAATCGAAACACCCATGGCAAGTGACTTCGGAGCGGTCTAGATTAGAGGGAAAGCCGCACCCGTCCTGCCTCGCCGGCGCCAATTGGGGTGCGCCGGCCGCCAGAAGGAGAATATAGATGAGCCGCTGCCGCCGCCTTTTGCGATTCGCTTGGATCCTTTCCGCACTTCTACTGATGGCCCCGCACAGCTTCGCGCAAAAAGACACCGGCAGCATCGTGGGAGTCGTCAGCGACAGTGGAGGCGGCGTAATTCCCGGCGCGAAGGTGATCGTTCGTGACGTTGAGCGCGGCACGGAGTTCAAGACCACTACGGACGCGAACGGCGAGTATGTTGCGGGACCACTCAAAGTTGGGCGGTACACCATCACGGTCGAGAAGGACAAATTCAAAACGGGCGTGGCCGGGCCCGTGCAATTAGATGTGCAAGGCAGAGTGGAGGCGAACTTTCGATTGCAAGTCGGCGAGGTGACCGAGAAGGTCGAAGTGACGGTGCAGAGCCCGTTACTCGAGACCGAGACGAGCACGATGGGCCAGGTGATGGACAAAACGCGCATCGAGACCCTCCCTTTGAACGGCCGCAACTTCGCGCAGCTTGCACAGCTGGGCGTCGGCGTGGTGCCGAGCGAGCCGGGCTCGCGCGTGAGCGGAAACTACGGATTCAGCGTGGACGGAGCGCGGGCGTTGCAGAACAATTTCCTTCTTGATGGAATCGACAACAATTCAAATCTTGGCGATATCCTGAATGAAGCTTCCTACGTCATCCAGCCGCCGGTGGACGCGATCGAAGAATTCAAGGTCCAGACCAACGATTACAGCGCTGAGTTCGGCCGCGGCAACGGCGCGATCCTGAACGCGGTAATCAAATCGGGAACAAACGGCTACCACGGCGACGTGTTTGAATACCTGCGAAATGATGCGGTTGACGCGGTGCCTTTCTTTTTGACGAAAGAGCCATATAAACAAAACCAGTTTGGCGCCACATTTGGCGGCCCCATCCGGAAGGACAGGACATTTTTCTTTGTTGACTACGAAGGTTTTCGCGTGCGCCAGGGATTGCCGCAAACGGCAGTGATTCCCGATCAGGACATGGTGGGCGGCGATTTTTCGGAACTCTTGACTAATTCGCCGGCGCCCCAGGTGGACATGAACGGTAATACGCTGACCACGACGGCCGTCGATTGCAGCGGCAACCCAACCTACTACGGAGAGATTTTCAACGCGCGCCTCACGCAATTGTCAGGTCTGAATGCGAACGGATTCTGCGGTGTGCCGATCGGCGTGGATGGTTCGGGCAATCCGACCAACGTATTTCCGACGGGCTCGACGGATCCGCTGGCTTCGAAGCTGGCCGCGTTGATTCCGTCGCCGAATTCCAACAACCCGGGATTCAATTACATCGCCGTTCCGGTGCGCAGCGAGAACCGGAACAATTTTGACGTTCGCGTGGACCACACGTTTTCGCCCAAAGACTCCATTTTCGGGCGTTTCAGCTACGAGAAACAGCCGAGCTTTATCCCTTCGCCGTTTCAGAACGTGCTGGACGGCGGAGGCTTTTTTGACGGCATCGAAGATTTTTCATACCGCAGCGTGGCTCTGAGCGAGACGCACGTTTTCGATTCGACTCACATTAATGAATTTCGCTTTGGCTACAATCGCATCAACGCGCATCGCTACCAGAATAATTTCAACGAAAATGTCTCGGGGGATATTGGTTTTCCGGGCGTGCCGTACGAGCCCGGCACATTCAACGGTGGCCTGCCGGCGCTCACCTTCGACGATGGCTCGGCCCCCGAACTCGGCAGTTCAGGTTTCTTGCCCTCGATCGAGAAGCAGAACAGCTTCGTTTTCACCGACAATTTCACATGGATCAAAGGCCGGCATTCCCTGAAGTTCGGAACCGAGATTCGCTACGAGCAATTCACCATCTTTCAACCGTCGGCTTCTCGTGGCACGGAAGACTTCAGCGCGGGATTTACGGATAATCCAGCGTCGCCGGGCAGCGGTGGATACGGCTTCGCAAGTTTTCTGTTGGGTCTTACGGATGGGGGCTCAATTGTCAACCTGCATAATGTGGATTACCGCCGCCAGATCTACGCTGGTTTCGTGCAGGATGATTTCAAGAAGTCGTCGCGGCTGACGCTGAACCTGGGCCTGCGCTACGAGCTCTATACCACCGTCAAAGCGGCGGGAAACGAGCAGGCCAATTTTGATTTTAACTGCGGCTGCTTGGTCGTGCCGAAGGGACAGAATGCCGTACTGACACCTACCCTTGCTTCTCAAATCCCTATAGACCGAAACGGATCGCCCGGACTGGTTTCGCCGGACCTCCACAATTTTGCTCCGCGCGTCGGGTTGGCCTACAAAGTCAGCGACAAGCTGGTTTTCCGCACGTCGTACGGAATTTTTTACGGCGGCCAAGAAAACGGGCCCTATTCGAATCCGAGTCCCGGATTCAATCCGCCATTTTTCGTTACGCAGTCGTTCAACATGCCTTGCTCGTACAACATCGCCAATCCAGCGCTGTTTAGTGCAGGGTACGATTGCGCGGTTCCAGGCTTGAGCAACAATCCGGCGACCGGGCTGCCTGGCACTGGGGGCGTCGCGCAAGGCTTCCCCGCCAATGCGCTCGTGGACCCCAATACACCGGAACTTTTTTCGATTAGCCCAAAAATTACCACTCCGTTTATGCAGCAATGGTTCCTCGGCTTCCAGTACGAGCTGCCCGCGAACACCGTGGCCGAGATTTCGTATGTGGGTTCGCACGGCGCGGATCTCTTCGGAATGTTTAACGGCAACCAGCCTGTGCCCACAGCGGACCCAAGCATTCCCTTCGCCCCACGCCGCCCCGATCCCAATATCGACGCGGGCATCGAAACGTTACGTTCCAACCTATTTTCAAATTACAACGGTTTGCAGCTGCGTCTCGAGAAACGCTTTTCGCACGGCCTGGAGTTTCAGGCTTCTTACACCTACAGCCATGCGCTCGATGACGCCTCCAACGCCAGTCTCGGCTCGCAAAACCAGGGTGACTTCCGCTTGCAAACGGCGCCATATCTCGAATACGGGAACGCCGATTTCGATATTCGCCACCGCTTTGTTTTCAACTACATTTATCAGTTGCCCTTCGGAAATGGTCAGCGATTTGGCGGAAACCTTTCAGGCTTCTGGAATCAGGTGGTAGGAAACTGGCAAATCACCGGAATTATCACAGCGCAGACCGGCAATTGGTTTACGCCCACGGATGATTTGGTCAACATCTCAAACACGGAGTGCGGAGGAGAAGTCTTCAATTGCGTGCGTCCTAATGTTGTCGGGAACCCCAATGGCGCGCACTGCATGCCTGGAACGTTGTTCAACACTTGCGCCTTCGTGGCTGACACGGTCCAGGGCACGTTTGGCGACGCCGGACGAAACATTATCCTCGGCCCCGCAACTCAAAACTGGGACATGTCGTTCATAAAGCAATTCCCCGTGCATGAACAGATGCACTTTGAGTTCCGCGCGGAATTCTTCAACATTTGGAACCATCCGAACTTGACGTTCGCCGACGAGACGACCACCAACGAAAACTTTTCCACCGAGCGCGGAACGTCGCAGTTTGGATTCGCTACCGCTTCGCGGGCGCCCCGCGAGATTCAGTTCGCGCTGAAATTCTTTTTCTAGGTCTTCCCCGATCGGGAACGAGCCAGGGAGGAGAACATGAATCGCCATCTCGCCGGGCTTGGATTCGCGCTCAAGCTTGTTCTAGTCGTCGCACTCGCCGCGGCGCCACAACGCGCTTTCGCCTCGACTTACTACGTTTCGACGTCGGGGAAAGATTCAAACGCGGGAACGATTTCTTCGCCCTGGCGCACGATTCAGCATGCCGCAAATTCCGTGTCGCCAGGCGACACGGTGTATGTCCGCGCAGGTGTGTACAACGAAATCGTCGCGATCCCGTCCTCAGGATCGGCGTCCGGCGGCTACATTATTTACTCGAGCTATCCGGGCGAGCTGGCCAAGATTGACGGGAAAGGGCTCGCGGTCCCCAACGGCCAGTGGGGCCTGATTACCATCGAAAACAAGAGCTACATCATCATCAACGGCTTTGAGATTTGCAATTTCTCCACTTCAAGCGCGAAGTACGTCCCTCTTGGAATTTTTATTTTCGGCGCGGGCAGCCACATTCAAATTACGAATAATCACATCCACGATATCGTCACAACGGCGAAAGGTTGCGCCGCAAATGCTTTTGGAATGACGGTGTATGGCACGAAGGCTCCTGAATCCATCAACCATCTCACCATCAGCGGCAACGAGATCGACCACACCATGACCGGTTGCAGCGAGACGCTCTCAGTGAACGGCAACGTGGAGAACTTCAGCATCACGAACAATCTTGTTCACGATGTCAACAATATCGGCATCGATGCCATCGGCTACGAAGGCGTCGCGCCGGTGGGCGCGATGTGCGGATCCGAATTGTGCGACCGTGCTCGCCACGGAGAAATCAGCGGCAACACGGTTTACAACATCACCTCGAATCATAATTCCACTTACGGCCCCGGAACCAACAATCATAGCTACGGTGCCGACGGCCTTTACATCGATGGCGGCACGCAGATCACCATCGAGCGAAATCTGGTGCATAACACGGACATTGGAATTGAGATGGCCAGCGAGAATCCGGGCAACGATACGCCCGGTCAAGAGAAAGCGGACTACATCACGGCGCGCAACAACGTCGTGTATCACAGCAATTCCGTGGCCATCACTATCGGGGGGTATGCCAAAGGCAAGGGAGGAACCGACCACTGCAACATTGTGAATAACACGCTATACGACAACGATACGGCTCGGACCGGCGAAGGTGAATTTCAGATTCAGTGGTATGCCACGAACAACATTTTCGAAAACAACATCCTTTATGCAAGCAGTCAGGCTATTTTCCTCTACAGCTACACCAAATCGGAACCCGATCCTGCAACGCTTGACTACAATCTGTATTACTCCGCCGCCGGTGCCGCGAAAGGAAACTGGGTTTGGCAAAATAAGGACTACACGGGATATTCCGCCTACCTCTCGAAGACCGGCAATGATTCGCATTCGCCGCCGTTCCTGGATCCGGAATTCATCAACCTCCTGATCCCGCCGAATCTCGATATCGAATCCGCTTCGCCCGCCATAAACGCCGGAGTCAACCTGGGCGCGAGCGTGGTCGGGACCGTGGATTTTGCCGGCAATCCACGCATCGAGCACGGCGCGATCAATATCGGCGCCTACGAACAATAAACCTGCCCCCGGATTGCGTGTTCAAGTGCCAGGGTACTTGCCGAGAAATAGCAGCACCATGTCAAGCGTGTCACAAGCACCGTGAGCGACGATCGGCACGGCAAGATTCTTGCCGCTGCGGAGATACATCAATCCGAGAAAAAACCCGGCGATGCCTTCGATCATCTGGCCGGTCAACCCCTGGTCTGAGTGCGTCGACCCGAACACCGCGCTCACCAGCAGCAAGCTGCAAATCCAGGCGAAGCGTGTCCCCCGGCCGAGATCCGCCACGCGATTCATCAAGTAGCCGCGCCAGACCAGTTCCTCACCGAAGGCCGCGAGCGTCCAGGAAAGGGCCACGCCAATCAGCGTGTATTTGATATTTCCGTGGAGAGCTCGGAAGTCCGATAGGTCCGGCTGCCTCCCTGTGATCCGCGCCAGAAGTGGTTGGGTGACTAACAATTGGAAAATCTCCAATATCAGCCCGCCACCAAAACCGAGCGCGAGCGTCTTGCCCCAACTTCGATTTCGTGTGAATCCAACGTCTTTCCATCTGAGCTTGCGAACACGCAGAGAGATCCAACCCAACGCAAGTAGAAAGGGTGTTTTGCTTATGGGGACCAGATGGTAATGGTCACCGATAAAAATTAGTCCAACGATGGTGAATTCAACGAACGCGAGCCACTTGCTCTGGCGCCAACCCGTTGCCGGCCTCCTCTCTTCCGGCTGTAACATTGCGCCAACCAGATTTCCGCCTGCACTCATTTTGTTGGAGATATTCATTGCAAGTCCCCGACCTGTTTCCGATAAGCGGTCAGAGGGCTTGCTCGACGAAGCCGGCGGATGCTCCACAATCCAAGGCGTGCTGTGAGAAAGAAAAGTGCGAAACCAATCGCGAGTCCTATCGGTACGATCCACCAGCCCAAAACGTCTTTGCTTCCACCCGGCACCGAACCAAATCCAAGCCGGATACTGTATGAATAGGGGTCGCCCGCATCCGGGATCTGCCATGAACCAGCCGTGTGCGGATGAATTGGTTTCAGTAGCGCGCAGCAGATGAGCGAAGCCGAGAGGAAGTAGCCGACAAGGGAGCCAAGAAGCACAAGAAAGCCCGCGAAGCTCAGGCTCGCCCAGCGAAACAAGCTCCGCAGGACCAGCACCGGCGAGCGGCTCGCGAGCGCCCTCACTTGCAAGTCGTCCGCCAGGTACATGCTTGCCAAATCTTGGGGACTTCCCAGCGCAGTCAACACCCCATCCACCGAATCGGGAGCCATATCCCCGCTCGTCTTCTCGACGATATGGCTGCGCAACTCTTCCACGATGTCGCGAACCTGTTCGGGAGGAAGGCTGCGCAGAGCGGCCGTTAGCTCTTGCAGGTATTGTTTGATCTTTCTTTGTCCGATCTCGGCGTCAGTCATTAGCGCCCCTCTTTTTGCAGCGGTGCAAGCAAGCCATCGAGGTTTGCGGAGAAGGTGGACCAGAAACGCGCCATCTGCAGCGCGCGGCGCCGGCCGCTCGCGGTGAGCTTGTAATACTTTCGTGGATGTCCAGCATCGGCTTCGACCCACTCGGACGTGAGCAATCCCTCCGCCTTCAACCGGCTGAGTAACGGATACACGGTTCCTTCGGGGACGATCAGAGCGGAGCTGTCAGCGAGCTTGCGCAGGATTTCGAGCCCGTAGAGTCGTCCGGACCACAGCACGGCCAGGATGGCCAGCTCCAGGCATCCCTTGCGGACCTGCACTTCCCACTTGTCGGATGGGTCGGGGAGAGCGCGGGTGAGGGTGTCATCCATCGGTTAGCACTATACCTTGTAATACAATGTATGTCAACTTGCGGACCCAAATGGGCGGGACGGTCTGCAATTGAAGCAGGCGAGCGGCAAATCTATGTGCGACCGGCTCGGGAGCTCGGAGGATGAAACTTTTCAACGAACTCCCAGACCGGCGCACAATGTCGAGCTGCAAGTATAGTGCGAGATCTTACTTGCTTGCTGATTGTTTCGATTCATTGATCGGTGAATTCTTCCGTAGCACTTGAACTAGGTGTCGGCCCGACGGAGGAACGCGTACATTCCCCCCTAACACGATTTCTTTTGCGGTGAGCTTGCGGCCATAAACATCCGCTGTTGCGTCGTCATCTGGTCGAAGCGTGGAACCTTCCAGTGAAACTCCGACAAAGACACCGCGCGTGCGCGAGTAGCTGAGAACTTCGGCTCGCATCCACGCATCCGTGTCTGCACTGGCATCGCGGCCCACGGGACCTGCCGCGATAGAAGCGTCGCCACCTAGCTTGACTTTGCTGCTCAGGATTGAACTCGCGCCTCGGTCATTCATGATCAACAGAACGAGATCGGTAGCTTGGCCGCCGATTTGAAATCCCACGCTGCCGCCTTCGAGCGCATACATCGCCGGCGCGCCCCATGCTCCTCTAAATTCTTCTCCGGTCCGGCAAACCATCGCTCCGCGGCCGTAACTTGCGCCCACTACGAACGCCGCTTTCAGAACCGACGGGAAAACGATGATGCACTTGGCTCTTTCCATTACGTCTTGCGGGATGTTGTCGGGGATGTTCATGATTTCCTGCATGACCACACCCGAATTTTCGAGGCGCTTTTGTTCCTTGTTTGCTGCAAGAAGCACGGATGCTCCCATGAGTCCCAAACACAGTACGAGAACTGATTTACGCATCATCGCTGACCTCCATGATCAGGGTTGCGGTCTCGGAACTTGGATTACTCCGATACCTTTGTGAGGGCGCCTTACGCCACGCCGTTAATCTGGGCGACCCGCTTCTTGTAACCGAATCCGAGCCATCCCCGACCGAAAATTCACGATTAAGCCTTCTGCTTCGCGCCCATGACCAACAGACCGACTCCTCCGACGAGCGCCAAGCCCCCAACTATCGGAGGCAAAGGAATTCGTTCCTTGGTGTCTTCAGTGGCGTGAATGGGCCCGACATCAAGGACGTGTTCTTGACGGGTATAAGTGATCCCTTGATAGGCGAGGGCCAGCGCACCCAGAACGATCAACACGATTCCAGCTATAGACACCGGCTTCAATTTATTGACTCCGTGGTCAGCAATTGATACACCGACTTTGGATGGCGCTTATCAAAACGTACTAATAGCGCTCTCCCCGATTCCTTTTCCGTCGTGCAGGTTTGGACCCAAGGCGGCCAGCCTGAAGAGGGTGGATCAATCTGCGAAACAGCTCCCCTGCTTACCTACCGAAATACTAGACGGGACGAGTGAAGTTATCTGTTCACTACTGCACATTTCCGGTTTTCTCCTTAGGTTCGCTTATGAGCCGGGCGGCGCCTGGGCTACGGGGGATTGCGCCGGCAGTCGTCCTACCTGGCGGGCGTGCACAATGAATCGCTTTGGAGCGGAGCCCAGATAGTAGAACGGGAAGCAAGTGACCAGGGTCAGAGTGTTTTCGCCGGACGGCTGCAGGACCTCGATGTCGCTTGGCCATACCACCTTCGTCGATTCCACTTGATACTCGAATTCTCCATCTGTCGTCCTAATCGTAATCGCGTCACCCACGCGAATATTGCGCAACGGGCGAAAAAAACTGTCGCGATGCCCAGCGAGTACAACGTTGCCAGGCTCGCCCGGCAGAGCCGTTTCGGGAACGTGACCCACTGCACGCCGCAATACTTTGGATGACTCTCCTTGCACGACGATGGTTTTTATCTCCAGTCGAGGAATTTTCAGTTCCCCGATCACGTCGCCCGCAGCCGCCAGGTGAGGTCCCAGAACCGGGCGCATATCGGGGAGTCTCGCTTCTTCCATCGCTTGATACGCCCGCGCGTCCACGACGACGTAGGTGGCGTACCCAATTCCTAAAACGCCGCCGGCCAGGAAAAAGTAATACGCCAAACGAAAAGTCAGTGACCTGTATTTCCGACTCTTGTTTGCGAGAGAGCCGCGAGCGTTCACTGCGAGCCCTTCGCCGCCTGGGAGGGCGGAGATTTTTCTTCGGCAGAGTAATATCCGGAGCGCGTTTGAACTAGAAGCTTGCCGCGGCCGGGCGCTGCAACCTTCACTTCTATCTTTCGAAAACTGCGGGCTTGGTTCTTTTTTCCCGGCGCGAATCCCAGCGTGTATTGTTCGCGTAGATCTCGGGCGATTTGTTCCGAGATGCTGGTAACGGAATTTGTACGGTCCGGGAAGTAGGCGGTGCCCCCGGTTACTTTGGAGAGGCGGCGCAGCACTCCCGGGGCTACCTCGCCGTCGTCCCCGATCAGCCCGATGGAATAAATGAGCACCTGAGATTGCTGAGCTAGCGCCAGAACTTGCGAGAATTTTTGCCGGCTGGCATTGTCTCCTCCATCACTCACGATGACCAGTGCCTTCCTGTCGCAATGCCCGAGCTGGATATGGAGAAGCCCTTCGGCCACGGCGTCATACAGCGCAGTTCGTCCACGCGCGCGGACAGACGAGACAGCTATGGCGAGTTCCTGTGGATCGTTCGTGAAGGCTTTCCCCCCCATCAGTTCCACGGTAACGTCATCATTGAAATCGACGACGAACATCTCATCCTGGGGGTTACTCGATCGTGCGAATGAAGAAACCGCGGCGGCCACTTCCGAAAGCTTTGATCCCATGCTGCGACTGTGGTCAACGATCAGGCCTACGCTGACGGGGGCGTCTCTTTGCTCGAACATCGTGATACTTTGCAGCTGACCATCCTCGTACACCTGGAAGTTCTCCCGGCTCAGACCCAAAACAACGTTTCCCTTCGAATCCGTGACACGCACTGGCAGTACGACCAGTTCCGTCGATACCGAAATTGCTGGCGCAGTGGCTGTGCCAGATTGCGGAGGAGACGATGGCCGAGTTTGCGAGGAAGCGTCGGGCCCGCACAAAAGCAGCCCGGCAATTAAGCAACAAGAACTCCAAAGTCGTTTGAGCCTGGGCGATCGGGTGATGGGAGTCACTGAGAAGCTCGTCGCGTCGCGGGATGTGAGATGCTTTCACATCCCGCGGCGCACTGGAGTTCGTTGCGTTGATCGATCTTACGAGAGTCGCTTCATGGCCAATGCAAATCCCAGTGACGCGAAGCCCAGCAGCGCGATCAGCGGAACTGAACTAGCCGTCTTCGGCAGCTCTTCTGCCGCCACTTTCACTGTTGCAGGAGCCGCGGCCTCTTCAACCGGCGCAGTAGTCTGGATCGCTTCCGTTACCGGGACTTCGGTCTGCTCCGGAGTGACCGCGACGATCTCTACCGTAGTCAGGTCGGCCGAGTCCGCTGGGAGTGCAGGAACAGGTTCCTTCAGTGCTACAGCCAGTTCGATCGCCCTTGGCTTCGGATAGACGAATTCCTGGCCAAAATTATCGCCAGGATAAAACCAGGCTTTTAGCGCTTCTGGATTGTCGCCCGGTCGTTCCGCGAACTTCACCACCGTGCGACCCGTCGGTTGAAGGCGATAATCGTTAATCGCGAGAACCGTGGCGATGATCTGTGAACCATCGGCGTTGAAGATTTGCACGATGTGTCGGTCGGAAGGCGAATCGAGCAGCTTGAATGTGTACGTTCCGGCGGGCAGGATTTGCCCGGGAATTTCGATCGGCTGATTGAACGTCATCACCGTCTTTTTGTTGTATTGATCGGCCTGCAAGCCTGATGGCGCCATGGCTCCGATGATTGTGAGTGCAGCGACAACTAGAGCTGTATTGACGATCTTCATTTCTATTTTCTCCTGAAAAAATGAGTCCCTATTGCGGTTTTCTGATGTGAACCAACCCAGGCGTGTACACGAATGCGTGCGTCCGTCCGAGAGAGTTACTCTTCCGGGGATACTACACGCACCGGTTTTTGCAGTCTGTTCACTTGTGCACACATTGGAAGGTTATTCCGTCTCGCCTTAGGCCGGTTTTCTGAGTTCATTTACGAGCTTCCGGGCCTCTCGCATTCTTTCCTTGTAGTATGTTGGGCTGATGACGAATTCTTTGCCCCTCACTTGCATGCGTTCCTTGATGCCTTCCTTCGACAAAAACAGGGCCAGAGCTAAATAGGTCTTGATTTCCTTTTCCAGAAACTGAACTGCTTGTCGTTTTGACTGATCCATTTTTCACCTCAGACTGCGGCCGATGGCGAAGCTAGAAAGCAACAGAGGCCGGATCCCGCCGAGCCTCCGCTGATGAGGAAACGCTCGCTTAAGCGCGATTGCCTGGATGGAAAGGAATTCATTTGTGCGCATCACGGGATCCAAGCGCTCTAGATGCGGCCGAGAAGCAGGAGCACGACGACGATGACTAAAATCAGTCCCACGCCGCCCGTCGGGGCATAACCCCAGTCCCGGCTGTGCGGCCATCTCGGCAACGCACCGAGAAGCGCCATAATCAAAATAACGATCAAGATAGTCCCAAGCATTGCTTCCTCCTTTTCGCGGAGGCTGTGGTTTTTGCGACAGCCCGGTTCCGTTTACATGGGCATTTACCGCGCTACTCTATGTTGACTTGGAAGGTTAGCGAAGGGTCACCATATGCAACTGCATACCACAGTCCATCCGGCCCCATAACGAAGTACACGTTCTGCTGGTAAAACCACGGCGGATACACTCCGGCATAAAACCAATAGCCGCCGAAGGAGTACTCGCGGCGTCCGTTGTATTCGCGCCCACCAGTTGACACAAAGCGGGTGTAATGGTTCGGACCAAATCGGCTTTCGCTGTATTCATGTCCTCGGCTGTCTTTCTGACCATTTCGTGCGTACTGCACATGTGATTGTTGCGTGTGGGCATTGGCCTGCTGCCCTTGCTTGACTGGCTTAGCCTGTGGCGCCTGCTTTTCGGTCTTGGCCTTTTCCTCTCGCTGTGCTGGTTTGGCCTGCTGTTGCTTTGTAGGCTTGGCCTGCTCTTCTTGCTTAGCCGGCTTAGCTTTTTCTTCTTGCTGTCCAGGCTTGGCCGCTGGCGCCTGCTTTGCGGGCTTGGCCTCTTCTTCGTGGTGCTCCTCCTGCGCGAACGCAGGGACGGCGGCTCCAAGAAGCAAGAGCAGGGCTGTTGTGCTGATAACTCCGAGTACTTTCATGAGTGTTGCCTCCCTTACAGAAAGTTCTATGCTCCGATCGCGCATCGCGTCGGACGCAGTTGTTGTTGCGTGCGCTTGTTTCGAGTTGATGACATCTTCAATTTCGATTCATTACGCCCCAACACGTATGTGCGAGAGCGAGTGAAGAAATCCAAAGATGTTCAGAAGCCATAACACCACGGCGATCACTACCACCGCATTCAAAATGGACTTAATCGTTCCCTGCATCGGTATCAAGTTGACCAGCCAAAGCAGGACACCCACCACGACCAGAGTTATCAGTATTTGCAGCAAAGGCATTTCGCGATCTCCTTCTCTTCGCAGGCAGACACTCCGGCCGGTCCCAAGGCTTTGCACCAAATTTCTGTGTTGAACCAAGGACCGCTAGTGACGGCCGGAGCGGGGGGAACCTGCGATCTCCAGTGTTGCTTGCGGGGAAGCCTTCGGACCCGCTTTCGCCTTGGCCCTCTCGCTTCCACCACAGGCGTACATCTTAGAAGAGGCTACGAAGGATATCTGTTCACTTGTGCACACATTCTTGACTTGCAGAATCCTCGCCGGGTGTTACGATACCAGCGAGAAAGGGAGTTTCTAGCCGTGGCACCTGCACACGCAATTTCAAATCGCCGGAAAGCTAATGGAAAGAACGCTTTCAACGCTCAGAATTTTCTTGATTCTGCAGGTGTGGCCCGTACGATTGCGGAGTTCAAAAGGAAGGAAACGATCTTCTCGCAGGGCGATCCCTGTAAGAATGTCATGTACATTCAAAAGGGCGGCGTGAGGCTTTCGGTCGTCAATGAAACCGGCAAAGAGGCGGTCGTGGCGGTCTTGGGCCCCGGCGATTTTTTTGGTGAAGGATGCCTCGCCGGCCAGCCCATTCGCATAGGAACGGCCACCGCTGTTACTGCGACCACTGCGCTCCTAATTGAAAAAAAGGAAATGATCCGCGTCCTGCACGCCGAACACGAATTTGCTGACCGCTTTATCTCCTATATGCTTTCCAGGAACATCCGCATCGAAGAGGATTTGGTCGATCAGCTCTTCAACTCCAGCGAGAAGCGGCTGGCCCGCACCCTGTTGCTGCTCGCGCGCTACGGCAAGGAAGACAAACCCCAAAGGGTGCTCCCCAAAATATCCCAGGAGATGCTCGCCGAAATGGTAGGCACCACGCGCTCTCGCGTGAATTTCTTCATGAACAAATTCAGAAAAATGGGATTCATCAAGTACAACGGCGGCCTCCAAATCAACACCTCGCTTCTAAGCGTCGTCCTGCACGACTGAAGAACCAACCGCCGTAGTTCTAGAGAAGTTCCATCGCCTGTACGGCGGCTCTGCCACCTTCTGCTGCCGCGCCCGGCCAGTGCTGGCTGCCGATTTGTTCCGAATGGCCAAAAGAGATACGCCCGAAGCGTTGCTTCAGAATATCGCGAACTGGCGGTTTGCCATCCGTGCCAAAAAATGTGCCGGGAGGGGAGATCGCGTAGGCATGGCCCCAGCGGTTCAGAATAATTCCCGCGATGTCGCGCTTGGCATCGAAGCCACCCATGCGAAACATCTTCTGCATTTGCGCGCGGATTTTGCGTTCCAGGTCCAGATAACTTGCCGACAATAATTCCTCGCGTCCTTTATTTCCCTGCTCTGCGATGGGCAGATCCGGATAGTAGAACGCCATATAAAACGTCACCAGAGTCGGCTTGTCGGGATCGAGGGGCGGCTTGTAATTGTCCATTATCATGGGCCGGCGAATGTTGCAGGAGAAACCGAAGCCGTCGAACCACCGGCAGGCAGTAAGACCCAAATTGTAGAGGAAGCGCCAATTCGTCACCGCTACGTTCACAGACAGCACTGGATTTCGCGGAAAGGTTTTGCAGGCTGCTTTCTGCTCCTGCGGCATATCGCGCACGACGTATTGGTTGATCCAACTTCCCGATGCCATCACCACTGCTCGGGCCCGCAAGTGATAGGCGTGGCCGTTCTTGGCGTACAGGATGCTGACGTACTTCGAGCTTTCCGGCCGCCCTTCGTGCTCCACGCGCGCGACGGTGCAACCGACGCGGACGCGAACGTCCTTCTGCGGCCTATCGAGCGCCTCGAAGTTGACGCTTTGCGTGATGACGCTGGTGAGATCCTTGCCCCCTTCGATCGACTCCGGAATGAGATATTTTAGGAAATACCGCGCAATTCCTGAATTGCCGCCTGGAAATGTGAGCCACGGCATCTCGTCGAGTTTGACTGGAACATCTTGGCGGCCCGGCGTGAACCCCAGGAAGCCCGGCATACCGATATTGAAAGCGTGATAAGCCGACCAGCCGTCGCAGCCGGCTCCAATTCCGGAGGCAATGATGGGATCGGCGTAGCGCGTGACTCCCCGATCGAGCTTCATCACTTTTTCGATGTAGTCGCGGTAGTTCATGGTGTCGAGCCAGCGCTCGAAATCTTCGCCCGCGTAATAGCGCTGGCGGCTGTTTCGCCACAGAAGCAAATCTCGTTTCACCTTGTCGGAGAAAGGTGTGTCCTTCAAGTCGTTGGCCCAAATATCGTGAGCCCAGTGCGGCTTCACGCCCTGCGCCTCGTCGAAGAAGAACCCATTATTGGGCGAGCGATCGGCCCACAGCAGGAAAGCGTAATTATCACGGGCGAAATCCATGGGCTTGAACTTCGGGTCCCAGGTCTGATGTTCGAATTCCCGTGGAATTCCGAGCGTGGTGTAGGCCTCTTCCTGCGCTGCTGCCATTTCTTCATGAATTCCGTGGGTCGGCTCGCGATGCAGTGGCGGGACTACAAAGGCGTTCGAGCCCTGCGGGCCAATCAGCCGCTCGCCGTTCACCCTGAATTCGTTTTGCTTGGCTTCCCCGCCGAAGATGGGATGGTTCTCCAGCACCAGGCATTTCTGACCGGTCTTGTGGTTCTTCAGGAATTTCAGAGCAGCCATTAATCCGCTGATTCCGCCGCCGACGATGACGAGATCGTAGGTCTCGCCGGTCTCGACCACGTTCCCCGACGACTTGTCGTACGCACCGTCCCTCACCTCGTGCGCCGCGTGCATCACCTCCCAGGTATTCCCGTTCGAGCGAGCGTAATCGCCCACGCCGCCGTAACCATCCCAGTCAGGATTGCGCTGGCCCAGTAAAAATGCCGGAGCGCTCAAGTCCAGGAGCATGGCTCCCGCGCCGAGAAGCGCACCATTGAGGAAATCGCGTCTCGTGATGCTGGCGTCGATGCCGAGCTCACGGTCGAGAGAACTCAGATTTCTGGGCGTGCTCATGCGGGCTCCCTAAGTCTCGTGCTGATTGGAATTGGAACTGCTCGCAATCCCGGTTTGTTAGTCGTAGTGTCTCTGTTAATCTCGCTGGCCCCGCGGAGAGAATCGAATCGATGAAAGAGAATGCGAAAGCGAAGGGCTGGACGATTGTGACGATGCTCGCTGGCTTCAGCCTGATGAGCTACGTCCTGCGCATGAATATTTCCGTGGCTTCGAAGTTCATGATGCCCGAGTTCGGCCTTTCGCAGATTCAAATGGGCCAGGTATTCAGCAGCTTCATGCTTGGCTACGCGCTCTTTCAGATGCCCGCCGGGATGCTGGGAGATCGCTGGGGGCCCAGACTCGTCCTGGCACTCGCCGGTTTGTCGTGGGCAATCACAACGTGCCTGACCGCTTTGATTCCTGGCGTGTTGATCACCAGCGCCACGGGCGTATTCGTGTGTCTTCTTTTGATCCGCTTCTGCCTGGGTGCCGGCGAAGCGGCCACTTATCCAGTGGCCACGCGTTCCATTGCAAATTGGATTCCACCCTCCGACCGCGCGCTGACAAACGCGATCGTTATCGCTGGAGCAACGGCCGGAGCGGCCGCCACTCCCCCATTGATTTCCTGGCTGATGATTCATCATGGTTGGAGGTCTTCGTTCTATATCACCGGCGCGACCTCTTTGTTGCTTTCGCTCGTCTGGTGGATCAAGGGCTCCGATTCTCCGAAAGCTGCCAGCTGGATTCCCGCGCTGGGCAAGGCCACTTCTCCGGCGAACCAGGAAGCTGCCAATTCCGCGAAAAAAGCTTCGTGGAAAGTCGTTCTCGGCAAGAAGGACTTGTGGATCCTTTCGATTGGATACATGTTCGATAGCTACGTTCTGTTCATCTTTGTGTTCTGGCTCTACACCTACCTCACCGACGTGCGCGGTTTCAGCCTTCTTCGCGGCGGCTTCTTCACCAGTCTCCCATTCGTAGTCGCCAGCATAATGACTCCGGTCGGCGGATATGTTTGCGATCGCTTGTGCGTGCGCCTCGGCGCGCGACGGGGCCGCCGTATTCAGCCTGTGGTGTCCTTGATCCTGTCGGGGGCCTGCTTGTTCTTCGGAGCAGAAGTCGCCGACCCTTACATCGCCATCGCAGTGCTGGCGCTGAGCGTCGGCTTCATCGAATCCACCGAAGGCGCCTATTGGTCCACCGCAAACGACATCGCCGCAGAGCACGTGGGCGCCGCCGGCGGATTGATGAACATGTTTGGAAATTTCGGTGGGGTGTTCTCCACCGCCCTGGTTCCCGTGCTGGTAAAGCATTTCGGCTGGCTTGTGGCCCTGGGAAGTGGCACGGTGGCCGCGGGAATCGCGGCTCTGCTTTGGCTTTGGGTTCATGTGGAGCGTGAGACTGTCGCGCATCCGAGCGCGGCGGTTGCGCAGTTTGAGTGACGGAGATTGCATTTCTGCAATCTCGCCAGTTCGCCGCGAAAACACGATCCTGGATTTCCGTAATCTTTCCACATCAATCTGCGCTAGCTGCAGTTTCGGGACGGCTACAGGCCATTAAACCTTGCACTCTGTTTGCCATCCGTCATCGAATGGCGGGATTGCCTAGGCTCACGTGCATTTATACAATCTAGCCACCTAGCCTCCGAGTTACGCCCTTGAATTTTTACAATTCTTCCGCTCTAATGGCGCCAACTTAAGGGGTCTTTCCGGAAGGTTTAAACGAAAATGAGCGAAAAACCTCAGATTCTGCTGGCCGTTGATAATTTTCAAAGCGCTCGGCCGTTACGCGAGCTGCTCGAAGGCGCGGGCTACGCCACCGATTGGCGTCCGTTCAACGAGGCCAGGTTGTGCTCGCCCATGCGCCCACCAGACCTTTGGATTCTGGACACACTCATGATGGATGAGGAGGAAATGCGCGCCTTCCACGCCATACGCCACCGGAAAGGCTGGGAAGACGTTCCGGTTCTCGCCATTGCAACGATTCTCGATTCTGAGAGTCGTCAGAAAATCCGGCTGCTCGGCGCCGACGAGATTATCGCCAAGCCCATCGATCGCGCCGAAGTCATGGTGAAGGTCAAGTCCCTCCTGAGGCTGCGTTCGATTGAGGCGCAAGCCAAGAAAGCCGAATCCACTGCGCATATCAAGGAAAACGCCCTGGCGGATCCCATTGCCAATCTGCGGCGCATTGCGGCCACGCAATCCTCGAAGCAGAGTCTTGAGACAATTCTGGTGCAGCTCTTGCGTTACGTCCGGCACCACGTTGAGTATGATGAGGCTTTTATCTGCGCGGAGACGGAGTCGAGCCGCTATGGCGTGGTGGCCTACATCGGCGGAGGAACTTGCGATCTGCCGCTTTTCTACGAGCCGGGAGATAGCTACACGGGTTGGCTCGTTCTGCACAAGAAGCCGCTGCTGGTTCGCGATGTGGACAACGACTCTCGGGCTAGTCTTCACGGCCGGGAACGCGGTCTGAACGGCGCGATCAATTCCTTCGCCGGTGTTCCCTTGATTCGTGAAGGGCATGTAATCGGGACTCTCGAGTTTGCAACCTACCGCCGCGGGGCTTTCCGCGACGAAATTCTGGAAGTGCTCAGACCAGTCGCGGATGTTGCGGCGCTCGCGATCGAGCATGCGCGGCTGCGCAACGACGTTGCTCTGCAGGCTGATTTACTGTCGCAGGAACTCACGCGTTTCCGCGAACAGGCCAAGATGATTTTTCAAGCGCCCGCGCTTGAAAGGATCATCAAGGCCGCGTACAAAGCCAAAGACAGCCAATGCTCGGTTCTCGTTACCGGAGAAACCGGAACGGGCAAGGAGCTGATTGCGAGATACATTCATTGGGAAAGCAACCGGCGCCGGTTTCCCTTCGTGGATCTGAACTGCGCCGCGATACCCGAAGCGTTGCAAGAGAGCGAACTTTTCGGCATCGAGAACAAAATAGCCACCGGAGTCGAAAAGCATATTGGAAAGTTCGAAGCCGTCGGAAATGGTGTCCTCTTTCTGGACGAAGTGGCCTATATGCCGCTCGCCATGCAGTCGAAAATGCTGCGCGTGCTGCAGGAGCGAATGTTTGAGCGTGTCGGGGGGCACCGCAAGCACGAATTCGGCGGGCGTGTGCTGGCAGCGACAAGTTGCGATATCACGCAGGCCATTCGCGAAAAATCCTTTCGCGAAGAGTTGTATTACCGGCTTGCCGTGGTTCATCTGCATCTTCCTCCCTTGCGGGAGAGGCGCGAGGATATTCCGTACTTGGTCCGCCACTTCGTGCAGCAGGTTTGCGCGGAAACCAAGCGTCCGCCGCTCGGGATTTCAGCGGAAACGATGGCCGCGTTCATAAATGGGAACTGGCCGGGGAATGTGCGGCAACTGCGCAATGCAGTCGAAAGATCTGTTTTGTTTTCCCCCGGTGAAGAGCTTGAAGTGTCGGACGATGTTTTCGCGGCGTATCCCTCCGTGCCCGAAGCCAATCGTTCCTCCCTTATTCTGAAAGCTGCCTTCGAGGAACGTCTCAGCGTACCCGAGCTTGTGAATCGTTATTCCCGTTACGTTTTTGACCGCATGGGAGGAAACAAGGCTCGCGCCTGCGAATATCTTCAGATTAACTATCGGACACTGCGCAAGAGACTTGAGGAAAGTTCCGCTTCACCGGGGCCCCCGGGGAAGATTGCCAGCCAAGAGACGGTCGTACAGCAGAGTGCAGCTGACGACTGAGGCAACGCCGTTTTTACTTGCAGAAATGCAGGTTCCCTCGTGCACACCTTGCAATAGTGCAGCAAGGAAGAGATCTCCAAGGTTGAGCGTCCTTCTATTGTCTCTTTTTTCCGTCAGTTGACTAAATCACCTGTTTGGAATTCCAGTTGCCACGTCTTTGTGAGGGGATTTCCACGAAGAATTGAATTCCGTCGGCGAGGCTGGAGAAGCTCCCAGCTCTCCCGCTCGAAGAGTCTCATTTATTCGTGGTGCTTCGTAAGGAGATTCCGGGAGGGGGACACCGTGAGACATCTTCGCTCTAGCTTAATGGCCGTGGCTTTATTGGTCGCGCTGGCTCCGTCGGCTCTTGCGCAAAAAACGACAGGAACGATTGACGGCACGGTAACGGATAGCTCTGGCGCGGCGGTTCCCGGCGCTCACATCCTCGTCGTCAGCGAATCTACCGGCGAAAAACGCGAGCTCTCGGGTGGCTCCGACGGGCAGTTCCACGTCCTCGAGTTGGATCCTGGTTACTATAGCGTGACCATCGAAGTGCCTGGGTTCAAGCGCGTGCGCTTCGATCATTTCGTTGTCCTCATCGCCCAGGTCTCTCAGTTGAATGCCAAATTGCAGGTGGGCGAAGTCCAGCAAGAGCTCACGGTCGCGGCGGCCAACGAAGTTCAGGTGGACACGGTCTCGACCGAAGTCGGCAGCGTGATTACCCAAACTCAAATCGAACAGCTGGCAATCGTGGGCCGCAGTGTAATGGATTTGGCCCAACTCGCGCCGGGTGTTCAGTTGCGCGACGGCGGCGAAATTGACCCGACAAAAAACAATTTCACGATTGCCGCGTTTCAAGGCCGCGGCGGACGCGAAACACAAGTCGAATGGGACGGCCTGTCAATCCAGGATCACACGGTGGGCGGCCCGGTTCAGAACGTAGGCTTGGACGCGATTCAAGAGTTTCAGGTGGCCGAAGCGACGCTGAGTCCGGCTCAGAGCGTGGCGAGCGGAGGCGCGGTAAACATGGTCAGCCGCTCGGGAGCGAACGATCTTCACGGCTCGGCCTGGGAATTTTTTCGAGATTCCCGGCTGGGCGCGGACATAGGTCCATCCGGTTCACCCTACGATCGCAATCAGCTGGGAGGCCGGGTGGGCGGAGCTTTCCTCAAGGATAAGCTGTTTTTCTTCGCGGATTACGAACTCACCGACACGCGCGACTCGTTTTACGGCGATCCCCCTTGTTGTCCCTCGCTGAACGGCTTTTATTCGAAACCGTTCCGCGAGCAATTTATGATGGGCCGCATTGACTACAAGATTTCCAACCATTGGACGGCGTTTTCGCGTTACAGCTACGCCTTCAATCACGGCGTGGTGGGCACTCCTTCGCTGGGTGGCTCCCGTATCGACGGCTTTGACAACCGCACGCAATCCAGAGTCTATGGCGGGGGAGTCACCTATGCCGGCTCGAGCTGGGTCCACTCTTTCAAGTTCGGTTACAACGCCTATGCCGAAGATCTGGTGCCTGACGCCAGCCTCCCCGTGCCCCTCGACTCCATGGGGCGCCCGTACACTCTACAAATCGATAACGGAAGCACTCTCTCCTACGGGCCGAACACTCTGACGAACCAATATGAGCGGGAGAGAAATTATCAGGCCAAGTATGATGCCGGGCGCGTGCTCGGCCACCATTCAATCGCCTTCGGTGTGGATCTCTCCAAGTGGTCGATGGGCTTGAATTTCCCCTTGTTTATAAACGCTCCCGCGCTCGAAAGCTTTAGCTTCCTGGATTCCGGAGACACCGATCCCCAAAACTATCCGTTCGTCTACGCCTTGTTGGGCAACGGACTCGGATACACCAGTGAAAAGCCGGGTGTAGGTTTGCCCTTCGGCGCTTTTTTTCAGTGGAGACCAGCCGGCTACATTCACGACACCTGGCAACTTCCCCATCACCTGACGATCAACTATGGCCTGCGGTACGTGTACATGAACGGGCAGTTCAACCAGGACTTGAACCGCCCCCTGGCCCTGCTCGCGCAGTTCAACCCCGCTTACGGCAAAAACACGCATACCCCTCCTTATGATTTCGGACCGCAGGCGGGGTTTGCCTGGGATCCCACCGGAAGCGGCAAGACCGTAATCCGCGCGGCTGCCGGGCTGTATTACGAAGAACTTACCTACGATTCATTCTATCCGGATCGCACCGCCTTTATTTCCTCGGGTATCGGCCTCCAAATCGCGGCTCTCTCCCAGGGCTCGCCGCTGATTGATCCTCGAAGTGGCATGGCCTTTGCGGCCGGCGACCCGCTTGCCACTCAATATGGTTTTCCCGATGGAACTTCCGCGGCGGCGCTGAATTCTCTTTTCTTTCAGCCCATCGGAAGCGTTGCCACGCAGGTTGTGAATGCGAACCTGCTTCTGCAAGCGGCGGCCGCTCAAAACTCGTCGAATCCCAATGCTCCGAGCTTGTTCGAGACCTCGCACGAGATTTCCTGGGGAGGCCAGGGCGTCGCGGCGTTCGCACCGGACGTGAAAAATCCTCGCGTGTTCCAGTTTAACGTTGGCGTGCAGCATGAGCTCATGAAAGGGCTCGTTTTTTCGGCCAATTACGTCCGTGTTCAAGGGATGGACTTCCCGCTCATCATCGATGAAAACCATGTGGGCGAGGCCAAGGCCTCCAGCTTTAACCAGGCTGCAGCCGTCGCGGCCATTTCCGCCGGGAATATGTCCGTGGGATGCCCAAATGACGCTATGGCTTCTTCGATCAATTGCGCCATCGCGGCCGGGGCCACGATTGGCACCTACGGTGCCTTCGGACTCGGCGCTGGGCCCGGATTCCAGGGGTTCGCCTTTCAGGGGAGAAACCCGAATTTCGGCCCGATGGATTTCTTCCAGCCGCTCGGCAGAAACACGTACAACGGCATGAACCTGCGCCTGGATGGACAGCTCGGCGCGCCTCGCGCAACCTGGCTGCGATGGATGCACTCGAACTTGATCACCGTGGCTTACACGCTCTCACGCAATACCGGAAATATTCGACCCTACTCTCCCACGGTCGCTACCGAGCCGACACTCAACACGCTGGCGTGGGACAACGCCCGCCCTACGGATATCTCCGGCCCCAACGGCTTGGACCGCACGCACATGCTGAATATCGGAACGATTACGGAACTTCCGTCCGGATTCCGTTTCGCCCAAATCACGCACTGGTTCTCGCCTCTTGCGCAAAGCACTCTGATTCCGTCGTCTTTTAGCTACGATCCCTCCACCGGAGTCAGCGGGCTGGGTTGCGGCGGAGGCGCCACCGAGATCTTCTGTAGTGATGTGACCGGCGACGGCACAACCAACGACCTTCTGCCCACGGCCGGAGGCCCCGGAGCCTATGGCCGTTCGCTCAAACATGCGGGCGGGTTGAACGGCGCTATCAACGCCTACAATTCAACCTATGCGGGACAGGCCACGCCCGCAGGAGCGCTCCTGATCAGCCAGAATCTTTTCACGCTCACCCAATTGCAACAGTTGAATGGAGTGATGCCGTACATCCCGCTCGCTCCTTCCAACCAGGTGGGACTTGATCCGCTCGTTCTCACCGACATTCGCTTTTCGTGGCATCACAAATTTTTCGGAGAGAGACTCGAAGTCGAGCCCTCTTGGGACGCCTTCAACGTTTTCAATCGCACGGGCTACGATCCGCCAGGCAATATCCTGAACGCGAACTTGACGGGCACGCAGGGCAGCATCAACGGCACTACGCCCGCGAACCGCACCAACGTTCGCCAGCGCGGCTCCGGAACTTTCGAGCAAGGCGCGCGGCGCCAGATGCAAGCAGGCCTGCGGCTCACTTTCTAGGCTTTCCACAGCTCGGAACGATAGGCGCACATGACTTGGACACATTGGATTCTGGTTGCGAGGACCGCCTCAAAAGAACAACCTAGTCGGCCAATCGTTTTCCGAGGAGGATGCGAATGAGCGGTCGTCCAATTTGCGTGTTTTTCGGTCTGGATCGAAAGGCGGTTCGAGTAGTTCAGATCGTGCTCGCCGGCGTCGTGCTATTGCCGTGTTTCGCCATGCGCGCAAACGCGCAAAGCCCCCAGGTTGTCGCCATCCATTGCGGGCGCTTAATCGATGCGCGCTCGGAAAAGCCGATGGTCAATGCAACGATCATCGTCCGCGACAATCGCATCGACAGCATCGGAACGGATGTCGCGGCCCCCGCCGGAAGCCAGAGCATCGACCTGAGCCACGCCACCTGCCTTCCGGGTTTGATGGATCTTCACGCGCACATTCTGTTTAATCCGGCCCGAGGTACGGATGACAACTACCTCTTGGGATCGAGCGCGTATAAGGCTCTGTTCGGATTGAAGCGCGCGCAGCAGGAATTGTCCGAGGGATTCACCACGCTTCGCGATCCCAGCGATTTTGACAAATATTTTGCGCTAGTGGAGATTCGTGACGCCATCGCGCGCGGCGATTTCATGGGGCCGCGCATGTTCGTGGCTCCCCACGCGTTGACCTCCACCGGCGGCCACGCGGACCTGAACGATATTGCGCCTGACGTCGACTCTCTCGCGTTCGGAAAAATCGTCAGCGGTCCCCAATCCATGCGCGAAGCCGTGCGCGAGGAAATCAAGTACGGAGCGGACTGGATAAAAGTTTACGTTTCCGGTGGCGTAATGTCCGCGCACGACGATCCGCGCGTGCAAACTTTTACAGATGAAGAAATTCAGGCGGCGGTGGATGAGACGCACCGGCTAAGGAAGAAAATCACGGTTCACGCCATCGGCACGGACGCCATCAAGGAATCCGTCCGCGCCGGTGTCGATTCCGTGGAGCACGGCCTGCTCATCGACGACGAAACGATTCGCATGATGAAAGAGAAGGGTACCTACCTGATCCCCACTCTCTACGTTTTGAATTACATCGTCGAAGAAGGCCCTAAGATGGGCTTCCCCCAAGCGAGTATCGACAAAGGCAAAGCCATGATTGGCGAACGCGACCGTCACCTTCGCGCCGCATTTGCAGCGGGAGTGAAGATTTGTTTTGGCAGCGACACTATCTTCGACGAGCAGTACGTCCCTCGCGAATTTCCTCTGCTCGTGAGCCTCGGTCTCACTCCCTTCCAGGCCATTCAGGCGGCCACGATCAATCCCGCCACTCTGCTCGGAATCGACAAGGAAACTGGCACTCTCGAGGTCGGTAAGCAGGCCGACATCGTCGCAGTTGAACAGAATCCGCTCGAGGACATCCACGCGATGGAGCATGTGAAGTTCGTCATGAAGGGTGGGAAAGTCGTGCGTAACGACTTCTAGTTCGATTCCCGTTCGTTGCACTTGTGAGGATATTCGTCATGGTGCCGGGTCCAGTTGAAAGGCCTTCCTCAAATGATTGACGTCATCGTTGCCGGACTCGGCGCTATGGGTAGTTCCGCAGCATACCACCTGGCACAGCGCGGCAAACGCGTTCTCGGCCTCGAACAATTCACCCCGGTGCATGACAAAGGTTCTTCACACGGGGCCTCGCGAATCATCCGCCAGGCCTATTACGAAAATCCAGCCTACGTACCGCTGCTCATGCGCGCCTACGAGCTCTGGGAGGAACTCGAACGCCTCGGCAACATAAAGCTCCTGAATATTACGGGCGGCCTGATGATCGGCTCACCTACGAGCGAAGTCGTCACCGGCAGTTTGCGCAGCGCCCGAGAGCACAAGCTGAAGCACGAAATGCTCGATGCCGCAGAAATTCAACGGCGGTTTCCGCCGTTCACTCCCAAGCCGGACGAGATGGCCCTTTACGAATTCAAAGCGGGTTATCTGCGGCCGGAAGAATGTGTTCGGCAACATCTCCGTGAGGCCGTGCGGCACGGTGCCGATCTGCATTTCGAGGAACCGATGGAATCGTGGACGGCCGATGGCAGCGGTCCCGTCCGCGTGAAAACTGCGAACCGCACGTACGAAGCCGAGCGTTTGGTGATTTGCTCGGGCGCCTGGGCTCCGCAACTTCTCGCCGACCTCGGCATGCCGCTGGTCGTGACGCGGCAGGTGATGTTCTGGTTCGATCCCCTTGGAGGCATCGATCCCTTCATGCCGGAGAGATTTCCCATCTACGTTTGGCAGGCAAATGAGCCGCGGCCGTTTTACGGTTTTCCCGCGACGGACGGAAGAGACCACGGCGTGAAAGTCGCCATTCACGGAAGTGACGACGTTTGCGCGCCCGGCAATATTGACCGTGTAGTGGGGCCGAGAGACCTGCAGAATATGCGGCGGTACCTTGCCCCGCGAATTCCCCAACTAAACGGAAAGGTAGTTACGTCGGCAACCTGCATGTACACCATGACGCCCGATCAAAACTTTGCCATCGCTCTTCATCCGCGCCATGCTGCTGTCACGATTGCAGCCGGATTTTCGGGGCACGGTTTCAAATTCTCCAGTGTGATTGGGGAAATTCTGGCGGACCTGGCTACAAAAGGCGCCACTCGCCACGACATTGAATTTTTCTCGCCCGAGAGATTTAAGAAAGTAAAGGCGTAAGCGAGGCCGAAGTTAGCGAAGGATTTTGTTGTCCTCGTGGATCAAGGAGCTATCGGATGAGCCGAAATAGAACGAACGTTTCGTGGTTTGCACTGGGAACCTTGTTAGCAGTCACCTCGCTCGCCGCGGCCATGGAAGCCCGCGCGCAGTCGACCGCCACGGCAACTGCCGCCGCGCAGTCTCTGCAAGCTACCCCTGAGGATTATGCGCACGCAGCAAAATTTGACCGAGGACCGCTCCTGATCAGGTTGAAAAATGGGCTGGTGATTCCTCACTGGATCGGGACGAGCGATGACTTCTGGTATAAGAACGGCTCTCTTATTTCGTATGACTTTACGGTCGTTCAGGCATCCACGGGCGAGAAGAAGCCCGCGTTCGATCGAGCAACCTTGGCGAAAGCATTGGCGGATGCGAGCGGCGAGAAAATATCTGCCGAGCGGCTGCCGTTCGATAGCTTCACTTATACCGACAAGCGTGACGCCATCCATTTCACGTACAAATTCGATGAGTACCAGTGCGATTTAACCCCGGCGCATTGTGAGAAAGGAAAGCCGCAAACGACGCCTTTCAGCATAACCTTTAGCGCCCCACTCCCCGCTGATTACAAAGTCGCGAATGAAGGCATACTCGTCTCGCCCGATGGCAAGTGGGGCGCGCTGACCCGCGACGGCAATCTTTGGTTGCGCAACATGCAGACCGGCCAGGACCGCGCGTTAACCAAGGACGGAGAGCCAAACTCCGGATATGGCATTTATCCTGACGGTTGGAAGGCCGGCGCGATCTATCGCGAACGAGCCAGCCAGGCGGGACATCCACAGCCTCCGCTGGAATCTTACTGGTCGCCGGATTCGCGCACGGTTATCGTGACACATGTGGATCAGCGGCACGTAGCGCCCTATCCCTTCGTTGAATCCGTTCCCGGCGACGGCAGCTTCCGCCCCAAGGCGCATGAAGTGCGTGTGCCTCTGGTGGGAGAGAAAACCGCTCCGCTCGAGTGGTACGCCTTCGATATCCCCTCCGGTCAGTACCGCAAGATCGAGTTTCCCTACGACAAGCTGCTGGTGCTGCAGCAGGATTTGCTGGCCATCCGCAAGACTTGGTGGAGCAGCGACAACCGCCATCTGTACGCCGTGGCTTTTGGGGACAACATGGAATCAGCCTTCTTCTTCGACGCCGACGTTGCGTCCGGGAAAGTGAGAACGGTGATCGAAGAAAAGATGTTGCCGCGCATGGACCTGAACTCGACCTCGTACAATCCTCCGAACGTGCGGGTGACCAAGGACGGCAAGGAGGTGATCTGGTTTTCGGAGCGGGACGGCTGGGGGCATCTTTATTTGTATGACGGGGAGACGGGAAAGCTGAAGAACCAGATTACGAAAGGGCCGTGGCTGGTGCGAGACATCATCGACGTGGACGAAGGGAAGAAGCGTATTTATTTCACGGGGGGCGGGCGGGAAGGAGGCAACCCATATTACCGGTATTTGTATCGGGTGAACTTCGACGGTTCGGACTTGACGCTGCTAACTCCGGAACATGCAGATCATTCGCTGACGAGTCCGTGGAACGATGTGCTGGCGATCGATGGAGCGGTAGGATACGAGGCCATCTCGCCGAGCGGGAAATACGTGGTGTACAACTATTCGACGCCGCAGGAGCCGACGGAGACGGTCATCCGCGGTACGGAGGATGGGAAGCTGGTAGCGACGTTCGAGAAGGCGGACGCGAGTGCGCTATTTGCGGCAGGATATAAACCGCCGGAGGAGTTCATCGCCAAGTCCGCGGACGGAAGTTCGGACCTTTGGTGCTTGCTGTACAAGCCCAGTAATTTCGATCCCAACAAGAAATATCCAGTGATGGATCTCGAGTACGCCAGCCCGCTTACCGCAGTCGTGCCCCGCACGTTTATGCAAGCGATCCTCGGAGTCCCCGCGCAGCCACCCGGACCAAACGCGCTCGCCGAACTCGGTTTTCTCGTCGTCGCCATCGATGCCAAGGGAACCACGTACCGTTCTCGCGAGTTCTCGCAGGCAAACTACGGCAAGCTGAACGTGAACGGCCTGGACGATCACGTCGCCGCCATCCAACAGCTGGCCGCGCGCTTCGCTTATGTTGACGCCACGCGCGTGGGAATCATGGGCGGCTCCTACGGTGGATGGAGCGCGTTTCGCGGAGTTCTCGAATTCCCCGATTTCTACAAAGTAGGAATTGCCGGCTCGCCGCCAGGCAGCATGGTAAGCCAGTACGAGGACTATCACTGGACGTCATTCGAAGGGCGGCCGATTTATAGCAATGGGACGGAATTTCGTCCCACGCCCACTGAAATCCCCAAGGGTTGGGACGCCGTGGACGGCCCGCATCAAGCATCGCGATTGAAAGCTCATTTGCTGGTTCTGATGGGCGAACTCGATGAAAACGTTTTGCCCGGAACCACCCTGCAGCTCCTGGACGCTTTCCAGAAAGCCAACAAGGATTTCGATTTGATTTACATGGCGAATCATAATCACATTACCGGATATAACGCTTACACGACGCGACGCATCGAGGACTACCTCCTGCGCTATCTGGAAGGCGCGACGACACCCGACTGGAATTCTCTGCCGGCGATAGCTCCGTCGACGCCTTCGACATCGGCGCATTGAGAGGCACAAAGGCGCGCTCCGCGATGAATGAGCCTCTACAACGGAAGTTGCTGTCTCGAGCTTTCCTCACTCTGCATTTAGCGGTCGTTGTGTCAGTCGCGATGCCTCGCGCCCTTCGAGCGCAGACAACTTCCGCAAGTCCTGCGCCTCCTCCAGTCGTCACTCGTGCCGACTACGCTCGCGCGGAATCGCTCGACCGCAAGGGCCTGGCGGAGAAGTTGAAGAACGGCTACGTGGTGCCGCACTGGATTGCCGGCACCGAGGAATTCTGGTACCGCCGCCAGACCCAGACAGGTTATGAATTCGTGGTAGTGAATGCGGCCGGGGGCGGCAAGAAGCCCGCCTTTGATCATGCCGCGTTAGCGCAAGCCCTGTCGCAGATCGCCGGCGGTAATGTTTTGGCGGTCAAGCTCCCATTCGACAGTTTTGCCTTTGCTCCATCGCGCGACGCAATCCGCGTCGAAGTGCGCGGTAAAGAATACGAGTGCCAGCTCCGCCCACCAAGCTGCAGCGAAAAGAAAGCTGCGGCGAATTCGTACGTCATCCGCCTCGGGAGCCCGGCTTCTCCGGATCCCACCTTGCCGAACGCGGGAGTACTCGTATCCCCCGACGGCCGCTGGGGCGTGCTGACTCGCGATGCGAATTTGTGGCTGCACGATCTGAAAAGTGGCGAAGAACGAGCGCTCACCAAAGACGGGGAACAGTATTGTGGTTACGGTATCTATCCTGATGGATGGAAGGCTTCGTATATTCCACGCGAACGCGCGGTCGCCGCCGGCCACCCTCTGCCGCCGCTGGAATCTTACTGGTCGCCGGATTCGCGCACGGTGATCGTCACACATGTGGATCAGCGGCAGGTAGCGCCTTACCCCTTCGTTGAATCCGTCCCCGGCGATGGCAGCTTCCGCCCCAAGGCGCATGAAGTGCGTGTGCCTCTGGTGGGAGAGAAAACCGCTCCGCTCGAGTGGTACGCCTTCGATATCCCCTCCGGTCAGTACCGCAAGATCGAGTTTCCCTACGACAAGCTGCTGGTGCTGCAGCAGGATTTGCTGGCCATCCGCAAGACTTGGTGGAGCAGCGACAACCGCCATCTGTACGCCGTGGCTTTTGGGGACAACATGGAATCAGCCTTCTTCTTCGACGCCGACGTTGCGTCCGGGAAAGTGAGAACGGTGATCGAAGAAAAGATGTTGCCGCGCATGGACCTGAACTCGACCTCGTACAATCCTCCGAACGTGCGGGTGACCAAGGACGGCAAGGAGGTGATCTGGTTTTCGGAGCGGGACGGCTGGGGGCATCTTTATTTGTATGACGGGGAGACGGGAAAGCTGAAGAACCAGATTACGAAAGGGCCGTGGCTGGTGCGAGACATCATCGACGTGGACGAAGGGAAGAAGCGTATTTATTTCACGGGGGGCGGGCGGGAAGGAGGCAACCCATATTACCGGTATTTGTATCGGGTGAACTTCGACGGTTCGGACTTGACGCTGCTAACTCCGGAACATGCAGATCATTCGCTGACGAGTCCGTGGAACGATGTGCTGGCGATCGATGGAGCGGTAGGATACGAGGCCATCTCGCCGAGCGGGAAATACGTGGTGTACAACTATTCGACGCCGCAGGAGCCGACGGAGACGGTCATCCGCGGTACGGAGGATGGGAAGCTGGTAGCGACGTTCGAGAAGGCGGACGCGAGTGCGCTATTTGCGGCAGGATATAAACCGCCGGAGGAGTTCATCGCCAAGTCCGCGGACGGAAGTTCGGACCTTTGGTGCTTGCTGTACAAGCCCAGTAATTTCGATCCCAACAAGAAATATCCAGTGATGGATCTCGAGTACGCCAGTCCCCTAACCGCTGTAGTACCTCGAAATTTCGGCATGGGAATTGTCGGGCCCTCGGAGCCCTCCGCTCCATCCGCATATGCCGAACTCGGATTCATTGCGGTTGTTGTAGACGGGCGTGGCACGACCTTCCGATCAAGAGAGTTCTCGCAGGCGAACTACGGCAAGCTGAACATCAACGGTCTGGACGATCACGTGGCCGCCATTCAACAACTCGCTGCGCGAAATTCGTGGATCGATATAAATCGCGTGGGAGTCACCGGGCGTTCCTACGGTGGATGGAGTTCGTTCCGCGCCATGCTCGAATTTCCGGATTTTTACAAAGTCGGAGTGGCCGGCGCACCGCCCGGAAGCATGCAGAGTCAATACGTCGATTACCATTGGACGGCGTTTCAGGGCCGGCCGCTCTACAGTGACGGCAGCGAGTTTCGACCCACGCCTAACGAGGTGCCGCAGAATTACAACGCGCTCGATGGCCGCCAACAAGCCGGCCGCTTGAAAGGGAAACTACTCGTCATCATGGGTGAACTCGATGAGAACGTCCTGCCCGGCTCCACTTTGCAATTTCTGGACGCACTCCAGCACGCGAACAAGGATTTCGATCTGATTTACCTCGCAAATCAGAATCACTACTTCACCGGCAATCCATACGTAACGCGCCGCGTGTGGGATTTCTTCGTGCGAAATCTGCTGGGAGCCGAGCCGCCCGAGTGGAATCCGTTCCCAGCCACAGCTTCGGCGGACGCCCACTGACAAACTTTTGTAGAAGTAGTGAAGGAACTATCTGGCAACGACCATCGAGGAAGGAGCCACAGATGCACAAGCGAATTAGATCTCTGAATTTGTCGGGGTTGGCGGCCACGCTTATGCTCGTCATGTTCGCCGCAGTACAGCTAAGCGCCACCCGCGGGCCAGTCCACCCCGCGTCTTCTCCTGCTGCACGCTTCACCGTCTTGATGCCGGCGTCGGTGCGCTCTGAGCCGCTCACAGGCCGCGTGTTCGTGATCATCTCGCGTCAGTCTGATCCCGAACCTCGCATGGCGCTGGCGGGAAACGGGTACCTGCACGGCATGCCGCCGTTTTTCGGCGTGGATGTCAGCGGACTTGCGCCGGGAGCAGCTGCGGAAATCACCGACGGCGCAACCGGATACCCGCTGCACTCACTGCACGAATTGCCCGCGGGCGACTACTACGTGCAAGCAATCGCCAACATCTACACGGAATTCCATCGCAGCGACGGCCACGTTGTCTGGATGCATATGGACCAGTGGGAGGGCCAGCACCCGGCCACATCACCCGGCAATCTCTTCACCGAAGTGCAGCGCGTGCATCTGGATCCCGCCGCCGGTTTCGATATCAAGCTCGAATTCACCCACGTATTGCCGCCGGTCACCATGCCGCCCGACACCAAGTGGGTAAAGCGCGTGAAGTTCCAAAGTGATCTGCTCTCGAAATTCTGGGGCAAGCCGATGTACTTGGGCGCCACTGTTCTTCTGCCTCAGGGCTATGACGAGCATCCCGACGTTTACTACCCCGTGCTCTATGAGCAGACCCATTTCAATCAGGCTCCCGCGAACATACCTCTGGGATTCACCACGGAAGAAAGGCCGGTAACTCCCGAGCGGCGAGCGATTCTGAACCGTTACAACCGCCAAACAGGATACGAAATTTACAAGGAGTGGGATTCACCGAAGTTCCCGCGCATGATTGTGGTGACTTTTCAGCATCCCTCCATGTTTTATGACGACTCCTACGCGGTGAACTCCGCGAACACCGGTCCCTTCGGCGACGCCATCATGCAGGAGCTCATTCCCTACGTGGAAACGCACTTCCGAATCATCCGCAAGCCCTACGCTCGCGTGCTTACCGGCGGTTCCACCGGAGGCTGGGAATCACTCGCCTTGCAGCTCTATCACCCCGACTTTTTCGGCGGAGCGTGGGTCGTCTGCCCCGACCCCATAGATTTCCTCCACTACGGTCTCGTCAACGTCTACACCGACGACAACGCGTTCGTCGTCGCCGAAGACCGTCAATTGCAAAGCCCCGTGGGCGAGTGGTTTCATCCGGAACGCCCGATGAACCGCGGCGTCGAAGGGCAGCCGTTTCTCACCATGCGTCAGCAGAGCCAGATGGAAGACGCGCTCGGCAGCCATGGTCTCTCCACCGACGTGTTTGAAAATTGGGAAGCGGTGTATGGACCGGTCGGTGATGATGGCTATCCCAAGCCGCTCTGGGATAAGCGTACCGGCGTGATCGATCATCAGGTGGCCAACTACATGCGCGACCACGGCTACGATCTCCGCGCTTATCTGCACAACAATTGGGCCACGCTCGCGCCCAAGCTCGTGGACAAACTCCGTTTCGACGTCGGCGACATGGATAACTACTACCTGAATGTGGCCGTGTACGATTTTCAGGCTGAGCTGGACGCTTCCACCAATCCGCATCTGACTGCGATTTTCAATTATGGACGTCCGGAGATGGGCCACGGCTGGCAACACACGTTGACCACCAACATTCTGCGCGAGATGGCCGACGCCATCACCAAGCATGCCCCTGAGGGCGAAAATTCGAGCTCCTGGAAATACTGAACTCTTGTTTTTCCGTACGATTGCTTCCGTGTAGCCGACCACCCGAAAAGTGACGAGCTACATCAAACCTGCGCAAACAGGGTTCTGGGAAGCGTAAAGGTAGAGATGAGGTTCAGGGCGCTTTGTCTGTTAGCCGGAAGGTATGCGGGTTCCACCGTGCATATTGGTCCTGATAAGTCAGCTAGCGTTTACAAACGAATTGCGACTGTTTCTGGACGAGCGCCGGAAAACCGCAAGTCAACGATGTGTGCATGATCAAACTGTCTCACTCCAGTAAGTACCAAGAGCAAGGGATTCGAGTAGGGATGAATTTACTGAGTGCTTCGCAATCAGAAAGAAGTTGGTGGACGTGACAGGGTTCGAACCTGCGACCCCCTGCTTGCAAAGCCGGACAATCGCCTACAACAGCTCCGTTCGTTTTCTTTAACCACCAACGTTTCCAACAAATCGGGGAATCTGCTTTTCGCTCAAAGCTAAGTCCAACCGATTGAAAATGATCGATTCGTGCACAGTTCGTACACAGGAAGATTCAGAGAAGCCGTGCACAGTGAACCCCTCGCCGAGATACAGGTGTGCATCACACCCTGCTTCAAAGAGGGATTGAATAACAAACCCGATCGTCTCGCTGCTCAACTCGGCAAGAATATGCCGTTAGTCGGGAAATGCTGTTAGATCACGGCGTGCGTATAACCGATCTCTTTAGCGATCGCACGAACCGTCACGGAGCCTTTCGGCCCTTGAGCGTGTTAGCAGCGTTGCGTTCCTGTTTCGACGATGCTGATGACGCGAGGCCGTATGCGATGCTCGTGACCTCGGCCCCTCATCTAGGATGTTTGGCCATGAACTGAAGGATCAGGCCTGCAATCTCGTCAGTCGTTTCGTCCAGTGCGAAGTGCCCGGCGTCGAGTAGGTGGATTTCCGCATTCGGAAGATCCCGCCTGAAGGCTTCCGCACCCGGCGCGATAAAGGAAGGGTCGTTCTTGCCCCAGACCACGAGGGTCGGGGGCTGGTGATCGCGGAGCCAGCCCTGCCATTTGGGGTAGGACGCGACGTTGGTCCGGTAGTCATAGAGCAGGTCTCCCTGGATTTCACGCTGACCGGGCCGCGACAGGTCGGCATACTCGCTGATCCAGGTATCCGGATCGTAGCGATCCGGGTGGGACGTACCAGCCATGTGTCGCATCCTCGTGGCATCGAACGAAAGAAACGCGTTCAGCACCTCAGGATGAGCTTTGGGATCCGCCCAGAATTCCTCGATTTTGGCCCATTTGGTTCCAAGGCCCGCCTGGTAGATGTTGCCGTTTTGAATGATGAGCGCATGTAGTTGATCGGGATGCGCCAGAATGATGCGAAAGCCGATTGGTGCGCCGTAATCGTGAAGGTATATGGTGTAATGCGTGACCTTGAGCTTCTCCAGAAAATCACTCATCGTCTGGGCAAGTTGATCGAACGTGTAAGTATACGCGGTCGGCGAGGGCGCGTCGCTCAGACCGAATCCGGGATAATCCGGAGCGATCAGATGATATTTTGTCGCGAGCAAGGGAATGAGCGTGTCAAACTCGCGCGAAGATGACGGGAAGCCATGAAAGAGCACGATGGTTGGGGCGTTCTCAGGGCCGGCCTCCCGGTAGAAAATCTCGACGCCGTCGACCTGCACGCGATGATAGGTCGTCGTAGCGTTGGTCGAAGGGAGTGGCGCGGCTTGTGCGGTGCCTCCGAGAAGGGCCGTAGCAAGAACGTAATTTGCTATCCAGTTCATCACGATGTTCCTCCTGTGAACACTTCTTGCCGGAAGCATCCAGCAATAGAAGCGTGGTGCTTCATGAAGATGCACTGGCAGCGCTAGGGGCGTCGAACTTGTTCGAGCGCCAAGGTATCTATGTATTGACGATGGCGTTCGATTTTCCCGTTCTGGATATCCCATACATGCGCGTATGCAAGGTCGGCGCGTTTGTGCGTTGCGCGGTGTACGCAAGCGAAACGGCCCAATGACACCACCGTCGAGCCATCAACAAGAAATTCCGAAGGAGTTGGTGAGAAGCTCTCCCACTCCTGCATGAGTGGAACGAACACTTTTTTCAGAACCTCCTCGGGACCTCTGTCCTGAATGTTGAAATCAACCACTGAGATCCACTCGATGTCGGGAGCCATCAGGCCAAACATCTTCCCGGTGTCACCTGCTGCTATTGCCGCATAGAAATCGCGTACGGTATCGACTGGTGTTATCATTGCCTTCTCCTTTGCCGTAACTTCATCTGCTATGGCGCGACGGTAATCGGCCGGCCCTGACAGGAGCAAGTTCTGATCAAGCGAGCTTGTTACGCCTTGTTACGCCTGCGTATAGTCTCTTCAAGGTAAAGTCCCATAAGCGAGAGATTAGTCCTCAATTCTCGTTACATACTTAAGTAAAGCTGAAGTGTTGCCCGCTGCTGCGTCATGAGCGGATCATCTGAAGTCCTGCATGGGTTATGCATAGTTTGCAGAAGCCGAAAGACGACTCGCTGGCAACTGTCAGTTAGCTTTCGCCTGCGCTGGGAAGTCGATGCGGTTCTGAGCTATGTATCGGTGGATATCCGATATGACCACAGAGCCCTCTCCGACGGCAGATGCAACACGTTTCACCGAAGTAGCTCTCACGTCTCCGACAGCATAGATGCCGGGAACGCTCGTAGCAAAGGACGTGGCCTCAAATCCCCATCCGCCACCGGTGAGAACAAATCCTTTGTCATCGAGCTTGGCGGCGCCATATACCCAACCAGAATTTGGCTCCGCGCCAATCATGACGAAAACGCTGGAAATTGGCCTTCGAACTGATTCACCACTTTTCCGATTGGTCCACGTGACGAACTCAAGAGCCGCCTTACCTTCGAGCCCGTCGATTTCCGTATCCGTGTACAGAGTGATTTGCGGAGAACGCTCGATTCGCGAGATCAGATATTGCGACATGGAACTCTCCAGAGAAGCACCGCGAATAATGTGGTGTACATGTTTCGCAACTCCCGAAAGGAAGACTGAGGCTTGCCCGGCGGAGTTTCCTCCTCCTACGATGATGATCTCTCGGTCACGGCACAGCAGAGATTCCATCGCGGTTGCGGCATAGTAGAGGCCCCTGTTTTCGAAATCCCCCTGGTTCTTCACGCTGAGTTGTCTGTACCGCGCCCCGCTTGCGATCACGACAGAGCGTGCACAAATAGCCAGACCGCCAGCAAGGATCAGTCGATGCAGACCATCCACTTGGGTTGTGCTTACAACGTCACGCGAAATGGCGAAGTAAACCCCGAACTTGAGAGCCTGGAGATGGCCACGGCTTGCCAGTTGCGCTCCTGAAACGCCGGTCGGAAATCCGAGGTAATTCTCAATTTTCGAGCTGGTACCGGCCTGTCCTCCAGGGGCATTCCCTTCGATCACAATCGTGGACAGGCCCTCAGAAGCTGCGTAGACCGCAGCGGCAAGACCTGCGGGACCGGCTCCGACGACGGCAACGTCATAGATTGTGTGAGGCTCAGGAAATTCGGTAATGCCTAATTCGTCAGCGAGGTCGCAGATGGCCGGCCGAACCAAGATACGACCGTCCAGCAGCTCGACTTCTGGCATCTTCGTCGCATCCAGGCCCTTGCCGGTTTCATCGTTCGTTGGCAACTCCTCGATCCGGTGCGGATAATAATTGCGAACCAGAAAGCGACGGAGATTAAGTAGATCCGGATCGCCGGTGCATCCTCGAAGTATGACCCCGGTGGATGGATCGTCGATCATGGCGATGCGGCGCCATATGCAGGCCGAAACAATAATGTTCGCGATATTGCCCTCAACACGCATCAACACCCGCAAGTTCTTTCGAGAGATTCGCAACAGTCGACTTGCCGATGTCGTGCGAGCTTCTGCAACAGATCTCTGCGTGTTTAGCAGGTTTAACTCTCCACTGAATTCGCCGGCAGGCAAAGAGCGGAAGAATTTTGAGCCACCCCCTTGCACTAAAAGTCGGCTCTCAATTTCCCCGCTGAGTATTACGAACATGTCTGTGTCCCGATCACCATACGTGTACATGAAGGGCTGTTTCTTATCCGGAGAAGTGAGAGTCTTTATACCACAGCCATGGGCCGTGAAGTTGGATTTACTCCCCAGGGGCCACAGGCCGCGGGGGCAGGCGGCTTGTAGCCGAGTGCAGAGTGCGGCCGCTTCGTGTTGTATTCCACGCGCCAGTTCTCGATCACGATCTGTGCCTCCTTCAGTGAGTAAAAAATCTCTCCGTTAAGCATTCATCCCGCAGCTTCCCGTTGAAGCTTTCGCAGTAGCCGTTCTCCCAAGGACTTCCCGGCTCGATGTACAGCGTCCCTGTGCCTAGCTTTGCCAGCCACTGTCTCAACTCCTTCGCCACGAACTCCGGGCCGTTGTCCGAACGAATGTTTTCCGGGATTCCCCGGAGCAGCATCACATCTGCTAGAGCTTCAATCACTTCATACCTCCCGAGCCTTCTTGCTACACGGATGGCCAGACTCTCTCGCGTGTATTCATCGATCAGCGTCAGCATCCGCAGCGTTCTTCCGTCATGCGTCATCGCGCTCACGAAGTCGTAGCTCCAAACGTGATTGGCACGCTCCGGCCGCAGTCGCACGCACGACCCATCGTTCAGCCACAACCGCCTACGGGGCCGCTGTTTCTGCGGTACTTTCAGCCCCTCACGACGCCAGATGCGCTGTACCCGATCTTTGCCCACGTGCCAACCATCACGTTGTAACAGCGCCGTAATCCGACGGTATCCGTAGCGACCGTATTCACTGGCCAGTGCAACGATCGCTTCCGTCAGCGCCTCTTCGTCGATCTTCTGGATCGCGGCATAGCGTTGTGTCCTGCGCCACTGCCCCAGCAGCCGGCAGGCATGGCGCTCACTGACTTCGTACTTTTCGCGCGCACGCTCCACCGCACAACGCCGCCGCTCAGGGCTCACAAGTTTCCCGAGGCCACATCCTTCAGGATCTGCTTCTCCAGAGATAGCTCCGCCACCAAACGCTTCAGCTTCGCGTTCTCTCGCTCCAGCTCCTTCATCCGTTTCGCTTGATCCAGCTTCAGGCCGCCGTATTCCTTCCGCCAGCGGTAGTAGGTCTGTATGGTGATTTCTGCTTCCTTGCAGGCTTGCGGGGTGGGCTTTCCGTTCGCAATTCCTACTTCAATCTGACGCAGCAACGTCACGATCTGCTCTGCTTTGTATCTCTTGTTTGGCATGTCCAGCTCTCCTTAGAGTGATTTTCTCTCACTCCCGCTGGACTAATTCAAGCCGGTCACGTCAATTTCGTCGCTCAATCTGGGAAAGGCTAGATCGCGGTGAAACTGAACCTCCGAGTTCGACGAAGAGTCAGGTTGAGACGATACAACCTGTCCTGCTGCTGTGAGTTCCTCGCGCATCTCGTTCATCTCCCGCATCCTCCGCGGATTAACCGACGCCACAACCACCACAAGAAGGAACAACCTTGAGCATCAAACGCCCTTGCTCTGCCTACCATCGACATCGAGGATGGCTCCGTGAATCCATTTCGCTTCTTCTGTTGCGAGAAAGGCGACAAGCTCCGCGACATCGCCTGGTTCGCCGAGAGGGGTAATCTTCCAACGCCCTCTCGAGTCAAGAAGATACTCGGCATACTCAATGCCTTCCTCTGCGGCGGCGTGAAGTCTGGATCGTGCCCGGCTGGATCAGGTTGTTGTGAATGCAGTCCCCGAGTCCTCGCTCGGCAACTGACTTGGATAGAGCCGCAATACCGCCGTTCACAGCCGAGATCAGTGAAAGACGGCATTCTGGCGTTCGCGCCGTGCCCCCGCCAATCATGACCAGATAGCCTTTTGCAGCTGCGCGATGGCGAAGTAATCATCACGTAGCTAACGAGGCTAACCTCTCGCTTCGGAATGGAACGCGAGGTGTTTAGTGACCGAAAACATCTTTGATCTCGTCCGCCACAGTACGGACGTTCTCGTCCAGCACAAAGTGGCCTGCATCCAGCCAAACGAGCTTGGCTCTCGGTAAATCACGCAGGTACGCCTCGGCTCCGGCCGGCACGAAGAAGGGATCTTTCTTGCCCCAGGCGATCAATGTCCGGGGCCTGTGTGCGCGGAAAGCGGCCTGCCACTCGGGATACAGCGCAATGTTGGATTTGTAGTTCTCCAGCAGATCGACCTGATAGTCCTGCACCCCAGGCCGATCGAGTAGAGCCTGATCCAAGACCCAGTTGTCCGGGTTGATGGCGGCGGAATCTTTCGCGCCGACGAGCCAATGAAACTTCGTGTTCTCCAGACTGACGAACTCGCGCGCCGGTTTTTCAGTTTCGGGCGTGCGCTTCTCCCATAGCGGTAGCAGCGCGCTCTTCGGCACTTCTCCTACGCCTTCCATGTAGGCATTGGCGTTCTGGATGATGAACCCGTTCACCTGTTCTGGCTTCTCAGCGAACAAGCGGAACCCCACCGGGCCGCCGTAATCCTGCATGTAGAGAATGTACGACGTGAGATGGAGTTGATCGAGCAGACCGCGCACATGTGCTGTAAGAGCATCAAACGTGTACTCGAAATCATCTCTCGAAGGAGCATCAGAATGGCCAAATCCGATGTAATCGGGAGCGATCAGGTGAAAGTCGGCTGCTAGCGACGGGATCAGTTCGCGAAACATTTGGCTGCTGGTCGGCAGTCCATGCAGTAAGACGATCGTTGCAGAACTGGGATCGCCGGCTTCGCGGTAGAAGACTTTGCGGCCGTTGACGGTTGCCGTCCGATAGTGGGTCAGGTGCGACTTTGCTTGCGGTGTTGAAGATGCCATTTGAACTCCCTGTCGATTACGTTTCACTACTGTTGCTGCTTTTCTGATAGACCGTTTATCCCTCCGCCTCCACCTTCTTCGCGAAGAACGCGCTGGGCAGGCCGACGAAGAGAGCGTGGCTCATGACGCCGTTGACTAACGCCTCAGTCGTGATCGGGCTGGGAGCAACCGCGGTGAGCGGCAACACCACCAGGTTCATCACTGCCCACACGGCAGCGCCATACAGCAGTCCCAAGAGCACCCACTGCGTACGCAACACAGCGACGCGTCGGCTCGCGAGGATATAGATCGTTGCGACTACCAGCGCGATGGCGAAATGCACGACGAGGCCAAGTCCCGCGCTTGCAAGCCCGCCCGAGAAGGACCGCGCGCCCAGCAGACTGCTCGCGATGTACTGGAGGACCTGGATCGGGTTCTGGCCTTGCAGGCCGCGGAAGACGACACCATCGGCTGCATCGAGCGCTCCAACCACCAGCGTGGCATAGAGGATGGCGCGAGAGATGGGCAGCGTGCGCGCTACCGGATGCGGCTCGCTCCCAGGGGTCGGGTTCAGGGCAGAGGCAGTCATTTGCCCGCCTCCGTCTTCCGACCTTTTCCCAGAAAGCCGATGATCTTGCCTGCGACGAGCTGGCTGTGCTCTTCCAGCAGAAAGTGGCCACCGTCAATCAGGTGCAGTTCCGCTTTGGGCAGGTCGCGCAGGAACGCCTGCGCTCCCGGCACGGTGAAGAAGGGATCGTTCTGCCCCCACACGATCAGCGTGCGCGGCTGGTGCTTGCGGAAGTATTCGTGCCACGCGTCGTAGAGCGCCACGTTCGAGGTGTAGTTGTAAAGGAGGTCGAGTTGAATGGCATCATTGCCGGGTCGGTCCAGCAGCGCCTGGTCGAAGGTGTAGCCGTCTGGGCTCACCGCCCGCCACGTTTTTTGCACCATGCGTGTACTGGAAGATCGTAGTCTGCTTGGTCAGCAGCGTGCGCGGCGCCTTCTCCGTCTCCTCGTTACGATTCGCCCAGAAAAGCTTCAGCGGCTCGAATGCGGCGCTGATGCCTTCCACGTAAGCATTGCCGTTCTGCACGACGATGCCTTCGATCGCTTCCGGATGACGCGAGGCAATGCGGAAACCGACGGGCGCGCCGTAATCCTGCACGTAGATGCTGAACTTCTTCAGGCCCAGTGTTGTAAAGAGCAGCTCCTCAATCTGCGCGGTGATGTTGTCGAAGTTGTATCGAAAGTCGGTCGCCGCGGGAGCATCGCTGTAGCCAAAGCCGAGGTAGTCCGGCGCGACAACGTGGAAGTGGCTGGCGAGCTGCGGGATGAGTTCCCGGAACATGTGCGACGACGACGGAAAGCCATGAAGCAGAACGATCGTCGGATTCGTGGTCGAGCCGGCCTCGCGGTAGAAGATCTTGTGGCCCTGGATGGCGGCATGCTGATACGTGGTCATGTGGTTCTCCTTATTGTCAATCTGATTGTTTGTACGCGAGAGCAGCGCACTGGCCGCTTCCAACACGAACTCCACAACGGTCGTAGGCGACGAGATCTGAGGAGCATGATCCACATCGTACGAACGGATCTCTGCGCGCATGCGGTCGGCTACAAAACGCTGTGTTTTTGGGCTGAACATACGATCGTCTTCCGCCAATAGATACCACGACGGTTTCGTCTTCCATGCTGGAGCCTTGATCGCTTCGCTCAGACACTTCATGGCTATCGGGCGCTGCGCTGCTGTCCTGATTGCGTTTTGCTCTGCCGTGGCCCGGTGGCCGACCGCTTTCTTCATTCCTTCCTCCGACATCCATAAGAGACCGTGACCGTCGGGTTCCAGGTGGGGAGCTTTTTCGTGTGGAGGCTCTCGAAAGAACAAGTCCCCCACTGTTTCTCCCTCGTCTGGGGGCATGGCTGCCACATAGGCTAGGCCTCGGACACGGTCGTCACTTTCGAGGGCGGTTATCACGGCGCCGGAGTAAGAGTGAGAGACAAGGAGGATTGGCCCCGCGCCCGCCCTTTCCAGAGCCACTTTTAAAGCAGCCACATCGTCGGACAGCGAAGTCATTGGAATCTGAGCAGCGATAACCTTGATGCCCGCCTTGAGTAGCGGGCCGATCACGGCAGACCACGAGGATGCGTCCGCCCATGCGGCATGCACCAGAACGATCGTTGCGTCAGAAGGAATTTTGTTCATGATTCACCTCTCTCCGAGTCAACGTGCACCTCGGGACAGCATTTGAAAACTCATCATCCGATTCGATCTTGTGTCCGGATGCAAGAGGCAGAACAAACCGCGAGCTGGCGGGATCAGAAAATGTTTTCCCGTTGCGCACCAGGGTTGAGGTGTCTTTGTTCATAACTATTTCTCCTCCTCAATTTTCGCCAAAGTCGTCTCTCAAAACGATTCGAGCTTCGCAACTCCGAAGACTGCGTGGAATCGCTCGCAGTAGATCACGACCGCGTTGTACTTCTGTAAATCGACAGACGCGGGCAGATCGTAATTCTGATCTCCTGTATTTCCTTTCAGGAGCCCCAGCTCAACGCTATCGAGCTGACCTTTCACAATCTCCTGAGTAAGGTTTTGATCGTCGCTTCGTGCTAGAAGAACGTGAACGTCCGGACCATTCGAAGTCGTGAAACTTGTCAGTCGCACATAATCCTTCTCACCGTCGGGCGCCTTGTAGATCGTTGCTCGCCCACTCGTTTGGTGCGCCTTGCCTTCCAGTTGCCCGGTATAGAGTGGCTGAGGGTCGCTGGTGGAACTGAACGGCGCCGGCTCGCTCACCTTCTTATTAACCCAGAGCTTTTCAGGACGGAATGCCCACCATGCCACGAAGAGGACCGCGACACCCGCCGCGGCCAGGGCCCGTCTCCGACGCCACATCCAGGATCTTTCGGTGCCACTCATAGGTTGTGCTCCTTTGGTTAAAATCGGCCAGGTTCGCTGCCCGATTTCGATTGAGATCGATATCTGTGTGTTAGAACTTTTCGAGAGGCGCGGCGCCGAAGTTCGCGTTGAAACGCTCGCAGTAAATCGACACCGTTTGGAATTTGCTCAGGTCGGTGCCGCGGGGGATGTCGTAGTTCTGGTCCCCTTCGTTTCCCTTCAGGCTGCCAAGTTCGACGCGCTCGGTGCCGCTCTTAAGAAAATTGGCGTCGTCGGGGGCGTCTTTGGCCGCTACAAGAATCACGTGCACATCGGGCCCGTTCGACGTCTTGAAGTTTGTCAGCCGAAGAACCAGCTTGCCGTCTTCCTCTTGGTAGACGGTGGCGCGCCCTGAAGTCTTGTGCACGTTGCCGTGGAAGGCACCTGTTTCCAGGGTCTTGGCTTTAGTTTCCTGTGCGTGCACTTTCTGCAGCGACCCGACCGCGAGTGCCAGCGCGGCGAGTGCCAACGCTATCTTGATATTGCGAATCATATTGATTTCTCCTTGTGCCCTGTCTTTTCTTTGAGCACTCGCGGGTGCTCAGTTCTTACAGGCCATAGGAGTGGCATCGCTGAGCGAAAGTTACATCGATGCGAAAAAACGCGGCGACCAGGGTTCAGGGCCAACGATTTCTCTCTTCGCGCTCCGGTTGGTGATTTCGCGCTTGCACGCGAGTGCGTGAGCATCGGATTCGGGAAGCGATTCAGAGCAAATGCATGTGGAGTACGGAAAAGAGGATGGAGAGGGAGTTACTTTGGACCGGACTTCAACTTTGCCATAACGCGCTCGATAATTTGGGCGGAAACATTTTGAGGCAAGTCGAAGGAATTACTCTCACTAACGATTTTGATCGCTTTAGACGTGGAGTCAAACAGCACATCACATTCCCGGCAATGCCGCCGATGCTGTTCGAGTTCCATGCGGAGTTCCGGCGAGACCCGGTTCTCAAGATAATCCCCGAACTCCGCGAAAAACTCTTCGCACGTCATCATCGATCAATTCTCAGGTGGCGTTCTTTGAAAAGCAAGGCGCTAGCAAGTCTCGCAACATCAATCGTCCTCGAAGCAAGCGGATCTTCACCGCGGAGACGGTCAGCCCCAATTGCCGCGCCACTTCCGGGCCCGAAAGCTGCTGAACATCACGGAGCATGACCACCACCCGATACTTCGTGGAAAGCTGCAAAATCCCTTGCTCAACGATATGCTGGATCTCCACTTTAGAGTAATACTGCTCGGGGTCGTCGTGCCAAGTCCTAACCTGCCGAGGGCCAAAGTAACCTTCCTCGCCAAGTTCAACCGCATCCAGGCTCTCCGTGTCCTTTCGATGTCGCAGGCGCTGGAGCGCTGCGTTTCTTGCAATACTCACCAGCCAGGTGGAAAATTTCGAGCGCCATTGAAATCCGCGGATGTATTTGAATGCGCTTAAGAAAGTATCTTGCATCGCATCCTCGGCCTCGTCCCGGTCCCTGAGAATGGCCACCAAGACGCGATAAATCAACTGACTGTGACGGCGAACCAGTTCTTCGAATGCCTCACAGTCGCCGTCTTGGGCGCTGACAACGAAATCGGCATCAGGGTCTTCCACAGGCTGCGAGGAATGAGTGGCTCTGCATTCCGTCGCGTCCACCACCCTAGTATCCAGGTTGCTCATCGCTCATCTCCAATCTTCGACTGGCCCGGGTTTCATTTCGGGGAAGTCCACGACGGTGCGGGCTACATGGTTCACGTAATTCATAAGGATGTTCAACGCGACATTCGCGACGGTCTCGACAATTTCGCCATCCGTCAGCCCGGAGGTGCGTGCATGTTCCAGGTCGGAGTCGCTGACTTCGCCGCGCTGCACGACGATGTCTCGCGCCAGCCTCAGGATGGCTCCAGTCTTGGCGGTCGTCCCAATCGATCGAGCCGCATCGGCGATTTCCTTTTCAGTCAGCCCGGCTCTGCCGCCCATGAACACGTGCGCGCTCAAGCAGTAACGGCACAAGTTACTTTCCGCCACGGCGAGGCCGATTTGCTCGCGGATCTTGCCGTCGAAACTCCCGCCGGCGAGCGCAGCGTCAAAGTGGAGATAGCCCTCGAGTGCCGCGGGCGCATTGCCGAGCACACGGAAAGCGTTGGGCACAATGCCCAATCTGGCTTGCACGGCATCGAAGAGTTCTTTGGTCTTGCCGGTGACGAGCGCCGGGTCGAGTTGAATGATGCGGTTCACTTTCCCTCTTTAGTTGACTGGTTTGGCGTTTTCACGCCGCGCAATTTGAACAACGCAATCACTTGTTAATCACGTTTCGTGCCAAGCGGTCTATTTCGGCTAACCCATTGAAAAAAGGGAGTTTCTTGGCCAATCCGAATGGATTACAACACTAGAACTATCGTAAATTACGATTTGTCGTTTGGTTGGCCACGAAAAGTCGTAGTAAACTCGGATTGGATCAGTGTGAAGCCCTTACTGCCAAAAGACGAAGTAGAGCGATTGGAGGCGTTGCGGCGATATCGCATCCTCGATACCCCGCCCGA
>CAVVKO010000002.1:0-17209 GCA_963749025.1 uncultured Acidobacteriota bacterium | reverse complement strand
GCAGCGGCTCGCTAACGTTGATCAGCGATGCCGATCCCGTCGGTGATGTGTGCTCAACCTCGTCCGGCGAGACCGTTCAGTTTGGCGGCCAGAATATCGGCAACCTGCTGACCACGGCGGGCGTATCCTGGGGCTTCTTTGAGGGCGGATTTAATCTCGGCACAGTGAATGCCAACTCGACCACCGGATGCAATCGCAGCACGACATCAGCAATAACCGGCGTAACAAAAAAGGATTACATTCCGCACCACCAGCCGTTCCAGTATTACTCTTCCACTGCCAACCCCACGCATGCCCGTCCACTTACGACCGCCGAAATCGGGAACGCTGGACCGGCAAACCATCAGTATGACATCAACGATTTTTACGCTGCGGTTACTGCGGGCAACCTCCCTGCGGTAAGCTTTCTGAAAGCTCCCGGATATCAGGATGGCCATGCAGGATATTCCGATCCGCTGGACGAGCAGGCTTTCGTCGTAGGCGTGATCAACTTCCTGGAGCAGACGCCGGAATGGGAGAGCACGGCGGTAATCATCGCGTACGACGATTCCGACGGTTGGTACGATCATCAGCAGAGCCCGATCGTGAACCAGTCCACGACTTCCGCAGATGCGCTCACCGGTATGGGAGCTTGCGGCAACGGCGCGACTGCTCTGCCGGGGATCAACGGCAATCCGAATGCAAACGGACGCTGCGGTTACGGCCCGCGCTTGCCGTTCCTGGTCATCTCACCCTACGCCAAGCTGAATTTTGTGGACCACACCACCACCGACCAGAGCTCGATTATCCGGTTTATCGAGGACAACTGGTTGCAAAGTGAGCGGATCGGTAGCGGCTCCTTCGACGCCGTTGCCGGCCCGATCAACAACATGTTCAACTTCAAGGCTCGCCGCGGGGTCAATGCTTACCTTTTCCTGAACCCGAGCACCGGCGAACAGGTAGGGGCACCATAGTGAGCAAGGCTGGCCGGATCGCTGATAAAGCGCCGGCAGTTTGAAAGCAGCGGTAAGATGCAGCGGGCAGGCGAACAGTCGATTCGCATGCCCGCTGCCTTTTTTTGCGTTGCCACGGACGGGATTTCAGTTCTCAGACAGGAAACCAAGCATGCCGATTAGTCGCCGCAAGTTCCTACAAACCGGGAGTCTCGTCGCTGGAGCAGTGCTGACGCATCAGGCCGCTCACAAACCGTCGCCCGTCCGGGCGCGCCCGATTCTGAACCTGAGCGAGCTTGCTCCATTCGCTGACGCTCTGCCCATTCCGCCCATCGCTCATAGCTCCGAACTGCGGCCGAGTCCCGCCAATCCGGCGGTAAAGATTCCGTATTACCGCGTGGCCATGCGCGCCTTCGAGATGAAGGTTCATCGGGATACAAAACCTACGCGTATGTGGGGCTTCGAATCCGGATTTCCCGGACCCACATTTGACGTTCGCAGCGGACAGGAGATCTTGGTCGAGTGGGTGAACGAGCTTCCAGAGAAGCATTTCCTGCCCATCGACCACACGCTCGGCGGAGCAGGGACAGACCAACCCGAGGTGCGGGCGGTGGTGCACCTTCACGGCGGGAAAGCGCCGCCCGAGAGCGATGGCTACCCAGAAAATTGGATGGTCCCGGGCAAATCGACGCTCTATCACTACCCGAACAAGCAGGATGCAACGATGCTCTGGTACCACGATCACGCCATGGGAATAAACCGGCTTAATATCTTTGCCGGCCTCGTGGGCGCTTACTTCATACGAGATAGTGTGGAAGACGCGCTTCGTCTTCCAAGCGGAAATATGAGGTTCCGCTGGTGATTTGCGACCGCATGTTCGATAAAGACTGCCAACTTTATTATCCGGTCTCCGACAACCCCGCGTCTCCCTGGACGCCCGAGTTTTTCGGCGACGCTTTTCTGGTGAACGGCAAGCTGCTCCCGTTTCTCGAGGTTGAACCGCGAAAATACCGCTTTCGCGTGCTGAACGCCTCGAACGGGCGCTTTTACCGCCTCTCACTCTCGAACAAGAGAAACTTTCAAGTGATCGGGTGCGATCAGGGTCTATTGGACGTACCGGTGCCGCTTACGAAGACAGTTATTGCGCCGGGCGAGCGCGTGGACATGGTTGTTGATTTCAGCGGGCAGGGCGGGGAGAAGATCGTCGTCCAAAACGAAGCATTGCCGGTGATGCAATTTCGCGTTCTGGATGTTGCGGTGAAAGACGAGAGCGTGTTGCCGCCTGTCTTGCGTCCTGTTGAAAGGTTGGCGGAGGCATCCGCGGTCAAGACGCGCATGTTGTCGCTCGATGAAGTGGACGATCTGGTGCAAAATCCGGTCAGGATGCTGCTCAACGGGGCGCGTTGGGATGCGCCGGTGACGGAGGATCCGACCCTGAACTCGGTTGAGATCTGGAACCTGATTAATCCCACCGATGATTCGCATCCCATTCACTTGCATATGGTGCGATTCCAGATACTGGACCGGAGACGGTTTGAAACTTTCGGGTATGTCGCCAGGCACCAAATAAGATTCACGGGCGAGCCTATTCCGCCGGAGGCTTCAGAGGCGGGATGGAAGGACACCGTGCGCGCGAACCCTGGCATGGTGACGCGGATTATCGTGCGCTTCGATGGCTACGCCGGACGCTACGTCTGGCATTGCCATATACTCGAACATGAAGACAATGAAATGATGCGGCCGTACGACATACTGCCCGCGAGCTGAGTGCGGGCTTTCCACCCTAGCGGCCGCTATAAACTTTTCCAAACCAAGTAGCCAGCTGGAGCGCCATCACCAGGCCTCCGGCTCCGACAGCGAGAACGCTGTACGCCTGGTGGAAGTGAAATTCTCCCACGCGGCTAATCAGTAGATACGCAGCCGCAAAATTGAGCGAGCCCCAGAGCACGTTGACCGTGGGCGAAGATTCTCCCTTGCCGGGAGGGGAAGCGAATGGCGACGGGAACTTGCGCCCCAACACGCCGCTCACGAAGTGCGGAACTGCATTCACGAGAAAAGCGCCGCCGAAGAAGTAAGCAACGTATACGTACCACTCCATTATTCCTCCTTTAGCATTCCAAACTCTTGCGACGCGGTTTAGGCTAGCCGCCCTTTAAGGCCGCCAGCAGAACAGCGCCATTGGGGCTGCCGAGCCCTGTACATGCGTCCCAGCCGGGCCCGGCGTTGTAATCCTCCGTTGCTTCCGGATGTTATATCGTGAAACGCGGGCTCGACCTTCGCGGAATACAAGAGCGGATTGATGTATCCAACGTTTGCGCCGAGTGACTGGTTGATGAGCGCAAGCAGTCCGGCCCACAGCGGAGCCACTGCGCTCGTGCCGCCGATGACCGTCGTTTGGCCGTCAACGACAACGTTGTAGCCGGTCTCCGGGTCGGCATCTCCGGCGACGTCGGGCACGCCGCGTCCCGCGAATCCATTTGGGGCCTTGGGCACCTTAGCGCTCTGCTGGTAACTGGGGAGCGCGAAAACTTCGCTGACTCCGCCACCGGTCGCTCCTTCGCCCGCCGAAAGTTCGTTCCACGCCTGCTCGCTGCCAATCGCGCTACCTGAAATTGTCAACTTCGTGCCGCCGCAGCCAACCACGTAAGGACTCGCAGCGGGAAAGTCCACCGTGGGAGCGCCATTCGAGCTCCCGTCGGAAGCGCCGTCATCACCTGACGCGGCGAGGACGGTGACGCCCATGGTCGAAGCATCCTGAAACGCGGAGTTGAAGGCGTCGCGCGATTGCTCGGTCCAGGAGCTTTCCGGACCGCCCCAACTGATCGAAATGATGGACGGCTTCAGCGTCGCGTCATGCACTGCCGTAGTGACGGCGTCGATGAATCCCTGGTCCGTATTCGGCGCGAAATATGCGGCGATTTGCGCCGAAGGCGCGATCGCTCCGGCCACTTCGATGTCCAGCTCGACTTCGCCATCGGCGCCGCTGGGATCACCGGCGGGAGAGTTGGTCCCACCGTCGACGGAAACCGCGGTGACTTTGGGAGTCGAAATACCAAGATTGCTGAAAAATGAATCGAGATCGCTCGTTGTATATCCGCCGCCCAACTCAATGACTCCGATGCACTGGCCTGCGCCCGTGGTGCCCGCAGGGAAGCTGTAAGCCTTGGCAACTTGCAGTGGCGAGTAAGAAACGTCCGCTGCTTGTGCGCGGACGCCCGGTTTCTTCTTGCGCAGCCGAAAATGCGCCTTGGCTTGAGGACGATTGTCGAGCCCGAAAACGCCCTCCACGACGCCTCGAGCTCGGCGGGAATCGTGAGAGTGCCAGTGCGGCAGCGATAGGTGCCGGAGTTATGCTCGTAACGGCGTAAATTTACGCCGAAAGCTTCATTAAATGCCTGGACCGTGCCGCTGAGTTTAACCGAACGGCGGGCGCGATCCTCGTCGACGAGTTTTAGGCCGTATTGCGCGGCGAACACGCGAATTTTTTCGACGTCGGCGACTGAGGCGCCGTGTAAACGCGCGAATTCCTGGCGGGTGAGATATTTTCGATCGCGGGGAAGGCGAGCGCCCATCTGTGCGACCGGGGGAAATTCTTCGGGCTTCGATCCGCGCCGCAGAAAAATGGTCACTTCGATCTGCTGATTCGGGTCGGCAGGTCCGACGTCCTGACCGCCCGGCAATGGCTGCCGAGCGCTGCCCTTCAGTTCCACCCGATCCTGTCGCTTTGCCATGAATGCCTCCACGAGAGACCTATGTGTGTATAGGGCGGGTGGCCAAAATTATATTCCGGAACGGGGCAGACGGCTGTGCGAATTCGGTTTCGAAATCCCCGGCGCGAAAAAAAACGGCCTGTGGAGAGTACACAGGCCGCTCTTTTGCGTTTGTGAATCCGGTGCTATCGGGCCGTATACTTCTGCCAGGGATTACGGCTTTTTCTCCGACTTCGGCTCACTTTCGTGCGACGGTTCGGATTTTGGAGCGGCTGCGGGTTTGGGCGCAGACTGATGTTGTGCAGCAGGCTTCGCCGCGCTTTCCTCGCGAGGAGCCTTTTCGGGTTTAGCCTCTGACTCCCGTCGTTCCGCCACAGGTTTTACGTGCGCTGGCGCCGGCTTAGCCGCCTTCTCCGTGGGTTCCTTGCTCTCTGGGGCCTTCCTCGCGGCTTCCTTATTCTCGTTCGTGCGAGTTGCCGCAGCCTTCTTTTCAGCAGCTTTGTTTTCGCTGGCTTTACTCGCGGCTTCCTTATTCTCACTCGTGCGAGTTGCCGCTGCCTTATTCGCAGCTGCCTTGTTCTCGCTCGTCCGAGTTGCCGCTTCCTTCCTCTCGGCTTCCTCGTTCTCGGAGGCCTTACTCGCGGCTTCCTTATTCTCACTCGTGCGAGTTGCCGCTGCCTTATTCGCAGCTGCCTTATTCTCGCTCGTGCGAGTTGCCGCTTCCTTCCTCTCGGCTTCCTTATTCTCGGAGGCTTTACTCGCGGCTTCCTTATTCTCACTCGTGCGAGTTGCCGCTGCCTTGTTCTCGCTCGTGCGAGTTGCCGCTTCCTTCCTCTCGGCTTCCTTGTTCTCGGAGGCTTTACTCGCGGCTTCCTTATTCTCACTCGCGCGGGTTGCCGCTTCCTTCCTCTCGGCTTCCTTGTTCTCGGAGGCCTTACTCGCGGCTTCCTTATTCTCGCTCGCGCGAGTTGCCGCTTCCTTGCTCTCGGCTTTCTTGTTTTCGGCGGCCTTGTTCTCGCTCGCCTTGCTCTCGGCTTCCTTGTTCTCTGCTGCCTTGTTCTCTTCCGCAGCGCCCTTGGCTGCCACTACACCCTTGCCGGTAAACTCGCCGGGCTTGGAGGTTGCGGCGATTGCGGGCTTGCCATGATTGACGGACGCCAACATCTCGTGATTCTGGCTGGCCGCGTGTTGATGAGAAGTCTGTGCCGACGTTGCCGGAGTGTGGCGCTCATGAGCATAGGTCTCTTCCGCTGCTGTAGGCCGAGCGGTGAGACCGCCAGTTCCGCCGTTGTAACTGACGCTCACTCCTGCGCGCTCATTGACGACGGTCTTTTCGTAGGTGTTGTGAAAAGTCTCCCGATTGACGTTATTCACATAGGTGTTGTAGCTGAACTCGTTGTTGTGCCAGTATCCGCCTTCGTAGCCGACACCGCCGTAGCCAAAGCCGTAATTCACGCCGCCGTAGAAGCCGACCGTAGCGCCCCAGTAACCTTCATTCCAGGCATATGCTCCGCCACCCCAACCCCAATAACCCGGAGTCCACAGCAGGCCAACGGCTGGTGGCTCGACCCAGGTGCCAGGCGTCCAGTAATAGCCTTCCGTTGCATAACCCCAGTAACCGGGCGTCCATAGATAGCCCTGCTGGGGACAAATTGGTTGCGCATAAGCTACCAGCTCGGGCGGTGCGACTGTGATCGACACGCCGAACTGTGCGGACGCGATGGCCGGCAAGGCCAACATGACTAGAGCGAGCAACAAAAATCGAACGGAGCGGTTTATACGCATTTTCTATTTACCTCGCCATATCATCCTTCGCTTGCCCCGTCTTGCATCACTTATGCGGGCTGCGCGGATTGAGAGGCTACCGACAGCACCAAAATGACACAGGCGGATTTTGAAAACTGTACAATATGAGTCACTTTCTCCGATTCCTAAAAAGCTCAGGCGATTGCCAACAGAGGTGCGCTGGCCGGTTTAGCGGACGTTTCTTCGCGGGAGGCCGCCGTATGCGGAGACGGCGGGAGGAATTCGTGGGGGCGCGAAGCTGATGTGGGAAGGTTATTGCTTGCGTTCGGCGCGGATGCTTTCCATCACGCTTTGAATCAATTCCTTGGCCTTGCTGATTTCGGCGGTGATGATGCGAATGTCCATGACCGGGACTTGCGGATCGCGGTTGGTGTGGCAGTAGATTCCGTGCTGGCCAACGAGCACGAGCGCGTTGGTCAAGAGGTCCAATGTAACGGCGAGTCGGCCGCGGTGGGGCCCCATCATCGTTTCGTAGTGTTCCAGTTCTTCGCGATGCTCATCGAAAGCAGTCATGGAGCCTCTTTAAATGGCGCTGAATTTTTAAGACGGGGCACGCTGACTCGCGCTAAGCGACGAACCGATATCCCACGCCGCGTACGGTCAGAAGATGCTTCGGTTTGGACGGATCCTTCTCAACATAGCGCCGAAGCCGGACGACGAAGTTGTCGATGGCGCGCGTGTCGGTGTCCTCATGCAGGCCCCAGACATCTTCGAGAATGGATTTGCGGGAAACGGTGCGCCCATCCTTGCGAATCAGATGCCGCAATAGTTTTGCTTCCATCAGCGTGAGCTGAGTTATGCCGTTTTTCGTGCGGAGTTCGAGCGTGCCGAAATCGAACGTCATGCCGTCAAACGAAAAGACTTCATTCTCGGCAGCGAGTGTGGCGTCTGCGCTCGCCTTGGGCGCTCCGGCCTTTTCCTTCGCTCCATTCTTTCCCTCGCGTTGCCAACCAGAACGCCGCAGAAGTCCCTGAAGACGCGCCAGGAATATGGGCAGTTGAAAAGGTTTCGGGAGATAGTCGTCCGCACCCGCGGCAAATCCTTCGAGCACGTCCTCGGGGCGACCGCGAGCAGTGAGCATGAGCACGGGAACGTAGTTCCGCGACTTGCGCAGTTCGGTAGCGACTTCGAAGCCGTCGATGCCGGGAAGCATGACGTCGAGCACCACAGCGTCAAATTTGTCACGAGATTTCAGCAGACGGTCAATCGCGGTTTCGCCGTCGGCAACCACCTGCACGGAATAACCCTCTGCTTCGAGATTGAAGCGCAGGCCGTCAGCGAGGTGCGCCTCATCTTCCACGATCAGGACGCGCCTCACGCGGCGCTCCTGGGCAGTTCCAGAGTGACCGTGGTGCCGAGGCCTTCGCCGGCGCTCTCGGCGAAAACTTTGCCGCCGTGCGCGCGTGCGATCGAGCGCACGATGAAGAGGCCCAGCCCGGTGCCTTTCACTTTGGAAGTGCTGCGGCGAGGAACGCGATAAAAGCGTTTGAAGATGCGCTTGAGCTGGTCGGCGGGAATGCCCACGCCATGGTCGCGCACGCGTAGCGCCACGCGCTTTTCGTCGAGCGGTTCGATGTGCACCGAAACGTCGACATGATCGCCTGAATACTTAATGGCGTTGTCGAGAAGATTGGAAACGGCGGTGCGAAGCTCTTCCGGATCTCCCTGGACTGGAAACTGACCACTGTTCGTATGCGGTCGCCCGTTTGCGGATTCAAAATGAAGCGCGCCCGGCTGCAAGTGATGGCGGGAGCGCGCGAGGTCCATGCACTCGGTGACGATGGTGCCGAGATCGACCTCCGCGCGGTAGGGTTTGCCGCGCTTGTAACCGACTTCGCCGGCCTTCAAAACCTGCTCGACGGTTCCGAGCAGGCGGTCGGTATCGTCCAGCATCAATTTGTAAAATTGTTGGCGCTGCGTTTCGTCCACTTCCCGGCGTTGCAGCGTTTCGAGGTACAGGCGAATGGAAGTGATGGGCGTCTTCAACTCGTGAGTGACGGCGTTGATGAAGCTGCCGTGCTGTTCGTTCAAACGAATTTCACGTACGAGGTAGCCCGTGTTCAGGATCGAGCCCAATATGATTGCGGCAAAAAAGAAAACTCCGAGGAAAAGCAGAACGCCTTGCCGCCAGTTGAGGATGATCCAGCCGACGTTGAGGGCCACGGCCAGGGCGACGAGTGCCGCGCCTAATACGACGAAGAACGCGATTGTTTTCCGGCGGCTTGCGATACGCATGGGTTCTTATGCTTCCAAGCAGATTGTACCGCGGAGCGCGTGGTTCTAGCGCGATAGAAGCACGTAAGTATAGCAAGCAGGTACCGCAGCAAAGATAAACGAGGATCAGGCCAGATTACCGGCGAGCGGAGACACGCCGCGTAACGAGCAGCCGATTACAGTCCGGCCGAAACGAGTTCGGGGCGCGGCGGCTCGACCATTGCAATTTCATCCGCGACAGCAATTTGTTCCGCGCGCTTCTGTTCGGGGACCTGGGCGACGTGAACTTGCCGCGCGAGGCCAACCTTTTCAAGTAGCCATATTCCATACCAGTTCGTATCGACCTCATACCACTTCAAGCCGTGGCGCGCGGAGACCGGATGCGCGTGGTGATTGTTGTGCCAGCCTTCTCCCCAGGTTAGGAGAGCGACCCACCAGCTGTTGGTGGAAAGGTCGCGCGTAGCGAAACGGCGCGTGCCCCAGGAATGCGTCGCGGAGTTGACGAGCCAGGTCGCGTGCAATCCAACCACAGTGCGCATAAAAATCCCCCAGAGGACGAAAGCAGGCCCGCCGATCACGAGCAATATGATTCCGAGCGTAACCATGGGAACGTAGTGGTACTTGGTGATCCAGACGTGAAACTTGTCCTTGGCCAAGTCGGGGACGTAACGCGCCAGCGTGGATGTGTCATGGTGCATGGACTTGCCCATCAAAATCCAGCCCATGTGCGCCCACCACTTGCCGTCGATCGGTGAGTGCGGGTCGCCCTCATGGTCGGAATATTTATGGTGAATTCGGTGAGTTGCGACCCAGAAAATCGGGCCGCCTTCGAGAGCGAGCGTAGCGAAGACGGTGAGCGTGTATTCGAGCCACTTGGGAGTTTTGTAACCCCGATGAGTGAGCAGGCGGTGATAGCACATCCCGATGCCGAGGCTGGTAGCTACCCACCACAGAAGCACGGCGACGAAGAACGATTTCCAGGTGAAGAAAAAGAGAGCGACGATAGCTCCCACGTGAAACAGGGCCATGAACGTGGCCGTGATCCAATTGACTTCGTCGTTGGCTGCTTGCTTCTTCTTCAAGTCCTCAAGTTCGACGCCCATGGTTTAGTGGCCCTTTCCGCCGTTACAGCGCTTTCGATATTTCTTCGCGTTGCCTTAAATTTTCTTGCGTGGGGTTAGACTAGCAGGAGTCGCCCGTGGGCTTTGTAATAGTTGTGTAATACCGGGACTTAGGGGTCTGAAACGGTTACTGTACCTGTTCGAATCCCTTCGTTTCACGATGGCACTGAAATCGGGGCGATGAAACGTCCGCGCCTCGCCATGCCTGTTGCGGCCTGAGGAACACTCAGACCTTGTTTTCTTTACTCTGGGGCACCGACGAAAGATAATCTGGCACGTTGAGTAATTTGCGCGAACTGCGCCTGTAGCGATGCGGAACGGTTCCGCGAGCGCGCCTTCGCAGCCAGAAACGGCCCGGTGCCAGCGGCTCAAAAGATGTGTGGGGGGATGGAACAATGAGACGTTCCGACTTGGTGCGAAATGCGGGGAAGGGGAAGACGGTACGGACATCGCAAATTGTGTTCGGCGAACGCCAGCACCTTTTGCGCGTTCTGGATTCCGTGGAGCGCAGTGCTCTGCCCGCGCCGCGCCTGGAACAGGAGCGCCGCGTGATCGAGCAATTGATTCATGCACGCACGCAAGAGCTGAACCGGATTAATGCAGGTTGGGACGAGAAAGTGGGTGTGGTGCTGAGCGCCGAAGTGAAACCGGATGCGCTTGACACACTCTCCCGGCAGGCTCCCAAGGAAGATTACTACCTGCTGCGCTTGATCAGCGAGCATCCCAAGGTTTCGGCGAAAACGCTGGGGCGGCTTTCGCATCATCCCTATTCCGCGATTCGCGAGAATATCGCGCGGCATCCCAATAGCGATGCAGCTACGCTTTCGCGCCTGAGCCGCGACCGGACGCAGCCGCTGTGGTATCTGGTCGCCTTCAATCCCAACGCTCCCGCTCCGCTGCGCAAAAAATTGCAAGAACGCATGCGGCGGCTGGGCGAAAAATCCGCGACCCAGTAGGCGAATGGTTCTGTTTCTGGCTCAGCCGCGAGAGCGATACCGCCGCTTGTGATGTAGAATCCCGGCGTGCCGCCGAGCCATCTACCCCTGCCAGCCGTCTTTAATATCGCCGACGAGTTCGTCTCCCTCCCTGCGCGCGAGCATCCCGAAAAAATTGCCATCCTGGGCACGGAACGCCAAGTCACGTACGGAGCGCTCGAAGCTGAGGTGAATCGCGTGGCGCAGGCCCTGCGCGATTCAGGCTGCAAGCCGGGGGACCGGGTTCTGATCGTTCTCCTGGATTCTTTTGAGTTTGTGGCGTGCTTTTTTGGAGCAGCGAAGATTGGCGCGATCGCTGTGCCGGTGAATCCTATGGCGCGTGCCGCGGACTACCGGCATTACCTGTCGAACTCGGGCGCGAAATTCGCGGTCGTGCACGCGTCCATCCTTGGCGAGTTCGCCTCCGCAAACGGAGCGAGCGCCCTCGATGTGGTTGTCGTTGTTGGGGGTAGGGAAGGGCGCCCGCAAAACGTGGGGCGTAAAACGATGAACTGGAACGATTGGCTGCCGGTTAACTCTGCCCTCGCCGCGACGCATCCGACATCTCCCACGGACCCGGCGTTCTTCCTTTACACATCGGGGAGCGGCGGGCCGCCGAAGGCTGCCGTGCACCGACATCAGGACATGGTGGTCACCTCGCGCAATTTCGCGCAAGGAGTGCTCGGCTTACGCGCGGACGACCGCACGTTCTCGGTGTCGAAACTGTTTTTCGCCTACGGACTCGGCAACGGCATGTACTTTCCGTTTTTTCTCGGTGCCAGCACGGTGCTGAGCCCAGATTGGCCGCGCGCAGACCGCGTTGCCCAGATCGTTGCCCAATACCAGCCCACTGTGTTTTTCGCCGTGCCCACATTTTACGCGGCGTTGCTAGGCGAAGCCGAGCGCGGACTCCGCGTGGATTTTTCTTCCGTCCGACTCGCAGTTTCGGCCGGAGAATCGCTCCCAGCCGAAGTGTTCGAGCGCTTTCGCGATCACTTCGGAGTCGAAATTCTCGACGGGATCGGCTCAACCGAGATGCTGCACGTTTTTCTCTGCACGCGTCCGGGGGAAGCACGCCCCGGAACGTGCGGCCGCGAAGTGCCGGGCTACGAAGCGCGCATCCTGGATGACGCCTCTCAGGCCGTGCCTGACGGCGAAATCGGCAACCTCTGGGTGAAAGGTGAAAGCACTTTCGCGGAGTACTGGCAGATCCCGGATTTGACCGCGCGCGTCAAGCGGGACGGCTGGGTACTCACGGGTGACAAATTCACACGCGACGCGGAGGGCTACTTCCACTATTCCGGGCGCAGCGACGACATGATGAAAGTCTCCGGCATGTGGGTCTCGCCCGGAGAAGTGGAGAACGCGCTGCTGGGCCATCCCGCGGTGGCCGAATGCGCGGTGGTGGGACGCGCCGACGCTATGGGTTTGGTGCACCCTGTCGCGTTTATCGTTCTCCGCGCAGGGATCACTGCTCCCGCCGGAGGGCTCGACAGCGAGATCAACGGCTGGCTGCGCACGCGAATGGCCGGCTTCAAATGCCCGCACGAATTCCGCTTCCTCGCTGAACTTCCGAAGACCGCGACCGGGAAAATTCAACGTTTTCTTCTCCGTTCGGCTCGATAAGACAAATTGGCTCTTTACAGGTATAATTGAGTCTTTATATTGGCCTATAGGGACAAGCCAATGCTTCCGCTCCATTTACAGCCCGAAAGCCACGTTCCGCTTTACGTGCAACTCCGCGATCAGCTTCGCGCTCTGGTGCATTCCGGCGAGCTGCGTTCGGGCGACCGCATTCCGGCGAGCCGTGAACTTGCCACACAACTCGGCGTGCACCGGACGACTGTAGCGAATGCCTACGCCGAGCTTGAATCCGAAGGGCTGATCCAGGGGCACGTCGGGCGGGGCACGTACATTTGCGGCAACCCGGTGAAACAATTCACTCCGCCTCCGCGCACAAATGGCAACGGTAATTCCAGCATGCGTTGGGAGTCGATTTTTGCAGACGAGCGCGGCGACGAAGGCCTCGCGCGCTTGATGCCGGAAGTACCGCCGGACTCGATCGCATTTATCACGGCGCGGCCATCCGAGGAGTTTTTTCCGGTCGAAGAATTTCGCCGTTGCTGCAACACCGTGCTCCGAAACGAAGGCCGGCACGTCCTGCAGCTTGGTTCGTCGGATGGTTACGAGCCACTCAAGCGCGTTCTCATCGAGTTTTTGCGCGCGGACGGCATTCACGTTCGCGGCGAACAATTGCTGATTACGGACGGTTGCCAGCAGGCCATCGACCTTGTCTGCAAAGCGTTCCTGCGGCCCGGGGACTCCGTGGCGCTTGAGAATCCGGCGTATCCGGGCGCGGTGGCAATCTTTGCGGGAGCGCGCGTACGCATGCTGGCGGTAGGAGTTGAAACGGAAAGCGGCGGCGCGGTGGGATTGGACATCGACGCGCTCGAATCCGTCTTGCTCCAGAATCGCGTGAAATTTATTTTCGTCACGCCCGATTTTCACAATCCGACCGGCACTACGCTGCCGCTGGCGGAACGCCGCGGCCTGCTCGAAATTGCCGGGCACTATCAGGTGCCCATTATCGAAGATGCGATTTATTCGCGGCTGCGACTTCGCGGTACGGCTTTGCCGTCGCTGAAATCGCTCGACCGCTCGGGCAACGTAATTCAAATCGACAGTTTCTCCAAGATCGCGTTTCCGGGTTTGCGCGTCGGCTGGTGCATCGGGCCGGAAAGCGCCATCGAACGCCTGCGGCTGGTAAAGCAATCAACCGACCTGCACACAGATCAGCTGGCGCAGGCGACGCTCGCGGAATTTGTACGCCGCGGTTATCTGGCGCGGCACCTGACGAAAATGAAGAAAGTTTACCTTCGCCGCCTCGAAGCGATGGAAGTTGCATTGCAGAAGCACATGCCCGAGGAAACCACGTGGACGCGGCCCGAAGGCGGGATGTCGGTCTGGGTCACATTACCTCCAGGATTCGACGCTGGAGAACTGCTGATTCACGTGCGCGAGCACGGCGTGGTATTCGTTCCCGGGCGCTATTTCTATTTGCAGAATCCGCAGCCCAATACGCTGCGTCTCGGATTTGCGGGACTCGACGAGAAGCGCATCGCCCGCGGCGTTCAAACGCTTGGCGAGCTACTCAAGGTTGAATTTCGCAAGCGGCAGCGTGGCGCGCGAAGCGAACTGCCATCCCGCGTGGCTTTGGTTTAAAGGCGCACAAGCACAATGCTGCTCGAACCCAATCCGACGAACATATGTTTCGGCTGCGGCGGCGCGAACGATCGCGGCATGAAGCTCACTTTCGAGCAGGACGATGCCGCGAAGCGCGTTCGCGGCTCGTTCAGCCTGGGCCCTGAGTATCAGGGCGGTCCCGGATTCATTCACGGCGGCATCATCGCCGCCGTGCTCGACGAAGCCATGGGCAAGGTGAATCGCTTTCGCGGCGTTCGTGCGGTGACGGCGGAGCTTGCCATCGAATATCTGAAGCCCGTCCGGATGGGTGAGAATTTGCTGATTGAGGCCTACGAAGTTGGGCATGCCGGGCGCAATCTGCAACACGTGGGCGAAATTCGAGATCAATCCGGCCAGGTGCTCGCACGGGGACGCGGCCGTTTTGTGATAATCGAGCCCAGGCCAGCCGCACAGTAGAGCAGGATCAACAAGATTCTTGCTTCAAACAGGAGAGAAAGATCATGGACATAATGAATGACAATCTGTGGCGCGTGAAAGTCGGCTTGGCCGAAATGCTGAAGGGCGGCGTGATTATGGACGTGACCAACGCCGAGCAGGCCAAGATCGCAGAATCGGCCGGCGCGTGCGCGGTGATGGCGCTCGAGCGCGTGCCTTCGGACATCCGCAAGGATGGCGGTGTGGCGCGCATGGCGGCTCCGCGGATTATCCGCGAGATAATGAACACGGTTTCGATTCCGGTGATGGCCAAGGTGCGCATCGGCCACTTTGCCGAAGCGCAGGTGCTCGAGGCGCTCGAGGTCGATTACATCGACGAAAGCGAAGTGCTCACGCCTGCCGACGAAGAGCACCACGTGTGGAAGCACGGATTCAAGGTGCCGTTCGTATGCGGCGCGCGCAACCTCGGCGAAGCTCTGCGGCGCATCACCGAAGGGGCGGCCATGATTCGCACCAAGGGAGAAGCCGGCTCGGGAAACATCGTAGAAGCGGTTCGCCATATGCGCGCGATTGTCAGCCAGATAAGGCGACTCACTCTCCTGGGTGAGGAAGAGCTGGTGCACGAAGCGAAGGAACTCGGCGCGCCGTTTGAACTCGTCACCTGGGTGGCGAAAAACGGGAAGTTGCCCGTGCCGAACTTTTCAGCAGGAGGCATCGCCACTCCGGCGGACGCCTCTCTCGTGATGCAGCTCGGCGCCCAAGCAGTGTTTGTCGGCTCCGGCATCTTTAAGTCGAGCGATCCTGCGCAGCGGGCTCGCGCCATCGTCAAAGCGACCACGCATTACAAGGATCCGAAGGTCGTCCTGGAATCGTCCGAGGAACTCGGCGACGCTATGAAGGGGTTGGACATTCGCCAGATTGAAGAAAAAGACTTGCTGCAAACGCGCGGGTGGTAACGCCGCAGGCTCGAAGCAAATGAACATCGGCATACTCGCCATACAAGGTGATTACGACGCACACGCCAAGATGCTCGATCGTCTTGGGGCTGCGCACGGGTTTGTGCGCCGGCCGGAAGACTTGAAAGATACCTCTGGCGTGATACTCCCCGGCGGCGAAAGCACTACGCATCTGAAAGTGATGACCGAGGAAGGCCTATTCGGCGCGCTGAAGGAGTTTGCCGCGAACGGTGGCGCTTTCTTCGGCACTTGTGCCGGGACAATTTTATTGGCCCGCGAAGTTCACGGTCCCGCACAGGAATCGCTCGCGCTTCTCGACGTCTCGGTGTTGCGCAATGGATATGGCCGCCAGCTCGCGAGCGACGTTCACCTGGGCCAAACCAAGCTGCGCACTGAACCGCTCGAAATGGTTTTCATTCGCGCGCCGATCATCGAATCCGTTGGGCAGGGCGTTGAAGTGCTGGCGGAAGACGCGGGACATCCGGTCCTCGTGCGCCAGGGCAAGGTGCTCGCTTCCACGTTTCATCCCGAGCTGACCCGCGACACATCCGTCCACGAGTATTTCCTGAACATGGCGCGCAACGGCTCCTGATCGATGCCGCATCCCGTCAAAGTGCTGTTTGTCTGCATGGGCAACTGCGTTCGCAGCCAGATGGCGGAAGCCATTGCGCGACACGACGCTCCAGAGATCATCGCGGCGGAAAGCGCGGGCGTTTCGCCACTCGGATTCATCGACAACACCGCCAAGATCGCTTTGGGTGAACTCGGCATTTCGGTTGATGGACAATTCTCGAAAGGCCTGCACAATCACGCGCTGAAGAAGCCCGACCTGATTATCAATATGTCCGGGCTTCCTGGGGCGTCGCTTTTCGCCGGCCATGTATTCGAAGATTGGAAAGTAGCCGACCCATTCGGCGAAGCGGTGGAAACGCATCGCCGCATCTGCGATGATATCCGGGCGCGCGTGAAGGAATTAGCCGAGCGCTTGCGCCAGTCCCGACCTGCTGGTGCGACACACACTCCGTAATCTGCGAGGCGTTTTGCGCCGCGAAAAGACCAGCGTCTCCCAGGAAGATTACCTCAAAGCCATCTGGGAGCTTGTTCAGGAAGAGCAGGTGCCAATCAGCGCGCGCCTGGCCGAGGATCTTGGCGTCACCCCGCCTGCCGTCACCGCCGCTCTAAAACGCATGACCCGCACGGGCTATCTTCATGTGCGACGCGACGGTCGCATCGCGCTCTCCGGCAAAGGGAAGGCAATCGCGCAGCATCTTGTCCTGCGGCACCGCCTCGCCGAAAAACTTTTGACCGATGTGATCGGCCTGAATTGGTCGCGCGCGCATGAAGAAGCCGAGCGCCTGGAACATGGCATCTCGCCCGAAGTCGCCGGCCTTCTGCTGAAACGCTTTGGCCGGGACGTTCGTTGTCCGCACGGCGTTCCACTTTTCGGCGGCATGTCCAAGCTGCGCCGGAAATTCGGGGCTGTGCGGCTTTCGGAAGCGGAAGTTGCGCGCACCTACGAAGTTTTGCGCGTTTTCGAAAAGGATCCGAAGTTCCTCGAATTCATGGAAAGCCTCGAACTTCGGCCCGGCACTCGCCTGCACGTCCACCAGCGCGAATATGACGAAACTATGTCGCTTTCGATTGGCCGACGCTCCGCCCTCGCTCATCTCGGAAAACCCGCCACCGAACGTGTGTGGGTCCGGCGGCTGAATTCCTGATAGCGCGGACAATCGACTCGTTGGCTGCGCTTCAGGCAGTTGTGCTCCAGGCAGCTCTGAAGTAATGTCTCGGCCTGCGAGAGGCCTCCGCTCGACTTGAGTTGCGAGGAGAGGAATCATGCGAATTGCGCGATTCAGT
>CAVVKO010000001.1:0-138098 GCA_963749025.1 uncultured Acidobacteriota bacterium | reverse complement strand
AGGCCTGAAGGCGCCGCTACAAAGGCGGTTGCGCACGGTGGCGCTTTGTTCTTCCTATCAACTTTGAGCTGTTGACCGTCAACTTCCGACAAAAGGCAAATCTATGAAACGTCTCCGCATTTTCGCGCTGATCTTCGCGTCGTCGGCATCGCTCGCGCTTGTCGCGCCAGAGGCATTCGCGCAGGGCTCGCAGCGCCTGAGCGCGGTGCAGGGTGAGACGGGCGCGGCGGTGGCCGGCGCGAACGTGTGGGTCTGCACCGGAATCGTGACGCCGACGTTCACCGGGACGCCGCCGTGCACGCCGCTCGCCACGATTTACGCCGATCCCATGCAGGCCATGCCCATCACGCAGCCGCTCATTTCCGACGGCCTCGGCAACTTCACGTATTTCGCGCCGGCGGGAACGTACACCGAAGTGATTAACGGCGACGTGGTGAAAGGATATTCGACCACCATCGTGCTGCCGTGCGCGCCGAGCTCTCCGACGAGCGGATGCGGAGGCAGCGCGGGAAATCCGGCGATGCCGAACGGCTCGATCCAATACAACAACGTGGGCGCGTTTGGCGCGTCGATTCTGAGCGAAGATTCCGGCGCGACCACTATTACGGATTCGGGGAACCTGACGGTGGCGGGCGCGCACGCCACGGTGAACACGTCGAGCAACGGCGGATTCAATCTCAACGTGAACGGCACCGGGAATTTTGCGGGGCTGCTCAGCGCGCCCGGCGGAATTTCCGCGAATGCGGAGGGCGCGAACAGTTCGTTCAGTTTTCCGACCAAACTGTTTTTTATGGCCGCAGGATGCAACAACTCGACCGCGGGAAACGCCTGGCAGATTGGCGCGTCGAATGCGCCTACACCTGCGTGCCAGGGAACGAATTCGACGAAGGGCGTGCTGCAATTCGCGCGTGGGAACGTGGCCTACATCGAAGCCGAGCTGCCCTCGGACTGGAACAGCGCCGCAAACGTGGATTTGAAGATTGCGTTCACCACCGCGGACATCACCACCGGCCATTTCACCGCGTGGAATATTCAGACGGGCTGCAATTCGCTCGCGGGCAGCACGACCGACGATCCCGCGCTGAATGCGGCGCAAACGGTTTCGTCCACGATTGGCAGCACGGCCGTCGCGGGCGGGGAATATCTGGCCGTGCTGACGGCCGTGACCGCGACCGGCTGCGCGCCCGGGAACAATTTTATCGTCGCTATCACACGCAATAATTCCGGCGCGGACACGAACACCGATGCCGCCGTCGCCGCAAAGTGGATCGAGCTAACCTTCAGCCGCACGATCACCGCTGCGAACCGCTAGACGGCTTGTGCAGCTATGTAGTTTGCCGCGCCCCCAAGGCTAAGTTGTCATACCGAGGGCGGTTTGTGCCCGAGGGACCTCTCTTCGTCGTCGGCATTCTCGTCGCGTCATGCGAAGAGAGATCCCTCGCTGTGCTCGGGATGACAGGGCAGAGCAAGCGCAGGAGCGAGCCTTTGTGGCGGCGGCCTCTTGCCCTGGGTGTCTTGGCGAAGGGTCAGGCCGGCGTCGTTCTCTTATGATCACGAAACCAAAAACGCCCGCCTAAAGGCGGCCGCTACGAAACCAGTCTACGTCGCGAGGAGCCGCAATGGAATCCTGGCAGAAATTTCTTGATTCGCTGGCGACCAAGGGCGGAAACCTCTTCGTCCTGTTCGTGTGCTTCGCAGGGCTGCTCTGCTGCTGATTCACGTGCTGCATCACGCGGATTCCGGGAACGTGACCATGGTCGTGGTGTCCACATTTTCCGGATTTTCCGGCGCGCTGATGGCCACGCTTACCGGAATCGACAGCAAGAAGTCAACTCCGAACGGTGGCGCCGACAAAAACGCGCCGAGCGCCGGCGCGCCCGCGCCCCGCGTCTAGGCTGTTGTTTTCGTAGCGGCCGCCTTTAGGCGGGCGCCTTTCCTGTCAACTGTGAACCGTTAACTGTCAACCACGATCAGCGAACGCCAAACCCGCCGACCTAAAGGTCGCGGCTACGAAGGCGTCCCCATGATTCCTGTTCCATACGCACATCTCAGCGAGCTCGAACTGCTGGAACTTTGCGTGTGGCGCGAAGCGCGCGGGGAAGGGCTGCTCGGCAAACGCGGGGTCGCGCATGTGATTCAGAATCGCGCGGCGCATCCGGGATGGTGGGGCGGACCTTCGATTCATTCCGTGATTTTGAAGGCGTGGCAGTTTTCGAGCTTCAATCCCGGCGATCCAAATTCCGAAGAGTGGCCGGACGATAACGATCCCTCGTTCGCGGATTGCGCGGAAATCTGCGAAGCCGTCGCGCGCGGCACGGACGAAGACATCACGAGCGGCGCGACCTCGTACCACGACATTTCGATTCCGCCGCCCGCATGGGCTACGGACGGATCGAACGAGCTCACACTCGCCGTCGGCCGTCTGAAATTCTACAAACTCACCCCGGTTGTCGTGGCTGACGTCGAGCTCGGCCTGTAGCAACAAAAACAAACCACCAGCAGGAAATTGCCTTCCGCATCCACGGGAAAAAACCAAAGTGCGAAAAATACTTCTAGTATTGCGCGCCAGCGTCGCGTTCATCGCGATGCTGATGCTGCTACCCGCGACGGCGCGCGCGCAAGGTCTCAGCGTGCCCATCACGGTGCAGGCCGCGGAGTGGACCGGGCAAACGACCGCCGTGAGCGGGACGCGCACGAACGCGCCGGTCACGTTTGGGCTCGGCATCCCCGACAGCGCGCAGATCGATTGCCCCGGCACGATTGCGACGCCGGGCAGCGCGCCGACGAAGCTCGAACTCAAGAACGGCGCGGTGCAGGTCGCGAGCCAATTTCGCTGCCTGGGCAAATGGCCGGACGGCTACGCCGAATGGGTGCTCGTCGATGCGCAGCTTCCATCTTTCGCGGAGGGTTCGCCGGGATACGACACGAGTATCACCGTGACGCAAGTTGCGAGCGGCGGCGGGAATTTTCCTGCGACGCAGATGGCACAGCAATGCACCGGCAGCGGAACGCCGGCAAGCGCTTGCCCGGACGCGAATCACATCATCGTGCAAACGACGGCCGCGACGTTTTTGATCAAGCAGGCCAATTACAATTTGTTCGACGATGTGAATGTGGGAGGCACGCATCTGGTCGCCGCGTCTAATCACGGCGCGAATGACGGCTTGTACCTGCAAGGACCGCCCGATTCTGCGATTCCTCCGACGAACTCAGCGCCCACGATCGATTCCGTTTCCTGCGTGCCCACGGCGAACGGCACGAGCGCGCTCGCGGGAAGTTCCGGGCCGATTCCGACGAGCTACGCCGGCCCGAGCCTGTGCGCCACGGCGTACACTTCGGCGAACGATTCGTCGTCCACGTGCAGCATCGAAGAAAACGGCCCGCTGCGCGCGGTCGTCCTGTGCCAGGGCGACATGAAAAATTCGAGCGGCCACGCGTATATGCACTGGCGCACGCGGTCGCATTTCTGGTTTCAGCATTCGGACGCGAAAGTGACGGTCGCGCTGCGCAATGCGGACGTCTCTGCCGGCTGCTGCAACACAGCGAATTTCTACAACGGTTACAAGGAATATTCGCAGTTCGAAGCGCGGCTCACCGACAATCTCGCCAACACCACGCGCAACTACGACATCGCGAACGACACGGCGACATCCACGACTGGGACCGTCACGTCCACGCAGAACGCGTATCTTTTCGAAGGCCACACCACGAACGGCGCGTGGCCGCACTGGGACGCCGCGGGAGGGAACAACTGCACGGTGGAATCCGACGGCTGCGTGCAATCTTACATTCCGCGTTCGGGCGCGGCGGGAAATCGGCAGTATTCGATGGAGGGTTACCAGATCGTCGGCACCGGCGGCACGGTGGTGAAATCCGGCCCGAACACGGCGTATCCCGCGGGCTGGGCCGATCTCGACGACGGCACGAACGGAATCGAAACCGGCGTGTACCAGCTTTCGATGTACTGGCCGAAGTCGCTCGAAATTCACGCCCGGCGCGACGAGCGGGCACAACGAAATTCGCGTGGGCATCTGGCCGAGCCAGCAGGATTGGGTGGGCGCGACGAACGCGAGTTTTTCGTCGACGGATTCCACTTGCGCGAGCGCGCCATCGAAGCCGTGCCAGCCGATTACGTCCTACGCGACGCAATGGCCGCAATATCAGATTCACGATACATATTGGAATTTCCACGCGGGAACGCAATGCGGCCGCCGTGGCGCAGAACAATTTTCTCTACTTTCAGCATTATCTTTTTGGCGCGGCCGGCGAGCCCGACCTATTAGAACACGGTGCGCGACGCGGGCTCCGGATTCGACGCGCTTTTCTACGACATTCCGGACCCGGTGGTGGAAGACCAGCTCTACACGCATCTCGGAATCTGCCCGACGGCGGCGGGTTCGTGCGTCGGCGACGTGGGCACTTCGCAATTTCCCTACAACGGCAATTATGCCGGGATGAAAATCTTCCGCTATTTCGGCTGGCCCACGGCGGGCGGCGTTGACGGCACGCAATTCGAGCAGCGCGCAAGTTTTCTGCGCAACTGGCTGCAGCGAGGGTGTACTCCGCTCGCGCTTCCGGCGATTGGCTGCGGAGCGACGTCGCTCACCGGAAGCGTGCCGGGGCGCTACATTTACGCCGCGCATTTCTATCGCATGGTAATCGAGAAATCGTTGCCGCGCTCGGATACCGCCGCAACTTCGGGCGCGAGCGCCGGATTTCGCGCGCTTTGCACGAGCCTGACCGCATGCAACAGCTTGAGCTTCACGCAGTGGGGAGATCCGCGCGGGGTGAATCAAAATTCCAGCACCACGCTGTGGAACGCCGGCATGCGCAACTGGGGCGACGACATCAACGGCATGGGCCACTCCACGCTGTGGGGAATCTTCGATTACTACCATTTGTCCGGCGACGAATGGGCCAAGGAACAATTTCTGCAAGGCTTCAAGGACCGCTACGACAATCCTTTCGTCGCGTTCAACAATACGCAAGCGAATGCCGGCGGCAACAATGCTCCCGGCCACGGCCACGTGAACGAAACGCGCGCCGTGGGCCATCATCTTTCGGGCATGATGCGCGAAGTGGATTTCCTGCGCACGATCGGCGATCCGGACGCGGATAATTCCACAACGGTGCTGACTTCTCCCGGGACTGCGCCCGGCGCGACGACCGTGCTGCAAAGCGCGGAGCAAATTCTCGCGTCGCAGGTGGCCATTCCGCTGATTTCGGGCGGCTACCCGAAAGGGTTCGCTGAAACCACCGTCGCGAATTGCGAAGTCAACGGCACGCCGACGAATTTGTGCTCGCAGGGTGTCAGCCCGATTCGCGGATATCCGCGCGCGGGCGGCGGCGGAGAAAGCTGCACCATCGCGGCGTGGAAGAAAAACGCAGCGCATTCCGTTGGCGATCTGATCGACGATCCACACGGATTCGTGCAGCTCGTCACCACTGCGGGGACGAGCGGCGCGGCGATGCCATCGTGGAATGACACTACGGGCAGCACCAGCACCGACGGCACAGTCGTGTGGACCAGCCAAGGGCCGGGTGTCGCGCCCTGCAACGGGAATTTCTATCGCGCGGCGGACACATTTCAAACCGGCACGGAAGCGGAAGGACTCTACGACACCTGGCAAGAGATGCGAAAAGTTCTCGGCGCGAACTGGCACTTGAACGTCGGCGTGGCGTCGGGAAGTCCGGGCACGGCGATCGTTGATGGCGCGACTTCGCTTTCAAACGTGACGCTGTCCGAAAAGGGAATCAGCGACGCGCTTTACGCCATCGGCCAGCTTCTGCAGGAGGAAAATTGCGTCAACACCGGCGCGTACGTCACCAGCGGCTGCGTTTACACGCAGTCACTCGATTGGCTGAACGCGACGAACGCGCTCGGCGGATGCAGGGCCAACGGAAATTGTCTGCGCACATGCGTCACCGGATGCAACGGGCTGACGGATTGGTTCGCCATCGCCGCGCCCGCCGCGACCACTAATTCCGTGGATGACCTCGCGGGAAATGCGTGGCAGTTCACGTTCAACGCGCAGCTGCAGAATTCCGGCGTGATCAATCAGGAGATCGGCTCGCACATGATGCAGTTTGCGATGGGCTACGCGATCGCGAACGGCACGCTTTCAAATAGCGCGACCGTGCCGCTCAGCACTGCGGTCGTCGCGCTGAAAACTGTGCCGTTCACGGTGACGGCATGCACCGGCGCGGGATGCACGCACAATTCGAGCGGATGCGTGGCGGGAAGCGCTGCGGGAACCTGCACCATTTCGTGGACGCCGCCGACCGGATTGTGTGCGGTGGGCGTGAATTGCCCGCCGAATGGCGCGCCGAACGGCACGCAGTACCGGTTGAAATATCTTCCGTGCCAGTCGGGCGTGCTCACGATTTACGGAAACGATTGTCCCGTGGGCGGAAAAGCGATTGTGCCTGCGCTCGGATTTCATTCGGACATTTTGACGGCGGGGACGGTGGCGACGGACGGTTACGGCACGCAGGTCGGCTCGCTCGCATTCGATCCCGCGCACTATTGGAATTGGTTTGCGACCACCGACGTGCCCGACGGCGCGGGGAACACCGCCGTACCTTCTGGCTCGACTTACACATTTGCGACGCAGCCGAATACGACTTACACATTTTCTCTCGCGGCGTATTCTTCCGCACCCACGCAGATTTACTACATTTCATCTTCACTCGGCGCGGATTCGAACACGAATTCGCGCGTGACTCCGTGGGCGCACGCGCCGGGAGATCCCAACGCGACAGGCAATGCCGCCGCGCACACGGTGCTGCCGGGAGATACGTTCACATTTTATGGCGGCGACACCTGGAACGGCTGGACGTCGGCGACTGGGCCGATCGCGATCAGCGCCGGCGGAAATTCGTCGGCGCCGGTGACTTATGGCGGCGAGGACAGTACATTTTTCAACGCCACGGCGTGCAACGCGGGCGGCACGGTGAACACGAACGGCACGCTCGTTACCTGGGTGTCCGGGCCCGGATTTCATTCTTCCTGGGTGGGGCAAACCATCGCGATCAACGGCGTGAATTACACCGTGGCGCAGCTCGGCGCGCCGGGGTATCCAACGACGAACGACGCGAACGCGCTGACGCTGACGTCGAGCGCGGGCGTACAGACAGGAGTGGCCTTCAGCACGAGCGGACTCTACTGCCGCCCGAAGGTCGATTTCGCGCACACGTTGACGTGCAGCGGGAGCGGCGCGGGGCAGAATCAGAATTGCGCGGGCATTTTGATCAATGGGGCGGCGTACGTCGCACTCGATGATTTCGATATCGCGCGCTACGAATTCGCCAACGCCAACACGCCGACCGGAACGACCGCCGCCGATATCGTCGCGCTTTACGGCGCGGGCGCAAACAACATTTCCATCACTAACAATTTTATTCATGGCTGGGACATGGCCGGTACGATTTCGAGCGGCTCGACCGGAAACATTCGCTTGATTGGCGGCGCGCAGGGCGCGAGTGGTGGAAGCGGCGGCGCGATAAACGCGGCGAGCTGCTCGCAGTCCGATGTGCAGGCGGCGCTGAATTCGGCGAGTTCTGCGACGACCACGATCAATATTCCGGCGGGAACGTGCGCGTGGACCGCGAACGTCACGTTTGCGGTGCCGAGCGGCAGCGCAAATCTTTCGATTCTAGGCGCGGGAAACCTGAGCACCACGGGCGGCGGCGACGCCACGGTGATTGTTGACAACGACACGACTTCAGGCGATTGCAGCAGCAACGTGGGGCTGTGGAAAGTTACCACGGCCGCGGCGCCTTCGCTTTTCCGGCTGGCCGGAATCACCATCGAGGCCGGCACGGGATGCACCAAGCAGGACGGCACGCTCGAGCTCGCCGGTTTTTCGCAGAATGTGCGGCTGGATCACAATCACTTGAACGCCACCACGGGCACGAGCGGAGAAAACATCACTGTGCGGTTGACAGGCTGCATGTACGGCGTGGCGGATCACAATTTACTCGACGCCAACACCGCCGCCGAAAACGGATTCGAGATTTACAGCGATTCGTGCAGCGGCACGCAGGACAACGGGAACTACGCCTGGTCGCAGCCAACGAATTTCGGCAGCGCCAACGCGTTTTTCATCGAGAGCAACACGTTCAACGGGCCGTCGAGCGGCAATTTCACCGCCATCGGCGATTGCTACGAAGACGGCAAGCAAGTAATCCGCTACAACACCATGACCAACATGGGGATTCAAGTGCATCCCACGGGCGGCGCAGAAGATTGGCGCGGCTGCCGCTCCACGGAATTTTATGGCAACACTTTGAACGGCACGTACGTCCCCGGATTTTCGACTGCGTTTTACGACAGCAGCGGCCCCGCGCTCGTCTGGGGAAATAATGCGCCGTACGATTACCAGAGTCTCGTGTGGCTCGTCTCCGCGCGCAACGGCCACGACTACACGGAGACCGCGACGCCCGGCGGCTGGGGATATTGCGGCACGAATTTCAACGGCACCGGCAGCGCGTGGGACGGCAACACCCCGTCCGCGGTGTACGGCTATCCGTGCATCGATCAAGTGGGACGCGGGCAGAGCGATCTGCTTACCGGAACTTTTCCAAGCAAAGTGGATTCAGTGACGTCAACGATCGCGTGGCCGAACCAGAAGCTCGAGCCGGTTTACGAGTGGCTGGACACCTGGGCGCAGGTGCCGGGCTACGCGCGCAGCATCGTGCAAGTCGGCGACACCACGCACGACGCGAACACGTTCGTGCAGAATCGCGACTGGTATCAGTGCACCACGCCGGGCACGGGCGCATGTACCGGATTTACCGGCGCGAGCGGAGTCGGCAGCGGATTGCTCGGCGCGCGTCCTTCGAGCTGCACGGTTCAAGTGGGCTACTGGGCCACGGACACGCAGACGCTTTATCTTTGTTTGACTGCGAATACGTGGACTGCTTATTACACGCCGTACGTTTATCCGCACCCGCTCACCACTTTTTCCGGCAGCGTGGGCGGCGGCGCGAACACGATTCTCACCGGAAATACTTTTACGGAAGCGGACGCGGGCAGCGGGCATTACATCGGCAACGGAATTTCTGTGAGCGGAGTCGTGGCGAACAATTCGCTGAGCTACGCGGACAACGGATTCGAGCAGGGAACTGCGGACACTGCGCCTTACGCGACTACACTTGCGAACAATCACGTTCATCACATCATGCAGTCCACGGATTCTGCGAACGGCTCAAACGCGATTCATGCGGAGTGCTACTCGTACATCTATAACAACATGATTCACGATTTGTACAGCGGGTCGTCCACCATGCTGCTCGAGCCGCGCTGCGATCTGGCGAGCGGGACGTACGCGTATTACACCTGGAATAATGTGGCCTGGAATGTCGGCACGGATTCGCCTTTTGTTGACGAAACGAACCAAGTGAATGCGAGCGACCTTTCGAATTATTTTCACTACAACGAGACTCTCGTCCCGTCGGGCACGTCTGGCGAGTCGGCTGCATGCATTCGCGCGGACAATTCTTCGGGCGTGGTGAACGAGATCGCGGCGTTCAACATTCATTGCGTGACTGCTCCAGCGCGCGGCGGGAATTTGTCGCCGATTATTTGCGGATCGGAAACGAGTGGGTGCGCCTCGCCCGCTTCGACCGTGCTCTCGACGTATGTGCTGCAAACTCCGTCGGCCGCCGGGGCGCAGGGCTACACCGCTGCTAATTTCTTCGCGCCGACTTCGGGCGGCGCGACCATCGCTGCGGGAACGAGCGAAGAGTCCGCCGCCACCGGCCCGCTGGCGAGCCTTGCCGGCGATCGCTTGGGCGTGGTACGTCCCGTCACTGCTGCTTGGGATGCGGGCGCTTACGAATTCGTGGCGACCGGCGGGCCGGTCACGCTCGCGCCTGCGAGTTACACATTTGCGCCCGCGTCCGTGGGCAGCGCGAGCTCCGACAGCCCGCAAGCGTTCACGTTGATGAATTCGAGCGGCGCGACGATCACGGTGACGAGCGTCTCGTTCACCGGCTGCACGATCAACGTCACGTTCCTGCCGACGGCGACAGGTGCACGCACCGCGTCGCTCAGCGTGGCCTTCACCGGCGCAAGCGGCAGCCCGCTGACGGTGTCGTTCACGGGCACCGGCCTCGCGCCAATCATCACCTCGCCCAACACGCCAATAATTTTCGCCGTGGTGCGCATGCTCCCAACGCTTCGGCAAAATATGTGATGCAACCGACCTCCCAGAACCGGTTCATGGATAGCTTCGGTGCAGGCGAGAATCCGGGAGCTTGGCCGGGCGATTCCAGTCGAAACCAAACGCAATCACGTTATTCACGCCGGAATCATCCCATTCTTGATTGCCGGCACTTCGAAATTGGGGCTTGACAATAGTTAGATGATTAGCTAAATATAGATTTGTGAACAGCGTGTTCAAAGCTCTTTCCGATCCCACGCGCCGCCGCGTGCTGCAACTGCTGCGCAAACGGCCGATGTCGGCCGGTGAGTTGTCCGACCACTTTGCGGTCTCCAAGCCGACCATGTCCGCCCATTTTTCGGTGCTCCAGAATGCGGGGCTGATCGAAGCCGAAAAAAATGGGAGGACAATCGTGTACCGGCTCAAAATGTCCGTCCTGGAGGAGGCGCTGCTCGGCTTCGCGCAAACGGTGGGTTGGGACATGAAGGCGCAGGGCGGTGCGCGCCGGGGCGCGTTAAAGAGCGGGACAAGATTGCGTCCAGTGAAACAGGAGGGCTAACGATGGCAGCCAAACCGATCTGGAACTACATTCCGCCGGCGTTGATCGCGCTCAACACTCTGCTCGTCGCCGAGAACTGGTATCTGCGGCCCCAGAGCGCGCGGAGCTGGTTTGTGGTCCTGCTTGTTCTCATCGGGATGGCGCTGGCTCTTGTTTTCGTTTCTCGCGAGCCTAAGGAAGAGGCAGCGCGCCGCGGCGCCGGGGGTTCCGTCCGAAGCGGGATCGTGACAGCCGGCCTGATTCTCGCGATTTCGCTGGGCGCGAAACTTGGCGTGGCGCTCGGCGCGGCCCACTACGACGACATCGCGCTACGCGCGACGATGGCGATCGCGGGCGCGTTCCTGGCGGTGACCGGGAACGCCATACCGAAAACCCTCACGCCGCTCGCGTCGCTGCATTGCGACCCGGCAAAGGTTCAAGCCGTTCGACGCCTCGCAGGCTGGATCTGGACGCTGGCGGGTCTCGCGGTTGCGATTGCATGGCTCACGCTGCCGATCCATCAGGCAGAGGCGATGTCTTACCTCTTGTTGCCGAGCGCCATCCTCGTCACGGTCGGGGAAGCGGTCTGGCTGCGACGGGCGAAGCCGAGCGCACTCTGAAGCGCCGCGGAGATTAGGGAGCAACCATGTTCGCCCGTTTGATGGGCCTCAACGTCATCTCGCCCGGGAAGCTGCAGCAATTGATGCAGAAGCAGCCCGTGAGCGTCCTCGATGTGAACTCGCGGCAGAGCTGGCTCACGGCGCGTGTGCCGGGTGCGCGGCCCCTCGACCCGATGGGCTACGGCGAGAGCGATCTCCCAGCAGACAGAGATTCCACGCTGGTGTTCTATTGCTCGAATTTCATGTGCAGGAAGGCGCCGAACGCGGCCCGCCGCGCGAAGGACATGGGATACCGGAACGTCTACGTAATGTCGGCGGGAATCAGCGGCTGGGTCGGCGCGTCGCTGCCGACGGAATCCGGCGAGAAGCGCGACACTTAGATTTTCAGAACGCTCATCGGGAGATCCCACGGCGTTGCTCGGGACAAGCGCTCCCCTGATTGTTGCCGCCAAACTGCGCAATCCAGATTTGCAGATTTCGCTGATTGCCGTCGGCGACGCTGAGCGTCGCCTTCACCGGAGCGAGCGGCAGGCCGCTACCCGGCGGAGCGCAACTTCAGCAGCCTCTTGATAATTTCCTTGGCTGTGGCATTCGCAGCGCCTTCATTTGTTTTGCGCCCGTCGCGAGTGAATTCAAAAAGTTCAGCGCCTTTAGCGTCAAACACTTTCGTCACTGAAGCGGTTGCCACCACCGGACCATAGGGGGCGCCGGCTTGCCCTGTGCCGTAGGCGATCCGATAGTCGAAGTTCTCTCTCACGAATTCAAACTTGATATGGTGGTCCGCGCCGTGTTCGTTGAGCTTTTGGATCAGAAACCCGCGGTCGAATTCCTTCGCGTCAACCTTTACCCTCCAGGTTTGCTGGCCCATTGCCAACGGGGCGAAACCGCAGCCGAAAAACAGCAACACCACTAAATATCGCAGAAACTTCATGGGTCCCTCCGTGCTTAAAGTTTACAACACCTAATCTTCGTTATCATGGACGATTGACTCCGCACAAACTGCTCCTCTAAGATGCGTGCGCCATTGCATGCGGTCCCGTCAGAGGAATTCGAAATGGCGGCACAGAGCTACGACATCATTACGGTAGGCGGCGGGATCGCGGCGTCGTCACTCGCGAAAGCGATGGCGGGGCGAGGCGCTAAAGTCCTGGTGCTGGAGCGCGAGAGGCAATTCAAGGACCGCGTGCGCGGAGAGGGAATCGTGCCTTGGGGTGTGGCCGAAGCGAATGAACTCGGAATTGGCCGGCTGCTGAAGGAAAAGTGCGCTCACGAGGTGCCGTACCTTGAGGCGGGTGCCGGATTGCGCGACCTGAGAACGACGACGCAGCACGGGGTACCTCTTCTTTCTTTCCCGCACCAGGCCATGCAGGAAACACTGCTGGCGGCAGCGGAAAACGCCGGAGCGGAAGTGCGCCGCGGGGTGAGCGTTGAACAGATTGAATGCGGGACCGAACCTGCGGTAGTTGTGGATGGGAACAGCCACGAGAGGATCTCCGCGCGCCTCGTGGTTGCCGCCGATGGCCGCGGGTCCGCGGCGCGAAAATGGGCGGGGTTTCCAGTCTGCGAAAAAATTCATGGCTACTACATGGCCGGCGTGCTGCTGACCAACGTTCGCGCGTCCACGGAGATTTTTTATGGCGTGTTCAACCCCGAATTTGGCACTTGGGCCGGTGTGATTCCACAGGCGGGTGACCGATCCCGTGCCTACTTTGTTTATCCGAAGACGGCGGGCTACCGCCTGCAGGGCGAAGCGATGCTCGGTCAATTCCTTCGTGAGTCGGCGAAAGCGTACGCTCCGATGGCCGATTATTATGCCCACGCGAAAAGCGCCGGGCCGCTGGCCAGTTTTGATGTGAGCGACTACTGGGTGGAACATCCTTACCGCCATGGCGTGGCGCTCGTCGGTGATGCTGCGGCAACCAGCGATCCGACCTTCGGCCAAGGACTTTCTTTTGCACTGCGCGCTGCTCGAATGCTTCGCGACGAACTTACGAATAACTCCGATTGGGAAGCGGCAGGGAACGGGTACGCGGACGAGTTTCAGCGGCACTTTCATGCGTGCCACATGGTGGAGGGATGGGTGCGCACGCTCTTTCAAGACCCGTCACCGGATTCCGCCGCGTTGAGAGCGAAAGCCATGCCCCGGATTGCCGAGGATCCCACGCGCGTTCCTGATCACATTTTCAGCGGTCCCGAATTGCCTGTAAGCGACCACGTGCGCGCGCGGTTTTTTGGCGACTGCTGATTCCATTGCCTTGTTGAATCTCCGTGCCCGCTAGCCTTGACATCTCGCTCTGAAACCGATATAACGGCTTCCGAGCTATGAAAGAAGACCTCAGCAGTTTCCTCCCGCTGTCTCCGGCGACGCTGCACATTCTGCTCTCGCTGGCGGGCGAAGACCTGCATGGCTACGCGATCATGCAGGAAGTGGCGCGGCAATCAGAAGGGCAGTACAAGCTAGGTCCCGGCACGCTCTACGACAATTTGCAGCGGCTGATCGACCGCGGATTCGTGAAGGAACTCGGCCATCGCGGCGGAGACGACGATCCGCGTCGGCGCTATTACCGCCTCGCGGTACGAGGACGCGCCGTGCTGGCCGCCGAAGTTGCGCGCCTCGAAGGCGTGGTTCGCGACGCGAACTTGCGCCTGCGCCCGGCAAAGCCAAGGAGGGCGTGATGCTTCGGCGTCTGTACTCCTGCCTGCTTCGTCTTCATCCCGAAGGATTCCGCGAGCGTTTCGCTCCGGAGATGTTGTCGATCTTCGATCACGCCGAGAAGGGGACTGCCGCCGCCAAACTTGTGGCAGATGCGCTTCTCTCGCTCGTGCGGCAGTGGACGCTGCGCTGGGAATACTGGGAGAGAGCGTCGGAGAAACGCGTTCCGTGGTCTGCGGACGGCGCGCCGGTCTTCTATACGCTGGAGAGTTTCAAGCCGCGCAGAGGCGCTTTGTTCGCGGGAGGAATGCTCACTCTGACTTTGTTTTACGCGGGATATCTCGATCTGAAATTCGATTGGAGCGATTCTGCATTCATACCCTTCAAAGGTATCGAGTTCGATGCCGGCCCGGAATTCCGCGCTCTGGGAAGCCCTTACGTCGCAACTCCGCAAGAGTCCGCGCGCGCGTACTCGCGGCTGCAACCGGTTTCGCCACGCGGTGAAACAAAACTCGCGGAGGTGGTCCCTTCCATACCTGGAAAGCCTCTACATTCGCCGGCGAGCGCTCCGGCAACGCTTCTAAAAGCTCCCGCACAGCACGGACTCGATGTTTTGGCGTCGAATGGCAGCCCGATTCGAGTTGCGCCGTCCTCAACTGGCCGACCCGTTGCGCCTGCAAAGATCGCGGAAGACGCGCTTCAGATCTACACCGGAGCATACGCCACGGACCCGCCGAACGAATTCACCGTTCTGATTACGGGCGAAGATGGAGAGCTTGCAATCGAAATTCCCGGCGAGCCGAAGTCCCGGCTCGTTCCTGCCCAGGGAACCATGTTCGTATTCTCTGGCCCGCACAATGGGAATGGTGATTGGATTGAGTTCGCCAAGCGTGACGACGGAAGCGCCGGCGAACTCCGCATCTATCGAAACGGCCGCCACTTCACAGCTCACCGCAAACCCTGAACCATCCGGAGTTTCAGTTCACCGCGGTTATTTGCACAGCGGCCAGGGATTCATCGACTAGCGCCGCGAGGTTTTTCAGACGCAGGCAACGTAGCCAACACGCGCGTCCACACGCCTTCGAGTAGCGCAGGCACCCATTTTTCCGCGGGACAGCGGCTCCAACTCTGATTGAGGAAGACGAGGTCGCGATTCGCCGCGCCTTTGCTCGCGCTTCCCAGCCCAAGGATGAAGAGCGAGCCTCTTCGAAAGGGACAGCCGCCGACCTCTCCGGAGATTTTCGCCTGGCGCACAACGGTGGTTGGCGCAAAGAGGCATTCGTCCACGGCAGCATCCGTCGCGATGGAAAATCGAAGCGCTGGGTCGGCAGCGAGTTGCCGCATTTTATGCAGGCCATCAACGATGTGATGAAGAGCGACGCTGATCCCGTTAACGGCGGCCAGATCTCCATTCACCATTCCAGCAAGAAGAGTCTTGGCCCGCTCCAGCCTGCCGCTGATGCGCCACGCCAGCATTTTCAGGACATTGGACGAGGTCAAAGCTTCAAGCACGGCACAAGCCGCCGCCCAACTCTCGTCGGTCGCGGTGAACGTTTCGACGAATAATCTTCCTACGCTTTGCTGCACGAGAAGACCGAGCTGCTGCGCAGTTCCGATCCCTCTGACCCACTCGGCCAGAGGCTCCAATTCAGCAGGCCCACGTTTCACTTCGTCAGCCTTGCGGTTCAGTTTGGCCCAGAGCTCGTCCTGCGCGGCAGCGCGGACGAAGTCGGTGCGCGGCAGCACCGTCGGGAATAATCTGCCGTGGACCGAGAAAATACGGAGCATTTTCCTGACACGTTGTGCGTTGCGAAGGGGAACGTGTCCTGCGAAGTCCCTGTCGAACGTTGATTCGTTTGAAACCGTTCGGATCTCTGCCGGATCGGTGACGACTACGACGTCGGTGATCCCGGGAAAATACGTGCGCTTCATGCTCGAACACCCGCCAGAGTAGGAGTAACTGGGGTTGGGTTAACGCCCTCGGCCGTCGCATCCACCGCTTAGACTACTTGGCCGCGGGAAACAACAACTCATTTCCGTCCGGATCGACGATCTTGATCACGTCGAAACCCCACCAGGACTTCTCGCTCGGAACCGAGCGCTCGACGATTTCACGGCGAAGCGCCGTGAGTCCATCGACGGTCAGTTCCACGAACAAGCGCGCCTTGCCACTTCGCGTGGCATCCTCGCAAAGGATGATCTCGCATCCCGCGCGATTGACTTGGCAGACGCCGCCCGCGCCGTCTCCCTCATGCCAAGTCTTCTCGAAGCCGAGCATGTCGATGTAGAACCGAAGTGCGCGGTTCACGTCAGCAACGAAGAGCACGGGACGCGCGTACCAGCGGTGAGTGATTTGCTCGGTGACAGTTGTCTTGGTCATGCCGGTTCCTGATCCGCCGAACTGGTCGTAGGCCGACTAACATATCACGGCCAACCGGAAGTTGCGTGCCAGCGAGCGGCTTGGTCACGGCTTAAGTGCGGGCGCCGCCTGATCGATCTTTCGGCACGGGCTCACCCGTCGACGAGCTGCTGGCCGCCGTCGATATCGTACGTTGCGCCGGTGACGGCTGTGTTCGACATGAGGTGGACGGCGAGGGCGGCGATGTCGGCCGGGCCGACCACGCGGCCGATTGGCAGAGTAGTGCGAAGTTGCTCGCGACGCGCGTCCAGCTGATCGCCGAGCAGGGAAGCTGAAAGCGGAGTATCGACAAACCCGGCGGCGATGAGGTTGACGCGAACGGGCGCGAGTTCGAGCGCCAGATTTTTTGTCAAGGCCGGCAGTGCGGCGGTGAGAGCCGAGATGAGAGCGAATCCCTTCACCGTGCGGCGGCCGCCGGTGCCGCTCATGAATAGCAAAGTTCCTCCCGGGCGAACCTTCTTTGCGGCGAGACGAGCGATCTGCAGCGGAAGAAAAAGATGGGACTCAACGTCGCGGCGTGCTTTTTCGAAATCGAATTCGGCCAGCGGCGCGTAGTAGGGACCGGGGCCGGTGAGCAGCAGGTGGTCGATCGGCGCCGGGAGCCCGTCGAAGAATTTTGTGAGTTGATCGAAGTTGGTGGCATCGAACGCAGCGGTGCTTAGCGTGCCGAGTTCGCGTGACGCCTGTTCCAGGCGTTCCGGGTTGCGTGCCGCGAGAATCAGCTTGGCTCCCTCAGCGCGCGCAAGTCGGGCGGTTTCGAGTCCGATGCCGGCGGTGCCGCCGATCACGACGACGGTCTGTCCGGCAAGTTGCGGTTCGGGCCGCATGGGAGAGGCGCCGGTTGCGATGCTCATGATTCCTCCGTTCAACATCCTAGAATTGCCTAGCAACAAGCTGCTTCGTCGATCGATCACGGCAGTAACTTGCCGGCGAGCCAGTGATCGACGCTGAATTTTCCCGGACCAGAGCAGATCAGCCAGACGAAGAAGAGCACGTACAGGACTTCCGGAAGGTAGAGGAAATCGTCGAGCCAGCTGAGAGGCGAAAGCCCTTTAGGCATGGTGGAAATCGGCTCGGTCAGTGTCGCGACAATCATATCGATCATCAAAGCCACGCAGGCCGGGCTCGAAAGAAGTCCCAGGGTCAGCAAGGATCCGCCAAGGAACTCGACAGTCGCCACGAAATAAGCCGTCTGGCGGGGAAACGGCACTTTGGCCTTCACCAGCGTGTCGTAAACCGGTTTCGTGCCGCCGGCAACGAACAATTTGTTGGCCCCGGAGATGGCGAAGAACAGACCGATCGAAACGCGTACCAGCAGGATGGCATATTGTTCGAAATCGCTGCTGCCCAGCAGCGCGAACTCAATTAAACGTTTCCAATCCATCTCTTGTCCCTCCGTCGAGGACGTGCCGCGACGATACCCTATCATGTAGTCTGAATTTCGGTAACCGCGTCTGTCAGGAGCTAACGGTTGGTTCAACTAGATGGGACGCGAATACGTCCGGCTGCTATTTGTGAATCGCCTCTGCCGAGACAGTCAATTCGCTGTAGGCGCTCCCAACATCCCCGGATTGAGGATTACCGATGACAATTGCTACGTCGTACAAGCCGGGGCTCAGGAGAACGGTTTCTTGGAGAAGGTATGCTCCGGCAGAGTCCTGATTTGTGGAACCAGCCGCCGATTGCGGAATAGTGTCCTCTACGGTTGCGGCGATGCGACCATCGGCATCGGTAATCCGGCAATAGAAATTCAAGCGCATCGGGAGATCCGTGTTATTCGCCTGTCGCTGAAACTTGAAAGAAGGGATCTCAATCGTTAGCGGAACGAGTGCCACAAAAGATGTCACAGGAACGCTAGCAAAATGATAGGTAAAATCGATGTCGTTCCGGCTGAAATGGGAGACGGCCAACGCCTCTAGATCCCCAAACCGCGTCACGAACTCGGTGGTTCCTTCTTTGTTAAGAGCTATAGACCTAGGAATGTCCGTGACGACGACATTCGTGGGGTCTTCGACGTGAAAAAGACGATCCCGTTCCGCAGTCGGAGTGAGGACATAGTCTCCAGTGCCCCGCACATCAACGAATTCAACCTCGACGTTTTCGCCTATGCCCTGCAAATACCGATAGTGCCAGTCCTCAAACGGATAGGTCGAAATCTCACCGCCGCCCTCGTCCGCCGGGCGTTCATATGTGCCTCCCCAGGGATGCGAATCGATTTCGTCCGGAGGGCCCCACATGATGTACATCCGTCCTCGATCGGTCTTCCATCCTGGGATTTCCGAGGCAAAATGTTCGTTGGCGTACGCGATTCGACGGTAATGCTCTTCCTTAAAAGTGTTTTCGCGGGAATCGGGGTCTGGATTTCGGCGCTGCCAAAATTCCTCGATGAACGAATCGCGATCTTGATCGTTCGTGAGTTGAAGAAAGGTCCGGCGTTCTTGTTTGGTGATGATGTATGGGACGTCTTCGGTCAGCCAATCACGATACAGGGGGCTGAGCCATCGCACCAAGTCGCTCTCTTCAACGTCCACCATACCTTCCTGATTATTTTGGACTTGCGCGGGTGTGACAGACGGCGCAGCAAATTTGAAGAAAAAGGCTAACGCTATCAGTATGAGGCTCGGTCGTCTCATTTATTGATCCAGAAGCTATCGTCCTGCCCAGTGAGACGCAACCTGAGGGATAGGGTTTCTTTCCGCAAGACCTCGCCGAACACCCGACGATGATCAATCGCCAACCAGCTGCCAAAGTTCGACGCGATTTCCTTCCGGATCGGTGATCCAGCCAAACTTTCCGAAGTCGTAGCTTTCGCGTTTGGGGTCGACGGTGACACCTTCGGCTATCAAACGGTCCAGCAGAGCATCGAGGTCGTCCACCTGGAGATTGAGCATGGCTTTCTGTGCGGGAGGGAAGTAGGCGTTGTCTTGTTTGAAAAGAGCGAAGATGACTCGAGGGCGTTGCGTCGAGGCAGGAAACGAGAAAGCTCCGTCGGCCTTCACCACACCGAGATGCTGCTCGTACCATTGATGCAGAGCTTTGGGATCATTCGCTCGCAAAAATATGCCGCCAAAGCCAGTAATCGAAGCCATGCAGCCTCCTATGAGGAACGTTTGTCCGGAGCTTACGCCTGGAGAATCACAGTGTACGGACAGTGCGAGCGGCATTTCTATGGCAGTTAGTTCTTGGCGTCAAGCGCAAAATCGTGTTCACGATTCGGATTGCATGCGCAGATCTCGCTCAAGGCCTCGCCCGGAGAGATCGCCACCCTCAACTTGTCCGGTGTCGGCGTTAATCCGGAGTTTGGCGATTGGACTTGACAAGACTCTGTCGTCGCGTTTTATAAGTGAGCAGCGCGGGCCAAAACGATTCGCACGGTGAGGGAGGCGACCCGATGCTGCGTCTGATCATGTTGGCGTTTGTCTTTGCGTATGTGGCTTTGCCGGCGGCCTCCGCTCAAGCGACGGACGCCGGCTATCCCGATGAGTTGTCGCCCTCGCTGGCCAGCAGTGCCAAGGCGATGCACGCGATGATTCGTCGAGACCTGGCGGAAGCGGCAGAGAACATGCCTGCGAATGAATATGCTTTTCGGCCGACGCCGCAGGTCCGGAGCTTCGGTCAGATCATCGGTCACGTGATCGATGCGAACTTCTTCTTCTGTTCGCAAGCTGCGGGCGAAAAATCGCCGGCAACCGCCGACTACGAGCAAATCACTGACAAGGCGGCACTCGTCAAGGCTTTGAACGATTCGCTGGTCTATTGCGACCGGGTGTACGCAGCGACCACCGACGCTAACTTCATTCAGCCGGTGCAGATGGCGAATGTTGGTGGCGCGGGGTCGACCAAAACCGTCCGGGGTGCCGTGCTGATGTACAACATCACCCACAATAACGAGCATTACGGCAACCTCGCCGTTTACATGCGCCTGAAGGGCCATGTCCCGCCGTCAACAGCTCGGGCCCAGCAGAGAAAGAATTAGCAACGCCTGCAATGTCGCGCAGGTTCGACTCGCCGGTAAACACTGGCGGGACTTGTAAAGCAAGCCGCGCGAGCTGACCATTGCAAATTCGAGCACCCTCACGCGCGGATCCACGGCTGCAACGTTTCGTTAGCGTGGCGCCTTGGAGCCTGGCAAGTCTTTAGGTTGCGCCGGGCATCTGCTTGCAATGGTGGCGAGTGTGCAGCGCGTCGAACCTCACCAAGTCTTCGACCGACACCCTACCGAAACCGGTGCTCACGAGGTGTTGGCCGCTGGCGGCCCGTCTACGACATTCCTGGTCGAACCTAGCAAACGCCCCTTCCAGGCGGACGCGCGCCTCAGCCGGCGTGGCCGGTCCGCTAGCCGGGTTAAGCGCCTTGTTGGCCTTAAACCCATTCGGGAATGCGCCCTTCTTCAAGATCCGGTTGAAGAACAGCCTGGCCAGCGGGCGCAGGAAAGCGGGGGGCATCGGGATCGACGGAGCCCCAGAAACGATGTTGGCCCCTTCATCCAAGCCACGCGCGACATGCTCCACTACCTGGCTCGGCGACCATTTCCCCGGCGCACGCGGCGTTGTCCAGGTCGCCGCTGATCTCTCCGCAGCCGCGACAAGGTCGGAGACGGCGGCGCGATCGGCCGCAAGCACATCATTGATATCAGCCATGGGACCTCCAGTGCGTGAAAGAGTAATCGACCTGAGCGCTCCGCACTATGGATGTGAATATCACGTCACAGAGCTCGCTGGAAACAACAATTGGCAAGACAAGCCGATAGTGTTGCCTATCCTGTCGTCCCGGGACGAATCTCCGCAATAACGATGTATTATGTGTTTCGAACTTCAAGCTGGCTCGCGGAGTGTCAGCCATGCGCAAGGAATTGGCAATCACGTTGGGAGCGGCAGTCTTATTCGTCGTTGTATTCTCTTTTGTGGGTTTTAAACTGCTGTATGGCCCTTGGGCCTGTAGTGAACGAACCATTATGGAGAAGACATCCCCGGATGGTCGTTACGTGGCTGTCCTGATGCGCCGAAGTTGCATGGCGAACGAGCCGCCCACAGCGCACATCAACCTCCGCTTGGCGACTTCCGCTCCGTTTCCAAATCATTTTTTGGGCGCCCCGGTCAATGACGGCGAAGTCTTTGGTACTTCAAGATATAGCGGTGAACGCTTTTGCTGGTCTGGTCCTCGGCGGCTCGAAATCGACTACATGGCGGGACATACTAAACATCCGGGCCGATGGATGGACGTAACCACGGGCGCCGATTATTCCTTGTGTCAGTGAAACGCGCTGACTTCGCACAAGCTCTTGCCGCAAAGATTATGTGTCACGTCGATATCCGACGTGACCCATGTTGTCCCGCACGATCTCCAGGCTGCGCCTTCGCGCAGCATGCGGCTAGAATGCATGCTGCGGAAGCTACGAAACAGTTTTATTGCGCCAATCGGCCTGATCATCTCTTGGCAAACCACCGATGGGTGAGTCTTGTCGCGTTGGTAGTATATTGAACTGTTTGTAGTCAGTGGAATTCTCTGCTTGTTGGCGAGAGGAAGGGTGTTTGTGCGCAGAGTTATCGTTCTCATCCTATTGGTGTGTGGGATGGCGTCGTCAGCCCTAGCGCAAGGCGTTGCGGGCGATTGGATCGGCCAGATAAACGGAGGGTTTAAGGTCCGCATCCACTTCGAAAAGACTGATTCTGGCTTTAGCGGAACGCTTATCAATCCTAGCGGCAACGAAACTGTTCTCGATGTGATTACGTCGGACGGCACGCGCCTGCATTTCGCCGTGAACAAGCTGAACTTGAGCTACGACGGAGTTTGGGATAACAAAGAGCAGGTCTGGAAGGGCAATCTAACATTCCAACAGGTTTATCCGCTTGTTCTGAAACGCGCCAGTGCGGAAGACATGGGCCCAGCCGTTCACAAGCGCCCTCAAGAAGACGCGATTCATGCCGGACCAGCGCCTTATGTGCAGCGGGATGTCCAGTTCAATAATTCGGCGGCTCACATCCAACTCGCGGGCACGTTGACCCTCCCGAAGGGGGAAGGACCATTCCCGGCTGTGGTTCTGATCTCGGGGACAGGACACAACACGAGAGACGAGGACGTCTGGGGTCACAAGGTATTTCTGGTTTTGGCTGACGCACTGACCCGCGAAGGACTTGCCGTCCTACGCTACGATAAGCGCGGCGTCGGCGGCTCTACAGGAAACTACGATGCTGCCACCACAGCCGATTTCACCTCTGATGCCGAGGCCGCCGTAACCTGGCTGAAGACTCAAAGTCAAATTGACGCGAGCCGCATCGGGGTGCTGGGTCATTCGGAAGGAGGGATCATAGCGCCCGCGGTTGCTGCGGCGGACAAAAGCGTGGCCTTCGTCATCATGATCGCCGGTCCGGCCATTCGCGGGGACAAACTGTTTGTCCTGCAGTCAGCAATGACTGCGAAGGCTTACGGCGCACCTGACGACTACATCGCCAAACGGAAGATTTTTGATCAAGAACTCTACAGCGCAATCCTTTCGGCGCCTTCGGAGTCGAGCGCTCTCGATCGCGCCAAAGCACTCGTTGCTCAAGGTGTGAGCGACAAAATTGTCGATGCCAACGAGGCGGAGGCTCTACCCAAAGACGATACAACACCCTGGGAGCGCTATTTCCTCGCCTATGATCCCGCGCCGACCTTGGCCCGGCTCACCGTGCCGGTTCTGGTGCTCAACGGATCGTTGGATGTTCAGGTTCCGGCCAAGGAAAATCTCGCAGCTGCCCGCGAGGCCTTGAGAAACAACCGAGACGCCACGGTCATTGAATTGCCGGGGATGAACCATCTCCTGCAGGACGCCAAGACTGGTGGTCCAAACGAATACAACGACATCGAAGAGACCATGTCGCCCGCAGCGCTCAAGATCATTACCGATTGGCTGAGGGCGCGCAATTTCGCCGCTCGTCGCCAAACACCTGCCTAGGAAACCAGCACAATCAAACCTTGACGGTTTCGGCGACATGGGCTAACATGTCTGCATGCGACATGTCGCGAAACGACCTGTCATCGAGCATCCGAAGCCGCTCACCGAGCCGGTTCTCCTAATCCTCATGAGCCTGGCGGCCCAACCGCGACACGGCTACGCGTTGATCAAAGACATCGAGGCTCTAAGCCGCCACCGTGTGCGCTTGAGCACGGGCACGCTCTATGGCGCCCTCCGCCGGCTGCTGGACGAGGGTTGGATCGAACGGTTCGAGCAGGAAGATACGTCAAGGGACAAGCAGGCATACCGGCTGACCAGCGAAGGCCGCCGTCAGCTCGAGCTTGAGCTGGATCGATTTAGAGAACTCAGCCGCGCGGGATTCGCACGACTGCGTCTCGGCGAGGCGTAGAGATATGAGTGCAGTCTTCCGAGTGCTGCTTTACCTGTACCCGCAATGGCACCGAGAGTTGCTGGGTGCCGAAATGCAAGCTGTTTTCGAACAAGGCGCACAGGAACACCGGCTCCTCGGACTCTCTCAATATCTGCGTTTCGTTCTGCTGGAGATGAGTGGTCTGGTTCTCCAGGCCGCCATCGCTCAGTTCGCCAATGCTACCCACAGGGATTACTTGGAAAGCCAGGTCCACGGCACCTTGGCCCCACCACAGGATCTACCTGACGAGGTGATTGAGGCGCAGAATCGCGTTGCGGTCAACCTCAAACACCTTTTGTTCGCCATCTCTCAACATCAGTTCGTTCAGGCACGTTTCTACTCGAACGAGGAGCGTAAAGCACGCGAGAACCTACGCCAGATGCAAGAGAAGTATGGCATCGGGGACCCTGAACCTCTGCCCTGATGGCGAATCGCGCGGCGAGCGGGCGATAAGTCGGCAAACCGGAAGTAATCCGTTTCATTTGTCACGCGGCCCGCTGACGGCGATTCTTCCGCTGTTCCCTGGGAAGGAATACCTGGTAACGCGTATATACAAACACAACCTCAGAGATCTGGCTCAACTGTGGGGTGAAGAAGCCGAAGCGATAACGGAAATTTTCTCTGGCCGGATTTGCCGGGTTCTAAATTATTGCCATCGTTCGCGCATTCCATCAGGGTAGGGAGCGACGTATGGCCCGCCGTATCCAGAAGGTGGCGCACGTTGAAAACTTATACCCCCGCGTGTAGTTGAACTGCTTGACTGCCTCCATCAGACCGACGTTGCCTTCCTGAAATAGATCGAGCAGACCAAGACCTTGGTTGCGGTAGCGCTTGGCGATTTTCACGACTAAACGCAAATTCGGTTCGATGAGTCGCTTCTCGGCCGCTTCGGCGTCCTGTCCGCCTCCACTGACGCGTTTGGCAAGTTCGAGTTCTTGTTCCTGGGTCAGATGTGCCGTGGCCACTACCTCGCGCAGATACATTCTCGCAGGAACATCGCCAGCTTGTTCGCTGAGTTCCTGAAGTTCGTTGTCGTCGAGTGATTCGTCATCTGCGCCAGACTCTTGCTCGGCCCAAGGTTCTTCGAGGATTTCGATGCCGTTCCTGACTAGCTGCGACAGAATCTCGTCGAGCACAGGTCCTCCTTTACTCCTGCCGCCTGCGGGCACGAGTTCGTCGATTTCGTCGTAAAGGACATAACCCCTCGTCTTTCCACTAGCCACGAGTTGCTTTAGTTGCTGTGCCTTGTCCTCAATCATTGCCAACACTCCAGCTAGTTCCTACTACTCATCGCATTTTCGTCGGCGCCATCCAATGCTTCGGGTCCATCTAGCTTTTCCGGAGATCCCAATTCTTCGCGTCAGCGGTTTTTGCGTATAATGCCTTGCGTTACACGGGCCAAGCGACAAAACCCGAAGAGCCCCCGCAACGAGAAGAAGGAGAGCGTGATGGAGAAAATAATCGCGGCGCTGAGACTGATTGGTCTTGCTCTGTTTTCCCTCTTGGTTTGCAGCGCGACACAGGCGCAGCGGCCGCCGGACAACGTAGCGGGCGATTGGATTATTTACTCCACGAATGCCGAGGACGGCCGCATCGAGGTTAAGCACGTACAGATTGTGCAATATGGCAACCAAATCACCGGGCACTTCGACGGCCCGGTTCAGTCGGGCGCGATTGAAGGCGAGGTCCATGCACATCGCATCCGGTTCAGCACCGTAACTCGCAATGTGCTCCATTTTAGCGGCGATATTTTTGGAGACACCATAACCGGATCGTACGGAATTCGTGGCCGGCGCGCCTCGTGGGAAGCCATTCGCACGACCGCGTCCAGCCAGGATTATCCCACGGGCACAATACTTTCTGCCATGCCTATGCTGGTTCCGACGCCGCCTCCGGCGCCCGCGCCGCCTCCTGTGCCCACGCCACCTCCGGCGCCCGCGCTTCCGCCGCCTGCTCCGACGCCCGCACCAGAAGCACAGACATCGGCGCCGCCTGACACGACAGCACAAAGCAGTTCAGCACCAGCCCCAGCGCCTCAGACTCCGGAGCAACTGCAAGCCCTTGTCGCCCCCATCGCGCTTTATCCGGACTCGCTGGTTGCGCAAGTGCTGGCCGCGGCCAGTTACCCTGAGCAAGTTTCGTTCGCCGATTATTGGGTGTCAGAGAACAAGAATTTGACGGGCGAGGCCCTGGCGCAGGCAGCGGATCAGGAACCCTGGGACTCGAGCGTCAAAGCGATCACGCAATTTCCCACCGTGCTACACAGTTTGGCTTCCAACCTCACCTGGACTTCGAACCTTGGAGAGGCCTTTCACAATCAAGAGGCCGACGTGATGGCTGCGATTCAGGTCCTGCGCGCCAAAGCACAAGCGGCGGGGACGTTAACGTCCACGTCGCAGATCCAAGTTGTTCAGCAATCGCCCAGCACCATCGTGATTCAGCCGGCTGATCCACAGGTCGTTTATGTGCCGCAATACAACCCCGCCGTCGTTTATGGCGTACCGTACGTGGTGCCTTTCTACACGCCGCCGGTCTTCCCCGGAATTGTGATTGGTGCCGGGATTTCCTTTGGGGGCGCTGTTCCGATCGGATTCTTCGGCGGGGGAGGGGCTGTTGTCGGAGGCGTGGGGTTCGGTTGGGGTTGGCACGCGTGGGGCTGCAACTGGGGCGGCGGTGGCGGCGGTGGCGGCGGTGGAACCGTCATTTACAACAACAACACCTACATCAACAGGACGAATATCCACAATTGGCACGGCGCGAATTACAACAACTACCATCCCTGGGGACCGAACCGCGGGGGCGGCGGCGTCCCGAACGGCGATCATCCCTACAACCCCCACGGATACTATGGCCCGAGCGGCTACTATCATCCCGATGCCGGGTGGCATCCAGGCCAGGACACGCACTACGGCCCTGGCGGCGCCTATCACCCAGATGGGTATTATGGTCCCGACGGCGGCTGGCACCCCAACGCTCAGATCCCGGCGAAGGATCAGCCTAATGGAGGGCACAACGGCGATCACGGATTAATCGGCGGCAAGGGCGGCGTTCAAAATCCCGATGCCGGGAAGAATGCGTCAGGCGTTGCGCCTGCGGGCGGCGACCACAACGAGACGCGTGGCGGCACGCCAGACCGCGGCCAGGTGCGCCCGACATCTTCGAGCGGCCACAGCTCCTGGAGTGGTGATGGCGGACGCGCTCGGGCCGAAAGCGATCGCGGGCGAAACAGTGTGCATCGCTCAGCAAGCCACGCTTCGCATCCGCACGAATCGCATCCGCACGTGTCGCATTCGCACCCGTCGGGGCATCGGCGATAACAGACGCGGGGAGATGAAGACCTGAATACGACGGATTGCAGAAATTAAAGGGAAGAACCGGTCATACATAAAAAAGCGAGAGGCGCGAAAATGAATCCGCAAACGAAAGTGGCAGGAAGCAGAAGTGGGTGGCACTGGTTGGTGATGGTTTTGTTGGCTCTGGGAATCGTCGGGATTCATGCCGCCGACGCCGCATCGGCCCGCGCGATGGACCAGGCCACTTTTTCGAGCCCCGCGGAAGCAGGCGCAGCCCTTCGGAGCGCGGCGCAGAAGGGAGACGAAAGCGCCTTAAGTTCAATCCTGGGGCCCGAGTCCAAAGCGATTATGAGCTCGGGTGACCTTAAGGAAGATGCGGCCGGCTTGCAGGAATTCGTCAGCAAGTACGATGAGATGAATCGCTGGGTGCTGATGACCGACGGATCGCAAATTCTGAAAATCGGGGCGGACAACTATCCGTTCCCGATTCCCCTGCGGAAGAACAGTTCGTCCGAGTGGTTCTTCGACACGCATGGCGGCGCCGATGAAATCCTGGCGCGGCGGATCGGCCGAAACGAACTGTTGGCCATCGACGCTATTTGCGCCATTGCGTACGCCGAAGATATCTATGCCCAGACTTCTCACGACGGAAATCCGGCAGGCCTCTACACCACGAAAATCCTCAGCACCGCGGGGAAGCAGGACGGTTTGTACTGGAAAGTTCCGGAGGACAAGGAACTGAGTCCGCTCGGCAGAGTCAATGAGTTTGCCGCGGATGCGCTACTGACTCCGAATGCACCGCTGGTGATTGACGGCTACACATTCCGCATCCTGACTGCGCGAGGAAGTGCGGCGCAAGGCGGAGCGAAGAGTTACATCATCAACGGCAAATTGATGGGAGGGTTCGCTGCCATCGCTTCCCCAGCCAAGTATGGGGAGTCCGGAATCATGACATTCATCATCAACCAGGAAGGCGACGTGTACCAGCGGGACCTGGGCGAGCAGTCCAGCAGCGCCGCGGCCGCGATCCGGGAATACAACCCGACCGCCCAGTGGGAGGTCGTCGAGTAGCGCGCAAGCCGCTTCAAGCCTAGGTCAAAGAATGCAGTGCGCGCCACTGCATCGACCTCCCGCTCACGGGAAATCGCGGCCATTCTCTCTAGGGTCGCAGTTTGCTTAGCATCTTGTCGGCCGCCGCATGATCGTTGTCAATGTTTGCTCGTTTAAAGAATTTCTTGGCGTTCGGTGTTGAGGCTTGCACGCCGCGACCTTCATGGTGGGCGATTCCGAGAAAGAAAAAGGCGTCATCTCGTCCCGCCCCGGAAGTGTTTTTTACTTTTGTTGCGGCGCGAAAACACCGAACGGCCTCTCGTGGATTCCGCCTGACGCCCTTTCCCCAGTAGTAGTGAATCCCAAGCTGAACCAGTGCGTCACCGTCACCTGCCTCAGCAGCTCTTCGGAACCATTTGAAAGCTGTCTTTAGATCGCCGTTTTCTCGGTATGCTACTGCGATATTTTGGGCAGCGCATGTGCTTCCGGCGCGGAATGCTTTTCTCAACCACGAGAGCGCTTCCTCGACGTTTTTTCTGATCCCATTTCCATTGCCGAGTAGGATTCCCAAATTGTTTTGCGCGGGGCCACTGCCGTGTTCAGCGGCTCGCCGAAACCACTGAGCAGCTCTCGCGGCGGACCGCCTCACAGTTACCTTTCCTCGCTTGTCCTTGCATCCGTCCGCATACCGATCCGCTACTCCGCATTCTGCTTCTCGGTCGCCATTCCTCGCTCGCGCCAGAAGAGACTGCCATTCAGATACGGACTCCTTGTAGCCGCCGTACGACCAATTCCAACCTCTCAGTGTCACTTTCCAAGGAAATTCCGAATCAATTACCGTGTTGTGCGTTTTGAGTGCTCGACGTTTCGCCATCATGGCTCGGCCACCCGCCTGAGCGTCAAACCCAGGTCGCGGGCCGGCTCAAAAATCCACCGGCACCGTCCGGGATCTGATTTGGGAATTGGGCTTTTGACAGGATCTGAAGTGGTAGAGTCTTGTGCGCATGCGCTGACGTTCGCAGCTCTACGGCCGCGCCTCTCATGGGATTTTGGGAAGGAACGTATACCACGATTCTCTTTTGAGGAAATCGAAGCCGAACCATCTGCACCGCGGGGACCAAGTCGGAATCGCCACTGAATATAATGATTTGATCACACAGATCGCGGTATGCGTCGTCCAACATGAAGATTGCGATATTGACGTCGGTTCGTTTCTCCTCGCGTGTGTCGTAAAGTCTTGGACCGGCAGTGTTGCAAGCAGCCACACCACACTTCAGCGTTTTCCTTTTTGAACTTTCCCAGAATAATGTCGACCAATGGGGTAGTCGACAATGCCCTGAGATAGATCTCCTGATTGACCTTGGTTGGCCCTTCAACTAACGCACTGAAATAACGGATGATTCGGAGATCATCGTTTGGGCGAAGGAGTCGACAAAACCGGGCGATGTCCAACCATTTAAGCTCAGGCTTGTTGCGAACCGCGCCGTAATAGAGATTGAAACCATCGATGTATACGATGGTTCGGCGGCGTTCGGCCGGCTGAGGCGCTGGTGCGGGCATAAAAAAAGGGCAATCATGTAGATTGCCCAAACCGACCTTTTGGGCCGGGGAGTCGTCAAAAGGCAGTTTAGCACGAAAGCGAAAATTAAAAAAAAGAAAAGGCAAAAAAAGACAAAGACGGACAACGAGGAACGCGCTTTTTCAGCCATCCCGGCAAGGCGCGTGTTTAGGGCGACTGTAGTAAAGAGGCGGTGTCGTTGGCGGATTCTCGCGGCTCGAGATTATGTGGGCATCCGTTCGACCCATTTTGCGCGAAATGCGGGGGCAGGGAAGGGATCGGCAAAGTATTGTGTTTCGCGCGCAACCTTGACGCCGGTGAACTCCATGATGCTCACGGTGTAGGAGGGCTTGGCGTCATACATCAAGATGTATTCGGTGACCCAGAGATCGCCGCTGCCGAAGATTCGCCGGATGGTAAACCGTTTGTTGCTCGGCTGACTCTCGCGCTGGCCCTGAATGTTGCTTCGACCGCGGGTTCGCTCGCCTGACTGCGGGTAGTCCAGCACCGCGTCCTCGTGATAGATGAGGTGCTCCGTTACAAAATCGTTGGCATCGGACGCGGCCCAGTGCTGATCCAGTGCCGCACGGATCAATTGGTCTCGTGCTGCAGGGTTTTCTCGTGCTCCGGAATCCTGCTTTTGCTGTTGTTGACCGTTCATGTTCAGCCTCCAATGTAACGCGCGGTTACGCCAAGTGGTCTAGGGCATGGTCTCGCTCGGCTCTGGTTTTCCGCTCCTTATCAAAGAGTTCTCGAATTTTTTCGGAGCACTGCCCGTACTGGCACGCCCAATTGAACCAAGTATCGAAAGTATCTCCAAAAGGGTGGCATTCCAATGATGCACCACCAGTCAAAAGGAGGGCGACAAACGATGGATGGCCGGTGTGTGCAGCTAATGAAAGAGCGGTATCACGGAACTTGTTCCGTCTATCCAGTTCAGCGCCACTCTCGATGAGCAGAGAGCCGATGCCGGAGTTTCCTTCCAGCGCGGCAATCATCAGCAACGTCCACGAATGCTGATTCGCCATATTGGGACTGAGTCCGTCTTGCAACTCTTTTCGAAGACGGATGATGTCGCCCTTCTTGATGATTTTGCTGGCTTCGGCGAAAGTCATACGTTCAGAGATTATTTCGCGGATCGTCTTTGGGGTTGAGGTATTCGAGTCCCAGCGGGCCGATCGCGGTGATTTGCGTGACGTACTCGCCGGATTTCGCCCAGTGGAAATGGTGCGTGTTGCCGGGAAGAACGATCACGGCGCCGGGCGGATAGGCTTGGAGCTTGCTCGCGTCGAATTCATCGCCCAGCCCGATATAGAAGACGCCGGAAATCACGGTATAGACGCGATCTTCCGGATGCTTGTGGGGCATCAGCTTCGCGCCGTGTGGCGCTTTGACCCGGATGGTGTAAGGGCCGGGCTGCGAGGGCTGACCCACGACGACGGCCAGCAGGACGCCAGGCGGAAATTCCGGGAACGGTTTCCAATCGACATCGTCGGGCAGGATAGTTTTGAAAACATCCTCCCCGAGTTGGTGAGGCCTGACTTCGCTTTGCTGAGCACGCTTTGTGGCGCCGTCTTCCTGAGACATATGAACCTCCTTCGTGCGGAAAATTTAAAAATATCGCCACAGCCATGCGCGAGGAAACATTCGCATCAGCGGCTGATGCGGGTCATGGCTGCGGGAATCCGAACAACAACCGCGACCGCATCCCATCCGTGCCGAGCGTTAACCGAACGTGAGATCGGTGCTCTGCCCGATCTCGATAATGTAACCGTCAGGATCGCGGACCTGGGCCGGTTAATGCGCTGAAACCGACTTCTTCTTCGCTTCGAGTGCCGGTAGAAGAAGTTTCAGAAGCGCTTGATCCGAGAATGGGTTCTGACCTGAGATCAACTCGCGATCCTGAAGGACGTAGCTCGACCATGGAGCGAGCACACTTACGTCGCCGCCCGCCGTACGCAAGGCAAAGTCCGGGTAGAAGAGAACCTTACCGCCAATCTCAAGCGGTTCGCGCTGCTGCTCTTCCGCGGTCGAAAAGATAGTCATCTTATATCCAGAATAGATCCAGCCTTGAGCCTTGGCGTGCGCTCCGGCGGCATCGCCCGCCGACAGCGCGGCGACGAACTCCTTCGAATTCGGAAGCGCCGAGAGAAGTGAAATCGGGCCATGGCAGAGCACAGCCGTAGGCTTGGATGTTTCGTGAAAGTGTCTCATCACTATGCCGGCATTGGGATCATCGAGAAGATCGATCATCGGACCATGGCCGCCGGGGACGAAAACAGCGTCATATTGATCCAGGCCCGAGGCGATGACATCCGCGATGCGGGCTGGATCTCTGAGCCCAGCCAGGCCGTCGCGGAATAACATATAGTCCTGAAGCTTGGCCGCGTCCCCGCCGAAGAAATCGGCGACCTCTGAATGGACGTCCACTTGGGGCGCGTTGCCTTTGGGGTTGGCGAAAGTGATTTCGTAGCCCTCGTTCATCAGGGCGCGAACCGGAACGGTCAGCTCGTTGAGATAGTAGCCGGCGCCGGTATAAACCTTGCCATCTTTCAAGGGCAAACCGCGACCGCTCGAGACCAGCACCAAGACTTTTCCTTTAGCTGCCATTGTTCTTCTCCTTTTTGAAATCGAGTTCTGTTGCTCCTGAATATGAACTAGCTCATCGTCCGCGGCTTCCTATCGCGCCAGGCGTTAACCGAATTTGAGCGAGGTGCTTTGGCCGACCTCGATGATGTAACCGTCAGGATCGCGGATGTAGCAGCGAATCTCACCGTACTTGGGGATCGGCGGCGTAAGGAACTCGGCTCCTCGACTTTTCCACAATTCATAGCACGCTTGAATATCCGCAACGCGGAAATTCATAAAGCTGTTGATGTGATTCGGGTCGGGGACGCTGAGCGTTACCGTCGGCTTGTCCGGGGTCGGCCCGCCCCCCACGTTCAGAATCATCCAGATATTCGCAAGCTGAAGGTAGGGAGGCGCGTTACCGTCACCCATGGTCAGAATGCGAGCGCCGAAGACCTTTTCGTAGTAGCGCGCCGAGCGCTCCTTGTCGGCGACGGTGAGAAAATACGCGATGCTGATTCCGTCCTTCGGGGGCATCTCATAGCTTTTCTGATCGACTTGTACGGCTGTCATGGATGGCTCCTTTCGATATGGTGCGCCGGCCTAGCGGGCGGCGATTTGGCCAAGGTAGTAACCGAGCCGATTTTCGACATCGCCCGGCTTCTGGAAGCCGCGCGTCCGTCAGCGCCTTGATCCCTTCCTGAGCGGCGGGGCGACCGAGCGACTTGATGCACGCATCCACCCGGCATCGATCTCGACGTCCGGCGGCAGGCTGGCGTTGACCAGGCGCTTGGTGTTGGAGATGGCCCATTTGTCGAACTTGGCGATGCGGGTCGCGAGCGCCTCTACGTACGCATCCAGCTCGGCGTCGGGCAGGGCGCGATTGATGTAGCCGTAGGCCTCGGCCTGTTCCGCTCGGAGGTCTTCCGAGCTCAAGAGGACTTCAAGGGCGCGGTTTCGGCCGATGAGCCGGGGCAGCCGAGCCATGGGGCCGCCGCCGGCAACCATCCCTACGCCCACTTCCCATTGCGAGATGATGGTCTTCTCGCGGCTGGCGAAACTCATGTCGCAAGCCAACGTGATCTCGCTGCCGTTGCCCGTCGCGCGGCCGCGGATCAGGGCGATGGAGGCAACCGGCAAGTGAGTCAGACGCACGAGAAAGTCCGGCCACGCCTCGAGACCAGTGGGGCCTTGAGGGATGCTGGTGAGGTCCTCGATCTTGGTCGTGAAATCCGAGTGGTTCAGGAAGTAGTCTTCAACCGCGCTGTCGAAGACCACCACCCTGACCTGCTCGTCGGCCTCGAGAGCGTTCATGACCTGCTGAAACTGCTTCACCATTTCCGGCCCCATCACGTTGAGCGGCGGGTTGTCGATCGTCACGCGCCAATAAGCGGGCGACCTCCGGGTGATGCGGATCTGTGCGGGCTTCGTAACTGCGCTTGCACTTGTCATGGCATTCTCCTGTCTATTTGTTTGTTTCGGAAAGCGGTTGGTTGTTCACAACGCTTTCTCGGGATTTGGACTATTTGTTGGTTGCCGGGAGTTGGTTGATTAATGCCGCGCCTGCGTTGCTGACGATCTCGTCCTGCGAATCTGCGCCTCCCGAACAACCGATGGCGCCGATAATCGCTCCCTGTTCGATCAGTGGGATGCCGCCTCGCGACGCGATGACTCCATCGAACGCGAGCAGGTAGTTGAGATGCATGACGTTGATACCGACCTCGAACTCCTTCGTTGGGCGCCGGAAGGTCGCGGCTGCTCGCGCCTTGTGCTCGGCAATCTGAATGGAGGCCAGCATCGCGCCGTCCATGCGTTGAAAGGCGACGAGGTTGCCGCCGGAATCGACCACCGCTACGTTCATCTTCCAATCGCGCTTCTTCGCCTCCGCCACCGCCGCGGCGATAAGCGCCTGGGCCGGTCGAGCGATATCGGCGGGCCGTAGGGAGTGTCGAATGGCATTTTGTCCGGCACAAAATCGAGGGGATATTCCGTGGGCTGCAGCGCTCGACTGGTGCCGGCGCCGCTTCCTGCTTTTTCATCTGACATACGTCCTCCGTCAATGGCCGCAGTACCGCGCGCCATGCCCGACTAAGGTTGGCACCCGTCGGCGATCCACTTGGCGAAAAGTTCAATGCGAGATTGAGGCCAGGGACCTTCGCCTCTTGGCGGCAGGGGCGGCATTACCCCGCCACCGATTCCCCGAATGCGGTCATAGATGGCGGCCGCGTGCGCTTTGACCTCATCGTAGCTTGCCAGGTTGAACCCCTTTTTCATGCCCTCAATGTCTCGCTCTGTAAAAAGCGGGCGAATGTCCGCTTGAAAGCTTGTTAGTTTTGCCATGGGCACTCCACAGTCTCTGACGATTCTCGTTGCGGTTCGGTTTCCATGTTCATGCTCCTTTGGGAATGAAACCCGGAACGCCGGTGGTCACCACTTGATTCAGCCTCTGTCTGGTCTGAATGCGATTGATTTCGTCAAGCGCGTCTGGGGGAAGGGAAGTGATGTCGAAATTCTCTCGCGCGCGGGCCGCGCTCCTGGGCGTGGTAAGCAAAGCCGTGCCGCGCTGCACCGCCCAAGCGAGCAGCACTTGTGCCGGCGTCTTTCCAACTCGGGCGGCGATAGCCAAAATAACTGGATCTTCGAGCGGCCCCGGCCTCATCCCATGGCCCAAGGGTGCAAAAGCCAAAAGCACAATGCCATTCTGCTTGCAGTATTCCAATAGCTCCGTTTCCGGCAGGTACGGATGTGATTCTACTTGGACCACTGCGGGCTTGATTCTCGCTGCTTCATAGATGGGCTTGAGTTCGTTCAAGCCGATGTCCGAAAGTCCGATGGCCCGGCACTTGCCGTGATCGACGAGACTTTCCAGAGCTTTCCAAGTGTCGGGCAACGTCACGCCGCGATCGTAAATGACATTTCCGTTTTCATCCCGCGGATCCTGATTGTCCCCGGGTTGAAATGCAAATGGAGTGTGAATGAGATAGAGATCCAGATACTTGAGCCCGAGTCTTTGTAGGCTCGCCTCGAAAGCCGGTTCGACGCGGTCGGGCCGATGATTGGAGTTCCACAGCTTGGTGGTGACGAAAATGTCTTCGCGCGCGATTCCTCCGGCGGCGAGTCCTGCCTGCAACGCCAAGCCTACCTCGCGTTCGTTACCGTAGCGTTCCGCGCAATCGAAGTGACGGAATCCGGCTTCGAGTGCGTCTCGGGTCGCAGTTATGGTCACGGCTGGGTCGGGAATCAAGGTGCCAAAGCCGAGCGCGGGCATACTGCCGGCTCCGTGATTGAGCGGAATTCTTGTCAGCCGCAGATCAGCAGGCTCAACCATGGTTTACATCTCCAAATCCGCGAGACGAATCATCGGCGCACTCTGCAGCGAGTGTGGGTCAGATAGCCAGCGAAGTCCGATAGTTTACAACGAAAACAGAGGGGCAAGTCCTGATTCGTCGGATCACCGGGCATGTTCCGGGCTAGTACTCCACGTTTCCGGTAAGAGCGTTAGTCGGGCATTAGGTCGGTCGCATGTGGTAAAACTTGTTGCCGGCAGGACGTCATCCGGAAAAGTCTCGCGTTTTATGGATTTCGACAGCCTCTCTGAACTGGACAAGCGCATCATAGGCGAAGCTCTTCGCGCTGCAGCCGACGGGCCATTTTTCCCGGACTGTGAGTTTCGTACGCTCTTCGGCTTGGAGCGCGGCAAGGTCCGTGCCATCGCGGCTGCGTGGCCGAAAGCTATCACACCTCCTGAGCAGTTAGGCATAGCGGTGAACAACTCGCTGAACAATTTGCTCGGTTACCCTCATGGCGGAGACGCCGTTTGGTCGCAATGGATATCGGTCGATCGGAGTCAACTCCATGAATTGTTGAGCCGTCTGCACGGGCGCCGTGATGATGAGCGTTTCTCGACCGCTTGATGTAAAGCCTCTCCAGGCAGCAGCAGGCTTAATTTTTATTTCTCGGAAAATCAGCGCATAGCTCCCGATATCTGGTGCGGGTTCTGAGGGGCCGCGAGCAACGCGGACTAGCAATAAGACGAGGATCTTGGTGGCCTAGTTTACTCCCCGAATAATTGTATAGAATTCGCTCAAGTCTTTTTTGTCACCCATGAAATCAGCTGTCCATTTACCTCCTAGAATCGCGCACGAAACGGAGGCCCGAGTTGTCGCTGGGGTCGCCCCCTCCATACAGAACGCTTCTAGCGGGCCCGATCCCATCCTAACTGGGCCCGAGATAGCCTCACCTAACCCGGAGTGTAGGTTCCAGAACAAGCTCTCGAACGTCTTGTAATAGAGTTCAATGTTCTCGCCACGAGTGGGCAGCGATTGTCCTACGGAAATCCAGCTTAGATCATCGACTCCGGTTTTCAGCGATATGACAAGAGGGAGTTTCGTCAGCATCGCATCATTTCGGTCGCCAATGTGCGCGGTCCATCTCGGCGGCACAAGAATCTTCTTGCCTCGACATTCGATGGTATTGCCGTGGCGCAAGTGCCAGGCCAGCGTCACGAGTGTCGGAGCTATAATCAACAGCAATAGCGCAAGGAGAATCCCCACCTTTAAAACTCGTGCGATTCGCGGCGGGCAGACGAATAATGGGCGAGTGAGCCAAGACTTGCTCAATGGCATCGTTTTCCCTTCAGATGGTCGCCGATCCAGTGGTGCCTGCTAGGTAGTATCACATTTTGGAGCCAAGTCCTGATTCGTCGGATAACCGGACATCTCTAACAATGTCGGCTCTGTCAAAGCTTTTCTGAGCGCACTTCTCCGTTCACTTCGAAGGGTGTCCTGTTTCGTTTTCGTGGGCCTATGCATCGACGACCACGGCTCGCTCGTAATCGATCGGTCGGCTTCAGTCCGACCCAAACATCTCTCCGATCAAAACTTCGACCATGATTACTTCTTCGAACTCCCTTCGCAGGGAGCGGGATGCCCAATCAAGTGCACGGCGCTCTAGTTCACGCCATGTCCGGTTACGAGCTGTCCCGCGTGCGAACCGAACTCTACCGACTGCGCATACTCCCAACCATTCCGCCACATCCAGTACAACCGAACCGCGAGTCTTCTGGCCATGGCCACCTTGGCGATGCGACGTTCGCGACGCATTGCCAGGTGCACATACCGACGCCGCCAGTCCGGGTCGTAACGCACGGCTGCTTGCGCTGCTTCCACCAGCAAAAAGCGCAGCAGTGAGTTGCCTTGCTTGCTGATGTGTCCCAGCCGTTGCCGGCCGGCACTGGAGTCCTCCGAAGGGATCAGCCCCACATAGCTGCCGATCTGCTTGCCACACGGAAACCGATCCGGAGTTCCAATGATCGTCACGAAGGCCAGCGCCGTAAGTGGTCCCACGCCAGGATGCGTCATCAGCCGTAGCACCTCGGGCTGTTTCCTGGCTTCCTGCTCGACAGCCGCGGTTAACCCCTCGATGGTCGGGTTCATCCGGTCCAGCAGCTCCAACAAATCGTGCCGGCGCCGGCTGGCCCAGGTTGCCAACGGAAGCTTTTCCAGCTGTGCTCGCCCTGGTTCACTCCACAGCTTCTTCTTCCGTCGATTCCCTTCGTTCATCGCCAGCGCCTGCAGCTGGTTCATGATTCGCGTCCGCATCTGCACCAGACGGTGCCGGTGCCACAGCAGTTGCCGTAGATCTCGATTCTCCGGGCTCGGTACCCAGACGCGAGGAAAGTTATTTTCCAGCAGCAGCTTCAACAGAAGCTGGGCATCCTGACGGTCGGTCTTCTGCTTGCGGACTCGCTTCGTCTCGATCTTCGCTGCGTCGCCAATCCACACCTCGATACCCAGTTCCGCCAGCAACCGCTCAAACCAGCGTGAGTAACCGGTGGCCTCCATCCCCACGCGCACGCTGATTCCACGCAACGCGAGATCTCGATAAAATCTCTCCGCCTCTCCATCACCGTGGTTCAATCGCCGTTCGCCGCACTCCCCGGTTTCTGCATCTGCAAATGCGATGTACTGGTCGCTCGGGTGATAATCCACGCCTATAATCAGCATGTTCGGCTCCTTCCTCCCGAGCCTTTGGTCGTCAAGCAACCACAGTCTACTCGGGTCGAGGGAGCCGACATTGTTATGAAATCAAGTGCCGTACTAGAACTTCAATGTCCGGTAACGGCGTTGATTAGGCACTAGCCGACTAGCGGGTAAGATATAGTGCCAATAACATGAAGGATTCCTTCGCAAATAGTCACCGATCCCGATCTCTATTAATCGCCGCGATTCTATTCATGGTTGTTTCTGCGATAAATCTAACCGTCGCCGTCGCCAACCACAAGAAAATGATGCTCGCCGCGGGCGCGTGCAGCTTTGTGGCCAGTGTGTTGTTATTCAGGTCCGCTAAGCGACCTTCCTCGTAGCGATTTGCGGATTAGTTCGGTTGCGCGGTGGGAATATATGGTCCCGGGAATCGCAATTCTGGTAAAATTGCATTGAGCGGTTATCTTATGGCGGCAATCCCGAGATCAAAGAACATCAAATCCAAGATTAAGCTTACGGAAAGGCCACCTTTCAACGCCCAGGATTTTCTTGACTCGGCCGGTGTGGCGCGAAAAGTCACGGAGTTCAAGAAAAAGGAAGCAGTCTTCTCGCAGGGTGATCCCGCTAAGAATGTTTTATATATCCAAACAGGCGGGGTGAGACTTTCGGTCGTCAACGAGAGTGGAGAGAAGCCGTCGTGGCGGTTTTGGGACCGGGCGATTTTTTTGGCGAAGGATGCCTCTCTGGTCAGCCGATTCGGATAGGGGCGGCCACCGCGATCACGGCGACCACCTTACTCGTGATCGGAAAAAAAGGAAATGATTCGTGTCCTCCACGAGGAACATGCCTTTTCCGACCGCTTCATTTCGTACATGCTTTCGAGGAATATTCGGGTTGAGGAGGATCTAGTCGATCAGCTTTTCAACTCCAGCGAGAAGCGGCTGGCCCGCACGTTGTTACTTCTCGCACGCTATGGTAAGGAAGATCAACCCCAAAAGTTGGTCCCCAAAATCTCGCAGGAGATGCTGGCCGAGATGGTTGGCACAACGCGCTCACGGGTGAATTTTTTCATGAACAAATTCAAGAAACTGGGCTTCATCAAGTACAACGGCGGACTCCACATTAACACCTCACTTCTGAGTGTTGTCCTGCACGATTAACAGTCAGCTCCTGGCTGTCGCTGTCTTTGTTAATCGCGGCGGCTGACGCCTTTAGCTGTGACGGTGACTTCAACGAGACCACCTTTTTTAAGCTTCACGTCACCACCATTTTCGTCAGTTAACGTATTTTCAATACGGAGACCTCGATAACGGCGGTCGGCTCCGTCAACAGCGATCTGTGCCTTTTCCGGTTGGCTGGGACCTGGAGACGGGATGATTTTGTCGACGGTTCCGGGCATAGTGGCACTTGGCTGTTCTGGAATTCGCGCGGTATCGAGATTCAGTTCCGCTATCCTTGCGGACCTGGCTGACGTGACCGGCTTGAATTAGTCCAGCGGGAGTGAGAGAAAATCACTCTAAGGAGAGCTGGACATGCCAAACAAGAGATACAAAGCAGAGCAGATCGTGACGTTGCTGCGTCAGATTGAAGTAGGAATTGCGAACGGAAAGCCCACCCCGCAAGCCTGCAAGGAAGCAGAAATCACCATACAGACCTACTACCGCTGGCGGAAGGAATACGGCGGCCTGAAGCTGGATCAAGCGAAACGGATGAAGGAGCTGGAGCGAGAGAACGCGAAGCTGAAGCGTTTGGTGGCGGAGCTATCTCTGGAGAAGCAGATCCTGAAGGATGTGGCCTCGGGAAACTTGTGAGCCCTGAGCGGCGGCGTTGTGCGGTGGAGCGTGCGCGCGAAAAGTACGAAGTCAGTGAGCGCCATGCCTGCCGGCTGCTGGGGCAGTGGCGCAGGACACAACGCTATGCCGCGATCCAGAAGATCGACGAAGAGGCGCTGACGGAAGCGATCGTTGCACTGGCCAGTGAATACGGTCGCTACGGATACCGTCGGATTACGGCGCTGTTACAACGTGATGGTTGGCACGTGGGCAAAGATCGGGTACAGCGCATCTGGCGTCGTGAGGGGCTGAAAGTACCGCAGAAACAGCGGCCCCGTAGGCGGTTGTGGCTGAACGACGGGTCGTGCGTGCGACTGCGGCCGGAGCGTGCCAATCACGTTTGGAGCTACGACTTCGTGAGCGCGATGACGCATGACGGAAGAACGCTGCGGATGCTGACGCTGATCGATGAATACACGCGAGAGAGTCTGGCCATCCGTGTAGCAAGAAGGCTCGGGAGGTATGAAGTGATTGAAGCTCTAGCAGATGTGATGCTGCTCCGGGGAATCCCGGAAAACATTCGTTCGGACAACGGCCCGGAGTTCGTGGCGAAGGAGTTGAGACAGTGGCTGGCAAAGCTAGGCACAGGGACGCTGTACATCGAGCCGGGAAGTCCTTGGGAGAACGGCTACTGCGAAAGCTTCAACGGGAAGCTGCGGGATGAATGCTTGAACGGAGAGATTTTTTACTCACTGAAGGAGGCACAGATCGTGATCGAGAACTGGCGCGTGGAATACAACACGAAGCGGCCGCACTCTGCACTCGGCTACAAGCCGCCTGCCCCCGCGGCCTGTGGCCCCTGGGGAGTAAATCCAACTTCACGGCCCATGGCTGTGGTATAAAAACTCTCACTTCTCCTGGACTAACAAATCAGGCCGGTCATGGCCATGCGCGGCTTGGCCATTTCCTTTTTGACGCTGAGACGTGTTTCTTTGTCGAATTCTTTCTTTGGTTTCTTTCTCATCGCACATCCAACATGACATCGAAAGGGAAGCAATACAGTTCAATTTAGTACACTCCCATCAATCTGCCACAGAAACGTGTGAGACGAAAACCCGGGAGCCGTGCGGCACTGTTCTCCGGAATGTGCGAAACAGAACAGACACAGAAGCTTATCTGGCTTATGAATGTTCCTGACGTAGATAGCGCGTGCCATCCGCATCTTGAGAACCGGGATGTAAGCACGCAGCCGCTGAAGAGGTAACTCATGGACTTTCTTGCGATGTGCAATTCCGCGCTCCCAGTGATTGCTGCTGTTTTCGTCTTCGTTGTCGGATACTTTGCGCTATTTCTTTCAATTATGATCTGTCTCGTTGTCGCTAGATTCATCTTCGAAGGCGCTCGGATGGTTCGGACGCACCTGGTGACCCTGCCTCTGCAGGCCGCTGAGGTTTCATCCCTGGCCGGAAATAAAATGTAAGAAGCACGAAGAACGAATTCAGGGGGCAGCCATGCAACAGCCGGGAACAGCTTTTTTCATGTGTAGGCAGTGCGACGCTGCGTACGATTCGGATACTTTGCTACGCGGACACAAAATGAGTGCTCATCGCTGGAGCGGCTCAGATCAACGTTTACCCGAGCAGGGTGGCGCGCCTGTAAAAAGTTTTGAAACTCAATCCAGCGAGCAGCCGGACTCGCCCGATCCCGAAGGCGGCACGCCCAACTTGTCTTGAGCCCACCGGGAAATCGTCGAGGACTAACTGGCGGCCATTCGCAGGTGCGCGCAATCACGGGCTCGCGGGATGGGCCGGGCAACCAAGCGACAGTGTATAACACGTCACAAGGCGCCTTATTCTCGCTGCGTGTACGGTATTGCAGACTGTTGTTTTGAATTTGGTCGTATCGTTCACTTTATGGTTCATAAGAAGCGAGAGAAGAAACTACGGAACGCGACACTTGCCAGTATCGTCAAAGAGATGCGCGGAAATGCATCCGTTCACTATAGAGTTGCGAAGTTCCACGTGGGACAGTTGCTGTACAACCGCAACACCAAAGAAGACGGTTGTATCAGCAGCGTTTTGGCAGACGATGGCGTTATCACATACGAGGTATGGGTACCTAAGGAATCCAATTCGTGGGAAGCGGGCCACTGGATTTCACGCTGGCTTGAGCGCGTGTTAGAGTTATCTGCCAATGAGCGCCTCGGTTCTCCCGCTAATAATTGAGCTGGTGTGACCTGTACAATCATGCGGTACTGACGCTCCCACGGCCCGCTTGCAATAATAAGTCCTACCGTTTATTCCCGCCAGGATCGCAGGGCATCTCGGCATCTGAACTTGTTTTCGGCTAACTCCGGATTACGCGACATCTTCGTACTGGGACCCACTTGACCGGCGAACGCGTTAGTAATGCGAATTGACGTGGCCCGGGAAGGCGGATACAGTTCCTTTCCGCTCGCCTGGCGGGGAGTTCCCAGCCAAAATCTCGAAGAGGAGATACGAAGATGAAACGCCACCCGGCAATGTTACCGATAATCCTCGCGACGTCATTCGTACTCGTTTTAGCAACTTCTTCCGCTCGGGCTCAAAAGCCGGCTGGGTCTAACCGGCCCGCGGCGGTACCGGAGGGGTATGTGATCACGCCCTTCGGCTACTTCCATCCTTCTTGTGTGCGCGAGGTTGCCAGCGGAGATACAGTCCTGGCCGATGGGCGCGTCCAGCATGCGGGCGGCACCGTGGACGCAAAGGCTCCGGTTTGTGGCTATGCGCACTACACGGCTAAGGGGGAAATTGTGGCCGCCGGGCCAAAGCCGCCGAGCATCAGCCATAGCTGGATTGAGTCTGCAAACTCCGTCAACACGACTTCTCCGTTCGGTGAGCTTACTGCAAATTGGGTCGTGCCTCCGGCTCCGACCACCGATCATGACCAGACCGTGTTTCTCTTCCCCGGCATGGAAGATTATGCTCTCGACGAGACCATCATTCAGCCTGTTCTCGGCTGGAACGCCGGGTTTTTTGGCACAAACTGGAGCATCGCCAGCTGGAATTGCTGCCCCAGCGGAACAACACTTTACAGCACGCCCGTGGAGGTCTATCCACACGACGTTATCTTCGGCACCATTAAATCCAACGGCAGCGCGGGCGCGACCCATTCCTCGTGGAACATCACCACTCAGGATACGACGACCGGTGGAAACACAACGTTGAGCAAGACTCCGAGTGAGGGGCAGAGCTTCACTTGGGCGCAAGGCGGGGCGCTGGAGGTCTACGAGATCGTTGCGTGCAGCGATTACCCTCCGAACAAATCGGCCGAGTTCTACAATCTCGCGGTGTATGACAACAACTTCAACCAATACCCGGACCCAGGGTGGGTCTTTTTCGATTACTCGTATGGTCTTACGCCGCAATGCAATTATGGTGTGACAATGGCCAAAACGAAGGTGACTCTCAAATATTAAAATCCGGATTGGCTGGCGCGGCGGCTCCTACGAAAATATTTCCGAAGTGCGCCACTCGGCTAGCGAGCCAAGAAGTCGAAGTAGTCCACATATTCGCGGCCGTTCCAGAACTGAAGGTCCAACGTCTGTCCGTAGATTGAATCTCGCCGCGCTAGCCTTCACATCTCACTCTGAAACCGATATAACGGATTCCGAGCTATGAAAGAAGATCTCAGCAGTTTCCTCCCGCTGTCTCCGGCGACGTTGCACATGGCCACCCTAGCTCGTGCTAGCAGGGCGATTGATAAGCATTCTTGCCGAGCGTTCGCCTCAATTGCTTGCGAGCTCGCAGCATATCAATTCACGATCAACGTCAGGGTTTGCGAATAGCTGACGCCGTTCGAGCTTCCGGTGATGGTCAAGGTGTAGGTCCCGGTTGGTGTACCTCCTGACGGCGGCGGCGGAGGAGGCCCTATCGAGCTGCTACCACCGCCTCCACAGCTGCTTAGCATGATGGTAAGCAGCAGGAGTGCGAGCGGGACGGCCAAAGCGTAAGCGCGTCGCGGCTGCGCTGCGGTGCCTCGGAAGCGAGAAGCGAAAACTAGCAGCATCACCGAAAGAGCAACCATAAGCGCTATCGGCAAGACGTGTAAACCATCGAATGGATGCCGCTGTCTGCCGACGCCCGGAGGAACGATGGAAGGCGCTGTCGTGGTCACTTTTACAGAGAATTGCACGGCAGTATTTCCATTCGGTGTAATCGAGGCTACTGAGGGCGTGCAAGTGGACTCAGCAGGCGCACCGGCGCAACTCAGCGCGACCGTTCCGCTAAACCCGCTGATCGATGTTACCTGCAGACTGTATGTGGCCGCATTTCCCGGCGTCACAGTGGCTGAAGCCGACGCACCGGGCGCAAGAGCCATAGAGAAACCGGTCCCGGTGCCCGTGAGCCCTACAGACTGAGGCGTGCCTGCCGCGTCATCGGCGAATTCCAATGACCCAGTTTCCGCGCCCGTCGTGCTTGGCGTGAACGCCACACTCACGCCACATGCGGTAACATTCGGCGGCACAGTAGTGCCGCTGCAAAGATTCGAAGTGATCGCAAAGTCTCCAGCGTTGGGCCCGCTGATGGTGACGGCGCCAATGGTTAGACCGAGGTTGCCGTTGTTAAACACCTCCACGCCTTCTGGTGCGCTCGTTACACCTTCCTGCTGATTACCGAACGAAATTGTCGTCGGGGAGGGCGAGAATTCCGGTGTACCGGTCACCCCGGTGCCGGTCAAGTCGACGGTCTGCGTTCCCGCTGTGTCGGTGATTGTAAGCAGACCAGTTTCCGTCTTCGGCTTGGAAGGCGTGAATTTCAGGTTGATCGTGCAGGTGCCGCCACCCGCCGATAGGGAACTGCCGGCGCAATTGTCGGTTTCTGAGAAGTCGGAGCCATTCGGCCCGGAGATGACCAAGGTGGAGACGTTGGTTGCGACCGAGCCTCGATTGCTCAGCATTACAGCGAGCGGGTTGGACGTGATGTTCACCGGCTGCTGGATGGGGAACACCAACGGATTTGGAAAAGGAACAGCGGCGGCTGCGGGCCCCTGCGCCAAGCCCGCTACGCTACGGACCCGGATGTCGTCCCAGACGAAAACGTTTCCGGAACGGTCTGCTGCAGCGGTGCCGGGATCATCAAAGACGGCTTCCAACGCAGGGCCGCCGTCTCCCGAATATCCGCAAAAGTAACCGCCGACACTATTGCCCGTCCCTGCCACGGTAGAGATAATTCCTGTGGACCCGGAGACCATGCTAATCACGCAATTGCCGGGGTCCGGGATGAAGAGATTGCCCGCGGGGTCGAGGAACATTCCGAAGACATAGCCAAAGTTCGCTGCGTCAGGGGCGCCACCATCGCCTGAAAAATCGACACCCGGATATGCTTCGCCTGCGACCGTATAGATGTTGCCATTGGCTGCCACCACCTCGCGGATGACGGTGTTGAGGGTGTCAGCGATGAAAATGTTATCGGACGCATCCACTGCCACGCCGTAGGGAGTATTGAGCAAGGCGCTGGTCGCGGGGCCACCGTCGCCGCCGAAGCCGACGTAAGCTAGTCCGCCTGTCCCCGCGACAGTGCTGATAATTCCCGTGGCGGCAGAAACTTCACGGATCGCCCCATTTCCGGTATCGGCAACGAAAATGTTTCCGGCGTCATCCACGGCCACGCCGCCTGCCGGTATCATGAAGTCGATGGGGTATAGCTGGGCTCTGGTGGCAGGCCCGCCGTCGCCCGAAAACCCGCAATAATAGTTGCCGGCACTGTCCGGCGGCGTTCCCGCTACGGTGGAGATAAGGCCCGTCGCAGCGGAAATTTCGCGGACAACACAATTGCCGTCGTCCATGATGATGATATTCCCTGAGTGATCCACGGCCACATCCCTGGGAAAGGAAAGTTGCGAGCTGGTAGCTGGGCCTCCATCACCCGAATAACCGGGGACACCGTTTCCTGCGACCGTGGTGATAATTCCCGTCGAGGCGGATACCTTGCGCACAGCTTGGTTAACGGTATCCGCAATAAGAACGTTGCCGGAAGGATCGATAGCTATCCCCGCAGCATAGGGCGAGCCGTTGAAAAAACCGAGTTGTGCATCCGTGGCGACATGGCCATCGCCGCTATACTGACCAAGGCCGATCATTTCACCCGGGTGCGCCGGGTCGGGAACGGCCACGCCCGCGAAGGTGGAGATGTTACCCGTCGAACCCGAAACTTTGCGAATCACAGAGTTGCTGTAATCCGCGATTAAAATGTCCCCGGAGCTATCCACGGCCACCGCGTACGGTTGATTCAGGAGAGCGCTGGTGGCAGCCGCTCCATCGCCAGAGTATCCGCATCCCATACTGTAGTCGCCGGCAACCGTCGAGATGTTGAGGTTGGAGGCGGAGACTTTGCGGATCAAGCAGTTTGTGGTGTCCGCGATGAAGACGTTTCCAGAGCTAACCACGGCCACTCCGTATGGCTGATTCAAGAGAGCGCTGGTACCCGGGCCGCCATCTCCAGAATATGCGCAATTGCCGCCCGTGCCCGCGACGGACGAAATAATACCGGTGGATGCAGAAATCTCGCGAACCACGCAAAACGAGGGATCCGCGATGAAAAGGTTCCCTGAACCATCCAGGGCCAGGCCGTTAACAAACCCGACCTTGGCATTAATCGCCAAGCCACCATTCCCGGCGGTTCCGCAGTGTAGCAATCCAGTTATATCTGGCGGAATTCCCGCGAGGGTGGAGATGATGCCAGTGGCAGCGGAAACTCCCCGAATCAAACAATTGTTGGAATCCGCTATGAAAATGTTCCCGGAGCCATCCACAGCTACGCCGGAGGGATTATTCAGTTCGGCGCTGGTGGCGGGGCCGCCATCGCCGGAGTAAAAACAGTTGCCGTTACTCCCCACCACGGTGGAGATGTTGCCTGTACGGACGGACACCTCGCGAATCGTGCAAAGGGTTTTATCCGCAATGAAGATGTTCCCGGCGCTATCCAGCGCGACACCGGAGGGATAGTCAAATCTGGCGCTGACGGCCGGCCCGCCATCACCGGTGGCCAGGCCTCCTCGCGCCCCGTCGCCGGCCACCACGGTGACGTTCCCCGTGACAGCTACCTTCAACACCCGCTCGGAGTACAGATCGCTGAGATAGACGTTCCCTGCGCCATCCAGAACGATACTGGCCGGAGTCCCCAGACTTGACTTCAAAGCAGGGAGATTGTTGGGCCCGCCGCCGGCAATGGTTTGCACTGTATTCTGCGCCTGAGCCGAGGGCGCGATCAGTATCAGCCGAATCAAAAAAAGGGAGCACAATACGCCAAGCTTGGTGTTCACGTCTGCGATCCTCTCAATTTCGGAGTTACGAAACCGGAACGGTACCAGGAAGCTAAACTAATCTCAAGCTCGCGTCAAGAGATGACCCCGGCACACGCTGTTCAGTAACTCCCGATCGCGCCGGATAACGGGACATTTGAGGTAGGGAACTGCCGCCGCGCAATCTTCCGGCGATTAATTCACCCCCCACCCTTGAAACTGAAGGGTGGGGCACCCCGCCCGATGATTTATTTGCAAGATCGGGGCGCGAGCACGCACGTCGCGCAAACCGCGGTGACGCCACGCCCGGCACGGTCCGCCGCGGCGGATGCCCCTGCAACTCGGATTGCCAGTTGTCCTCGCACTCGCATCACCCCTCGCACTTCAAAAACTCAAGGAGAAAACAAAAATGCAAAACCTCAGCAAAGCATTGCACGCGATTTTGATCGGAATTCTCTGCGGCACTTTGGCGGCAGGCGCCGTGACGCTCGAGGGCTGCAATTCGACGCAAGTGGAAGCGGACATCCAGAAGGTGATTGCGCTGCTGCCGACCGCGGTGCAAATCGCCGGCAGCATCCTGAACATCGTCGCGGCCGCGGAAGGGGCGTCGGCGCCAAGCGCGGCGCTGCTCGCCACGGTGAAAAACGCGTCCGGCCAAATCCAGGCGGACCTGACGCTCGCGAACGGCCTCGTCGCGCAGTACGAAACGAACCTGGCCTCGGCGCCTGCTGGCGTCCTGGGCCAAATCGATGCGGCCGTTGCCGACGCGCAGCAAAACATCGGTGCGATTCTCACCGCCGTGCACGTGGCGAACGCAACAATCGTTGCGGCCGTGAATTCAGCGATCGCAAGCGTGCAGACGGTGATCCTCGCGCTCATCGCCGTGCTGCCCGCGCCCGTCGCCACGGCCGCGTTTCCGAAGCTCACCGCCTCCCTCGCGAGCGTCGGCATTCAGCCGGGAACCGTCAAGGTCGCGGTGCCCTCGCCGCACGCCTATGCCAAATCGTTCAACAACGATGCGCGCGTCCAGGCCGCGCAGAAAGCGTATCCCGACGCGAAGATCCAGGTGCCCGTGCCGCACGCGCACATCTTCGGCATTCCGGTGTAACGCGCTCCGTCGCGCGCTTTTGTCCATGTATCGGCGACCTTTAGAGCCTGCCCGCCGTGGCGGGTGGGCGTTTGGGAATTCTACAGCGCCTGAAAACCCGCCTGCCAGCCCTTCATTACGCTCAGGGTGAAAAGGCGGCCGCTACAAAACCAGCGCACGCACCGCGCGGTGATTTAGACGTGAGGTGCGTGCGCTAGTTCTTACTTCATCGTCACCGCCAAGATTTCCCCTGCGCCTCTCTGTCTCCGTGGCCAAAAAGAACCCCCGAACAACGAGCCACTCAATCCTCACTCGCCACTCGCTTGCCCTGAGCGGCTTTCGCGAAGGGCCACTTCCGCAAAAGGAGCACCCATGCCGCTACCACTTTCCCCCGCCGGCCGACGCTACGGCGCGTTCCGCTCGACGCCCGACGCACGCGATTTCGGAATCGCGCGGCTCGCGTTTCCGAAATCTTTGCCGACCGTGATCGATCTCGCCGAATGGTCCGGCCCCGTGCGCGACCAGGGCGCTCTCGGCGCCTGCACCGCGTTCGCCGGAACCGCCATGGCCGAATTCCTTTGGCGCAGGTACCGCAGCAGGGAATTCGTCTTCAGCCCGCTCTTCCTCTACTACCAGGAGCGCGCGCTCGACGGCGATCTGGCCGAGGGCGACACCGGCTCGACCGGTCGCACCTGCGTCAACGCACTCGCGCAATCGGGCGTGTGCCTCGAGCCGAGCGATCCCTACGACGCGAGCATCTTCCGCAATCCGCCGTCTGCTGCGGCGGCGCAGGAGGCGCTGCAATATCGCTCGGGCGCATACCACAATCTCGGCCACAGCGTGCAGGACATGAAGGCCTGCCTCGCCTCAGGCTACGGCTTCATCGTGGGCTTCGCCGTGTACGACTCATTCGAGTCGGACGCGGTGGCGTCGAGCGGCCTGATGCCCGTGCCGGACAAGTCGAAGGAGTCGGCGCTCGGCGGCCACGAAGTTTTCTTCGTGGGCTATGACGACACGATCGCGTGCCCCGGCGCTTCGTCGCCAGGCGCTTTCAAGGTGCAAAATTCCTGGGGCACCGGATGGGGCCAGTCCGGCTTCTTCTGGTTCCCGTACGATTGCGCGGCCGACCCCAGCGTCCTGATGGACGCGTTCATCCAGCACTTCGGCGAGCCCTGGTGAAACCATCAGCGGGCTTTTATGCTAATTGTGATCGGGAGTGCACTTTCGCTTTGAGCCACTCGGGGTCCGCATACGATCGCCAAAGGACCGTTAGCTTCAGTCGTGGAGCTGAAGGTCTTCAGTTTTCCGACGGAGAAAGCGCTTCTCGACCTATTCGTTAATCTCGTCGCTACCAAATTCCCTCTAAATCCGGATGGACCCTAGATGGGCGGAGAAATTTCACGGTGGAACGTATAGGGTACGTCTTAAGTGCGTGTACCCTCGCGATGCGATTCGTTTCGCCGGACGCCCTTCTTTGAATCGAACCCCGCGGCTGCTCCGGCGAACATGCCGCGGAAAGAGTGGGACTCTTAGGTGGGGAACTGCCGTCACGCCAAATCCCGAACGAAGGGGTCTCAACCTGCCACAATTGCGGCACCCCACGCGCGAGCGCAAGCGACGACGCGCCTCATCGCAATTCCTTTTGCGCTGGTTTACCTGGGCAATTTTGCCCGACAAGTCCGGATTCTTCCGATTCCCGTGCGATTGCGCCACCGACCCCAGTGTCCTAATGGATGCCTTCATCCACCACTTCGGCAAGCCCACGTAACGTGTGGAGCGAGCGCACCTACGCCCGAGCTCAACCACGTCAAGCGCTCGGCCCGACGCCCCACTTCCTAGCGCCGGCATGCCCTGAGCAAGCAGCTTTCGAGCGTTCTGACTTCGGCAGACCCTGGTAACCCCCCAGCGTGCCCCCCCGCGTTCGTGCTCGACCACATCAAGCGCTCAGCCCGACGCCCCAGTTCGTAGCGCCGGCATGCCCTGAGCGGGCGGCTTTCGGGTATCCAGAGTTCGGCAGACCCTGGTAACTCCCCAGCGTGCCCCCGCGTTCGTGCTCGACCACATCAAGCGTTCCGTCCGACGCCCGGTTCGTAGCGCTCGCTCGTCCGGAGCAAGCAGCTGAAGACGGCCGCCCTCTCGTTTCGGCACCCCTTCTGGCCGCGCACTTGGTGGCTCCGCTTCAGCGTCCCGATGAAGGCCTTCATCCAGCACGAGGCCAACCGCCTTGTTCAGCAAGTACGCATGCGCTCGCGAGTGGTGAATCCGCCAGCAAGCACAGCACTCCGCGGATTTGCATTGGAACTGGCTTGTCACAATTGACGGTCTTCCTTCCGCTTCCCTTTGCGCCTCCCCACCCGCGCAATTCTAGAAGATTGCTCTTGACAGCCCTCCCACAAAGAGTAACATCCAGCTGTTATTACGAAGTTCCAGAATACATATTATGTTGGTGCGCTGGGACATGGGGCAGTCTTACTTGGTGTGGGCGGATAGCTCGTAGTTGATGTATTGCTCTAGGGTGGCTTGGCTGCCGCCGACTAGGGGGCGGCCGTTGACGTAGATGCTGGGGGTGCTGGTGACGCTTAGGGCTACCCCATCCGCACGGTTTGCGTCCACTGCCTGCTTGGCCTCGGGCGATGACATGCAGGCCTTGAAGACTTCGGGATTGAGTCCTGCTTGAGTCGCGAATCCCACTAGCTTTTCCCAGACGTTTTCCGTGGATATGACATCCTGATTGTCGAAGATCTGGTCGTGGACCTTCCAGAAGGCATCCGGGGACTGTATGTACGAGCAGCGGGCGCCGATAGCGGCGGTTTCCGCCCACGGGTGCAGCTGGTTTATTGGGAAGTCCTTATAGACGACACGGATCTGGGGATATTTGGGCTCGATGGTCTTCAAGCTCTTGTAAAGCAGAAGGCAATGCGGGCACTGGAAATCGCTGAACTCGACTACGGTTACCGCCGCGTTTGATGGGCCGATCGAGGGGTTGTTTTCGAGGTGCATGTGGGTGAGGTTATCGGCGAAGGGGCTGGATGAGGTGTCGTACATCTCTCCTCGAAGTAAGGTCTTGCCGTCCTTGCTGGAGTAAACGATACCAGTGTCGGTCTGGTTGTTGAATGTGACGCTAAGCGGGACGATATAGAAGTCGGGCGAGACGGATGGCGAGAGCGGTCCGAGCTGGACTTTGAATTCAGGTCCCCAGGCGAATAGTTCGCGCACGAAGGCTTCGGTGGACTTCAAGACCTTGGCCTGCTCAGGAGTCGGCGCTGGGGCAGCCGGGGAGGCGGGAGCGCCCGTCGGCGCGGGAGCGGCGGGCTTCTGGGTTTGTGCCACGGCCGGATAGCCCGAAGCTAGGATTGCAAGCACAACTAAGGCAAGAGACCGGCGGATCACTTTCGAACCCTCCTTATGTTGCTTCTGCAAAGAAGACCACGAATTGTAATTCTTCGGCGCGGGACGCAAAAGACAATTCTGTTCGTCAAACGGAAAACTTCTGGGCGAGGGGGAAGCGGCGTCCAACGCTGAAGGCCTTGGAAGTGACTTTGAGCCCGGGAGGAGCCTGCTTGCGCTTGTACTCGTTCTGGTCCACGCGGAGGGCGACGGAACGAACGAGATCGAGCGAGAATCCGAAATGATCGGCGATCTCCTCGGGACTGCGCAGGTCTTCGACGTAAGCCTTGAGAATGCGGTCGAGGACGTCGTAATCGGGCAGCGTGTCTGAATCCTTTTGATTTGGGCGGAGCTCGGCGGAGGGCGGCTTGGAGATGGTTTTTGCAGGGATGAGTTCCCTCTTACGGTTCACAAAATTCGAAAGGGCATAAACCATGGATTTGGGGACGTCAGATATCACCGCGAGACCGCCGGCCATGTCGCCGTAGAGCGTGCAATAGCCAACAGCCATCTCGGATTTGTTTCCGGTGCTGAGGACCATGGAGCCGAACTTATTGGAGAGCGCCATTAGCAAATTTCCGCGAATTCGCGCCTGGATGTTTTCCTCGGTGGCATCTACACAGGTGCCTTCAAAAGGGGCTGCCAGTGTCTTGCGGTAGCTCTCGAACGTATCGGTGATGGGCAGGGCGAGAAATTTGAGTCCGAGATTTTCGGCAAGCTGACGCGCGTCGCGCATGCTGCCTTCTGAAGAGTAAGGGCCAGGCATGGCGACTCCCAGGACGTTGTCCGGGCCGAGGGCTTCGGCGGCGATGGCAGCGACGAGGGCCGAGTCTACGCCACCGCTCAGTCCCACAACCACTTTGCGGAAGCCGCATTTCAGAACGTAATCGCGGGTCCCGATGACGAGGGCGCGAAAGGCCGCGTCCAGTTCGTCTTCGACCACAGGTCGCACGTCACCGGCCCCGGTGACGCTGTCGAAAAAGACCAAATCTTCCTCGAAAGACTTGGCGCGCGCGGCAACGCGGCCGTCCGGCATGAAGGCAACGCTGGAGCCATCGAATATCAGGCTGTCGTTTCCGCCGACTTGGTTCACATAGACGACCGGGAGACGATATTCCTTGGCGATGGCTTGGAGCATGTCGTGGCGAAGCGACCGCTTGTCGAGGTATAAGGCGAAGAGGAAATATTCAGAAGCAGGGTACTTCCCTTCCCGACAATTTCAGAAATGGGATCGCGGTCGTAGAGTCGCTGCGGCCAGAAACTTTTGTCGTTCCAGGAGTCCTCGCAGATGGTGATGCCGAGTTTTTCGGCCCCGAACGGGAAAAACAGACTGTGTGTGGGCGGGCTGAAAATAACGCGATTCGTCGAAAACATCATAGGTGGGCAAGCAGCATTTTGCGCTGCTCAAAAAGAATCTTGCCGTTGGCGATAAGCGCGGCGGAATTGGCTACGGGTTTGCCGGTATTGTCCTGCGCGTCGCCGACGTAGCCGACGATCGATGGCATGGGGATCTTCTTGGCCAAGCGCAGGAGTTCTTTCTGATTGCGCTCGATCAAAGGCTGGACGCTCGATCAAGTCCTGCGGCGGATAGCCGCAGAGGCACAGCTCGGAAAAGACGGCGAGATCCGCGCCGCGCGATTGCGCTTCGCGTGCCAGCTCGAGAATGCGGGCCGAATTGCCTTCAAAATCGCCAATCGTGGGATTGAACTGTGCGAGGGCAATCTTCATGAGACGGGACTAAGCATACGAGTGCGAACAGAGCACTTTTCAATCGACGACGGCAAGACAGTAGGTGCTCGGACTCGACGCAAGGCACGGATACGAAGCGCGGGAGCATCCGCGATGCGATCGGAACGCCCGCCGAAAGCCGTTAGACGCTGAAGGAACTGCCGCAGCCGCAGGTGCTCTTGACGTTCGGGTTGTTGAACTTGAAGCCCGAGCCTTCGATGGTCTCAATGTAATCAATCTGAGACGCCGTCAAGATACATCTCGCTCATCTGGTCAACCAGGACCTTCAGACCGTCAAATTCGTACACGTTGTCGCTCGTTCTCGTTGACCTGATTCTCAAAGGCCATGTGGTAGCTGAAGCCCGAGCAGCCTCCGCCCACGACGGCCACGCGCAAGCCCGCTGGCGATGGGTTCTGCTGCGCCAGAATCTCTTTCACCTTCGTCACTGCCACTGGTGTAAGTTGAAGCATTCGGTAACCCTCCACAGATTTCGCACGCCGTGAGGCGATGCGTTACGATTCCAAAGCCATTATATCAGATTCGCGACGAGTGCGATGGGATTCCGGTCTGTTGTGGCCGGTACGGCAACGGACACGGCTGATGGGCTGAGTTAACGCCAAGAGATGAAGGCACATAGCACTGGTGGCAGCGAGCGCTGCAGCGAGGAGCGGAAAGAGCCGACACAAGCCTTTCGCTCGTGCCGGCTCGTAAGAACCCGCTGTCTCGGCGGCAGGCTATTTCTGCAGGAATTCCAGCAACCCGAGCGGCAGGGGCGCCGGGGCCGCCGAATAAATGCTCGCGTTATTGCTTATCAGGTTTGCGGCATACACTTCGTTTGTGAGCGGGTTTACGGCGACTTTCCAGAGGTATGACCCGGCGCCCGGAATCGTTGTCATGGAATTTGTCAGGCCGTCGATAACTACCACTTCATTGTCTGTCTGGTCTGCCACATAAATCTTGTTGCGCCATTCGTCGATCGCGACGTCGTTTTCGGCCGAACCAGCGGGAATCGCGGTGGTGGTCAGGGTGGGGCCATCGAGCACCATAAAATCTCCGAAAATCTGAAAGGCCACGTAGATTTTGTGCGTTGTACTGTTCACCGCCACGAGATTGGGATAGGGATCTACCGTAACGGTCTCTGTTTTATTGGAGGGGCCGTTAATCACAGTCAGGTCATTTTCCTTCGTATTGGCAACGTAGATTTTGTCGGCCCCGGTATCGATTGCGAGAGCGGTCGGATACATGCCCACCTTGACGTTCGTCACCTTGTTATTGACACCATTGATCACGGAAACGTTGTTGCTGCCGGAATTTGTCACGTAAATACGGTTCGTTACGCAGTTGACAGCCACCGCACTCGGATTTGTGCCCGCGTTAATATTCGTGACTGTGTTCGTCTTCAAGTCAACGACGCTGACCATGTTGGCATTAAAATCCGCGACGTATAATTTGTTCGTGGTGAGGTTGATGCCCATGGCATAAGGACCCGCAGGGGTCGGCAAGAACGAAACGGCGTGAGTGGCTCCGTTCACCACGGCCACGTTGTTGTTGGCGACATTGATGACGTAGATCGTGTTCGTGATCGGGTTTACTTCGATTTGGTCGGTCGCGACCGTTGTAGGGGTCTGCAAAGGGATCGTTGTTCCTTGAAACGTGAGTCCATCAATCTCGGTCAAGGAGGTTCCTGTCTGGGCGGCGACATATATCTTGTTTGTCACCGCGTTGAACGCGACGGCCATGGCGGTACCGCCTACGGGAACCGTGGCCAGAGCAGTTTGAGCGATCGCCGCGGAAGAGCAACAGAGAGCAGCCAACAATGCAACCGCGAACATGTGACACTTCTTCATCGATGCACTCCTTTTGATGGTCTGACAGAATTTACTCAACACACGGCAAAAATTAGCTCGTTGGACTGTACCATGCGTTGACATAATCCAATATGAACACATGAATTGTTGTTGCAATAGTACTTGGCGACGTACCGTGCCGATTTGACCCAGGCCGGGACGCTTGTTGATCCCATGACGACCGAAGCTAGCACTTGCCCGTACAAGCCACGGAAAGTTCTGCTGAAGCTGTGTGTACAAGGTATTCCAATTCTCCTAAAATGAAGGGCATACCATGAAACACACCATCACATTGATTCCCGGAGACGGGATCGGGCCGGAAGTTTCCAGAGCGGTGAAACAAATTCTGGAAGCGGCGGGAGTCGAAATCGAGTGGGAAGAAATCGAGCCGCGCGCAGAGATTGAACGCCGCGGCATCGATTTCATGCAGGCGGGAGTGGTCGAATCCATCCGCAAGAATCGCGTGGCGCTGAAGGGCCCGCTGGCGACGGCGGTGGCCACCGGGGCGCCCAGCATCAACGTGGGATTGCGGAAGGCGCTGGACCTCTACGCCAATTTGCGGCCGGTGAAAAATCTGGAGGGCGTGCAGTCCCGATTCCAGGACGTTGACCTGGTGATCGTTCCGCGAAAATACCGAAGACCTTTACGCGGGGCTGGAGCACACGGTGGTTCCGGGAGTGGTCGAGAGCCTGAAAATCATCACGGAAAAAGCCTCCACGCGCATCGCGCGATTCGCATTTGAGTATGCCAGAAGCACGGGCGCAAAGAAAATCCACGCGATCCACAAAGCCAACATCATGAAGCTGTCCGATGGCCTTTTTCTTCAGTCCGTTCGCAAAGTGGCCGCGCAATTTCCCGAATCGAATACAAAGAACTGATCATCGACAACGCGTGCATGCAGATGGTGCTCGACCCCGCAGCAGTTTGACATGCTGCTGCTGACGAATCTCTACGGCGACATCATGAGCGATCTGGCGGCCGGGCTGGTCGGCGGGCTGGGCGTGGTGCCGAGCGGGAATATCGGAGAGAGCGGGCCATTTTTGAAGCGGTGCACGGCACGGCGCCGGACATCGCGGGCAAAGGCATCGCGAATCCAACGGCGCTGCTGATGAGTGCGATCATGATGCTTCGGTACTTGAACGAAATGCTGACCGCAGCAGCGAAATCGAGAACGCTCTGCACAAAGTCTATCGCGAGGGAAAGTCGCTGACGAGGGATGTGGGTGGCACAGCTACGACGGCGGAATTTACCGAGAATCTGATTCGCACCATGGAAAAGTAATCGGGAGCGGGGCGTTTGGAGCACCGGCTGCGGGTCGAGGGAAGAGGTACAAATCGGTTTCGCGGCATTGACTTCCCTGCCCCGTCCGATGAAAATGAGGCGTAGTTGATCGTAGCGCGGGAGGGTTGCGTGTCCGAATTTACTCCGGAAGTAGCGAAGTTCGTCAACAACGAGGTGGCGAAGGCCGAGCCAATCTCCGGAGGGACGACCACCAAGCGCAAGCGCAAACCGCACATCGTGGCGGTGATCAACGAAATGTGCACGGGCTGCTCCGGATCCCCCGCGTGCGTTGACTATTGTCCCGTCGCCGACTGCATGTTCTGGGTTCCGGACGACGACCATCCGCCGTTTGGGCGCATTCTAGTCGATCCCCTGCTTTGCATCGGCTGCAAGCTTTGCACCAGCAAAGGGCCCGATGGCGCGTTCCTGGAGGGTTGCCCGTGGGACGCGATTGATATGGTTCCGCTGGCGGAATTCGAAGCGAAATACGGCGCGATGCCGTTCTAGCTTTGCATCGAATTCTCAGCTGGGAAAACTTCAGATTTACGAAGCGCGTTTCTTCCTGCAATCCGCACAATAGCCGCCAACTTCCGTGCGCGACACGGTGATTTCGATGCCGCAGTCCTGGGAAATTTGCCTCTTGAGTTCTTCGTAGAGCTGGCTTTCGAATTCGCGGACTTTTCCGCATCCCATGCAGGCAACGTGAATATGGTCACGCGGGCCATGGCTTTCGTAGAAGTGGCGGTCCCCGCGAAGATGGAGCAGATCGAGCTCGTCAATCAAGCCGTGGCGCTTGAGCAAATCAATCGTGCGGTAGACAGTGACGCGAGTGATGCGCGGGTCGATTTTCTGCGCGCGCTCGAGGATCTCGCCCGCATCCAAATGGCGGCGAGCAGTCTCGACGACTTGCAACAGGACGCGGCGCTGCCGCGTGAGCCGGATTCCGCGCGAGCCTAGCTCATGCTGCAGGCGCCCCGGCGCCTCGTGATTGATGCGCTCACCAGTGGAAACGCGATGTGCGGGAGTGGCCGACATGGTCGTGCAGACATTATACCAAAAGGCTGCGGCTTGGAATGGCTATACCAACGTTTCGGTAGTGGGACAGTTTGTGACTCTTTTGGGAGGCAGGATTGAATCGGGGGCCATTTCGGCTTAGGCAACAAAGTCGGCGGAGGGGTCAAACAGGACCCGATTGGTCAATATCATTCCGAGTATCAGCCCATTGTTGAGCTTCTTCCTGCGTCCAGAACATTGCTGGCCTGATCTCAAAGGTTACCGAGCTCGGCATATAACGGGTATCGTTGCTGGCTATAATACTTCTCAAACCGTCTACCGCGCCTACCACGGATTTCATCGCGCAGTCGTCCGCCACCGTATCCCAAACGAGCCACTGTCCGTCTTGCTGCCTGACTTCGTATCGCATCTTGCCTCCACATTCAGCGTAAATTTGGTTCGCCGCTGCCGTGCATGGAAGCCGTCTTTGGGCGTTGGAAAATCGTGACACACGGAAACTGACCCACCACCAACGTTTCTTAATGGCTTTGAATCAACTTGAAGATGTCGCTATACATTACGAACGCGATGATCCCCATCAGGAATACGAATCCCACTTGGACGAAGCGTTCCTTGACCGCGATGCTGAGGTCTCGGCGGATTACGCCCTCGATGGTCAGCATCAGGACGTGGCCGCCGTCGAGAATCGGGATGGGAAGCAAGTTGAGTAAGCCGAGGTTCAAGCTGATGATGGCGGAGAGCCAAATCAGGTCCACCGCGCCGCGCTTGGCCGCCCTGCCGGCTTCGCGCGCAATTCCTACCACGCTCTGCAATTGCCCAACCTTTACTTTTCCAGTGAAAAGTCCGCCGAGCACTTCCACGATTTGGCGCATGCCCAGGGCGGTCTGAATTCCAGCTTCCTTGGCCGCGGGGACGAAGGCTTGCCTCACAAATTCGGCTTGGACCTTGGGAGCTACGCCAACCTGCCAAACGCTTGAGCCGTCGACGGCCATGCCCTGAAACGGAGTGATATCGAGCGAGATCTCTTTTCCGTCGCGAAGAACCACAAATTTGATGGGATTACCATTAGAGCCGCGGACACCATCGACCAATTGCAACCAGGTGACGATGGACTTGCCATTCATTGCGACGATTTTGTCGCCGGCCTTCATTCCGGCTTTCTCCGCGGGCGAGCCGATTCCAATTTCATCAGCGATTGGCGGGACAGAGGGATAGCCCAGAATCGGCTCCACGGTTGCCGGAGGCGCCGGCATCTTTGCGGCGAGTTTCACTTCATTGCCGGCGCGATTGACGGTGAGCATCACGGGAGCGCCCGGCTGCAGATCCTGCAGTTGCGCCTCGACCTTGTCCCAGGTCGGAGTTTTGACACCGTTGACTTCTGTGATGCGGTCGCCTGCCTGTATGCCCGAAGCGCCGGCAGCATTATTCGGAACGGCCGCGACATCGGCCGGCAGGCGTCGATAATTATCCAACGGCAGGCCCACCAGCCAAAAAATTCCCCAAAAGATAAAAAAGGCGAGAAGGAAATTCATGGCCGGGCCGGCGCACGCGATGAGCACGCGGACCCAGCGCCGCTTGGACAGGAATTCGTAATCGGCGCCGGAGCGTTCCTCGATTGGATTGTCGCCAGCCATGCGCACGTATCCACCGAACGGCAACGCGCTCACACGGTAGTCCGTATCGCCACGCTTCACTCCAAACAAACGCGGTCCGAAGCCAAAGGAGAAAACATCCACGCGGACACCCGCCATTTTGGCGGCGACGAAATGTCCCCACTCGTGGACGAAGATCATCACGCCCAAAACCACGGTGACCGAAAGGATGGCGATGATCGCGTTCTGAAAATTAGCCATTGTGGCCTCTAGTTTATATTTTTCCGCGCGCGATTTCCGCTCGGGCGAGCCGCCGGGCTTCCGCGTCGGCGGCGATCACATCTTCAATGGTATCAAATGCGGCTCGCGGCATGCGTTCGAGAACGCGCTCAATCACAGCCGCAATTCCCGGGAACGGCAGACGCCTCACGAGGAATGCTTCGACGGCAATTTCATCGGCCGCGTTTAAAGCGCACGGCAACGGGCCGCCCTGCCGCAGCGCCTCTTTGGCCAGCGCGAGGCAAGGAAACTTGCGGGCCGGGACTTCTTCAAACTCCAGCTTGCGTAACGTGGACCAGTCGAGCGCACATCCATTGGACGGAACCCGCTCCGGATAGGTTAGCGCATATTGGATGGGCATGCGCATGTCCGTTGGGCCAAGCTGTGCCAGAATCGAACCATCCACATATTCGACCATCGAATGAATTGTCGATTGGGGATGAATTACGACCTGGATTTTGTCGAGGCCCATGCCGAAAAGCCAGTGCGCCTCGATGACTTCGAATCCCTTGTTCATCATCGTGGCCGAATCAATCGTGATGCGCTGGCCCATCTTCCAGTTTGGATGCGCCAGAGCTTGCTTTGGTGTTACCTTGGCGATCTTCGCGATAGGTGTCTTGCGGAAAGGGCCGCCGGAAGCGGTGAGGACCAGGCGCTTGACTTCGCGATGTTTGCCCGCGCGGAGGCATTGATGGATCGCGTTGTGCTCGCTATCGACGGGCAGGAGCTCGACACCGTGGCGCTTCACCGCCGCCATCACTACTTCCCCGGCCGCAACCAGAACTTCTTTGTTCGCGAGCGCGATATGCTTTGCCGGCCTCGATTGCCTTGTAAGTGGCTGGCAAGCCGACAACACCGACCGCGGCGGAGACGACCATCTCCGCGTCGGGATGCGTGGCGACGCGTTCGATGCCCTCAGGGCCGAAGAGAATTTCGGGCTGAAGGTACATTGTTTTCGGGGGGCGGCGCTGTTCGAGTGCAGCGCAAAGTTCGCGTGCGGCCGCTTCGGTGGAAACCGAAACGATTTGCGGCCGGTGTTGCGCTATCTGCTCAGCGGCGAGTTCCACGTTCGATCCTGCGGCGAGAGCCACGACTTCAAATTTGCCGGCTTGCGCTTCGACCACGTCGAGGCTGTCTGCCGCCCAATCGAGCCCGTGGACCCAAATTGAGATTCGTTTCATGCGATGTATTTTATAGCGCGCCTCACGAGATTATGCGCCAAATGCAGAGTACCAAAAATCTCGATGCAGTCAGCTGCGATTCGCAGTGCAGGAACGAGCCACTGGAAGAATGCCCAGACGACGGGACTGCGAGGATGAGGCTATCGATACGGTCGAGCACTGCCGCCATGCCCGGGAAGCAGGCTGCTGGAATCCTTCACGCGCGGCGCCGCGCTTGTAGGCGGATTCGATCAGATCGCCCATCTGTCCGGCGATATTTGCGAGGCCGGCGATGACCAGAAGCGATGACGCGTCGATCTGCATCCAGCGAGCGAAAAGCACGGCGACGAGCCAGCGATGCGACCACATTTCCCAGCGCGCCTTCCCATGTCTTCTTCGGGCTGAGTGCCGGCGCCATAGGCAATCGTCCGAGCAATCTGCCCACAAAATACGCGAGCATGTCGCCGGCCCAAACGAGGCACAGGGTGAACAGGACAAGTTGCCGCCCGACGGGAACGACTTCGTTCATACGCAACAGATAGCTGAACGGCACGGCGACGAAACAGCATCCCGCAGAACTGATGGAGATGGAGGGAAGTACTTCTTGCAGCGGGCGCCGCGTGGCGAGGCCGATGCGAAACGCACCCAAAGACGAAAATCAGGAAAACAGCCTCGATCGAAAGGACGCCGCTAGCGGCATTCCTGACGAGCGAAACTCCTTCGCCTAGCGCGCGCGTTTCCACCAATCCCTGCGAGAATTGCGCGTAAAAGATCGCCGCTGCCGCAGACGACGGTCCATTTGCGATAGGCCTGTAATCCGACCCGTTCGCCGAGATCGAAGAATTCAATGAGCGCGAGGATCGCAACGCCGCAGCAACCGCAGCGAGCAGAGCGGGAGGACCCCACCAAACGAGGGCCACGACAATCGGGATAAGCACGACCGCCGTTAGGATCCGCAGAAGCATAGGGCGTTAGCTCCGTCCCGTCTTTGCCGACGCCGCGCGCTCACGCGCGCGAGGCCAAGCCGCCGTAACGGCGTTCGCGCTTCTGAAAATCGACGAGCGCTTCGAGCAGACGCGCGCGCGAAAAATCCGGCCACAGCGTTTCGGTGACGTAGATTTCCGCGTAGGCGATTTGCCAGAGCAGAAAATTGCTGACGCGCATTTCGCCGCTCGTGCGGATCAGCAGGTCCGGATCGGGCAGGCCCGCGGTGTAAAGGTGCTCGGACATGGTCTGCTCGTCCGCGCGGAATGCCGAGAGGCCGTTTGAGCGAACATGATCGAGCATAGCGTTGAAAGCATCCACCAGTTCGGCGCGGCCGCCGTAGTTCAGCGCGACCACGAGTTTCATGCCGGTGTTGCGCGCGGTCAGGCGCATGGCGTGCTCGATATCTTTGCGGACGCCCTCGGGAAGCTCGTTCGGGCCGGCCGATGATCAACAGGCGGATATTGTTCTTGTGGATCGAAGGCAGCTCGCGCTTCAGATATTCGCGCAGCAGGCGCATCAGGAAATCCACTTCGGCTTGCGGCCGGCGCCAGTTTTCGAGTGAGAAAGCGTAGAGCGTGAGATACGGAAGCTTCAGCCGCGCGCAGGTTTCAATCACTTCGCGCGCAGCTTTCACGCCTGCACGGTGCCCCGCTACGCGCGGCAGATGGCGGCGCTCGGCCCAGCGGCCGTTGCCATCCATGATGACGGCGAGGTGCTCGGGCAGGCGTTTCAGGTCGAGTTGATCGAGAAGGGTCGCTTCCTCGCGGTTGGCGGCCTTCAAGAGTTCGGTTGGTTTCACGGAAGATTGCTCGACGATAAATCCGCGAGCGAAAGTAGCACACGGGCGTACCACGTGCAACAGCGTCCGCGCCGCGATACATAATTACAGCGCCCAGCGCATATGATTGCGGCTACAGCTGTTAGAAGAAATGGCGATGGAACCAGGAGCCGGACAGGCCGGCGGCGGAAGGCTCGAAAATCGAAGTGTAAATGAGAATGAGCGTGAGGATGATCATGATGATGCTGGCAGTCCAGGCGACGAGATTGAAGCCCCACGTGTTGGTGTGCTCGCCCATCAGATCGCGACGGTTGATGAGCATCAAAATGAAAATGAGCACCACGGGCAGCCAGATGCCGTTTCCCACCTGCGAATAAAGAAGGATTTTCCAGAGCGGCGCTCTGGGAATCAGCACGATTCCAGCGCCCACGACGATAAGCGCGGTGTAAAGCGAGTAGAACGCGGGAGCTTCTCTGAATTTGCGGTCGAGGCCGGCCTCGAAGCCGAGGCCTTCGCAGATCACATGTGCGGTGGAGAGCGGCAGGATCGAAGCGGCGAAGAGCGATGCGTTCAGGAGGCCAAAGGCGAAAAGGCCGCCGGCCCACTTCCCCGCGAGCGGAACCAGGGCGACGGCCGCTTCCTTGGCGCTGGAGATGGAGGTCATGCCGTGGGCATTCAGAGTCGCGGCGCAGCAAACGATGATGAAGAAGACGATGACCATGCAAGAAATGCTGCCCACGAGTACGTCCATGCGGGCGTGCTTGTACTGGCGTGGACCGACGCGCTTTTCGACGAAGCCCGCCTGCAGATAAAAGAATTGCCACGGCGCGATGGTGGTGCCGACGAGGCCGGTGAGCATCAGCAAGTATGGTGCGTTGAAATGCAGCGACGGCACGACGAGTTCGTGCGCGGCAAAAAGCCAATCGGGCTTGGCGAGAAACGCGGACAAGACGTAGGACAGATAGAAGGCGCACGCCACCAGAAAAATCTTTTCGACGATGCGATAGCTGCCGTAAACGACGAGAAGCCACACGGCAATGGCGGCGAGCGGCACGGAAATGTAGCGGCTGACGTGCATGACCTCGGAGGCCTCGGCCACGCCGGAAAATTCGGCGACGGTGTTGAAGAGATCGACGAATAGAGCGGCAATCATGACGAAAAACGTGGAGCGGAAGCCGAACTCCTCGCGGATCAGGTCGGAAAGACCCTTGCCCGTGACCACGCCCATGCGCGCACACATTTCCTCGCTGACGTAGAGCGCGATGGTCATGGGAATGAGCGACCACAGGAGCGTATAGCCGAACTGCGCGCCCGCGACGGAATAGGTGCTGATTCCGCCCGCGTCATTGTCCACGTTAGAAGTGATGAGTCCGGGGCCGACGACTGCCAGAAACAGGGCGATACGCTTGCGCCAGAAGTGCGAGCGGCGACTGAAATTCTGGCCGCGCTGCTTCCAGGCGGCCAGCGTACCCGTAAATGTGATCCAGAGATTCATCGCTTGTTGATTATTGAAACCCTCAGATTCTTGCGCGCATGCGGCTAACCACGTCGTCCACGGTGATCGCGCCGACGGGAACCTTGCCTTCATCCACCACGGTCAAGCTGCGCAGATTGTATTTGTCGAACAGCTCGAATATGTCTTTGTCTTTGGTATCCGGCGTCACCGAGAGAAGCGGTTCAAAAATGAGCTCGGCCATGCGCTGCTCCGAGTCTGCGAGAAGCAGCCGCCCAATAGGAACGGTTCCGGAAAGCGCCGCGTCCTTATTGATCAAGACCACGTTATCGAGCTGATCGATTCCAATTTCGTGGAAACGGATGTAGTCAACCACTTCTCCGCGCGTAGCGTCCTCGCCGACCATGACGAATTCGGTGGTCATCATGCCGCCGGCAGTGTTTTCGCCGAAGCGCATGAGCTGTTCCACCTGATTGGCTTCGCGATGCTCCATTTCCTCCAGGAGTTCCTTGGAAGTGTCCGGCTCGAGACTGGCTACCAGGTCGGCGGCTTCGTCGGGGTTCATCTCTTCGATGATATCCGCAGCTCTTTCGGGATCGAGTTGTTCGACCACTTGCGTCTGCAAGCGCTTATCGAGTTCGGCGATGGTTTCGGCGGCGGTCTGCTCGTCGAGCGAAGCAATAATGGACTGGCGCTCGTCCGGCGAAAGCGCTTCCATGATGTCGGCAAGGTCGGCGGGATGAAGAGCGGCGAGTTTTTCGCTAGACAGGCGCAGTTTCACGCGGCGCAGAGGATCGGGCTCGATCAAGTTGACGAACTCCCACTTGATCTTGCGCGGCGGCAATTTTGACTGGATTCTGCGAATGGCCATTGGCGGGACCACGCCCTGCAAAAGGCGCCGGACTGCACCGGGCAGCCCGACATCAACCTGCGTAATGCGCAACTCGGTATTGCCGTTTGTTCGCTGGTCGGCCAGGTCAATGTCGTTCACGCGGACTACCTTGCGGCCGTTGGTGTCGATGATCTGCTGGTCCAGGAGGTCTTTGCCCACCGCCAGCCAGGCTTCGTTCGGGTGATAGAGCTCGAGCGCAGATTCGTCGGTGGTGAGGTTAATCCTGCCTGGCATCACGGCTCCGATTTGGTCATATCGCGCGACGAGCGGGCGGTACTGGCCCCGACCAAGCAGCAGCTTCGATACACGGTTCGGTTGATCGCCGGGCTCGACGAACATTTCCTTAACCCGCCCGACAAAGTTGCCGAGCGAATCGTAGGTCTCAGCGCCGATTACTTCGGTTGCGTGAAGCATATTGACTCCTTCTGCGGCCTTCCCTCTGACGAGGCAAAGCAGGAGAGCGCCTTCCATCGGCGCAAAAAAAAATGCCCGAAACCGGCATTCGACCGGCCTCGGGCAAATGGAACTTGCCTTGGGCTAGTTTAAGCCGGGCCTCAACTCCCTATTGCCGTAAGACCGCACGGGGGAAACTCCAAAAAGCCAGGCGAGGCGCGAAGGCCTCGTAGCGCTGCCCCCAGGCTCCGAATTGGATGAGAGGTCTTCCATTCCGACGCGCGTGTGCTCGTTTTGACTACTAAATGCAGACGATAACTTTGTCAAGCGAAGAGTGCGATTTCTGCGATTTTTCAGCGGCGGAATAGCATATTTCGCGGGACGCGTCCCCGGCGGCGGCAGTCGGCAACGTAGAGTTCACCGTAGGATTGCCGCAAATAGTCAGGCCGGGAGAACCCGAGCGAGTGCGCGGCCCCGTCGATCTCCGCCGGAGGGCCTTCCAGTTCGAGAAAGACGCCGACCGGCGTTTCGTCAAGGTCTAGGTGAAGATTACCGAGCTGGAAGCTGGTGCGGTATTTGTCGTAGCGAAAGCTGGATTGAAGGCCCAGGGATCGCAGGGCCCTGCGCCACTGCTGAGTCTTGGGGACGATTACCTCGCGTTCCAGGCGTTCCTTATAAGGCCGCTTGGCGTACGCACTGGATCGACTGCGAAGAGGACCTTTGAGGGTCAGAATCATCGCTCGCCGTCCCGCGCGAGCCCACGCAGTCCCGGCTGGCCGCTCGGTGCGCAAGCGCAACAATCGCCCCGAACCTCTGATCTCGGAGCTGGGCGTGTCGTAGAGCGTGTTCTGCTCGAACACACGGCCGCGGGAGACGGCGCGGATTTTGCGGAGTTTTGACAGGATTTCGCGGATGTCCCCGATGCGCAGCTTGATCTCGATTTCGCGCTTGGTGCTGCTGCCTCCGGCCACGGCACAGTATAAATCACGCAGGGCCGGGCATGACTGCGCGAACGCAGGAAGGATGTTGCCAACCCGCGGACGAGCCAGCATAATCGCTTACCTGCCGGGCCCTGCCGCCGAACCTTTTGGCCACGGCCTGCATTCATGACCGAGCCGACGACTCCATTAATGCGGCAGTACCACGCCCTGAAGAAGCAGCATCCGTCTGCACTGCTGCTTTTTCGCCTGGGCGATTTCTACGAGCTGTTCTTCGATGACGCCGTGGTTGCCTCGCGACTCCTGCAAATCACGCTTACTGCGCGGAACAAAGAAAAGGGAAACGCCATCCCGATGTGCGGAGTGCCCTATCACGCTGCCGAAAATTACATCGCGCGCTTGATCCGGGCAGGACACAAGGTGGCGATATGCGAGCAGATGGAAGAGCCCGGCCCGGGAAGGAATCTGGTTCGACGCGAAGTGATCCGCGTCCTCACGCCAGGGACTGCCAGCGGGGTCGGGTTGCTCGAACCCAAGGAAAACATTTATCTGGCGGCTGTGGCGCGAAACGGCGCGGCTGGAGTGCCGGCAATAGCACTAGGGGCCGCAGCGGGCTCAGGGGCGTCGCAACGCGCGCCACAGGGGAAAACCGCGAATGAGCCGGTAGTGGGACTCGCGTTCGTGGATCTTTCGACCGGCGAATTTCGGGCTACCGAATTTTCAGGTGATAAAGCGGAAGCGCGACTCCGCGATGAACTCGGCATTCTGCGTCCACGCGAGATACTGCTGCCGAGGCCGGTGACACTCTTCCCTACTGCAGTCCCCGCCGAGATGGATGGCTTGGGAGCGGTCGAGACACGTATCGATGAGTGGGTTTTCAAGGTTGATTACGGGACGCGCCTGCTCGAAGAGCATTTTCGCGTGGCCGGGCTCGAAGGCTTTGGCCTGAACGGACACCCGCAGGCAGCGGCGGCGGCCGGCGCGATCGTTCATTATCTGCGTGAGACATCGGCGATCGGAGCTCGGAAGCCGGAAGACCAGGCGGCCATACCTTCGCTGCGTCCGGCAGGCACGGGCCTGGAACATCTTGACCAGCTCGCGTACTACGAGCAGCAGGACGCGATGATTCTCGACGCGGTGACCGCGCGCAACCTGGAACTGGTCGAGCCTGCTGCGGGCGACGATTCCTCCGCGACGCTGCTGAAAGCTATCGACGAGACCGCGACGGGAATGGGCGCGCGGCTACTGCGTGGATGGGTGCTGCGGCCGGAGATATCTCTCGCGGAAATTGAAGAACGGCTCGACGCGGTCGCGGAGTTGAAGTCGCGAACTGTGGCGCGTGAGGAAATTCACAAGGAGCTGGCGAACATCTTCGACCTCGAGCGTTTGACCAGCCGCGTGACACTCGGGGTCGCGACGCCGCGAGATTTGCTGGCGTTGGGGCGATCGCTCGAGAAAATTCCCGCGCTTCGCGCGTTGCTTGTGTCGGCCGAAACCGGTGGTCCGGAAAAGTCTGGCGTCCCCGGCCGCCGGCTCAGCGAGCTTCGCGAGAGCTTGGACGAACTCGCCGATGTGCGCGACACGATCGCCCGAGGAATTGCGGATGATCCTCCGGCAGTTTCGAGCGATCCCGGCGTAATTCGGCGCGGATTCAATGCAGAGCTTGACGAATTGCGCGACATCACGAAGCAGGGGCGCCAGACGATTGCGTCGATGGAGGAGCGCGAGCGCAAGCGCAGCGGAATTGCCTCACTCAAGATCCGGTATAACCAGGTTTTCGGCTTCTACATCGAGATCTCGAAGCCGAATTTGCATCTGGTCCCCGCAGATTACGAGCGCAAGCAAACGCTGGTGAACGCCGAGCGGTTCACCTCGACCGAACTCAAGGAATACGAGCACAAGGTGCTCTCCGCTGAAGAGCGCGTGCTTGAGATCGAGCGGCGTCTATACGGTGAGATCCGCGAAGCAATCGCGCACGAAGCGGCACGATTGCGCCGAACGTCCGCGGCGATCGCGCAACTCGACGTGCTCGTGAATTTTGCGCGGCTTGCGGCCAGGCGAAATTACTCGCGTCCTGAATTCACCGAGACCGCAATGCCACGTAAGAGCGCGCACGTCGACAAGGACGCCAAGAGAACTGCGCGCGGAATTCTGATGGTGGCGGGAGGCCGCCACCCGGTGATTGAGAAGCTGCTCGAAGAGCGCGGGGAGCGGTTCGTGCCGAACGATCTGTATCTGGACGACGAACGGCAATTTCTCCTCATCATCACCGGCCCAAACATGGGAGGAAAATCCACGTACTTGCGGCAGACCGCGCTGATTTCAATCCTGGCGCAGATGGGATCGTTCGTTCCCGCCGTGCAAGCGAAGCTTCCACTGCTCGATCGCATTTTTACGCGCATTGGCGCCTCGGACAATCTGGCGCGGGGCCGCTCGACATTTCTTGTGGAGATGAGCGAGGTGGCAGCGATTCTGAATACGGCGACGCCTGCGAGCCTTGTGCTGCTCGACGAAGTCGGGCGCGGCACGTCCACGTTTGACGGGCTTTCGATTGCCTGGGCGGTGGTTGAGGCGCTGCATTCGGGCGCGCGCCCGCGCACGTTATTCGCCACGCATTACCACGAGTTGACGGAACTTGAACAATTGCTCGACGGTGTGAAAAATGTGCACGTGTCCGTCCAAGAAGCTGGAAGCGAAATTGTTTTCTTGAGGCGCGTCGAGCCGGGCAGCGCGGACAAAAGTTACGGCATCGAAGTTGCGCGGCTCGCGGGATTGCCGCAAGACGTGATAGCCAGGTCGCGCGAGATTCTGCGCCGGCACGAGCAGAAGGAAGACAAGCTAACCCAGGAACTTTCGCCGGGTTCTGCCGCCGCAGCCGCGCCGCAACAGGTTAGCTTTACAGCAATCGATGAATCCGTGCTCGAAGCACTGCGGAGCGCTGATTTAAACAAGCTCACGCCGCTCGAGGCCATGGTCCTGCTCGCGGCGCTGCAAAAGCAGCTTTCATGACGAAGCGCGGAAAATCCATGCGTGTTCTCGGGATGATGTCCGGCACGTCTGCCGACGGCATTGATGTGGCCCTCGCGCGCGTATCGGGCGCACCTCCTTCGCTTTCAGTGAAACTGGAAGCGCACCATCACGTCGGATACCCGGCCCGGGTACGCGAATCGATCCTGCGACTGGCGAACGGCGCTGCAACGACCTCGGCGGAAATTAGTCAACTTAACTTTCTCCTGGGCGAGGAGTTTGCGCGAGCGGCGATTGCGGCCTGTAAGCGCTGGCGCGTGCCGCTGGGAAAAATCTCGCTGGTCGGCTCACATGGCCAAACTGTGTATCACCAGGGTGCGGCTTCGCCTTTTCTGGAGCGTTCTCGCGTGGCCTCGACTCTACAAATTGGCGAGCCGAGCGTAATCGCCGCACGCACCGGAGTTGATACGATCGGGGACTTTCGTCCGGCGGACATGGCCGCCGGAGGGCAAGGCGCACCGCTCGTTCCGTTTGTGGATTACCTGCTCTATCGGCATCCCAAGCACGGGCGCGTGGCGCTGAATATCGGCGGCATCGCCAACCTGACTGCAATTCCGGCGGGCGCGCGGCCGAGGGATGTGATCGCGTTCGACACCGGCCCGGGAAATATGATCGTGGACGCGCTTGTCGAGCAGTTCACGCGCGGGCGCGAGCGTTTCGATCGAAACGCGGAGCTGGCGCTGCGCGGGTGGATGATTCCCGCGCTGCTGAACGAGTTGATGGAGCACCCGTATCTCGCGAAAGAGCCGACGAAGACGGCGGGGCGCGAAGAATTCGGACGCGCGTTCGCGGATTCTTTGCTCGCCTGGGGAAAGAAACATCGAGCCCGGCCCGAAGACCTTGTGCGCACGGCGACGGTCTTCACTTCCCTTTCGATTGCGAACGCACTTCAACGATTTGTTCTGCCGCACATGCAGGTGGATGAGTTGATCGTTTCCGGAGGCGGCGCGCAAAATCCGCTGATGATGGTGTACCTTGCGGCGATTTTGCCGGGATTTGCAATTGTTTCGTCGAGCAGCTTTGGCATTCCTCCGCAGGCGAAAGAGGCTTTGGCGTTTGCTATCCTAGCCTACGAGGCCTATCACGGACGACCGAACAATTTGCCTTCAGCCACAGGTGCGTCGCGCGCGGCGATTCTCGGGAAACTGGTGCATGGACGCGCGCGCTAGCCTGCGCTATTTCCTGTTGCCTCTGGCACTCGCTCTGACTTTTACCTTTGCGGGGTGTTCTCCTTCTCGCAGTTCCGAAGAAGATCCTCACACCGTCACTTTCCTGATGGAAGCGGCGCCGACGAATCTCGACCCACGCATCGGCGCCGATGCTTATTCCGAACACCTCGATGGGCTCATTTTTTCGAGCCTGGTGGCGCACGACGCCCAGATGAACGTGGTTCCCGACCTGGCCGAACGCTGGGAGACGCCCGACCCGCTGACCTATGTCTTTCACCTCCGCAAGGGCGTGAAATTCCACGATGGCCACTTGCTCACCTCGGCCGACGTGAAGTTCACGCTCGATTCGATCATCAGCGGCGGCCTTAAGACGCCTAAACGAGGCTCTTTCAAAATGGTCGCGTCGATTGATGCGCCGGACGAGGGGACGATTGTGTTTCACCTGCGGGAGCCATACGCTTCCTTTTTGTGGGAACTCACCCGCCCCGGTATCGGGATCGTACCGCGCGGCTCGGGCGCGGAAATGTCGCAGCATCCGAACGGGACGGGGCCATTTCGCTTTGTGAGCGCGATACGAGACGAGGAAATCGTTCTCGAACGAAATGCTGATTATTTTGGCGGCCCGCCGCATATCGAACGTCTGCGGGTCCGGATTGTTCCAGACGCTATCGTGCGCGCGCTCGAATTGCGCAAGGGCTCGGCCGATGCCGAAATCAATTCGCTCACGCCGGACATGTCAGCGGCGCTCGCGAAGGAACATGGACTCGCGGTAGAACAGCAGCCGGGGACGCCGCTTACTTACATCGCGTTCAATTTCGAGGACCCGATTCTCGCGCACCGCGAAGTGCGCCAAGCGCTCGCGTACGCTACCGACCGCGCGACACTGATCAAATACCTGCTTCACGGCCAGGCGCGACTCGGGACGGGCCTGCTGCCGCCGAACCATTGGGCATTCGAGCCGAACGTGGCGCAGTACCTCTACGACCCGGGGCGGGCTGAGCAGCTTCTGGACGCGGCCGGATTTCGGCGAGGCGCCGATGGCGTACGCTTTCATCTTGAGTTGAAAACTTCCACGGACGAGTCCGTGAGAGTCACAAGTGCGGCGATTGCCGACCAGTGGCGGCGGGTAGGAATTGTGCTGGATGTGCGACCGCTCGAATTCGCCACATTTTATTCGGATATCACGCGCGGGAGTTTCCAGCTCTATACGCTGCGATGGGTTGGCGCGAACAACGATCCCGACATTTTTGAGTATGTATTCAGCTCGAAGAAGATTCCGCCGGATGGCGCGAACCGCGGGCACTATCGGAATCCGTTGCTGGATTCGCTACTGGATCAAGCGCGCGTCGAGATGGACCGCGACAAGCGCAAAGAGATCCTCTCGCGGATTCAGAAAATCGTGGCGGAGGACGAGCCCTACATAAATCTGTGGTACCCGGACAATGTTTGCGTGCATCGAGCGAGACTCACCGATATCGCGATACCTCCGGGCGGGGATTATGAGTTCCTTGAGACGGCCAGGTTGCACTAGAAACTTCGAAGAGCTGACACGCAGCCAACATCAGGATTCGTCTTTCCTCACGCGTTGCCGAGCACCCCGCGAATTTCCGATTCCGGCAACGCGCCTTCGCGCGCAAGAGTCCAGTGATCGCCATCAATCCTTACGATCGTAGAAGCAAGAATCGCGCCGGTATCTCCCGAGTCGAGGATTAGCGGGAGGCGGTCGCCGAGCTGCTTCACGATCTGGTCGGCATTAGTGCAGGAAGGAAATCCGGAAAGATTTGCGCTCGTCCCGGTGACCGGGCCGCCGACGGCATCGATGATTGCGGTCGGGATTGGCGAGTTGGCCCAGCGCAGCGCGACGCGGCCGCTGTTGCCGGTAACTTTGAGCGGAAGCCGATGCGTGGCTTCGACCACCAGCGTCAGCGCGCCCGGCCAGAACTTGTGCGCAAGAACCAAAAAGACGTCGGGCACTTCGCGCACGAGCGAGACGGCTTGTTCAATGGAACTCACCAGAATCGGCAAAGCCTTCGTTTCCGGCCGGCCCTTAACCTGGAACACTGCCTCGATGGCCGCGAGGTTGAATGGATCCGCGGAGAGAGCGTAGAAGGTGTCCGTGGGGAGTCCGACCACTTGGCCGCGCTTGATGAATCCGGCGGCGTAGTCGACCGCATAGTTTTCGGGTGCTTCCGGTGAAATTTTTAGGACTTCGACAGGCAATGTTCGCTCGCGGCGGGTTGCGCCCCTGACTCTCCGGGAAATTATCACAGGCGCAGCACGGGAAGCAAGGTATTGCCGTTCTTTAGGTTGCACCACGGCCAGCTGCTTCGCGGGCGCGCCGTGGTTTACGTCAGGCGAGGCGTTTGTTACGCTTGCTAAATGGCGCAACGGTTCCCCGCAGACGAGCAATCAGGTGGTGTGCGGCAACGCGTGCGATCCACAGGCCCGACGGACCGTCCGTCGAGCATACAGGCGGCGCCTGTTGACATCATCACCAGCCGCGACAACAAATGGCTGAAAATGTTTCGCGCCGCTTTGCGTGGAACCGGCCCCGCGAGTGGGGAGCCGATCGGGGTGGAAGGACCAAAGCTGGTGGAAGAAGGCCTTCGCTCAGGCCTGGAAGCTGAGGCGCTGTTGGTGACCGATGCCAGCGAGAGCGAACTCAATCGGATTCTGCGTGTGGCGAGCGAGAGCGAGGCCGGAATCCCGCGCTCGCGCGTCCTGCGCACGACGGAGAAGCTGTTCGCCGGCATTGCCGGAACCGAGACGCCGCAGGGTGTGGCAGCGCTCTTTCGCCAGCGCGAATGGGGATTTGAGGACGTTCTTCGCGGGCGTGCGACCCGCGATGGCACGTTTCGCGGGGATGTCCCGCTCATTATCGTAATGGCCGCCGTGCAGGATCCGGGCAACACAGGTACGATGGTCCGTTCTGCGGAGGCGTTTGGGGCCACCGGGGTTGTCACCACGCGCGGCAGCGCGGATCCATGGTCCCCCAAAGCTTTGCGTGCATCGGCAGGTTCGGCGCTTCGGTTGCCGCTGTTGCGCGGCATGGCCATCCCGATTTTACTGGCGCAATTGCGAACTGCAGGCGTGAAGGTAGTCGCCGCGAGTTCCAGGCCCGCAGCCGCCAAAGCAGCGAAGGGCGTGCAGGATGAGGCGCCCGATTTGCGCGAGCCATGCGCGATCTTTATCGGCAACGAAAGCGCCGGACTGCCCGAAGAGATTGAACGCGCCGCTGACGCCTGGATCTCCATACCGATCAATGAGGACGTCGACTCGCTGAACGCGGGCGTCGCTGCTTCGGTGATTTTGTTCGAAGCCGCGCGCCAGCGCCGAGGCATCTAAATCCACATGGGACTTTTTCAAGCCCTCGAACCCGAAGCCGAATCGCAAGCGGGCCGGCCGCTGGCGGACCGCATGCGTCCGCAGACGCTCGACGAATTTATCGGCCAGGAAGACCTGCTCGGGCCCGGCAAGCCGCTGCGCACACAAATCGAGCGGGACGATTTGAGTTCGATGCTTCTCTGGGGCCCGCCGGGCTGCGGCAAGACCACGCTTGCACGAATCATCGCCAAGCGCACGCGCTCCGAGTTCATCCCCTTCAGCGCCGTGCTCGCGGGCATCAAGGAAATCAAGGAAGTAATGGCCAAGGCGGAAGGCGCGCGCCGCTATGGACGCCGCACGATCGTGTTCGTGGACGAGATGCATCGCTTCAATCGCGCGCAGCAAGACGCCTTTCTGCCGCACGTCGAAGCCGGAAACATTCTTCTGATCGGCGCGACCACGGAAAACCCTTCGTTCGAAGTGATTGCTCCGCTGCTTTCGCGCATGAAGGTTTACGTGCTGCGCGCGCTCAGCACAGAGCAAATTGTGGCGCTTCTTCGCCGGGCGCTCGAAGACCCGGTTCGCGGTCTGGGCAAGGAACAGGTCGAAGCGCCCGATGAAATTCTCGAGCGCATCGCAATTCTAGCCAACGGCGACGCGCGTTCCGCTTATAACACGCTCGAGGCCCTCGCGATGGGGACGCCGCCAAACTCGGATTCCCGGCGCGTTCTTTCGCAAGCGCGCCTCGAAGACGTGTTGCAGAAGAAGCTGCTTCCCTACGACAAGTCGGGCGAAGAGCACTTCAATCTTATTTCCGCGCTGCACAAATCGGTGCGCAATTCAGACGCCGACGCATCTCTGTACTGGCTCGCGCGCATGCTTGAATCGGGAGAGGATCCACTGTACGTCGCGCGGCGCCTGGTGCGCATGGCGAGCGAAGATATTGGCCTCGCCGAGCCGCACGCCGTGCAGGTGACCATCGCTGCGATGCAGGCGTTCGAGTTTCTCGGCCCGCCGGAGGGAAATCTCGCGCTGGCGCAGGCAGCTGTGTACCTGGCCCTCGCGCCGAAATCCAACGCCGTGTACACCGCGTATGGCGACGTTCAGGATGATTTACAGAAGACCATGGCCGAGCCTGTGCCGCTGCATCTGCGCAACGCGGTCACCGGCTTGATGAAGAATATCGGCTACGGCAAGGGCTATCAGTACGCGCACAATGCTGAACAAAAGCTTACGGACATGACTTGCTTGCCGGAAAGTCTGGCAGACCGCGTCTATTACCACCCGACCGACCAAGGATTCGAGGCGCGCATCCGCCAGCGGCTCGAAGAGATTCGCCGCATACAGAAAAAGCCCCGCGAAACTAAAGGATCGTGATGATCGAGACGCGAAGCCAAGCGCTGGTTCGATTCGCACGCGGATTGCTGGCCTTACTCACAGTCATAGCGGCCCTGCCGCTGATGTCTTCGCGTCTGCCTGCCCAGGAAAAGCCCGCGATGATGATCAATGAAGACGTGCAGGCGTTCGCCATCTCGCAAGACAACCGTATCGTGTACGCGGTGCAACGCATGCGCAAAGTGAAAAAAGTGAGGCTCGAGCGCGACGATATGTGGATTTCCACGTCCGACGGAAAGCAGAAAAAGATCGTGGACGGGGAACAATTCTTTGCCGACCCATTACTGAATTACCAGGTCCAGTCCTTCGCGTGGTCGCAGGGCGGGCACCGCATCGCCATCATGATGACCACAGCAGAGATGGTGCAACCTCGCGGTACACGGGACGAGCAGCTCGATGAGGAACAGCCGGTACGCGGCCTCGTGGCCGTCTGCTTGATGGAAGATGACGGAAGGCAGATCCCGATTCAAGGAACGAAGGATGGATTGCTCGACGACGCTTTCAATGGCGCCTGGATCGACGACGGGAACACGCTTTTGTATCTGACCAAGACCGGGGCAGATTTCTGGCAGATTAATTCGATGCGGCCGGCCGATGGGAAATCAAAGCCTCTTTTCAGCGGCCACACGTTCGCAGCGGTCGTCTGGGACACGAAGCACAACCAGGCATTCGCGGTGGAAGAAAGCACGACGATCATCGCTCCGCCGACGCTGGTGAAATTGGATTTAGTGCACGAAACCAGAACCAGGATCGCGCCTCTGGACTCGTTCGCCGGAAATCTCACGCTATCGCCGTCCGCGTCAAAGGTGGGATATTTTCGCGACGGGGATACGCTCGAGGTTCGCGACGTAGTAAATCCGGCCGCGCCTCCCGTTCAAGTGCGAGTAGCGATTGGGATGTTTGATTGGAGCCGTGACGAACGCCGAATTCTGCTGAAGCGCGGGGACCCCCAGAGATCGAGCAATTTAGTTTGGATCGGTTTGTATGATGGGAAGTTTGTGCCGCTCTTGCATGACCTGGAATTTCACGATTTTGCAATCTCGCCCGACGGGGAATTCGTGGCGGTCACCGAACCCGGCAAACGCAGCCTCATGCTCTATCACTTGCAGTGACGAAGAGCTTTCGAGGTCCAAAGCCTTTGGTGCTCTTTCAAAATGCACAGGTCCATCACCACGAATAGCCCGGCGCGCCGTGCGCGTTGCGCGGCCTCTGGGTGTATCACGCCTTCCTGCATCCAGATTGCGCGCGCGCCAATGCGAATGGCGGATTCCACAATCTCCGGTACAAATTCGGAGCGCCGGAATATATCGACGATATCGACGCGCTCGGGTACGTCCTCGAGCCGCGCATAGCTTTTCTCGCCGAGCACTTCCCTTTCGCGCGGGTTCACTGGGATTATTCGATATCCAACGGATTGCAAGTACCGCGCTACGCCGTTGCTCGGCCGGAAACTGCGATTTGAAAGACCCACAACGGCGATCGCTTTGCTGGCGCTGAGAATGTTTGTAACAGCATCCGCAGGGGGACCGGCGGTTTCGGAGTTCTCGTGACCCGCAGGTTCCGATTTAGGCCTGTCCGTGGGATCGGCCATCAAATCCCCTGGGTGTCTTCCTTGGGAAGATTTGAATGATGCGCGCCGGAGCCGCGCGCCATAGCCGCGCGGAGATTGCCCATCGCGTCGAGAAACTTTTCGTTTTCCTCGCGCGTGCCCACTGTCACGCGAATGGCGCTGGGGAATCCCATCCAGGCCATGGGGCGGACGATTACGCCAGCCTCGAGCAATTGAGCCGCCAGCGCATCGGCGTCGCCGCCCAAAATCACCAGAAGAAAATTTGCCACGGAAGGAACGAACGTGATGCCGAGCTTCGTGAGCCCGGCCGTGAGTTGGGAGAGGCCGGCGCGGTTCGATTCCACGGAGCGGCGCACGTGATCCGCGTCACCCAGCGCGGCGAGCGCTGCCGCCTGAGCCACGCCCGACGTATTGAATGGCCCGCGAATCTTGTTCATTTCGCCCAGCAAATCTGCCGGGCCCAGTCCGTAGCCGATCCGCAGGCCGGCAAGGCCATAGACTTTCGAAAACGTTCGCAGCACGAGGATATTGCGCCCGTTGCGCACGAGATCGACCGAACGCGAATAGTTCGGATCGTCCACGTAATCGCAGTAGGCTTCGTCGAGCACGATCAGCACACTTTCGGAAACGTGCGCGAGGAACTGATCCAGATCCTGGGCGTTGAACATGGTGCCCGTCGGATTATTCGGATTCGCGAGGAAAATGAGTTTTGTTTCCGGAGGCAAATCGCGAGCAATGGCTTCCAGGTCAAAATGATAATCGCGCATGGGAACGTCAAAATATCGCGCTCCGGTGGCGCGAATCGCGATGTGATATAGCGGAAAGGACCCGAACGATGTGACTCCGCAATCGCCGGGTAGCAAAACCATGCGCGCGGCCAGATCAATAATCTCGGTCGATCCTCCGCCCAGAATGATGTGTTCTGCCGGAATGTTGTGTTTCTTTGCTAGCGCGCTGCGAAGGTAAAAACCGCTGCCGTCCGGGTAGCGATTCGATTCCACGAGCGCCTTTCGCGCGGCTTCGATGGCCAAAGGCGAAGGACCCAGCGGATTCTCGTTCGACGAAAGTTTGATTGGGTGCATGTTCAATTCTCGCTCGACTTCTTCAATCGGCCGTCCGGGAACGTAAGGCGAGAGTTCGCGTATGTAGGGCGGAACGAGCTCGTGAATGAGTTTGCTCATGCGTAGAGCGGCCTCAACGAGACCTCTTCGGACGAGAAGGAGAAGGCGCGCCGCCAGGATTCTGACGCGGAGCGCGGGCGCCCGGTTTCGGCTTCGGGCGGTATGTACGCTTCACGCGCGCGCGCCGCGGCGCTTTGCTCCCCTGTACGGATTTCTGCGCGTCGGCGCTCGGTTGCACCAAGCGCAGCAGGCTTGCCACTTCCGCACCGGAAAGCGAGCGATGATGCCCAGGCGCGAGCGATTCGAGCGCGAGATTTCCGATTCGCACGCGTTTGACCTTTTCGACGGGATGCCCAGTTTGAAAAAGCCTGTTGCGCAGCGCATCGCGACGCGCTTCCGACAGCGTCACTTCGTACCAGGGCGCGTCCTTCCCTTTCAGCCTCATGATGTGAGCGCCGGTCGCGCGTCCAAGGCTCTCGATTTCTTCGAAGGTGAGAAGCGTTTTCAACTTCAGATCGTAGGTTTGCGGCAGGTGGTGCGCCTTCAACATCAGATTGGCGAGGTCGCCGTCATTGGTCAAAAACACAAGACCCATCGCGTGATACTCCAGGCGCCCGACGGGAAACACTCGCTGCGTCACGCCGTGCAGTAGATCGCTGAGCGCGCGGCGCCCTTCGGGGTCGCTCATCGTTGAAACCACTTCCGGCGGTTTGTTCAGCAGCAGATAAACGCGCTCTTTTTCCGGGCGAAGCAGTCGCCCGTTCACTTTGATGTGATCGCGCGAATCGTCCGCCTTCGTGCCGAGCTCCGTCACCGTGCGTCCGTTGACAGTGACCATGCCTGACGAGATGAGCTCCTCCGCATGCCGCCTGGAGGCGATTCCCGCACGAGCGATAATTTTTTGAAGTCTTTCGAGCATTGGTTTAGAGATGAACGCGACCTGTAATTTCGAAAAGTCGGATGCGAGGAAAGTCCGTCCACCCTAGAGTTCGGAAGAAGCAGCCGATTCCCCAAATGAGTTTAGCACGACGCGAGTGGTCAGCTTGCCTGCTCGCTCGACCCCTTTCCCGAGGATGCCGCAGCTGCGCGCGCGCTTTCTGATTCTTCGGTGGCTGCCTGGGGTTCTACTGCCGTCTCGATCTGCGTATCGGCGTGCACCGGCGCAGAATCGACTGCTGTCGCCGCGTCTGTTTCTGGAGAAGCGCTGGGTCCTTCCGGCTCGATCGGCGCAATTCCGGTATCATCGCCAAGCGCGGCTTGCGCCAGCGCCTCGAATTCCTTCAGGCTGGGCAGTTCGTCGAGATCGGAAAGGCCGAAGCGCATCAGGAATTGTTTGGATGTGCGATAGAGAATCGGACGCCCGATCACTTCCTTGCGGCCAGCCGTAGTGATGAGGCGTTTCTCGAGGAGCGTTTTGATCACGCCGCCAACGTTGACGCCGCGAATCTCGTTTATTTCAGGGATCGTGGCGGGCTGCTTGTAGGCGATTACTGCGAGCGTTTCGAGCGCCGGCATCGTGAGCCGCAGAGGGGGCTGCAGGCTCTTGATAAATTTCCGCACGGCGTCATGGTGCTGCGCCTTGGTGTAAAACTTCCAGCCGCCGGCGACTTTGCGCACTTCGATGCCGCGGTCTTCTGTTTGATAAGCGGCGACGAGGAGGTCGAGCGCCGCGCGAACTTCGGTTTTTTCAACACCCAGCGCTTTCGCGATCTGGTCGAGCGTGGCCGGCTCGTCGGCTGCATAGATGATGGCTTCGAGCGAAGCTTGAAGTTCCTGTGGCGTCATCGTCAGAGATATTGCTCCTCAATTTGTGACATGGCATCGGGGCCGGCAAAGACCGCGTCGAACATGCGGTGCTTGCGCAAACGAATATCGGAGAATAATTCGGACTGCACCAGCATCACCGCCTGCATGCGCACCATCTCCAGCACCGCCAGCAAGGCGACGATCATCGCGTTGCGCGTCTCGCAGGTCTCGAAGAAATCGATCAGCGAAACCGGCTCGTCGCTGACGGTCAGGCGCTGGCGCAACCGGTCCATCATCTGCGCGATGGTGACAGTCTCGTGGCGCAGCTCGAATTTCGGCACTTCCTTGCGCCGTTCGAGCACTTGCTGGAACGTCTTCACCAGATCCACAAGGGAAACCACGAGCTCGCCCTGGACTTCGTCGCCAGTGTAGAGCGTGCGGTCCGGATGCGACCACACGTGGTCCTCCACCTGCTGCTTTTGATAGAGCAGCTGCGCGGCGTTCTTGAATTTTTCGTGCTCCAGCAGCCGGTGAACCAGCTCGTCGCGCGGATCCTGCATGTCTTCCGGACCGGCTAGCGGATCGGGAGGCAGTAGCATTTTCGATTTGATGTGAATCAGCGAGGCCGCCATGTAGATGAAATCGGCGGATACATCGATATCCAGTGTTTCAAGCTGATGGAGGTAATCGAGATACTGCTCGGTGACTTTCGCGATGGGAATGTTGTGGATGTCCATCTCCTGCTTGCGAATTAAATCGAGCAGAAGATCGAGAGGTCCTTCGTACACCGGCAAATTAATGCGATAGGGGCTCGCCATTCGTTTGCTTACTCCTCAATATATCTCAGGCCTTGCCCTTGTACGCTTCGTCCCATTTGAAGATGGCGTTGCGCACGCGATTCATGGTCCGCTTGGCGGTCTTGCGCGCCTGGTCCGAACCGGCACCGAGAATATCCCAAACTTGCTGCGGATGCGCCTCAAATTCTTTGCGGCGTTCCTGAATTGGCTCAATCCATTTCACCAAGGCATCCGCCATTAGCCCCTTGCAATCCACGCAGCCGATCGCCGCTGTGCGGCATTCACGATCAACGCGCGCTATCGTGTCCGGCGTTGAAAATAATTTGTGATAGGCGAACACCGGACAGACTTCCGGCCGCCCTGGATCCGTGCGCCGCTGGCGTTGCGGGTCCGTCATCATGTTGCGGACCTTGGTGCGAATCTCGTCGGGCGGATCGCTCAGCCAGATCGCATTTCCGTAACTCTTCGCCATCCGGCGGCCATCTAGGCCCGGAAGGCGCGGCGTTTCGGTCGGAACGTACGCCGGCTCCTGCAGTACTTCTTGCTGCCAAAAGAATTTCTTGTTCTTCGCCCCGACCTCTTTCAGGAAATTGCCGAACCCGATTTCCGCAGCTCGCTTCTTAAAAATCCACTGATTTCGCGCGAGGGTCTCTTCTCCAGCAACGGCAGCGTCTTGCAAATGCTGCGGGAAGGCTATCGATGGTCTTAAGGTCGCGCAGATGGTCCCGATTGTCGCTGTGGAATAAGTCCTTATCCACTTCAAAGCCAAATTGGGCGTTGAACCGCCGAACGACTTCGCGCGTCAGCTCCACGTGTGGGGCCTGATCTTCGCCGACCGGGACGAGAAGTTCCTGCTTCGGCTCGCCGTACATTACGATATCGGCGGACTGCAGGAGCGGGTAGCCGAGGAAGCCGTAGGTCCCCAGATCGCGGTCCTTGAGATTTTCGATTTGCTCTTTATACGTCGGGTACGCGCTCGAGCCAGCGAGAGCGGCGTGATCATCGAAAGCAGGACGTGCAGCTCGGCATGCTCGAGCACCGACGATTGAATGAAGAGCGTGGACTTTTCGGGATCGAGCCCCACGGCGAGCCAGTCCGTCGCGACCTGCAGCGTATTCTCCGCGATCGGAGGATGTGTCCTCATAGTGCGTCGTCAGCGCGTGCCAATCCGCCACAAAGAAAAAGCATTCGTACTCTTCCTGCAGCTTTAGCCAGTTCTGGAGCGCGCCGAAATAATGGCCGAGGTGAAGCCGGCCCGGTGGGCCGCATGCCGCTGAGCACACGCTTTTTCACCGTTCCCTTGCGACGATGCGCAACCTTGATCCGTCGTGATATTTGACTCGCTGCGCTCCGCGAGCGCAGCAGAATCCCGCGCGATCATAATCCGCTGCATTTCGCTCGTGCCCTCGTAAATCGTCAGCACGCGCGCATCACGATAATAGCGCTCCACGTCCGTCTCGCGTGAATAGCCGACGCTCCCGTGAACTTGCACCGCCTTGGCACAGACGCGGTTCGCCATTTCACTTGCATACAGCTTTGCGCGTGACGCGTGCGGGCCAAGCCGCGGCGCGCCCGCGTCGCGCATCCAGGCCGCATAGTGCGTCAGCGCGCGCGCCGCTTCGATTTCCGTTTGCATGTCCGCCAGCATCCACTGAATCGCCTGATATTCCGCGATTGGTTTGCCGAACGTCTGTCGCTGCTTAGCGTACTTGACCGCCGCTTCCATCGCGCCCTGCGCGACGCCCACTGACTGTGCCGCAATTCCCACGCGGCCGCCGTCCAGCGCATCGAGCGCGATCTTCAGCCCCTGCCCTTCCTCTCCGAGGCGATTCTCAGCCGGGCACGCGGCAATCCTCGAAAACAATTTCCGCAGAGCGCGAAAGACGCAGGCCCATCTTATCCTCGTAGCGGCTGATGCGAAAGCCCGGGAAATCGAGGCTCGACGAGAAATGCCGTAACGCCGCGAGCGCCCGCGTGCCGGGTCCGTCTTCGCGAAAACGACATAAACGCCAGAGTATCCGCCATTGCTGACCCAAATCTTCGTGCCGTTGAGAAGGTAATCGTCGCCGTTTCGCGTGGCACGCGTCTGGATTGCGGCGGCGTCGGAACCTGCCTGCGGCTCGGTCAGACAAAATGCGCCGATGATTTCGCCACGTCCCAGCCGCCGAAGATATTTGCTCTTTTGCGCCTCCGTCCCGTGCTTCAGGAGAGGCACGGCGACCGGCGGAATTCGTCACAGCCAGAATCACAGCTGTGGAGGCGTCCACACGCGCCACTTCTTCGAGCACCACCGCGTAAGTCAGTGTGTCCGTACCCGCGCCGCCCCATTCTTCGGGGATCAGCATTCCGCAGCAGCCGAGTTCACCGAGCTTGCGAATCTGTTCGGCCGGAAATTTCTCTTCGCGCTCGTATTCGCGCAGAATAGGCCGCACTTCCGTCTCCATGAACTGGCGGACGGTGTCGCGGATCAGAATGTGGTCGCTGCTGAGTGAAAAATCCATGGAGAAAGGTGTAACCGCGATGCTAGCACAATCGCGCTGCTCACCAAAATGGCTGCGGCGAGCTCAGAGGAGAGCTACTTTGGAACTTTCAGGCGAATATGCTCCTTCGATTTGTTGCCGGGCTTGACGGTCACTTTCAACTCCTTGGTCACAAACCCTGTGGAGGCTACGGTGACGCGGTAATCCCCGTGGACGAGCTGCTCTACGGAGAACTTTCCTCCGGCATCGGTTGCCACGTTTACCGTTGCGCTTGTGCCGATGTTTGTGACGCTCACACGAGCGCCCGGCAGTGGAGTTCCGTGCGAATCGACAACATCACCCGAGATCGAACCGGCCGGAGTCTGGGCCGCTGACGCGATGGCGAGGCCCAAAACAAGCGCGATGAGCGAAGCGAGATGTCCAAACCGACGAATCCGCGTTCGTGCTTCCCTAGAATCAGACGATGTAATTGGTTTGAGCATAGGATCCTTGATGACTACAGCTTCAAAAGTTCGCGCAGGCGCTTCGTTTGTGCGCGGGAAACCGGAATCTCGCTTGCCTTCTTGTCATTCATTTTCAGCATGTAGCTCGATTTAAACCACGGCACCACTTCCTTGATATGGTCGATGTTGACCAGATACGAGCGATGCGCGCGCCAGAATTTGTGCGCATCGAGTGAATCCGAAAGTTCTTCGATCGTTCTATAGTTCGAAACGCCCTCGAAATCGCGCGCGAAAATCGTGATGGTGCCATCCTGAATCGAAGCGTAGATCATGTCTTCGGCATCGACCAGGAACATGCGCGCCTGTGATTTCACTAGCAATTTGGCCGGCTGCGCGCCTTTCGCCGGCGGCGCGGCGAGCTGGCCCACGAGAGTTTCCAGGCGCTCGACCGGCGAAATCTCCGCTTCCACCATTCTCTTGGCGCGCTGCACCGCTTTCGCGATGCGCCCTTTGTCAAAAGGCTTCAGCACGTAGTCCACGGCATTTACTTCAAACGCCTGGATGGCATAGTCGTCGTATGCTGTGGCGAACACAATCTGCGGGACGCGCAGCTTGCGCTCCACGAGCTTTTTGATCACGCCGAAGCCGTCGAGGCCGGGCATCTGCACATCCAGGAAAACCAGATCGGGGCTGTACTCTTTGATTAGCGCTACCGCTTCGAGGCCATTCTTCCCTTGCGCAACGATATTTATCTCGGGGAAACCCTTGAGCAGATAGGCGAGCTCGTCGCGCGCCGGGCGTTCGTCGTCAACGATTACGGTATTTATGGGCATGAAAATGTACGCCGTCAGTATATGCAACCGGCGCAGGCGCGGCAACGGTTGCGCCAGGGAATCACCGCGCGCGGAAGCCTGCGAAGCGCGTAACGCTGCGTGGCCCAGTGCGCTAGAATTACGATGCCGGAACGGCATCGAGAGGAGACCGCGTGTCCAGGAAAACCCAGCTGGCGAAAGTCTTGAGCAGCAAAGTCATGTTCCGTGGGCGCGTCTTCGGGGTGCGACGCGAGCGCGTCATCGAGCCGGGCGGCGCTCGAGTGATCCGGGAATTTGTGACGCATCCGGGTTCAGTCGTGGTCCTCCCCGTGTTTTCCGATGGGCGCATCCTAATGATCCGGCAGTATCGCCACGCCGTACGGCAATATCTGTGGGAGTTGGTGGCGGGCAGCAAGGATCCCGGTGAGACTTCGCTCGAAGGTGCACGGCGCGAGCTGCAGGAAGAAACCGGGTACACCGCGCGCCACATGCGCCCGCTGCTCGACATCTTCCCCACTCCCGGCTTCGCCAGCGAAAGCATGGTCATTTTTCTGGCGGAAGGCTTGACGAAAGGCATGGCGCATCCGGAATCAGACGAGAAAATCGAGCAGCGCATTTTCTCGCTCAAAGATATCGAAAGCCGCATGCGCACGGGAAAGATTCGCGACGCCAAATCCATAGCCGGGATTTTGTACTACGCACACTGCATGGCGAGGAAACGCACCCGCAGAAAGTGAACTTCGTATCAGAAGTGCCGCACCTAAAGCCGCAATGGACGATGTTCCCGCGTACCTGTCCTTTCGGCCAAGTAGCGACTAGGCACTCATTGCGCGAGCCGTCCCGGCCGCCATTCTCCCCCTTGCTACACTGGCAGAAGAAGAGAGGCCATCGATATGTCCGATCCCGTACTTCACAAAAAGCTCTATCAGATTTTGAAGTGGTCGAGCGTCGCAGGCCTTGTTCTGACTCTGATTCTGGTGTTGCGCAAATCGCCCGCACCCAATATTCCTTACGATCCGAACGCGGCGGCCAGAGCCGAACAGAAGTTCGAAGCCGCGAACCAAGCCAAAGCCGCTGGCCAATCGGGTCAGGTGAAGCTCGACAACTCCGAACTCAACTCCTATTTGTCTCAGAGCCTGCAACTGGAAGGCCAGCAGCCTGCGAGTGGCGCAGGAGTCGCCAGCGCAACAGCGCCGAACGGCGCTGCGCCAGCATCAAGTGCAGCGGCGCCTACTGATCCCGTAGCGGCTATCACGGCCGGAGGCGAGCAGCCTACGCTCGATCAGGTTCAGTCAACGGTGAAAGACGTGAAGGTCGATATGGATGGCGACTTGGTGAAGGCCTACGTGATTTTCGATTATCACGGAAAAGACTTATCGCTCGAGCTGGACGGGCATCTCAGCTCGAACAACGGCTACATAAAATTCGATCCGGTAGCCGGAAAACTCGGCTCCATGCCCCTGCCGCAGTCCGCTCTTCAAGCGGCCGTGGACAAAATGATGGCTTCGCCGGAAAACCGCGAGAAACTACGGTTGCCAAACGATATCAGCGACATTCAAATTGTGGACGGCCAAGCGGTGGTCAAGTACAAATAGCAGCTACAAAGAATCTGCGCGCCTTCCCCGCTAATCCCAAGTTACTGGCCGCGTGTTTGAATCGCGCGCAAAGTAGCCTGGGCCTGCAGCGCGATCTGCGGCCACATTCCGTCCACTCCCCGCGCAAATCGACTTACGTCCGGCGCATCCCCTGGGCGTCCAATCAGGAAAAGCGCCCGCAATGCTTCCCAAACCATGCTCTCGCTCGGTGCGATGGACAGAATTGGCTGCCCCGCCGACACACTCGAGCCATCGGCAACAAGCCAGCGATCGATTGTTCCCGGGACGTTCGTTCGAACTTCCTTCTTCTGCCCTTCTGATTCGATGTGCGCCACCATCGTTCCGGGATTCATCACGTCACCCGGCTTCAGCCGAGTGTCGAGCTTGCCCGAAAATGGCGCGAGCATTTGAGAAGGCCGCAGCATCGCAATAATTAGCGCGTGACCCGAATCGTCCTTGAAGCGCACGAGCGAGAGCGCGGCGTTGCGCTGGACCATCGGGTTCGGGTCCGCTAGAAGGTCCGAGAGAGCATGATGGAAGTCGTCCGAAGTATTGTCCTGGCCCATTACCCACGCATCGGTGACGCGGATTTCGTCGACGGGATCGCCCGCGAGCGCAACGATTTGTGGGTACCATTTTCGCACCGAGGGATCGTGCGATTCGATCCGCGCTTCGAGCTGAGTCAGAACATGCTGAATTTCGCGCGGACGGGAGCGGTCAGCGAGAGCCTTTGAGATTTGCGTGTCGGTTAGCGGCCGGCCAAACCACGTCGCATTCCAGAACAAAAAGGGCATCGAGACAAACAGCAGCGCCACCGCAAGAATCCCCAGAGCCCAGCGGCCGCCAAAGGAAGATTGAGTCTTGGGAGCGTCCGTCATGTACAAGTCAGGTTATGCCAATCGCTGCAAAAAACTGAAGACGATCTCCGAGACAGCGGGCGCTGGCGCTCCAATGGGCGTGTAAGCGATGTAGAGCAGCCAATAAACGATGACGCCGGTAACGGAGACGTAGAGCCAGATCGGATAGGTCCAGTGCGCGATCCGGCGGTGACTGCTGAATTTTTCGCTGAGAGCATACGCGAGGGTAATGATCACAAGCGGCAAGGTGGTAATGGCCAAAGTAGTGTGCGTGATGAGGATCGTAAGGTAGACCGGCCGAATCCAGCCTTGTCCTCCGAACCGAATGATGCCCGCGTGAAAGTGGAAATAAAGGTAGAAGCCCAGAAACACCATGGAACAAATGAAGGCGGAAATCATACAGGCCCGGTGCCAGGCAATTTTTCCGCGGCGGATGAAGGCGAAACCAAAAAGCAGGAAAACCGTAGTTATCCCGTTGAGCGTTGCGTTGACTGCGGGAAGCGATGAGAGCTGAAGGAGTTTCATGAATGCGAGAATGGGCTGCTTCGCCGCTTATTTGACCTGCTGCGAGGGCTGCGCGGCGGTTTCCGGAGCCTTCTGCGCCGCAGGAGTGGCTGTGGGCACCGGAGCAACCGCGGGCGCCTTTTCATTCGAGCGGTGTAAAAATGGAAGCATGCCCGCCTGATGCAACACCACGAGAAGCATGATGCTGAAAATGCCCGCCATCATGAGGCAAACAAAAAGAAGCATGATGCCGTCAATTCCGCTGGTAAGGAGTCCACTCGTGATGTCCCAGATGACGCCGACGACGGCGAGCGCGGCGAGAAAAGCGCAAATGACGGCGTTCTCGATCCAATTCGCCTTCGGCGTCATTCCCGCTTCCCTCCCGATTGCGGCCGTGGTCATCGGCCGAGCTTATCGAAAATCATCCACCCGAGCAAAAGTGGGATGTGCGCGACGGTGGCGTGCATCAGCCACTTGGCGCGGACGTTTGTGCGCGACCGGTTGGCCCAAAGAGAAACCTGCAGAAGCAGCATTCCGAGCACCAGCGCGCCGAAGAAATAGCGTATCCCTGCCATTCCCATCACCGCCGGAAGCAGACTCACCGGCACCAGAACCGCCGACATGCTGACAATCACGCGAAACGTGACGTCGCCGCTGGGATCCACGACGGGCAGCATGCGGATCCCCGCGCGCGCATAATCTTCGCGGTACATCCACGCGATGGCCATGAAATGCGGGAACTGCCAAACAAACAAAATCGCAAACAGAATCCAGCCGCCTTCGGAAAGCGAACCGCGTGCGGCGGCCCAACCAATGAGAGGAGGCAGCGCGCCGGGGATCGCTCCCACTGCCGTGGCCAGCGTCGTCCGCGTTTTCAGCGGCGTGTAGAGGCCGAGGTAAGAGACGCAGGTGAAGACCGCAATGAAAGCAGCAAGCGCATTAACCAGGAGAACCAGCCAAAGCCCGCCGACCACGATTGTCCCGATTCCAAAGAACAGCACTTCGTTCGGGCGCAAGGTCCCGACCGGAAGCGGGCGCGCGGCGGTCCTGCGCATCACGGCGTCCATATCGCGCTCCACGTATTGGTTGAGCGCTGCCGTTCCCCCGGCGACCAGAAGCGTGCCGAAGAGAGTGCTCATCAAGCGCGCCCAGTCCATGGGGCCGTTCGACGCAAGATAGAAGCCCGCTACGGTGGTGATGACGACAAGGAAGGTAACGTCCGGTTTCGTGAGCGCGACATACGCCCAGGGCTTTTCGAAAGCGTTGATTGAGACGGCGCGTTCGTTGCTCATATTGTTACGCCCTCGAGCCTTCTGTTCGCGTGCCCGCTGCACGCGTACTTGCCTTCGCCGACGATAAAGCCACCACTGCGCTCGGCCGGATGAGACGGTAACACGACAACGTCAATAATACCGACGAAGCCAGCGTCAGCGCGCCCACCAGCACGTGCGCCACGGTCAGCACGACGTAAAGCATGGACGGCTGCACGTCGTTGCGCGAGGCTACCACAGCCCAGTACGCCGCGATACCCAGAAGAATTTGCATGCCGAGGAATGACTGCAGGAGGATTCCCCAGCGCCGCAGGTCCCGCACGCTGCCAAAACGCTTTCGCACAGTGCGTCCGGTCCAAATCACGAGAAACAATACTACCAGTGCGCCTGCGAGGTGCGGGCGAATCCCAAACGCATGATGCCGGAACCCTGCGCCGAGAATCAACTGAACGAAAATCGCCGCCGTCGTGATGCCCGCCAGGAATCGCAAACGAGGCGAGCCGGAATCGTTTATCAGCGTCAAATCGCTGCGCCACCAGCCGCTGGTGAAGAGCGCCAGGCTCACCACGGTGACGAAGAAGAGCTGCGCGAGCGTGGCATGCGCGGTTGATACGATGGGCGGCAGGAGATACAGCACGGTAATTCCGCCCAGAACGCCCTGCGCCACAACCAGTCCGATTGCGCCAAAACCGAGATTGCGTACCCAGCGCCTCGACTCGCGTCGCCAGAGCAGCAACGCAAGGATAATCGTGAGGATGCCGACCGCGGTCGCCACCAAGCGATGGCCGTGCTCGTAACGAATGCCACCCACCCACGGCGGCGTCAGCGAGCCGTACGATAGCGGCCAATCTGGCACGGCAAGCCCGGCGTCGTTGCTAGTGACCAGCGCCCCGGCCATGAGCAGCAGTACGGTGCAGAATGCCGTTGCGACGGCAAAACGGTGGACACCCTGGAGGTCGTCGGTTTCCGGCATTGCGGCAGCACTTCCCCTGGCCAGGATTGGCGCCTAAACGAAAGAGGACGCCCCGACTGGGGCACCTCGTTCTCCTCATCCGGGCTCTATATTCAGAACCGAGTGATGGAGACGTTGCCGCAGAAGCGGGCAACGCCTCCGTCCCAATTCCGATTCAGTCTTCCTCGACTAATCGCCTGACGCAGCAGTCTTGAACGTGAACGTAATCGGCTTCGATTCCTTCGCGCCGATCGTCACAGTCTGGTCCGCCGTGCCGTACTTTTCGTGCCACGCCTCGATGGTGTACGTCCCCGGCGGCAGATTCTTAAGGTCAAATGTGCCGTCCTTCGACGTAACCGCGTAGTACGGATTCTTGAACACAAAGATATAGCTCTTCATCCACGGGTGCACATTGCACTTCACCGGGATGGCCAGCTCAGGCCGTGCGAAAGTCTCGTCGATGGGATCGGCGCCAGGCGGCTGCGACTTGTTCCAGTCCCGATTGTCCTTCGGCATCGGGTGGATGTTGTGCGTGGTCTGGTCGTCGTTCTTGACCTCAAAGGTCTGCCCGGTCATGAGCGCGATGATGTGCGGGTCATACATGCAGCCTTTTTGGTTCAGGTCGACTGGCTGTTTCGGCGTATCAAACACGTAGTCGCCAAGGCCGTCCTTCACGAAAACAACAACATTGGCAAGCGCGCCCTTATCGCCTTCGACTACTTCCGGCGGAACAACGGGCGTCGGATGCGCTTTCTGGCAATACGGCTCGGCGCTCATGTTAATCGGCTTCAAGGGTGCCGGCTTTCCGTCAAGCGTCACAGTGCCGGTGACCGACCCGGCTGTTGAGGCATCGACGGTCTTCCCCGCTGTTGCCGGTGCAGTTGCGGCCGGCTGTTCCGTGGTTGAGCTTTGCTTGCTTCCGCAGCCGGTGACGGCGAGCGCCATCACCGCTGCCACACCAATACTAAAAAGCTTGGTCTTCATATCGAACAATTCCTCCTTAGTAAAACTGGTTATTCTAACAATTCCGTACGCGGGTGGAACGCAAATTATTCGAAAACCGAAGTCCCGCGGCTAAGCTACTTCCCGCCGCCCGTGCCGCCGGAAGTTTTTCCCGATGCGCCCGCGGGAGTGCGGCCCAAGAGCGCGGCCTGCTCCTGCGGCGTCAGCGAAAACATATAACGCACCAGCAAGTCCGCATGGTCGCCATGATACTGCTGCAAAGGTGCCGGTACCGGTCCGGCGAAAACCCAGCGGTCGCCATCCCTGCGGAACAACCCGGAAGGCATGGCGGTGCCCGGAATGATCTTTGCCGGGTCCGTGATCCAGCGCTCGGTCCAGGCCGGCTGCAACCGGTCGCGCGCCAGCAGGAAATTCGGCGCCGAAGCGTTCTTGTCGTGCTCGGCATTGCCGGTCATATGGCATTTCAAGCATGGCGCCGCCGGGCTGGTGAACAAACTGCGGGCCATCGCACGCTGCGCGTCGTCCAGAGGATCGACCTTCGGCGGAATGAAGGGATCGGGCTGCGAGGACATAGCCTGGAAGAACAGGACCAGCTTTCGAATTTCGTCATTCGAGAAGTAAAACGTCGGCATGCGCACCTGCAAGTATTGCCGAACGCCGTTGCGGTTCGTGTCCGTCGCGCTGAGCGAAGGATTGGCCAGAAATTGCCGCAGCCATTCCGGATTCACGCGCGCGCCTTCGGTGGTCAGGGCAGGCGGCAGATTCGCGTGGTTCTCACCCTGATAGAACGGGAGGGTCTGCAATATGGACTGCTGCCCTACGTCAATCTGGTGGCAGCCCATGCAATTATATTTTGTGACCACCCACCAGCCTTCCTGAATGTATCGTCGCCGGTCGGCCGGCTTGTACATGTATTCAGGAGGCAGAGTCGGATCCGTGCTGCCCAGCAGCATGCTGACGAGCGATTCCACATCGCCGTTGCCATAAAGATTGGGCTTCGGCATGCGCAACGCGTCCATCGGATTCGCGTGATATTTGCCCTGATCGTACACTCCGGGATTCCGCAGCTTCTGTTCGAAGAAGCCTTTGGCATCGAACCACGGGGCCTGCTTCCCGTCGCGAATCGCATTCTTTCCATCGGGAAGGACGCCGCGCTTGGCATCTTCGGTCCACAGCGCAAAATCCAGGCGCTCGATCGGCTTGCTGCCCTCGTTCGTCAGCTCCGTGCCAATGCGGCCTTCGTCTTCGAGTCCGCTGATTTCATGGCACCCGGCGCAGCCATAATGGCGCGCGAGTTCCTTGCCCGTCGCTGCGAGCTTCGGGTCATCCATGAAATCGGCTGAAGCGTATGAAGCGTCCGCGTGCTTCTGCGTCATCAAGTAACTCGCGATGTCGCGAGCATCCTCGATCGAAAGACGGAGACTGGGCATAACCGTCGGCTGCTGGATAACCAGTTCGTGGCCATCATTCGGGCAGCGCGAGTGATCGAGGTCGAATACGTACGGCAGATCGTGTTTCGCGTAATCCTCTGGGCCCAAATCCCGCTTCTCGTACGGGCAATAAGGCCGCGTGCGCTGCCGCGGATCGTGGACCCAGCGCACTACGTAATCATAATTTTCCTTTTCGCCCACGCGGCTCAGGTTCGCGGCGAACGTTCCGCCAATAACGTTCGAGCCCTCGCCCATGGAGTGGCACGCGAGGCATCCGCGTTCCTCGAAAAGTTCTTTCCCGTGCGCCGCGTTGCCCGGCTGCTGATGGTCGAGCGGCGGGCTGGTAATGCCGTTCTGCCAGATAAACGCCGCGAGCGCCTGGATCTCATCCTGCGAGAGTCGGAACTGCGGCATCTTGGTGGTCGGCCTGAACTCCGTGGTGTGGCCAATCCAATACGGAATCCATTCCTTGCGCAGTTTTTGCCTGGCTTCCTTCAGGTCCGGGCCGACTTTCTTGATTTCCTGCAACAGGTTATGGCTGCGCTGCTCGAGCGACTGCGACTCGGCATCCATGCGGCTGATTTCGACCGTAAGATTCGTCGCTTGCGTGTTCAATTTCTGGGCCGTGGCATTGTCAGGCGCATTGTCGGCTTGTTTCTGCAGGCGAGGAATCAACAGTTCGTCGTCCGATTTCGTTTTGGCCAGCTGCAGGATCTGCTGCCGCGTGTTGACCAACTGCTCGTCCTGATTGTCGAATCCCTGGAACCGGTGGCAGCCGATACAGCCGCGCTGGCGGTAAAGCAGCTTGCCCTCATTAAGCGTGGCAGCATGCTCAGTGACCATGTCGCTCGCGTGGCATTGCTGGCAGCCCGCCTGATAATTTTCCGGATAGTAGAGCGGCCAGAGCCAGTGCGGGTAGCGCCCGTGCCCGCGCTCCACGGAATCAATCGCGCGTCCGTTGCCGCCATGGCATGGCGAACATCCGAATTTCTCGAGCGGATGCCATTGAATTAGATCCAGGTCTGGATGGCTCGTGAACGGCGCATCCTTGCTATTCGCCAATGCGAGGTCGGCCTTTGTCAGCGTCACTTGCGGCGGCACGTAGTTCGGGTCCGTGCCCACGTGGCAGGATTCGCAGCGATCCACCAGTCCCGCGCCGCCCAGATTATTGATGGAGGCGCCCGAAGGGTTCACGTTGATTTGAATGATGCGCTCGTCGAAATTCTCCATGGCGCGGCGCAGGCCTTCGAGCGAAGCCGAGCTTAAACCCGGCAGATGATCGGAGACGTATTTCGTCAGCGCCGCTTGCGCGTCCTTGGCAGGCTTGTCGATTTCGCCTCGCTTGGCTACGAGCGTTGCTCTCTGCGCGATAATGCTGGTAAACGTATCGTTCAGTTCGTCGGCGGTGAATACTTTGTTCTTCTGAATCTGGCCATTGCCAGTGGGCCAATCCACTTCCCAAGTGGACTTGCGGCCATCGGTCAATTCCTTCAGTCTCTTGGCCTTCTCGTCTTTGTCTGACGCCGGAACGATCTCGTACTGATAAACGAGGTGGCCGATTTTGCCGCGCTCGTCTTTGAATGCATCACCCATCGACGCGCGCTGCTCGTCGAGCAAATCGATCTGCTTGGCGATTTCATCATCTTGAGATCTGGCGATTTGCTGCGCGTTGGCTAGCGTGCCGGACAGACGTTTGTATTCGGGCGACGAATAAACCGCGTCTTCGTCCTTCTTTTGCTGCTTGATGTCTTTCGAAAGGTATTCCGAGTAGCCTTTCGCAAATCGCGTCTGGTACCTGCGCCAGGGCTGCAAGCCATAGTATTCAACCCAGAACGACCACGCGACGGTGACGAGAAGAAGCAGCGAGGAGATCAAAAGCGGAAACGCAAATGACCGGCTCTTGATCGGATCATCGGGGCCCACTGGAGTCGGACGCTCAGGCACCCAGCTTCTCCTTCCAACTTGTGGTCGCCAACGTTAAATGCTGAACCATGGCGTCACCCATATATATTTGATCGTGAAAACCAGCCGCAGCAGGATTTTGACCGGCAGCGAAATCATAAAAATCAAAAACGTGTACATGGTGACCAATTGCAAGAGGCTCATGCGTTTGTAAATCTTCCTGCTGAATTCCGTCCGCATGCACACCCAATGGACCAAAAACGCCATGCCGATGAAAAACAGAGCCAGCGGGAATATCCCGAAAATCACCCGCGCCCATATGGCCGCCTGGTCCTTGGACACATGGAAAATCGCGGCGAGCCACGCGCCGTTGATCCCGACAACCTGGTCGAGGTTTCGGTTTACCGCGTAATCCACTCGTTCAGCGTCCCAGGTTTGGCCCGGCCAGAACCACATCCATCCGGGCCCGCGTATGAATGTGCCGATCACGATCATCAGCACCCACAAGCCGATGAAACCAGCCAGGAAGGTCCAGATTGAAAATTTTCGCTGCTTGTACGTGTAATATCCATTGCCCAGAGGGTTCGCATCGATGTAGGGAATCACCATCAGCCCGACGATAATCAGCGTCGGCATCACCACGCCCGCGATCCAGGGATCGAAATAAACCAGCATTTCCTGCAAGCCCAGGAAATACCAGGGCGCTTTCGCCGGATTCATGGTCACGTTCGGATTAGAAGGTTCTTCCAGCGGAGCGTTCAGCGTGAGCGACCACGCCATCAGCAGCACGGTGACTAGAATCGCCACCAGGAACTCCATACGCATCAGGAACGGCCAGGTGTGGACTTCCTTTTCCCACGAGGGATCCCATTCCTGCGTCTTGCGGTATTTTGTTTTAGCGGCTTGCGCGTCGCCTCGAGGATGGCGATGAGCTTGTCGTTCTCGATTCCCTGCTTCAGCGCGTACCACACATAAAACGGCGCCAGAAAAAGCAGCGCCACGATCGGCACGTTGTCGGGTGCCGATGCGATCTCCCAAATTTGGCGCCAGTCAAAACCCATCGAGCCTCAAATCCTCGCGAGAAATTTATTCGTCAAATTCGCACGCGCTTGCGCTAACCCATCCCGCTAGGCCGCAACACCACCGGCCGCGGACTTCTCTCTTCCTTGATTTCCGATTCCAGCATCACCGGCGCCGGGCCTGATATTCCTCCATCTTTTCGCACTCTCCAGAAATGGACGCCCATGAATATCGCGGCAATCAACGGAATGGCGATGCAATGCCAAATGTACGCGCGCAACAATGCATTCGCGTCCACGATGGACCCACCCAGCAAGGCGAAGCGTACGTCGTTGTACGGCGTCATGCCCATCTGCGCGCCGAAGGGTCCCTCGTTTCCTAAGAGCGGCGTCGCGCGCGCCATGTTGGTTCCCACTGTGACGGCCCAGAACCCCAACTGATCGTCCGGCAGCAGGTATCCCGTGAAGCTCAGCAACATCGTGAGCACCATCAGGAGCACGCCCACGCACCAGTTGAATTCGCGCGGCCGCTTGTACGAGCCGGTCATGAACACGCGGAACATGTGCAGCCACACGGCGATGATCATCAAGTGCGCGGCCCAGCGGTGCATATTGCGCAGCAGTTTGCCGAACGGCACGTCATTTTCAAGATACAGAATGTCGCGGAAAGCCTGCACCTTCGTCGGGTGGTAATAGAACATCAGCAGCACGCCGGTGAAGGTGAGCACGATGAAGAGGTAAAACGTGATTCCGCCCATGCCCCAGGTGAAATTGTACTTCGTGGCGTCGCGGTTGACTTTGGCGGGGTGCAAATGAAAAAAAACGTTGGAAAGAACGCTCAGCGCGCGATTGCGCGGCTCTTCGTCGTGCTTCACGCGGAATATCGAACGGTAAAGCTGAGTTTTCTCCGGCTCTTTCAGCTCCACTGCTTGCTCTTGGCTTTCTCCGTGATGGTTTCGCGGAGCGCGGCAGCGAGTCCTTCGCTTTATCCAGGACGCCGGTCTTCTCTTTGCCGCTGCCATTCTCTTCGGGCATCAGTCTGACCCCTCGAATTCACATCCCTACGCCGCAGTTTTCGCGAGCCGAATCGACGCACGCCTACACGTTCAAAAACGCTCCCGGATCGTTGAAGTGGTTCACGCCCGCGCGCGGATCGTCGACGAACAAGCGGCTCGTATCCACCGTGATTTTCCCCGTCGGGTCCAACTGCACATAGCGCGCGGTCCATCGGCCTCGGCGCAGGGCCTTCGAAATTGACGCCTTCGCTGTCGTAACCGCTGCCGTGGCACGGGCACTTGAACTTGTTTTCAGCCGGCTTCCATTCCGGGGTGCACCCCAGGTGCGTGCAGCGCGCGAAGATAACGAACAGGCGGTCGGGTTCGCGCACCACCCAAACGCGATTGGTCATCAGGAAGCGCTGATCGATTCCCAGAGCGAAATCCGCAGGAAATCCGATATCGAAAACGGTATTTGGTTCGTATAGCGCGCGAGGAAAGAAAAACCGCAGGAACATCAGGAAGTTAACGCCCAGATACCCCCAAATACATGCCCAAACCAGCCGGCGGCGGTTCGTATTCACCGATTTTGCCGCTTCTTTGGCGTCCGGCGCGGGGGATGCATTCGCGGCCGGCGCCTTGGACTGCGCGCTGGTTGTTTCGCCGCGACTTCCCTTCGGACATATCTGGCATAGGCCCGTTAGATTAGCAGCGTCTAAATCTAAAAATAAAATAATGGCGCTATGAATTCGAAGCAAGAACATTGGTTTATATGACGCGGGGGTGTCCCTGTCAAGACCTTACCGAATTGTTGTCACAGGCAAATTTCCAACCGCCGAAACGCCGAATTCGCGAGTTCCCCGCTCTCAACGCAGCTCACGATGCGATGGACGCCACACCACTGCGTTGCCCCACGGACCGCAATACCAGGTCGGCCAGCGCGCGGATCAGCAGCGGCGAATCATTCAGCGCGGGCATCATGTGAAATTCGCTGATGCCCAGCGCTTCCGCCTCTTCTCGCGCCTCAATATTGATTTCGTGCAGTGTTTCGATGTGCTCGGTGACGAAGATATCGGAACCACCAGCACTCTTCTTGATCCCGTCGTGCGCCAGCTTCTCAATCGTGGCGGTCAGTGACGGCTGTAGCCACTTTTGCGGTCCGACCTTGCTCTGGAAGCACAGCATGTGCGGGTTTGGCCACGCGCCGAGCTCGCGCACGAGCTGCACCGTCTCCTGATCTGCTTGGGATAAGGATCGCCCTTCTCCACCAGCGCCAGAGGCAGGCCGTGCGCGCTGAAAACCAGATGGACTTCATCGGGTGCCGGGAGAGTCGTGCAGCACTTCGTTCGACTCGCTCGACGATTCCTGCAATGTAATCAGGATGATCGTAGAAGTGATCGACCGACGTGCACCGGAACCTCGCGCGCTTGTACAAGCGGTTCCATTCCTTCAGGCTGCTCCCCGTGGTGGCGAAGGAATAGTGCGGGTAGAGCGGAAGCAGAACGATTTCGTCAAACGGCGAAGCTTCGAGGGCCGCGATAGCCTCTTCCGTGTCCGGATGCCAGTAGCGCATGGCCACAATCGCGCGCGCCGAAATGTGCGGCGCGAAGCGCAACCTCGAGCGCCCTCGCCTGCTGCTCGGTCAGCGCGGCGTATCGGCGAGCCGCCCGCCGATCTCCGCGTAATGCTGCCGCACAGCTTTCGACCGCCGCGTGGAAATCAGCTTGGCCAGCGCCTTGCGCGCGAGAAATGCGCCGGGAAAATTTATGATGTCGGGATCGCAAAATAACCTGTAGAGAAAGGGCTCCACCGCCGCCAGTGTGTCCGGCCCGCCCAGCTGAAACATCACCACCGCAATTTTCTTCGGTCCGCTCATCTTCGCAACCTCAACACCGAATTCTCAAACCAGGCGCGTCTCGCGCGATGCCTGCGTTCACTCTCCGCGAAGCTGCTGCTTCAGCCGTTCGATATCTTCGCGCAGCCGCGACATTCGACGCGCGATGGAAATCTCGTACACAAAAAACACCGCCCATACCACCATCCACGCCGCAAACAAATTCTCAAAATTCTTCATCCGCGCTCCCCTGCTACAGCTGGCGCCTCCGAACATACGTGATTCCACTTCCACGCCGCAACTCTTCGAATTCATGCCGGAGTCTCTCGAGCCGGTAGCGGTCCATCAGCACGACTATCATCACTCCAACCACCGCCATGGTGCAAACCAGAAGCACCTTGCTCATCGTCGGGGTCCAGGCCTGATCCGCTGCCGCCCAGAATCACGGGTTGCGGGTGCTGCGTCCGCCACAGCCGGTTCGAAAAGTAAACCAGCGGCACATCCAGGAAAGCAAAAATTCCGAACACGGCCGAGAGCGTCGCATTTCTTTTCTGGGTCATCGATCAAACCGCGCAGTAGAAGATAGCAGATGTAAAGCAGCCACAAGATGAACGTGGTAGTCAGCCGCGCGTCCCAGGTCCACCAGATTCCCCATACGGGCTTGGCCCACAGCGGCCCCGTGATCAGTCCAATGGTGCAGCAAACCACGCCGGTTTCCGCTCCGGCCACACCCAGCCAGTCCCACTTGGCATTGCGCGTGGCCAGATAAGCTACGTTCGCGACGAATACGATGGTGAACGCGCAAAACATCGCGATCCAGCTCGGCACATGAAAATAAAATATGCGCTGGATAACGTGCATTGTCTTTTCGTCCGGCGCAATAAAGAGCGCCGCATATCCGGCGAAAAAAATCAGCGCGGCCGCGGCGACTCTCGATGTGATGCGTCCCATCATCGATAAAATCCCTATCATTCCTCGATCAAATAATCGCACAGAAGCCAGGAAGCAGTCAGGAACACAATATCGAATCCCGCGAGCAACGAGACCCACATGCGGTCGAGAGCGGGCTGTTCCGTGAACAGCAACGCCGTGGCTTCCACCGCTCCGATCAGCAGAGGCGTGAGGATCGGCAGCAGCAGAAGCGGCAGCAGCAATTCCCGCATCCGCGCGTGAGCGGAGATCGCCGAAAAAACCGTTCCGGTCACCGTTAACCCGATCGTGCCAAGCGCCAGGACCAAAATCAAGCGCCCCACAATTCCTGCCAGGGACACGTTGTAAAGCACCCCAAAAACGGGTACGAGGACAATCTCCGCGAGCGACATGAAAATAAAATTCGCCAGCATTTTCCCAAAGAGGATCGCGAAGCTCGATATCGGCGCCATGCGCAGCGCGTCGAGGGTGTCGTTCGTCTGCTCGCGCGCGAACGAGGGATTCAGCATCAGTGAACCTGCAAACAGGAATGCGATCCACAGCAATCCGGGCCCGTAACGCCGCGATTCCGCCGCCGTGGGTTCGAAAGCGAAACTGAACATCATCACCACGACCATCCCGAAAATTATCGTCGCGCTCAGCAATTCGCGAGTGCGAAACTCAAGCCGCAACTCCTTGGCCAGCAGGATCGCAGCCGCACGCGGCGTGTTCACTCAAGCCTCTGCCCGCAGCGCCGCAAGCAGCGGCCGTGGGTCGCCGTCCATGCCGCTATCGTGTTCGATGCGCCCGCCTGCGATTGACACGGCGCGCGAGGCCAGGTCCAGCGACTCGTTGCGCGCGTGCGTGCTCATAATCACTGTGCATCCCTCGTCACGCAGCCGCTCGAGCGTTGTCCCCAGCCAGGCAAGCCCCTGGCGATCGAGTCCTGCGGCAGGTTCATCAAGCAGCAACAGTCGCGGCGCGTGCAAAAGTGCGCGAGCGATGGCCAACCGCTGGCGCATCCCGCGCGAAAACGCGCGCACCAGGCTCCCTGCCCGCGTTCCGAGTCCGCACGATTCGAGAGCGCTCGCAACTCTTGCCGGAATGTCCTCCAGTCCATAGAGCTGCGCGAACAGCGTGAGATTTTCCGCGGCGGTCAATTCGTCGTAGAGCAAAGTAGTGTGCCCCACCATGCCAATCATCGGTTTGGCGCTCACGCCCGTGGCGCGGTCACCGGAACCTTCCGGGGCGCCCGTAAATTGCACTTTGCCGCGCGTAGGAGCGGCCAGCAGAGCCGCAATTCGCAAGAGAGTTGTCTTCCCTGCCCCGTTCGGTCCCAGAAGCGCCACGAACTCGCCTGAGCGAATCGCAAGCGATATGCCGCGCAGAGCGATGAAGGATCCGAAGCGTTTTTCGAGGCCCTCAAACGTAATCCCGAAGGGCCGCACGCTGGAAGTCGGGGTCGTGCGGGATGCGGGCAAGGCCTTGCGCTCAGCCTCTGACCAAATCGCGGAGGACTTTCTCCATGCGCTGGCGTTCGCGCGCGTACTCTTCTTCGCCGATGGTCCCCGCCTGGCGGCGCAACTCCAGCCGGAAAAGACCGTCCTTCAATTCGTCCAGGCTTCCGCGCACTTCTCGATTCACGCCGGCCACAGCCTCAGCCGCACCAGGAGACAGATTCGAAGCAGCGCGCGATGCACCGGCAGAAATCGGCGCGTCAACTCTGACTGCGGCGGCTGTGCCGTTTACCGGCGCCACGACTTGCGGCCTGCGCCAAAGATAAATAGCCCCGAGGGCGAAGATCGAGGCAAATCCCGCCGCAACAATCCATTTCAAGCTATCCAGGCGTGCCGGCATCGTCGTCGCCGCCGTTGTCGGGCTTTCCGCACCGGCAGTCTCCAAACGCGAATTCACCGAAGCATTCGCGGAATTATCGCCGCCGGCAGGCATCGCACTTTGGCCCGTTGGTGAGCCCTGCTCTGCTGCAGGCATCGGTGCCGTCCCCGATATGTTGATGGTAACGGGCGCGCCCCCTGCCACTGCGTCGCGCGTGTAAACGTTAAATCCCTGGTCCTGCCCCGCGGACAAAATTCCGTCCCCGGAAATTTGCACCGATGGCGGCGCGGCAATAATCAATTTTTCGATGGCATACGGCGACACGTTCTTGAGCGCAATCTTGTTCCCCGTGTACGGCACTTTATACGAGAGCCGCACGCCGCTCTCACCCGGACGAAACGGAAACGCGATCGCCATCTGGTTCTTGCCTTTGTCGATCGTGCCCTGCACCACCGGCATTCCGGAAGCGCCCCAAGCGGACGCCTGGCTGAATTGGGCGCCGTCCGGAATCGAGAAATCGAACGATCCGTCCTGGCGATAGAACGCGACGGGCGGCTGCGTCTTATTTTCAATCGAGTACTCTTCACCGACCATCAGGTCAGCGCCATTTGGTTGCACGATCACCGCGTGGCTTGTCACCGCAAACGCGCTCGGCTTGTCGGTCGGCTCAAATACCTGGATCTGCGCGGTTGTCTTTCCCGGTGTGATCGGCTCGTGGTAGTTCACGCCGCGATACACCACGCGCACGAGCATGGGCCCGGCGCCCAGTCCCGGATTATCGAAGTGAAATTGACCTTGCGCGTCGGTCTTCGTGTTCGCCACCGGCTGCATGCCGCCCTGCAGCTGAATCAAAATCACGTCCACGCCCGCGGCCGGCTTGCCGGTCGTGCCGTTCGTCACCGTGCCCGCGAGGGTGCCAGCAAGCGCGCGAGGAGCGCTCAACGCAATAAGAGCGAGCAGCAGCAGCAACAGCGCTGTAGCGCGTAACGCACGGAATTTCATGATTGGCGGGCCTTTTCTTTCGATGCCTGGCGAGTCGCAGGTGTGGGAGTACCGCCGGTCAGTTTGTCCATATCGGCGAGCACGCGAGCCGCTTCGACTTCGAGCAATTGCTTGGTTTCCTCGTAATCCGCTTCCGAAAATTTTCCCGCGCGATATTCGAAGCGCAAGTCGCGCAGGTTTTCGTAAATCGCATCGCGCCGCTCGAGCATCTGGTCCAGTTTCGTGCGATGCGGCGCGAGGTCCGAAACGTCAGTCTGAACGTTGAATATAAAAAAGAACGTCGCCGCCGCGAGCAGCGCGCAGGCCACGGCGATGTCAATGTTACTCATCGTCCTTCCCTGATTCGCGTTGCGCTCGCGCCAGAAACTCAGCCGAAACCTGCGGCCCGGAAGCGGTCGCCAGCGCGCTCTTCTGCCGCCACCGGCGCACCACGAACCACACCAGCACGAGCGACACCAGCGGCACAACCACGGGCATGACCCACGCCGTCAGGTTGAATCCCTTCGTCGGAGGCTCCTCCAGCACCAACGGGCCGTACTCCTGCACGAAGGCCTGCAAAGTCAAATCATCCGACTCGTTTCGCGCCACTCGCTGATCGATCTCCTTCTGCATCCCGAGCGCCGTGTCGCACGGCCCCGAAAACGAGCCCCCCGTATGTTTGCACAGCGTGGCCGAATCATTGCAGCCGCCGCACATGCACTTCACGCGCGTTCCCAGTTCCCTGCCTCGCGCGGTTTGTTGCGCCCAGGCCGCCGGAACGAGAGCAAGCGCTGGAACAAGGAACGACATTCCCACAAGAGCAAATATTCTCGTGCGCTTTGTTCGAACGCACCTTCCGGACTTTCGCCGTTCAATCACTCGAGTCAGCCTTCTGCGTGATGGCCCCCATCCGCGACGCGCTCACGGCCACTGCCTCGCCCCAGGATTTCTCCGTCACCGGTCGCAGCACCAACGCCGTTCGCCGGTTCGGGAACAGGGCGAGTCCCGTGCCTAGCACCACTACGAGCCCGCCGAACCATATCCACTTCACCAGCGGATTTAGATACGCATGAATAACCGGCTTTCCGTTTTCCGGGCTGCGACCTGCGTACACGACGTAAAGGTCGCGCAGCGGCGAAGTCTGAATCGCCACCATCGTCTCCGTTACCTGGCTGGCCAGAAAAAATCGCCGCTCGGGATACAGCATCATTTCGGATTTGCCGTTGCGGAAAACTTCCAGCGTGGCGCGCTCCGATTCGTAATTGCCATTCGCCAACTCGTCGAAATTCTGGCAAAGGATGGTGTACGGCCCGATCTTGAGCGACTGCCCCGGCGACAGTTCGGATTGAATGTCTTTGTTGAACGGCACGCCGGCGATGCCAATAAAAATCAGCACCATGCCGAAGTGCACCACATATCCGCCGTAGCGCCGCGTGTTGCGCATGGTCAACTCGCCTACGGCGGAAATCAGGTTCGTGCTGTCGCGCGCCGCAATCACGCGTGCCCCGCGGAAAAATTCCGAGAAAATCGTCAGCGTAACGAACACGCCAAGAATCAGGCAAATGAGCGAGTAAATATCGCGGAAGCCAAAGACCAGCGCGACAACGCCTGCAAGCACTCCGCCCCCGAGCGGCCACGCGAAATTCCGCTTCAGCGCGTCAAGCGAAGTTTTCCGCCACGCCAGCAACGGGCCGATGCCGGTCAGCAGCAGCAAGAAGAGCGCAATAGGAATATTCACTTTGTTGAAAAATGGAGGTCCCACGCTGATCTTGCTCCCTGAGACCCATTCAGACAGCACCGGGAAAAGAGTTCCCCACAGCACCGCAAAACAAGCCGCCAGCAGCACCAGATTGTTGAAGAGAAAACTGGATTCGCGCGAGACCAGCGAGTCCAGCTGATTGTCGCTGCGCAGATAATCGCGATTCTTCCAGTAGGCCAAGAAGCACACGATAAACGTCAGCGCCAGAAATCCTACGAACCAGTCCCCGATGGAAGACTGCGCAAACGCATGCACCGAGGGGACCACACCCGACCGCGTCAGCGTCGTCCCCAGAATGCACAGCATGAACGTGGTGAACACCAGCCAAATGTTCCACACCTTCAGCATCCCGCGCTTCTCCTGCATCATTACCGAATGCAGAAATGCAGTCCCGGTAATCCACGGCAGCAGCGACGCATTTTCCACCGGGTCCCAGGCCCAGTAGCCGCCCCATCCCAGCACCGCGTAAGCCCAGTGTGCGCCCAGCAAAATTCCCACGCTCTGAAAGCACCACGCGATCATGGTCCAACGCCGCGTGATGTGAATCCATTTTTCGCCCGGGTAGCGCCCCAGAAGTGCCGCCAATGCAAACGCGAAAGGCACCGTGAATCCCGTGTAGCCGAGATACAACATCGGCGGATGAATCACCATCTCCGGATACTGCAACAACGGATTCAGCCCGTGCCCCTCGGACATTTTCGCCAGGTGCATCACGCCCGAAGCGTCTGCGCCGGCCAACACGCTGAACGGGCTGGCCACGAAATTATTGAGCGTCAAAAAGAAAGTCTGGACGCCCGCAAGCACCACGCCCACGTATGGCATCAATTCCGGATGTTTGTTGCGATTTACGAAAAGAACGAGGAAAGCGTAGATCGATAGCAGCCAGCTCCAGAAAAGCAGCGAACCTTGCTGCCCGGCCCACAAAGCGGCAAACTTGTAAAAAGCAGGCAGCGCGCGGTTGCTGTGCTCCGCCACATAGGCCATTGAGAAATTGTTGGTGAAGAAAAAATATTCAAGGGCGCCGACCGCAAGCGTCACCAAAACGCCCACCGCCATGCCCGCGTTCCGCGCGCTCTTCGTCAGCAAAGTGCGGCGAGTGATGATTCCCGCGATGCCCGCGACCACCGCATACACCGCGGCCAGCAGCGCGAGCAAGAGTGCAAACGATCCCCAGATATCCACGAAAACTCCCCGGCGATGCTTCCCTGCCGTCCCTGAAACCTAATTCCCGGAAGGATGAGCCTCAGAACCGCTCGAAGTCTGTCCGGGCTGGACCGCTCCCGGCGTTTGATTCGGCGCCGCTTCGTACTTCGAAGCGCACTTCGCTTGCACCTGCTCAGCCACGAAGCGGTTGTCCGGCATCATGCGGCCTTCCACCAGCGCCTGGGCCCCATCCTTAAACGTGTCCGGCAACGGATCGCGTCCGACGTAACTCACCATCAGGCCCTTGCCCTGTTCGGTCAGGACGAAATCCACTCGTCCCTGCAGGCGCTGAATCGTTCCATTCTGCACGTTCCCCGAAACGCGCATCCGCTGGTGCAGCGAAGCCCCCTGCAAAGTGGAAAGCTCGGTAATCGTGTGATAGTAAGTTTTGCTTTGGGTGAACCCGACGTAGGCCAGCGAAATCAGCGTCACTACAATAATTCCCGACCCGATTAGGAACTTTGTGCGCACGTTCATCTGTTTACTCCCCACTGCAAACAGCCGGCGGGCACGGGATACGACGGCCGACTGCGGAATTCTAGCACATCGTCTGCACCGCTGAGAGTGTGTTCGTCTATTCTTCGCGTTTCACTGGGTTCAATAAAGTGCCTGCTTCGCTTTGTATTGCCTCCCAGGCGTTCTCCACATGCTTGAGTTTCGTCCGCGTCTGCCCCACGCAAAAGCGCAGCGTGTACTTTCCGTCTAGCCGCGTGTGCGAGAGGCACAACTTTCCGCTCTGATTCAGCCGCCGCAACAGCTCTTCGTTAAGTGCATCGTCACCCTTGAGCCGGAAGCAGATCAAATTCAGCGGCGCCGGCGCCATAAGTTCAAATCGCGAATCTTCGCGCACCCAGCGCAAAAAATTCTGCGCCAGTTCCACATGCCGCCGAACGTGAAATTGCAGCCCCTCAACCCCATAGTGTTGGATGACGAACCACAGCTTCAGCGCGCGAAACCTGCGCCCGAGCGGCACGTGCCAGTCGCGATAATCGAACACCGCGCCCGATTCCGTCGCCTGATTGCGGAGATACTCCGGCACCACGCTCAACGTGCGCACGAGCGTTTGCCGATCCGCCACATAAAAGCAATTGCAATCAAAATTCGTGAACATCCATTTGTGTGCATCGAAGCAGTAGCTGTCCGCGAACTCCAGTCCGCGTTGAATGTAACGAAACTCGGGGCATAGAGCCGCCGTTCCCGCCATCGCTGCGTCTACGTGCAACCACGCTTTGTATTTCTTGCAGATTCGTCCAATCGCTTCGAGCGGATCGAACGCCAGAGAAGAAGTAGTCCCCACCGTCGCGCACACAAAAAACGGAACGCGCCCCGCCCTCTTGTCCTCCTCGATTGCTTTTTCGAGCAGCTCGGGCCGCATCGCAAATTCGCCATCCGCTTCGATCGACCTCAGGTTGCGCCGCCCGATTCCCGCCACCTTCACGTCCTTCTCAATCGACGAATGCGCTTGCGTCGAGGTGTACGCCACCAGCTCCTCGCGACACCCGTATTCGTTGCTCTGAAAATTTGTGGCCCGCTCGCGCGCAGCCAGGATGGCGCACAGTGACGCGCTCGATGCCGAATCCTGTATCACGCCTCCTCCGCTTCCGCTCGACAAAAATGATTCGGGCAGCGCCAGCATCTGCGCCAACCAATCGAGAACGTGCGTTTCAACTTCCGTGCAAGCCGGGCTTGTAGCCCACAGCATTCCCTGCACGCCCAGTCCCGACGACATCAGATCTCCCAAAACGGACGGCTCCGACGCGTTTGCCGGAAAATAAGCAAAAAAGTTCGGCGACTGCCAATGCGTGATCCCCGGCATGATCCTCGCGTCCACATCCCTCAAGATCTGCTGAAAATCCGTTCGCGACTGTGGAGGTTCTGAAGGTAGAGCCGCGCGAATCTGTCCCGGTGCTACCTGTGGGATCACGGGATAGCTCTCCACTTGTTCGTAGTAGTCGGCCAGCCAATCAATCAGCCGTTTTCCCGCCTCGCGAAACTCGCCGGAGGTCATATGAAAACTTTTTTCCAAGACCGCCTCCTCCCACCTGGGATCGAACGCACCACGACTCTGTTCGAGGAAACGCGCGATTATAACAGTTCCCATCGAATCCAAATCGTCGGCGGGGGAAAACCCGGATAGATGTTTGCCGTACAACCGTCCAAATGAAGATCAGGTCAATCGCGCAAGCGCCCGAGTGAGCCGGTCTCCCAGTGCAGTTTCGAATTCAGCCTGATTCTGCGGGTCGCCAAGGAACGGATCTACGAACGGGCCGCCGTCGTTGAGCACCAGCCGCTCGCCCCAGCGGCTCAACTGGAATAGCGGAACCAGTCGTTCCATCGGCTGCGAAATCGGCATGACGTATTTTGGCTTGTAAGAAGTTTCGACGCGTTTTACCACCGTCGGCCCTAGCCGGTCCAGCGCTGTGCTCAGTTCCTGCGGCGTGCGCACCGGGCACTCCACCGCATGCGCCAGAAAAAATCCTCGCCGTTGGAATTCGGCCAGCGCCGCTTCCTCGTTGATTTCCGTTCCCGGCGAAAATCCAGCGCACTTCGCGATCTCCTCGAAGTACATCCGCGACGCCACCGACCTCTCGTTGCGTTTTGCCGCCGCGCGATAAAAATAATCCTGCGGGCGGGTGGGCGGCACGGCGTCGATCAGAAGCACGTGGATGTGGATAGGCCGGAAGCGCGTGGCTAGTTCCAGCCGCTCAATTCGCTGGCGGATGTGCGCGTCATCGGCTTGCATCCCGCACCCGTCGCAAATGGCCATGCCGCGCTCCCCTGGAACAATTTTGAATTGCGAAGATTCGCACAAACGACGAAGTGTCTGCAAGCGCCATCCATTCGTAACGAAAAGCCGCGTCCGCACGGCGGACGAGCCCTCGCTCAGTGGCCTTCTTCGTCGCGTGGTGCGGTGGGGATGCTGGGGGCATCCGGGAAATTCTGCGCAACCTGCCCGAGCTTCGTGCGCAGGCATCCGACCAGCTCGGGAGCCAGTTCGGAAATGTTCATGCCTTCCGATACCAGAAACTTGCAGCTGAGAATGGGCCGGGACTGATCGTCATCAGAAAGCTGGCAATTCACTTTGCAATACTGGCATTCCTGATTCCAACAGAAGCGCCCGTAGGGTATCGTCTCAGGGCTGATGAATTGAAACGCACGCAGAACGGAGTTTCTTTCCGGCACAAGAAACGTTTTGCCCAGGATCGTAATTTCCACGAGCTTCTCGTACGGCCGAAAGACGTCCGACATGAGTGGTATCCCATCCGCCATTGGAGTCGATTCCCCCGCTCACGAAGCTAATTCACCACGAGGCCCGGAGCAACGAAAACACTCCCGGGCCGTGTTCAATGCTCCAATGGGCAGGACGTTTTGCAGGCCAGCCTATGAGGATGAAGAGCGTGACGACGCGAATACGTAGAGTGTGAAGGCGCCCAGCGCGATGCCCAGCGGACCATTGGTCAGTCCGAAGAAACTGGCCACCAGCGCCAGGGTTCGCCCGGATTCGCCTCTCGACAGCAGGGCCACGGCGGCGAGGAATGAGACGATCCCCGCTATGACGCCGAGGATCACGAACGCAACCAGGAAGACGTGAAACATCGTCATCAGCGTAAATGGGTTGGGGACGTGGTTGATAATGGCGCCCCACATATCCGTCAGCGTGGTATTCCACACAACGACGGCTGCGACGCCCGCGATTCGAAAGATTCCGTATAGCGCCCACAGTACGCCCAGGGTTCGATAGGCCCCGCCGGAATTGCTTGCAGTTTGCATGTCATCCGCCTGTCTCAGTGAGTGAAATTCAACCTAACCCTTAGAGCTTGAGCTGTCTTATAAGGTTACACTTTGCGATAGTTGTTCGTAAGCTGGGCCCGATTGTCCCGGAAGCAGGATAACCAGCGTATAGGCCGCGAGCGCGGTCCCAAATGGAATGCTAATCAGCGAGAGGAAGGCGGCGACCAGCGCCACGATCCTCCCGTGGCGCTCGCGGCGAAGCAGCGCCCAGCCCGCGTAGAGTCCGAACACGCCGGTCGCAACGGAATAGACGAACGTATAGATGTAGATAACTCGGAAAAAACCAAAAATGTGCAGCATGGCATCCTGATTCACGTTCTGCGGAAAAAACTGCGTGATCGTAGGCAGAAAATAATGGCTGAACACCAGCGACCATGCGCCCATGAGTATGTGAAAAATGCTGTAAACCAGCCACAGGACGCCCAGCACACGCAGGTGATTGTTCAAGGCCGCTGAGGGATCCGGGCCAGAAGGTATAACTTGCGGGCTCGGCACGGGTCTTCCGCATCTGTTGCAGAATCTCGCGCCCGCATCCATCTGAGCTCCGCAGTGCTGACAAAACATCGGTCTTCTCCCGATGGCCGTCCTGCCAGGTCCTATGCGAAAAACCGGCCCATCTGCCGGAATTTCTGATAGCGCTGTTCGAGAAGTTGTTGCGGAGAAAGTTGCGAGAGTTCGTCGAGCGCCCGCGCGAGCACCGGCGCAAGCAGCTTGGCCGCGCCTTGATGATCGTTGTGCGCGCCGCCCTCGGGCTCCGCAATGATGGCGTCAACCAGTTTCAGTTCGAGCAAATCAGGCGCTGTAATCTTCAGCGCTTCCGCAGCCATCTCCGCCTTGCTCGCGTCGCGCCACATGATCGAAGCGCAGCCTTCCGGCGAAATCACCGAGTAAACCGAATTCTCCAGCATGTACACGCGGTCGCCCACCGCAATCGCCAGCGCCCCACCCGACCCGCCTTCTCCCGTAATCGTCACCACGATGGGTACCGGCAGCCTCGACATCTCTCTCAAATTAAACGCGATCGCCTCCGCCTGTCCGCGCTCTTCGGCGTCCACGCCGGGATAAGCGCCGGGCGTATCGACAAAAACAAAAATCGGCCGCCGGAATTTTGCCGCAAGCTGCATCGCGCGCAGGGCCTTGCGATACCCTTCCGGCTTCGCCTGGCCAAAATTTCGCGCCAGGCGCTGCTTCGTGTCGCGGCCCTTCTGGTTCCCCACAATCATGACGGGCTTGCCTTGAAACGTGGCCATTCCCGTGATTAACGCGGGATCGTCCGAAACATTTCGGTCGCCATGGATTTCGCTGAAGTTCTCGAAGAGCAGCCGGATGTAATCATCCGTGTAAGGCCGCTGCGGATGGCGCGCAAGCTGCAACCGCTGCCACGCGCCCAAGTGCGTATAGAACTCGCGCTTGAGTTCTTCTACCTCACGCCGGATACGCTCAATTTCCTCCGCGGTTTCGCCCGTGGGGACCGACAGACGGCTCAATTCCTCCACGTCCCGCTCTAGCGCATCGATGGCGCGCTGGCGCTCCTTGTCCTTCGCGTCCTCCTTTGCTGCCGTGGTCTGCCCAGATCTCGTGAACGTCGCGCCCGTCTTCGTCGGCTCCGATGCGCCGCCTCCGGCGGCTTGTTTTCGAGCTTCGGCAAGTGCCCGCCTTCGCCTGAGCCGCTCTCGAGCTTGTGCGCGTTTGCTCATGGAACCACCGCAACCGAATCCGTCCCGCAGATTGCCCGCACGCGTTCGACGAGTTCTCGATCCGCTTGCACCGCGCTGCCGGCTTCCAGCGTCGCTTCCGTACCGTCCACGTTCACAAGCTCAAACGCGACACGGCAGCGCCCCGGCCGGCTCGAAAACAAAGTTTGGAGTTGGTCGAGCGCGCCCGTATCCACCGCGCTCAAATCCACGCGCACACGCAACAAGCTCGGCGCACGGTCGGCCACCTGATCGAGCAGCCGCGCGTCCGCCACGATCAGCCGCGTGCCCACATCCTCGATTGCAACGCGCCCCTTCGCCAGCAGCGGCGTATTCGCCTTCAGAATCGGCTCCAGCTTTTGAAACGCCTCCGGGAATACCAACGCTTCCACCACTCCCGTGCGGTCCTGCAAAGTCAGAATGGCCCAGCGCGCGCCTCGCCTCGACCGCATCGGCCGCGACTGCACGATGATTCCGGCAACCACGATGTCTTCCCCGTTCCGCCGCGCTTCCATGGTGGAAAGCTCTATCGCGTTCAAATCCTTCAGTCGCCCTGCGTATTTATCGAGGGGATGCCCCGAAATGTAAAATCCCAGCGTCGTATATTCCCCGGACAATAACTGTTCCTCGGTCCATTCCTCGGCTTCGGGCAAGGCGCTTCCACTCCACGATTCCGCCTCAGCGCGTGCGTTGCTCGCGCCGCCGAGAAACAACCCGCCCTGGCCAACCGCCTTCTCCTGAGATTTCTTCTGCCCGCGCGCGATGGCTTGATCGATGGCCGCGAAAAGCGCCCCCCGCGAAGCTCCCAGGCAGTCCAACGCTCCAGCCTTGACCAAACTCTCCAGCACGCGTTTATTCAAGCATCTCGGCTCGATCGCTTCGCAGAATCCGAAAATGCTCTGAAATCTCCCGCCCTTTTCCCGCGCCTCGCAAATCGCTTTCGCCGTGTTCTCGCCCACGTTCTTGATCGCGGCCAGACCGAACCGAATGTCGTCGCCCACTGGAGTGAAATAAAGTCCGCTCTCGTGCACGTCCGGCGGCAGAACGCGAATTCCCATCCCTCGCGCTTCATTGATATACTTCACCACTTTTTCCGTGTTCCCCGCTTCCGAACTCAGCATCGATGCCATGAACTCGACGGAAAAATGAACCTTCAAATACGCCGTCTGGTAAGCCAGCAGTGCGTAAGCGCACGAATGCGCCTTAGGGAATCCGTACAGCGCGAATTCCTCCATCAGCCCGAAAAGTTTCTCAGCCTTCTTCGCCGGAACTTTGCGTACCGCGCAGCCTGTAAGGAATTTCTCGCGCTGCGCCGCCATCACTTCCACTTTCTTCTTGCCCATGGCGCTGCGCAGAATGTCGGCCTCGCCGAGCGTAAACCCGGCGATCCGGTTCGCAATCTTCATCACCTGTTCCTGGAACACGATCACGCCCCAGGTCTCCGAAAGTATTTCTTCCAGCTCGGGAAGATCGTAGGTGACCCTTTTCTTGCCGTGCTTGTGCGCGATAAAATCATCGATCATCCCGCCCTGAATCGGTCCCGGGCGATAGAGCGCATTGAGCGCGGTCAAATCCTCAATTCGCGTGGGCTGGTAGCGCTTCAAAATGTCGCGCATGCCGTGCGACTCAAACTGGAAGATGCCCGTCGTGTCGCCGCGCGTAAAAAGAGCGTAGGTCGGAGCATCATCGAGCGGCAACATCGTCAGGTCCAGGTCCAGCCCGCGGTTCTGTTTGATCATCCGCACCGCATCGTCCAGCACGGTCAGCGTCGTCAGGCCAAGGAAGTCCATTTTGAGCAGGCCGATGCGCCCGAGCGCATTCATGTCGTACTGCGTCGTGATTTCATCCTTGCTCGACTTGTACAGCGGAACGATTTCCGTGAGCGGTTGCGGAGAAATCACGACTCCGGCCGCGTGCGTTGAGGCGTGCCGCGCCAGCCCTTCGAGCCGAAGCGCTACTTCGATCAGTTCTTTGACTTTCTCGTCCTTGCGCGCCGCCTCCAGTTGTGGCGATTGTTTCAGCGCCTCTTCCAGCGAAATATTCAGCGTCAGTGGAACGAGTTTCGCCAACCGGTCCACATCGCCGTAGGCCATGTCCATCGCCCGCCCGGCATCCTTCAGCACCGCCTTCGCGGCCATGGTTCCAAACGTGATGATTTGCGCCACGTTCCTTTCGCCATATTTCTGCCGGACGTAATCGATCACTTCTCCGCGCCGTCGCATGCAGAAATCAATATCGATATCAGGCAGCGAGATTCGCTCAGGATTCAAAAATCTCTCGAACAGCAGTTCGTACTGCAGCGGGTCCACGTCCGTGATGTGCAGCGAGTAGCTCACCAGGCTTCCGGCTGCCGAGCCGCGCCCCGGTCCCACCGGCACGCCTTGCGCCCGTGCGTAATGCATGAAATCCCAGACGATCAAGAAGTAGCCCGCGAAGCGCATCATCTTGATCATCTCGATTTCGTCCGTCAGCCGGCGCTCGTATTCCGAGATCGAATGGCGCAGACGATTTTCCTTGGCCAGACGTTCGATCTGCGGCCCCCGTGACGCAAACCCTTCGCGCACCACTTTCTCGAAATACGAATCGGTCGTGTGCCCTTCCGGCACCTTGAATTCCGGAAACGGATTGTCCACGCGCTGAATCTTCACGTTGCAACGGTCGGCAATCGCCACCGTCCGCGTCACCGCATCGGGAATCTCACGGAAGACGTGAGCCATTTCCTCCGCCGTCTTGAAATAAAATTGGTCAGTCGCAAATTTCATGCGCTGCCCGTCGCTCATGGTCTTGCCGGTTTGAATGCACATCAGCACTTCTTGCGCATGCGAATCGGATTGCGTCAGGTAGTGGCAATCGTTCGTAGCAACCAGCGGAATTCCGCTCTCCCTCGAAAGTTTCACCAGGTCCCGATTCACGCGCACGTCCTGCTCCAACCCCTGGTCCTGCACCTCCAGAAAGAAATTTCCCTTTCCGAAGATGTCGCGCAGCCGGTACGCGCTCGTTTTGGCCTGGTCGTACTTTTCTGCGAGCAGCGCATCCGCCACCTCTCCGCGAAGGCATGCGGAAAGCGCGATGAGCCCCCTGCTGTGTTTGGCCAGAAGCTCGTGGTCCACGCGTGGTTTGTAATAGAAGCCGTCAAGGTATCCGGTGGAAACGAGCTGGATTAGATTGCGGTAGCCTTCGTCGTTCTCGCACAGCAGCACCAGATGATTCGATCGCTCCGCGTCCGAGCCCCGGCTTTTGTGATTGTCCGGAGCGACGTACATTTCGCAGCCGATGATCGGTTTCACGCCCCGGGTGGTGGCCTCATGATAAAAATTCGCCGCTGCGAACATGTTCCCGTGATCGGTGACCGCCACGGCCGGCATTCCCCGGCGCGCCGCTTCCGCCGTTAGTTCGCCGATTTCGCAGGCGCCATCCAGGAGAGAGTAATCCGTGTGCAGATGAAGGTGAACAAAGTTCGAGGAGGTCATGCGTAAGCTATTCTAAACCAGCTTCGCGGATTCGTGTACCGCCAATCCGGGCGCGCCGGATGGGATTGCGAAATCTCGCGAGGTCGCATTGCGTTCGCGCGTCGCCCGTCACTTGCCCCGGCCCGATTTTTTCGCGGCGTGCGCTTTCGGCTTATGCGCTGGAGCGTGCCCGTGCCCCTTCGCCTTCGCTGTCTTCGACTTGTCCGCCGCTTCGGCATGTTTCGCCTGCGCTTTCGCGCCAATCGCCGCTGCCGCACCCTGCGGTGCTTTGGCCGCGCTTGGCGCCGCGCCTTCTGTGTGGGCGGCTGGTGCGGGCTGCTTCTGCTTGTCGTGAGCCTTGCCCTCCGCAACGGCAGCTTTGCCCTCACCCTTCTCGCCCTTGCGTTTCTTCTCCGGCTTTTCGATTTTCTTTGGCTCGTCTTTGATTCCCGCCAGGTTGCGAAGGATCTTCGTACGGTCCTCCGGGGTTTTGCCTTTCCCTCGCAGCTGCATCTCGAAGAATTGCTCGATCATCTTGTCGAACTTCGGCCCGCGCGCGATTCCCAGCGCGTCCAGCTCCGCCGCCGGCAGGGCCAAACGCAGCGGACGCCATTTCTGCAAATAATTTCGAATCTTCGAAACCGCCTTCGGATTCGGCATCTCGGTTTCGATAAACACAAGCATCTCGGTCGGCACCGACGCGATGTAGAAATACGCATCTTTCGCCAAGTTCGTTTTGCGTCCCTTGAGTATCTTCACGATCTTTTGCGCTTCCGGCACCAGGTCGTTCACCGCGTCAATTTCGGCTGCGCGAAATTCCATGTTGCGCATGGCCGCGGCGGCTTCGCGTGATTTCAGTCGCCCGAGCGTGTAATACGTTACCGGATACTGCAAACGCGGCCTCAATCCCGCGCCGTAAAAATTGGCGCGAACCTTGGCCATCTTATTCAGGGTCTCGTAATCCGGCTTGCGCTTCTGCAAATTCGGGTGAATCGACGCAAGCAGCCCGCGCGCTTCCCACTGTTTTAGAGTCGCCACCGGATTGTCTTCGCGCGCGAGCGAGCGAACTTCGTGCCCCACTTCGCCTGCATCGATGTTCTCGTTCAGCCCGCGCTCCATGGCCAGCTCGAACCACTCCTGCGTGCGCGGCTCCATCTTGAATCCCATCCGCGCGCAGTAGCGCAAAATGCGCATCAGCCGGATCGGTTGATTCGTGAACGCGTGAATCGAAAGCGCCCGCACCTCCTGCTTCTCCAGGTCCGCAAGCCCGTTCATGGGATCGAGCAGCAGTCCGCGCGACTGCGTATTCAGCGAAATCGCGATCGCGTTCACGCCGAAGTCTCGCCGTCGCAGATCCTCCATCACGCTCGAGAAGCGGTATTCGGGCTTCGCTCCCGGCCGCTCGTACACATCCTCGCGCGCGCCCGATATCGATCCGTCCACGTCCCCTGCAAATATTATTTCGTGATGCCGCAGGCGCTCGCTTTCCCACTCCACGCGCGCGCCGCCTTTCTCCAATTCCTTCACCATGCGCGCGGGATTTCCCTCCACCGTAAAATCCAGATCGCGGATGGGCATTCCGGAAATCAGGTCCCGCACCGCTCCGCCCGTAAGGTAAACGTTCACGTCCTGCGATCGCGAAAGTTCCTGCACGCGCTCCAGCACGGCCCGCTGCTCGGGCGACAATCGGCTTTCCAGCAAGTACATGTAATCGGGCATGAGGTTCTGAACCTCCTCGCGTTCTTCCGCCGGCGCCGTCAGGCGCGCGGATGGTGCTGCTTGTACACTTGCTTCAATCTTTCTTCGACCACGTGCGTATAAATCTGCGTCGTGGATATGTCCGAATGGCCCAGCATCATTTGCACCGATCGCAGGTCCGCGCCGCGATCGAGCAGGTGCGTCGCAAAACTGTGCCGCAGCATGTGCGGTTTTAGACTCTTGCGCAGCCCTGCTTTGCGTCCGTATCCCGCCAGCGTTTTCCAGAACGAGATCCGGTCGATCCTCTTGCACCTGCGGTTCACGAAAAGATATTGCGACGTCCGCTCCCCCAGCATCTCCGGACGCGCTTTCTTCATGTATTCCTGCACCACTTCGAGCGCCTTGCGTCCCACCGGCACCAGACGCTCTTTGTTTCCCTTCCCGATGCACCGCAGGCAGCCCGCCTGCACGTGCACGTCGTCGGCGCCCAGGCTGCAAAGCTCCGAGACGCGCAGCCCCGCCGAATACAGCAGCTCGATCATCGCTTTATCGCGCAACCCAATCGTGGACGAAACGTCCGGCTGCGCCAGCAAGCGGTCCACTTCCTCCACCGAAAGGAACTGCGGCAAGCTCTGCCGGAATTTCGGCGATTCCACATTGGCGGCCGGGTCTTCCTTGATCACCCCTTCCATCAGCGCGAACCGGAAAAAATTCCGCACCGCCACCAGATGCCGCGCCACCGAACGGCTGTCGAGCCCATGGCGGTACAGCCCACTCAAGAAGTCCACCACGTCGCCGCGCTTCACCTTCTCCGTTTTCAGTCCGTGCTTCCCGGCGAACACGCCAAACTTCAGCAAATCGCGCCCGTAGGCGTCGATCGTGTTGGCGGAGAGTCCCTTTTCCACGCGCAAATAATTCAGGAATGAACGAATGTGTGCTTCCACTTCTCGCCCCTCAGCTTTCCCCGTGGCCCCGATGTTTAGAGTTCAATTCCCGCCGTCGATGCCGTTTCCGGCTCCGCCCGGCGCAGAAGTAGAAAAAGCTCCGGAAGTTCCTCGCACCTGAGAACCCATGCAAGCCCGAAATAAACCGCTGTTGATCCCAGAATCATGGCCGCCAGCAGTCCGGCTTGCGAAAGAACATGCCCCACGTTCGCGAAATCCGAATACTTCAGCGCTGCGAAACACGCCCCTGCCATGGCCCCTGCGCAAACTGCCATCTTGCCGAGCGAACTCAAGATTCCCCTCGCCCCCAGCGCGCCGTACCTGCCCCGGAAGATGAAAAAGAGCATGGCAAAATTGAAATAGGCCGCGAGCGAACTCGCCAGCGCCGGGCTTGCGTTCCACAGGTACCGCGAGAAGGCCAGCAACAGGAACACATTGAGCGCGATGTGCAGCCCCAGCGAATAAACTCCCACGCGCGTCGGCGTCATGGTGTCGTGCGTCGAATAGTACATCGGCGTAATCAGTTTGATCGCCGCAAACGCCGGCAGACCCAGTGAGTAATAAAGCAGCGCGCGCGCCGTCAGCGCTGTGGACTCCGCCATGAACTGCCCGTGCTGAAACAAAACTTTCGTGATCGGCACGCGCAGCAGAATCAATCCCACCGCCGCGGGAATCGTGATGAATGAAACGACGCGCACCCCGAACTCGAACGTGCGTTTCATCTCGTCGTATTTGCCGTCCGCCGCCTGGTGTGACATGGTCGGCAGAATCGCCGTCGCCAGCGACATGGCATACGCGCCCAGCACCAGCTCCATCACCCGATCCGCCACGTACAGCGACGTGATGCTCCCGGTCGGCATCCGCGAGGACGCCGCGAACGCGGTGTCCACCAGGAGATTGATCTGAAAAACGCCGACGCCGAAAATTACCGGCGCCATCAATTTCCCTACTTTGCGCACTCCCGGATCGCTGAACGACACATCCGGGCGAAATCGCATCCCGCGCTTCCACAGCGCCGGGATCAGCATGGCCAGTTGCAGAGCCGAGCCCGCCAGGATTCCTACTCCGAGCGCTACAGCCGGCGTCCGATACGCTTCTGGCGTCAAGCGCAGGATCGGCCGGTACACGATCCCGAACGAAAACAAGATGAATACCAGGTTGAACAGAACCGAGGTCGATGCCGGCAAGCCGAACACGTGAAAACTGTTCAAGATCGCCGCTGCTAGCCCCACCAGCCCCAGAAAAAGAACGCATGGGAAGATAACTCGATTCAAAAACAGAGCCAGGTCCCAGTGGATGCTGCTCATTCCCAGCAAGGTCAAGATCGCTACGACTTGCTTCGAGAATATCCACCCCAGCAGGGAAACCGCGACCGCGATGGCCCCCAAAACCACGGCCATGTCCCAAAACATCTTCTGCGCAAAGGCCCAAGCTTCGCCGCGAGGTTTTCCCCGCAGGTACCCCACAAACACCGGAATGAATGACGCCCCCAGTGCGCCTTCGCCGGTCATCCGCCTTATCATGTTGGGGATACGGAAGGCTAGAATGAACGCGTCGGCAGCTGGCGAGGTGCCGAGGAGGAGCGCTACTCGCTGATCGCGTAAGTATCCGCAAATCCGGCTGATAAGGGTGACTAGGGCTATGACGGAGGCAGACCTTAGAATCTGTCCTTTTACGGTCAATCCGCGCCAGCTCCGATGCTAACCCTTTAAACACCAACAACTTGACAAAAATTCACGTAAGGATAACATAACTCTCGGCGCCTAGCAATAACTTGCCCCCTGGAGCGCCCTTGGGGAACCAAAAATCGGTCTTTGCGCCGCGTTTGGGGGCCGTGAGAGCGCGGAAGCTGCTCGAAGCACCGTAGGAGCATACGTTGGCCAAAGCATTGGGCCGGAGTCTTCTTCCCGGCATCAAACATCATCGAATGAAGCGAGTTGCAGCAGTGAAGAGCCCCGTTCCAGCTTCGACCCTCAAAAAGGTGGTCGTCCTGCTCCTGGATCGTACCGCAATCAAGGGCTATCTCAACCCCGTCACACTGGGCGGCACCGAAACCGTAGACCTTCTCACTCCCGAGGGCGAGCACCGCTCCGTCGAATTGAAGGACGTGAAATCGGTGCACTTCGTTCGCGAATTTCTCGATTCGTTTACTCCCGAGCGCAAAACTTTCCTGAGCCGTCCCAAGCTCGATGGCCTCTGGGTCCGCTTGCGCTTTCGCGATGACGATGTGATGGAAGGAATCGTCGCGAACGATCTGCTTGACCTGCTCGATACCGGCGTCCAGCTCACCCCGCCCGATGTTCATGGGAACACCTTGCGCTTGTTCATTCCCCGCTCCGCGCTCGAAGAAGTCAAAGTTCTCGGTGTAGTCGGCGTCGCGCGCCGCGCTCCTCGCGACACCTCCGCTCCGTCGCAGTCCAAACTTTTCAACGAGTGAAAACCCCAGCCTGTTCTCCCTTCTGCAAAATTCGAACCGCAAATAACGAATCGCAAGTCTCGCTATCGTAACTTGTTGTACATTTTCAATGCGCGCGAACGCCTGCGAGGAGAATCATCATGAAACTTGCCCAAATCGCTGAATCACTCGGCCTCGAACTCCGAGGCGACCCGAACCTCGAAATTACAGGAGTTGCCGGGATCGAGGAGGCCGAGGCAGGCGACCTTACCTTTCTCGGCAATCGCAAATATCGGCCCGCGCTTGCGACCACCAGCGCCTCCGCCATCATCGTCACCAGGGACTCCGGCTTCGTGCGCATGGCCGCGCTCGTCTCCGCCAATCCCCAGCTCGATTTCGCCCGCGCCATTGAATTGTTTCATTCTGCGCCGCAATATCCGATGGGCGTTCATCCCACCGCCGTCATCGCGGACTCCGCGAAAATTGCTCCCGGCGCGCACATCGGTCCGTACTGTTTCGTGGGCGAAGATGTAGAAATCGGCCGCAACGCCGTCCTGCACAGCTTCGTCACCATTTATCGCGGGGCAAAAATCGGCGACGATTTCTTCGCCCACTCGCACGTTTCCGTTCGCGAGCACTGCCGCATCGGAAATCGCGTTTTGCTTCAGAATGGAGTCATCATCGGAAGCGATGGCTTCGGTTTCGCGCGCCAGTCCGACGGGCGCTGGTACAAAATTCGCCAGGCGGGCATCACGGTGATTGAAGACGACGTCGAAGTGCAGGCCCAATCCGCGATCGATCGCGCCACCATCGGCCAGACTCACATCGGACGCGGCACGAAGATCGATAACTTCGTGCAGGTCGGCCACGCCAGCAAAGTCGGCGAAGATACACTGCTCTGCGGCCAGGTCGGCCTCGCAGGCACCACTCGCGTGGGCGATCGCTGCATTCTCGCGGGACAGGTCGGTGTCGCCGGACATTTGACGATCGGCGACGGCGCCACCCTCACCGCGCAGAGCGGAGTCCCCAACGACATTCCCGCCGGCGCAACCTACTCCGGCTATCCGGCGATGGACAATCTAGCTTGGCGAAAGTCGGTCGCCGTCTTCAATCGTTTGCCCGAGCTTCAAAGGGAGTTGCGCGAACTACGCGACGCCGTCTTGAAACTAGCCGCCGACCGTTGAGTGTTTTGACGGTCCGCTGAGGTTTCGCTTTTGGTTTTCCGGCAAGCCCGCCGCCACCAGTTCATGCACCCGCGCGAGTAATTCTCCCCGGTGATGCTCGGTGTACTTCGACGCGTCCACCGCGGGCCCGAAGCGAATGGTCACGTCTCCGGGACGCACGAACCACTCGCCTTTTTGCATCAGATCCTGCGCGCCCACAATCGACACTGGCACCACTGGAACGCCTGCGCGAATCGCCATTAAGAACGCTCCCTTCTTGAAGGGCTGCAAGCGCCCGTCGCGGCTTCGCGTCCCCTCCGGATAAATGGCAAACGACAATCCCCCGCGCAAATAATTCACTGCCGTTTCGACGCTCCGGGCCGCAGCCTCGCGATCTTCGCGGTCCACCGGAACTAACTTCGTCAGGCGCATCCCGGTGGACAAAATGGGAATTCGGAACAGCTGCTTTTTCGCCAGCAGCGCGACGCGCCGCGGAATCGCCGGAACGAAAGCGATGGGGTCCAGGTTCGACACGTGGTTGGCGGCAAAAATGCACACCCCTGGCGGAATATTTTCGACGCCCTCGGCGCGCACGCGGATCCCCAAAATCCACAACACGCCGCGCAAAACTTTCATCGCCGTCTGGTACATGGAATTTGGATCGCCGGTGATGAGGCTTCGCAAAATCAGCCATGGCAACACCAGAAGGATTGCCAGCCCGAGATAAACGACGGCGAGGGTTGTGCGGATCATGAAGCGTGCTTTTTAATTGGTCGTGCCGCGGAGCCAGCCTTCCCGGATTCTCTTTTGCTTGTCGGTCGGGTGCGAAATTTCAGCGACCGAATATTTTTTCTCTTCATTCGATCCCAGCGCAAACGAGACTTCGATTTCCTTGCCGTCGCGGCGCAGGCGCAGCTTGAGCGCTTCTCCCGGCGAACGATCGCGCAGCCAGCCGGGGAAAAATCTGGGAACCTCGCCGCCATTTAGTTCGAGCAGCACATCGCCCGGCTGCAGGCCGGCGGCTTCCGCCGCGCTGCCGGGTTCAACCTGCGACACGGTGACCACAGATCCCGGCGTGCGGCCTCCCACTGTCCAAAAACCAAGATCGGGGGCCTTGCGCATTTCCACTTTCAACTCCAAACCTGCGACATTCAAGAATTTGTCGTAGGGTATTTCGTCCGTGCCCGCGATGTAGTGCTCGAAGAAATCCGCGAGACTCGTTCCCGCCACTTCTTCCGCCACCGCGCGAATGCCGTCGCTGTCGTTGTAGAATTTTCCCTGCTTCGGATAGACCTCGTACATGCGCCGCAGAACGTCATCGAGCGATTTGCGGTTGTCCGTGGCATCGCGGACGACGAAATCAAGCATCACTCCGTCGATTTGGCCTTTGTTGTAGTACGAAATGCTCCGCTCCGGCCGGCGATAGTCGTCGTATTTTTCAAGCCAGGCGTCGAGGCTCGATTCTTCCACGCTCTGCCACAGCCTTGCGGGCCGCGAATCGAGCTCGCTGATTTGTGCCGCCAGATCACCGTAGAACTCATCCTTGGGCCAAATCCCGCTACGCTCGAGTGTGTATGCGCCGTACGTGCTGGTGACGCCTTCGGCGAACCACAGCGCCCGCGTGTACTGTTCCTTCGTGTAATCCACCGGTTCGAGGGTCTGCGGACGGATCCTCTTCACATTCCAGACGTGAAAAAATTCATGCGCCCCCACTGTGGCGGCTCCTTCCATGGAGCCTGCGGCGATAGCCGTGCAATTCGAATGTTCCATCCCGCCCCCGCCGACTTCCGGATAGGGTCCGAAGTGAAAAAAGAAGGTGTACTGCTTGAAAGGCGCTCCGCCCATCAATTTCGTTTCGTATTCAGTGATGCGGCGTAGGTAACTTTCCAGACGGTCTCGCCGCCACTCCTTGGCGTCCACCACCACACGAAAATGCGCTCCGTTTACATCGAATCCGAATTGTTCGAACGTCCCAATTTCCGTGGGTGCGTCCACGAGCTTGTCGTAGCTTTCCGCGGTGAAGGAATTTGCAGTCCCTCCAGCCGGAAGTTCTGCAACGGATTGCCAGCCCGACGGCACATCCTCGAATTTAACGGTGACGTCCTCGCCGCGGCGGTCCGGGAGGTACATCAAGATTTCCGCGAAATTGACGAAGGCGTGATGGATGTTCAACTGCGAATTGAAAGGTCCGGCGTCGTTCCATTCGATTGCATAATCGATGCCGACGCTGCGCGCGCCCGCCTGCGGAAGTGAAACGCGCCAGGTTTGCTTGTCCATCTCGCGCACTTTCAGGGCCGTAGCTCCCGGTGAGGGCGAGGAAGCGTGCACATCGCGCACCCGGTAGCCAAAATCCAACACCTGATAGAGCGCGTTCCAGGCCGGAATGGCCACCACGAGCTCCTTCTCATGCGCCGGGACGGGAACCTGCATGGTGACGTGGAAGACGTGCTGCTCAGGGTTTTTCAGCGAGACGCGATAATCGATGGTGGCTGCCGCAGGGCGCACCGAGAAGAGAAAAATGAACGCAGCGAGCCATGCCAATCTGGGAAGGGGCCTAACCATCATCCACGCGCTCCTGTAAACGATCTGAGTTTTTCGAGCAGTTTGCCCGAGAGTCCATCGAAGCTGCCATTCGACATCACCATCACCATATCGCCGGGCTTGGCGTTCTCCGCCAGATAGTCGGCAATTTCGGAGGCGGATTCGAAGGCCTTGGCAGGACGTCCCCGCTCGAGCAACGAATCCGCAATTGCCTCTGGTGACAGACGTTCGTCCTCGTCGAGAAGTTGCGCACGATTTACCGGGCCGATGAGGATCGCGTCGGCGATGGCCAGCGCATCCGGAAGCACGTGCTGAAATATCTTTCGCCGCATGGTGTTCGACCGTGGTTCGATGGCCGCCCAGATTTTGCGGCCGGGCCAGCGCGTGCGCGTGGCCTCGAGCGTCATTCGTATAGCCGTGGGATGGTGCGCGAAATCCTCGACGACCAGAACCCCGTTCGCTTCGCCCTTGATCTCCATGCGTTTTCGGACATTTTGAAACGTGGCAAGCGCGTTTTGAATCGCCTCGCATTCCACGCCGCGTCCGTACGCGAGAGCCACGGCGGCCAGCGCGTCAAGCACGTTGTGTTTGCCTGCAATCGGCATGCGAATGCGAGTGACTTCGCTGCCGCGGAACGCCACGCGGCATTCCGTGGCGGAGTCGTGCCAGAGAATGTCGCCTGCATACCAATCGCATTCCGGCGTCAGGCCGAAAGTTTCCACCGGGCAAAAGGCTTTGGCTGCGGCGTCTTTCAAGTCAGGGCTTTCGCCCCAGATCAAAATGCGCCCCCGGCGCGGCACCAGATTCACCAGCCTGCGAAATTGCAGCGCGATAGAAGCGAGGTCCGGATAAATATCCGCGTGATCGAATTCGAGCGAGGTGAGGATGAGTTCGTCCGGATGGTAATGCAGAAATTTCGGCCCGCGATCGAAAAACGCGGTTTCGTACTCGTCGCCTTCAATGATGAATTCTTCCCCGCCGCCCAGCCCGTAGCTGCGGTCGCCGAAATTTGGAGCCACCCCGCCAATCAAGAAATCAGGCCGGCGTCCGGCAACATGGAAAATCCAGGCGAGCATGGCGGTGGTGGTGGTCTTGCCGTGGGTTCCGGCGACGACGACGGATGTGTGGCCGGGAATAAAATATTCCTCGAGAAGCTGCGGCATGGAGCAGTACGGAATTTTTTCGTCGAGGATGTGCTCGATCTCGGGATTTCCCCGGGCGATCACGTTGCCTACGACGGCGAGGTCCGGCGCCGGGCGCAGATTTTCCGCGCGGAAGCCTTCGTTCCAGCGGATGCCGAGCGAATCGAGCAAAGTGGATGCCGGCGGATAGACATTCACGTCCGAGCCGGTGACGCGGAAGCCGCGCTCCTTCAACATTCCGGCCACGGGCGCCATAGCTGCGCCCGCGATGCCGAGCAAGTGGACATGTTCGGCGCGCCGAAGATTCGGCGGAGTGGCTGCGCGATTCGATTCAGCGCTCACGCGGCCCCCCGAAAAATGTTGCGATTAGAACGGGGCGCTGTTGTTTGTTTTCTAGAAGTTAGGCGATTTTCTAATCCATGACTGTTGCGATTAGAAAAACAAAGGGACTCGTGATTTGTGACTTGTGACTCGTGAAGCCGAACCGGGCGTGACTTGTGAACTGTATTCGCAACCCGGACATGCGAGTTCGAGGCGCAAATGGGCGTGATCGCCAGCCCGCTGAATCCGGCGACGCGCAAGCTCGAATTTTGGAGTCGGCACATCCGGCCAAGTTTAGCGCATCGCGCGAAGAATTAAAATCCGTGAAACTACTGAATTTCTACTTAGTATCCCAAATAACTGATTGCAATAGGCGTTAGCACTACCGGGTTCGTAATTTGCGGCTTGTTCCGGTAAAGGAGTGGCTGTGCTTCCCGGCCGGGCGACACAATTCACAATCAGGCTCGGCACGCAGGCTCCATGATTTCAAGCGACGAGTCGCCGCCCGGATCGCCGGCCGCAATGCGCGCGTGGATTCCCAGAGGCAGAGTCAGCATGGGCCGCGGGGTGTGGCCGACTGCCGCGCCCCACACGACCGGAAATCCGAGCGGAACGAGAATCCGGCGGACCACATCCTTTACGGTTTCAGTTCCCGGCGGGCCCTCGCATTCCGGAAACTCGCCGAGAAGCACTCCGGAAACGCCGCGAAATTTTCCCGCTTGTTTCAGATGCATGAGCGCGCGGTCCACCTGCCACGGTTTCATTCCGCGGTCTTCGAGAACGAGGATGGCGCCGTGCGTGTCCAGCTCCCAAGCCGTGCCGAGCGCGGTTTCCACGAGGGTCAAGCAGCCGCCGAGGAGCGTTCCGTCCGCTTTGCCGGGCGCGAGCGATTCCGCGTCTTTCAATTCGATCTTCCAGCCCTGCTTGGCCTCACTGACAGCGCGCGAAAAGCTTTCGCGGTCGTAGCCTTCCGTGCTTCCTTCGCCCTTATCGAATCCTGAAGCGACCATGGGCCCATAGAACGTGATCCAGCGAAATTTCTGCCACAGGAAAATTTCAAGCGAGGTCAAATCGCTATAACCCAGCAGGATTTTCGGCGCAGCGAGCGCGACGCTCAAGCCATCGAGCATGTAGTTCGAGCCGTAGCCGCCGCGGGAACAGACAATTGCGCGCGTGACCGAATCGGAGAATGCATCCTTCAACGCGGCAACGCGCTTCGCCGCGCTGCCGGCGAAAAACCCGTCGCGAGCGAGCGCGGCCTCGGGATCGAATTTCGTTTCGTAGCCGAGGCGTGCCAGCTCGGCGCAGCCTTTCTCGAACCGGGCGGCATCCACGGGGCTCGCGAGTGAAAGCACGCGAACAAGATCGCCGGATTGAAGTGCCTGGGGCTTGAGAGGGGCGGGCATGGACGCAACCGAGGATAAGTAAATTCGCCTGGCGAGTCCAGCCGCGAAGCGAAGGCGGTTTACATCCTGACAGCGGCGAGAACGGGCGCTAGAAAGGGGTCAGAGTCAGGAAGACGTCACCGTAGCCGCTCGACGGCGCGGACGGGACCGTAGATGTGGAGAAAAAGGCGGCAATGTGGCCGCTCGAAGTAAGAGGCACAGCGCGGGATTGGTCAACGCGCAGCGCCGGCAGCTGGGATGCGGAGCCCGGCACCGCAACAGCAATGGTTCGCGGGGTGCAGGAAGTCATCACGCCAAAACAGGTGTCGCGAACAAATAGCGCTGTCTCGCGCTTGGAACCTGAAGGATTGGGAGCGGGCGAGATACTGCCGAGGAAGCTGATGTATCTGCCGGAGGCGCTGATCCATGGAGCGCGAACGTCCGAATTCCCTGCCGCGCCATACATGCCCGGCGCGCCGACGAGTGTGGTGGCGGGAGTGCAGCCGTCGGGTGCCGTCGCGCCCAGGCAAGTGTCGCGCACGAACACGCTGAATTTTGCGCTTGAGGCATCCGCGGCAAGATTCGAAGCGCGCGATTGAAACACGACGAATCGTCCGTCGGCGCTCACGAACGGCGATTGGCTTTCTGCGTTTCCGAGAGTCCCGTCGGGAGCCACGGAGATCGTCGTGGTGGCCGGAACACACGTCGCCGGAACACTCGCGCCGAAGCAAGTATCGCGCAAGAGTATCTCAGATTGGCGCAGAGCTCCGCTGGGTTCACTTGGCGAACCGAGAAGGACGAAAGCTATGTAGCGGCCGCTGGCGGAAATTTCCGGAGTTCTGCCTTCGAATGCGTTCGCTCGATTTTGCGGTTCGAGCGCAACCTGCGAAGTGCTGGGAACGCACGATTTCCCGGCGCTTGCACCGGCACAGGTATCGCGGACAAAAACCTGATACCCCGAGCCGCTCTGACCGGCAACGAGATTCGCGGAGTTCGAAGAGAAGGCGATGAAGCGGCCATCGGCGCTGATCGAAGGAGAGATCGTTCTGCCCACCGTAGGAAGTTGCGCGTTTACATCGACGGACACGGCCTCGGAGTGCGGAGTGCATCCCGCGGGCGCGCCACCACCCGTACAAAGATCTCGCACGAAAAGATTCAATGATCCCTCGACAGAAACGACAGGCGATGACGCGGACTCTTGCGCCGAAATTAAATTCGTGGCGCTCGATTCGAAGAGGACGAACCTTCCGTCGGCGCTCAAGGCCACGTGGTTTCCGGGTTTTCCGTTAGGCGCTGTGCCATCGGGTGCGAGATCCGCAGCAGTGGTGCTGGGCGTGCAATTTTCGACGCCGAGACAAGTGTCGCGCACGAAAATGCTTCCGTAAGCGCCCTCGGTCACCAGATTTTTCGCGCGCGAATAGAACGCAACGAAGCGCCCGTCGGCGCTGATGGCCGGGGCGCCGCTAGGGCCGTCCGCCGGACCGCCCGACGCATTCGCCGAAGCGACCATGGGGAAGGCCATTCCGCTCGAGCCGATCTGGAAGTCAACGGAAGGCGAAAACAGAAAGAGGCCGCCGGGCGTCGGATTGTAAACGCTCACACTGGCGTAGCCCGCCTTCGCGATGTCGGTCTTGTCGATGCTGGCGGTTACCTGAGTCGAATTCACGTAGGTGGTCGTTCGCGGGCTGCCGTTCCACGCGACGACCGACGCCGGAAGAAAGTTTGAGCCATTCACGGTGAGCGTAAACGCCGCGCCACCCGGCGTGGCATTTGCAGGAGAGAAAGGAGTGGCGGCGGAAATCAGGGGCGTCCCAGCTTGCACGGCGTTGATCTGAAACGTGGTGCCAGTGGATGGCCCGCCGGGCTCGGCATTGACCACGGTCACCGTGGCGAAGCCGGCGGTGGCCACGTCCGGCGCGAGAATGGAGACGACCAACTGGCCGTTGTTCGGATTGAGCGTGGTCGTGCGCATCGAGCCGTTCCAATAAACTTCTGACATGGGGCTGCTGATGAAGCCAACGCCGCTGATGTCGAGTGTGAACATTTGGCTGCCGGCGGTGATGCTTCCCGGAAAAAGTCCGCTGACGACGGGCGTGGGAATCAGCTTTGCGGATGTAGAAGTAGTGGTACAGCTTCCGAGCAGCACACTCATGGTGCCGAGCGCCAAGAGCGCCGCGAACGCAGTCCACCGCGAATGCATCAAGCAAATCCTCCGTTAATTTTTACGGAACCCTGAGGCCGCTCGCCACGCGAAACTCGAAGAGCGGAACGAGGGAAGCCAATACCGCGCCAGCGCTAATGAATCCCCCCAACTGGGCAAGCAAACCGATCAACAAGAATTGATAGCATCCCAGGCACAGGGCGTCAACTCGGATTCGCCGAAGGCGCGAATGGTTGGCTGCCGACGCTACGGGCGAATCGGGCGGACATCGCAATGTGCGTTGAGCGCCTGGAATTGCTCGAGCAGCGCGCGTTCTTGCTTGTACGTGATTTCGGCGTCAAACTCGACGATGTCGCCCGTATCCGTTTTGTGCGAGTGCCACCTGCGCGCTTGAATCTCAGCGTCTTCGAGGATTTGATGGGCACGAACCATGATGCTCTTGGCGTCCCCGGCCGCGATGCGGAAAGTCACGAGACGCGGGTGAATTCCGATGCGGTCCTCGGCGATGCCGAGAAAAATCAGCGCGACGAGCAAAATGAGCGTGGCGAAAATGGAGGTCGCTATCATGCCGGCGCCCACGGCCATGCCCACGCTCGCGATCACGAATATTGTTGCGGCACTGGTGATGCCCATGACCGCGCCGCGTTCGCGAATCACCACGCCCGCGCCGATGAATCCGATCCCGGGAATAATTTGCGCGGCGATGCGCGTGTGGTCCCCGCCGACTTCGCCGGCCATTTGGTAGGAGATGATGGTGAAGAGCGCGCTGCCAAAACAGATGAGCATGTTGGTGCGGAGTCCGGCGGGCTTGTGGCGCAATTCGCGCTCGAGACCGACCAAGCCGCCGAGCAACGCGGCGAGCAACAGGCGTCCGACGATATACGAATTCAAATCGTGCAGCATCGCTTCCCCGTAATTCCAGGCGGGCCGTGGGCCGAATCTTACAACGTAAAGGCCGTAAGGTGGTGGAATCGGCGGGCGCGGGAGGTGATTTCCTTGCGCGTCAGCTTGGCCAGGCGTTCCACGCCAAATTTTTCCACCGTGAAACTTCCAATCACCGAGCCGTAGACCATGGCGCGGCGAAGCGTCTGCTCATTCACGCGCCCGACGCTCGCGAGGTAGCCCATGAATCCGCCGGCGAAGCTGTCCCCCGCGCCCGTGGGGTCGTACACTTCTTCGAGCGGAAACGCCGGAACCGAAAACAGAAATTTATCGTGGACCATCAGAGCGCCGTGCTCGCCGCGCTTGATGACCAGCGTGCGCGGGCCCATCTTGAAAATGTGCTTGGCGGCGCGCATCAGATTGTGCTCGCCGGTCAGCTGGCGGGTTTCGTCGTCGTTGATCATCAGGATTTGCGTGTGCCTCAGCGTCTCGCGCAACTCCGCGGGCGTGCGCTCGATCCAGTAGTTCATCGTATCGAGCCCCACCACTTTGGGCTTGCCGCGATCTGCTTCAGGACCGAGCGCTGCAGCGTGGGATCGATATTGCCGAGAAAAATGAAACTGGAATCGCAGATACGCATCCGGAAGCGGTGGGATTGAAATTGGCGAAGACGTTCAGGTCGGTCGCGAGCGTGGTGCGCTCGTTCATGTTCTGGCTGTATCGGCCCGGCCCAGAAAAAAGTTTGGCCCGCGGCATGTTCGAGGCCGGCGAGATCGATGCGGCGGCCGCGGAAGACAGCTTTATCTTTCTCCGTGAAATCATCGCCGACGATGGCCACCACGCGCACCGGCGCGAAGTGGCTCGCCGCCAGAGCGAAATAGCTCGCCGCGCCGCCCAGCGTGCGGTCCACTTTGCCATGCGGCGTTTCGATGGCGTCAAAAGCAACAGAACCCACAACGAGAAGGGACATGAATTCTCCGTCAATGGATTCTAGGAAATATATTTGCCGATGATGGGCGCGAGGCGCTTCTTGGCCGCGGCCGGAATCGCCTTGCGATCCGTGAGGATGGCGTGCGCCAGCGCCGAACCGCATTTGCAGCCGCGCGCTTCGGCGAAGCTCGCGCACCGCCTCGCGAATTGCGCGCTGTACGTTCGCAGCATTGCGTTCAGATTCTCGATGATTTCGTCGAGCGTGACGGCGTCGTGCTGCGGATGCCAGCAATCGTAATCCGTGATCATGGCAAACGTCGCGTAGCAAAGTTCGGCCTCGCGCGCGAGTTTGGCTTCGGTGAGATTCGTCATGCCGATCACGTCAAAGCGGAGCTGGCGGTAGGTGTGCGATTCGGCGAGCGTCGAAAACTGCGGGCCTTCCATGCACACGTACGTCCCGCCGCGATGGCCTTTACGCCCGACGCGATCGCAGGCCTCCGCCAGGTGAGCCGACAGGTGCGCGCATGTGGGCTTGTCGAACCGACGTGCGCCACGACTCCGCCGCCGAAGAATGTCGAGACGCGCTTGCGCGTCCGGTCGAAGAATTGGCCCGGGATCAGGAAATCGAGCGGCGGAAGATCCTCGCGCAGCGAACCGACCGCGCTGACCGAAATGATCCGCTCCACGCCGAGCATCTTCATGGCGCAGATATTCGCGCGATAGTTGATTTCGCTGGGGAGAGGCGGTGCCCACGGCCGTGGCGGGCGAGGAACGCCACGCGGCGGCCTTCGAGCGTGCCGACCACGATAGCGTCCGAGGGATCGCCGAAGGGAGTCTTCACGCGCACTTCGCGCGTTTCCGTGAAGCCGCCCATGCTGTAGAGGCCGCTGCCTCCGATGATGCCGATCTTTACGGTTTCCTTTGTACTACTCTTCCGCTTTTTTGTCTTTGTCATTTTCTCGCTTTTACCAGGTCTTTCGGCGGCGCTTAGTGCGCGGAGCGTTCTCAATCCACCTTTACGGGTTCGGCTTCCCATCGCCCATCGCGTTCGCGGAGATACGCCGCCGGCACTTGTCGCGATCGTGCGCGAAAAGCGCCAGCCAGCCTTCGCGTGTCACTTCGCGGAATCCACTTTTTCTTATTTTCGAGCGTGGTCATCGGATAGAGATCGTAACCCATGATCCAGGGCAGCGGAAGATGGGCCGTGGTGGAACCAGATCCGCGAAGAAAAACGCGGTCTTGCCGCCGCCGGTGAGCTTCACGCACTGCATGTTCGCGGTATGGCCGGGAACGCGGATCAGTTCGACTCCGGGAGCAATCGCGCGGTCCCTTCGAGCAGCGACCATTTGGCCGCGGCCTCGAGCGGCACGTAATTCTGCGGGAATAGCTGGCGCGGTCGCGTTCGGTGGGATTCTTGGCGTGTTCGTATTCGCCTTGCTGCACGACGTAACGCGCGTTGGGAAATGCGGGCGACCACCTTGTCTTTCTCATGGCGCGTGTTTCCGCCGCAATGATCGAAGTGAAGGTGCGTGTTGATGACAATGTCCATGTCGTCCGGATGCGACGCCGCAGTCGCGCAAACGCTCGATCGAGGTGCGGGCCGTCAAGCGCGTAAATGTCGCGCACTTCGGTCCAGCTTGTCGCCCGCTCCGGTTTCCACCAGAATCGTCTTGCCGCCGGCGCGAATGAGCAGGCAATTCATGCGCCAGCGTGATGCGGTTCCGCGCGTCCGGCGCCACTTTCTTCTCCCACAATGGCCGCGGGATCACGCCGAACATCGCGCCGCCGTCCAATCCCAAATGCCCAGCGACGAGGATATGAAATTCCAGTTGGCCTAGTTTCAACGCTCTTCCCCCAGTCCGGCGCGTGCAAGGATTTCGTTCACCGCGCCGTACGGGTCGTTCTTTCGCTGCGGCGACTTCGCGCTGCAATTATATCGAGCTCGTGTTCGCCCAGATGGCGGCCGACCACGCGTTCCATCAAGCGCGCTTCAAGAAGCTGCAAAATCCATTCCTTCCAGTGGGCGATTTCGCGCGCGGTGCGATCGTGGGACTTATCAAAATGCGCGCGGAATAGCTCGAATCTGGCGCGCGAGTTCCCCCACGCCTTTGTTCTCGGTCGCAACCGTGCGCACCACCGGCGGCTTCCAGCCCTTGCGCTCGGGGACCAGTTGCAGAATCGCGCGAAGCTGCTGCTCGTAGCGGTCGGCGCCTTCGCGGTCGGATTTATTCAGGACGAAAATATCGCCGATTTCCATCAGCCCGGCTTTGAGGCTCTGCACGTCATCGCCCATGCCGGGCATCAGCACGACGATGGTGCAATCGGCCAGACGCACGATTTCGATTTCGCCCTGCCCCACGCCCACTGTCTCGATGAGAATCATTTCCTTGCCGGCTGCGTCCATCAGCAGCGCGGTGTCGCGGGTGGCCTGCGCCAATCCGCCCAAATATCCGCGCGTGGCCATCGAGCGGATGAAAATTCCAGTATCGGTGGCGTGGCCCTGCATGCGCACGCGGTCGCCTAGAATCGCACCGCCGGTAAACGGGCTTGAAGGATCCACGGCGATGATTCCCACGGTCTTTTTCTCGGCGCGATAGTGGCCGGCCAGGCGGTCGACGAGCGTGCTCTTCCCCGTTCCCGGCGCGCCGGTGATCCCCACGCGATACGCGCGGCCGGTGTGAGCAAAAAGCTGGCGCAGCAGGCCTTCGGCTTCGCGATCGCGATTTTCGATCGCGGACACTGCGCGCGAAATGGCACGCACGTCTCCCGCGCGAATCTGCTCAGCCCAGTTTTCGACTGCTACGCTCATCTTCGTCCGTTTCAAGAATTCGGCCGCAGATAAACACAGATGAACACAGATAAATACTTACAAAACTGATGAAAACTGCTCGAGACTCACAGAACCCGAATGCGGGAAATCAGGTCTTCCCCAGAATCTGCCGCGCGATCACGATGCGTTGGATTTCGCTGGTGCCCTCGCCGATGGTACACAGCTTCACATCGCGATAAAATTTTTCCGCCGGATAATCTTTGATGAAGCCGTAGCCGCCGTGAATCTGGACCGCTTCGTTCGCCACACGCACGGCGACTTCTCCGGCGTAAAGCTTGGCCATGCTCGATTCGCGCGTAAACCGCGCATCGTAATCTCCCGCAGCGATGGCGCGGTCGGCAAGCCACGCAGCCTGATACGTGAGCAGACGCGCCGCTTCAATCTCCATGGCCATGTCCGCCAGCTTGAACTGAATGGCCTGAAAATCCGCGATGGGCTTGCCGAATTGTTTGCGCTGTTTGGCGTAACGCAGCGACGCTTCGTACGCGCCCTGCGCCATCCCGAGGCCGAGCGACGCGATCGAAATCCGGCCGCCATCGAGAATCTGCAAGCTGTTGACGAACCCCTCGCCTTCCTTCCCCAGCAAATTCTCCGCCGGGACTTTGCAATCGCTGAATACCACTTCGCTCGTGTCGCTGGCACGCAGGCCGAGCTTGTTCTCTTTTTTACCGGGACGATAGCCGGGCGTTCCCTTCTCGATGATGAAGGCGGAAATGCCGTGGCTCTTTTTCGAGGCGTCGGTCACGGCCATGCCCACGCACACATCTGCATAGTGGCCGTTGGTGGTAAACGTTTTCGAGCCGTTGAGCAGCCAGCCGCCGTCTTTTTTCACCGCGGTCGTGCGCGTGCCGCCCGCGTCCGAACCCGCTTCGGGTTCGGTGAGCGACCAGCAGCCCAGCTTCTTGCCCTGCGCCAGCGGCACCACGTACTTTTGCTTCTGCGCTTCGGTGCCGAACTTATAAATGTGATTGGTGCAGAGCGAATTGTGCGCCGCGACGATAATTCCCACCGATCCGTCCACGCGCGACAGTTCCTCAATGATGATCGCGTATTCGATGTAGCCCATACCCGCGCCGCCGTATTTCTCCGGGAAAATCACGCCGAGGAATCCCATTTCGGCCAGCTTGGGAATGATTTCGGAGGGAAAGTGGGAGACTTCGTCCCACTCCATCACGTGAGGAAGGATTTCGCCTTCCGCAAACGCGCGGACGGTGCGGCGAAGCTGCTGCTGTTCATCGGTTAGCGAGAATTCCACATCACCTCACACCACGGCGCAAGTTTCCCTCAGTTTTCAGCCGTATATTTATACCATAGCGGCCGCGGACGACAGCGCTGCATCGAGTACCAAGGGAATCAGGAACGCCGAGGTTGCTGCAACAAAACCGTTGGAGAAAACCTGGACTTTGCCGATTAGTCCGCTCCTCTACCAATCGACTTTGTGGCCTTTGTTCTGCTCGTCGAGCCAGGCCTTGAGCGGTGCGAAGTATTCCAGAATCGCAGTTGCGTCCATTTGGTTCTCGCCGGTCAAAACTTCCAACGCTTCGGGCCACGGACGGCTCGCGCCCATCGAAAGCATCTTGTTCAGCCTCGCGCCTGCTTCCTTATTGCCGTAGATCGAGCAGCGATGCAGCGGGCCCTTGTAGCCAGCCTCGCGGCATAGAGCGCGATGAAACTGGATATTGCAAAATCGCGGCTAGAAAATAGCGCGCGTAGGGCATGTTTGAAGCAACGTGATATTTCGCGCCCGGATCGAAATCTGCCTCGCTGCGTGCGACCGGCGGCGCGATGCCCTGATATTTTTCGGCGCAGCTCCCACCAGGCCTTGTTGTAATTCTCCGGCGTCACCTGGCCGGAGAAAACTTCCCACCGCCACTTGTCGATCAGCAGGCCAAACGGCAGGAACGCCACCTTGTCGAGCGCGCGATTCAGCAACAGTCCGATGTCCGCTGAAGCGGGCGGCACCGTTTCCAGCAATCCAATCTGCTTCAGGTATTCCGGCGTGACTGAAAGCGCGATGGTGTCTCCGATGGCCTCGTGAAAACCGTCATTTGCGCTGTTGCGAAAAAGAGGCGGCTGCTGGTCGTACGCGCGCTGGTAAAAATTGTGGCCGAGCTCGTGGTGAATGGTGGTGAAGTCTTCCGCCTTCTGCTCGATGCACATCTTGATGCGCAAATCTTCGACGTAATCCACGTCCCAGGCGCTCGCGTGGCACACCACCTCGCGGTCGCGCGGCTTGGTGAAGAGAGAACGCTCCCAGAACGTCTGCGGCAGCGCCGCAAAGCCGAGTGACATGAAAAATCGTTCGCCGTAATGAACCATGCTCACCGGATCGATTTGTTTGGATTTCAGAATCTGGGTCAGGTCGTAACCCGGATCGGCATTCGGCGGCGCGACCAGCGGATAAATGTTGGTCCAGCCCTGCGCCCACATATTGCCGAGCAGATGCGCCGGAATCGGCCGCGTCTTCGCTCACCACATTTGGGCCATATTTCTTTTCGAGCTGCCAGCGCACGTAGGCGTGCAGCGAAACGTAAAGCGGGCGCACCTGCTGCCACAAGCGATCGAGCTCGGCGCTGAAAGCGTCGGGCGGCATGTCGTAATTCGACCGCCACATCGCGCCCGTATCGGCGAATCCGATTTCGCGCGCGCCCTTGTTCGCGAGCGCAACCATGCGCGCGTATCGCTTGCGCATCGGCGGCGCGATGGTGCGCCATCCGACCCAAACGCGGCGGAGTTCATCCGGATCGCGGCTGGTGGCCATGATATTTTCGAGATCGTTCAGCGGCAGGCACTTTCCCTGTGGACCGTCCGGGCACCACTTCCCTTTTCCGTAATCGCTCTCGAGCGAAGCGGTAATCTGCGAAAGCTCGGCGCTTTCGGCGGGATCGCGCGGTGCGGGAATATCGACAGAAAGTTTGATGAGCTTCAGCTTGCGTGCAACATCTTCCGGGAGCTTTAAGCCTTCGTAACGGCGTGCATCGGCAGCAAGTTCGGCGGTCGCCGCCTTCACAGCCTGGTCCGCTTCCGCGGCGATTTCTTCCGTGTCATCGGTGATGAATGTTTGTTGCACCCAGGAAGCGCGTCCGGCCGCGATCCAGAGTCGCAACAGGTGCTTCTCTGCCGCGTCCACAAACTGTCGCGCTTCTTCTGCGGTTGGCAGTGCGGACGCTTTCGCGCATTCCTTTGCCGGCTCTGTGCTTTGCGTACTTGACGTCATGGTGGTGTGTCCCTGTGTGGAGATAATTCCGCCGGCGATTAAGATTGCGGAAACGCTGCAATCCACAGAATCCCGCGCCTGCTATTTGGATTCGTCGCGATCACTTTTACTCACCGCCCTCAGGAATGAGCTGCTGCAGGCGCGCGACCTGCGAGAACGTCCGCCGTGGCGGCGAGCGCGCGGTCGATGCCGGAGCTATCCACGTCGTAATGCGTGACCATGCGAATCGAGTGTTTGTCTGTCGGCCCGCACAAAATCTTGCGCTTGCCGAGTTCCGCGGATATTTCCGTGGCCGGGCGGCTGGTTTCGCTCACGTCGAAGATCACGATGTTCGTGACGACTTTCTTCGGGTCGAGTGTGATGCCCTTCACTTTCGCCAGGCCCTCGGCCAGATGCTTCGCGTTTTCGTGATCGCGGTGCAGATGTTTCGGCGACTCTTCGAGCGCGATCAACCCCGCGGCCGCCAGCACGCCGGCCTGGCGCATTCCTCCGCCAAGCATTTTGCGCGCGATGTGCGCTCTCTCGATGAATTCGCCAGAGCCCACCAGCATCGAGCCTACCGGGGCGCCTAGCGCCTTCGAGAGACAGAACATCACCGAATCGCAGTGGCGCGAAAGGTCCGCGACGCTTTTGCCCAGCGCGACAGCAGCGTTGAAGATTCGCGCGCCATCGAGATGCACGCGCAGCCCCGCGGCATGCGCTCGCTCGCAAATTTCGTCGAGGACAGCAGGCGGATAGACCGTGCCGCCGTGCATGTTATGCGTGTTTTCGACGGTCGATGAGGCCGGTCTGCGAATAGTAGTAGGTTTTCGGGCGCAGGAGCGCCTCGATCAGCTCCCAGGTGAGAATGCCGCTGGGAGCGGGAGTGGTACGCGGCATGCATCCGGCAATGGCGGACATCGAAGCGAGCTCATATTGATTGATGTGCGCGCGCTGCTCGCAGATTACTTCCATTCCCGGCTGCGTCCAGGTCTTGATGGCGATCAGGTTGCCCATGGAGCCGCTCGGAACGAAAAGCGCGGCCTCGCGTTCGAAGATTTCGGCGGCGCGCTGCTGCAGGCGATTTGTCGTGGGGTCTTCGCCGTAAACGTCGTCGCCGACTTCCGCTTCCGCCATTGCGCGCCGCATGGCTGGGGTGGGGCGCGTGACCGTATCGCTGCGCAGGTCCACAACGTCCGTGGGATTTTTGCCCTCGCTTGATGATGTGTACACGCTCAGCTCCTCAATATCCTTAGCGCGAGCCCAGCAATTCGACGAACACTTCGTTTGAAACAGTCAGACGATCGGGCGCGAGCCGTAGCCAGGGGCCGTTCATTTCAAGAAGACCTTGGTCGCGCAGCGGCGCAACCCGCTCGCGCAGACTAACGCCGTATTCGCGCTCAATTCTTGCGAGGTCAATGCCTTCGAGCTGGCGCAGGCCGAGGAATAATTCCTCTTCGAGAGCTTGCGGCGAGGTCACCGTTTCGATTTGCTCGCGCGGCGAGGTTCCCTGCTCGATGCAGGGCACGTAACCGGCTGAGTCGTGGATGTTCGACCAGCGCTTCGCGCCGTCGAAGGAATGCGCGCCCGCGCCGAATCCGAGATAGGGCTGCCGCCGCCAATATTTCAAATTGTGGCGCGAACGCATGCCCGGCAGCGCCCAGTTTGAAATTTCGTAATGCTCGTAACCTTCGAGCGCGAGCTGCGCGCACGCGGATTCGTAAAAGTCCGCGATGTCATCGTCGGGCGGGATTTCGCTCGCGCTGTAACGCGTGCCGCCGGCGAGCGATTCCTTTCCTAGCCGGCTGCCCTCATCGATTTCGAGCATGTAGATTGACAAGTGCTCGGGCCGCAGCAGCGAAATCTGCGTGACGGATTCTTCCCACGACTCGCGCGTTTGATGTGGCAGCCCGGCGATCAGGTCCAGGCTAATGTTGCGGAAGCCGGCTTCGCGAAGGATTGCAACGGCTGCAAAGATATCGGCGCGGCGATGCATGCGCCCGGCCGCTTGCAATTCCGCATCACTAAACGATTGCGCGCCGAGGCTGATGCGATTGAAGCCAGCCGCGAGCCAGGCCTCCGCTTTCACACGCGTGATCGTTTCCGGGTCGGCTTCGAGTGTAATTTCAGCAGCGTCAGGCGCGCCAGCGACGAGCGCAAAGTTCTGATCGAGTGCGCGAAGAATTTTCGCGAGCGCGGCAGGTTCCAGCAGGCTCGGAGTGCCTCCACCGAAATAAACCGTGTCAACGACGGGCATGTCCGGAGAAGCACAAGAGGCAATTTCCTTGCAGATGGCATCGGCGTAAGGTTGATAGCGGTCGTGCGAGACAACTCCCGTGTGGAAATTGCAATAGGTGCACTTCGTCTGGCAGAAAGGCACCTGGATGTATATGCCGAGAGTCATGGTGGATTAGCGATTGTACATCAGCTGGATTCAGGCGCGGTCGGGGACAATCTTGACGTGGAGTTCCCGCGTCCGCGGCCCGTCGAATTCTGCAAAGAAAATGGCCTGCCAGCGACCGAGCGCAAGCTTGCCGTGCTCGATCCACAGAGTCTCGGACGATCCCACCATCGCCGTCTTAATGTGCGAATCCGAATTGCCTTCGTCATGCTTGGAATTTGCGACGCGCGGAACGATGCGGTCGAACGCCAGCTCGATATCCTGCGCCACGGCCGGATCGTAGCCTTCATTGATCAACACCCCCGCGGTTGTGTGCGGCACATAGAGGTAGCACACGCCGTTCTGGCAATTCGATTCGCGCACGAGAGCTTCCACTTCGGCAGTCACATCTTTCAGCTGCGTTCGTCGCGAGGTCTTCACGCTGAGTTTACGGTTGAGCGAGCCCCCTCCAGTGTTCGCCGCCATATTCCACGCCTCCTATGTCTCGCCGCCCGCCCTCATTTGCGGTTCGGACTTCCCTGCTCATTGCGGCCCGCTTCCCCGTTGCAGTAAACTCCTTAGTTCGTCTTAAGCCTTGGGGGCATTCATGCTCGTAGTAATGCAGTCTCACGCGACCGAGGAACAGATTCGCGCCGTTTGCGAGCGCGTCGAGTCGCTGGGATACAAAGCGCTGCCCGTTCCAGGCGCGGGACGCACGGCCGTCTGCATCACCGGAAACACCGGCACCGTGGACCTGGGTTCGCTCGAGTCCATGGCCGGCGTGATCGAGTGCATCCCGGTCACCAAACCCTACAAGCTTGTCAGCCGCGACGTCAAAGAGGAAAACACAGTAGTCCGCATCCCCACACCGCTGGGCGAAGTGTCTTTCGGCGGCGCAGCCATCGCTATGGTCGCGGGCCCGTGCGCGGTCGAAACCCGCGAGCAAGCCTTCAAGGTCGCCGAGCACGTAAAGGCCGCGGGTGTGCGCCTCTTTCGCGGCGGCGCTTACAAGCCGCGCACTTCGCCCTACAGTTTTCAAGGCCTCGGCGAGCCGGGCCTGAAAATCCTGGCCGAAATCCGCGACAAATTCGGGCTCGGCATCGTCACCGAAGCCATCGACAACGAATCGCTCGACCTGGTCGAAAAATACGCGGACGTAGTCCAGATCGGCGCGCGCAACATGCAGAATTTTTCGCTGCTCAAGCGCGCCGGCCGCTC